>NZ_CP152043.1:0-3730071 GCF_038630815.1 Bacillus sp. FSL K6-0994 | reverse complement strand
AAGGCTTCTCCCCCCTCCTTTTCTTTTTAAAATGACCAGTATCAAACTGTTATAGAACACGAAAAAGAGCAAATGGTCATCACCATTCGTGCACATACATTGTTGAAAACAATTAATATAGTAGAAAAACGTCTTTTCGACAAATTACACAAGCTGTGGATAAACAATTCAACAGGCTGTGTAATAACTTTCCACAGGTTATCCACAAATTGTGGATAATATAAAAGGGCCAGATAAGTAATTAAGAGTTAAAACACAAATATAATATCAAAATAAACAAGATGGTGCAATGGGTGTCACAAACTTATCCACACACTTTACATCCTGTTGAAAAATAATTATCCACATCGGTTATTTGTGTGAAAAAAATGTCGATAATGGGTGTGGATAGTCTAAATATGCCGGAAAAATATCCACATTCTTGTTTTAAAGGTCTTTTAGGAGGAAAAAGAGAATAAAATGTTGGAAACTAAAAAAGAAGGTTTCTTCGTTTGATAATTTATGTTATGCTTATAAGGTTGATAATAAGAGTTTTATCATTGATATTGACAATCGATGGGTTACACAAATATAATGAGTTAGACTGTCTTAAACAGCTATTCCTCAGGGAGGTGTCATAAATGAAAAGAACGTTTCAACCAAATAACCGTAAGCGTAGTAAAGTTCATGGCTTCCGCAGCCGTATGAGTACTAAAAACGGACGTCTAGTTTTAAAGCGACGCCGCAGCAAAGGTAGAAAAAAATTATCAGCTTAGGCCACTGAATAATGTCAGTGGTCTTTTTTACATAAAATCGTAAATGAACTGTCAGTTTTTATCGGAGTGGAAGAAAACATGAAGAAGCGAAACAGGCTAAAAAAAAATGAAGAGTTTCAAAAGGTGTTCAAAAAAGGTCAATCAATGGCAAATCGCCAATTCGTTATTTACCAGCTGGATCAGCCAAATCAAGTTGAACTGCGTCTAGGATTGTCTGTCAGTAAGAAGATTGGTAATGCAGTGATTAGAAACCGAATTAAACGTCTGATCCGTCAGGTGTTTTTAGAGGAAGGCCATAAGTTAAAGCAAGAAAAAGACTACATTGTCATTGCACGAAAACCAGCGAGTGAATTGACCTTTGAAGAAACAAAGAAGTCTCTCCAACATTTATTTAGAAAATCCGCTGTTTATCAACAACAACCGAAAAAGTCTTCGTAATAGAAACTTTCGTTGAATCAATTTTTAAAAGCGCTTCCTTCATCTAGTGAATTAAAATGAAACCACCACTTTGCAAAGAAAAAATGTTACCATACTGATTAGGTGAGTCACTTTCTTAATCAATTCCAACTTAAATAAAGTTTGAAGTAATGGGAGGAATCTTGTTGAAAAGGCGATTATTACTAATATTTAGCTTGATTGGCGTATTGGTTTTATTGGCAGGATGTACACAGATCAATGAACCAATTACATCAGATAGTAAGGGATTCTGGAATTCTTATATTGTTTACCCGCTATCTCAATTAATCACGTACATGGCAAACTTAACTGGTGAAAACTATGGTGTAGCGATTATTATTGTAACACTGTTAATTCGCTTGCTTATTTTACCATTAATGATTAAACAGTTAAGAAGTACAAAAGCGATGCAAGCATTACAGCCTGAATTGAAAAAGCTTCGTGAAAAATATAGCTCTAAAGATCAAAAAACACAGCAGCAGCTTCAGCAGGAAACAATGGCCCTTTTTCAAAAAAATGGCGTCAATCCATTAGCAGGCTGTTTCCCAATTTTAATTCAAATGCCAATCCTTATTGGTTTCTATCATGCAATTATGAGAACAGCAGAAATTAAAAAGCATACATTCTTATGGTTTGACTTAGGCAGCCCAGATCCATTGTTCCTATTACCGATTATTGCGGGTGTAGCTACTTTCATTCAGCAAAAGCTGATGATGGCTGGAAATCCTTCGGACAACCCTCAAATGGCTATCATGCTATGGGTGATGCCGATTATGATCGTTGTGTTTGCAATTAGTTTCCCAGCAGCACTTTCATTATACTGGGTTGTAGGTAACATTTTCATGATCATTCAAACATTGGTGATTAAAACACCTCAAGTAAAAGTTGATACAAAAGAAAAAGCTGGCGGGAATAAAAAATGAAGGAAATAACTGCTGTCGGTCGCACAATCGAAGAAGCAGTAGATTCCGGACTTAAACAAATTCAGCTACTACAAGAAGAAGTAGAAATCACAATAGTAGATGAAGGAAATAAAGGGTTTTTAGGATTATTTGGTAAAAGACAGGCTGTGGTCAAGTTAGTAGAAAAGATAAATGCATTTAAATTAGCTACACAGTATTTGGATAAAATTGTTAAGTCTATTGATCCTAAAGCAAAGATTATTTCCAAACAGGAACCGAAAAACATTTCTTACCACATTGATGGAGATAAAACGTCATTAATGATTGGAAAAAGAGGCCAGACATTGTACTCTTTAGAAACGTTGGTACAGCTAGTGTTTAATCGTTATTCTGATCAGTATCATCATATAACAATTGATATTGGCGATTATAGGAAGAAACGACAAGAAGCACTTGAACAATATGCAGTCAAAACGGCAAATCGGGTTTTAAAAACGAAGAGAAAGGTTCATTTAGAACCAATGCCTTCGAATGAACGAAAAATTGTTCATGATGCGATTGCTGCATTTTCTAAAGAACTTGCCACGGCATCTGAAGATACAGGCAGCAAACGTCATGTTGTGGTGCTGTATAAAAAATAGCAGAAAGACTAAGATTCAGCAAAGCTGGATTTTAGTCTTTTTTTATTGAAAAATTGCTTTTTATAGAGGATTCATCCTTTATTTCTAAAAAATGAGTGTGTGATATGGGTGTAAAACGCCAATTTAACAAGTAAGTATAGGGATCAGGGCGTTTAAATTTATTGGATTTAGGTGTAAGATGTGAAGACAAGTTTCAAACGTCGTTATTCACATGTGGATAAGTTAAGTGTTAAAATAGATAAGATGCAAAGCTGTGGATAATTAGATATGGGATACTTTCACTTCGCTTTCATTTATGGTATCTTTAAATTTTGGATTAAGCGTTTTTGATATAGAGATGGACATTGTCCATTTAATAGATAACAGACTGTTTTTTAAGTAGAGAAAGAGGTGAATGAGTGATGGATACAATTGCAGCAATTTCTACACCGATGGGTGAAGGAGCAATTGCGATTATTCGTTTAAGCGGGCCTGATGCGGTACAGATTGCTGATCGGATGTATAAAGGTCCTAAGGAGAAAAAACTTGTATCGGTGGATTCACATACGATTCATTATGGTCATATTGTGGACTCTAGCACTGAGCAAGTCATAGAAGAGGTCATGGTGTCAGTATTAAGAGCGCCAAAAACATTTACGAGAGAAGACGTTATTGAGATTAACTGCCATGGCGGGATTGTAACGGTCAATAAAGTACTGCAGCTTGCTTTAAGAGAAGGAGCAAGATTAGCGGAGCCAGGTGAGTTTACAAAACGAGCTTTCTTAAATGGAAGAATTGATCTTTCGCAGGCTGAAGCGGTAATGGATTTAATTCGCGCAAAGACAGATCGTGCGATGAATGTAGCGATTACTCAAATGGAGGGACGCCTCTCAGGTTTGATTAAACGACTTCGCGGCGAGATATTGGAAACACTGGCCCATGTTGAAGTCAATATTGACTATCCTGAGTATGACGATGTTGAAGAAATGACGCATCGGGTTTTAGTTGAAAAGGCAACATCAGTGAAAAAGGAAATTGAGTCACTGCTAACAACTTCTCAGCAGGGGAAAATACTTCGCGAGGGCTTATCCACTGTCATTATTGGAAGACCGAATGTTGGGAAGTCTTCCTTGTTGAATAGTCTTGTACAGGAAACAAAAGCGATTGTAACGGATATTCCTGGAACAACGAGAGATGTCATTGAGGAATATGTAAATGTTAGAGGTGTACCGCTTCGATTAGTCGATACTGCGGGTATACGTGAGACGGAGGACATTGTTGAGCGTATAGGGGTTGAACGATCTAGACAGGTCTTAAAAGAAGCTGACCTGATTTTACTTGTGCTCAATTATAGCGAGGAATTGTCAGAAGAGGATATCAAACTTTTTGAGGCCGTCTCAGGCATGGATATCATCGTAATCGTGAATAAGACAGATCTTGAGCCTAAGCTTGATATTGAAAAGGTCAAGCAGTTAGCGAAGGATCGTCCGGTGGTTACTACATCATTATTACAAGAAAAAGGGATTGATGAACTTGAAATCGCGATTCAATCACTATTCTTCACGGGTTCAATTGAAAGTGGAGATTTAACGTATGTAAGTAATACAAGGCATATTGCTCTTCTTCAGGCAGCAAAACAATCCATTGAGGATGCTCTTGAAGGAATTGAAATGGACGTACCGATCGACATAGTTCAAATAGATTTAACACGCTGCTGGGAACAGCTGGGTGAAATTATTGGAGATGCTGTTCATGAAAGCTTGATTGATCAGTTATTCTCTCAATTCTGTTTAGGAAAGTAAAGGGAGGAACATAAGAAATGGGTTATGAAGCTGGCAATTATGACGTAATCGTCGTGGGTGCCGGTCATGCTGGAGTTGAGGCTGCTCTTGCTTCTGCAAGACAGGGCGCCAAAACACTTGTATTGACTATCAACCTCGATATGGTTGCTTTTATGCCATGTAATCCGTCTGTAGGCGGCCCCGCAAAAGGGATTGTCGTCAGAGAAATTGATGCTCTAGGCGGAGAAATGGCACGAAATATAGATAAGACGCATATTCAAATGCGCATGCTGAATACGGGGAAAGGACCTGCTGTCCGTGCGTTAAGAGCGCAAGCAGATAAGTTCCAATATCAGCATGAAATGAAAAAAACAATGGAAAATGAACCAAACCTGACAATGCTGCAAGGTATGGTAGATCATTTAATTGTAGAAGATGATGAATGTAAGGGTGTTGTTACTCAAACAGGGGCGAACTATCGTGCGAAGTCTGTTGTTTTAACGACAGGGACTTTCTTAAAAGGCCGCATCATTTTAGGAGACCTTTCGTATTCAAGCGGTCCAAATAACCAGCAGCCTTCTATTAAATTATCTGATCATTTAGCAGAACTAGGATTCGATTTGGTTCGCTTTAAAACAGGAACACCTCCTCGAGTGAATAGCCACTCGATTGATTATAGTAAAACAGAAATTCAACCAGGTGATGATGTCCCGCGGGCGTTCTCCTATGAAACGGTTGAATATATTACTGACCAGCTGCCATGCTGGTTAACGTACACGAGTTTAGAGACTCATCAAATTATTGATGAAAATCTACACCGTTCTCCAATGTATTCAGGTATGATTAAAGGAACTGGTCCTAGATACTGCCCGTCCATTGAAGATAAAGTGGTTCGTTTCAATGATAAACCGAGACATCAAATTTTCTTAGAGCCAGAAGGTCGTAATACGCAGGAAGTTTATGTTCAAGGATTGTCTACAAGTCTTCCGGAGGATGTACAGCAGCGCATGCTTTCAACTATCCCAGGACTCGAGAATGTTCAAATGATGAGAGCGGGTTATGCCATCGAGTATGATGCGATTGTGCCTACTCAGTTGTGGCCTACACTTGAGACGAAGAAAATTTCTGGATTATATACAGCCGGCCAAATTAATGGTACGTCTGGTTATGAGGAAGCAGCAGGTCAAGGGATTATGGCAGGTATTAATGCAGGAAGAAAAGCATTAGGTAAAGAAGAAGTCATTTTAAGCCGATCTGATGCATATATCGGTGTCCTCATCGATGACCTTGTCACAAAAGGAACAAATGAACCATACCGTCTCTTGACATCACGTGCTGAGTATCGTCTCCTTCTCCGTCATGACAATGCTGATTTAAGATTAACTGAACTTGGCTATCAAATTGGATTAATTTCTGAAGAAAGATTCCAAGCATTCCAGCAGAAAAAAGAAGCCATTGAAGCAGAGAAAAAACGTTTATATTCTGTGATCATTAAACCTACAGCAGAGACTCAAGAATTTATTCGTTCACTCGGTGGAAGTGAGTTGAAGGACGGCATTCGTGCAAGTGATTTGATGAAACGTCCAGAAATGAATTATGAAACTGTTGTGAAATTAGCTCCTGCGGAAACACAGCTTCCTTCTGATGTGTGTGAGCAGGTAGAGATTCAAATTAAATACGAAGGTTATATTGAAAAGTCACTCCAGCAAGTTGAAAAACTGAAAAAGATGGAGAACAAAAAGATTCCTGATCGTATTGATTATGATGCCATCAAAGGGATTGCAACTGAAGCGAAACAAAAGCTGAAAGAAGTCCGACCGCTTTCTGTTGCACAGGCTTCTCGTATTTCAGGCGTTAACCCTGCTGATATTTCTATCCTTTTAGTATATTTAGAGCAGGGGCGTATTGCGAAGATAGCAGAATAGAAAGGATGTCGGCATGAACATTGAACAATTTACAGCAGCACTAGAGGAGAAAGGGATCACTCTTTCTCCAGTGCAGCTTGAACAATTTGAAACCTACTTCCGCATGCTTGTAGAATGGAACGAGAAAATGAATTTAACGTCCATTACTGAAAAGGAAGAAGTGTATTTAAAGCATTTTTATGATTCAATATCAGCAGCATTTTTTATTGATTTTCACAAAGTGACGACGATTTGTGATATTGGAGCTGGTGCTGGTTTTCCAAGCATTCCTCTTAAGATTTGTTTCCCTCATCTACATGTGACCATTGTTGATTCTCTTCAGAAACGAATTACGTTTCTCAATGAGTTAGCAAAAGGATTAAACTTACAAGATACTACTTTTTATCATGATCGTGCGGAAACGTTTGGACAACGTAAGGAAAAGCGTGAAAGCTATGATCTTGTCACTGCTAGAGCAGTTGCACGTTTATCCGTCTTGAGCGAACTATGTCTGCCTCTAGTGAAAAAGGAAGGATTGTTTGTTGCCTTAAAAGCATCTGCCGCTGATGAAGAAATGCAAGCAGGGAAAAAAGCTGTCACAGTCCTCGGAGGAGAGGTTGTTGAAAAGCATTCCTTTGTTCTTCCTTTAGAAGAAAGCGAACGGAACATCATTGTCATTGAAAAGAAAAAGCAAACACCAAAAAAATATCCTAGAAAACCAGGAACACCTAATAAATCACCAATAGAAGGTTGATCATGTAAAAGGTCGGTTTTTCTTCAATATTTATGATTTTACAGAAGGAAAAAACATGAGAAAATAGAATTATAAAAAGGTAGTTTTTAAAGGTGGTGTAGGTTCATGAAGCATTCACTCTCACGCTTCTTCGGGCTTGGAGACAAAGAACATCCTGAGCGTGAAACCGAAATAGAAGCAGAGATTGCTGAGCATGATACATTAAAGGAAGAGATACAGGAGCTCCCGGTCGACACAATTATGCCAAACCGTTTTCAGCCACGCACCATTTTTTCAGAAGAAAAGATACAAGAGCTGGCCACGACGATTCATACCCATGGCATTATCCAACCGATTGTTGTTAGACCAACAGAAGAAGAAGGAAAATATGAACTGATCGCCGGCGAAAGACGTTGGAGAGCGGTACAGACTCTTCAATGGGAGAAAATCCCCGCTATTATAAAAGATTTTACTGATACGGAAACGGCATCTGTGGCATTGATTGAAAATTTGCAAAGAGAAGAGCTGTCTTCTATTGAAGAGGCTCATGCTTATGCACGTCTTTTAGAGCTTCATGATTTAACACAAGAGGCGCTTGCTCAGCGTTTAGGCAAGGGACAATCAACTGTTGCTAACAAATTAAGACTTTTAAAGTTGCCTGAAGAGGTACAACAAGCCATTTTAGAGAAAAAAATCTCTGAAAGGCATGCACGTTCACTTGTGCCCCTAAAGCTTCCAGAATTACAAATCGCGCTATTGCAGGAAATCATCGAAAAGCAGTTGAATGTGAAACAGACTGAAGAGCGTGTAGTGAAGATGCTTGAACAAAAAACGGATCGCAAACCGAAGCCAAAACGTAAGGCGTTTAGTCGTGATACACGAATTGCGATGAATACCATTCGTCAGTCTCTCCACATGGTAGAAGACAGCGGACTTAAAATAAATACCGAGGAAGAAGAGTTTGAGGAATATATCCAATTAACGATTCGAATTCCTAAATAGAAAAAAGCTGATGAGCGCCACTCGTCAGCTTTTTTTGTTTGTCTTATTTCCTGCACACACCATATTTACATAATATTTATAAATTGGTAAAATATGATTTTCATAGTATAAAGGAGGTGACAACTACTGATGAAAATGAAGAAGACTATTTTCGCCATTATTTGCTATTTACTAATTTCTTTTTCTGTTTTTCCAAATGAAGCGACAATATACGCTGTGAAATCGCCAACGGCTCATGCGGATGAAGGCCTGATGACCAACGAAGAATTGAACGTTTTGAAGAAGCAAGGTGTTGTTTCTAAAGATGTGACTGTACAGCAATTTAATCAAGAGTATGCGTCTTCCGACGATTCGATCGACTTGATTACAGCTGACGATGATTTGAAGAACTATGGTTTACGACAAAATAAGCATGATGAGCTGGTGACGGATGAAAAGCCGCACACCCTCAAGCAACTTTTAGGAAAGCCGTATCCTGGTACCGATATTATCCCTAAAAAAGGAGATATCTTGGTGACAACCACTGATGCTGTGAAGGGTTTGGTTGGACATGCAGGTATCGTCATTAATGAGAAAAGCTATGCTTCTATTCCAGGGTTTCGAAAGCATCCTCAACTTGATTCCATTCATAACTGGTTTCGCTATAGTGCCAATACAAAGGTAATTCGGATTAATCAAGAGGAGAAGGCAGATTTAGCAGGGGAATGGGCACACGATTATGTGAAAGATCATCCGAAGGCTCGCTACTCCATCACCATGTCAATTCAATCATTGGACCCGACTTATTGTTCAAAGATCGTGTGGCAGGCCTATGGCAAAACAGGGGACGCTTTGGGACATGCGACTTTTACCATTAAGACACCCTATGGATTTTTAAAAAAGAAAAGCTATAAAACAGTAACTCCTAAGGTCATTGTCAGTGAAGGCCGTAAAATAGGTGAATTATACTTTTAATATGTGACCCTCACTTTTGATAGAAGTGAGGGTTTTGATGCATGTCTATTTCTTAAAAAAGATATATCAATATACTTTTTAGATGTGTTATCATTCGTTCTTTTATGTACGAAAAGGCACATTCACCGACGAATTTATAATAGGGAAACAAAAAAAGCAAACGTTTCATACTTTTTTTGATAGAATAGGAAGTATGAATGATTGAGAAACTTGTTAAGTTGAAAGTGGGTGACATCGTGGGGAAAATCATAGCGATTACCAACCAGAAGGGCGGCGTCGGGAAGACGACAACTTCTGTTAATTTGGGTGCGTGTTTAGCATACATAGGCAAACGAGTGTTGTTAGTTGATATTGATCCGCAGGGCAATGCCACGAGTGGTATTGGGATTGAGAAGGCCGACGTAGAGAAGTGTGTGTACGATATTTTAGTTGATGATGCAGATGTTCTTGATGTGATTAAGACGACAGAGGTCGAAAATCTTGATGTCATTCCTGCGACGATACAGCTTGCAGGGGCTGAAATAGAGCTTGTGCCTACAATCTCACGTGAAGTGAGGCTGAAGAGAGCACTTGAATCTGTTAAGCAGAATTATGATTATATGATTATTGACTGCCCGCCATCACTTGGACTGCTGACGATTAATGCGTTAACTGCATCCGATTCCGTTTTAATACCAGTTCAGTGCGAATATTATGCGCTTGAAGGATTGAGCCAATTGTTAAACACAGTTCGTCTCGTGCAGAAACATCTAAATACCGATCTTGCCATTGAAGGTGTCTTGCTGACAATGCTTGATGCCCGAACAAATCTTGGGATTCAGGTTATCGAAGAAGTGAAGAAGTACTTTAGAGATAAAGTCTATCAAACCGTCATTCCGAGAAATGTGAGGCTGAGTGAAGCGCCAAGTCATGGAAAGCCGATTATCTTGTATGATCCACGTTCAAGAGGTGCAGATGTCTATTTAGACTTAGCAAAGGAAGTGGATGCGAATGGCTAAAGGTCTTGGAAAGGGTATTAATGCACTATTTAACAACGTAGACTCAAATGAAGAAACGGTTGAAGAAATTAAATTAAAGGATTTGCG
Source organism: Bacillus sp. FSL K6-0994 (assembly GCF_038630815.1). Taxonomy (NCBI): domain Bacteria; kingdom Bacillati; phylum Bacillota; class Bacilli; order Caryophanales; family Bacillaceae; genus Bacillus; species Bacillus sp. FSL K6-0994. The sequence goes on along the minus strand of NZ_CP152043.1, from coordinate 3,719,879 downwards.
TCCGAATCCTTATCAGCCAAGGAAAACGTTTGATGATGATGCATTGTCTGATCTGAAAGAATCCATTCAGCAGCACGGTGTTTTACAGCCGATCATTGTTCGTAAATCGATTAAAGGATATGACATAGTAGCAGGAGAACGTCGTTTTCGCGCAGCACAACAAGCTGGTCTGACAACAATTCCTGCAATCGTTCGAGAGTTTTCAGAAACGCTGATGAGAGAAATTGCCCTTTTAGAAAACCTGCAGCGTGAGGATCTCTCTCCACTAGAGGAAGCGGAAGCGTATGCTTCCTTGCTGGATCATCTAAGTGTGACGCAAGAGGAATTAGCGAAGCGATTAGGGAAAAGCAGACCGCATATTGCGAACCATCTCCGTCTGTTGACTTTACCGGATGAGATCCAAAAGCTGATTGCAAATGGAACGTTATCAATGGGACATGGCCGGACATTGCTTAGCTTAAAGAACAAAAAGAAGCTGGCGCCTTTGGTAAAGAAAATCGTGGATGAGGGGTTAAACGTACGACAGGTTGAGAAACTTGTTCAGCAGTTAAACGAAAATGTTCCACGTGAAACAAAGAAAAAAGAAGCACCAAAGGATCGAGTGTTGAAAGAAAGAGAGTCTTTCTTACAAAACTACTTTGGTACTTCAGTGACGATCAAGAAACAGAAGAAAAAAGGTAAAATTGAGATTGAATTCCTCTCAAATGAAGATTTAGACAGAATCCTTGAATTGCTTTCTACGAGGGAATCATCAGAGTGACCATCTTGATATGAGATGGTCTTTTTTATATTCTTCCAGTGATATTTTGAATAGGGGTGAAGAGAGACCGGCTTTTTTCTCTCGTCCAATCCATTTGGTCAATGTGAGATAGACTTTCAGAAAGTGTATTGGCCATAGACATGACAAGATGAAGACGTGTGTTTTGGAGGACGAAGTATTCCATGAAACCACTCACATTGACGATCCCATTAATATGAATATCTCCTACCTCTGGAAGCTCTTTTTGCACACCAGCTCCAGGCTTTAACGGTCCATCTCCAATTTGGAAAGAACCGACACTTTTCACTCTTCCTAAACAGGCATCAACCGCTACAATAAACGGGTGTTTATGAGCTTGTTCAATTTCAGCGAGTTTTTCTTTTAAATTGACCGCATGCACTGGGTCAGAGAGTGTTCCATATACATGAAGCTTTTTCAAATCCAGACCTGAAAGCTTTGAACCAACAAGTGGACCTAGAGAGTCGCCAGTTGAGCGGTCTGTACCAATACAAACGATGGCAACGGGTCTTTTTCCTGCTTTCTGAAGATGCGAGAATAAAATACTTTTAAGCTGTTGAATGGCGTTTGTATCCGTATGGGACACGTATTCTTTTACCCTATTTCTAAAAAAAAGACCGTTCTTGCTATTCATAGGTCTCACTTCCTTGTCATAGTAGTTAGTAACAGTATACGGAAACAAGCTTAATTCTATACCTATGAGGTGATGATTGTGTGGAAGGCTGGTTCAAGGTGGACGCTTTTAATTTTAGGAAGCTTAATAGGTGCGGGATATGCTTCCGGCCAGGAAATTTGGCAGTTTTTTGGCATTGATAGCGGACTAGCCATTCTACTGTTTACATTGATGTTTATGCTGTCTACCTATGTGGTGTTAAAAATCAGTTATGAGGTGCGTGCCGATCACTTTGTGCCAGTGCTGGAACGGCTTGTCGGTCCATGGCTGGCTAAGGTGTATGACGTGTTAATTGTCCTTTATTTATTCACGACAACGACGGTCATGATTGCTGGCGGCGGGGTGACGCTTGAGATGTATCATGTGCCTTTTTGGGTTGGCATCGGCGCGTTCTGTTTGTTTTCATTTATGATTTTTTTCTGGGATGTGAAAGGGCTCTTATCTGTGAATGCTTTCATTATACCAATTTTGGTGGCGGGGCTCATCTATGCGTTTGTTTTTTATTATATGAACCATGATCATATGTGGAGGATTGATTTTGGGCAGCAGTACAATTGGCCTGCCAGCATTGTCTTTGCTTCTTTGAATATATTATCTGTTGTGGCAGTGCTGTCTTCGGTTGGGAAAGAAATGAAGGGGCTGGGGGAAGCCAAAGTGGCGAGTATATTAAGCGGTCTCATCTTTGGTGTGATCTCGTATGTGTATAACGAAATACTGGTTGATATTTCTGGAAGCCTTTCAGCAGAGGGAATTCCTTTGTTTACAGTATTAGAAGGGGCGCCGACGTCTTTGTTTGTGTTTATGACCATTGTCCTTTGTCTAGCGATTTATACGACGACGGCAGCAGGTTTATTTGGATTATCCAGCCGAATGCTTTCTTTTGTACGAATGCCCCGCTGGCTGGTTGTATTGGTGATGCTTCTTTTGATGGCCCCTTTGACATCTCTTGGATTTGCTGATTTGATTGCGTTCTTGTATCCAATTTATAGTTTGTTGAATCTTTATTTGCTCGTCTGTTTAATGCTGTATCCGATTTTAAGTAAAAAGATATTTTCTCGTCCTAAAAAATTATATTGATAAAATAAAATAATCACCTCTCTTTTTTAGAGCTGTGTTTATTTGATCTGAATTGAATCAATAGCTTCTTTGATATCATCATAGACAGGCATTTGCTTGAGACGCTGGAGGCGATCCTCTAATTCTGAAATGGCCTGTCCCTTTAAATGCTGGGAAATGTGTTGTTTGACAATGGTCGTCTGGTTTATCATGTCTTCTGTTTTAGATAATTGATATTCCAAGTGCACGCGAGTATTTGCTAATTCGTCGTGCAGCCGCATTTTGAGCAGCCGTTTTAGATCCTTTCGCTGTCCTTCTCTGCGCATGGCCTGAATGGCGGCGATTTCTTCTGGAGACTGTGTTTGTGTGTGTGGTGCCGATTGATTTTCGAATACAGACATGGAGCGGCGGGCACTCACATTTTGCAAGAAACGCTGGGCGTCACTAGGAGGCTTATTTTGATTGATCATGCGATGACTCCTTTCTTAATGAATACCCATTTGCATTGCAAGGCGTCTATCTGCCTTGGCGTAGTCATCACCCATTGTGTACATATGTCTTGAAAGAGCAGAAAGCTCTTGTTCGTAATCCCTCAGGGTGTACAAGGCATTCAACTGTTTTTCGTGTGAATAAAAGGAGGAATGCGACTGTTCCATCCTGACTTCGTCTACCAGTGCTTCCACATCACTATGACTTAATAAATCATAGTGGCCAAAGCCTATGAGTCCTTTAAGCTCTTGTTTTACATGATGGACGGCGTCTTTTACGCTTTCATCAATTCCATCAATTTTTTCAAATACAGTGTGCACTTCATGTTCAATAATACTTTGCAGATCATAGGATGAATTTTTCAGTAAATGGGATTTTATGATAATTTCAAGTCCGTTTTGTGCATATGCACGTCCAGAATGAATCTCTTGCAGCAGCATGGCTGTAAAACTTGTATTATGATCAAGCTGTTCATCTAAAATACGGGCAGATCCATTTGGATGGAATGAATATCCATTTGCTTTGAATTCTCCTGAAACGAGAGCTAAAAAAGCATTTGTATCAAAAGATTCGTTCCATTCTATATTCATAGATGCAAAAGCTGATTTTAAAAAGGTGTCAATTTCTCTTTTTTTGTATTTTACGGATTCTTGGACTGAGTCTTGCTGCCGTGGCGGTACGGTGTACTTGATTTGTCCAACTCCTTGATCATGACGATTGAGTAAACCGACGTAATGACTAGGCTGAATATATTCAGTCAACATGCGTTTATATTGACCTTGCTGGGCCTTTTGCTGAATCGAAGGCGACAGGCTGCTCCATATATTTGGGCTGTCAAAGGTGACGGCTTTTTTGACAGCTGGCTGTTCTGTTGCAATATAAGCACAAACAGCACCGGCAAGTGCTTGTCCAGTGAGATGGATACCTGCATTCGGATGCTTCTGACAGACTTTCTCTATGTATTCCTTCCCTTTAAAAAAGACATGGTCTTGATTGCCATCAAGGGACTTTCTTTCAATTGGATAGGCATAGTCAGTTTTGAGCAATGACTGTGCCGCGTTGTGTACATCTTGCTTAGATGACACCGTCATTTGATGTGGCAGCGGGCAGTGAAAAGCGACGATGAATTCATCTGATTGTTCCGGCTGCATTGTTAAACCATATAATTTTTGGTCGATCTTTAGAAAATCGTGGACAGTGAGTGTTTGCTGACCTATTTCTATTGTATGGTGCTGCTGGTAATTGTCGATATTTCCAGCATGATCGGATATGATTTTATATTCTTTATCAGTTAATCTATCCTTTCGATTGACCATCGTACCTGCTCCCTCACATAACATTTATGCAGATATCATAAATCAAAAAATATGGAAAAACCACCGCGTTCTACCAATAAAAACCTTTTGACCTACAGTGTTTGTGACAATATTGAAAAAAAACGGAGTTTAAGTAACTATTGGTCACAAATAAAATGATCTAAAAGAAGGGTTTTTTCTCTAAAAAAGAATAGGATGAACGATTGAAAGAGACTCTTTGTTTTGTGCATTGCCCTCCATCGCCGTTTTTTTGTACAATAGATTCAATGAAGTGAGCAAGAGAGGTGAAGGCTGATGGCAGACAAAGCGTTTGGGTTACATGATGTTGTAGAAATGAAAAAGCCCCATCCATGTGGTGCCAATCGGTGGAAGGTCATTCGTTTGGGCATGGATATCCGTATTAAATGTGAAGGCTGCGGACACAGCGTGATGATCCCAAGAAGAGATTTTGAACGAAAAATGAAGAAAATTCTCGTCAAGCATGAGGAGCCAACTGCTTAAGTAGGCCTCATGCTTTTTTCATTAAATTTGTCTTTTCTACAGCAAAGCCAGGTGCAATTTCTTCGTTTTGAAGCATTGATTTATTCTTTTTGACGATGTTTCTTCTATTGAAAATGCATGGTGGTTAGCTTGTCTTTTCATGTAAACCTACTTATAATTGCTCTAGGTTCATATTACGCAGTATAACGAGCACGTTTGATATAGAGGAGATGAAAGAATGGCTTTAACAGCTGGTATTGTTGGCTTACCTAACGTCGGGAAGTCAACGCTATTTAATGCAATTACACAGGCTGGAGCGGAGTCTGCTAACTATCCGTTTTGTACCATTGATCCAAACGTCGGAATTGTAGAAGTTCCTGACGAGCGTTTACAAAAGCTAACAGAATTGGTGCAGCCGAAAAAGACAGTTCCCACTGCTTTCGAATTCACTGATATTGCGGGTATTGTCAAAGGTGCATCTAAAGGTGAAGGTTTAGGGAATAAATTCCTTTCCCATATTCGTCAAGTAGATGCGATTTGTCACGTGGTCAGAGCTTTTGCAGACGATAACATTACACACGTAGCTGGTAAGGTTGATCCTGTAGCAGATATTGAAACGATTAATCTCGAATTGATTTTGGCTGATTTAGAAACAGTTGAAAAGCGTTTAGCTCGTGTGAGTAAGCTTGCAAAACAAAAGGACAAGGAAGCAGTAGCTGAATTTGAGATTTTGTCGAAGCTAATGAACGCATTTGAAGCTGGGAAATCGGCAAGATCTGTAGAATTTACAGATGAACAGCAAAAGCTTGTCAAACAGCTTCATTTACTCACATCTAAACCAGTTCTTTATGTAGCAAATGTGAGTGAGGATGAAGTAGCGGATCATGAGGGCAACGAATATGTGCAGCAAATCCGTGAGTTTGCTTCTGGTGAAAACGCTGAAGTCATCGTCGTTTGTGCAAAGATCGAGTCTGAAATTGCAGAGCTTGAAGGAGAAGAGAAGCAAATGTTCCTTGAAGAGCTTGGTATTAATGAGTCAGGGCTTGATCAGCTAATTAGAGCATCTTATTCACTTCTAGGATTAGCTACGTATTTCACAGCAGGTGAGCAAGAGGTACGTGCTTGGACATTTAAAAAAGGAATGAAAGCGCCAGAATGTGCTGGAATCATCCACACAGACTTTGAGCGTGGATTTATTCGTGCTGAAACGGTTGCGTATGAAGATTTACTAGCTGGCGGAAGCATGTCTGCTGCTAAAGAAGCAGGAAAAGTTCGTCTAGAAGGCAAAGAATATGTAGTGAAAGATGGAGACGTCATTCATTTCCGTTTTAATGTATAGGTTCTTGTCATAGGCCAAGTGATTTGTTATAATATACAATTGTGAGTAATATAATTTATTGCTCCTTGCCCGTTTAGGGCCGCTTAGACCAAAAGGAGGTGCAATCAGATGAGAAAGTACGAAGTTATGTACATCATCCGCCCAACAGTTGACGATGAGGCTAAAAAAGCAGTTATCGAGCGTTTCAATAACGTGTTAACTTCTAACGGTGCGGAGATCACTGGAACAAAGGATTGGGGTAAACGTCGTCTTGCATACGAAATCAATGATTTCCGTGACGGTTTCTACCAAATCGTAAACGTTCAATCTGACGCTGCAGCAGTTCAAGAATTTGACCGCTTAGCTAAGATCAGTGACGATATCATTCGACACATTGTTGTTAAAGAAGAAGTATAAATCATTGAAATATATATTTAAAGGTGGTCTTTCAATATGCTAAACCGTGTTGTATTGGTCGGAAGACTAACAAAAGACCCTGAGCTTCGCTACACGCCTAATGGTGCGGCTGTAGCCACGTTTACTCTAGCTGTGAATCGTACGTTTACGAATCAATCTGGAGAGCGTGAAGCCGATTTCATTAACTGTGTTACTTGGAGAAGACAAGCCGAGAACGTGGCTAATTTCTTGAAAAAAGGAAGTCTTGCCGGTGTAGACGGTCGTTTGCAGACAAGAAACTATGAAAATCAGCAAGGACAGCGTGTCTTCGTGACAGAGGTTCAAGCTGAAAGTGTTCAATTTCTTGAGCCTAAGAGCGGCGGTGCTGGTTCAGGTGGATACAGCGGCGGTGGCAATAGCGGAGGCCAGTATTATGGCGGTAGCCAAAACGATCAGAATCCATTTGGAAATGAACCAAGTCAAAATCCATATGGCAATCAAAACAACCAAAATCGTAATCAGGGAAATAGCTTTAATGATGACCCATTTGCGAACGATGGTAAACCGATTGACATCTCCGATGATGATTTGCCATTCTAATTGATCTGAAAAAATGACTAAAGGAAAGGTGTGAAAACAAATGGCAGGTGGACGCAGAGGCGGTCGTGCGAAACGTCGTAAAGTATGTTTCTTTACTTCTAACGGTATCACGCACATCGATTACAAAGATGTTGATCTTCTTAGAAAGTTTGTTTCTGAGCGTGGTAAAATTTTACCTCGTCGTGTAACAGGAACTAGCGCTAAGTATCAACGTAAATTGACTTTAGCGATCAAAAGATCACGTCAAATGGCATTACTTCCATACGTTACTGGTGAGTAAGTCGTTGACTTAAAAAGCGGAGAGCCCCGGGCTCTTCGCTTTTTTTATTTTCCTCACTGTGAATCCCATCTATTTTTGCTAGAGTTGTTTTTGACAGTCAACCTAGGGGAAGTATGTAAAAGTGACAGTTTATTCTATACAAATATGAGGTTGATCTGTCATATTGGTAGTCTAGAAAATAATTGCAGTCAGGGCGTGGGAAGATGATTGAATTTAATAAGGTATCGATGCAATTTTCTGATGAGCGCTATGCCGTTCAATCTGTTGATTTGGAGATTCAGCAAGGTGAGTTTTTTGTATTGATTGGACCTAGTGGCAGCGGAAAAACGACGACATTGAAAATGATCAATCGTCTCATTTCTTCTACAGAAGGTGAGATTTACATAAAGGGTCAAAAAATAAGTGATTTTGATATGTATGAGCTGCGCTGGGATATCGGTTATGTTCTGCAGCAAATTGCGCTTTTTCCTCATATGACCATAGAAGAAAATATTGCTGTGGTGCCAGAGCTTAAACAATGGAGCCGGAATGAGACCAATCAGCGTGTCCATGAACTCATGTTGATGGTCGGGCTTGATCCTGCTATGTATCGGCATCGAAAGCCAGCAGAGCTCTCTGGTGGACAGCAGCAGCGTGTCGGTGTGGCACGTGCACTTGCAGCTGATCCTGAGATTGTCCTGATGGATGAACCTTTTAGTGCGTTAGATCCACTAACGAGGGAGAAATTGCAGGATGATCTGCTTGATTTGCAGCGCCGCATACAAAAAACCATTGTTTTTGTGACGCATGATATGCAGGAAGCTATGAAGCTGGGTGATCGGATTTGTGTGATGAATGAAGGAAAAGTAGTGCAGATCGGACGTCCTGAGGAATTGGTTCAACATCCAGCCAATGCCTTTGTAAAGGAGTTTGTTTCAGGGGCTGCCCGCCATGTGGGACATCAAGCTTTCGAGCTGGAAACCTTGGCCCAACCGATGGCTCACGAAGCTCTTTTCCTCTATGAGGCGGTCTCAGCAGATGCCACACTGGATGAAGCCTTGTCTCTATTGGCAAAGCACGAGGAATTGGCTGTTGAAAAGAATGGAGAGCGGATTGGACTAGTGAATCGTCAAGCAGTGATTCAGTTTTTAGCTGATTCTTCTAAAGAGAGGGGCGAGTCACATGAATGATTGGACCCGTGTGTTTTGGGAACGCAAAGAACAATTGGGGCACGCCTTACTTGAGCATATTCAAATTTCTTTTATTGCTTTATTTTTAGCGATTTTGATTGCCATTCCATTAGGTATCTATTTAACGAGGGTTCCAAAGCTAGCGGAGTGGGTCATTGGGGTGACGGCTGTCTTGCAAACGATTCCGTCGCTTGCACTTCTTGGCTTGCTGATTCCTCTCGTGGGGATTGGGCAAGTGCCTGCGATTATTGCGCTTGTGGTCTATGCCTTACTCCCTATTTTAAGAAATACATATACAGGCATTCAGGAGGTCGATCCTTCCCTGAGAGAAGCAGCGCTTGCCATGGGGATGAATCATCGCAAACGGTTATTAAAGGTAGAGCTTCCACTTGCCATGCCAGTCATTATGGCGGGTATCCGAACCGGGATGGTACTCATTGTGGGGACCGCCACTCTGGCAGCACTGATCGGAGCTGGGGGATTAGGAAGCTTAATTCTGCTGGGAATTGATCGAAATGATATGTCGCTCATTGTCATTGGTGCGATACCAGCAGCCTTACTCGCACTTTTATTTGATGTGGTGCTGCGAACCTTTGAGAAAATTTCCTTTAAAAAGACTGTGATCGCTGTGACTGTTTTTGCTCTCATTGCAGGAGCAGTTGTCGCTGCCCCCTCGCTGTTTCAGCAAGAAAAGAAAGAAATCACCATTGGCGGGAAGTTAGGATCAGAGCCTGAGATTTTGATCTCGATGTATAAGCTTTTAATTGAACAGGATACAGATATTCAAGTGAATCTGAAGCCCGGTCTTGGTAAAACCTCCTTTGTTTTCCAGGCATTACGCTCTGGTGATATTGACATTTATCCCGAGTTTACGGGTACAGCGATTTCTGAATTCCTCAAAGAAACAGCAAAAAGCACAGATAAAAGAAAAGTGTATGAGCAAGCGCGGCGTGGATTGGAATCGTCCTTTCAGCTCCGTCTTCTTGAGCCCATGGCATACAACAATACGTATGCTTTAGCCGTGCCGCAGTCACTGGCTGATCAATATGAGGTGTCCAACATTTCAGATCTAGGTAAGATCAAAAACCGTATAAAAGCTGGATTTACCTTAGAGTTTTCTGATCGTCAGGATGGGTATCGAGGCATTCAAAAAGCTTATGAATTTTCCTTTGACGATGTTGTGACGATGGAGCCGAAGCTTCGTTATCGAGCGATTCAAAAAGGAGATATCAATTTGGTCGATGCGTATTCGACAGACAGTGAATTGAGACAATACAAATTAAAGGTGCTTGATGATGATCAGCATGTTTTCCCGCCATATCAAGGAGCACCGCTGCTCAGGCAGGAGACATTAACTGAATTCCCTGAGATTGAGACCTCTCTCAATAAGCTTGCGGGTCAAATCACAGACGATGAGATGAGAGAAATGAATTATGAAGTCAATGTGAAGGAGAAGGATGCATTTCAGGTAGCGAAGGCCTATTTAAAAAAGAAAAAATTGCTGCAATAATCAAGGGAAAGCAGAGCTGTTTCATGCAAAGCAGCTCTGCTTTTTTAAAAGAAAAACAAAAAACATTGACATTTATTTAAAAACATCATATCCTTAATTCGAGATAAATATATTTTTTTGATCTAATATCTCGAATTCGAGATAATATAAAGACGTCAGTAAAGACATAATGAATAGGGGTTTCTTACTTAAATTAGGAGGGCATGAGAAGTGAAAAAAACAGAAGGAATTCACCATATTACAGCTATTGTAGGTCATCCTCAGGAGAACGTTGATTTTTATGCAGGTGTTTTAGGACTTCGTCTCGTGAAGAAGACCGTGAATTTTGATGATCCGGGCACATACCATTTATATTTTGGAAATGAAGGCGGCTCTCCAGGGACAATTATTACGTTTTTCCCTTGGCCGGGGGCACAAAAAGGTCAAATTGGTGCAGGGCAAGTGGGCGTGACGACATATGTTGTACCGACAGGCGCTTTCTCTTTCTGGAAGGATCGTCTTGAGCAGTTTAATGTCTCTTATGAAACGGTTGAACGTTTTGGTGAAGCTTTTCTCTCATTTGAAGATCCACACGGCTTATTGATTGAGCTGGTAGAGCGTGCGGAAGGAAAACAAAACGAGTGGACCTTTAATGGTGTCACACCAGATGTAGCCATTAAAGGATTTGGCGGAGCTGTTTTATTAACTTCGCAGCCGGAGCAAACGATGCAGCTGCTAGAGCAAACGATGGGACTTGAACGAGTCGGAGCAGAAGGAGACTATGTGAGATTCCGTTCGTTTGGTGAAATAGGCAATGTCATTGATGTGAACATCACACCTGTTCCACGAGGACGTATGGGTGTTGGAGTTGTGCACCATATTGCATGGAGAGCAACAGATGATCATGATCAATTAGATTGGCAAAGACATATTGCACAAAGCGGGTATCAAGTGACACCTGTGCAAGACCGAAATTACTTCAATGCTATTTATTTTAGAGAGCTTGGCGGCATATTATTTGAGATCGCTACTGATCCTCCAGGGTTTGCACACGATGAATCAGTGGAAACAATGGGTGAAGCATTGAAACTGCCACCGCAATATGAGGCGCAGCGCAGCCAGATTGAACAAATTGTGTTTCCAATTGAAGTGAGAGAAGTTAAAGGGAAAGGAGATTCATGATGAAGCATCTTTTTCGAAAAGGAAAGAATGAACAAAGACCTGTCCTGTTATTACTGCATGGAACTGGCGGGACGGAAGAAGATTTATTGCCGCTTGCACAGATAGTAGATCCTGATGCATCTGTTCTTAGTGTGAGAGGGAATGTATTAGAAAACGGCATGCCGCGTTTTTTCAGACGTTTGGCAGAGGGTGTATTTGATGAACAGGATTTGATTGAGCGTACTGAGGAACTATATACATTTATCGGCGAAGCAGCTGATGAATATGGATTTGATCGTCACAATGTGGTAGCTATCGGATATTCCAATGGGGCAAACATTGCTGGAAGCTTGTTATTCCATTATGGGGATGCCCTAAAAGGCGCCATCCTGCATCATCCAATGGTTCCAAGACGCGGAGTTTCATTGCCTTCATTAGCAGGGAAACAAGTCTTTATAGCAGCAGGTGAAAATGACCCAATGTGCCGTCCAGAGGAATCACAGGAGCTGGAGCAATTGCTGCAGGGTGCAGGTGCATCGGTTACACTTCATTGGGAAAATCGCGGACATCAGCTAACGAGAGAAGAAGTCGATGCTGCGGCTTTATGGTATCGTCGTCAATTTTAAATAAGGTGGGGAATACAGGTGGGATTTTTACAGAAGCTTTTTGGGCAAAATAAACAAAAGGAGATGGAACAAATGGAAAACGTAAAATTAGCGATTATTTATTATAGTTCAACAGGTACAAACTATCAGATGGCGAAATGGGCTGAAGCTGGAGCAAAAGAAGCTGGCGCAGAGGTCAAAGTATTAAAGGTTGCTGAATTGGCACCAGAAGCAGTTGTCGCTTCAAATCCAGCATGGAAAGCACATTTAGACGAAACAAAGGATGTGCCAGAGGTTCAATTAAGTGATTTAGAGTGGGCAGATGCCATCATCTTTAGCATGCCGACACGTTTCGGTAACCTGCCAGCTCAAATGAAGCAGTTCTTAGATACGACAGGCGGCTTGTGGTTCCAAGGTAAATTGGCAAACAAAGCAGTGAGCGCGATGACTTCAGCTCAAAACGCAAATGGCGGACAGGAGCAGACGGTTCTCAGCCTATATACGACGATGTTCCACTGGGGAGCCATTATTGCCGCTCCTGGATACACAGATGATTCCTTATACGGTGCAGGGGGCAACCCTTATGGCGTAAGTGTCACTGTTGACCAAAATGGAAAAATCCAAGAGGATGCAGAAGCAGCTGTGAAACATCAGGCAAAACGTACAGTCAATGTAGCAGAATGGATCAAAAAAGGTCAAAACGCTTAATAGATGTAAATAAAAAGAATGCAGCCTCGCCGCTGCATTCTTTTTTTCATTAATAAGGATCTGATGGTGTGCTGTTGTTGATGGCATCGTCCACGGCTTCGGCAGCGCCTGTAGAGCCGATAGGTCCGCTTGGCTGCTCTTGTTTAAAGGCTTTTAAGCCGTCAGCGACACGCTTTCCGTAATCAGGGTCTGCTTTTGTAAAGTTTTCGATCATTTGGTCTTGAATGTCCTTTTGACATGTGGAAAGGGTGTTGACTAAGTTCTTAATCAGTTCCTCACGCTCCCAATCATTAAAACGGCGATACGTTTCTCCTGCTTGTCCAAAGTTGTTTGGGCGGTCAATGGCTTCTCGTTTGACTTCACCCTCTACAAAAGGCGTATGATCCTTTCCATCCTGTTTGGCTTCTTTTAATCCACCGAGTATCGACGGCTCATAATTCACATGGGGATTTTGCCCTTTGCCTTGATCGACATGGTATTCCATTTGACCGTCTCTCTGATTGGTGGCGACATGCTTTTTCGGTGCATTGATCGGCAGCTGTAAATAGTTTGGCCCTACACGATATCGCTGCGTGTCAGAGTAGGAGAAGGTACGGCCTTGAAGCAATTTATCATCTGAGAAGTCCAAACCGTCTACGAGTACACCAGTCCCAAAGGCAACCTGCTCGACTTCTGCGAAATAGTTTTCTGGATTTTTGTTTAATACCATCCGTCCGATTGGTTTCCATGGATAGTCATCCTTGTACCAAAGCTTTGTCGGGTCTAGCGGGTCAAAATCGAGGTGAGGGTGGGCATCATCTTCCATGATCTGTGCATATACCTCCCATTCAGGATAATCTCCTTGCTCAATCGCTTCATATAAATCCTGTGTGGCATGATTAAAATTTTCTCCCTGAATCGCTTGTGCCTGTTCTTGGGTCAGGTTGCGAATGCCTTGTTTCGGTTCAAAATGATATTTAACCAGCACGGCTTTTCCTTCATGGTTTACCCATTTGTACGCATGGACACCTGAGCCTTGCATGTGCCTGTATGTTGCGGGGATGCCCCACGGTGAAAAGAGAAATGTCACCATATGCGTCGCTTCAGGTGATTGTGAGACAAAATCAAAAATACGCTCGCCGTCCTGACGATTGGTGACAGGATCTGGCTTAAAGGCATGAACCAAATCAGGGAACTTTAAAGCATCTCGGATAAAGAAAATCTTCAGGTTGTTCCCCACGAGATCCCAGTTGCCTTCCTCTGTATAAAATTTAATCGCAAACCCTCTCGGATCGCGTAATGTTTCTGGTGAATGACCGCCGTGAATCACAGAAGAAAAACGAACGAAAACAGGCGTCTTTTTCCCTTTTTCCTGAAACAATTTCGCTCTCGTATAGGTGGAGATGGGTTCATCACCAAATGTGCCGTAGGCTTCAAAATAACCGTGAGCTCCAGCACCGCGTGCATGAACGACACGTTCAGGGATGCGTTCACGATCAAAATGACTGATTTTCTCTAGGAAATCGTAGTTTTCAAGCGTAGTGGGTCCTCTATTCCCAACAGTTCTCATATTTTGATTGTCTGTTACGGGATGACCTTGCCGATTCGTTAACGTTTCTTCTGACTCTGAAGATGGTTTAGGCTGTTGATCTTCTTTCAATTCGAATCCCTCCTTCAATATCTCCCTAACAATATGGTCATGTTTCTCCCTATTTCATACAAGGATTGATATAATGATTGAAAACTTTCACGAGGAGCAAACCAGATGATTCGATTACACTGCCTTCACGCCCATCCGTCCAATCAGTCATATATAGAAGATGTTTTTGGTGATACAGATGTTGATTTGCATCACACAGTCGATTCATCATTTATAGAACGCGCCACTCAAGATCCTGCATTTGATCAATACAAGCAGCAAACGTATGCTATCAAAAGATTAAAGCAAGAAAGTGAAGCCGATCTCATTCTGCTCACGTGTACACAATACATTGCTGCTCTAGGTGATCAGCAGCACCTTTTCAAACAACCGATTGTTCCGATCGATGAACCGTTATTTGAGATGATTTGTGAGAAACAAGGGCCTCTTCAACTGGTGTTTTCCAACCCAGATACAGTGGAAGGGACGATGCAGCGGCTTGAATCATATGCCACAGAGCGGGGCAAACAGGTTGAAGTGGAATTGGTTGTGATGGAGGATGCCTTTCATCTCTGTCTAAACGGTGATAGCAAGCCTATGATGAACAAATCAAGGAGCAGCTGAGAAGATGTATGAAGCAAAAAGGGAAAGACATTTGTGTGATGCAGCTTTCGATGGTTCATGCGGCACAGGAGATGGAGCAGGAGACAGGCGTTCCTATCATTCATCCGCTTTCTTCACTAAAACAGTTTGTTCATCAAACAATATCCGCTTGGAAAGAGTGAACCCCTCAGGTTCGCTCTTTTTGTATAGGAACGTAAATGTGATGACATGTTAAAAAATAATCGAGCGCAAACTATTTTCAAAAGGTGCGCGTCTATCCAATGTAAGAAATAACAGATGCGCATTTAAGATAAAGGAGCTCTTTGTAAAATGAAGAAACGAAAAATAGACGATCAATTTGCGGATTACGTCATGGAACATAAACACAGTTTTTATCGGTTGTCCTATAGTTATGTCAAAAACCCAGAAGATGCTATGGATGTTGTTCAGGAGGCCATTCATAAAGCACTCAAATCTGTTCACCGATTAGAGGATGCGAGCAAAATGCATAGCTGGTTTTATAAAATCGTGGTGAACGCTGCCCTAGACTTTTTACGAAAGAAGAAACGGGTGCAGGTGACAGATGATGATACGCTTGAATTCTTATCTCAGGGCGAATCAGATGTATACGAGGATCAAGACGTCAAACGGGCTATAGAGGATTTGCCTGAGATGTATCGGGTCATCATTATATTGAGATTCTTTGAAGATTTAAAACTAGAGGACATCGCCCAGATTCTCGATGAAAATGAAAACACCATTAAAACAAGACTATATAAGGCGCTGCGGCTTTTAAAAGTAGAATTATCACAGGAGGAAATATAAATGGATAAGTATTTGGAACATTTAAAGGATGAATATTTAGAAATCCCTATTCCACCGGAATATGATGCGATGGTTGAACGAACGTTAAAAAGAAAAAATAAAAAACCTCATTTTCAGCAATGGACAATAGGACTTGTTGCGGCGGCAGCTCTTTTTGTCACAACGGTTAATGTCAGTCCACAGGCAGCAAGAGCGATTTCAGAGGTGCCTGTCATTGGCGAGCTGGTGAAAGTCGTAACGTTTACAGAATTTAAAAAGAGCGATCAAGGAACGAATATTGATCTTAAAACACCACACGTTTCAGGACTTGGGGACGGAACATTACAAGACAGCCTGAATCAAAAATATTTAGCTGAAAACAAAAAGCTGTATCAAGATTTTGAAAAGGAAACAAAGGGGTATAAAAATGGTCATTTAAGTGTTGAGAGCGGTTATGAAGTGAGAACGAACAATGATCAAATCCTTTCACTAGGCCGATACAAGGTGACGACTCAGGCTTCTGCGGCAGAGGAAATGACATATGATACGGTTGATAAGAAAAACCATGTCCTGATTACATTACCAAGCCTGTTTAAAGATGACCGTTATATTGATGTAATTAGTGAAAATATTAAAGAACAAATGAAGAAACAGATGAAAGAGGATTCAAACAAAATGTATTGGATTGGCAAGCAAGATATGGCGGAACCATTTAAGAAAATTAAGCCGGATCAAAACTTCTATATCAATTCAAAAGGAAAGCTTGTGATTTCCTTTAATGAATATGATGTGGCACCTGGCTACATGGGTGTTGTTGAATTCACGATTCCAACAAGCGTGCTAAAGGATGTTCTCGTTAGTGATATGTATATTCATTAAAAAGAATATAGACAAAAAAGACTGCTGAATGATTCAGCAGTCTTGTCGTGTTGATTAAGAAAGTGCGTCTGTCAGCGCAGGTACGACTTGTTTCTTTCTTGATACAACACCTTTTAGTAAAGCTGTGTTGTTTTCAAGCGTGACGTTAAATGCTTTTTCTACTTTTGCTGCTTCAGCACCGAGTGCAAGAGCAAGGGAGTCATTTTCCAAAATGTCTGTGATGACTAAAACAAATAGATCAAGACCTTTTGCTGCAATGACTTCATTGATTTTCGCTTCAATGTCAGCCTGTCTTGCTGTCACTTCAGCGATATCTACTGTATTGACTTGTGCAATTTCGACTTTGCTTTTGCCTAGTGCGAATTCTTTTGCATCAAGTGTAATTAATTCTTGAACCGTTTTTTGGCTTAGATCAGCGCCTGCTTTGAGCATATCTAGGCCGTAAACTTCTGGATCTACCCCTGCGATTTTTGCAAGCTCATGTGCAGCATCAATATCTTGCTGTGTGCATGTTGGGGATTTGAATAATAAGGAATCAGAAATGATCGCAGATAAAAGCAAACCAGCGATTTCTTTTTCAATCGTCACTTGGTTTTCTTTATACATTTTGTTTAAGATCGTTGCTGTACAGCCTACAGGCTCAGCACGATAGTAAAGAGGTTCACTTGTTTCAAAGTTGGCAATACGGTGGTGGTCAATGACCTCAGTTACTTGTACTTGATCAATATCGCTTACACTTTGCTGGAATTCGTTATGATCGACAAGAATGACTTGCTTTGTTTCATTTGCAGCCGTTTCAATGAAACGAGGTGCTTCTTGTTTAAAGAAATCTAATGCGTATTGTGTTTCTCCATTGATTTCTCCAAGTCTGACGGCTTCTGCCTGAACGCCGATTTTGTTTTTCAGATCAGCGTAAGCAATAGCAGAACAAATCGTGTCTGTGTCAGGATTTTTGTGTCCGAATACGAGTGTTTTTCCCATGTGAATTCTCCTTCTTACATTTATTGATGATGTTTCTATTCTAACAGCTTTTGACCTTGAATTCAGGGTTTATAGCTAAGAATAATCTAAAAAATTGTAACATGCTGTTTGAAAACTTGCATGTGCGGTTCCATATCGGTGTTCCACGTGAAACGCTCCCAGGACAGCCTGCATTTTACTTGAGATTTACCGCTATGGTAAAATAAAGGTTGGGGCAAGACATGATGGAGCTGACATCATACGTATACATAGAAGTACACATTGAGCAAGATATAGACAAAAGGATTGGATAGAGGTGAAGGTGTGAAACAAACAAAAGCGTTAGTAGAGGGCGCAATCATGATGAGTATTTTTGCGGTCATGATGCTGTTTTATTTGTATGTGCCGCTTTTATCTATTATTTTCTTTCTAGCTGCTCCGATTCCGATCATCCTCTATACAATCAGACACGGCTTGAAAAAAGGAATTGCTGCTGGCGCTATTGGCATAGTGATCAGCTTTTTAATTGGGTCTATGGCTGGACTCATGAGTGCACCTATCTTAATTGCCGTCGGATTAGGCATGGGTGTTTTCTACAGCAGAAGGCAGCCTGGGAATGCCATCATTACAGGTGCGCTGCTTTATTTATTCAGTATTCTCATCTCCTTTGTTGTCAGTGTCCAGCTCTTTCAAATCGATATTATGAATATTGCGAAAGAGTCGATTGAGCAAATGATGCCGATGGTAGAGAGTGTTTTAAAGCAATCCGGGGCTTCTGAAAAGGACATAGCTAAACAGCTCAAACAGTTTAAAGAGATGCAGGATACGGCATTAAGTGCTTTACCTGTAGCGTTATTGATTTTGGTGACGCTGATGGCTTTTGTGAATCACTGGTTCGTGCGGCCTTTGCTCAAACGGTTTGTTTCAGACATGCCGTCCTTGAAGAAATTTAAGGATATGCGGCTGCCAAAAAGCATGGTATGGTATTATTTACTCACATTGCTTTTGATGCTGATTCAGACGGAAAAAGGCAGCTTTTTATGGCTCGTTCAAACGAGTGCGTTTCAAATTTTATTTATACTGGTGCTTATTCAGGGATTTTCTTTTCTCTTCTATTATTGCCACGAAAAAAACATCTCAAAAGCGGTACCCATTTTCGCTGTCGTGTTAACGGTTTTCTTTCCGCCAATCGGTGTGATTGTGCGAATTATAGGGATTGCTGACATAGGCTTTGATTTAAGAGAAAAAGTAAAAAACAAATAATTCACTCTGAATGTTGAGGAGTTGATATCAGTGCCAAGCTTCTATAGAAAACCTGTCATCAAGTATCCGATCTTCGCGTTAATTGTTCTTGCGGTGGTCACAGTCCTCCTCAACCTTTATTTCAATTGGATCATAGGAGCAGTTGGTCTTATCGTCCTTGCAGGTGTGCTCTACTTCTTAAAGTGGGCAGATACGCAAGTGCAGAAAGAGATTGATTCATATATTTCAACATTATCCTATCGAGTCAAAAAGGTTGGAGAAGAAGCATTAATGGAGATGCCAATTGGTATTATGCTGTTTAATGACCAGTATTATATCGAATGGACCAATCCGTTTCTCGCTTCGTGCTTTCATGAAAGCACACTTGTCGGCAGATCCTTGTACGATACATTCGAGTCTATTGTGCCTCTTATTAAACAAGAGGTCGAGACCGAAAATGTGACGCTGAATGACCGGAAATTCAAAGTCATTATTAAACGGTCAGAGCGCCTTTTATATTTCTTTGATGTCACGGAACAAGTGCAGATTGAACGACAGTACGAAAATGAACGAACGGTGTTATCTTATATCTTTTTAGACAACTACGACGATGTCACGCAGGGCCTTGATGATCAAGTTCGCAGCGCGATTAATAGTGAAGTGACGTCTTTGCTCAACAATTGGGCACAAGAATACGGTATTTTCCTGAAGAGAATTTCGTCTGAACGATTTATGGCGGTTCTAAATGAGAGCATTTTAGCTGAGCTTGAAGCGTCAAAATTCTCCATTTTAGACGAGGTCCGTGAGAAAACAGGGGCACATAGTGCGACGCTTACTCTAAGTATCGGGATCGGTGCGTCCGTTCCTTCCTTGAAAGAGCTTGGAGCTCTTGCGCAGTCGAGTCTTGACCTTGCCCTCGGACGAGGCGGGGATCAGGTCGCCATTAAACAGCCGAATGGAAAAGTGAAATTCTACGGTGGAAAAACGAATCCAATGGAGAAACGGACACGCGTACGCGCACGGGTCATTTCTCATGCTTTAAAAGAAATTGTATCTGAAAGCGGTAATGTCATGATCATGGGGCATAAGTTCCCCGACATGGACTCGATCGGTGCATCCATTGGGATTTTAAAGGTTGCCCAGGCCAATGGAAAAGAAGGCTATATTGTCATTGATGCCAATCAGATTGGAGACAGTGTTCAACGCTTAATTAGTGAAATTAAAAATTATGAAGAGCTTTGGTCACGTTTTATCACCCCAGAGGAAGCAATGGAGCTTGCAAAGGATGACACATTGCTTGTCGTCGTGGATACACATAAACCGTCTCTCGTTATGGAAGAACGGCTGCTGAATAAGATTGAAAATGTCGTGGTCATTGACCATCATAGACGCGGCGAGGAATTTATCCGTGATCCTTTACTTGTTTATATGGAGCCGTATGCTTCATCTACAGCAGAGCTTGTGACAGAGCTTTTAGAATATCAGCCGAAGAAATTACGGATTAACATGATTGAGGCGACTGCGCTTCTGGCTGGGATCATCGTTGATACGAAGAGTTTCTCCCTGAGAACGGGGTCAAGAACGTTCGATGCAGCATCCTACCTTCGTGCAAAGGGAGCAGATCCTGTCCTTGTGCAAAAGTTCTTAAAAGAAACCGTCGATCATTACATCAAACGAGCAAAACTCATTCAGCATACAGAACTGTATCAAAATCAGGTGGCCATTGCTTCATTGCCATCTGACAGGTCGGAGTATTATGATCAAATTACGATTGCCCAGACAGCGGATTCCCTGTTGTCAATGAGTGAGGTAGAAGCGTCATTTGCTGTCGCTAGACGAGATGACGACACAGTATGTATTAGTGCTAGATCATTAGGGGATATCAACGTTCAAATTATTATGGAAGCATTAGACGGCGGCGGTCATTTGACTAACGCTGCTACCCAGATTTATGGTATAACCATTGAAGAAGCGGTAGGGAAATTAAAGGCTGCCATAGACGAATATTTCGAAGGAGGGGTTCAAAGATGAAAGTCATCTTTCTAAAAGACGTAAAAGGCAAAGGGAAAAAAGGCGAAGTCAAGAATGTAGCTGACGGATACGCGCACAACTTTCTCATCAAACAAGGGTTAGCTGTTGAAGCAACTCCAACGAACCTAAGCGCATTGGAAGGGCAGAAAAACAAAGAGAAAAAGAATGCCATCCAAGAGCTTGAACAAGCAAAACAATTAAAAGAAACACTTGAGGCGTTAACAGTGGAACTCACTGCAAAATCAGGTGAAGGCGGCCGTTTGTTTGGCTCGATTACAAGCAAACAAATCGCTGATAAATTGCAAAAAGATCATCAAATTAAACTCGATAAGCGTAAAATCGAGCTGAATGACGCCATCCGTGCATTAGGTTACACAAATGTACCGGTGAAGCTTCATCCAGAGGTACAAGCAACGTTAAAGGTACATGTGACAGAGCAGGCATAAGTAGAAAAGAACCCGTCTCACGAGGAGGCGGGTTCTTTTTTTATGAAGGATCTGAAATATAGACACTGCGTCCAGCACGCATACCGGATAAAAACATGAAAAATAGGATGATGATAAAGATGATAATCGCTGGTGTCCATGTATGTGTGGAATCAAAAAGGATACCAATCATGAACGGCCCAACAGCAGCTAATAAATAACCGAGAGACTGCGCCATTCCAGAGAGGGCAGCTGCTTGTTCCATATTGGTTGTACGTAAACCGATAAATGTGAGGGCAAGACTGATACTGGCCCCTTGTCCAATGCCGATCAATAGAACAGAGATGACAAGGATAGGCGTCGATCCTCCGAGGAGAAGTCCAATCATGCCGAGTAAATACACAAGGACAAGGCCGGCGACAAGCGGTCTTTGCGTTTTTAATTTTTCTGCAAAAACGGGCGTTAAGAAGGTGGATGGCAGCCCAACAAACTGCATAATGGACAGCATCCAGCCAGCTGTCGACAGGTTCATTCCATGGGATGTTAAGATATCAGGAAACCATGCGATGCTGCTATAGAAAAGGAATGACTGCAACCCCATAAAAAAGGTCACCTGCCATGCAACACGTGAACGCCATATTGGCTGCTCTGTAAGAGAAATACTTTTGACGGCCGCTGTATTCTGATGAAGAAGCTGCGGCGCCCAAACCATCATGGCGAGAAGGGCAAGTCCAGCCCATACAAGGAATGATGTATTCCAGCCGCCAGGCATCGTATGACTGAGCGGAACACTGACACCTGATGCAAGTGCAGCGAAGACGGACATTGAAGTTGTATATACACTTGTCATCAAGCCTGCATGTGCAGGAAATTTATGCTTCACAAGCCCCGGTAAGAGCACATTACAAATCGCAATTCCAACGCCGACCAGCGCTGTTCCAATCATTAAGAAGGTGATGGAGCCAAACGAGCGAATCACAATCCCAAAGAGAAGGACGGCAAGTCCAAGCCAGAGGGTTCGTTCATTGCCAAGTCGTTTTCCGATTTTAGGTGCAATTGGAGAAAGCAATGCGAATGAGAGCAGTGGTAATGTCGTAAGAAAACCCGCCAGTCCATTTGAAAGCTGTAAATCGGAACGAATCGCGCCGATAACAGGGCCAACGGATGTAATGGCAGGCCGAAGATTAAATGCAATAAGCAAAATCCCAGCAATCAGCAGGATGGTTTGTCCTGTACTGCGAGGATGTAATGTTGATTTTTCTAGTTGTTGTTCCATGAATGTAAACTCCTTTAATTCTTTAAGAAGAACGATCTTTCTTCTGTTCAAGCTCCGCTAATTTAGCTAATAAGATATGCTGCGGCATATGCATGATTTGTTCTAACGGTACATTGAGTGATGCAGCAAGCTTTTGTGCGGTATCGGCTGAGATTTGTAAAGGTCTCATGCGCAAATCCCTCCTCTTTCAATCTATACGTTCCAATATATCATATCGGCTTTGTGCCATGCTGATAAAAAATTAGCGTTCTCTTTGATAAAACCACTTTAGGGCCGATAAGAAATTTTTTTGAAATTGTTTCAGATGATGGCCCTCCCCTTGTTCGATGTGATATTGCAGCTGCCTTTCTTGCATCCCTTTCTGTAATAAAAGGTCATGCAGTTGTTTGTTGAATAAAGGCATGTGCTGTTGAGCAGATGTTTTGCCTTTCCCTTCTTCACTGCCTACAGACAAATAAATAAAGTGATCCACACACTGAATGCTTTGTTGTTTAGCAAACGGTAGAAAATCTTGATACCAAAATGACCCGGAGATCGATGCGATGTTTTTAAAAAGATCAGGGTGCATGAATAAAGTATAAATAGCAAACAGCCCGCCTAATGAAGCACCTACGTGGCTATGTTCATGACAGGTCTCTTGAACTGGATATTCTCTTTTGATATATGGGAGCAAGTCATTCGCTAAAAATGACACATACGTCTGTGCCTCGCCTTTAAAGTCAGGGAACCCAGATCGCAGTGGTGACGCCTTCCATGGTGTATATTCGTCAAGTCGATTGAAGGGGTGTATGCCGACGATGATGATTGGCGAGATGATTTTGGCTTCGATCATTCTTTCGATCTCTAGCAGGTGTGTTCTAAACAAAGAAGAGCCATCTTGTACAAAGACAGCTGGAACATCAATAGAGGTGTCCTGCGGAAGGTAAATATCAAGCTGACGCCCGTTAAGCTCGTCATATAGAAACGTTCCGTTCATGTGTATCCTCTCCTAACGGTTTTCAACTGCGTTGAAAAGAAGACAAAGGGCTAAACATTTTAGCCCTTTGTCAACCATCTGATCACGCATCTTTTTAGTTGTTTTGATCTAACCATTTGACAGCCTTGTCAAGGAAGGTTGTTTTGCTTAGTGCAGTTCCTCCTTGAAGCATAGGGTCAACGGCATTTTCATTGATGTGCCCATTTTTCACAGCTTTTAGGCTTGTCCAAATTTTATTTTTCTCTAAGTCTTTCAATGCATTTGGATTCGATGAGTTTTCTTCTTTAGAGAACTGAACAAAAATATAGTCAGGATTGAGTTCTCCTAGGCGCTCCAATGAAATCAATGCCTGTGCTTTGGCTTTTTTGATATCACTTGGTACTTTAAATCCTAAATCCCCATATAAGGTAGAGTTGAAGTATACGTCTTCAGGGTACACGTACAAGTCGCCCTGTCTAATGCGCAAAATGACAGCTGTTTTGTTGCTGCTTTTATCTTTCAGGGTTTCTTTCGCTTGTTTGAGATCTTTCTGATAATCAGAGATGATGTTTTTCGCTTCTTTACTTTTTCCAGTCAGTTCACCGAGTAATAATAGATTGCTTTCCCAGTCAGAAGAGACATGGGATACTGGGATCGTCGTTTGGACTTTATCCAATTTTTTAATTGTTGCAGGCGGGAACTTGGTTGATCCGAGTATCACATCTGGTTTTAGTTTTAGGATTTTTTCCAGGTTCGGTTCTGTTTTTTCACCGATACCTTCTGTTTTCGCTGTAATGTCTTTAAATAATTCAGGGAATGTGCCGCCTACAGTAGAAGCACCAATAGGCTCGATACCAAGTAATTTTGCATCTTCCATTGATTCAAGGCTTCCAGCAATGACAATTCGTTTCACTGGTGTTTTGAGTTTGTACGTTTGATCTAAGTAGTTGATATTTGTTTCTGCTGTTTCAGCTGACTTGCTTTTGGTCGTGTTTGAAGCAGGTTTATTTTCTGCAGCACCACAGGCTGCTGCGGTGATCGTCATGATACAAAGGATAAGCAATGCGAACCATTTTTTCATTTGTTTTCTCCTTTAACTGATAATTGTTCTCAATTAAAGATTGTAGTAGTCTTTTGTCCTTTTATCCATAGACAATGATCTGTCAAATGATGGACTTTTTACGGAAAAAAAGATAAAAGGTCCTGAATGACCCGTTGATGACTGGCTGCTGTGTATTCACGCCAAGGGTCAGAAGTGAGCGGATAGACGGCTTGCTGCGTCACAGCCTTGAGATTTTGCCAAGACTCCTGTTGCTTTAACTTTTGATAAAAAGCAATCGTTTTTGGCTCCTTATGCAGGAAGAGGAAGATGGCGTCTGGATCTAGCTGTTGTATAGAGCGAATGCTGATTTTCTTTTCTATTAGCTGACCGTCATTCTGAAAAGCTGGCAGAAGGCCAATGTCTTGAAAAATTACTTCTGACATGGTGCGATTCACAGACAAATAAAGCTGATCTTGAAAGATACGAAGAGGCAGGACGGTTTTTGGTGGATGATCAAAAAGGCATGCCTTTTTCGCTTGATTGACGAGTTCCTCGTAATGAATCAGCCATTCTTCTGCTTCGTTCGCTTCGTTTAGGAACGTAGCTGTTTGTTTGAATTGAGTGCGCCAATCTAATTGTGTGAATGGAACAAAGTGAACAGGACAGATGGTTTTTAACACTTGTTTTTCTTCCTCTGTCACATGATCATTGGCAATGATCAGCTCAGGTTTTGTTTCTTTTAATAGCTGTAAATTGGCTTCAGCGTGCTCATTGATCCGATGTGCACTCAGGTGAATCGGAATTTCTTCTGCATGATGCTCAAAATCATGTGCTGTCCACTTAGGGTGAAGAGGGGCAGCATATGGGATGATATGAATGGGTGTGAGCTGGCCGAGTATGGAATGGCCATAGGCTGCAATTTTCCGCTGACGGCTTTTCATATAAGTAGAAGGGGTCATGCCCGTTTTTTTCTTAAAGATGCGGCTGAAGTAATACGGATCTTGATAGCCGATTTCCAGTGCAATGTCTTTGAGCTTTGCGTTGCCTTTTGCCATTAATTGTTTGGCTCTAGCCATCCTTTTTTTGGTGATATAATCAGTGACACTCACATCAAAATGCTTTTTAAATAGCTCACTGTAATGATTGGCGCTGATGCCAGCCATATGAGATAGACTTGTCAGGCTGAGGGGTTCTTCGGAATGTTGATCGATATATTGTTTTGTTTTGAAAAGGGCATGTGCCGTGTCACAAATATCTTCTTTATGCAGTGTGAAAAGCTGCATAATGAGCTGCTGAAAAAGAGTTTGGCTTCTAAAAAAGCTAATGGATTCAGGTCTTTGCCATTCCTCTGTCATATCGGACAATAAAGAATGAATATGTTCAATCGAGCTAATATCGATAAATTGCCATTTATTCAGTAAAGAACGGGCATGTTCCGTTGATACTTCTCCTATGTTTTGATTTTGCAGCGTGTAGAGCTGAAAGCGAAACAGATAGAGCTCGTGTTTTTGATAAGGCTCTGTTTTTAACATAAATGTTTCCCCAGGCATGATTGTATAGAGTGTCAGATGTTTCAATCGCCATTTTTGATCGTTCAATGTGAGTAGACCGCTGCCGCTTATGCTGAAGAGGAGGCAGAATGTATCTGATAGCTGCTGCTCTGTATGTGGAAGCTCTGCATTATTTATTTTTTCAGTATATGTTAATCGGTAGATGAATTGTTCGGCATTTGCCAATGTACGTAATTGATTGTTGTTTCCCATAAAACCACCTGATCTCTTATTGATTGATAAACATTCTCAATTAAATTGTAGCAGAAAGAGCTGAAAGATGGTGATGTTTATTCTGTCAAAAAAGCACCCTGATGGAGATCAGGGTGCGGTGATTTATTCCGTTTTTCCATGTGCTAGCGCAGGTTCTTTTGTTAAGCTTAATGGCCGCAAGTCCTGCCAGTGTGTCTGGATATAATCGATGCAGGCATTTCTAGTGTCTTCACCAAAGACCTTTTCCCATCCATCTGGCACTGGTGCAAATGATGGCCAAAGTGAATGCTGTCCTTGTTCATTGACCAGCACAAGAAATACACCGTCTTCACGATCAAAGGGATTTGTCATTTGTCATCTCTCCTTTATTCTTAGTGCTTTTGTTTGACCCGATGCAGTGCGTTGTCTAAGATGACACCAATTTCTGCTAGGGGTTTAGGCTGGCACATGTCTTTGTGCCGGCAATGAATGTCGTGCTGTTCGATTGTTCCGTTGATATAAGGTGCCCATGCTTCGGGATCAATTGGTGTAAACCAATCTGGGATAATGGTAGATCTAAAGAATAATATGTCCCCCTGATAAGTTTTTGGCTGATATTCTCCGAGCAATCGAACTGAATTCACATAGGTTTCTTTTAGATTTCTAATGGCATCTTCATTTAAGCTAGCTAGTGCACTGCCATCTTTTTTCAAGATGTCGATGGCACTTTTCATTGTGAGCGGTTCACCTGTTAAGGTATCTGGATCATAACCGCCGAGCGCAAGAAGAGCGATTAGTGCTTCTTCTTCATCAGGTGCTGCTTTAATCGGTAAGAAATGGTTCGGATAGGCATCCAGCATCGCAACGAGTGCGATTTCTTCACCTTTCTGCTGGAGCTGTGTAGCCATTGCCTGAACAACGTTTCCGCCTAGTGACCAGCCAAGAAGATGATAAGGGCCTTTTGGCTGAATCGTTTGGATGTGCTTGATGTAATCCGCAGCCATATCATCTAGTGTGTGCGGGTAGTCATCTTTTCTTGCGATTCCTCGAGCCTGTAATCCATAAATAGGGATGTCTTTTTCTAATGTATTCAAGAGACCTGCATAGCACCAGCTAAGACCACCTGCTGGATGAACACAGAAGAGTGGATATCTTTCTCCATTTGTTCGCAGCGGCAGCAGGATTTCTAGTGCGTTTTCATCGCTTCCTGTTTCTAGTTTCTCTGCCAAACTTGCCACATTTGGTGCTTCAAACAATGTTCCAATGCTTAGTTTGACACCAAGTGCATCACGAATGCGGCTGATTAAACGAACTGCAAGCAGTGAGTGTCCGCCAATGTCAAAAAAGCGATCGTCTATGCTGATTTTAGGCAAATCAAGCACCTCTTCAAAGAGATGACATAGGATTTCCTCTTTCGGATTTCTAGGGCCGCGGCCATCTGCTTGCTGCATATGCAATTGAGGTGCTGGCAGTGATTTTTGATCAAGCTTCCCGTTTGCTGTAAGCGGCATGGCGTCAATCTGTACATATGCCGCGGGCACCATGTAATCAGGAAGACTGGCTGCTGCAAAATGACGAAGGGTCTCTGTATCGAAACGGTTTTCTTCAGTTGGGACGATATAGGCGACTAGGCGTTTGTCGCCAGGCTGATCCTCTCGCATCATGACGGCAACTTGTGCAACTGCATCGTGGCGTGCCAGAACGGCTTCAATTTCTCCAAGTTCAATGCGAAATCCGCGTATTTTAATTTGATGATCAGCTCTGCCAATGTAATCAAGAGCCCCTTCTTCTGTCCAGCGCGCAAGGTCGCCTGTACGATACATCCTTGTGCCAGGTGCCCCATATGGATCGGCAGGGAATCGATCTGATGTCAGGTCAGGTCTGCCTAGATAACCTCTTGCAAGGCCAGCTCCAGCTACATACATTTCACCTGTCGTTCCAGGGGGAACAGGCTGCAAGTATTCATCTAGTACGTACACGTGTAAATCAGGAATCGGTTCGCCTATTAAACTGCTGGAGTTCTTTGTGATCATATCTCGATTGAGTTCATTGTACGTAACGTGTACGGTGGTTTCTGTGATGCCGTACATGTTAATGAGCTTTGGCTTACAGTCTGAGTGACGGCTGTACCAATCTTCTAATCTGCTAAGCTCTAATGCTTCACCGCCAAAGATGACATAGCGGAGTGATAATGCTTGGCCTAGTGTTTGTTGTTCCTTGTCTATCTGCATGAGCTGATAGAAGGCAGAAGGTGTTTGATTAAGTACAGTCACGCCTTCCTCAACTAGAAGCTGCAGCATCTCTTCTGGGGAGCGAGAGATGGTATGAGGTACAATGACAAGCCGGCCGCCATATAAAAGTGGTCCCCATATTTCCCATACTGAAAAATCAAAGGCATATGAATGGAACATTGTCCAAACATCTTCTTCATCAAATTGGAACCAATGTTCAGTAGATGTCAGAAGACGGATGACATTTTGGTGTGGGATGACCACTCCTTTTGGTTTCCCTGTAGAACCGGATGTATAAATAATATAGGCCGGATGCAGAGAAGATAGCGGTTCAATTCTGTCTATATCAGCCGGATTGTGATTTGGCGTAGTCAGCAATTGATCGCTCGTTTCTTTTTCGTCTAACAAAATCAAATCGCAATCAGCAGGGAGGTGCATTGCATCTGCTTTTGTTGTGATGCTGCAAACGGGTTTGGCATCTTGTATCATGTATGCCAGCCTGTCTGCTGGATAATCAGGATCAAGCGGAACATAGGCTGCGCCTGCTTTATGAACGGCTAATAAGCTTACGAGCATATCAATTGATCTAGGCAGGGCAAGTGCAACGAACTGTTCTGGTCCAACGCCTTTTTCTATTAATAAATGAGCAAGACGATTGGCTTTGTTGTTTAACTCACCATAGGTCAGCTGCCTATTGCCATACGTTACAGCCACTCGATCAGGGTATTGCTGCGCCGTTTTTTCAAATAAGGCCGGGAGACTATGTGCTTGGTCTAACTGAGCAATTGTCTTTTTGTCAGGGAGAAATGTTTGCCGCTCTTTATCTGATAAAATGTTCACTTGACCAATCGGCAGATGCGGGCGCTCAGCTATCTCTGTTAAAAAGCGCTTCATTCTGTCAGCGATTGCTCGAATGGTGCTTTGTTTAAATACATCTGTGCTGAATTCAAACAATCCTGTTAATCCCGCTGCTGACCCAGTTTCCGTTCTTTGTTCTGCCAATTCGATGGTCAGATCAAATTTAGCTGACCCTACTGGTTTCACGTAAAGATCTGAGTCAAGTTGTGTCAGCTTCATTTCCGCCTTCGGTGTATTTTGGAAGGCTAGCATGACCTGGAACAATGGATTTCGTGATCTGGACCTGGTTGGATTTAGAATTTCGACTAGTCTTTCAAATGGCAGATCCTGATGCTCATAGGCTGCTAAGTCAACGTCTCTCACTCGCTTCAAAAGCTCACTAAAGGTTGGATTACCAGCTGTATTTGTGCGTAATACTAGTGTGTTCACAAATAATCCCACAATATCGTCAAGAGCATCGTCATTCCGTCCAGCAATTGGACTGCCGATTGGGATATCTGTACCGGCCCCAAGGCGTGTCAGTAATGCTGCAAGTGATGCTTGAAGCACCATGAACAAACTCACTTGATGCTGCTTTGCAAGCTCAAGGAGGTTCTGATGTAAAGCGGGTTCAATCGTAAAGTCTATCGTCGCACCGTTGAAGCTTATTTCCTGTGGACGCGGGAAGTCATAAGGCAGTTCAAGTTCTTCAGGCAGGTCATGTAAGGCACCTTTCCAATAGCTGAGCTGCTTGGCAAATAGACTATCCGCCTTTTCTTCACTGCCCAACAGCTTCTGCTGCCAAATAGCATAGTCAGCATATTGAACAGGTTCTGCTGGCAAGGAGATGGATTTTCCTTGTATACGGGCTTCGTAAGCAGCAGCTAAGTCTCGTGTCAATGGTGCAAGTGACCAGCCGTCACCAGCGATGTGATGCAGCAATAGAAGCAGTACGGAACGCTTTGCATCAAGCGTGAATAATTCAGCTCGAAGTGCAGATTCTTCTTCAATCTGAAAGCTATAGCGAATGGCTTCGTTTAACTGATTCTCAATTTGTTGATCGCTTGAAGCTGTGACATGGAGTTCAGGCTGAACACTTTTCGGGTGTAAAATGACCTGTCTTGGCATGCCGTTCTTATCTGGAAAAATGGTTCTAAGGGTTTCGTGTTTTTCAGTGATATCTGCCAGTGCACCAATGAGAGCTGTTTGATCTAGTGTACCTGTCAGCTGAATGACAAGTGGAATATTGTAAGTTGGACTTGGCCCTTCAAGGCAATGAAGGAACCAGAGCCGTTTTTGGGCAAAGGATAACGGAATCTCATCTGGTTTGTCTTCAACCTGAAGCGGCGGCCGAATGTCCTTCGTTTTGTCAATGTGCTGCGCAAGCTCAGCAACCCGAGGCGATTCAAAAATGGTACTCATGCTTAGGTCTGCGCCAAGTGTATCGCGTATACGTCTAAGCAGGCGAGCGGCGAGTAAGGAATGTCCTCCTAAGTCAAAGAAACTATCATCTATGCCAATTTGAGATAGGCCAAGGGTTTCTGCAAATAAACTACATAACATGTCTTCTTGTGGTGTTCTAGGTGTACGCTCAGAACTAACTAAAGACATATTTGGTGCTGGTAATGCTTTGCGGTCGATTTTGCCGTTTGGTGTAAGTGGAAGTTCTGGCAAAACGACAACAGCAGAGGGCACCATGTAGTCAGGAAGTAATGCAGCCGCAAACTGCCTGAGCTCTGAAGGGTGCAGAGAAGACCCGTCTGTCAGCACAACATACGCACAAAGCAGCTGCTGCCCAGGTTGATCCTCACGAACGATAACAGATGTATGCTTTATGGCTTGATGCTGCATCATCACTGTTTCAATTTCACCTAGTTCAATACGGAAGCCGCGGATTTTAATTTGATGATCGGCACGGCTGATATAATCAATTGAACCATCTTCACGCCATCTGGCTAAATCACCAGTGCGATACATTCTCGTGCCTTTTGTGCCGAATGGATCAGCGACAAAGCGTTCAGCCGTTAAATCATATCGTCCAAGATATCCTCTGGATACTCCTTCACCTGCAATATAAAGCTCACCGATTGATCCTGCTGGGACTGGGTTTAGTCCTTCATCTAAAATGTAAATGCTCGTATTCCAAATGGGTTTACCAATTGCCGGTCCACTATTTTCTCGATGTGCTGTGACATTTTCCATCGTAGACCAGATCGTCGTTTCTGTAGGTCCGTACAAATTAGTAATGTCACATTGAAGAGATTGCAATGTGTGCAAAAGGGAGGCAGGGAGTGCTTCACCTCCAACAAGAACACGCATACCTGTGATCACATCAGGGTATTCATCTGCCAACGCATGCCACAACGTTGGTGTTGCCTGCATGATTGTGACATGATGAGAACGAATCATGTCTGAAAGCTTTGCTGGTTCTTGTATGGTTTCTTTTTTTGCCAATAAAATAGCAGCCCCATGTAAAAGCGGTAGGAACATTTCCAGCCCAGAAATATCAAAGCCAATGGTTGTTACCGCTAAAAGCTGGTCTTTTTGATCTAATAAAAATGAATCTTGCATGGACAATATAAAGTTGATCACATTTCGTTTTGTTACAACAACACCCTTTGGTTTGCCTGTCGATCCTGACGTGTAGAGGATGTAAGCTGGGTGATGTGGAGAGCCCTCGCTCCAAGCCGGATTGATGTGCGGACTGTCTGCTATCTCCTGATGAACAGTTGAATCATCCAGCTGAACGATGTGCGGATGGTCCAAACCGTCTGCTGTCTCTTTGACTGTGAGCAAGCACGCTGGTTTGGCATCTTCTAGCATATAGGCGACACGATCGTTAGGATAATCAGGGTCTAGTGGCAGATATGCGGCTCCCGTTTTGACGACGGCTAATAGACTTACGACCATATTGATGGACCGAGGCAGAGCAATTGCGACAAATTGTTCTGGTCCAATGTCATGTTTTTTCAAATAATGAGCTAATTGATTAGCCCGCTGATTCAACTCCTCATAGGTCAAAGTAATTCCTTCAAACTGTAATGCTTTTGCTTGTGGTGTTTTGCTCACCTGTTTTTCAAATAGTTCTCGTAAAGATTCCTTTGGTAATTCTCGTTTTGTATCATTCCAGTGCTTGAGGATGTTCTCTTTCTCTTCAGACAAAAGAAGGTTGAATTGACTGATCGTTTGATCTTGCTCTAGTCCGGTTATTTCCTCCAGCAATTGAAGAAAACGCTGCTGATGAGCGTCAACTGTTTGCTCTTTGTAAACGGCAGGGTTTGCATCAAAGTCGATTTGAAATCCGTTCCCATCCGCGCGGTCGTATATGTTGATCGATATATCATCCACGGGTCCTGCTGAGAGGTTATGTGCTTGACCCATGCTCTGATCGAACATGAGATCATAATCAAATGGCATGATATTGATCTGTGGGCCAAATAATCGCTGATTTCTTCCGATGAGTTTAAAGTCTCTCCGCATGTCCTCGTGACGATATCTTTGATGAGGGCGAATGGCTTTTAGTTCCTCAGATACTTGGCGAACAAGTGCTGATAGCGTCATTTCTGGTTTGCATGTTAAACGAAGCGGTACCAGGTTCATGACCATTCCGGGTGTTTGTAAGGCGCACGATCCAAGGCGCATCATCACAGGAAGCCCTAAAACAATATCATGTGCACCAGTCATACGATGCATATATAAAGCGGATGCAGCAAGGATCATTTCATGCCACGTACCACCGAAGGCTTGAGCATTTTTTTTCATTTTGCTTACCTTTTCGGCATCGTAGCCAGCCGTTTTTCGGATAAAATGATCCGACGTTCTTGGGGCAAGCTCAGCAAGGCTGACAATTTCCGGTTGATCAGCAAAGCGATTTTTCCAAAACGCTTGATCATCTTCATATCGATTAGACTGTTGATAGGTGAGCTCCTCTTGGACTACGTCATGTAAGGATCCAAATGTTTGAGGGGGCATTGGTGTCCCTTTCGATAGGGCTGAATAGACCTCAGCAACACGACGCGCAATGAGCGAAAAGGCGAATCCATCAATGGCAATGTGATGAATGCGCTGATACCAAATAAATCGGTCGTCAGCAAGTTGAAAAAGTACTTCACGGAATAATACATCTTTCTCTAAAGAGACTGGCGTTGAAAGATCTTCCTTCATCCATGCTTTAGCCGCATCAAGAGGCTGTTTTTCATTTTGTAAATTAACATATTGAAATGGAATCTCTTTCTTAGATGTCATCCATTGCTTTGGACCGTCAGTATCATCAATGAAGCGCATATACAAGGAATCTGCTTCTAAGACAGTCTTTCTAATGGCGGCTTCAAAATGTATGGGATCAATAGGACCTTTAATCTCTATATACTCAGCTGTATTGAAAATAGGATTAGCTGGATCAAGCTGCTGCGCGTACCAAATGCCTGATTGGGCACCGGTTAGCGGGAATGAATCGACTGACTGGATCGACAAGGGTCTATTCCTCCTTTACAAGTAATCGATATTTGGGATAGATGGCTGCTTTTCTGGGAAAAGAAGAGTCCGCCAATGAGCGAGCGTTGGATTTGCTGCAAGCTCAACGAAATTGACTGTCGCTCCTTGCTGCCTCCACTTTTCCGCTAGGCTCATCATTCTAATAGAATCAAGCCCAAGGTAGACGAGATTCTCATCAAGTGGTATTTCATTTGGCTCGATTTGGAGATACTCAGCTACTTGGTGAACGATGGCCTCAAAGGATAAATCATCACTGTTTGCTTCTTGTCCTGTTAAACGACTGATGATTTGGTTTGTCGTTGTGGTGACTGCACAGCGTTCAGCTGCATAGGTCATGGCCATTTTGTGATGTTTCAGTGAAAAGTCAGCGACGGCATCGGCGACAAAAAAGGTTTCAATATCGAGCATGAATGCTTCTGCGGCTGTCAGCATACAGCCAATATGTGCATATACGCCAGTAATGATCAGTTGATCACGCCCGTCTTCTTGAAGAATATCCAAAAAATTAGATTTTTTGAATGCGCTATAACGCCATTTTGTCAGCATTGTATCTGCCTCAGATGGAGCAAGCTGATCAATGATTTTTGTCAATGCTTCATCATCACCAAGTCCAGGTCCCCAAAAATCTGTTAATAAGGCACGATCCTTCGGGTCTTGGTCACCAGGTTGCGCTGTATAGACGACGGGGATTCCAAGTTCATTGCATGTATCACGTAATTGTTGAATATGCTGCACTAACTCTGTGATCGGTGATGTATCTTGTTGAAATGCATTTAAAAAATATTGTTGCATGTCATGTATCAGCAGAACAGCACGTTTCGGATCTGGTATCCAGTTCACTTTATTTTCGGGTAAATCTTGTGTGCTTGGCATTGGATATGCAGGAATAGTAGGGATTGCCATGGTTTTCACTCCTCTTTTTTATACGTTGGCAGTATGGGTTGCAGCTAATTCTCTTAATGCTTTTTTACTGACTTTGCCTACACCTGTTTGTGGGAACGCATCGATCCATTCAATGCGGTCGGGAATTTTAAAGGCTGCGAGCCCGCGTTCTCTTAGAAATGATTTTAAGATGTGCGGTGCTGGTTTGTTGTTTCCTTTCGCGATAACAAAGGCACATGAGCGTTCGCCAAGAAATGGATCTGGCATAGACACCATGGCGGCATCATGAATGTCAGGATGCGCAAGTAAATGGTTTTCAACTTCTTCAGCGGCAACTTTTTCGCCGCCACGATTGATTTGATCCTTGTCTCTGCCTTCTACAACAACATTTCCTTCTTTGGTTAATCGCACGATGTCACCTGTTCTGTAAAAGCCATCGGGTGTAAATGCTTTTTTGTTTTGTTCATCGGCTTTATAGTAGCCGCGAATCGTATAAGGTCCTCTTGTTAAAAGATGTCCAGCCACTTCATGCGGGACGGGCTTGTCCTCATCATCTACCACTAGTACCTCATCATATTCAGACATTGGGCGTCCTTGTGTATGAATAATGACATGTTCAGGATCATCTAATCTGGTATAGTTGACCAGACCTTCTGCCATGCCAAAAACTTGCTGTAACTTACATCCAAGTGTAGGCATCACTCGTTGTGCTGCCTCAGCACTGAATTTAGCACCACCGACTTGTAAGACTTCAAGACTCGATATGTCATCTGACCGATGAGGAGCGGCCTCTAGCCAAATCAATGCAATTGGTGGAACGACAGCGGTAATGGTCGCCCGTTCTTTTTCAATGAGTGGAAAGACGACATCAGGGCTTGATCCAGGTGCAAGAACGACTCTTCCGCCTGCGTATAACGTCCCAAGGACGCCAGGCGAGCTTAATGGATAGTTGTGCGCAACTGGAAGTGCAGCTAGATACACACTTTCTTGTGTGAGCTCGCACACCTCATTGCTTTTCCAAAGACTATAAATATAGTCATCATGCGTGCGAGGAATAAGCTTTGAAAGGCCTGTGCTGCCTCCAGATAACTGAAGAAACGCAATATCGCTTGCCTCTACATGAATTTGAGGATCGAGTGCTGGGTCCTTGCGCAGATCATCCAAGCCAAGGAATTCCTCAGCTTCCCCTGCAACAATGACATGAGGTAATGAGGGAAGCTTTTCTTTCACTTGACGTGCGAGTGATCGATAATCAAAGCCGCTATCGATATCTGGTATGACATATGCGTCTGCTTCGGCAAACTCAATAAAATAAGTGATTTCACTGCTTCTATGAGATGGCAGAGAGAAGACGGGTAAAGCACCGATTCGAAATAAAGCGAAAATGACTTCAAAAAAAGCAGGAATGTTAGGAAGCTGCACGACAACTCGACTTCCTTTCTGAATTCCAAGCTGATGAAAACCGGCAGCAAGACTGCTGACGCGCTGATCAAGTTCTTGGTAGCTTATGTGCGTATCAGCGTATGTAATGGCTGTTTTATTTCCTAACGATGCGGCGCGTTCACGAAGCATACCGCCAAAGGTTTCCCCACGCCAACAGCCGTTTTCACGGTAGCGTTTTGCAAATTCTTCTGGCCATGTAGGTGGTTGAACAAACATGTTTTTGTCATCTCCTATTTATTTTTATCACTGATGGATGCCCATCGCGTGAAGCATCGTGTTGAATTTTGCAGATGTTTCAGCTAGCTCTTCTTCTGCCTTTGATCCTTTGACCACTCCTGCACCAGCAAAGAGACGTAGGGAGTGACCCTCAGCTTCTGCACAACGAATGGTGACAATCCAATCACCATCACCATTTGTATCTGCCCAACCGATCATTCCTGTGAAAAATCCTCGATCGAAGGGTTCAATCGCTTCAATGGCTTCACGTGCATCTGCTGTAGGTGTTCCGCATACTGCGGGTGTTGGATGAAGGCTAAGCGCCAAATCAATTGAGGACACACCGGAATCTATTAAGTCACCTTTGACCACAGTAGATAAATGCCACATCGTTTCTGTTTGTATGACGGATGGTGATGCAGGCACATCTAGTGTATGACAGTATGGAGTAAGCGCTTTAGTGACAGCTTCAACAACCACTGCGTGCTCGTGTAAATCCTTCGCTGAGGTAAGGAGTTCATCGCGGCGGCGCTGGTCTTCTATTGGATCCGAACTGCGCGGCCGGGAACCAGCGAGTGGATTGGAAATCACAGATGAACCGGTTTTAGAAAGGAGCAGCTCAGGGCTTGCCCCAAGAAGTGTGCGCTTTTGGGAAGCCTTCGGATCAGCTACATTTGCAGCAAACGTATAGCCAGTCGTATTATGACGAGCCAGTCGTTCGAGTATTGTTTTCGTAGGAATGTCTTGATTTGATTTGAGATGGAGAGATCGAGAGAGTACGATTTTGCTAAGCTCTCCGTTCTCAATTTTAGCTAATCCTTCGTTCACACCATTCATGTAGACCTCTGGAGCGGGGACAGGTGTCACCTCATAGGATGGCGATGCCGCTTCTGACTCCTCATCACCTTGTTGAAATTCGAGTGGATCACTAAACTGTACATGGAATGGTACATTTAAACGAACGGGCTGCGCCGGATCAAACGGGACAGCACCAGCCACAATCGGTGTTTGAATTCCAGCTTGTTTGGCATCTTCAAATACGTGCGCTACCCTTGTGGATAGTTCATTTAGCTGATTGGTTTCAATATGCTGGAAAATCCCTTCGGCAAGTATCGTGCGTTTAGGGGAAGCAAGAAAAAAAGCGCCTGGCTGATAGTCTTGAAGCAATTGTACTTTTTCTTCGGACGACAATAATGGATGTTTCATGAAAAAGCCTCCTTTTAATGAAATGCTAGATTCCGAGTGTTGCGCCGCCATCGATCGTGAGATTCTGCATCGTAATATGACTGGATTGCTCAGATGCAAAGAAAATGACTGCATCAGCGATATTTTGAGGATCAGCGATTTTTTGTAAAGGAATACCGGTTTTATACGTCTCTAGTGAACCTTTAATCACCTGATTTTCTCCTTGTTTATCAGGCCATAAAGCCCATTGCATAGGCGTTGCGGTAGACCCAGGAGAGACGACGTTGCACCTGATTCCATAGGCAGCCAGTTCTAATCCAAGCGTTTTTGTAAATGAAGTGGCTGCTGCTTTTGAAGCGGCGTAGGCAGCCATATTCATTCTAGGAATGGCACCTGCGTTAGAGCTGACGGTCACAATGACCCCTTCTGATCTTTTCATCATGTATTTGGAGACAGCTTGAGATACGTAAAAGACACCATGTGTGTTGACTGCGAAAGTTTGTTGCCAGTCATCTGCACAAAGCTGGTCAATAGAACCCATTCGAAGAATGCCTGCTACATTGACCAGTAAATAAATGGGGCCAAGCTGCTTTTCAATTTGATCGACTATGTGCTGAACAGATGCTTGATCGGTAATGTCACCTGGATAGGCAAAGGCACGTATGCCTTCATCCTTCATTTGCTGGACGGTGCTTTGCAGCTGATCTTCTTTTACGTCAACTGCTGCAATAATCGCACCTTCTTCGGCTAGTCTTTTTGCGACTGCTTGTCCAATACCCTGTCCTGCGCCTGTGATAAGGACAACTTTTTGAGATAGACCACTGTGTTTCATGTGTTCACTGCCTTTCCTTCATGTCTGTGGTTGTGAAAGGATCATCATGATAGAGTGCAAATCGAAAAGCGTCATTCATCAGCACCGGTAAAACGGACGTATGTCCTTCTTTAGGGAATTCGTGATAGGCTGTATGCAAGCCATATGGGGATAAGGGCAGCATACGATTTGCTAGTGAATTTGCATGATCATTCATTTGACACGGATGATGTTTTTCTAACTCACCTACACCTACAAGCAGCCTGACATCCATAGGCATCTGACGTATATGGCTGGTGAATTGGTGTTCTTTTTCTAGAAATAATTTTTTGTTCCAGTGGATAGAAGGACTGCCTGCAATATATGTTTGATAAGCATCAGGGTGCTCAAATAGTGTGTGTAATACAAAAAGACCGCCAAGAGAGTGCCCAAATAGTGTTTGACGACTCTGGTTGATCGGAAAGCGCTGCTCGATATAAGGCTTTACAATCTTTTCTAAAAAAGAAAAGAACGCAGAGGCGCCGCCATATGTATGGGTGGAGAAATCCTTTCTTTTGCCACCAATGGAAGCGTCAGGGCCGGTTAGAGTGAGATCATAATGCCTGAGCGGATGATAGGGCGCTTCTGTCTGATAGCCAATTCCAACAATGATGGCAGGTACAACACCTGTTTTTTCGGGTCTTCTTGACTGTAAACGAATGGCTTCGACCATTGTGCCAAAAAGTGAATTCCCATCAAGCACGTACATGACTGGAAAACCAGCCGCTGGAGGAGTAGTATTCGGTTTAAATATAAAAAGTCTGTATGGGTGTGCTGTGATATCCAGTTGCTCCGTCCCGGGTATAAAAAAAGGACGGCTTTCTCCGAAAAGAGAATCCTCAGTACCCATTCCTTCAGGGCGTTTGGACATGTGTAAAAAATCCCCTTCCTCAAATTGACTCTCATATGCTGATAAAAGCAGGCTTGCGGATATAGGATGAGTGTAGAGATTGAAGAATGGTCCCTTCAAATGAAAATGATTCTCAATTATCACGCAAGCAAATCAAATGATAATGGTTATCAATTATGAAGTCAAATGTTCATTAAGTGGTGTAATTGATAATTTGATCTAAATTTTCGGAAAATAAAGGACTAAATAACTACCAAATGAATGGAAATAGGGAATGCCGGACTGAGTCATTTAAAAAGAGGAGAAATGCCAAAAGACCTTGACCGTCACGGGATATTTACCATTTTCTTCTGTTTGATTCAGGAATATATATAGGTTTTTCTTCTTGAAATCATTTTGAGGAAAAATAAGTCTATAGACCTTCTTGTATTTTTAGGAAAAAAGAGGAGAATTTTTCGAAAAGCTGGTGAGCATATCTCACAACTTATTCAATCTCATGCGTAAATTCATATACAATTTTCTAAGTAAAACAAGATCGAAGGGAATGTAGGCAGAATGAAAACTCCATTAGGAAAGCTAAGGCTAAAACTGCTTGAACATCAGCTCAAACTGAAAAATACGTTTACAGTGGAAGAATATCAAGAAATGAAGCAATCATTACATGAAATACGGATGACATTTGCGGCCTATGAACAATGGGATTTATACCAGCGGGCCACCGATATGATCACCATCCTCCTCTTTCAACACGCCCTCAAGCAAAACCACCATTAACACCTTCACTTTTTATGAGCAGCGTATTTCTTATGAAAGGACGGTGCTGTTTTAAAGTTGGCCAAATATCATATAGCATCAAAAATGCGGAAATGAAAAAAGTAAGGGATGTCCCCTTACTTTTTGATCAATTGGTGTACATGTCTGTAAACACCATTCAATTAGAATCCATCTGTGACATCATATTCGTAACGGATATCGGCTTTGACATTGCTCATAGTAGATCTCGCAGTAGCCTTTGCGTTGTACTTAAAGCTCCATTTTTGAGCCACTTTTAATTCATCTTCCAGTGAAATACGATAGGACCCACTTGTTGCAGATGAAAAAAGTGATTGGTTCCAAATCTTGTTTTCATCAGCCATCAGTTTGTGTGTGACATTTCCTTGGTTAGGCGATTGGGTACTAGTTGTTGAAATCGATTTAACGATAGCATTGTTAGGAATAGAAGAATTGTTCGTTAAATCCATTGTAATGACAGAAGAATCAACACCTGCTAGATTCAAAGATGAATTCCCCAAGTTGGTAGCAGTCCCGGTAAAATTGAATGTCCCATTCCCAGATTTGATACGATCTTGAATGGAGACAGTAAAATACATATTCCCTGTATATGAGCCACGGGTCACTTTCACAAAATAAGTTTCTGAAGTTGAAGTAACGTCACCAGTATTTGCAAATATAAAGGGTGTTACTGAATCAGGATTAATCACTCTTGACCCTGGTTTAGAACTCTTCGAATTATATACCTCGATTTTCATCCCCGTATATTGCTTATTATACGAACTTCGCACATAGACCCTTTCACCCTTATTGATCGTGAACTGATAATACGCTTCATTTTCACCTTCAGGTAAGATTGTTGTATCTGGGCGACTATTTTTCCAATATCCCATTGAGATTGCTGTGTTAGGGCTGTTATTCCCCGTAATCGCTGCTTCTGCTGAATTAGGTGCAAAAAAACTAGTAACAAGCACTAATACCAATGCAGGTAACAAAAAACGTTTGAAGATAGTATTTGTCATATTTTAACCCTCCTTGTAATAATTACTATATCGGATCGAAACTAACAAATTTTAACTGAATTGCCGATATATTTAATAATCACTATTTTTTAAAAAGGAGAATCAAAATGAATATTAATACGTCGTACACGGCAGGTGCTTTAAACAATCAGAACCGAATAGACTATAAGGGTCAATCAGCTATTAAAAGTACAAATGAGGTGATGACCGAATCTGATAGACGGATGAAAATACTAGATGAAAAATACGAAAAAATAAATGAACAAAATAAACGTTTCGAAAATCCTCATGGGCATATACACGATAAGTATCGAAATCCACGCTCTCCTTATTTCAGGAGTGATCTAACTAAAGTAGAAAGAGAAGCTGCATATACGATGGAGATTGGCTGGGTTAATTCTGGAAAAGGAGGTCAATATGACTTTAATGACGCCATCTTCCGTAACGAAAAACGGTACGATCCTACTCAAGAAAGCGTAGAGAAAAAAATATTCAATCGGCAAAAGGTCAACGAACAAATACAAGATTTATTCTCTAAAAACGGGATAACCATTCCTAAAAACACAAATTTAACCTTTACCATTGACCCGAACAATTTTAAATTAGTGGTAAGTGGTTCAAAAGACGAATCGCTGATGAAACAAATAGAAGACTTATTAAATACAACCAACAATACAAGAGAATTATTTTTCCATATCATGAAAAGCAGAAATGATGATTCTACTCAATTCACACCGGATTCTCTAGCAAAGTTCCATCTTGTTAATCAAATCAAAACGGTCACAGGCTACAATTTAAAGGATTTAAGCATTGTAAATGGTCAATTTGTAACGGATAACGGAACGAATATTTTTGATCTATACAAAGAAGAACTTCTTAAAAATCCATATACAGCAGAAAATGCGCGCATTGCCGCTTCACATTACGGAGCACAGCTATTTGACCTAGCGAAAAACGGGTTTGATTCCATTCCAGATTTGGTTTTATCTATTGGTTATCAAAACGGTTCTTTACAAGACATTGGGCAAAAAGTGAATTATGGGGTTAAGTAAACGATAGACTAGAAAAACGCATCCGAACATGCCATGTTGAAGCGTCGATTACATGTGTGAACGGCAAAAAATCCAAATTCCATTAGCGATACAGAAGGACTCTATAACAATTTATGTTACAGAGTCTTTTCTATATATTTAGTTTTTAAAAAATTGAAGAATATTAAAAAACAAATACAAAAGTATGCTATAATATTGCCTATAAAAAACATATGGGGGTTTATTTATGAAAAAGATATTATTTTTACCATTAATGTCTATCTTAATTATTTTTCTTGCTTCACCTAATATAATTAGTGCTAAGGAAAATACAAAAAATAATACTATTGAGCAAAATATTGCGGATATTCAATATTATAATGCCGATAACAAATTAGTTGACGTTGAAAGTTTTTATAAGGGTTCTACTGATGTAATATCAGCTAAATCTACATCAGTAAATGGTAGGTTTTCATTTTATGATTTTGGTAGGGCTAGCTTTTCAAATTACCTTTGGGTAAAGAAAGGTGCTGCATTTAAAAATCCTGATTCGATGGCTGTCGAAGTAATGGGTAATGCAAAACAGCTTGAGGTGTGGATGTATACTGCTAATGGTAAGTATCATGGAAAAGGTGTAGCTAAGAATGCTACCCATTGGGTTACGTTTAATTGGAAACCTCTTGCTAAAAAAGGGAAATCTTATAAATTTAAATTAGTTAGTGCAAAAAATTCTGGTAAAATTAATATTAAACAGGGCTCATTAGAATATAACTATAAGTGGTAGCATAAGAGTGAATAAAATGCGTTTATTGATTCTTTCTATGTTGGCATTAAAAATTACATAATCACATAGAAGAGCAGATCCTCATGGGTCTGCTCTTTTTTGTCTCATTTACCTTGTTGTTTGATATTATATTTTGTTTCAAATAAATTTTGGAGAGTGTGTTCATGAAAAAGACTATTATAATTTTACTTTTTTATTGGCTATTTCTTTTAGCGAAGGTATTCAAGCTGAAGGAGTTCCAGCAAAACCACTATTAACACATTGTCTTTTCAAAAACCACACTGTTCAACAAAACATCCTCATGGTAATTTTGACTATAGTCGATGTTTTTCACTTTTTTATTGATGAAAATGTTAAAATGATGAGTAGCGTATTTTTTTATGAAAGGACGGTGCTTGGCATGACGGAACTTCTCGATGACCGGCTGCCGCCGCAAAATATAGAAGCCGAGCAGGCCGTATTAGGTGCTGTTTTTTTAGAACCATCTGCGCTAACGCTCGCTTCTGAGGTATTAATTCCAGAGGATTTCTATAGAATGTCGCATCAAAAGATTTACAATGCGATGCTTGTACTTGGCGATAGAGGAGAACCGGTCGATCTTGTCACGGTGACATCTGAGCTTGCCAATACAGATTTACTAGAAGAGGTAGGCGGGATTTCGTATTTAACCGACATTGCGAACTCTGTCCCAACTGCCGCAAACATTGAATACTATGCAAAAATTGTAGAAGAGAAATCCATTTTAAGACGTCTGATCCGTACGGCGACAACCATTGCACAAGATGGATACACGCGTGAGGATGAAGTAGAGGACCTGTTGAGCGATGCGGAAAAGACCATTATGGAAGTGGCGCAGCGTAAAAACTCAGGAGCCTTTCAAAACATTAAGGACGTTCTTGTTCAAACATACGATAATATTGAACAGCTTCATAATCGCAAAGGCGATATCACAGGGATTCCAACAGGTTTCTCTGAGCTTGACCGGA
Organism: Bacillus sp. FSL K6-0994; assembly: GCF_038630815.1. NCBI lineage: Bacteria > Bacillati > Bacillota > Bacilli > Caryophanales > Bacillaceae > Bacillus > Bacillus sp. FSL K6-0994. The sequence continues at coordinate 3,676,202 of NZ_CP152043.1, read as the reverse complement.
TGACAGCTGGATTCCAGCGAAATGATTTAATCATTGTAGCGGCCCGTCCATCAGTAGGGAAAACCGCCTTCGCATTGAACATTGCCCAAAATGTCGCGACCAAAACGGACGAAAGTGTTGCTATCTTTAGTTTAGAGATGGGTGCTGAGCAGCTCGTTATGCGTATGCTTTGTGCAGAGGGGAATATCAATGCACAAAACCTAAGAACCGGTAATCTGACAGAAGAGGACTGGGGCAAGCTGACAATGGCGATGGGGTCGCTGTCAAACAGCGGAATTTTCATTGACGATACACCTGGAATCAGAGTAAGTGAAATTCGCTCGAAATGCCGCCGATTGAAGCAAGAAAATGGTCTTGGCATGATCCTGATTGACTACTTGCAGCTCATTCAAGGGAGCGGGCGATCAAGCGATAACCGTCAGCAGGAGGTTTCTGAAATCTCTAGGGCATTAAAATCGCTGGCAAGGGAGCTTGAAGTTCCGGTTATTGCCTTGTCTCAGCTTTCCCGTGGGGTAGAGCAGCGTCAGGACAAACGTCCGATGATGTCTGATATTCGTGAATCAGGAAGTATCGAGCAGGATGCCGATATCGTGGCATTCCTTTATCGTGATGATTACTATGACAAAGAATCAGAGAATAAGAACATTATCGAAATCATTATTGCCAAACAGCGTAACGGTCCAGTTGGTACAGTATCACTGGCGTTCGTCAAAGAATATAACAAATTCGTCAATCTGGAAAGAAGATTTGATGATGCGGGTGTTCCGCCCGGTGCTTAAAGCCCAGCTCAAGAAGCTGGGCTTTTTTGGTTGATCTACATCGAAAGAATGATTGAAAAAACAATCAAAATGAGGAGGAGAGAGAAAAAGAGAGAGCGTATACTAAAAGGAGAAAAGGAGTGAAGACTGATGAAATTTCAACAGTTTGAAGCCGCTCAATTACGTATCGCACGCCCAACCGTCAACATGAAAGAGGTTGTTTCCTTTTATGAAGAAGGCTTAGGGCTCAAACGAATAGGCTCATTTGATCAGCATGAAGGGTACGATGGTGTGATGCTCGGGCTGCCTCACCAGCATGTTCATTTAGAAATCACCAAACATGAAGAAGAAGAAAGCCTGCCCGTCCCGCATCCAGAACAGCTGCTTGTTTTCTATATTCCAGATGCAGAAGAATTTCAGCAAATGAAAGAGAGATTGCTCTCATTTGGCGGACGGCTTGTCACCTCAACGAATCCATACTGGGACCGGGGAGGAGCAACCATTGAAGACCCAGATGGGTATCGAGTTGTGCTGATGAACACAGATGGTATTACACCTGTTTAAAAAAGACGTCCATTGTTGGGGGTCTTTTTTATGTTGATGAACAGATGGAAACGATAAAAAGTTGTTTTTGCTCAAAATCTCCATTTTTAAGCACTGGAAAAGTGATTAAAGCGCTTTTCTTTATATTTAAAACGAACAAAATTTGATTTCGAGATATTAATGTTCGGATTTCACGTTGACTTTTTCGTTGTGCATTGATAAAATAAATGTGTTTGAAAGAGATAACGTTTTGAAAGGTTAACGGAGGTGCACGATATGTCTTCAGTAGTCGTAGTAGGTACGCAGTGGGGTGACGAAGGGAAAGGGAAAATTACCGATTTCCTTTCAGAAAATGCAGAGGTGATTGCCCGTTATCAAGGGGGAAACAATGCAGGTCACACGATCAAATTTGATGGAGTGACATACAAGCTACACCTCATTCCATCCGGTATTTTTTATAAAGAGAAAACTTGTGTCATCGGTAATGGAATGGTGGTTGATCCTAAAGCGTTGGTCACTGAGCTTGCGTATCTTCACGAACGGAATGTGAGTACAGATAACCTCAGAATCAGCAATAGAGCCCATGTTATTCTGCCTTACCATTTAAAATTGGACGAGGTAGAAGAAGAGCGGAAAGGGGCTAACAAGATCGGTACGACGAAAAAAGGAATCGGACCAGCTTATATGGATAAAGCTGCCCGCGTTGGTATCCGCGTCGCAGATCTATTAGATCGTGAAGTATTTGAAGAGAAGCTTGCACGTAATCTAGAAGAGAAAAATCGTCTCTTAGAGAAAATGTATGACACAGAAGGCTTCAAGATTGAAGATATTTTAGACGAGTATTATGAATATGGCCAGCAAGTGAAAAAATATGTCGTAGACACATCTGTTGTTTTGAATGATGCACTAGATGAAGGCCGCCGCGTGCTATTTGAAGGAGCACAAGGGGTCATGCTTGATATCGATCAAGGGACATACCCATTTGTGACGTCATCTAACCCGGTAGCTGGAGGCGTGACAATTGGTTCTGGTGTAGGACCAACAAAAATTCAACATGTAGTCGGCGTGTCAAAAGCGTACACAACACGTGTTGGAGATGGCCCATTCCCAACAGAACTCCATGATGAAATTGGTGATCAAATTCGTGAGGTTGGCCGTGAATACGGTACGACAACTGGACGCCCGCGCCGTGTCGGCTGGTTTGACAGCGTTGTTGTCCGCCATGCACGCCGTGTGAGCGGAATTACAGATTTATCTCTTAACTCAATTGATGTACTAACAGGGATTGAAAAATTGAAAATCTGTGTCGCTTATAAATTGAATGGAGAAATCACTGAGGAATTCCCAGCAAGCCTAAATGAATTAGCGAAATGTGAGCCTGTCTACGAAGAAATGCCAGGATGGACAGAGGATATTACAGGTGTGAAGAACTTAAGTGAGCTGCCTGCAAATGCCCGCCATTATTTAGAACGCATTTCACAATTAACAGGTATTCCACTTTCCATTTTCTCAGTCGGACCAGATCGTTCACAAACGAACGTTGTCCGCAGCGTGTACCGTCCATAAGAATAGATTGATGAAGCGCCAGTAAAATCTCGCATTTTACTGGTGTTTTTTTGTTTAAATATTCCTTAATTTCACTAGAACGGACTTCCGGTCATTACCAAAATATGATAACTGTATAGGAGGGAAGGAGCGTTCTAGTGAAAGAAAGAATACGATTATTAGATATTTTACGAGGTTTTGCCATACTAGGCACCTTGGGAACGAACGTCTGGTTTTTTGCGTATGCAGGGGATACCTTTGCGACAGATCAGATTGCGGATGAATATGAAAATGGCAGTTTTCTAGAAAGTCTTGTCTCCATGTTCGTTTATGGAAAAATGCTCTCGCTGCTCACGATCATGTTTGGTGTTGGATTGGAGCTGAAATACCAGCAGGCAAAAAGGAAGGACACGCCTTGGCCGGGTACTTATTTGTGGATTCTTTTATTTTTATTTATCGAAGGCTTTGTCCATTTTGCGCTTGTAATGGAATATGATGTGCTCATGAGCTATGCCGTTACGGGGCTGCTTGTGGCTTACATTGTACGGGGAGGCAGCAGGCGCATCAAAAAGGGCATGATTTTCTCAGGTGTGATGCATCTGCTTGTCACGTCATGTCTGATGGTGTACTCCTTCTCTGAAATGGAGTCAGCGACTGATGATCAAAGCGGTGAACCGGCGCTGGAAGAGCAGCTGCCAGAGACATGGATCTCGCAGATTCAAGAACGGTTACAATACTTCTTCATGTATCGAGAAGAAGCGATCTTTATTATTCCAATGAACACATTTCTGTTTTTATTGGGTGTGCGGATGATGAGAGCCGGTGTATTTTATGGAAATGAACGCGGACAATCTCTCCGGAAAATATTGTTCCGAATCGGACTGTGGATTGGTCTGCCGCTGAATGCACTAGTTTTCGTACCGAACGATTTAGTGGAATTTGTGGTTCGCTACGCCTTTTCACCATTTCTCTCTATTTTCTATATAGCTGTCATTGCGAAGCTCCTCGCACGCACGGAGTCTTGGTTCATGTGGACTTGGTTTGAATATGTAGGGAAAATGGCGCTTAGCTGCTACATCCTGCAAAATGTCATCTGTTCCATTCTTTTTTATAGCTGGGGATTGGGTCTTGGCGGTCAAATCAATGCGCCCCTTATTGTATTGGCATGGCTGTTGATTTCACTTCTGCAAATCGCGATTTCAGCAGTTTGCCTAAAGGTTTGGAGAATTGGACCAATGGAATATATCCGTTCACGGGCACTTCGCCGGCATTTGTCTTTTATCTTCTGGCATTAGGAGGGCATGCGCTGTACGCGTTTTTCCAAGGTGACAGACCACCGGTTACTTTTGTCATTTTAATGGCGGGACTCCTTGTCTTTTTCTCCGCTGACTGGCTATTTAACAAAAAACGTTCATAAAAAAGCCCTCATCGCGAGGGCTTTTTCCTTACTTCAGGCTTTTATATTGGCCTTTTAAATTTTTACGGATGTACTGAATGATTTTACGTAGTTCGTTGGCATGCGGTCTGCCAAACGGACTTGTTTGTCTTTGCTGATAGAGCACTTGACCTTTTTCATTTAATAAGAAATAAGCAGGTTCACCGTGCACCCCGTGATCTTCATATGGGGCATCTTCCCCGTGATAGTGGACTTCATATGCTTTTAATGACGTGAGATCATGGTCATACATGATCGGGAAGGATAGTCCCTCTTTATCCGCAAATGCCTTCAAGTCATCAGGGTTATCCGTTGAAATCGCCATCAAGTGAATATCCTTGTCCTGAAAGTATGACTGCTGCTGTTCGAGCTCTTTTAATTCTTCTACACATACCGGGCACCAAGACCCTCTAAAGAAGACGATCAGGTGCCAGCTTTGATGCTCCTCTAAATGTTTGTCGAAATCAATGTGATCGCCCTGTATTGTTGGAAGTGAAAAGTTGGGCATTTTATCTCCTAATTTGAATGAACTCATACTGCTTCCTCCTTTTTCAATGACAATGTCACTTGTTTCATGTATAGCCATTTTTGAGCGGCCTGAAACGTGTCTATGTGTTTGAGTAGGCAGAAGACATAAGAAAAGGGCTATCTAATGAAGGCGGTTGCAGAAGTGGGAGCTTTGATAGAAGATATTTAAATCCGACACTTTTTTTAAAAAAATGTCGAAAAACGTATTGCCATATGTATTTACTCTATGATATTATAAATCTCGTTGTTGCAAAGGTCTCTGAAACTTGTTAGGATGCGATGTTCCAGCTTTTTTAAAGCGATTGGTTTGGCGCAATACAGCTTCTTCAGATTCACTTTTCACAAGCCGAGAGCCATTAGCTCAGTTGGTAGAGCATCTGACTTTTAATCAGAGGGTCGAAGGTTCGAGTCCTTCATGGCTCACCATGTATTGGCCCGTTGGTCAAGCGGTTAAGACACCGCCCTTTCACGGCGGTAACACGGGTTCGAATCCCGTACGGGTCATTGATTTACTTTAGCGTTAAGCTAATTTTTTCCTCACTTGCTTGAAGGAGCACCACGATTGCTTTTTCGGGCAAGTTACTGAGGTCCGGTAGTTCAGTTGGTTAGAATGCCTGCCTGTCACGCAGGAGGTCGCGGGTTCGAGTCCCGTCCGGACCGCCATTTATACATATTCATCTTTTTGATGATGGCTCGGTAGCTCAGTTGGTAGAGCAACGGACTGAAAATCCGTGTGTCGGCGGTTCGATTCCGTCCCGAGCCACTTCCAAACGCATCTGCAATCGCAGGTGCGTTTTTATTATGAAAAGAAGGCATAAAAAGGGAGAAGCCGGACCTAGGTAGGGCCCGGCTCCATAAGAAGAAGACGTTACATCTATATAGACGGCTGGTGATTGGAAAAGTTTCAATAAAAAAGGAAAAAGTCATCAATTTTTTCGAGCGGCGCCTTCCTATCCAACGTTTACTAGAAAAGAAAGCCGTTATTATTTTTATCTTTGCCTCGTAAAACGTTATAATAGACAGTGAGCCTTTTTTTCATAAATGGAAAAGGTGTAATGATACATGCAAAATGGAATGACATAGATGCTAAAAATGCAGGAGGAAATCACAATGGAAAAAAAGATTCTTGTCGTAGATGATGAAAAACCGATTGCTGATATATTGGAATTTAATTTAAGGAAAGAGGGCTATGAGGTTCATTGTGCATATGATGGAAACGAAGCCCTTGAAATGGTAGAAGAAATCAAGCCGGACATTATTCTGCTCGACATTATGCTGCCGAATAAAGATGGTGTTGAAGTATGCCGTGAAGTGAGAAAGAAATATGATATGCCGATTATCATGCTGACAGCAAAAGACTCTGAAATTGATAAAGTCATCGGCCTTGAGCTTGGCGCAGATGATTATGTGACAAAGCCTTTCAGCACACGTGAGCTGCTTGCCCGCGTGAAAGCGAATTTGAGAAGACAAACCGCTGCTCCGCAGACGGAGGAAGAATCTGAATCAAATGATATTGAGGTTGGATCACTTGTTATTTATCCAGATGCGTATGTGGTGTCTAAGCGCGAGGAAACGATTGAATTGACGCACCGTGAGTTCGAACTGCTTCATTATTTAGCGAAACATATCGGACAAGTCATGACACGTGAGCACTTGCTGCAAACCGTATGGGGCTATGATTACTTCGGAGATGTCCGTACAGTAGACGTCACAGTCCGCCGTCTTCGTGAAAAGATTGAAGACAACCCTAGCCACCCGAGCTGGATCGTGACAAGACGAGGCGTCGGCTACTATTTAAGAAACCCAGAGCAGGACTAAGATTCTTATGAGTAAAGTAGGTTTTTTTCGCTCGATTCACTTCAAATTGACCTTGATTTACGTGCTGCTGATCATCGTCGCCATGCAGATCATTGGCGTGTACTTTGTGAAGCAGCTAGAGCAGTCCTTAATTAATTCATATGATAATTCCTTGAATCAGCGAATCTACTCGTTATCGTATTACCTAGAACAAGATTCATCGAAAAGCAAAGCAGAATTAAAAGAGGATGCTCAAAAGATATTAAACGATTTTAACAACAAAGATGAGTCTAATGAAATCTCTGAAGTCAGCTATATTGACGAAAGCAGAGAGGTCATTGCTTCTGTAAATAACGGCAGCCAAGAGATTGCCGGCAAGAAAATCACTGATCAAATCATTAGCCGTATTTTCGCGGTCGGCAAAGACTATGAGAAAAAATTCTATGACCCTGAGTCAAATAAAAGGGTGCGTATTTCTGCGACAGCCGTAAAAAATGAGAACCAAGAGACCGTTGGTGTGATTTATGTTGTGTCTTCAATGGAAAGTGTGTTTAACCAAATGCGAACCATTAACACCATTTTAGCGACTGGGACACTGATTGCACTTGGGACGACTGCTCTACTTGGTATCTTCATCTTCAGAACGATCACTCATCCTATTTCAGATATGAGAAAGCAGGCGATCGAGCTTGCCAAAGGGAACTTCTCCAGAAAGGTCCGGAAGTATGGACATGACGAGATTGGCCAGCTTGCGACAACCTTTAACCATCTGACGAGAGAGCTGGAGGAAGCTCAGCTGATGACGGAGGGGGAGCGGAAAAAGCTTTCTTCTGTCATTGCCTATATGACGGACGGTGTCATCGCAACGAATCAAAACGGTGCAATTATTCTATTAAACAGCCCTGCATTAGAGCTGTTAAATGTTTCACGTGAAACAGCACTAGAGATGCCGATCACGTCTTTGCTTGGCTTAGAGGAAACTCATACATTTGAAGATTTAGTCGAAAATCAAGATTCCATGCTGATCGAAATTGAGCGCGAAGATCAGCTGTCTGTATTGCGTGTGAATTTCTCCGTCATTCAGAAAGAGCATGGGAAAATTGATGGCTTAATTGCGGTCATTTATGACGTCACAGAGCAGGAGAAAATTGATGCTGAACGCCGTGAATTCGTCGCGAACGTATCGCATGAGCTGCGCACACCGCTGACGACGATGCGAAGCTACCTTGAGGCGCTGGCTGAAGGTGCGATTGGTGATAAAGAGCTTGCGCCAAGATTCCTCAGTGTCACGCAAAATGAAACTGAGCGCATGATCCGGCTTGTTAATGACCTGCTGCAGCTGTCTAAGTTCGACAGCAAGGATTATCAATTCAACCGTGAGTGGACGAACTTTATCAGGTTTATCTCGCTCGTCATTGATCGTTTTGAAATGACGAAGGAGCAGCATGTCGATTTTATCCGCAACCTGCCGCAGCGTGAAGTATATGTGGAAATCGACCAAGATAAAATTACTCAGGTGCTCGATAATATCATTTCCAATGCCATGAAATACTCACCAGAGGGTGGACACATCACGTTTACCGTCGATTTGGATGAGGAGAAAGGCCTTGTGTTATTCAGCGTAAAAGATGAAGGAATCGGTATTCCGAAGAAGGATATGGATAAAATCTTTGAACGTTTTTATCGGGTGGATAAAGCAAGAACAAGAAAGCTTGGCGGAACCGGCCTCGGTCTTGCGATTGCAAAAGAAATGGTTCAGGCTCATGGCGGAGATATTTGGGCTGACAGCATTGAAGGAAAAGGGACAACGGTGACCTTTACCCTTCCGTACAATGAAGAACAAGAGGATGATTGGGATGAAGCGTGAGACCTTTAAAACCATAATATTGACAATCCTAATTGCGATCAGTCTTGTATTTACGTGGAATATCTGGATGTTCCAGCCCGTCATGCAGGATCAGGCAGATACCGGCACACAGGTCGTGGAAACGAAGAAGATTTCAAGCGACGAGCCTAGAAGTCTCATTGATGTCGTGAAGCCGCGCGAGATGTTCATCCATTCAAATGGGGAGCATTTTAAAGTGGATCAAAAGGAACTCTTTCAAAACTTTTGGAATGATGTGAGCCTTTGGGATGTCAAAGAGATTAATGATGTGTCAGATCAATATTCCGAGCAGAAATTTAAGAATTTCTTCTATGGACGCGAAGGACAAGGGAAGACTTTGGATCTTGTGTTCAATGATCCGATTCCAATTGATATTTTTCAAGCGCTCTTTAAATGGCCGAACAAGTCCATTGAATACAACTCGTTTGATCGAATGATCGTGCCGTTCGCCCAGCAGGATAAGGCCAATAAGAAAGTGTATTTGGTCTCATACAGCAAGGAGACGGTGCTTGAGCTGACAATTGAGTCCGCCAATTACCGTAATCTAATGAACAGTATCGCAGCCGCTCAAAACGAGATGCCGCGCTATGATCTTTATACATTCTCAACGAATTCTAAACGAGATTTCCTTCTTCCGAGAAAGCAAAAGCAGCTTGAAGCGAAGATGTTCTTTATCGAAACGATTAAGACAAATAAATTCAAAGACGCTTTGTTTACGGACCCGAGCCTTGTCGGTGAGGAATCTAATTTAAACCGGACGGTGTACACAGATGGCACAAGCCGCCTTGAAGCCAATCAAAAAGACCACCGTATTCAATATCAGCACCGCAATATCAATTCCAGCACTGTTTTCCAAACGGGGGATTTGATTAAGCGAAGCGTGAAATATTTCAATGATACGGGAAGCTTTACTGATGACTATCAATATTTTGGCATCAACAGCAACCAGCAGCTGTCCTTTAATATGTTTATGGACGGTCTGCCGATTGTGAACAGTACAGAGCATCCATTTGGGATGACCTCCCTTGAAGTACAATGGGCGAATGATGACATTTTGAATTACAAGCGCCCAAACTATATTCTTGGCAATAAAGCGAGTCAAAGTGAACAGGTCAAGCTGATGAACGGGACAGAGCTGAAGGACTTGATCATCAAGCAGACGAAATATGATGATCTGGAGAAAATTGAACAGATTTTCCCTGCATATCAAGCTGCTTCAACTGCATCAGATCAAGATCAAGCAATGTTTGTCTGGCTGGAGCCTGTATGGTGCATGAAATATAACGGCAAAACCGTGATTCTATCGAATGATCTTTTGACAGAGGGGAGCGAGAATCATGGAGTGGAATAAGACCAAAACGATCTTTATCCTAGCCTTTCTCGTTCTCGATATCTTTCTAGGTTTTCAATACTTTGAAAAACGGTCAACCGATCATTTTGCGATTATCGAAAAAACGGATACGCTGGAAGAAATGAAGGCAGACGGGATCAAATATGGCAATCTATCAGATGAAGCGAAGATTGGATACCGCATTACAGCTGAAAAGAAGCAATATACGAAAAAGGATGTCGACGGATTAGCTGATCAAAAGGCGAAAAGCAAATTCCCGAAAACAGACAAAGATGATCCTGTCACGCTGCTTGAAATGACCTTCAACAAACCCGTTGCCTTGCCGAAAAAGGATATCAAAACAGCGGCGACGAACCTTGTGAACCAGCGTTTGCTGGATGGGAAGAATTATAAGCTGTGGAGTATAGATGAAGAGACAGGGAAAATCGTCTTTTTCCAAACGTATAAAGGAAAATACATCTTCCAAGAAGGCCTTGATGACACCGAAACCATCGGGCAAATCACCTTAAATCTCAACGATCAAAACGAAATCGTCTCATATGAGCAATCAATGGTGACATCGATTAATGAAGTGAGAAAAGAAACCCTTGTCCCAGCACTTGAAACCGTGAAAGACTTATATACGCAAAATATGCTGAGTCAAAACACGACCGTGAAAAAGGTAGAGCTTGGCTACTATACGCAATACCCGGGGGCAAGCACGCAAGTCATGGTTCCTGTTTGGCGGGTGGAGCTTGAAGGCGTATCAGCAGGTTCAAAGAAAAAGACAGAAGAAGAATATTTGATCAATGCCATTGATGGCTCAACACTTGATCATATAGAGAAAGATGACAAATCTTCAATGGAGTGAGAGAACATGAGCTTGCAGTTCAGTGTACTAGCGAGCGGAAGTACGGGGAACGCTTTTTATTTAGAAACAGACGAGCATGCCTTTTTGGTGGATGCTGGTTTAAGCGGCAAACAGATGGTCGAGCTGCTTAGCCAAATCGACCGCAAGCCTGAGGACTTGGACGGCATTTTTGTGACACACGAGCACTCCGATCATATTAAAGGGCTTGGTGTCATGGCAAGAAAGTACAAGCTTCCTGTCTATGCAAATGCGAAAACATGGAAGGCAATGGAGTCTCATATCGGAAAGATTGACACAGAGCAGAAATTCCATTTTGATATGGAGACCGTTCAATCCTTTGGCGGCCTTGATGTCGAGTCATTTGGCGTCTCACACGATGCGGCAGAGCCTATGTTTTACGTGTTCCATTATGGAGGGCGCAAACTTGCCCTCATGACAGATACAGGCTATGTGAGTGACCGCATGAAAGGCATTATTAAGTCAGCCAATACGTTTGTGTTTGAGAGCAATCATGATGTCGGGATGCTGCAAATGGGCCGCTACCCATGGAGCATTAAGCGCAGAATTCTGAGTGATGTCGGACATGTATCAAATGAAGATGCTGCTCTCGCGATGACAGATGTCATTGGAGATGCCACCTCACGCATTTATTTGGCTCACTTGAGTCAAGATAACAACATGAAGGATTTAGCCCGTATGGCGGTCCAGCAGACGCTTGAAATGAAGGGCTTTGTTGTGGGGGACGGCTTTGATTTATTTGATACGGACCCGAAAAAAGCAACCCCGCTTTGCGCCGTATGATTTTTACAATCGTATGATTAAGATAAGAGCTTCTTACCAACACTATATACATCATCTATTCACTGAAAGGAAGGAAACATAGTGGATTATCGCGATGTAGAGTGGAAGCCGAGACGAAGCAGAAAAGGATATTTTCTTTCTGGTTTGATCGGTGTATTGGTAGGAGCTTTTTTAATGGGATTCTTTTTCCCCTATGTATCTGGACAGAGCGGCAGTCCCTTTGGATGGCAGCAGAACGGTGATGGACAAGCATCTCAGGGCCCTTTAAAAACTGTGAATGTAAACGTCAATGATGCTGTCACGAAAGTGGTGTCTAATATGTCAGATACGGTGGTCGGCGTCATTAATATCCAAAAGTCGAGCTTTTGGGAGGAAGGCGGAGAAGCAGGCAGCGGGTCAGGTGTGATCTATAAAAAAAAGGGTGACACGTTTTATATTGTCACAAACCATCACGTCATCAAAGGCGCCAACCAGCTTGAAGTGAGCCTCCATGACGGGACAAGAATTAGTGCCAATCTTGTTGGCAGCGATCAACTCATGGATTTAGCAGTTCTCACTGTCAAAAGTGATAAAATCAAGAAAACGGCAGCCTTCGGTAACTCAGATCATGTGAAGCCGGGTGAGCCAGTCATCGCCATTGGAAATCCATTAGGGCTTGAATTCGCAGGTTCTGTCACACAAGGAGTCATTTCAGGCACGGAGCGTGCGATCCCTGTGGATTCAAATGGGGACGGACAGACGGATTGGAATGCAGAAGTACTGCAAACAGATGCCGCCATCAATCCTGGAAACAGCGGTGGGGCCTTGATCAATATGGACGGAAAAGTGATCGGCATCAACTCAATGAAGATTGCTGAATCAGAGGTAGAAGGAATCGGGCTGTCTATTCCAGCGAATCTGGTCATCCCTGTCATAGAGGATTTAGAGCGCTACGGAGAGGTAAAGCGTCCGTATCTTGGCGTCGGCATGAAATCATTAGCAGATATTGCGAGCTATCACTGGCAGGAAACGTTGAAACTGCCATCTAAGGTTACATCTGGGGTCGTTGTCATGAGTGTTGAGCCGTTGTCTCCAGCAGGAAAAGCGGGACTAAAAGAGCTGGATGTCGTGACCTCCTTTGATGGCAAGAGTGTACAGAATATCGTAGATCTTCGTAAGTATTTATATCAAAGGAAGGTCGGCGACAAGGTAAAGGTGCAGTTTTATCGAAGCGGAAAGAAAAAATCAGCAGAGATCAAACTTTCTCAAACCGACCGATATGGCGGCTAACCAGTTCCAACTAGGAACTGGTTTTTTTGGCATGACTGACATATGATGAAGGAAAGGGGGCGGTACGATTGGTTACACTACAACGGATGTCACAAACTGATTACGATGTATTGATGGAGAAAGCCATTCAGCGGTACGCGGAAGAAAAGGTACTCGCAGGGACATGGGAAAAGGAAGAATCACTTGCGAACGCAGAAGAACAATTTGACAGGCTGCTTCCAGAAGGTCTTCAGACAGAGCATCATGAGCTGTGGAATTTCTTAAACGGAGATGAAGCGATTGGCTGGGTTTGGCTTTGCTATGACCCGAATCACCCGCAGCACGAAGGGTTTATTTATAACTTTATTTTGTTTGAAGCTTATCGAGGAAAAGGATTTGCAAAGCAGGCCATTGCTGCATTAGAGGAGCAGGCAAAGTCATTAGGTGTGCAAAAGCTCTCGCTCCATGTCTTTGCTCACAATCAAATCGCCCGTTCGCTGTACGAGAAAACGGGATTTGCAGAAACCGGTATCTATATGAGTAAACCTTTATAAAAAAAGAAGAAGTACCGTGCAGAAAGCGTACGGTACTTTTTTATGAGGACATCATGGCATCCTGAGCCGTGACTCTGTATAAATCGACTTTGCACTTCACGAAAGCACGAATGATCGCTGGAACTTGAGCTTCTGAACGAATTAACAATGAGGTCTCGTCATCACTGATCACAAGATCTGTTCCGACAGTTTGCAGGTACTGCGTGAGAACAGGTTTCACCTCATCATCAATCCATGCATGCTTGAAGGTTGCACGTATGTTTGAGGATGTGATGGTTTTTTCTTGAGGATGAGTATGTGGGGACACTAATTTTCCTTCAGAAATGAACGCCGTTTTGGTACAAATACTATTGGTGAACCTTGGACGGTCAGCTGTTAAAAAGACGGTTTTTCCTTCATCCTTTAATGTTTCAATGACCCGCTGGATGTGCAAGATCGAATCTGCATCAATATCGGCAAAAGGTTCGTCAAGTAAAATAAATTCCGGCTGATGGGCGATGGCCTGCGCCATTCCGAGCCGTTTCTTCATACCAGGTGTGAAGGCACCGACCTTCTCCTGATGATCATGATGTAAACCGACAAATTCGAGCAGTTCTTCATAATCACTCGTTCTCTGGCGTGTTCCGGTGATTTTTGATAAATAGGCAATATGCTCAAGAGCCGTAAGACCTTCATATAAATCCGTATATTCTGGCAGGACACCGATATGCTGTCTCACTTTTTTTAGCGAAGGCATATTCATCACTGTAAACGTACCAGAGGTAGGGCGGGAGATCCCGGTAATAATATTGAAAAACGTCGTCTTACCAGATCCCTTTGGTCCAATGAGGCCGAAGATATCGCCCTGATTGACATCAAGATTAATATGATCTATTGCGACTTTTGTACGGTATTTTTTTGTGAGCCCCTTTGTATGAAGCATCTACACATCCCTCCTTTGAAACAGCAGTGCAGTTCCAATGAGTAAGATAACGGTCAATGCCGTGTTCATTAGGACGTAGGTCAGCGGTTCACTCCAGCGCGCATAATAATAAGGCGTCATATATTGGAACCAATGAATCATTCGTTCTGAAGAAAGAACAGAAATCAAACTGACGATTGGGAAAAGAAAGGAAAATAACATGCCGACAAACATTGATTTCTGCGGTGTTGGAAAGAGCATGGACAAAAATAAAGCACATGAGATACCGACACTGATAAAGGTTAAGATTTTTAAGGCATCTGAGAACAGAAAACGGTGTGAAATCACCATATTCAGCACATATGTCGTCATAATACAGCTAAGCCAAAATAGCATCAGTCCAAGATATTTCCCGATGATAATGTTCAAACGGGTTGTTTTACTGACGAGAAAACGAATGGTTTTCAAATGAATTTCGCGGCTTAAAATATCATGAGACAACAAAAAAATAAGGAAGAAACCAAATAAAGACATCACCAGTTCATTCCCAATAGAATAAGGATCCTTTGCCAGTTCCCATTTTTCCTGATGAGCAGCGATAAACGGAAGACTTGAAACAAAAGTAGATAAAATGAAAATAATAACAATTGTTAAAATAGATTTTGTGCTTTTGAAGAGCTGCTTAAACTCATTCATACAGATGGTCCACACACGCTGTACCTCCCTTCACCTTTATTATACCCCTAGAAAAGAAAGACACCATATCTCGCTCTTTAACATTTGTTTAAATTTCATAAAAAGAAGACTCTTCCAGCACCAGTTGACTCATTTTTAGAAATGTTCAGAAAAATATCTTGATTTATCAAAAAACATCATGTATGATAGCTTTAATTCAAGATAGTTATACAGGCAATGACGAGAGAAAGTACAATCATCAATTTTTCCACAGAGAGCTTCGGCAGCTGAAAAGAAGCAAAAATAATGATTCGAAAAATGGTCTCTGAGCCTCGTGCTGAACATATCTATGATATTAGTAGGTGACGACGAGAGTTGGTACTCGTTATCAAAACCACAGTATATGAGCCAGATTGGAGCTTTGTACTTGTAGAGGCTGTTTAGCGCGAGCAAACAGTAAATAAAGGTGGTACCACGAGACAAATACCTCGTCCTTATGATTCAAAGATAAGGATGGGGTATTTTTTATTGTCCACTTTTTTTCATACAATTGTTCAAATGTTCCACGTGAAACACCACATCCATTTTTTCAAATGAAAGGGAGATTGACATGAGTGAACATGCATTGGTTTTACAATCAGATTTCGGCATTGATGATGGAGCTGTCAGTGCAATGTACGGAGTGGCAAATACGGTCAGCAGCAGCATCCGCATTTTTGATTTAACACACAATATTCCGCAGTATGACATTTGGGAGGCTTCTTATCGCCTGCTTCAAACCGTCACATACTGGCCGGAAGAGACCGTATTCGTTTCTGTCGTTGACCCGGGCGTTGGATCCGAGAGAAAAAGTCTTGTCGTCAAAACGACAAGCTCTCACTATATCATTACCCCAGATAACGGGACACTCACGCACGTTGCCCAGGATATTGGCATTGTGGAAGCCCGTTACTTAGATGAAACCATTAACCGGCTGCCAAAGTCGGGAAAATCACATACATTTCATGGGAGAGACATTTACGCTTATACAGGGGCGAGAATTGCATCAGGTGTGATTTCTTTTGAAGAGGTTGGGCCAAAGGCGAATATTGATGATATTATCCATCTTCCAGTCGTACAGGCTTATGCGGAAGAAGATGTGATCACAGGGACGATTGATATTTTAGATGTGAGATTCGGAAACCTATGGACAAACATTCATCACACGCTATTTGAACAGCTTTCAATTAATTATGGGGATGCAATAGAAGTTACCATTGCCAACGGGCCGAAAAATGTGTATAAAAATATCATGACCTATGGACGATCTTTTGCCGACTTAAAGGTAGGCGAACCACTCGTATATGTCAATTCACTCGACCATTTAGGCGTGGCGATCAATCAAGGGTCATTTGCAAAGGCTTATAACATCGGTACAGGCACAGGCTGGCGCCTTTCGATTCGCAAAGCTCCGCGCATTATATACGAATAAGAGGAGGATACATCATGGCAGGAAAACAACTTTCAACGAAAACTGTTGTTGCCATTGGAATTGGCGCAGCCGTCTTTGTGATTTTAGGACGCTTCGTCTCCATTCCAACTGGAATTCCGAATACACAAATTGAAACCTCATACGCATTCCTTGCATTAATGGCCGTGCTATTTGGTCCTGTTGCAGGCGCACTGATTGGTTTTATTGGCCATCTCATTAAAGATGCGACCACATTTGGCCCTTGGTGGAGCTGGATTATTGTATCGGGTGTCGTTGGTTTATTGATCGGCTTTATTTCTAACCGTTTAAAAGTAGAAGAGGGAGACTTCGGCTGGAAGAAAATCACGCTCTTTAACGCCGTACAAGCAGGCGCACAGGCATTAGGCTGGTTTATCATTGCTCCTGTACTCGACATTGTGATCTATGCAGAACCTGCGAACAAAGTGTTTGTTCAAGGCATCGTGGCAGGGATTTCAAACATCATCACAGTTGGTGTACTAGGAACCATCATCATTGCAGCTTATGCGAAAACGAGAAGCAAAAGCGGCAGCCTATCGAAAGAAACATCATGAAGCAAGGTGGAACACATAAATGAAGAAACCGATGATTCAATTCGAACATTTCGGATTCAAGTATCGCAGTCAGGCAGAACCAACATTAAAGGATATCAACCTGACGATCTATGAAGGAGAAAAAGTTCTCATCGCAGGCCCGTCTGGATCGGGAAAAAGCACACTAGCCCATTGTATCAATGGGCTAGTTCCTGCGTCTTATAAAGGTTCTATGGAAGGAAGTCTTCACATCGGCGGGAAAAATGCAGAGAAAGAAAACATTTTCTCGCTCTCACAGCTTGTCGGAACGGTGCTTCAGGACCCTGATGGACAATTCATTGGGCTGACCGTTGGAGAGGATATCGCGTTCACGCTTGAAAATGATCAAGTCACACGCGAAGAAATGAAAACACGTGTCGAGGAAGCAGCTAGATTAACAGAGGTAGACGGCAAGCTGGCATCGTCCGTGCATGAGCTGTCAGGCGGACAAAAACAACGTGTCGCCATTGCGGGTGTACTTGTCAATGATGTCGACATTTTGCTGTTTGATGAACCACTTGCAAGCCTTGACCCCGCAACAGGCAAAGAAGTCATCGACCTCATTGACCGGCTGCAAAAACAAACGAAAAAAACCATTGTGATGGTTGAGCACCGATTAGAGGACGTCCTCTTCCGTCATGTGGACCGCATCATCGTTGTCAATGAAGGAACGATTGCAGCGGATATGACACCAGATGAATTGCTCGCCTCAAATGTATTAGAAGCGGCGTATTTGCGTGAGCCTTTATATGTGAAAGCGATGAAATATGCAGGTATTCCGGTTGAAGCAGGAGATCAGATCGCTAATTTACAGCATCTCACCTTAAATGACGAGGCAAAAGAGAAAATCGAGCAATGGATGGAAGCATCTGAGCCGTCAGTCGAGCAGAATGCAGCACAGGATTTACTAGAAGTGCGCGAGCTGAGTTTTGACTATCCAACAAGACCAAATACGCTGAGCAACATCTCTTTTACCGTCAAAAAAGGAGAAATGATCAGCATCGCAGGAGCCAATGGAGCGGGCAAGACGACATTGTCCAAGGTGCTCTGTGCATTTGAAAAGCCAACGAAGGGGTCCATTCTTTTAAATGGTGATGACATCACAGGAGATACGATCAAACAGCGCTCCGAACGAATCGGCGTCGTCATGCAAAACCCAAATCAAATGATTTCAAAACAAATGATCTTTGATGAGGTGGCACTCGGTCTCGTTTTAAGAGGCGTAAAGGAAGACGAGATCAAGGAACGGGTGGAGCGGGTCCTGAAAGTATGCGGACTGTATCCATTTCGGAACTGGCCGGTCTCAGCCCTCAGCTTTGGACAGAAAAAACGCGTCACCATTGCATCTATACTTGTACTAGAGCCAGAAATCCTCATTCTAGACGAACCAACCGCAGGACAGGACTTTAAACATTACACAGAGATGATGACGTTTTTAGAGCAATTAAATCAGCAGGGCGTCACGATTTTGATGATCACCCATGATATGCATCTCATGCTCGAATACACAACAAGAACCATTGTCATTTCAGATGGAGAAAAAATTGCAGATGATACACCAGCCAAAGTGCTGACAGATCAACTGCTTGTCCAAAAGGCGAGCTTAAAAGAAACGTCGCTGTATGAACTGGCGCTGAAAGCAGATTGGCCGAATCCAAATGAACTCGTAGATCGCTTCATTGAGGTTGACAGAAAGGAACGAATGACATGGCTGTAGACATGCTGTCCTATATCGATCGCCCGTCGCCGATTCACCGGCTGACAGGAGCAACCAAACTCATTTGCTTTATTCTCTGGTCATCCGCAGCGATGCTCACGTATGATACAGGCGTTTTAGTCTTTATGTTAGCCGCCAGTATCGTATTCTTTCAGATGTCGAACGTACGATTTCGTGATATTTCCTTCGTGGTAATCGTCCTGGCGATTTTCCTAGTGATCAATAACATCGCCATTTACATCTTTGCACCCCAGCAAGGTGTCGCCATCTACGGAGCGAAGCACGAGCTATTTCATATTGCCGGCTGGTATAATGTCACACTTGAACAGCTTTTCTATCAATTGAACATTACGCTAAAATATGTGACCGTGATGCCAGCAGCGCTTTTATTTATTGTGACAACAAATCCAAGTGAATTCGCCTCATCCCTCAGCCGAATTGGGGTCAGCTACCGGATTTCGTATGCTGTAGCGATTGCCCTTCGCTATATTCCTGATATTCAGAGAGATTTTCGCACGATCGCGATTTCTCAGCAAGCAAGAGGCATTGATTTATCGAAGAATGAAAAATTGGGGAAACGAATCAAAAATGCACTGTCGATTGTCATGCCGCTGATTTTCTCCAGCTTGGAGCGGATCGAAACGATCAGCAATGCGATGGAGCTGCGGGGGTTTGGGAAACATAAAAAGCGTACATGGTTTACGGCAAAAGACTTTCAAAAAGCAGATTATGCTGCGTTATTGTTTGTTGGTGTGGTGCTGATCGTGTCGTTAGTGATTACATTTGTTAGAGGAACGAGATTTTATAATCCGTTTTGATAGAAGGAAGCCTTCACAGGAGTGGGGGCTTTTTTGTTTGGTTTGTGGATAAAAGGTGTGGGAAATGGTAAAAGACTATTAACATGTGAATAAATCGGTTATATTGAACAATGAGCGAAACACTTGTGAATAACCAGACAACATATTGGAGGAATCAGAAACTTATGAACAAAACATTTTATGCGTGTGCAGAACACATAGAAACCGTACTAGACATGTACATAGATGATCACGAAACGCCGCCGGAATTCAGAAAAATCGAACATACACACAGTTTATCCACAACCTGTGAATTGTGCGATGAACCTGCAATATATATAGTGGGGAACGAATGATCGGACACAAAATACACAAATTTTATCCACAATTGTTGATAACTTATATGAATAACTTGTTCTTAAGGTGGGGATGACCTGTGAATATATCAATTATCACAGTAGGAAAATTAAAAGAGAAATATCTAAAGCAAGGCATAGCCGAATACACAAAACGATTACAGGCTTACGCAAAAATCGAGATCATTGAGCTCGCGGACGAAAAAGCACCCGAGAATCTCAGCGATCAAGACATGAAAATCATCAAAGACAAAGAAGGCGAACGCATCCTAAGCAAAATCAACCCCGACGCCCACGTCATCGCCCTCGCCATCGAAGGAAAAATGAAAACTTCCGAAGAATTAGCCGATACAATAGATAAGCTGGCAACATACGGAAAAAGCAAAGTATGTTTCGTCATAGGCGGATCCCTTGGCTTAAGCGACGCTGTCATGAAGCGCGCGAATGAGAAACTGTCGTTTTCGAGGATGACGTTCCCGCATCAGTTGATGAGGCTGGTGCTGGTGGAGCAGATTTATCGGGCGTTTCGGATTGTGCGGGGGGAGCCTTATCATAAGTAGATGAGGTATTTTACCATTTAATAAAACCTAATAAGAAACATTTGTTTTATCTATCTGTAAACTTAAGTACAAACTATTATCTACACTTTATTCTACTAATTATTTGCTATAATTAAGATGAATAGTGCTTTGAAACGAGGTTTTATAGATGAATACAGTTCTGACAAGACCATCAGCAGCGCCTGTGATTCAGGCGCTTCGTTCTATTGGCTATAACGCTAGCACAGCTATTGCTGACCTTGTAGATAACAGTCTCGATGCTAAGGCATCAACTATTAAAATTAATTTTACTTATAACGATACAGATGGAATGATTACCATAAAAGATAATGGTTTCGGTATGACTGAAGATATGCTTCAAATTGCCATGAGTATTGGTTCTAAAGACCCAAGAGAGCATAGAAGAGCAAACGAACTCGGTCGTTTTGGAATGGGGTTAAAAACGGCTTCTTTTTCACTTGGGAAGCGGTTGAGTGTTTTGACAAAAAAAGATGGAGTATATTATGAGAGATGCTGGGATCTTGATCATGTATCGGAATGTAATGAATGGCAGCTTTTTACCAGAATTCCTGAAGAAATCAAATTGAAAATGGGTGAAATAAAGGAAGAAAACGGCACAGTCGTCTGTATTGATAAACTTGACCGTTTTATGGGAGTCGGACGAAAGCGCAGATTAAAGGAAACAAGCTTCTACAATAAAGTTTCCCGTATTAATAGACACCTGGAATTTGTCTTTCACTCTATACTGGAAGAAAAAGAAGTAAGCCTCTTTATTAACGGTAAAGTGATAGATCCGTGGGATCCCTTTATGAGGAGTCATTCAAATACACTGGAAGGAGAAATGCAGATTCTTAAAATTAATGATAATAGAATTAAAGTACAGTATTTTATTTTGCCTCATGCATCCAATCTAACAGAATCTGAATATAAGAAGGCTGGCGGTTACAAAGGCTGGCGTGATCACCAGGGGTTATATATCTATAGAGAAAATCGCCTTCTATATTTTGGTGATTGGATGGGGCTGTTTCCAAAGGATGCAGCTTCACAGCTGGCCAGGGTTCGCATCGATCTTCCGAATTCAGCTGACTCAGACTGGCAGGTTGATATAAAAAAATCGGGCATTAATTTGCCTGAAGACGCTAAAAGAAGACTTGAATCCATTTCATCCATTGCACGAAAAGTTTCAAGGGATATGTTTTATTTCCGGACACAGTCTGGTCCTAGAAATCCTTCTGTTAAGGGAAGTCTAAATACATGGGAGCAGTCAGGAAAAGATGATGGTCCTCAATTTATTTTAAATCGGAATCATCCGATTCTTTCTGAGTTGCTTAAAAATTTGGATGATGAACATGTAAAACTCTTAAACTTATACTTGAAATTTGTACAGCTTGGCTCGCCAAGCAATATTATTGATGCTCCTAAGGTTCCAGAAGAAGAAGTGCAAAAGGTTTCAGACAGCAAGAAAGAATTGGTAGTCCAATTTGCTTCTTCTATGATGCAGTTGAATGTTGCTGAAAACGTAGAACAGCTTTTGAATATTTTGTTAACGCAACCTGCATTTGATGAATTAAACCGTGCAACTTTAAAAGTAATTTTATTGGAGGCGAATTTGAATGTCAGCAATTGATTTGAAAGATTTTTTTGAACAGAATTTTTCAAATACATATTATTACCTAAAAACAGTTTATAAAAATCAGGAAGAGGCAGCTGAAAAAGCCTTGGAATCAGCAAGAGGATTAGCGTCGGCGGAGAGCCATATTGACGATCCAACATTTCAAAGATGGTCACTTGAAATGTACATAAAGTACAAAATTGGTTTGGAAGTTCCAAAGGATTATGTAATGAGAGAATCCAAAGAAAAAAGCTGGTTTGAGCCTAAGATGGTAGCTAGCGGATTTTTCTGGTCCAGGTACCGTAGATATCTCTCCAGTTCGAAAAACTGGCCTTTTGAGGCAGTTACTGCAATAGATGAAACAACGAATCAGATAATGGCATCTATAGGAAATCCAAGCTCGATGGATCCATTCGATAAACGTGGGCTTGTATTAGGTTACGTTCAGTCAGGTAAAACAGCTAATTTCACTGGCTTAATCAATAAAGCTTTTGATGTCGGCTATATGCTAATAATTGTGCTGTCAGGTATTCATAATGATTTAAGAACTCAGACACAGATCCGTCTGAATGAAGAGGTGATCGGAAACCGAACAGACAAAGATGGAAATCCAATAGGGGTTGCCCAAATAAGCGCAAATACGGCTGATCATATCATTTCTTCTTGGACAACAGAAGACCATGATATCAAATCAAGCCAAAGGGGTACTAGTAACCTAAATTCACCAACATTAATGGTTGTTAAGAAAAATAAAACTGTACTAGAGTCACTTCGAGACCAGTTAATTTATCATCGGGATATATATAATTTGGATATTCCCATCTTAATTGTTGATGACGAAGCAGATCAGGCATCCGTTGACACTTCCAACCCTGATAAAAATGAAGATCCGAAAACGAT
Organism: Bacillus sp. FSL K6-0994; assembly: GCF_038630815.1. Taxonomy (NCBI): domain Bacteria; kingdom Bacillati; phylum Bacillota; class Bacilli; order Caryophanales; family Bacillaceae; genus Bacillus; species Bacillus sp. FSL K6-0994. Next base: position 3,653,328 of record NZ_CP152043.1, on the reverse strand, counting down.
CAATCGTTTAATCAGGCAAATTCTTGAAATTTTTAGTCGGAAGGCTTTTGTCGGATATACTGCAACACCTTTTGCAAATCTTCTAATCAGCAATGAAGGAAGTACAAATGAAGAAGGCGATGACCTGTATCCAAAAGATTTCCTTGTCGGCCTACCAAAGCCGAAGGAATATTGCGGACCTGAGGAATATTTTAATGTGGAAGAGGACGCTGAAGATACTCGCCCAAGTCTGATCCGCCATTTGCGTCAAGAAGACCTTGATGTATTTACAAAAATTAAAAAGAAATCTGACGCAAATAAATTCGAAGAAGTTCCTCCTCAAATGCGTGAAGCAATACTTGAATTCCTCCTTGTGATTGCTATCCGCAATCTGAGAGGACAAAGAAATAAGCATAATTCAATGCTCATACATACTTCTCGCTTTAAAGATGTCCAGTCAAGTGTAAAAGACGCAGTGGCGCGGGCATTTGATGCTATATCAAAGCAACTACAGTATAATCCAGAAAGCACTGTGATTGCAGAGCTACAAGACCTTTATGAAAATGATATTCTCCCAACAAGTAAAGATTGGCCTAATGAAAATCATCCAGAATTCAGCTGGAATGAAGTATATAAAGAATTGATGAATTGCTGTGAAAGTATCCAAGTTTTTGAGATAAATGGTAACAGCCGGGATGCATTAGACTACCATCAATATAAAGAAGAAGGGTTAAATGTCATTGCTGTTGGTGGAGACAAATTATCCAGAGGATTAACACTAGAAGGCTTAAGTATCACCTATTATTTCCGTAATACGCTTATGTACGATACTCTCATGCAGATGGGGCGCTGGTTTGGCTATAGAAGGGGTTATATGGATATCTGCCGCATTTATACTTCTAATGAGATTGCTTCAAATTTTGAACATCTGTCTATTGCGATGATTCAACTTCGACAGGAATTTGACCGTCTGGCTGCAATGAAGAAGACACCTTCTGAATATGCAATAAAAATGCTCAGCCATCCAACAATGAAGCTTACAAGTCCTTTGAAAATGAGAAATGCAGTTTCTTCAAATGTCATTTATGCTGGTACCCTACAACAGACAAGACTATTTGATCCAAGTGAAGATGTAATGAAAGGAAACATGGATGCGGCTGTTAAACTCGTTAATATACTTCCTTTAACAAAGACAACATACAAAAAGACCAACTTCTACTCGGCATCTGGTGTGAACGCAGAACACATAAAGGGATTTCTGTCAGAATATCGAACGGCTGACAGTAATATTGTAAATTCTGCACTAATTGCTGACTATATTGATAGAGTGAACAAAGAGGGCGAGTTATTAAATTGGACAGTTTCAATTGTAGAAGGTCAGCTTAAATCTGCTAATGGTCTATCGGAATACCCGGTTGAATTAGGGAAAATCAGTTTGAAATCTGCTTCTGCACTTGGGAATAAAATCAAAGAGCCTGATAGCAAGTATCAAATTAGAGACATTGGGGCTATTGTGTCTCCAAACCATGAGGACATGGATTTGGACTTCGATAAAATTAAAGAACTTAAAGAGCGTAAAGATAAACGAGGAGTGCGTTCAAAGGAAAATGGCCTAATGTTAATATATCCTTTGCATCCAGAAGTTCCTATCTTTAAGAGTTTAGATGTGAAATTCTCCTCGAAACTAGTGCCAATTGGAATTGCGTTTTCTTTCCCTGCGACGGAAATCGAAGAGAAAGGCATCTACCAGACAAATAAAACGATATAATTTTTAAGGAGAGTATTGTGTTGAACCTAAAATTAGAATTTGAGGAATTGATACAAGAACTTAGGGGCAAGGATGATAGTGAAGTTTACAAATTGAATGTCTTGACTTATGAGAATCCAATTATGTTTGCAGGAATTGATCCTGCTAATCATCATAGGCAGCTGTACATTGATTTGGGGCCAGGAGGATGGGACGAAGACCAGGAAAAAGCATTGCCTAAATGGAGGGGAATGTCCGTTAAGGTGGAATACTTTGAAAAACTATCCCTCTTAAAGGAACATTATTTTCTTGTTATCCGACAAGAGGATGAACAAAGTCCAGAAATCTTTGAACTTGTTCTGCAGAATCTCGCTGATCATCTGGCAGTAGCTGAAGAAGAAGGCTCACTCTTTTCAACAGTCTATAAAGTACTTGATCGATGGAGGACTTTCTTTCAGCGCGGAGGATTTAAGCGGCTTTCGGAAGAGCAACAGCGTGGGTTGTTTGGGGAATTATGGTTTATTAATGAATGGCTGGAAAAGCATCCTGGCCAGCCGCCTCTTATAATCGAGCATTGGGAAGGACCAACGAAAGGTCGCATTGATTTTAAGGGGACTAGATGCGGAATTGAGATCAAAACAATTATTGAAAAATTATCAAAAACGATTAAAATATCAAATGAAAACCAGCTAAAGCTGAATGAAGCCGTATCTTCAATTTATCTCTATGTATGTTTTCTAGAGCAAAGCCGAACTCATGGACTTTCTCTTCAAGAGCTGGCAGGACAGGCACTGTATTTTATGGAAAAGACAGAGGTGTATGAGGCTGGTGAAAAATTTCCCCGCTTAATAAAGGAGCATCTGCCAAAAGGAATTTCACATGTAAGCTATAATATTGATTTGACTCATTGTTCAGCACATGAGAAGCAGCTGGAAACCATATATCAATTGTTTAGAGTGGAAGGATAAAAGATGATAGAAACAAGACAAAGAAAAGAATTCCTGCTCGATTTTACAGAAGAGTTAGAGGAAAAAGCAATAAAATCTGGTAGTTACCAGGTTCCTTTCCTGGAAAAAATGATTTCTTTTATGGATAGACCAGATGAACCTGAAATTCTGTTACCTCCTTTTAAGGATTCTGGAAAAAACATTGCCGTAAATGCCTATTCTTATGATGATGAGAATCAAGTATTAGATGTTTACGTTGTTGATTATAACTTTGAGCAGAATGAAGAAGATTTGCTTTCCATCAACATGACTGCTGTTACTGAAATAGCCAATAGGGCAAAACGCTTTATTACAAATTCAAAGAATCTCCTTCAGACGATTGATCATTCTTTGGAAGCTCATGATCTTGCTAAAATCATTGATAAAGTATTGAATAGTTTAAATGAGATTAATATTTTTGTTATCACGAACATGTATTATACTTCCAATAAGCCTGTAGAAATAACCATCCCTGGAATTGAGACGGTTAATGTTCAAGTATGGGATATCGATCGAGTTCAGCAACTGATCACTTCTGAGCAAGCTATTGAAACAGACTACATTAATTTTGAACAGGACTACGGTGAAACATTTGAAATGATGTTTGTCCCTGGCCCTTCAAGTGGTGTGAAGGATTTTGAATGTTATATAGGTTATATTTCAGCTGAGTTACTAGCTAAAGCTTATGATGAATGGGGGCAAAAGCTTGTTGAGCGAAATGTACGTTCATTCCTTCAAGCGAGGGGCGGAACCAACAAAGGCATTCGCGATACATTAAAGGACCCTTTTCAGCGTAAAATGTTTGTTGCATATAACAATGGTATATCAACAGTTGCTCGTACTGGTGACTTTGAACCAGTAAAAGACGGGGTAAACCAATTTAAGATTAAGGAATTAAGTGGCTGGCAGATTGTCAACGGAGGTCAAACGACAGCTTCTATTCATAAAGCCTACAAGGATGGTATCAGCCTGAAGGATGTCTATGTTCAAGCAAAACTTACTATCCTACAGGTGAATGAATTTGTTGAAAGGGATCAGCACCAGATCGAAGATGAGATGATTTCACGCATATCACAGTATGCTAATACACAAAACAAGATTAATAAATCAGATTTATTAGCCAATACACGTTTCATGTCTGACCTCGAAAAATTTTCAAGAAATATCTGGATTCCTGGAATAGAGGGCAGAAGATCCGAAAGCAAATGGTACTTTGAACGTGCCAGAGGGCAGTATATGGTTGATATAAATAGACGCATTAGAGGCAAAGAACAGACCGACTTTAAGAAGCAATATCCGAAAAATAAAGTCCTCACAAAAGTTGATTTGGCTAAATATTTCATGTCATGGGAAGGCTATCCTCACGTTTCTAGTAAAGGAGGGGAAGAAGCTTTTAAAAAATTCATGGAGTTGAATAAGAGCTTCTGGAGCGGAAATACCCTAGATAAGATAACATTATCTGTCTATCAAAAACTAATTGCCCGAGCTATAATTAATCTTAGGGTAAAGAAAATTGTTGATGAAATGAAGCTAAGAGGTTACAAAGCAAACGTCCTTTATTATACAACTGCAATGCTTCATCAAATATATAGTGAACAGATAGATTTAGTTGAAGTATGGGAAAAACAATCCCTTTCCGAAAAATGGGATGATATTATTCGAATAATCGCAGAAAAGACATTGTCCTACCTTAGGGAATCTGCGGGAGAGCGAAACGTTACACAATGGGCGAAGCAAGAAGCATGCTGGATTCAGTACAAAGAAACCTGCGCACAGGAATTAAAAAACTTAATTTAATCTTATCACCCTAATCTTTTGACAGAGATTCAGGGTGTTTTTAATTTAAGGGCATATAGTGTTTTATATACGATGCAATATGATTAACGGAGTGTTGAAGTCCTGCATGAGTTCATGCTCCCAAATGCATATTAACTTCATTACATAGCAGTCTTTTTGATTCACTTCCTGATATCTGAAGACATTGTCAGAGAACTTTAGAGAGCATTTTCTGGCATGGATAGGAGCGCTGTGGTTTTGTTATTCTTTGTGAGAAAAAATTGTCTAGTGTAAATTCAGGAATCTTACTCGAGTACCCAACATTAAACCACTTGATATAAATATAATTATGATATAATTGAAAAGTTAATTAAAAAACAAATTTAGGAACTTATGTTCTTATCGAAAATATAGTATGAAAGACTACTTCTTAATGAAGTGAGGTTTTATAATGAAAAAATTTAAAGTAATGGATCTTTTTGCAGGGGCAGGCGGTCTCAGCAACGGCTTTGAACAGACAGGCAGGTTCGAAGTGAAAGTCGCTGTCGAAATTAATGAGAACGCACGTAAAACCTTCAAAATAAACCACCATAATGATGTCATTTTACATGAGGATATTACAAAACTTCAATATGCAGACGAAAATGGAAAAAAGATTGGTGAATTCTGTGATATTGATGTTGTGATCGGAGGACCGCCATGTCAAGGATTTTCCAATGCGAATCGGCAGCAGAATACCTTAATTTCTTCGAATAATAATCTTGTTAAGGAGTATTTGCGGGCGATTGAAGAAATTCGTCCTTTAGCTTTTGTGATGGAAAACGTGAAAAGTATGGAGTCAGAAAAGCATAAGTTTTTTTTGAGTGAAGGTGACGAAGTCGAACTTGTTAAGCTGGAAATCGAGCCTGTGGAAGAACATATTAAGATTGGCAGAAGGACATCTTATTCTGTTAACTTGAGAAATTTTCTTATGAATGCGTACGAACAGAGGACAGATTTAACACCTTTTATGATAAGTAATGAACTCTTTTCTAAATTAAATACACTTTTAAAACATGCTAAAAAGAAATCGCCCATTGATTTATTGCGTTTTATAGAAAAAGAGGCAAACTATAAATTTTTTATGAAGGTAATAAACAAGCAATGGCTTAGTCAGCATTGTGAATACTGGAATAGCCTATACCAATTAGATTGGACTGACCTGGGAGAAAAGCTGAAGAATCTTTTAGACAAAACAACTGAAGATTTCGCTTCATATACAGATACTCTTGAAAACATCATTGAGGCTCAGAAGATAATACGCAAGATATCAGAAGTAATTGAAAATAAAGTTTTGTTATTCGATATAGAAGAAAATCATGACGATATTGAGATTATCATTAAATCATTTAATGTGTTTAATTATATTAAAAGAAAGTTTACCAGCTTGGGTTATGTATTAAATGAGAATAAGTATATTTTTAATGCTGCTCATTATGGAGTAGCGCAAGAAAGAAGCCGATTAGTTTTAATGGGAATCAAAGGTACTTGTTTAAAAACGAAAACAGTTAAAACGCCTGAGCCATTATTTCATAAAAAGAAAGAGTATAATAAAATCTATGATGCTATAGGTGATTTAGAAAACATTTCACCAGGTGTAAATGTTAAAGATGATGAACTAGTTAAGTCGTCCCATCAACCGCTACTTAATAGTCCTCTTAATAATTATCTTAATAATATAGATAAGATTTACAACCATGTTAGAACTGAAACTGGTGAAGTAGCTCTAAAAAGGTTTAAGGCCCTTAAAGAAGGTCAGAATTTCCATAATCTGGATGATTCATTGAAGACAACCTACACAGATCATAGCAGAACACAAAATACTATTTACAGAAGACTTGCATATAATGAGCCTTCAGATACTGTACTTAATGCCAGAAAATCGATGTGGGTTCATCCTGTTATAGACAGAGCTATCAGTATTAGAGAAGCGGCTAGGCTACAATCATTCCAGGATTCATATAAATTCTGTGGATCAAAGGACTCACAGTATCAACAAATTGGAAATGCGGTTCCCCCATTGCTTGCTAGGGCTATTGCAGAGGGAATTTTGCAATCTTTAGGTGAAGAGGTTGAGGAGAATATTAGAGAAATACTTTTGTCTAATCGTGTTGGTGAAAATTCGTTAAAAGAATGTGCATTTTCTGAAGCGAAAAACTTGCGGATAAAGGTCTGATAAATACTATAGCCTGTAAGCTTTATATAACCTATTTAATTTTAAAGTAAATTAATTTAAATTAACTCTTTTGAAATAGCTTTGGATAAAAAAACAAGATAAATCATAAGGTTTTGGTACATCACACCAGTATCACTTACCGACCGTCCCATCCTAGGCATGGTCGCAGGCACTAACAAAAAATTAATGATCGATGCGGGTAACTCAGAAGATCATGCGAACTATTTCATCCAAAGAACTTTAAAGCACGAGAACGCCAAGCCTGATATGGTTGTCCTACGCATTGGCATTGGGATCATATTTTTGGTCTGCCGGCGATGCCTAATACGCTTTCGATTGCTTCTGCAAAAACAAGAAAGGAAATGGAGAACCTTGTTCCGTTTTCGTGGTCAGATGAGGCGATTGATGAGCGGGTGAGGGAAGGAAGGGAGATTGAGTTCTGTGCGAAGGCCATCAAGGAGGAATATCAGGATCATCGAGATATTCAGGTGGTTTTACCGGATGTGACGTTTGACCGATCTTGGCGGGGTTACTTGTGTCGTGCAGCATGTTGGAGGCGATCACGCTGCTGATTCAGTGATCGTGTATGTGAAAGAAGAGAAAATTCTTTTTCTTGGTGATTGTATTTATCCGAAAATGTATGCCGAAAAAGTTCATTATACGGTGAAAGAAATATTGCGTCTTTTAGATGAGTTAGATGCTTTTGATGCCGAGAAAGAATATCAAAATTACGTGAACAGAGAACTGAAAGATGTTGAATTTGAAACCATTGTTTACTTTGTAAATGGTGATTAAATAATCACTAAAAAAAGTCTCATTTGAGTGATTTCCCTCAAACGGGACTTTTTTTGCATCACGGATTGTGGAAGACTTATTTTTGGCATTGATAATAAAAACAATCCCACGTAGGCTTAGTTTTCAGGTAGTGTTTTCGTCCAAAAAAATCAAATCGCTTCACGCAATTGATGGTTCTAAAATGATAATTTTTCATTGTTTCTCCTTTCATTATCACTTGAGTGTTTCATGAGCTAATTTAAATGTAGTTCTAGAGATCTGCCAACATTAAATAATACTTTAAGAATCTTGGTAGATAATAACCTCATTTAAGGGCATCACGGTGAGCCCTATCATAAGTTAGTGAGGGGAGAAGGTTAAATTTAGCTGTACAAGCAGCAAAAAAGTACTCTAATCCTTTTCCATCAAACTCTCCTTTGCACCAGAATAGAAGATATAACCACCCCGCATAAACCACGATTAAGCCTAAAGCGGCGAGAATAATCTAGGAAAATAGAAAGTTGTAATGAATCTCAAACAACACGTGTTGACATATCGTTATTTATCGATATAATAGTTTGTATGGAGCCAATAGAAGTTTTCAAAGCCTTATCCAATGAATCCAGATTGCAAATTTTACAATGGCTAAAGGAACCTGATCGTCATTTTACACCCCATGAAGGGATTGATATGAATACTACAGGGGTATGTGTTAGTCAAATAACAGATAAATTGAAAATGACGCAATCAACAGCATCTCAATACCTTTCAATTTTACTTCGAGCTGGATTAATTACGACAGAGCGTATAGGTAAATACACGTATTATAAAAGAGATGAAAATGCCATAAAAAAAATTGCTGAGATTCTAGAAAAAAATATTTAATAAATGAACTGAATTCATACATCAGAATTCAGTTTCATTTATTAAATACAAATCGACTTATCGTAATATGTTTTTTTGTCCATACATATTAACAATTCTAGATATGTAAATGTATTATATATAAGGAGTGATCTACATTGTCAAACACTGTAAAGATTTACATTTTAGCTATTGTCAGTTTTTTAGTTGGTACATCAGAGTATATCATCTCTGGTATTTTGGATAATATTTCTGAATCATTAGGGATTACGATAGCTGCAGCTGGCCAGTTAATTACGATTTTTTCTCTTGTGTATGCCATCTTCACCCCAGTATTAATGGCTTTAACATCGGGAATGAATAAACGCAAGTTAATGTTATTTTCACTTAGCGTTTTTATTCTAGGTAATATTCTGGCATTCGTCCTCCCTGGGTATCAATTATTTATTGTGTCAAGAATTATTATGGCTCTTGGAGCGGGGATGGTCGTAGTTACTGCATTAACAATTGCTGAAAAAATTGCACCAAAAGGTAAGCAAGGTACCGCTATTGCTACAGTAGTAATGGGATTTACAGCATCATTGATCATTGGAGTCCCACTGGGGAGAATGACTAGTGATTTCTTTGGTTGGAAAGCTGTATTTGGAGGAATAGCCTTACTCGGATTATTAGCCATGGTGATCATTTCTCTTACGATTCCAAAAATCCAAGGGGATAAACCTGTACCTTTAATTCAACAACTCGCTCTTTTTAAAAAACCAAAAGTAGTGTTGGGATTAGCCATCACCTTTTTCTGGCTTGGTGGTTATTCAATTGCCTATACCTACCTATCCCCTTACCTTTTAAATATATCAGGTGTAAGCAGCAAATTGCTGAGTGGAGTTCTCCTCGTATTCGGGATTGCTAGTCTAGTTGGGTCAAAGTTTGGTGGATTTAGTACCGATCGATGGGGTGTGAATTTTACGCTGATTAGTGGAATGACATTACATGTCATCATGCTCATATTGCTCTCACTAGTTACGCATTCTTATGTTGGAGTATTGCTCATTTTAATATTATGGTCATTTGCTGCATGGTCTTCTGGCCCGACTCAACAATATCACTTAGCTACAATGGAGCCAGAGTCATCAGGTATACTATTAGGTCTCAATCAGTCAATGATGCAATTGGCGATGGCTGCAGGTGCAGCTATTGGAGGTATCTTTGTAGAGAGGGTTTCTCTATCTTCCGTTACTTGGGCAGGTGCTTTAGGCGTTGCAATCGCGATCATTGTCACAATATTGGCTTCGCGTGCTACTTCGAGTAATGAAATTCGATATACTTAAACAAGTAGAACGATGGGAAAAAACGTGATTCAATTTAAAAAATAATGACAGAAAGTAGGAAGCACCAATGCATTCAATTAAAAAAATAGGTCAGAGTTTTTGGTACATCACACCAATATCACTCACCGACCGCCCCATCCTAGGCATGGTCGTTGGCAATAACAAAACATTAATGATCGATGCCGGTAACTCAGAAGATCATGCGAACTATTTCATCCAAAGATCTTTAAAGCACGAGAACGCCAAGCCTGATATGGTTGTCCTCACGCATTGGCATTGGGATCATATTTTTGGTCTGCCTGCGCTGCCTGATACGGTTTCAATTGCTTCTGCACAGACAAGAAAGGAAATGGAGGAGCTTGTTCCGTTTTCGTGGTCAGATGAGGCGATTGATGAGCGGGTGAGGGAAGGAACGGAGATTGAGTTCTGCGCGAAGGCTATTAAGGAAGAATATCAGGGTCATCGAGATATTCAGGTGGTTTTACCGGATGTCACGTTTGACCGTCGGATAGAGATTGATCTTGGCGGGGTCACTTGCATCGTGCAGCATGTTGGAGGCGATCATGCGGCTGATTCCGTGATCGTGTATGTGAAAGAAGAGAAAATCCTGTTTCTTGGTGATTGTATTTATCCGAAAATGTATGCCGAAAAAGTTCATTATACAGTGAAGGAAACGTTGCGTCTTTTAGATGAGTTAGATGCTTTTGATGCCGAAACGTATATTCCTTCACACCAAAGACCATGGACAAAAGAGGAGTTTCGTCAGGAAACAGACAAACTTCGGATGATAGCGAAATTCACTGATCAATGTGGTGGAGATAAACAGAAAATCACGAATGAGTATCAAAAGTACGTGAACAGAGAACTGAAAGAAGATGAATTAGAAACCATTGCTTACTTTGTAAATGGGTATTAAATAAACACTAAAAAAAGTCTCATTTGGGTGATTTCCCTCAAACGAGACTTTTTTTGCATCACGTATTGTGACAGACTTATTTTTAGCATTGATCATAAAAACAATCCCCAAGTAGGCTTGAGTTTTCCTTATTAGGAGGTAAAAAACAGATGGACAAAATAACTGACCCATACGACACTTTCAAAACCAAAATAAGAACCATGCGGCTTCGCTGCAAGAGTTGATGCAGAAATATAAAGAACATGTGACGGTGCGTTTTTTTGATGCAGAAGCTCTTCCAGATAAAGATTACACAGATTTTGTGATGTGTGAAACGATCATTTTATGTGGGAAGAGATTAGAGATTCTATTCCTTACACAAGTGGTTATGTCAAAATTAAAGAGGTCATCATGGGAATGGAAAATGCTTTTCAAACATATGAAAAAGAATCTCTGAAAATGAATCAGTAATCGAAAACCACCTGATAGCAGGTGGTTTTTTGTACATTCTATTTTTTGGTATAATCAGAGGTAATGTAAGAACGGATAAATTTTTGAACTGAATCGGAGGTCCATATGAAACAGCTTTACATGAAGCAGAAAGTATTTAGTCTGAGCGGCAGGTTTACAGTAAAGGATCAGCAGGAGAACGATGTGTATTTGGTCGAAGGCAGTTTTTTGAAGGTACCGAAGACGTTTACCATTCTGAATACAGAACGAGAAGAAATCGCTGTGATTACGAAGAAAATGTTTAGCTTTTTACCGAAGTTTTTAGTAGAAGTTGGTGGTCAAGAGGTATTGACGATCAAAAAAGAGTTTACGTTCTTTAAAGCAAAATATTCAATTGATGCCGCGGGTATAGAAGTGCAAGGTAACTGGTGGGATATGAATTTCCAGGTGCTCCAGAATGGTGATGTGATCGGCCAGGTGAAGAAGGAATGGTTTACTTGGGGTGACAGCTATAAGGTTGATATTTTGAAAGAAGAGATGGAGCCTGTGATGATTGCATTGGTTGTTGCGATTGATTGTGTGAAGGCTGATGAAGCAGCGTCTAGGTCTTCGTCGTCGGCAACGACGAATTAATAAGTGAGGTGAGCACACTGATCACATTCCAATACAAAGTATTTCTAACAGTCGTAGAATGCGGCAGTTTTACAAAAGCCGGGGAGAAGCTTGGGCTGACGCAGTCTGGGGTGAGTCATAATATTGCGAAGCTTGAGTCGGAATTAGGGATTGTGCTGCTTCGGCGGAATCGAAACGGGCTTTCGTTAACGGACGCAGGTGAGCGGGTGATGCCGCATATCCGGCAAATCATGCATCATGCAGCATTGCTTGAGCAGGAGGCGGCGCTCATTCAAGGGATGGAAGTGGGGAGTATCAAGATAGGGACATTCCCTAGTTTTTCCTCAAATGTCCTTCCACGCCTTATTCATCGTTTTACGCAAATCTATCCGCATATCAAGCTGGAGTTATATGAAGGAGGTTATGAGGAGATTGAGGAATGGATCACTTCTGGCACGGTTGATGTTGGTTTTTTAACGCAGTCATCGAGGGAATTTGAGACCGTTCCACTTTTTCAGGATGAATTGGTGGTGCTCATACAAGAGAATCATCGCTTTCATACGAAGAAAGTGATTGAAGTGGACTCGTTACATGATGAAGCCTTTATCATGCCGAAAGCGGGCTGTGACATACTCGTCAAGAAGCTGTTAAAAGAAAGAGGCGGCGTGAAGCCTCATGTTTTGTTTGAAATTGAAGACAACAATACGCTCATTTCTATGGTGCAAGAAGGGCTTGGGGTCACGATCATTCCAAAATTGGTTTTGCTGCCGCACATACCTCATACGAAAGTCATTCCACTGGAGACGAGCATCTTTCGTGAGGTCAACCTGGCGCTCAAATCATTCAAAGCAGCTTCCCCATCGGCCAAAAGATGGATCGAAACGGTCAAAAATCATTTTAAATAGAATCAGCTTGAACAGGAAGTCCCCATTCAAGCTGATGTTTTATAAAGTTAACACGCCGCGGATCGTGATGACAGCTGCGCCTGCCACTTTAATCACCGGCTTTGATTCATTCGGAATGACTGTGATACGAAGCATGCCAGGTCTGCCGATGGCATCCCCTTGGGCAATGTTCAGGCGAGTGATTTCTTGCTGAGAAATGATACCCTCCAAATAAAGATATCCAGCCAACGCCCCGTTTGCAGCCCCCGTCACAGGATCTTCCGGTATACCAATCCCAGGTGCAAAATCCCTCGTATAAAGATCGCATTCTTTTGAAGTGTGGAACGTATAAAGGTGGGTTGTCGAGATACCATGCTCTTTATTCATTTTAGCTAAAGCCGCTAAGTTCGGTGCCGCTTGATCAATGTCCTGTTGGTGCTTCATCGGAACAAGAAGATGCCAGTTTCCGGTGTTTGCTAATTTGATAGGATAGGATGGATCAAGGCGGTCAATGCTCACACCAAGCATGTCACTAAGCTCTTCTAAATCGATGACAAAATCCCGCGTCTTCGGTGTCACCTGCGTCATTTCCACATCAACGACCTTTCCATTTTCTTCGTGCCATACAACAGGCACATGGCCGATCTTTGTTTCTAACACGACCCCTGATCTCTCTTTAGCCAGTCCTAGCTCCGTCGCTAGAAGCCAAGTCAATCCAACAGTCGCATGCCCGCAAAAATTGACCTCTTCCGTCGGTGTGAAGTATTTGACGCGATAATCGGCTTTCTTATCATGGGCAGGAAGCAAGAAGACAGATTCCGGTAAATTCAACTCCTTGGCGATGCTCTGCATATCATCTTCTGTTAAAAACTCACCATCCAACACCACCCCAGCGGCATTTCCTCCAAATTTCTCAGTTGTAAACGCATCAACATGATACACTCTAATGTCTCTCATCTGATGACTCCTCCTATACACTCTTGTTACGTTTATCATAAGTTTGTTTGATGCATTCGTAAAATGAATTTTTTTGATGTTTTAAATCGGAAGTGTTCATGTAAGAGAAGGAGTTTTCTCAGAATAAAGGTTTGAGTAAAGTATAATGAAAGAAAAAATAAAGCGAGGGGTGCATGATAGCTATAGGTGGATACATCAATATTGGAATCGTTTTTTATGAGACGATTCATTTTCCAAATGCTTTTCGCCAATTGGCTGATTATCTAGCTGAAAAAGAAATGTCTATTACCAAAGTAAAGTTTAGTAAGGATTCTGATGGCGAAATATGGATTGAACAAAGTATAAAAGAGAACATCATCAAAGATGATAACTTTTCAGGTTATTATACAGAGTTTGAATTGTCGGGGTCGAAGCTAAATGATATGACCATCAACATACAAAAAGAAACAGGTTATGTAGGGTTCGTTATCTGTTTAAAGTGGACAGAGGTTGTTTCTCATGATGTCATTCATCTTCAGCAGGAGATCATACGCTGTCTTGTGGATCTTTATCATACGATGACGTTTGAATATGCGTTCATTGGACATGAAATTGAAGTCGAAATTCATCCAGATGAGTTTGAAAAGTGTCTGCAAGACCAGCATGCTTTTCCAGTTGCTCTAATTGGCAAAGGAAAACACATAGACATTTATTATGGTGATGTTGGGATTGATGGCCTATCTTCTCAAGAAAGAAGGGTGGAATGTTTAAAGGTTAAAAGATAAAAGTAAGAAAGCCTCCTGACACCAGGGGGCTTTTCTCATCCATCACCCATAATAATTATTCGCTTGAATAAAAAATTGGGATTGCATGTAGTTATATGTGATTTTCGAGAAGTCGAAGGGCTGGCCGTTTGTGAGATGAAAGACCGTCTCGACGCGGAGGGCGGGATCGTCTTGTTTGAGGCCGAGGTGCTTTGCTTCGGTTTCGTTTAGTTTGCCTACTTGTAAGTACATATCAGAGAAGCCGACTTTGAGTCCAAGCCCTTCACTGACGAATTTAAAAACAGAGTCGGCAGCAATTTCTGTGTTGAGATAAGGAATGATCGTTTTTCGGTAATAGGATTCTTCTAAACATAAGGTTTGTCCATTGATGTAACGAATTCGTTTTAGATAAAAAACATCCTCTGCTTGTTCAATGTTCAAATTAAGTGCAGCTTCTTCGGACGGCTTGATGGTGTCTAGCATTAAAACCTCTGATGTCAGTTGAAATTCCTCTAAATCTTTTTTAAACCCTTGGTTGGATAAAAGGCTGATGTAGCCCTTACGGCGGTGTCTTCGAACAAAGATGCCGCTGCCCCTCACTTGATAGATAATTCCTTTTTTTTCGAGTAATTCTAACGATTTAATAATGGTACTTTTGCTCACAGCAAATTGGCTCATGAGTGTTTCGAGTACGGGGAGCTTATCCCCTTGCTGCATCTCATGGGTGACAATATATTTTTCAATATCGCTCGCAATTTGTTGATACTTTAACATGGCTATTCCTCTTTGTTTTCACGATTTATTGTCTTTGTATTATAGCACATACCAAATTTACTTTGATATGCTATTTGAAATTATATATGTATTGATAAATTGTACCGGTATAATTATAATGTACATATACTAGCAGTGATAAAGGGGGGTTTTATATGTCAAAAGTGAGGGATTATCAAAAGCTTGCAGAAGACATCTTAGAGGCAGTTGGCGGAGAAGAAAATGTGGTGAGTGCCGCAAGATGCGCCACGCGGCTGCGTTTGGTGTTGAAACGTTCGAATCCAAAGGCAAAGGAAGCAGTTAATGCAATGCCTGGCGTCATTACCGTGGTGGAAAACGGCGGTCAATTCCAGGTCGTCATCGGTCAGCATGTTGGTGAGGTATATGAGCATTTTTCCAGCCTTGTTCAGCTGCAGCCGTCTGATGATGATCAGGTAAATGAAAACAAGGGAACGGTGCTGAATCGAGTTATCGCGACAATGTCTGCTGTGTTTGCACCATTTGTGTATATTTTGGCCGCAGCTGGTATTTTACAAGGTGCACTTATCCTCATTAATTTATTATTTCCAAGCTTCTCGAAAACCGGAACGTATGAAGTCTTTAGCTTTATTTCCTGGGCGCCGTTTACGTTCTTGCCTATCTTTATTGCTATAACAGCTGCCAAGCATTTTAAAACGAATATGTATATCGCAGTAGCGTGTACAGCAGCGCTTGTCAGTCCGGCTTGGACGGAGATTGCTGGACGCGTGGCATCAGGGGAAGGCGTTACCTTTTTAGGCATAGCGTTATCTGAAACTGTTTATACGTCATCTGTTTTGCCGCCGCTATTCTTGGTATGGATCCTTTCATATGTAGAGAGATTTTTAAACAAACGCATTCACGAGGTGGTCAAACCGTTATTTGTCCCATTTATCTGTATGGTCGTCATGGTTCCGTTAACTATTCTATTAATTGGTCCTCTTTCGACAGCAGGCGCAAATGGGATTGCAAACGGATACAATGTCTTGGCAGAAAATGTACCAGCTTTAGCAGGCGCCATTATCGGAGGTTTCTGGCAAGTGCTTGTCATTTTCGGTGTTCACTGGGGCATCACCCCAATGGTGCTCGCCAACTTTGAACAATATGGACGTGACTCCTTCCAGGCATATCAAACCATCGCTGTTATCGCTCAGGTCGGCGCAGTGTTAGGGGTTATTTTAAAAGCAAGAAACCGTGAAACAAGAAAAGTCGGGGTTTCAGCGGGAATCACGGGTCTCTTTGGAATTACCGAGCCTGCGATTTATGGGGTCACCCTGCGTTTCAAGAAACCATTTATTTTCGGATGTATATCTGGAGCGGTCGGTGCCATTGTTGCCAGCTTCTTTACGCCTTATTACTTTGCGTATGCAGGTTTGCCTGGTCCACTGACGATTGTAAACGGAATTAGTTCAGATTATCCAACGTCAATCATCGGCATTTTGATTGGTGTGGTCATTGCGCTGATCTTACCAGTTGTGCTCATTCAAATGTTTGGTTATGGGGAAGATACAGTGGAACAGACAGCTGGGGCAACATCTGATAAAGATCAAGTTGGAGAAAAAATGAATGCTTCGATGAACAATGAAGAAACCATTCCTGCACCGCTTGCAGGGAAAGTGCTCCCGTTATCTGAAGTGCCGGATGCTGTATTTAGCTCGGGGGCGATGGGCAAAGGATTTGCGATTGAACCGACAGACAATAAGATGTATGCACCATTTGACGGCAGTGTCGTCATGCTTGCGCCGACAAAGCATGCGATTGGACTGCGTTCAGAATTCGGTGTGGAGTTACTTGTTCATGTAGGAATTGATACGGTTTCGCTAGATGGCTCAGCATTTACTCTTCATATCAAAGAAGGCAGCAAGGTGAAGAAGGGTGACTTGTTGATGACATTTGATCAAGAAGCCATTGAACGCAAAGGATTAAAAACAATCACACCAGTCATCATCACCAATACACAAGCGTACGAAGATGTGATTGTAGAAGAACAATCGACATGTCAGCCAACGGACGTCATGATCACAATTGTGAAATAGGAGGAATGAATAATGACTTTACCAAAAGATTTTCTATGGGGCGGCGCATTAGCTGCACATCAATTCGAAGGTGGATGGAACGAAGCAGGAAAAGGCCCAAGTGTTGTAGATGTGATGACAGCAGGTGCTCACGGAGTACCGAGACAAATAACTGAAACGATAGAAGAAGATAAATTTTATCCGAACCATGAAGCGATTGATTTCTACCATCGTTATAAGGAAGATATCGCGTTGTTTGCCGAAATGGGTTTGAAATGCTTACGTACATCGATCGGCTGGAGCCGGATTTTCCCTAAGGGAGATGAAGCGGAACCGAATGAAGCAGGCTTACAATTCTATGATGATGTATTTGATGAACTGTTCAAGCATGGCATCGAGCCTGTGATTACGCTATCTCACTTTGAGATGCCGCTCCATTTAGCAAGAGAGTACGGCGGGTTCCGCAGCCGAAAAGTCGCTGAGTATTTCGCGAAATTCGCAGAAGTATGCTTCAATCGATACAAGGACAAGGTCACATACTGGATGACATTTAATGAAATCAATAACAAAATGGATGTCAACAACCCACTATTCCTTTGGACAAATTCAGGGGTATCAGTCAAAGAAGGCGAAAATGCCAAAGAAGTCATGTATCAAGCAGGACACCATGAATTACTTGCAAGTGCATGGGCAGTAGCCAAAGGAAAAGAGATCAATCCTGCTTTCCAAATTGGAGCAATGGTTTCTCACGTGCCAATCTATCCGTATTCCTCAAATCCAGAGGATGTCATGCTTGCAGAGGAGTATATGAGACAGCGCTATTTCTTCCCAGATGTACAGGTTCGCGGCTACTATCCGAGCTATGCATTAAAAGAATTCGAACGCGAAGGGTATCATATTCCATTTGAAGAAGGCGATGAAGAAAGCTTAAGAAAAGGGAAAGTGGATTATCTAGGCTTTAGCTACTACATGTCGACAACGGTTAAAAGTGATACGGTGTCTGATCACAACGGAGACATTGTCAACGGAGCCCTGCCGCATGGTGTAGATAACCCTTATATCAAATCAAGTGACTGGGGCTGGTCCATTGACCCGACAGGCTTAAGATATACATTGAATCGTTTTTACGATCGCTATCAAATCCCGCTGTTCATCGTAGAGAATGGATTTGGTGCAATAGATCAAGTAGAAGAAGACGGTTCTATTCACGATCCAGAAAGAATTCAATATCTCGCTTCTCATATCGAAGCACTGAAAAAAGCGATTGAATACGACGGTGTGGACCTTATTGGCTACACACCTTGGGGCATCATTGATATCGTGTCATTCACAACAGGTGAAATGAAAAAACGCTACGGCATGATCTACGTTGACCGCGACAACGAAGGTAACGGCTCGATGAAGCGCCTTAAAAAAGATTCGTTTACTTGGTATCAAAACGTCATCGCAACGAACGGCGAAGAAGTGTAATAAAGGAAAATAGAAGCCCGGATGAGCGTGGTATATGCTTGTTCGGGTTTTTCTCTTTCTTTCGACAAAAATGGTGAGTATATCCTTTTGTTCACAATAAATAAGTCTTATAATTTAGTAAGAATATTTATGGAATGGAATAGGAGAGAGCGTTAATGACGAAATGGTGGATGGTTCGTGCAGGTGACCAAAATGATTTAATTTCAATTTGGGAAAAGAAAGGTATCGCATCTATCGGGTGGCCGAAATTAGGTAATCCAAAACAATATCAAACAAAGCAAGAGATGAATGCTCGAGCTGATGTCATATTCGCCGAGAACAAACCTTTTACAAGGAGAAGCTGGGTTAGTCAGATATGGAGGTTCAGTAGAGAAATTAAAAAGGGAGATCGAATTATTACATATTTAAAAGAGAGTCGTGAATATCGAGTAGGTACTGTGACTGCTCCGCATTTTTTTGATGAAGCAGCTGGAGATAAAATGTATCCAAATCACATTAAGGTGAATTGGGAGCCAATCGCCGTTAAACGAGATTCTCTCAGTCAACCAGCTAAGAACAGCCTCGGTTCTATATCAACTGTTTTTCGTGTAGATGATTGGGGGCAAGAGATCGAACATTTACTCAAGAACCCTACTTCTATTGCAGCATACGAAGATGAAACAGAAGAAGATGAAATTATTGAAGATTTAGTCAGCAAAGCAACTGTTATGATTGCAGATAAGGTAGATAAACTGGATCCGTGGCAGATGCAAGATCTAGTCGGGGGTTTACTGCAAGCTATGTCATACAATGTTCGCGTAAGCCCAAAAGGACCTGATGGTGGTGTTGATGTATTAGCTTATAAAGATGCATTTGGATTTGAAAAACCTATTATAAAAGTACAAGTTAAGCATCGACAAAACTCAGCCAGTTCCCCAGAAGTACAACAATTATTAGGGGCTAATCCTATGAATGCAAACAGTTTATTTGTTTCTACTGGTGGATTCACTTCTAATGCCAAAGCTGTTGCGAAGCATAATGAAGTTCATCTAGTAGATTTAGAAGAACTCGTAGACCTTATTGTACATTGGTATGAGCATATGCCAACTGAGACAAGATCTTTATTACCTTTGAAAAAAGTGTATGTACCTGAGTGATTTTTTATTGCCTACGCTTCAATAACGCCTGAATACAAAGGAAGAAGAGGATAATAACAATAAAATAGTTTATTGAGTTTTGAAAGACATTGATGTTCAAGGATAATTGTAGAAAAATCCAAAAGCCGAATATCACCATAATTGCAGAAATGATTCCTTTATACACATTGATTCTCCTTTCGATTTAGTTGGCATTATCTCATATCACTGAAGAGGTTGAACAGGGATTAATGTTTTAATAGGTTCTATCACATAGTTTGGAATAAAGGACCAATCAATAATTATAAATAGGACGAAGGTAAGGCTAGACAGAGCAAAATGTATTGTCTAGCCTATTTCTATTTCCTGACTTTGTTGAGATAGAAAGTCTATTCCATTTTTTATGTCATTCAGCCTATTTTTCCGTTTTGAAGGTCACGGTAAAATAGACTTTATGATCAATAATGGAGGGAGTGACTTCTTCTGGGCAAGATACTTGATGCAAAAGCACTAACCAGTGCCATGGACACAAGGGCAAAACACTATCAGGAACTCCGCGAACAAATGATAGATTTAAAAAAGGCATTACAAGGTGTTGCCAACCTCGGAGATGACTTCACTGGGAAAGGTGCCGATAACATTAAAAGTTTCTATAAAGAGCTGTCTGGAAATGTAGACATGTTTATCAGCTTCATTGATAAGCAAAAAGCCTTTCATGAAGGTGTTTCTGGAACACTGGATGATACGAGTTTTGGCGGCGATACCTTTGTAGAAGAACACTTTTTAGACAACGCAGTACATATGGGCATCAAGAATGCCAAAAGCATTGTGAAGGATCAAAAAAAGGCACTCAAAACGATTTTTCAAGACATTGATGATCTCATTTCTCTAGAGGTATTTGATAGCCAAACCTTTGATGAAAAAATAGAAGATGCGGAAGATGAACGAAAAAAGACGGTCAAAGAACTAAGAGAGCTTGATCAAAATTTAAAAGATGAATATGCTTTGTCAGAGACGGAGCAGCAAGCTACAATGGCATTGTATGCTGAAATGATGAATGCGACAAATGACGGAAAAGCGATTTCGCCTATGAATTTTGATAAGAAAGCGTATCAAAATAGCGAAATTTACAAGGCAAAAAGCGATATTGAGAAGCAAACTGCTGAATATCTGAAAATCAAAAAAGAACAAGAAGAAGCCCGCAAGATCGCAAAGGAACAAGAAGCCCTCGCCAACCGCCCTTGGTATGAAAAAGCCCTCGATTATGGTGGAAACATCGTGAATGAACTGACTGGCGTGAACGATGCAAAACGTGCCGCAACAGGCGTTGATCCAATCACAGGCGAGGAACTCACGGCAGGACAGAGAGTCGCGGCAGGCGGCATGGCAGCGGCTGGCTACATCCCTATCGTTGGCTGGGCAGGCCGCATTTTCAAAGGCGGGAAAGCAGTCTATAAAACCACCCAAGCCACATCAGCCGCAGTCAGAGCAGTCGACATTTACAAGACATCACAAAAATCCTTTGACGCCCTGAAAACATCTCAAAAAGGATTATATGGCCTCACCGCCACCAACGGCTTCAGCGAAGCGATCACAGGCCGAGACATGTTTGGAAATAAGATCTCGAAAGAACAGCAGGAAGCAAGTATGAACGCGGCGCTTGGGATGCTTTTGCCATTTGGAGCGAAAGGGTTTCATGGTAAAATGGGGATTAAGGGTACGGGTGAAATTGGTTGGAATATGTTAAAAGGCGGAGGAGAAATAAATGGAAGAAATTATTCTCAGCATGCTTTGGAAAGAATGGCACCTGATATTCCTGAAGTAAAAGCTACTTTAACAAGTAGAGCAATCAAAAAAGCTGAAGAATTAGGATTTAAACCACAAACAAAAGAATTTAGTGATTTCATTAAAAAATATGTTGATCCAAGAAATATTCCACCTTCAGTTATTGAAGACGCTATAATGAATACGAAAAAGATACCTGGTAATAGAAGCGGAACGTTTGTTCATGAAACACGGGATGTCAAAGTGATTATAAATGAAGCAGGCGATGTTATCACAGTTATACCGAAATAATTAATAAAAGGATGAATACGAATGTTTATCAAGTATGATGAATATGATCTCTTAGAACTTTTTCAAAGTGAGCCGGTGAGTATAACAGGCAATATAGATGATGGAGAATTAATTTATACTTACAAAGATGACCAAAATTTCAAGGTGATTTTAACTTTAGATGTATATAAGCAAACGAGTAGTCTAAGTATTACATTTAAAGATTCTATAGTATTTACAGGTGATTTTAATAATGTAACAAGTATAAAAAAAGATGACAATGCTATGGTAATGAACGTGGGCGAAGAAGAGAGGCTAAAAGTTAAATTTTATAAACAAGTTGGAGTGGAGTTACTTTAAAATAGCCTTATTGTATTAGAAAGAAATATAAAACAATTATGATATTCTCTCAGATAAATCAGTAGGTGAAGTAGTTGATACTTCTAAATTTAATGTTATTGTTATCATACCTTGACTGGCTATATGCCTTTCAAGGTTTTTGTGTTTATTGGCTTTCATCCCGAGAAAAAACCGATAAAATGGGAATCTTTTTCCTGAGTGGATCATCGTATGATAGAGACAAGCAAAACGAACGTATTGAGCACTCTAAGTGCCTTGGTTGGTGTCCCCTTTTTTTATTGGGAGACGCGCCTCTCCCTTATCAATGGTGTATCTGGATACGGAACAAAAGTGTTGAGGAATGTGGCTATACGAGAGGGACATTCTGAGCCTGAATAGCAGCTGGTCTGCGACAGCCGTATCGAGGACAGTTTTTCATTTCAATTGATGATTGACTGTAATTGGCATCCTCTCGGAGTGTAGTCATCATTTCAAAATCTATTTAAGCGAATAGCGTAAGGTGGTGTTTATTCAGCTAACAGTGTTCTGTTTCGAAAGAGACAATAAAGCAATCGAAAAGCATTGCAGCTTGATCAAAATAGCGAAATCTACAAGGCAAAAAGCGATATTGAGAAGCAAACTGCTGAATATCTGAAAATCAAAAAAGAACAAGAAGAAGCCCGTGAGATCGCAAAGGAACAAGAAGCACTCGCCAACCGTCCTTGGTATGAAAAAGCCCTAGATTATGGCGGAAATATTGTCAATGAGCTGACAGGTGTGAACGATGCAAAACGTGCCGCAACAGGCGTTGATCCAATCACGGGCGAGGAACTCACCGCAGGCCAGCGTGTCGCGGCAGGAGGCATGGCAGCGGCCGGCTACATTCCTATCGTTGGCTGGGCAGGCCGCATTTTCAAAGGCGGAAAAGCTGTCTATAAAACGAGTCAAGCCACATCAGCCGCAGTCAGGGCAGTCGACATTTACAAGACATCACAAAAATCCTTTGACGCCCTAAAGACATCCCAAAAAGGTTTATACGGCCTCACCGCCACAAACGGCTTCAGCGAAGCGATCACAGGCCGAGACATGTTTGGAAATAAGATCTCCAAAGAACAGCAGGAAGCGAGTATGAACGCGGCGCTTGGAATGCTTTTACCGTTTGGAAGTAAGAGTTTAAAACAACTTCAATTTAAACATAAACCAAAAGAAATAATAACTAAAAGAGAAAATTATCAAAGATATGTGAAAGCTGAAAATGGGCAGCGTCCTCCTAATTTTTCACCTGAAGGAGCCAAAAGAAGAGGGGCTTTTCGAGAATCTAAAAGGGCAAGTGGTATACCAGTAAGTGAACAACCCATAGAAGTTAGACCAGCAGTGGACAAAAGAGGTAACCCTATCCCTGGTAAGGATTATTTCTTTAAAGGTGATAAAGTGGTTAGAGATCATGCAGGAGGTCATTATTATCCAGACGACTTAAGTCAGAATAGAGATGCTCATTTTAATGATATTTATGGAAACCACTATGACTATGAAAAATAGTTATCATTGGAGGATTATAAATGAAAATAGAACTTGAATTCGAACAAGAAGTGACAAACTACTATAAGTGGTTAGATCAAAAAATAAATGAACTTAAACAGTTAAGTGTATATAGTATTAATGGATATTACTTTTTAGATAATGGTGGAATTAAGACTTTTCAAAGTTATTGTCAAAATGAACTAATCGAAATTTTTAGCGATCAATTGACTAATTACCATTTTTATATCTTTCTGAGTAAGAAAGTAAGTGATGTACATTCGCGAATAGAGAGATTCCGAAAAGTATGGAAATCTATTGATTCAGACATAAATACTTCAGGTTTTGAAAAGGGGCCAGAATTACTTTTAGATGAACATGAAAAACCGTTTTATGTCAGTATGGCCAAGGTTCCTCAACATGATTTAGATAAAGCATTGCGAATAATGGATCAGTATCAATCTAGTTTCATGATTGCCAGTAGAAGGGATTCAATGCTCTCAGAGGAATCTATAAAAGATTTGTTTTACTCAGGATTGGATAAGAATAGTCATGAAATAGATTATCAAGCGCTTTTTTTGAAGTATGGTTTGAATAGTGAAATTATCTTTAGATGGGGATCTGTTCTAAATGAGGCCGAATTGGCAATGATTTTAAATCAAGATCATACCCAGAAAATACGGGAGCGAATACAAAGCCATTCATAGTATCTTCAAAATGATCCCGTAATATTTTAAACAATCACCATATTCGGGACTGATCCCCGGTTTTGAGAGACTGGGATCAAAACACCGTATGAAACAGCCAGTTGTCGAAACTCTTTCGAGGACTGGTTGTTTCATTTCTATAGAATTCGAATAGTGGTATATGGATTTTATAAAATCGCTGAGTACTGTTTGTCAGAAGGTATTTGCTTTCCTTCAATCGAGAGAACATAAAATCCAAATACATGGAGAATACTATCGAGAGCATGAAATTGAAGCACTTAAAGTGAATGTGTATGAAGTCTTTATTCATTTAAATCACCTTCTTGAGCAAACAAAATTTTTAAGTGGGTGTGGGGATTTTATTTTTGGCAGAATATTTCCGTTTTGGATTATGCATCGAGAGAACGGAATATTTTTATGATCTAAGTATTTGGGGGCTGCGATGAACAGAATTGAGACATCATTTAAGGAGTGGAATGAACCACTCCTTTTTTCTATCGATGGTGTCATACGCTTGATCAATGAATTCCCTTCAAATTTAAGCAATTCACTATCTTTACCTTTCGCATTCGTATAAAATAAGAGCAGTGAAAAATTGAAGAAATGCTTGATACATGAAGGGCGTGTAAGCTGTGAGCTGCATGACATGATGAGATGTATGAACGTGAAGGCTGCAAAGCTGTTCTTCCTCACATATGAGATCTTGTAAGCGTAACCATTATTTGTCACTTCATTGCGATGGTGTTGAGGGGTGTGTCAGGATGAGGAATCCGTATGTGAGAACGGCTTCTAGTCTGTATATTAATTATTTTTTATTAGGTATGGTCAATATTATTTTGGCTTCAAATATGCCATTTTTAATCAAACAGTTAGATACCAATAGTGCGGGAATTAGTTATATGATTTCGGCGCTTGGCATTGGCAGGGTGCTCACGTATGGTTTATCAGGCGTACTGTCAGATCGTTTTGGGCGAAAGCCAGTCATTTTGATTTCTGGTGTGCTGATGGCGGTGTTCCTCATCGGAATCCCATTGTCTCCGAATTATCAAATCGCGTTTGCATTTGCGATTTTGGCAGGCGTCGCGAATTCGGCAATGGATGCAGGAACATATCCTGCGTTAATGGAGGCTTTTCCGCAAAACTCGGGATCTGCGAATGTGATGGTGAAGGCCTTTATCTCCATTGGGGCAACCATTTTGCCACTGGCGATTTTCTTTTTAGCAGAGTATGATTTGTTTTATGGAATTTCATTTTTTGTCCCTGCTCTGATCTATCTTGTGAATGTCTTGATGCTGTGGACCTTGCCATTTCCGAATCATCGTAAGGTGGAGCAAATCCAGGTAACGGAGTATGACGGACTTCCGCGCTTCTCGACAGAGCCTACATTTTGGAGGGAAGGGATCGCACTCATTTTGATCAGTTTTACGTCAAATGGACTGTATGCGCTGCCGCAAATTTGGCTTCCTACGTACGGTGAGGCCATCTTGGGGATGGCATCGGGCAGTGCTGTAAAACTGCTCAGTTACTATAGCATGGGCGGGCTGCTGTCTGTCGTGATGCTCGCGTTTCTTTTGCGCCGTTTTGTCCGTCCGGTCACTGTACTGCTGATCTACCCAATCATTACACTTGTTTCCATTTGTGTGCTCTTGGTCGTGAAATCCCCAGTCATAGGAACCGTCAATGCGTTTGTATTGGGATTTTCAACGGCAGGAGTTTTTCAGCTGACGTTAACTGTGATGGCTGAATTCTTCTGGAAAAACAAAGGGACGATGACAGGGATTATCTCTACAGCGGGCGGCGTGTCGGCTATCGTCATCCCGGTCGTAACAGGTTTAATTCAGAGTCACGCGTCCATTTTACAAATCTTTATGTTCGATGCAGTGGTGGCTGTTGCGGCCATTATCGGCGCACTGTATATCCTGTATCGATACCGTCAAATCATGATACATGATTAAAAAAGACGACCTCCGCAGGAAGTCGTCTCAGCGTGTAGACAAACCCTCACGCTGAAAAGAAAACAAAGGGCTAAAATGATCATCATTTTAGCCCTTTGTCTTTTTTATTTTAGAAACGGTCATTTTCAAAAAGAATTTGTTTTACTTGATCAACTGGCATATCTTCACCAGTAAAGAGTTTGTAAGCAAGTGCACCTTGCCACAGCATCATTCCAAGACCGTTAATGGTTTTGGCGCCAGCTTCCTGTGCTTGCGCAAGAAGCTTTGTTTTTTGCGGGTTGTATACGACATCTGTCACGATCAAATCTTCACGAAGTACATCAAGTGTATCATCGATAATGCTGAGTTGATCCAGTGGTTTCATGCCAAGGCTTGTCCCATTTGCCAGGATTGCACTTTCTGCTACTTCACGGCGGAACGCGTCTTTGTCTTCAAGTGGGAAAATGTTTGCTTTGACACCGAATGATTTCATTTCGTTGTTGATGTAATTTACATTTTCTTCTGCTTGAACAAAGTATTGATCATTACGAGCAAAAATACTAATTTCACGAATGCCGGACTGTGCAAGCTGAATCGCAATCGGAGTCGCAGCACCGCCAGAGCCAACGAGAGTGACCTTCTTACCAGCTAATTCAACACCATGTTCAATCAAGTTTCTTACATATCCAAGACCATCTGTGTTGTAGCCGATGAGCTTACCATTCTTGTTCACTACAGTGTTACTTGCACGTGTATATCTTGCAGAATCATCTAGTTCGTCTAAGTAATCCAATACTTTCATTTTGTTCGGCATAGAGACGTTAAATCCAGCTGCACCCATTGCTTTCATACCATTTACGGCTGCTTCTAGTTCATCATTCCCTACTTCAAATGCAAGGTAAGCATAGTTGATACCTGTTAGTGTATAGCCAAGGTTATGCATACGTGGTGAAAGGCTGTGCCCGATTGGTGTAGCAAGAAGACCAACTAATTTTGTTTTCCCATCAATATTACGTTCATGTATGTTTGTCATGATTGACATCTCCTTTAATTATCTAAATAATTTTTTCATGCGTCCAAGAACAAAGACCGCTAGTAATATGCTAATAACTGCGATGATCATATCGAAAAATAACGTCATTTTAATATCGTACGTGCTGACCAATCCACTTGTAATGAGCGGCACGAGTATAAATGCTGAGCTTGCCGCAATGTTGACATAGGATGAAGCCGTTGCTTTGTTTGTCGGGAACAATTTCATCATAATACTCATCGCCAGCTGGAAGATTCCCGCTGTAAATAGTCCTAAGAAGAAGGTGCTGACAATGACAATGCTGTAAGTTTCAACTTGGAATAGTGCAAGCATCGCAAGGAACGCCCCAATTGGATAAATGATCGCCACCATAATCGGTGAAATGAATTTATCTAAGACGATCGAAAGTAATAGAACAGATACCAGTGCACCAATACTAAAATAAGATAGAAGCTGTGTAGCTTGTTCTGTGCCAAGTCCGATTAATTTTAACCCGAGCTGCGGAAGCCATGTCTGCCATACGACAAACAATGCAGTCGATGTGAATCCCATCAGTACAACAGCTAAGCCTTCGCCAAGCATTTTTGGTTCTTCTTTCAGCTGGTCCTGTACTGGAAGAGCGTCTTGTGAAGAAACTTGCTTATGGTTCGGGAATGGCATAAAGAGTAAGTAAATCCCTACAAGTAAATAAAGAAGCCCTAGTCCAAAGAACGCCCAGCCCCAGAAGATGTCATGTGCCACTAGGAAGGCCAAGATAAATGGAAGAACAGTCGCCCCAATGGATACAGACGCTTTTACTAAAACAGAAGCCGAACTTGCTTTTTTCGGAAATGACTCTGACAAAGCAGGATAGGTTCCTGAATCAAGCAGTGAGTTGGCAATACCTGCTGATATCGCAAAGATAAATGCCAGTGTATAACTTGTTGTCGTTGGAATACCAATTAAGAATAATAAGTAAAGAAAATTTCCTGTAATAATGACAGGCTTACGTCCCCAGCTGTCGGCTAACCGGCCTGAGAAAAAGAGCGCAATGAGTTTACCAATTCCGATCGCCGATACAAGCAAGCTGATTTTCGGAATATCCACATGGTAGCGTTCAGATAAGCTGTCCATGTTGGAAGCTACAATAATATTGATCATGCCAAGCATGAAGTAGTTTAAATACATGCCAAGTGACGATTTTATATAAGGATTTTTCATGTTCCCACTCCTATATTTGAAACCCCATTTAAGGTCAAATTCTTTGTGTACCCTTTGTTATTGTTTCCTTCAAAATGAATAATATGAAGCCCATCACAACACCCCTTATGTGATTGATGAAAAAATAATGAATATTCATCTGTTCTTCGATCAAGTACATCGTTCTACTAAAATGTAAAAAATAATAACAGCCTTGATTAGGAAGTGAAACTTCATGATTTGATCAGAATCATAAAAAACCACTTTTAACTGTTTTTTGATAGAAATGATGATATGACGAAATAGGTATAACGATATACTAAAAGAAGCAACGAGATAAATATACTCCTGCATTTTAAATGTGTCAAGTTTATGACTTTGTGATTTAAAAAAAGAAAAATGAAACAAAGAAATAGTTGACTTGATCAATAAAAAAAGAGAATTGCTGCACGCAATTCTCTTTTTCATCATGATGGAGAGGTTTCTCTAATATGAAGTTGAGGCTTTAAAATCAATCGCTGCAGCTCTTCATCCTGTTCGTTCATTTTATGATATAAAAGGTTCGCTGCTTTTACCCCGATGGATCGTGGGAAGGAGGAAACAGTGGTGAGCGGCGGATGATACATTTCTGCTTCAGGAACATTATCGAATCCAACGACATCGATATCTTCACCAGGCTTGATGCCCCGTGCTGACAGGGCTTGAATGACCCCAAAAGCGAATAAGTCACTAAAACAAAAAATAGCAGTAGGGGGCTCAGGCTGATCCATCACTTGGGCAAGTGCTTCTTTCCCGCCTTCACGAGTAGGTTCTATATCAATAATAAGAGAATCATCAATCGTCACATTTTCTTCGTCATGAGCTCTTTTGAAACCTTTCATCCGCTCAATCCAAGTCGAAGAAGTCTTGATGCCGCCTAAAAAAGCGATGCGGCGATGCCCTTTTTGAAGAAGATGATGAACCGCCATCCAAGTACCTTGTTCATAATCAACACCGACATAGTCACATTGCACATCTGATAATTCACGATTTGCCAGTACTTTTGGGGTGCGAATTTGATTTAATTGTTTGACCGTTCGAGCAGAGCTTTTCGAAGCTGGGTTTAAAATAATCCCGCCCACTCGGTGCTCTACCATGGTGGAAATGAGCCGCTCCTGTTTATCGACACTGTCAAAGGTCGTACCAAGTAAAACAGTATAGCCCAGTGACTCAAGCGTGGTTTGTACGCCAATTAAAAACTCCGAAATAAAGGTGTTAGAAATATCCGTCACAATCACACCCACGATATTTGAGCTTTTTGACCGCATGTTGGCAGCAACGCGGTCGTATACGTATCCTAATTCCTCCATGGATTGCAGTACTTTGTTTCGAGTGGCTTCAGAGATTCTAGGATTATTTCGAACAACGAGTGATGCCGTTGAAGTCGAGACACCGGCATGCTTGGCGACTTCCTGTAATGTGACACGCTGCTTGTTCATTTTTTTCATTTATCTTCACCAACTTCAATGGATTGCCTAACTTTGTTCATCATCAAGAGGGATTTCTCTATCAGACGAGCCGAACATCTTTTGATTTATTATACATGAATCAGGGGGGATTGATGAAGTGAAGACATATGAGTAACGCCGTAAATCATAAAAGATTACCATTGACAGCTTTCAGATTGAGGCGTAAAATATGAAATTATTCAGAAATAGCAACATTTTAATTAAATAACGAAGGCTATGAATGCTGTGGGTCACACTATAGCAGGAGCAGCTTCTGGAGAGACCGCATGTATGTGCGGCGCCGAAGGGTTCACAATCTCAGGCAAAAGGACAGAAGAGTACGAAATATTGTATTTGTGGTGCATGGATGATGCCGTGTATGACTTTTCTCTATTTTGCTATTCTTTTATGACCGTGAGATTGGAGCGCATCCAATCTCTTTTTTTATGGACTTTTTTAAAGGGTTCATTATTTCAGGATAAGATCGTGTCGTAGGAGGGTGTTAGCATTGGCACAACAAGAATTAAAACGAGATTTATCAAACCGTCATGTACAATTGATTGCCATTGGCGGAACCATTGGAACCGGGCTGTTTTTAGGATCCGGAAAGGCTATTCAATTGGCAGGTCCTTCAATCATTTTTGCTTATTTAATTGTCGGGATGGCCATCTTTTTTGTCATGAGGGCACTCGGAGAATTGCTTTTATCGAAGGCAGGCTATCAGTCATTAACCGATATTGCAGAGGACTATCTCGGCCCGTGGGCTTCCTTTGTGACAGGATGGACCTATTGGTTTTGCTGGATTATGACAGCGATGGCGGATGTCATTGCGGTCGGTGTGTACGTGCAGTATTGGTTTGACATCCCGCAGTGGATTCCTGCCATCATTTGTTTATTGATTTTACTAGGATTGAATCTATTAACGGTGAAGCTTTTCGGAGAAATGGAATTTTGGTTTGCACTCATTAAAGTAATTACGATTCTATTATTGATCGGGGTTGGAATGGTTCTTTTAATCATTGGTTTTCAAACAGATGCCGGACCGGTGACAGTAACGAATTTATGGTCTCATGGCGGGTTATTCCCGAATGGTGTCACAGGTTTCTTATTGTCATTCCAGATGGTGATTTTTGCGTATGTGGGAGTTGAACTGGTCGGTGTGTCCGCAGCAGAAACAGCCAATCCGCAAAAAAACATCCCTTCTGCGATTAATAAGATTCCATTAAGAATTCTATTTTTCTATGTGGGAGCGATTTTTGTCTTACTATGTATCAACCCATGGACTGAACTCAGCGCATCAGAAAGTCCTTTTGTGAAAACCTTTGGACTCATTGGGATACCAGTAGCAGCAGGGCTCATTAATTTTGTTGTGTTGACGTCTGCGGCATCAGCTTGTAATAGCGGCATGTTCTCGACGAGCCGTATTCTGTATAATCTTAGTCATCAAAAGCAGGGTCCAGCTTCCTTCGGACGTCTGAACAAGCATGCTGTCCCAAGCAATGCCCTGTTTGTTTCGACGATTGTGGTATCGGTTGGAGCTCTTTTAAGCAAGCTGATTCCCGAACAAGCCTTTGGTATTGTGACAACGATCAGTGCCATTTGTTTCATTTGGGTATGGAGTATTATTTTAATTAGCCATTTGAAATATAAAAAAACACGGCCTGAATTGCATGAAGCATCTACCTTTAAAGCACCTTTCACACCTTTTGTGAATATATGTGTTTTGGTTCTCTTCGCTGCGATTCTAGTGATCATGCTGTTTGCAGATGCAACACGCCCCGCGCTCTTATTAACGCCGGTCTGGTTTGGTTTCTTACTATTGATTTATGCACGAAAGAAACGCCGCGCGTCATAATGAACGGAAAAAGCACAGCCTTTGCATTAGGCTGTGCTTTTGTTCATTTAACGATTTCTAATCTTTAGCACATAATTTGCATTCAAAATGATCAAAACAACACCAATGACCATGATTGAGAAAAGCTGAGAGTGATTGGCTCCAAGGGAATACACAATCAAAATAAACATGGCGCCGGTCAATAGAACATTCATCATTTGATACGTGTGAAACAGTCCGCCAAGCATCACATGCTTTTCGCCTTCGTCTGAAATAGCGAGCAGCTTTTTACTATAATCTTTGTCAGATGGACTTGGCAGGTTGCGATTAGGGTAGACAAGCTTTAGAACAGATATCGCTATATATGAACTGATAATGGAGACAATAAATAAAGCAGCATTGACGAGAATCAACCAAATGGGCTGCTCGGTGACGATCGCGATACCGATGGCAACAATGGAAAAAATGGTACTTACCGTATTGGCTAAAGTCAAATCAGTAAAGGTCCGATATTGTTTTGCCTCCAGTTCATCCTCTTCATCTCCAGAAACCGAAAGAGATACTCTTTTTTTCATACGTGAAATCCCTGAAAAACAATAAATAATCAATAAAATCGTCAATCCACTGATGACAAGAGTCGCTTCAAATGCAACATCAAGAAGTGTCATTTCAAATTCGGCTGCTAGCAGACAGTAAGCGCCGAGAAAGCCAAGGAGAGCACCTAAGAGCATTTTGTATACAGTTTTCATGAGAGTTCATCCTCCTCGAATAGAAAAATACGTTCAATGGGTTCCTGAAAAATTCGTGAAAGCTTAACAGCGAGCAATAGAGACGGCATTAACTCATCTCGTTCCATTAAGCTGATGGTTTGACGAGAGACCTTTGCACGCTTTGCAAGCTCAGTTTGGTTTAAACCATCTCGCGCACGAAGCTCTTTTAACCGATTTTTCATTCTGTCACCTCAATTTTGGTTGAAATCTTTCCTTAATTGTAAAGCATTATATTCATTTTGACAAGTAAAGTTGTCAAAATGATAAAAATAATTGTCAGAACAATCATCTTTATTGAAAAGGTGAACCATGATACGCTAAAGGAAAGAGAAACAGAAAACAGGTGATGTCCGTGTTCATTGATCAATTAAAAAATGACTTGCATCAATCACAACCGTTGTTCATTGGAGAAGAGACAGCGTTCAAAGCAGCAGTCCTTATCCCTTTGGTGCAAGTAAATAGAGAATGGCATATATTATTTGAGGTACGATCGCTAACTATGAGAAAACAGCCGGGTGATATTAGCTTTCCTGGGGGCAAGCTTGACGGCAGCGAAACTGCACAGGAAGCTGCACTGCGAGAAACACATGAAGAGCTGGGCATTCCGCCAGAATCGGTCGAGATCCTTGGACAGCTCAGTCCTTATATCGCTTCTCCATCTTTTGTGGTATACCCATATGTCGGTATCATTGATGAGCAAAAAGTGAAGCACTCCTTTAATCAAGAAGAAGTAGAGGAGACTTTTATCGTGCCTCTATCATGGCTCAGCCAATATGAGCCATACTTACATCATGTATCCGTTCAGCCAACACCAGGAGAGGACTTCCCTTATGAAAAAATCATGAATGGTGAAAAATACAGCTGGGGAAGCCGTTCGATTGAGGAATGGTTTTATGATTACGAAAACTACACCATATGGGGATTAACAGCCCGCATATTAAAGCATTTTGTGACCGTTACAAAAAGAAATTCCTAGAGAATCGCTCTCTAGGAATTTGTTGTATTCAGACGGTCCTTCGCTGTTTGTTGACCTTTACTTATTGAAATAGGGGATTTCACTTGGCTCAGTCCGTAGGAAGGCATGTTCACGTAGATGGATTCATACGAGCCGGCTTGAATTTGGTACGTTTCATGATAAATTCCGACGGCGTCATTATTTCGTGTTCTTTGGTTAAATTCTTTCCAAGCAGCCAAATGCTTCTCCATCTTGGCATAGGCAAGGAGGTCATCTGTTGATTTCCAATATTGAATCATCGCTGTCGTGCGTAATCCAAAGTAATTCTCTGTCCCAAGAAAGCCAAGCTCATCTTGATGGGTATACAGCTCCTTGATCATGCCAGGCATCGCCATGAACACAGGCAGCCATTGATGAATGGCCCAGCGTTTGTTGATCCTCATTCCGATGATGAACACAACAATCGAATCAGAATTGTCCGTTGTAAATCTACCCGCACGTATGTCTTTTTTCATTCATTTACCCTTCCTTCTTCATCGAATGGAATGTGTCCACGCACCAATCAATTCCTGCTTGAGCCACTCTTTTTCCATAATCTAAAGTAAACAGCCAATACTTCGCATCCGCTTCATCTGGATAAAGCTCTTGAATGTTTTGTTCAATCGCAACATATGTCTCATAACGAATACGGAGCTGCCTCTCATAATCCTGTAAAAGCACTAGTTTCTTCTCAAACGAAAGATATTGACCGAAGAATAACTTTAATAACACCTCATTACGCTCTGTTGGTAACTGGTCGAGCGGCTGCGCCAGCCACTCTCTTAACGTATCCAGTCCTTTTTCAGTCAAATGATATTCCCGCTTGTCTGAGCGGCTAGAAGCAGCAGCAGGTGAAACTTCCGCAAGGCCTTCCTCGACTATTAACTTTAAAGCTGGATAAATTTGTCCATAACTGATTTTCCAAAAATGATGCAGGCTTCTATCAATTAATTGCTTCACTTCGTACCCCGACTTACAATCAGTCGTTAAAATACCTAAAATCGCATACGTCGTATCATTGTATTTTTTCATATCAGCACACCTATCTAAAAGATATATCTTTTAGATATATAATAAATGATGTGAAGTGGCAGATACAAGGGGTTGTTGAAAATAAATTCGATAAAGGGAGTGGATATTTACCTGATTTTGTTAATCAGAGAGGTGAATCACTCATATATATGGATGATCATTCATCAGATTATATATTGGAGGGGTACGTATGAGTAAATCGAAAATCTGGTTTGTGGCTGTCCTGACGGTATTAGTCCTTGGTGCAGTCAGCTGGTCAGCCTATCAAGCAATCGGAAAAAAGAGTGCATTAAATCAATCCTACGCCTTTGCGCAGAAAACAAAAGAGGGCGTGAATTGGTTTAAGGTAACGGAGAGAAAAGGGAAAGTAACCGGTCACTTGAATGAAACCATTTTAGAAGAAAGTCCGGAAATGCATTTTGATCCGAATTTATTTAAACATAAATATCAATTAACTGGAAAAGCAATAGAAAACGGTTATGAATTTGAAGTGAAGCGAGGAAAAGATCCGGTGATGTATGAAGTACATGTTGCTGGAAAAGATCTTTCTGTGAAAAAACAAGGTGAAAACAAAAGCATCACATACAAAGCAGTTGATCAAAAAAAATTAAATGCGTATCAAAAAGCCATTCAAGATCGATATGATGAGTTAATTGATGACTCAGAAACTAGATTTTATGATTATTTAAGAGACTACATCAAGAAAGTAACAGGTGCTTATGGTTATCTGTATACTGCGGAGGATGGTTCATACCAACTATTTCTACAAGTAAAGCATATGCATATTGAGTCTGAATGGTCAGGGGCCTTTCTAATGAGAACAGTTCCAGGGGATGGTGGTGAACCTTATAAAGAGACGAAACATAAAGCGGGTGGTGTTTCTGATGGAATCATGTTTGATATCAGTACCTATCCTCAAATCGAAGAGCACAAAACTGGTATTATCGTAGGTTCAACGAATCGAGGTGCAAAATCAATAAAACTTCCTCTGAAAATAGCAGGCGGCATCGTAGAATTTAAACCAGTCTCAAAGCAGGAATATCAAAAACAATCTGAAGCATTTAAAAAGCAGGCAGAAGAAAAGAAAAAATAGATGATGATAACCACCAGATGAATGAATAAATTTATCTGGTTTTTTATAATGAAGATAGTTATTGGTGAAAAAAGAGAGGAAGGCAAACGCTTCAACTAATTAAGGAAAATGAATTTGGGTCTATAGACCTTAATAATTTTTAGAAAAATAAATGTTGACGCTTTCATATAATCAATATATACTAAAAACAAATCCAATATGAATAAATTAGACATGTGACTGGTCATGCAGGCAGGATCTAAAAACGATGAATTTCTTTTATTTGTCGTTTTAGGTCCTTTTTTTATTGCCAAAATATAGGTCTCATGTATGAGAAAAGGGGGAGAAAAAATGGATTACACACAAGTTGCCAAAGACGTTTTACAGCATATAGGCGGCAAAGAAAACATTGCGCACCTTGAGCACTGTTCAACAAGACTTCGCTTCACGCTAATTGATCAGAAAAAAGCAGATGTACCAGCACTAGAAAAAACACCAGGTGTCATAGCTGTCAGAATGTCAGGACAATGCCAAGTGGTGATTGGGAATGACGTCATTGAAGTGTATCAAAAGGTAACAAGTTTAATAGGCAGCAGCTCATCAAGCCAAGACGTGCCATCCAATCAGCCAAAAGAAAAGAGAAAAGCAGGCACAGTCCTGTTAGATTTCATTGTCGGTGTCTTCCAGCCTCTTGTACCAGCTATCGCAGGCGGAGGAATTTTAAAATCATTTCTTCTCCTTTTCTCTTTATTAGGCTGGATGGATGCAAAGGGACAAACCTATCAAATACTGAACATGGTAGGTGATGCACCACTTTACTTTCTGCCTTTATTAGTTGCTGTAACGACGGCGAATAAACTAAAAGTAAATCCACTGGTCGCATTATCAGCAGTCGGTGCGCTCCTTCTGCCGAACATGACAGCAATGCTTACAGAAGGTGCACAATTACTGTCATTCGATGTAAAAAATATAGCTTATGCGTATCAAGTGTTTCCGGCAATCCTTTCTGTATTGCTTTACGCTCAAATGGAAAAATTCTTTACGCGGTTTTCACCAAAACCAATTCGAATTTTCTTCGTTCCGATGATGTCATTGGTCATTACTGTACCAGTTACGTTGCTTCTATTAGGACCGATTGGTTTTACAGCAGGACAAGGTTTTTCATCAATTATTCTTGCAATGTTTAATACAGTAGGCTGGGTAGCTGTCGCAATTTTAGCAGCGGTCCTCCCATTCATGGTTGCTTCAGGCATGCACAAAGCAATGGTCCCTTATGCAGTCACAACGATGGGAACCCTTGGGAAAGAAGCACTTTATTTACCGGCATCACTTGCGCATAATATTGCGGAAAGTGGAGCGTGTTTTGCTGTGGCACTTCGAACAAAAGACAAGGTACTCAGATCAACAGCCATTTCGGCAGGGATTTCAGCCTTTTTTGGTATCACAGAGCCGGCGTTATACGGTGTAACACTTCAAAATAAGCGAGTCCTTGGAAGTGTTATGATTGGTTCGTTTGTTGGCGGAATTTTCATTGGTTTAGTTGGTATACAAGCCTTTGTGCTTGTTGGCCCTGGATTAGCAAGCATGTCGATGTTTATATCAGATGAACTTCCGCGAAATCTGATGTTTGCTATCATTGGAGCAGTCATTTCATTTATTGTCGCATTTATCGCTGCTTTTGTATTAGGTAAAGATCGAACAGTAGAAGAAAAGACAAAGGACCAAGCTGCATTTGCTGAACAAATTGGAGCAGGAGAAACTTTCAAAAGCCCTGTGATTGGTCAAATGATCTCTCTATCTGAAGTAAAAGATGATATTTTTTCTTCAAAGGTCATGGGGGACGGAATTGCCATTGTACCTTCAAAAGGAGCACTTTATGCACCAGTAGATGGTGAGGTGACCTTGCTGTTCGAAACAAACCATGCGCTTGGTATGAAAACGGACCAAGGGGTTGAAGTATTATTCCACATCGGCATTGACACTGTTCAGTTGGAAGGACAGTATTTCCATCCAAAAGTGCAGGCAGGAGATCGTGTTCAAGCAGGAGATTTATTGATTGAATTTGATTTAGAAAAAATCATGGAAGCAGGATATGATCCAATAACACTTGCTGTAATCACAAATACAGATCAATATGATATTAAGGTACAGCCATTACAAGAGGTCAATCGTCAAGATACATTGATGGTTGTTACACAATTAGGAGGCTAATCATATGACAAAAATCAAAGGTTTTCCAAAAGGATTTTTATGGGGCGGCGCCATTGCGGCTAACCAGGCAGAAGGCGCCTGGAATATAGATGGAAAGGGACCGTCTGTTGCAGATATTGCAATGTACCGTTCCAACTTGAGTGTAGAAGATTATGAAGGTCATCTTGCTGTTACCACTGAAAATATAGATCGTGCAATGAAAGATCCAGACGATAAAAAATATCCAAAACGCAGAGGTGTCGATTTCTATCATCACTATAAAGAGGATTTGGCTCTCTTTGCAGAAATGGGATTTCAAACACTTCGGATTTCTATTGCATGGAGTCGTATCTTCCCTACTGGAGAAGAAGCGGAACCGAATGAAAAAGGGCTTCAATTTTATGATCGTGTCTTTGCAGAAATGAAAAAACACAACATAGAACCGATCGTGACTCTCTCTCATTATGAAATGCCTTTAGCGCTTAGTGTGAAATATAATGGCTGGGTTGAAAGAAAAGTCGTTGATCTCTTTGTGAAGTTCGCCAATGTATGTTTTGAACGATATAAACATGATGTGAAATATTGGCTCACCTTTAATGAAATTGATAGTATTCACCGCCACTCTTTCATTACAGCAGGAATTATTCCTGATCGCTGCCCAGAAGGAAAAGTGGAAGAAACGGTGTACCAAGCACTTCATCATCAATTTGTCGCATCTGCTCTCGTAACAGCAGATTGCCATCGCATCATCCCAGGCAGCCAGGTAGGATGTATGCTGACAAAATTGACAACGTATCCGCATACGTGCCACCCGAATGATGTGGAACAAGCTTTGAAACAAAACTTAGAAAACTATTTCTATGCAGATGTTCAAGTGTTTGGCGAGTATCCGCCACTGATCAAGCGCATGCTTGAGAGAAAAGATATTCATATTCAAATGGAAGCAGATGACCTTACCATTTTAAAAGAAAACACAGTAGATTTTATCTCATTCAGCTACTATATGTCTTTAACGGAGTCAGCCCAAGAAGGATTAGAAGAGACAGAAGGGAACACAATTCGCGGGGTTAAAAACCCTTATCTTCCTTCAACTGACTGGGGCTGGCAAATTGATCCGGTTGGTCTGAAAATTTCTTTGATCGAATTGTATGATCGTTATCAAAAACCTCTTATCATTGTCGAGAACGGCATGGGTGCAAAGGATGTAGTTGAAAGTGATGGCTCTATCCATGACGACTATCGTATTAACTATTTTAAAGAGCATTTCCGTCAAATGAGAGAAGCGATTGAAGAAGGCGTCGATCTCTTTGGATATACGAGCTGGGGCTCGATTGATATTATTAGTGCAGGTACATCACAAATGTCAAAACGCTATGGCTTCATTCACGTCGATCAAGATGATGACGGGAACGGGACATTAAAACGATCTCGAAAAGATTCATTTTATTGGTACCAAAAAGTCATTGAGACAAATGGTGAATCGCTTGATTGAACACCACAATCATGAAAACAGGTGATGACGATGTTTAAAATCAAAAAAGTTTTAAACTCGAGTGTGGTCCTGGCTGAAGATCAGAACCAACAGGAGATGGTATTGTTCGGCCGAGGAATTGGCTATGGACAGAAACCAGGTCAAATGATAGAAGAGAAAAAAGCGGACCAAGTCTTTATGTCAGTTGATAACATGAGAGCAAAAGAATTTCTTCAACTGTTAGATTCAATGCCTCAGGAGTTTATCGATTTAACTCAGCACATCGTCCAATATGCAGAAAAACGTTTAAACTCAACTTTAAATTCAGGTGTTTATTTTACCTTAATGGATCATTTGAATTTTGCAGTGGAACGTCATAAAAAGAATATTAATATTACGAATCGCGTGTATTGGGAAATCAAAAACTACTATACGGAAGAATTTGAAGTAGGGAATTACGCACTTGAGTTAGTCAATGACACATTGGGCATACAATTACCAAAAGAAGAAGCTGCTAATATCGCCTTTCACTTAATTAATGCATTAGGTGAAAAATCCGATTCGAAAGATGGTATGAAATATGCCAAGATGATCGGGAGTATTGTCAATCTTGTGCGCTATACATTGAATATGAAAATGGATCAAGAGAATATTCATTACAGCCGGTTCATTACACATGTGAAATTCTTTGTAGAAAGATTTTATGCTGATAAATTATTATCAGATCAAGAAAATGAGTTGTTTGAACAAATTGCACACTTATATCCTCAAGCGATGGATGTTGCTTTTAAGATCAAAGACTATATTAAACAGGTGCATAGTATCGTCATTCCTAATGATGAGCTTACTTATCTTGCGGTACATATACACCGCCTCATATCTTATCAGCAACTAAAATAAATGTGGAACCACTTGCCTTGATGAGGCGAGTGGTTCTTTGTATGACCAATGTTTATATTAAGTTCCGATAGGTCGTTCTGTTGTACCAGGATTTTCATCATTTAATGAATTGAAAGCCCCTGTTTGTCCTAAAACAACGATGGTTAAAGCGATAATCAATAAACTCATTTTTTTCATTAGAATTCCCCCAGTCAATGATAGGATGTTTCATGCGATCAGCTTCCTTTAAGAAAAGATAGGCTTGATGAATTGCTCCCAGCTCTTCAAAGTATTTTGCAGCTAATGCACTTAATTCACAGGCTCCTTCAGCATCCTTTAATTTTTTAAGAATGCTGATTTCATCGAAACAGGCTTGAGCTTTTTGAGCCATATCTTCAGTGAAATATAGATGGTAAAGCAAATTCATTTTT
The DNA here is from genome assembly GCF_038630815.1 of Bacillus sp. FSL K6-0994. Classification (NCBI taxonomy): domain Bacteria; kingdom Bacillati; phylum Bacillota; class Bacilli; order Caryophanales; family Bacillaceae; genus Bacillus; species Bacillus sp. FSL K6-0994. The sequence continues at coordinate 3,612,804 of NZ_CP152043.1, read as the reverse complement.
GCTGTATAGATGGGGCATTTCTCTGATTCATGTTTTTGGTTCACCAATTCGAAGTAATAGAGAGCTTGTGTCCTTTCATCGATAGAAAGCAGCTCTTTCATTAACATGTACATGGAGTGATGAAAGTAACACGAAGAGAGATAGTCTTCATCACTAAGAGCCTTTTCTAGGGCATCGATACATTTTTTTGATTCGCCAGCTTCGGCGTACAAAATGCTGATATTATGATAAAGCTGTGATGTTAGAAAATGATCGTTGAGACTGTCTGCGATGTGTAATGCTTTTTTGTAGTAGTCTTCTGCTCTTATAAAGTCACCAATGTCCATATAATTAGCAGCGGCGATGACAAAGGCTGCAGCTAGTCTTCTCTCATATCCTTCATGACTTTTGAAAATATCAATAGCATTCTGAATGTAGTGTAGAGAAATCAGGCTTTGACGAAGCAGCATATATAAGTTGGCGATTTTCGTATGGAATTCTGCTACTTCTATTTCATCAGGAATGTGTTGTAGTTTTTTCTCGGCAATTTTAAACAGTCCAATGGCTGATGCATAGTCTCTTTTATATGAAGCGTAAAGGGCTTTGTATAGGTAAAAATAGTATTCAATTAAGTCGTTTGTTTTAGAGGGGCAATCTGGTTCTGTCTGTTCCTTCAGTTTTGTACCTCTTCGTTCATATAACATGAGCTTATACTTGCCTTCTAGCAATGAGTAATAGGTCAAGACCTCCTGATTCTCTTCCATTTTTTGAAGTAATTCTTTTAATTCTGTATACATTGCTTTTGCACTGTGTACATCATGCTTGCGAATTGCAATTCTCCAATCATTTAAACGATTCCCCACCTGTTCAGCAGAAATGATAGCCATGGAAATTTCACCTCTTTAAGATCCTTTCACCTGTTTCATAAAAAACGATATCACAATTTTTGGAAAAATATAATCGTTTCTGTGAAGTGATTGACAAGAGGTAATAAAAGGGACCTAAGGTCATGTGATGTACGATATTGTAAGGGTGATTGCTTGTTAGCACAAATGAATAAAATCTCTTTTTGGAAGTCTAAAAAAGGAATATATAATATGGATTTTATGATAATGAACGAAAATATTACTCGTATATTTGGAATAAAGAAGTTTTAGCTATTTCAGAGGGAAAATGGAAGGTCGATCTAGGAAAGAAAATCATGTATGATGTTGCTAGATCATGAGATAAGAAACTGATAGATGCAGCCAAAAGTAAGTATTAAACACAAACTTAGACCTTTAGAAAGGATGTTGAAATGAAAAAAAGATTTCCAAGTTTAAATAGACAAATCACAGTCATTATCGCGACTCTGTTACTTGTTTTAGTGACTGTTTATATGTCAAAGAGATACTTTTATAGCAAAGAAATTGAGCTGCTGACAGAATCTTGTCAACAAGCTGGCGGCAAAATCATCTTAGAAACAAATAGTTTGTCTATGGATTACTCGTTTGAGTGCCAAAAAAAATAGAACAGGCAGTTTCCTGCCTGTTTGTTCTCAAATTAAAAACCTAAATCTTGCAGCCATTGATTTAATCTCATTTCTCGATTCTCGGCAGTTGAGTGATCATATCTTCCTAGTTGTAAACTGGCTACAATTTCCCCGTCATTCATAAACATGATTCTTTCAGAACGAAGAGCCACCTTGGGGTCATGTGTGACAAGCAGCAGTGTTGCTCCTTCAGAGTGGATACTTGAAAAAATATTCATCACTTCCTTCGTTGTACTGGAATTAAGAGCACCTGTTGGTTCATCAGCGAAAAGTATGTCTGGTTCATTCATGAGCGCTCGGCAGATAGCGGCTCTTTGAAGCTGTCCTCCCGATACTTCTGTCAAATATCTATTTGCCAAATGATCAATATCGAGTTTTTTCATTAAATATTGAGCTCGTTCATTCAATTCTTGTCTTGGCTTTTTCTTTGCTAAATAAGCTGCAGCTATGATGTTGTCAAATAAATTAAGATTTTTTAATAAGTGGCTGTGCTGAAAGACAAACCCCATCTCTGTTAAGCGCAGAGCAGTTAACTGTTTGTCTGTCATTTCTGATAGTGATCGGCCTTTATATTCGATCTCTCCTGTTGAAGCTGTTTCTATGCCGCTAAGCTGATAAAGTAATGATGTTTTCCCGCATCCAGAAGGTCCCATAATGGTCACGAATTCCCCATGCTTTATCGATAAATGAATATCCTTAAGAATGGTTTGTTTTTGTCCTTTTAATGAATTGATATGCAAAGACAATCGCTTCGTTTCAATCAAGTGTTCCATGTGAAACATCTCCTTATAAAAGTGTTTGCCTTGCCGTTTGACTAGAAAAAAACGTCTTCAATAACCAGGTGGTCAAAGCTAAATTGACAATAAATAGTGTAAACGGGTACACAACTGACACCCATTGTGGTGACAGCCACTGGAGGCTCGACGCCCCTAATGTTGCTCCTCCTATACTCATCAAAGCAGGACCAATGGTATTGACCGCGATTGTTCCAATAAAGGCGCCAAAAGAGAGAACAGCGATAAAACTCGTTATATATTGTACTGTTATATCTGTTATAGAAAATCCAATTGTTCTTAGCATGTGGTTTCGGCTTGAATCTTTCGCCTTTAACATGTGCAGAAACATGAATAGCATTAAGCTGGCGGTTCCAAAGGCAGCTAATGCAGCAAAAAATGCAATGACTTTTACAATAGCTGCTGTGCTGCCGATCGTTTGATGAACGTATTCTTTCATATCTGTCACTTTTGCAGGAGATACCTTCTTTTCAAATACTGTCTTTTTCTCTGCGATATTTACTCCTGGTTTTAGTTGAATTTGAACGGTTTGCCAAAGAGCTGTTTGAGGAAATGGCTGTGATATTGCTTTTGCTGTTTTGCCTCCATTGGTCACGTCCTGATAAATACCTGTTACCGTTCTTTGGATTTCATGCCCATTAGTTACGAGAGTGATTCTTTCTCCTATCTTTTTCTGAAGTGAATCTGCATTTAATACGGATAAGGCAATTTCTTCATTCTTTAAAGGCTGTCGTCCTTGTAAATAGTTGAGGGGAAATGCTGAGAGCTCACCTGTTTCTAAGTAGAGCGTTTCTAATGTGTTCTCCTTTGATTTCACCTGAAGAGAAGTAGTTTTATAGATGGCTGCTGTTTGTATGCTCTGATCTTCACGAATCATTGATTCTATTTCGTTTGTATTTTTCGCTAGATGATTCCCTTGGCGTATATCTATTCGAAGGTCACTTTTACCAGAGCCAAGGTATGTGATGAAATCCGGTGATTGTAAGGTATGCCATAGCTGAATAGGCATGAGCATTAAAAATGTACAGAGTGCAATAATACAAGAAATCGTTGTGTACAGCTTCTTTCGTGATATCAGATCTTTTAAACCAAGCCAAATATTGACGGGTAAGAACCTGCTTTTCTTGAGGTGCATAGGTATTCTTTTCTTTTGACCCAGTGGGTTGATAACGCCTTGAAGTGCTTGAGCAGCTGATATTTGACCAAACTTTCTTAAGACAGCATAGCTGCAAGAGATGATGATCATTGCCGTCGCAATAGAAACAAAAAGCGGGATTAACCAATGAGCAAAAGAAGGCTGATTCCCCATGTAACGGTGGATATTGGTTGTAAACATATCACCAAATATAAGCGTTAACACATATCCTGCTATACACCCTGCACAAGCAAGCGCGGCATACTTACCAACGTATAATTGCTTGATTCTTGTTAAAGGGATCCCAAGCACCTTCAGTATGCCAATTTCACGTTCATCCTCTTCTATTGAAGCCGTCATAGCAAGATGGAGTGAGAGAAGGGCTATACTGATGAGCAGCAGGCAAACAAGCAGGAGAATGGCAATGACCATTCCATCTGTCAATGCATTCAGCATACGCAGTAAAGGTAGTGTGACAGATGGGCCTTGTTGTGGCAGTTGTGATGATTGATAGATGGCTTGAAAGGTATCTGTCTGAGCGGCATCATGTAGTAAAAATTCGATTAAGTACTCTTTGTGATGAAACACTTGATTTATTGCATCCCAATCCTCGTTATGAAGAAGAAATCTTTTTGAACTGACAAGACTGGGGTTCATTTGTGCATCTCGCAAGAACGCTTTGATGCGAAAGGTGAATTGATTAGCTCCTTTCTCAATCAGTAACGTTTCACCTATGTTGAGCTGATACTTTTGTTGAAAATAAATTGGGACAGCCACTTCGCCTTTATTGACCGTGAGCTTTTCATTTTGTTCGTTTAACAGGAAATCGAAATCACGATTTTGCTTCACAAATAAATGATCCATCACACCTGCTTTGGCAGGCTCATGTCCGAACCTGATGTTTGCATGTTCAATTGGTATCATTGGGACGATTTGATGGGCTTTTACCATGGACTGTTTGCTTGAAAATGCTTCAATGTCTTTTTCATTTATGCCGCCGTCATGCATTTGGACAAAGTCTGGCGCTTTGGCAGAATGGAGCAGGTTAGAAATGGAACCATTCAGGTGTACGATCATTTGAGCTGCACTTGCTGCGAGAAATGAAGTCATCATGATGCAAATGGTTAAGCCGATTGAAATAAGACGGTGACGGGTTAAGTCTTTCTTTATAAACGCTAATCTCATGAGGCTGATTCTCCTTCATGCTGAAGCATATTTTTTGTTAAGCAGGCTAGTGCAAACATGAAAGAACTGACGATGAGCACCGTCACATACATGGTGGCTGAAAACGTATTGAACAAAAATCCATACATCATTTGGCCAAGCGGAGCAGCACATTGAGAAACCATTGTCAGATTGGCCATCACTTTTCCCAACTGATGATTTGGTGTTTTCTTTTGAACATGTGAAATCACAACGATTGAGATCATAGTCAGCAGCATAGCAATTGGAAGGCATCCTGCTAAAAAGAGAAAATAAGCTGGATAAGTGCCAAATTGAAGAGCTGTTTTGGATGTTGAGAACGCCACAGGCAGCAAGATGACTGCGATGACAAGAAGCCAGCGATATAAAGTAGGAATGCGCCATCGCTTCGCTACAAGTCCAACTAGCAGAGCCCCTGCGATGACAGCGAACTCAATCAAGCCCATGCCTATTCCATACATGATGTCACTGCTCTTCATTGTGACCCTTAAAATGATTGGTCCCCCAACAATAAAAAATGGTGTAAGGATGAAATTTAACATTGCGGCAAGCAGCATGGCCCTTTTTAAAAATGGCTGACTGCCAATATAAGAAAATCCTTGTTTCATATCTTTTATGAGCACTTTGCCCATAGACTCTGTCAGCGGACTAGGGGAGAAGGAAATGTTTAACCTTAAAAGCATGCAGGCTGATAGAAAAAATACGATGGCACTTGCACCGATGATGGATTGGCTTCCAATCATTCCGTATAGAACTCCTCCGATAATAGGTGCGAGAACACCTGAAAGTGCCTGAACGCCATTGACAATGCCGTTTGCTTGTTCTAATTGCTCTTGTTTCACTAGCTGTGGAATGCTGGACATGACAGCGGGAGCATAGAACGTACTCATCACGCCAAGCAGTATCATGACAGCTCCGATCATATAGAGTGAATCATTTCCCGAAAATAACCAAAAATAAAAGGCAAGAATCATCATGCCGGTGAGGACATCAAATAAAATCATTAAGTTCCTTCTGTTAAACCGGTCAGCGATTGCACCAGCTAACGGGGAGAGAAGGAGCGGGATATTGGATAAAGCGAAAAGTAAGGCATATAAATCAACTCGATGCGTCATATCCAGTACGTGTAAAGATAGAACAAACCGAATGAGAGAAGATCCGAAAACGGAAATAATCTGTCCGAGAACGAGGTATATAAAGTGGGATGAGCCTCTTTTGGATAACAAAGACATAAATATCACTCTCCTTTTAGACCGACCGTCAGTCTATAATGTATGCAGGATTGGTATTGAAGTGACCAATCACTGATTATTTTCATCCAGCTCTCCAGATAATCGCTTGAGCAGGAAGGAAAAAATTCCCTTTTTTGCATGCAATGAGGATTCGAGTATTTCGATAAAAGCTAAAGCGCGTTGTAGACTTTCTTCGGCTGTCCATTGAAAAAGGCCTTCATCAAATATGACCTGCGCAGAAGCAAGAAGGAATTCAACCGTCTCTTGCGGATACTTCGTTTTGAATGTCCCTTCCTCTACACCTTGCTGAATAACATCTGCCAACACTGGTGATAGTTCTTTAATGGCTTTGATTAAGCTTTTTTGATGCATTTCTGCATTAGAAGGCTGATGGAACTGATCGATCATGCCCTGTTTATGGCTTCCTTGCTGAGGTGATTGCACCATGATGATACGAAATAGTTTGTCAACGACTGGAAGGTCTGGGTCAGCTGCAATCCGCTTTGCCACGATGATATCTTCTTTGATGATCCTGTCAATAATGGCATCCATTACTTCTTCTTTGGATGCAAAGTAGTAGTAAAAGGTGCCTTTTGCAATGCCAACGGCTTTTAATATGTCAATAATTGTTGTTTTCTGATAGCCTTTGGTTGAAAAAAGCGCTTCTGCTGCGTTTATTATGTCATTTTTACGTTCCTCAGGATGTTTAACGGTTCTCATAAAGCCATCCTTTCTTTTAACTAGACTGTCGGTCGGTCCTTGAATTGATTAAACACTTTTCAGGGTGTCTTTGTCAATGGCTGGTTTTTAAACACTTTGCATTTATTGTTCAAAGACACTATGATACATTGAATGAAAAAACCTTCAGGGGAGATGGAAAATGCAATTTTTGACCAGTGAATTGGCTCAAGAAATGGTTGAACGTACGATGCATATTTTACATAAAAACATCAATGTGATGAATGCAGATGGTGTCATTATTGGTTCTGGTGAACGAAACAGGATTGGCCAGAAACATGATGGTGCACGACTTGTGCTGACAAGCGGGAACAGTGTGGAAATTGACCAGGAGACCTCTTTGCGCTTAGAAGGAGTGAGACCCGGGATTAACTTGCCTATTTGCTTCCATGAACAAGTAGTTGGTGTGATTGGGATTACTGGTGAGCCAGAGGACATTCGGCATCATGCCGAGCTGGTGAAGATGGCAGCTGAACTGGTGTTAGAGCAATCTTTTCTGCTTGAGCGGGTTCAATGGCGTCATCGAATAGAAAGTGAAATTGTCAATCAGCTGATTTCATATTCTGATGCTGGGGATCATCAGCTGAAAAATCGAGCGGCTTGGCTGGGAATGGATTTAGACAAGCGCCGAATGGCTATTGTTTTTCAGCCAGTTCCCTCCTTAGAGGATGCTGTTCATAAATTGATGCATGCGATTCAATATGATAAGAAGGCAGATGATTTACTTGGCATGACCTTTTGTCATGAATTGATTCTTTTAAGTCAGCCCATACCTGAACATCAAGTAAAGCAGGCGGCAGGTCATCTGCAAAAAACAATGCAAAGAGCAGTAGGAAGCCAAGTGTTAGTGGGGATAGGGACTGTCGCTGAAGACATCAGCCAGCTGCCAATTTCTTTTCAGCATGCGAGGGAAGCCCTGAGGTTAGGGAAGGCTCTTGATCCGGAGGAAAGTATGTATTTCTTTGAGTCTTATCAACTGGAAAGCTTATTCATGATGGCGGGAATTGCTGAAAAGAACAGTCGATGGACTGACTTTTACAAGCCTTTGACACAAGAAGCAGAGCTCGCCCATACATTAAGGGTTTACATTGAAGAGGGCGGTGATTTGCAAAGAATTGTTGATCGTTTATTTATTCATCGAAATACATTGCGTTATCGTTTAGACAAAATTCAAGGATTGACCGGAAAAGACCCTCGTCATGTAAAACAGTTAATCGAGCTTTATATGGCGCAGCTAATGACTCAACTATCTTGATTGTGCAAATGCACAATTCGGTAGAGTGGTCAGTTAAAAAAATTCATCCAGATTCACAACACAATCCCTTTGGGTAAACGCTTACAATTGGAGGAAGATATTTTTAGGGGGATTGAGAATGGGTGGAGATGTGACGGTAAGTACTCTGGGAGCCATGGCGGCGCTTGTGATCGCGATTGTTCTCATTCTAAAAAAAGTATCACCTGCTTATGGCATGCTGGCAGGTGCATTTATAGGCGGATTGGTTGGCGGTGTAGACATTGTTCAGACCGTCAACGTTATGATGGAAGGTGCTAAGGACATGATTCCGGCTGTCCTTAGAATTATGGCCGCAGGTGTACTGGCTGGTGTTCTCATTGAATCAGGTGCAGCGTTATCTATCGCTGAGGCCATCGTGAGAAGGCTTGGTGAGGCGAGGGCACTATTAGCACTCGCTCTTGCAACAATGATTTTAACAACAGTAGGCGTTTTTGTAGATGTTGCGGTTATTACGGTAGCGCCAATCGCACTTGCTATTGCCAAACGCGCAAAGCTCTCAAAAACGGGAATTCTCCTTGCTATGATTGGAGGAGGGAAGGCAGGAAATATCATGTCCCCGAATCCGAATGCTATTGCCGCTTCAGACGCTTTTGGTGTACCTCTGACTTCAATGATGGCTGCAGGAATCATTCCGGCTGTGTTCGGGTTGGCGGTTACATATGTATTAGCTAAAAAGCTTGCAAACAAAGGGACACCCGTTCTTGAAGAGGAAACTGGGCAAAATAAAGTTCAAATACCTGCCTTTTTTCAAGCACTGGCTGGTCCGCTGGTTACCATTTTATTGTTGGCTTTAAGACCGCTTTTTCAAATCAATATAGACCCAATGATCGCCTTACCGATTGGAGGGATTGTAGGTGCTCTTTTCATGAAAAAAGGGAAATTTCTCAATGATTATGCGATGTCGGGGCTCCATAAAATGTCAGGTGTCGCGATCATGTTATTAGGGACAGGTACACTAGCAGGAATCGTATCGAATTCGTCCTTAAAAGATGTGTTTATTCAGGCACTGGATGCCTCGGGTTTACCTCCATATTTACTTGCGCCAACTTCAGGAATATTTATGTCAGCCGCGACCGCTTCGACAACAGCAGGAACGGCGGTCGCGAGTGGTGTGTTTAGCGGAACGCTGATTGGGCTTGGTGTATCTGCTCTTTCAGGGGCAGCCATGATTCATGCTGGCGCAACAGTGCTTGACCATATGCCGCACGGGAGCTTTTTCCATGCAACAGCAGGAAGTGTTCAAATGGATATCAAAGAGCGTTTGAAGCTCATGCCTTTTGAATCGTTAATCGGTTTGACGTTAACCGTTGTATCGACCATTATTTTTGGCGTTTTCCAGCTGTTTGGCTGAGGATATGACAAGAAAAGAGGGGCTTTAGGATGAAAATTGTGATCGCACCAGATTCATTTAAAGAAAGTTTGTCTGCTTATGAGACAGCATGTGCCATTGAACGAGGATTTCGTTCTGTTTTGCCAAACGCAGAGTATATCAAACTGCCAATGGCAGATGGAGGAGAGGGGACCGTTCAATCGTTGGTTGATGCGACGGGCGGACACATTGTTCATCAAGTGGTCACGGGCCCGCTTGGTGAGCCAGTGAATGCCTTTTTTGGCATGTTAGGAGACGGTCAGACTGCTGTCATAGAGATGGCTGCAGCCTCTGGTTTACATCTTGTACCCCGAGAAAAACGTAATCCGTTATGGACGACATCGAGAGGAACGGGTGAATTAATACTTGCAGCGCTGGATATAGGAGCGAAGCATGTGATCATTGGGCTTGGAGGAAGTGCAACAAATGATGGCGGTGTTGGGATGATGCAAGGATTAGGTGCAGCTTTCCTTGATAACACAGGACATTCCCTGACGTCAGGCGGCGGGGCACTTCATCAATTAGCTTCAATTGATTTATCTGGACTCGATCCAAGACTGCAATCCGTCCGTCTGGAGGCGGCTTGTGATGTGGATAATCCTTTAACGGGTGAGAGAGGAGCGTCTGCTGTTTTCGGTCCTCAAAAAGGAGCAGATGAAGAAATGGTTCAAGTGTTAGACAAGAATCTGGCTCATTTTGCACAAGTAGCTGAAAAGCAGTTCAATGTCTCTTTTGGAGATGCAGCAGGGGCAGGAGCGGCAGGAGGGCTTGGTGCGAGTTTATTAGGCTTTTTACAAGCCGATTTGCAAAGAGGAATCGATATTGTGCTGAAGGCTGTTCATTTTGATGACGTCATCAAGGAGGCAGACCTTGTCATTACGGGAGAAGGCCGAATTGACCGGCAGACCATTTATGGAAAAACGCCAATCGGTGTAGCAAAAGCAGCGAAGCAGTATCATCTGCCTGTGATTGGCATCGCAGGCTCTCTTGCAAATGACAGTGCAGTCGTACACGATCATGGAATTGATGCACTGTTTAGTATCGTTCCAGGTATTACCTCTCTTTCTGAGGCGATACAAGATGCGAATCTTCATGTAGAGAGAACGGCTCGGAATATCGCGGCTGCGTTAAAAATTGGAAGAAAGAAGTAAACGATGAAAAATGTTTCCTTTTCTATCACATTCCTTCTATAAGAAATGTGGTAAAATCGATATAAATGATGTAGAAAGTTGGAGGAAACAAAAATGTCTAATCTACCGAATTGTCCTTCGTGCAGCTCACCTTATACTTACGAGGACGGCAGTTTGCTGATTTGTCCTGAATGTGCGCATGAATGGTCACTTGAACAAGAACAAGCGGCAGAGGAACAGCTTGTTGTCAAAGATGCGAATGGGAACCTGTTAAGTGATGGGGACACGGTCTCTGTCATTAAAGATCTAAAAGTAAAAGGTTCATCATCCGTTTTGAAAATAGGAACGAAGGTCAAAGGCATTCGTTTAGTTGAAGGCGATCATAACATTGATTGTAAAATTCCTAGCTTCGGCGCAATGAAATTAAAATCAGAGTTTGTGAAAAAGATATAAACAAAAAAAGCTATACTATTAGAACTTGCCGATGAAGGCTAAATCTGAGCAAGAAATAAGTATAAGAATGTTATAGTTGTACAAAAAACACCTAAATTGTTAAAGGAAACATATCCCTTAATAAATTAGGTGTTTTATATTTTTATACAGTTTTTAAAATGATGAGGAACTATTCAAAGGAATATCCGTATACATTATTGGAATAATTTAAGCTTAACATTTCATAAATTAATTGAGTCCAAAAAATAAATGGGAGATAAAAATGGAGTTTGGGTATTTTAAGAAGCCTGTAATCAAAAAAACGACCAAATGTATACCAATTATTAATAAAGATGGTGTTAACATTGGATTTATAAAAAGATTTTATACAAATAAAGTGGAAAAGTTGATTGATTACATATTTGATGAGTTTTATGTGAATGTTGAGGTAATGGATTCGAATTCTAATATGGTTGTAACAGCTATTGAAAATAAATCCCTCCAATCCATGTTTCGTTCAAACTGGGTGATAGAATGTAAAGATAAAGGAAAGTTAATATTAGAAGATAGAACTAAAATCAAAATAAATCCAATGATGAAATTAGTAATAGATGATACTACATATTATCTAAAGAAGGGTTTTGCCAATAATCGTGTAAGATTAGAAAGCTCAGAGCAGACGATAGCTGAAATTACATACGATAAAATAATACCTCCTGCAACAGTGAGTATTGAAAAAAAACAGGGGGACTTATCTTTACATCTTATTGCATGCCTCTATTATATATTTATGTTACGAGAGTAAGGCGGGAGCGTATTTTGAATCCCACAGTCTTTAAGTAATATAGAATTAGAGTTTTTTAAATCATTACCTTAACCCTACCTTAAAAAAGGCAGATGATTCGGTAAATTTCGGCTAATCCCCTTCACAACTTTTGGGCATTGCTGTACCATATGGAAGTGTTCTTCTATTTTTGACGGATCATGGTGTTTATCAGGAAATAGAATGATAGATGATACTTAGACACAGAAGGAGAGGTAACGTGACGAACGTTTTAGAACTGCATAATGTATCTAGGCATATTCACGGGAAAAAGATTGTTCAAGACTTGAGCTTTTCTGTCCAAGCGGGCGAAGTCTTTGGCTTCTTAGGACCAAATGGTGCAGGGAAAACAACAACCATTCGTATGATGGTCGGTCTTTCTCCCATTACATCTGGTGACATTCTGATTAATGGTCATAGTATTCAAACCTCCTATCAGCATGCTATCCAACATGTCGGTGCGATTATTGAAAATCCAGAAATGTATAATCATTTAACGGCAAGACAAAATCTTGTTCACTTTGCCAGAATGAATGGGAAAGTGGATGAAGCGCGAATTGATGAGCTGTTAGAGCTAGTCAGCTTACAGCATGTGAAACATAAACGTGTGCGTACATTTTCATTAGGAATGAAACAGCGATTGGGCATTGCGCAGGCACTCATACATAGACCGAAACTGCTAATCTTAGATGAGCCAACCAATGGACTTGATCCTGAGGGGATTCGAATGATACGAGATTACTTGAGAAGGCTTGCGAAGGAAGAAGGGCTGGCTGTAATTGTTTCAAGTCACCTCATGTCAGAGATGGAATTGATGTGTGATCGCTTTGCAATTATCCAAACCGGAAAGCTGATTGCGATTGAGGATCAGCGTGCTGAGACGAAGCAGGATGATTTGGTTAATTATCGAATGAAGGTGGCAGCAGGGGAGCTTGAAGAAGCACAGAAGCTCATTGGTGCATTTGAGGAAGGCGTCACTGTAAGAGAAGAGGAGCAGTACTTATTTTTCTCTATGCCAGAACAAAAAATGCCAGAATTAATCCGTCATTTGAGCAGCGCGTCTATTCATTTGTACGAGATCAAAATTGAAAAACAAACCTTAGAAGATAAGTTCTTAAGCTTAACAGGTAAAAAGGAGGCAGACGTATGATTCGCCTCATTCAAAACGAGTGGATGAAAATCAGTTATCGTGTTGGAACTTGGATTATGGTTGGGCTTCTTGTATTAGGTATGGTTGCCACGCTGATTTTTGTAGTGAAAACAAATGACAAAGATCAAGCTTCAGGTGATTGGAAAACCCAGCTAGAAATGATGAATAAGGAAAACAAGAAGGAGCTCAAAGAGACAGAGAATGGTTTCTTTAAAAGAGAGCTTGAAAAAGAGATCGCTATTAATGATTATCGAATCAAGCATAATTTGCCGCCAGCTGATCAGTTTAGCCACAGTGTATGGGACTATGTGAAAACAAACGCCAATTTACTTCAACTAGTCGGTGTGTTTGTGATCATTATTGCTTCCACCATTGTATCGGCTGAATACAAGCATGGTACAATTAAATTATTATTGATTCGTCCACCATCAAGGCTAAAGATCCTAATATCTAAATATATTACGGTGCAGCTGTATGCTCTTTTACTTGTTGTGGTGCTATTTATCTTGTCATTCATATTGGGTGCTATTTTCTTTGGACTTAACACTGATTATGTGAATTTGGTGTATCAAAATGGTGAAGTGATTGAACGTTCACAGTTTGCCAATATGGTCTATTATTATCTCGCTCATTGTGCAATGTTTGTCGTTTTGGGAACCCTTTCGTTCGCCATTTCTACAGTGTTTAGAAGTGAAGCTATCTCCATTGCCATTAGTGTGTTAGCGTATATTGTGGGTGGATCAGTCACAGGTATTTTAATGCTCTTTTTTGATTGGTCAAAATATCTGTTATTTGCAAACGATCCATCCCAATACTTTATGGAACAGGTTACAGTTATCGAAGGTATGTCCCTAGGATTCTCACTAATCGTCCTAGTCATCTATTGGGCTATTTTCTTAGCTATTGCCTTAATCGTCTTCCAAAAGCGAGAAGTGAAAACAGGTTAATTTAATTTTTTAGGAGGTTTACACATGATTAAACGTAAAGGTGAAAAAATTATGGGGATTATTAGTATTGTCCTCAATGCCATTGGTGTCGGGTTTGGGGCATTAATCCTTTCTGTGGGTCCATCTTTTTATGATGAAATCAATGAAGTGTTGAAAGAGGAAGGGGAAACATTGCCGATTGAAACACTTCAAGCTTCTGTCAATGCATTTGGTACTCAGTTTATGGTCGTTTCCGCAATTGCGGCTGTGCTGTCGATTGTAGGTGTGATTTTCTTGAAAACTGACCGTCGTGCCGTGCTTTCAGGTATTCTTTTCTTGGTTTCTGCTGTGACTCTTTTAATTGGAACAGTTGGCCTTGCATTCGCTCCAATGGTTCTATTGTTTATCATTGGATTAATGTCTCTTATTAGAAAGCCGAATACAGACATTCACACAAGTGAATATCCTTCATAATGAAAGAAAAGACATGCGCATATCCGCGCATGTCTTTCTTTTTAAATGATGCCAATCAGCATCGCCACAAACAGAAGGATAATACTAAATCCCCACATCCAAAAGAAGGAGTAGCGGATGTGTTTCCCCATATCAACCCCTGCAAGACCTACGGCGAGCCAAACAGCGGGAGCAAGCGGGCTGACAAAGGTTCCAATGATGTTCCCAATCATCATGGCATATGCCGCAGAAGTACCTGGTACGCCAACTTCAGATGTAATGGATTCAACAATTGGCAGAAGGGCGTAATAATAGGCATCTGTACTTGTCAGCATATCGAGCGGCACTCCAAGCATCCCAACAATGATATGTAAAAATGGCAGCAAGAAGGCTGGTAAAATGTGAATACTGTCAACAGCAATGGCTTTCAGCATCCCTGTGCCTTCAAGAATTCCTAAAAATGACCCTGCGGAAAAAATCACAGCCGCCATCATCAGCGCACTAGGTGCGTGTGCCTTGATCCTTTCCATTTGCAGATTCACATTCGGAAAGTTAATTAATAGTGCGAGAGACAGACCAATCATAAACATAAAACTAGCAGGAATCACGTTCAACACGAGAAGCACCACAACACACAAAAACAGAACAAGGTTCACCCAAATGAGATGATAACGCTTTAAAGAGGCGTCTCCCGTTTCACTAATAGACTGAATGGCACGATCCCAATCTGCACCTTCTAGTTGAACCGCAGCTATTTCATTTGCAGCAATTTTCACCCGAATTCGCTTTTCTTCCCTCTTTCCTAACATGAATGCCATCCCTAACACGAGCACAACGCCAATGAGCTGAATTGGAATGAGCGGAACCCAGAGCTCAGAGGGGTCCATATTCAGGACACTTGCTGCCCGTCCAGTCGGTCCAGCCCATGGAATCATATTGGTTAATCCAGCACTCGTCCCGATTAATAACAGCAGTAAATAAGGACTCATATGTAATTTTTTATAAAGCGGAAGCAGTGCAGGTACAGTTAATAAAAAGGTCGTAGCCCCTGCTCCGTCTAAGTGTGCGATCACCCCAATCAAAGCAGTTCCCATTGCAACTGTGACAACATTTCCTTTTGTCAGCTTGATTAAAGTTTTAATTACAGGTTCAAAGAACCCTGTATCTTGCAAAATGCCAAAAAATAAAATGGCGAAGATAAACATGGTCGCCACCGGCAATACTTTGATAATCCCTTCCTCGAAGAAGGTTTGAATGTCATTGATCCCAAATCCCGCAATGAGTGCCCCTATTAAAGGCACCATGACCATGGCGACAATTGGACTTGCTTTCCCCCAAATCAGCAGCACAACAATCGTTAAAATAATCATCAATCCAACAAACGTTAACATAAGCCCCTCCCCCTACAAATAAACCGTTTACATTTGTCTATACTTTTCATCCAATGCATTCCCACAGCTGCATTGAAAAAAAAGGGTATCAAATTTATGAGTAAGAAGCAACCGCTTTCATACCTATACAATGGTAAAAAAGGATGGAGAGACCAGTCGTGTCGCGGCATCAAATATTGTAAAAAAATTTAGATAAAAATAACGATTAAAGTTCACAATGATTAATATGGGTATTTAGACTTATTAAATCAAAAAGCGCCCAATAAATGGACGCTTCTTTCAACTATTTTTTCAAGATGACATACTCGTAAGGATCAAGTTGAAGCTGCTCAGACACTTGCTGTCCAGTCAGCATATTCTCATAACTTGCCTCTGAATCTAGTGATATGTTCTGCTGCTCTTCTGTGAAATTCATCAAAAACACATAGTCCTGCGTACCGTCTGTTCGTTTTTGTACACTGACTCCTTCTGGAATTGCAGTGGATAGGACGGGCTGTATGCCAATACCTGCGATAAGGTCTTCGTAAAATTCATCATAAAAAGCCTGATCATTTTCTGAGGCCATATAGTATGCTTTCCCTCTTTCTAATGAACGGACAGTCAGGGCCGGCTGTCCTTCGTAGCAGCCATTCTCAAAATGCCCTAGCACAGAGGCCGTCTCAGGGTGTATGGATTCGCAGTATTGTCCGACATGATAGGTGCGTCCATTCCCTGTGGTCATTAACACATGTTCATCAGGCATCAATGTGTTGATTTCCTCTGCCCAAATGCCAAGTACATGGCGGAGAGGACCAGGAAAACCGCCGAGGAAACAGAGATCATTTTCGTCGACTATGCCGCTCCAGTAAGTCGCGATAAAAATGCCGCCCTCTTTGACAAAGGCTTCAATTTTCTCTGCAACGCCTGGTTTGATCATGTAGAGCATTGGCCCAATGAGCACACGATAGGATGAGAAATCTTTTTCCATTCCGACAATGTCAACAGGGATTCCTTTTTTCCAAAAGCTTCGATAGTGAGTTTGACAAGCCTCTACATAGCGTTTGTTTGTGTTATTTAAGCCTTGCGCATCATCAATGGCCCAGTGATTTTCCCAATCGTAAATGATGGCGACTTCTGGCTGAACGGACGTGCCCGCAATTGGCTGCAGCTGCTCCAGTTGTTTTCCTAGATCAGCTACCTCTTGAAACACACGCGTATGTTCATGGCCAGAATGATCGACAACGGCACCGTGGAATTTCTCAGAGGCGCCTCGGCCTTGCCGCCATTGGAAATATAGTACGGAGTCTGATCCGTGGGCAATTGCCTGCATGGCAGAAAGGTGTGCCATGCCTTTATGTTTGACCTTGTTCACTTCATGCCAGTTTACAAGGCTAGGCGTACTCTCCATGACGAGAAACGGCTGTCCGTCCTTTAAGGAACGATACAAATCATGTACAAAGGCAACGTTTGATGCTAATTCTGCCGTTGTTTCTCTGCCGCTATGCCAAGCAGGATAGCTATCCCATGAGATCACATCGACCTCTTTTGCAAATTGATGATAATCCAGCCCAAGGAATGGACGCATATGCGGATAGTCGCCCATAAAGTTCGTGGTTACTGGGATATGAGGCGTCAATTCCCGCAGCGGCTTAATTTCATTTTGATAAAAATTGATCGTTTGTGCTGTGACAAAGCGCTTCCAATCCAGGTTCATGCCGTGAATCATGTGCTCCCCATGCGGTGCAGGTGACTCGATTTGTGACCAATCACTATACGTATGGCTCCAAAATCCTGTCCACCATGCTTGATTTAAAGCCTCAAGATCATGATTGTATTTGTCTTTCAAATAGTCTCGAAATGCTTCCTGGCACAGGTCGCAATGACACTCGCCGCCGTACTCATTCGAAATGTGCCACATGATCAGTGCTGGATGATCCTTGTAGCGTTCCGCAAGCAGCCGGTTGAGTGTATTCGTTTTTTCTCGATAAACCGGAGAGGTGAAGCAATGATTATGGCGCAGTCCATGTAAGTTACGCTGACGATTCGCTTCGACGCGCAATACTTCTGGATATGTTTGTGACAGCCAAGCAGGTCTTGCTCCGCTTGGCGTTGCGAGAATGGCGTGTGCCCCCTGCGCTGCTAAGCGGTCCATGATGTCATCCAGCCATGCAAAGTCATACTGACCTTCTTTTGGCTCTAGCTTACTCCATGCGAAAATGTTGATGGAGAATGTTTGACAGTGTGCAAGCTTCATTAATCGAAAATCTTCGTCTATGATCTCTGGCATATGGAGCCATTGATCTGGATTGTAATCGCCACCATGCAAAAAGCCTTTCACATTTGGGTGAACGAGTGGGTAACGCTTTCCCATTTTGTCACGTCCTATCCTTTTAGTTACGGTGTCATTTGTTTAAATACATCAAGAGATGGCAGTGCTTTTCCGTTGAAATCGAACATCGCTTGATTTTCCCACGCATTTCCGACAGTCCCGGTTGTTTGGATATAAGCAAGCCCATATTGACTAGACCACGGAGCACCTTTCGCTGGAATCCAAAGCGGCTCCCAATAAAAGAACCCCTTCCCGCGGTTGTTGTTTACTTGTGAAATTTTTTCGGATAGATCTCGTATAAAAGATGCCTGGCCTTGAGGTGAGGCTGGATAGCCGGCTGTATTGACAGAGTCTTGGTTAAATGAGTTATCTAGGTTGTCACCGTTTGCTGTCGTAAAGCCGTAAGCAGTTTCTACCACGATGACGTCTTTGTTATAGCGGGCACTAATATCATTCATATTGGACGTAAGACCGCTAAAACCGCCGTCCCAATACGGGTAATAAGATAAACCGATCGTATCGAAGGAGACGCCTCGTTTTGTGATTTCATCAAACCACCAGCGGGATGCACCATTGTCTCCGCCATGTGCAAGGTGAAGCATGATTTTGATGTTTGAATCGACAGAGCGGACGGCATTTGTGCCAGCTTTTAGCAAAGCAGCGAGCCGGTCAAATTCACCACCGCCTTCACCCCAGCTTTTTCCGTTTGGCCACAGCATACCTGAGTTCAACTCATTCCCAACCTGAACCATATTCGGCAAGGCATTTTGCGCTCTCATCGCTTTGAGCACATCGCCTGTGTAAGTGCCGACCGCTTTTTCTAAATCGTTTTGTGAGAGGGATGCCCACGCTTTCGGTTTGAATTGTTTACCGGGGTCAGTCCAGAAATCACTGTAGTGAAAATCAAGCAGCACTTTCATGTTTTGTGCTTTTGCACGTTTCGATAAAGCGATGGCTGTATTGAGATCATTTGTGCCGCCGTTATAGGCACGGCCTTGATTGTCATATGGATGGTTCCACAGTCTGATACGCACATAGTTGACACCTTTATCCTTTAATAGCTTGAGCGGATCAACCTGCTGTCCGTTCTGGTTGTAGTATTTGCCGCCGCTTTTCTCCACTTCTGCAAGCATCGAGATATCGGCTCCCTTGATGAAATCACCTTGCAGTCCATTGATCGGTTTCACAGAAATCGTATCGGCCCTTGCTTCAGGCAGAATACCTAATCCCATCAGAAAGAAAACGACAACAGTGACAAGCAACCATTTCTTCATCAAATCTCCCCTTATCCTTTTGTCCCGCCTTGTGTGAGACCGGACACAAATTGTTTTTGTAAAACAAGGAACAATAAAGCGACTGGAATCGCAATGAGTAAAGCCCCGGCTGCAAAGGTCGTGTAGCTTGCACCCATTTTGTCTGACACAAGATTGTACAGACCGATTGGGAGCGTATACATTTCGGGTGAGCGGACAATGACACTGGAAATGATGAAATCACCCAGCGGACCTGTAAATGAGTTGATTGCGACAACAGCTAAGATGGGCTTAGCGAGCGGCATAATAATTTGGATGAAAATCCGGAAATGCCCTGCGCCGTCCATTCTGGCTGATTCATCGAGATCCTTTGGAATCGCATCAAGATAGCCTTTCATTAAATACGTATTCATCGGAATTTGTCCACCTGCATAAATCAAAATCAGGGCAAGGTGGCTGTTAATGAGTCCAAGCATTTGAGCCAATACAAAAATGGCAATCAGCGCTGAAAATTGAGGAATCATTTGCAGCAGCAAAAAGAGCATCAGTCCATTCTTGCGTCCTTTGAATCGGAACCTAGAAAAGGCATAACCTGTAAAGCTGACAAGTATCAACGTTAAGAGCATAGTCGCAATACTGATTTTCATTGAGTTCCAATACCATTTTGCATAAAGTGCTCCCTGACCGAAGAAGAGTTCTGTAAAGTGGCTGAACGTTGGATTCTTCGGAAACATGCTTGTGCTCATCAGGCTGTTTCCAGGATTAAAGGAAGCGCCGATCGTCCAAAGGAGTGGATATAGAATACAAACGGAGGCAATGAAAAGGATGAAATAAGTGATACTCAGGCGAATGAGCTTGTTTTGTTTTGATCCCATATCACATCATGTCCTCCTCTTTGAATGAATTCGTTCTCTTAAACTGCCAGAGTGCAATGGCGATGACAAAGATTGAAAGTAAGATCGTGACAGCTGCAGCGAGTGCATATTGAGAAGACTGCATCGTGAGTTTGTAAATCCAAGAAACCAAGATGTCCGTTCCCCCAGCAGTTGAGCCAGCGACAGGCGGTCCTCCGCCATTAAATAAGTAGATGATATTAAAGTTGTTAAAGTTAAACGTATATTGCGTGATTAATATAGGCGCAATGGAATAAAGGACAAGCGGTAGCGTGATGGACCGGAATTTCTGAAAGAAGTTTGCCCCATCAATGGTCGCAGCTTCGTATAGATCCTCTGGAATTGCTTGCAAAACACCGGTTGTCATAATGAAAACAAAAGGAAATCCAAGCCAAGTCTGCATCGCAATGAGGGCAATTTTGCTCCAAAATGGATCTGTCAGCCATGGTTTTGGATCAATTCCAATCGATGCAAAAAGTGTGTTGTTAATGGCTCCAAATGTATCGTTGAACAGTCCGGCAAACACCAAAATGGTCACAAAGCCCGGAACAGCCCAAGGGAGAATCAAAATGGTTCTAAAAAACCGTTTTCCTTTTAAATCCTTCTGATTGAGCAGAACCGCTAGAAAGATGCCGACAGCACATTGAAGGGTCGAAGCAGCCAGCGTCCATACGACGGTCCAGCCAAGTACATCAATGAAAGTGTCTCTCCAAATATCAATTGAAAAGATATTTTGAAAGTTCTTGATCCCTACCCAATCGATCAGATTGGCAGGAGGCGAGTGGTATAAATCGTAGTTCGTAAAGGCAAGCGCAAAGCTGAACATAATAGGAAAGACAACAGAGAATAGAAGTAAAAAGAAAGCAGGAGTGCTCATTAAGTAAGGAAAGCCTTGGTCGATCAGCTGATGATATTGAGCTCGGATAGAATGAAGCGGAATCCCTTGATCACGTTTCTTTCCGTTCATAAAAGCATCACGCATCATGAGTACGTAAAAGCCGATACCAAAACAAGCTGTTAACAGCGCAATAATCCCTTTTGCTAAAAGAAAAACAGAGTTGTCACGAGGCAGCATCGTACCAAGTGTGAACAGCCCCCAAAAGCCAATATTGAATAAATCATAAAATACGATGAAAAAAGAGACGCCGAACAGGAAAAAAAGTGCCCCTTTGCCGTACTGTTTGTTGTACATCTGCCCCATCCCGGGTATTAAGGAGAACATTAGCGCCCGTCTCCGGTGTGTCTTTGATTCCACTATGTGTGTGCGGTCTAGTTCAAGGTTACCCGTCACGTCTAACACCTACTTCATATGAAATTAGATCAAATACGGGCAGCTTGATAGACTTAAAGGCTACCCGTGTTTGATGATTACTTAGAGTGATTTGCTTTAATTTGAGAGTCGATTTGATTGACCGCATCATCAAATGCCTTTTTCACATCTGTCCGGCCTGTTGCAATGAGACCTAATGCACTGTCAATCGGCTTCCACACCTCTGCCATTTCAGGGGTATTCGGTGTCAGCGTGGCATATTTCGTTTGTTTTGAAACAGCATCCGCATTTGCGTTTTTAGTAATGATTGGATCTTTCATCAGCTTTTTCACTGGTGGAATTTCCTCTGTCACTTCGAATCGCTTCTTCGAATTTTTTTCATTCGTGATAAACTCAACAAATTTCTCAGCAAGTTCTTTATTTTTAGAATAAGAGGAGACGTTGTAGCTCTTTACACCTAAGAATGAGCTCATATGCTTTCCGTTAGGGAGTGTTGGCAGCTCTGTTACGCCATAGTCAATTCCAGCTTCTTTATATGGACCAAATGACCATGGACCAGAAATGACAGCTGCTGCCTTTTTCTCTGTGAATAAGGAGTTGAGGACATTGATTCCTTGTTCACCAATGATGCCTTTCGGGAAAAGTCCTTCGCTAAAGAATTTTTGAATGTATGCTCCGCCTTCGATGGCGCCATCGTTATTAAGACCAATATCATTGACATCATAAGAGCCATCGCTTTTCTGCTTGAAAATATAGCCCCCTGACCCGCCTAACACACTTTGTGCATAGTAAATTTCATCCCATTTCGCTACAAAACCGTATTTCCCGTCTTTTGTCAGCTTTTTCGAAAGGTCATACCAGCCATCAAGTGTAGTTGGTGCCTTTTTGACAAGGTCTTTGTTATAGAAAAGCACTGTCGTTTCGACGGATTTCGGAAGGCCATACAGCTTGCCGTCTACCGTTTGTGATTGAATGGATTCGTCTGTAAAGGAATCGATCACTTTTTGATCAGGCTTGATTTCCTGTAACAGCCCCTCAGTGACGGCTGATCCAATTTGATCGTGAGGCATCGTGATGACGTCTGGGCCTGTCCCGGCTGCTCCATCAAGGCGGAGAGCTTCGATTTGGTCGGCATACGCTTTTTCGACCACTTTGATTTTCACATCGTTTTGTTTTTCAAATTCTTTCACAGCGTCTTGAATCCCATCAGACTTTTTGACATCCTCCCATACTAGCAAGGTCTTTGTACCTGTAGATGCTGGCTGTGTCCCGCTTGAATTGTCATCTCCTGGCCCGCATGCTGAAAGCAGAAGCACAGCAGTACCAACGACTGCTGATAATGTCGCCCATTTTCCCTTTTTCATTGGTAATCCCCTCTCGTTCTTTTTTCACAGATGATAAGAAAACGCTTTCTTAATGTGAGAATATCAACTTAAGTAAAAAAAGTAAACATATTTTATTAAATTTATTAAGTAAAATTTTTTACTCGTATAGAGAGAAAAGAAGCCCTCCACTTTGGCAGGACTTCCAGTTTGTTTATATGGTGCTTTTTCGAAAGACAGGCTCTGAGGCAATCAGAACAGTCTTAGGCAATGTTCTGCCATCCACAAGTCTTTCTAAAAGTAAATCGATCGCTGTCTCACAAAGTAATGACGTATGGATGTGATACGTGGTGAGCGGCGGCGACACATATTGAGACACATGAATATCGTTGATACTAAAGACGCTGACGCGATTCGGCAGAGAAAATCCGCGCTCATTTAATGCTTGTAAGCAGCCGATGGCAAGAGGGTCACTAGCGACACAAAAAGCGGTGGGCAGATCATCACCAAGCTCGTCAATCGCCTTCATCATCAGCGAGTAGCCTTCATCTACTGAGAAATGATGGCCGATATAGACCAATCGCTCATCAAGCATATGGCGGGTTATCATGTATTCACGGAAAGTCGTTTCACGAATATCTGGAATGTGCACGTTCGTATTGAGATCAAGGTCTGTACCGCCAATGAATCCAATGGATTGGTGCTCTTTTTCGATAAAGGAATCGATGATCTTTTCAACAATTCGTTTCAGGTTCGGCTTTACAGAATCAAAACGGTCTTCATCTGGCGTTGTATCAATAAAGACAATATGCGGAGTGATCGCATATAATTGGTCAAGCTCTGACGTTTTAAAGCGGCCGATGGCGATGATTCCTTCTGTAGCAGAATCAATGGAATGAAGCCCATCAGACGGATTGTAAGCGGTGACATTTAAGCTCCGAGTATTGGTGAGTTCCTCAATGCCGAGTCGAATGGATTTAAAATAAATATCTTCAAGCTCTTCCTTTTCGGTCATCCAATAGAGAAAGGCGATTTTTTTTAATGAATGTTTGAATGTCTTCTTTTGGTAGGACAAAGCTTCTGCGGCGGCATATACTTTTTCGCGTGTTTGATCGGTGACGGATAGGTTGGGATCTTGGTTCAGTACGCGAGATACCGTTGCAATGGATAAGCCTGCTTTTTCTGCAATGTCCTTTATTTTAGCTGCCAAATCAGCACCTCCTATAGGAAATATCTCCTCTTAGTAT
The DNA here is from genome assembly GCF_038630815.1 of Bacillus sp. FSL K6-0994. Lineage (NCBI taxonomy): Bacteria > Bacillati > Bacillota > Bacilli > Caryophanales > Bacillaceae > Bacillus > Bacillus sp. FSL K6-0994. Next base: position 3,588,931 of record NZ_CP152043.1, on the reverse strand, counting down.
AGAGTCTTTAAAAAAATTAGTAAATATTTTTATTAAATTGTTTTCGTTTAGGCGGTTCTTTACGTGCTGGAGAGGAATTAGTAAGATATATATAGGTAAGGTGTTGGATTAAGATTTCTGATAGGAGAGGGACCGATGTATTACGATGCACTGAAGACATTTGTGACAGTGGTGGAGGAGAAGAACTTTACAAAAGCAGCCCAAAAGCTGCGAATTTCTCAGCCGAGTGTCAGTCTTCATATTAAGAACTTGGAGCAGGAATTCCAGACCGTTCTGCTGAATCGTTCACCAAAGCAATTAACCGTTACACCAACTGGGGATATGCTGTACCATCGATCAAAACAAATCATTCGTCTCTATGAACAGGCGAAGCAGGACATTTATGAACATCATCATTTGGCAAGAGGAAAGCTGACCATCGGGGCGAGCTTCACAATTGGTGAGTATGTGCTGCCGCAAATATTGGCAGAGTTTCATCAGCTCTATCCGCATGTTGATATTGAGGTGGTCATTGATAATACAGAGGCGATCGCCAGACATGTCCGTTTATTCCATGTCGACATCGGTTTGATCGAGGGACAGACCAATGACAAGGAGCTTTCTGTAGAAACTTTTCTAGAGGACGAACTTTATATTGTGGCGCCATTAGATCATCCTTTTGCCAAGAAAAAAGATGTCACCATTGATCAATTACAAAACGAAACATGGATCACGAGAGAAGAGGGATCAGGGACAGGAGAATATTTACAGCATGTCCTGAAATCAAATGGACTGAAAGCGCGAACCTTTGTGACCTTTAGCAGCAATCAAGCGATTAAAGAAGCTGTGATCCATGGAATGGGTCTTTCTGTTTTATCTAAATATGTCCTCCAGCGAGGCAGCATTGGCGGTGAATTGGCTGTTATTTCTGTCAGAGGCATGGATTTCAAACGAAAGTTCTCCTATGTCGAGTCACCGATGACCGGGGGAAATAAAAATAAGGAATTGCTCGTTGAATTGTTAAGGAAAGAGAAAAAGGACGCTTCTCCTCAGTAGGAGAAACGTCTTTTTTTATAACCCTTTAATTTTGATTTCATCGACTGGAAGGAAAATCTCACCTGTATCTGTATATTTCATCGTGACCTGATCGCCCTCTTTTAAATAAATGACGAGAGGTTCCTTTTCAGATGACATAGTGTAGCTTTTTCCATCGTCTAGCAGGAAGGTGACGGTTGTATAATCACCGGTCTTTTCTTTGTAGACTCGTTTGACCTTCCCTGCCGCTTCTTTCTTTTCCTGCTTAGAGGAACTGTTAACGGTACCGCCGCCTTTTTGAAGAGCTGTCTTATAGGCTCTCAGTGCTTCGTTTGGTGTAGAAGCATACGCGGCGATTTCAGGATTGGCTGCAGAAACAATAAAGTAGTTTTGCAGGAATCCATTTGAATCGAGAACCGGTGTGAGCCAGCTGGCTTCTCCATAGAAATTATAGAGAATCGGCATGCGCCCTTTCCATTTCTTCTCGATGAATCGTTTCTCAATAATTTGCAGAGCGCCCTGAGAATCCATGTAGGATTCTTCAAGATTTCCGGTATAATAAGTCGCTTTTCCTGTTCGGGCATTGGTCAGGGCATATCCGAGCATGGAATCAACGCCCTCTTTCGGACTTGTGAAATCTGTGAAGTAATACATATCTCCTTTTGAATCAAATACCGGGCTCACATTGGCTTCCGTTCCTTCATCTGAAGGCAGCTTTACATCTGACTTTCCAAACATACTGTTCCAGAACCCGTGAATATAGTTTCCGAAATAGCTGTTTTGCAGACTGACTGCCTCTGGTGAAACAGCACCGTCGATAAAGGCAGGTACTTGATCTAGAGCATATTTCTTCGTTGCACCCGTTTTGGCATCAACAACGACGACACCGGAAGCTTTAAAGCCGTTTCGGGCAGAGATGAAATCGCCATACGTTTGAATGTAATAAGGCTTGCCGTCATCATTGATTTCCAGCTGTGTACCGCCGTAGAAAATCAAATCTGGGTACTGGAGACGGATATGCCGCTCAATTTCTTTGTTGAAATAGGAGGAAGGCGTATAGACCATCTCCGTTTTCACGAACTTTGGATTAGCAGAGGAGTCGGTCGCACTTAATGTAAAGTAACCCGGCGTGCTGCCTGCACGAATCCATTTAAAGAAGTCCGAGAACTCCACTGGAGCGATGTATACATACTCACCGTTGACCTTCTGAATTTGCAAGCTGCCAAGCTCATAGTAGCTTGTGTTTGGCACCTGTCCGAACGATTTCTTCATTTTGTTCCGGGCAAATTGAGGCGGCACACTCGCAGGTGTTTCTTTTTCATCAAATGCTTTGATTTCTACTTTTTGCTCCATTTTGGAGACATCGAATTTCTCATTCGCATTGAATAGAAAAGCTGTCGCCATGTAAACACCGAGCAGCAATAGAATAAGAAACAGCACGCCTTTGATTTTACGCTCCAATCCAACCGACAAAAAGGCTCCTGCTGCTGTCACAACAAGTCCAATCAGCCATAGAGATGAAGGGTTCCGGTCTAAATTGGTGATGTAATAGAAAACAAAAATACCGATCATGAACAGCAAAGCAAGGCCAGCAATCCACATGAGCGGCACCTGCTGCTTTGTCCCTTTCTTTCTAACGATCAACCTGAGCGGTGTGAGCAAAAGGGTCAAGACAAGACCGATCACAACCGAAAATAACAAAATATATCCCACAAACAGATCTCCTTTCAAATCAATCACTCTTTTAGTATATACGAGTGTGAGGGGGAAAAGATTCAGAAGAATCATACCAATTCGATTTTATGAAAAAATGAGTTGAAAAGGGCCTTTTAATATTTCGGTAGGTTAAATGATATTGTCCTTGCGCTAGATGATTAGATTTTAGTGAATATTTTGTGGACGTAAACATTAATTTTTATCTCCGAGGAGTGTATATTCTTTTTATTCATTACTTTATGAATTTATATTGTAATAAATAAGATGTTAAAAGACAGAGATATCTTTTAAATAGTATAAAGATTCATTTTAATTTTCTACAGAATGAAATAGTTGTAACATTCCTATTATGTTATATTATTTTTTATATAGTTAATATTAGGAGGTAATTTAAATTGAAAAGACGTATCCCTTTTCTCATTATTTTTACTTTAATTGTATCGTTATTTTCACCTTCTGTAACATTCAATATTAATCGAGAGGCTTCTTCAAGAGACAAAAGTGTCCAAATTGGTTATAAAGAAGCCGATGCTGTATGGGGTCTTGTCATTCGAACTATTTTTGTAAACGGGGTGAAAGCAAGTAAACATTTGTATAAATCAATAAAATATGCCCCTAAATATCCTGCTGGTTTTAAAGCTGTTCAAAATGGGACTAAAAAAGTTACAGTAAATAATAAGAAGTTGTTATCTGAGTTAAAACAGATTGAAGGAGGGACTTGGAAAAAAGTATATAAAGATGGCTATAAAGACGGAAAAAAGGTTTCTGTACATTATTTTCAAAGTAAATCTGGTTTGGTGTATGATGTGAAAGTTAAAAAAGGTTGGAGTGTGAAATGATTTATGAATAAAATAGAACTAAGATATTCTTCACATGAAGATTTAGATAGGATTATTGTTATAAATATCATTGGTATAATCATATCGCTAAAAGAAGGTTTAATCACTATAGAAGAAGCGGAAAAGCTCATGTTCAGTCCACGAACAATCGATGTTTTAAAGAAGAAAGGGATAAATGAAGAACTGATAAATATACTTCATTTGGGAACAGAACTTGAAGATGTAGAAAGTTTAATACCACAAGAATTAAGTGATAGTTTAGAAGAAATAAGGGTAAAATGCTTAAAATTCCTGGAAAGAAATACAGAAAATGAAGTTAAAAATAATGTGGTAGATTATTGAGCTAAAAGTGTATATTATAAAATTTTGAGTAAATCTGTTTTCATCTATTGATCAAAACGATGAATTCATAAAAAAAGAAGTCTGTGCAAACAGGCTTCTTTTTTATAAGATGGGAACATGAGGAAATGTATGCGTTCACATGAATAAGGAAGGAGTGAAGTCAATTGGCTTCTGTCAGTTTAAGTAGTATTGAAAAAATACGAGCAGCAAGCAGAGGATTGCCGCCAAAACTGAAAGGAATTGCAGAACATATTACGAGTGAACCCGGCGACATTATTCATTTGTCTATTGTTGAGCTTGCCAAAAAGACAGCGAGTTCAGAGGCGACGATTTTTCGTCTTTGTAAAAGGCTTGGATTTGAGGGCTTTCAAGATTTGAAAATCGCAATTGCCCAGGAAATAGATCAAACAAAGTCTGATTATGTAGATGAAGAAATGAGTCTTGATGATGATACAGCCGTTTTTATGCAAAAGGTTTTTCAGGCGAATATATCCGCATTAAAGGATAGCTTTCAATTACTGAATCCAGAGGATGTAGAAAAAGCCATTCAAATCATTCATGAAGCAAAGCGCTTAGAGTTTTATGGGAGTGGCGGGTCCGGACTTATTGCAACAGACGCTTTTCATAAATTTATGAGGACAGGCATCAACTGTATTGTTCACACCGATTCCCATTTTCAAGCGATGTCTGCCGGTCTTCTCGACCAGCACAGTACAGTGATCGGTATATCTCATTCTGGCCGTAATAAAGATTTACTCGATGCGATGAAAACAGCAAAGGAAAAAGGAGCGAAAACCATCGGTATTACAAGTTATCAACGCTCTCCATTGAGCCAGCTTGCCGATGTCACGTTGTATACTTCGACACAGGAAACGGCTTTTCGAACAGAAGCGATGTCTGCAAGACTTGCTCAGCTCACTGTCATTGACGTACTATACTTTGCACTTGCTCACTTAAGACAGCAGGAAACTTTAACCAATTTAAAACAAATGAGAGAAACCATTTCACAAAAAAGGGTGTAATGGTTTCAAAAATAAATTTTTCTATTAGTGAAAAATGCCGTTGTGGTAACGATTTTGAGCTTTTAAGTGAAAATAATTTTCTTTTCAGTCGTTGAATGTCGAAAAAATTATTCCTATAATGGGATTTAACAGGTATATCAAAACAATAAAATATGATTTCAAATCAATGATTGGGCGTGATACAGATGAAGGAAAACCAGGCGGTAATTGGTTTGGATATTGGAACAACAAGTACAAAGGCGGTTCTGTTTGGACCACAGGGGAAAGTGATAGCAAAGCATTCGGTTCCTTATGATCTCATTCAGCCCCAGCCAGCATGGGTTGAACAGGACCCTGAACATATATTAGAAGCCGTCATTGCAAGTGTAAGAGGTGCGTTGACAAAAGCAGCATTTGATGCAAAACATCTCATAGGCGTCGGAATTAGTACAGCGATGCATTCCTTGATTGTGATGGATAAGGATGGCAAGGCGTTAACGAACAGTATCATTTGGGCAGATAACAGAAGTGCAGAACAAGCGAATCGAATCACTTCAGACATGGACGGCTTCCAAGTGTATACAAGAACCGGCACGCCGATCCATCCAATGTCACCGCTTTCAAAAATACGGTGGATCAAGGAAATGGCACCTGATGTCTTTAAGAAGGCAGCGAAATTCATTTCCATCAAAGAATATATTCTTTATCATTTCTTCGGTCAGTATGTCGTCGATTATTCAATCGCTTCAGCAACGGGACTGTTCCGTTTGGAAACGCTTCAATGGGATGAGCAGGCGCTGCGTATTGCTGGAATTGAAGCTGATCAATTGTCTGAACTTGTTCCCACGACGTATCAGCTGAGAGGGCTTCAGCCAGAGATCGCCCTGCGAATGGGCATTGCGGAAGATACACCATTTGTGGTTGGTGCGAATGATGGGGTTCTAGCGAACTTAGGTGTGGGAGCGATTGGAAAAGGTGAGGTGGCTGTCACGATTGGGACAAGCGGTGCAGTTCGTACGGTCGTGGACAAACCAATAACAGATGAACAATCAAGAACGTTCTGCTATGCGCTGACTGATAAGCATTGGGTGGTTGGAGGACCGACGAATAATGGCGGGATCATGCTGAGATGGCTGAAGGATGAATTTGGATCCTCGGAGGTAGAGGTAGCAAAGCGCCTTGGAGTGGACCCTTACGACCTGATGATTGACATTGCGAAAAAAGTTCCAGCCGGCTCAGAGGGGCTACTGTTTCTGCCATTTTTAACAGGTGAGCGAGCGCCTTATTGGAATCCAAATGCGAGAGGCACTTTCTTTGGGATCGGTCTTCAGCATAAGCGGGAGCATTTTATCAGAGCTGTGTTAGAAGGCGTCATTATGAGTGTTTTCTCAATCGGTGTGGCCTTAAGGGATTTAACCGGTTCAGCAAAGGATGTCAGGGCGTCGGGCGGATTTGCGCGATCTCCGCTGTGGCGGCAAATTTTAGCGGATACGATGGGCAGGGAAGTACTTGTTCCAGAAAGCTACGAGGCATCAGCACTTGGGGCGGCTGTGCTCGCACTTCATAGTTTAGGTTATATGGAAGAGATAGAAGAGGTTCAAGATTGGATTCGAATCTCTGCCCGGCATGAACCAAATATGGAGAACAATGAAACATACATAGAACTGTTTTACTTATATGAGCGTCTCTATGACAAACTCAAGGATGAATTTGATGTCATTAGTGCGCTTCAATTAAAACAAAATCATTAAACATCAGGGAAAAGGTGGGAGAGCATGCTTTTATTCATCGTGATTGCCGCAATTGTCCTTTTACTCATCCTCATAACAGTTGCTAAGTTGAATCCGTTTGTGAGTTTAATTATTACCTCTATGTTAGTCGGCTTTGCCACAGGGATGGACCTGCAGGAAATCATTCAATCCATCAAAACGGGGTTAGGCAATACGTTATCATTGCTGGCCATAGTTCTAGCGCTTGGAACCATGCTTGGGAAAATGATGGCTGAATCAGGTGGAGCTGAGCGGATTGCTCACACATTAATCGGCCGGTTTGGGACGAAAAATGTGCATTGGGCGATGATGTTTGTTGCCTTTATTGTGGGAATACCTGTCTTTTTCCAGGTCGGATTCGTTCTTCTCATTCCTTTATTGTTTACGATTGCGATTGAAACGGGCATCTCGCTCGTGACAATTGGGATTTCGCTCATTGCTGGATTGTCTGTCGTTCATGGTCTTGTGCCGCCTCATCCAGCTGCCATGGCAGCTGTCGGCATCTATCATGCCAACGTGGGGAAAACCATCTTCTTTTCCATTATTGTCGGTTTGCCGACAGCTATTATTGCTGGGCCGCTGTATGGAAAGTGGATTGGAAAGCGGATTCATAAACCAGTTCCAGAGCTGCTGAGAAAGCAATTTACTGAACGCAATGAAGATCGAAAACTTCCCGGCTTTGCAAATACGATGTTTACGATTTTGGTGCCAGTGATTTTAATGCTTCTTGCCACACTGGCGGATATTATTTTACCAGAGGACAATATTTGGTATCAGGTATTTAAGTACATTGGAGATCCAATTACAGCACTGCTGATTGCAACGGTGTATTCTTTCTTCAGTCTTGGCTTTGTGCAAGGAATGAGCCGTGACCGAGTGCTTTCCTTTAGTAATGAGTGTTTAGGACCGATTGCTTCCATTCTGCTTGTCATTGGAGCAGGCGGGGCTTTCAATAATGTGCTCATCGATTCGGGTGTTGGTGAATATATTGCGGATTTAGCCAAGCATTCGCCAATCTCGCCAATTTTGCTTAGCTGGCTGATTGCTGCGGTTATTCGTGTGGCAACAGGTTCTGCTACGGTCTCCATGATGACGGCAGCAGGTATTGTCGCACCGATTGCTGCAACTATGCCGGATGTGAGCAGAGAGCTTCTAGTGTTAGCAACAGGGGCGGGTTCGTTGATTTTGTCTCACGTCAATGACTCTGGTTTTTGGCTGATCAAAGAGTATTTTGGTATGACCATTAAAGAAACGTTTTTGACATGGACGGCTATGGAGACGATCATTTCTGTTAGTGCTATTGCATTTATTATGATCATTAATATGTTTATATAGTGAAACGCAACAGCCTTATTCTTCGGAATTGGGCTGTTTTTGCTTTTGGCAATACCACCTTTGTCAGATTGGGGTAAAATAAAGATATTGAGAAGCGGGAGGCGGACACGATCGAACCATTAAAACACGTTTATCATGAATTATTTATTGAAGAATTAGCGGAGAAACTTGCACAAGCGTCGACTGGGTTTGATGCTGAAGAATTCCAGCGGCTTGTGTTTCAAAAGGATTGGCAGCAGCTTGAGTTAAAAGGCAGAATGAGAAGAGTCACTGAATCGATGCATGCCTGTCTGCCTAAGGATTATGAGCAGGCCATTGAAGTGCTGCGTCAGACAGCCCCGCATTTTTCAGGACTTAGTGCGCTTGTATTTCCAGACTACGTCGAAACATATGGCCTAGCACATTGGGATATCTCGATCAAGGCGCTCGAATTCTTTACGCCTTTTTCCACTTCTGAATTTGCCGTTCGGCCTTTTCTGATTCAGGATCAAGACAAAATGCTGGCGCAAATGCTTGTATGGTCACAGAATCAAAATGAGCATATTCGGCGGCTGGCTAGTGAAGGATGCAGACCACGTTTGCCATGGGGATTAACTGTTCCTGCGCTTAAAAAGAATCCTTCGGTTACGCTGCCTATTCTAGAAAACTTGAAGTCGGACCCAGCGCGCTATGTGCAAAAAAGTGTAGCGAACCACCTAAATGATATTTCTGCAATTCAGCCTGATTTGATGAAGAAAACGGCTAAAAGCTGGTATGGAACGAATGAACATACGAACTGGATCATCAAACATGCATCTCGTACCTTACTAAAAAAAGGCGATCCAGATATCATGGCTTTGTTTGGCTATGGGGATAATCCATCTGTTCAAGTAACAGATTTGAAGGTAGTGCAGGACCCTATTCGTATTGGAGAGAAAATGACCTTTCAATTTACACTTCAGGCCGCTAAGCCACTAAAGCTGCGTGTAGAGTATGCCATAGACTATGTCAAAGCTCGGGGTACCCGCAATCAAAAGGTATTTAAAATCACAGAGTTTGAAACAAGTTCAGCGTTACATAGAGAATTTATCAGGTCTCAATCCTTTCAAAATATGACGACGAGAAAACATTATGAGGGAACCCATACTTTAACGATTATCATCAACGGCATTCCAAAAGCGTCGGTTGATTTTGAGGTAACAGAAGATAGCAGCTCATAAAAAAACCCGCCAATTCGGCGGGTTTTGGCGTTTAAGCCTTCTTTTTCATTAAGAATGAAGCGATGATGGCAGCGACTAAGAAACCAATGCTGATAATGGAGCTAGGCAGGTTTTCTTGTCTGAATAGGAACAAAACAAAGCTCAAACTGAGTACAAGACCTGCAAATAAAGTTAAATATGGAAACAGCCACACCTTGAAATACGGCTCCTGTGGATATTTTGGACGCAGTTTCAGATGTGCCAGACAAATGCTGATCCAAATGAGTGAAACAGCAAAACCAGGAATAGCCAGCATATAGCTGAAAATTTGGTCCGGATATAAGTAAGCAAAAAATGTTCCGATAAGAAGAAATAGAACGGTAACCCATAAACTTAAAATGGGTACGCCTCTTTTGTTGACCCGTGCCAGTTTTTTCGGACCGCCGTCTGATTTAGCCAGAGAATGAATCATTCTCGTCGTTCCATAAATTCCGGAATTAGCCGCAGATAGAACGGCTGTTATCAAGACGAAATTAATGAAGTGAGAGGCGCCTTGCATACCAGCAGCAGAAAAGACTTGGACAAAAGGACTGTTATTTGGGTCAATTTGATTCCAAGGAATAAGGCCGCAGATGATCAAAATCGGCAATGTGTAAAATAAGATAATCCGCCACATCATACTTTTGACTACTCCAGGCAGGACCTTCTCCGCATCCTTTGTTTCAGTAATGGTCAGCCCGATCAATTCAGAGCCTCCATAAGAGAAAATAACCACTAAAAGTGATGCAAAGATCGCACCCCATCCGTTCGGGACGAAGTTTTGATAGTTGGTAAAGGCTGGTGTGCTTTGTTCGTTTGGAATGATCCCAAATAATAATGCTGCACCAAGAATAATAAAGACAATAATAACGAAAATCTTCATTCCAGCGAACCAAAACTCAATTTCACCAAAGTATTTTACATTATTTAAGTTAATTCCGATGACTAAGAGTGAACAAAGTAAACATAGTGACCATAGCGGCACGTTCGGCAGCCAGTATTGAAGCAGACTGCCAGCTGCAATAATCTCAATGACACATACAGTGAGCCACATAAAACAGTAAACCCAGCCGACGACAAATGAAAAACGTTGACCAAGCGCAATTTGTATAAGGTCGCGAAGATTATTTCCCGGATACACAATGGCCATTTCGGCTAATGCTGCCATCACAATGAGGAGCAGCAATCCAGCAAATACATAGGAAAAAATGACCCCAGGGCCTGCTAAACCAATTGTATCGGCACTTCCTTTAAAGATTCCTGTACCAATGACCCCGCCCATCGCAATCATGCGAATGTGACGCGGTGATAAAAGCTTTTTTAATTCTTGTTGCTCCTGATTCGCGCTCATGACGTTCTCCTTTTTTAAAAATGCTTATGTTCCATTTTCTTTTTTCAAGACGTCAGTGTCAATATAAAAAAAGAGATTTTTCAGACAAAAATAGTGGTTGATTCTATCAAAACATATACTTATATCCATAATTCCCTTATTTCATCCATATTCTAAAAATGAAACTTCAAATAAATGAACATTTGCCTTATTTATGACATAAACAATTTTCAGTTTTTGTCGATATATCTTTTGTATTACTAAAGTCCTAATAAAGAATTGTTTATAACTGTAAAATATTTCAAAAATGTAAGAGTTGAAAGGAGTTATGAAAGATGTTTATGAAAAAAGCAAATGATTCATCGGCTGGAATCCTTCTGAGTGAAAGCAGCCAATTAATAGAACGAATCGAAAAGGGAGACCTTTCAGCAAGATTAGATACTGCTGCATTTTCTTCTAGCCAAACAATAGAAGCAGTGGCACAAATGAATGAAGCGCTGCAAAAGATGCAGGAAGCACATGAAAATATTCAAATGCGGGTGGAATTAGTGACAAAAGCCATTCAAGTTGGCTTATGGGATATGGTCGTCATCGCTGGAGACCCGGTCAATCCAAAAAATGAATTCACATGGACGGATGAATTCCGCAGAATGCTCGGCTTTCAAAATGAGCACGATTTTCCAAATCTATTAGACAGCTGGGCATCTCGAATACATCCGGATGAACAAGAATATACATTAGATGCATTTTCTTCGCATTTATTGGATCATTCAGGGCGTACGCCATATGATATCGAATATCGCTTAAAGTTAAAAAACGGAGATTATCGCTGGTTCAAAGCAACTGGAACGACCGTTCGTGATCGAAATGGTGTCCCTCTTCGTGTGGCGGGAGCTCTTTTTGATATCCATGATCAGAAATTGAAAGAAGAAGAGCTGCAAGCATTCGTCACAAGATATGACTTAATCAACCGTGCGCTTGTCGAAGCTCCTTGGGACATGGTGGTAGAGGCCGGTGATCCAGTCAATCCAAATAACGAATTCTGGTGGTCTCCGCAGTTCAGAAAAACGCTTGGCTTTACAGACGAAAAAGATTTCCCGAACGTGTTAAGCAGCTGGAGCGACCGTCTGCATCCTGAAGATCAAGAAATGGCTCTTCAAGCCTTTGCAGATCATTTAAATGACCACTCTGGACGCACACCGTTTGATGTTGATTACAGATTGCAGCGCAAAAATGGGGAGTACCGCTGGTATCATGCGGGTGGTGAAACCATTCGTGATGAAAAAGGTGTTCCTCTTCGTGTAGCAGGAACCATTCGTGACATCACGTTAGAGAAAAACAAAGAGAAAACAGCGAATGAAATGGCTTCACAAGTAGAACAGCTTTCAAGTTCTATTAGCGAGATGGTATCGGGCATTAGCTCTGTGACAAATCAAGCACAGGAGCTTGCTGTTGCTCAAGAGCAGTCAACGTCTGCCGCAAATCTAGCAAAAAATAGTGCAGATGAGACGAAAAACATTTCTGACTTAATCAAAGAAGTGGCGAACCAAACGAACCTGCTTGGTCTGAATGCTGCAATCGAAGCAGCTAGAGCTGGTGAACAGGGCCGCGGATTCTCTGTTGTTGCAGATGAAGTACGGAAGCTGGCGCTGCATAGTGCCAATGCAACGGAAAATATCGAATCTAGTTTAACGGAAATGAAAACACAAATTGATGAAATTCTTGAAAATATCTCGAATATGACAGCTCTTACGCAAACACAGGCTGCTTTAACAGAGCAAGTGAATGCTGCAGTCGATGAAGTGAATCACATGTCTCAGCGTCTTGTGGCGTATTCAAAGAGTATTTAATCGTGAAAAACCGCCCTCTCATAGAAGGCGGTTTTTTTCATTAAATTTGATCTGCTGGGAAAACAATACTTGCATCTTTTCTTGCGGCATCAAGAACTTTCATCACGGAGAGACTTTCATCAAGCCATGCATAGCACTGTTCATGATTTTTTGTTTCAATGATCTGCTGGAAAGCTTCTGCCTCATAATACAGACGGTTTGGATTCGTTTGTGCATTGAGTGAGATGACCCTGTCATCAACATGCAGCAGCACTTCTTCGCACCCATTCGCCCCATTTTTCACATGAATGAAGCCTTTTTCTCCTTGAATCAATGCAAAGTTCATGCTGCTTGTATCCTTACTGCCGACACTTGTCGCAATAAAATCATTGTAAGTGAACGTCAAAACACCAGATGTGTCAATACCGTTTGGATGGCGGTTTGCCTGATATCGGACTTGCTCTGGTGATCCAAAGAGGTTCATGATGAAATGGACATTATAGATGTTAATATCCATCAGCGCTCCTCCAGAGAACTCAGGGTTAAAGACATTTGGCGTTTCGCCGGCTAGCAGCTGATTATATTTGCTTGAATATTGACTATAGTTGCATTGAACCAGTTTGATTTTACCTAATTGATGAAGGTGCTTTTTGATCAAATGATAGTTTGGCATATGAACGGTCGTAATGGCTTCAAATAGGAGAAGCTGCTTTTCCTTTGCGAGAGCGATTAAGGCTTCCAGCTCTTTCACATTAGAGGTGAAAGGCTTTTCGCATATCACATGTTTTCCGTGTTTCAATGCTTTCGTTGCATGCTCGCTATGTAAACGATTCGGTGATGCGATGTAAACGGCTTCTACGTGGGGATCTTCTAGCATAGCAGTTAGATCCGTATAAGTTGTCTGCACCCCAAATTTGTCTGCGAGCTTCTTTGCCGTTGCTTCCTTTCTTGAATAGACAGCGTGACAAGAAGCACCGTCGAGCTGTTCAACCGCTTGCAGGAAGCCTTCCACAATGATACCTGTTCCGATGGCTGCGATGTTCATTCTCAAAACCCCTTCCACTCGTTTAAGCTGACTCTAGTATAACCGATGTTTTCATTGAACGTGTACTGAGATACCTGAGCGAAGGTGTGCCAGTGATCAACACCGGCACACCTTTGGCAGCCCTTACAATCAGCTGATATTTGCTAATGTTTGCTTTGTTAACAATTGAATAGCTGCCTTCCTTTTTTTTAACTCTTGAATAGAGTGCTGGATATCTTCAACTTTTTGCTCGAGCAGCTGTTCAGCTTCTGTTTTTGACTTTCTTTCGAAAAGTGATTTGATAATTTCACGAATTTCTTTAAGCGAGAAATCTAGCTTTCTCGCTTCCGTGATAAATGACAGCATGAGTACATATTTTTTATCATATAGACGATAGCCGTTATGTGCTCTCTTTGGCTCTGGGAGCACTCCCTCATTTTCGTAAAAACGAATGGTTTCAATATGTACACCAGACATTTTTGACAATTTACCTCTCGTAAACGTAATCATTCCCTGCACCTCCTTTCTTTGCTATCCATCATACAATTAGATTTACTCGTTTCAAAACATTCTATAGTGGTGGACAATTGTTCTGTTTTACTAGTTTCAAATGGGGGATCAGCGCGATGAATAGAATGCGTTATAATAGAGTAGACTCATGTGATATTTGTTACAGATATGAACAAGTAGACAGCGTGAAGAAAAAACGATAGGCTAAAATAGGTAAATAGTAATGAAATAACCTGTCATCATCGTAATGGTGGCTCAAAATAGTGACAGCACGTTTTTGCTGAGAAAAGGGGACCAGTGAATGTATAAATTAGTCGCAATTGATATGGATGGTACGTTATTAAATGATCAACATATGGTGCCGGATGAAGTGTTTGAAGCCATTCAACAGGCTAAGGCAGAAGGAATTAAAATTGTCTTATGTACAGGCCGGCCGATTGGCGGGGTAAATCGCTATTTAGCTGATCTTCAGCTTAATCAAGAGGGAGATTATGTGATCGCGTATAATGGAGCACTTGTTCAAAACAGCCATACAAATGAAGTGGTGTCAGAGCTGACATTATCCTATGATGACTTAGCTTCTTTATATGAATTGAGCCGTCAGCTGGATACACCGATGCATTATTTCGATTCAGCCAATTTATACACACCGAATCGCGATATTAGTGAATACACAGTTCTTGAATCCTATTTAACAAAACTGCCGCTTAAGTATTTACCTGTCGAAGAGGCAGATTCATCTATGAGGCTTCCGAAGATGATGTATATTGATCAGCCAGAACGTTTGGAAAAAACGATACAAGCCATCCCATCTGAAGTGAAGGAAAAGTATATGATGGTGAAAAGTACAGATTTCTTCCTTGAAATCCTGCATCCTGATGTGAGTAAGGGAAATGCCGTGAAGCTTCTAGCGAAGGAGCTGGGAATTCCTCGTGAAGAAGTCATGGCTATTGGTGATAACGGGAACGACGTCTCAATGCTAGAGTTTGCGGGCTGCGGCGTCGCTATGGGAAATGCCATTGATGATGTCAAAGCCGTAGCAGATGTTGTAACAAAATCTAATAATGAAGCCGGAGTAGCACATGTCCTGCATGAGCTGGTTTTAGGAAAATAAGAAAAGAGCGGTCTGCCAGTGCGGTAGCCGCTTTTTTATATATTGGAGAAAAAGTAAACAAGCATACGTCTGCTGCTTAAATTCGTCTTTTGCAGCATCGCTTTCACATGATCATGAACGGTATGGGGTGAAATATATAACGTACTCGCAATTTCCTTTGTCGACTGGCCCTTTAATAAGCAGTCGAGGACGTTCATCTCTCTTTCTGTCAGCCTGTACGTTTTCGCTGCATAAGGAAGAATATCATTTGTTTGGGCTCGTTTGATGTGAATCATGACAGCCTTCTCCTGCCTGTCAGCCTGCGCCAATCGAAAGGCTTGAAGGGAAAGAAAGACCCCCGTAGGCATTCTTGTGATGCTTGCTGCTGTTTGATCGGTGCCGCCGTATAAAAGTTTAGCGCCTAATGCTCTGAACGGCCGGGGCATGACGGCTTGGTCATGGATTTGCTCAAAGACTTGAAATGTATGAAGCCAATGGAGCCCTGTCTCATTTCCATAAAGAAGCTTGTAATGAGTTGTAAGAATGAGAAATCCTTGCTGCTCCGCCGCATCATCATCTTCAGTGGCCCATTTATTGAAAATCTCATCTCTCAGCTTGGCTGCAAGTGACGGTGTTAGATCGATGACTGCTTGTATATCTCGCTTCCGAAAAGGTTCCTTGCCCTGTTGACGATAAAGACTGGCGATACCCCAGCATTCTCCTTGGATCACAAGGGCTGCCCGCAATTCATCAGACCAACCGTTTGGTATTAAAATATGCAGATAGCGCTCGCTGCTCAGATATTCTCCGCTTTGGACGAGACTCGCAGCATGAATAGGGCCTTTGGCTAGAAACTCATGCTGATGCACGTCCTTTTTTAAAAATTCATTTTGAAAGAGCTGGTCATGAATTTCTTCAATCGGTTCATCAGTGTAGGAACCTGTCGAGAGGAGAGTGGCTGGATCGATGGTTGTGATACAGGCGGCATCAAAATCAATGACAGCAGCAAGCTCGTCCCGAATGTGCTGCCTTAGCTGCTGAAAATGAGTGGCTGGATTGACCACAGGATCTCCTCCTCAAAAACCCCCACTTTTAGGGATCGTTTTTTCTGGTGCCTCTTTTTACAATAAAGGTGTCATATCGTTAGTGTACAGGAAACGATGGAAAGCGGAAAGGAACTGGAGGAGAATCATATGAAAGGAAACCAGCATTGGCACGACCCTGTTGCTGAATCATACGCAGCAACGATTTCACATAAAGTACCCGGCTATCACCTTTTGCATGAGTTAACAGTAGATGTATTAGAAACTGAAATAAAGGGAGCGGCCTCTCGTATTCTAACTGTCGGAGCGGGTGGGGGCGAAGAGATCATCAACATGCTTCAGAGAAAAGGAGACTGGCTCATCACAGGAGTCGATCCGTCTGCATCTATGCTGGATATGGCGAAACAGCGGGTTTCAAAGCTCCATATGGAGGCGCGTGTCACATGGTATGAGACCGCATTAAACAAGGTGTCTGCTGAAGCTGTTTACGATGCCGCAGTGAGCCTGCTCGTGATTCATTTTGTAGAAAATCGGCTGCCATTTTTACAGGAGATTGCACAAAGGCTTCAACCAGGGGCCCCGTTTGTACTCGCATTTATACAAGGAGAGATGAATTCCAGCGCATTTCAGCAAGAGCTTCATATGCTGTCTCTTTTCATGAAGCGGCAAGGTCTAGGAAAAGAAGTGTTTTCGTCCTTTCATGACAGATTGGGACGTGCAACATATCCTGTGCCTGAGGAGGAAATGAGGGGACATTTAATTGAGGCGGGGTTTCGAGACATCAGACCTTATTTTCAGGCAGGAATGATCAAAGGGCTTGTTTGCAAGCGAGGTCGTAGAAAGGCGTATGAGAGATGAGATCACAGGTAATGGTAATTGGCGGCTATGGACATGTCGGACAGCAAATATGTCTTCAGTTAAGTGAAGTGTATACAGGGCAAATTGTTGCGGCGGGGAGAAGCTATGAGAAGGCTGAACAATTTTCACAGCAGACCAAAGGCAGAGTCCGTCCTTACAAACTAGATGTTAGAAAGCCATTAGATTCTGACTGGATGAATGAAACAAAGCTGGTGATCATGTGTCTCGATCAAGAAGACACGTCATTTGCTGAAACCGTTCTGCGGGCAGGCATTGATTATATCGATATTTCTGCAAAGGGGGCGTATATGGAGCAAATGGCACAGCTGGATC
This sequence comes from Bacillus sp. FSL K6-0994, assembly GCF_038630815.1. Classification (NCBI taxonomy): domain Bacteria; kingdom Bacillati; phylum Bacillota; class Bacilli; order Caryophanales; family Bacillaceae; genus Bacillus; species Bacillus sp. FSL K6-0994. The sequence continues at coordinate 3,571,678 of NZ_CP152043.1, read as the reverse complement.
AGCAGCAAATCAGTGCAACGGCTTTGCTCAGTGTAGGCCTCGCACCCGGTCTTACAAATTTATTAGCTGCGAAAGCGGCTTCTATGCTTTCATCAGTGGATCAAATAGATATTGGGATTATGCTTGGATTGGGGGATCAGCATGGAAAAGCCGCGATTGAATGGACGATTGATCATGTCCATACTGAATATGAACTCACTGAACATGATCAGCAGAAAAGAGTGAAAAGCTTTACTGGAGGCAGACCGGTCAACTTTGGTGGACAGCTTGGAAAGCGGTATGCCTATCGATTCCCCTTCTCTGATCAACAGACATTGCCTTCCACAATTCATGTGCCATCTGTGACGACAAGGCTTTGTTTTGATTCACGTCTAGCGACGGGTGCATTGGCCTTCACAAGGAGCCTTGGACTGACGTCGTTCCTTACATTACCGAAAATGAAGGATCGAGCCATTTCAATGATTCAATCTTCTCAAGTGGGAACAGATCAATATGCGGTCAAAGTGGAAGCGGCAGGGACGGATGGGAAAAAGGTTCATCATGCAGCGCTTGGAATAAAAGGACACGACGAGTCTCAAGCAACAGCTCAAGTCGCCTGTGCTGCGGCCCTGCATTTATTGAACAGGCGGTTTCAGCCAGGGATTTTTCATATTGAAGAATTATTTTCACTAGCATATGAGAACGGGCATTTTGTTTTGGTGGATCAAAAAACAAGGGAAGAGCAGACATTAGCGATAAGGGCCAGCCTTTTGACGGCATAAAAGAAGACTAGCATTCTGCTAGTCTCAGCGTGCAGACAAACCCTCGCATTCGGTGTCAGGTCTGCGTGCCGGTGCTCACGAATGTCAAATTCGCTCCGCGCCGGTACTCGCCCTTCCTAGGACTGCAAAGGTTTTCTATCACGCTGAAAAAAAGACTAGCATTCTGCTAGTCTTTTTATGATGACGTTGACACATCCCCTTTTTTCTTAATGCTTGCTGTGATGAGCTGTGTCAGTGTGTCAGAACCTTTTTTTGAAAGGTGGACACCATCGGACTGAAAATAGGATGGCTGTCCAGTAGCGGCTGAATGCCAATCGACCAAGGTGACATTTTGATCTTGATCAGCCACTCGCTGAATGACCGCATTCACATCATTTTCCCATGACCTTGGAACCCTCGTATTCACTAGGAAAATATGTGCCTTAGAAAAGTTTTGAATGAATGCTTTCAGCGTGTCCTCAGTAAAATAACCATTTGTGCCGAGTTCAATGATAACAGCGGCATCAGATTGATTAAATGATTTGTATTGAGGGGCAATGCTGACGGCTTCGTTCATTTGTCTGCCAACTTTCCCATCGATGGTGATTTGTTTATATGCTTTTTCGAGATTCGGCGCAATGTCTAGCATGACAGAATCACCAATGGCAAGAACTTGGTGAAATTGTTTTTGATCAGCTGCTTTTTTCTCGTGCTTTTCTTTCTTTTTCTTCGCTTTTGATTCCGATGGTTCGGCTGTTTTTTTCGGTGCTGTCTTAATTTGCGTCACTTCCTTCACATGTGGGGAGGAAGTGGACGAGTTAGACATGCCAATGATAAATAAGATCAAAAGAGCTGCGGTGATCCCAAGGAACACCTTATTAGATGTAGACCACTGTTTGATTCCTTTTTTCCAAATAGACCAAGAGGAAAAATATTGTCTGAAGCCATGCTGGCGGATCGGCTGTTCGATGAAGCGATAGGAAGCCTCAGCAACTAGTAAAATGGCGATGAGCTGCAATGTGACACGCGCTATGGAAGGCTGTCCAATTTCAATGACCGGTGTGGTCAGTACGATAATGGGGTAATGCCACAGATAAATACCATAAGACCGCTTACCTAGCCAGACGAGCGGCTGAAAGGACAGCCATTTCCCTATAAGACTTGCAGGGTGGCAGACGCACCCAATTAAGATGGCCGCATTCAGACAGAATAAAAGCATGCCGCCCTGATAGAGAAAGGCATCGAAATCGTCCACTGCATAAACACAAAAAAGGAAAATCGCAAACGAACCGAAACCGGCAATATGTAAAATACGTCTGCCAACAGGAAGTAATCTTTTGCTGGATAGTCTTTGCATAGGCCACACAAATGCCAGGCTGCATCCAATCAGGAGCGCAAATGCACGAGTATCTGTTCCATAATAAACCCTGCTTGGATCGGTATCTGGTGAATAAAGAATCGCCATCCATAAGGCAGAGACAAGTGCAAGTCCAAAGGTGATCATAGGCAGATGGGATCTGTTTTTTACCCATTTCAGCCCTGCAATCAACAGTACCGGCCAAATGATATAAAATTGCTCTTCTATTGCCAGAGACCACAAATTTTTCAGTGGAGATAGGGCATTGAAGCTATCAAAATATGAAAGCTGGTGAAAAATGTACCACCAGTTACTGACATAAAAAAAGGACGATATGGCATCGCCACGAATGGACAATAATGCATTTGATCCAGCAATCGCGCACCAGCTGACGGTTATAAAAATCATGATGTAAGCGGCTGGAAGAAGCCTCCTGATCCGTCCCATCCAAAATGGCAAAAGCTCTTGATAGCCTAATTCCTGCTTATGTAACAAGATCGTTGTAATCAAGTAACCAGAAATGACAAAAAATAAATCAACGCCAAGAAACCCGCCGCTTGCGGGTCCGATATGTAAGTGATAAGCAATGACTGCCAATACAGCAACGGCTCTTAGTCCATCTAATCCTAAAATATAACGAAAACGATTTTCCTTGCTGTTCATGAAAATGAATCCCCCATCAATGTCAAACGCTTCTTTTTGTTGTTCATTCAAAAGAGCAACGATTCTTTTATTTTATATAAGATTAGACGAATCAGCATTACATTTTGTTGGCGAATTTCTGTCTTTTTTAAAATTTTTTTAATTGATGGGTTAAGAGATGTCGAATTTGATACTCAAAACCAAAATCCCTGTCATAATAAAAGTAGAAGGAAAGGGGATGTATTGAATGAAAACGATCGAAAATGATCAGTTATTGGTTCAGATTCATGAAAAAGGAGCGGAAGTCAGGGAGGTGCTTGACAAGGAAAGCGGGCGTCACTATATGTGGTCTGGTGATCCAGCTTATTGGGGCAGGGTGTCGCCTGTCTTGTTTCCGATTGTTGGGCGATTAATGAATGACCAATACAAGATGGACGATCAAACCTTTAAGCTCACGCAGCATGGATTTTTGCGTGATGTCAATTTTGATTTATATGAAGAAACGAAGCATTCGGTGACCTTTCAATATGAATCAAGAGGAAGGCACGTGAAGCAATACCCGTATGAATTTACAGCGCGAATTCGTTATGAACTATCGGAAAATGGACTGACGATTTCCTGGGAAATTGATCATGACGGAGAGGATACGATGTATTTCTCTATTGGAGGGCACCCAGCATTTCGCATTCCTCTTGTTGAAGGCGATCAAACAGCAGATTATTCACTCACATTGACACCTTCCACTGATCATCTCCCTGTGCAATATGAACTGCGGAATTCACTTGTCAGGGAGAAAGAAAAAGGTATTGAGCTTGAGCCGATCCAGCTTCGGCCAGAGCTTTTTCAGCATGATGCGATGATTTTTAGCCATATCAATCGAGTGTCATTGACTTCAGGTGCAGGTCACGGAGTTGAGGTCGATCTCACAGGCTTTCCTTTCGTTGGCATTTGGTCGCCTTATGATCAAGAAAAAGGAACGATGGCTCCTTTTGTTTGTATTGAGCCGTGGTATGGCATCGCCGATATGGAAGGGACGAATGGACAGTATAAAGAGAAGTTTGGGATTCAAACATTAGAAAAGAATGAGACCTTTCATGCCGCTTATACAATTTTCTTCAAATGAACATTTGTGCATGCTGAGGTGAACAATTTGTTATGATAGAAGAAAAAAGGGGGCGTATGAATGGATCGAGAGAAACAACAGCTGAGTATTGAAGCGGCAAGGCTTTACTATTTGTCTGATTACAGCCAGCAGGAAATTGCCAAACAGCTCGACCTGTCGAGACCGACTGTATCTCGTCTGCTTCAATATGCGAAAGAGAAGGGGTACGTCCAGATTACGGTGATGGATCCGTTTGAGGATTTAAATGAGCTTTCTTCATTGCTCAAGGAAAAATATGACCTGCTCGAAGCTCATGTGGTGTTTTCGCCAAAGGACGACTATCCAACCATCACCGATTATTTGAGCCGATTTGGTGCAGATTACTTGCAAGAAACGGTGAAAGACGGTGATATCGTTGGCGTGAGCTGGGGAACGACTATGTATCAAATTGCACAAAAGATGCAACCTAAACAGGTAAAAGGAGTAGAGGTTGTCCAGCTCAAGGGTGGAATCAGCCACTCTCATGTGAATACATATTCTGCGGAAACCATCCAGCTGTTTGCTGAGGCCTTTCAAACAGCACCCCGTTATTTGCCGCTTCCTGTAGTATTTGATAGTGCTGCCGTCAAAGAGATGGTTGAGCAGGACAGACATATTCAGCGAATTATTGAAATGGGCAAGCAGGCGAATATCGCTGTGTTTACTGTTGGAACGGTAAGAGATGAGGCGCTATTGTTTAGACTAGGTTATTTCCGTGAAGAAGAAAAAGCGCTCCTCAAGGCATCCAGTGTCGGAGACATTTGCTCGCGTTTTTATGATCAAGATGGACGCATTTGCAGTGAAGCCATTAACAATCGCACAATTGGCGTGGAGCTAGATGATTTAAGGACAAAAGAACGATCCATTCTTGTCGCTGGCGGTCATCGAAAGGTGGCTTCTATACACGGCGCACTAAGAGGAAAATATGCGAATGTATTGATCATCGATCAGCACACAGCGAGGGCTCTTTTAAATGTCACAAAATAGATGAACAAAATTTCATAACTGTGTTTACAATTGTTCACTCGTCATATATGATGAAAGTATCATAATTAAAAGGAAGTGTGAAGCATGACGATAGCAAAGCTCATTGATCATACAGCACTAAAACCAGATACAACTAGAGCTGCAATTATGCAGTTACTTGAAGAAGCAAAGACTCATCAATTTGCATCTGTTTGCGTAAACCCAACTTGGGTATCTCTAGCGTCGAAAGAACTAGCAGGAACAGGTGTAGATGTATGTACAGTCATCGGTTTCCCGTTAGGCGCAAACACAACAGCGGTAAAAGCATTCGAAACAAAGGATGCCATTGAAAACGGTGCCACAGAAGTGGACATGGTCATCAATGTTGCGGCATTGAAAGACGGCGAATATGATGTGGTTGAACAAGATATTCGTGCAGTTGTAGACGCAGCAAAAGGCAAAGCATTAGTGAAAGTCATTATTGAAACATGTTTACTTACTGATGAAGAGAAAGTCAAAGCTTGTGAGCTTTCAGTGAAAGCCGGCGCTGATTTTGTGAAAACATCGACTGGATTTAGTACAGGCGGTGCGACTGCTGAGGACATCGCATTAATGCGTAAAACAGTAGGACCTGACATCGGTGTGAAAGCATCAGGCGGCGTGAGAACAAAAGAAGACGTTGAGGCAATGACAGCAGCAGGTGCTACCCGTATTGGCGCTAGTGCAGGCGTTTCCATTATCAAAGGGGATCAATCAGCTCCTTCGAAAGACTATTAATTCATACGATCCTATGGTAGGATAACATTCATGACTCATAAATGATGAAAAAGTCATATGCGGAAGGATCTCACTTCTGGGAATTTCTTCCGCGTTTTGTTTGCAAAATAGGGTTTGTTCTATACAAGCGCATTAATGTAAACGAATTCATTCAAGGAGGAAAAACATGAAATACGTGATTGGTATCATCGGTTTGCTAGTGATTCTTGCCATTGCATGGCTGGCTAGTAATGGGAAAAAACGAGTGAAATTCCGTCCAGTAATTGTCATGATTGTACTGCAATTTATTTTAGGTTATATTCTGCTCAATACAGGTGTTGGAAACTTCCTAGTCGGAGGTTTTGCAAAAGGATTCCAAATGCTTCTAGGCTATGCCGGTGAAGGAATCAACTTCGTATTTGGCGGGTTAATGAATGATAATGCGTCCACTTTCTTCATCAATGTTTTACTGCCGATCGTCTTTATCTCGGCGTTAATCGGTATCCTGCAGCATTGGCGTATTCTTCCGCTTATCGTACGCGGAATCGGATATTTGCTTAGTAAAGTGAACGGTATGGGGAAACTAGAATCTTACAACGCAGTAGCGTCTGCGATTTTAGGTCAATCAGAAGTCTTTATTTCTATTAAGAAACAACTTGGATTATTACCTCAGCAGCGTCTTTATACATTATGTGCATCTGCAATGTCGACGGTATCGATGTCGATTGTTGGTGCATACATGCAAATGATTAAACCAGAGTACGTGGTTACAGCACTTGTGCTGAACCTATTTGGTGGATTTATTATCGCATCGATCATCAATCCATATGAAGTGTCTAAGGACGAAGACATGCTTGAAGTCGTTGAGGAAGAAAGACAATCCTTCTTCGAAATGCTTGGCGAATACATTATGGATGGTTTCAAAGTAGCGATTGTTGTTGCTGCAATGTTGATTGGATTCGTTGCATTAATTGCGATGATTAACGGTATCTTTACAGCAGTCATTGGTGTTTCTTTCCAAGATGTACTTGGATATGTCTTTGCTCCATTTGCGTTCCTTGTTGGTGTACCTTGGAGCGAAGCGGTACAAGCAGGAAGCATTATGGCAACCAAAATGGTATCGAACGAATTTGTTGCGATGCTCGCTCTATCTGGAGACGGTCTGCATTTCACTGCTCGTACAGAAGCGATCATTTCTGTATTCCTTGTATCATTTGCGAACTTCTCTTCTATCGGTATCATTGCTGGAGCAGTCAAAGGCTTAAACGAAAAGCAGGGGAACGTCGTCGCACGATTTGGATTAAAGCTGTTGTTCGGTGCAACTCTTGTCAGCTTCTTAACAGCAGGTGTAGTCGGTTTAATTTTCTAATTTAAAAAAAGGAATGGTGAAAACAATGAGAATGGTAGATATCATTGCGAAAAAACGTGACGGAAAAGAATTATCTTCAGAGGAAATTTCTTTCTTTGTCAAAGGTTATACGGATGGAACAATTCCTGACTACCAAGCAAGTGCCTTGGCTATGGCAATTTTCTTCCAAGATATGACGGATCAAGAACGTGCAGACTTAACACTCGCTATGGCGAACTCAGGAGATACAATTGACTTGTCTGCCATTGACGGTATTAAAGTAGACAAGCACTCAACAGGCGGAGTAGGCGATACAACAACGCTTGTACTCGCCCCTCTTGTTGCAGCACTAGATGTACCTGTTGCGAAAATGTCTGGGCGCGGCCTTGGGCATACAGGCGGTACAGTGGACAAGCTTGAAGCGGTGAAAGGCTTCCACGTAGAAATTACAAAAGACGAATTCATCGAGCTCGTGAACCGTCATAAAGTAGCGGTCATTGGGCAATCAGGCAACCTGACACCAGCTGATAAAAAGCTGTATGCTCTTCGTGATGTGACAGGAACTGTTAACTCAATTCCGCTTATTGCAAGCTCCATTATGAGTAAGAAAATCGCTGCTGGTGCAGATGCGATTGTACTTGATGTGAAAACAGGCGCAGGTGCTTTCATGAAAACACCAGAAGACTCAGAAAAGCTTGCAAAAGCCATGGTTCGCATCGGAAACAACGTAGGCAGACAAACAATGGCGGTCATCTCTGATATGTCTCAGCCGCTAGGATTAGCGATTGGGAATTCCCTTGAAGTGAAAGAAGCGATTGACACACTCCGAGGCGAAGGCCCTGAAGACTTAAACGAGCTTGTGCTCACATTAGGAAGTCAAATGGTCGTTCTTGCGAAAAAAGCAGACACACTTGATGAAGCAAGAGAAAAGCTAATTGAAGTCATGAAAAACGGTAAAGCACTTGAGAAATTCAAGGAATTCTTAGAAAACCAAGGTGGAGACAGCTCAATTGTGGATCAGCCTGAAAAACTGCCGCAAGCACCTTACAAAATTGAAGTACCTGCCAAAGAATCAGGTGTCGTAGCTGAAATCGTCGCGGATGAAATTGGTGTTGCAGCGATGATCCTTGGAGCAGGACGCGCAACAAAAGAGGACGATATCGACCTATCTGTCGGCATCATGCTGAACAAAAAAGTGGGAGATCGTGTTGAAAAAGGAGATTCACTTGTGACTCTGCATGCGAATCGTGAAGATGTTGCAAATGTCATGGAGAAAATTTATGACAACATCCGCATTGCTGATCATGCCGATGCACCAACATTGATCCACACGGTCATTACTGAATAAAGAAAAAGGACAAAAGCGATTCGTCGCTTTTGTCTTTTTTTATGGTTATTTTAGGCGCGTCTTTTTCTATTGAAATAAAAAAATTCACTTTATGAAACAAACCTCTTGCAATCATCAAACAATGGGTGTATATTAATTGACGAGTCAATGATTGATATATCAAGTAATTGATTTCTGAATAGAAAAGAGGGGATGGCATTGACTGCATTTTGCTCTGAAGAGGCAGAGGTATTATATCGTTTGCAGTGCGTGAACCGTATGATGGGCGTGAAGTTCGAAGCATGTACGGGCATCAGCCAATCAAGACTTGAGTTGCTATCGCTGTTATTCCAAGCCGATGAAATCAGCCAATCAGATTTGCAGAAAAAAGTAAATATTGATAGTGCAGCTGTGACGCGTCATTTAAAACAGCTGGAAACAAAAGGAATGGTCACACGCAGAAGAAAACCAGAAGATAATCGAGTCACACTTGTCCGCTTAACAGAAGAAGGCAGAACGAGAATCGAAGCTTCTAAAATAGAAAAAGAACGATTTATCTCAGAAATGCTTGAAAACGTAAGTGAAGAAGAACGAAGGCTTCTGACTGATGTGCTCATCCGTATACAACAAAACATCGAAAAGATTCAAACAACCTAAAGGAGTGTTACACATGGCTACAACATTAAAAACAAACGATTTTATGGAAATTATGAAAGGGCGCCGCTCTATTCGTAACTATGATCCATCTGTGAAAATCAGCAAAGAAGAAATGACAGAGATTTTAGAAGAAGCAACAACTGCACCATCATCAGTAAATGCACAACCATGGCGCTTCATGGTGATTGACAGCCCAGAAGGAAAAGAAAAGCTTGCACCACTTGCAAAATTCAACCAAACTCAAGTGTCAACATCAGCAGCTGTCATTGCAGTTTTTGCAGATATGAAAAACAATGAATACTTAGAAGAAATTTATTCAAAAGCAGTAGAAAATGGCTACATGCCGCAAGAAGTGAAAGAAAGACAAATTGCTGCATTAACTGCACATTTTGAAGCTCTTCCAGAACAAGTGAATCGTGAAACAATCTTAATTGACGGTGGACTTGTGTCTATGCAGCTTATGCTTGCTGCACGTGCACACGGTTATGATACAAATCCAATTGGCGGATATGATAAAGAAGTCATCGCTGAAACATTTGGATGGGATAAAGAACGTTATGTACCAGTCATGCTTCTGTCCATTGGGAAAGCGGCTGACGAAGGTTATGCATCTTACCGTTTACCGATCGACCGTATCACAGAGTGGAAATAATTTTTAAAAAAAGGGAGACGATCACATGATCATTATTCATGCAGGGATGACCATTCATCCAGAAAAAGAAAACGTATTTTTAGAAGAAATCAACGAATTAATGAAAGCTTCACAGGCTGAAGAAGGCAATGTTTCCTACAAGCTATTCAAGGATACAGAAAAGGAAAATACATTTTTAATGGTAGAAGTGTGGAAAGATGACGCTGCGGTTCAGAGCCATAATGCAAGTGCTCATTTCCAGGCTTTCGTAGCGAAGGCAAAAGAATTCTTAGCCGCTCCACTTGACGTGGTTGCTTTTCAAGGCCAGCAGCTTTCATAGAAAAACAACAAACACCCTAGGCGGTTATCGCCTAGGGTTCTTTTATTTTCGACATATGGTTCCACCCATTTCATTCACGTATTGTGCATTTTCCACAAAATTTCTGAAAATAAAATGTTTTTCGACTTAACTATATTGGAATATGCTAGAATTAGATATTATTTATTACCAAAATAGGGAGGAACCAATATGAAAAAAGGGAAATGGACGAAAATTGCACTAACCGCTGTCCTAAGTTTAGGCACATTGACAGCTTTCAGCACCCCTCTATCTGCCCACACCACAGAAAAATCAACATCCTCAGATGGCGGTCATTATTCAGGTATTCCATTTGACTCAAGTGTCGTGAATGAAGACCGTCTTATCAAAGCCTTGAAAAAACAAGGAAAGATCAAAAAGAATGCCAATGAGGCAGAAACCCAAAAAGCATTAAAGAACTATCTAAAGAAAAAAGAAGAATCGGCAATGAAACAAAGTGCCAGCACCTTAACAGAAGAGCCTGAATTCCTGAAAGAATACAAACAAGAGGTACATAACAAACTTGCCAAAAAGAAAAAATTAAAGAAGCATAAAGGAAAAGAAGGCAATGAAGTAAAACCGGTCAAAAAGGAAAAGTATAAAGGTGACGTCCGCAATGATAAAGTATTGGTTTTATTAGTAGATTTTAAAGATTATAAGCATAATAGTATCAAAAAAGAAGAGACTGATATGTACTATGACAAGTACGATCAACAGCACTATCAAGATATGCTTTTCGGAAAAAATGGCTACATCGGTCCAGATGGGAAACGGAAAGTATCCATGAAGCAATATTATGAAAAGCAGTCTGGCGGCAGTTACACAGTTAGTGGAACAGTTGCAGGATGGTATACAGCGAAGCATGAAGCAGCTTATTACGGCGGGAACGTACCTGACGATTCAGGCAGTGACGGCAGGCCGCGCGAATTGGTGAAAGAAGCACTCGAAGCTGCAGCAAAAGATCCGAATATTGATCTCAGCGAGTATGATCAATGGGATCGCTATGATATTGATGGCGACGGGGTTTATAACGAGCCAGACGGCATCATTGACCATCTGATGGTCGTTCACGCCGGCGTAGGTGAAGAAGCAGGCGGCGGTCAACTTGGCGCTGATGCGATTTGGTCACACCGCTGGTCACTTGGTGATGTATTTGAAATTCCGGATACTGAATCTGAAGTTGGTCAAGGCGGGAAATTAGGCGCGTTGGATTACACCATCGAGCCTGAAGATGGCGCAGCAGGTGTGTTCACACATGAATTCGGACATGATCTTGGTCTTCCTGACGAGTACGATACACAGTACACAGGCAGAGGAGAGCCCGTTTCTTACTGGTCGATCATGTCAAGCGGAAGCTGGGCAGGTAAAGTTCCTGGTACGGAACCAACAGGCTTTAGCCCATATGCGAAAGAAATGCTTCAAAATCTGCATGGGGGCAACTGGCTTTCTGGACAAACCATCGATGGTAAAACATTAAAGAAAAGCAAAACAGTATTAATTGATGAAGCAGCAACAAAAGGAACGAACCATGATGCCGTTCGAGTCGATTTACCAGATAAAGAGATTGTCGTCACGACACCTGCTCAAGGGAAATATTCGTACTTCAGCGGAACGGGTGACAATTTGAATGCAACCATGACGACAACAGGTATTGATTTGTCAAAAGGAAGCAAAGCAGAGCTGACATTTAAAGCATGGTACGATATTGAAGAAGATTATGATTATGCGTATGTCGAAGTGCGTGAAACAGGGACTGATCAATGGAAGACCATCGCGGGTAACATCACGAATGATCGAAATGAAGCAGGTGCAAACGAAGGCAATGGCATCGACGGAAAATCAGACGGCTGGGTAGATGCAGCCTTTGACCTGTCTGCTTATGCAGGGAAGAAAATCGACCTGCAATTCCGTTACACAACTGATGCAGGCTATTCACTTCCAGGCTTATTCGTAGATGACCTGAACATCACGGCAGATGGAGCGAAAGTATGGTCAGATGATGCCGAGGGCACGTCTACTTTTACCTTTAATGGATTCTCAAAATCTAATGGAAAACAATATGCAGCACAATACTATTTACTAGAGTGGCGCTCTTATGCTGATGTCGATAAAGGCTTAAAGCATATTAAACGCGGGGCAAGTCTGATGAGCTACAATAACGGGTTGGTCGTTTGGTATGTCGATCAATCATACAGTGATAACTGGGTAGGAAAACATCCGGGGAACGGCTTCCTTGGCGTAGTAGATGCAGATCAGCAAGTATTAAAATGGAGTGACGGTTCCATTGCCGCCACAGGGTTCCAAGTACATGATGCAGCATTCTCTTTGAATCCAAGTACGAAGCTGAATATAGATTATACAGCAACAACGGGCTTAACTTTGCAAGATCGCTACATTCGACCGGCTCGTACATTTAGTGATAAAAAGAACTATGTGAATCCAAACAACCCAGATGCAGGACGCGATGTACCGACATATGGGTTATCCTTTAAAGTCGTTGGACAAAGTAAGGATCGTTCTGTTGGAAAGGTATTAATTTCGAAAAGTAACTAAATAGAAAGCCGGATTCTACCATTGAATCCGGCTTTTTGATATGTGAGAAAAGGATTGTGAGGGCACGATTGTTTTTTAAATCGAATGTCTGTTCTTTTTTATTTTGATATCCGAATGAAACCATTATATAATAGACACTGGAAGGTTTTTCTTTCAACCAAGATTCTTTTTAGCTGTTAAAACAAAGGAAAGGATGAGCGTTACCAATGAGTTGTGTCACTGCCAAGCAATTAAAGGTGATTCGAGGGACGATGCAGACTTTTTGCAGCCATTTGGAGTATGATGGCCACGGTAAGCTTCATATCAATACCATCATGGCTTTTATTAAAAAGGAATTCGGCGTGAGAAAAATGAAAGACATTCCACAAAGTCGCTTTACAGAAGCACTAGAATTAATACAAGACTTTGATTTATACACGGACAAAATAGAGATTCGTGACCGTCTATCAGAAAGGAATTAACTAAATTGAATATTTTAGCAATGATTTTAGTAGGAATTGTCGCATTAGAACACATTGTCATCATGTTATTAGAAATGTTTTTTATGGAATCAAAGATGGCGAAGCGGTCTTTTAAGCTGCCAGAACACTTGCAAAAAGATCCAAATGTCAAAGTAATGTTTGCCAATCAGGGGCTTTATAACGGGTTTTTAGCTGCAGGACTCATTTGGGGGCTCATTCTTGGATCGAATACCGTTGGATATATGATTCAGCTGTTTTTCATTCTTTGTGTGATCATCGCAGCAGTATTTGGCGGTGTAACATCCAATAAATCAATTATCATCAAACAAGGAGTACCAGCACTGCTTGCACTCATTGCACTGATGCTGGCGATCTAATCTTAAATAAAGCCGCCCCTGGTGAGGGCGGCTTTTATCTTTTTCGAAGACCCATTAAACGAATAATGGATGTCAGACAAAGGGCAACGGCAACGGCCAAAATGATTTTTCCGTACATGACCCCCGTTAGGTTCATCAAAAAGACGGCCAATATAATACAGAGCGTGATGATGATCATCACAATCGAATAGGTTTTCATCTCTTTTCCACTCCTTTAAAAATCCCCTCATGTGACGAGAGATCTGTCAATCTTTCCTCATATTATATCACTCAATGACAATTTTACATGAAATTCCCTACCAATAGAATGTGACATATTGATTAGATTTCGAGTCATACCATATTTTTTAGAAAATCGGGTATAACATAATGAGCTGGCCTAAAGTCATATTGCTTGATATTTAATTGTGCAAAATATAAAATAACCACAGGATAAATCGAAAGGATGATCAAGATGAGTAAGAAAGTGTTATTAGTATCGACAAGCAGCCCAGAAATGAATGGACATCCAACAGGCTTATGGCTAGAAGAGTTGGCAGAGCCATTTCATATTTTTAAAGAAAATGAACTAGAAGTACAAATTGTCTCTATTCAAGGTGGCACTGTACCAATTGACAAAAATTCAATTCCTGAAGGTGTCCCAGCGCAATATCAAGATGTATATGAATTACTTCAAGACACAAAGGCGCTTACAGATGTGAATCCCGCTGATTATGACGGAATTTTCTTTGCTGGAGGGCACGGTCCTATGATCGACTTTGCGTCTAATCAACTGGTAGCGGATGCGATCTTAGCAGTTTCAGATAAAAATGGTGCGATCGGAGCCGTTTGTCATGGTGTTTCAGCATTCGTTGATGTGAAGGATGAAAATGGCAAATCATTTATCGAAGGCAAAAAAATCACAGGCTTTACAAACGAAGAAGAGGAAGCCGTGCAGCTGACATCAAAGGTTCCATTTTTATTGGAAACAAAACTTCGTGAGCAGGGGGCAGCGTTTGAAAAAGGAGACGCCTTTGCGCCATTTGCTGTCGTTGACGGACAAATCATCACTGGACAAAACCCGGGATCAAGTGCAGAAACAGCACGCTTGTTTGTCAAAACTATTGCATAAAACGATCAAAAACCAGTCGTGACTCATGCGGCTGGTTTTTTTGTTATAAAAATGTCCCAAAAAAGACCAAAACAATAATTAGAATAATGGTAAAATAATCACAGGGTAAAAAACCCAAATGAGGAAAAAGGGGATGTTCCTGTGAGAGCATTTTATGTCAAAATCACCGCAGCTTTACTATCTGTTTTACTCGTCGCAACAGGTTTGTTGTCACCAGCATTAAAAGCAGAAGAAGCACCGAAATCAGAAGGGAAAATATCACCACTGACGGAAAAAGCGATTCAGCAAGTGCAAGAATCGTTTGAAAAGCAGGATGAAGGAACCGCTATTCAACAGAAGCAAGTGAAAAAATCATTTAAAGTGAATAAGAAGAAAGGAATCAGTATCAAACGAAAAGCTGCTAAAGAAGGCAAAATGCGCACGTCTGCCGTTCGCTCCATTGATGGACTAGCTATTAATCAATCGGCTGTCTTAACAGAGGACGACCCAGTTGATTTATGGTTTTTAAGCACATCTTCACCTCAGGCACTCATCAGCCGGATTACCTCTTCAAACCCTGATTATTTTGTTCAATTATTTGTTGTTGATTATGAAACAGGACAAGCCTACCCGACAGATTTGATTCAACCGGCAGGCAGCCTGCTTGGATTGACCAACTTACCAGCAGGTGATTATGCATTCGGTATTACAAGCGGCGGAGAATTTGGAGATTCCTACACGATACAAGTAAATGCAAAAAACCCGCCCAATTTCACGGGGGCTGTATCTCTTTCGTCCACCTTGCAATATTTTGTAGCTGAGTATGCAAACGGTGATGTATTTGCAAATGGTACAAAAGTATACAATAAGCAAACAAAGACAGCAAATTATGAATGGGAGCGTGTTTTTTATTTCTCTTATGATGGAAAATACGAACAAAGAACTCATTCAATCTCAAGTGTGAAAGTAAAAAACATTTCGGCTCCTGTGTCATACTCAGCTCCTTATGCGAGCTCCTCAGAAGCCATCCTCGTTTACTTAGATGTTGAGACATTGTTTATGTACCATCAATCATCATATGCAAGCGGGCAATATTACCATGATACCTTTGTTGATACACTCGGGAAGACAACACCAAGACGCTTAGATATTGATGATATGACAAATTACGGTGATCATATTTTAGCTGTAGATTTAAAAACAGGAAAGCCGATTGATTTCTTCAGTGTGCTGAATTTCTACTATGCTGCAGGGATCGAGAAGCTGCCAACAATCAGAACGTTGAATTAATAAAGGCGGTTGACATCAAATCGCCACATGTGTAGAGTAAAGATAATTAAATGACAAAAGTCCACTAGGGGAGTCATGTATGACTGAGACAAGAGAAAATCTTGGACCCTTTGAACCTGATCTAGTTCGTACTAGCGGAGGGAAGTGGAGCTGGACCTTGTCTTATTCATGATTGAATTGATAAGAAGGCCGCTCCATTTGGGGTGGCTTTTTCATTTATTCAACTGAAGAAGAGGAGGCTTTTTTTATGACATTTTCTACGCAATTAAGGAAAGAAGCAGAACCGTTATTTGAAGCCATTTATCAGCATCCGTTCGTCAGAGGCCTGGCAGCAGGAAAGCTGGAAAAGGAACAAATCATTCATTACGTCAAACAAGATGCAGAATACTTACAAGCATTCATTAAAATTTATGCAGCAGCGCTCAGCAGATGTACAGACAGAGAGGATATTGCGTTTTTTCATCAGCAGATTGCGTTTGTACTAGATAGTGAGACGCACCCTCATCAAAACCTTTGCCGAGTGGCAGGAGTAGCATATGATGAGCTCCAAGGTGCTTCTTTGGCTCCGAGTGCTCATCACTATATTCATCACATGCTGCAAGTTGCGCAAGAAGGCACGCTTGGTGAAATCATCGCTGTCCTGCTTCCATGTCCTTGGACATATTGGGAAATAGGGAAACGAATGCTTACAGATGTGCAGCCGGACCCGTCACATCCGTTTTATGAGTGGATCACGTTTTATGGAGGATTAACCGATTCTGTTACAGGTGAGCTTTGCAAGCGGCTCGATCAGTTGGCGGAAGCAGCAAGTGAGAAGGAAAAGGAAAAAATGAAACAGCATTTTATCTTAAGCTGCCAGCTCGAGTACAAGTTTTGGGAAATGGCCTTCACTGTTGAAGAGTGGCCAGTTCAACTGGAGGTGCATTCATCATGACATGGAAGATGAAAGAAGTCGTTCTTGCGGTGATTTTATCCGTTGCATGCGGTGTGATCTATTTAGGATGGTCCACGCTATACTTACCGATTACAGCACTTGTTGGCCCAGCAGGAGGCAACATCATGTTTGGAATATGGGTCATTGCCAGTCCAATCGTTGCATATATCATTCAAAAGCCGGGAGCTGCTCTGATTGCGGAAACAGCCGCCGCTGCTGTGGAATTATTGACAGGAAGCCACTTTGGACTTTCAGCTCTGCTGATTGGTGTATGCCAAGGGCTTGGGGCAGAAATCGCCTTTGCTCTTTTTGGTTATAAACGGTATCGCATGTGGACACTGATGCTCTCTGGTGCCTTTGCCGCTATCGGAGCGATGTCTTACAGTCTCGTGGCAAATGGCTTTGGATATTACACGCCTCAAGTTTTACTTATGACGCTTGTGACTCAAATCATTAGTGGAATGATACTTGGCGGCTGCCTTGCGAAAGTGGTGGTGGACGCACTATCCAAAACAGGTGTACTGAATCAATATGCCATCATGAAAGAAAAACGAAACAAAGGTGAACAGCATGAATTCATTTCTCGCGTGCAATGAACTCTCTGTCCGTTTTTATGAACAGCCTAAGCCCGTTTTGCATCAAATCTCCCTTACGATTCAAAAAGGGGAAAAGGTGCTTATTTTAGGACCGAGCGGAAGCGGGAAATCTACGCTCATTTCGGTTCTGGCTGGAATCATTCCAGAGCATGTGGAAGCAGACATGCAGGGCGAAGTGGTGTTACAAAGACATACAGGCGTCATGTTTCAAGATCCAGACTCTCAGTTTTGTATGCACCGCGTCAATGAAGAAATTGCCTTTAGCTTAGAGAACCGTTCCGTCCCTCGTGAGGAGATGGATGACATCATTCAGCAGCTCATGCAAAAAGTCCAACTGGATGTCGATCCGCATACAGAGATTCACACTTTATCTGGCGGCATGAAGCAGCGATTGGCACTTGCTTGTCTACTCGCATTACAGCCGAATGTTCTATTCTTTGATGAACCGACCGCACAGCTTGACCCGGCAGGTAGAATGGACATATTTCAACTGCTGCAGCAGCTTGCAGCCGATCAGCATCAGACCATGATTTTTGTAGAGCATGTGCTTGATGGTGTCATCGAATGGATGGACCGGGTGATTTTATTAGATGATCAAGGCAGCATTTTAGCAGATGGAGCTCCAAATGATGTGCTCGCGGCATATGAGGAAGAAATGAAAGAGGCAGGAATTTGGCGGCCCAAATTATTTCCCGAGAAATGGTCCACGATCATTCAAGATCCATTTCATCCACTGGGTCAAACCTTTATGCAAACCTTTAAAGCACGAAAAGAGCAGCGTGAAAAAGTGCCATCAATCGAACGAAAGACAATGATTCGTACAGAAAATCTTCAATTAAGCTACGGGAAAAAAAGGATTATGAGTGATCTCCAGCTTGATATCAAATCAGGAGATTGGGTGGCGATCATTGGGGAAAATGGAAGTGGAAAAAGCACACTTCTCAAACATTTGGTTCGTTTAGAGCCAACGAAAAAAGGCCACATTTTCTTAAAAGATACACTCCTAAAAAAGTGGTCAGACCGAGAACTATATGAAAAAGCAGGCTTTGTGTTTCAAAATCCGGAGCTTCAATTCATACAAGACACAGTATTCGATGAAATTGCCTTTGGCGGCAGACAGCGAAACTGGCCAGAATCAGTCGTCCAAGAAAAAACGGTTCAGCTGCTGGAAGAGTTCGGTTTAGAGAAGCATGCAAAAGCACATCCCTTCACCTTAAGTTTAGGGCAAAAAAGAAGATTGAGTGTTGCCACGATGCTCCTCTTTGATCAAGATGTATTGCTGTTAGATGAACCGACTTTCGGGCAGGATGAAAAAACGGCGAAGGAATTAATGAGGCGTTTAAAAGAGCGTCAGCGCCAAGGCACTACCATTGTGATGGTCACACATGATATGGAGCTTGTCGATGAGTGTGCCGATCAAGTGCTTCTGTTTCATCAAGGGAAGCATGTGTATGATGGCACTCCTTATGATTTATTTTCAAATCAGGAACTTGTTGATACTTATCGGCTAAGAGCTCCTTTGCATTATCGCTATGTGGCAGAAAGAAAGGACGTGCTGACGATTGCAAAGTAATCATTCCTTTCTTTCTACTGTGAATCCAGTCATGAAATTACTCGCTCATCTGCTTGCGATGTGCTGTCTTATGGCGATTTCTGACCCTAAAACAACCTTTATCATTTGGCTGTTTGCTCTTGGCATTGGAGTTGTTTTAGGTGGATGGAATATGAAGTATATCGTTACAAGGCTTGTCCCTTATCTGCTCTTTTTTATTCTCGTGTTCTGGATGATGGCGGCCTTCGGCAAGGGAGATCATACCGTTTGGAAGTGGGCGTGGTTTCATATCACAGAGGAGAGTTTAAGAAATGGGCTCACCATCGCTTTTAGAATGCTTGGATTTGTGACATTTGGTCTCCTTTTTACGTCCACAACAGATTTGACGGCATTTATGATGAGTCTGATTCACCAATGCCGAATGTCCCCAAAATGGGCGTATGGCATGCTTGCCGGCTTCCGGTTTATTCCGTTATTTCAAAGTGAATTAAAACAAATGAAAGCTGCACATAAAATCAGAGGCTACAAGCAAAAAAACAGCTGGAAAGCCTTTATGCGTTATGCATTGCCCCTTTTTACACAAGGTGTACGAAAATCAGAGCGCTTAGCGATTGCGATGGAAGCCAGGGGCTTCACAGGGACGAAAGAGCGAACGTATTATCAAAACATCAGCACCTCATGGATTGACTATATGTATCTTTTTCTCATCGGTGTCAGTGTCTTCATGTGCATTTACTTTGTTTAAAAAACACCCACATTCTCTTGATAGAATGTGGGCTTTTTATATGTCTTAGGTCATTTGATTGATATTAGTGCACATTACAGGCTGTAATAGATCATATAACGAACCGATAAAGAAGGTGTACTGAGAAATAGAGAGGATGAACGTAAGCGAATGTCACAGAGAATTGATAACATAATAGACGCTTTACCAATCATTGGACTTGCTATGAGAGAGCAGCTAACCTTTTCTGTTTTAGGGAAAGAGAAGGTTCTTTATTATCAGCAGCATGGGAATATTGATTTAGGATTTAAAGCTGGTGATACAGTAGATGCTGGATTCCAAAACTTTGCGATGCTGAAAAATGGGAGAGAACCATCGTTTATTCAAATTCCAAAAGAAGTATACGGGATTCCAATGGATATCGTAGCCGTTCCAATTACTGATGAATCAGGTCAAGTGGTTGCTGCCTTCTGTGTGGCCTATGACCAAACGAATCAACAACGATTAGATCACATCATGACGGAGAGCAACGAAGCTTCCGAAAAACTAGTCGCAATGGTACAGCAGGTTGCCGCACATTCAGAGGAACTACAAGCGACAAGTGAACAAATTCTACAAAATACGAAAACCACTGTCGAAAATTCCTCTAAAATCAATCAAGTGTCCAATCTCATCAAAGGTATCTCTGATCAAACGAACTTACTTGGACTCAACGCATCAATAGAAGCTGCAAGAGTAGGGGAAGCAGGAGCAGGTTTTGGAGTGGTCGCAACAGAAGTGAGAAAGCTGTCAACTCATGCGAAACAAGCGACGACTGATATTGAAACAGCCCTAAAAGATGTGCAGGGATCGATCAAAGGAATGGAAGAAGAAATTGCGCAAATTGTCGCTTCCTCTGAGCATCAGGCAGAGCTAGTAGGCACTTTTACGAAAATTATTGAAGGTCTTCACGAAACAAACGAAACGATGAAAGCATTAGCAAACGACTTAGTAAACTATCAAGTGAAATAAAAGAACGACAAAACCTCCAGCTGAATCGGAGGTTTTTTTATCATTTCAAGGTGAGAAACTTGTTAGGATTATGACCGTTTTATCGCTGACAGGCAGGGTACACTTCTGTATGATAGAAAAAGAGAGACAAGTTTTGGCATTAGACCTATTCATAAGGAGGAAGATCATCGTGACACAATCAGCGAAGCTGCAGGAAATACTTGCACCCTACCGTCCGTTGTTAGATGAAACGGAAAAACCAATGATTCAATTACAGATGAAACAAGGAAAAACAGGACCATACGACAGCAAAATAGCTGGTGATCCTTATTTTCCAAAAAACGACGAATATCCAGTTGACGGCGAAGGACATCCTATGAAACTTTTGGCACAAATTAATTTCGGCCAGCTGCCCAAGCTGAAGGATTATCCAGAAACAGGACTTTTGCAAGTTTTTATTTCTGTGCATGATGATCTTTATGGGATGAATATTGACCATAAAACAGAGCAAAAAGATTTTCGCATCAAATTTATTGAGGAACCTTTCTTGGCAGAAGAAGAGTTAATGACTGATTTTTCTTTTGTGAAAATTCCAGATGATTTTTATTTTCCTGTGACGAAGGAAGGTGCGATTACAGGTGAATTATCAAGCGAAACGATCAGTGTAGGAGATTTCCGCTTTGAAAAAGTCACAGGAAAGAACAGCTGGGACCTATTCGAAGATGCAGATGGTGTTAATGGCGATGAAGCAGATGCCCTGCTGGATGAGTTTTATGAAACAGCGAGTGGCTTTGGTCACAAATTGGGCGGGTATCCAGGGTTTACACAAGAAGACCCGCGTACCTATGTAGATCAAGAACATACCGTTCTGTTATTACAAATTGACTCAGATGATGAAGTAGATCTGATGTGGGGAGATTGCGGTATTGCCAACTTTTTTATCAAACCAGAAGACCTTAAACGAAAAAATTTCGAGAATGTCGTCTATAATTGGGACTGCTCTTGATTTTGTAAAATACACACTTTAAACACTCTTTTTAGAGTGTTTTTGTGTATTTTTTTAGACTTTTTTGCCCCTATTTCGTCATTTTTGAGAGGTAATATGTCATTCTTTCTAGTTGACCGTATCAAAAAAAAATGTAAAATCATCTTAAAGTCCTCTTTTTTGAAAATAATAATAACATGACATATGAATCAACGATAAAATGCTCGAAAAAGCGGAATGTACTGGGGGGTATCAATTGATCATTTCTAAAGTAATCAATAATAATGTTGTCAGTGCATATGATGACGAGCAGCATGAGCTGGTCATTATGGGCAGAGGGATCGCGTTTCAAAAGAAAAGTGGAGACCCGATTGACGAAGAACGAATCGAAAAAGTATTTTCTATTCAAAATAAAGATATATCAGAAAAATTCAAAACCCTGCTTTATGATATTCCAATC
The DNA here is from genome assembly GCF_038630815.1 of Bacillus sp. FSL K6-0994. Lineage (NCBI taxonomy): Bacteria > Bacillati > Bacillota > Bacilli > Caryophanales > Bacillaceae > Bacillus > Bacillus sp. FSL K6-0994. The sequence goes on along the minus strand of NZ_CP152043.1, from coordinate 3,549,743 downwards.
GAGTATATGCAAGTGTGTGAGGCGATTATTGAGCATGCGAGAACAACCCTTAACAAAAATTTAAATGACAGCATCTATGTGACGCTGACGGATCATATCACCTTTGCCATTGAACGTCATCAAAAAGGAATGGACATCAAAAATGCCTTGCTCTGGGAAATCAAACGGCTGTATAAAGATGAGTTCAGATGCGGTTTAGAAGCTATTCGGATCATTGAGGACAAGCTGAGCATCCATCTTCCTGAGGATGAAGCCGGCTTTATTGCCATGCATATTGTCAATGCAGAGCTCAATGAAGAAATGCCAAACGTTATTCAAATCACCAAACTCATTCAAGACATTTTAAACATCGTTAAGTATCACTTTCAAATTGATTTGGACGAGGAATCATTAAATTATTTCCGTTTTGTTACGCATTTGAAGTTTTTTGGTCAGCGTCTGTTTAACGAAACACAGATGGAAAATCAAAACGAGTTTCTGTATGAAGTGGTAAAAGAGAAAAACACCGCAGCTTTTCAGTGCGCAGAAAAAATTAACGATTATGTTCAAAAAGAATACAACCGAAGTCTCATAGAAGATGAAATGCTATATTTAACTTTGCATATAGACAGAGTAATAAAAAGAAAATAAATTCAAAAAAGAAAGCGTTGACATCACAAAATTAACATGATAATTTATAACTATAAACTAAATAACCACAATCTTTTAGGATTGTTACTGATCAAGCAGGCAAAACCTAAATCATTGTCCCTATCTATGATAAGGCGTGATTTAGGTTTTTTTATATCTAAAGACTTATAAAAATTAAATAACGATCAATCGCTATGAAGGATTGTTACTGGTTAAGCAGGCAAAACCTAAATATCGATTAATGTCTGAATCGCTATTTCTCGGACATTAATGGATGTTTAGGTTTTTTCTATATCAAGATGAAATCAACGATTGGAGGGTAATACAATGAACCACAAACAAACAGCAAAAGAAGTGCTAGAACTTGTCGGCGGTGAAAAGAATGTTAAGCAAGTTACGCATTGTATGACAAGACTTCGCTTCAACTTATACGATGAAAGCAAGGCAGATAAAGAGAAGCTGCAATCAACAGATGGCGTCATGGGCGTGAATCAAAGCGGAGGCCAATATCATGTCATTATCGGCAATGATGTCTCAAATGTCTATCAAGCGATGATCGCTGACTCAGGTCTATCATCTGATGTAAAGTCAAGCGGTACAGAAGAAGCGTCAAAGCAAAATGTGATATCAAAGCTTTTCGATTTTATCTCTGGTGTCTTCACACCGATTCTTCCAGCCATCGCTGGGGCCGGTATGATCAAAGGGATTTTGGCACTGATGCTCACATTCCAGTGGATATCAGATAAAAGCAGTACGTATGCGATTTTAACAGCCATTGGAGATGGAGCCTTTTACTTCTTACCGATTCTGCTTGCTGTAAGCGTAGCCAAAAAAATTGGCACAAATCAGTATATCGCGGCTGCCATTGCAGCAGCAGCACTGCACCCGCAGTTAACCGCTTTACTGGGCGCGGGAAATACAGAATTTCTAGGCTTGCCAGTGGTTGCCGTTGTGTACTCTTCATCGGTGATTCCAATTCTACTCACCATCTGGCTTGGTTCATATGTTGAAAGATTCGCAGAAAAATATAGTCCGAAATCATTAAAGATCATCCTTGTTCCAACCGTCACACTTCTAGTCGTTGTACCAGTTATGCTCATCGCGGTTGGACCGCTTGGCGGGATTATCGGAAGTGGCCTTTCAGGTGGAATTGATTTATTGTTCAAACATGCAGGTCTTTTGGCCGGACTCTTGATCGGCGGCTTCATGTCACCATTGATCATTACGGGCATGCACTATGCACTGCTTCCAATCATGATCAACAACATTACGTTAAACGGTTTTGACTTCATTCTTCCAATGATGTTTGTAGCAAATATGGCACAAGCAGGCGCAGCATTCGGTGTCTTCTTAAGATCAAAAAACAAAACATTTAAATCATTGGCGATGTCTACAAGTATCACAGCATTAATGGGTATTACTGAACCTGCTATGTATGGTGTGAACATGCGATTGAAAAAACCGTTCCTTGCAGCCCTTATTGGTGCAGCAGCAGGCGGCGTGTTCATGTCAATCTTTAAAGTAAAATCATATGTGATATCTGGATCAGCAGGCCTTCCAGGTCTCCCAACATTCATTGGACCAACATTTGTCTACTCAATCATCGGCTTAGTAATCGCCTTTGTCGTAGCAACGATCATGACACTTGTTCTCGGATTCAAAGATGTACCAGTGAAAGATGATACAAAAGCAGACAAACCAGAAGAAAAGAAAGACACAGCAGCACTTCAAAATGAAGTGGTACAAAGCCCGCTTGAAGGTCAACTAAAGCCGCTCAATCAAGTAAATGATGCAACATTCTCTAATGAAATCATGGGTAAAGGTGCAGCCATTGTACCAACAGTTGGGCGTGTTGTAGCACCTTTCAACGGCAAGGTTGAAACCATTTTCCACACAAAACATGCCATTGGTTTGAAGAGTGAACAAGGTACAGAACTTCTCATTCATGTGGGGATTGACACGGTAAAACTTGACGGAAAGTATTTTACAAGTCATGTGCAGTCAGGTGATCTGATTCAAGCAGGAGATGTACTCATTGATTTTGATATCGAGGGCATTCAGCAAGAAGGCTATGATGTCACCACACCTGTAATTGTCACCAACACAAACGATTTTGCACAAGTTGATGCGAAAACAGATGGAACGATCACAGTGAAAGAGACACTGCTTACAGTCAGTGTAGAAGAAAAAGAGGAGGGTATTCAACATGAACAAGTTAGAAAAAACATTTCCTAAAGGTTTCTTATGGGGCGGCGCTGTTGCAGCCAACCAAGTTGAAGGCGCATATAATCAAGATGGAAAAGGCTTATCGACAGCTGATGTATCACCAAATGGTATTATGCACCCATTCGATGAATCAATGAAAGACCTTAACTTATATCATGATGCAATCGATTTCTACCATCGCTATAAAGAAGATATTGCACTCTTTGCAGAAATGGGATTCAAGTGCTTCAGATTATCCATTTCTTGGCCGCGTATTTTCCCAAATGGCGACGATGCGGAACCGAATGAAGCAGGCCTCGCTTTTTATGAAAAAGTATTTGATGAACTGCATAAGCATGGAATTGAGCCAGTTGTCACCATCTCTCACTATGAAATGCCGCTCGCACTTGTGAAAAACTACGGCGGATGGAGAAACCGTAAGCTTGTGGATCTTTATGAAACATACGCGAAAACATTGTTCACCCGCTTTAAAGACAAAGTAAAATATTGGATGACCTTCAATGAAATCAACGTTGTATTACATGCGCCTTTCACTGGCGGCGGACTTGTATTTGAAGAGGGTGATGACGAGAAAAGCATTCAATATCAAGCAGCGCATCACCAATTTGTTGCAAGTGCTTTGGCTGTCAAAGCAGGACACGAAATCATTCCTGATGCGAAAATCGGCTGTATGATTGCAGCGATGACAACTTATCCGTACAGCTCAAGACCAGAAGATATGTTTGCTGCAATTGAGCAAGACCGTAAAACATTGTTCTTCTCAGATGTACAGGCAAGAGGCTATTACCCAGGTTACATGAAACGTTATTTCCTTGAAAATGATATCAACATTGAGTTCCAAGACGGGGACGAAGACATTTTAAGAAACCATACAGTGGACTATATTGGCTTCAGTTATTATATGAGCTTTGTGACAAGTACAGATCCAGAGATTCTTGGACAAGTGACTGGCGGTAACTTATTTGAAGGTGTGAAAAACCCTTATCTAGAAGCAAGTGATTGGGGCTGGCAAATTGATCCGAAAGGACTTCGTACAACACTGAATCAGCTGTATGACCGTTACCAAAAGCCATTGTTTATCGTAGAAAATGGATTGGGTGCTGTCGATCAAGTAGAAGAAGACGGATCCATTCAAGACGATTACCGAATTGATTACCTCAGAAGCCACTTGCTAGAGGCGAGAGAAGCGATCGCAGACGGAGTTGACCTGATCGGTTATACAAGCTGGGGCCCAATTGACCTTGTCAGCGCATCAACGGCTGAAATGAAAAAACGCTACGGCTTCATTTATGTTGACCGTGATAATGAAGGAAACGGTACATTAGATAGAAAGAAAAAGAAAAGTTTCGATTGGTATAAACAAGTGATTGCGACGAATGGTGAACATTTGGATGCATAAAAGAAAAAGACAAACCGCCATACTGCGGTTTGTCTTTTTTTCTTCTCTGAGGGACTACGAAGTCCACACTTGATCTGCAATCTCAATCACATGACGCAGCTTTTCCCATTGCTGCTCTTCTGTTAACAGGTTGCCTTCCTCTGTTGAGGCGAATCCGCATTGTGGACTCAAACAAATTTGGTTAATGTCTACATATTGAGCCGCTTCCTCAATGCGTTTTTTAATCTGTTCAACTGGCTCAAGCTCTCCGTATTTTGAAGTGACAAGGCCTAGTACGATTTGAAGGTTTGGGTTCTTCACATATCGAAGGGGCTCAAATCCGCCAGAACGATCGTCGTCAAACTCTAAAAAGAGACCATCAAGATCTAAGCCGGCAAAAATTGTTTCTGCCGCTGCTTCGTAACCACCTTCAGCTGCCCATGTCGATTTAAAGTTACCTCGGCAAATATGCATGGTGATCACCAAATCCTCTGGGCGGTCGGCAACAGCTTCATTGATTGTCTTCGCAAACGATTCACGAAGTTCATCTTCTTCACGGCCAAAGGCTTTGATTTGTTCATGGCCTTTTTCAGAAAAGAACACTGCCCATGCCGTATCATCCAGCTGCAAGTAGCGGCAGCCTGCATCATAAAAAGCACGGATGGCTTTCTTATACGCTTGTGCCACATCATGGTGGAATTCCTCTAAGCTGTCATACACTCCTTCTTCAAGCTTTCCACGGAAAAAGAGCATATTCGGACTTGGAATCGTCATTTTAGCCGTATGATCACCAGCGATGCTGTGAAGGAAACGATAATCCTCCAGCATTGGATGATCTGTAAAATCGATCTTACCTGTTACCTTGATACCTCTAGCTTTTGTCGTTGTGTTATGGAATTGAATGCCTTGATCTGCTTCAAATCCTTCAACTCCATCGAGTCCTTCAAGAAAGTCAAAATGCCACCATGCACGTCTGAATTCACCATCTGTGACAACCTCTAACCCAATTTCTTTTTGCTTCTCTACAATACGTGTAATTTCTTCGTTTTCAATTTGTCGGAGCTGCTCTGCTGTCAGCGTACCGTCTGCTTTTTGCTTGCGTGCTTCCTTGATGCGCTCTGAACGAAGTAAACTTCCTACTTGATCTGCGCGGAATGGCGGTTTCGTTGTTTTCTTTCCAATGGTTTGTACTTGTGTCATGCTGAATCCCTTCTTTCCTCAGGTTAAAAAATCAAATAAAAAAGCTCTTCCTTAGATAAGGAAGAGCATCATATACTGTGAGAACTCTGCCTTATCTTCAAACAAGCATTTGCTTGCTTAAGGAATTAGCACCATTCTGTTCCTAGGAACAGCGGTTGCCGGGTTTCACAGGGCCAGTCCCTCCACCACTCTTAATAAGGTTACCTTTTGATTCAATTTTCTTAATAAACACAATTATTCAACCTTTTCGAGGAAAAGTCAATGGTTTTATCGTTTAATTTTCAAAATGAACAAATCAAGGGAAACAAACCCGATGTGGAAAAATGAAGAATAATATGGAAAAAATACTTCTTTTGGTTCTTTTGTCATGGTATACTCATTTGGTAATAGACAAAAATGGGGGTTTTTACTATGACAATGAAAAAAGGCCTAACGATCAGCCTGCTCATATTCTCACTGATTGTTTCCTTGTTTGCGCCAGTTGGATCTGCGGATGCCAAACAAGCAAAAAAGGCAAAAGTAAGCACACACTATTATAAAAAGAAAAAAACGTTCAAATATGCACAGGTGAAAAACCTCAGCAAGGCGCATATGAAAACCATCAATCGTGATTTAAAAGAAGATATTGCATTCTCTTATTCTACGTACTTGTTTTTAAAGGACGAAGCGAAAAAGGAAGGCTACGGGAAGGTCACGTATGAGAGAACGTATAAAACGAAATTTAACAATGGTAAGAAACTGAGTATCTTAAACTATGATTACATGTATAACGGTGGAGCGCACGGAGACACAATGGTTTCCAGCATGAACTATGTGTTAACAAAGGAAAAAACAAAGCAGCTGTTCTTGACAGACGTTGTGAAAACAAAGAAAAAGCGTACGAAAGTAAGAGATTATATTTATAACTACACAAAGAAACATAAAAGCAAATTCTACGCGAACCTGAAAAAAAGCGACATTGAAATCAACTACAACACGCAGTATTACTTCACGAAAAAGGGAATTGCTGTTGTCTTCCAGCCATATGAAATTTCACCTTATTATGTTGGAATTCCTATGATTCAAGTTCCTGCGAAGGTATATAAATAAAAAGAAAAACGACCACTGAATCTGGTCGTTTTTTGCTGTTTATGCAAACAAAAAAGAGCCCCTCATGAGGCTCTTTTATTTGGATTTATACTTGTTTAGGTGCATCGTTTAGTGGGTGACGGCGTTTTCCGTTGTAGTGGCGGCGCATACGAAAGATTTCAAACTCCGAAAGCTCTGCGCTTTTTCTTTTTTGGGTGCGGTTATCTTTTTTGAAAGAGAATAGTAAGTAGCAGCAAAGTGAAGCGATAATCAATAAAATCATCATATGACATTCCTCCAATTCATCCTATTCTTTAAGTGTAGACAGGGTGAGTGATGTTTATAACTGAAAATAAGCAGTAGAATCGGTTTAGTTCTTAAGGTTCATTCGATCTGCTATTTTAGGTCTAAAATACTGGTTGTTTTTAACTATTATATTTCCAGTTATTTCACTCGTCAAGAAGAATTTTTTCTGGGGTTGTCTCTATTAGTACGAATAAGTGTCATAAAAGTTTCAGAAAATTGTAAACTTTTATTAAAAAACCGTTCCCGAACAGGAACGGTTGTAAACATGTTTATGCTTTTTCTTCAAATAAACGGGCAATTTCAACGATAACTTCGGTTGCTTTCACCATGTTTTCAACGGAAATAAATTCATATTTACCGTGGAAGTTTTCACCGCCGGTAAAGATGTTTGGCGTTGGAAGACCTTTATATGAAAGCTGGGAGCCATCTGTGCCGCCGCGGATTGGTTCAATAACCGGTGTTACTGAGCGGTTTTCCATGGCTTCATGAGCAATGTCTACAATATGTTTTACCGGCTCAATTTTTTCTCTCATATTATAATATTGATCCTGAATGCTGAGGGTGATGCTGTTTTCTCCGTATGTGGCTTTTAAGTCATTTGCTATTTTTTCAAACAGGGCCTTGCGATTGTTGAATTTCTCTTTATCAAAATCACGGATAATATATTGCAGCTCAGCCTCTTCTACTTCTCCTACAAATTTCGTCAGGTGGAAAAAGCCTTCGTAGCCTTCTGTATACTCCGGAGATTCGTCAGAAGGAAGTTTGTTGTGAAAGAGCATCCCAATTTTCGCAGCGCTGACCATTTTGTCCTTTGCTGTTCCTGGGTGGACATTGTTTCCTTTAATGGATACTTTCGCGCCCGCTGCGTTGAAGCTTTCATATTGCAGCTCGCCAAGCGGTCCGCCGTCCATTGTGTACGCATAGGAAGCGCCAAAGGCATCAACATCAAACTTGTGCGGCCCTCTGCCAATCTCTTCATCTGGCGTAAAAGCGACACGGATTTTTCCATGCTTGATGTCTGGGTGTTCGATGAGGTAATGCATAGCGGTCATAATTTCTGCGATACCAGCTTTGTTATCTGCACCAAGCAGGGTTGTGCCATCTGTTGTGATCAGTGTATGTCCTTGGTACTTTTGTAAATTTGGAAACTGTTGTGGAGATAAAACGATATGTAGATCTTCATTTAAGGTAATGTCGCCGCCTTGATAGTTCTCATGAAGCTGCGGTTTTACATTTTTGCCGGTGAAGTCAGTGGCTGTGTCAATATGAGCCAGAAAGCCAATGGTCGGCACATCTTTGTCTGTGTTAGAAGGGATCGTTCCCATGACATAGCCGTTTTCATCCATTGTTACTTCTTGAATCCCAATGGATTTCATTTCTTCAACAAGCTGTCTCGCCAGATTCAATTGTCCTTCAGTAGATGGGCAGCTTTCCTTTTCTGCATCCGACTGCGTATCTACCTTCACATAACTTGTGAAACGCTGAATCATTTCCTCTTTCATCTATACGTCACTCCTTTTGTAGAATACGTCCATTTTATCACGTCTTGAATGCGCTTCATAACAAGAAAGGCTTTCTCTGGCAATTAGAGAGGAAAAAGGCCTACTTTCATTAGGTGATGTGCTGAATGGTTCTTTAGGGTGATTTTTTTGGGTGTCTTTTTATTTATAATGAGGACATATAAAATCATCCATTTGTACGTTAAATTGGGAGAAAGGGGTGCGAAAGTTGGATTCTAGTCAAACGCTGGCACTCGCTCAAAAGTTTCAGGAAGCGGCTGATGAGATTCGGCAGTCCAAGCAGCTGCTGGAAAATCGGCTGAAGGCAGTAGGATCAGGCTGGCAGGGAGAAGCAAGGGATAAATTTGATCAAAGCTTTGAAGAAACAACGGCACGCTATGATCAATTTGAAAAGGATTTGCTTGAAACAAGTCAGGAACTGCGGGATGCAGCGGTCAAAATTGAGGAGCGTAAAGCTGAAATTGCCAGAATGGAAGAGCTTGAGCGAAAGAGACGAGAAGAACGGAGAGAAAGAAACCGAGAAGGGAGATGATGTGATGGCACGTGACATTGTGGTTGATCCAGATCAGCTGACTGGGCTGGCGAATGATTTTGTAGGCGAGCTGTCAGCCATTGAAACGAAGCACCGCGATTTACATAGTGAACTGGACGGGCTGATTTTAGGCTGCGATCCTCGGTATAGAAGCTGTTTTTCTGGTGTCGGGGATGCATGGGGAGCAGGACAGGCATTAATCAGCAAATTGAGCAGTGATGATATTGCCATTCGTCATGCAACGGATAAAATGGTCGAAGCAGATGATATATTGCGGAAATTGTACAGTATTTATGATCAATATGGTACACTCACGAGCTTAGCTGGTATCGTGATGATGCAGGCGAAATATTACGGGCTTGGGATGACGACTTTCATTAAAGAGAATGGCCGATATGCAGCGCAGCATTCAAAGCTGCTGCTTGATCTGACCAGCCGGGTAGAAGGAACGAGATTTGACCGGTTAGCAAGGATTTGGCTGAGTAAAAAAGAATTATTAAAACGATCGAACTGGCCGATGGCTGACTTGGTTCATAAGAAATTCACAAAATTTTATCCTGACGATACAGTTGCGTTCACAAACAGTGTTCGTGATTTTACAAAAGGAAGTATTAATTGGAAGGACACGGCTGCTATTAAGTCTGTTCTGAAAAATGGTGCAAGATTTGCGAAAGGAAATGCCATCATTGCAACAGTTGTCACTGGTGCAACTGAGACGGTTGGCTGTGGATTGAAAATTGCCGAGAACTATGCAGAATTCGGCGATCAACCAGAAGTTCTTAAGCGTGAAAATGCAAAGGCTGTTGGAAATGCAGTGAACAATACGGTCTTTATCGCTGGCGGTTCTGTCGCAGGTGCCGTTGTCGGCGGTGCTCTTGGCAGCTTTGCAGGTCCGATTGGAACCGTGGTTGGCGGAGCCATTGGTTCAGCAGTAGGTGGATTTATTGGAGAAAAAGTCGCCAAGCTGACATCCGGTTTTGCTGAACAGATGGCAGTGAAATTAAAGGACCCGATTCATGCAGTCGTGGATAAAGGGAAAAAAGCATTCGAACTGGCGGGTCAAGGTGTGAAAGCAGTGAATGATACCATTGATCAGGCAAATCAGGTAATACATAAAGGGATAGAAAAAACAAAAGAAACCGCAGATTCGCTCATAAAGGGTGCAGGCGATTTCTTTAAGGGTGCATTTTCTTTTGGATAAGGAGAGATCAAGTTGGATCAGCTAAGTCTAAGTATTGAGGAACTCATCTTTAGTTTTTACAGTGAAGGCTATTTTGAACAAGGTATGTCCTTAAAGGAGGCTTATTATCCTGAAGTAGAGGACGAGCGCTTGGGGTTTTTATTTGAAATTGCGTGCCGCTCTTTGCTCGCAAAAGGTGTACTGGAATTTCGAAACAGACAATACCGTTATAAAACGGAATACCGTCATTTCATCCAGGCGATGAATGATGCCTCCCACACGATCAAGGCGTCTAGATTTGGAGATTTAGATGAAGAAGTCAGCACCTCTTTTCACACAACACAAGCGGGTGTATATGCGCATCATACGCTTTATGATCAACAAGTACATCAGATTCGCAAACTGGATGGCGATCAGCAGGCAGAGGAGCAAGTGACAGCCTTTTTCAACATACAGATGAATGATCACCCTGAACCTGTCATCAGCCTGCAGGCAGAGGAATTTGAAATGCTATTAGAACAAGCAAGCGAAGCGAAAAATGAGTGGCCATCCTTTCTGAATAAAGCGGAGAATCAAGAGCTCGTGAAGGCATTTGTTTCTGATGTACAGACGAGAAAAGGAAAGATGGACTCCCTCATGAAGGTCGTCTATGACAAAAATAATACGCCTGATGTGGAGTCCATGCTATTTGTGATTCCAGGTGAGAACCAATCGTGGCTTGTATCAGGAATAAAAGAAAATCAATTTCGCATTGAGACGGCTCATCGAGACGGGTTACGTTCTATATTCTAATGGAGAAAAGGAGAATGACACTTGAATCCAAGTGAAGTAATAGAAGTAAGGAGCAGACCTTTTTTAAGAGTATGGGCATTCTTAGCAACGGGCGGCTTCGGTATTATCGGTATTTGGTTATTTTCAGAAGCTCTTACATTTGAATCAAACTATACATTGTTTTTATTTTTAGGCGGACTATTAGGTATTGTCTATGGCTGGATCTCCTTTTTGATGATTTTGCCTGCTTTTACGAAGAGGGGAAATGTGATTTTTCACATTCAGCGCGGAGAGAATGGCGCTGTGCTGCACCGGGAGCGAATGATTCCTTTTCAAGATATTCAATCAATCGACATGCGCAGGCATCGTTACAGTATAAGAGGATTTCTTTTCATGGATGTGCTCATTCGGAAAGTAGATGGGAAATTGATCAAAATTCCGGCATACAGCATTTTAGATGAAGAAGTATTTGAGCAGACCGTCAAACAGGAGATCTATCCATATTTACATCAGACAGCCCAAGAAAATTGGAGACAGCAGCATGGCCAAGGAGAAGAGAAGACCGACTAAGCTGTTTTTGTCAGAATTCCATAGGATGAGACGCCACTTTTTCGAAGAAATCGTGTATGATGTCAGTAAAGACTGAACACTCGAAAGAGGTGATGAGAGATGGATAAAGAGATGGTAATCGACCTCGTCACAGAGCAAATGGCACGGATTCGAAAAGAAAAGGATTATACGCAGGATCGTATGGCGGAGGTACTTGGTCTATCGAAACGGCATCTACAGCAGGTTGAAAAAAACAGGCTGCGTCTCAACTGGACGCAATCCGCGGCCGTATGTGCATTATTCAGAGATAGTGACATTTTAAAAGGCACCCTGGGGGATGACCCGCTCGAGATTTTGGAAGTTGTGGCACATGATGAATTGCATCTATCAGTAGAGCGTACGATTGGCGGCAAGGTTTGGTGGAGGACGTCTGTCAAAAAAGGCACGTTTCGGCTTCAGCAAAATGTACTTAGTCAGCATTACCGCATCTTAGATGAGGAGAATTATCGCTATTATAGTTCGTTTAATAAAGAAGAAGCGAAGCGGCGGCTAGAGGAATTAAGCCAGCTGTCTTCTCCATATTGAGATTGGAAAAGGAAAGAGAGGCATCTGTTTATAAGGTGCCTCTCTTTTCTGTGTTTATACTTTTAGAGTGTTTTTCGCCCGAATAAAGGCAACAAGCTGTTTGATTTCTTCTTCATTTAGGGGAACGCCGTCTACATAAATGGTTCCTTCTTTTGCTTCCGTCAGTTCAATTTTGATATCAGAGATTTTGCGTTGTATCTCTGGCTCGTCCGTTCTACCAAGTAAAAAATCAATGGACGTATCATACAAATCAGCCAGCAGCTTAACTGCTTCAAGCGAAGGTCGTCGGTACCCAGATTCGTAACCGGCATAGGTGCTTTTGGCGATACCTAGGCGATCTGCCGTATGCTGGAGAGACCATTTTTTCTTTTTTCTAAGGGTGGTTAAACGATCGAGTATCATACATGAACGCTCCTTTATTTACAACAACAGTATATCATATTTTGACATAGAATGTACGCGTTATGCGTAACAATTTCTTGATTAATTCGCGTTATGTGACTATAATGGCAATGAAGGTACGCGTAAAGCGTATATTATAGAATAGCACAAGCTAGCTTATAATATGTGTGACAAACGAAGTAATTTTACGAAAGAGGTGGACCTGTTGAAGAAATTATTGCTTTTAACGACTGGTGGGACGATTGCATCTGTAGAGAGTGAAAATGGTTTAGCTCCAGGTGTTAAAGCTGAGGATCTTTTGAGCTATTTAAACGAAATTAATGCAGAATATACAATGGACACAAAGTCCCTAATGAGTATAGATAGTACAAATATGCAGCCTGAATACTGGGTTGATATCGCAACAGCCATTTATGAGAATTATGATCAGTATGACGGGTTTGTCGTTACTCACGGAACCGATACAATGGCCTATACATCAGCAGCGCTGTCTTATATGCTGCAAAATCCTGATAAGCCGATCGTGATTACAGGTTCACAAATTCCGATTACTTTTAAGAAAACAGATGCGAAGAAAAACATCACAGATGCGATTCGCTTTGCATGTGACGGTGTTGGCGGGGTGTATGTCGTGTTTGATGGCAGGGTCATCCAAGGCACACGTGCGATCAAACTAAGAACGAAAAGCTACGATGCATTTGAAAGCATTAACTACCCATATATTGCATCAATTGAAAACCATCAAATTGAATACAATAGCAAAGTAAAAAGAACACCAATGAAACCGCTTAAATTAGATGCATCCTTGAACACAGATGTGTGTCTGTTAAAATTGCACCCAGGCCTGAAGCCCGAGTTTTTAGATGCAGTCAAAAGCATGTACAAAGGGGTTGTCATTGAAAGCTACGGCAGCGGCGGAATTCCTTTCGAAGGAAGAAACCTTTTAGAAAAGATTAACGAATTGCTGGAAGAAGGCATTTCTGTTGTCATCACCACTCAGTGTCTTGAAGAAGGAGAAGACATGAGTGTGTATGAGGTAGGGCGCAAGATCAATCAAGAATTGGTGGCACGTTCAAGAAATATGAATACAGAAGCTATCGTGCCGAAACTGATGTGGGCACTAGGCAAAACAACAGATCCAAGAGAAGTCAAAAAGATTATGGAAACGCCAATCGCAGAAGATTTAGTGATTTAACTATTCTATAGAAAGCAGGTCATAAGAGATGGTTCAAGCAACTTATCGCTATGAGAAGGATTTTCTTGGTGAAAAAGAAATTCCAGCAGACGTGTATTATGGGGTTCAAACCCTTCGTGCAAAAGAGAATTTCCCGATTACAGGATATCGGATGCACGAGGAACTAATCAGAGCCTTTGCCATCGTGAAAAAAGCAGCAGCTCAAGCCAATATGGAAGTTGGACGTTTATATGAAGGAATTGGAAATGCCATCGTTCAAGCGTCTGATGAAGTCATTGAAGGCAAGCTGCACGAGTACTTTATTGTCGACCCAATTCAAGGCGGGGCAGGAACGTCCATGAATATGAATGCCAATGAAGTGATTGGAAACAGAGCACTAGAAATCATGGGACATCAAAAGGGAGAATACATCCATTTAAGCCCAAACACACATGTGAACATGTCGCAATCAACGAATGATTCATTCCCAACGGCGATCCACATTGCTGTGCTCAAGCAGTTAGATATTCTGCTTGAAACGATGCAAGTCATGCAGGACGTCTTTCAAAAGAAAGCGAAAGAATTCGATCATGTGATCAAAATGGGACGTACGCACCTTCAGGATGCTGTTCCAATCCGTTTGGGACAGGAATTTGAAGCTTACAGCCGCGTGCTGAGCCGTGATATTAAGCGGATCAACCAATCAAAACAGCATTTATATGAAGTCAATATGGGTGCAACAGCAGTTGGGACAGGCTTAAACGCAGATCCTCGTTATATTGAAATCGTGGTGAAGAAGCTCGCTGATATATCTGGTCTTCCTCTTGTAGGCGCAGAGCATCTCGTGGATGCAACGCAAAATACAGATGCTTACACAGAAGTATCCGCCGCTTTAAAAGTATGTATGATGAACATGTCTAAGATTGCCAATGACCTTCGCTTAATGGCATCTGGTCCGCGCGCAGGTCTTGCTGAAATCGCATTGCCAGCCCGCCAGCCTGGATCTTCCATCATGCCTGGGAAAGTCAATCCAGTCATGGCTGAGCTCATTAACCAAATCGCATTCCAGGTCATTGGGAACGACCACACGATCTGTCTTGCTTCTGAAGCAGGACAGCTTGAGTTAAATGTGATGGAGCCAGTTCTGGTCTTTAACTTGCTTCAATCTATTAGTATAATGAATAACGGATTCCGCTCATTCACAGATCATTGCTTAGCGGACATTGAAGCAAATGAAATACGTTTGAAAGAATATGTAGAAAAAAGTGCAGGCGTGATCACTGCCGTGAACCCTCACTTAGGCTATGAAGCAGCCGCTAGAATTGCAAGAGAAGCCATTTTAACAGGACAATCGATTAGAGATCTTTGCTTGCAGTACGATGTTTTAACGGAAGAAGAACTTGATATTATCTTAAATCCATTCGAGATGACAAAGCCTGGCATTGCAGGTGCAGAGCTCCTAGAGCGATAATAATATCAAAAATTTTATTTTATTAATATGTGGAATTGCCTGTGAAAAAGAGAAAAACAGGCAATTCACTTTCTTTCGAATTGACACACTTTTTTCACAATATTTTGAAAACGCTTAACGAACGCACAAAGGGAGGAAACACAATGAAATCACCACGTCTACCATCTATTTTAGAAGTCGTAGCTGTACTTGGCTTGTTTTTAGCGATTGTTTTATCTTTTACTCTTTACTTCAAATTAGATATTCAGTTAGCATTGTTTATCTCATGGTTTATGGTTATTGCTTTAGGTATTCGATTGGGGCATTCATACAAAGATCTTCAAAACGCCATTACAAAAGGGATATCGAATGGTCTAGAGGCTGTTTTGATTTTAATTGCTGTAGGTGCACTTGTTGGAACATGGATTGCCGGCGGAGTGGTACCCACATTAATTTATTATGGACTGGAATTTATTCATCCTAATATTTTCTTACTAGCTACACTGATTATCTGTTCCATTATGTCTGTTGCTACAGGAACATCATGGGGGACAGTTGGAACCGCAGGTATTGCCATGATAGCGATTGGTGAAGGTTTGGGAATTCCATTACCTATCGTGGCTGGTGCTGTTTTATCTGGAGCTTATTTTGGCGATAAGTTATCTCCTTTATCTGATAGTACTGTGCTTGCTTCCTCACTTTCAAAAGTGGACGTGCTCGCACATGTTAGAGCAATGATGGTCTTATCCATACCTGCATTTGTCATAACTGCTATTATGTTTACAATTACCGGGTTTATGTATGGCGGAAAAAATATTGATCAAGGAAAAGTAGAGTTTTTGAAACAAGCACTGCAAGATACATTCACGATTAATATTTGGATGATCATTCCGGCGCTTATTGTTGTGCTATTACTTGTCTTGAAAAAGCCTTCAATGCCTGTTATTGCGATTGGTGCGCTTCTTGGCGCAGTTTGGGCAATGGCATTCCAAGGAATGAATCCAGCCGATGCACTTGGTACAGCTTATAATGGTTTCTCTATTAATTCAGATGTAGAATTCTTAAATACATTGTTAAACCGCGGTGGTATCGTTAATATGTTAGGGTCTCTAGTGGTGATTATCCTGGGACTTGGCTTCGGTGGAGTACTTGAATATTTAGGCGTATTAAAAGTTATCGTCGCGACATTTGAGAAAAAATTACATAATGCAGGGAATGTAACGCTGTCTACACTCGTTGTTGCGTTCTTCGCCAATATCTTTGGCTGTGCGATGTATGTATCGTTAATCCTTACACCAAAAATTATGGAAAAGAGCTACGATAAATTAAAGTTAGACAGACGAGTTTTATCCAGAAACTCTGAGGTCGGTGGTACGCTTACGTCTGGTATGGTTCCATGGTCAGATAACGGTATTTACATGGCAGGAATTCTTGGCGTATCGACATTCTCTTATTTACCATTTATGTGGTTGAGCTTTGTCGCCATTGGTCTTGCGATCATTTACGGATATACGGGTAAATTCATTTGGTACGTGAAAGATCAACAAGAAAGAGAAGAATCGGCCTCATAAGCCGTTTGCAAAAGCCGCTCCTGAACGGGGGCGGCTTTGTTTGTCCTAGGACTGTGAGACTATATGTGGCTTATAGCAAACGAACAGGAATTTAGACCTCCAATAAAAGAGGTCGAAAGGGGTGGTATAAAGCAGAATGAAAGCATATTTATCCCATAAAAAGGGCATAAATCCCTATTCAAACATGAGTCTTTGAACCTTATAATAACAATATTGGAAAAAGTGCTATTCACCTTACGCTCGTTTAGAGGGACTCTAAGCAGCGTTTTTATTTTTGGACAGGAGGAGGAACCCATATGAGCTTATCGGATATGCTGTCTGCCCTTAACGGTGGCATTTCAAATAAAAAAGCAGAAATTGAAGAGAAAATTGCTCGACTCAAAAAGGCGAAAAGCAAGGTTGAACGTGAACAAGATGCGGCAGAAACAGATTTAAAGCAAATCAAGCAGCCAAAGCTTGGGACCTCTTGGAAAGGTGAGCGAAGCCAGGATTTCAAAACAGACCGAAATGAAGCACATGATGCGCTGCAAACAATCGTGAACGATCAATACCCACGCTACGTGAGCCGCATCGAATTCAAAATCAGTACATTAGAAGCAGAACAAGCTGCGTTATCCTTTGCCAGTTCCTTAGCTGGAGACGCTGCACGTCTTGCTGAAAAAGGAGAAGACGCAGTAGAGGACGCAAAACGCTTGATCTCAAAAGCATGGAGCAGCTTGTAAGAGAGCGTCATGCTGAACAAATCTGGAGGAAATCACAATGGGACAAATTAAGTTAAACTACCAAACAGTCATGGATAAACTAGATGAAGTCTCCCAAGCCGTAGAAGCTTTAGCGATGAAAAAAGCAGCAGATAAAGCGGGTGAAAACAGCCTTGAATTTGTAACTAAGTGGACGGCACGTGAAAGAGAAGTGAGCGAAATGGTCTCAAGCTTTAAAGAAGCCTTAATTAAAAATGTTCAGGATACACGTTCTAACGTGAAAACATTAAAAGAACAAGACGAAGCGATTGCTGCAAAATAATCAGCACACTCGCTTTTATTTATAGGTACATTTAACGCGGTGTATAATTATAGTCTTAAAGACTCATATTAAATTAGGGGTGTAAGACCTTGTATTATTCCGTTTTTCTTCCAAACGCGTCACTAAAAGGACACCTTTTCCCTATTTAAGGCTGAGGCTTTTCGCCTTATACTATACTTAATGAAAGCAAAACGATAGAAATGTCAGGATTGGAAAAATCATGTGATTCGTTGGTTTCCAAAGGCGCTCACGCCATGCTTTCGTATGAGGTCAGATAGAGGTGGATGACATGAGTTTATCCGAGATGCTGTACCATCTGCATATGGGAATTGAGAACAAACGTGCAGAATTTGACGAAATGATCTCTCGGTTAAAGACAGCCAAAAGCAATATTCAAACAGAACAAGATCTTGCCCAGTCAGATATCAAAGAAATCAAGAAGCCTGCACTAGATTCGTCATGGAAAGGCAAGAGAGGGATCGACTTTCATCGCCATCGGAAAGACGCTTACAGCGTGATGCATGACATCGTCAACAATGAATATGAAAAATATATAACAGAGATTGATCAAAAAATCTTACACTTTGAATTGAAAAAAATGGAGCTGGCCGTAGCCAGTAATTTTGCAGGAAGAGCTCAGGACGTGATGGAAAAGGGCGAGGATTTTGCAAAGGATGTTAAACATTTGATTGAACGGGGCTGGAAAGCTCTTTAAAACCATAAATGAAACAGCCGACTCATAAAAGGGCGGCTGTTTTTTTGTTTAATCACATCCACCACCGCCGCTGTCACCTGAAACACTCCCACAGGAGGCATCAGAAGCGTGATGGGTATACGAATCAGTATAAGTGCTTGTCGTTGAGCTATGATGTGCAGAACGGTTAGCAGATGCACGTTTATCCTTTGATGTGAACTGGTTGGCAATGATAGCTCCTAAAAAAACTAATATGATCACAAACATAAAAGTACCCATAATGCATCCCTCCTCTAGTTTCATATTCATACGAATGAGCCATATCAAGGTTCCCGATTTGAAAGAAATACTGGGCAAAGAGTTCTATTTTCGTTTATGATGATAGGCAAAAGTAAATGCCAAGGGAGGAGAGCCCATGCTAACTCTACGTCAGGAGGAGCTTTTGAAACGATTGATGCAAGCGGAGCAGGAACTGACAAGTGAAGAAATTGCCCGTGTGATCGGAGTCACATCACGAACTATTCGAACAGATATGAAAGCGCTTAAAAAGATCTTAGAAGAACATGGTGCCGCACTGCATATTAAACGCGGAGCAGGGTATACATTGAGCGTTGAAGATTATGGAGCATTTCGTACATTTTTGAAAACGTCACTGAGAGAAAGGAATGAGAAAAAGGAACCGTTCATTCCCAATCAGCCTGAGGACCGTGTGGCTTATCTATTGAAAAGGCTGCTTCTGTCAGAAGACTATATCAAATTAGAGGGGTTGGCAGAGGAATTATTTGTGAGTGAATCTACAGTGAAAAATGATTTGAAAGCTGTCAGGCACTTGTTTTCATTGCATGGACTTTCTATATCGCACCGGCCTAAATATGGACTGCGTCTGACAGGCGATGAAATGAAATTAAGATATTGTATGGCAGAGCATGTGTTTCAGCAGGAGCACGCGAACGCTGCACTGTTACCTGAAGAAACATATCAATTGATTCAGGACATCGTGCGTTCACGTACAAAAGCCACCGGACTTCATCTATCAGAAATCGGTTTAAGTAATTTAGTAACCCACATTGCTATCGCATGCAAACGAATTGAAGAAAAAAAGCTGGTCAAGATGCCAGAAGCGGAATTGAGAGAAATTCAAGTACAGCCAGTTTTTCAGGTAGCTCAACAAATGGCTGAAGATATTCGCCGCGTATTATCGATTGATTTTCCGCTATCAGAAATGGCGTACATCGCGATTCACTTAATGGGGGCAAAGATGATGGCATATGGAGAGGCTGGCCATACGCTATTTCATCTGCTGGACGAAGATCATTTTCGTTTCACTCACCAATTGCTTGCTTATGTAGAGGAGCACATGTCACTTGATATTCAGTTTGATAAGGAGCTGATCGTTGGTTTAAGTCTTCATTTGCGTTCAGCCATTCATCGTTTTAGATACGATATGAACATCCGAAATCCTTATTTACCAGACATTAAAAGGTATTATCCCATTGCGTTTGAGGCGGGTGTTTATATGGGGAGATGGCTGAAGGAAAAAGAGGGTGTTGAGATTCCTGAGGATGAAATCGGATATTTGGCACTTCATATTGGGGCTGCAATCGAGCGGACAAAATCACAGCATGTGAGAAAGACATGTCTTATTGTGTGTGCGACGGGTGTCGCCAGCAGTCAGCTTCTTCTTCATAAGCTCACGGCGGCTTTTAGCGGAAGGCTGGAGATCGCTGGAACTGCAAGTGTCGGGGAACTTCCTTCGTATGATTTGAGAAGCATTGATTTTATTATTAGTACCATTCCGCTTCAGAATACATTGCCGGTGCCAGTAATTGATGTACATACGATTCTAAGTGACGATGATATTGTACGGCTGAAACGATTTGTGAAGAATTCACAGGATACAGGAGTTTTGCGGTATGTGAGTCCGGCGCTGACATTTTTTCAGCAAGATCTCCAATCAAGGGAAGAGGTTCTTCAATTTTTCGTGAACGTGCTAAAGGAGCAGCATCGAATCCCAGACGAGTTTGAACAATTATTGCTAGAAAGAGAGCAGGTGTCACCCACATCTTTCGGTCATTTGGTTGCGATTCCTCATCCAATTAAGCCGGCAACAGATGATACATTTTGTGCGATCTGTACGTTGAAAAAGCCGGTGCTGTGGGGTGAAGATCGAGTACAAGTCGTATGCTTGTTAAGCATCCAGAAGACGTATCAAAAAGAATTACAGTCGCTTTATCAATTTCTTGTGCGGCTGACAGAACGGAAGGAAGTGGTGGAACAGCTCATCAAAGCCGCTTCATTTGAAGAACTGACAGCTGCGCTTCAAATATTGGAGCATCCAAATGAAAAAACGCGGCACCCATTTCCGCATCTGTGAGGAAAAAGATTAGATGTTAATGAAAGCGCTTTTAAAATAACATCAAAAAGGAGGATGATCACGAGTTTTTGCAAAGGGGGAGACGGATCATGAGCTTCAAGGAGAAAGCGGCAGATGTCATGGGGCATGTGGCTTATCGCATCACCAACCAGAAATATATTATGGCGATTAAACAGGCATTTGTGACACTGATGCCGATCATCATTACAGGAGCTTTTGCTGTACTGGTGGCGAATATGATCATGAGCCCGGAAACAGGGCTTGCTCATTTTGAGATATTCAGGTTTTTAGCAGAGCTTCAGCCTATTATGAAGGCAATCAATTATGCCACACTGAACTTTTTAACCATTGGGGCTGTGTTCCTCATTGGGATTGAGCTTGGGAAAATCAACGGTCACAAGTCTCTGTTCCCAGGATTGATGGCATTGATTTCATTTATATCTGTTATTCCAACGACACTTCTTCTTGAAGTCGATGGATCGATGCGTGAGGTTGTTGACGTGTTGGCAAGACAATTTTCTGATCCAAAAAGCTTATTTTTAGGGATGATCATTGCGATCGTATCTGTGGAGATTTTTTGTAAGCTGACCGAGGTGAAATGGCTGCAAATCAAGATGCCGGATTCGGTTCCGTCGAATGTGGCAACGTCTTTTTCGTCACTTTTCCCATCGATCATTACAATTACAATCATTAGCTCATTTGGCTTTGCATTTCACCGGTTGACAGGCATTTATCTGCATGAAGCAGTGTATAACGTGGTGCAGCGTCCGTTAGAAAGTGTTGTACAGGGGCTGCCTGGGATTTTAACGTTGATGTTTGTGGCGCAATTTTTCTGGGTGATCGGCATTCATGGCAACCAGATGATTAAGCCGATCCGGGAGCCGCTCTTATTAGGATCGATTGCAGTGAATATGACAGCATTTCAAGAGGGAAAAGAGATACCGAATATCATCACGATGCCGTTTTGGGATGTGTATATGAGCATCGGTGGTTCAGGTGTGACCATTGGTCTTTTGATTGCGATTTTTATTGCTGGGAGAAGGGAAGAGATGCGAAGCATTGCCAAGCTCTCATCTGGACCCGGACTGTTCAACATCAATGAACCCGTTATTTTTGGATTACCTGTGATGCTAAACCCTGTGATGGCGATCCCATTTATCGTCACGCCCCTTGTGACCGGTACGATTGGGTATATTGCGACGGCTACAGGATTCGCTGGAAAAGCGGTCGTGATGGTGCCATGGACGACACCACCGCTTGTGAATGCATGGCTGTCCACCGCTGGCAGTATGGGCGCTGTCATCACACAGCTTATCTGCATTGGAGTTGCTGTTTTCATCTATTTACCGTTTGTTCTATTGTCTAATCGCAAGCCAGAAGCAGCACCAGATTCAGAATAAACATTCAGACGAAGAAAAGGGAGGCGGCGACATGAACAGAATTGAGATTCCAAGTGATTTTATCCTAGGTGCTGCGGCTTCTGCTTGGCAGACCGAGGGATGGAAGGGAAAGCGGGCGCATCAGGACTCGTACATCGACTTATGGTATAAGGAAGGATATCACGTGTGGCACGAAGGCTATGGTCCTGCTGGTGCGACAAACTTTTACGAGCGCTACCCTGAAGATGTCGCCTTAATGAAAGAGATTGGGCTGACACATTACAGGACATCGATCAATTGGTCGAGGTTTCTCATAGATTACGAGAATGGGATAGTGGATGAGGCCTATGCTCGTTACATTGATGATCTGATCAATGAATTAATCGCATCAGGTGTAGAACCAATGTTTTGCTTAGAGCACTATGAACTTCCTGCTGTTTTGCTTGAGAAGTACGGCGGATGGTCATCAAAGCATGTTGTCGAGCTGTTTGTTCTCTATGCAGAAAAGGTGTTTGAACGCTACGGAGACCGAGTCAAGCATTGGTTTAGTTTTAATGAACCGATTGTTGTTCAGACACGTGTTTATCTAGATGCGATACGATATCCGTTTGAGCAAAATACGAAGAAATGGATGCAGTGGAACTATCATAAAGCGCTGGCAACAGCAAAAGTGGTGAAGCTGTTTCAGGAGATGGGCTTGAAGGAATCGGCAGGAGCCAAAATCGGCGTGATTCTCAATCCAGAAGTGACGTATGCAAGATCGTCTGCTCCCCATGACCAAAAAGCGGCACGTATGTATGACTTGTTTTTTAATCGAGTGTTCCTAGATCCTTCCATCAAAGGGGAGTATCCAGAGGAACTGATCGATGTGTTGAAAAAGCATGATATTCTTTTCGATTCCACAGAGGAAGAGCTTCAGATCATCAAGAATCATACGGTGGATGTTGTTGGGCTTAACTTGTACTATCCGCATCGTGTCAAGGCACCGAGTAAGGCTTGGAATGAAGGGACGCCTTTTCATCCATCCTATTATTACGATATGTTTGAGCTTCCAGGGAGAAAAATGAATCCTTTCAGAGGCTGGGAAATCTACCCGAACATTGTCTATGATATGGGGATGAGGATAAAAGAAGAATACGGAAATATTGAGTGGTTTGTGGCCGAAAATGGCATGGGTGTAGAAAAGGAAGAACGGTTTAAAACAGAAGACGGTATCATTGATGATCAATATCGCATTTCATTTATCAGCCAGCATTTGAAGCGGGCACTTCAAGCGAAAGCAGAAGGATCAAATTGCATAGGCTATATGCTTTGGGCATTTACAGACAATGTCTCACCGATGAATGCCTTTAAAAACCGCTACGGATTAGTCGAAATCCAGCTGGAGAATGAACGAAATCGTCAGCTGAAAGCATCTGCGTATTGGTACCAGACATTAATCAAAACAAGGGAACTGCAGGTTGAAACAGAAGTCATTTATCAATAGGAGTGATGAGAAATGAAACGAATCATTCTCGCTTGTGCAGCAGGAATGTCAACGTCTATTGTGGTGTCCAAAATGAAGGCTGCCGCAGAAGCTAAAGGGCTGGATTACTATATTTATGCTATACCTGAAGGAGCCATTGCAGATGAACTAGAAGAGCATGGAGAGGATGTACAGGCGATTTTACTTGGACCGCAAGTAAGCTTTATGAAAAAAGCAGCTGAAAAAACGGCGGCACCCTATCAAATACCTGTCGATGTCGTCAATGTAAGATTATACGGAACAGCAAACGGAGAAAAAATTCTAGAGCATGCACTGAAACTAGCAAATGAATCTTGAATAATTGGAGGAGAAGCAGATGACGGTATTAGAGGAAATGCAGGGAGCAGCCTTTCAAATCATTGCCCATGCAGGCGAGGCAAGAAGTCATTATGTAGAAGCGATTCGTCTAGCAAGAGCGGATGATTTTGAAAAAGCGCAGCAGTTGATCGAAAAAGGGGAGGAAGCGTTTCGAAGCATCCACAACCTGCATCTGTCGCTGATTCAAAAAGAAGCGGCAGGTGAACAGCTTCCTTTTTCTTTACTGCTCATACACGCAGAAGATCAAATGCTCACAACAGAGACCATTCATCTGCTCGCCATCGAAATGATCGAAATGTGTAAAAAAATGAATACCCTGTCAAAATAGTTGTCAATGAATAACCAATTTCTGTTATAATCATTCGGTAGATAAAGAGAAAGCAGGATTGGTGAATGAAGAAAACATGTATGCTGATGACGATTGGTCTTATGCTGCTGCTCATTTCGGGCTGTATGGGAATGAAGGAGCAGGCGGGAGGAAGCCAGCAAGTCATCAAAGAGGAAAAGGGTCGATTACAAACAAAAGACATTCAGCAGAAAAAAGAAACGGCAGTGATAGAGACAAAAAACTGGATCAAGCAAAAGGAGCCGGTCGAGCTTCCGATTTTGATGTATCATAGTATCTCAAGCGGCAACTCGTTACGTGTGCCAAAGAGCGAATTTGCAGCTCATATGAAATGGCTGAAGGACAACGACTATGTCACACTGTCGCCAGAAGAGGTGTACCGCGTTTTCACAACAAATTCGATGCCAAGTAAGAAGAGTGTCCTCATTACATTTGATGATGGATATACGGATAACTATACAAAGGCATTTCCGATTTTAAAGCAGTATGAATTGAAAGCAACGATTTTCATGATTGAGCAATCCATTGGCCGTCCAAATCACTTAACGGATGAGCAAATGGACGAGATGATGGCACATGGGATATCGATTGAGAGTCATACGATTCATCATTTAGAGCTCAATCGATTATCAAAGCAGCAGCAGGAAGAGGAGTTAAAAGGATCAAAGACATTCTTCGATCAGCGATTTTCTCAGCGTACGAGAATGGTCAGCTATCCTGTCGGGCGCTATAATGAAGAGACGTTGAAGCTGGCGAAGGAAGCCGGATATCAAATGGCTGTCACCACTGAACCAGGACATGCGAAGAAGGAACAAGGCATGATGTCATTGCACCGCGTCCGTATTTCACCGGGACTTTCACCAGAAAGCTTTGGCAGGCTGGTAGAAGGGAAGTAACGATCAATGTTTCACATGAAAAATTTTTCGACAAGTTTCACCAAAATGAATCACCGCCCATACACCTTGACATGATATGTCTTGGTTTCAACTGTTATTACAAGACACTTAGATAGACAGAACTTTCATGACCGTGGGAGTTCTGTTTTTGAAAAAAATACTGCATTGTCATTCAAACCCTACATCGTATGAAACACCTCAAAGAAAGTCACCAAGTATCAAGCCCGCCAATGAAGTAACAAGTAAATTTTCTCAGCATCGCAAAAACTTAAGACACACTACATAGAAAAACCAATTGAGAAAAGAAAGGGAGAGGGGAATATGTCAAACTTTTTTGGAATCGACCATGTTCAACTAGCTGCCCCAAAAGGCAGTGAAGAGAAAGCTCGTTTGTTTTTTGGTGAAATTTTAGGGATGAAAGAAATACCTAAGCCTAGTAATTTAGCTAAACGCGGAGGTGTCTGGTTCCAATGCGGTCATCATCAGCTTCACATTGGCATTCAGGAACATTTTCAAGCTGCAAAGAAAGCTCATCCAGCTTTTCTTGTAAAGAGTCTATCGGAATTAAAAGAGGTATTATTGAAGCATCAGATTAGTATAAAAGAAGATGAGCCATTGGAGGGAGCCAATCGGTTTTATGTAGAAGATCCTTTTGGGAATCGAATTGAGTTTTTAGAGAGAAGAGACTAGAAGACAAAAATAAGGCTGTCGAGATTTTCTCGACAGCCTACTTGTTATTGATAAACGGGATAGCCCGTCATTTTGATATCTTTTCCGAGTGGTTCCACGGTGAGTTGATCCAGTTCAATGGCATCACTCATGAGGCGTATGCCTTCGCCTCCGAAAAAGGAAGGGGAAAGTCGTCCTCCAATGAGCTTAGGCGCCATATAGATGACGAGTTTATCTACAAGCTGCTGCTCTAAGAATGAGGCGTTAATCTGGCCGCCGCCTTCAATCATGAGAGAGGAGATATTTTTTTCTCCCAGCACTTGAAGCACTTCTTTCAGGGGCACCCGCGTGTCGCTGTCTGTCATGAAGACACGGACGCCAGCTTCTTCTAAAGCCGCTCGTTTTTCCTTATCGGCTTGCTTTGTTGTAAAGATCCATGTAGGTGCCATCTGATCCGTGACGATCTTTGCTGTCAGTGGTGTTGACAGCTTAGAGTCTAAGACAATTCGAATCGGATTATTCCCATTTGGAATCCGCGCAGTTAATGAAGGATCATCGTGAATGACGGTTTGAGCACCGACCAAAATCGCATCATTGATACTGCGGATATGGTGAGCATCACAACGGGATGTCTCAGATGTAATCCACTTGCTGTCAGACGTGGCAGAGGCGATTTTTCCATCTAAGGTAATGCCTGCTTTGAGCGTCACAAAAGGTGTTTTTTTCGTAATAAAGTGATTAAATACTTCATTCATCAGAATGGATTCCTGTTCAAGTACGCCTGTGATGACTTGTATGCCTGCGTCTTGTAAAATGGCAATCCCGCGGCCAGCGACAAGCGGATTCGGATCAAGTGCCGCCACGACAACAGTTTCGACGCCGGCTTTCACAAGCGCTTCCGCGCAAGGGCCTGTGCGGCCATGGTGGGAACAAGGCTCGAGGGTCACATAAATAGTGGCTCCTTTTGCTTTGTCTCCGGCCATGTTGAGTGCATGAATTTCAGCATGCGGTTCACCGGCTTTCATATGAGCACCGACTCCAACAATTTCATTCTCTCGCACAATCACAGCCCCGACGAGCGGGTTCGGAGATGTCTGACCTTTCATTGCCCGTGCATTATCAAGGGCTAGCTTCATATATCGCTCATGATGTGGCAATCGTACGCACCTCTTGCTCCGCCTTCATGTGACCTGAGCGGTTGATTTTTGTCTGCAAGTATTTTTCGTTAAATTCAGAGACATCTCCCCAAAGCGGAATGCGTCCAGAAAGAGATAAGCCTGCATGGCTGATCGCATCTGTCTTTTTCGGATTATTGGTAATGAGTCTGACTGGCTTTGTACGAAGTGTTTGAAGAACGGCAATGGCTTCTTCGTATTGACGTGTGTCATCTTCAAAACCAAGTGCTTCGTTCGCTTCTACTGTATCGTAGCCGTTTTCTTGAAGAATATAAGCCATGGCTTTACTGAAAAGACCAATGCCGCGGCCTTCATGATTGGCTAAGTAAAACAGGGCTCCTGCCCCATTGTCCTCGATCATTCGCATAGACTGCTTCAATTGGAATCCGCAGTCACAGCGCTTGCTTCCGAAAATATCGCCAGTGTGGCAAATGGAATGCATGCGGATAAGGGCTTCGTCAGCTTGCTCAAAATCCCCGTATACTAGAACGCTTGACTGCTGATGATCAGCAAGCTGGCGGGACGAGAGGCTTTCAATTAAAGCTTCATCTGACAATGGCTCTCTTCCATCGTCTTTTAACCATGAATACCAGTTGAACATGACGGTTCTGCCGTCTAAATTCACTGGCAGTTTAATGGGTCCAGTGATATATATATACCCGTCTTCTTGCTGTACTCGTTTGATTTTATCTTTTAATATGGCTGTTTTAAGCTCTGTGTGTTTGTCCATATTCTGCACCTTCTTTTTAGTCTGTTTCTTCAATCTGTAAACGAACGAGAACGCCAAATGGATCAACAAATTCGCTGCTTTTTCCTGTCGTGTTGACTTGAGTGCCTGCTTTTGTCAGGCGTTCGATGACGGATTGTCTGTCTGCTTCTTCTGGGAAAACCAGTGTATAGCTTCTAATTCCTGAAAAACGTGGATCAATGGCTCCTTTTCGTCCGCGTCCCCATGCATTAAATGCAAGGTGGTGGTGGTACACACCAGCAGCGATAAATAGGCTTGCTGGTGGAGCCATTCGGATATGAAAACCGAGCGTATTGACATAAAAGGAATCTGCTTCTTCTGGGTTGAGATGAAAATGCAAGTGTCCCATCACTGTGCCGGCAGGGAGTCCTTCCCATGTGGTATCAGCGGCTTCCTGCAGGAGTCCATCTCCATCAAGCGGCGCATTTCCGCCACCTTTCAGTTCTCCATGCTCACCTACCCAAATGTCCTCAGGACGGTCAGCATAAATTTCTACGCCAATGCCGTCAGGATCACTTAAATAAATGGCTTCACTGAAAAAGTGATCGCTTGCTCCAATTAAAGGATAGCCTTTTTTGATCACATGTGCCAGCCATGTGCCCAGGTTTTTTCTGGTAGGTAATAAAACAGCAAAGTGATAAAGTCCTGGCTCATGATCAGGCTTCTCTTTGAGCTGTGCATCTTCTTTTAACAAAAGAATCGGTTCCTTTGCATTGCTGCCAAGTGTCACCGTGGAATCTGTTTTTTCTAATATAGTAAATCCTAAAATGTCTGTATAAAAAGGTAAAGAACGATCAAAGCTGGACACATGTAATTCTGTCACACCCAACCTTAGCTGCTCAATTGTCTTCAAGCTCGGTCATCTCCTTCATGATATATGCATCGGCATGTTCAAATGTTTTTGAAAATCTATAAAAAATGAATACCTTGTTACTTTTAGTAACTAAACTATATAATAGTTAGTGACTTATTTCAAGTAATTAATTGTGTTATAATGAAAAAAAGAGAAAAAAGCAGGAGGGAGTAAGATATGGCTCAAGTAGATGGCTGCCCAATTACAGATGCCATGGAGATTCTAGGCAAGAAGTGGGTCATTCTCATCATCAATCAGCTTCTGACAGGGCCTAAGCGTTTTTGTCAGCTTGAAAATGAAATGAACATCAGCGGAAGATTACTATCAGAAAGGCTGAAGGATTTAGAAGCTGAGGGACTTGTTGAGAAAAAAGTATATCCCGACATTCCAGTGCGGATAGAATACGAATTAACAGTGCAAGGAAAGAAAACTGAACCGATTATTCGTGAAATGTATGCATGGTCTTTAGAGCGTAAAAACAGCAAAATAGAGGAACATGTTCCTTCTTAATCGATTTCGATCAGTGTGTCTGATCGAAATTTTTTTGTGTGATTTTCCAGAAAACTAAGACAATAGTATGAAAAATGATATTGACAATTATTTCACCCATTATATAATATCAAGGAGAAGAGGGTTCTTTTCCCTGTAATGGAATGGAGGTTATGCCATGGTATTATGAATGGGACAGATTGCCTAAAACTCTTATCCATCATTTAGAAGCAGACATCTTTGACTTTAGGAAGCAAAGATTTATTTTTTCAACTCAATTGATAATGATTATCATAATCATCTATAAGTGTGTTCCAGCACTTATGAAGGTTATTTTTTTTATTGTCTATTGAGAATAATTATCAATATCATTTAGGAGGGCTCACATGAAAGTCATTCGTTCAACGTCACCCGTATTATTATTCCTTAGTTTTGTTCTATTATTTGCTCTAGCTCCTGTTAGCTCAGCCTCAGCAGCTGGCTTAGCAGATGGTCAATATTCAGCGCAATATGTGGTATGGAAAGCTGATAGCGATTCGACTTCAACAGCGAATACGTATTTCGAAAAACCAGCCAAGCTTGTCGTAAAGGATGGAAAAATCAAAGCGCAAGTCACGTTAACGAATAGCTCTTGGATCACAAGCTTTAAAACGCTCGATCAAGGTGTCTATAAAGATGCGAAGGTGATCAGTACAAATACAGCTGCTAATAAGAGAACAGTAGAATTCAATGTGAACAGCCTGACTGAGGCCGTACCAGCAAAAGTGAGTGTGACTGTACCGGCTATCGGATATACAGGCAATTACGACATTCGCCTCAAGTTTGATGCGGCATCTGTTCAATAGAAAGGGAGGAAATTCGCTTGATGAAAAAAAGAATGAGGCTGTCAGTCTTCATGGCGGTTTTTTTACTGGCACTTATGCTGCCTTTTTCAAACGCACAGGCTGCCGCATTAAAGGATGGTACATACTCCGTCAATTATACAGTGCTAAAAGCTGAAGGAAATGCGGTCTCAATGGCAAATGATTACTGGCTAAAACCAGCAAAAGTGATAGCGAAAAATGGGAACCTGAAAGTGCAAATGACAATTAAAAATAGCAGCTGGGTAACGGAATTTAAAGTACCGGGAAATGGCGGCTATGTCGATACAACCGTTCTCTCAACAAATAAAAAAGCCAATACAAGGCTCGTTCAGTTCCAAGCTCAAAGCTTGTCTAAACCAATCAAGTCAAAAATTCATGTCACTGTGAAATCTGCTGATTATGATCATGATTACACCATTCAGCTGAAATTCGATGAAAGCAGCATCAAGTCACTTTCGTCTAACAATGCAAATCAATCAGCGGGTGCAGCAGAAAGTCAGCAGCCATCAAAAGAATCAACGAACAAAGCTGATTCATCCACGAAGAAACAAGAAGAAAATCCTCAGACTGGTGATACAAGCCAGACAGGGTGGCTCCTTGTGCTTGTCTTATGTTCAGGCGGGTTTTTAGCAAGAAAGTGGATCATCAAGCATTAACGGAAGGAAGTGTCACCATTTGAAACGTCTTTTTCATCTAAAGGCAGCCATTCTGCTCATTTTATTCAGTTTGTTGACTGCGTTTCAGATTCCTCAAGGAACAGCTCAAGCGGCATCATTCGTTGATGGTGAATACACAGTTGGATTCACCGTTTTAAAAAATGGCAGCACAGAAGCGTCCATGATGGATACTTATACAGAAAAGCCAGCTAAGCTGATTGTGGAAAATGGCAAGAAAACAGCCTATGTCACACTGAAGCAAAGCAAAGAAATAACAGATTTCAAGGTCGAACAAAATGGTGCTCTCGTTACCACTGAAACGGTCAGTGAGGACGAAACAGCCAATACACGTGTGATCAAATTTAATGTCGACGACTTATCAGCGAAATTAAACGGCTGGGTGAAAATTTACTGGGATTTAGGCGGCTTTATTTATGACGAAGCATATGACGTACAGCTTGCATTCGATCAAAGCAGCCTCACACTCGTTACGCCTGCAAAACCAGATGATAACGAAACAAAACCGGATGACCAAAACGGTACAAAGCCAGACGATAACGAAACAAAACCGGATGACCAAAACGGTACAAAGCCAGACGATAACGAAACAAAGCCGGATGATCAAAACGGTACAAAGCCAGACGATCAACCGACAAAACCAGGTAATAACAATGGCACAAAACCAGATGATTCCGCGCAAAATCAATTAAAAGATGGCGTATATCGTATCAATTACAGTGTACTAAAAGGGGATACGGATGAGGCATCTCGAATGAGTGATTACTTCTCACATCCTGCATCCTTAACTGTCAAAAATGGAAAGCAAACCATTTCCTTTACGGTGAAGGACCATAAGTCTGTCGCTTCTTTAAAAACAGAGAAAAATGGTTCTTATCAAGAAGCCAAAACAGTCAGCAAGGATGAAGCAAAGAACACAAGAGTGGTTTCATTTGATGTAGATGATTTGAAAAAAGCGGTAAAAGGAAAAGTACACATTGTAGTAGCAGCCGCTAACTATGACCAAACCTACGATATTCGTTTTCAATTTGATTCAAAGAGTATCGCTCCAGTGAAGGACGGGCAGGTGGTAGAGGAAGAAACACCAGCTGCACCAGAAACACCAAAACCAAACACACCAACAACAGAAACAAATAACGGCGGAGCAAATCAAGAGACGGCTCAGCTAAAAGATGGTGTATACAAGCTTCCTTTCTCAATGAAGAAGGCAGACAAGGATGAGCTTTCTCGCATGAACGATTACGTTGTGAGTCCTGCGACACTGGTTGTAAAAAATGGCCGCCATTTCGTTTCATATACAGTGAAGAACAGCTCAGCGATCACGTCATTCCAAGTAGGAACAGGCGGAAAGTTTGAGGAGACACTTGTCGCGAAGACAGATCAAAAAGCAGATACACGCGTCATTCAATATGAAGCAAAAAGTTTAAGTGGAGCTCAGGCTGCACGCGTAAAAATTGATATTCCAGCTGCGAACTACCATGAGCAGTACGATGTCAAACTCGTCTATGACACAAAAGGAATCGCTCTCGGTGAGGGAAGCGGAATTGCAACGGTCATTGGAGACGATGAGAGTATCGGCTTTATCAAAAATCCAAATGATCACGATTCTCAAACGAATCAACTTGAGAATGCAGTACCTGAGGAAACGGGTGCGGAGCAGATGACATTTACGCCATCAGATGATCAAACCAAATCTGAGTCTGGACAGCTGAATCCGAAAACGGGAGATACCTCTCTTCTTTGGGTGTATATTCTTTTATTCGGCGGTTCGTTATTCGTACTCGTCAGAAAATATCAAACACGGACAAGATAGACTGTTTATTTTATGTGAGATGCGCCATTTATGCTGGCGCATCCACTCTCTTTTTTCGAAAGGAGGCTTCTATTTTTGAAGCATCGAATATTATGTACCTTGATCGCTGCCTTCAGTGTGTGCATGATCTTATCGGGCTGCTCACAGTCAGCTGAAAGCTCAGCAAAAGGCAAAAAAAGCGCTGAATCAAGTGAGCGCATTGTAGCAACGACTGTAGCTGCTGCGGAGATCATGAATGCTTTAGAGGTGGATCTTGTCGGGGTGCCAACAAGTCAAAAATCCTTGCCAGCTCGTTACAAAGGACTGCCGGAAGTCGGTAACCCAATGAGCCCGGACATGGAAATCATCCAATCACTTCAACCGACAGATGTCCTGTCTGTCACAACCCTTCAATATGATTTAGAGACACCCTTTCAGCAAGCAGGTGTCCCTGCCACATACCTAAATCTCGAGAGCATGGCTGACATGGAGAAGGCCATCACGAAGCTTGGAGATCAGTATGACAGAAAGAAGCAGGCTGAACGCATTGTGTCTGAGTTTGAGCAAAAAAAGAAAGACATTCAAGAGAGGACGAAAGGAAAACGCAAGCCGTCCGTTCTGATTTTGCTTGGTGTGCCAGGCAGTTATTTGGTGGCGACAGAGAATTCATATATTGGTGATCTTGTGCGTATCGCAGGAGGAAAGAATATTGTCAAAGGCGAGAAAATGGAGTATTTGGCATCCAATACGGAATATTTACAAAAAGCCAATCCAGATATCATTCTCCGGGCCGCACATGGGATGCCAGACGAAGTCGTCCAAATGTTTGATCAAGAATTCAAAACAAATGACATCTGGAAACATTTCAATGCGGTCAAACAAGACCGGGTGTATGATCTCGAAGAAAGCTTATTCGGGACAACAGGCAATTTAAAGGCAGCAGAAGCATTAGATGAATTGACTCGTATGTTGTATCCGTCATAAGCGGCGAATCTTAATGATAAAAGGACGTTCAAGATGAAAAAAACAGGGATTTTATTTCTGATAGTCAGTCTCTTACTGGTCTGCGTATTTATTTATTCAGCCATTACTGGGAGCATTCATGTCACCCCATTTGAATTATTAGAAGGGCTCATCACCGGTCAACATGCACAGGTAGAAATCATTAAAGATTTGAGAATTCCCCGCATGCTTATCGCGATGTTTACAGGGGCCGCCTTATCTGTCTCCGGTGTACTGCTGCAGTCGGTCATGAGGAATCCGTTAGCTGATGCCGGCGTCATTGGCATTTCATCAGGAGCCAGCTTCTTTTCATTAATGGCGATTACAGCGCTTCCTCAATTTTATTTCTACTCTCCTTTATTTTCGGTTTTAGGCGGGGCTATTGCGTGTTTCCTCGTGTACGTTCTGTCTTGGAAGGGTGGTTTAAGCCCGATCCGCATGATCTTGGTTGGGATCGCCATCAATGCCATGTTTACTGGGATGGCTGAAGCATTTGTGACCATTTGCAGCTATTTCAATATCACAATTAATCAGTCAGGGCAGTCGAATCTCACGATGAAAACGTGGGGAGATGTCCGTTTAATCGGTGTCTATGGTGTCGCCGGCCTTGTCGTTGCACTCTTCTTCAGCAGATGGTGCAACCTCCTGGCTCTTCAGGACAAGACAGCGAAAAATTTAGGATTGCGTGTGACCAGAATGCGCCTTTTGATTTCCATCACAGCCGTTTTACTTGCGGCGGTGACAGCTGCAGTAGCGGGCGTGATAGCCTTTGTCGGCTTGCTCATTCCGCATATTTCAAGAAGACTCGTCGGCTCGGATCACCGGGTACTGATTCCATTTTCTGCGTTAAGCGGGGCTTTGCTTATTTTAACGGCTGATACGCTCGGCAGGACGCTTGTGGCGCCAAATGAGATTCCTGCTTCTACGATCATGGCCGTGATAGGCGGGCCGTTTCTGATCTTTTTATTAAGAAGGGGGGACCGTCTCCATGGACATTCGTGAGGTGTCATTCTCATATGACCAGCAGAAGGACATCGTTCAATCGGTCACAACACAGATTGAAAAGGGGAAAATCACAACCATTATCGGTCCAAATGGCTCGGGAAAATCCACACTGCTTTCCTTGATGGCGAATAATCATTGTCCAAATAAAGGGAAGATTCACTTAGACGGGCAAGCGCTGAATGCGTTCAAGCCAAAGGAGCTGGCAAAAAAGCTCGCTGTCGTCCATCAGCAAAATGAAGCGCCGCTTGATTTAACGATCGAACGGGTCGTGGCATTCGGCAGAACGCCGTACCAGACGATGCGCGGAGGAGACAAGGAAGAGGATGAGAGAGCAATAGAGTGGGCGCTGTCCAGTACAAAGCTAACGGAAAAACGAAAGGTGCCGCTCGCCTCACTGTCAGGTGGAGAGCGGCAGCGTGTATGGATTGCGATGGCACTTGCGCAAAAAACACCAATCCTTTTCTTAGATGAACCGACAACTTATTTGGATATTTACTATCAATTTGACATTCTTGAGCTGATCCGTGAGCTGAATGCCATGCATGGATTAACCATTGTCATGGTACTGCACGACATGAATCAGGCTGTCCGCTACAGCGATATCATCATAGCGATGAAGGATGGACAGGTTATCAGTGAAGGACAGCCAAACGATGTGTTAACAGAGGAAAACGTGCGTCACATTTATGATGTGTCCGTCACGATTAGACAGGATGCAGAAACAGGGATGTATATCGTGCCTGTTGGTATATAAGCTGTGCAAAAAGCAGGTGAGACAGTGTGAAACGAGGAAAACGGCTCTGGCAGCGGATGCTGACGATTGTTTGTTTAGGCGTGTTTATTTATAGCGGTACAGCCATCGGCTTCGAACTTTTCGGTTATTATCAAAATCGCCAGGTGCTTGCAAAGGCCCAAACGATGTATGGACATCAAGAAGAAATGACTGAAAAACGGGAGCCGGGAAAGATCCGTTCGTCATTTGATGAGCTGCGGAAGGTGAATGAGGATATTGTCGGCTGGATCAATATGAAGGACACGATGATTCAGTATCCGATTGTTCAATCTCGGGATAATGCATTCTACTTAACTCGCAATTATTTAAAAAAAGACACCCGGGCAGGCAGTATCTTTATGGATTATCGTAATGATGTCCTGCATGAAAGCCCAAATACAGTCGTGTACGGCCATCGGATGAGGGATGGATCCATGTTCGCTGGACTCACAAACTATCTAAAAAAAGATTTCTTCCAAGAGCACCGGACATTTCATTACGATACGCTGTATCAAAGCTATGAAGCGGAGATTTTTGCTGTGTATGAAACGACGGTTGACTTCGACTATATTCAAACCGATTTTCAAGATCTTGGCGAATATGCGCACTACTTGCAAGCTGTACGGAAGAAATCAATCTATCAAACGAAGACAGACGTGTCCACAGATGACCTCATCCTCACCTTATCGACCTGTGATCATGTGCTTGCACCTAAAAACGGGCGTCTCGTGGTACAGGCAAAGCTAAAGAAAGTTTACTAGAAAAGGAGAGACAGACGGTTGAAATTTTCACATGTGATCTTGGCGGGACTCGTCTTGATGCTTCTCCTCGGGGGATGCAGTCAGGCAGCACCTGTAGAGAATGGAAGCGGGCAAGGAGCGCTGAAGATAAAGGATTTTACCGGAAGAACGCTGTCGTTTGATGAACCCCCTCAGCGTATCGTCGCTTTGTCGTCTGGGGACATGAGTATTGTGTATGCTTTAGGCGGTGAGGTGGTCGGCCGGCCAACTGCCGAGTTACCAGACAGCTTACAAAAGGCAAAGTCCGTACAAACGATTGGCACAACGCATCAATTTGATGTAGAGCTGATCACAAGCTTAAAGCCTGATGTTGTGCTTGGAAATGAACAGTTAAACAGCAAGGACATCTCTACAATAGAAGGAATTGGTTCACAGCTTCTTTTGACAAGCGCCAATTCAGTGAAGGACATCCAGCGCCAAATCTCGTTATTTGGGGAGTTGCTCGGAAAGCAGCAACAGGCTAAAGCACTCAATGATCAAATTGATGAGCGAAAAAAGCAGGTCAAGCAGCCTAAGAAAAAAGTGAAAACACTCGTTGTGTACGGGGCACCCGGCACATATATGGCGGCGCTTCCTCAATCCTTAAGCGGAGATTTACTGCATATCGCAGGGGGTGCAAACATCGCTGAGAATGAACCGGCACTCGAAAAATTCCCTCAATACGCCCAAATCAATGCAGAAAAGGTGATCGAAGCCGATCCTGATCTCATTCTGCTCATGACACACAGCAATCCTGAAGATGTGAAAGCAGGTTTTATGAGTGAAATGAAACAGAATGCAGCATGGCACGACGTATCAGCTGTCAAGAATGGCCGCGTGGAGATTCTGCCTAGTGATCTATTCGGGACGAATCCAGGCGCAGACGTCATAAAGGCGATTGATGAACTAGAGAAGAGATTGAAGCGATTGTCATCATGAAGATGAATGCAGAGTTAGATTTTCAAAAAAGACAGTCGAGACGAAGATGGCTGATACCGGGACTGCTTCTTTCGCTAGGTGTGGGCATTTGTTTAGGGCTTGCCTTAGGTTCTGTTCAATTATCGCTGCCAGATTTAATCGCTGCTTTGACGGGATCAGGCCAGCCAGTCCATGAAAAAATCGTCATGGATTTACGCCTGCCGCGCGTTCTCATAGGTTTCATCGTCGGGGCCTGTCTCGCAGCATCAGGAGCCATTTTACAAGGAGTCGTCCGAAATCCACTCGCTGACCCCGGGATCATCGGTGTGACCGCCGGCGGCGGGTTAGCTGCTGTACTCAGCATGATTGTGTTTCCGCAATTCACATATCTGCTTCCAGCAGCTGCCTTCCTTGGCGCTTTATTAGCGGCACTTGTTGTGTATATGTTGTCGTTTGATCAAGGAGTTTCACCACTGAAATTGATTCTGGCGGGTGTGGCAGTTAATGCCCTGCTTGGTGCGGTCATGAATGGATTTATGGTGCTTTATAGTGAGCGTGTGCAGGCTGTTCTGCCTTTTTTATCAGGAGGATTAAATGGACGGAGCTGGCATCACCTGAGCTTTGTGTCACCTTATGCGATTGCTGGATTGTGTCTTTGTTTTTTTGCGATCAAGCCGGCAAATCTCCTTTTGCTAGGTGATGAGTCAGCGCAGCTGCTAGGACTTAGAGTCGAGCGAACCCGATTTTTCTTAATTGCACTGGCGGCGCTTTTGGCGGGTGCAGCTGTAAGCGTGAGCGGATTAATTGGATTTGTCGGTCTTGTCGTCCCTCATTTTATCCGCCTTTTAATTGGAGATGACTACCGGTACCTGCTGCCGATCTCAATGCTTGGCGGCGGCGTACTTGTGGTCTTTGCTGATACAGCAGCACGGGTATGGTTTACACCGGTTGAACTGCCTGTTGGTATCCTGCTTGCCTGTATCGGTGCACCTTTCTTCCTCTATTTATTAAAAAAGAAAGGGAGGGGTTAAGTTGGATGTGATTGCGATGGATGACGTGAGCCTCAGTCAAGGAGGCTTTCGGCTGTCTTCTATTTCAGCAGCTGTGCCTAAAGGAAGTGTAACAGGCATTATTGGACCAAATGGGTCAGGGAAGTCGACGTTTATTAAAGCAGCCGCACGTCTTACGTCGATTGAAAGCGGCATGATTTATATTCACGATATCCCGCAAAAAGAAATGACAGCACAGGAGATTGCAAAGGAAATCGCCGTTCTGATGCAGACGAGAACGGCGATCCCATCGATGACAGTACGTGAGCTGGTCGCACTTGGACGCAGTCCGCATCGTTCGTTCTGGAAAAAGAGCTCGAAGACAGATCAGGAAGCGGTAGAGTGGGCGCTTGATGTGACAAATAGCCGCGTGAATGAAAACAGGATGCTGCATACATTGTCAGGCGGAGAAAGGCAAAAGGCGTATATTGCAATGGCACTGGCTCAGAAGACAGAGACGATTATTCTGGATGAGCCTACCACTTACTTAGATATTGCGCACCAGCTTGATTTACTAGAGCTGCTCAAACAGCTGAATGAAACACATGGAATCACCATTTTAATGGTACTTCATGACCTGCAGCAGGCAGCAAAATATTGTGACCGCCTGATTGCGATGAAGCGTGGTCAAGTTTACCAAATAGGGACACCAAAGGAAGTATTAACAGAAAACTTTTTCAAAGAGGTATTTGGGATTCAGGCAGAGGTTCACCTAGCTGGAGAGCATCCGCTCATTATCCCAATCGCTTCGATCCAACAACAAAAGGGAGATGAACCAAACATGATCATTGTAAACAACCAGGTTAGAGTAGAAAAAGGCAGTGCAGACCACCTTGTTAAGCGTTTTAACAAGCAGG
Source organism: Bacillus sp. FSL K6-0994 (assembly GCF_038630815.1). Taxonomy (NCBI): domain Bacteria; kingdom Bacillati; phylum Bacillota; class Bacilli; order Caryophanales; family Bacillaceae; genus Bacillus; species Bacillus sp. FSL K6-0994. The sequence goes on along the minus strand of NZ_CP152043.1, from coordinate 3,511,001 downwards.
GACAAGTAGAATTCATGGAAGGATTTTTAGGCATGGAAGTCTGGGTCACGCAGCAGACAACTGATTACGATGAGGTGACCATTCATACCCGCTGGAATCGAAAAGAAGACTTTGTGAACTGGACAAAATCTCAGGCATTTGGAGATGCACACGCTCACGGAAAAGCGAAACCTGAAGGCCTATTAAAAAACAAAATTACGTACTATGAAGTCCAAGTGACAAGACCTGCTTTACAGAAAAAAGCCTAAAAAGAAACACAGCGCTGCGGCCCACATGCAGCGCTGTTTTTTTGCGATTTTTTATTTTCCGTCACATATTTTTGACAAAGTATTCAAACAACTGACACAATACCATCCAATTTTTAGGTAAAATTTACTTTATTTTTGAAGCGTATGGGTGTAAAGTACAGGTATAAATAACTAACCGAATGAAAATCAAGAGTAAAATTTCACCGAGTGAACCATTTCAAATGGACTTTTATTTGTGAAACATTGAACAAATGGTGAATATTTTGTGAAGTGGTGAGCATGAATCGTTCGGCATGTGAAAGTAAGGGAGGATGTAAGGCTGTGAGTGAGCTGTTTTTAGCAAGATTTCAATTTGCTTCAACGACATTATTTCATTTTATTTTTGTTCCTATGTCAATAGGTTTGGTGTTTATCGTCGCATTGATGCAGACCCTTTATGTCGTCAAGAAAAAAGACATCTATAAAAAGATGGCGAAGTTTTGGGGTCACCTGTTCTTACTTAACTTTGCAGTAGGTGTGGTAACAGGGATTCTGCAGGAATTCCAGTTTGGGATGAACTGGTCAGATTATTCAAGGTTTGTCGGTGATGTCTTTGGTGCACCGCTTGCCATTGAAGCACTTTTGGCCTTTTTCCTTGAATCTACATTTATTGGACTTTGGATATTCGGCTGGGATCGTCTGCCGAAGAAGATTCATTTATTGTGCATTTGGCTTGTTTCCCTTGGTACGATCTTTTCGGCATTTTGGATTTTACTCGCTAACTCATTTATGCAGGAGCCAGTTGGATTTGCCATTAAAAATGGCCGTGCAGAAATGAATGATTTTGGCGCTCTTGTGACGAACCCGCAGCTTTGGGTTGAGTTTCCGCACGTTCTATTTGGTGCACTGGCAACAGGAGCTTTCTTTATTGCAGGAGTTAGTGCCTATAAAATGATCAAAAAACAAGAAATCGCCTTTTTCAAAAAGTCATTCCAGATTGCGATGGTCCTCGCTTTAATTTCTGGTTTAGGTGTGGCGTTCTCTGGACATGATCAAGCGAAACACTTAATGAAATCACAGCCAATGAAGATGGCAGCAAGTGAAGCCCTTTGGAAGGATAGTGGAGATCCAGCAGCTTGGACACTATTTGCCAACATTGACACAGATAAAAAAGAAAACTCTGCGGAGATCAATATTCCGTTTGCTTTAAGTTATTTGGCGTATCAGAAGTTCAGTGGAGATGTTCCAGGCATGCTGACACTTCAAAAAGAATATGAAGCCAAGTTTGGCCCTGGAGACTACATTCCGCCAGTGAAAACAACATTCTGGAGCTTTAGAATCATGGTCGGTGCTGGAATGCTGATGATTTTTGCTAGTATGATTGGCTTATATTTGAGCTTTAGAAAGAAACTAGAAACGAACAAATGGTTTTTACGCTTCATGGTAGGGATGATCGCGTTTCCGTTTATTGCGAACTCAGCCGGCTGGATCATGACTGAAATTGGGCGTCAGCCGTGGACCGTCTTTGGTATGATGACGACAGCTCAATCGATTTCACCGAACGTATCGTATGGCATGCTGTTATTCTCAGTCATTAGCTTTACGGTGATGTATCTGATTCTTGCCATTTTGCTTGCCTACTTATTCATTCGAGAAATTAAAAAAGGTGCACATTCTGAAGAGGATACAGATCAAAAGGATGAAACGGACCTGTCTACAGATCCATTTGATGGAGGCGCATATCATGGCATATCTTAACGAGATTTGGTTTATTCTTGTCGCAGTATTGTTTGTTGGATTTTTCTTCTTAGAAGGATTTGATTTTGGTGTCGGGATGTCCATGCAGCTGCTTGGAAAGGACGCGCACGAGCGCCGAATTTTAATCAATACGATTGGTCCTTTCTGGGATGCGAATGAGGTCTGGCTGATTACAGCTGGCGGCGCTATTTTCGCTGCATTTCCTCACTGGTATGCCACGATGTTCAGCGGATACTATATTCCGTTTGCGGTTCTCCTCTTAGCGCTCATTGGGCGCGGAGTCGCCTTTGAATTCCGAGGGAAGGTTGAGAAAGCCTCTTGGATTAAGGCGTGGGACTGGGTGATCTTCTTTGGCAGTCTGCTTCCGCCGTTTTTGCTCGGTGTGTTATTCACGAGTATTTTACGCGGGATGCCAATTGATCAAGACATGAACATGTACGCTGGATTTACGGACTTTGTGAATCTTTACTCAGTGATCGGCGGGTTAGCTGTGACGGTTCTTTGCCTGCTGCATGGCTTGATTTTTGTCACACTTCGTACAGAGGGTGACTTAAGAGATCGTGCAAGAAAACTGGGCCAGCGTGTCCTGCTCATTGCACTCCCTGTTCTTGTTATATTTGTCGGTGTGTCCATCATTGAAACAGATATTTATTCTGTACGCCCGATCATCACCATTCCGTTAACTGTGCTGATTGTGGTTTGTTATGTAGCTGCCCTTGTTTTGATGAGAAAAGAACGTGATGGCTGGACTTTCTTATTCACAGGCGCAGGCATCATGGTGACGGTGTCCATGCTGTTCACTGCATTGTTCCCGCGCGTCATGATTAGTTCAATCAGTCATTCATTTGATCTCACAATTCAAAACGCTGCATCTGGATCTTATTCACTGACGGTCATGACGATTGTTGCTGTTTCTTTGCTGCCCTTTGTGCTTGGGTATCAAATTTGGAGCTATTACGTCTTCCGTAAACGTGTAAGCGGTAAGGAGCCAATGACCTACTAATGGATAAACGTTTGCTTCAATTAAAAGGAATGAGAGGGCTTCTTGCCCTCTTAGGTATTGTGTCACTCATCCAAGGAGCAAGTATTATTTTCCAAGCACAGTGGCTGGCACATGCCATTACAACGCTGTTTGACGGGAAAAGCCTCTCGCAGGCAACGCCTTATGTCATGCTGTTTCTTGCTGCCTTTGTTGTGCGGCACGGTCTCACCTTGATTCGGGAGAAGGTCATGTTTACCTACTCTTCCCGAATTGGAGCAGACGTCAGAAAGCAGCTGTTAGACCAACTCTTTCGATTAGGGCCTGCCTTCGCAAAGAAAAAAGGGACAGGAAAGCTTGTCACATTAGCAATGGAAGGAATTGCTCAATACCGTCAGTATTTACAGCTGTTTTTGCCGAAAATGGTGAACATGGCAGTGATTCCGGCGATGGTCCTTATCTATGTGTGGACATTAGATGAAACATCAGCCGTCATTTTAATTGTGACGCTGCCAATTTTAATTATTTTTATGATTTTGCTAGGCCTTGTTGCTCAGCGTAAAGCGGCCAAACAATGGAGATCGTATGAGAAATTATCCAATCATTTTACTGACTCTCTCCGGGGCCTTGAGACGCTGCGTTACTTAGGTATCAGCAAAAAACACTCCCGTCATATTGCGGAGGTGTCAAAGCGATATCGAAAAGCGACCATGAGTACACTGAAGGTCGCCTTTCTGTCATCGTTTGCCCTCGATTTCTTTTCCATGCTATCAATTGCAACCGTCGCTGTTTTTCTTGGCTTACGTTTAATTGAAGGAGAGCTTCTGTTATTTCCGGCTTTGACGGCGCTTATGCTGGCGCCGGAGTATTTTCTGCCGGTACGTGAAGTGGGAAATGATTATCATGCGACGTTAAATGGAAAAGAAGCGAATGAAGCCATGCAGGTCATTCTAGAAGAAAAAGGCTTCCGCGCCCAGGAGACACAATCTGTGCAGCTGAATAAGTGGGATGAACAATCCGTGCTCACCCTGCAGGATGTTTGTGTTCAGCATGATGAACATGCCCCTTATTCCATTCAGGATGTGGATCTCACTGTCAAAGGGAAGAAAAAAATCGGCATCATTGGTGCCAGTGGTTCAGGGAAATCGACACTAACCGATGTCCTCGGCGGTTTTGTTGAGCCGTCTTCGGGTCAAATCACGCTAAACGGCCAGCCGCTTGGTCATTTACAGATGAACGAATGGCAAAAGGAAGTTGTCTATATGCCGCAGCACCCCTATTTATTTCACATGACATTAAGAGAAAACATTCGTTTTTATGAACCAAATGCAACAGAGGAAGAAGTGGAAAGAGCGGTGCATGAAGCTGGCTTATCTCAGCTGGTTACGCAGCTGCCAAACGGATTGGACGAAGTCATTGGAGAACAGGGAAGAGAGCTAAGCGGAGGACAGGCGCAAAGAATTGCGCTTGCTCGAACTGTTCTGGGCCAGCGGTCCATTATGCTGTTAGATGAACCAACGGCGCATCTCGATATTGAAACAGAGTATGAACTGAAGAAAACAATGCTTCCACTGTTTGAACATAAACTTGTGTTCTTAGCGACACACAGACTCCATTGGATGCCGGACATGGATGAAATCATTGTCATGGATCAAGGAACCGTCGCAGAAATGGGGACACATGAATCATTAATGCAAAGAAAAGGCGTGTATTATCAATTGGTACAGGAGCAAATGGGGGCGGTCACACATGGTCAGTAAAGGCTGGTTTATACCTTATATCAAGGAGAATCAAAAGCTGTTTGCCTTGGTTTTATTTTTAGGAGCCATTGCGGTATTCTCTGCTTCTATGCTGATGTACACGTCGGGATTTCTCATTTCAAAGGCTGCGACAAGACCTGAGAATATACTCATGGTCTACGTCCCAATTGTGGCTGTACGTACCTTTGGTATTTCGCGCTCTGCTGCCCGCTACGCAGAAAGGCTGGCAAGCCATCAGCTCATTTTGACAATGATTGAAAAAATGCGTGTACGCCTCTATGACATGGCTGAACGAAGTGCCAAACAGACTAAGCTTGGGACAGGTGAAATGCTTGGTCTCTTGTCAGATGATGTGGAGAGATTGCAGGATGCCTATTTAAAAACCATCTTTCCATCCATCGGTGCACTGCTTTTATATGCCGCATCCATTGGAGCACTTGGCCTTTTCTCATGGCCTTTTGCTGGACTGATGCTGCTTTATATGGCACTTCTCGTATTCGTTTTCCCATACGTCACAGTGCTTGTGAACCGGGCAAGACAAATTCAAATGAAAAAAGGCAGAAATGAACTGTACAGCCATTTAACAGATGCAGTCATGGGCGTTAGTGACTGGCTGTTCAGCGGCAGGCAGAAAGATTTTGTGGATGGATATGAACAAAAAGAAGCGCAGCTGTTAGCGCTTGAAGCAGCGAAACACCGATTTATCCGCGTGCGTCAATTTTTGGCACAGCTCTTGATTGGAGGGGCTGTCGTGCTTGTTGTGTATTGGAGCGGCTCGGTCGTTCAGTCAGGATCCATGTCACACACACTGATTGCAGCCTTTGTACTTGTGCTGTTTCCATTAACAGAAGCCTTTCTTCCGCTGTCAGATGCGGCAGGTGATATTCCCGTCTATCAGCATGCTGTCAGCAGATTACATCATTATGAAAAGCAGTCATATGAAGGAGAAGCTGAGAGCAAGGCAGTGGATCAATCAGCCCTTTCTCACGATGAAGCTGTCTGTTTTGATCAAGTGTCCTTTCGGTATGACACGCATCAATATGTCCTTCAAGACCTGTCCTTTTCTCTGAAGCAAGGGGAATCACTCGCGCTTTTAGGAAAAAGCGGTGCAGGAAAATCGACCATTTTGAAATTGTTAGAAGGGGCAGTTGTTCCAAATCAAGGGACTGTCAGCATTCAAGGAAAACCGGTTCAAAGCATTCAAGAGAAGGTGTCTGCCTATGTATCTGTGCTGAATCAACAGCCATATTTATTCGATACGTCTGTTTTAAACAATATTCGTTTAGGATCTCCAGAGGCAACAGAAGAGCAGGTAAAAGAAGCAGCTAGACAAGTGCAGCTGCATGATGACATCGAGTCTTTGCCAGAAGGTTATCACACAGGTGTTCAGGAGACAGGGGTTCGATTTTCAGGTGGAGAAAGACAGCGTATGGCGTTAGCTCGAATTTTGCTTCAGGACACGCCGGTTGTTGTATTAGATGAACCCACCGTCGGGCTTGATCCACGGAAAGAGCGTGAATTGCTTGAAACCATCTTCCGTGTGTTAAAAGGGAAAACAGTTATTTGGATCACCCATCATCTGACTGGCTGTGAGGCGTGTGACCGCATCATGTTTATTGAAGACGGACGCATTGAGATGCAGGGTCAGCATCAGGAGTTACTAAAAGAAAACAAGCGTTATCAAAAGCTGTATGAAATGGATCGCCCGTTTTCTACAATATAAATGGATGAAATGACAAAAACGTTCGGACAGGAAATCTCTGCCCGAACGTTTTGTGGTTTAAGGGTTTACTTTACCAACACCTGCATTTGATATCACTTCTGATTTCACATTGTTCACGTTAAGCAAAGAGTAGTTATAAGGAGGGTTATACGTACCTGTTGAAGACGTTGGCAGACTGCCTGTGCTGTTAATATACGAGTTGTTGATGACATGCCATGTACCAACTTGACGGCTGTCCCAGCTTCCAATGGCATTTGTGGTGTTTTCAAATACGTTGTGTTCAATTCTCATTTTCGCGCCCATACGTGAGTTAATCGCTGTTGTGAGGATGTTTTTATAATAGTTGTTATAGACATGTCCTTCCCCGAAGCGCATAGACGGTACACGAGAGTTTAGGTTTTCAAAGCGGTTGTTGTGGAACGTAATTTTTCGATTGTAGTTATCGTTATCGGAGCTGCCCATGAGCATTGTTTTCCAGCTGTCATGTACATAGTTCCACGAGAAGGTAATGTAGTCAGAGTCATTTTTTACATCAAATAAACCATCGTAATCATCCTTCCCGGAATTCAATGTGTTGTACAATTCATTATGATCGACCCATATGTTTTTAGAACCGCCTTCGATCCCGATGGCATCCTTGTCACCGATTTTGCTGTGGTGGATTTTCAAGTTGCGGATGATGATGTTATTGGCACGCCATACTTTAATGCCAATTCCATTCAATTCGCCGTTCGTCCCTTTACCGACGATCGAGACATTATTTGTATCTTTCACATCGATTTTATTGGCTGATGTATTAGAAGGGGTAATGGTCCCGTCTACAACAATTTTTAATTTTTCGTTTGTTCCTTTATTTTTGAGGGCAGCCAATAGTTCATTTCCAGTTTTGACTGTGACGGTTTTACCGCCTTCACCGCCTGTTGTGCCGCCATTTAATGTGGAGAAGCCTTGTTGATTAAAGTTGGCCATAATAGAAGGGCTTTCTGGATATTTGGCTGCTGCCTTTGCCTCCCCGTTTGGTGCAAATAATGAAGTGACGAGACCAACAGCTAATACACCGGCTAACATTGGAATTTTTCTTTTCAAACTCAACATCTCCATTCTATTTTATTTTAATGAAAACGTTTCCAAAATAAGCTGTGATTCAACCACTCCTCCTTCCTTCACAAGCATTGCTTCTTTCGGAATGTAGGATGAGCATAGCATGCAAAAAGGTATCATCGGCTAAGGATAGGCGCAGCGTATTCCATGATTTTCTAGGAAGCTAAGCCAATGATTATTTCATTTTCATCTTCATGAGATAAGGACCATTGTCGATAGGTATGAGGATGACATCTTGATTATGGAGAGGAGGCTCTCCGTTTGGTAGAAAATCAAGATGATTATAAACGCATCATTTTGTTAGAGAAGAAGGAATGCCATAATCATTACATAAGAAAAAATTGGATATAAAACAAGAATCATAGAAGGAATGCTAAAAAATAAGGTCTAATTTAAACGATATTGTCATCCGTGTCGTCTTATGAGTAAGAGAAGAAAAGGAAGGAGGGGCGTGCTTGGAGCAGACAGAAGAGACATTATTGATTCAGCGGGCAAAACAGGGAGATGATGCCGCGTTTACAGCCCTTTATCGGCATCATTATTCCTTTCTTTACCGATATATGTTGAAGCTGACCCTTCAACAAGAGCTGGCAGAGGAAATCATGCAAGAAACGATGCTGAAAGCGTATATGAAACTTTCTTCATTTAGAGGAGATGCCTTATTTTCAACCTGGCTTATTTCGATTGCATCTAGGCAATTTTTAGATCACCAGAAGAAAAGAAAACGTGAACAAATGAGAGAAGGAAAAGCAAATCAGGAAGCCATACGCCGCTTTAAATGGGACGTTCAGCAAAAGGGGAACACATGGCATGACATGTGGGATGCTTTAAATGAATTAAAGGCTGAGGAGAGAGCACCGATTATTCTGCACTATTATTATGGATTTACCTACCCAGAAATGGCTTCAATGCTTGGAATGAGAGAAGGCACTGTGAAATCGAGGGTTCATCATGGATTAAAGAAAATTCGAAAGGAGTGGGATTTATGAAGGAAGATCGTTTGACCGAACGTTTAAAAGAAGAGCTGCAGCAGCTAGACGAACAAATTGAAGTGGAAAAGCCAAGTGAGCAGGCTGTCATGATGATGCTGAAACAGGCGAAGGAAAAAGAGAAAAGGCGTTTTAAACAAGAAGTGCTGGCATACGTTTTGATCAGTTTGACCATTCTAGCACTCTTTGCAGCTGCCATTACCCATTTGCCTATCATCTTCATTCTTCTCCAAATAGTGAGCGTCCCCATCTGCTTTGTTGTTGGCTACAAGGAATATCAACATATCAAAGGAGGGTCCTCCGTATGAGTCAGTCGGAAATGATCATCTTATTGTGCGTCTTGCCGTTATTGTTTGCACAGGGCTTTCTTTTATTTATAGATGCAAAGAAAAGAGGGCGTTACAAGTGGTTTTGGGGCATTGTCGGTCTCATTAACTTTCCATCGTCTTCTATTTTATATTGGCTTTGTGTCGTGTTACCTGATCGAAAAAGAGGCGGGAAGCCGCCCCGAAAAGATTGAGTGCATCCGATCAAACTTTTGACCCTTTTTTCAATGGAAAACCAGCTAGAAATTCATCATGATTCATGTATTTGTCAAAGAAAACGGGACGAGAAATATCCGCTCGTTCGTTTCTAGCACATTAGTCATTCCTTGAGCGCTTATTTTTAAAAACAATCGCTGCGGCTGCTTGATCTATCTCAATTCGGCATCATTTTCATCTGTTATCAATATTGATCAGATTTTACAATTGGTGTTAAATTAATCTCAATATGCGTTAGAAAATCTAACAATTAAATGTGTGGAGATATCTACAAGGAGGCAGATGCGACATGTTGACCTTAGATCGAGCAGCACAAACAGCACAAAGCTACATCCACCGTGTGTTAGAAGAGGTGGAAAAACGAAATCCCGGCGAGGAGGAGTTCCAGCAAGCCGTAAAAGAAATTCTGGAATCACTCGTCCCAGTTTTTGCGAAGCATCCAGAGTATGAAAAACAAGGCATTTTAGAACGGCTCATTGAGCCTGAGCGGCTTGTGGTATTTCGAGTGCCATGGGTAGACGATAAGGGCAAAGTACAAGTCAATCGAGGGTTTAGGGTTCAATTCAATAGTGCCATCGGTCCTTATAAAGGAGGCATTCGTTTCCATCCAACCGTCAATGCAAGCATTATCAAGTTTTTAGGGTTTGAACAAATCTTTAAAAACGCACTGACTGGTATGCCGATTGGCGGAGGGAAAGGCGGATCGGATTTTGATCCTAAAGGGAAGTCTGATGGAGAAATCATGCGTTTCGTTCAAAGCTTTATGAGTGAACTCGGCCGATATATTGGACCTGATCAAGATGTGCCAGCAGGTGATATTGGTGTAGGAGCACGCGAAATTGGCTATATGTTCGGACAGTACAAGAAAATGCGCGGTGCTTATGAAGCGGGGGTACTCACGGGGAAAAGCCCTGGATTCGGAGGCAGCTTAGCGAGAAAAGAGGCGACAGGCTACGGACTGGTGTACTTCATGGAGGAAATGCTGAAAGCACATGGGCTCCAATTTGAAGGACGTTCTGTTGTTGTGTCGGGCTCAGGAAATGTGTCTATCTATGCAATGGAAAAGGTAATCGAATTAGGCGGTAAGGTTGTGGCTTGCAGTGATTCAAGCGGAGCGATTTATGATCCTCAAGGGATTTCACTTGAGACGATCAAACAGCTCAAGGAAGTCGAGAATCAGCGGATTGGGGCATACATAGACATTCACCCGCATGCTGAATTAATTGAAGATTGCGAACAAATTTGGTCCGTTCCTTGTGATATTGCGCTGCCATGTGCAACACAAAATGAAATATCGGAGGCGCATGCACAGCAGCTTGTGGCAAATGGTGTCATCGCTGTAGGAGAAGGAGCCAATATGCCATCCACTCTTAAGGCGATCAAAGTATTTGAAGAGAATCGTATTTTGTTTGCGCCGGCAAAAGCGGCGAATGCTGGCGGTGTAGGTGTATCAGCATTGGAAATGGCACAAAACAGTGCAAGAATATCTTGGACATTTGAAGAAGTAGATGCTCAGCTGAAACAAATGATGCAGTCTATTTATCGTCAGTGTACAGAGACAGCAGACGAATATGGACACTCAGGAAACATCATGGTTGGAGCAAATATTGCAGGATTTCGTAAGGTGGCAGATGCCATGATCGCACAAGGCGTGATTTAACTCCTGCTCTCCCGCACCTGTTTATTTCATGACAAGATGGGGAATCGTCCTTTAAGAATGACAATAAGGAGGCGCGGGAGAAATGAAAAAATGGCTGAAACAAATTGTCAAATGGGCACCTGTGATTTATCCAGTGGTGAGAAAAATATATAAAGAGCGAAAAGCATCTAAACGTCGTAACGTATCAGCCGGATAATCCGGCTTTTTTTTTATGCAAACATACAGAGCCTGTGTTGCAAGAAAAAAATAATAGAATCGAATGATCTATTTTCTCCCTCTTTCCGTTAAGTACATAACAAACGGAAAGAGGAGGAAATAAAAGATGAACATGAAGAAAGCAATGTTAACCATTCCACTGAGCGCAGCGTTATTATTCCCAGCGGCTCATATCGCAAGTGCACACGAAGGACATATGCATGGGGAGGCGAAGAAGACGTCTTCGTCACAAGAGGTGTCAAATAAAGCCGCAGATCTTCGAGCAGCACTAGATCAGCTGTTTTCAGAGCATGCCTATTTAGCAGTGATCACAATGCAAAAAGGAATTGACGGCAGTAAAGACTTCGATCAAGCAGCGGCGGCTTTAAATGACAACACGAATGACTTATCAGATGCAATTGCCTCTGTATATGGAAAAAAAGCAGGCAAACAATTCAAGGACATTTGGTCAAGTCATATCGGCTACTTTGTTGACTATGTACAAGCCGCAGCGAAAAAAGATAATGCAGGTAAAAAGAAAGCGATGAAGCAGCTTGATCAATATCGAATGAAACAAGCCGATATGCTCGATCAAGCAACAGACGGCAGACTGAAAGCAAGTGAGCTTGAAGAAGGCTTGAAGATGCATGTGAATGAACTGCTTAAAGCGTTTGACAGCTATACTGAAAAGGATTTTGATACGACCTATGAAACGGTTAGAAAATCCATTCATCATATGTTTGAGGTAGGAAAAGGCGTGTCATGGGCCATCACAGATCAATTTCCTGGGAAATTTGATCAAAAGTCAGTGGATACACCAGCAGCGGATCTTCGTGAAGATTTAAACTACTTGTTCTCAGAGCATTTGGCACTCGCGGTAGTTGCCATGCAAAAAGGAAATGATGGCAGTAAGGACTTTAAACAGGCAGCAGCGGCTTTAAATGAAAACACAAATGATTTATCTGCTGCGATTGCATCTGTTTATGGTAAGGATGCAGGCAAACAATTCAAAGACATTTGGTCAAGCCATATCGGCTATTTAGTTGATTATGTCAAAGCGGATGCATCAGGGAATCAACAAGCAAAAGAAAAGGCTGTCAAAGATTTAGATGCGTATCGAATGAAGCAAGCGAAATTCCTAGATCAAGCGACAGATGGACGTTTAAAGGCAGCTGATTTAGAGGCTGGTTTGAAAACACATATTGATGAGCTGATCAAAACATATACGTCTTACCATAATGGCGAATATGATCAGCTTTATCCGACAGTGAGAGAGGCTTATGGTCATATGTTCATGGTTGGTCAGGATGTCGCAGCAGCGATTGTTGATCAGCATCCTGAGCTGTTCAAATCCAATATGCCTAATGAAATGCCGAAAACAGGTATGGGAGGCACAGCCGGTCCTTTAGGCATGTCCTATGAAGCATTTGCGGGTATGATCGCAAGTTTAATTCTAGCAGGCAGTGCATTTTTCCTCATTCGCCGTAAGGCATCAAATTCTAACTCATAAAGACAGATGGGAACGTGCACAATCGTGCCGTTCCTTTCTTCAAAAGGAGGCCGGCTTAGATGAAGAATTGGCTGCTCAGTATTCTTTCGCTTCTCATCATCACAGGCTGTTCATCACCGTCAATGGATGAATCGTCATCCTCAAAAAACATATCCGCTTCTAAGGAAATGACTACACATCAAGCTGAGAAACAGAACCACTCACACGATACATTAAAAGACGAGCCGTCTGGCATTGTACCAGCTGAAATCGCCATTCCCGCTATTGATGTCAAAGCAAAAGTGGAGAAAACATCTTTATCAAATGATGGCAGTATGGGTGTTCCTCAGGATACAGACAACACCGCTTGGTTTGAAGATGGTCCAAAGCCGGGAGATAAAGGGAATGCCGTCATGAATGGCCATGTAGATAATAAATGGGGGCCATCGGTTTTTTATCGATTAAAGGAGCTAAAAAAGGGAGACAAGGTGGTCGTCACGTCCTCATCAGGAAAAAAGCGAAGCTTTGAAGTCATAAAAGTAAGAAGCTATCCGCGTGAAGAGAAGCCCAATGCGTTTTTTGGATACGCCTTTACACGGAATCTCAATTTAATCACTTGTACAGGGACCTTTGATCATGCAGCAGGTACGCATGAAAAAAGATTGGTTGTCTTTACCGAGCTGATCTCTTCATAAAGAAGGCGGATACACGAAGGTGTACGCCTTTTTTTCGTGGTTTTCGCAAGTATCTTTCAAAAAGATTCATAGGACATTAGATATGGTTAGTTGTATAAATAGGGGCATTTGTCATATAAATGAGTTGGCAATTTTTATTTCTTTTCAGTAGAATATGAGTAATGAAGAGAACTGCAAGCGGATACAACCTGTCCAGACAAGGCAGATTCTCCATCCCTACATAAGGAGGCCGATCTGATGCTGAGTAAAAGACTGGCGCACATCTTAAGTCAGCTCATGGCAGCTGAGACCCCGCTCACCAGCGCTGCACTTTCTGCCAGTTTACAAGTGACAAGCCGCACCATTCGTACAGACATAAAGGAACTGAACGACCGCCTTGCCCCTTACCTAGCGGCTGTAACAGCTGTTAGAGGAGCTGGTTATGAGCTGCTGATCAACGATGAGAATGCCTTTCGCCGTTTTATGAAGGAGGAGGTCGAGCAGGAAGAGCCGCTTGCTGTGCTGCCAGAGGAGCGTGTTCGGTTTATTTTAAAAAGGCTTCTTTTGGCAGAATCCTATGTGAAGCTGGAGGATTTACAGGAGCAGCTGTTTATTAGTAAATCAACGATGAGCAACGATGTGAAATCGGTCAAACGTAAGCTGGAGCCCTTTGATCTGAAGCTGGAAGCGAAGCCTAGCAAAGGCTGCCGAATCAAGGGATCAGAGATGAAAATCCGTTATTGTATGTCAGAATATTTATTCAATGAACGTCGTTCTTATCAAACGATGCTGAACACAGCTGTTACTATTTTGCCAAAGCATGAACTCGAATTGATTCAGAAAACAATGATCAATTATATCAATGAGGAAGGTATGAATCTATCAGACATTTGCATGAATAATTTAATCGTTCATGTCGCCATTGCCTGCAAACGAATTAGACACGGAAACTATGTATCTGTTCTTCCAGAGGAAATCAGCGAAATTCCGCGGGCAAAGGAATATAAGGTCGCTAAAAAAATGGTGGAGCGTCTTGAAGGGTTGCTGGATGTCTCATTTCCACAAGAGGAAATTGTCTATATCACCATTCATTTGCTAGGAACAGCCAAAATGGTACAGTCCTTTTCCTCGAACGGTCAAAAACAAATTGTAGATGATGAAACGAGCCGGCTTGTACAGCTCATGCTGAAGGCCATTGATCAAAAACTGCAGCTTGATTTAGCCGGTGATACGGAACTAATGATTGGACTCAGTCTGCACTTAAAGCCTGCCATCAACCGATGTAAATATGGAATGAACTTAAGAAATCCGATGCTTGATGAAATAAAAGCGGGGTATCCCCTTGCTTTTGAAGCGGGGATTATCGCCAGCAGGGTCCTTGAAGAAGAGGAAGAGCTGAGTATTCATGAGAACGAAATCGGATATATGGCGCTTCACTTTGGTGCGGCTTTAGAGCGGAGGAAAATGGAGATCCCGCCGAAGCGGTGTCTTATTGTCTGTGCGTCTGGTGCAGGGAGTGCAAGGCTGCTGCAGGATCGTTTGCGGTCACAATTTGGATCAAAGCTGACCATTTTAGGAACAGCAGAGCTATATTCGCTGCCGCATGTCTCTTTGCATGCCCTGGATTTGATTATTACAACGATCCCAATTCATATGGATTTACCGGTTCCAGTCATTCAAGTGAACACCATATTGGGAGGCGGTGATTTTTTAAAAATTGAAGAAGCTCTGACGAGTGAAACAAGGGTGACATTGGCCTCTCAATATATGAAAAAGGAATTGGTTTTTACAAAACGAGCTTTTCACACAAAGGAAGAGGTCATCACCTTTTTAACGCAAAAAGTCATCGATTTGGGCTTAGCGCCAGCTGAACTCACACCATCTGTCATGGAAAGAGAAGAGGCTGCTCCAACCTCTTTCGGACATTATACAGCGATTCCGCACCCGATGACGCCGCTGACAGATGAGACGTTTTGGGCGATATGTACATTAGAAAAACCAATCATTTGGGGAGAGAAAAAAGTTCAATTTGTCTGCCTGCTTTGTGTCGAAAAAGAGAATGCCAAAGATTTAAAAGGCATGTACCGCCTGCTGGGAGAGCTTGTGCATAATGTGAAATTCATTCAGCATCTGATCGCCTGTGATACATTTGAAGACATGCTTGATATCATGTATAAAAAGGTTCCTTCGTACAAGAACTAACTGTGTGATATTAACTTTTTCCGCTTCCTAAAGGAAAAAGTATGGGTGTTTATGAAAGCGGTTTCATAATATGATGAAAGTGTAAAGAATAGCTTCACACTTTGAAAAGGGGGCGTTTACACATGAACATCTTATTGGTTTGCGCAGCAGGTATGTCCACAAGCTTACTTGTCACAAAAATGGAGAAAAGCGCACAAGAACAAGGAAAAGAATATCGTATTTGGGCAGTATCAGGAGATTCTGCGAAAAATCATATTGATCAAGCCGATGTGCTTTTATTAGGACCTCAGGTTCGATATTTATTACCACAAATGAAAAAGCTCGGAGAAGAAAAAGGAATCCCAGTAGACGTGATTAATACTGTGCATTATGGCGTTTGTAATGGCGCTGAGGTTTTAAAATCTGCTGAACAGTTAGTGAACGGATAAAGGGGGCGGAGGGGATGAATGGATTCAACCGATTTCTAGAAGAGAAGGTCATGCCGTTTGCAGGGAAGATTGCCGCTCAAAGACATTTACAAGCATTGCGTGACGGAATTGTTTTAACGATGCCTCTCATTATTGTCGGTTCACTGTTTCTCATTTTAGCCAACCTTCCGATTCCAGGATACAGCGATTTTATGGCAAGTATCTTCGGAGCAGAATGGGCCACGAAACTATCCTATCCTGTTAATGCAACCTTTGACATTATGGCACTTGTTGCGACCTTCGGGATTGCTTACAGGCTTGCTGAAAAGTATGCCGTTGATGCGCTATCATCTGGTGCGATCGCTGTTGCGGCTTTCCTTTTGGCTACACCATATCAAGTACCTTTCACACCTGAAGGCTCAACAGAAGCTATCCTAGTTGGCGGGGGAATTCCTGTCACACTGATGGGCAGTAAAGGTTTATTCGTTGCCATGATTATTGCCATGCTTTCAACCGAAATTTACCGCTTCATTGTACAGCGGAACATTGTTATCAAAATGCCTGATGGTGTACCGCCAGCAGTCAGTAAATCGTTTATTGCACTTATTCCAGGTTTTGTGGTCATCACCCTGATCTGGGTCGCTAGACTTGTGATTGAGATGACACCTTTTGAGAGTATTCATAATATCATCACGGTCTTAATTGGCACACCGCTATCGATTCTTGGTGGCAGCTTAGGCGGCAGTATTGTTGCGATGGGTGTGCAAATGCTCCTCTGGGCATGTGGTATTCACGGAGCAACCATTGTCGGCGGCGTCATGGGGCCAATTTGGCTCGGTGCAATGGATGAGAACCGTCTTGCATTCCAAGCAGGAGAAGTACTGCCGAATATTTTCACAGCGCAGTTCTTTGAAATCTTCATCAACGTCGGCGGAAGCGGAGCAACGCTTGCTTTGGTGCTGACCATGATCTTACGTGCCAGAAGTAAACAAATGAAACAGCTTGGCCGCCTTGCCATTGGGCCAGCCATCTTTAACATCAACGAACCAATCATTTTTGGAATGCCGATTGTCATGAACCCAATGCTCCTCATTCCGTTTATCCTTACGCCAATCATGATGATCATCACCACATATATCGGAATGAGCACAGGGCTTGTGGCAAAACCAGCCGGGATCGCTGTCCCATGGACCATGCCGCCAATCATTTCAGGCTATCTCGCCACAGGAGGCAAAATCTCTGGTGCTGTCATGCAGCTGATTAACCTTGCGCTGTCATTTGCTCTATACTACCCATTCTTTAGAATGTGGGATAAGCAGAAATTGAAAGAAGAAAGTGAATTAGAAACAAAAGCATCAACTGATGAAAATGTCGTCAGCATGTAATAGAGGGAACAAGGGGGATGCGGCCGATGGAAATGGAACAAATTGTGTTTCAACTCATCCTGCACGGCGGAAATGGCAGAAGCTCCGCGATGGAGGCCATTACATGTGCAAAACAAGGAAACTTTGATGAGGCGAAGCAAAAATTGCAGGACGCACAAGACGCGTTAAATGAGGCGCATCACGCACAGACAGAGCTGATCCAAGGAGAAATCAGGGGCGAAAAGACGGAAATTAGTCTCTTAATGATTCATGCGCAGGATCATCTCATGAACGCAATGACCGTCAAGGAGCTCGCAGCAGAAATCATCGAG
Source organism: Bacillus sp. FSL K6-0994 (assembly GCF_038630815.1). Taxonomy (NCBI): domain Bacteria; kingdom Bacillati; phylum Bacillota; class Bacilli; order Caryophanales; family Bacillaceae; genus Bacillus; species Bacillus sp. FSL K6-0994. The sequence goes on along the minus strand of NZ_CP152043.1, from coordinate 3,493,599 downwards.
CTCCATGAAAAAATGAAGCAACTCGGAGGTGTCAATTCATGAAAGAAGGAATCAAAATTGTCACAATAGGCGGTGGATCGAGCTATACGCCTGAGCTCGTCGAAGGGTTTATTAAACGATATCAAGAATTGCCTGTAAAAGAATTATGGCTTGTGGATATTGAAGCGGGTCAGGAAAAATTAAACATCGTAGGCGCTCTGGCGAAACGTATGGTTGAAAAAGCAGGTCTGCCGATTGAGGTACACCTGACTCTTGATCGCCGGGAGGCCTTGAAGGACGCAGATTTTGTGACGACACAATTTCGTGTAGGACTGCTGGAAGCACGGGCAAAGGATGAGAGAATACCGCTTAAATACGGCGTCATCGGTCAGGAAACGAACGGACCAGGCGGTTTATTTAAAGGCCTTCGGACCATCCCAGTCATTCTAGACATTGTGAAGGATATGGAAGAGCTTTGCCCAGACGCATGGCTTGTGAACTTTACAAATCCAGCGGGCATGGTCACAGAAGCTGTTTTACGCTACACGAATCTAAAAAAAGTGGTCGGTCTATGCAATGTGCCGATTGGGATCAAAATGGGGATTGCCAAAGCGCTTGATGTGGACGTTGAACGCATCGAGGTACAGTTTGCCGGTCTCAATCACATGGTCTATGGATTAGACGTATATTTAGACGGGGTCAGCATTATGGATCAAGTGCTTGATGAACTAGGAAATCCAAACAGCCAGTGGTCCATGAAAAACATTGAAGCGAAAAACTGGGAGCCTTCTTTTGTGAAAGGATTAGGGGTCATCCCATGTCCGTATCACCGCTATTACTATAAAACGAAAGATATGCTGGAAGAAGAGCAAAAGGCGGCTCAAGAGAAAGGAACACGAGCAGAGGTTGTGCAGCAGGTCGAGCAGGAATTATTTGAGCTTTATAAAGATCCTGATTTGTCGATTAAACCACCGCAGCTCGAAAAAAGAGGCGGGGCCTATTACAGCGATGCGGCCTGTAACTTAATCAGCTCTATCTATAATGATAAGCACGACATTCAACCAGTCAATACAGTGAACAGAGGGGCGATTGCCAGCATTCCGGCTGAATCAGCGGTTGAAGTAAACTGTATCATTACAAAGGACGGACCGAAACCAATCGCGATAGGTGATCTGCCTGTAGCTGTAAGAGGACTCGTTCAACAAATCAAATCATTCGAGCGTGTGGCAGCAGAAGCGGCTGTGACTGGAGATTACGAGACGGCTCTTGTGGCGATGACCATCAACCCGCTCGTCCCATCTGACGACATTGCAAAGCAAATTTTAGACGAAATGCTCGAAGCGCATCGTGAGCATTTACCGCAATTCTTCAAATCAGTCAATGCTTAACACTAACACATAATGGCCCCTTAAATGGGGTCATTTTTTGATTGCCCCATATGGAAACTGGAGAAAGAAGTGTATGATTAGAAAAAACAGCATGTATGGCTTCAAAGAAAGGACTGTTGGAATATGGTTGCAATTGGTTTAATGTTTTACGGGTTTGTCGTACAGCCTGTCATGAGTTATGGTACAGTGATCTTGTTTTTGTATGGCCTTATTGCTTCATTTGTTGGCCTCATTCGGCATAAGGAATATGTGTGGATCTATGTTCTCCGCCTGCTCGTTTGTTTTACCATTCCCGTGACCAATCTGTTGATGTATTTTGCAACGATTGGAGGAGATGCAAGAAAATTTGATTTCCAGCCAATGCCGCTTGTTTATTATCTTGTCTTTATCCTAGAAATCATGATCATCTTTTTGCCAGAGATCTTTTTACTGATCGAAAAAAAGCGGAGCATCAAAAGGAAACAGTGGATATACGCAGGGGCGATTGTTGGGGTATCGGTCTTGTTTTGGTGCACGATTTGATGGGAAGAGACGGGTCAACTAAGTCTATTTCGCTTTTGTTTCTGTAACTTCTTTCGTCGGACCTTTACAAAAGAGATGGAAAGGGCAAGGATAGAGATTCCAAGAGCCTTAAATAAAAACCGGGTGAGGAAAGGTGAATCGTCGAAACCAGTGGCGACGATCATCGATCCGATGCAGATTCCAAAGAATGCTAGTAGATAAGTAAAAAACATACCATCACTCCCCTTATTCATGTGTATTTCCCATTATAAGGGATAAAAGAGAGGTAAATAAACAAAAAAGAACCCTTCATGATTGAAAGGTTCTTTTTATATGCTTATGCTTGCTTGACGACTGAGTCAACTTCAACTGTCCAGCCGAAGATGTCTGGCTGGGTCCCTTTTTGGATGCCAGTAATGGCTTCGTACAATTTCTTCGATACTTCGCCTGTTTGACCATTTTGGATCACATATGGCTGATCATGATAAATTAATTCCCCGACAGGAGAGATCACGGCTGCCGTTCCAGTTCCGAAAATTTCTTCAAGCTCGCCAGATTGATGTGCTTCAATTAACTCATCAATTGAAATTTTGCGCTCTGTTACTGGAATTCCCCAATGCTTTAACAGTTCAAGTACAGAGTTGCGTGTGATGCCTTCTAAAATGCTGCCGTTCAATTCAGGCGTCACGATTTCGCCATTGATTTTAAAGAAGATATTCATGCTGCCGACTTCTTCAATGTATTTTTTCTCGACCCCATCAAGCCAAAGAACCTGTGAAAACCCTTTCGTTTCAGCAACTTGCTGTGCTTTAAGGCTTGAGGCATAGTTTCCAGCTGTTTTGGCATTTCCTGTTCCACCCTTAACGGCACGGACAAACTCATTTTCAACTGCAATTTTGACCGGATGAATGCCTTCTTTATAGTATGATCCCACAGGAGATAAGATAATGAGCAGCTTATACGTGCTAGACGGTGCAACGCCTAAATACGGCTCAGTGGAAATAATGAATGGACGAATATACAAGGAAGTTCCCTCTGCATCAGGTACCCAATCCTTATCAATACGAATGAGTTCATTTAAGCCCTCTAATACTGTTTCTGTATCAATTTGCGGAATACACAGGCGGTCATTGGATCTGTTTAAGCGTTCCATGTTTTTTTCCGGACGGAATAAGAGAATTTTTTGATCCTCAGAAACATAAGCTTTCAAGCCTTCAAAAACAGATTGACCATAATGGTAGACCATCGACGCTGGGTCCATTGGAATGGCTTGATAAGGGATAATTCTTGGATCGTACCAGCCTTTATCAACTGAATAATCCATCACAAACATGTGATCTGTGAAGATTTTTCCGAATTCAAGTTGATCAGATTGAGGTTTTGGTTTTTTTGTTGAACTAAGTTCAACGCGGATGGGTTGTTTTGGCATTGTAAATCTCCTTGCTGTTTGATTATTTGAAAATTCTAATAATATGAAATAATTATGATTCTATTCTATACCTTCACAAAATATTAGCAATAGGTTTTCTGTAATTCAGACAAGAAAAATCTGTTAAAGCGCTTTCCTTCTCTCTGCTGTCAGTTTGGCTCATGTCACCCCTTTTAAAAAAAGAAATAAAATCCAAATGCATTATTAACTGATTAATCTGACAATTTAAAAACGAATGGTTTTCCTGTAAGATATTCTTTCAACCATACACCTTTTGACTAGTACATTGCAAGGGACATCGTCATATTTTAATCCTCTTTTTTTTAACCGATAAAGGAAGGAGAGAAGGGAAAGGAGCAAACAACAAGATGAAACGAGCGATACCAGGCATTTTACTCATTTTATTCATGACCGTCATCAGCTTTGGCTGTCAAGCGATGACAGATGAGGCTGGCGCTAAGCAAAGCACAGCCTATTACGTAGCGGTAAACGGAAGCGACAAAAACCCGGGAACTAAGCAAAAACCTTTCCGTACGCTGAAAAAAGCGGCAAGTATGGCGAAGGCTGGGGCAACCATTTACATGAGAGGCGGCACATACAAAGAAAAATTGATTGTCCGCCATTCAGGAACAAAGAAAGCACCCGTTGTCTTTCAAGCTTATGGAAAAGAAAAACCTGTGATTAGCGGGGCTTCCCTTAAAGGAAATCAAGCCGATGGAGGTCTTGTCACGATCGATCAAAAGAGCTACATCACCCTCAAAGGCCTGACTGTAGGACACCTTAAGACGAATAAAGAAGATTTGACACCAGTTGGTATTTTCATCAAAGGAAGCGGCAAAGGCGTCAAACTGCTTAATAACCGAGTGTATGATATTCAGACGAAACATGAAAATGGAAATGCACATGGAATTGCTGTCTATGGGACAAAAGCTCCAGCAGCGATTGAAGACATTGAAATCAAAGGAAATACCGTTGAAAAATTAAAGCTGGGCTTCAGTGAAGCGCTTGTGCTAAATGGGAACGTGAAAAAGTTCCGTGTGACACATAATACGGTCCGGCACACTGATAATATTGGCATTGATTTAATTGGATTTGAGAACGTGGCACCCTCTAAAAAGTATGATCAAGTCAGAAACGGTGTCGTCTCAAGAAACAAAGTATATGAGATTACGAGTGCAGGGAACCCGGCCTATGGCAGCGACATTTCTGCTGGCGGAATTTATGTCGATGGCGGAAAAGACATTGTGATCGATCATAACATCTCACATCACAATGACTTAGGGATTGAAGTAACAAGCGAACATAAAGGAAAAATGGCGGACCGCATCCGCATCGAACACAATCAAGTGTATTTGAACCGCTATACAGGCATTTCTATTGGCGGCTATGATAAGAAGCGTGGCGGTACAACCAATACGACGATCTCACATAATACTTTGTACAAAAATGACACAGCCGGCTTAGAAGGCGGTCAATTGCTGATGCAGTATCAAGCAGTGAACAATCGAATCACGAATAATATCATGACCGCTAGTGCCTCGCATTACTTAGTCGTGAATCTTTATCAAGTGAACCAAAAGAATACCTTCCAGAAGAACGTTTATGATGACCGCAAAGGTGCAAAAGCATCACAGTGGGTATGGCACGGGAAATGGCTGGAAGGCTACAAAACGTATCTCTCTAAAAGCGGTCAAGATAAAGGATCAGCACATCTGAACCCGCAATTTGTGAATGAGAAAAAATATGATTTCCGTCTGAAGAAATCATCACCTGCGAAGAAAATCATCGGAAGCTGATGATATTTTAGAAATTTTCAAAAAAGTCATTGACATTGATGTGACATCACATTAAAGTAAAGAAGACATTTCAACGAAAACAAATTTCATAACGGATCTCTTATCAAGAGAGGCAGAGGGACTGGCCCTATGACGCCCGGCAACCGTTTCTATTTTAGAAATTGGTGCTAATTCCTGCAAAGCTGTTACAGCTTTGACAGATAAGAGAGGAAGACTTCCCGATACATGTTTCATGCAACGGTGATCAAGCCTCTCTTTCCAAGAGAGGCTTTTTTTCGTCTCTTTTTTCAAATCAAATGCCTGTTTTACAGGCGTATTTCCACTTTTTTACCTAGTTTTCCGATGTGAAAAATCAAAACAACTTGAGGAGGAACAGCAATGAAGCGTAAGCATTTTACATCATGTCTTGTCTTATTAACGGCATTAACCATCCTATTAACAGGCTGCGGCACTGGATCAAGTGCAGGCTCAAAGGCAAATACGAACGAAAAAGTCTCTTTTGACAATGTACCGAAGCGATTTGCAAAGGGACAGGGAGCAAAAATTAAAGTCATCCGCAAAATTGGAGGAGACGATCATACAGCTCAATTTTTAGCTGGAACCAAGGCAGAAGGTGAAGCACTCGGCTTTACGGTAGATGTCTACACCGCAAATGGAGATACAGTGAAGTTCCATGATGCCATCTCTCAGGCGCTTGAAGAAAATTATGACGGTTTTATCATCTCTCACGGGGATGACGAGGCGACAGTCGCTGATGTGAAAAAGATCACAGCGAAAGGCATTCCAGTTGTAGCGTTTGATTCGAATCCTAAGCTGAAGGACATCAAAGGGGTCACAGTGACGTCTCAAGATGACGAACAATTAGCGAAAAAATCATTAGATGCGCTCGTGTCTGATTTTAAAGGAAAAGCAAATATTGCGTACCTGTGGGTAGATGGATTCCCGCCAATGGTGAGACGAAATAAGGTCTATCAAGAAACGCTTAAACAACATTCAGGGATCAAAGAGCTTGACCGCTTTGGTATTGCCTCCTCTGATACGTCTGTTCAAACGCAAAATGCAGTAGCAGCCATGCTGAATAAGTATCCAAAGGGCAAGCTGGACGCTATTTTTGCCACATGGGATGCCTTTGCCATTGGGGCAGCAAGAGCGTTAAAGGAAGTAGGAAGAACAGAAGTGAAGATTTATGGGATTGATGTATCAAATGCGGATCTTCAAGAAATGACAGCGAAGGACAGTCCGTGGAAGTACACAGCAGCGGTTGATCCGAAGCTCATCGGCGCAGTCGACGTGAGGATTCTTGCGAAGAAAATAGCTGGTGAGAAAACACCGTCTTCCTATGACCTTGAGGCCTCTCTCATCTCGCAAAAGCAGCTTCAACAAGCAGGAAAAGCCATTAACATGGTCAATCTTGCAGACGAAGTGAAGGGATTTGGTTCATCGACTGCTTTTGAGGAAGATTGGATGAAGACCTTGAAGAAGCATTATACAAAATAAGCGACGTGCACTCTCTTTCCATAGAGGGTGTTTCGTTTTTCAGATGATATCAAGAGAAGGAGGACACCTATGACAGCGCCGCTTGTTCGTATGAAGAATATTTCAATTGAATTCCCAGGGGTCAAAGCGTTAGATCAAGTGAATTTCACATTAAAAAAAGGGACGGTCCATGCACTGATTGGAGCAAATGGTGCTGGGAAGTCAACGTTAATGAAGGTTCTTTCTGGCGCTCATTCCCACTTCGACGGGACCATCTACATCAATGGCCAGGCGGCATCCATTCAAACCCCAAAGGATGCATCCTCATATGGTGTGCAGACGGTCCATCAAGAAGTGGATACGGCTCTTGTTCCCTACTTAAGTGTTGGTGAGAATATGATGATGCATGAAATTGAGAAAAAAACATTTGTCAGCTGGAAAGAGCTGCATCGCAAGGCGGCTCAGCTATTAAAAGAAATGGACATCGACATCTCCACAAAACGACTTGTCAGCGATCTGACCCTTGCCGAAAAACAGATGGTGCTCATTGCCAAGGCCGTTTCCATTAAATGCAGCATTTTAATCTTAGATGAACCAACGGCTCCGCTTAGTCATGCAGAAACAAGCAAATTATTCTCAATGATTGATCGGTTGAAACAGAATGGGACGGGGATCGTGTTTATTTCTCACCGCATGCCTGAAATTTTCACCATCTGTGATGAATTGACTGTGATGCGAAATGGAACGGATGTCGCAGCTCACCTTGTCAAAGACACAAATCTGCAGCAGGTCATTGAAGAAATGCTAGGCGCACCATTAGAGGAGCAATTCCCGTCTCGCAGGCCACTGAAAGATGCACCTATTGTGCTTGAAGTGAAAGAGCTAAACGATCAACATAAATTAAACAACATTCACTTTTATGTCAAAAAAGGAGAAATTCTTGGGATCGCAGGACTTGTCGGTGCTGGTAAAACAGAATTGTGCAAAGCCCTTTTCGGTGCCTCAGAAAAAAAGACGGGGACCGTCCAGCTCCATGGTCAAACCATTCGCATCACTTCGCCTCATCAAGCTGTGAGAGCTGGAATGGCCCTTGTGCCTGAAGAGCGGAGAAAAGAAGGGATCCTGACCGAAGAGAGCGTGGGGTGGAACTTAACGGCTGCAAGTCTTCATTCATTTTCAAGGATATTCAGCTTCTTACATCGTTCGAAGGAAAAGCGGGAAGCAGACGAAATCGTCAAACGACTTGGTGTCAAAACGCCGTCGCTTGAAGCAAAGGTGAAGCACCTATCGGGTGGAAATCAGCAGAAGGTTGCTATCGGAAAATGGCTGCTGGCTGAGGCAGATGTGTATCTCTTTGATGAACCAACCAAAGGTGTAGACGTTGGAGCGAAAAAAGATATTTTCACTTTGATTGCAGAGCTTGCTGCCCGCGGAAAATCTGTGATTTATGCGTCGAGTGAGCTGTCAGAGATTGCAGGTATCGCTGACCGAGTATACGTGTTATATGATGGCAGCATTACCCGGGAAATGACCGCACCGACGACTGAAGAGGAGCTTTTATATCATTCAACAGGAGGACAATCATGAGCGAACAACAAATTCCAGCCCCTGTGCAGCAAATCAAAAAACAGCGGCCATCCTTTCATCTGTTTGATTTCTTTTATCGATATGGCACAATCTTAACCATTGTTGTGTTGATTGTAATATTTGCGGCAGCGAATCCAGCGTTTTTGCAATCAGGAAATATCATCAATATTCTACGGTCTATCTCAATTGTGACCATCATTGCGGTGGGCTTAACCATCTCATTGGCAGTAAACGGCTTTGATTTATCAGTTGGATCAGTCGCTACGCTATCAAATGCGATTGTCATTTCTATGTTCGTATGGTTCTCGCAAAACCCACTGATTGCAATCCTCTCTGCACTAGCGGCTTCTATCATTGTTGGATTGATAAATGCATGGATGATCGTCAAAATGAAAATTCCAGATATGCTCATGACATTAGCCATGATGTTTATCATTCAAGGACTGGCTCAAACGTATACGAAAGGGGCGACCATTTCTGAAAATATGGTGCTTCCCGATGGCACGTTCTCAACGGGAACGATTCCTGCCTTTTTCAGCAAAATTGGACAGGTGCCATATATCATTCTCATTATGGCTGCCATTGTACTATTTGCGCATGTTTTCATGACCTACACAAAGCACGGCCGATTCATGTACATCATCGGTGGGAATAAGGAAGCGGCTCGTTTGTCTGGCATACATGTGAACAAATACAAAATTTCGGCCTATCTGCTTTCTGCGTTATTTGCAGCGATCGGCGGTATCGTACTTGCATCAAGGGTGATGACAGCAGAAATTAATGCTGGTGCACCATATTTAATGGATGGAGTAGCGGCTGCTTTTATCGGCTTTTCCGTTATGGGAGCAGGTAAGCCAAACGCATTTGGCACTTTTATCGGGGCTGTACTCATTGGTATTTTACAAAATGGGCTTGTGATGATGTCTGTCCCTTATTATGCAATGGATATTGTGAAAGGCTCTGTGCTGGCCCTTGCACTGGCGCTGACATATTACAAACAACGAGGCTAACTGCGTATTTTTTAAAACCATTCGAGTCCTCTCTCCGTCTAATAAACGGAAAGCGGTGCAACTGCCGTTTCCCAAAAGGAGATGACAAAAAGAAAATGAATATGTCAGCAACTCATGTAGAAGATTTGAAAAATGTCATGGAAGATTGGAAAAATGAACTATTAGTATATAAATTTGCGTTAGATGAAATGGATACAAAGTTTTCAATTATCAGCCAGGAGTATAATTTAATCCATGGACACAACCCAATAGAGCATACAAAATCACGAATTAAATCCTTTGAAAGCATCGTGAATAAACTAGCAAGAAAAGGATGCGACATCACGACACAATGTGCCAAGGAGCATATCCATGATATCGCAGGTGTCCGCATCATCTGTTCTTTTATTCAAGATATCTATAACATTATGGATGTATTGAGGCAAAGAGAGGATTTAAAGATCCTTGAAGTGAAGGACTACATTCAACATCCAAAACCAAATGGCTACAGAAGCCTTCATTTAATTGTTGAGATACCTGTCTACTTAACAAATCGTGTGGAGCATGTGAAAGTTGAGATTCAGGTGCGGACCATTGCGATGGATTTTTGGGCGAGTCTAGAGCATAAAATCTATTATAAACTGCAAAACGATGTTCCTCATCAGCTGACTGATGAACTGAAGGAAGCCGCAGATATTGCCCATTACTTAGATGAAAAAATGCAGAATATTAAACGAGAAATTGATTAGCACATCAAAAAGCAGCTGTTTTGATCACAGCTGCTTTTTTTCATATTAAGGATTGGTTCCACGGTCTCTCTTTTGAATAATATCTTGAGATTGTGCAGATTGGCTGTCTTTTTGAATGGAAGTACCAACAGAAACACCTGTTATCAAGAGGGTTAAAATCGCACTTGTGATGAGCCATTTCTTCATCATACATCACTCCATTTTCTTAACAAGTTTTCAAGGACAACGCCTTGTTTCTAAAATAAGAGGATTCTTCATGAAGCCCAAGATCCGTTAAGTAAGCTGCTGCATCCTGACAAATAGCTTCAAGGTCAACAAGGAAATTCATTGTTTCTAATTGATCGCAATAAGCCTTGATTTGCTCAATCATGTTGTCTGGCTGAATCATAAGTGTTTCTAAAATGGATAATTTAAGTGAAATGTTTCGTTGTTTTAAATTTTCTGCTTTTTGAAGTGAAAGCTGTACATAATAGTGGAACAAACCTGGCTTTTTCAGCTTAAATAGTGCTTTTGTGTAGGCGTACATGGCAAGTAAATAGCCGCCTGGAGAAGAAGTTTCGAATGATTCTATCATTAAAGCCTTTTCTAGGAGCGGCACAGCTTCACTGTATTCATTTCTTAGACTTTTAATAAAGGCTGCATTGCAATAGGCATGTCCAAGTAAATCTGGATCTTCCATCTGTTCTAGTGAATGAATCACTTCTTCGAACAGCGATTCTGCCTCATCATATTTCGACTGATCCGCATAATTCAAAGCAAGCATCATTTGACAGCTGATTGATTTTTTCACATAACATGGATCTGCGTCGTAAATAGATGAAGCCATCTTTAAGTGGTGGATGGAGAGAAGCGTGGACCTAATATTATAGTAAAGACACCCAGTTTTATAATGAAATTCGGCTTTTTCAATGTCATCGTGCACGAGATCTAATTTATCCTCGGCCAATTTTAAATGGTGAAATGCCGTATCCTGATTGCCTCTGCGCATTTCATACATCCCTTTAAAGAAATAGAAATAATAGCTGAGCATATCATCCGTACGGATGGCATTTTCATCAACAAAAAGACTATGATCTAATGAAGCTGTATCTTCTATTAGATCTTTAAAACGGTACTCTAGCAGTTGATAGTAAAGTAAGACGTCTTGATTTTCTTCCATTCGATCAAACGCTTGAAGAATGTCTTCTTTTAACTGGATGGCACCTTGTATCTCTCTTTTTTTCATCATGACATACCAATCATTGAGCATATTCGCTACATCAACGGACGACAAAACACCTGCTTCTGCCAATTCTTATCCTCCTTTCTTCATCTATCAATATCCGTTCTTCTGAATCAACTTCCCATATTCCAGTATCTTCTTATATTTTAAGCTCTCTCGTGCAGTTTGTAAAACATGTTTTTTGATGTAAATTCAACCAGTAGTGAAAGAAATAGGGAGACACCGCTCTTGTGTATACGCTTACATTTTTTCGGGTAAAAAGAGGGTTTTGGGAAAAATATATTACAATATCAATATAGAGAGGAAGCAAGTTGTTGAGTTTGCTTTCGTATGCAAGGGAGAAACATCATTTATCAAGGCGCTGCCTCGTTTTTTGTGAGATTATCTCACATCATAATTGTGAATGACTCTTCTTTTAGAATAAAATGAGTTATTCGCAAAAAAGTAAAATTTAAAGAGACTATTGATCTAGAATTGTATGGATCTTTGGTATTGATAAAAAATATCACACACTATAGCTTTAGCGTGGTATAGTATTATTGTTATTGCGAATATTTAGACAAAACTGACAATGGGGGTCGTGTTTTATGAAGAAATCGATGTTATTGATCATGGGACTAATTGTTGTGCTTGTCATGGCAGCCTGTGGATCAAAATCGGACAGTGGTTCGGGAGAAGGCAAAGGCACATATAAAATCGGGATAGATACAACTTATCCGCCATTTGAATTTGAAAAGGGCGGTAAATATGAAGGGATAGACGTTGATTTAATTAATGCAATCGCGAAAGACCAAGGTTTCAAAGTGAAGCTTGAAGCCATGGACTTCTCAGGTATCATTCCAGCGATGCAGGCAGGACAGCTTGATGTTGGAATGGGCGGGATGAGTATTACAGATGAGCGTAAGAAGAAAGTAGATTTCTCAGATCCTTACTTCGACGCTGGACTGACAGTTGTTGTGAAAAAGGACAGTAGCATCAAATCTATTAATGATTTAAAGGGGAAAAAGCTAGCTGTTAAAAACGGGACGACTGGTGCAAAGTTCGCAGCTGATAACGCAGATAAATATGGGTATGAAGTCGTTCAATTTAATGACAGCCCATCTATGTTCCAGGAAGTATCAAACGGAAATGCAGATGCCTTAATTGAGGATTATCCTGTCATTACGTATGCGATCGCACAACAAGATTTAAAATTGAAAACAGTTGGAGACCGCTTGAATGGAGACCAGTATGGTATCTCTGTCATGAAGGGGAAAAACCAAGACCTATTGAAGAAGATCAATAAAGGCCTTGAGAACCTAAAGAAAAACGGTGAATATGACAAAATTATTGATAAATATTTGAAGTCATAACACAAGCGAGGCGCGCTCCGAGCGCGCTTTCTTTATGTGTCAGCCGTATGTGAATTAGGGAGGGAGAAACATGGATACTATTATTAATGCATTTCCGTATTTAATGGATGGTTTGCAAACCACTTTATATATCTTTGTTGTTGCCATCATTTTAGGGTTTATCATCGGTTTAATTGTGGCATTATTCCGTCTGTCACCATTTAAAATCTTAAATTTCATCGCACTCGTCTTTGTGAATGCCATTCGAGGCACACCATTTATCGTACAGCTATTCTTCATTTATTTTGGTTTGAATACACTTGAATTCATTTCGCTTGATCGAGTGCCCGCAGGGATTATTACAGTAGCGATTAATGCAGGGGCTTATTTCTCAGAAATTATTCGTGCAGGGATTCAGTCTATTGATAAAGGACAAACAGAAGCTGCGCGCTCTTTAGGCTTTACAGGGGGGCAAAACATGCGCTTTATCGTCCTACCGCAGGCATTCCGCCGCATGCTCCCAGCGATTACAAACCAGGCCATCATCAGCTTGAAGGATACATCTCTCTTATCTATTATCGGAATTGCCGATATTATGCAGCGAGGGCAAGTTCAAGCATCGGCTACATTTGATCCTTTGAATGTCTGGCTGATTGTCGGTGTCATTTATTTCGTGATCATTTATTTACTTTCTCTACTGGCTAGCTACGCAGAAAGGAGATTTGATATCAAATGAGTATGATTACGGTGAAAAACTTAAAGAAATCCTTTGGCGATCACGAAGTGTTAAAGGATATTAATGCAGTCATCGAGGAAAAGGAAGTCGTGTGTGTCATAGGTCCTTCTGGATCAGGGAAAAGCACGTTTCTAAGATGCCTCAATAAATTAGAAGATATCACGGCTGGAGAAGTCGTTGTCCACGGGCACACGATTACAGACCCAAAGGTGAATATCAATAAAGTACGACAAGAAGTAGGCATGGTGTTTCAGCACTTTAATTTATTCCCTCATAAAACCGTTTTAGAAAATATTACGATTGCACCGATAAAAGTAAAAGGCATCGAGAAGAAGGCAGCAGTCGAAAAAGCGTTAGACTTGCTTGAAAAAGTCGGCTTAAAAGACAAAGCTCAAAGCTATCCTAACCAATTATCTGGTGGACAAAAACAGCGTGTAGCCATTGCAAGAGCGTTGGCAATGGATCCGAAAGTACTATTATTCGATGAGCCGACATCAGCTCTTGATCCTGAGGTCGTAGGGGATGTATTAGCTGTAATGAAACAATTAGCTGTCGAAGGTATGACAATGATTGTGGTCACACATGAAATGGGCTTTGCAAGAGAGGTAGGAGACCGTGTCATCTTTATGGATGGCGGATATATTGTCGAGGAAGACAAACCGGAAGCTCTCTTTGGGAACCCGCAGCATGAGCGTACAAAATCATTTCTTAGTAAGGTGTTATAAAAAAGAGTAAGGGCATGTATATGCTCTTACTCTTTTCTTTATGAATAAATGGGAGAGATTTAGCGGCCCCATTTCCTAGGAAATATTAGCGCTGGAAGAATTCGATCCATTCTTGGTCTGGTCCTCTGAAAAAGAAGTAGCAATATCCATTTGGTAATGTCGTAATTTCTTCATCAATTAATTCAATTTGCAGCTTTTGAATACGATTGAATTCAGCATGAATATTGTCTGTTGTGAAAGCGAGATGATGGACCTTCCCTTCAGATGGCAGGTCACTGCTGTAGCCTTGGATGAGCTCAATTTCCGTTTCGGTTTCATCTTTAAAACCGAGAAAGGCAAGCTCAATCACTCCATTTGTATGAGTGATGCGGTCCTTTAATTTCATGCCCACCACTTTTTCATAAAAATCAATCGACTGATCAATGTTCGAAACCATAATACCTGTATGATCTAAGCGTAATGTCGTCAAACGAAGTGCCTCCTCTATGTCATGTTGATAATTTTCTCCTCATCTTATCATAATAGAAGTAACGTATACATTCATATGGTAGGATAGAGAGAGTCAATTTAGGATAAGGATGACACAAATGAAAAAAATCTCATTAAAACAAACATTTGCGGAACAAGTGAAAAAGGGATATCCGCTCATTTCCAAAGATGCAGTATCGCATGTGAACGGTGTACGGGAAGGCGAGCTCATTGAATGGGTGGATGAGCGGGGCACTTTTTTAGGAAAAGGGTATTATGGTGTACAAAATAAAGGTATCGGCTGGGTCCTAACCTTTGATGCGAACGAAAAAATAGATCAAGCTTTTTTTGTCTCTAGGCTTGAGCAGGCAGCGAAAAGCAGAGCGCATTTATTTCGTGATGCACAGACGACTGCTTTCCGTGTGTTCAACGGAGAGGGTGATGGAATTGGCGGTGTCACGATTGACCATTATGACGGATTCTACCTCATCCAATGGTATAGCGAAGGAGTCTATACATTAAAGGAATATGTATTGGCTGCACTTGAGCACGTATATCCAGACTATAAAGGCATTTATGAAAAGAAACGATTTGATACATCTGGACAGTATATAGAAGATGATGATTTTGTGAAGGGAGAGAAAGGTGAATTTCCTCTCATCGTGAAAGAAAACGGCATGAACGTGGCGGTTTACTTAAATGATGGCGCGATGACGGGTATCTTCCTTGATCAGCGTCATGTGAGAAAAGCGATCCGAGATCGTTATGCAAAAGGAAAGACTGTGCTCAATACATTTTCTTACACAGGTGCTTTCTCAGTGGCAGCTGCGCTTGGCGGAGCGAGCCGTACGACAAGTGTAGATGTTGCAAACCGCAGCTTGAAAAAAACATCTGAGCAGTTTGAAGTCAATGGTATTGATGTGGACGGGCAGGATATCAAAGTCATGGATGTCTTTAAATATTTTCCGTTTGCAGCGAAAAAAGGCTGGACCTATGATCTCGTCATCTTAGACCCGCCTTCCTTTGCACGAACGAAAAAGCACACATTCAGTGCGGCGAAGGATTATAAGAAGCTATTAAAAGAAGCCATCCAAATTACAGCTGAGAACGGCGTCATTGTGGCATCAACGAATAGCAGTGCATTTGGCATGAAGAAATTTAAAGGGTTTATTGCGCAGGCTTTTAAAGAAGCAGGGCAAACCTATCGGATACTTGAAGAATATACCCTTCCTGAGGATTTCCGTACAACGAAGAATTATCCTGAAGGGAACTATTTAAAGGTTGTCTTCATACAAGCATAAGAAAAAGCCATTTTCCAATAAGGGAAATGGCTTTTTTTATAAGGCAAACGACATAAGGATAGGCGCTGCACATAATGTAATAATGGCTGAAATAATCATCGATACACTTGAGATCGTTCCTGAGACGGAGCTCATTTCAAAAGCCTTCGATGTTCCTGCCCCGTGTGCACCCGTTCCAAGCAGGACGCCCATGGCAATGTCATTATCGATGCGGAAGTAACGGATCACCATTGGACCGATAATCGATCCAAACAGTGCGGTTAAAATGACAAACACGGCCGTAACGGACGGCATGCCGCCGATCATCTCTGACACACTCATTGCTACAGGTGTTGTAACCGATCTTGGGACAAGGCTCTCAATAAGGCCTGTGTCCAGATGAAACAACTTGGCGATAAATGCCGTTGATAAGATCGCAATAACAGAGCCGCAAGCCACATTCAAAATAATTTCTACTGCATGCTTCTTCAGGATATGAAAATACTTATATAAAGGAATGGCAAAAGCAACAGTCGCAGGCTGCAGCATATTTGTGAGCCATTTCCCGCCTTGATTATAAGCATCGTAAGGAATGTTGACGATTAACAGCAAGACGACAAGGACAAGCGGAGTCACAAGTAATGGGGAGACATAGACCTTCGGATGCCGTTTGTACACCGCTTTTGATCCGAGATATAAAAGAACTGTTAAAATCAGAAATAGTCCGCCAACTAACATAGTTTTTTCCGCTCCTTTCGTTTCGCAATCATTTGCGTCATGATACCAGTTGAGAGCATGACCACAAACGTACTAATTAAGACGACAAGGACAATACTTGTGCCAGATTGAGAAAGCAGTTTTCCATAATCAATGACACCAACTGCTGATGGAATAAAGAAAAGCAGCAGTTCTCCGAGCAGCCATACGGCGCCAAGTTCTATCCATTTTAATTGAATGATTTTAAAATGAAGTAATAAGAAAATGACAAGAATGCCTATGATCGTGCCTGGGATTCTTAAATGCAAAAAGGCCGCCAGCACATTCATGAATTTCGCAAAAATAAACAAGGCCATAATCTGAAGGGCAGCAATCAGCGGCTTTTTGAGCAATTTCATTTTCTGTTCACTCCTTTTTCTATATAAATTGTTCACTATTTCACAAAAACATGACAACGTTCCAAGTGATGAGCTTACTTTAAAGTGTACAGCACGTTCAGTTATAGGTAAAATACATATATCGAATAGTAATTATTCCTTTTGTCTATAGGAAGGATGAATCAGGTGGACATCAGACATTTAACATATTTCTTAGAAGTGGCAAGGTTAAAGAGCTTCACGAAAGCATCGCAGTCCCTTTACGTATCGCAGCCGACCATTTCCAAGATGGTCAAAAACCTGGAGGATGAGCTGGGGGTGCAGTTATTTTACCGCAATGGCCGGCAGGTTGAAATGACAGATGCTGGCCAAACCATGTATACACAAGCGAGTGAAATCGCACAGTCATTTCAGAATTTAACGAACGAATTAAATGATTTAATGAATGTGAAAAAAGGGCATATTCGAATCGGACTGCCGCCGATGATTGGGTCAAGTTTCTTCCCGAATGTCATGGGGGAATTCCGCCAGCAATATCCAGATGTCACATTTCAATTGGTTGAGCACGGCTCCATTAAAGTAGAGGAAGGGGTCGAGGATGGGTCGCTTGATATTGGTGTCATTGTTCTGCCTGCAAATGATAAAATTTTTCATACGTACACCATAATTAAAGAGAACATGAAGCTCGTGACGCATCCATCCCATCCGATGGCTGGTCGTGAGGAGGTACATTTAGCTGATTTAAGGGAAGAGTCTTTTATTTTCTTTAGAGAAGATTTTGTTCTGCACAGCCGGATTTTGAATGAATGTATGAATGCGGGATTCCGGCCAAATGTCATTTATGAAACGTCTCAGTGGGATTTCATTAGTGAAATGGTAGCTGAAAACTTAGGGATTGGACTCCTGCCAGAACGAATCTGCCGTGATCTTGATCCCGAAAAGGTAAAGGTCATTTCCCTAAACCCGTCGATCCCGTGGCATTTAGGTGTCATTTGGCGAAAGGACCGCTATTTGTCGTTTGCGGCAAGAGAATGGTTAAAGCATACGAAATCCTACGTGTGGGATGCAGAGTAAAAGGGAGGACGATACGGATGAAAATAAGCTGCGCGTCTCATTTATTGGAGAAGGTTCGAGAAAAAAATCCACTCGTTCATAATATCACCAATCAAGTTGTGACGAATTTTACAGCGAATGGACTGCTTGCTTTAGGTGCTTCGCCAGTCATGGCAAACGCCAAAGAAGAAGTGGCTGAAATGGCGCAATTAGCGGATGCACTAGTGCTGAATATTGGCACATTGACTAAGGAAACGGTGGAAGCGATGATACTCGCTGGACAAGCCGCCAATGAAAAAGGTGTACCTGTTTTGTTAGATCCTGTCGGCGTCGGTGCGACAACGCTTCGAACGAATGCTGCTCAACAGCTGTTAGAGAAAGTGAAAATCACCGTTGTCAGAGGAAATGCTGCTGAAGTGGCTCATTTACTTGGAGTGGATGGCTGGGAGTCAAAAGGCGTTGATGCGAAAGCGGCGAATGGAGATGTATCGGCATTAGCCAAACAAGCGTCTATTGCACTTCAGACAATAGTGGTAATCACAGGAAAAGTCGATGTGGTGTCAGATGGAGATGAGGTGCTGTCTATTCATAATGGACATGAATGGCTCACGAAGGTGACGGGAACTGGCTGTTTGCTGACGTCTGTCATCGGAGCATTTTGTGCAGCGGGTGAACAGCCGCTTCATGCGTCGGCAGCTGCATTGATGTTTTATGGTGTCGCCGCTGAAAGGGCAGCTCTGCACGCAATGGATAAAGGACCGGGAACTTTTCAAATGGAATTCTTAAACGCACTATCACACACAACCGGCGATGATGTGCTGACACTAGGGAAAATAGGGGGAGTTTCACATGACAAAGGCTGATCAACAGCAAATCAAACAGCAATTATCGGTTTATTTTATTTTGGGCACAGCGAATACAACGAGGCAGCCGCTTGATGTTGTGAAAGAGGCCATTCAAGGCGGAATCACCATGTTTCAATTTCGTGAAAAGGGTGAAAAAGCCTTGCAGGGTGAAGAGAAGAAACAATTGGCTCGTCAAATTCAAGCGCTTTGCCAAGAAGCAAATGTTCCTTTTATTGTGAATGATGATGTACAGCTAGCGATTGATCTAGATGCAGATGGCGTTCATGTTGGACAGGAAGACACAAATGCAAAAGGCGTCAGAGAAAGGATCGGGAATAAAATATTAGGCGTATCGACGCATAACCTAGATGAAGTAAAACAAGCCATGAAGGACGGAGCAGATTATGTCGGGATGGGCCCAGTCTATCCAACGGAAACGAAAAAGGATACACGCAGTGTCCAGGGTGTGTCTTTGATCACTGAAGTCCGCCGTCATGGCCTTCAAATTCCGATTGTAGGTATCGGAGGGATCACATACGACAACGCAGCACCAGTGATACAAGCTGGGGCAGACGGTATAAGCATCATTAGTGCTATTAGCCAGAGCGCCGATCCTAAAAAAGCAGCAGAAGAGCTGAAATCACTTGTTGCAGCAAAAAAAGCATCTCTTTAATCTGAAGGAGACATGGATTAAATCAATTCATGTCTTTTCTTATGCCGGGTAAATTAGACAGGAGCTATACAATTGTGTACAATCATATAGTTCGATTATTTTCGAAATGACAGGTAAATAAAGGAGAATGAACATGGAAGTGCTCGATACGTATTTTCGTCGATACGATGAAGCAGGAAAAGGGCAGGAGCAGATGGATGAATTGCTGGCATTGTTTTCTGACGATGTCATGATTGTCTTAAATGGCGCCAAAAAGCCTGGGATCCAAGCGTTCACACAATTTTTGAATACATTTTTCCACGTACATGATGACATTAAGCATATGTGGGATGGGTGGAATAAAAGAGAAGATGGAAAGTATGAAACAAACTGGGCCGTTTGCGGAAAGCTTTCGGATGGCCGTGTCTATACAGCAGAAGGAATTGATATCGCAGAGCTGGACGACCAAGGGAAGATCGTTTATTTAGAAAACGTTCCGAAAAACCCAGAGTTATTCCAGCGCTACTAAAAAGCCGGCTGAGCAGCCGGCTTTTTATTTATCTAGAGAATATGCCACAATGGCTTCTTGAACAGATGTTTCTTTATCAAAAATAAGGTGGCGGCTGTACACTTCACTCAAGTGCAGTGATTCTTGCTCTAAGTGATCTACAAGCTCAAAGATATCTAGGATGGCTGCTAAACTTATGTTAGTTTGTCCACCTTCTGCATTATCATAGGTTTCTTCTGGGAAGCCTTGTTTGATTATTTCCTTCACTTGACGTTGGTTTTTAGCTTTTACTAAGACAATTCGTTCTTCAAAGATTTTATCAGGTATACTGCTTGGTGATGAGATAGATTCGAATAATAATTTTGCAGAATAAATCCTTTGCATATGTCATCCCACTTCTTTCGTGTCGTTTTAAATAATTTCCAGTATGTGTATAACATGATAACATAGGAATGACATCTTGCAGAGAATACATCACTATAAATAGATTCATTACGGGGAGGAATAGGAATGAAGAGTGTGGTTGATAACAGAGGGGAAGTTCATGAAATTCTGTTAATCCTCATTACATGCTGCTCTCTAATCACGTTTAGAAGGGTTGCCAGATTAGAGAAGTATAAAAATAAGTTAAAAAGCCAATTTATACCTTACTGAGATTGAATAGAAGAACACAAGAAAAGCCGGCTGAGCAGCCGGCTTTTCCTTATGAATCAGTATCCATATGCATGCCTGTATGTGCCTTTACTTGAATTTCCGTAAAGGTGTCTTCATCTGCTTTTTCAGAAGAGAATATCGTGCCTAAGTATGCGGCAAGGAATCCGAGTGGAATCGAGATAATCCCAGGGTTCGACAGCGGGATGAGCGGCTCTCCTGTGAAGATGGCTGCTCCTGACGGGTCCCAGACGCTTGGGCTGAGCGAGACGATGACCAGTGCGCTCAGAAGGCCTGTTAAGCTTCCTGCGATGGCACCTGTAGAGTTAAATCGTTTCCAAAAAACAGTGAAGATAATCAAAGGCAAATTCGCACTTGCCGCCACTGCGAAGGCAAGAGACACAAGAAAAGCGACGTTTAAGGACTGGGCAAATAATGCAAGAACGATAGAGAGGATCGCCACGCCGATGGAAGCAAAGCGTGCCGCCTTCACCTGCTCCCGCTCACTCGCTTTTCCTTTGCGGATAATTTGACTATAAAAATCATGCGCAAAGGCAGACGCGGCGGATAGGACGAGACCCGTTACCACCGCCAAAATAGTCGCAAAGGCAATAGCGGAAACAAAGGCAAATAACAAATCTCCTCCAAGAGCTTGGGCGAGCAGTGGAGCGGCCATATTTCCTGCTGCATCTGCAGCCGTGATCGCTTCTGTTCCCACAAAGGCAGCCGCACCGAAGCCAAGGAAAACCGTCATTAAATAAAAGATCCCGATGATCCACGTAGCGGATAGAACAGATTTACGCGCAGAAATGGCATCTTTGACCGTATAAAACCGGATCAAAATGTGCGGCAAACCTGCTGTCCCAAGCACTAAGGCAAGGTTCAAAGATAGTGTCTCTAAAGGCACATCATATTTATTTCCCGGGTGAAGAAATGCCCCACCGAGCGGGGTCGCTGTTTTCATCTGTTCAAACATCTTCAGCAGACTAAAATCAAACTTTGCAAACACAAGCAGAGAAATAATGAGCGTCCCAAGCATGAGAAGCACAGCCTTTGTGATCTGTACCCAGCTGGTCGCAATCATGCCGCCAAACACGACATAAATGGTCATCAGGACACCCACGATCAGTACCGCAATCCAGTAATCAATGCCAAGAAGCAGTTTGATTAATGCACCTGCCCCAACAAGCTGTGCAATCATATAAAAAGTAGAGACTGTAATGGTATTAAAGGCGGCAACCCCTCGAATGGCAGGGCGCTTAAACCGTGCAGCGATCATATCGGCCATCGTATATTTCCCCAGATTTCTAAGCGGTTCAGCCACAACGTAAAGAACGACAAGGTACGCTACTAGAAAACCAATGCTATAGAAAAAGCCGTCAAATCCGTTTAACGCGATCATTCCGGCAATCCCTAAAAATGATGCAGCAGACATATAGTCTCCAGCAATGGCAAGGCCGTTTTGAAACCCAGTCAGACCTCCGCCTGCTGTGTAAAAATCACTCGCATTGCTAGTTTTTTTCGCAGCAAAATATGTGATGACCAATGTGAGCCCTACGATCGCAACGAACAAAATAAAAGCGGTCATGCTCATTCGTCATCACCTCTTGATTCAGTTTTTAAAGCGCTTACAATATTGTCGAACTTAGCTGCTTTTTTCGCATAAAGTCCACATAAAACCCAGGTCATGACAAATTGTGTGAGGGCGAATAACCAAGCCCATGAGATCGCGCCAATTGCCGGCGTGTTCAAAAAGGTGAAGTAGGATGTAGCAACCGGAAGTGAAAAGTAAAAGAGAAAAAAGAAAATCGTCATCGGTACGATAAATCTGCGTTTTTCCTCAAGAAGTTTTCGGAAATCCTCTGAAGCGGCAACCTTCTTATAATGAACTTTTTTGTCTGCCATTGTTTCCTCCTTTGTACGAATTAGGGACAAGGTACTCCAATGCATATGAGACGATCTGGCTGTTTATGACAGTATATCATAAAAAAGGCACCCGAAAAGGGTGCTGAGCCTGATCAAAACATGACTTTATCTTGAGGTATTGTGTTAAGTCGAGAAGGGGCAAAAATTCTATTAGACGAAATAGCATCTTTGGAAGAGTGAAATCTAGAAAGGTGACTGACCGTCTTGTAGATGCAAGACGGCATTTTTTGGTAATATATAATAAAATTGTTTAGGTAATTAATGGGTTGATCCTGTTGTTGTAGGGGGAAGGCAATGGTTAAGACAATCTCAAGAAATGACCCGTGTTTCTGTGGTAGCGGGAAGAAATATAAAAAGTGTCATAGTGACATTCATCCTGAATCAAGAGCTGCTCGGCTTATCCAGACATACAGAAAGTACGAACGAAAAATAGAAGATTATCAAAAATCAACAGGTAATATTCCTCCATGTCAAAAGGGGTGTTATAACTGCTGCTATGAGGATTTTTCTATAACTGAAATTGAGAAATTGAGTTTGAATTTATTATGCGTGAGTTGAAGACTTGAAGCAAAGATCGAGTAGAAAAAATATATGATACTGTTTTAGATCAGTGTGAAACAATTAAAAATGAACGACCTGACACCTGGAGAAAATTTAGAGGTATATGTCTCGAAAGACGTTGGCACAATACTTGTTGAACAATTGAAATAGCTTTATAAAAAGGGTTGTTTTACGAGGAGAAGAATGAGAGGGCTCACCGATCGTCTGCACGCTGCAACACTTTCTATACGCTTACCACTATTAATGCAGAACCAAAATATTTTCAGGAATTTCAAAAATTTTGTGTTGAAGTCTTATATTAAAAGTAAGCAGGCTCTTACTGGAGCCTGCTTTTTTTATTTATTGTTGCTTAACAGTAATTTTTAAGGTATTTTTACAGTATATGCTAAGTCGACAAACATAATATTTACGCCTACATCAACTTTCTTATATTTGTTTTTAACTGCCCATGCAACCGCACCAGAAGTTCCAGCAGTAATAGCCGCGGCGGCTCCGGCACCCCATGGTCCAGCAGCAGCAATTTTGCTTGTGTACCAACCGATATATCCGGCTGCAAATCCACCTGCTACTATGGCGTTCATGCTTCTAACTTTCGGTCCTAATTTGAGGTGTAGACCTACAAAACCATAAGCCTGCATGTCACCTTTTTTCTCATTCTCTTCAAAGCTAAATTCTTCTGATTTCATAGAAGTCATTAGTTGACTGTCGTGTTCTGAAATTCCCATTTCCATAAGGGTTTCTTTATCAGCTGTAAAATGAGTATTTCCATCCTTATCTAATTCGAAGTAATTAGATAGTTTCTCTGCTAATTCCAATTGTTTTTTATCTACACTGACTGGAGGGGTCTCATTATTACCTTGACTGGCATGACTAATCATTGGAGAAGAGAAACCAAATGTAATAGTAAGCACACATAACATTACTAGAAATTTTTTAAACATACGTACCACTCCTATTTGTTTTTTGGGGTAACGCATACATGATATTTCCTTCTATTGGGGTGGAATACTTAGAGGTTAAGGAGAGTAATAAAATGTATTTATTCTTATTCACTTTGATTTATTGTGTAATCACACACATTTTTAATTTGTCCTATGAGTTTTCTTTTGGGGTGTATTTTATAGGTCTAGGTTTGATCAAAGGACTTTCCAGCGGGGAAATTAAAGACATCTTTAATTTCAAAAAGACAAGGGACGTGTTCAAAGAAAACAGATTTATAGATTCTTTGATGGAATTGTTTTCTTTGATAATAGTGTTTATTAATGCATACATAATTGATTATGAACCATTCTCTCCCTTTGAGTTTGTTTATACTTTTTTCTTGATTGTAATTCTATACAGATTCCTATTTTGGGGAATCATAAGAGAGTCAAAAAAATGGTTGCATAATGAGGCATAGGAGTCATGGACTTATAAGAATCACTCACTTTCTTTGATATATTTTCATGCTACCATTTATTTCTTGATAATTGGTAATTTGATGGAAAGTTTCTTTTTGGGTTGCGGTGACCGCAATATAGGTTCTTTTATTTGGGAGGAGAATTTATGATGACTGTAATACCAGTATTGATGATGTTAATTGGTGCCTCTTATTTCGCTGTTTATATGATAAAACGTAAGAATAATAAAGAAAAAGAGATGGGTTAAAAAGTTGTTTTTGCCGTTGTTTTCTTTTTACTGAGTGTCCCATTCATCAATATGGTCATCACTGGATAATAAAGAACAGGCTAAAGAGCCTGTTTTTTTGTTTCTTAAAAAACATAGCGCCTATTTCAAACCACCAAGAGCGTTCATATTCGTTTCTAAGCACCTTTATTTATGCTCGGGTATTTCCATAGTGTGATGCTTCAAGAACGCTTATATGGGATTTAAATGCGTTAACTGCTGCGATAGCATCTAAAGATTGATATGTCTTGTGTCCTACTTGCTTACAAAGTGTTTGCGTCATGCCGAAAATTTTACATATTAATGTAAAAATAGGATTTTATTAGGAATTATTGTGCTAACATTTATTAAAAATTGGTTTTCTAGGGGGGATTGTAGATGGCGTCTATACCGTCTCCAGTTGTAGCGATCAAGATAAATGAATGGTATAAGCATATAAAAAGATTCAATGTTAAAGAGGCCCAGATGCTAAGGGAAGAGATTAGAAAAGATATAGATGTCATGGAAGAAGATGAACAGGCGGTTCTTTATTTTCAGCTGATGGAGTTCCGTCACCAATTGATGACAGACTATGTGCAGCCTTCTAAAGAACCACTTGAAAAATCTGATTACTTGAAAGCTGTAGAAGGACAAGGAAAGAAGATGTCAGCCATTCTTGAATACTATTTTAATTTTTTTCAAGGAATGTATGAATTCAAAAATGGTAAGTTTATTAGAGCTATTGTGTTCTATAAGCGCGCGGAAAAGCGCCTGGAGCAAGTAGGGGATGAGTTAGAAAGAGCGGAATTTTACTACAAATTATCAGAAGTGTTTTATCACATGAAACAGACACACGTGTCTATGTATTACGTTGGTCTTTCTTATGATACCTATAAGGCACATAAGAGCAATTCACTTTATATGATTCGAGAAATTAATTGTCTAACTGTTATGGCAGGTAATTTCATTGATTTTGAATGCAGAGAAAAGGCGCTTCCTCATTTATTGTCAGCTTTAGAAAGATCTAAGGCAATTTCTAATAAGCCAATGATTGTGAAGTCATTATTTAATATTGGTTGTTGTTATAAAGGATTAGGTGATTTTAATAGGGCACTAGCTTATTTTAATCAGGTTATTCTTGAAGGAGAGCCTATTCATGCTACAGAGTTGCTTTTGGTTTATTATGAATTATCTTTATTTCATTTGAGTCAAAAGGAATTTATTGAGGGAGAAAGATTTTTCAAAAGAGGCTTGGAAGAAGCGAAGAATAGTAAAAATGATCTGTTTTTATCGTTGCTGATGGTATTGGAAAATTTATTTTTAAAAACAGCAAACCTAAGTGAGGTCTTGAGCTCGTTGGAAAAATTAGAGAACGAGAGGGGTTATCCATACATAGAAGACCTAGCGCTCGAAGCGGCTCGGTACTATAATGAGAATGGGCGTATGGATGAATCTGTAAAAATGTACGAAAAAGTGATGTACGCCCGAAAACAAATCCAAAGGGGCGACTGTTCATATGAATTTTAAAACGGTTCTTACTGGTTTTTTGAGTGCTTCAGCATTGCTAGGTGTGATCTCATTATCATCTGTCGATTTTGATGTGAATTCAAGAAATGCTACTTCTCCAGAATCAACTGATCTGACAGTAAGAAATGCTACAGGCAGTAGCGTTACTACTCAAGATTTCCCTCTTATAACTTTATCTCAACATGATAACGATTTTGCTGTGAGGAATGGAACCCGTTCTAGTGTAAATCCGGATATTCGTTTTGGAACACGTGATTCTAGATTATCTACTTGATGAATCAAACAGACCTTTAGGGTCTGTCAGGCTGTCGAGAAAATCTCGACAGCTTTATTTTCCCGGAAAGGTTATCGGTTCTACAAATCAGATCCGAAAGCATGTGCTCCGTGTCCTTTTCTTGAAAGCTGCACAAGATCTTAAAAGCACCAAAAGACCCATTCTCACCTAACATCATGACGTGGAAAATAAAAAAGAATGTAGAAAAACATGAGTTTCTCTACATTCTGGGCACCCGAAAAGGGTGCTTTCTATCGATAATTTGCAAGAAATGTTTGTCTCGCTTTTTCATATGTTTCCGCATCAAAATGATCTCCGCATTTATGAATACACCAAGGCTCTTCTTGTCTTGCAATCCCAACTTCATAGCCCTTCTGAGTGAATTCAAAGGACTGCGAAACATCATAAAAATGAAAGCCATCAAAGAGATCCTCACGCCACTTCACATCATACTGCGTCGCCATGAAAAGACCATCAATGGCTGCAGCTTGGATATAATCTTGCGCTTCGGGCTGCTGACGGCCTCTTTCAAACGAAAGCAGCTGATAGGTGTCGTGACGATATTCAATGACTTTTCCCCTGCAATCAGAACTCTCCCACCAAATTCCATTGTCAGGCACGCTTTCTGCTCCAATCACTCCAACCATGCCAAGTGATGGGTTTTGTAAAAAAAGCGGGATGAGTTCAAGCAGCATATGCTGTTTGACAATCAGGGTATCCTGATGAAGATAAATTTTAAACTGAGCTGGATGAGTGATGGCTTCATTGTATGCAGAGGTCATACTTGATGCATGTCTGATGGGTAAGACCTCCACATGGTATCCATGAGGAGCCGGAAGTGAAGCGAGCTGCCGGAAGCAAGCTTGAAACATCGATTCATCATTCACACATAAAACAAACAGAATCGTCGGATTACTCATGAAATGGAACCGCCTCGACCACATATTGATAGGCTGTAGCAGACTCGTGGAAATCAGAACGAATGCCGTGTTTCATGAGTAATTCATGTAGATCATTCAACACGCTTGCATAGGAAGGATGCTGTACGCGAATGGCCTCGAATTCGCGAATGCGAAAACCCGCTGAATGAAAGAGTGCATGTATTTCGTGAAGGGTGAAGAAACGTAAATGTGTTTGATCCATTAACCCTGCATCTGTATAAGTAAATCTGCCGGCTAGTAATTCTAAAACCGTTGAAATGTGGCCGATATTTGGAATAGATGACAGGATGGCACCCTCTTTTTTAAGGAAGGGTTTCACCTTTTTTAAAACGGCCCAAGGGTCCAATAAATGCTCGAGGACGTCTCCGAAAATCATGCAGTCAAATTGTTCGTGTTGATAAGGGAGAGCCAGTTGTTCAATATTTCCGCAGAGAACATGATCCAGCTCTTGTTCCGCCTCTTTTGCTGCATCTTCAAATGACTCAATGCCATAAATGGTCCGGCCCTTTTGTTTCAGGACTTTTCCAAGCTTGCCTGTGCCGCATCCGATATCCAACAAAGACGTCCATTCCGCGCGGATACGGCTGACGATGACCGGGTTTACCCCATGATAATACTGATCCTTTTTTTGGTGATAATACGAAAGGGAACCTGAACTCACGCTCTACCCACCTTTCTGCTTTCTCATTGTTTTCATGCTTAATATATGGGTGGGCAGCTTGGTTTTATAACGAGAGAAGGACAATTTTCATGAATGGCGGCTAAAAAGGAATCATATAAAGAACAGGAAACGGACTGTCCTCCTAATATAGAAAGACAGAACCCCATTGAGTGGAAGGGATTGGTATGGAGAGGTGTTCAATTATTGTAGCGTATCGTCATGAAAGGATTTTCAAAAGGTCAATTGACAGGTCAGAACTTATAGCCAAAGCAGTCTGAAAGACAAAGGATAACGGCGTTGATTTACGGTTTGTTTATCATCTTCTGATCACCGTTGGATGTTAAAAAAGCTTGTATTTCTTCGATGCCTAGTCCAATTTTTTTCGCTTCCTGAATCAAATAAACCCACTCTTCGTCAACTCTTCTTTTCACTTGCGTATCCATAATATCCTCCAGTTCAATAAGACATATTCACTGCAACCAATGACTTGAACAAACCGTCTAGTAACTGTACGTGTGGTTGAAAACAGCGCAAAATAAATTTTGTCGAAAAATGATGACATTTAACCTATTTTGTAAAATCTATCACCTACCACGTCCCTAAAAAAATGACTAAAAAACCCATAAATATTGAAATCTTACTTCTAATAATAAACAATTGTAAAGTCAGTTGAAAGATTATAAATTAAAATAATGATAAAGACCTAAAACATTTGACTCATATAAACCAATTGCGTTGACATTTGCCATCGAGTAGAACAAATTTCATCTTTGCAGGACATACATATTGTTCGTTTGGGAAGTTCTTCTCAAGATGGTATTCTAAAAGAAACAGAAACCACCAAGAAGGAATGAAGAAAGACATGTATAGCCTTTTTCAAAAGTATCAAGAAGTTGTCATGTATCTTGTGATGGGTGTGTGTACAACCATTGTCAATATCGTCAGCTTCTATTTATTCGTTGAGATGTTTTCCATGGATTACAAAACAGCTACGGTTGTTTCATGGGTATTTGCTGTTCTCTTTGCTTATATCACCAATAAGAAGTATGTCTTCAAGCAAAAGGCTCGTGACACAAAAAGCCTCATGCGTGAGCTTTCTTCATTTTTTAGTGTCCGTCTCATGTCTCTAGGTGTAGATCTGGGGCTGATGATTTTATTTGTGAGCCAAATGGCGCTCAATGAAACCGTCGCAAAAATTCTCGTCAACTTTGTGATTGTGGTGGTCAATTATGTCGCCAGTAAGTGGTTCGTCTTCAAGAAAACAAAAGAAGATGCGATTTAACACATAAAAAAGATAGGTGATGTGAAATGAGCAGCAGGCCAGACGACTTATATGATGCCATATATCAACAAACAGAAAAGCAGCATGAACAAGTGCTGAGGCTAGTCAAAGAAATGACCGCACATCCAGAAGCGTTTTCGGAACAAGAAAAGGAAAAGATCAACCGAATGGACATTGCGCTTCAAACGGCAACGGACATTTTAGAAAACTTAATGACCCCTGATACGCAAATGACGATTGTTTTAAAACAAGGAAGAATTCATGTTGATCTGTCAAAATCGTAAAAGAAGCAGCCAATGATGAAGCGGCTGCTTTTTATTATGCATCGCTTGTTTCCCGCAGTTGCTTTGGAGACATGCCGATTTTCTTTCGAAAGACTTTATTCAAGTAATTCGCATTTCGGTAGCCGCACTGTATGGCGATTTCTTCAATTGAGTATTTCGTTGTTTTTAATAATGTTTCCGCCTTCTCTAACCGGATATTGGTTAAGTAGTGAATAGGTGTGAAGCCAGTAGCCTTTTTGAATTCCCTCGTAAAATGACTTTTGGATAAACGTGCCGCAGCTGCCATATCGTCTGGGCCAATTTCCTCGTGAAAATGATGGCTGGCAAATAAGGCCGCTTGGACGATGGGCTCAGGCCATTTTTCCATTTGTCCCTCAAGCTTTGGCAAATATGAATACAGTTCCATGACAAATTGATAAGCAAGGCTAGACCCCTCAAATGGATTGGTAATCCGTCTTTCACTGGCTTCATCATAAATTTTCTTCAGCAGGCGGATCGGCTTGGAATGAGGATGAAAACGCATGACCTGCTTTCCTTGATCTATAAATTGGTCAAAGCAAAGATCACAGGCTTCCCCATAAAGCGTCAAATAGAGAAATTCCCAATGCTCACTGTCCTCTGGAAAATAATATTGATAGGCACTTGGACTTTTCACAAGAAAGGCCTGCCCCGGCAAGACTTTGAACCGCTTCTGTCCGATTTCAATCATGCCGTGTCCAGACAGTGTGAGCTGAAAGATGCACTTGCCCTGATCCTTCCGCTCCACGCCATTCCAGCTGTATAACGAAGATGATTGAACCTCCCAGCCAACAGACCATATTTGTGCCGGCAATGTAACATCAGAATGGTGAAAACGAAATGCAAATGCTTCCTTCTTCAAATTGGAAAACCTCCTTCACAGCAAAAAACAACCTTTTTCTATTTTGAATCATGTTACACCTCATATCACATCGTACCATTCACAGCAAAAAAAGGGTATTTTTTAACGATTTTTTTACCATTGAACTTACGCAGTTCAGGCAACTAAAATAAGAGTATCAGATGAGAAGAGGGGAATGGATATGATCGATATGTTACGCACGGCATTTCACCAGCAATTTGGGGATAAAGAAGAAGAACTTCGCTATTTTTTTGCCCCGGGAAGAGTGAACTTGATTGGTGAACATACAGATTACAATGGAGGTCATGTATTCCCTTGTGCGCTCACTCTCGGTACATATGCAGCATGTGCAAAGCGGTCAGATGGCCGCGTGAGAATGTATTCCTTGAACTTTGATGGCGATGGTGTGAAAGAATTCGACCTTTTTGAAATCGCTTACTTAGAGTCGGATGGCTGGGCGAATTATCCGAAGGGCGTGTTCCATCAGTTTATTGAAGCAGGGATGAAGATAGAAGAAGGCTTTGACATTGTATACGGCGGCAATATTCCCAATGGCGCAGGCCTGTCTTCCTCTGCCTCCATCGAGCTTGTTACCGCCGTCTGCATCAATGAATGGCATTCATTCGGCGTTTCAAATGCCCGTCTTGCCCTCCTTTCGCAGCGTGCAGAAAATGAATTTATTGGCGTCAATTGCGGCATCATGGATCAGTTTTCAATTGCTCTTGGAAAAGAAGATCACGCCATTTTGCTTAATTGCGATACCCTTGATTTTCAATACAGTCCGTTTCGGCAAGAGGGACTGGCGCTTGTCATTGCCAATACAAACAAAAAGCGGACACTGGCAGACTCCAAATACAATGAACGCCGGTCAGAGTGTCAATCAGCTTTAAACGATTTACGAGAAGAAATCGACCTTGCCCACTTATGTGAGCTCACGGCAGATGAATTTGCCGAACATGCCCATTTGATTCAGGATGAAACATGCCGCAAACGTGCAAGACACGTGGTGACAGAAAACGAGCGGACCATAAAAGCAGTCAAATTTCTGAAAGATGATAAAATGGAAGAAATAGGTGCGCTTATGAAGGCTTCTCATCTCTCTTTAAAGAATGATTATGAAGTGACTGGATTTGAACTAGATACACTGGCAGAAGCCGCTTGGCTCCATCCTGGAACGATAGGCTCTCGTATGACGGGCGCGGGTTTCGGCGGCTGTACGATCAGTATTGTGAAAGAAAAGCAGCTGGCATCATTTATAAAAGAAACGGGTGCGATTTATCAAGAGAAGACGGGCATTCAAGCCTCTTTTTACACAGCTGGAATTGGAGGCGGCGCAAGAGAACTCACGAAGGAGGAAGTGTAATGACAATTTTAGTGTGCGGGGGAGCAGGGTACATTGGCAGCCATGCGGTAGCGGCTCTTTTAGCGAAAGGTGAACAAGTGGTAGTAGTGGATAATTTGCAGACCGGCCACAAAGAAGCCGTTTTGGAGGGAGCTGTTTTAGAAGAGGGAGATTTACGAGATCAAGATTTTTTAAGACAGGTTTTCAAAACGCATCAAATAGAAGCGGTGATGCACTTTGCCGCAGATTCACTTGTCGGCGAGAGTGTAACAGACCCGCTAAAGTACTATGACAACAACGTTGGAGGAGCAACAGCCTTACTTCAGGTGATGAATGAATTTGATGTGAAACACATCGTTTTCTCTTCAACCGCTGCCACATATGGTGAACCAAAGCGAGTGCCGATCGTTGAAACGGATGAGACGAATCCAACCAATCCTTATGGAGAAACGAAACTAGCCATTGAAAAAATGCTGAAGTGGTCTGAGCAGGCATATGGAATGAAATACGTCGTGCTTCGCTACTTTAATGTAGCTGGCGCTCATACAGAAGGACTTGTCGGAGAGGATCATCAGCCTGAAACACATCTCATTCCGATCATTCTGCAAGTGGCTTTAGGAAAACGAGATCAGATCATGATTTACGGTGATGATTATGAGACAGAGGATGGCACGTGTATTAGGGATTACATTCATGTCATGGATTTAGTAGACGCGCACATTTTAGCTGTTGATCGTCTGCGCGCTGGAAAAGGAAGTGCAACATACAACTTAGGGAATGGCACTGGTTTCTCCGTGAAGCAGGTAGTAGATGCTGTTAGAAACGTTACGGGGCATGCGATCCCAGCACAGGTCGCTGACAGACGCGCGGGAGATCCAGCAAAGCTGATTGCTTCTTCTGAAAAAGCGCTGCAAGAATTAGGGTGGACACCTCAATATGCTGACCTTCACACCATCATTCAAAGTGCGTGGGATTGGTTTCAGAAGCATCCAGACGGCTACCAAAGTAAATAACGCATAACAGGCAGGCAAGAGAGGGGACAGAGAGAATGGCGGTTGATATTTTTGAAAAACTGGAACAGCTGATTCAATACGGGATCAATCAAGAGCTGATCACACGACTAGATATCGAGTATACGAGAAATCGGCTGCTTGAGGTGCTTGGGCTGGATGAAGCTGAGCCAAGAACAGTCTCAGGGGAGGCGGAGCTTGAAGACATCTTAATGCCGATGCTGGATTGGGCAGTTGAGACTGGCCTTATCCCTGAGGGGACGGATACGTATCGCGATTTACTAGATGCGAAAATCATGGGATGCTTGGTGGCGCCTCCAAGTGTCATCTACGCAAAG
Organism: Bacillus sp. FSL K6-0994; assembly: GCF_038630815.1. Lineage (NCBI taxonomy): Bacteria > Bacillati > Bacillota > Bacilli > Caryophanales > Bacillaceae > Bacillus > Bacillus sp. FSL K6-0994. The sequence goes on along the minus strand of NZ_CP152043.1, from coordinate 3,460,470 downwards.
TTTGAAGAGAAGCGCCAGCATGAAGGGCCAGAGGCTGCTACAAGCTGGTTCTATGAAATGCAGCAGCACGCACACTATATTCATACAGGCAGAATCGCCAAAAATGTGCAGTGGTTTACACCAACAGATGATGGCGTGCTGGAGATCACAATCAATCTATCAAAGCCGGAAAAGGACCCAAAAGCAATCGCTGAAGCCAAAAAGCTTAGTCAAAAACAATATCCTCTTTGTCTCCTTTGTAAAGAAAACGTTGGGTTTGGGGGGCGCATCAACCATCCAGCGAGACAGAATCACCGGATCATTCCTGTGACACTCACAGATGAATCTTGGTTTCTACAATTTTCACCTTATGTGTATTACAACGAGCACTGCATTGTGTTCAAAGGCGAACATGAGCCGATGAGCATCACCAAAAAGACCTTTGAACGATTGCTTTCTTTCATATATATATACCCGCACTATTTCATCGGATCGAACGCCGACCTTCCGATTGTCGGGGGCAGTATATTAAGTCATGACCATTTTCAGGGCGGTGCGCATGAATTTCCGATGGCGAAAGCGGAGGTGGAAGAGGTCTTTTCTCTGAATGCCTTTCCGAATGTGAGGGCCGGGATTGTGAAATGGCCGATGTCTGTCATCCGCCTTCGAAGCAGCGACCGGCAGAAGCTTGCAGACGCAGCAGACTTTATCTTAAACGAGTGGAAAATGTATTCAGATGAAGAAGTGGAGCTGCTAGCTCATACAGGAGAGACGCCGCATAATACCATTACACCAATTGCACGCCGCCATGGAGATGACTATGAATTAGATCTAGTGCTGCGCAATAATCGTACAAACAAGCGGCACCCGGATGGAATTTTCCACCCGCACGAAGAAGTCCATCATATTAAAAAAGAGAATATCGGATTAATTGAAGTGATGGGTCTTGCAGTTCTTCCTGGTAGATTAGCAGAGGAATTAAGTCAATTAAAAGAAGCGCTGTTATCCAAAAACCCCCTTGAAGAAATCAAAGCCCGCCCTGCTATCAAGAAACACGAAACATGGGCAAAGCGTCTGCTTGAAGAGAATACCTTTACAGAGGACAATACAGAAGCTATTTTACAAAAAGAAATCGGTATGATTTTTTCTCGTATTCTCTCACAGGCGGGTGTGTTTAAAAGAACCGAGCAAGGGAAAACAGCTTTTAAACGTTTCATTCATACACTCATATAGGCAGGTGATTAGATGATTGAACAAGTAAGAACATTAATGGAAGAAAAACAGCTCGACGGTGTCTTGATTCAAAAGCGTAATAACTTCTCCTGGCTGACAGGAGGGAGAAGAAATCACATCGTGTTAAATACACCAGAGGGCGTGTGCAAGCTGCTTGTGTTAAAAGACGACATCGTCCTCATAGTGAATCAAATGGAAGAAAAGCGGATCATTGAAGAAGAGATGGCGTATATCGATCACCCCTTTCAAGTGGTGACGATGGATTGGTTTGAGGATGATACGGCACACATTCAAACACTCACAAAAGACAAACGGATCGGGTCAGACATTCAAATGGATGGATTCGAATGGATCGAGCCGGATTTGTCGCAAGTTCGATCCATTCTTTCCGCATCACAGCTCCGCCAATATGAAACGCTTTGTCATGAAACAGCGGTCATTGTAGAGAGTGTTTGTAAAGAAATCGTTCCAGGACAGACGGAGTACGAAATCGCTTCGCTTGCGGCTCAAAAAGCGATCGCGCAGGGAATGACGATTGAAGTGCTGCTTGTAGCAACAGATGACCGGATTCATCAATACCGTCATCCAATTCCGACAGACAAAAAACTTCAAAAGCATGCGCTTGTTGTTCTTTGCGCTGAACGGCATGGACTCGTGGCGAATGTCACAAGGTCTGTTTACTTCGGTCAGCTTCCAAAGGAGCTTGAAGAGAACAAAGAGCGGCTTGCAAGAATTGACACGGTCATGAATGCTGCCACGCGCCCTGGTAAGACATTGGGAGATGTATTGAAAGCAGGTATTGCTCAGTATGAAAAAGAGGGCTTCCCTGATAGCTGGAAAAAGCTTCATCAAGGGGGAAAAACGGGCTTTGTATCTAGAGAAATCATTGCAGTTCCCTCATCGAAGGAAGAAATTCAGCTGCATCAAGTCTTTACTTGGAATCCTTCATTGCCTGGATTGAAATCAGAGGATACGATGGTCGTAGAGAAAGAGGGGAACCGCTTTTTAACCTATACAGGCAAGTGGACATACATTGATGTTGAACATGAAGAAGACATCTATAGGCGCCCTGACATTTTAGTAAGAGATGAATAATTGCAGAATGCCGGCGCTGAGCCGGTTTTTTGCTGGAAGTCATTTAGCGGGATTCCACATATTCATCATAATTGCCAATTCTTAACGCGCATAGTCAGAGGATCGATACTTTCTTTTCTTGTTAACTTGCGTTAAAATAAGTAAGGTTTTTGTTAAATGTGGGGATACCTATTTTGAAATTGTTTACCTAGATAAAATTTCATTAAGTTAAATTGAAATTTGACCAAACTTTTTTATTGTGGTAAACCTAAATTTGACAAAGTTCTTGATTGTTTGTCCTTTGCCTTCAACTCTCAACTTTTCAAAATCCTAGAAATTTATTGTGTGTGCAATAATATAAATTTATGTCGAATTTATGACATTTTAAAAGAAATCTGTTGAAAAATAAATGAACTTTTGAAAAAAGGGAAGCTAACTCTAACAGATTTTGATAGCATTACAAAGGGAAGAAAAGTTTTCGAAGGCAGATGGCTTTTCACAATTATTCAGCAATTTATACATTATTTAAGGAAGGATGGTGATCTTCTTGTTCAGAGCCATTAAACCTATGCTTTTATTAGCGATGCTCGTGAGTGTTTTTGTATTAGGAGGTTGCAGCAATATCGCTGTTTTAGATCCTAAAGGACCAGTCGCAGCACAACAAAAAGACTTAATCCTTTTATCTATCGGATTCATGCTCTTTATCGTTGGTGCGGTATTTGTACTGTTTACCATCATTTTGGTTAAATACCGTGAGCGTAAGGACGTTGGAAACGCCTCTTATAACCCAGAAATACACGGGAATACGCTTCTAGAAGTTGTCTGGACAGTGATCCCAATATTAATCGTTGCTGCTCTTTCGATTCCAACTGTAAAAACAATTTACTCTTTGGAAGAGGCACCTCAAGCAACAAGCCATAAAGATCCACTTGTCGTTTATGCGACAGCTGTTGATTGGAAATGGATTTTCAGCTATCCAGAGGAAAATATTGAGACAGTGAACTACTTAAACATTCCAAAAGATCAGCCGATTTTATTCAAAATCACTTCCGCTGATACAATGGCATCACTATGGATTCCTCAGCTAGGCGGGGAGAAGTATGCGATGGCTGGAATGGAAATGGAACAATATCTTCAAGCTGATGAAGTAGGCACATACCAAGGAAGAAACGCCAACTTCACAGGCGAGGGCTTTGCTCAGCAAAAATTCAAAGTCAATGCGATGACGCAGTCTGACTATGATAAATGGGTAAACAAAACGAAGAAAGAAGCACCAAAGTTAACGAAGAAAACGTATGACTACTTGATGCTTCCTGATGCTGCAGATGTGCAGACATTCTCATCAACACATTTATCCTTTGCGAAGCATGGAGAGGATTCTGAATACGCACTCCAAGCACGCAAACGTTTAGGTTACCAATCAGTTTCTCCGCATTCCAAAACAGATCCTTTCGAGAATGTGAAGAACTATAAAAGAAAACTAGATAATGAATAAACTGACTAAGGAAAGGAGGAGGCCGTTATGCATTTAAAATGGGATGAGTTTTTTGTAACTGGAGACCCATTAATTCTTGGTGCGCAAATTTCTATCGCTCTTACCTCCATTGCCATCGTGTTTGTTTTAACCTACTTTAAAAAGTGGAAATGGCTCTGGAAAGAATGGCTGACATCAGTTGATCATAAAAAGCTTGGAATCATGTATATCCTTGCTGCTGTGATTATGTTCTTCCGCGGTGGGGTAGACGGACTGATGATGCGCGCGCAGCTGGCGCTTCCTAATAATACGTTTTTAGATTCAAACCACTATAATGAAATCTTTACAACGCATGGTACGATCATGATTCTATTCATGGCGATGCCATTTTTAATTGGTTTAATCAACGTCGTTGTTCCTCTTCAAATTGGTGCACGTGACGTTGCATTCCCTTATCTGAACAACCTTAGCTTCTGGACATTCATGGTCGGAGCAATGCTGTTCAACATTTCCTTCGTTATTGGAGGATCACCAAGTGCAGGCTGGACGAGTTACATGCCGCTCGCCGGAAATGATTTCTCACCAGGACCTGGACAGAACTACTACTTGCTCGGGCTCCAAATTGCAGGTATTGGTACACTTATGACAGGTATTAACTTCATGGTGACCATCTTAAAAATGCGTACAAAAGGTATGACACTTATGCGTATGCCAATGTTTACATGGACAACATTGATTACGTCTGTCATCATCGTTTTTGCATTCCCTGTACTAACAGTTGCTTTAGCACTTATGACATTTGATCGTTTATTCGGTTCTGCATTCTTTACACTCGAAGCAGGCGGTATGCCGATGCTTTGGGCGAACCTTTTCTGGATTTGGGGACATCCTGAGGTATATATTGTTATCCTGCCGGCTTTCGGTATTTTCTCAGAAATTTTTGCGACGTTCTCAAGAAAGCAGTTGTTTGGTTACAAAGCGATGGTTGTATCAATTGTGGCAATCTCTGTTCTTAGTTTCCTTGTGTGGGTTCACCACTTCTTTACAATGGGGAACAGTGCAGCGGTTAACTCATTCTTCTCGATTACAACAATGGCGATTTCTGTACCAACAGGTGTGAAAATCTTTAACTGGCTCTTTACGATGTATCGAGGCCGTATCAGCTTTACATCACCAATGCTTTGGGCACTTGGTTTCATCCCAAACTTCGTAATCGGTGGTGTAACTGGGGTTATGCTTGCGATGGCAGCTGCGGATTACCAGTACCATAACACGTACTTCCTTGTATCCCACTTCCACTATGTATTAATCGCAGGTACTGTATTTGCTTGTTTTGCTGGTCTTGTTTTCTGGTATCCAAAAATGTTTGGTTACAAGTTAAACGAAAGAATCGGCAAATGGTTCTTCTGGGTATTCATGATCGGATTTAACATCTGTTTCTTCCCGCAGTACTTCCTAGGACTGCAAGGAATGCCAAGACGTATCTATACGTATGGACCAGAAGATGGCTGGACTGCACTAAACTTTATTTCAACAATTGGTGCATTTATGATGGGTATCGGATTCATCATCCTTTGCTACAACATTTACTACAGCTGGAGACATTCAAAACGTGAAGTGTCTGGAGACAGCTGGGGAGAAGGACGTACACTTGACTGGGCGACATCTTCTGCAATTCCGCCGCATTATAACTTTGCAGCACTTCCAGAAGTGACAACACCAGATGCATTCCATCATTGGAAGCAAAACAATGTGGACGTTCATCCTGAAAAAGAATTCAAGAAAATTCACATGCCGCACAATTCAGGCAGACCGCTGATCATGTCTGCATTCTTTGGACTTGGTGCATTCGGTCTTGTATTTGAATGGTACTGGATTGGCGTTATTGGCTTAATCGGTGTATTCGCAACGATGATTTTACGTTCATTCGAATATGACGATGGCTACTATATTCCTGTTGAAGAAGTCATTGAAACAGAGAAAAAGAATAAGGAGGCGCAGAAGTAATGGGACATAATGATAGCAGCTATGCAAATGCACCGCTTGAATATCGCTCTGAAACCGGACGTTTAAACATCCTTGGTTTCTGGATATTCCTTGGCGCGGAAATCGTGTTATTCTCAACACTTTTTGCGACCTACTTTGTTCTACATGGCAGAACAGCTGGCGGCGTTTTACCAGCTGAGCTGTTTGATATGAAGCTTGTATTGATCATGACATTCCTGCTATTGGTTAGTTCATTTACATGTGGGATTGCTGTTCATGAAATGCGCCGTGGAAGTACAAAAGGGGTTGTCATTTGGACGATTCTCACACTGCTTCTAGGTGCAGGCTTCGTTGGATTTGAGATTTTTGAGTTCTTCCATTATGTACATGAGGGTGCGAGCATCCATACAAGTGCGTATTGGTCTGCATTCTTTGTACTTTTAGGAACTCACGGACTGCACGTATCGATCGGTATCTTCTGGATTACCGGGATCTTGTTCCAAATTAAAAAACGTGGATTAACTCCACAAACAGCAGCGAAGATTTTCATCTCAAGTCTATACTGGCATTTCCTTGATGTTGTATGGATTTTCATCTTCACAGCTGTTTACTTGATCGGATTAGGGGGGCTTTTGTGATATGGCTGGAAAAACACATTCCTCAGCAGAGCACGAACACTTCCCTTGGAAACACGTAGTTGGCTTCATCCTGTCCATTGTGCTGACAATCTTAGCATTCTGGATTGCGATTGGAGCTGAAATTGGCAGTTCCGCAAAACTATGGATTATCTTTGGTTTTGCGTTCATTCAAGCATTCTTGCAGCTGTTCATGTTTATGCACATGACAGAGAGCGAGAACGGAACTGTTCAAGTCGGAAATACTTTGTTTGGTCTGTTCTGTGCGATTATCTTCGTCATCGGATCTGTTTGGATCTTTGCGGCTCACTACAGCCACGGAGAGAACAGTAAAGACGGTTATTCACCGTCTGCGCCAAAGCAGTCTGAGCATTCAGAGAAATAATAAAAAAACCACTCATCTCTTGAAGGTGAGTGGTTTTTATCATGATGGTGATAACGCTTCCAATAGTTGGGCGATATCTATCTGCTGCTGAATCTTTTGCGAATGAATGGAAGTCCGTAGATGAGGAACGCTGCAATGTGAGCCAAAATCACGTTAATGGCAAAGAATGCGATCATGAAGGTATGTCCTGCTGGAGATAAACTGCTTGTCATGTAAAGACCGAAGAAAATCCACATAATCATAATGGGTGGAATAGATGCTAATGCAATCTTTCTGTTTTCCAGCCATAAAAACAGGGGTGTAGCCGTTGCTATACATAGGTACGCAAAGAACATATCCATCGTATCCAACTCCTTTGTAAGTTGATGTTCAAATCAAATGAGAGGTCAGGATGCAATTGTGTCTGTTTTTAGGAGATATTGTGAACATTTTGTTACAAGTATTATACCACAATTGACTTTGAAGTAAACGTAATAATTGGAAAATGGGCCTTATTCCATACAAAATGGTTTCATTCCTCAATCCTCATTGCAGCTTATGCTAATCTGATGTTTACTTGTCTTCTTGCCACATAGGTCATTGAATTTTCCCCTTAAAATCTGTAAAATAATCTTTTTAAAGGACTTGAGATCTGAATGAAAAGAGTGTGAAGGAATTTTTTCCTATTGTTAGGATGAAAAGTATTTCATTTTTTGAAAAATGAATGGAACCTTTCGGATGTATCTTCCGTCATATTTAAGGTGAGTTGATTTTGTGAAAATTTCAATCTAATATAAATAAGGGCTTTTATGTTTTGTAATAAGGGTGGTTAGTTCATGAACAAGCAGAATACATCTCCTTACTATCAAGGAGATTTGATTTTTATATTTTTAGCCTTCTTTGCCATCAGTGTCATTTCGATTTATGCTGCGGGTCAATTTGGGCAGTATGGAACTAATGCATGGACCAGACAGATTATTTACTACATGGTCGGAGTTATATGTATTGTAGCCATAAATTACTTTGATTTGGAGCAATTAGAGAAGCTAAGTCTCTATATTTTTATAGGCGGCATACTGCTGTTACTTTTTTTGAAAGTTGCTCCTGCAAAAATTGGAAGTCATGATTTTGCTCCAATTAAAAATGGTGCAAAAAGCTGGTTTGTGATACCAGGGGTTGGAACACTTCAGCCTTCAGAGTTCATGAAAATTGGTTTGATTATGATGCTTGCATCTGTCATTGGAAAGTCTACACCTAGAGGAAAGCGGACATTAGAGGATGATATTTTCCTTCTATTAAAAATTGCCGGGGTGGCAGCTGTACCAGTTGGACTGATCTTCTTGCAGGATGCAGGGACTGCGGCTGTTTGTATGTTTATTGTTGTGGTGATGGTGTTTTTATCAGGGATCAATTGGAAACTGATCTCTCTCATCGGTTCAGTGGTTGTGCTTTTAGTTGCTTCTGTTTTAGCTGTGATTATCTTATTCCCTGATTTTGCGAAAACAATAGGCATCCAGCAGTACCAGATCAACCGGATTACCGCTTGGCTGCCTGATAGTTCTTCAACAGCCAACCAAGCACAGACGCAGGATGCATCTGGATCTGATAAATATCAAGTAGAGCAGGCGATTATGGCCATTGGTGCAGGGCAGATTTTTGGGAATGGCATTAAAAACTTAAAGGTCTACGTTCCTGAAGCACAAACGGATATGATTTTCTCCATTATAGGTGAAGCCTTTGGCTTTATCGGCTGTGCCTTTGTTGTGATCATGTTCTTCTTCTTGATTTACCGGCTTGTCGTACTGATTGACCGTATCCATCCTTATAGCCGATTTGCGTCATTCTTCTGCGTAGGATATACAGCATTGATTGTAATTCATACGTTCCAGAACATTGGCATGAACATAGGCGTGATGCCTGTAACAGGGATTCCACTCTTATTTATCAGCTTTGGAGGAAGCTCTGTCTTGTCCGTTCTCATTGGATTCGGGATCGCCTATAACGCAAGCGTTCAATTAACGAAATATCAAAGTTATTTATTTAAATAAAACGGGTAAGGGCAGTCTAAGTATAGGCTGTCTTTTTTTATGCGAGTTTTCATTTTTGAAAAGCCCTATGTCTTTGCCTTATGATAGAAGAAGTGAAGGAGGTCTTCGAATTGAACAAAACGATAGAAGCCATATTAAATCATCGATCCATCCGTTCGTTTACAGACGAGCGTTTGACAGAAGAAGAGGTGCTGACACTGATTAAAAGTGCACAGGCTGCTTCGACATCAAGCTATGTACAGGCGTATAGTATTATTGGGGTGACAGATCAGGAGAAGAAGGCCAAGCTTGCTGAACTGGCTGGGAATCAGCCTTACGTTGAGAAGAATGGGCATTTCTTTGTCTTCTGTGCAGACTTGAAACGCCATGATCATATTGCAAAAAGAGCAGGGAAGAATCATCAGGAGGCGCTTGAGAATACGGAAGCCTTTCTCATTAGCGTCATCGATGCGGCATTGGCTGCACAAAATGTCAGTGTTGCTGCAGAATCAATGGGACTTGGGATCTGCTATATTGGCGGACTGCGTAATCAGCTGAGAGAAGTCTCTGAAGTGCTTGAAACGCCATCTTATGTGCTGCCGTTATTCGGTCTGGCTGTTGGCCATCCAGCTAATCAGTCGTCACAAAAGGAACGGCTGCCAGTTGAACTCATCTATCATGAAAATTCATATCAGCAAGATGAAGCGCATGTGGATCGTTATTTAAAAGAATACGATGATCGTATTTCGGCATATTATGAAGAACGAACAAACGGTGAGAGAAAAGATACTTGGTCTGAGCAGATGCTGCGGGGCTTTAGTCAGCCAAAGCGTGCCTTCCTTGGAGAATTTGTGAAAGAGAAGGGCTTTAATCGAAAATAAATAAGACATCCCCCTTTCCATTTAAGAGAGGGGGATTTCTGTAAGAGGTGCAGCATAATGAAATTAAGTATACTGGATCAATCTCCTTTGATTGGAGACGCAACACCTACTGAAGCACTGAAGCAGACGGTTGAACTGGCGAAGCAGGCGGAAAAGTGGGGCTATCACCGTTTTTGGGTATCAGAGCATCATTTTTCAAACCGGCTTGCAGGATCGAGTCCAGAGGTGCTTCTCGGCCATTTATCAGCCGTTACATCGCACATCCGCATTGGCTCAGGCGGCGTTATGCTCCCGCACTACAGTGCCTATAAAGTAGCAGAGAACTTCAGGGTTCTCGAAGCGCTGGCTCCTGGCAGAATCGATCTTGGGATTGGACGTGCCCCTGGTGGTATGCCTATTTCCTCCATTGCCCTTCATCATGGTGAGCGAAAGCGTCTAGGCGACCAGTATCCTGAGCAGGTAGAGGAATTGAAGGTCTATTTACATGATCTAGCGGATGAATTTTACCCGCTGCCTCATTTGACTGCTTCTCCGAAGGTAGAGACCGCGCCAGAAGTATGGATGCTCGGTTCCTCTGGCGGGAGTGCAAGGCTTGCGGCGAAAGCAGGTGCAGGCTACACGTTTGCTCTTTTTATTAATGGTGAAGGCGGAGAAGACTCTGTGGAGCAATATATCAACCGATTTGAACCTTCAGTATTCGGTGAAAAGCCGCGTCTCAGTCTGGCAGTCTTTGTTTTATGTGCCGAAACAGAGGAGCAGGCAGAAAAACTGGCTGTCAGCTTAGATTTATCTTTACTTGCCAATGAACAAGGGCTGAATCTTGAAGGCTTTCCTTCATATGAAGAGGCACAGTCGTATTCCTACAGTCCATATGAACAAAAACGAGTGGCTGCTAATCGTCAAAGGATGGTCGTTGGAACGCCAGCATCTGTGAAAGAGCAGCTAACCGCACTCGCGAAGGCTTATCGAACAGATGAATTGATCGCTGTGACCATCACACATCACATGCAAGACCGGCTCACATCGTATCGTTTATTAAAAGAAGCCTTTGATGCATAACGTATGTATATTTATCGCCTGCGGAGCCAGTACAAGGGGAAAAGGACCATCATGGTGAGGAAGAAGGCGGCTGACACGAGCAGGCTGAGCGGGTAGATACAGGAAGTATAAACAGACAGCTCGCATGCTTGATGAAAAGGACGAGGCTGCTTCGTATGTAAAAAGGTTAGAAAATAAACCAAGGTGATCGTCAGAAAAAAAGCAGTAAAAAAAGAAACGATCCATAGCAATATCAACATGAGTTTCTCTTTCCTCCATATATGATCGAAAAGCCTTGATGAGCTTATCCACTCATACAAGGCTTTTCTTGTGATTCACATTTATTCAGGGTAAATTTCGAAAGCTTCCTTCGTTTGTACGGTATCTGATTTTCCTTTCAAGCTTGCATACGCAAGCATTATATACTCACCAGCTTCAAGCTTCTGGCCTTGATTGATTGTGCCATTCCATTTTACGCGGTGTTCTCCTTTATCAACATGTTGATAAACACCAGCTTCACCTAAATACTCTCCATCGGTCGAGTAGACAAGGAATGCAAGGTTCTCAGCACCGCCAGGCAGGTAGCTGCTAATGACATAGCTTCCAGCACGATTGTCCGGCTCTACGGAAACAGAAGTGACGCGCGGATAATCAGGCTCTTTCACAATCAATAAAGTAGGGATTTCTGTGATCTTTCTGCCATTTTCGCGAAGGGTTATGCTGCCTTGGTACGTCCCTTTTTTGGTTTTTCCGTAATTCACCTGTACTGCAGAAGTAAAGGATCCAGTGGAATTCCCTTTGACGGTGATTTTTTTCGTTCCGTTTGTACTAATGCCGCTGCCATTGAATTTGTAATCAATGGTATACGTTTTCGGTGCTTTTGAAAGGTTTTCTACCTTAAATTTCTTCGTTTTGATTTGAACGCCTTTTTCCTTTAAGAAAGTGCCGTAAGAATAGCTCGCATCAGAAACGATAGAAGACGCCTGAAGTGATTCCATGATTCGAACGCTGCCTGTTCCTTGTGTGTTATGAGGGAATGGGCTGCCATTTGCGTCAAACAGTTTTTCTGCTGTATTCATCAGCAATGCTTTGATTTGTTCAGTTGAGTACGATGGTTTTGCTTGTTTAATGATCGCTGCAACTCCTGCCACATGCGGAGATGCCATACTTGTTCCTTGCTTAGATCCATATCCGTAAGGCTGAGAAGGATCATGCGTTGGGATCGTACTCACAATGCTGACGCCAGGTGCTGACAGATCAGGCTTAATCATCCACGTATCCACAACCGGTCCGCGGGATGAGAAGTCAGCGACTTGCTCACTAAGTTCCTTGACAAATTGAATGGAGAAAGCCGTTGTATCGTTTCCAGCCTCAATGGCTTTAATAAGCGCTGTTCCTTCAGCTTTTGACAGCTTAATCGTAGGAAGTGCGAGTCCTGGTACGTCGACTGGGATTTCTCCATCGGTATTGTTATACATCACAACGCCGATTGCACCAGCGGCTTTTGCATTGTCGACTTTATCCACAAAAGCAATGGCACCCCGTTCAATCACGGCCACCTTTCCTTTCACATCGATGTCTTCAAACGCCTTTTCGTCACCGATTCCTGCTTGGACGAGTGTGACTTGTTTTTGGTCAAGCGCTTTTAAATCACTCTCTTGGTAGTATCCCATGACTTTTGCAGTAGAATAATTTGGGAATTTCACATTGTAAAGGCTGTACGGAAGCTGAGTTGCTCCGACAGAAATGGCCTCTCTTGACGTGCCGGGAGAACCGACTGTCCAGCTGTTCGGACCGCTGTTTCCATTCGAAGTCACAGCGACAACGCCTTCAGACATGGCCCAATCAAGTGCAATGCTCGTTGCATAATCAGGGTTATTGACACTGTTTCCAAGAGAGAGGTTCATGACATCTGCTCCGTCAGTAACAGCCCGGTCGATGCCTGCAAGAACGTTCTCAGTTGTTCCAGATCCACCTGGTCCAAGTACACGGTATGCAAGAAGCGTGGCATCCTTTGCGACCCCTTTAATTTGTCCATTTGCTGCAATCGTTCCTGCAACGTGTGTGCCGTGATCTGTGGATTCGCCTCTAGGATCTCCTTTAGGTGTCTCTTGCGGAGAATAATCATTATCAACAAAATCATAGCCTTTGTATAAACCGAAGTTTCCTTTTAAATCAGGGTGGGTATAGTCTACTCCAGTATCAATGACTGCGACTTTGACCCCTTTTCCAGAATAGCCGGCATCCCATGCTTTTGGTGCACCGATAAATGGAGCGCTTTTATCCATAAGCGGGGAGACATCTTCGTTTGGAAGCTGGATGCTTTCTTTTTTCACTTCATCGGTTTTATATGTAACATCCGGATAAACGGCTTTTACTCCATCCACTGCGAGCAGCTTCGGGATTTCGTTTGCAGGAAGTTTCATAGAGAAACCAGAGAAAACTTTTTCATATTCTTGACGAACACTCGCTTTATCTACCTCTTTGAGTGCTGCGTTCTTTACTTTTGTTCGAGATTTTTTGAGGGAGGCCTTTGTTTGTGATTCGCCTTCTTGCTTGGCTTCAACTAAGGATTTTTCCTTTAATTCAACAATGACAGTGGTTTGTTTTTTCGAGTTGACATTGATTTCACCGAAGATTTCTGCTTTTTCTAGTTCCATCTTTTTGTTAGATGGAGCAGCAGCAGCCTGTTGACCGGTAAAGAATGTGGATAAAATAAAAATAGTGGAGAACAATAGAACAGAAGAACGAGATATTACCTTTTTCATTTATTTTCCCCTTTCTAGCTGTGTTTTTAGGGAGATAGCCTTTCTTTTTGTGGATAAATAGGAAAGATTCACTGCCCGTTATTAAGTATTCAATACGTTGAAAACAATTCCTTTACTAAAATGGTCTTATTTTACATAGTTATAAAGAACTATTTTGTTTATAAAGTCGCACTTATTCACAAATGTCTGTTGATAACTCAATTATTCAGATACATATATGGAAAATAAAAAATTTACATACACAAAATCTAGTAAGAGGGTGTTGATATGTGGATAAACCCTGTTGATAAGGTGTGCTTATCTTTGGGATAGCGTGTGCATAAAATTTTCATTGAAACATCCAGGCACATGATGATCTTCTGCACTTTTCAACAAAACTTCTGAAAACTAGTTGGTTTTTTCACCCAGATTGTGACAAACCTCTCTTTTTTCTCGGGATATGATAGGAGCAGTTGTTTTGCTAGAGTTGCTAGATTCTAAGAAAAGCGGAGGGATGTTCAGTGAAGAAATTAAAAAGCTGGTTGAGCGTATGGTTTGGTTTCATGATGAATGTGCTTGTGAACCCTGGTGTGATGATGAAACAGCAAGGGTTTCAGGCGGCCGCGGCGGATGCTGGATTCTTTGAAGTAGTGAAAGAGAGAGAGCTGGAGAAACTGGCAGAAGAACATAAGAAGAAACGCAGGATAGAGAAGCGGTTTACTCAAAGTCTGATGATGCTTGAAGAGAAGACGATGCGAGAGGCGCGTGCTGGTCCGCTCTTACCTTTACAGAAAAAGTGAAACAGGGTAAAATCCCACATAAGAAATGTTATCTGCTGGGAGAGGATACCCCTTGAAGATATATAAAATATTGAATAACAACGCAGTGATTGTGAAGGAGGGCGATCAGGAGAAAATTGTGATGGGACCCGGAATTGCTTTTCAGAAGGGGAAAAATGACGTCGTTCCTCTTCAAAAAATAGAGAAAATCTTTGTTGTGCGTGAAGAAAATGAGAAATTCAAACAAATTCTTGCCACATTGCCAGAAGCGCATATTGAGGTGGCAGAGCATATCATCAGTTATGCAGAGGGTAAACTCATGATGCCGCTCAGTGATCACATTCACATATCACTGACTGATCATTTGTCCTTCGCCATTGAACGCCTTCAAAAAGGCATTGTGTTATATAATAAATTGCTTGGTGAGATCAAAGTCTTATATAAGCAGGAATATGAGATTGGAAAGTATGCCATTCGTTATGTAAAGGAGCGGCTTGGGGTTGAACTGCCGGACGATGAGGCAGGATATGTGGCACTTCATATTCATACGGCCAAAATGAATACGGAGTCCATGAAAAAGACCGTGAAATATACAACGATGATCAAAGAAATGATCGAGCATATTGAAAGATATTTTCAGCATTCAATTGATGAGGATAGTATTTCCTATCAGCGGCTTGTGACACATTTGAGGTATGCATTAGGCAGGTTGGAATCAAATGAGGCATTTCAAATCATGGACGAAGACATGCTGATTTTTATCCAAACAAAGTATGATACGGCGTACCGGTGTGCACTTGGACTTGCTGATTTGTTAAAAGATGAATATGGACTTCATCTCCCTGAATCGGAGATCGGCTACATCACGCTGCATGTCCAGCGTCTGCAGGAAGCCGAATTGGTTTAAAATGATGTGCCTGCATGCAGGCTTTTTTTTATGCACACTACTCTTATTAGTGTACATGGGTCATTGGATTTGAAAAAAGAGGTTGACGCATGTCACAGTCTTATACTATGATGAAAGCGTAATCAAAATTTGATACCGCGGGATTGTGACTGTCAGGCAGGCAAGACCTAAAATTTGCGTAACGAGGGGACGTGTATGTCCTTTACTCGTTGGTGAATTTTAGGTCTTTTTTGCTTTAAAAAAGGAGGAAACTTCATGGATTATCAAAAAACAGCCAAAGAATTAACAAAACTGTTAGGCGGCAAAGAAAATGTCATCAGTGCTACTCATTGTGCAACAAGACTCAGATTGGTGGTGAAAAATGAGGATTTGATTGACAAAGAGGCCATTGAAGAACTTGAAGGTGTAAAAGGGGCTTTCTCAAGTTCAGGACAATTTCAAGTCATTTTTGGAACGGGATCTGTCAACAAAGTATATGAACCATTTGCTCGTGAGACTGGTCTTGAGACTGGCGACGAGAAACAAAAGCCTGTCAGCCATGATGAAGCAGTGAAACAAAAAATGAATCCACTTGCGCGTTTTGCAAAGACGTTATCGAATATTTTTGTACCAATCATTCCAGCAATTGTGGCAAGCGGTTTGTTAATGGGTCTCTTAGGTATGATGAAAGCCTTCAAATGGGCTGATCCAAGCTCTGCGATCTTCCAAATGCTTGATATGTTCTCAAGTGCAGCCTTTATCATTTTGCCGATTTTAATTGGGGTCAGTGCAGCGAAAGAGTTTGGCGGAAATCCGTATTTAGGGGCTGTCATTGGGGGAATAATGATTCACCCGAATCTGCTTAATCCGTGGGGATTGACGGAAGCAAAACCTGAATATATGCATTTATTCAATATTGATATTGCTCTTCTTGGTTACCAAGGGACGGTTATTCCAGTGTTATTGACCGTATATATCATGTGCCTTGTTGAGAAGAATTTAAGAAAAGTCGTTCCGAACAGTATTGATTTACTTGTGACCCCATTTGTGACGGTGATTGTCACTGGATTTGTGACATTTATTGCAGTTGGACCGCTTGGAAGAATGCTTGGTACAGGCATTTCGAATGCACTGACATTTATTTATGACCATGCAGGGTTCTTAGCAGGACTCATTTTCGGCGGTGCTTACTCTTTGATTGTGCTCACAGGGGTTCACCATAGCTTCCATGCGATTGAGGCAGGATTGCTGAATGATATTGGGCGTAACTATTTGCTGCCAATCTGGGCAATGTCCAATGTCGCGCAAGGCGGGGCAGGATTGGCTGTTTTTTTCTTAGCCAAGCGTGCAAAAACAAAAGAAATTGCCCTTCCTGCTGCCTTCTCTGCTTTTTTAGGAATTACTGAGCCTGTTATATTCGGTGTAAACCTCCGCTATCGTCAACCATTTATTGCGGCGATGATTGGAGGAGCATTGGGCGGGGCATTTGTAGTTTTCACGAAGGTAGCAGCCAATGCTTATGGTTTAACAGGCATTCCGATGATTGCGATTGCAGCACCATTCGGTGTTCAGAATGTGGTCAATTATGTGATTGGTATGTTAATCGCTGTTGCTGTTTCATTTATTCTCACTATCATTTTTAAAATAAAAGAAGTCGAAAAATAATCAAGGAGTGGTCACAGTCATGACAACTACTGACGCAGCACTTCGTCAAAAGATAGCAGACCGTATTCGAAACTATGAGCATTTGGTCAAAAAGGATGTGTACCGGCAGCATTTTCATTTGATGCCGCCAGTCGGTCTTTTAAATGATCCGAATGGGCTGATTCAGTGGAAAGGAATTTACCACGTCTTTTATCAGTGGCAGCCATTCAAAACGGGGCATGGTGCAAAATTCTGGGGGCATTACACATCGACAGATCTAGTCAATTGGCAGCACGAAGAAGCCGCTCTTGCCCCAAGTGATTGGTTTGATCAAAACGGCTGTTATTCTGGCAGTGCATTTATAGACGATGGTCAGATGCATGTGATGTACACTGGAAACGTTCGGGATGAACAAGGGAACCGTGAGACGTATCAATGTTTAGCTGTTTCGGAAGATGGTATTCACTTTCAGAAAAAAGGTGTCGTGGCAACACTGCCGGAAGGGTTCACTGCTCATTTTCGAGATCCAAAGGTATGGAAGCGAAATGGCCAGTGGTACATGGTCCTTGGTGCACAAAGCTTAGACCTGAAGGGACACCTTGTCTTATTTACCTCTGATACGTTGGATAATTGGACGTTTCAAGGCACGATTGCAGGCAGCGGAAAGAATGGTTTAGACAATTTCGGCTATATGTGGGAATGTCCAGACCTGTTTGAATTAGACGGCCGGGATGTATTGATTGTGTCACCGCAAGGGCTAGAGCCGGATGGCTTAAAATATCACAACACACATCAATCAGGCTATTTTGTTGGCACATTGGATGATCATTCCTATCAATATACACACGGAGCGTTTGAGGAGCTGGACCGCGGCTTTGACTTCTATGCGCAGCAAACCTTTCTAGACGAATCAGGCAGACGACTTTTAATCGGGTGGATGGGGGTGCCTGATCAAGGAGAAGAACATCATCCGACCATTTCTTATCAATGGATACACTGCCTCACGATCCCGAGAGAGCTCCGTTTAGATGAGGACGGACATCTGATTCAAAAACCAGTAAGTGAACTTCAATCCATGCGGACCAATGAACAAGAGCATGTTTTTCATATTAAACGTTCTGTTCATTCCATCCCTGTAGAGGATATTACGAGCGCAGAGGTATTCATTGATCAAATTGAGACACAAAAAGGGTTTGAATGCTGTATCCGTGCAGCAGCACGCATCATCTATGATAAAGAGGAAGGGAAGCTGACATTAGAGCGGGATCGATTTGAAGATCGATCAAAGGAAGTTCGTGAAGTAGTCATAGAGGAATTACACGACCTTCATATCTTTATCGACTCATCGTCAATTGAGATTTTTGTAAACGGAGGCCGAGAAGTTTTTACTGCACGTTACTTTCCTTCCCCGGGAAATAAATCGATCTCCATCAGTGGCAGAAATGAAACAAAGCTGAAACTGAAGACATGGCATTTACAAAGAGAAGCAGATCAATGATCTGCTTTTTTCTAGTGAGATCAGCCTGTAACTTAAAGCCTATAGCGTGTATATACAAGGTTGGCCTAAAGCGGTTTGATGACGTTTTACATATATGATAACAGGTGGAATTATGGTATCATTTTAAAATATATACAGCTGAGGCTGACGTTTATCCAAATGCGGTAGGACAAAAAAAGGGGTTGTTTACTTGAATTCAAAACAGCAGCCGACGACTAGAAAACGCTTGGAGACAATGGCAGATCATGTTGAAGATAAACGTGAAGAATATAAAGAATTGCTCATTCAAGTTCAATCTATTCTCGGTGAACCTTCTTTAGAGCAGGAAGAAGTGAAAGAGAAGCTGTCAGATACGTATAAACAAATGAAAGAATATGCTTTATTTGTTGAATCCATTGAAGCCTTTATTCGAAAAATGGCGAAAGAGTCCGATCAGCAAAAATAGGCGTTCATGTATGGATAAAAGAGTGTACTCGGAAGCGGGTACGCTTTTTTTATTCAATAAGATGATTCAGAAATTTAAATGAAAGCGTTGACATTTGTGTTGTCATGATCAATAATAAATAAAAATTTCATCTGAGCATGTACAGGAGGAACGATATGAACTATACAACCAAGAAATGCCTGATCACCTTTATTATTGTCCTGTTTTCTATGAGTTTTCTTTTTCCTTCCGTTTCTTCTGCCCGAAATCATACGTCATCTGCTGCGTCAACTGCTTCAGTCCCGTCTGGTCAATATTATCGTTCACAAGAGGTAGCTCTGCATTCTCACGTTCAAAAAGCTTCTCTTTATTACACAACAGATGGCAGCCAGCCGACAACTCAAAGTCAGTTATACAAAAAGCCCATTCATATCGAAACTGATACGACTTTAAAAGTAAGCGCTTACAAAAATAGGCATCGACTTGCTACGTCTACGTACAATTATCGTTTTGTCACACGAGAGGATATCGCATCATCTTTTTTATCTTTTGAATATCAAGGAATGCCTTATCGGTTGTACATTCCGAAAAATCATAAGAGGGGTAAAGCCTATCCTTTAGTCCTCTTCTTACATGGAGGCGGGGAGAGGGGAACAGACAATCAAAAGCAGTTACTTGCGAATGATGGTGCAGTTTTATGGGCTTCTCCTGAAGTTCAAAAGAAACATCCTTCGTATGTACTTGCACCTCAGGCGCGAAATGCTGTCGATGGAGGCTTTGCATTAACAAGAAATGTGCAAAATGAAATTGATCTGACGAATGTGTTTCAATTTTCACCAGATTTACACAAAGCTTATGATGTCCTTCAGCATGTGTTAACTTCTTATCAGATTGACCAGAAAAGAATTTATGCGACGGGTTTATCACAAGGTGGATTTGGCACGTACCAGTTGAACATCACATATCCTCGTTTGTTTGCAGCGATGATTCCTATTGCTGGGGGTGCAGATCCGAGCAAGGCGGGAATTTTAGCGAGCAAGCCAATATGGGCATTTCATGCAGAGGATGATTCCATTATCCCTATCAGCTATGCGAGAAATACAATTCAAGCTATTCAAAAAGCTGGCGGCCAGCCGCTTTATACGGAGTATGCAAGCAAGTATGGATATGACCATGCATCATGGACGCCTGCTTATGAGACGCCAGGCTTAACAGATTGGCTGTTTGCACAGAGACGAAGCTTTCGATAAACAAAAACCGATTCACCTCCTAACAAGGCGAATCGGTTTTTTCTGTTTTATTTGTCAAAACGATGAGCAGAATGCTTTGTTGGTCCGATGTATTCGTTTAGCTGGAAAGAGCCTTTAATGGCAGCCGTGATGAATTCTTTTGCTGCATAAATGGCTTCTTTCACGTCTGATCCATTCGCTAGTTCAGCTGTGACTGCTGCTGAGAATGTGCAGCCTGCGCCGTGTGTGTATTCTGTGTCGATTTTATCTGTTTCAAGGCGTTCGAAGGTTTGTCCATCATAAAGCAAATCGATGGCTTTGTCTTCGCTGAGCTTACCGCCTCCAGTGATAACCACATACTTTGCACCAAGTTCGTGAATGCGTTTTGCTGCTTCTTCCATTTGTTCGATCGTTTTGATCTCGCCGATTCCGCTTAATTGACCTGCTTCGAAAAGATTAGGTGTGATAACGGTTGCCAGTGGCGTGAGCTTTTCACGCAATGCTTCCGCGTGCTCTGGGTAAAGGACTTCGTTCGCACCCTTACAAACCATGACAGGATCAATGACGACATTTTTTAGGTCATATGTTTTGATGGTGTCAGCTGCAAGCTCAATCACGTCGACGGTTGGAAGCATACCCGTTTTCAGCGCATCTACACCAATACCTTCTACAATGGTAGAGAGCTGCGCGCGAATTGTCGCCGTATCAATTGGAAACACCTGATGATCCCAATGATTATGAGGGTCCATTGCAACGACAACGGTTAAAGCTGTCATCCCGTAGACGTTTTTTTCTTGAAACGTTTTTAAATCTGCTTGGATACCTGCACCGCCGCTTGAATCCGAACCTGCGATGGTGAGTGCTTTATTCATAGACATAGTTGCTGAACCTCCAATGTGATGTGTAACAGTTACTGTTCTATCCCTTATTATAATCAGCTTTTCCATTTATCACAATGAAACGGCATAAAAAAGCGTTCCTCTCATCGGAACGCCTCTCTTTCTTACCTTTTACAAATCACCAATTTCCCTTTTTTCAGTTCATCTAAAAGGGTTAAGGCTAACTCTTGATCGGCCCCAGTTGACATCATTTTGGCCATCAGTTCATCATCCCGGGTGCGAATGACATTGGCGACTTGATCCAAAATCCCTTGATCGACCGCAGTCATGCTTTTGGCATCTGTATACTCCGTTACGGTATCAGAGCGTTCTGGGTCGTACGCAAAAACAAAAACAGCGTCTTTTGATGAACCCGATGAATGAATGTGGTCAATGGTCTGTTTTGCTTCTTTACTATTTTCCACCGTGATATATTCCATCATGATCACTCCTTTTCATCAAAAATTCCCATTTTCCCCTCAAATCAAACCGCCTTTTATATCATGAGAAGATAGTCAATTTATGTTTTAATGGAAAAAGACGAATCTATTAAAGGAGTAAGCTGCATATGAAGATTTCCTTATTAATTGTGACACATAACCGGCTCAGCGCACTGTGTGAGCTGCTTGAATCCATTACAAGACAAACCGTACAGCCTTTTGAAATTGTCGTCGTCAATGATGCAGGAGAGCGAGTCGACATCATTCAGGAACTTTACCCTGAGCTTCCGATCCGCTTGATTCATTTAGATGAGAATGTCCAGCATGTAAATGCCAGAAATGTGGGGGTGCGGGAGCTGACAGGAGACGTCATCATGCTGAGTGACGACGATGATTACTTCACACCTTGTCATATCGAACGCATGAGCAAGGCGCTGGAAGATGCCGATTTTGTCTTTTCTGATGCAGAAATTGTATCATTTGAAGAAAAAGGCGCGACCCGTTTCCCGCTGTCGAGACGTTTGTTTGCTTATACAGCGGATATTGAGGATATGCGTGTCTTTTCTACATATGTTCCTTCGGGCAGTATGTACAAACGCTGTATACACGATGAGATTGGCTATTTTGATCCAGCGATGCATCATTATTGGGACTGGGACTTCTTTTTGCGTGTATCACAGCATGCCCGAGTCAAACGAGTGCCAGCGGCGAGCGTGATCTATGCGTTTTTTGACGGCGGTGGAAATCAGTCTAGTGATCTGGGTGAAACAAGGAAAAACTACTTAGATGATTTAAGTGAAAAGCATGAACTGGGCGATCTGCCGACAGCGAACTTTGCGATATTATTAGAAGAACCAGCGATGAAAAAAAGAGAATCAGAGAGTGAGATTGTGTGGGATGGAAAACCGATGATCTCCAGACTAGCGCAGCAAGTAGAAGGAGGAAAACCACAATGAAGCCATTTTTAAATGATAGCTGGTGGGCTGTGATGAAAAGTGAATTTGAACAGCCGTATTATCAGGAATTACGTGAATGGATGAAGGAAGAATATCGCACGCAGACCGTTTTTCCAAAACCAGATGACGTGTATCGTGCTCTTCATTTGACGTCATATGAAAAGGTCAAAGTGGTGATTTTAGGACAAGACCCTTATCATGGCCCAGGGCAGGCACATGGATTAAGCTTTTCTGTTCAGCCGGGCGTCAAACACCCGCCATCTTTAAGAAATATTTTTCAGGAGCTAAAGGATGATCTTGGCTGTCCTGTTCCAAACCACGGTTCACTTGTCAGCTGGGCAGAGCAGGGTGTGCTGCTCTTAAACACTGTGCTGACTGTGAGAAGGGGCGAGGCGAATTCTCATAAAGGCAAGGGCTGGGAACGTGTGACAGACCGCGTGATTGATGTGCTGAATCAGCGTGAGCAGCCCGTCGTTTTTGTGTTATGGGGAAGACATGCTCAAAACAAGAAAGAACGCATTGATCAAAACAAGCATTTCATCATTGAGTCACCTCATCCAAGTCCTTTTTCTGCAAGAAACGGCTTTTTTGGCAGCCGGCCGTTTTCAAAGGTAAACGCGTATTTAAAGCAAATGGGGATTGAAGAAATCAATTGGTGTATCAAGGATATTGAATGAAAATAGGACGAGGGGAGAGCCCCTTCGTCCTGTTTATTTTAAAAATTTGCGGACCAAGTCGAGTCCATTTTTCGCATTTGGATAACGGAAGGAAAAATCGAAGCGATTGGTTTGGCGCAGGACGCTTTTTTCATGCGTAAAAGTAAAGAAGCTTTCCTTCCCGTGATATCGCCCCATGCCGCTTTCGCCGACGCCTCCGAATGGCAGGTAAGGGGTAGCGACATGCATAAGCGTGTCATTGATACATCCTCCGCCAAATGAGAGGTTGTTTAGAATATAGGATTCTGTTTCTTTATTTGTTGTAAATAAGTAAAGCGCAAGCGGCTTCGGTCTTGCTTTGATCATATGAACTGCCTCATGCAGAGAATCAAAGGTCATGACAGGCAGAATCGGTCCGAAAATTTCCTCCTGCATGACAGGATCTTCCCATGTAATGTGGTCTAAAATGGTCGGAGCGATTTTGAGCTCCTGTTCATTGCACTGTCCACCTGTGACGATCGATCCATTTGAGAGAAATTGTGTAAGCCTGTCAAAGTGACGCTGGCTGACATTTTTTCCAAAGTGCGGATGCGTTTCGGGATGTTCACCATAAAAGTCACGGATACAGGCTGTCATTTCTCGCAAAAGTTCCTCTTTGATGGATTCATGAACGAGCAAATAGTCTGGTGCAATGCAGGTTTGCCCTGCATTGGTGAACTTTCCAAAGGTGATCCGCTTCGCTGCTAGCTTGATGTCGGCATCAGGCATGACGATGCTGGGACTTTTTCCGCCAAGCTCAAGTGTGACAGGGGTCAAATGCTTTGCGGCGGCTTCCATGACGACTTTGCCAACTGCCACACTTCCAGTAAAGAAGATATAATCAAAGGGCAGTTTCAGCAGTTCTGTACTGACTTCAACACCGCCCTCTACGACAGCCGCATGGTCTTCTTGAAATACACGTTTGATGATAGTGCTGATCACTTGTGAGACTGCCGGCGTCAGCTCAGACGGCTTTAAAATCACGGCATTTCCCGCAGAAATCGCACCGACTAATGGAGAAAGGGCCAATTGGAAAGGATAGTTCCAAGGAGCAATGATGAGCACAGTTCCATAAGGTTCCTTGATAATCATGCTTTTTGATCCGATATGAGTCAGCGGTGTTTTCACGCGAGTTGGCTTCGCCCATTTGTGAAGGTGTTTGATGGTATGATTGATTTCTTCATACACCATCCCAATCTCTGTTGTATAGGCTTCCTGTTCGGATTTATGTAAATCATGGGCTAAGGCCTGTAATATATCCTTTTCATGCTGTTTGATTGCTGCTTTTAAATCTTGAAGAATGCGGATGCGTTCTTGAACCGCCGGCTTCTGAAAGACTTTTTGTTTCTGAAATAGAGCAGTAAGCTTGTCCATTATTCAATCCCTTCATAGACGATTTTGTTTCTTTTATTATGTGTGAATGAAGATGACGGGTCAAATAAGAGAGTCATGAGCGCACTGCTTTGAAAAAATGAACCCATTTGGTTTGTTCATTTGGTAAAATAATGTTGAAAAGAGATTTTTTTAGATTGGAGGGTCTACCCTTGAATATTCATATATCAAGCCTGCTTCAAAAAATGGAGGAAGCGGTTCAAAAAGCAAAACAAAGTGGAAATGATGAAGAGGTGAAACGTCAAGTAGCGGCCATTTCTTCACTATGTGATGTCATTCTCGACGCACCATCAACGGTGCAAATGCCGCAGTCGCCGGCCATCTCACCACCTCCATCGATACATACACCATCAGCGCCATCTGTGACTACAGATCAAGCCATGCTTGAGAAACTCATGGGCACAAGTGGTGCGAAGAAATTTCAGCAAAATGATGAGGGTCAAAAAGAGAAGGACGGGAACGGCGACTCTATTTTTGATTTTTAATGGTCTTGTCACGACAAAGGGAAGGTGATCGGTTTGAAACTATTTTTGGGCGCCATTCAGTGGATGGCATTTTTTATCGCAGCTTCTATTGCCGTACCAATTGCGATTGCACAAGCATTTGAATTGAACCAAGTGCAATCGGCGGAGCTGATTCAAAGTACTTTCTTTTCACTTGGTCTTGTGGCAATGGTGCAGTGTTTATGCGGCCATATGCTGCCGATCAATGAAAGTCCAGCAGGGCTTTGGTGGGGTGTGTATACCCTTTATGCCGGCATGACAGGTACAATCTTTGCGACGTATCCTGAAACCCTGCAAGCATTACAAGGGGCTTTAATTTTTAGTGCTGTTTTCTTTTTTATTTTTAGTTTATTTAAAATCATCAATTGGCTCGCGTCTTTATTTACGCCAGTCGTCACAGGCATTTACCTGCTGCTGCTTGTTGTGCAGCTAAGTCAGCCAATCATGAAAGGGCTGATGGGCATCGGCTATCGGGGAAATCAGGTGGACGGGCTTGTCTTTTGCTTATCGATCTTGATTATTATCCTCACCTTCATGATCAGCCGCTCAAAATGGCATTACTTGAGGCAGTTTTCTGTGTTATTCGCCCTTGCAGGCGGATGGCTGTTATTCGCTCTACTCGGATTGGCGAAGCCGGTTCGAATTCCAGAACAAATCATCGAGTTTCCGAAGCTGTTTCCATTCGGTATGCCGGTCTTTGACAGCGGATTGCTTGTCACGTCCTTTTTTATAACGATTTTACTCATTGTGAACATGCTGGCAAGTATTCGAATTGTGGAAAGCTCAGTGAAGGCATTTGGTGAACTGCGTGAGCGGAAAAGAGCACGTCCTGCTGGTTTTGTCGCAGCATTTGGTCATTTATTAAGCGGGCTGATCGGGGCGATTGCGCCTGTACCTATTTCGGGGGCAGCAGGATTTATCCAGACAACGAAAATTCCATCGAGAAAGCCATTTTTCATAGGAAGTCTGCTCATTGTACTCATTAGTTTATTCCCGCTGCTCATGAGCTTTTTCTCTGCATTGCCATCACCTGTGGGGCTTGCTGTAAACTTTGTGGTCTTCTCTTCTATGATTGGGATTGCGATGTCGGAGTTTGATCAGTATGAGAAAGAAGAAGTCCCGCGGATTCGCTTTGTTCTTGGGATTGCTGTTTTAGCAGGCGTAGGGGCGATGTTTGTGCCTCAGGGGGCCTTGAAAGGGATGCATCCTGTGCTCATTTCATTATTAAGCAACGGTCTTGTTCTAGGCACACTCATTGCGATCGTGGTCGACCAAGTCTTGTTACGAAAGAAAAAGAAATCCGACAATCTCGTGTCAACGTAAAGGGAAAGTTGAATGTCGCCCTTCACCCGCGCTATGATAAATATAATTGACGAGATAAGGAGAATGACGAATGAAACTATTTTTCATTTTAGGTGCTATTAACGCCATGCTTGCTGTTGGACTTGGAGCCTTCGGTGCGCACGGTCTAGAAGGGAAAATCCCTGAAAAATATATAGAAATATGGAATAAAGGTGTTCAATATCAAATGTTCCATGCCATTGGCTTATTTGTTGTCGCTTTTCTTGCAGATAAGCTGTCAGGTGTCTCCTTGGTTCCTGCCGCTGGCTGGGTGATGCTTGCAGGCATCCTTTTCTTCTCAGGAAGCCTTTATGTGCTGGCATTGACGCAGGTGAAGATTTTAGGAGCCATTACTCCTATTGGCGGAGTAGCATTTATCGCCTCTTGGATCATGCTTGTCATTGCAGCAGCAAAAAATTTATAAGCCAATAAACCGATGCTCTCATATGGGCATCGGTTTTTTTCTTAACTCCAGTAAGGGGTATAGTTGGGCGGTGCTTGATAATATGGGACGTAGTGAGATGGAGGGACAGGATGCGTTTGAGACTCATCCTCCCGGTGGCAAAATGGTCCGATAAACACACTTGGTTTCACAGGCTTTATCGCCTGCTTCCACTGTGTTTCGTTCATGCAATAAGTATGGGCCATGATGTGAGAAGGGGTGAGGGTGAGAAGGTCTGAGCCTAGGATCACTTCAGGTGTAGATGCGTTAAAAATGGCTAACAAATGAGTTCTGTCTTGGAGAGCGACTTCATAGTGCCACCAGCCTTGAGGCACGTTTGCCACCTGTCCAGGTGTGATGGTGTAGGTGTGCAGTTTTTTTGTAAATGGATTCAGCATCGATACGGCAGCAGAACCGGCTATACAATAAACAAGCTCTGCGGCATTTTGATGATAATGAGGCTCTACGACTTTGCTTTTACTCAAATATATATCCAGCAGGGACACTTGATCCAACGAGTTTAATTGTTTTTTTCCTAACACATTAATCAGGTTATGCTGATCGAATTTCACAAGGGGGCTTTGATTCAGATCGTATGAAAATTTGACATTTGGTGATGTATAATCCAGCTCAACAGTCATTGATGTCACCTCTAGGCTTTTGATAAAAACTACTAGGCATCTTATGAACAGCGCCCTAGAGGTGTGACAAAAACCTAGACAAAAGAAAAAAGCAAGGGCACCTGAGCCTTGCTTTTGCCATGCTTGACGTTATCTCGGAGAATACGTAGACATGGAGTATGGATAGTCGTATTGAATTTCCCCATCAAACGTAATGTAATCAAGATAGATCGTTAATAGTAAGTATCGTGTTCCTGTCTTATTATCACTAATGATAATGTGGTCACGTCCTGCAGCTTCAATGACGCCTCTAAAAATCTTCGAATTCCATTCCTTGCTCGCCTCAAATGTCATATAAATCGTGGCTACCTTGCCGCGGTTCAATCGTAAAATATTTTCAATATAGGACTGCTCAATAGGCAGCTGCCCGGTGACATTCTGCTGATAAACCGGTCCAGAAGGAATTTGATATGGCTGACCGCCGCCCTGCGTTCCTTGGCCTCCTTGTGAAGTGCCGGTAGACGGCATTGGCGAAAACCCCTGCTGCATTTGACCCTGCGTTTGGGGAGGGACTGAATAACCCATCTGCTGCGCAGGATACGGATTTGCTCCATATTGTTGCTGGCGAAAATCTTGACCTTCGAAACCCGAACCTTGCCCAAATTGATTTTTCAATTTCATAACGTTCCTCCTCTTTCCTCATGGTGTTCTAAACAGAAGGCGCTAAAGCACCTGTTGTTTCCATAGCATTCTTTCTCTCTTTCACACTATGAGACAGGAGGGGAGAATATGTACATTGAACGAAAAAAAGGAACTGCTATGCAATTCCTCAGCGTGAAAACAATCCCTCGTATTCTATCGGTACTCGTCTTTTTTACATGATCCAGTTTATAGCGTGCTGAATATCAAATAAAAGTGTCATGATGAGAAAAAACGCGGCGAGCGGTGTAATCACAATGATGAAGGCTTGCCATAATCTGAGCTTCATCACAGCGACAATGCCTAAAACAGCCATTCCCAATATCCACGTCTTTGCATATGCTTCCGTAAGAGGTAAAAGATCGAGATAATACCATACTTCATAATGCTGATCTAAATATGGTGAGATTTTAACAAACGTATACGGACCAAGCATCCCAACAGTGAAAATCCAAGTAAGTGAAAATAAAGCAGAAGGGAAAAAGACCGTCAGTGTGCAGGCTTTGAGTATATCTCGATATGCCGTTTGACAGTCGAAAAAGAGACGGCCTAACCATTTAATCAGGAGGACACCGAAAAATAGAATCATATTGCCTGCCAAAATACCATATCCCGCTCCTTGTAACAGAATAAAAGGGAATGGAATATGATTGCCCATATACTCGCTAAAATACCCTTCGTAGATCCAGCCCGTACCGGCGATACTTGCAAGGAGCATCATCAGCCAAATGGGAATATTGGAATGTTGATATGAGCGAATAATCGTTTTTGTCGCGACGAAAATTTTAAAAAATCGAAAAAATCCTTTTACTTCCTCTTCTTGGGAGTGATCATTCTTCATAGCTTCCAATGTTCTTTACTCCTTTAATACACACAAATGATTACTTATATTACCAAAAAATTCGCATTTTTCAAAGATAGATCAATAAAAAAATACAATTTTATAAAAAATAGGTCACTCTACAGTCTCTTTAAGAGGAGACACATATGATAAACATAGTTTGAAAGAGACCGAGGTGAAAACTTTGACAAAAGTAACTGTCATTATGACGAGCTACAACAAGGCGGCTTACGTCGGCAGATCGATTGAAGCGGTCCTGCAGCAGACGCTGTCAGACTTTGAACTTTTTATCATGGATGATGGATCAAACGAAAAAACCCTTGCTGCGATTGAACCGTTTCGCAAAGATCCCCGCATTCATTTTATCCAAAGCGGTGTCAAAACGCTGGAAGAGAGAACAGCGAAAACTCGCTACGCCGTGCTGATTAATCAAGCATTAGAACTGGCAAAGGGCGAGTATATTTCCTATGCAACAGATGACAATGTCTACGCCCCGGACCGTTTAGAGAAGCTCACTCATTATCTAGATGCCCATCCAGGTAAAGAGATTGTCTATTCTAGTTCTAAAGTGATCTATTTAAATAGCAAAAAAGAGCCAGTGAAAGAAACGATTCGGCCGGCGCAAACAGTGCAATGGAATGCCCCCTGTGCCATAGATCATTGCTCGGTCGTACATCGCGCATCCATTTTATCAAAAATTCATGCTGAATTTGGGTCTTACTGGGACGAGAGTCCGCATTTTTATCGGATAGGGGATGCCCGTTTCTTTTTTCGGTTAAATCATTTTTATCCGTTCTATCCCTTTGATGAAATATTAGATACAAATTACATCACAGAACAGTCCATTCATTATCAGCTGGCAGAAGAAGAGAAAAGTGCCTTTATTCAAGCACTTCCCGAGCAGTCTACCTGCTGGGAGCTTCGCAGTATATTAAAACAAAAACATGGGAGGTGACCTGAAGTGTCGCACTATATTCATCATTATTGGCAGGTGTACTTTGAGTATGTGAATCTGATGAAGGATTTGTCCTACAAGCAAATTCCTCTTGGGTTGATCAGTAATTTTTATCAATATATCAGTCCTGAAGTGAGGGAACGCATGGAAGATGAAGCATTCGGTCAAGAACTGACAACCGCTTGTCCATTACCGGAAGAGATTCAGCCATTTTTTGATCAGCATAAACAGCAGATCAAGCGTATCGCTTATCGTCCGGCGAATGGAAAGGTATTGCTTCACTTTGAACACCTGCGTTTTACGGAACAAAATTACACGCGGTTCCATCCAAACAAAACGGTGGTGCTCGCTCGCTGGAAGAAGGCGGATTATTACGGATTACCCGTGATCAGTAAGCCGGAATTAGCCGGAGAGGTTAATAAAGAAGCCCACGCTGAATATATTGAAAAAGCAAATGCTCTCCTTAAACCTTACGCTCACCACCCTGTCTTTGGCAATGTCTTTTTTAGAGAAAAACTGCGGAAGGACATTGTGCAATTTATTGATGTCATTAACCAAATAGAAATGCTATTTCAAATGCAGCCGATTGCAGCTGTCATTGTTGGAACGACGGAGGATGCTTACAGCCGCGTACTCGCTTTGCAAACAGTGAAACGCCAGCTTACGAGTATCTGTCTTCAGCACGGTGCGCTTATGGGAGACGAAGCCTTTTTACCAATTTTCACGACTTGCCATGGGGTATTTGGAAAATATGAAAAGGACTGGTATGTAGATAAAGGCTGTCAGCCGGAACAGGTGGAAATCACAGGTCATCCGAGGTTTGATTTGGTGAAGGAGCGAACGCCGCTTCAACAGGATCTCATTTTTCGTAAATTGAACTTCAGTCCGGCTAAAAAGACCGTGCTTGTGGCAACGCAGCCGTTTTCTGAAGCCTTTTATGGCGATGTTCTTAAAACGATCGCCAAACGGAAAGACATTCAGCTGATCATGAAGCCGCATCCTTGGGAAATTGCTCGAAATCGATTAAATGACTATGTGACTATTGAACGAGCGGGAAATCATGTGAAATTGATTAAAAAAGAAATTGATCTGTATGACTTGCTGCCATATGTGGATATCGTGATTACGCTCACATCTACAGTTGGTCTTGAAGCGATGCTTTTTGAAAAGAGTGTGCTGATCGGGAAAACGACAGAAGGCAGAAGATACCCATATTACGAGTCGCTTGGCAGCTATCATATGGAAAACCCTGTTGAACTAGCTGAGAAAGCCATTCGTATTTTGTCGGATGAACAAGAGATGAAACTGGCAAAGCAGCAAGGAGCTCAGTTCATTAAACAACATTATCCGCATGCGCGATCTATCGATGTTCTGCTTTCTCTGCTTAAAACAAAAACTGGTGTGGATTTTCAGAGATGAAGATAGGGGTGTGCAAGCGATATGGGAAAAAAGAGAGCACAATTTCTTCCTTATGCTCTGCCTTTCATTCAGCAGGAAGAAATTGATGAAGTCATTGGAACATTAAAGTCCGGCTGGCTGTCAACTGGACCAAAAGTAAGACAGTTTGAAGAAGAATTTCAGCAGCTGACAGGTGCAAAACATGCGATCGCTGTCAATTCATGTACGGCTGCTTTATTTTTAGCGTTAAAGGCAAGAGGGATTAGGGCTGGGGATGAGGTGATTACAACCCCTCTGACATTCTGCGCAACAGCCAATACGATTATCCATACGGGAGCAGCGCCTGTATTTGTCGATATTGATCCAGCGACACTCAACCTTGATGCAGAGAAACTAGAAGCGGCGATTACACCACACACAAAAGCAATTGTTCCTGTTCACTTTGCCGGTCAATCGTGCGATATGGACCGGATTTTAGCCATTGCCAAAAAGTATGATCTATTTGTACTTGAAGATGCTGCCCACGCTCTTTACACAACGTATCACGGTCAGCCCGTTGGATCCATTGGTGATGCGACCGCTTTTAGCTTTTATGCAACGAAAAACCTAGCGACTGGTGAAGGCGGCATGCTGACAACAAATGATGATTCGCTTGCGGCTCGGATTAGAAGACTAGCGCTCCATGGGATGAGCAAGGGAGCGTGGAATCGTTATGGAGAAAAAGGAACGTGGTATTACGAGGTCGAGGAACCAGGCTATAAAATGAACATGTTTGACGTGCAGGCATCGATAGGGCTTGTTCAACTAAGCCGACTAGATGACATGCAGGCGCGGAGAGAACAGATTGCAAAAGCATACAATCAGGCTTTTCAAAAAGAAGCGGGTCTGATCCTGCCGCCTGTGCATCAAGAAGGAAGACATGCATGGCATTTGTATGTACTGCAAGTGAATCCAAAAGAAGCATTTATCACGCGTGATGAACTGATTGATCAGCTGCAAAAGGAATATAAAATCGGCACGAGTGTTCACTTTATCCCTGTTCACTTGCATCCATACTATCAAGAAACATATCACTATTCACCGGAGGATTTTCCTGAGTCACTTGCATACTACAAGCAGACGCTCTCACTGCCGCTCTATCCAAGTATGACAGATGAAGATGTGCAGGATGTTATCACAGCGGTGTTGTCTATTTTAAAAGAACAGAAGGCATTATCATGAAGGTCGTTCATGATGTAGATGATCAGGTGCTGGCTGCTTGGCTGGAGAAATACGGTCAACAAGCGGAACAAATGAACGGCTTCAAGCAGTTTGCTCTTGTTAATGGCGCACAGCTAAAGGCAGTCCTGTTATATGAATGGTCAAAATGGGAAAGCGGCATTTTTCATCAGCATATTTTTCATGTGAAGTTTGTCGAAGCGGAGACAGCGTCTGCTTTTCAAGAATTGATGGAGCGTTTCATCAATTGGATGAGAACAGAAAAATGCGATTTTTTCTTTTTACGTCTTGAAGCGTCTGATCTTGAAAAAAACCGCATCGTCCAAAGGCTGTCACATGTGTACTATGTGGGCGGTCTCACTCGTCTTGAGGCGCCGCCTGTTCAAATGGAGATGCCATCTACAGGTGAAGATGTGGTCATCAGTCTGCCGGATGAAAAGGATTACGATGAGGCGGTGTCACTTGCTCATCAGGCTTTTGTGAAAAGCCGGTATGCACTTGATCCTTTTTTAGATCAGAATGCCGTCCAGCATTTTTTTCAGGAATGGATGAGAAACAATTTACTCGGACGTGCAGATATCAATCTCGCAGCAAAGGTGAACGATGAAGTCATTGGTTTGATTCAAGGGGTGACAAAGGGCGATGAACTGGTACTTGATTTATTGTCCATTAGAGCGGATGCACAAGGAAAAGGGATCGGAAAAAAGCTCGTGATGGCGATGATTAACGCCTCTCATGAGAGAGGGCATCGGTTTATGTCTGCCGGAACTCAGATGCATAACACAACCGCGATTCAGCTGTACGAAAAGCTGGGCTTTAGAACAAAAAATGCCTTCTTGTATTACCATGTGTGGCCGAAAAAAGGAGAGAGGTAAGATGGCGCATTTCTATATCGGAGATCGCAAAGTAGGGGATGGCGCGCCTGTCTTTATCATTGCAGAGGCAGGCATTAACCATGATGGAAAGCTGGATCAGGCGCTTGCTTTAATTGATGTGGCAAAGGAAGCAGGTGCCGATGCGGTGAAGTTTCAAATGTTTCAAGCTGATCGGATGTATCAAAAGGAACCGGGTTTGTACGAAACAGCCAAAGGGGAAGAGGTGTCTATTTTTTCTTTAGTGGAACAAATGGAGCTACCGCCAGAATGGCTCCCGGTGTTATTGTCACGTTGCGCGGAAAAAGGGCTGATATTTTTAAGCACAGTGTGTGACGAAGAATCTGCGGATCTATTGAATCAAACCGATCCGCCGGCTTTCAAGCTGGCATCCTATGAAATCAATCATTTGCCTCTTATGCGTCACACGGCATCTTTTCAAAAGCCCATCATATTCTCAACAGCCGGGGCAACCATTTCGGATGTCCATGAAGCATATGAGGCGATTACAAGCGAGCATAATCAGCAGGTCGCTATCATGCATTGCGTAGCAAAGTATCCAGCACCTAGAGCTTACACGAATCTCCGCGTGCTTCAAACCTTAGCTGCGGCATTTCCCGAGGCAGTCATTGGCTTTTCTGATCATAGTGAGCATCCAACTGAAGCGCCTGTGGCCGCTGTGAAGCTTGGGGCAGCAATCATTGAAAAGCACTTTACAGTCGATAAAACGTTACCTGGGGCTGATCATTCCTTTGCTCTTGATCCTGAAGAATTGAAGGAAATGGTTCAGCATATTCGAGCGGCAGAAAAGCAGCGGAATCTAACAGAAGCTGACACTCATTCAGTGCCAGAGGAGCTCCTTGGCAGTTCTTATAAAACGACAACAGCTATTGAAGGCAAGATTCGTGAATTTGCGTATCGAGGCATTTTTACGACAAAAGGCATTGCGAAAGGCGAGACATTGACCGCAGAAAATCTAGCCGTGTTACGTCCAGGACAAAAAAGCCAAGGTCTGCATCCAAGGTATATGGCGGTTTTACTTGGCACAAAGGCTGTCAGAGATATCCCAGCCCATACAGGGGTTTCGTGGAAAGATGTACTCATGCAGGAGACGCCAAATGATCAATGATGTCCTTTTTGTCATACAGGCGAGAATGGGCTCAACAAGGCTGCCAAAAAAGGTAATGAAACCGATCGGCGGTATGGCGCTGATCGACCTGATTGTTGAACGAGTAAAGCAATCAGATCATTACAATCACAAAACGCAGAACCTCATGATCGCCACAACAGTTGAGGCAGAAGATGATCTGCTGGCTCATTATTGTTTATCAAAGGGCTATAAAGTATTTCGTGGCAGTGAGGCGGATGTACTGCAGCGATTTGCGCAGATTGTCCGTCATTTTGAACCGCAAACCATTGTGCGTTTAACAGGAGATAACCCATTCATAGATCCAGTCCTTTTGTCGAAAATGCTTGAAAAACATAGACAAGAGAAGGCTGATTACACGTATACGGCTGGAACGCCACTCGGTATTTCCGGGGAAATGATCGACGCACAGATTTTAAGTGAAATCGACAATTTTCCCCTTACGCAGCCAGAGCGTGAGCATGTCACGCTCTATATCAGAAAGCATCCTGAGCAATTTCACCTGCAATTATTCACACCGCCCAAAGAACTTGCATATCCTGCTTATCGATTCACGATTGATACAGAAGAAGATTATGTGTTTGCGACCCGTTTACTAGAGAAAGCTGGCGGCTCCATTGCTGTGCCTACGGCTGAACTCATCACCATTTGCGAACAAGACCCTGATATTGTTCGGTTGAATCAATTTGTGAAACAGAAGGATGCTGAATGAACAAGAAAATCATGATTGTTGTGTATGGTGGGTTTTTAAGAGGGATGGGTCATGTCGTCAGAATGAAACGGCTGGCAAATCAACTGTTTCAAGAAGGAAACGACATATCTTTCTATACAAATGAACAGATCTGTGTAGAAATGCTCTCAGGTCCAGATTGGCACGTTCATTTGGTGCAGGAGTCGAAGGCATTCCTTCAGATGGAGCAGGACATAAAAGAGCTGAATCCAGATCTTCTGCTGATTGATGTACTTGATTGTGACCTCCAATTTCTTCAATTAGTCAAAGCATCCTCCAGCTCTGCCAGGCTGGTCTTATTCGAAGAAAAAAGAGCAGAAGCTTGTCAGCTTGCTGATGCTGTCGTGAACGGCATTTATGGCGGTCTGGACGAAAAGTACATGCAAGTAGATGGGACAGAATATTTTTATGGAACACCTTATTTATTGTTAGATCAAGAGATAAGCCGATTAAAAGACACATATGAGGTTCGAAAAGAATGCAAAAAGGTGGTCATCAGCCTTGGGGGCAGTGACCCGCGTGGATTGTTATTAAAGACTGTATCAGCAATCCTCGAAGCGGACCACTTACACATTTTAGCGGTTACAGGAAAAGCCTCCCGCATTGAAGAACAAATAGAGGCTGAGCATATTCAATTCATTCGTCATACAGATCAATTACCTGCACGCCTTTCGGAAGCTGATCTGGCAATAGTTGCTGGCGGGATGACATTATACGAGGCAGTTTGTATCGGAGTGCCCAGTATTGTCCTTTCACAAGTCGACCATCAAGCAGTGACAGCCGCTCGTTTTGCACAAAAGGGAGCGTGCCACCATCTTGGCTTAGGTGAACTTGTGGATGAAAAAGATATATGGTGTGCTGTGGAAAGACTGTCCAGCAGCTACTTTCTCCGCAGGAGCATCCATCTTAATGGACGGACACTCATTGATGGAAAAGGAATTGAACGAGTGAAAAACATTCTTATACACCTCATGAATCATCACCAAAAAGACTATAAGGATGTGTAGATGTGAAGGGAGTTATTTTAGCAGGAGGAAAGGGATCACGACTGGCGCCTTTAACGAAGATTTTCAATAAACATTTATTGCCGGTTGGTCCATATCCAATGATTTATTGGTCATTGTTCAAATTGAAGGAAGCAGGGATTTTAGATGTGATGGTCATATCACAAGAAGAACAAATCCCGTTGTTTCAAAAGCTGCTTGAAAGCGATCAGGAATTGGGGATGAACATCGTATATCAGGTACAGCCTGAAGCGTCTGGGATATCAGACGGTTTATCCTATGCAAAGCCCTTTGTCAAAGGGGAGAAGTTTGTGCTGATGCTTGGTGATAATGTATTTGAGGATTCGCTAAACCCTTTTGTTGAAGCTTTTCAGCAGCAAGATAGAGGAGCCAAGGTTCTGTTGAAAGAAGTGGCAGATCCAAAGCGATTTGGCATTGCAGAAATTGATGCCGCCCGTCAACAGATTTTATCAATAGAGGAAAAGCCGGAGCATCCGCGCTCATCCTACTGCGTCACGGGCATCTATTTTTATGATCAAGAAGTCTTTCAATATATTGAGAGAATCTCGCCGTCAGATCGAGGCGAATTAGAGATTACAGACGTGAACAATCTCTATATCTCAAATAGCCAGCTGACCTATGATATGTTAAAAGGGTGGTGGATTGATGCAGGAACGCATGAATCTCTCCACGAAGCATCTGCGAAAATGTTTGAAACGATGAAGAAAAAAGAGGGATCCGAATGACGAAGTCTTATTTAATTACAGGCGGAGCGGGTTTTATCGGACTGAATTTTGTGAAGCTGCTGCTTCAGGATACAAATGTCAGGCTCACCGTTTTTGATAAATTAACATATGCCAGTCATCCAGACGAGATGGATGAATTATTAAAGTTGTCACATTTTCGGTTTATTCAAGGGGATATTACCCTTCAGCATGAGCTGGATCAAGCATTTGACGAAGTCTATGATGCGATCATTCATTTTGCGGCAGAATCGCATGTTGATCGCAGCATTGAATCGGCAGAGCCTTTTATTCAAACAAATGTCCTTGGAACGTATCGTATGCTTGAAACTGTTTTAAAAGGAAAGGCGAAAAAGCTCATTCATATTTCAACAGATGAAGTATATGGAGATTTGGAGCCAGATGATCCTGCTTTCACAGAACAAACACCACTCTCACCGAACAATCCTTATTCAGCAAGCAAGGCGAGTTCAGACCTGCTTGTAAAATCCTTTATCCACACTTACCAATTACCCGCGATGATTACACGATGCAGCAACAATTACGGACCGTATCAGCATGAGGAAAAATTAATACCGACCATTATTAGAAAAGCAGTCAATGGAGAGAAAATCCCGATTTATGGAGACGGCCAGCAAATTCGCGATTGGCTGTATGTAGAAGACCATGCGAGAGCTGTGAAGAAGGTGCTCGAAAACGGCACAGCCGGGCAGGTATACAATATTGGCGGCGGCAATGAGAAAACAAATCTTGATTTAACCAAAACGATTCTATCGCAGCTTGGAATCAGTCATGATCAAATTGCGTTTATTCAAGACCGAAAAGGACATGACAGACGGTATGCCATTGATGCAAGTAAGCTAAAAGGCGAGCTCGGCTGGACGCAGGAGACGTCATTTGAAGAAGGTATCGAAAAAACGATCAATTGGTATCGAACCAAATACGATCAGAGCGAAGAAGGGTGACGGATGAAAGTTTTAATCACCGGTGCAGGCGGCCAATTAGGGAAAGAATTGAGCAGACAGCTCAAAGAAAAAGACATGACCGTCATTGCCTTAACGAGGAACATGCTCAATATCACAGACCAGCAGGCAGTTAGACATGCGATGAGACACTATCAGCCTGATATTGTTGTCAGTGCAGCAGCCTATACATCTGTTGATCAATGTGAAACAGAAACCGAAAAGGCGTATCTTGTGAATGGCATTGGCGCCTACTATACAGCCCTGGAAGCAAAGCGCGCAGGCGCTGATGTGTTACATGTCAGTACAGATTATGTGTTTGACGGGCAGGCGGACACCCCTTACCAAATCGATGCACAGGCAGATCCTCAAACCATTTATGGAAAGAGTAAAAAGCTTGGTGAGGAATTGATTCAGCTTGTGTCAGATGAAGTGAAAATCATTCGTACCTCGTGGCTTTATGGACATGAGGGGCATAACTTTGTGAATACCATTCTTCGGCTCGCTGAAACGAAGGATCATTTGCGCATTGTGAACGATCAAATAGGGTCTCCTACTTATACAAAGGATGCAGCTGAGGCCTTGATTCATTTGTTTGATCAGAAGGCAGGCGTGTATCATGTCAGTAATCGAGAAAGCTGTTCCTGGTTTGATTTTGCGTCAGAAATTGTGATGAAAAGCGGCCTGTCCGCCACAATTGAGCCGATTTCCACGGAAGAGTACGGCTTCCAAACGCCTCGCCCAGCCTATTCTGTCTTAGATCTTCAAGCGATTGAAGCCACAGGCTGGCAGCCGAGGCATTGGAAGGATGCACTTTACGAATATTTGCAGAAAGAAGGGAGATGGCAACAGCATGATTGATGGTGTTCAAACGAAAAAACTTATGAAACATTGTGATGACCGCGGCTTTTTTGCAGAGCTCATTCGAGATGATGAACCGATGCTGAAACGCTTTGGGCAGGCGTCATGGTCGAAAAGCTTTCCAGGCGTGATCAAAGCCTTTCATTATCATGAAAAACAAGACGACGTTTGGTTCTTCCCTGCAGGTCATGCGCAGGTCGTGTTATATGATTTGCGTGACGACTCTTCCACAAAGGGGCAAACCGATGTGTATTATATGGGGGAAGACAATCCGATGCTGCTTCTTATCCCAAAGGGTGTCGCGCATGGCTATCGTGTACTAGGTGAGACGCCGCTGCAAATTGTGTATTTCACAACAGAATCGTATGACCCGAATAACCCAGATGAAAAGCGAATCGCCTGGAATGACGAAACGATCGGGTTTAATTGGGAAACGACATTTAAATAGAGAACGGGGGGCCTTTCGCAGGAGAAAGGTCTTTTTTTGTTGAAATACATTCTATATGTGTCATTTTATGTATATGTACTAAGCTGATAAGAAAAGGGATGTGGATGAGTTTGTCTAAAAGAATTGCGTTTGTAACAGGAGCAAGTACAGGGATTGGAAAGGCCATCGCCGTAAAGCTTGCCGCTCAAGACAATGTAAAGATCATCATCAATTCTAGAAATCAATCCTCACTAGAAGAAGCGCAGCAGCACATTGGGCGTATGGCAGAAACAAAGGAGCCGGTGGCTCTTTTCTGTGGGGACATGTCAGATGAAGGAGTGAGGGCTGAGGCTTTTACGAAAATAGAAAAAGAGTTTGGCAGACTGGATGTGTTGATTAATAACATTCCAGGGGGGAAGCCGGATACCTTTGATTCGTGTGACAGCGAGCAGATGATGGCAGTATTTTCTCAAAAAGCCCTTGCGTACATTGATACGATGAAGCGTGCGGCAGCGATGATGAAACGACATGAGTATGGCCGGATCATTCAAATTGTCGGGAACCTATGGAAGGAACCTGGCGACCAAATGTTTACGAACAGTATGATGAATGCAGCGATTATCAATGCTAGTAAAAATGCTGCCACACAGCTTGCACCTTCAGGGATCACAGTGAATTGTTTAAACCCGGGATTTATAGCTACAGATCGGTATGAACAATTTATCGGAAACATGATGCGTAAACAGGCATTATCGCGGGAAGAAGCTGTACAGGCTGTAGCGTCAGGAATTCCAATGAAAAGAGTGGGGTCAGCGAGTGAAATGGCTTCATTGGCCGCTTTTATCGCATCAGAGGAAGCCTCCTATCTTACAGGACAACAAATATCCGTCGATGGTGGTTCGATGAAAAGTATATGACATCAAAAGCCCGCTATATGCGGGTTTTTTGATTAAAGCGAATTGGAAGGATGCGAAGCCGGTCGATAAACAGGGCAAGCTGTTCAATTGGAGCAACCATTGAGATGCGGACATGACGCCTACCATGTGCTCCAAACACACCCCCCGGCGTGACAACGACATCAGTATGTTCGAGTAAATAGTCAGCAAATGCATGAGAATGTTCAAAATCATCAGGGATTGGAGCCCATAAATAAAAGGCGCCAGCTGGACGTTCGATGGACCATCCTAGCTGCTTTTCTGCCTGACGGATGAAAAAGTGAATTCGTTCAAGGTAGACCTCTTTTAATGATTGTATGTGACGGTCATCACTTTGCAAGGCGACAGTTGCAGCTTGTTGAAATCCGCCATACATACTGACAAACACATGATCTTGGAAGGCGTTAATGGCTTGGATGATGTCCTCATTACCTACAGCAAAAGCGACTCTCCATCCTGCCATATTAAATGTTTTGGATAGAGAATATAATTCCACTCCTACGCTTTTCCCAAGAGGAGCGTTTAGAAAGCTTACGGGTTTTTGTTCATAATGAAATGAACCATAGGCAAAATCATGAATGACATGCAGTCCGTGAGCTGATGCAAAATCAGCAGTCTCTTCAAAAAATGCATCATTTGCCACAGCACCTGTTGGGTTATTCGGATAATTTAAGAAAAGAACCTTTGCCTTTTTGAGTACCTCCGGATCAATTGAAGAGAGATTCGGTAAATAGCCATTTTTCGATTCAAGTTTGATGCAGTAGGGCTTTGCGTCTGCCATCAAGATCCCAGAATGATATTCTGGGTAGCCTGGATCGGGGACGAGGGCAACGTCCCCAGGGTCAAGAAGACACTGACTCATGACATAAAGGCCTGTTTTCCCTCCATTGAAAAGAGCAACCTCTTTCTGTGGGTCTATCTCAGGGCCGAACTCCTTTTTGTAGAAATCTGCAATGGCTTGCTTGAAAAAGTCGAAGCCTCTGAAAGGTGCATATTGCTGAAACTGCAAAGTGCCTGCCGCCTCTTGAAGGGCGCTTACGATATGTGCAGGAGTAGGAAGATCGGGATTTCCCTGACCAAGGTTTATGATGTTCGCTCCGTTTTGTGCTTTTTGCGCAATTTTCTCAAATACGGTTCCAAATTTCTGTTCTGGCAGCCGTTTAATCATGTTAGATGGTAAGATCTCCACCACGTTACCCTCTCTTTCTATCCCTTGACTAATTCATCCATTAAATGAAGGGCAGCTTGTTTCTGTAAGTTGCGGATGGATGCGGCAACATCCTGTGAGGATGACCCTTTTAACTCAAGCGACACGATGCCATTAAAGGCTTCAAATAAAGATAGATCGACAAAGGTGCCTTTGGACGGGACAGATTCACTGACGATCACAGTATCTCCAACTAAAGCATCCTGCGGAATATGGATATGATCAATGGTGATGTGTGTGGCCTCTGCCGGTATGTGTCCGCTTTCTTTGAAATGCTGAGGGTATAAATGGCAGTCTGCTATATAATGCGTATGTCCAGAAAGCAGCTCTTTTGGCAGCTCCGCTTTTTTTCCATCGACTAATACATCGATCAGCAGCTTGGCCATATCCACCCCAAACACTTTTTTGATATTCGGAATCATATTCCAGCCAGCAAATCTAGCTGCGGATTCGATCAGTCCTGCTTCTCGATTTTTCATGAGCTTGATCTCTGTATGGGTCGCACAGTTTTCAAGGCCCAGCCCTTCATTTGCCTTCTTAGCTGCCTCAATAATGATTTGCTGGGCTTCATTGTCTAGGATCGAGGGAGTAATATGAGCCGTTTCTGTAAAACCGATTTGAGGGGTCTTGTCATGTATGACAAAAGGGATATATTTTCCCTCCACGACTAACCCTTCTACACTGACATAATCAGAATAGCCACCCTCCTGATACCAATCCTCGTAAGCACCCTCTAAATACGTTTCAGCGACAAATGGTGCTTCATATGTCACAGCGTTTGGGACGGGAATCGTTTGCAAGTAGGATTGTACGTTTAAAAAGAGATCATCACTGCCGGCTCTGTCGTGAAAAAGGGTCACGCCAATGGAGCTTGCTAAATATGTAGGCTTTAAAATAAGCGGTGTCCCGATCTGTTCAATAGCTTGCTGGAAATCAGCTAAAGTCGTGACAGGCTGAGTTTTCACCGCTTTGACACCAGCAGCGTTGAATGCAGCTCTCATTTGGCTTTTATCACGTGCCATTTCAGCTGCTTTTACCCCAGCGCCGCGCAGCCCCAGCCGCTCAGCGGCTTTTGCCATTGGTGCAATGAATAATTCATTATTGGTGGTGATGGCATCAGCTTTGAAAAAGGAAGCCACACGGACTAGGTCATCCACCACCTCTTCCTCTGACTTCAGATAATCATCATGTGCCCAGTAAATAGAATCAGGGTGTTCAAAAGAAGGGTGTGTCTCAAAATAATCACGATCTTTGATGACGGCAATGGAGTATTTTTCGATTAGTTCAGCGTGACCCTTTGTAATGGCAAAGGGTCTAGGGATATAGGAAACGATATGATAAGATGCCGCCACGCTTTCATAAAACATATGGGGCGGGCATCCTCCTAAGTCAGCAATGACAAGTACGGTTTTTTTACTCAATGAAAGCACTCCTTTTTATCTAGCGGTGTATCCGCCATCTGCTGTGACAACACTTCCAGTCATATAGCTGGATAGATCAGAGGCGAGAAACAGCATCACGCCCGCAATTTCTTCGGGTTTTCCGAGACGAAGCAAGGGATTCACCTTTGCTTTTTCCTTTTTAACAACCTCAAGACTTTCTGAATGATTGTCTAAAAAGGATTTTTCATTTAATGGCGTATCAATGATCCCTGGGGCGATACAATTCACCCTGATTTGATGAGCGGCATAGTCGATCGCCATCGATTTGGTGAGCTGGATGACACCGCCCTTTGTTGCGTTGTATGCAGGAATGTCAGGCCAGCCAACGAGACCACCGACAGATCCAGTATTAATAATACTTCCGCTTTTCTTTTCAAGCATATGCGGCAATGTATGCTTACTCATAAGAAATACACCAGTCAGGTTGACCTGTAGAATGTGGTTCCAATCCTCCAGTGTCATCTCGTGAATAGGTGAGACAATTTCGATGCCTGCATTGTTAATCAAAACATCAATTGTCCCGAATTGGCTCAGCACGGATTGAACGGTTTTTTGACAGTCAGACTCATTCGTAATATCTGTTTTGAAAAACGCAGCATGTTCATGAGGCAATGATTCAATGAGTTGTTTACCGCTATCTTCATTGATATCAGCCACTGCTACTTTTGCTCCGTGCTCAAGGAAAAGCTTGACGGCGGCAAGCCCAATCCCAGACGCACCTCCTGTAATCAGGACGACTTTTCCGGCAATGTTCATTTCTTCACCTTAGACGCTTTTGGCTTTAAGCGGTTATAGCGTGGAGGGAAGAAGAGATTAATAGACTTTGATGCTTCTCGCTTTGGATTAATGGCGCCGTGATCTTCTTTTGAATCACAGAAGTAGGTCGTGCCAAATTCCATCTTTTCTGTAAAGCCTTCAATCGTCATATCGTACCCACCGCTAATGCAAATCCCGATTTGTTCATTACGGTGCTTATGAAAAGGCATTTCCCCGCCATTTCCCGGAATGTTGGCAATCATAAGCTCCATCCAGTCCTCCACAAAAAAAGTCACTTCCATGCCAGGAAGTAAATCACGCGTTTTGAAAATGTCTAAGAAATAAGTAGGAGGAGCCGTATATTCCTCGCCATCTTTCAATCTCTTAATATCAATGGCGATCACTTCTTCATCTGTCAGATTCGATGCGCCGTGAGGAACGAATGGTGGTGCAATATAGGCTGATTCTAATGGGGTGAGCAATTGGGTCGATTGGCCGACCGTCATTTGAAGCTCGCCTTTTAATACGATGCCGATTTGTGCTTCTGGATGCTCATGAGGTTCGATGATCGTGTGAGGAGGGACGTATGAAATTAACACTTCCGTATCGCCTCTGACAGTAGAATATTGGATGACACCATTATCCCATTCTCGTTTTTTCGCTTGAGGAAAATATAATTCTTGCACCTTTCGTTCAGTTGTCATGTTACATCTCTCCTTTTCCGAATATAGACCAGCTCATAGGAATGCTTTTAAATGTTCGAATGAAGGTGAGGCCGTATGTAGCTCTAGCCACCTCATTGGTTAAAGCGAAATCAAATTCGCCGTCTCTTACTTTTTGTGCGGCTGTACTTGTAGAATTGACAAGCTCAAATTCAGCATTTTGATGAATAAAATATTGAATCAAATTCACAGGTGCAGGATGAGAAACAATTTTTAAGTGGTGAAGCATTTGTTCTTGAAAGGGGAAATCTGGTCTGACAGCCAAACCATACATGGGCGTGTCACATCTGAATATTTGTAAAAGCTGAAGGTCAGGTCTCATGTAGAAGTGTTTAATTCCTTCGTATGCGTGTGGAACGAGAGTGTATTGGAGTGCGTTAGAGAGAGTATGTTCAATGCAAGTTTCGAATGTGTCGTAAAGGGATAGTTTCGTATGAGTGCCGAGTGTAGTGGT
Source organism: Bacillus sp. FSL K6-0994 (assembly GCF_038630815.1). NCBI lineage: Bacteria > Bacillati > Bacillota > Bacilli > Caryophanales > Bacillaceae > Bacillus > Bacillus sp. FSL K6-0994. The sequence continues at coordinate 3,415,932 of NZ_CP152043.1, read as the reverse complement.
GGAATGAGAGATGAAATGTTTTGCTGCATATTCACTGCTTGTCCCCTTAGGGCCTAATGTATTGACTGTAAACATCTTAGGTGAAACGATGGGCTCTTCTTTGAAATGAAAAACATCATTCTTTAAGATCATGTTTACCTTACCATCCAATCTTTTTCAAATTTTTACTAGATTATAAAAAATAAAATTGGTAATTGTCAACAAAATTTATAAAAAATGTATTTTATGATGATATTAAAAATTGATCTAAAAAACTGCACATATCGAGATGTGCAGTGAAATGAGCTCACGTTTCAAATGTGTTTTTATGTTTCTGCTGTAAGGTTTTTTCACGTTTATAGCTGACGAAGCTGATGAGAAAACCAACAAGCGTAATGAGTGCACATACAAGCCCTACTGTATGATAGCCGAAATGGACATAAACAGGTCCCATCAGAGCTGATCCAAGCATTACGGCAAGATTGGAAGCAAGGCTGTAAAAAGCCATCACTTTGCCTCGGTGGGTCTGGGAGCAGTCGCTCAGGACGGTGCTCAAAAGCGTGACAGATAAACTTTGCATGGCACCCCAAATAAATAAAGCAAAAATGAGCAATGTCCATGAGAACGGTGCATAAGGAAGTAAGGCAAGAACAAGCGTAATGCCGCCCAGCACAAAGAAAAGTGAACGTGTTTTGCCAAACCAATCTGCTAATTTCCCAGTAAACATACTCATGGAAAAGCCAACACCATAAGCCATGATTAGAAGTCCAGCTGTTGATTGCCCCCCGGAAAACAGACTTTGCAGGTAAGCCCCTAAAAATGAGTACATGCCATAAAATCCAAGCATGTTACAAAATGTCACGGTCAAATAGGCAGGGACTCGGTCGATTTTCAAAGCCCCCCATAAAGAGCCTGATTTCTCCCTAGTTTGAGGTGCTTTTGGAGCAGCTGTTGTGACTTGTTTTCGAGATTCAAGGATGACGAGCAGCAAGACAACGAGACTCATCATGGCGAAAATCCAAAATGTCCAGCGCCAGTTCAAACTTTGACCGATAAAGGCGCCAATGGGCACACCTAGGACAAGAGAAAGAGACCAACTCGATACAATGAGCCCCATCACTTTGCCGCGATACTCGTATGGAACCCGGTCGCCCACAAGAGCATAGGCTGTTGGCACAAATACACCAGTCGCCAGCCCAGAAATAGCACGGCCTGCAAAAAACACGGCCAAATTTGGGGCAGCAGCACACATCACTGTGCCAACCAAAAAGAAAGACAGCCCAATAATCAAACACAGCTCTCTTGAATACCGGTCCCCTAAAGGAACGAGCAGCGGAGCTCCAACCAGCACAGCTAACCCATAAATGCTGATGGAAAGAGCGAGAATATCAAGAGAGTGCTGAAAGGAGTTTGATAAATCAGGCAGCAGTGGTGAAATTACCAGCTCTTCCGATCCCGCAGCAAAAACGCCAAGTGTGAGTGCGATGGCAAGTGTGATGGGAAATGTTTTAGAAGCCTGGCTGTCTAAAGATTCTTTCATCAAGTGATCCCTCCATACTTGCTTTTTCATTCAATTCCGTTAAAATAAATTCTACCATTATTTAGTTTTATTTTACATTTCATATCATAAGTATTATCATAAAATACTTTTCAAATGGAACGATTTTTGGATAGGAGAGGTACGAATGAAAATCACCGATGTAGATGTGCATATTTTAAATGAATTGAGAGAAGATGCCCGCTTATCCATGAGGGAATTGTCCAAACGAGTGAATTTATCAGCACCTGCGGTAGCAGAAAGAGTGCGTAAATTAGAGGATGCAGGGATTATCGAAGGGTATTCTGTTCAAGTCAATTATAAAAAATTAGGGCTTCTGATTGACTGCCTGCTGGAAGTTACGGTGTTAAATGGGGAGTATCAGCGTTTTGTGGCTTTTATGAATGAGCATCCACGCGCCTTTTTTGCTTATCGAGTGGCAGGTCAGTCTTGTTTTTTCATTAAGCTGTCAGTTTCTTCTCTTGAAGAAATTGAAGCCTTTATTCAAGAAGTATCTGGATTTACAAAAACCGTCTCCCATATTGTCTTGTCAGAGCACTCTTTTTCCCATCCAATTCAGGAACGCTTGAAACAAATAGAAGAGCCAGAAATGACAGTGGTGAAATAAAAAGTTTCAGATTGTTGACAAAGGGCTAAAATGATTTTTATTTTAGCCCTTTGTATTCTTTTCAGCTTTTTATGCTGAAATATTCGTATAGTAATAATTTGAGATTAAAGGAGTTAATTCTTTTGAAGCTTTTAAAGGTAATAGATTACGCAGCATTAATGGATATGCACAGAACAAGAAGCAAAGAAAGTCACTATAATCATTTGCCTATTGACGTAGGTAACAGGGATCGTTTTTTTAGTGCTCATCCAATTGATTTACAATTTCACATCGATAACCATACAGCAAACTTAAAAAGTGGAATATTTTCTTTTCATTCAAGCATCAAATCTGGTGTAGATAAGAATGACAAGGTTTCTGGGGAAGTGTTTTTACGAAAAGAGTCAAAGCACAAGCCTAATGTAATCTTTGTACATGGATGGAGAATGGATTCATACGACAGAATCAAGAAGATTTATCACGATAAGATCGTTAAACATTATGATTGGAATATGTATTACTACACGCTGCCTTATCATTTCGATAGGGAACCACAAAATTCAACATATTCTGGTGAACACATGATTAGCGCCAATATAAGTCGAACCGTGCAATCCTCCCAGCAAGCTATTGTTGAACTTAGAGGGCTGATTAAATGGATCAAGGAAAATGAAGGTGGGGACATAATCGTAGTTGGTATTAGTTTAGGAGGGTGGCTAACAAACTTATTAGCAACAGTCGAGAAAGACGTGAATATTATTGTATCAGTTTTTTATGCGAACAATATTGCGCATTCCATCTGGAACACTCTTCCTGGGAAGTATATACGAAGAGATCTGGAGGAACATGGGACAACGTATGAAGAACTCGACAAAGCTTGGGATATTATGAACCCTAGTAAAGCAAAACTTCTCGTAGAAAAAGAAAATGTACTCTTAATATCAGGAAAATATGACATGTATATCGACATAAACGATGCTGATACTCTGTGGAATAGCTGGGATCAACCTAAAAGGCACGTATACAGTTGTGGGCATGCTGGAATTGTACTATCTAGAAATAGAATAGCAGCCGACACACTTCAATTTATTGAAAGCAGGCTAAAGAAATAAAATGATGTTCATCCTAACTGCATTGTTGTGGGCCATGAGTTTAGTTTTGTTTCTTACTTATCCTGAAAATGAAGATGTGATCACCTTTCTAAACAAATACATAAAAAAGCTTCGGAGAGATCCGAAGCCTTAAGGGTTTATCATACATGGAAATAAGACGCCAGCTGCTCGTTTGCTAATCGGTTTCCAACAAAGAAGGAACCAAATTCGCCGTAGCGTGCACTGACTTCATCAAAGCGCATTTCATAAACCAATTTTTTAAATTGAAGCACATCATCAGAGAAAAGGGTAACGCCCCACTCATAATCATCAAAACCAACAGAACCTGTAATGATCTGTTTTACTTTCCCAGCATAGCTTCGGCCAATTAAGCCGTGGCTTCTCATAAGAGATTTACGCTCATCCATGGAAAGCATGTACCAGTTGTCATTGCCAGAACGTCTTTTATCCATTGGATAGAAGCACACGTATTGAGAAGAAGGAAGCTCTGGATATAAGCGAGCACGTACATGCGGGTTCTCGTAAGGATCTCCGCCATCGCCGCCTCCTGCTAAGTAGTTGCTGAGCTCAACAACTGAAACATAAGAATAAGCTGGAATCGTAAACTCTGCTAGTCGTGTCTTGTTGAATTCGAGTTCAATTTCACCTAGTTCTTCCATTGTCGGACGTAAAATCATGAGCATAATATCTGCTTTTTGGCCGACAATACTATAGATTGTTTGGCTCCCAGCCTTATCATGCTCAGCTGTTTTCCATTTTTCCAATAGACCTGTGAATTCATGAATGATGGCTTGGCGCTCATCACTTGTCAGCAGCTTCCAAGCTGTCCAGTCGATTGTTCTAAAATCATGCAGTGCATACCAGCCATCTAGTGTTTGAGCTGCTTCATTTGTTGTATGTTGTTCGCTCATTTCTTTCACTCCTATTAACAGTTTTCCATCTGTTCCAACTATAACATAGTTTGTCCAAATGGAGATGTGATCAAAACTTGAACGAGGAAAACAGCTTTTATCAAAATTGATTAAATTAGTTTGAAAAATAAGAATTTAATTTGTAAGCGCTATAATGTAAGTTGGTAGTTTGAATTTAGGTAGAAGAAGAGTATGCTTAAAAGAGAACGCTTTTTTTGTAAAATCAAGGAGGGTATTGAAGTGGCAGATATTTTTTCAACAGTTCAGGAAAAGGTTGCAGGTAAAGGAGTTAAGATCGTTTTTCCTGAGGGAATGGACGAACGCATTCTAACAGCCGTTCAAAAACTAGCAGATGGCAAAGTATTGCAGCCAATTGTGGTAGGAAAAAAACAAGAAGTTGAAGCAAAAGCAAAAGAACTAGGTCTTACACTTGATGGTGTTGACGTGTATGATCCTCATACATATGAAGGTTTTGAAGAGCTTGTACAAGCTTTCGTAGAAAGACGTAAAGGCAAAGCAACAGAAGAGCAAGCCAGAAAAGCATTACTAGATGAAAACTACTTCGGTACAATGCTTGTGTATAAAGGTCTTGCAGACGGACTTGTGAGCGGTGCGGCACACTCAACTGCTGACACAGTACGTCCAGCACTTCAAATCATTAAAACAAAAGAAGGCGTAAAGAAAACATCTGGCGTCTTCATCATGGCTCGCGGCGAAGAGCAGTACGTGTTTGCTGATTGCGCAATCAACATTGCACCAGACAGCCAAGATCTAGCTGAAATTGCGATCGAAAGTGCAAACACAGCAAAAATGTTTGATATCGAGCCACGTGTGGCAATGCTTAGCTTTTCTACAAAAGGCTCAGCAAAATCAGACGAAACAGAAAAAGTATCTGAAGCAGTTCGCATTGCAAAAGAAAAGGCACCTGAGCTTGTACTTGATGGAGAATTCCAATTCGATGCAGCTTTCGTTCCTTCAGTAGCAGCGAAAAAAGCGCCAGATTCCGTCATCAAAGGCGACGCCAGCGTATTTGTTTTCCCTAGCCTTGAAGCTGGAAACATTGGCTACAAAATTGCACAGCGCTTAGGTAACTTTGAAGCTGTAGGTCCTATCCTTCAAGGTTTAAACCAGCCAGTAAACGATCTATCAAGAGGCTGTAATGCCGAAGACGTTTACAACCTTGCGCTTATCACAGCAGCTCAAGCACTATAATGATCTCGAAAAAGGCAGCCAGTACGATAGATTCGTGCTGGCTGTTTTTTTGATGACAAATGTGTACAATATAGGGGAAAAGAAAAAATTTTGATCGTAGATAAAGCCGATAGAATGGGCAGGTGCTATAATGGACGATTTAATACATAAGCTTCAGCATAAGGTCGCGGGATTAACCGAGGCACAAAGGAGAATTGCAGATTATATCGTGCACAATCCAATGGAGGTTGCGTTTTTAACTGTAGATAAATTGGCATCAAAAGTAGGGACGAGTACAGCGACCATCATGAGATTCTCTGCTGCTGTAGGGTATTCCGGTTTCTCCGAGCTTCAAAAAGAGCTTCAATCAAATATGAAGCATAAAGCTGCCCCTCAAACGAGACTTGAAGCGAACCTCAAGCATTCAAATAAAAGTAAGCTCCTGCATAATCATGTTGAGCTGCAATTTCAAAATATCCAGTACGCTTTAGACAATATCACGGAAGAAACCTTTCAGCATATTGTTGAAAAAATAGCCAGCTCCCGCCAGGTTCTGTGTACAAGTGTTCGAAGCGGAAGACCTGTCGGCGAGTATCTGTCACTCGGAATCAATCGGCTGTTGGGGAATTGTCAATATATTGATGCAGACAAAAGTGACTGGGTGGATGATCTCGTTCATTTTCAATCTGATGATTTCATTATAGCGGTCAGCTATCCCCGCTATGCAAAGCGTATGAAGGATTTGCTGGAGGCAGCGAAGTCATATGGGGTGGAAGTGCTTTTAATTACAGACAGCTACAGCTCTCCACTAACAAAGTATGCACAATATGTATTGCCATGTTCCTCAGCAAGTGTGAGCTCTCATAACTCTGTCGTATCTGCTATCTTTATCGTAGATTATATTTTAAGTGCCTTAGCCATTAATGATCCTGAAAGAACAAAACCACGTTTAGATCAAATCAATCATATGTTAACGAAAATGAGTTATCACACAACACATTAGTCGTGTGGTGACTCATTTTTTTAATTTGATTTTTTTGAAAGCGCTTTACTAAATAAAATCGAGATGGTATGATCGTATCACAAAAGTAATAAATATTACTTTAACTATATTAAATGTAATGAATATAACTAAAAGGGGATGATGGAAACTATGAGTACTGTTCAATTCGTTTCAAATGATCTAATAGATCGGGCAAGAAAGCTTAACTCGACCTTGCTGTCAGACGTGATGGGATGCACCGGCGCGATGGATCAACAAATTAAACCTGTTGCAAGAGGCATGAATATAGTAGGGACAGCTTTTACCGTTAGCTTACGGCCAGGGGATAATTTATTTCTTCATCAAGCGATCTACTCTGCGAAAGAAGGAGATGTACTGATTGTTGATGGAAAAGACCATAAGGGCCATGCATATTTAGGGGAATTGATGGCAGGGGCAGCAAAGGCTGTAGGAATAGAAGGAATCGTGATTGACGGGCTTGTTCGCGACAAACTCGCTTTAGAGGAGCTGGCTTTTCCGATCTACAGTAAGGGGTTTATGCCAAATGGACCTTTTAAAGATGGTCCTGGGGAATTGAATCAAACCATCTCGTGCGGCGGTGTCAAAGTAGCACCAGGTGATTTAGTCATTGCTGACGATGATGGAGTCGTCATCGTTCCAAAGGAAAAGGCGGAACACCTGCTGACGCTAGCGGAAGAGAAACAAGCGTATGAAAATCATAGATTACAAACGATTCAACAGTATATGAACGAAGGAAAGCAAGACATCAGTCTCTTAGCACCGGCATGGCTGGAAGGCAGAATGAAAAAATATCAGGGATAGGGGAATCTGTGATGAAGATAGGCTTTATTGGATATGGAGAAGCTGCATATGAGTTGTCAACGGGATTGAAAACAGAAGGATTAGATCAATTTTATGCGTATGATGTACTTTTAGAAAATGAGAAATTGTCTGGTGCGTTGAAAGAAAAAGCATCGCAGACAGGAGTTCAATTAACCAGCAGTATTAGCGAAGTCGTTGAGAAATCTGATATTGTGATTGCTGCTGTGCCAGCGAATAAAACCTTAGAAGTGGCCCAATCCGTATCGGGAAGTTTGAAAGAGAATCAAGTATATGTAGATGTATCGGCATCAACACCAGACATCAAAAAACAAGTGGCAAACGAAATTGAAAAGCAAAAAGCTCTATTCGTAGATGCTGCCATGCTAGGGCCTCTTCCAGTCAACAAACACAAGGTTCCGATCACGGCAAGCGGAAGTGGAACTGACCAATTCATGAAAGTAATGAATGCTTATGGCATGAATATTAAAAAAATCAGTGACCAGCCAGGAGATGCTTCGGCCTTGAAGCTGATCAGAAGCGTTTATATGAAGGGGATCGTTGGTCTCATGGTTGAATTTTTGGAAATTTCAAAAAAGTACAATGTGGAACATCAAGTGATTTCTTCACTAAGCGATACAATGGATAGCAAAAGTTTTGAAGAGACCATGAACCGTCTTGTGACAGGGAGTGCACTTCATGCGAAAAGACGAGCGATCGAGCTGCTTGGCTCTATTGACATGCTGAATGAAGCAGAGGTTGATGCCAGTATGTCACGGGCAGCACAACAGAAGCTAGAGAGATTAGCAGAGTTTCAATTCGTTGAACGGTTTAATGGGAAAAAGCCGGCCAGCTGGGAAGAAGTCATTGACGTGATGCAGCAGGGGAAATAAATTGTAAGCGTTTTATTGAACGAAGGGGAGGCGAAAAAACGATATGGGTTTTATTGCGTTGATTGTATTCATAGCTGTCATCATTATATGGAATGTCGTCGTGAAGCGGAATATGGGGGAAGCCATGCTATTAGGCTTTATTGCAACCACATTATTTGGCGGATTGGATGCATTAAGACTTTTCTGGGATGGATTAAAATTTGCATCCACATATGAGGTGCTCTATGCAGCTGTTGCATTTGTATTCATGGCCTATTTAATCGAAAAGCTGGAATTAATTCATGCACTCTTGCGAATCTTAAATTCGGTTGTAGGGAAACTTCCTGGTGGAGCGGCTTATATGAGTACGTTAGGTTCAGCAGTCTTAGGTGCTCTTTCAGGTTCAAATTCTGCAAACACAGCGGCCACTGGCTCTATCACAGCCTCTTGGATGATTAAATCAGGCTGGAGCCGAACCCATACAGCGACCATTTTAGCAGGGAATGGCGGACTTGGGGCGGCACTGCCTCCGAACTCTTCAATGTTTATCATGCTGGGGTTTGCACCAATTGCAGCCCTTGTATCTGAGGGGGATTTATATATTGCGCTTTTAATAGGAGGACTGTATCAAGTCGTATACCGATTTATTTTGGTGTATATCCTGGTGAAAAAGAATAAAATTCAGGCCATGCCGCCAGATGATATTCTTCCTTTTAGGGAAGCAGTGAAACAAGGGTGGAAGTCGATCTTTATTTTTTTCGGTGCCTTGATTCCTATCATTATCACAATTGGTCCGCTGGCAAACTACTTAAAAAGTAATCCAAACATCGGACCAGAGGCAATGGATCAAATTTCTTTAATTACGTGGATTCCGATTCTCATGATGTTGATTAGTTTAACAATTGGAAGAAAAAAGGCGTCTGCACTAGATTGGTCTCAGTTTTTCAAGTCGGCCATTCCTAAGTTTACAACGATCGGTGCCTTGATGCTGTTTGCTGTTGCTGCTAGTCAGGTGCTTGCTGAATTAGGATTGGCAGAAGATTTGACGCAAATCACATCAGTACTTACCATTCCGAAATGGCTCATGGTGCTCATTGTGGGAATTCTTGTCACGCTAGTGGCTGGGCCATTATCTTCTACAGCCACATTAACAGCTGTTGGACTTGTCTCATTTTCAGCTTTAGTCTCAGTCGGAGTGGATCCAGTTGTGGCTGTTGTTGCCATTCTTGCTTTTTCATCAACAGAAGGCGCTTCCCCGCCGGCATCAGGATCGATTTTCATTGCTTCTGGTCTTGCAGGAGCCAGACCGGAGAAAACGTTTATACCGCTGATTCTCTACTATATGCTGCCGATCGTAGGAATTGGCTGGCTCATCGGAATGGGAATACTTCCAGTATAGAAAGGAGAAACACATGAGAGCATTGATGGAATTTTTATTTAAAGTGCTGCTTGTCCTGTTCTTAACGTCAGGAGCCCTGTTGGTATTCGGTCAAATACTAGGGATTCTTTTGCAAAAGGGAGACATGATCATTGCAAGTACGAACCTATTCAAAAACCCAACATTGGTGTTAAGTGCCTTTTTCAGTCTTGTTGGTTTCTCTCTCCATTATATTCCTGAAAAGAAAGACACCTCATTTAGCGATCATCCATCTGCATCAGCAGGTGAATCGCTCAAATAAGCAATAAGAAGCTGGATTCAGTAAATGAATCCAGCTTTTTTGCGCGCGAGAAATAGGTATTAAAACCCAATACGTACGATTCATTTTTTGGTAAATTTACTTTCAATCATATGCCTCTTGTGCTAGTAAATGGTAACATAACGGAGGACTATTTAAGGGATAGAGGTGTTTGACCATATCTGGAGCAATCATCGGTTATAAAGCAGCCTTGTATTCATTAAAGGCAGATATATCTATCAAAAAAGAACAAATCATCGAACTCAACATGTGCCGCAAAGAAATCAAAGAGGCAAAATCGGCTCTGTCAGATGCCAGCAAGAAAATCACTCATCCAGATCTGACATCACATACATGGTTTGGCCATTTGGCAGACACGTTTGATGACATTCGAGATGAAATGGCTTCCGCCAGTCAGGAAATAAAAGGTGTACAGCTAACCAATCTATTAAATCGAATCGATGAAAAAATCAATGATTTCACATCGGAGATCCATTCGTTAGAACATGAAATTCATTCGGTTGAAAGAAAAATAGAGAAAGAAAAGCAGAAACAACTGGAAGAAAAAAGAGGGTAGTCAAATGACGAGAGAAATTAAAATAGATGCCAGTCAGGTCAAACGAGTATTACAGCATGCAAAACAATCAGGCTCTCAAATGAATACAGCCCTTCCAACAACCATCAAAGGGAGAAATCAGCTCCTGACGGCAGACACAATAGAAGAGATCAATCAGCAGCTGAACGAATTAAGTACATCCTATATAGGCATTCTTCAGAAACAGCTTGTACAAACAGAACAAGCGGTGAACACCATGATTGAAACGGACAAGGCGCTTGCTTTCAGCAGTAAAAGAAAATAAAGGAGAACGCAATGAAAACCCTTGACGCCTTTGCGCAAATAAACGGAATAGATCAAACGCTGAATGCGTTAAAGCAGCAGTCGCAGCAAATCAGCTCCCTAGAAAAACAAATCAATCACATCATCTCACTCGATGGCGCACTAAAGGGAGAGGCGGGACAAGCCATCCGCGCCTTTTATACAGAATGCCATATTCCCTTCCTGCAATTCTTTCAGGTCGTCATTGAGGAATATAGCGCTGCATTAAAAAACACAAAGCAGGCTCTTCACGCATTAGAATCAAATGAGCACGGATTTATCTCACAAGCATTTATCGAACATGATCTTGATCAAGGCTTAAAAAAAGCTGAACGAACAATTTCTGAAATCGTATCAGAGGTAAACCACGCCATTGGCAGAGTTGGTCATATTGTTCATTTACCAAATGTAGATGAATCAGCTTTTCAGCAAAACTATCAAAAGGCATGGCTCGAGACCTCAAGAACCATTGGTCTGCTTCATGCATTTGACCGGGAGCAAACAAGTGCTTTACATGAAACCAAAAGCTCCCTTCAAACAATGAAGCAATACATCGATACCTTAAGTCCCATGTTCACCGGCCCAAAAATCGACATCACGAGCTATCAAAAGGGATCTATTTTCAAAGATGAAAAAGAAGAAAAAGTAAGCAGCACCATCAGTGGATTGAAGGATAAAATAGACAACCCAAAAGACAATCCAATGATGATCATGCTGAAGAAATTGAAAGAGAAACAACACGCGAATGTAGAGACGGTTGTTCGGGAAACGCCGTCTAGTAAAATCAATCAAACCACCTTGACCTTAAATGGTAAAGTATACAACATAAATGAGTACAAAGAGATCAACTTCGAACATGCCAAAACGGTTGACGTCATGCGAGACGGAATGCTGTATCGGTTACGAATATCAGAAAAAAACAAAGTGACGATTGAGAGCGTTAAACCGATGTCTGATGTAAAAACAGGCGATCAACCCCAAAATATCTTAAATACAGCGGTTGAATTTACAGGTATAAACGACGCGATTCGGGTTATTACAGGAAGAGATCCGATAACAGGTGATAAAGTCGCGGATATGGATCGTTTGGTATCAGGGGTGTACATGGTTCCAAGCACCAACATTGTTAAAGTGGGGAAATATGTTTTTAAGATTATTAAAGGGGAGAAAGTAGCTAAGAAAGTTGAGAAGAAAGTAAAGGGTATTGGAAGAGGAGAACAATTATTAGATAAAGTTAAAACATATGAGCAAGCTAGAAATAAGACAGTAGACATAGTTGGAGACCTAGGACCCAATTCACAACCATATACAGGTACGCTTAAGTCGAGTGCTGGATATGGTAAAGTCGTTGGTAGACAGTCCGCTGACGGAAAAGTAAGATGGAGATTAGATTATGACCCTAAAAAGGGACCACATATAAATATTGAAGATTTTCGTAATGGTAAAGGGGCGAATGCTCGAAAGATTGCTATTCCATTTGAGGGTAATGAAAGCACTTTTAAATCTTTATTAAAACATTTGAATAGATAAGGAGATTTTAGATGAGTTTATTAGATGAGTGTATTGAGGCACTAGGTGAGGATGTACATATTTTATATGAAGATAATAGAGAGCAAATATTAAATGATTTTGAAAATTCTTTTCCATTTACTGATTGGGGGCAAATTGAATGGAAGAAGATATCTTCTTATAAGCAAGTGGATACATTCGATGAAATACGATCCTTTTTGAATCAAAAACTGAATGAGTACAGTGATATTGTTTATGTAATTTGGGATGAAGGGACGTTACCAATTATTCAATCTACTTTAGATAAAGTATTTGAAGCTATAGATGATGTTACAGCTGTCAGTTTTGATACGTGGATTTTTTCACCATCTTCTGGATATGCGATTGAAGTTTTTCATGATGGTGAAGTAAAAATAGGGTTGAAATAGAATAGATGAACCCTCAAAGAGAATTAATTTGAGTCTCTTTGAGGGTTTTTAAATGTTTATTATTGTTAATAAAAAAGATATTCTTTCTTTTTCTACTTTATTTGATGCAATGTTAAATAATCTTTGAATGTAAGCTTGTGCTTTTTTGAAATGTTTCTGTGAAGGTCATTCTAAGTTTGATTGCTATATCTGGTTTTACTTTTCTCTTTGCTAATCAATCCGGCCCACAGACAATCATCACTATTTGACTTACTACAAGCATTTTAACTTACTCTGTGCTGAAGAACTTTCTGAAAAGTACCAAGTTTAGGGGTAAAGACAGAGAAGTAAAAAAAGGATGATCGTATTGAAAATAAAAAAAATAAACTGGATTTCACAAGAAGCTTCAGAAGCTGAAGTGATTGTAACAGATGGCGAACTGGAATTAATGTGTTTTGCTCAACCATTAAATTACCTTGAAGAAAGTGAACTATTGGAACCTATTTTTTGTTTAGATGTGTCAGACTTAGTGAAGGCAGAGTTGTCAGAGTTTAGAATTGAAAAATTAGATGATAATTTTAGTTATAGTTTCTTAGGAAAATTAATTGATAAGCGTGATGAAAAAGTGAGAGTGGGCGGATTTTTATTAGAATTGGATTACAATATACCAGGAGATATAAATGAAGGCGATTTTATAAGTTTTAATTGTCAACGATTAGATATTTATTAGTAGGAGATTGAAGTCTTAAGGAGCATTAAATGAACAAAAAACAACAACTAACGAAACAAATCCAAACCGTCATCAACATCCTAGAAAAAGAATATCCACAAGAAATCAATCAAGGTGTTCTCCAATTAATATACAAAAGATATAAAAATGCACAAAGGATCATTCAGAACAATGAAGATCTCCAAAAGATTTTGATTATTGGCGGGGTGAGAGCTTATTTGGATAGTTATAATGACTATCTAAACCCCTTTCTAGATGAATTACATAAAGCAGAGAGTTTGCTTAAAGAAATGCTGTCATAGATAGGACGGTTGTCTGTATTACTGGAATCAAGTCTTGTATCGGGCAGCAAAACAGAGAAAGGAATGCCTATGGAACATAAACAAAACAAAAAAACATCCAACTGGCTATTAAGTATCAGTATTCTGATTGTTATAGGAACAGCTTTGCTGAGAGGAGTTTCTTACTCAGATGCTGATTATCGCGGTTTCCCTATTGATTGGCTAGTTCTGCACGGACATCATACTTTTGAATTTCTATTGTGGGGTTTTATACTCGATGTGGTCATTTTCTATTTTCTTTTAAAAATGCTCCTTCGTTTGTATAAAAGGGTGATGAAAAAATCAGCAACTTAAAATAGAGGAGGCTCTTAAAAATGATCAATTTACCTGAAATCCCACATCTGCACGTGAACAAACCAGCAAGTGACATACAGATCAAAGAGGCAGAATGCCAGCTAAACATGCTGCTGCCCCATGTTTATAAGGAACTGCTGAAACAGACAAATGGATGTTCCGTTGGCGGTGAGGTGCTTCTATACGGTACGGAGGACATTGCGGAACGCAATGCAACATGGGAGGCTCGACAATATGCAAGCGGCTATGTGGCAATTGGCGACGATGGCGGCGGGCAAGTATTTCTCATGCGGCTGGCTGAAGAGGAGAAAAAGGTATGGGTCGTGGATGCTGGTGTAATGGACCCTCAGCATGCAGAGCTCCTGACCGACAACTTTCTGAAATGGGTGAGTGAGGGCTGTAACATAGAAGCGTAACCGAAAACCAAATCATCCAACTGAAACGCTCTGTGACGCCAAATGTTATGGAGCTTTTTTGCATTCTCCCCCCCATTCATCACATGTTATAATAAACACAGTTTATGAACGAGAGGATATGCAGGAGATGAAAAATGAACCTATTGAGTTACTGACACAGCCAAAATGGCGGATCATCGATCAGTCGAGTCTTGGTCTCTATGTGGACCCGAAGCAATCTTTTGCGATGGATGATACGCTTTGCGCGTCGGTGGGGAAGGACCTCTCACCAGCGACAGCCCGTTCTTGGGTGCATCACAATACGATTGTGCTTGGGATTCAGGATACAAGACTTCCATTTCTCCAAGATGGCGTAAAGCTGCTTGAGGAAGAGGGATATCGTGTGATTGTGCGCAACTCAGGCGGTCTTGCTGTGGTGCTGGATGAAGGTGTACTGAATGTGTCTTTAATTTTTGCGGAACAAAAGAAGGGCATTGATATTGACCGCGGGTATGATGCGATGGTGGAATTGATCCGCCGGATGCTGTCGATGTATGATGTGGACATTGAAGCCTATGAAATAGTCGGCTCTTATTGTCCAGGCAGCTACGATTTAAGTATCAATGGAAAGAAATTTGCAGGCATTTCTCAGCGTAGATTACGCGGTGGGGTCGCTGTGCAAATTTATTTGTGTGCAGATGGAAGCGGACGGGAACGTGCCGACTTGATCCGCCGTTTTTATGACACCGCCTTAAAGGATAAACGGCAAGAAGTAAAGGCAGTCTTTCCTGATATACAGCCGGATACAATGGCATCTTTATCAGAATTAATCGGTGAACCTATCGATTGTACACTTCTTATGCGCCTATTACTAGAGGAGCTTCAAAAGCTCAGTGATCAGCTGACAGCGTCAGGATTGAACGCAGAAGAACAGCTGGAATTTGAGAAAAACATGACGCGGATGATTGAGCGCAATGAAAAGGTGTTTTCGTAAACATCAGCCTTTTCATCTTGAAAAGAGTAGAGGTGAAGTGATGGAAACAAAGCTTGAGAAAGCCATTGAACTTCGAAAAAGTGGACATCTTCAAGAATCAAATGAAATGCTGTCTCATCTTGCAGAGGAGTATCCAGACGATGCCTCTATTCATTATCAATGTGCCTGAAGTTATGACTTGTTAGGAGAGGAAAGGCAGGCTGTCTTTTTTTATGAAAGGGCCATTAAGTTAGGATTGTCTTCAGAAGAACTAGAAGACGCTTTACTAGGGTTAGGAAGTACATACAGAACTTTAGGAGAATATGAAAAGTCAAAACAGATATTCCTAAAAGGGATGGAAACTTATCCGGACAACAAAGCCATTCAAACGTTCTATGCCATACTTTGTATAATTTAAAGGAACATAGCAAAGCAATGGAAATATTACTGAACTGTTTAACTGAAACGACAAAAGATCCTGCTATTTTAAGTTATCGAAAAGTGATTGATTTTTATTCAAATCAGTTAGATACATTGTGGAAATAATATATTGATTTGGTTACTTGAATAGATTTGGAGGGGCAATGTGATGAAAAAATCCCCTCCTTTGTTATGGAATTTTATATGTGATAGTCATTTATGGCGTAAGAAAGAAGGTAAATTTGTTGTCAATATTCACCACGTATTACCCGCTGTTTATGCTTTGTGTTTTGTCTGTGTTGTATGTGATGTATCGTATTCAGCCGCTTGCCTCTACTGTTAAAAAAATCATCATTGTGCTCTGTGTGTTAACAAATGCTGCCTATATTTGCTGGCGTCTCTTTTTTACACTGCCGCATGAAGGTACATTTAATATAATAATGGGCATCTTGCTTGTAGCCTGTGAATGTATTGGATTTTTACAGCTGCTTGTGTTTTATACACTTGTTTGGAAGCCTTCAAATCGAAAACAAGTCATGATCAGTGATTTGGACAGGCTGCCAACAGTTGATATTTTCATAGCTACATATAATGAACCGATTGAAGTGCTGAAACGCACGGTTGCAGGCTGTTTGAATCTGTCTTATCCAAAAGGCAGCGTCCACATTTATTTATGTGATGATGGCAAGAGGGAGTCTGTGGAGCAGCTTGCATCTGAGTTTGGCGTTCATTATCTGACAAGAACAGATAACAAGTTTGCTAAGGCGGGTAATTTAAACCATGCGATGTCTCAAACGAATGGGGAACTGATTCTCACACTTGATGCTGATATGGTCCCCCTTCCTGCCTTTTTAGAAAAGACAGTGCCTTACTTTCATGATGGAGCGACTGCGTTTGTTCAAGTTCCACAGGCGTTTTATAACGAAGACCCTTTCCAATATAATATGTTCTCGAAGGATCGAATTCCAAATGAACAGGACTTCTTCATGCAAACCCTCCAAGCTGGTAAGGATCGGTTCAATGCGGTGATGTATGTCGGGAGTAATACTGTATTTAGAAGAACGGCCTTAGAGGAAATTGGCGGATTTGCTACTGGAGTGATTACAGAAGACATGGCGACCGGAATGCTTCTCCAAGGGAAGTTCAAATCTGTGTCTGTCGGAGAAGTATTAGCCGTCGGTCTGGCACCTGAAAGCTGGCTTGATTTGTTAAAGCAGAGAGACCGGTGGTCGAGAGGGAACATTCAGTGCGCCCGTAAGTTTAATCCATTGAAGGTTCGCGGCTTAACGCTTATGCAGCGAGTTCTTTATTTAGATGGCATTGTGTATTGGTTTAACGGTTTGTTTAAAATGATTTACATTCTTACACCAATATTGTTTTTATTATTTGGTATTCAAAGTTTCTGGGCCGATTTCCAGTCCATTTTCATGTTTTGGCTGCCGGCGTTCTTTAGTTCGTATTTAGCGTTTAAACTGGTGTCGAATCAAAAAAGAAGTATGTTTTGGAGTCATATTTACGAAAGCTCTATGGCATTCCACTTGGCTGGTGTAGCTTTAAGTGAGCTGTTTTTGAAGAAGAGGGTTGAATTCCTTGTCACGCCGAAGGGAATTCAAACGGACAAGAGACATTTTCATTTGAAAACGATGATTCCTCATTTGATCTTCTTGCTGCTCTCATTGCTTGTCCTTGTGAAAATAGGATACGATATGAAGGTAAATGGGACGATGAATGCTGATCTCACGTTGATTAATATTTTTTGGGTGCTTTATAACGGTGCAGGTCTACTCATGGCACTGATTGTGGCGTTTGATCGTCCGCGTTATCGAAAATCAGAGCGGTTTGTCATAGAAAAAGAGGGGCAGATCTGTTCTGATCATCAAGATGAGTCGATTGCTTGTTTTCTACTAGACATGAGTGATTCAGGTGCGCGTCTATCCATTCCATTGGATCAAGCTTCTTCTTTAAATCAAGGACAAATGCAATTGTTCTTTTCAGAGGATCAAAGTGTGGCGTGTGATGTGGTTTGGAGCCATCCAGATGGAGACAAGCTGATGGTTGGTGTTGCTTTTACTGATACAGAAAAATCAGAGTATCTGTCACTGATCCGTTTCTTATTCACACGAGAGCATGTATCGATAACGGATCGTGAGAAAAAATCCTATGCTGTTCGGACATTTCTCCGCTTTATAAGAGAAACGGAAAAAGTACCAAGGGCCTTGCGGCGCAAATGGATGAGAAGACCGTTGCAAGGCGTAGCAGGCACGCTGTCCTATGAGTGCCGGTTAGAAGAGAAGGTGCCGGTGAACATACAAGATATTAGTTTATCTGGGTGCAAAATCGAGTCTGAAGCTTCAATTGAATTACATGAGAAAGTGCTGATCACCATTGACACAGAATCTCTCACAGATCAGCCGGCTATTGCAGTCTGGACATCACAAAAACGCGGCCGCACAATGGCCGGGCTCAAGTTTGTTCAGCCTGAAATCAAGCAGATAGAAGAAAGAGAGGAAGTGGTTTCTTGAAATCCAAAAACGGCGGTTACCTCTATTTACTATGGCTTCCTGTCATCATGGGAGCCGGCTACGGCATTTCGCTTTTAGTGCCATTTCTTCAGCCTGTCCTGACACTTGGCATTGCAGGTCTTTATATTTTTATGTTTGGTGATTTTCAGGTAAGGCAGGTCAGGTATATTTTTATGTTTGTGTTTTTGATCAATGTCCTTTTTAGTGTGATGCTATTTTTGGGCATTTAAAAAAGTGCTTCCCGAGGCGGGGAGCACTTTTTTGTTATTCTGCCATTTTTTCGAGGTTGCCGTTCCGGTCCATTTTAAAGGTTGGTGCGGCACTATCGTCCTCTTCAAACAAAACTAGTTTTCTTGCACGGTTCATGATTTTGACGAGTGTTTCATAATCTTCTTGAATCGTGAGCTGATCCTTTTCAATCTTTTTCACTTCAGCTTCTAGCTGCGAAACTTTATGAGAAAGCTCATTGTTTTCTCGTTTTAAGCGGCTGTTTTCCATACGTAAGGCAGTGGATTGCTGACCATCGCCTTCATAACGGCGTAAGAAATCAATGATATCGTCGATGGTTAATTCTTGATGCTGCCTAAATGGATTTGCTTCCGGTTTTTTCTCTGCGGTATGTGGGGCAGGAGAAGCCTGTGACAATAAATGTGATAAACTAGCTAACTCTTCATTGTAGCTTTGATCCACAAACTGAAGCTGTTCAGCAGTTTCAGCTGCTGGTGCAAATGTTTCTTCCTTTGCTGGCTCTAGTTCCTGTGAGAATTCCTCTTGAGTAACCGTTTCTTCTACTTGCGGCTGATAAAGTAATCGTTTTTTCGCTGGCTGGCCATTGCCAAGTGCGCGCATCCGTTGTTTTCGCTGTTTTTTGGCAAGTGCCAGCGCTTTTTCATATTGATGTCTGACGACAGCATTCCATCTAAATCCGCATGCCGCTGAGGTGCGGTTCAGCTTGTCTCCAACTTCTTCAAACGCATTTAGCTGCGTGCTGCCCTCTCTGACGTGACGTAAGACGGTTTCTGCCAGGAGGAGATCATTTTCCTCTGACCAAGCATCTTGTCTTTGTTTTGACATGTGTTTAAACCCCCATATGATTTGATGGTATTAGATTAGCCAAGTTCAAGAAGGTTTATACAAGTTTGCTAAAAGGATAGTGGAAAATACTAGCTTTTATGTAAGCACGGGATTGGGGCGGCAAAGCGTCTTGCAAGTCCAGCCGCTTCGATGTACAATGTTGGGTGGTATATTATTCACGATTGGCTGTCCAACTGTTTCATATAGAATGAAGTATCATCATTGAAAGGAAGCGTAAGACCATGGCTAATGAGTTTCGCGTATGTGACGATTGTGATGCGACGAACCTAAAGACGTTATTGCCTCGACTCAAATCGGTTGACCCTGATGCAAAAATTGAGATCGGCTGTCAATCCTATTGTGGTCCAGGACGAAAAAAGGCTTTTGCGTTTGTGAACAATCGCCCATTATCCGCACCAACAGAAGATGAATTACTTGAAAAGGTTCAAAAAAAAGTCAAATAAATGTCACTGAATGTGTTCAGTCGACCTAAAAAGAGGTCCGTCCCTGTCAGGTCGGGCTTTTTACGTCCAAGCAACTTCTGAGAACACATTCACCAGCAAATTCAAGGATGTTTTCGGGAAAAGTTACCCGATATAATAGAAACACGTCTTAAAAAAAGAGGGACGAAACGATGGCGTATCCAAAAGGGAAATTATCTGAGGAAAAGGTATTTAAAGATCCTGTACACCGTTATGTTCACGTAAGGGATGCATTAATATGGGATTTAATAGGAACAAGAGAGTTTCAGCGCCTGAGACGAATTAAACAGCTAGGAACTACTTATTTGACGTTTCATGGTGCAGAACACAGCCGATTCAATCATTCACTCGGTGTATACGAGATTGTGAGACGAATTGTGGATGATGTGTTTAAAGGGCGGCCTGAATGGGATGAAGGAGAGCGCGAGCTTGTACTTAGTGCTGCCTTGCTTCATGACCTCGGACATGGTCCATTTTCTCATTCCTTTGAAAAGGTCTTCCACTTAGACCATGAATCGTTTACAAGAGATATTATTTTAGGACAGACGGAAGTCAATGAAGTGCTCCGCCGGGTGAGTGATGATTTCCCGAAGCATGTGGCTGAAGTCATTGCCAAAACGTATCAAAACAAACAGGTGGTCAGTTTGATCTCAAGTCAAATTGATGCCGACCGAATGGACTATTTGCAGCGTGATGCTTACTATACAGGCGTCAGCTACGGCCACTTTGATATGGAACGTATTTTACGTGTGATGCGCCCGAGAGAAGATCAGATTGTGATGAAGCAGAGCGGGATGCATGCGGTTGAAGATTATATTATGAGCCGCTATCAAATGTACTGGCAAGTCTATTTCCACCCAGTGACACGCAGTGCGGAAGTCATTTTAACGAAAATCCTTCATCGGGCAAAAGAGCTGCATGAAACGGGTTATATTTTTACACATGCCCCTGTTCACTTTTATTCAATCTTTGAGGGGAATGTCACCACAGAGGACTATATTAAGCTGGATGAATCCATTGTCTTATTTTATTTTCAGGCGTGGGAAGATGAAGAAGATCACGTGCTGGCTGATTTGTGCCGCCGTTTTATGAACCGCCGATTGTTCCAATATACAGAGTTTAATCCAAATGAAGAAATGACGAAATATTTCAAGCTGACTGCCTTGTTCAAGGAGGCAGGAATTGATCCTGACTATTATTTAGTGGTCGATTCTTCCTCTGACTTGCCCTATGACTTCTACAGACCAGGGGAGGAAGAAGAGAGGCTGCCAATCCACCTTTTGACGCAAAGCGGTCATATTAAAGAACTGTCGAGACAGTCAGATATTGTTGACGCCATTTCCGGTAAACGAAGAACCGATCATAAACTTTATTTCCCAATGGACTTAATTGTAGATATGTCGGAAAAAGCTGAAGAAAAGAAGGCGATCATGAAGCTGCTTGGTTTGGGATAAGGAAGTACTGAAAAAGGAGATGTCGGGAATTTGTTGAAAGAGCATGCAAAGTTGATGAAGGTATTCTCTGAATCAGGGGAAATCGTTGGACGGAAGAAGCTGCAAAAGATGATTTACATAGCAAAAAAGCTAGATTTGCCTTTTTACGAGAAATACGATTTTCATTTTTATGGCCCCTATTCAGAGGAGTTGACGCTCAGAATTGAAGAGCTGTGCAACCTTGGATTCTTGGACGAAATGAAGGAAAAAAAGGGCGGATACTATCAATATCGCTATTCGCTGACGGACAATGGGAAAGAGTTTCTCGATCAGTGTGAAGTGGACATGCCTGACCTCAAAGCGCTGACGCAGCAGATGAACGAGCAATCATCCCGTTTCCTAGAGCTTGTCTCAACGATTTTATATTTTGATGACCTGCCAGAAGAGGAGGTAAAGGAAAAGGTCTTTACCATTAAAAGCAAGCAGCGCTATACGGACGAAGAATTTGAGGCGGCCCTTGCTTATATTGATCAGTTGAAGGAATTGAACTAGTTGAACAAAAGCCCGACTTTTAGGGCTTTTTTTGTTTGGTAAGACCCAGACCAAAAGCGCTATTTTTCGATGAAATGTGTGTCAAAATATCCGAAAAATTAGTGAAAATGACGTAATTCGACTTTTTTCCTGTGCATCTAATTCCCTGTTTTTGACTGAATAGAAGGAAAATGGTGAATTTTCAGTGAATATATAACCTTGTGAAAAATAAAGGAGGGATAGGAATGAAAAAGCGTTCAGTCTTTTTGTCATTTTTATTGGTAGGTAGTTTGTTACCGGGGGTAAGTTCAGCTTCAGCACCAGTAGCGAGTGCAGGTCATGGGCATGATCATGGTCATGCGCCGTTCGAAACCCATATTAGTGAGGGGCTGCCAAAAGCAAAAGATTTTAAAGATTTGAAGACAGCACCTCCAATTGAACGAGATGTGACAACAAAGGTATTAGATGAGTCTGGTAAGCAGGTAGGCTCGAGAACCTTTAAGGCCAATACAGGAGATTCAATTTCAACAAAAGCAAGTACAGGCAGTCAGAAGGTCACTGTCTATGCGGTCGCTGATGCGCAGTATCGTGCGAAATATAGTGACTGGCAAACACGGATTGTCAGCATCATCGAGCAAGCAGATGTCACGTTTAACCGTGATCATGATGTGGACTTTGTCGTACAAGCAGTAGGATCTTGGACGTCTTCGGGATCAAATGCAGAGCAAATTCTGTCTAACCTTGCGCGAAGCTTTGATGGCAGAGGATATGACTTTGTCACTGGATTTACAGCAAATCCAAACTTTGATGCTGGCGGAATTGCTTATGTCTACAATAGTGCACCAAGCGGAAGTGCATTCGCCGTTAACCTTGATCAAGGAACAGCGAACACTGCAAAAGCGGCTACGCATGAATACGGCCATAACTTTGGCTTACCGCACGACCCTCAAGGAAGCGGCATTGTCTGCTTAATGAACTATGATTATTCTTACACAGTCGATTTCTTCGATGCGGCCCATAAAAATCAAGTGAACCGTAATAAAGCGTGGTACAGATAAGAATGCAGACAAAAGGACAGACACATTGAGTGTTTGTCCTTTTTATATGCTTACAGATCGCTCATTCGCTTTCCTGCTACGGCATAGTGTTCCTTTTTCATTTCTTCAATAATAACAGAGACTTTTTCTGCCCCTGCGCCTGTTGTTTCAACAACGGCATCAGTGACTTTCTCCACAAGAGCTCTTTTCTGCTCATCTGTTCTTCCTTCAAGCATTTGAACGGTGACAATCGGCATGGCGAAAACCTCCTTTTTCCTTTAATGCTACGCTTCCCTTTAGTTTAAGGGACTTCTTATAGTATACTGAATGAAGTAAATCATTGTATAGAAAGAAAGAGGGATTCTTGCCTTTGAACCAATTTCTTGTTTATCCATTAGAACTTATTCCATATGTTGCCATTACGCTTGTTGTTGCATTTACGATGCACGAGCTGGCGCATGCATATGTTGCGTACCGATTCGGAGACCCGACGGCTAAGAATCAAGGGAGACTGACGCTCAATCCCCTGAAGCATCTCGATGTATTCGGGACGATTTTGATCTTTGTGGCCGGGTTTGGCTGGGCGAGACCTGTACCGGTCAATCGTTACCATTTTAAAAAACCGCGCTTAGCAGGGATTTGTGTCTCCATTGCTGGGCCATTAAGTAACTTGGTGCTGGCGTTTTTGGGCTTTTTTGTGTATGTGCTTCTTCAGAAGTTTGGCGGGGAATGGATCATGCGCTTTGAGCCGGGAGTCGATTATTTCTTCCAGATCTTTATTAACTTAAACGTCATCTTGTTCCTATTTAACTTATTACCACTTCCGCCGCTGGATGGGTATCGTATTATTGAGGACGTCGTCAGCCCTAGGGTTCGGGCGAAAATGACGCAATTTGAACAATATGGGATCATTATTTTTCTCATATTCGTGATCACACCACTGGGACAGTTTGTGTTTGGTCCATTGATCGGAATGCGGGATCAAATCATATACTGGTTTAATCTTATTTTGAAGCCGCTGCTTTAGGAGGTTTAAAGAATGGAAGGTAAAAAGAAGAAACCAATTGGTTTTAACATCATTAAAAAAACAGATGCGACCGACGGACATGGAGGCTTTGGGGCAGGCGCCCTCAGCCTTGATAATATCTCGCCAGTCATCATTGATGTAGAAGAAAAGGAAGCTGTCATTGATATTGGTGCCATGCATGCAAGAAGTGCCGTCGAAAAAGGAATTAAATTTTTGAAAACAAAAGAAGAGGTGCCGAACGGAAAGCCGTATTGGCTCGTATGGGTGACGATTGACCGCAGAGAAGAAGGGCCTTATTATGCAGGTGTGACGGCTTGTGAAATGACCGTTGACCGTTCGATCCGCCGCGGGTATAAGTCACTTCCAGAGCATGTGAATTTAATGGATAAATCGATGAAGCGAAAAATTGTCGTTAGTCATATGGATGACGTATCCAAAAAGGTGCTGGCTGATTTCTTAAAAGGTCATAATCAAGCGCTATGGGACGCATCAACAGATGAATTAAAAGAAGGGTTGGCTGTCCCTGAATAATTGTGAAATTTTTGTGAAGATTGACGGATGGCTACCAATTCTCTCCGGTTTTTGAGTAAACTGGTGTTAAAGCTAGGACATGGAGAATCCCGAGATGAAGGTCTCGGGGTTTTTCATGTCTTTTTTAACGTTTCAGCCACTTTTCCCACCATTTCTTTGGCTTTTGATCTTGAACTGGTTCATGCTCAGAGGCCTTGTCCTCAGCACCATAGCAGACACCTGTCGGCTCCGTACCTTCTATAAAATAGGTGAATACCTTTGATTCACATCCTGGACCTGCGAGGTCGCCGGTTTTTGGATTGATATATACCCCTTTGACACCGTCAGGCGGCATGAAGGAGGAGGCTGGCTGCTTTGAGAGAGCTGATTCCATAAAGGAAGCCCATATTTTTTTCGCATAGGCCGTTTCTTCGACTGAGTCAATGGTGCGGCCTTTATCATAGCCTGTCCATACACCTGTGACGAGCTGGGGAGAGAAGCCGATCATCCAGCTGTCGGCGCCTGTAGTCCCAGACTTTCCTCCGTATGTTCGTGTAAGGTCCTTTATAATGGTGCGGCCAGTGACACTTGTATAGCCGTTTAATTGATCATTGAACATGCCTGACATCATGTCGGTGGTGACAAATGCTGCTTTTTCATCTAGGATTTGTTCTCGTTTTTGTTTCTCTTCAAAAAGCACATTGCCTTTTGCGTCGGTTACTTTCGTAATAAAGGTTGGTTTGACGCGTTTTCCGCCATTGACCAGCATGGCGTATGCATTGGTCATTTCAATGGGTTTCACAGGAGACGTGCCCAGGGCAAGAGAGGGTACTTGATCTAGTTTCTCCTTGATTCCAAATGTCTTGCCAGCACGTACAAGCTGTTCCATTCCTAAAAATAGATGGGTCTTTACTGCGTAAATATTATCAGACAGCGCTAAAGCTTGAAGCATTGTAATGCCGTCATTGGCGTAATAGCCGTGATAATTGCTTGGTGAATAAGCGGCATCGCTGCCTTGATCATCCAGTTCAAACACCGTTTCCTCACTCCGCATGACGGTTGCGGGTGTAAACCCGTTTTGCAAGGCAATGTAATAGAGAAGGGGTTTCATGGTTGAACCGGGCTGCCTTTTTGCTTGTGTCACCCGATTGAATGGACTTTTCTCATAATCTCTCCCGCCTATGAGGGCAAGTACATGCCCTGTTTGGGGATGGATGGCGGCAAAGCCGATTTGGATTTCTGATTTGGAATTCATCTCGTTTTTTAGTGTCTTTTCTGCGATTTTCTGTAATTCTGGATTGAGAGTCGTTTGGATATGAAGCCCATAGGTTTCAATCTGTTCCTCAGTTAACCCCAAACTTTGTTTCAACTCTCGAATCACATCGTCATAAAAATACGGGGCTTGCTTTGCTTGCAGCTGCTTCTCTTGCAAAGGGCGATAGGACAGTTTTTCTTTCGCAGCATTATCGGCTGCTTTTTTCGTAATCATGCCATCCTCGTGCATTTGTCTCAGAATCATATTCTTTCTTGCGCTGGCTTTCTCCTCATTCACATAAGGGGAATAGAGAGAAGGCCCCTTTGGGATACCGGCAAGCAGGGCAGATTCAGCGAGGGTTAAGTTCTTTGCTTTTTTCCCGAAATACAGACGGGACGCTGCTTCCACACCGTACGCTCCGTGACCATAATAAATGGTGTTCAAGTATCCTTCTAAAATCTCATCTTTTGTATAGTTTTGTTCTAAACGAATCGTGTAAAAGGCTTCATTCCACTTCCGTTTCCACGTTTTATCATGATCTAAATAAAGGTTTCGTGCATATTGCTGGGTGATCGTGCTGGCACCTTGCACCTTAGCCATGGCACGAATATCGGCCACCGCAGCACCTGCCATCCGTTTCACATCAAAGCCATGATGCTCATAAAAGGTTTTATCTTCAACAGCGACAACTGCCTGTCTGATATGAGGAGACATCTCCTTTAATGGCACCCAATATCTCTTTTCTCCAAAGCTGGATTCTCCAAGCTTTGAGCCATCGGCTGCATAAATGGTCGTGGATTGGGGAACTTGAACAGAAGGGGCACCTTGCCATTTAGCTATTAATAGAATCGTCAAAAAGACGGTACCTGCAAATAGAAAAGCGAGCAAGCCGATAAAAAAACAGGCTCGAATCGTTTTCACGGTCATGCGGATTTTTTTATTACTCATGATTGTGTCCATGCAAAGCCCCCATTTTGACGGTTTTTTATCAGTATGGAACAAAGAAAACCGTTTTAAACAAGCGATTGCTGGAGCGCTTTAAAAAATGAAGAGAACTCATGCGGTTCTTTACAATTTGATATGAATCCACTATACTTTTTTCTTGGACAATCGATATAGTCAAAGCCGATAAAAGGCGCTAACAATAGATGTTTGTTTATTATTGGATGAGAGGAAGATGAACAATGAGCGAACTTTGGTATACAGAGAAGCAAACGAAGAATTTTGGTATTACATTGAAGGTGAACAAAACCCTTCACACAGAACAAACAGACTTTCAGCATTTAGAAATGGTAGAAACAGAAGAGTTTGGCAATATGCTGTTTTTAGACGGCATGGTGATGACGTCTGAGAAAGATGAGTTTGTATACCACGAAATGGTGGCACATGTTCCTCTTTTCACTCATCCAAACCCGGAAAATGTTCTTGTTGTAGGTGGAGGAGACGGCGGTGTCATTCGTGAGATCCTCAAACACCCAAGTGTGAAAAAAGCGACACTTGTTGATATTGACGGAAAGGTCATCGAATACTCGAAGAAATTCCTTCCTTCTATCGCTGGGAAACTAGACGATCCTCGTGTAGATGTGAAAGTAGGAGACGGTTTTATGCACATTGCTGAAGCTGACAACGAGTATGATGTCATCATGGTTGACTCTACTGAGCCAGTTGGACCAGCTGTGAACCTGTTCTCTAAAGGATTTTACGCAGGAATCGCAAAAGCACTGAAAGAAGACGGTATTTTCGTTGCACAAACGGACAACCCTTGGTTCACACCTGAGCTGATTACAAATGTACAGCGTGATGTAAAAGAAATTTTCCCAATTACGAAGCTTTACACAGCGAATATTCCAACGTATCCAAGCGGTCTTTGGACATTCACCATCGGTTCTAAAAAATATGATCCACTTGCTGTAGAAGACAGCCGTTTCTTTGATATTGAGACGAAATATTACACAAAAGAATTGCACAAAGCGGCATTCGTTCTGCCGAAATTTGTGAGCGACTTAATCAAATAAATCAAGCGAAATGGACATGCGCAAATGACGGTTTGCGCATTTTTTGAAGCGTAAAAGGAGGAATCTTGCATGAGATTCGATGAGGCTTATTCAGGAAAAGTGTTTATTGGAAGTCATCCGACATGGGAAGATGCAAAGGTCATTTTATACGGCATGCCGATGGACTGGACAGTCAGCTACCGCCCAGGTTCACGTTTCGGTCCGAACCGCATTCGTGAAGTATCGATCGGTTTAGAGGAATACAGCCCTTATTTAGATCGTGAACTGCACGAGGTGCCATTCTTTGATGCGGGTGACATCCCACTTCCTTTTGGGAATGCACAAAAGAGCTTAGATTTAATTGAAGAGTATGTCGACAGCATTTTAGAAAAAGGAAAGTTTCCATTAGGAATGGGCGGCGAGCATCTCGTGTCTTGGCCGGTTTTCCGTGCGATGTATAAGAAATACCCTGATTTGGCCATCATCCATATGGACGCACATACGGATCTTCGTGAGGAATATGAGGGGGAGCCGCTTTCACATTCAACACCGATTCGTAAAGCTGCAGGACTGATTGGAGCTGAAAATGTATTCTCTTTCGGCATCCGTTCTGGAATGAAAGAAGAATTTGAATGGGCAAAAGAAGCGGGTATGCACATTTCTAAATTTGAAGTGCTGGAGCCATTGAAGCAAGTATTGCCAAAGCTAAAAGGGCGTCCAGTGTATGTGACGATCGACATTGATGTACTTGATCCAGCTCATGCACCTGGTACAGGAACGGTAGATGCTGGCGGTATTACATCAAAAGAGCTGCTTGCATCCATTCATGCAATTGCAGGATCTGACGTCCAAGTCGTCGGGGCTGACCTTGTCGAGGTAGCACCTGTATATGATCATTCAGACCAAACAGCGAATACAGCGAGTAAGCTTTTACGCGAAATGCTGCTTGGGTTTGTGAAATAATCAGTTGATAGAGGAGCTTGTCATCTCATATGGACAAGCTCTTTTTTTACATTGGTCAAAAAATAAAGGAGGCAGTTCATGTTTTCGTCCATATTGATGGTGTTCCTCGCTTTATGTGTGTTAGGGGCAGGCTTTCTCACACTGAAACGAGAGCTCGCAGCTGATCCGCCTGTTTTTGCTTCGAAAAAGGAAGCAAAGGAAGAGATGCTGGGGCTGTTTCACGATCGAGGCTTTTTCTATCAGACGGCCATTGCGTTATTCATGCATGTGATATTTAAAAAGGATCAAATCGCACCATTTGATTTTTTTCAGGCATTTTTGGCAAGTTCAGGCATACAGGCTCTTTTTTACTTAATGAAAAGAAAAGACTTAGGCGTAAAGGCTGGACTTGTCATATTGGTCAGTTGTATTTTTCTTTTTTTCTAAAGGGAAGGCTGAAGATGAAAAACGAAGTTTAATCGCCATGAAGAAGAGAAATGATGGTATGATAGGCGATCGTGAATATGGTATACTATTTTAGTTAAACGGGTCTTAGCAAAGGAAGTGCAAAATGACACAAAACCAAATTTCAATTCATGTAAAGTCAGTGATGAAACCAGAGACGGAGCCGGCTGAAACGATCGAATTCCGCACGACTGGAACGTACCAAGAGAAGAATGACAAAACGTATCTCACTTACCATGAAGAACATGAAATGGGTCAAGTAAAAACCGTTGTGAAAATGAGTGAAAAAGAAATTTTTGTGATGAGATCAGGGGCTATTCAAATGAAGCAGCGCTTTCTCATTGGAGAAACAACCGTCACACATTACACGATGCCATTCGGTACACTTCAGCTAGATGTGCACACACATGGTATTGATCTCGATGTGGACAAGGGGCTGCTGCACATTACGTACGATATGCTGACAGGAGAAGATCAAAAGCATTTACATACATTATCGATTTCGTATAAGGAGGATTTACGTTCATGAATATCGCAGAACAGGTCAAAGATGCGTTAAAAGAAGAAATCATAGCGGCAGTCGTCAAAGCAGGACTTGCCGATGAAAGCCAGGTGCCAGATGTCCTTTTAGAAGTGCCGAAAGACAAAACTCACGGTGATTACTCGACCAACATGGCGATGCAGCTTGCCCGCATTGCGAAAAAAGCACCTCGTCAAATCGCAGAGGACATCGTCAATGCATTTGATAAAGGGAAAGCTTCCATTGAAAAACTGGATATCGCAGGTCCAGGGTTCATTAACTTTTATATGAACAATCAGTATTTAACAAAACTCATTCCAGCTGTCCTTGAGGCAAAAGAAGCTTATGGCGAAACGAATACAGGTGGCGGTCAAAAGGTGCAAGTCGAATTCGTCTCAGCCAACCCAACAGGTGACCTTCACCTTGGACATGCCCGCGGAGCAGCTGTAGGAGATTCCCTTTGCAACATCCTTGATAAAGCAGGGTTCGATGTGAGCCGTGAATACTATATCAACGATGCAGGAAATCAAATCAATAACCTCGCTTTATCTGTAGAAGTACGTTATTTTGAGGCACTCGGTCTTGAAAAAGAAATGCCTGAAGACGGCTACAGAGGAGAAGACATCAAAGGCATCGGACAAAAACTTGCGGATGAATTTGGCGACCGTTTCGTGCATGAACCGGAAGAAGAGCGTATGAAGTTCTTCCGTGAATACGGCTTGAAATACGAATTAGAGAAATTACGTGTAGACCTTGAGAATTTCCGTGTCCCATTTGATGTATGGTATTCAGAAACCTCTTTATATGAAAACGGAAAAATCGAGCCAGCGCTGGAGACACTTCGCGCTAAAGGCTATGTTTTTGAAGAAGACGGCGCAACGTGGCTGCGTTCAACTGATTTTGGCGATGACAAGGACCGTGTGCTGATTAAAAAAGACGGCAGCTTCACTTACCTGCTTCCAGACATCGCATATCATAAAGACAAATTGGACAGAGGCTTTGACCAGCTCATTAACATTTGGGGAGCGGACCATCACGGCTATATCCCTCGAATGAAAGCGGCGATTCAAGCACTTGGATATCCAGCTGACAAGCTTGAAGTCGAAATCATTCAGCTTGTTCACCTTTACAAAAACGGTGAAAAGATGAAGATGAGTAAGCGTACAGGAAAAGCCGTCACAATGCGTGACTTGATTGAAGAAGTCGGCTTAGATGCGACTCGTTATTTCTTTGCGATGAGAAGTGCGGCGACACATATGGACTTTGACCTAGACTTAGCGATTTCTACGTCTAACGAAAACCCTGTGTACTATGCACAATATGCGCATGCGAGAATTTGCAGCATGCTGCGTCAAGGTGAAGAAAAAGGCTATGAACCGAACCTTGAAAAAGCCGATTTCTCTCACATTCAATCGGAAAAAGAATACGATCTTCTGAAAATCATTGGCAGCTTCCCAGAAGTTGTAGCAGAAGCAGCTGAAAAGCGTATTCCACACCGCGTGACGAACTATATTTATGACCTTGCATCAGCCCTTCACAGCTTCTACAATGCCGAGAAGGTCATTGACGTAGAAAACGAAACAAAAACAACAGCACGTCTTTCACTCATGAAAGCAACACAAATCACGCTTGCTAATGCATTAAAACTAATTGGTGTATCGGCTCCGGAAAAGATGTAATGAAATAAAAGAAAGCCCCACTCTATTGAATGAGTGGGGTTTTTTACATTATCCAAGCGTATTAATTATGTTAGAAATAGAATCGAATAATTGGCTAAGTACATCAGAAAACATATTTTTGCCTCCTCTCTTTTCTTTTACATCTACTTAACGAAGGGGATAGAGGGTTGGATCACTTTTTCTAAAAAAATTTCAAAAAAGATGATGGCATAGAAAAAAGCACCGCCTATTCGGGTGCTTTTTGGCCTTTCGTTATGAATGAATGCGCAGCTTCACGTCTCCATTTGTACACGCTAGCTGAACGTTTCCACCAATCGGGAAAGTGAAGACTGGCTGTGTATGTCCGATATCGACATCATAAATCACAGGGATGTGTTTGAGCATTGGATGTTTATCTAAAATGAATCTTAAATGTTTTTCTGTCATCTTGGATTTCTTCTGAAAGCGCCCGATGATCAACCCTTTGATTGTTTCTGCATGCTGCAGGAGGGAGGTAAGGTCTCTGGCGAACATTTCAGGGAACACCAGCTCATCATCCTCGACAAATAAGATCGCATCCTTTACATTCGGCATAAACGATGTCCCTTGCAGTAAGTTCAGTGTACAAAGATTTCCGCCAAACAAGGTGCCTTCAGCTGTTCCTTCCTGATATATGTTCCATTTCGTCGGATGAAACTGCCTGTTCGCTTGATCGAGATACCACGCGTCATCACTCCATTTTGTCGAAGGAATCACATCAAACGGTTCGCTGCCGTTCATCAAGCAAGCTTGAAACATAGCGGTCTGCTCCTCCTGCCCCTGCTCCATTTGAAAGCTTGAGAAATGGGGGCCAGAATATGTTACCATATCACATTTCGCTGTAATGGCGCTTGCAAGTGCTGTAATGTCACTATAGCCGCAAAGGACTTTAGGATGCTGTCGGATCAAGTCGTAATCAATATAAGGCAAAAGCTCATTGCAGTTGAAGCCTCCGATGGCTGTCAAAATACCATCGACCTCATCATCTTTGAACGCCTCATGCAGATCAGACAAGCGGTGTTCAATAGACGATGAGGAATGAAGGTCACATTCAAAGACGTGCTGTCCAAAAGAGACAGTGAACCCTAAAGACTCCAGACGTTTTTTCGCTTGAGAAATTCCTTCTTTTGATAAAATGCTGGCACTTCGGCTTGGGGCAATGACCCGAATATGGCTGCCTTTTTTTAAAGGTGGGGGTGTATGCATAAACAAATCTTCCTTTCCATCACGTATTTCTCCATTATATCGGATCAAATAGCGTCAGTCTGTAAAGGCTAGGAGAAAGGAATGGGTCGTGCGTTTCATACAAGCTGTACAAAGGGTATGGAAGAGAAAAAGACAGAATGAGGGCGGAGAATGTGAAAAAGAGAAGACTGGAATTTTTATTTTTATATTTTATGATATTCGGGGCATATGTGGTGTATTGGTGGACTGTGCCGGCGTGGAGCGTTCAGCTGTACGCAGCAATTTATATCGCCATTATTTTATTTAGTATCATCTCACTCATGCTGGAGAACCGTACATCACAGCACACGCTGTTATGGATATATGTGCTCATTTTTTTCCCGATCATTGGCTATATGTTCTATCTGTTCTCAGGGCAGCTCTATGTAAAGGGTCATTTATTCAAATCAAAGAGAATGTATAACCGCGAGAAATTACGCAGAATCTCTGAGCTTGAGAGTAAGCCGAATGAGTCACGTTTAACCGATAATCAGCGTGCTTTTTTTCATTACACAGAAAAAGCAACAGGCATGCATGTGAACACAAATAGTGATATGGAGATTTTAAAGAATGGGGAGGAGACGTTCCCCAGAATTTTTGAAGAGTTAAAAAAGGCAAAATCGTTCATTCATATTGAATATTACATGTTCAAATCCGATTTCCTCGGCCACCGGATGATGGAGATTTTGATTGAAAAAGTGAAAGAAGGGGTAGAGGTCCGTTTTATATATGATGCGGCAGGCAGCATCCGCTTCTCCCGAAAAGATATTAAACGCTTGAAGCAGGCAGGGGTCAAGGTCGCTCCTTTTCTACCTTTAAAATATGGATTCTTTAATCAAAAATTCAATTTCCGAAATCACCGGAAAATCGTCATTATTGATGGAGAGACAGGGTTTGTCGGCGGGTTAAATGTCGGCAAGGAATACGTAGGACGGGATGAAAAGATCGGCTTTTGGCGTGATACGCATGCCATGTTAAAGGGTGAGGCTGTTCAGACCCTTCACTCCGTTTTTATGCTGGATTGGGAGTATGTATCAGATGAAGTATTAATTGATGATCCGAGGTACCATACGCCGCATTCTGTGACAGGCGAGGATGTCATTCAGGTTGTACCAACTGGGCCTGATATGAAAGAAAGTATGAGTGATTTATATGATGCCCTCATTTCTAATGCGAAACAATTTGTCTGGATTGCCACACCTTACTTTGTACCAAACGAATCGATTCGCACTGCGCTCAAAATCGCTGCCACAAGAGGGGTGGATGTGCGGGTGATGGTTCCAGAGATCAATGACGGATTTCTCACACAATACGCCACACGATCCTATTTTTCTGAGCTTCTAAAAGAGGGCATCAAGGTGTATCACTATCAGAAAGGATTCATGCATCAAAAGGTGATGATCGCAGATGGAGAACTCGCCTCTGTCGGTACCGCGAATGTCGATATGAGAAGCTTTCAGCTCAATTTTGAGGTCAATGTCTTTACAGCTGCGAAAAAGCCAATTGAGCAATTGATGGCCCACTATGAGGAAGATATGAAGGAATGTGAGCAAATGGGCCCTGTTCATTTTTATAAAAGAGGCTTAAAAGAGCGTTTGAAGGAATCATTTGCCCGGTTGTTTTCTGGCGTATTATGAGGATTTCCAGCCAAAGAAATCATTTCCTGATCTAGTATTTTGAAGAGGATTCCTCTATAATTGAAAATGATTATCAATTATAGAGGAAATGAGGTTCTTTTACATATGCTAAAACGCTTTTTCGCCTATTACAGGCCCTATCGCGGTCTGTTCTTTTTAGATTTCTTTTGCGCTGTCGCAGTTGGACTGATGGAGCTAGGTTTCCCGCTGATCGTGAACTACTTCATTGATACATTATTACCAACAGGGAACTGGACGGTCATTGCCTGGACCGCACTTGCTCTGTTTATCATTTATGCACTCAGCTCGGTTATGCAGTTTATTGTGTCGTACTGGGGGCACATGCTTGGCATCAATATTGAAACAGATATGAGGAAGAAGCTGTTTGATCATTTTCAGCGTCTCTCATTTAAGTTCTTTGATAACAACAAAACGGGTAAGCTTATGTCTCGAATGACAAATGACCTCATGTACATTGGTGAGGTGGCTCATCACGGACCTGAGGATTTGTTTATTGCAATTATGACGATTCTTGGCGCGTTTGCTGTCATGCTGATGATTAACTGGCAGCTTGCTATCTTAACCTTCTTGATCATGCCTGTCATCATTTGGCTTGCCCTTCATTTTAATAAGAAGATGACACAGGCGATTACACAGCTGAACAATGACATTGGAGACTTTCATGCAAGGGTTGAAAACAATATTGGCGGCATTCGTCTTGTTCAAGCTTTTGCCAACGAACATTTCGAGAAAAAGCGTTTTGCTGAAAACAACAACCGCTTTCGGAAAGCGAAGCTTCTTTCATATAAAATCATGTCGGTGAACGGCTCAATCAGTTACATTCTCACACGTCTTGTGACACTGTTTGTCCTTCTAGCAGGGACATGGTTTGTTCTGCAGGGGCAATTAACGGCAGGTGGATTTATCGCATTTGTTCTCATTACAAACGTCTTATTCAGACCGATTGATAAAATCAACACAGTGATTGAAATGTATCCAAAAGGAATTGCGGGCTTTAAAAGCTATGTCGACTTACTTGAAACAGAGCCAGATGTAAAGGATACAGAGGGAGCTCGTGATGTATTCGGACTGAAAGGTGAAATTGAATATCGAAACGTGACATTCGGCTACGATGAGCACAGCCATGTGTTAAAGGACATCGATTTGAAGATCAAACAAGGAGAAACTGTTGCGTTTGTCGGGCCTTCAGGAGCCGGGAAATCGACGATTTGCAGTTTGCTGCCACGTTTTTATGATGTGGATAAAGGGGAGATTACGATTGATGGTGTAAGTACAAAATCGATGACCCTGTCTTCTTTAAGACAGCAGATCGGCATTGTGCAGCAGGATGTCTTTTTATTCTCAGGCACCATTCGAGAAAACATTGCGTACGGCAACTTAGAAGCCAGCGATGCAGAGATTTGGGAGGCTGTACGTCGTGCGCATTTAGAGGAACTCGTCCAGCGTTTCCCAGAAGGATTAAATACAGTCATAGGCGAGCGCGGCGTCAAACTGTCGGGAGGTCAAAAGCAGCGTCTGTCGATTGCGCGGATGTTCCTAAAAAATCCTTCGATTCTTATTTTAGATGAAGCCACATCAGCACTTGATACAGAAACAGAAAAAGCTATACAGGATGCACTGAGCGAACTGGCTGTCGGAAGGACAACACTCGTCATTGCCCACCGCCTGGCAACAATTAAACACGCCGATCGTATCATCGTCGTGACAGAGGAAGGCATCCAAGAACAAGGCCGCCACCAAGACCTTATTCAAATGGGAGGCGTGTACAGCAGACTGCATGAAGCGCAGTTTGGTCATTGAAAAGAAAGCCCTTTTGATAAAGGGCTTTTTTTGTTAGGATAGAAAAAACGTTTGTAGGAAGGATCTGATGGAATGAAGGGGCTTCGGCGATTACAAAAGGGCGATAAGATCGGTATATTTTCACCTTCTAGTCCTGCTTCAGCGACCTCGCCTCTTAGGTATGAGCGGGCGAAGAAGTGGCTTGAGCAAAAAGGATTCATTGTGGTTCCAGGATCATTAACAGGGAAAGAGGATTACTACCGTTCAGGTACAATTCAAGAACGAGCAGATGAGCTGAATGAGCTGATGGCTAGAGAGGACTTGGCGTGCATCATGTCAATGATTGGCGGGACGAATTCAAATAGTTTGCTGCCTTATCTTGATTTTGACCTGCTGAAACAACATCCGAAAATCATGATTGGTTATTCAGATGCGACAGCGATTCTTTTAGCGGCCTACGAAAAAACGGGACTGCCTGTTTTCTACGGACCGGCGCTTGTTCCTTCTTTTGGCGAGTTTGAACCGTTTGTCACTTATACATATCAGTCGTTTGAGGACATCCTGATGTCCCATCAAACCATTCCTTATCAGATTGAAAAACCGCCTTTTTGGACAGATGAACGAATCAATTGGGAAGAAAAGACGGGTGATAAAAAGCAGCGTCCAAATGATTGGCTGTGCGTCATAGAGGGACAAGCAGAAGGCAGATTGATCGGCGGGAACTTGAATGCGATGTACGGCATATGGGGAAGTGAGTTCATGCCAGCCATCCAAAACGGAGACATCCTTCTCATTGAAGATTGTATGAAAACCGCGTCGGTTGTAGAAAAGAACTTCTCTTTATTGAAAGTAAATGGCGTGTTTGAACGGGTTTCTGGGATTCTTTTAGGAAAACATGAGCTGTTTGATGATGAAGGGACGGGCAAAGAGCCTTATGAGATTTTACTTGAGGTACTCGGAGAGACAAAAAGACCACTTATCGCTGATTTTGACTGTGCTCATACGCACCCAATGCTTACGATGCCAATAGGGGCACAAGTGAAAATGGATGCAGCTTCCAAACAAGTTTGGTTAACAAAAGAGTGGATATAGCAAAAGAGCAGCCCGCGGCTGCTCTCCCAGCATGTAGACAAACCCTCGCATTCGTTGTCACGCCTGCGTGCCGGTGCTCACGAATGTCAAATTCGCTCCGCGCCGGTACTCGTCCTTCCTAGGGCTGCAAAGGTTTTCAATCACGTGAAAAGAAGACAAAGGGCTAAAATCAAGATCATTTTAGCCCTTTGTCAACCAATCTGAAAGAGCAGCCCGCGGCTGCTCTTCTTTATGAAACCTTCTCTTTTTCAAATGGCTGTAGGAGGTCTTGCGCTTTTTTCCCCTCCACGACAATTAAGTAGTCAGATTCTAAATGAGTGAGCCTGAAGGTTTCAAGCTCTACGATGTTCTTAATGCTGCACATTGTCTTTTTAGAATACACATATAAACGATGCTGAGCCTGCTGGCACTTTTCATAAAGAGAAATAAGCTTATGTAAATTCAACGCTTTCGCAGCGATTCGGATTGAATAGATTTGAGACATCTTCATATCCTCCTGTTAATTACTTTCTCACAATAGCTTTGTTACCCCCATTTGCACAAAGGTAAACCTTTCTCTATGTTTTCCACTCAATGATTCCCCCGCCCGTCCGCCGATTGCCCCTTATCGCTGACAGCTCTTCGACTAGACGGAGCAGAGCTTGATCCTTTAATTTTGCTTCAATCATGAAATCTACATCACGACCATACGGTTTTAATGCTTGAAAAAGCGGTAAGACAAAGTTCATATCTACTCCATCTGCATGACTGCGTATGGCTTTTTCTGATTTAGGTGAAGACAAATGGATTTTGGGTGGAATGCCAGTGTTTGTCCAAGTGTCGAACATTCTTGGCAGGATGTCATCGAGTGCGGCATCATCATCTTTATTTGCCACATGATGATGGTAATCAAAAACAAACGGAATGTCATGCTTTTCACATACACCAAGCGTTTCCAGCGACGTATATGTTTTGTCATCGTTCTCAAGTGTCATTCTCGCCTTGATATGAGCCGGAAGCTGTTTGATATTTTCATCAAAGCGTTGAAGAGCCGATTCTTTATCGCCGTACGCCCCGCCTACATGAATGTTCATGTAGCCTTCCTTATCGAGCTTCATCGCCTCAAGCATTTGATAATGGTATGTCATATCGATGACGGCATTTTCTGTAATCGAAGGTTTTGGACTGGTAAACAAGGTAAATTGATTGGGGTGAAAGCTGACCCGTAAGCCGTGCCGTTTCACCAGCTTGCCGATCTCAAGAAATTCTTTGTGAAAAGGTGTCACAAAGTCCCAGCGCACCTCTGGATGGGTCGCGAGCGGGACGATCGAGCTTGAAAAACGGTAAAGCGGGATATCATGAGCAATGGCGAAATAAAGCGTTCTTAATGTATTCACGAGATTGGCTTTTGTTGTTCGCAATAAAGTCTCTTTTCTTTCTTCCTTAGCGAGCTTGCTGTATCTTGCAAAGGTCAGCGACTTGGCAGGAGAAGCTTCCCACAAGGTGACGGCATTGGATACATAACCAAATCGATAACGCATAGGTCATCTCCTTTATAAAAAATACGAGAACATGGCGGCAACCCACTCAAGCGGCCGTGTGAAAAGAGGGCGCTTTGACAATGTTTCTTCTGTCAGGATCTCAGATACTTCCATATGCTCCCGAATTTTTTCCTCTACGTGTGCAGTAAAGTCGGGATCATCAATGGCTACATCTACTTCTTCGTTTAAAAACAAGCTTCGTTTATCAAAATTCGCGGTACTGATCATACAGCGGCTGTAATCAATCAAAATGGCTTTCGAATGATAAAACCCTTTATAAAAACGATAAACAAGACATCCAGAGGCAATGAGGTCCTTCAAATAATGAAAGCCAGCCTCTTTGACAAGTGGATGATCCGCTTTCATTGGAATGATGATTTCAACTGTGACGCCCCGCTTTCGTGCATCAAGCAGCGCCTTCAGAAGAGGGGAAGATGGAATAAAATAAGGCGTACAGATGATGATCTGTTTCCTCGCCTGCTGAATATCTTGGAGAAATAAAGCTTCTAAAGAAAAGCCAGCAGTCGCGCGTGTTGTGCATTGTAATGTTCCCGGTTCCAATGCAGGGAAAACCTCATATTGCAGCTGATGAATGCCAGACGACCGGTACAAATCATTCAGAAACACATGCTGGAGATCTGCGACAACCTGTCCAGTCATCCGCAAATGATAATCCTTCCAAATGCCAAAGCGGCCTTTCTTTCCAACATATTCATCGCCTATATTAAATCCGCCAATATAGCCAATTTTCCCATCAATCACCGTGATTTTACGGTGATTTCTCATGTTTAAACGGTAAATCAAAAAAGGAAAACGAGGCTTATTTAAAAAGTAAAATTGAATGCCGCTTCTTTCTAGCATGTCAATCGCCTTTTGATCAAACGGATAGGAGCCTAATCGGTCGGTCAGCAAAAAGACGGAAACGCCTTGCTCCGCTTTGGCTTTCAATGCTTGTAAGACCCTTTGACCAATCTTGTCGTTCTTTACAATAAAGAACATCATATGAATAGAAGAAGAGGCCTGCTGTATATCGGTAATCAGCTGATCGAAAAATGGTTCGCCATCATGATAAAAGGCAGCATCGCCGCTTGTTTGGTCAAAAGACCGTTCAAATGCGTGAGTAGAAAAATATTTCCTTCCCATATAAAGGTCTAACATCACGAGCAAAACGATGGCAATGAGTACGAGTAGGATGATCAATGCGATCATGAAACTTCCTCCTTTTTTGCATATTTCAATAGTGTACCCAAACGTGTAAAAAATATTGACTGAATACTCATTCATTATTTATGATAGAGGTACAACATGGAAACGGAACAAAGAGGGTTTTGGGGAATGAAAGGGGGAGCAAGATGAATAGCCTTTTAATCATCAACTTGATCGCATTTGCGGCGGTGACCGCTTACGCTGTGTATTTGTTTGTTTATCTCATTCGAACACGAGCGGCGTATATTCGTCTTGGTAAAAAAGAAGAGTTTCAACAAGACATGAAGAAACGCTTAGAGCGTGTTTGGGTCAATGTATTTGGGCAAAAGAAGCTGTTAAAGGACAAGAAGAGCGGCATCATTCATGTGCTGTTTTTCTACGGATTTATCCTCGTACAGTTCGGAGCCCTTGATTTTATTCTGAAGGGGCTTATTCCAGACAGCGGGCTTCCTTTAGGTCCGGTGTACGGGGTCTTTACGTTTTTCCAAGAGGTGGTCACACTTCTCATTTTAGTGGCCGTTGTATGGGCTTTCCATAGAAGATACGTGGAAAAGCTTGTCCGTTTAAAACGAGGCTTCAAATCGGGACTAGTGCTTTTATTTATTGGCGGCTTAATGCTGACAGTCTTACTTGGGAACGGCATGAACATCATCTGGCATGGACACTCTCTATCACCAACTGAGCCAATCGCTTCTGGTATTGCCTTCTTGCTGGGCGGAATTTCACCTCTTGCGGCTGCGATTGTTTTTTATGCCGCATGGTGGGTGCATCTTCTTATTTTGCTGACATTCTTAGTATACGTTCCGCAGTCAAAGCACGCCCATCTGATTGCAGGGCCTGTGAACGTATTTGTCAGCAGATTAGACCCGCCAGGCAAGCTGCAAAAAATTGATTTTGAAGATGAGTCACAAGAGACCTTCGGTGTAGGAAAAATTGAAGACTTCCGTCAGTCTCAGCTGATCGATCTTTATGCCTGTGTGGAATGCGGGCGCTGCACGAATATGTGCCCGGCAACAGGGACAGGGAAGATGCTGTCTCCGATGGATTTGATTTTAAGGTTAAGAGATCATTTAACCAATAAAG
Organism: Bacillus sp. FSL K6-0994; assembly: GCF_038630815.1. Classification (NCBI taxonomy): domain Bacteria; kingdom Bacillati; phylum Bacillota; class Bacilli; order Caryophanales; family Bacillaceae; genus Bacillus; species Bacillus sp. FSL K6-0994. The sequence goes on along the minus strand of NZ_CP152043.1, from coordinate 3,375,228 downwards.
GGGCCGCTATTACATCAAAGACACCTTGGGTCCCGCAGCTTGCCTTCAAACAGACAACAGGAAACCAGCTGGCACTGCAGGCGAGAGGAGCAGGTGCGGAAGAGTCGGCTGCCAGCTCTATATATCATCCTTCTCTTATTGGAGAGGTCATTACAGAAGAAGAGATCTGGGCATGTACGACATGCCGAAACTGTGAAGACCAATGCCCTGTCATGAATGAACATGTCGACAAGATTATTGATATGCGCAGATATCTTGTGCTGACCGAAGGAAAAATGGACGCGGATGCACAGCGTGCCATGACAAGCATTGAGCGCCAAGGGAACCCGTGGGGATTGAACCGGAAAGAAAGAGAAAATTGGCGTGAACTGAGAGAAGATGTGCATGTGCCAACAGTGAAAGAGTTGAAAAAAACAGATCAAAGCTTTGATTATTTATTCTGGGTTGGTTCAATGGGGGCATATGACAATCGAAGCCAAAAGATTGCACTTGCTTTTGCAAAGCTCCTCAATGAAGCGGGAGTATCCTTTGCCATCCTAGGCAATAAAGAGAAAAACTCAGGCGATACGCCAAGAAGACTCGGAAACGAATTTTTATTCCAAGAGCTTGCTGCAAAAAACATTGAAGAATTCCAGAAAAACGGCGTCACAAAGATCGTCACGATTGATCCACACGCCTATAACTTATTTAAAAATGAATACCCAGACTTCGGACTTGAGGCAGAAGTATACCATCATACAGAATTACTGGCAGAGTTAGTGAAAGAAGGGAAAATAACACCTGTACATGAAGTGAACGAAGTGATTACTTTCCACGACTCTTGCTACCTAGGCAGATATAACGAAGTGTACGACCCGCCAAGAGACATTTTAAAAGCCATTCCAGGTGTGACGCTGAAAGAAATGGAGCGCAACCGTGAAACTGGTATGTGCTGCGGTGCAGGCGGGGGCTTAATGTGGATGGAAGAAGAGACGGGTACCCGGATTAACACTGCACGAACGGAGCAGGCGTTACAGGTCCAGCCGTCCATCATCAGCTCAGGGTGTCCTTATTGCTTAACGATGCTGGGAGATGGGACGAAGGCGAAGGAAGTAGAGGAGCAGGTAGGCACATTTGATGTCGCCGAACTTCTTGAAAAATCAGTGTTTGGCGAGCCTGGAAAACAGGTGTCGTAAAGATGACAGGCCGATGAATAGGATGTTCATCGGCTTATCCATGGCGCTGTTTCATCAGCTGCCTAAATCATATGTAAGCGGTAACAAATGGGGAGGGGCATATATGAGTACGACGGTCATTGTATCTGGAGCAAGAACACCATTTGGGAAACTAGGCGGCGCTCTCGGTGGTTTGACTGCCGCAGAACTAGGCGGTATAGCGATCAAGGCTGCACTGGAAAGAGTTTCGGGTTCTCATGAAATAGATGAGGTCATTATGGGAAGTGTTTTACAAGGAGGGCAAGGGCAGATTCCTTCAAGGCAAGCAGCAAGATATGCTGATCTTCCTTGGTCTGTTCCAACACAAACCATCAATAAAGTCTGTGCTTCAGGCATGCGCAGTGTGACCGCAGCAGATCAAATCATTCGAGCCGGAGATGCTGAGGTCATCGCAGCGGGCGGTATGGAATCCATGTCTCACGCTCCTTATCTGCTAAAAAAAGCGCGATGGGGCTACAAAATGGGTGATGGTGCAGTACAAGATGCGATGATTTTAGATGGATTGACCTGTTCGTTTACAGGCGTTCATATGGGTGAGTATGGAAGTATGGCTGCAAAGGAGCTCGGCATCACGCGCGAAGAGCAGGATCTGTGGGCACTCAGAAGTCATGAACGGGCCATCGAAGCGCAAAAAAACGGCTTTTTTCAACATGAAATCGCCCCCGTCACCGTCAAAACAAAAACGGGAGAACGGCTGATTACAGAAGATGAATCTCCGCGGCGTGATACGTCATATGAACGGCTGTCAAAGCTCATGCCTGTTTTTGATCAGAAGGGTACCATCACTGCTGGAAATGCACCAGGTGTCAATGATGGTGCAAGTGCGCTCCTTTTAATGAAAGACACGTATGCTGCACGGCATGGCGTAAAGCCAATGGCAGTCGTTCTCGGTCATGCTCAGGTTGCTGTAGAGGCAAAGGATTTTCCGAAAACACCAGCCTTTGCTATCGAGAAGCTTTTAAAGAAAACAGGAAAGCGCCTAGAGGATATTGATTTGTTTGAAATCAATGAGGCCTTTTCAGCTGTGGCTCTGGCATGTGAAAAAATAACTGGGATCGACCGGCGGAAAATGAATATCAACGGAGGGGCTGTCGCGCTCGGTCATCCGATTGGGGCAAGCGGAACACGCGTGATATTGACATTGATTCATGCATTAAGACAAAGAGGCGGAGGCATTGGCATTGCGGCGATTTGCAGCGGAGGCGGTCAAGGAGACGCCATCATGATAAAGGTAGATGAAAAGGGAGGCGTTTATTGATGAGTATAGAAGAGACCGTTATGGTCGTTGGAGCCGGTCAAATGGGATCAGGCATTGCTCAAGTGTTTGCTCAGTCAGGCTATACAGTTCTGCTCCATGATGCATCAGAAAAGCAGATTCATCGAGCGATCTCCTCCATGACCAAACAACTGACGAAGCGCGCAGAAAAAGGAAAGCTGGCACATCAGGCAGTCCGAGATATTACGCAGCGGCTTGCCGTTTCCAAAGATTTAAAAGACGTACAGCAGGCTCACTTAGTCATAGAAGCCGCATCAGAACAAATGAGTGTGAAAAAACAAATCTTTGAAACACTTGATCAATTTGCAGAGGCTGAGGCAATATTTGCGACAAACACGTCTTCCTTATCGATCACAGAATTAGCAGCTGTTACGGGGAGACCGGAGAAAGTGATTGGCATGCATTTTATGAATCCGGTTCCTGTCATGAAACTGGTTGAAGTCATTCGAGCGCTGCAAACGAGTGATGACACATATCAAGTTGTTTATGAAACAGCGAAGACATTAAACAAAACCCCAATTGAAGTGGAAGACTTCCCAGGGTTTGTATCAAACCGCATATTGATGCCAATGATCAATGAAGCCATTTACACCCTGTATGAAGGCGTAGCAGATGCAGAAAGCATTGATGGCGTGATGACACTTGGGATGAATCATCCAATGGGGCCGCTTCGTCTAGCTGATTTCATCGGACTGGATACATGTTTATTTATTATGAATACCCTTCACGAGGGACTTGGAGACAGCAAATATCGACCTTGTCCTCTTTTGAAAAAATACGTGAATGCAGGCTGGCTGGGCAAAAAGACAAAGAGAGGTTTTTACACATACCACGACCACTCATAGGGGGAGTCAAGATGGATGTTTTGCTTACGGATCAACAGCGTCTCTGGAGAGAACAGACAGCAGAATTTGCACGCCAGCGTATATTCCCTGAAGTAGAAGCCATGGAACAAGGCCGGTTTCCAAACACCCTTTTAAGTGAAATGGGGCGGCAAGGCTATCTAGGGATTCCAATACCAGCTTCGTATCAAGGCTTAGGAGCAGATTTTACAACGTATATCATTGCAATCCATGAATTATCGAAAGTGAGTGCGACCATCGGTGTCATTGTGTCCGTTCATACATCTGTTGTGACGATGCCTATTTTGACTTTTGGAACGAAGGAACAAAAAGAAACTTATGTCCCGCCGCTTGCATCCGGGAAGAAGCTGGGCGCCTTTTGTCTGACTGAACCAAAGGCTGGATCAGATGCCTCCAGTATTCAGTTAAGAGCAGAGCGGATGGGCGGCGATTATGTATTAAATGGGACGAAAATCTTTATCACAAGCGGCGGAGAAGCAGAACTGTATCTTGTCTTTGCGGTGACCGATCCGGCTTCTGCGAGAAAAAATATATCGGCGTTCATTGTCGAGAAAGATACGCCGGGATTTACGATTGGAAAAGATGAGAAAAAGATGGGACTGCACGGTTCAAAAACAGTCACGCTTCATTTTGAAGGCGTGCGGATTCCAAAAGATCAGCTGCTCGGTGCAGAAGGAGAGGGCTTTCAAATTGCCATGTCCAGCTTAAATGCAGGGAGAATCGGAATTGCGGCTCAAAGCCTTGGCATTGCAGAAGCCGCATTAACCGAGGCAGTGGTCTATTTAAAGCAGCATCCAGCAGGTCTTGAAACAACCATTCGGCTGGGCGATTTGGCGGCGAAGCTTGAGGCGGCAAAACTGCTCGTCTATCAAGCGGCTTCTTTCAAAGAGGCAAATCGACCGGTCACAAAGGAAGCATCAATGGCAAAGCTATTTGCGTCAAAAACGGCGGTGGAGATCAGTACAGAAGCGATCCATTTGCTAGGCATGGATGGTTATACGAATCGCTATCAAGCAGAACGTTACTTTCGTGATGCGAAAATTTGTGAAATCTATGAAGGAACAAGTGAAATTCAAAGGCTGGTCATCTGTAAACAGCTAATATGAAACGAGGTGGCTCACGATGCAGTTCCAATTAAGTGATGAACATGAAATGATTCAAAAAATGGTGAGAGACTTTGCGAAAAATGAAGTGGAGCCAACAGCAGCAGAACGAGACGAAACAGAGACATATGATCCATCTATTTTCCGCAAAATGGCGGAGCTCGGTTTAACGGGTATCCCTTGGCCGGAAGACGTGGGCGGAATTGGCAGTGACTATTTAGCCTACGTCATAGCAGTTGAGGAGCTTTCAAAAGTGTGCGCCTCTACAGGCGTCACCCTGTCCGCTCATACATCTCTTGCTTCATGGCCAATCTTTACATTCGGAACAAAGGAACAAAAAGAGAACTACTTAAAGCCGCTTGCAAAAGGGCAGAAGATAGGAGCATACGCGCTCACTGAGAGCGGATCTGGTTCAGATGCCGGCGGAATGAAGACAACGGCCGTCAAGGCAGGCAGTGAATATGTCCTGAACGGGGCTAAAATTTTTATTACAAATGGAGGCATTGCAGATTATTATATTGTGTTTGCCGTCACAGACCAAGAAGCTTCGTCTCGAAATACAACTGCTTTTATTGTAGAAAAAGAGACGCCTGGTTTTTCCGTTGGCAAGAAGGAAAGCAAACTGGGCATACGTTCATCGCCAACAACTGAAATTCGATTTGAAGATTGCCGAATTCATGAAAGGAACCGGCTCGGTCTAGAAGGAGAAGGGTTCAAAATAGCCATGATGACACTCGATGGCGGCAGAAACGGCATTGCTGCACAGGCGGTTGGGATTGCGCAAGGTGCTCTTGATGCGGCGGTTGATTATGCCAAGGAGCGTAAACAATTTGGCAAACCAATCATTCAGCAGCAAGGGATCGCCTTTAAACTGGCTGATATGGCAACAGCGATTGAAGCATCAAGGCTGCTTACTTACCAGGCGGCATGGCTCGAAACGAAAGGCCTTCCGTATGGAAAGGAATCAGCCATGTCCAAGCTCTTTGCTGGTGATACAGCAATGAAGGTGACGACAGAGGCGGTTCAAATCTTCGGCGGGTACGGCTACACAAAGGATTACCCAGTCGAACGATACATGCGTGATGCGAAAATCACTCAAATTTATGAAGGAACTCAGGAAATCCAGCGCCTGGTCATCTCAAGGAAACTGCTAGATATGTAGAAAACAAGCATAGACCGCCTGAACGTGAGGCGGTCTGTTTTCGTTCGTCATGCAGTTTTCAAACGTAAGCGTATTGTTAATGTTCATCCATATCATCATGTCATGTTAAAATTAGGGAAAATATCAATATGGAGGTTATGATGATGAACTCAACATTTATGGGCATTTTGGCAATCGTCACGATGGTGATCTGGATCATGGTGTCCGCGGAGCTTTCGAAATCTCCAAAAAAGCAGGAAGAAAAAGAAAACAGCCGGAGAAAACTAATCGTACTCATGTCTGCTGGAATGTTATTCACGATTCCTGTCGTTGTCTCACTCATTCAGAACATCCCATTTTAAAACAGACGAGAAAAAACTGAACGACAAAAAGCATGCCGTACCCACTCTAGGTGCTCCCCGTGAGAAAAATCAAAAATTAACATCAATAAAGGTGGCATAAACTCCCCCAATTTGTTTATAATGAGAGGTATGGTTTGTCGTAAGAATAAGGTATAAATACTTATTATTTCACTGATAAATGGATACATACATGTAATAGAAAGGGAGTGTCTGACCTTGAGTTTGAAAGAATACTCACAGGAACAGCTCAAACAAATGTCTTTAGTTGAACTTGCTTATGAAATTTTCAGAGACAGCAAAACACCAATTACGTTTTCCGAGTTAATAGATGAAATTATCCGTTTGCAAGGAATACAAAAATCCGATCTTGATGATCGACTTGCTCAATTTTATACAGACTTAAATATAGATGGCCGCTTTATTTCGTTAGGTGATCAGAGATGGGGACTTCGCAGCTGGTATCCAGTTGATCAAATCGAAGAAGAAGTTCAGCCAGCTGTGAAAACAAAAGCGAAAAAGAAAAAATCAAAAGCAGCTGTCGTTGAAGACGACTTCGATGAGATCGAAGAGGAAGAAGAAATCGACGAGCTTGAAGAAGACCTTGACCTTGTTGAAGACGACGATGATCTCGACCTAGACGATGATGAAGAAATTGAAGAAGATCTTGAAGACTTCGACGAAGATGACGATGAAGATGATGACGGCTTAACGGAGATTGATGAAGACGATTTAGACGATGATGAGGAAGACAAATAACCCTCTCAAACCGGTCTTCAAAACAGGACAAAACCGTCTTGACTTTCGAGAGCGAACTATGTAGTATGTATTTTGGGCTCTCTAAAAAAGAGTACGTAAAGATACGTTCATTTACGCTCCCTTTCATTTATTTGAAAGGGAGCTTTCTTATTTTTCAAGAGATTTAGGGATACACTCTAAAAAGGATGAAGCTGTGCATGTCTAGACATGCAAGGGTAAAAAAGAGAGGAGCATACGAAATGACAAAGTATATTTTTGTAACAGGAGGAGTTGTTTCCTCACTTGGAAAAGGAATCACGGCTGCATCGTTAGGCCGCCTTCTGAAAAATAGAGGGATGGATGTCACCATTCAAAAATTCGATCCATACATCAACGTAGACCCAGGGACAATGAGTCCATACCAGCACGGTGAAGTTTTTGTCACAGATGATGGTGCTGAAACAGACCTTGACTTAGGTCACTACGAGCGTTTCATTGATATTAACTTAAATAAGTACAGCAACGTCACAACTGGTAAAATCTACTCTACTGTTCTGAAGAAAGAGCGCCGCGGTGACTACTTAGGTGGAACAGTACAGGTCATTCCCCACATTACAAATGAAATCAAAGACCGCGTGTACCGTGCCGGAAAAGAAACGGGTGCAGATGTGGTCATTACAGAAATCGGCGGAACAGTAGGAGATATCGAATCCCTTCCATTCCTTGAAGCCATTCGTCAAATGAAGAGTGACATCGGCCGTGAAAACGTGATGTACATTCATTGTACCCTTGTTCCTTACATCCGTGCAGCAGGTGAATTGAAAACAAAACCAACACAGCATAGTGTGAAAGAACTTCGCAGTCTTGGTATTCAGCCAAATGTCATTGTGGTCAGAACGGAAATGCCATTGGCACAAGATATGAAGGACAAGATTGCGCTATTTTGTGATATTGATACAAAAGCTGTTATCGAATGTCAGGATGCAGACACGCTATACTCCATTCCGCTTGATTTACAAAAACAAGGGCTGGACAAGCTAGTATGTGAACATATGAAACTTGACTGCCAAGATGCGGACATGACGGAGTGGACAGCGCTTGTTGATAAAGTGCAAAACCTTTCGAAACAAGTCACAATTGGTCTTGTAGGGAAGTATGTTGAGCTGCAAGATGCTTATATTTCTGTCGTTGAATCACTTCGTCATGCTGGTTATGCGTTTGATGCAGATGTTCAAATTAAATGGATCAATGCAGAAGAAGTGACAGCAGAGAATATCGCTGATTTCGTACAAGATGTGGACGGCATTATTGTTCCTGGAGGCTTCGGAGACCGCGGAGTAGAAGGGAAAATCATTGCTACACAATATGCCCGTGAAAACAAAGTGCCATTCTTCGGAATCTGCTTAGGAATGCAAGTGGCATCTATCGAATACGCGAGAAACGTATTAGGCCTTGAGGGAGCTCATTCAGCGGAAATTGATCCTGAAACAGCATTCCCAATCATTGACCTTCTTCCAGAACAGAAGGATGTAGATGATCTAGGCGGAACACTTCGTCTCGGTCTATATCCTTGTAAATTAAATGAAGACTCAAAAGCATTTGCTGCATACAATGACGAAGTGGTCTACGAACGCCACCGCCATCGCTACGAGTTTAATAACGAATACAGACAGCAAATGGAAGCAGCAGGCTTTGTCTTCTCTGGTACAAGCCCAGATGGTCGTCTTGTTGAAATTATCGAGCTGAAGGATCACCCTTGGTTCCTTGCTTCTCAGTTCCACCCAGAATTCGTTTCAAGACCGACAAGACCACAGCCATTATTTAGAGATTTCGTTGGTGCTTCACTTCAAGCATCTGAATCAAAATAAAACAAAAAACTGCCGGGAATATCACTTCTCGGCAGTTTTTTTATTCATATTCCTCGACGATTTCCTTCACAGTAAACGATAGAGCGTGGTAGACGTATAAGCAGGTCATTAAAGCAGGATAACCAAACCTTGTCCCATCTTCAGCGGGCACAAGCGGTTTCTTGAGCTGGAAATCAATGTGGACATCACAATGCTCTTCAATCGTAGACGGCTCCTTTTGTGCCGGCCCTACACCAACAACGGGCGTACCTTGTTCGTGCAGTTCTTTTGCAAGAGATTGAATTTCTTGATCTTCTGGGTCTGAATAAAATAGCAGCACCCTGTCACTTGGATGAAGTAAGCTGCGCTCCTTTTGATCGAGCGGCAGCACCTTCGCACCGGGAAACGGCTCCTTGCTTTCAGATGCCTCTAGGGCGACAGCAGCCAGTTCATTCTTTCCGTGAAAATAAACGGCATGTCCACTGACAACAGCCTGTGCAAGAAGGCGTGCACCGTCCTCAATCGCTTCAGCCTGTTTTTCTCCAATACGTGAAAAAATACCTGATAACTGGGTCGTAAAAATTTTTAACAAGACTCATTTCCTCCTTCGGTCAGATCATTTTATAATAGAATATAAAGAGAATATTAGGAAAAATGCTCAGAAAATGTCGTAAAGTAAACTATTATAATTAAAGGAAATGTGAAAATCAAACAGAATTATTTAACAACAGCTCTTTTTATGGCGAAAAATGAAAGCAATGGGGTGTAACAGATGAATGAGAAAATTTTAATTGTCGATGATCAGTACGGTATTAGAATATTATTGAATGAAGTGTTTCATAAAGAAGGCTATCAAACCTTCCAAGCTGCCAATGGACTACAGGCATTAGATATTGTGAAAAACCATAGACCGAACCTTGTCCTGCTTGATATGAAAATCCCCGGAATGGATGGTATCGAAATTTTAAAACGGATGAAATTAATTGATGAAGACATCCGTGTCATTATTATGACAGCCTATGGCGAATTAGATATGATCCAAGAATCCAAAGAACTCGGTGCATTGACGCACTTCGCTAAACCTTTTGATATTGATGAAATCCGAGATGCTGTCAAAGAATACCTGCCGCTTGAAACAAATGGCTAGATGGAAATGATTGAATCGAGTCATTCTGTTGCCGATTTGTCGAATAATTGGTATCCTAGAAAGGAAGAAGAAAGCGATCTGACTTTGAAAGTTTACATATGGCGAGAAATTCTGGTCATGCTAGGGTGGAGAGCTTTTTTTAGCAAGCAAATTAGCTACATAGGGAGGATTTTTCATCATGCCTTTAGTTTCAATGACAGAAATGTTGAAAGACGCAAAGGAAAAAGGTTACGCTGTTGGACAGTTTAACTTAAATAACTTAGAATTCACGCAAGCGATTTTACAAGCTGCTGAAGAAGAGAAATCTCCTGTTATCTTAGGAGTATCTGAAGGAGCAGGACGCTACATGGGCGGCTTCAAAACAGTTGTCGCAATGGTTAAAGCGTTAATCGAAGAATATAATGTAACAGTCCCTGTTGCGATTCATTTAGATCACGGTTCAAGCTTTGAATCTTGTGCAAAAGCGATTCATGCAGGATTTACTTCTGTCATGATCGATGCTTCTCACCACCCATTCGATGAGAATGTGGAAACAACTGCGAAAGTCGTTGAACTTGCACATTTCCATGGTGTGTCTGTAGAAGCTGAACTTGGAACTGTTGGTGGGCAAGAAGATGACGTCATCGCTGAAGGCGTTATTTATGCTGATCCAAAAGAGTGCCAAGAGCTTGTAGAACGCACTGGTATTGACTGCCTTGCACCTGCATTAGGTTCAGTACATGGTCCATACAAAGGTGAACCAAACCTTGGTTTCGCTGAAATGGAAGAGATTGGTAAAACAACTGGTCTTCCACTTGTTCTTCACGGCGGAACAGGTATCCCAACTGCTGACATCAAGCGTGCAATTTCACTTGGTACAGCAAAAATCAATGTCAACACTGAAAACCAAATTGCTTCTGCGAAAGCAGTACGCGAAACACTTGCTGCAAAAACAGAAGAGTATGATCCACGTAAATATCTTGGACCAGCTCGTGACGCAATTAAAGCGACTGTTATCGGCAAAATGCGCGAATTTGGTTCTTCTAACCAAGCATAATTTGATGAGAACCGAAAGCCGCCTGAGTCACAGGCGGTTTTCTCCATATCTTGAGAAAGCGCAATCAAATTTACATTTCAGACAATTTATTGATAGGAGAGTGGCACAGTTATGTTATTTTTCGTAGATACAGCGAATATTGAGGACATCAAAGAGGCGCACGAGCTTGGCATTTTAGCAGGCGTCACAACAAACCCTAGTTTAGTAGCGAAAGAAAAGGACGTATCATTCCACGACCGCCTTCGCGAAATCACTGACGTGGTATCAGGTTCTGTCAGTGCAGAAGTGATTTCCCTAAAAGCAGAGGAAATGATTGAAGAAGGAAAAGAGCTTGCTGCCATCGCACCAAATATTACGGTCAAAATTCCAATGACTACAGATGGCCTTAAAGCTGTCAAAGCATTAACAGACCTTGGAATTAAAACAAACGTCACATTGATTTTTAGTGCAAACCAGGCACTTCTTGCAGCTAGAGCTGGTGCGACGTATGTCTCTCCATTCCTTGGCCGCTTAGATGACATTGGCCAAAATGGTCTTGATCTCATCAGCGAAGTGAAAACTATTTTTGATGTTCATGGATTAGATACACAAATCATTGCTGCATCTATTCGTCATCCGCAGCATGTGACAGAAGCTGCGCTTAGAGGTGCTCATATCGGCACAATGCCGCTGAAAGTCATCAAGCAGCTGACGAAACACCCATTAACGGATGCAGGCATTGAGCAATTTTTAGCAGACTGGAATAAATAAATGATTGTGGCAGGCGGGATCGTCTCTCGTTTGCCATAGTTTTCCTTATAAACGCTAAGAAATGTTTTGTGCAAAGAAGAGAACATCACAGCCTCGCAAAGCTTCGATTATTTTTCTTCCGACAAATTTCGTTTAACCTGTATTCTTTCTCTTGATATTGGCTAAATTTTGGACAAGACCTTTTAAAGCGCGACATCCACAAACAGTATAACTCCAACAGTGATCTTCTTTAAGAAGGGAGACAAATATGGAAAAGTTAAACATTGCCGGCGGTGATCCCTTGCGCGGGACCGTACATATTAGTGGTGCGAAAAATAGTGCTGTAGCACTGATTCCTGCCACGATTCTCGCTGATTCTCCAGTAACCATTGAAGGCCTTCCGCATATATCAGATATCGACACATTACGGGATCTGTTAGAAGAAATTGGCGGAAAGGTCACTTTTGAAAAAGGTGAAATGGTTGTTAATCCTGTTTCCATGATTAGTATGCCGCTTCCTAATGGAAAAGTGAAGAAACTGCGTGCATCCTATTATTTAATGGGCGCCATGCTGGGCAGATTTAAGCAGGCTGTCATCGGACTGCCAGGAGGATGCCACTTAGGACCTAGGCCGATCGATCAGCATATCAAAGGCTTTGAAGCACTTGGAGCCGAGGTGACAAACGAGCAGGGTGCAATTTATTTGCGTGCTGAAAAATTAGTCGGAGCCCGGATTTATCTTGATGTTGTCAGTGTAGGTGCGACGATCAACATCATGCTGGCAGCCGTACTGGCTGAAGGAAAAACCGTGATTGAAAATGCTGCAAAGGAACCCGAAATTATTGATGTAGCGACACTGCTTGCAAGCATGGGAGCTAAAATCAAAGGTGCGGGTACCGATGTCATTCGAATCGAAGGTGTAGAATCTCTTCATGGCTGTAAGCATTCAATCATCCCTGACCGCATCGAAGCAGGAACATTTTTAATAGCTGGTGCAGCGATGGGGGATGAAGTTGTACTTGATAATGTGATCCCAACTCATTTAGAATCAATTACGGCGAAACTTAGAGAAATGGGGTTCACCATTGAAACGAGCAACGATCAGATGCTGATCGTTGGCAGAAACGAAGGGCTCAAGCCTGTCGATATCAAAACCCTTGTGTATCCGGGCTTTCCAACTGACCTTCAGCAGCCGATGACGGCACTGTTAACAAAAGCGAAAGGCACGAGTGTGGTCACAGATACGATCTACTCAGCACGCTTTAAGCACATTGACGAATTGCGTCGAATGGGTGCAAACATGAAGGTCGAAGGAAGATCTGCTATTATTACCGGACAAACGCAGCTCCAAGGAGCAAAGGTCAAAGCAAGTGATCTGCGTGCAGGCGCTTGTCTTGTTGTCGCAGGGTTAATGGCAGACGGTGTGACCGAAATCACAGGGCTTGAACATATAGACAGAGGATATAGTTTGCTTGAGAAGAAGCTTGAAGGCTTGGGTGCAACCATCTGGCGTGAAAAGCTGAATGACCAAGAAATAGAAGAACTTCAAAATTCATAAGGCTTTGACTGTGAGAGGAGATTTGGACAAAAATGGAAAGAAGTTTATCGATGGAACTAGTACGGGTGACAGAAGCAGCTGCATTAAAATCTGCCCGTTGGATGGGAAGAGGATTAAAAGACGAAGCGGATGATGCTGCAACAAGTGCAATGCGTGATGTATTTGACACCATTCCGATGAAGGGAACAGTGGTCATTGGCGAAGGAGAAATGGACGAAGCACCAATGCTTTATATTGGGGAAAAGCTTGGGAACGGATATGGACCTCGCGTGGATGTCGCTGTTGATCCATTAGAAGGAACAAACATTGTGGCAAGCGGCGGCTGGAATGCCTTAGCTGTCATTGCAGTTGCAGATCATGGCAATCTGCTGAATGCACCTGATATGTACATGGATAAGATCGCAGTAGGTCCAGAAGCGGTAGGCTGCATCGACATTGAAGCGCCTGTCATTGATAATCTTCGCGCTGTTGCAAAAGCAAAAAACAAAGATATTGAAGATGTGGTTGCAACGATTTTAAACAGAGATCGACATGAGAAAATTATTGCTGAACTGAGAGAAGCAGGAGCAAGAATTAAACTGATCGACGATGGTGACGTTGCAGGAGCCATTAATACAGCATTTGATCACACAGGTGTTGATATTCTATTTGGTTCAGGAGGAGCGCCTGAGGGTGTCCTTTCTGCTGTTGCGTTAAAGGCACTTGGTGGCGAAATTCATGGTAAGCTTCTTCCTCAAAGTGAAGAAGAACTCAGACGCTGTGAGAAAATGGGGCTGGATGTTGGGAAAGTCCTCAGAATGGAAGATCTCGTAAAAGGAGATGACGCCATTTTTGCAGCGACAGGTGTAACGGACGGCGAATTACTTAAAGGTGTTCAATTCAAAGGCTCTGTTGGAACAACACATAGTGTTGTCATGCGTGCGAAATCAGGTACGGTTCGTTTCGTAGACGGCAGACACAGCTTAAAGAAAAAACCGAATCTTGTCATTCGTCCGTAATCTGAAAGCGGGTATTCATTACCCGCTTTTCATATAGGTGTCAAATGTATATCATTTTCTTTTAAAAGTTGAATATTCTCTGCAAATGAGGTAAAACTAAAGAGTGCTGCGAAATTTTCTGCGAATTTACTTCTTTTAAGCTTCAACAAGTTTAAATACTGCCGCATCATGACGATATACTCATTATCCTTCTCTATGTTGACAAAGCTCTATTTCACATTGTTCCTATCTTTCACGATAAAACGAGTGGGAGCGTTACCAACAGAGCGAGGTCATTCCAACAACAACGGAATTAAAAGCTAATCAAATACAATGGTCATGCATTTGTAAAGAAATACATTGACTAGAAAAGTGTGGTGTCCATATTGAAAGATGTTTCGATTTCATCTTTGGAAAATATGAAATTAAAAGAGCTGTATGAGTTAGCAAAGCGATACAAAATCTCTTATTACAGCAAACTAACAAAAAAAGAATTAATTTTTGCCATCTTAAAGGCGAACGCTGAGCAAGAGGATCTCTTATTTATGGAAGGGGTTCTTGAAATTATTCAGTCTGAGGGATTTGGTTTCTTAAGACCGATTAACTACTCCCCAAGTTCTGAAGACATTTATATTTCAGCTTCACAAATCAGACGCTTTGATTTACGAAATGGAGATAAGGTGTCTGGAAAGGTAAGACCTCCAAAAGAAAATGAACGCTACTATGGCCTCCTTCATGTAGAAGCGGTAAATGGGGACGACCCAGAATCAGCAAAGGAACGTGTTCACTTTCCTGCACTCACACCGCTATTTCCTGACCGCCAAATGATTCTTGAAACACAGCCTAATCACCTGTCTACTAGAATTATGGACATGATGGCGCCAGTTGGATTTGGACAGCGTGGTTTAATCGTTGCACCGCCTAAGGCTGGAAAAACCATTTTGCTTAAAGAAATTGCCAACAGCATTTCTGAAAATCACCCAGAGGCAGAGCTGATTGTCCTTTTGATTGACGAACGCCCAGAAGAAGTAACAGATATCGAACGTTCTGTTGCAGGGGATGTTGTTAGTTCAACCTTTGACGAAGTACCGGAAAACCACATTAAAGTAGCAGAGCTTGTCTTAGAGCGTGCTATGCGTCTTGTTGAACATAAGAAAGATGTCATCATCTTAATGGACAGCATCACAAGGCTTGCTCGTGCATACAACCTTGTGATTCCGCCAAGCGGCCGAACGCTTTCAGGCGGTATTGATCCTGCGGCTTTTCATCGTCCAAAACGCTTCTTTGGTGCTGCGCGTAACATTGAAGAAGGCGGAAGCTTGACGATTTTAGCCACTGCACTTGTTGATACAGGATCACGTATGGATGACGTGATTTATGAGGAGTTTAAAGGAACTGGAAACATGGAGCTTCATTTGGACCGTTCTTTGGCCGAAAGAAGAATTTTCCCTGCGATCGACATTCGCCGTTCTGGTACGAGAAAAGAAGAACTGCTTGTGCCAAAAGAGCATCTTGATCGTTTATGGGCGATGAGAAAATCGATGTCAGATACACCTGACTTCGCTGAGAAGTTCATGCGCAAAATGAGAAAAACAAAGACAAACCAAGAATTTTTCGATATTTTAACGCAAGAATGGAAACAAGCCAATATGTCTGCATCAAGAAGATAGCTTCCCTGAAAAAATACATTTGCAATCATAGACTCACACTGTTATAATTTTATCATGTGCGTTTCAGAATTTATTTCTGAGATATTAACTCTGTTTCCGAATTGGATTCAGGGCGGAAGGAGATGACAGTAGATGAAAACAGGAATTCATCCTAACTACAAAAAAGCTACAGTCAAATGCGCTTGTGGAAATGAGTTTGAAACTGGATCAGTAAAAGAAGAGGTACGCATCGAGATTTGCTCTGAGTGCCATCCTTTCTATACAGGCCGTCAAAAATTCGCTTCTGCTGATGGACGTGTTGACCGCTTTAACAAAAAATACGGTCTTAAGTAATAATAGATACAATAAACAGGCAGGAATCCGTTCTTGCCTGTTTTTTTACGTGGATTGATGGAACTTTAAAACGGGGGAGAAGACCTTATGTATGTGATGAAACAAAGCGGTTGGCTTGAAGTCATCTGCGGCAGTATGTTTTCTGGAAAGTCGGAAGAATTGATTCGGAGAGCCAAAAGGGCCACCTTTGCCAAACAAGAAGTAAAAATATTCAAACCAGCAATTGATAACCGATATAGTACAAGCTCAGTTGTGTCACATAACGGTTCATCATTAGATGGGATTGCAGTAGCCTCACCAAAAGACATAATAACGCACATATCAGAAAGAACCGATGTCATTGGCATTGATGAGGTGCAATTTTTTGATGAGACAATCATTGACATTGTCACTCAATTGGCTGACCAAGGCTACCGAGTCATTGTTGCAGGCCTGGATCAAGACTTCAGAGGAGAGCCATTTGGTGTTGTTCCGCATTTAATGGCATGTGCAGAGCTTGTAACAAAACTTCAAGCAGTTTGTTCGGTATGCGGCTCCCCAGCGAGTAGAACACAACGCTTGATCGACGGTAAACCCGCATCCTATGATGATCCTATTATTTTAGTAGGTGCGCAGGAATCATACGAAGCACGATGCAGACATCACCATGAAGTACCAAGACTTGATGTTGGTACAACACTTGACAAATAAAAAATAGCAAATGCCGCTGTGTTTCGTTTTTCGAGATTTTGGCTGAACACCCATCATTTGTACTTAAATAAATTAAATAACACTACGATTAAATTATCTAATTTTCAACGCTTGCGTTTTGTCATAAGCAGGCATAAAATGACTAACTGTAGTGTAAAGCATTTAAACGAAAAGTTCGATTTCTTGTCATAATTTTTTTGATTAAGGATTTTTCTCCTTAATCGTTCTTTGGATTAATAGTTCACTTTATTTATATTTTAGAAAGAGGGTAGTTTTTGATGAACAACGTGAAGAAAACAAAAGAAGGGTACCTCGAAACCACTTTGACAGGTAAAGATGTATTATCGATTCCAACGTTGAACAAAGGCGTTGCTTTCTCTGAAGAAGAAAGACAAGAGCTTGGACTAGAAGGCTTACTACCTCCAACGGTTCTAACTTTAGAACAGCAAGCAGAAAGAGCGTACAAGCAGTTTCTAGCTCAGCCGGATCGTCTTCGTCAAAACGTATACTTAAGTGATTTGCAAAACCGTAACGAAGTATTGTTCTACAAGCTTCTAACAGAAAAGCTTCGTGAAATGCTTCCAGTTGTGTACACACCAACTGTTGGTGAAGCGATTCAAGAATACAGCCATGAATACAGAAGACCTCATGGTGTCTATCTTTCAATCGACGATATTGACGGAATCGAGAAAGCATTTGAAAACTTGCACGCAACTGCTGGAGATATTGACCTCATCGTTGCAACTGACTCTGAGAGTATTCTTGGAATTGGTGACTGGGGTGTTGGTGGTATCAATATCGCAATCGGTAAATTAGCTGTTTACACGGCTGCAGCAGGTATTGATCCTAGCCGCGTGATTCCAGTTGTATTAGATGTTGGAACAAACAATGAAA
Organism: Bacillus sp. FSL K6-0994; assembly: GCF_038630815.1. Taxonomy (NCBI): domain Bacteria; kingdom Bacillati; phylum Bacillota; class Bacilli; order Caryophanales; family Bacillaceae; genus Bacillus; species Bacillus sp. FSL K6-0994. Next base: position 3,357,653 of record NZ_CP152043.1, on the reverse strand, counting down.
AATTATTGAATGATCCATTATACATCGGGAACCATCACAAACGTGTACAAGGTGAAAAATACGAAGAATTCATTGATGCTTACGTGAAAGCAGCACTTAAATTCTTCCCGAAAGCATTGCTTCACTGGGAAGACCTTGGAAACAAAAATGCGCGTAACATCATGAAAAAATACAACGATAACATCTTAACGTTCAACGATGATATTCAAGGTACTGGTGCCATTACTTTAGCGGGTGTTCTTGCAGCTGTCAAGAAAACTGGTACTGAATTGAAAGATCACCGTGTTGTCATCTTCGGAGCTGGATCAGCTGGTATCGGAATTGCAGATCAAATGCGTGACACAATGGTTCTTGAAGGTCTAACAGAAGAAGAAGCAAACAATGCATTCTGGACATTAGACTACAGAGGATTGCTAACAGATCAATTTGAAGATGAAGTGCTTGATTTCCAAAAACCATACCTTCGTACTTCTGATGAAGTAGAAGGCTGGGCACGCGATGAAAAAGGACAAATCTCATTTGCTGAAACTGTTCGCAGGGTGAAGCCGACGATCCTTATCGGTACATCAGGTCAAGGCGGCGCATTCACTGAAGAAATCATTAAAGAAATGGCAGCTCATACAGAGCGTCCAGTGATCATGCCAATGTCTAACCCAACACCGCTTGCTGAAGCTGTGCCAGAGGATCTATTCAAATGGACTGACGGCCGTGCGCTTGTTGCAACAGGAAGCCCGTTCGAAAACGTTGAGTATAACGGAATTGAACATGAAATCGGACAATCCAACAATGCGTTCGTTTTCCCTGGACTTGGTCTTGGTTCAATCGTAACAGAATCAAAAATCATCACAAAAGGCATGTTCGTTGCTTCTGCGAATGCAATTGCTGAAATGGTTGATCATGAGAAACCAGGTGCTGGTCTTCTTCCAAGTATTGATAAATTGCAAGAAGTGTCAATTCATGTGGCTGTTGAAGTAGCGAAAGCAGCAATTAAAGATGGTGTCGCTAGAAGAACACCTGATAACATCGAACAAGCTGTGAAAGACGCAATGTGGATTCCTGAATATAAAAAAATTGTAAGAGCATAATAAAATGTGTAACGCGGCATTGCTTCGGGTAATTTAAGCAATGCCGCAATAAAAAAAGAAACACGTAAAGGATTTAAGGAGGAAGAGTAAGGTGGACTTTTTAAATATTTTGATCCTCCTAGCACCGATTTTTTTCGTTATCGCGCTGGGTTGGTTCGCAGGGAACTTCGGCAGCTATGACGCTAAATCTGCAAAAGGTGTAAGTACACTTGTTACAAAGTATGCTTTACCAGCGCACTTTATCGCCAGTATTCTGTCAACACCAAAAGATAAATTCTATAGTCAAATTCCATTTTTCGTTGCATTGATTTTCGGAATCGTTGGTTTTTATATCATTATCCTTTTAGTTACAAAATTTGCTTTTAAATATGATTTAACAGATTCTTCTGTTTTCTCATTAAACTCAGCACAACCGACCTTTGCATTTATGGGGATTCCGGTCTTGGGCAGTTTATTTGGGGCTCAAGAAGTCGCAATTCCGATTGCGATTACCGGAATAGTTGTAAATGCATTGCTTGATCCAATTGCTATTATTGTGTCAACTGTCGGTGAAAAAACAAAAGGAAAAGCTAAAGAAGGCGAAAGTTTCCTAAAAATGACGACAAAAGCAATTTTGCACGGTTTATCAGAGCCGCTTGCACTTGCGCCGTTAGCCAGTATCATTCTTGTTCTTTTAGGATTTAAACTTCCTGCAATCGGACATGAAATGTTGGAGGAAATTGGCAGCGTTACATCAGGGGTTGCGCTATTCGCAGTCGGTGTCACTGTTGGTATCCGAAAAATTAAATTAAGCTTGCCAGCCTTCAGTATTGCATTGCTAAAAGTAGCTGTACAACCATTACTTATGTATTTTATTGCCGTTCTTATGGGTCTTTCGGCTGATGAAATTACAAAAGCTGTATTGCTTGTTGCCTTCCCAGGTTCAGCTGTTGCAGCGATGATCGCAACACGATTTGAAAAACAAGAGGCGGAAACTGCATCCGCATTTGTGATCAGTGCCATCATGTCACTCATCACATTACCGATCATTATTGCACTTACCGTATAATATAGTAGAAAGGCTGCCTATCGAGGCAGCCTTTCTTAACGAAATGAATGAAACAGAGGGAAGAGTACACGCTTTTTTTTGATGTCAGGGTGTGCGATTTCCTTTTTTTCTTCTACTTGTGACGGTTGTTTCAAGGTTGCGGCGAGGCGGTCAAATTTATTGGATAAATCTTCAATTTCCCTGCGGTGCTGGAGCAGCTGATACGATACACCTTCATCTGCCTTTTTAGCTAGTTTCCGTTCAAGCTCTTGCAGGCGGTCTTCTACATCAGTGACGTGTAATTGCTGCTGAATAAGCTCTTTCACCTGTTTTTCTAATGCTTCAATCCGTTGTATGGAGACATCAGTTTGGGCAGCAGGTGCTGATTGACGGACGGTTTCCTTATGGATTGGCAGTTGAATGTCTTGGAGGATTACACCTTCACTCATCTGGTGTTTGACCTCTTTGAGCAGCTGTACAATGTCTTCATGAAATTCATAATGTCCAAGTTCATTCCGGGCGACAGGGATGTTGAGCTGTTTGACCCAACGCTGAATCGTCTTTGAAGAAACACCAATTTCTTTTGCAACCTCATTTGTATTCAAACCAAATGCCCTCCCTTTTTATCAATTACAAGTACCATTCTCTTTAAGGAGGATCTGTTCCTTCACGTTAGACAAAACAAGTAACCAATCGCCAAAGATCGTGTTTTCTAGCGAAAAATTGCAGGAAATCAATTGTTTTGGAAATTTTTTTGACTGTCATACCCCGCTATACTATAATTAGACTGTTACGCACAAAACAGAGGTGAAGACCATGTTAGACCGTTTAAAATCAATTGAAGAACGCTATGAAAAGCTAAATGAATATTTAAGTGACCCTGAAGTGGTGAACGACCCTACGAAGCTTCGTGAATATTCAAAGGAGCAATCCGATATTCAAGAAACTGTTGAGGTATATAGACAATATCGTGCGGCATACGACCAGCTGAATGACGCGAAAGCAATGCTGGAAGAGAAGCTGGATGCCGAGATGCGCGACATGGTCAAAGAAGAAATTTCAGAGCTCACAGAGGAAACGGAACGTTTAGAAGACGAGCTGAAAATCTTGCTGATCCCGAAAGATCCGAATGACAACAAAAACGTTATTGTGGAGGTTCGTGGTGCAGCGGGTGGAGAAGAAGCTGCTCTTTTTGCCGGAAACCTTTACCGCATGTACAGTCGTTATGCTGAAATGCAAGGCTGGAAAACGGAAGTGATGGAAGCGAGTGTCACAGGCACAGGCGGTTATAAAGAGATTATCTTTATGATCAGCGGGAAAGGCGCGTACTCCAAACTTAAATTTGAAAACGGCGCACACCGCGTGCAGCGTGTTCCGGAAACGGAATCAGGCGGACGAATTCATACATCAACAGCGACAGTTGCTGTATTGCCTGAGGCTGAAGAAGTAGAAATTGATATCCATGAAAAAGACATCCGTGTAGATACTTTCACATCTAGCGGACCTGGCGGACAAAGTGTCAATACGACCATGTCTGCAGTTCGATTAACTCACCTTCCAACAGGTGTGGTTGTATCCTGTCAGGATGAGAAGTCGCAAATCAAAAACAAAGAAAAAGCCATGAAAGTACTGCGTGCGAGAATTTATGATAAATTCCAGCGTGAAGCACAGGCTGAATATGATCAAACGCGTAAATCTGCGGTTGGAACAGGGGATCGTTCAGAGCGTATCCGTACGTACAACTTCCCGCAAAACCGTGTAACAGATCACCGTATCGGGTTGACGATTCAAAAGCTTGATCAAATTTTAGAAGGAAAACTTGACGAGGTCATTGATGCATTAATTATGGAAGACCAAGCAAGAAAGCTTCAAAATGCAAAATAAAGAGCGAACAATTTTTGAAGCCCTTAAATGGGCTTCTTCTTTGTTAACGGAAGCTGGAAGAGACCAAAATGCAGCAGAGCTTCTTTTGATGCATGTACTTGGCTGGAGCAGAAGTGAGCTTCTTGCACGTTTTCATGATTCGCTGCCTGAGGAGCAAGATCACCTGTTCAGCAAATTTGTGACGCAGCACAAGGCGGGTGTTCCTGTTCAGCATTTAACGGGAGTTGAATTCTTTTACGGACGTCCTTTCGAGGTGAACAAGCATGTTCTCATCCCTCGTCCTGAAACGGAAGAAGTTGTTTTGGCGGCGCTCCATTTAGTAGGTGACGTTTTCCCGCCCGATCAGCCGCTCAAAGCAGTTGACGTTGGCACAGGAAGCGGGGCCATTGCGATTACGCTGGCTCTTGAAAAAAAATCACTATCTGTCACAGCGACTGATATCTCGCAAGAAGCACTTGCGGTAGCAAAACGGAATCAACAAGCGCTCGGTGCAGACGTTCATTTTTTACATGGAGATTTGCTTGAACCGGTTATAGCTCAAGGCATGAAAGTGGACGTATTTATTTCCAATCCACCCTACATTGCGGCGGAAGAAATGGACAGTTTGTCTGAGATTGTGACAAAGCATGAGCCGGTGAATGCGCTGACAGACGGACGTGATGGCTTGTGGTTTTATCAGCGCCTCGTTCATGATCTTCCCAGCGTGCTGAGTGATCAGGCAGTTGTTGTCTTTGAAATTGGACATACGCAAGGTCAAGATGTCACAGCGCTTCTTGAGCAGGCATTTCCTAAAGCGGATGTCTGTATCGTCAAAGATATTAACGGAAAAGATCGAGCTGTTTGTGCACACATTCAAAACGGAAAGTCCGGCTGAAGAAAGCCGGACTATTTTATTATGTAAAGATGAAACTTATGGTAAAAGAGAAACGTATATATAGAAGAATGAACATTCTGATCATGATTTTTTACATAAATTTGTTTTGAAGGAGCGAATGGTGTGAACAAAAGGTATGCGATGGTGTTGGTCATCGTCAGTGTACTATTGATTGTGAGTGCTTGTGGTAAACCGAGCTTTAAAAAAGAGGCAGCAGCATTTGGAGAAAGCTATAAAAAAGCACAATACACAGTGAATCGAACGGATGACCTATCTGACATGAAAGAGAAGCTGAAGGTTTATTTAACCGAACATGAATATCAAGAATATACACAAGACAGCATGTTCCCGAGCATATTAGAAGCGGCTAAGGATCAAGATTGTCAAATTAAGCTGAAGAAAATTATGTTTACGCCTTCAGATGAAAGCGATGATAGAATTGAATTTAACTATGAAATGGTGATCCAATTTATCGATCAAAAAGGAAAAGTCAAAAAAGAAATCGAGAAAAAAGGAGCCATGACTGTCATCAAAACAGAATCTGGTTTAAAAATCAGCCGAGATTGGGATGGGAGACTATACCCTTCTGACTACCAATCCTCACTCAAAAGTCGTTCTTAATGAGAACGGCTTTTTTGTTTTTGACTCATAATCTATTAAAAAAATCATGTTGACTGTTTATGAGATGGGTTTCCTGGACACAATGTTTGTAGCGAAGAGAAAAAGTGGGGGGAACACACAATGTTGAAAAGTAAAACGATGATTTGTCTTTATATGTTTCTATTATTATGCGGTGCTTTTGCAAATCTTGGCAGAGAGGAGACAGCGGCTGCTTCTGCAAATCAGCCTGTTGTCATACCAGATGAAGCGATTCGATTACGCATTTTAGCAAATAGTGATCGTTCAGCGGATCAGGATGTGAAAAGAAGTATTCGTGACGAGGTCAATGCGAGTATGACAGAGTGGGTGAAAGACCTCACATCCATTGAAGAAGCAAGACGTGTCATTCGATCAAAGCTGCCAGAAATCAATCGTATTGCTAAAGCGAAATTGAAGGAACAGCACATAGATCAATCCGTATCGGTCAGTTTTCAAAAAGCTTCATTTCCAACAAAGCTCTATGGAAGTTTCGTCTACCCTGCTGGGAAATATGAAGCCATTTTAATTACGCTTGGAGAAGGAGACGGAGCCAACTGGTGGTGTGTGTTATTTCCGCCGCTCTGCTTTATCGATTTTTCAAACGGAGAAGCCATCGCCTCACCAGAAGGGGATGATGATAAACAAGTGACAGCGCAGCAAACGAAAGAGTCTGTTAATGAAGTGGTGAAAGAAGGGGAAGAAGAGACAGGTGAAGTGAAGTTCTTTTTGTTTGAATGGGTCTCTAGTCTTTTCTCTTAAAAAAGGTATAAATCGGTTTTTGCCTCATAGAGTTGAAGTAAGAGAACAAAAAGAGGTGAAAGCATGTATTATCAATTAAGAATAGCCACAGTAGAAGATGTCCCGGCGATCAATGCTTTTCTTGAAAAGGGACAAGCAAAAGGCGGAGTAATGCTTGCGGAGCGAACGGCATTTGTAGTGATGGAAGATGCGGATGGTCAGCTGGCAGGCTGCTTAGGTCTTGAACAGCTCAATGAACAAGAGGGATTGCTGCGGTCTCTTGTCATATCAGATAAGCTCGGTCAGGGACACATTGTCTCTTTGTTCCAAAGTGTTCAAACGCTCGGTGAAAAAATGGGTGTGGATACTTTTTATGTCGTCGCAAACCATTCCTCTTCCCATGATTTTTTGGCATTAATGGGCTTTACGCCTTTAGAGGAAATTCCAGAAAGCATATGGAGCTCAGCACATGCAAAAGAGACATTGGGGAAAGAACAGGCTGTGGTCCTGCAAAAAAAAGGCAGTTAATCACAAAATGATGGACTTATACACATACTTATCCACTACTAAACAAGCGTTATCCACAAATTGTGGACAACGCTTGTTTTATTGATCATCATCTTTTATACTTTCAAAAGGATAATTGAGATATATCAACAGTTTTATCTTTTTTTAAAAGGAGTTTGTATGATGTTAAATACAAAAAGGTGGTCTGTGGATTTAGAAAAGGATTTATCCACATACTATCCACAAATTAAACAGGCGGCCGATCTGCTGCAGCAAAATGAAGTGGTTGCGTTCCCGACAGAGACCGTTTACGGACTCGGGGCAAATGCGAAAGAGACAGAAGCCGTTATGAAAATTTATGAAGCAAAAGGGCGTCCGAGTGATAATCCGTTGATTGTTCACATTGCGGAGGTTCAGCAGCTTCACGAATTTGCACAAATAGAAAGCGAAAAAGCGAAGGCGCTGATGGATGCCTTTTGGCCGGGCGCCTTAACCATCGTTCTTCCGTGTAAGCCGGGCACTTTATCAAAGCAGGTTACAGCAGGTTTATCCACAGTAGGTGTGAGAATGCCTGACCATCCCATTGCGCTTGAGCTGATTCGAGCAGCTGGTCTGCCAATTGCTGCACCAAGTGCCAATCGTTCGGGAAAACCTTCACCAACACAAGCTGACCATGTAGCGAGTGATCTCGAAGGGAGAATCGCTGGGATTGTGGATGGCGGTTCAACTGGAATTGGCGTTGAGTCAACGGTTGTATCCTGTGCCGGTGAGACCCCAGTGATTTTAAGACCAGGCGGAATTACAAAAGAAGCATTAGAAGAGGTCGTGGGGACGGTGAGTGTGGACCCAGGGCTGACAAAAAAGGACGAAGCGCCTGTATCGCCGGGAATGAAATACACACATTATGCACCTGAAGCCCAGATGTATATCTTTCATGGAAGTGATGAAGACATGCAGCGTCACATTCAGAAATACAAAGCTGAAGGTCTAAAAGTCGGAGTGCTGACAACAGAAGAAAAGAAATCGCTGTTTGCGGCAGATGTTGTGTACAGCTGTGGATATAGAGAAAAACCTGAAACGGTTGCTGCAAACCTTTATCGTGTACTGAGACAATTTGATGAAACAGATGTAGACTTGATTATTTCAGAAGCCTTCTCAGAGCAGGGAGTTGGTTCTGCCATTATGAACCGTCTTCAAAAAGCCGCAGGAGGGCGTACACTCCCTTCGTTCCAATAGTTCTAACCTTTCTTGGACAAACATAGGTTAAAGGAGAATGTGTGTCCAAGGGGGATTTACATGAACGAACTAGCTGGCGAATTGCTGACACTCAGCATCATGGCTTTTGCACTTGGGATGGATGCTTTTTCGGTTGGACTTGGTATGGGGATGATTCAGCTGAGGTTCCGCCAGATCATTTATATTGGACTTGTCATTGGGATATTTCATATGTTTATGCCGCTTTTTGGCATGCTGACAGGTCAGCTCTTATCCGGATGGCTCGGTCTACTTGCCACCTATATCGGTGGGGCGCTGCTTTTGGTGCTGGGACTGCAAATGATTGTTGCTTCTATCCGCAAAGAGGATAAGCCCTTTATCGCACCTGTTGGGGCTGGTCTCGTTCTTTTTGCTACAAGTGTAAGCCTAGACAGCTTCTCCGTTGGTTTAAGTCTTGGGATTTACGGTTCCCGGGTGTGGATGACTATATTATTGTTTGGTTTTTTTAGTATGCTCCTCACATGGCTCGGATTATTACTCGGTAAACAGGTTCGGTCATGGGTTGGTTCATATAGCGGCGCGCTTGGCGGAATCATTTTACTAGCCTTTGGTATCAAATTATTATTTCCGCTCTAGCCAATCTCCTTACATAACATGTAGAATGAAATGCTATATAATAGAAGAAAAGGAGGGCGAAAGATGAAAATCTTATTTGTTTGTACGGGAAATACATGCAGAAGTCCAATGGCTCAAGCCCTTTTTGCTTCAATTGCAGATGAAAAAGGTTTAGAGGTCACTGTAAAATCAGCGGGCATTTTTGCCTCCGATGAAGGGAAGGCTTCTCCTCAAGCGATCGAAGCATTATTTGAGAAAAGCATTCCACTAAATCACTCATCATCAAAATTGACAGAGGATCTTCTGCGCGAAGCTCATTACGTCTTCACGATGACGATGCAGCATAAACAGTTGATTGCAGAGCAATATGCGCATGCAAAAGGCAAGGTCTTCACTTTAAAGGAATTTGCGACAGGAACAGAAGGCGATGTATCCGATCCGTTTGGAGGAAGTCTTTCTGTTTATCAGGAAACACGAGATGAACTAGAAGCCTTACTGTATCAGCTTGCTGAGAAGCTGAAAAAAGATCATCATAATAGATAACCTGTAAAACCGTTGCCTCAACGGTTTTTCTGCTATTGTTTGCAAATCACTAGGCAGAGGTTAAAATATAACTGTAAATAAAGAATGAATGTAAGACATAACAGATCAACTCACCCTTAGGAGGAATTGCCCGATGAAAGTAGCCATTGCATCCGATCACGGCGGAACGAATATTCGTGAAGAAATCAAACAACTGATGGATGAATTGAAGATTGAATACATTGATATGGGTTGTGAATGCGGATCAGGTTCTGTAGACTACCCAGATTATGCTTTCCCTGTAGCCAATATGGTGGCAAACGGAGAAGTCGACCGCGGCATTTTAATTTGTGGGACAGGCATCGGCATGAGCATCTCAGCAAATAAAGTAAAAGGAATTCGCTGTGCATTGGCTCATGATACATTTAGTGCGAAAGCAACGAGAGAACATAATGATACGAACGTTCTTGCGATGGGAGAGCGAGTGATTGGGCCAGGATTAGCACGTGAGATTGCGCACATTTGGCTGACGACAGAGTTTACAGCAGGACGCCATGCTGTGCGGATTGGCAAAATTGCTGATTACGAAGAAAAGCACCTATAAGGAGCGCTTAACATGAACATTGGTCAAGATTGGCTTGAAATGTTAAAAGAGTTTCATCAAACAGTTGAATTGCGTGCCGGGCAAATCTTAGTCATTGGCTGCAGTACGTCAGAAGTGGCTGGTGAGCATATTGGTACTGCAGGAAGTGAGCAAATTGCTGCCTCTATCTATCAAGAATTGGATCAGTTAAGACGAGAGACCGGCATTGAGCTCGCCTTTCAATGCTGTGAACATCTGAATCGTGCCCTTGTTGTTGAAGAAGAAGCGGCTTTCCGTTTTAACCTGGAGATCGTAGCTGCAGTACCTGTCCGCAAGGCAGGTGGTTCGATGGCGGCGCATGCGTATCAGCAAATGGAACATCCTGTATTAGTCGAATGCATTGAGGCACATGCTGGAATTGATATCGGCGATACGTTAATTGGGATGCACTTAAAGAGAGTCGCTGTACCTGTCCGCCTCAGTCGTCATCGATTAGGACATGCACATGTGACTTTTGCGAAAACGCGTCCGAAGCTGATTGGCGGAGAACGAGCCGTTTATACAAGATCATAGCTTCGATATATTTCTAATATAATGTTGAATGATGAAGACGCTTTACCACTTGAATATTCGGGTTTTCATAATAAAGAAGTCGATTTTCCAAAAAAAACTTTTACATTTTACTCAAAAACCGTGTACAATGAGATGGTGAAAACATCGAATGGAAATAGATTGGAGAGGATTTCGCTGATGAAACATTTACCTGAGCAAGACGCACAAGTATTCAAAGCAATTCAACTAGAGCGGAAACGCCAGCAGGACAAAATCGAATTAATTGCATCAGAAAACTTCGTAAGCGAAGCAGTCATGGAAGCACAGGGCTCTGTATTAACTAACAAATACGCTGAGGGCTATCCTGGTAAACGCTACTATGGCGGCTGTGAACATGTAGACGTTGTGGAAGATATCGCACGTGACCGCGCAAAAGAAATTTTTGGCGCTGAGTATGTGAACGTACAGCCTCACTCAGGTGCTCAAGCGAACATGGCCGTATACTTTACAATTCTTGAGCATGGCGATACAGTACTGGGCATGAACTTATCACATGGCGGGCATTTAACACACGGAAGCCCTGTAAACTTTAGTGGTGTACAGTACAACTTTGTAGAATATGGTGTAGATAAAGAAACTCAGCATATCGACTATCAAGATGTACTTGAAAAAGCACGTGAACATAAGCCGAAACTTATCGTTGCGGGTGCAAGTGCATACCCACGTCAAATTGATTTCAAAAAGTTCCGTGAGATTGCTGATGAAGTCGGTGCTTACTTTATGGTCGACATGGCTCACATTGCTGGTCTTGTTGCAGCAGGTCTTCATCCAAATCCAGTTCCTTACGCAGATTTTGTGACAACGACAACTCACAAAACATTACGCGGACCTCGCGGCGGAATGATTCTATGCCGTGAAGAGTTTGGTAAAAAGATCGACAAATCGATTTTCCCTGGTATTCAAGGTGGACCACTGATGCATGTCATCTCTGCAAAAGCTGTTTCTTTCGGTGAAGTATTGAACGGAGATTTCAAAACATATGCACAAAACGTCATTGATAATGCAAAACAACTAGCTGAAACTCTTTTATCTGAAGATATTCAGCTTGTATCTGGCGGAACAGATAACCATCTTGTTCTCATCGACTTGCGTTCTCTTGGCATCACAGGAAAAATTGCAGAAAACGTTCTTGATGAAATCGGTATTACAGTGAACAAAAATGCAATTCCTTATGATCCAGAGAAACCATTTGTCACAAGTGGTGTACGTGTAGGTACAGCAGCAGTAACAAGCCGCGGTTTTGATCAAGAAGCGATGAAAGAAGTCGGTTCCATTATTGCACTTGCGCTAAAACATCATGAAGATGAAGCGAAATTAGAAGAGGCGAAAAAGCGTGTATCTGATCTTACGGCCCGTTTCCCTCTATATAACGAATTAGATTATTAAAAAACAGACCCATTTGCCTATATTTGGCATGTGGGTTTTTTTTGTAGGATTTGCGAATCATATTGAAAGATGATGTCTTTTTATGTAGAATTGTAGGAAGTGTGCAAAGTTCACCGGAAGATGACAGAAAAGGAGTTGTAGCAAGCAATGGCAAAGGTTTATGTATTTGATCACCCGCTTATTCAGCACAAACTTACATATATTCGTGACGTTCATACAGGAACTAAAGAATTTAGAGAGCTAGTGGATGAAGTTGCAACATTAATGGCATTTGAAATCACAAGAGATTTACCGCTTGAAGAGGTAGATGTAGAAACACCTGTACAAGTAGCGAAATCAAACGTGATCTCAGGGAAGAAACTCGGTGTTGTGCCAATTTTAAGAGCAGGTCTTGGAATGGTAGACGGGATTTTGAAACTCATTCCAGCTGCTAAAGTGGGACATGTTGGTTTATACCGTGATCCGAAAACATTAAAGCCTGTTGAATATTATGTGAAGCTTCCATCTGATGTGGAAGAACGTGAATTTATCGTAGTAGACCCAATGCTTGCAACTGGCGGCTCTGCAGTCGAAGCGTTAAACAGCTTGAAAAAACGCGGTGCGAAAAACATTCGCTTTATGTGTCTGATTGCTGCCCCTGAAGGTGTAGAGGAAATGCAAAAGCATCATCCAGATGTTGATATCTACATTGCAGCATTAGATGAGAAACTAAACGAAAAAGGTTACATCATCCCAGGTCTTGGTGATGCTGGTGACCGTATGTACGGAACGAAATAAGAAAGTCTTAATAAAAGCCCACATGCAAACGTGCATGTGGGCTTTTTGAAATATATGACAAACGGTTGATACCGTTCTTAGAAAAATCAATGTATACTGAACATTGGCTGTTTTTTTCAATGATTGTCACATCTCTCCTAAAGTTTGATGAAATTGTGAACATTTTGTGTGCTCTATCACTATAGAAAAGTTTTTTAACTTTCAACCGATTGACACATCATAGACGCTATTGTATGCTAAACGAGGGTATTATGGTAAGGTTTTCATAGCCTATAGCACTCTACTAATCCTCATTGTGAACCCTTTAATAATCAGGGTTTGTATCAACGAATGAAGCAGCATCCCATAGATCTAAAGATTTCAAGTCTGATTGTGCAATTAGACCGATGGGTGATTGATTTTTTTCGAATAGGACGGCTTATCATAAGCGTCTTCTACGCAGTTTTCATCACCATTTATCACCTTTTTTACAATACTTTTCATCGGGAGTCAGATGAATGAACGATCCAAACGCGATTTTCCGCAGACAGAGTAAATACATGTTCTATCTATTGGCAATTTTTGTGTTTGGCTATGCCATGCCTGGTTTTAAACCACTGTTTCTTGGTTTCATTATCGGCACAATTTTTGCTTTCTTTAATTTATTCCTACTTATACGGAGAATGCACGCTTTTGATCGAGCGGTTAAAAAAGGAAAATCCATTCGTTCAATGGGAAGTACAGCCAGGTGGGCCAACGCGATTCTCGCAGTAGCGATTGCTTGGCGTTACCCTAATGAAGTTCATCTGGCAGGTGTTGTTATAGGATTAATGACAATATATCCTGTCATTATGATAGATTCCTTCATTCAACTTAAACGTTCTACTATGGAAGAGAGGTGAATACTCTTTGGGTCACAGTTCAAAAACTACAGAATTTTTAGGGTTAACGTTCAACTTATCCAATGTTCTCATGATTACGATTGCTAGTATCATCGTTCTTCTCATAGCGGTGCTGACTACTCGTGTTCTGTCTATTCGTCCGACTAAGGCGCAGAACTTCATGGAATGGATCGTTGATTTTGTTCGAAATATCATAGGTAGTTCGATGGACATGAAAACAGGAGCCCCATTTCTAGCGCTTGGCGTTACATTACTCATGTACATATTTGTTTCAAACATGCTTGGACTGCCGTTCTCGATTACGGTCGATCACAACTTGTGGTGGAAATCACCAACTGCTGATCCTGCAATCACAATGACACTAGCAATTATGGTCATGGGACTTACACACTTCTACGGTGTCAAGGCAAAAGGAGTCAAGGAATATACGAAAGACTTCTTCAAGCCAATCCCATATTTAGTGCCGCTGAAAATCATTGAAGAATTTGCAAACACGCTAACACTTGGTTTGCGTCTTTACGGAAATATTTTCGCTGGAGAGATTCTTCTTGGGTTACTTGCAGGACTTGCGACCAATTTCTACACGCAAAATATTGCGCTTGGTATCGTTGGTACATTAGGTGCCATCGTGCCGATGATTGTATGGCAGGCATTCAGTTTGTTTGTCGGAACAATCCAGGCATTTATCTTCACCATGCTGACAATGGTGTACATTTCCCATAAAGTCAGCGACGAACACTAAAAAATTGAGAGTCCAAAAAGGACGTTATTTTAAAGGAGGAGCTTTTTAATGAATTTAATAGCAGCAGCAATTGCAATCGGTTTAGGAGCACTAGGAGCAGGTATTGGTAACGGTCTAATCGTATCTAAAACAGTTGAAGGAATCGCTCGTCAGCCAGAAGCTGGTAGAGAACTAAGAACACTTATGTTCATCGGGGTCGCTTTAGTTGAGGCACTTCCAATTATCGCTGTCGTTATCGCATTCTTGGCATTCTTTGGTTAATATGTGAGAAGCGTTCTAATATGAATTTTAATGGCGAAGATCAGATTAGTTCGAAACTTCGCCATTCCTTTATGTTTTGTTTCTTAACATATTATTTAAAGAAGGGAGTTGCCGTACTAAATGTCTCAGTTACCAGTGGTTTTAGGAGCAGGGGGCTTAAGCTTCAACGCCGGTGATATGTTATTCCAGCTTATCGCTATGCTCATCTTGCTTGCACTTTTAAAGAAATTTGCGCTTAAGCCTTTATTAGGGATTATGAAACAGCGTGAAGATTATATAGGAAATGAAATTTCAAGTGCTGAAGAAAAGCACGTTCAAGCTGAAAAGCTTCTTGAAGAACAACGTGTCTTATTGAAAGAAGCACGCGAAGAATCACATACACTCATCGAAAATGCGAAAAAAATTGGTGAGAAACAAAAAGAAGAGATCATTCAAGCAGCACGTCAAGAATCAGAGCGTTTGAAAGAGTCTGCTAGAACTGAAATCGTGAAAGAAAAAGAACAAGCTGTGGCTGCACTGCGTGAGCAGGTTGCATCACTATCTGTGCTGATTGCATCTAAAGTGATTGAAAAAGAACTTGATGAGCAGGCACAAGAGAAATTGATTCAAGAGTACCTTAAAGAGGCAGGCGAAAGCCGATGAGCGTAACTATTGTCTCTAAGCGTTACGCTTCTGCTCTTTTTGACATCGTTCTTGCTTCTTCGGCAGTAGACGAAACTGAAAAAGAGCTGAATGAGATCAAAAAAGTTCTAAAGGCTGATCAAGAACTCAATGACTTCCTTGTTCATCCAAAGATTACTGCAGACAAAAAGAAACAGTTGATTGCAGAAGCTTTCAAAGGTGTTTCTACTTATGTATTGCACACAATGTATTTACTGATTGACCGCGGACGCACGAATATTTTCTCTGAAATGACGTCGGAGTTTGTGAAACTTGCAAACCGCACGAAACAAATAGACGATGCGGTCGTGTATTCAGTGAAACCGCTGAGCGGTGCTGAAATTCAATCTTTATCTGAAGTATTTGCCAAAAAAGCCGGAGTCACATCACTGCGTGTTGAAAATGTGATTGACAAGGATCTAATAGGCGGAGTGAAAATCCGTATCGGAAACCGCATTTATGACGGCAGTGTCAGCGGAAAGCTTTCCCGCATTGAACGTCAGCTTGCAGGCGAAAATCGTTAGAAGGGGTGAAACCTTAGTGAGTATCAAAGCTGAAGAGATTAGCGCGCTGATAAAGCAGCAAATCCAAAACTATCAATCAGAAATTGAAGTAAAAGATGTCGGTACAGTCATTCAAGTAGGGGACGGTATCGCGCGTGTACATGGCCTTGACAACATTATGGCAGGAGAGCTGGTTGAGTTCTCTAACGGTGTAATGGGTATGGCTCAAAACCTTGAGGAGTCTAACGTAGGTATCGTTATTTTAGGACCTTACAAAGATATCCGCGAAGGTGACGATGTAAAACGTACAGGTCGTATCATGGAGGTTCCAGTAGGTGAAGAGTTAATCGGACGTATTGTGAACCCGCTTGGTCAGCCTGTTGATGGACTAGGTCCAATCTTAACAAGCAAAACACGTCCAATCGAAAGTGAAGCACCTGGCGTTATGGATCGTAAATCTGTACATGAGCCGCTTCAAACAGGAATTAAAGCAATTGATGCCTTGATTCCAATCGGCCGCGGACAGCGTGAATTGATCATTGGTGACCGTCAAACAGGTAAAACATCTGTTGCAATCGATACGATTCTAAACCAAAAAGATCAAGACATGATCTGTATTTATGTAGCGATCGGACAAAAAGAATCAACGGTTCGTGGTGTTGTTGAAACACTTCGTAAGCATGGTGCGCTTGACTACACAATCGTTGTCACAGCTTCTGCATCACAGCCAGCTCCACTTCTTTACCTTGCTCCTTATGCAGGTGTAACGATGGGTGAGGAATTCATGTATAACGGCAAGCACGTACTTGTTGTCTATGATGACCTTTCTAAACAAGCGGCAGCTTACCGTGAGCTTTCACTATTGCTTCGTCGTCCTCCAGGTCGTGAGGCATTCCCTGGTGATGTTTTCTATCTTCACTCTCGTTTATTAGAACGTGCAGCGAAGCTTAGTGACGCAAAGGGTGGCGGTTCTATCACAGCATTGCCTTTCGTAGAAACGCAGGCTGGCGATATCTCTGCATATATCCCAACAAACGTTATTTCAATCACAGATGGACAGATCTTCTTACAATCTGACCTCTTCTTCTCAGGCGTACGTCCAGCAGTAAACGCAGGATTGTCTGTATCCCGTGTAGGTGGTTCTGCACAAATCAAAGCGATGAAAAAGGTAGCAGGTACACTTCGTCTGGATCTTGCTTCTTATCGTGAGCTTGAAGCATTCGCTCAATTTGGATCTGATCTAGACCAAGCCACTCAAGCGAAATTAAACCGTGGTGCAAGAACAGTTGAAGTCTTAAAACAAGACTTGAACAAACCGCTTAAAGTTGAAAAACAAGTAGCGATTCTTTACGCACTAACAAGAGGATACTTAGACGATGTTGCCATTGCTGATGTTAAACGTTTTGAAGCTGAGTTATTCTTGTACATTGAAGAAAACCATAAAGGCTTGTTTGACACAATCTCTCAAACAGGAAATATGCCTGCTGATGAAGAGTGGAAGACAGCAATCGAAGGCTTTAAACGTACGTTTGCACCAAGCAACTAATTAGTAATCTTTCCGAGAGAAAAAGATTCTCTTTTTCTCTCTTTTCACGTAAATGAACACGGATTCCTGAAAAAAGGTGGTGAAATCTTTGGCCTCATTACGCGATATAAAGTCAAGGATCACGTCAACGAAAAAATCGAGTCAGATCACAAAAGCGATGCAAATGGTATCAGCTGCGAAACTGAATCGTGCTGAAAACAATGCGAAGTCTTTTGTTCCTTACATGGAGAAAATCCAGGAAGTGGTTGCTGCAATCGCAACTGGAACAAGTGCTAAGCACCCAATGCTTCTTTCAAGACCTGTCAAGAAAACAGGGTATCTCGTCATTACATCTGATCGAGGGCTTGCAGGACCTTTTAACAGCTCGATTTTGCGTGCCGCTTACCAAACCATTCAATCTCGTCATCAATCCGCTGATGAATATGCGGTGATTGTCATTGGTAAAATCGGACGCGACTTCTTCAAAAAGCGTGGTATTCCAGTTATTTCTGAAGTAACAGGGCTTGGAGACGAAGTAGCGTTTGCTGATATTAAAGAATTAGCAAGCAGTACAGTTCAAATGTTCTCTGATGAAGCGTTTGACGAACTTTATATGTTCTACAACCACTTTGTCAGTGCGATTTCACAAGAAGTAACAGAGAAGAAATTATTGCCGCTAACGGACCTTTCGGCCGCAGCGACACCAAATAAACGTTCCGCATCTTATGAGTTTGAGCCTTCTGAAGAAGAAATTCTTGAAGTTCTCCTTCCTCAATATGCAGAGAGTTTGATTTTCGGTGCGCTTCTTGACAGCAAAGCAAGTGAACATGCTGCAAGAATGACAGCAATGAAGAGTGCAACAGACAACGCAAAAGAATTGATCGACAGCCTGACACTCTCTTACAACCGTGCTCGTCAAGCAGCGATTACACAAGAGATTACAGAAATTGTCGGCGGAGCAGCTGCCTTAGAATAGAAATAATTGTCAGGAGGGAATGCAATGAAAACAGGACGCATCAGTCAGATCATGGGACCAGTCGTAGACGTTCGTTTTGAAGACGGTCACTTGCCTGAGATTTATAATGCGATCAAAGTTTCGCATAAAGCGGAAAGCGAAAGTGAAGTTGATATCGACTTAACTTTAGAAGTAGCACTACATTTAGGTGACGATACAGTGAGAACCATCGCAATGGCATCAACAGACGGTGTGAAGCGCGGTATGGAAGCTGTAGACCTTGGAAAACCAATTTCAGTACCAGTTGGTAACGTAACACTTGGACGTGTATTCAACGTACTGGGAGATAACATTGACTTAGATGAGCCACTTGGTGTGGAAGCTCAAAGAGATCCAATCCACAGACAAGCGCCTTCTTTTGATCAACTTTCTACAGAAGTTGAAATTCTTGAAACAGGTATCAAAGTTGTTGACCTGCTTGCTCCTTACATCAAAGGTGGAAAGATCGGTCTATTCGGTGGAGCTGGTGTAGGTAAAACCGTTCTGATTCAAGAATTGATCAACAACATCGCACAAGAACACGGCGGTATTTCTGTATTCGCTGGTGTTGGAGAGCGTACACGTGAAGGAAACGACCTTTACTACGAAATGAAAGATTCTGGCGTTATCGAAAAAACAGCCATGGTCTTCGGTCAAATGAACGAGCCGCCAGGTGCACGTATGCGTGTTGCCCTAACTGGTTTGACAATGGCAGAGCATTTCCGTGATGAACAAGGTCAAGACGTATTGTTCTTCATCGATAATATCTATCGCTTTACACAAGCAGGTTCTGAAGTATCAGCCCTTCTTGGACGTATGCCTTCAGCGGTAGGTTATCAGCCGACACTTGCAACAGAGATGGGTCAGCTGCAAGAGCGTATCACGTCTACAAACGTAGGATCGGTTACATCGATTCAAGCGATCTATGTACCTGCGGATGACTATACGGATCCAGCTCCAGCAACAACATTCGCTCACCTTGATGCAACGACAAACCTTGAGCGTAAGCTGACTGAAATGGGTATTTACCCAGCGGTTGATCCTCTTGCTTCAACATCTCGTGCACTTGCACCTGAGATCGTTGGTGAAGAGCATTATGCGATTGCGCGTGAAGTGCAGCAAACATTGCAGCGTTATAAAGAGCTTCAAGATATTATTGCCATTTTAGGTATGGATGAATTATCTGAGGACGATAAGCTTGTGGTACACAGAGCGCGTCGTATTCAATTCTTCCTATCTCAAAACTTCCACGTAGCAGAGCAGTTCACTGGCCAAAAGGGTTCTTATGTGCCATTGAAAGAAACTGTTAAAGGCTTCAAGGAAATCTTGTCTGGTAAATACGATCACCTTCCAGAAGATGCATTCCGCTTAGTTGGACGCATTGAAGAAGTGATTGAAAAAGCCAAAGAGATGGGTGTAGAGGCCTAATCTGGTCCTTAGGAGGGTAAAAGCATGAAGACCGTTCAAGTCAATATCGTTACTCCCGACGGCCCAGTATATCAAGCGGATGTGGAAATGGTCAGTGTAAGAGCAGAAAGCGGTGAGCTTGGTATTTTAGCTGGCCACGTTCCAATGGTTGCCCCGCTAAAAATCGGTGCAGTTCGCTTAAAACATAGTGGATCAACTGAATTGGTTGCAGTAAGTGGCGGATTTGTTGAAGTCCGCCCTGAACAAGTAACGATTCTTGCTCAGGCCGCTGAAACATCAGATAAAGTTGATGTCGATCGTGCTAAATCAGCGAAGCAGCGTGCTGAAGAGCATTTGAACCACCCGAATGAAAGTGATGTACGCCGGGCGGAACTCGCATTAAAACGGGCGTTAAACCGTTTAAATGTAGCAGGGAAATAAAACAGAAAATCCTTCTTATCACTGTGATAAGAAGGATTTTTTTTAGGATGACATGAGAGATTGATACATCGACACATAAGGATGAGATGCTTGCTTTTCTAGATATAAGTGCTCGCAAAATTGCGTACTACAATGCCATGTTTTATTATTTCTGCGTAAGCCAAGCGTATATTTGTGCGGAGAATCCATATAAGGCCGCACCACCCAGTCAGCATCTGAATGATGACGGATGACAACCTCTCCTATATACACACTCATCATCGCTTCTAATGCATCTATCGGCATTTTCCACTCAGCGAACAGCTGCTTGGTCAATGCATCAAAGTATAGTGATTCTAACTGATACAAGCTTTCCTCAGAGTAATCCAAAGAAATGTTATGAAAATGACACAATTGTGCTAATTCTTCTAGCTGTGTCTGTCTATAATCAAAGTAGAAAGCAATGGCCTCCCATTCATGATCAAATGAGGGAACCAATTCTCCGTACAAATCAACAAAGTCAGGAAAAGAATCTTTCAATGTGTTCAGCTCCTTCCACACGCAGTATATCATCTCCTTGGCATCAGGATAAGAGGGGATTCACACTAAATGTAGCTCTTTTTTCCAAATGATTCATCTTTCCGATTTTCGAGGATATAATGAAAGGGAGTTTTCCTTTACAGAAATAAATAAAAGGAGGATTCAACTGTATGGAAGACGTAGGACAACAAGCAATCGTGGGCATTGTGATCCACCTATTTTTTATCGCGGTTACATGGTGGGCACTGCTTGCTGTAAATATTGATCCACTCATTAAAAAAGGGAAAATCGTTCAAGCAAGGCTGCTGATGATGCTCATTACCATTGCTATCGCATCTGCAGTCAGCAATTTCTTCCTTGATTACTTAAATTTCTCGAGACAAATTCCTTATATGTTCTAACATAAAAGGTTTGGTCACAGCCTTCTGCGGGAACGTAAAAAGAAGGGTCAAAAGGCTCGCCTTTTGTTGACTTTTCCACGTATGCATTGACCTCCTTGCGGCAACACTTGTAGCAAGGGGGAATGACAAGTGAGAAAGTATTTGAAAGGTTGGCCATTATTTGCGTTTATTCTTTTTTTTGTTCTGATGATTCAAGGTGTTCGTGCGGAAGAATCTTCCCCGCTCGCTCAAATAGCAGAAGGTCTAAAAAACCAGCAAATTGAAGTCGATGGATGGACCCTTCATGCCAAGACAAATGCAGATATTTCATCCGAACAATTTTCAAAAAAAGTGAAACGTTTGAAAGACGAACTACGACAGTATGAGTGGACCGAAAAAAAAGAACAACATGTCACCAAAGTCACAGGAATTTACAAAGATGAAAAAAATGATACAGAATCGAAAATTTTACTCGTGAAGACCGACACAAAATCCAATCAAAAGTCGTATTTATTATATGAGCAAAAAGGTGCTCGCCCACTGAATACCTGGGAGCATACATATGATCAGTTCGTACGTCATGCAAAAAGCATATTACAAGAGAAAATTGTAATTTTTACTTGTCTCGATGGTCATGTAAATGGTATGATGGATGTTGTTTTGCAAAAAAAAGCTGAAATGTTAGCAAATGAATTTCAAGCAAAACCAGTTGAGTATCTCGTTGAGTCTAATTTTGTGTCGCTTTCCGCTTACACAGATAAGTGGGAACAGTTCATTATGACTTCAAATGATAAAATGAATGTTCAAATTGCCATCAGAAGTTCGGAAATGAACGAAAATCATACGATTACGGTTGGCACACCAATCGTAACGACTGAATATTAATATAGAGAATTTGGGACGCGGAGGGGAAGACCTTGGAAAAAATCATCGTCCGCGGCGGTCAAAAGTTAAACGGCACAGTTAAAGTAGAAGGCGCAAAAAATGCCGTTTTACCAGTTATCGCTGCATCTTTGTTAGCAAGTACAGAAAAAAGCGTAATTTGTGATGTACCTACGCTCTCCGATGTATATACAATCAATGAAGTGTTACGTCATTTAGGAGCAGAAGTACATTTTGAAAATAACGAAGTATCAGTTGATGCATCTCATGCACTAGAAACTGAGGCTCCGTTTGAGTATGTCCGTAAAATGCGAGCATCCGTGCTTGTCATGGGACCACTTTTAGCAAGAACAGGTCATGCAAGAGTTGCATTACCTGGAGGCTGTGCGATTGGTTCAAGACCAATTGATCAGCATTTAAAAGGCTTTGAAGCAATGGGAGCTAAAATTCAAGTAGGTAATGGTTTCATCGAGGCTGAAGTAAAAGGCCGTTTAAAAGGTGCAAAAATCTATTTGGATTTTCCAAGTGTAGGGGCAACTGAAAACATCATCATGGCAGCAGCATTAGCTGAAGGAACAACGATTTTAGAAAACGTAGCAAAAGAACCTGAAATTGTTGATTTAGCAAACTACATCAATGCCATGGGCGGTAAGGTTCGCGGTGCTGGTACTGGTACAATCAAAATCGAAGGTGTGGAAACACTTCACGGTGCAAAACACAACATCATCCCTGACAGAATTGAAGCAGGTACTTTCATGGTGGCAGCAGCCATTACAGAAGGAAATGTTCTTGTAAAAGGCGCAGTGCCAGAGCACATGACATCACTTGTGGCAAAAATGGAAGAAATGGGTATTCAGATCATTGAAGAAGAAGAAGGTTTAAGAGTCATTGGACCATCTGAGCTCAAGCCAATCGATCTAAAAACAATGCCGCATCCTGGGTTCCCAACGGATATGCAATCTCAGATGATGGCGCTATTGCTTCGTGCGAACGGAACAAGCATGATCACAGAAACGGTGTTTGAAAACCGCTTTATGCATGCTGAAGAATTCCGCCGCATGAATGGCGATATTAAAATTGAGGGTCGCTCTGTCATTATCAATGGGCCGGTTCAACTTCAAGGTGCTGAAGTGGCAGCGACTGATTTAAGAGCAGGAGCAGCACTTGTACTTGCTGGATTAGTGGCAGAAGGTCATACACGTGTCACTGAGTTGAAGCATATTGACCGTGGTTATGTGAACTTCCACCAAAAGCTTGCAGCAATCGGTGCAGATATTGAAAGAGTAAACGATGAATCAGCAGATGTGACACAAGAACAAGTTGTATCAGATCTGAACGCTTAATCATGAAAGAAATCAGTGTGTCCATTGGGGCATGCTGATTTTTTTTTTAGAATCATAGAATGCCTCATTTCACGAAGCTTATCATTAGTGTATCCAACCATCTTAAATTTTATTCATACAGACGAACAGTAAAATCCATTCTAAGAACAGGCCCATACCTTCATAAAAGACTTGTCCACTAAATGAAAGAAGCTGTCATATTAGCTTGTCCCTGCCCATAGGATAAAAGAGATTCAATGACAAATGGGGGCAGCCAAATATGAAACCAATGATATGGACAATCGCAGGAATATGCATCATCATTTTAATGATTCCAACATTACTTGTGTTGCCGACGTTCCAAGGGAAGCCGGCGGCCAGCCAGCACGTAGCAGCAGAACCATCAGTTAAAAAAGAAGTGAAGGGTTCAGTCAAATTGAAGCAATCACCCGTCGCTATCCCCGTCTATCGCTCAGCTCATCAGCAGGTAGAAAACATCCCCTTAGAAGAGTATGTGATCGGTGTCGTAGCATCTGAAATGCCAGCTGATTTTGAAATGGAAGCACTCAAGGCACAGGCGCTCGCAGCAAGAACGTATATCGTCAGACAAATGATCAGTGATAAGACTGTCAAATCACCTAAGGGCTCTCTTGTAGATGATACCCAAATGTTCCAAGTTTACAAAAACAAACAGGAACTCAAGAAAATTTGGGGGAAAGCGTACAATTGGAAATTAAAAAAGGTCACGGAAGCTGTCGCCAGCACACAAGGAAAAGTGCTGACTTATGACGAGAAACCAATTGATGCTTCATTCTTTTCAACAAGTAACGGAAAAACGGAAAATGCCGAAGCCTATTGGAAAAACGAAATCCCTTATTTGAAAAGTGTCTCAAGTAAATGGGACGAAAAATCGCCAAAATTTCAAAATAAGAAAACCATCTCGGTCAGTGAATTTCAGCAAAAATTAGGTGTGACGCTCACTCAGCAGGCTCAGGTCGGACAGATTGTAGAACGGACACCAGGAAATCAGGTAGCGAAAGCCGTGATCAACGGTAAAACAATGTCAGGCCGAGACATTCGAGAATCACTAGGCCTTCATTCAGCGGACTTCACATGGGAACGCCAGGGCCAGCAGATTGTCATTACAACAAAAGGATATGGTCATGGTGTAGGCATGAGTCAATATGGTGCGCATTATATGGCGCAGGCAGGCAAAAAAGTAGATGCCATCGTGAAGCATTATTATAAAGGAATTCAAATCGAATCAGCCGATCGTTTTCTCAACACGTATATGGCTAAAAAATAAAGCAAAGGTGCCTCAGAAATGAGGCATTTTTTTGTGTGTTCAAAGAGATTTGAACAGAATGTGTCAAATCGCGACTTAAGACGCAGACCAGGAAATCTTAAACATTTATGTCCTGACAAGAACTGATGGCTGATACAAAGTCCCTCGAAAGACAGAGAAAACGAGAGAATAATGGGTGTGTTAGGTGAAAATATCTAGACATCTGACAGAATTTTAGTGATTTTGATGAAAGAGAAAAAGGGACCGAGTCCTATACCATTCCAAGACAGAATAATTTACGATTAAGATGTTTCAATCAAATACATAAGGAGGAAGGAAAATTATGTTGAAAAAAGTATTCTCACTCGTAACCTTAGCTGTATTGACATTATCTATGTCAATCTCTTCACCAGTATTTGCAGAAGCATCTACAGTCAAAAAACATAATAAAGATGTAAGAGTCACAATCTTGCTTGATGCAAGTGGAAGCATGGCAAGAAAAGTTGAGGGAGAGCGCAAATTTGATCTTGCTAAACAAGAGGTATTTAAATTTGCTCAGTCACTTCCAAAAGACGCTAAAATTCGTATGAGCTTGTTTGGTTCTGAAGGAAACAACAAAAATTCAGGTAAAGCTCAATCATGTGAAGTCATTAGAGGCGTTTACGGCGTACAGCCTTATGAAAAGGACAGCTTCGAAAACTCTTTAAACGGACTTGGGCCAACTGGCTGGACACCGATTGCACGTGCACTTGAAAATGCAAAGCAAGCGGATGAGCAGCTTACTGCAGGAACAAAGCATATTGTGTACTTAATCACTGATGGTGAGGAAACTTGTGGCGGAGATCCAGTAAAAGTAGCAAAAGAATTGCATAACTCAAAAGGATCAACTGTTGTAAATGTGATCGGATTAGACTTTAACGATGGCTATGAAGGTCAATTGAAGCAAGTAGCCAAAGCTGGTAAAGGCCATTACTACCAAGCAAGCACTGGTAAAGAAATGGGTTCTATCTTTTCAGCAGAATCATTAAAACTACACGAATAACTTGCTGAACAAAAGGGAAACGATTGATTCATGCTTTCGTTTCTCTTTTTCTGTACAAAAGTAAAAAAGGGAGGTTTTTATTGATGAAAAAAAACATCGTATTAACCATTTTGGCTAGTCTTGTCCTGCTTCTTTCTTCACCAGCTCATGCTGTAACAAAACAGGAGCCGCCTGCGCATGTGGTGATATTACTCGATTTAAGCGGGAGCATGGCACAATCAGTTGAAGGTGAAAAGAAAATTGAAATCGCCAAACGGTCTATTCAAAGCTTTGCGAGCATTTTATCAGAAGATACACAAGTTCTGCTTCGTGTGTTTGGTCATGAAGGAACCAATAAAAATGCAGGGAAAGCTGTTTCTTGTTCAAGTTCTGAAGCTGTTTACGGATTTGGAGCATATGAGCCATCAACCTTTCAGCAAGCACTGAATGTGTATAAGCCAACTGGCTGGACACCACTTGCAAAAGCATTAACGGATACGAAACAAGATTTTGAAGATCACCAAGCTGAAGGGAAAAATATTGTCTATGTTGTCAGTGATGGTGAAGAAACTTGTGGTGGAAGCCCTTCACAAGCAGCAAAGGAATTACATGAAGACGGAATAGATACAATCGTCAATATCATTGGCTTCGATGTGAATGAAAAGGAAGCAAAAAGTCTTAAATCTGTTGCAAAAGCGGGTGGAGGACAATATCAACCGGCTGCAAATGCCGAAGAATTGAACCATATTCTTCAACAGGAAGCGAGCGCTTTTGGTCGGTAGAGAGTGAATGGCAGCTGGGGAAAACAACCCCAGCTGTTTTTAAGTTGACGATTAATTCAAAGTCGTTTCTAATTCATCAATTCGTTTCTCCACATAATGCTGATCCTTTCTTGCATGGAAGGTTTCGGCTTTTTCTAATATGGCAGCCGTATTATACTCGGGAATCTGTGAGTAGCTCTCATACACACCTTTAGGAATTAAAACGTTCCCTTCCGGCCAATAAACTGCGATATTGCCGCGTCTCAACTCTCCGAATTGAGCCACTCCTTGATAGGATCCATATTGATTAAAGAGAACAACTGGATCACCTTCTTGGACGTAAAGCTCTTTTGCATCTTCTTCATTCATTAGGATAGAATGACGTTTTCCACCATTAAAGGCATCCTTTTCACTGTAGATCATGGAGTTGAATTGCTTTCCTCTTCTTGTCGTGATATTGAAATGTCCTTCGGTTTTTCGATATTGAGGCAGCTGGGCAGGAAGAAGATGTCCCTTGCCGTCTGGTGTTGGACACACGCCATCTTCACAAAGCCATGCGCCTCCCCATTGAAAAACGTCTCCCTTGTGACGTAAATGCTGGATGCCATCATAATTTCGGTTGGCGACCGCAATCTCACGACGAATGTCTTCAGCTGTTTCAAAATGTATCAGCTCGGCATCTTCTGGCCGGACTCTTTTCGCAAGATCAACATAAATGTCCCATTCCGCTCTGGCTTCCTCAATACGAGGTCCTTCAATTTCTGGACTGAAATATACCATGCGTTCCGTACTGGTTGATGTGCCGCCGCCTGGTTGTTCATACCTTGTCATAGCAGGCAGCACAATCACCGCCTCTTCAGCGTCTACCAGCGTAGAGGTATTCAAAATAATATCTTGGTGAACACGGAGTTCAAGTTCAGATAATGCTTTTTCGATCGCTTCCGGATTTGGCATCGTTTCTAAAAAGTTTCCGCCACTCGTAAACAGCATTTTGAGTTTTTGTGGATGGTCTTTTGGGAGAGCCATCTTTTCAAAGGATTGCCCAATGGTGTCACCATGCCATTTAGGAATGTCAAACCCCCATATACGTTCGATTCTTTCAATATTCTCTTCATCAAAATCACTACCCGGCAAAACGAATGGATCAGCGCCCATTTCACCAGAACCTTGGACGCCGCTATGCCCCCGAATTGGCATGACACCACAATGTTTTCTGCCGATAAATCCGCGCAGCATGGCAAGGTTGGCAACCTGTGATATATTATCAGTTGCAAAGCGGTGCTGAGTAAGGCCCATACTCCAAATAAAAATGCCTGAATTAGCATTGGCAAGAAGTGTCGCAAATTCCTTCATTCTTTCTTTTGATAAACCTGATGATGCTTCTAGGTCCTCCCACTTCAATTGTGCGACATGCTGCTTTAAATCCTGTATGCCTGTTGTATGTTTTTGAATAAATTCGTGATCAAGAGCCGAATGGGGAGCATGCTGCTCCATGTCAAACCAATGCTTGATGACACCGTTCATAAACGCAATATCTCCGCCTATATTGACTTGGTAAAAATCATCTGCAATTTTTGTACCGAATAAAGCACTCTCTGGAATAGAAGGAACCCAATACTTTTCCATAGCAGGCTCTTTATACGGATTGATGACGATAATTTTTGTTCCCTTCTTTTTAGCAGCGTACATATATTTAGTGGAAACAGGCTGATTGTTTGCTGCGACAGATCCCCAAAAAATTAATACATCCGTTCCAATCCAATCACTGTAATTACAGCTGGAAGCACCGATGCCAAGGGACCGTTTAAGAGCGGTTTTACTTGGTGAATGGCAAATGCGAGAAGCATTATCAATATGATTCGTCCCTATAAATCGAGCAGCCTTTGCAGCCGTATAATAAACTTCATTTGTAATTCCTCTGGCGGTTAAATAGAAAGCAAGCTGCCGTTTATCAATTGATTGGATTTTAGCTGCGATTTGATCTAGTGCATCATCCCAAGAAATTCGTGTAAAGGCATTGTCACCTTTTTTTCGGATCAATGGATAAGGAATCCGCCCAAGCTTGCGAAGAGAGGTGCTGTCCATTTGCTTTAGCTGATGAATATCTTCAAACCATTTTGGATCAATAGCTGGCATTGTGTTAAGACGAAGCACATTTAGTCTTGTGGTGCATATATGAGGTCCTGCGAGCGTTTGATCATACAGTCCTGAGACGCCAAGGGCACAGCCGTCACAAACACCCTGCGTTAAAATACGGTACGCGTAGGGAAGGTTATCTTTGTTCTCCCATGCCACTTTCATCGTATCTCGAATGTGTTTCGGTTTCACTTTGCCAAGCCCCATTGGTACAAAAGACGCCCATAGCTTTGGTGAGGGTTTTTTATTGAGTTTAACAGGCCCCTTATGTTTTGTTTTCCCCATGAGATCATCACCCTCCTAATACTTTGTAAAGCGTTTTCATATCTAAAAATTACCTTTAGATTGTGATTCTGTCAAATTCAAATTAAGATCGGGCTGAGACAGAGGAAGCAGCAGATAGGTTTTTTTCTCTTAGCTGCTGAATATCCTTTCGAATCAGAAGTGATATGATAAAAGCAATGAAAAATAAGCCAGAGAACACCATAAGGCTTTGTGTGTAATTACCTGTTATATCTCGGATGAAGGATGAAAATAGTGGTCCTGCTAATCCCGCAGCGGCCCAAGCAGTCAAAATATAACCATGTATGGCACCAAGCTGCTTTGTACCAAACAAATCCCCAATATAGGCTGGAATTGAAGCAAATCCTCCTCCATAGCACGTATAAATGATCGCCATGACGATTGAAAAGATGAACGGTTCTTTTAAATAGGGGAGTAAAGGAAAAGCAATGAGCTGGATACTGAAAAAAATCGTATACGTATTCGGTCTTCCTATATAATCTGAAAACGATGCCCAGCCAATGCGTCCTAAACCATTAAAAGCACCTAAAATGCCCACAAGAGTAGCTGCAGCACCTGCAGTGAACCCGACACTTTCTTGAGCAAGAGGTGACGCTACTGAAATAATAGCGATTCCGCATGTGATATTAATAAAAAGCATAAGCCACAAATAATAAAAACGTCTTGTTTTGATCGCTTCATTTGCTGTAAGCTGTGATAAATCTTGAGGGATTTTTCTTTTCTTTGTTTTGAATACATCAAATTGTTTGACGTCATCAGGTGTTGGTGGTGATAAATAAAGAGATGAGATCACCATGATGATAAAATAGGAGATTCCAAGAATATAAAAAGTATTTGCGATATTCACTTTTTCAATGAGATATTGAATAATTGGGCTGCAAATAAGAGAAGCAAACCCAAACCCCATAATGGCTAAGCCGGTTGCAAGACCTCTTCGATCCGGAAACCATTTGACTAGAGTTGATACAGGTGCAATATAGCCTACCCCTAACCCTATTCCAGCGAGTACACCATAAAATAAATAGAGGAGAGGCAGTGATGACATGTGGACAGCGAATCCTGACCCAGTCATTCCGATGCCGAAGAAAATAGCTGAGAAGAGCCCCGATGCCCTTGGACCATACCTTTCAACGAAATGTCCCATAAAAGCAGCAGATAAACCTAAAAATAAAATAGCAATACTGAAGGTGAGACTTATTTCTGTTAATGACCACTGAAAGGCTTCATGTAAAGGATTCGTAAAAACACTCCAAGCATAAACAGACCCAATAGATAAATGAATTCCTACAGCACTTGCTGCGATGAGCCAGCGATTTTTCGATTTGTTCATTTTGTTCCCCCCATATAAAGCAGTCAAGAAGTTTGATAAGATAGAAATATGTTACATTTTTATGACTTTTTAAAATAATATCACAATTTGATTGGATCATATAACTAAATTTGCATTGAAAGGAAGATCATACAATGAATCCTTCTGTTAAAAAGAAACGAGTCATACACCAATACAATGAAGGCCAGTTTACCTGCAAAACTGATGAAATTGTAGAAGAATATCCTTTAACTGTGATGGTAAATGGAGAAGAATTTGTGACCCTTGTTTGTTCACCAGAGCACTTGAAAGAATTGGTTATCGGCTTTTTGGCTTCAGAAGGGGTCATTCGATTTGAAAAAGAGATTAAAAGGTTTACAATAGATGAAAGTATGGGTTTTGCCTATGTTGATTTAGTTCACTCAAGTGGATTTGATTCATCAGATTTTACAAAACGAGTGATTGGTTCATGCTGCGGGAAAGGAAGACACTTTTATTTCCTTCAAGATGTGAAGACGGCAAAAACAGCCATTGATCGAATCAGTATTTCTGCTGAAACCTGTATGCATCTCATGAAGTGTTTGCAAGAAGAAAGCCAATTATTTCAACATACTGGCGGAGTGCATAATGCTGGACTGTGTGACACAGAGAAGCTATTCATCACTAGAACTGATATAGGAAGACATAATGCTTTAGATAAAATTTATGGATACTGTTTACTTCAGCGAATTCCACTTAGAGATAAAATCCTTGTTTTTAGCGGCCGGATATCGTCAGAAGTTCTATTGAAGGCAGCAAAACTAGGAGTGTCTATCGTCATTTCAAAATCAGCACCTACTGAGCTGGCGCTTAAAATGGCAGAAGAATTAAATATTACGACAGTTGGATTCGTCAGAGGAAAATCCTTTAACATTTACACGCATCCTCATCGTATTACAGAATAGGAGGCAAAGTATGGTCAGTATTTTAGATAAAAGACATCGACCATTGCGCGATTTAAGAATATCAGTAACTGATCGCTGTAACTTTAGATGTACGTACTGTATGCCTGCTGAAATTTTTGGACCGGATTATCCTTTCTTGAAAAAAGAAGAACTGCTTAGTTTCGAAGAAATTGAACGACTTGCTACCCTTTTTGTAAAGAACCTAGGTGTGGTAAAAATACGCATCACGGGCGGAGAACCGTTAATGCGGAAGGATCTGCCTGTCTTAATAGAAAAGCTCGCAAACATTCCAGGGATTGAAGACATTGCGATGACAACCAACGGAACACTTTTACCTTTATATGCTGATCAGTTGAAAAGAGCTGGTCTCAATAGAGTCACCATTAGTTTAGATTCATTAAATCCCGACCGTTTTAAGCAAATGAACGGAAGGCATATTTCTATCCAAAAAGTGTTTGATGGTATTGAGGCTGCAGAAAAGGCTGGACTTGCTATCAAGATTAATATGGTTGTTCAAAAAGGTGTGAATGATCAGGATGTCTTACCAATGGCAGCTTACTTCAAAAAAGAAGGACACGTTCTCAGATTTATTGAATTTATGGATGTCGGTAATACGAATAAATGGAATCTAGAACATGTCATGACAAAGAAAGAAATAATTGAATTAATTGATTCAACATATCCTATCAAACCAGAACCTCCTCAATATACAGGTGAAGTAGCCAAACGATTTTTTTACAAAGATGGTTCAGGAGAGATAGGTATTATTTCTTCCGTTTCAGATGCTTTTTGTGGAACATGTAACAGAGCAAGGTTGTCTGCAAGGGGGGAATTGTTTACATGTCTGTTTGCTTCATCAGGTTTTGATCTGAAACAGATGATTCGTACGACAAAAGATAATGAAGAATTAACGAACAGGTTAAAGGAATTATGGTCGAATAGACATGACCAATATTCAGCCGAGAGAGAGCAGAAAAAAGATCAGAAAAAGGTTGAGATGTCATACATCGGTGGTTAATGACAACAAAGTATCATGATCATGTATTTTTGAAAAGAAGAAAAAATGTCATAATCGTTGCTGAAAATCCTTTTTTGAAAACAGGCCATTTTATCTTATGAACTCAGTCATTATAAAAACCAGCAGAATCTCTGCTGGTTTTTAAATTGCTATTTTGCACTTCAAAAAGATTGAGATAAGATTGGAAAATAGATTTTCTCTCATTGTGTGCGGCTTTACTTTTACGAGTGCTGTGATAAGATCAAATCATTCTTTACCAGCTCGACTTTTTCACTCCAGGGATATGACCCTTATAGGCAAGCTCACGAAAAGCAATCCTAGACATTTTGAATTTTCGTAAATAACCTCTGGGACGGCCCGTTAATTCACAGCGGTTTTTTAAGCGGGTAGGGGAAGAGTCTCTAGGTAATTTTCGTAAAGCTTCATAGTCACCTTTTTCTTTTAACTCTTTTCTTAATTCTGCATATTTCAATACAAGCTGCTGTCGTTTTTTTTCTTTAGCAATCTTAGATTTCTTTGCCAATTAAAACCCTCCTGGCCTAATTTTGTATTTTCCATTGAAAGGGGTCCTCAAATGTAGTCCAATCTTGATCAAATTCCTCAGGTGTAAGCAAGCATTGATCAAGAGTACGAATGATTTCTGCTTTAGGTAAATCAACACCGATAAACACAAGTTTTGTATGGCGATCACCAAACTCTGCGTCCCACTCATCTAGAAGCTCTGGTTCCTGATTTAATATCCGTGCTTTTTCTTGTTCAGGCAAAGCAGCAATCCAGTATGCAATTGGTTCAATCGCAACAGATTTCCCAGCTTGTGAAATTAAAATGGTTAAATCATGATGTGTGGCAAGCCAAGTAAAACCTTTCGCACGAACGATCTGCTCAGGCATTTGATCTAACCAAGCATTCAGTCTGCCAGTATGAAAAGGGAGTCTTCTTTCGTAAACAAAAGATGAAATTTGGTATTCCTCTGTTTCCGGTGTATGCTGAACATGTCCTGCGTTGATTTCTTTGATCCACCCAGCAGAAGCACTTGATTTTTCAAAGTCGAATAAACCAGTATTCAAAATGTCATCTGGCTGTACTATACCTTTTGAGGTTCTGATGATAGATGCTTCTGGTTGTAGTTTGTTCAGCACATGCTCAAGTCGATCTAATTCAGAGGGAGATACTAGATCACATTTATTGATAATAAGCACGTCACAAAATTCAATTTGATCAATGAGTAAATCGGAAATTTCTCGCTCGTCGTCATCGGAAACCGCTTCTTTACGATCTAATAAACTCTCTCCTGACTGGAAATCAGTCCAGAAACGATTTGCATCTACTACTGTGACCATCGTATCTAGACGGCAAAAGCGGGTCAAATCTATACCCATTTCTTCATCAATATAAGAAAACGTTTGAGCGACGGGAATTGGTTCACTAATTCCGGTTGATTCAATGACAATATAATCAATATTACCCACCTTACAAAGGCGTTCTACTTCGATTAACAAGTCTTCTCTCAAAGTGCAGCAAATACAGCCGTTAGATAATTCAACGAGTTTCTCATCTGATCGAGAAAGCTCGCCGCCTTGTTTGACTAGTTCTGCATCAATATTAATTTCGCTCATGTCATTGACGATTACAGCCACTTTTAATCCTTTGCGATTTTGAAGAACATGATTTAATATCGTTGTTTTTCCTGCTCCTAAAAAGCCGCTTAATACTGTAACAGGTACACGCTTATTCATTTGTTTTTGTCCTTTTGAAAACGATCATTTTGTTTTCCGCCTCACTTAAAAAGTAATCATTACGATTTATAATATAAAAAATTTATTTTGTTTCTCTATGAAGGGTATATTTCTTTAATCGAGGAGAATATTTTTTTAACTCCAATCGGTCAGGATTCGTTCTTTTATTTTTTGTTGTGATGTAGTTTCTTTCACCTGTTTCAGTACAGGCCAACGTAATATTCACGCGCATAAGTAATAGGATCCTCCTTTAATTCGTAATAGTTACGATTTGTATTTTAAAATGATCAAGACTGAATGTCAAGCATAGGAGAATGATCCAAGTCAAATGATAAAAACAAGAGGGGTATCGAATGACTATTGATACCCCTCTCCATTAATAAAAGTCACCGAGTTCTTGTTCGTAATCACCTTCATACTGCTGGACATCATAAGGAATTTCTTGAAGGAAGGCTAACCCGCCTAGTATAAGTATCAAAACGATAGCAATGAATGAAAGAATAACTGCGGCAATACTTGAAATGGCAAACAGTGTTTGCATTTTCATCATCTTAGCGTACTGTTCTAATAATTCTTCGTAAGAAGCATCTGGAGCCTGAATCAAGTGTTCAGCTGCTTTTACAGATTTTTGTACATGGATCCCCATCATAATGAGGAAGACGCCAAGGGCTGCAGGAAGAACAAGCCAAAAACCAATAAGAATAGCCAGACCGCCTGAAATATAGAGAAAGATACTACCAACCTTTCCCCACTTTACGATTGAATGAAGAGATTGAATGATTTTCTCAGTTTGTTGCAATGGTGTTCACTCCTTTATGTATTCACTCTTTATCATACTTGAGTAAGTAGTGCTTTAGGAAGAGTGAATGTTGATTGATTCAATTGTTTCTCTCTTCACTTCACTTTTTTTACAGCTGTTACTTGCGTCATAAAAAAAGCGTCTCTTTTTCAGGGAGACGCTCGTTTTATAATTCTTTTCCTAGGATATCTAAATCGTATCTGCTGCCGTCCATTTCTGCGATGCGTGGCAGGTGGCCCCATGTCTCAAAGCCGTGCTTTTTAAATAGTCGAATGCTGGCTTCGTTGTGCCCGAAAATAAAGGCAAGTAACGTTCGAATGCCTAATGAGGGTGCTAAATCAATGGCTTCTTGCAAGAAAAGTGATCCTAAGCCTTTTCCTCGATAGTCTTGGTTTAAATAGATACTCATTTCAACGGTCCCGTTGTATGCAGGCCTTCCGTAAAACGTTTCAAAGCTCAGCCAGCCGTAGATATTTCCATCCTCATCTGTTTTCACATAGAGAGGTCTTTTCTCGGAATGATTCAAAAACCATTGCCGGCGGTCCTCGACAGAAACTGGTTCTGTATCAGCGGTCACTTCTCTTGAAGCAATGGTTGAATTGTATATATCAACGATGGCTTTGAGGTCATCTTCTGTTGCTATGCGGTTGAAAGTTTTCACAATTAAGTCCCCCATCTTTTTTTTCATTTATCATACATATTATTGATGCGATTGCGCAAAATAAAAAGAAAAATGATTTCGTGTGTATATATTTTTTGAAAAGTGTTCAGAATGTTGCTGAGGTGATGAAAAATGAGAGAGGAAGAAAAGAAACGTACTTCCAAAATCACAAAAGTTCAGCAATTTTTCCGTAAGCGCTGGGTATTCCCTGCTATTTACTTGGTCAGCGCAGCGGTCGTGTTAACAGCCGTTCTTTGGTATCAAGCTGTATCAAAAGATGTAAAAGACCAACTATCTGATGGAAATCAAACAGGGCAAGAACAGCGCGATGATGCCGTTGAAGTTGGAAAGCCAATTGAAAATGTCGCAATGCCGGTCCAGAATTCTGATAATGTTTCTGTCGTGAAAAAGTTCTATGAAGCAGATGCTGACCAAAAAGAAAAAGAAGCAGCACTTGTAAACTATAATAACACCTATACCTTGAGCAAAGGTATTGATCTTGCAGATAAAGATGGCAAAGTGTTTGACGTCACAGCTGCTCTTAGTGGAACAGTGGTTCAAGCGAAAAAAGATCCAGTCCTCGGTCACGTTGTTGAAATTGAACATGAAGATGGATTATCGACTGTTTATCAATCGTTGTCACAAGTGAGTGTCAAAGAAGGCGATGAAGTCAAGCAGAATGATGTCATTGGTGCTGCTGGTAAAAATCTATATGGTGCTGAAAGCGGCAACCATGTACATTTTGAAATTCGTATGGAAGGTTTAGCGCTTAATCCGCTTAGCTTCATTGACAAGCCTGTTTCTACAATTGAAAAAGCAGCGCAAGAAGTGACGGAACAAGCAAAAGAACCTGCTCAGCCAAAGACTGAGGAAAAAACGAAGGAACCTGCTGCTGAAGATAAAGCCAAAGAGCCAGCTGGAGAAAAATCTGAAGAAAAGTCTGATGAGAAGGGGAAATCCTCTGATCAAGAAAAGTCTTCTGATTCCTCTAAAGACAGCAGTCAGTCAGAAGAAACAAAACAATCTTAATGTTTTACAAGGTCCTCTGTGTATATAAATATGCAGAGGTTTTTTCTGCTTAAAAAGATCCTCCGCCACTCGGCGGAGGATACACTATAGGGCGGCAGGTCCTTCTTCACCTGTCCGAATGTTGATTGTATTCGCTATTTCATATATAAAAATTTTCCCATCCCCTGGTTCGCCTGTCCGAAGTACCTTTTGAGCTGTTTCAACGACCTGTTCGACAGGTACTTTGCTTAGGACGATTTCGATCTTTAATCGTTCGTACACGTTGCTTTCTTTTTTGACGCCGCGGTATAGCTCTGTATGTCCCTTTTGTAAGCCGCAGCCGTGTACATTTGAAAAGGTAATCGAGGTGACACCAATCTTTCCAAGCTCCACCTTTAATGTTTCAAAATTAGCTGGACGTGTGACAATCTCCACTTTATACATTTTGCTCATAGAGACACCCCTTTTTCTTTAATCTTGATAAGCTTTTTCACCGTGCATGGTTAAATCAAGACCCACTGATTCTTCTTCTTCGGTTGCACGAATTTTGAAGAAGACATTGACCACTTTGATGATCACGTATGTCACAACGGCAACAAAAGCGTACGTGGCAACAATCGCGACCACTTGCTTCCAAAGTAAGCTGGGATCTCCGTAAAATAAGCCATTGGCTCCGCCGTCATTGACAGAAGTTGTGGCGAAGAGTCCTGTTGCAATTCCTCCCCAAGTACCGCCAATTCCGTGAAGGCCGAATGCGTCCAGTGCGTCATCATAGCCAAATTTGGCTTTGAGTGAAAAGACCCCCCAGAAACAGACGATCCCGCCAATGATTCCTATTATAATAGAAGCAAACGGTGTAACAAAGCCTGCGGCAGGTGTAATGGCGACAAGACCTGCGATGGCTCCAGAGATCGCGCCGAGCATGGTCGGTTTTTTGTTGATCATCCACTCTACTAACAGCCAGCCGATGATTCCTGCAGCAGCAGCTGTATTGGTGTTAATAAAGGCATACATGGCCACGCTGTCTAATGTAAGAGCACTACCCACGTTAAAACCAAACCAGCCAAACCAGATGACAGCTCCGCCAAGAAGGGTGTAGATCAAGTTATGCGGAGAAGAGCTTGCTGCTTCTTTACGCTTCCCGAGCACAATTGCCACGACAAGACCTGCAACACCGGATGAGATGTGAACCACGTTTCCGCCTGCGAAGTCAAGCGCACCCATCTCGCCAATCCAACCGCCGCCCCATACCCAGTGTGCGACTGGAGCGTATACAAATGTGACCCAAAGGAGTGTAAATACAACGACTGCTGAGTAGCGAATCCGTTCAGCAAAGGCCCCTGAGATGATGGCTGTTGTTAAGACGGCAAAGGTCATTTGAAACATCATGAACAATGAATGTGGAATGGTCTCACTATAGGAACCAGGCTCAAAGCCTACGCCTTTCAGGCCCACCCAGTCTAATCCTCCGATCCATGCATTGCCTGGTGCAAAAGCTAAGGAATAACCGAATACGATCCATACGATTGAAACGATCGCTAGTGACGTTAAGCTGTGCATGGTTGTGCTTAACACGTTTTTACTTCTCACGAGTCCTCCGTAGAATAAAGCTAAACCCGGTGTCATTAACCACACGAGTAGTGCGCAGAAGAACATAAATACTGTATCACCCATTTGCATGCTGCATTCCCCCGAATCATTCAGAATTATTGTTTTCTTAATTCTTCATTATAGAGAGAAAAGTCATATATAACATATACATGGAAGTTTATCTGACATGGTTTTTGGTTAAGTTCAATATAAATGGATGAAAAGTTCGTAAAAAATGAGCAAAAACGTAAGTTAAGCACTAAAAATGAAGGGCGTTTGACCTATAAAATGGAACTGAGAAACAGTTTTGTACGTTCCTCCCTAGGAGAATCAAACAATTCCGAAGGGACGCCTTCTTCGACGATGCGGCCTTCGTGCATGTAGACGACACGATCGGCAACTTCTTTCGCAAAGCCCATTTCATGTGTGACAATGACCATGGTCATGCCTTCTTTTGCGAGGCTTTTCATCGTTTGCAGCACCTCGCCTACAAGTTCTGGGTCAAGGGCAGACGTAGGTTCGTCAAATAACATGACATCAGGCTTCATGGCGAGAGATCTGGCTATGGCTACACGCTGTTTTTGGCCGCCTGATAGTTTAGAAGGATATACGTTGGCTTTATCCGCAAGTCCGACTTTTTCTAGCAAGGTGCTGGCTTCAGCGATGGCTTGCGCTTTCTTTGTTTTTTTCACCATAACAGGCGCTTCGATGATATTTTCAAGCACAGTTTTGTGCGGGAAAAGATTAAAATGCTGAAACACCATTCCTATTTTTTGTCTCATTTCGTTTAATTGATCTCGCTTTGGATGAACAGGGCTGCCCTCAATGATAATATCTCCATCATTTTTTATTTCTAAAAAGTTCATACAGCGGAGCAAGGTGCTTTTTCCAGAACCGCTTGCACCAATTAAGACGACCACATCATTTTCATATACGGTGAGATCGATATCTTTTAAAACATGAAGCTCTCCAAAGTATTTATTGAGTTTTTCAACACGAATGATTTCCTTTGATTCTGTCATGCTTCTCCTCCTATTGGTCACTGGCTGATAGTTTCTTCTCAAAGGTTTGGACAGCGAATGTTAACAGCAGGACAAGAACTAAGTAATAGACGGCTACAACAAGTAAATACGTCATATTGTCAAAGCTGTTGGAGCCTTGCGTGGTGGCGATGTTAAATAGTTCATTGACACTGATAAAGGCGGCGAGTGATGAGTCTTTTAAGCCGATAATGAACTGGTTGCCAAGAGGGGGAAGAGCACGCCGCATCGCTTGAGGGAGAATGATACGCCTCATTGTTAAAAAACGACCCATACCAAGAGATCGTCCTGCCTCTTTTTGCCCGTGATCAATGGATTGGATGGCGCCTCTGAATATTTCGGCTATATAGGCGCCATTATGAAAGGCGAGCGCAATGGAAGCAGCCCAGAAGTCGGGTATATTCAATTCTGTGAGGCCGAAATATAGGATGAAAATCTGAACAATAAGTGGTGTTCCGCGTACAAGAAAGATATAAGCATTGGCGATATAACCGAAA
The DNA here is from genome assembly GCF_038630815.1 of Bacillus sp. FSL K6-0994. Taxonomy (NCBI): domain Bacteria; kingdom Bacillati; phylum Bacillota; class Bacilli; order Caryophanales; family Bacillaceae; genus Bacillus; species Bacillus sp. FSL K6-0994. Next base: position 3,318,564 of record NZ_CP152043.1, on the reverse strand, counting down.
ACGGCTATGCGGGATATTTTCAATAAAGCAAAGAAAAGCCCGATGAACATACCGATGAAGATGCTGATCACCGTCAGCTGTAAGGTGATTAGCATTCCTTCTAAGAAAATACCTCTTGAATCAATGAGTGTCTGAAAAAAGTGTGATAGGGTAGGCAAAACAATCATCTCCATTTGAAGAAAGTGCGCCTATAAAAAGGGCGCACAATCGTGGTTTTAATCTTGTTTGACCGTGATGTCTTCATCAAAGTACTTTTCGCTAATTTGTTTTAATGTTCCGTCTTTTTTTAGTGCGTCAATCGCATTGTTGATCTCTTTTATGAGCTGTTCATTTTCTTTTGAAACAGCAATTGCCTGCTCACTTTGTCCGAGTCTTTCCTGCGCTGTGATTTTTAATTTTTTCTTCATCGCTTCTGCGCCTGTGGCGAAATCTGTCACGACTGCATCGTGTTTTCCGTTAGCCAGTGCTTCTAAGGCGACGACATCACTATCATAATATTTTGGTTCTTGCCCGCTATGTTCCTTGGCAATATCAGCGTAGGACGACCCTTTGGATACAGCAATTTCTTTGTCTTTTAAGTCATCCGCATGTTGAATGTCTGATCCGGGTCTTGTGAAAATTTGCGGACCAGAGTAGTAATATGGCTTAGAAAAAAGGACGTGTTTTTTTCGTTCCTCATTGATGGTATGACTTGCAACTGCCGCATCAAATTTACCTGCTTTCACGCCTTCGACGATGCCTGCGAATTTATATTTTTTCTGTATAGGTGCGAGACCTAGTTTGTCACTAATCGCATTGCCTACGTCGATATCAAAGCCGGACATCTGATTTCCATCCATGTAACTAAACGGATGAAATTCACCTGATGCTGCAAAAATAAATTTTCCATCCTCCAAAATTGGCGACCCTTTCGCTGTAGAATTACGTTTATCTCCGTTCCCATTTGTTTCATTTGAACCACACGAAGACAGAAGTAATACTGCAACCGAGAAAAGGGCTGGGACCCAAAACCGTCTTTTTTTAATAATAAGCTTCTCCCCCTTTTCAGCCGTTCTCCATATCAGGAGAAAGTAGGCTTTTCAATATGTGTAGCATCTTACCATTTGTTCCTCATATTCTCAATTTTATATGTGTTATTCCAACAATCGTCCTTTTTAGAATGTATGTCTTGCTTTTCTAAGAGAGAACTTGAATTGATTAGGGTAAAAAGGGGAAATGAATCTCATAATAACGAAAGGATTGCAAAAAGGAGGTCAGTGTATGAACAAGTGGAGAGACAACCGAAAAGTTTTTTTAACCGCTATTGCCTTTGGCACGATGTTGAATCCATTGAATTCATCAATGATTTCTTTGGCCTTGCATCAAATTCAGCATGAATTCGGTTTGTCGTTTACGACCGTATCTTGGCTTATTTCTTCTTTTTATTTAGCCAGTGCAGTGACGCAGCCGGTGAGCGGCCGGATTGGGGATCATGTCATGAGCCGGAGAACCTTATTTTTATTCGGTCTGGTTCTTGTCGCAGTCTCAGCCATTTGCGCGCCGTTTGCCCCAACGTTTGCGGTGCTGATTGTGATCCGTTTGTTACAGGCGATGGGAAGCAGTGCCATTTATCCTTCTGGGGTCGGACTCATTCGGGATCATATTCAAGAAAGACAGGCTTCGGCGTTAGCGGTATTATCCATTTTTGCTTCAGCGATGACGGCGCTTGGACCGACGCTTGGCGGATTTTTGATGACCATTGGCGGCTGGCCGGCTGTCTTTTTAGTGAATCTGCCTTTTATTTTGATCAGTTTCTTTCTCGGCCTATTTTTGTTTCCGAAGGAGCAGAAGAAGAAAAAGCTCCGCATAGGCGAAACTGTGCGAACACTCGATTTGCCAGGGATGCTTCTTTTTACCGTCTGCATTGTTCTCCTGCTTTCATTTTTATTATCACTGGGTGATGGCATTCAATATGTTCAGGGTATTCTTTGTCTCCTGAGTGCAGGCGCTTTTATCTGGTGGGAGTATCAGGTGGATGAACCGTTTATTCAAATACGGATGTTCAGGGAGGAGCAGCGGCTGTCACTTGTGTATGTGCAATTTATCATTTTAAATATCTTTTTCTATTGTCTCTTTTTTGGTTTGCCGAGTTATTTTCAGGATGAGTTAGGCTGGCGTGTGGAGATGACGGGTCTTTTTATGCTGTGTATGTCAGGGGTGAGTATTATTGTGTCACCGCTGACTGGAAAGTGGGTGGATCGCGGGGATGAACGCCATCCAGTTTTAGCGAGTGCTGTATTGATGCTGGCTGGAGCGTCTGCCATGACTTTCTTTTTTATTCCTGCGCCATTATGGGGGAAAGGATTGGTTCTAGCTCTGCTTGGGCTCAGTTATGGGATTGGGAATGTTGCGCTCCAAGCAGCGATGCTCAAGGCAAGTCCTCAGCACATGATTGGCACGTCCTCTGGACTTTTTCAAACATGCCGCTACCTTGGTTCTATTCTGTCGTCTGCTGTGCTTGGTATGCTGTTTGGGGATGAAATTGCTGGTGCTCACTTTGCGCAGTTAGGCTGGACATTGATCATCATTTCTCTTATTGGCATTGGTGTCAGTCTTTATTTTTCGAGTATGGTTAGAGGGGGAAAGCCAATAAAAAAAGCGGCGCGATAAGTGGAAGAAGAATCTTCATCACGTTATCGCAAGTCCGCTTAAGAGTTGGACAGGTCTGAGCCCTGATCCTTTGTCTTCCTTCTGAAAATTTTCCCTACAAATGTCTCGTAAAATGTCACGATACGATCAATAGGAGAGTCAAAGAACTTCCATAATTTATTCATGATAAAGACAACCACAATCGATACGACCAAGCTGCCTAAAACATCAAATGGATAATGATGACCGACCCAGATGCGGGAGAATCCTGTAAGTAATCCAAAGACGAGCAAGATGTTGCCGAGCTTTTTATTACGGGATCGAATGGCAAGTGAAAGAGCCAATGCACCTGTTGTATGGTCACTTGGGAAGGAAGCATCTGCTGAGTGCGGGATGAGTGTGTCGACTTTATGCGCCACAAACGGCCGCTCTTCATAATGAAACAATGTAATGGCAAAGTTGACGATAAGTGCTGCAATGCCTGTTACACCGGAAAAGAAGACATGCTTCTTAAATTTGTGATTCCCTAAAAACCAGCAAATCAATAAGACAAGGGCGTACACAAGAATGGCCTTTTTCGTAATAAAGATCATGGCCTGATCTAAAAACTCAGAATGGTGAGCCATCCCGTGTATGACTTTAAACAATTCGTAATTCAAAACATCACCTATACTTTCGCTTAATGCTAACTATTTTTCAACAAAGCCTGTATGCTCTATTTGGAATATCCTATATTTTAGCATGTTTCCGGCGAAGTTTAAAATAGTACCCTTTTATTCTGAAAGGGAGACCTTTTGTGCTTTTGCTTCCTGAGGTTTTCGTTCGCTCCAATAAAAAACGCCCATACTCAGTAAGACCACAATACCCGCAATGAGGTACACATTTGAAAAGTCTGTGAAACTGACAAGGAGTCCAAAGACAAATGAGCCGGCAGCAATACCTGTATCATACAGGGTGAAGAAAGTAGCCGTCGCATATCCCGTACGATGAGCTGGAGAGTGCTGAATCGCAAGTGTTTGTAAACATGGCACGAGCGAACCGTAGCCAAGTCCAATCACAGCGCCTGATAGAAGAAGCATTGTAGCTGAATGTGTCGCTGTCAGCATCCATAAACCAATGGCAAAAAGGGCAATCGAAGGATAGATCACAACGTGAGCTCCAACCCGGTCAAAAAGTCTGCCTGTAAATGGACGTGATCCAAGCATTGCAGCCGCAAATACAATAAAGAAATAACTGCTTGCACCCATCAAATGAAGTGAATTGGCATAAACTGAAATAAATGAAATAATCGGCGAATAACAGAAGGAAATAATAATGCCGACGGCCGCTGTTTTTAATGCGCCTTTTTCAAACAGGTGAGAAAACGTGAATCGGAAGACAATGCTTCCACCGTTTTCAGGCTCTGGCTGTCTAATCAGCATCGTAAAAGCGGCTCCGATGGTCACGATAATGGAAAAGAGAAGAAATAATGAATGAAATCCTATTTTTCCTACTTGATTCAGTGCGATAAACGGACCGATGACAACAGCGAGGTTCATAGACATCACAAAGTATCCGAGTCCTTCCCCGCGTTTATGTTTCGGGATCATATCAGCTGCAATGGCACTGGTGACTGTCGTCAAAATACTAAAAAAGATCCCTTGTACGAAACGCAGCATAAGAAGCGTTTGGAATTGATCAATCGGGATGTATAAATAAGTGAGTAAGGCAAAGGCTGTAGAAGAGAAAATCGCCATCCGTTTTTTGCCGAATTTCTCAATAATGGCTCCAGAAAACGGTCTTGTCACAATAGCAGATAATAAGAAGACCGTCACAAGGAGACCGCCCTGTGATTCTGTTCCATTTAGTTCATCCATTGTGTAAATGGGCAGTAATGTCAAAAGGGCATAAAAAGAGGTAAACGTAAATAAATTCACCAGGACAATCATGATAAAGTCTTTTGTCCATATACGTTCGTTCATGATGTATGTCACTTCCTATTCAGTTGATAATTTGTGTAAAAGTGTATGGAGGAGTTGTTTTTCTTCGTAGGTAAAATCTGAAAGACATTCTTCTTCAAATTGTTCCATCGTGCGTTTGATTTCTTCAAATCGGGCTTTTGCATCATCTGTCATCACGATCAGATTCTCACGTTTGTCTTTTCCTTGTACACGTTTCACCCAGCCGTTTGCTTCTAAACGGGTGACGGTTCTGGTGATGGTCGGTGCTTCGACGTTCAAATATGTCCAGATGTCTTTTTGGGTTTTCGGGCCGAATGTATCCAAACAAAAAAGCACAGTCCACTGGGACATGTACAAGTCATAAGCAGCAAGCGCTTCGTTCGCCTTTTTAGACAGCAGCCGTGCGCCTTGATGTATTTGATGTAAACACTCTCTATTTAACGTATCCATATGCTCACCTTTTTTAAATATTTAGCTAGGTAAATAAATTCACCTTTTCTATTTTACGTGCTGAACTCTTTCTTGTAAAGTGAAAATTTTCGCGCCCCGAAATGATTTTTTGTTTTGCCTTTTCTGATAAATCCCTTGTCCCATCTTCATTTTTAGCATATTCCCTATTCAATGCTAATACACTGTTACAAACCTGACAAAGAGAGTGTTTGAGGTGAGGGATCGTGTTTGGCATTTACTACCTAATGGATGAGAAATTACGACGAACAAGCGCCGCTGAAAATGGATAATCTTCATACGGATCTCATTTCACACTTCTCACATCCATTTTAGGGAGGTCGAGTGGTGTGCACGATTACATCAAAGAGCGAACAATCAAGATAGGAAAGTATATCGTGGAGACAAAGAAAACCGTTCGTGTTATTGCGAAAGAATTTGGAGTCTCTAAAAGTACTGTACACAAGGATCTAACAGAAAGACTGCCAGAAATTAATCCAGATCTGGCTAATGAAGTAAAGGAGATACTGGATTATCATAAATCAATCCGCCACTTGCGAGGAGGAGAAGCCACCAAGTTAAAGTATAAAAAAGAAGAAATTTTAGAAGGCGAACCTGTGAAACAGTAAGCTTAGTTCTTTGTTCATAAACATGATATATATATCTTCCTCATATCGGTAGTTTCTAACCACAAATTTTGTAAAGACTTTTGTAAAGAAATATCTTTTTTTCTGCAAATTATGATAGAATATATAATTAGGGCAGAATGTGGTATTTGCTATGGAAACAGATTTTCAAGGAGGATATATATAGATGTTTGCTAGGGATATTGGAATTGATCTTGGTACTGCCAATGTACTGATTCATGTCAAAGGAAAAGGAATTGTGTTAAATGAACCATCTGTGGTAGCTCTTGACAAAAACAGCGGAAAAGTTTTGGCTGTTGGAGAAGAGGCTAGACGTATGGTTGGACGTACGCCTGGGAATATTGTTGCGATTCGTCCATTAAAAGACGGCGTAATCGCTGATTTTGAAGTAACTGAAGCGATGCTCAAGCATTTTATTAACAAATTAAATGTGAAAGGGCTGTTCTCTAAGCCGCGTATGCTCATCTGCTGCCCGACAAATATTACATCTGTTGAGCAGAAGGCGATCAAAGAAGCTGCTGAAAAAAGCGGTGGTAAGCATGTATTTCTTGAAGAAGAGCCAAAAGTAGCAGCGATTGGTGCTGGTATGGATATTTTTCAGCCAAGTGGAAACATGGTCGTAGATATTGGAGGCGGAACGACAGATATCGCTGTCATCTCAATGGGTGACATTGTAACCGCCTCTTCTATTAAAATGGCTGGAGACAAATTTGATCTGGAAATTCTAAACTACATTAAAAAAGAGTACAAGCTGTTGATCGGTGAGCGCACGGCTGAGGATATTAAGATCCAAGTTGCAACGGTATTCCCAGACGCACGTCACGAAGAGATTTCGATTCGTGGACGAGACATGGTGACAGGATTACCAAGAACGATTACCGTCACAAGCAAAGAAGTAGAAGAAGCATTGCGTGAATCTGTATCTGCGATTGTTCAGGCTGCGAAACAAGTTCTTGAAAGAACACCGCCTGAATTATCAGCTGATATTATCGATCGCGGCGTCATCATTACAGGTGGCGGAGCTCTTCTAAACGGGCTTGATCAATTGCTTGCAGAAGAGCTGAAAGTACCAGTTTTCGTTGCTGAAAATCCAATGGACTGTGTAGCAGTTGGTACTGGCGTGATGCTAGATAATATGGACAAGCTGCCAAAGCGTAAACTCAGCTAATGATTTCCCTCATTCTTTTTAGAAAGAATGGGGGATTTTTATTAAAGAACCCTGCTAATCAGCCGATATATTTCATAGAAGATTGTGTTTAGGTCATGTGAAAGAATTTGAATGAGGTGAGCACGTGTTAAAAGGACTATACACCGCAACATCTGCCATGATCGCTCAAGAGCGGCGGACAGAAATGCTTTCAAATAATATCGCAAATGCGAATACCCCAGGCTATAAAGCGGATGAAGGGGCAATGCGTGCATTTCCAGAAATGCTGCTGAGCCGAATGGAATCAGGACGTTTCCAAACATCCTCAGGCAAAGGCTTTAGCGTTCCACTGCAATCGCCGATTGGTGGAATCAATACTGGGACATATATGCAGGAATTAATCCCTCAATTTACACAGGGAACTTTAAAAACAACAGATCAAACAACAGACATAGCACTAGTTGAAAATAATGTGCCGATCAATCCGGAGACCAATCAGAAATCAGCGCTATTTTATGCCGTCAACACACCAGAAGGCGTTCGTTATACGAAAAGCAGCTCCATTACATTGAACGCACAAAATCAATTGACGATTAATGGCCGCGCTCTTCTTTCCGTGACGGGTCAGCCGATTACGGTTCAGAGTGAGAATTTCAAAGTGAATGCAGATGGTACTGTGTCTGAAAATGGGCAAAATCTTGGTCAAATCGATGTACGTGTTGCGATGGATACAAGAAACCTAGCGCGTGAAGGAAATGATTTATACCGTACAGCTGATAACCAGCCCTTGCCAAGTGCAGTCAATAACGGTCAAATGTCCTATACGTTAAGCCAAGGCGTATCGGAGCTCTCGAACGTGGATGTGACGAAATCATATACAGATATGACAACGGCCTACCGAGCATTTGAAACAAATCAAAAAGTGGTTCAGGCGTATGATAAAAGCTTAGAAAAAGCAGTGAATGAAATTGGCAGAGTGTACTAATCAAGAAATGAAAAAGAAAGGAGGATTCTCATGCTTAGAACGATGATAAACGCAGCTGTATCGATGAATGAAGTGCAAAAGCAGCTTGACATCATCAGCAACAACATCGCGAACAGTGAAACAACAGGGTACCGCGCGAAAAACACCCGTTTCTCAGAGCTGATCAGACAGCAGTTTAATCAGGTAGATGAAAAAAATGAGCAGGTGGCAAACAGTCGTCTGACACCTGCTGGGTTAAGGCTTGGCACGGGGACAATGGTCAATGCGTCCATTAACTCGCTGCAAGGCTCTATTAAAGAAACAGGACGTGATCTTGATGTTGCCTTCGGAGCGCCGTCGCAGTATTTGCAGGTCAACGCCGGCGGTAATATCCGTTATACAAGAGATGGTTCACTTTACTTGCAGCCGGGCAATAATCGTAATCAAGTGCAGCTTGTCACGAGCGAAGGCTATCCGATTCTTGATGAAAACGGAAATGCGATCGTCTTAAATGCAAATTTCCGTGATATTTCAATCGATAAAAATGGGCGGCTTACGGCGATTTCAAGAGACAATCAACCCAATCAGCAAGTGAATCTGGGCGTTGTACAAGTCAATAATTCGTCAGCACTTGTCTCTGAAGGAGATAATTTGTTCTCAGTCGATGGAACCTATCAAGGTGCATTAACAGCACTAAATGGAGCAAACCGAGAGGCGATTCAGCTTCAGCAAGGTGCACTGGAAACATCAAATGTGGACATGTCGAAAGAATTAACAGACCTCATGACAACACAGCGTTCCTATCAGATGAATTCAAGAACAATTACGATGGGCGATCAAATGCTGGGATTAATTAATACAATTCGATAATCAGCAGGCTGGTATTAGCCTCTCATGATAAAAAAGGCGGCTCGCTCAAAGTCGCCCTTTTTTTTATAAAAATCTGAGACATCAGCAAGAAGATCCTCAAGATCAATCCAGGCTTCTTTTCGTTCAAGACATGTGACGAGCGTGGCGATCTGCTCATCTGCCTTTGGCGTTTGGCTGTAGAGAAGAGATAAGATTTGAAACTTCATTCTTAATATATCAAACTGGGAAGCAACAGCTTCTTTTAGACCTTTTTGAATATACTTCATCCCTTCATCGGTTAAATTTTCTTTAAAACAGGAACGCACAGTTTCGTATAGGCACGATACATAGGAGTGTGCTGACTTTCGGTATGCTGGAAGGCGAAGCGCTTTTTTGAAGTATTCCAGCGCTTCCTTATGACGGTTTTGTCTTGACTGAATAAAGCCAGCATCATAATAAACGATACCAAGCAGCTCTTGATCATCAATCTTTTTCACGTAATCAATAATTTCAATGAAAATATCTTCCGCTTCCTTATATTTTTTTTGGTCGCTATAGTTGAGAGCGAGCACAATTTTACACCGATAGATGCTATGGAGATCACCGTGCTTTGCAAAAATATCCATGGCTTTTTGAACATGACGAATCGATAACAACGAGTAACGGTTGTTATAATAAACACCGCTTGTACGGAAATGGAACTCTGCTTCCTCCAGCTCATCGTTAAGTAATGGCAGTCGTTCCTCAGCCTTTTCGAGATAATGAATCGCATCATTTTGATCACTTTTTAAAGATTCATATAATCCGAGAAAGAAATAAAAATAATATTGCAGTTCTTCGTTCATTTCATCTTTGTGGGGCAGCAGTTCATGTTTGAGTTTTTCTAAGTCCTCTGTCTGATTCATCCAGAGCTGGTGACGGAAAAGCATCAGCTGATAATGGAAATAGAGTTCTTGTTTTTTTGATAATTTCCGTTTATATTTTAGCAGTGTTTTTTTGATTTCTTCAGCCTTCGAAAAATGTCGATGCTTTAGCATTGTATACCAGGAATGGAGAAGTTTTTTTACGGATTTATCGCTCATAAAATTCATTTTTACCCTCTTATTCAATCAATGATGTAATATATATTACCATATTTGTGAAAAAACATTGAGTGTAGTGTGGATTATATTTGATGACAATTGGTAATGATAGATACTATTTTTTACCATATGCATAAGGCGAATATTGAAAAATGCCAGCATTCATAATATACTTCTATAGGAATCAAATGAAGATCAGCGATATAGAAAAGAAGGAGAGATCAAGATATGCTTGATGCTCAGCAAATTCAAGACATTATTCCACACCGTTATCCATTCTTATTGGTCGACCGTATTTTAGAGGTCGAGGGAGAAAAAAGAGCGGTTGGAATTAAAAATGTCACAGTGAATGAAGAATTTTTTAATGGCCATTTCCCTGGTTACCCAGTCATGCCGGGTGTGCTTATAGTAGAAGCACTCGCACAGGTTTTTGGTGTGATTATGTTAGGCAAGGAAGAAAACAAAGGAAAAATCGGTTTGTTTGCAGGGATTGACGGATGCCGCTTCAAAAGACAGGTCAAGCCTGGAGACCAGCTTCGTTTAGAGGTTGAAGTGACGCGCCTCCGCGGGCCGGTTGCAAAAGGAAAAGCAGTAGCGACGGTAGATGGCGAGGTTGCATGTGAAGCAGAACTGACATTTTCAATTGGTCCTAAAGTATCATGATTTTTCTGGCGGTTCATCAAGCATGAATCGCTTTTTTATTTAGAAACGTTCAGTTAGAACGGATAAGGACTTGCAATTTTGACAAAAAAACGTCATATTAGACAAAAAAAGATGAAGGTGATAAAGGATGCTGAAAGAATTTAGAGAGTTTGCCGTCAAGGGCAATGTCATTGACTTGGCAGTAGGTGTCATCATTGGGGGAGCATTTGGCAAAATTGTCACTTCTCTTGTGAATGATTTAATCATGCCGCTTGTCGGTATTATTATTGGAGGGCATGATTTTAGCGGTTTATCCATTAAAATCGGAGCCGCTCAAATTTTATATGGGAACTTTATTCAAACAGTGGTTGATTTCTTAATTATCTCGTTTTCCATTTTTATCTTTATTCGTTATTTGAATAAGTTAAAACGGAAAAAGGTTGAGGAAGAAGAGGTTGTGGAAACGCCGGATCAAACGGAAGTTTTGCTAACTGAAATTAGAGATCTATTGAAAAATCAAAGCCAGTCTAAAGATGTGCAATAGAAAAAGAGCGGCTGATCCCGCTCTTTTTTATGTGTTTTGTTTAAAAGCATCCAGTAGTTTTTCTCCTGACAGCCCCTCTTTGACGAGGTCTTTTAATACTTCTTCAGTTTCTGTTCTGTAACGATTTGTAATCATTTTACCATCGAGTAACACAGAAATGTTTTCTTCTAAGGCAACGATGTTTTTGACTTGGACAGATAGATGAACAGGGCGGTTGTTTTCTTTAGTGATCGTTACAAGAATCTTCACTTCTGTGTGCTGCTGAAAGAGTACCTCAAACACCTGTCTATGTTTCTTTGGAATGAGTGCCTCGATCATCCAGTGATTTTCACCGTCTTCTTTATTAATGATTAAACCGTCACGAAGGGGAATGCTGGACATTTTATCTTGCTGTGGATCAAGTTCAATTTTTAAATCAATCAGCCTAAAGGTTTTCATATTTATCACCTCACAAGCGTTCATTATTCGTAAGTATTATTATAGCATACAACATCTGTATAAATGAAACCGCTGCCTGCTTAGAACTAGCTGCACATGAGTGAAAGGAGATGTTTTATGGAGTCCTATCAATTGAGAAACATTCATATTGGCGACGACAAGGCAAAGAGTGATATACGTGTTTATTCGTGGGGAGATATTCTTTCATTTTGTGATGTGTATATGGAAGAAGGAGAGTCACTCACGTTTCAATATGTCACCGAGGATCAAATGGACTGTTTTGAGTTTCAGTTGTCGGTTCATGATGGCCGGCTTTGTTTTTATTGGTTTGCGTGGGATGGATCTGATTATATTCACATGCCTTCTAGTAATTGGATTCATTCAGATATTTTTTATCAATTTATGAAAAATAAGTATTTTATCAAACAAAACAAGATGATGTTTTATACGCAAGCGGTAAAAAACAGAAATTAATGAGGATATAGAGAATTTGAAGGCCTATTTTGCTATTTTCCTGTTTTGTCACATACGGCCTTTCTCCGTAGACTAGGGGTAGCTGAAAGGAAAGGAGGCAAGTCCCGAATCAAAAGGTAATGTCTATCATCTGACAGCCCCCCTCTAGCTAAAGCTGATAGATGCTGCCTTGTTCATATGAACACTGCGTAATATAGAACCAATGCTTCTTTGTATAGGTCATGTGTCCCCTTGTGAATCCCCTTTGTGTGTATCCGGTCATATTTGCGTGGCCGGATACCCTTTTATTCACTGTTTAACCGATCAGCTCTTGCAAATAGTGGATACTCATTTCATAATGATGATGGATTTTGTTAACGGTATGTCGGTTGAAAATAAAGACAAAAAGGAGAGAACGATGACAAACATTCAATTAATCGCAACGGATTTAGATGGAACTTTATTGAACAGTGAACACAAAGTGAGTAAGGAAAACGAGCAGGCATTAAAGGAAGCAGCTGCGAATGGAATTGAGGTTGTCGTGTCAACAGGGAGAGCGTATTTTGATGTGAGGTCTATTTTTGACCAGCTTGGTATGAATACATGGGTGATTAGTGCCAATGGAGCTGTGATTCATGATCCAACTGGACAAGTGTACCATTCAGCTGCTTTACAAGAAGAAAAGGCTAAACACATATTGTCATGGCTTGAAGAACGTGATTATTATTATGAAGTCTTTACAAACGAAGCCATTTTCACACCAAATCGTAACAGAGAGCTTCTTGCGATTGAAATGGACCGTTTAAAAAGTGCAAATCCAGAAACGGATCAAAATGTCTTAAAACAAGCGGCAGAAGTTCAATACAGCCAGTCGGGTTTTTCTTATATTGATACATATAAAGAATTGTTTCGTGAGGATCGAAAGCTTTCATTTTACAATATCTTAGGTTTTTCTTTCTTTCAGGACAGATTGAAAGCTGGATGGGAGATGTTTGGTGATGATTCAGATGTAACATTGGTCAGTTCGGCTGATCATAACTTTGAAATTGGTTCAAAGGACGCGTCTAAAGGGCAGGCATTAACAAGGCTGGCAGAAAGACTAGGTATTCCTTTAAGTAGGGCAGCGGCTGTAGGGGACAGCTTAAATGATGAATCGATGCTTCGAGCTGCTGGTGTTGGGGTTGCAATGGGGAATGCGAGACAGGATATAAAAGAAATCGCTGATCACGTGACGTTATCAAATGATGAACATGGTGTCGCGCATATGATCCGTCACCTTTTGAAATAGATGAATCAGATGTCGTGGTATAAATCACATAGGATGAAGCGCATTCTACAAAAGAGGAATTCAGAACCACTTCTATTTACACATGATGTGGAACATCATATAATTTAATTATGAATATAACCCGCTTGTAAGGAAAATAAGGAGAGTAAACGAATGGCGCTGGAATCTTATAAGTCCGAAAATCTGCATTTAATCAAGGAAGCCTTGGACTATACTCAGGTTGGCCTGACGGTGACGGACCCGTCTTTACCTGATAATCCTTTAATATATGTGAACAAGGGCTTTTTAGATATGACAGGCTATCAAGAAACCGAAGTATTGGGGAGGAATTGTCGTTTCCTTCAGGGAGATGAAACTGAGCAAATCGCTCTCAAACAAATTAGAACAGCCATTGAGAACAAAGAGGCTGTCACGGTTCAGCTGAAAAATTATAAAAAATCTGGACAAATGTTTTGGAACGAGTTAAGTGTCGCTCCTCTTTGGATTGACGAAAAGGAAGGAAAACGTCTTTATTTCGTTGGTCTGCAAAAGGATGTCACGAAAGAGAAGGAACAGCAGGAGCTTCTTGAGCAATCAATTGATGAAGTGCTGAATATTTCGGTCCCAATCGTTCCTGTGAAAGATGGTATCTCTGTGTTACCGATCATTGGTACGTTAACAGCGCCTAGATTTGATAAGATCATTTCAACGGTCTCCACCTATATCTCTCAATCCAAGGATGATTATTTTATTGTCGATCTGTCCGGATTATTAGCAGTGGATTCATTTGTGGCAGATGCGATCTTTAAGCTGAATGATTTGATTTTAATGACGGGTACTGAACTCATTGTGACAGGAATTAAACCGAATCTTGCAATGAAGATGGGAGAAATGAGAGAGGACTTCCGTGAATTAAATACGTATATGAATGTGAAATCTGCATTGAAAAAACTGAACATTTAGCGTACGTTATATGAAATGAAAAAGAGGACTTTTCTCAAGATTAATGAAAAGTCCTCTTTTTGCTGTGATTAAGATGATTGAGCGGCGGCACTTAAGGTAAATAAGTCTTCTAGTTCGTTTGTCGATAGCTCTGTAATCCAGCTCTCGCTTTGGATAATTTGATCATTTAATGTTTGTTTTGTTTCGAGCATTTGATCGATTTTTTCCTCGATTGTGCCCGTTGTGATCATCTTATGGACGTGAACAAAACGTTTTTGTCCAATCCGATAAGCTCGGTCTGTCGCTTGGTTTTCCACAGCAGGATTCCACCATCTATCGTAGTGAATGACATGGTTTGCGGCGGTTAGGTTGAGTCCTGTTCCTCCTGCCTTTAAAGAGAGAATTAAGATATTGAATTCTTTCTTCTGAAAGCGGTCCACCATTTTGTCCCGCTCCTGTTTTGAGAGACTGCCATTTAAAAATTGGACTGGTTCTCCAAACATCTTTTCTGCCAGCTGCTTGATCATGTTGCCCATTTCAATATACTGCGTAAAGATGAGGCAGCTTTCTCCTTGCTCATGTATCGCTTTTAACAGCTCTGCGAGTTTATCCATTTTTAACGAACGTTTCAGCAGTTTCACATCTGTTCCACGCTCTTTTAAATAGAGCGCAGGGTGATCACAAATCTGTTTGAGTCTGCCAAGCATACTTAAAATAATGGCTTTTCGCTGCATCCCTGTTAATGATGCCATATGTTCAAAGGTATCTTTCACGAGCTGTTCATATAAAGACGCCTGCTCAGCGGAGAGCGGAATGAATTCTTTTTCTTCGAGTTTCTCAGGCAGGTTCAGGGCAACCTCTTCATCTTGTTTTGTTCGTCTTAATAAAAATGGTTTGATCAGCTGCTGGAGCTGTTCAATCCTTTTTTCTTCACGGTCTTTTTCAATCGGAAGGACGAACTTTTTATGGAAGCTGGTCAGGCTGCCGAGATATCCTTTGTTGACGAAGTCGAATATGGACCAAAGCTCTGTCAAACGGTTTTCCATTGGTGTCCCGCTGAGGGCAATGTGATGCTGTCCTTTGAGCTGCCTAATCGCTCTCGATTGTTTCGTATGGGCGTTCTTGATGTTTTGGGCTTCGTCTAAGCAAATGGTATTCCACTTTGCTGCCGTTAACTCATCACGATCAGAATGTGAGAGTCCATAGGACGTCAGAACAATATCTGTTGACTCGTATGCTTTTGTGAAGTCCTCTCCCTGTGGACGCGATGGCCCATAATGGAGGGCAACCTTCAAATGTGGTGCGAATGTTTCAAGCTCTCGCTGCCAGTTTCCTAAAACAGAGGTCGGCGCAATGATGAGAGATGGAGCGGCATTTTGCTCCTGCTCCTTCAAATACGTGAAATACGCGATCATTTGAATCGTTTTTCCAAGTCCCATATCATCTGCTAAACAAGCTCCAAATCCATGAGATCTTAAAAATAAAAGCCAATTCACGCCATGCTGCTGATACGGACGCAGTGTGCCTTTGAAGGACTCACTCATTTCGTATGAAGGCAGCTCGTGCGTATCATTTAATTGGTGGACAAGCCCTCTTAATTGCGATGAAAGTTCAAATTGAATATGGGCAAATGCTGAACTGTCTAGAAGCTCTGGAATCGATTCAGAGGAAGCTTCTTGATCTGCCAGTTCGCGTGACAAAATATCAGACATGTGAAGTCCTTCATTTTCGGCACGCTCCATCCACTTTTTCATTTGCTGAATGAAGGTCGGGTCTATTTTGATCCATTGTCCTCGAATGTTGACAAGGCGTCGTTTGCTTTGGACAAGCTCGTTGAACTCATCTTCTGTCAGTTCAATCCCGTTTGTAGCGAAGCGCCAATTAAAGTCCATTAATGCGTCCATTCCGACATGCGATTCGCCTCGCGGTGTAGAAGAAATCCTTGCTTTTAACATCATCGTGCTGTCTTTGACAATTTGCCACCATGATGGGAGCAGAATCTCAATGCCCATATTGACAAGTGTTTCACTTGCTTCAGATAGGAAGAGCCACGCTTCTTCTTCTGACATGAGTGTGGTGCCAGATGTGAAAGAAAGCCAAGGGACGATTTGACTGAATCGTTCCAGCTCTCTTGAAATTTTATCTTGATATGGATGCCAAGACCTTTTCAATGAACGAATGCCTTCAAAAAAGTGAAGGTCACTGTTTTTCTTGTCCCGCAAAAACAATTCGATTTTCCAATCATCTCCGTCAAAATCCGGCTCGTTTAAGCGCAAGCCGACAGTGAACGGCGTCTCGTCATCAATCCAGCCAATCGTCTCCAGGAAATCCTGCTCATCTAGAAAATGTCCTTGGAAGGATGAGAGCGCAGGCGATTGTGCGGTCATGCGGTTCCATTTGTGCTGCAAGGCATCATCATATTGAATGTAATCCTGTACAGCAAAGGAGAACCAATCAGCCGTATAGCCATCTAATAGGCCTTCTTTATCTTTAAACCGAAGTTCGCCTTTTGTCCAAGCCTCATAATCGGGAACGAAATCTTCGTCCTCAATGAATTCGTAAATGGTGGAGGCAGTCTTCATCAGTGGTTCCGTTTCATCCGTTAATGTCACATGACTAAACGTATTAAATGAATTTTTTCCCAGCAATTCAACGGTCATCCAAGGGCTTAACAGGAAGGCAGGTGTGCCGATAAAGCTGACATCTTCTAAGAATGTTCCGTAGAAAGAAGATTCGTGCCATTGGAAAAGCTGCCTCTTCATTTCATTAAGCGGAACAGGGTGTCCGTCCTCTGCTTGCGCTGAAATGGTGAAAGAGAAATCTTCAGTTTGTTCTGCATGAATGACAATTTGTTTATGGCGTGTCATCAATCAATTTTCCTTTCTTCATTTCCTCTTGGAACGCACGCAGCCGTTTTGTTGAATCTTGCAGCTGCTTTACATACCTTTCCCAGATCACGGTTTTTTTCGTTTTATGATAAAGCGTACGCAGTTTCTTCAGCATTTTCACAGACTCTCGATAAGCACTTCGATTCTTTTGATCGAGAAGCAGTGAGATTTCACGGTGGTACGATGGAATGAGGGCTTCCGGCTCCTCTTTTGCAATCTGTTTGATCAAATCCTTCTCCAGTTCACTAATGGAGAAACCAACAAGGCTGTGAATCTCAATCCATTCCGCATAACGCTGCTGTGCATACAAAAGCTGACTGTATTCTGTAAACGCATAGGGCATACAGATTTGTAGGTAGCGTTCATATAAATGATGATCCTTCGTTTGCTTAAAGTATGCATCTAAATAAAAGAAGAAATCACTGACGGCTCCCCGCAGTTCTCTGTAGGAAAGGTCGAGCTGGCAATATTCCTCTAATATATAGGTGATTTCATGATACCAGAGCTTGAGCCGCTTCCAGTCCTTTCGGTTTGTGAGATCCTTCAGCCAATTGAGCACATTTGGCAGCATATCCGCATTAAGCAGCTGTAATTGCTGAAAGAGGCTTTCGTCTTCTTTCAGTAAATAATCCATGTGCATCAGCCCGATGGTACGTTCAACCGTTTGTTCTTTCTTCTGGGCGTTCTTTAGTAATTCTGTTTCTTTTTTGACCCATTTCCCTCTATTTAATATGGTGCCCCAAATCTCCATAAAGACCGCTACTCGTTCATGCTGGAAAGGTCCATTGATTTGAAGAAGTGTGCGAACGGCAGTTGGTGTGTTTTCAAGAAACGGATCGAGGGAAAAGGAAAGGGCGTATGTCTTCAAATGATCCACTGAATCGAAAATGGTGTTCATGAGCTGTTCTACATAGGGATTCATGGAATAAAAGTCTTTTTCGGCATCAAGCCGGCCGAGGTCGACGAGTTCATGAAGCCTCAGCCATACATCGATCGACGTATGAATTGCATACAAGCTCTTGAATTCAGGTGAAGCAGGTGCGTGTTTTTTTAGGATCGATAAATAGCCGTAATATAAATGCTGCGGTGTTTGCTGGTGCTTCGGTGTCCGTTTCAGCCAGAGGTTAAATTCCTCTTGGAAAAAAGTCAGCCAGCTTTGGAGTGATTGTTCGTCTGGGCGCTTCACTTGGAAGTGCTGGCGAATCAGTTCTTTGCTGCGCTGTAATTCATCTTTTTCTGACCAATGTTCTGTAAACCCGGTCACACTCTCTACTTGAGCGTATAGCGAAAAGAAGACAGCAAGAATGTGTTTACAAAGTCCATCTGCTGGACATGAGCAGCTGCTTCTCACAGGAAACAGCACATGAAGGTGGACTCTTGCTGCCACGACATCATGTACATAAGCTGACCATTCGGTATCAGACTCTTGCTTGAGCCGATATACGCTGTCCTGTCTATAAGTAATCAATGCTTTTTTGATGAGTTGTTTGTTCTCATCTGTTGCAGGAAGAAGTTCTTTGATCTGTTCGGCAGTTTGTTTGATTTCTTCTTCGTTGATGTTGTGCTGAAGCATTTGATCCGCTCCTAACCAAGTAAAAGATTCCAATTCTTTTATTATAGCTCAATGGGGATTCATAAAAAAGTTTTTCATGAAAATGGTCATAAATTTCAAAAGCTGTCGAATGATGTAATAGAGTATTGCATAAACCAACCTTACAGCATATAATAATGAAATTAGTGGAATCGAAAGGATACAGACATGGATAATAAGGGTTTAAATCAAGAAGAATTTTTAAAGATTTTGATGTACGCTCATGATATTGGTGAAAATTCAAATGATGTCACAACAAAAGAAATGCTTGAAAATCTGATTGCTCATAT
Source organism: Bacillus sp. FSL K6-0994 (assembly GCF_038630815.1). Classification (NCBI taxonomy): domain Bacteria; kingdom Bacillati; phylum Bacillota; class Bacilli; order Caryophanales; family Bacillaceae; genus Bacillus; species Bacillus sp. FSL K6-0994. The sequence continues at coordinate 3,299,805 of NZ_CP152043.1, read as the reverse complement.
TCGAAATGGTCTTGTTTCATAAAAGTGACCCCCTGCTAGTGATGGCAGGGGGTTTTTGTATGCTTTTAAGAATGGAATGAACGCCCCCGGCATACGATGTCATTACAAGCATAAGGAGTATGGGGAGCTGATGGTGTCATGAATATTGCGATTGCAGGCTGTGGGTATGTGGGGCTTGTGACAGGTGTGTGTTTAGCGGAGGCAGGTCATGATGTCGCGTGTATTGATATTGACCGCCGAAAGGTCATGCAGCTGAAACAAGGAAATCCCCCAATGTATGAGCCAGGGTTAAAAGAGCTATTGAAACGCAATCTTGAGCAGGGACGAATTCATTTTCACATAAATGGAGCGGAAGTCTACTCGCGGGCAGATGTGTTAATGATTGCAGTCGGCACCCCGCAGCAGGCAGATGGCCAAGCTGATTTACAGTATGTGTTTCAGGCTGCAAAAGAGATGGGGATAAAAGCAAAGTCAGGGGCGATCCTTGTGGTGAAAAGTACGGTGCCTGTTGGAACTGGTGATCAAATCGATCAGTTGATCCATCAAGAATTAGGACGGAAGGAGCCGCTAGCGATTGCATCTAACCCAGAATTTTTACGGGAAGGCTCTGCCATTTCAGATACATTGAGGGCGGACCGGCTTGTGATTGGAGCTGAAACAAAAGTCGTATTAGATCAGCTGGAGGAGATGTATGCTGATTTCCACCTTCCAATGGTCAAAACAGACCGTAAAAGTGCTGAAATGATCAAGTATGCATCAAATGCATTTCTTGCGACAAAAATCAGCTTTATGAATGAGATTGCCTCCATTTGTGAAAAAACAGGTGCTGATGTTGAATGGGTGTCGCAGGGAATGGGGCTTGATCAGCGGATCGGTTCGTCCTTTCTCAGAGCGGGCATTGGCTACGGTGGTTCTTGTTTTCCAAAGGATACAAATGCCCTTGTCCAAATTGCAGGGCATGTGTCCCATGATTTTGAGCTGCTAAAGGCTGTCATCAAAGTAAATAATGAGCAGCGGGCAGGTTTTATCCGAAATATTCAGGATCGGCTGGGGGCAGCTCTTGAAGGGAAGCGAATTGCGCTTCTTGGTCTGTCCTTTAAACCGAATACAGACGATATGAGGGAGGCACCATCTATTCCGATCGCTCATGAGCTCCATCAATTAGGTGCGGAGCTTGTGGCATATGATCCTGTTGCTGCCAGGCATGCAGCTCGCGAGCTGCCGGATCAAGTCTTATTTGCTCAAACGATTGAAGAAGCGATCAAGGATGCTGATGCGGTCTGTCTATTAACAGAGTGGGCGGATATACAGTCGTTTCCACTTGCTTCCTATAAGAAATGGATGAAGCGGCCGCTTATTTTCGATGGACGAAACTGTCATACACTTGAAGCGGCAGAACAAGCTGGGGTCGAGTATCATTCGATTGGGCGCAGATCAGTTTCTCCAATTTATACGTGAAAGAAAACCGATAACAGTGAATGTTATCGGTTTTTATGAATGCGGCAGAATGAATCCGCCATATAAGAAAGCAGCCACAATCAGAAAGGCAGGGTGCAGCTTGAATTTGGTCATGAAGAAAAAGGAGATCGCGGCAATGGCGAGCGATTGCGTCCAGCCGATGGCTTTCACTGCATCTCCGCCGATTTCCCATGTTAATAAAAGCATCATCATCGCAATGACAGGCTGAACGGATAAGGTCATGCCTTTAACGACGGGAGATTGACGAAAGCGGTCAATCAGCTTGAGCAATAAAATCAGCCCAACAGCAGACGGCAGGACAGTGGCAAGCAGTGCCACGATAAAGCCTGGCCAGCCCATGACGTCATAACCGACATATGCTGCAATCTTCGTAGCGATTGGCCCCGGCAGTGCATTGGCTAAAGCCAGCATATTGGAGAATCCTTCGTTCGTCATCCAATGAAAATGATTGACGATTTCTTCATAATTGAGCGGGATTGATGCAGGCCCACCGCCATATCCTAATAGATTGGATAAAAAGAATGCCCAGAATAAAAAGAGAATCAGGATCATGAAGACACTCCTTTCTCTTTATTTGGCCGATTCCAATGATTTTTCAGTTTAAAATGAAAAGCGCCATAAAATAAAAAGATCATCACAATGATTCCTGGATGAATGGACAGTACTTGCAGTCCAATAAAGGCAAGAAGGAATAGAGCGATCCCGAAGATCATGCCGAATCCTTTCAGCGTTTTTTGTCCAAATTCATATGCCATGAGGCCTAACAGAACCGCTATGACAGGGGTCACAGCGCCAATCATATTTTGAATGATTTGTGAGGAGCTTAAGACGCTGACAAGTGTGACAAGGGCTACCATGGCGAGACAAGTAGGTAAAATATGAGTAGCTGTGGCAACAATTGCGCCAGATACACCCTTTAATCGATAGCCGAGGTATGCTGACATTTTTGTTGCGATCGGGCCTGGTAAGGCATTGGCGATGGCGAGTGTTTCTCCGAATTCGTCATCGTTGATCCATTGATATTTCACCACCGCTTCATGGCGAATAAGCGGTATGACGGAAGGGCCTCCGCCAAAACCGAGAATCCCGGTTCGCACCATAGCGATAATGAGTTCGATATATGATTGCAAGTGGTTCAACTCCTGTCTACAATTTCATGCCCATGCGGCTTTTGTATCGTTTAATGAGCATTTGGCAGTCCACACTGACGACGCCTTCTAAGGGGTATAGCTTTTTTGTCAGGAAAGTCTCCATTTCCTGTTCATGTTGAAAAATGCCATGCATATGCAGCTTGCTTGGTCCTGTCATGTGATAAAGACTTGTGACAGCCGTTTCCTTTTCAAGCTGAAGGGCAACCGCTTCTAAAAATTTTGGCTCTACCTCTACATTAAAGAAGACAGAGACATGAATGCCAACCTTCGCGGGGTTAATTACAGCGGTGAATCGTTCAATGACCCCTGCTTCAATGAGCTGCTGAATGCGGGCTTGTACGGCTACACGTGACAGACCGACCTGTTTGCCGAGATCTGTATAAGACATGCGCCCGTCCTCGTGTAATAGGGATAGAATTTGTTTATCTCTTTCGTCTAATGTTAGGTTTGGAATGCTATAGTCTTTTGACACCGTATAACCACCTTTCTTCTGTTGATATTCTATCATATTTTATTACGAATAGACTGGATAATTTCTATTTTGCTATCGAAACGAAAACATCACGTGCAAGAAATCATCTTTGTGCATAAAAAAACACCCCGGAATCAACGGGGTGTCTTCATTTATTGATCTGGGCTGCTTTCTGCACTGGCAATTTGCTGTGCAAGATCAGCTCGATCAATGTCTGCTTGGAAGAATTCCTGCGTATTTGGCAGGTGTAAATTCATATGGCGTTTTTGAGAAATGCGGATGGTGACTTGATCAACGGTGTAATCAAATACGTGTCCGCCAACACTTCGATCTTCATCAATAAAATGAAGATGATATCCACTCACCGCAATGCCGTGTGCATACTGCGGTGTACGGAAGCCTGCGATCGTACCTTGAATATCCTCAAAGTCGAAAATAGGCTGAGACTTGACTGCTTCTACCATCGGAACGTAAGGTTTTTCCTGTTTTTCAACCGTACGTGTTTGAACCTTTTTGAATGATCCATCAATGCGGACCGCATAAAAGATATTCTTACTTGGTAAAATGCGGTCGATTTCTTCTTCAAGTTCTTTGGACGTCATAGGTGCATCAATTCGATGAACGATATCTGTTTCAAAGAATGCTAGAGAGCAGAATGGTGAATAATCTTGATTGGTGACCGGTGTCGCTGTTCCATCCGAGCGCAGCCGGTAGAATGCGCCGTCAAAGCCGATCAGCTCTCCATCTAATTGATTGAATGTACCGATGCCAAAATCACCGTGTTCAGGAATATGTGCGAGGGAGAAATCTCCATCATATACGGCTTCCAGCAGGGAGGTCATTGTCGATACTTGATAGACCTCTTGCTGTTTGTCATGCTGTCTTGTGTCATTCTGTTGATTCATTGGGTGCATCATACCCATAACCGCTCACTCCTTTAATGTAATGTATCGAAGTCTTATCTGACGTTCATTGCATGTTTTTTGCGAAAGACTTCTGGCCATTTTTGACTGGCGAGGTCAGGGTTGTCTTGATAGTCAATCGGAATATCAATAATCACGGGTCCTTCTATGTTTATACCCTTTTGAAGGACGGTTGAAAGCTCCTCAGGTGAGTTGACCCTTAGTCCAGTTGCTCCAAAGCTTTCCGCATATTTCACTAAATCGATCTGCCCGAATTCAACGCAGGATGTGCGGTCATATTTCATTTCCTGCTGGAACGCGACCATGTCGTATGTGCTGTCGTTCCAAACAAGGTGAACGAGGTTTGTTTTCTTCCGGACTGCTGTTTCTAGCTCCATTGCGGAGAAGAGAAAACCGCCATCACCTGAGACCGAGATAATCTTTTCATCTGGATTCATGATAGAAGCCGCAATTGCCCATGGTAATGCGACGCCTAATGTTTGCATGCCGTTACTCACCAGGAATGAGTTCGGTTCATAGACGCGGAAGTGACGGGACATCCAAATCGCGTGAGATCCGATATCACACGTGACCTTCGTGTCATCAGGAATCAGACGTCTCAATGTATGAATGACATCCAGTGGGTGAGATCGATGACTTTCTCTTTCTGGTGTCTTTTCGATGTCGCTTAATAGCTCCTGTAATTCAGTGACTAATTCTATGTTCTCTTTGCTTAAAGAAAGGGGAACACTGTCATGCGCTAGATGTTTGACGGTTTCAGAAATATTGCCTATAAGCTCAAGCGCTGGCTCATAAAAATGGTCAATATCTGCCTGCATATCATCAACATGGATGATCTGACGCTGCTGCGGCTGAAGATTCCAATGCTTCGGATCATATTCAATTGGATCAAAGCCAATGGTCAAAAGGACATCTGCATGTTCAATGAGAAGATCACCCGGCTGATTACGGAATAAGCCGATTCTGCCTACATATTGAGACTCGAGCTCTCTTGAGAGAACGCCGGCTCCTTGGTACGTTTCAACAAATGGGATACCAAGTGTTTTTAATAATGCTCTTGTGGCATTTGCAGCAGCTGGACGACTAGCTTTCATTCCCACAATCGCAATAGGTAAGTGTGCATTTTGAATTTTGGCGATAGCCGAACTGATGAGAGCATCTGGTGCAGGACCTAATTCTGGAGAAGGGTGAGCAGACACTGGTGTTTGTGTGGTGTGTTCTGTCACGACATCTTGTGGAAAGCTGATAAATGCTGCTCCAGCCTGCCCTTTTTGTGCCGCGCGAAAAGCATTTGTTAATGCTTCTGGTATATTGTTTACGTCTTGTACTTCAACGCTATATTTTGTGACTGGTTTGAATAATGCCGCATTGTCGAGTGATTGATGTGTTCGTTTCAGACGATCTGCACGAATGACGTTTCCAGCGATTGCGACAACAGGATCACCTTCTGTATTGGCTGTTAATAGACCTGTTGCTAAATTAGATGCACCAGGACCTGATGTGACGAGACAAACACCTGGTTTGCCAGTTAAACGTCCGACAGCAGCTGCCATAAAGGCTGCATTTTGTTCGTGTCTGCATAGGACAAGCTCTGGACCTCTGTCTTTTAATACATCAAATACAGCGTCAATTTTTGCACCTGGAATCGCAAAAACATGGGTCACACCTTGAGCAATCAGCGTATCAACAATCAACTCTGCTCCTCGTCTTGTTAGGGGTTGTGCTTGAGATTTCATTTACCCCGCACTCCTTTCGGCAAGTAAAATTTTTTATGAAAATATATTTTCATGATATGATTTACTATACATTTCATAAAATAAATTTTCCAATATATGTTTAACGTAGTTTTGATATGTTTCACGAATAAGTGTGTGAGGAGTGAAAGGATGGAACTGAGACATTTGCAGTATTTTGTCACAGTAGCGGAGGAGCTGCATTTTGGCAGAGCAGCCGCGCGGTTGAATATGACACAGCCTCCACTTAGTCAGCAAATTAAGCAGTTTGAGGAAGAATTGGGTTTTCCTTTATTTCACCGGTCGAAGCGGGTGGTGGAGCTAACAGCAGCTGGAAAGGTCTTTTTACAGGAGGTTCGGGGAGTGCTGCAGCAGCTTGATAAAGCCGTTGATCATGCACGTCATACAGCAAGAGGAGAGCTGGGGAAAATCATCATAGGCTTTGTTGGAACTGCGACATATGATATTCTGCCGCCCGTTGTACGTGAATTCAGGGAGCTGTATCCCTCTGTCAGTATTGAGCTGCAGCAGCTTTCCGTTCCGCAGCAGCTAGAGGCACTTTTAAATGGTGAGATTGATATCGGTTTTTTACACCCTACATCGCCGCATGAAGAATTAGTCAGTCGTTTGATGAAGCAAAGTGAATGTATTTTTGCGATTCCAAAAAATCATCGATTGGCTAAAAAAGAGACGGTCGCGATTGAAGATATCCGTCATGAACCGATTATTTCTTTATCACAGGAATCATGGCCGTCTCTTTATCAGCACTTTGTCCTGCTATGTGAAAAGTACGGATTTTCTCCAAATATCGTGCAGGAAGCGGCGGAATATCAAATGATCATTGGCCTTGTCACAGCAGGGATCGGTATTGCAGTGATTCCACAATCAGCCCGGCGTTTATTTAATCTGGATGTTGTATATCGCTCCATTGAGGATGAACAGCTTCTAGCGGAATGGACGATTTCCTATAGGCGTGAAAATCATAATCCTGCTTTATTTCATCTGGTCCACCATATCCTGCATCGCACCGAGCTGGAATAAGAGGTAGAGAGAAAGGGTTATGGTATGATGTCGTTACATTAAAAGGAGGCGTACCTGAATTGATTACATTGCTACTGGATCAGCTGTCACGAAAAGAGGCATATAAATTATTATCTGGATCTATCGTTCCAAGACCGATTGCATTTATTACAAGTCTATCTAAAGAAAATGTCGTCAATGCCGCACCATTTAGTTTCTTTAATGTCATCAGCGGACACCCGCCGCTCATTGCGGTTTCTATCGGACGACGTGATGGTCAGATGAAAGATACTGCGCAGCATATCATCGATAAGAAAGAGTTTGTGGTTCATGTGAGTGATGAAGACATGATAGAAGATATTAATGAAACAGCTGCTACTCTGCCTAGGGAAGAGAGTGAGCTGGATCGTACCGGACTTCATCAAGTAGAGAGTCATGTCATTTCGGTGCCGGGGATCAAGGAAGCACGCATTCGTTTTGAATGTCAGCTGGAAAAACATCTGACCTTTCAAAATGATGAAGGGGAGATCACAGTTGATCATATCATTGGCCGGGTTGTATGTGCACATTTAGATGAGGCTGTTTATGATGCAGAAAAAGGCTATGTTTCTACTAATGAACTGAAACCAGTCGCTCGCCTAGCAGGTAATGATTATGCCCATTTAGGCACGTCATTTGTGCTGAAAAGACCACAGTAATAGAAAAATACCCCCGAGGGATATCGGGGGTTTTCTGTTTATTTCTTCTGTTCTAGTTTGAGTGGAGCTGCGATGTTCTTTTGTACTTTTTTCCCTTTTAATACGTCGTTTGCAGCACCGACTGCCAGTTGACCGATCAGCTCTGGCTGCTGCGCAACCGTTGCAGAGAGCTTTCCTGCTTTGATCGAGCTGAGTGCATCTTCGTTGCCGTCAAAGCCAACGACAAGAATGTCTTTCCCAGAGCTTTGAATCGCTTCTAGTGCGCCGAGAGCCATTTCATCATTGTGGGCAAAAACGGCTTTGATGTCAGGGTTTCCTTGAAGAAGGTTTTCCATGACATTCAGTCCTTTTGTCCGGTCGAAGTCAGCAGCTTGTTTTGCTGTCACTTTTAGATCTTTATCCGCTATTTGATGGAACCCTTTTCCACGCTCACGTGTAGCGGAAGCGCCTGGTACGCCTTCTAATTCAGCGACTTTTGCTCCTTTGCCAACTTTGTCGATGATAAAGTTAGCTGCCATTTCACCGCCTTTGACGTTATCTGAGGCGACAAGTGCTTCTACCTTTCCACTTTCGGCTGAGCGGTCTAATGTGATGACAGGTATATCTGAAGCGTTTGCTGATTCGACAGCGGTTGATATGGCAGATGAATCCGCTGGGTTGATGAGCAATGCGTCGACACCTTGCTGAATTAAATCTTCTACATCACTTGTTTGTTTAGCTGAATCATTTTGTGCATCTGCAATCACGACTTCAATGCCAAGCTTTTTTGCTTCTTTTGTCACACCGTTTTTCAGAGAAACGAAGAATGGGTTATTTAATGTCGAGATCGACAGACCGATTTTGATGTCTTTTTTCTTGCCATCCTTAGATGACTTGGCCCACTCCGGCGGTTCAAGCGAGCAGGCAGAAAGCAGAAACAAAGAGAGAGTCAGGATGAGAATAAGATATTTTTTCATAGCAGCTGCCTCCTTAAGCAGATTTCTTTCTGTCTAGCAGGACTGCAATCAAGATGACAATCCCTTTCACAACAGATTGATAGAATGATGAAACACCAAGTAAGTTCATACCATTGTTCAGGACACCGATAATGAGCACCCCGATGAGTGTGCCGACAATTCGTCCTCTTCCGCCGGACAGGCTTGTCCCGCCAAGTACGACGGCAGCAATGGCATCAAGCTCATAGGACGTACCAGCTGTTGGCTGCGCTGAATTTAGGCGAGACGTTAAGATCGCACCTGCTAAGGCAGACATGAAGCCTGCTAATGAATAGATCATAATTTTCACGCGCGGTACTTTGATTCCTGAGATGAGAGCCGCTTTTTCATTCCCGCCGATGGCATATGTTCTTCTGCCGAAAGGTGTTTTATGAAGCAGTACCCAAAGTACGATAAAGGTGAGAAGCATCGTGATCGCTGGAACAGGAATGCCTAAGAAATATCCGCGGCCGAATAACTGAAAGGCATAGTTAGAGCCAAGCCCAGTAATTGGGTTTCCGTCTGTATAAACGAGTGTCAAACCTCTGAAAATCGTCATCGTGGCAAGCGTTGCGATAAAAGGAGCCATTTTTCCTTTTGTAATTAAAAGACCGTTGATCATCCCAAGAACGGCACCGATGATACAGCCGACGATAATGGCTAAAATCGGGTCCATGCCAGAAACGATAAAGCCGGCAGTCAGGGCACTGGACAGTGCAAGAATGGCACCGACAGATAAATCAATGCCTCCAGTTAAAATAACAAACGTCATCCCAAAGGCAATGAGGGCATTAATGGAGATTTGTCTCAGTAAGTTTAAGATGTTTAATGGCTCTAAAAAGGCCGGGTTTAAAATAGAAACAATGGCGACAAGGATGATGAGTCCTAAGAATGGCCCAAGCTTTTGCATGATGTGATCAAATCGTCCATTTGAAGTAAGTGGTTTCATGTTACTTCCCTCCTGTAGCTAGTGTCATAATTCGTTCCTGCGTTGCTTCTGTTTTTTCTAATTCTCCGCTGATGGTTCCTTCATGAATGACGAGCACTCGATCGCTCATCCCGAGTATCTCTGGGAGTTCAGAGGAGACCATTAAAATGGCAACGCCTCGATCGGTCAATTCATTCATTAACTGATAGATTTCTCGTTTCGCTCCGACGTCGACACCTCGTGTCGGTTCATCTAAAATCAAGACCTTCGGCTGTATGCCGATCCATTTGGCAATGACGACTTTTTGCTGATTTCCACCAGACAGGCTTCGGGCAGAGATGTCAGAGGAAGCCGTTTTAATCGTCAGTCTTTTAATGAGCAGGTCGACAAAATCCTGTTCAGTTTTCTTATCAATCAATCCCTTTGGAGAGAAGCTTTTTAAGTTTGGCAGACCGATGTTTTCTCGGATGGATGCATCAAGCATGAGCCCTTCATCCTTGCGATCCTCTGTGATAAAGCCGATGCCGAGCTTGACGGCATCACTTGGTTTTTTAATAACAGTCCTTTTTCCATGAACCCAGATTTCTCCTTGGTCAAGAGGATCAAGGCCAAACAGTGACCGCATCATTTCGGTTCGGCCAGCACCCATTAAGCCTGCAACACCGACGATTTCTCCAGCCTTAACTGAGAAGCTGATATCTTGAAATCGTCCTTTTCTCGACGCTTGTTTCACCTCAAGGACAATGTCTCCTGTAGAAGGCGTTCGCTCGGGATATCGATCTGTCAATTCACGGCCGACCATTTTCTTGACGACTTCATGGAAATTCGTTTCAGGTATGGCTTTCGTATCGACCGTTTTCCCATCACGCATGATCGTAATCCGGTCACAGATTGCAAAGATTTCCTCCATACGGTGAGAAATATAGACAATGGAAACGCCTTCTTTTTTGAGAGATTCAATGACCTGGAAGAGCTTCTCGATTTCCCGTTCCGTAAGAGCTGCTGTCGGCTCATCCATGATGATGACCTTTGCATCGGTCATTAATGCTTTTGCAATCTCAATCATCTGTTTTTGTCCAACAGAACAGCTGCCAGCCTCTTGTTCAAGTGAGAGATTCACAGATAAACGGTCCAGCTGCGTTTGGGCGAGGGTCTTCATTTTCTTAGTATCTAGCAGTCCGAGTTTCGTATAGATTTCTTTCCCGATGAATAGATTCTCCAAGACGGTCATATCCGGCCATATGTTGAGCTCCTGATGAATGAAGGCGATGCCGTGCTGTTCCGCTTCCTTCGGATTTTTGAAAGCGGTTTCTTTTCCGTCGATTTGTATCGTTCCTTGATCTAAAGAATAAAGACCTGTAAGCAGATTCATTAAAGTTGATTTTCCCGCACCATTTTCACCCATGAGTGCGTGGACTTCACCTGTGACGAGGTCAAAGGAGACCCCGGAGAGAACGGTGTTTTTTCCAAAAGCCTTATGGATGTTATGCATCTCTATGTTCATATCTGGCTCCTCCTTTTAAAAGATGACACCGGCATGAAGAATGCAGTTTGCGTATGGGGTGGCTTCACCCGTTCGAATGACTGCTTTTGCCTGTTTGGTCATGTCTTTGAACGTCTCGTGGTCTACTTCATGTAACGGTTTTGAGAGCGCTTTCTTAAGAAATAAATGATCTCGTTCATTGGCTTCTTTGATTTCACTAGCTACAGTGATGTTTTCAACGGCCATTTCCTGAAGAAGGAGGGAGGTGACCTCCTGAAATGATGGTATGCCGATTGATAACGCCAAGTCGATTTTGACTGGACCTTCTGGGATAGGGAGACCACAGTCTGCGATGACGATTGTATCTGTGTGGCCAAGATCAGCAAGCACCTTGGCGATATGGCTGTTTAGGATGCCATTTTTTTTCATTTCTTTTTCTCCAATTCTTCTCTTGTTGGCATACCGCCTTGTGCGCCAAACTTTGTGACGGACATTGATGCGGCAAGATTGGCAAAGGCAAGTGCGTCATAGAGGGATTTGCCTTCTGTTAGAGCGACAGCCAAGGCTCCGTTAAAGGTATCGCCAGCTCCTGTTGTATCGACTGCTTCGACAGGAACGCCTGGAACCAACACGTCTTTCGTTCCATCAAAATATCGAACCCCATTTTTTCCTTCTGTGATCAATAATTTGTTAGGGTATTGACGCAAGGCATCACTGGTTGGCAGACCATCAAACATTAGAACAGCTTCATGTTCATTCGGTGTAATGTAAGCAGCCTGCTCTAAAACCTGCTGCGATACTTTGCGGGCTGGTGCAGGGTTTAAAATGACAGGGATTTCTTTTTCACTGCAAATGGCGCAGACCGCTTCGACCGTTTCTTCAGGTATTTCCTGCTGGATGAGAACCATCCCGATATTATCAATTGTAGAAAAGGCCTCTCTTACATAGTCAGGAGTGACCTCATTATTTGCCCCTTTGACCACAACAATGCTGTTATCACCTTCTGCTAAAATGATATGAGCTGTGCCGCTCTCCATTTCAGTAACCGGTTTCATATATGAGGTGCGGACACCTTGTGTTTCTAAATTGCTGAGAATATCCTGACCATAAGCGTCATCACCAACTCGGCCGACCATGTATACATCTGCACCGAGTCTGGCGCTTGCGACTGCCTGATTGGCACCTTTTCCGCCGGGGACGGTTTTAAACGATTCACCTAAAACCGTTTCACCGGCATTTGGCCGTTTATCTGATGTGACGACTAAATCCATTGAACAGCTTCCTACTACAACAATATGACTCATTGTGAATCCACCTTTCTTGTGGTCTCTCGTTCAATAAAAGAGACGGGCATTTGAATAACTGGTTGATCTATCGGCTGTTTCTGAATCGCTTTGATTAACAGCTGTGCCGCTTCTTTTCCCATCTCATAGGCGGGCTGCCTAATGGTCGATAAGGAAGGGAAGAGCAGCTCACTTTGCGGGATATCATCAAATCCAATGATTTGAACGTCTCCTGGAATGGCTTTTCCGATCCGAAGCGCTTCATGGATGACCGCTGTTGCGACGATGTCATTGCTGGCAATGATTCCATCTGTTTCAGGGTACAGCTGGAAAAGGGCCTTGGCGCTTTTTCGGGCTTCTTGAAAGGAAAATGAAGCATTAGACATCACATGAAAGTCGACGCCTGTTTCCGTGAGAACATCGAGTGCGCCTTTGAATCGCTGCCGCGCTGTTTGCAGATGGGCAGGTCCTTTTAACAGTGTGATCTGCCGGCTGCCGCGTCTGATTAATTCCATTGCCGCCATTTTCCCGCCAGCTGCAGCATCTGCAAAAACAGAAGGTGCATGTGGGACCGTTCGATCTAAAAACACAACAGGTAGATCATCATCATTGTATATATCTGATTCAGGTTCATTTGTGACCGCGATGACACCGACTACTTGATTTTGTTTAAAGGTTTGTAAGTAAGCCATTTCCTTCGCTCGATCTTCATCACTGTTCCCGAATAATAACCGAAAACCGTGCGCATGAATCTCATCCTCAACGCCTCTAGCAAGCTGAGGAAAGAAGGGATTTGTGATATCAGGCAAGATTAAGCCGATTAAGCGTGATTCTCTTTTAAAAAGGGATCTAGCCACTTCATTGGGAAAGTAGTTCAACTCCTGCATCGCTTGTGTCACGCGGATTTTCGTATCTGAATGAACATATCCAGTATCATTGAGCACGCGTGAAACAGTGGCAACAGACACTTGTGCAGCTTTTGCAACATCTTTAATTGTAGCCAATGGAGAGCCTCCCTTCATGAATGTGTAACCGTTTACACACATAGATTATCACGAAAGCATCGAAATGACAATCTAAAAAAATAAAAAAAGAAAAGAAAGATGGCTTCTTCCTTTTCTTAACTAATGATACCTGTTTGTGTAATGTTCACTTTCACTTTTGGAATGATTTTCACCTTCGGATAATCGGTGACCCAGTTCATTTTCATATATTCATCATAGTGTCTGACCCGATATTTTCTGCCAAGGCTGAGGACGTCAGAATTCGCCTCTTGCAGGGCTGCAATGACTTTTTCGGCATCTTTTGTAAAAATAGCTGACAGCCTTTTATTTAACATTTCGATTTTCTTGTCTGTATCTAAATTGTCTTTCGGATATTCAACAACAGAGGTGGTGAATTCATAGTCAAGAGAGAAGGTTACGTTTCGATGATCAGGATTGACGATTTTTATGTCTCTCTTTGCATCCGTTACTTGAATGGTGATGTAATTGTTCTCCTTTGATTTCATATCACTTCTTACTTTTTTCGTGAAGTTTGCATAACTGCCCATTTTTCCATCCATAATGGTGAGCAGAATGGCATCCTGTGCATACAGTTCACCTTTCTTTTTCTCATTATCAAATAAGGCAACCCCTCTCACACTCGTTAACTTTTTTGACTTATCGTAGTAGAGTAACGGCAGTGTGAAATCCTCGCCGGTTTGCAGCATTTTGGACCGGATATTTTGAATGTTCTTAGGTGCAACTTGTGAGGAGCGTGATGCGGAAGTGATCAGGTTGTTTAAATAGTCGCTCACAATGAGTTTTTCCTTGAGCAGAGAATTGATTAAGTCCACACAGCTCCCCCCTTGCACCACTGCCAAGTTTGCGAGCAAAGGGCTTTTGGGATCGCGATAAAACATATCTAAGTAAGGAAGCAGCCGGTTTTGGGCAAATTCATCACCGATCAGCAGCACCCTCATTTTCGACATATCAATTTTTTGGTCTACACTCCGGCTAAAGTTGCTTCTTGCTTTTCTTAAAGTAGGCGCATCGGTTGTGAGAACAGTGGTTAAATAGCTGCCAGAATTCCCTTGCTGCATACTTTGAGACTGCTGCACCTTTCGATAGGTAATCGAATATCTCGCATTGTCATCCTCTCCTTGATCAACAGCTGAAGTTAATACGAGAGAGATGTCTTTTAATAGGTTTTGATCCCAGCAGCCAGGCATGAAAATGAGGGAAACACACATAAGCAGTGTCAACATGTACCTATGATTCATGTGATTTCACCTTCTTTTTGCGGTGTTTGATCAAGATGATAATGGCCATCATGATCGGAAGTGTGTAAATAAATGAATATTGTGCAACGGTGGTAAAGTCATTGAAGCGCTGAATTCTAAAGTTATCAGTTGAAAGAAAACAGCTTGCAGCGTAAATCAAAATGGCAAAATAGTAGACATATTTTTTGTGATTTTTTTTCTTCAGCATACTGGACACACCATTTGCACAAAAGTACAGATAATTACTCAGTGTGGCTAAAATGACAAAGACCCAAAAGCTCAGAAAAATTAAATCCGTGCGTTCAATGACACCGAATGTAATGGTTTTTAATAGATACAAAACAGGATTCGGGATCACATCAAGCTCAGCCGGGCTGAAAAACATAAAACAAATCAATGTAATAAATAGGTAGTAAAGTGTCGTGCATATATTTGAAATGGTCATCACTTTATATCGTTCCTTAATGGTGCCCTTCATCAGTGGAGAGATGATCAAAATCATCTCAAATCCATTCATTGACAGCACTACGTCCTTCAATCCAAGCTGAAATTGAGAGATACCCGTTTGGAAAACAGGCAGGAGGTAATCAATATTGGTTCCTTTCAATGCATAGAACATCAATAGAGAGAGCATGAGCAAAAAGGGAGTTAAGATAAAGTTAAACCTGACAATGGCTGTAATTTGCTCCTTTGCGATATAGATAATGCATATCATCAGTAATAGGTTAATCACCCAGTTTGGTGTGAGCGGGAGCACCCATATGCCAAGAATCCTTGTGAATATAGAAAGGACAACGATGCAAACCGAGGCAAAGTATACCGTATAGAGCACGACCAAGGCGTGTCCAATCCATTTTCCAAAGACCTCAATCAGTGCTTGGAAGAATGACGTTTCTGGATACTTGTAGATAATATAAAGAAAAATGGTATTGATGATTTGGATGAAAAAACAAGCTAAAATAATCGCTATCCAGCCATCGTGCCCCATGTCTTTCATCAGCAAATGGGGGAGCGCTAAAATACCAACACCAATTTGAGACTGGATGATAAAAAAAACAGCTTGAGGTGGAGATATTTTATTTTTCATTTTTCTTTGTCCACCCTCTCAGTTGTTCAATTTGTTTTTTCTTTTGCGGATTTAAATAAACAGGTCGATTTTTGTACATCCACATTGGGAGTCGAATCACAGTATCTTTTAAGTCCTGCCAGTTAAATGGAGCAACAGGTGATAAATATGGCACCCCTAGTGATTCTAATCGGCATAAATTCATGAGAATAATGGCCAGTCCAAATGAAATGCCAATAAATCCAAACATCGATGCCATAAACATGAGCGGGAAACGAAGCATCCTGATGGTGGACGTCATTTCAAACGACGGAAGTACAAATGAAGCCACAGCCGTCACAGCGACTACAATGACTAGGACATTCGAGATAAGTCCTGCTTGTACAACCGCATCCCCAATAACCAAACCACCTACGATCCCAATGGTTTGCCCGATTGGTTTAGGCAGACGCACCCCAGCTTCACGTATAAGTTCAATCGTGATCTCCATCAGCATGGCCTCTATCAATGGAGGAAAGGGAATTCCGATAATAGAGTTCTTCATCGTAATGGCTAGTTCATCTGGGACAACCTCATAATGAAACGCAATAACAGCAATATAAAAAGATGGCAATATGACTGCAATGATGCAGGCAAGATAACGAAGAATACGAATAAACGTAGCAGGAATCCAGCGGCTGTTATAATCATCTGGCGACTGAAAAAAACTAAAGAACGTGATAGGCAGAATGATGGCCATTGGACTGCCATCCATGAGTACGACGATCCTGCCTTCAAGGATCGCAGATCTCACCTTATCCGGACGTTCTGTATCAATCAGCTGCGGGAAAATAGAAAATGAATCATCCTCAATTGCCTCAACGATAGAGCCAGGACTTATCAGTGTGTCTACTTTAATAGAAGAAATCCGTCTGTTGACCTCTTCAACCTTTTCTTGATTGGCAATATCAGATATATAAACCGTCGCAAGCTTTGTTTCTGATTTTGTACCGACCTTATGATATTGAATGGCGAGCTTCCGATCATTTAAATGCGAACGCAGTAAGTAGATATTGGTATCAAGACTTTCAACAAATCCATCATGTGCGCCTGCGATAATACTTTCAGAAGAAGGTTCAGAAATAGAACGCAGCGGAGGCTGTCCGACAGCAAATAGCTTGATTTGCGAGGAGTTTTCATCAAGAAAGGCAATACTTCCCGCAATAATACTGTCTGTGATCAGTGTCAAGTCGCCTGTTTCAAGTGTGCTAAGAGATTTTATATAATTCTGCTTTCCAGGAGAGCCTAACAAGTTACCGATAATGAAATCATTTAGTTTTCCTTCATCTATTCTTGTTTTAATAAAAAACAGTGCAGATTTCGTTTCATTAACCATCAACTCTCGGTACTCAAAGTCGCCGCTTTGCTGAAATGTTTTTTTTAGGATACGGATTTTTTCCTCGAAGCTGCCTGATAAAAAATGCAGGCGTGTCTGCTCATTGGTGTTTGGCATCTTTAGCCTCCTCTCACAGATTTTTTACCCATAGTGTAAGCGGAGAAGCGAATTTTATTCGTCTCCTTTGGGGAAAGCCTGACATAAGCTGACAACTTTCAACTAAATTCACATTAAAAATGTTAAGAAATGATGAATCTTGATAAAAACAAATGAATAATGTTTCATTGTTTAGGTCATAAGATGCGAATCTCGTAAAGAGAAGGTACACCAAAATGATCAAATATTTACATCTTATCCCAATTTTTCGTGACCTAAAAATAAGCAGATGACTTGATTTTTTTAGAGGTGACCTTTGTCATAGGTCAACACACAGCGATCTGACCAATGAGAATGACTTTCTAACCTGTTCATTCAAAAATATAAAACATTCCAAAACACGCACTATTCATTTAAAGCGCTGATATGACTGTTGTTATAGAGAAGAGCGGGCTTTAAAACATTGATTCAAAATACATCTTAATAATTGTCAAAAAATTTAGGGAGAAAAGGACAAAAGATTTTCGGATCATTGATGGTAACGCTTTCTCATGAATTCAGCGGAAATTCAGACTGATTTTTGTCCGCCTTTTGGCCTTTTCATTTAAAGGATGGGTAGGCAAAAAAGCCTTCTGATTAGAGGAATTTGGCATACGAGGAAGTGAAAGATTATGTTACATAATACCGATTGTGATTTTATGCTGAACAGATATACTGTTGATTGAATTTACATATCACACTCATAAAAAAAGGAGATGTAGATAGCGATGTGGTTAATCGTTATAGCCTGTGTCATCATGTTAGGGATTGGCTTTATTGAAAAGAAGCGTCATCAGAAAAATATCGATGCCCTGCCGGTGCGCGTCAATATTAATGGTATTCGCGGAAAGTCTACCGTCACAAGATTGACAACCGGTATCTTAATGGAGGCAGGTTATAAAACTGTCGGTAAAACAACGGGAACGGATGCAAGAATGATTTATTGGGATACGCCAGAGGAGAAACCGATTAAAAGGAAACCGCAAGGACCGAATATCGGAGAGCAGAAAGAAGTTATGAGAGAAACAGTTGAAAGAGGAGCAAATGCTATCGTC
This sequence comes from Bacillus sp. FSL K6-0994, assembly GCF_038630815.1. Lineage (NCBI taxonomy): Bacteria > Bacillati > Bacillota > Bacilli > Caryophanales > Bacillaceae > Bacillus > Bacillus sp. FSL K6-0994. The sequence continues at coordinate 3,281,767 of NZ_CP152043.1, read as the reverse complement.
AGTGAATGTATGGCGGTAAATCCAGATTACCAAATTATCTTTCAGGAAGAGCTGCTTCAAGCAAACATTGGCGTGATCGTAAACGTTCTTGAAGACCATATGGACGTCATGGGGCCGACACTTGATGAAATAGCAGAAGCCTTTACAGCGACAATTCCTTACAATGGACACTTGGTTATTACGGATAGTGAATATACGGATTTCTTTAAAGAGATTGCGAAAAAACGCAACACAGAAGTCATTGTTGCAGATAATTCCAAGATTTCCGATGAGTTTTTAAGGAAATTTGAGTACATGGTTTTCCCAGATAATGCTTCACTGGCACTTGGTGTTGCCCAAGCATTAGGGATTGATGAAGATACGGCATTCAGAGGAATGTTAAATGCGCCGCCTGATCCAGGAGCGATGAGAATTCTTCCATTAATGGACGCGAAAACGCCTGGACACTTTGTAAATGGATTTGCGGCAAATGACGCAGCATCTACATTGAACATTTGGAAGCGTGTGAAAGAAATTGGATATCCAACAGATGAACCGATTATTATTATGAACTGCCGTGCGGATCGGGTAGATAGAACGATCCAGTTTGCGGAGGATGTACTTCCATATATTGAAGCAAGTGATCTTGTCTTAATTGGTGAAACAACAGATCCAATTGTGAAGGCATATGAGGAAGGGAAAATTCCGGCTGACCACTTACACAACCTTGAATATCAATCTACAGAAGAAATTATGAATATGCTTGAGAAAAAGCTTCATAATCGAGTGGTTTATGGAGTCGGCAATATCCATGGTGCCGCTGAACCGTTAATCGAAAAAATTCAAGAATACAAAATTAAGCAGCTTGTCAGCTAGGAGGAAATATAGAAAATGTTCGGATCAGATCTTTATATCTCGTTAATTTTAGGTGTTCTACTTAGTTTAATCTTTGCAGAAAAAACAGGAATCGTACCAGCTGGACTTGTTGTTCCGGGTTATCTGGCGCTTGTATTTAACCAGCCAGTCTTCATTTTAGTCGTCTTATCTGTCAGCTTGCTTACGTACGTCATCGTTCGCTTTGGTCTATCAAAATTTATGATTTTATACGGACGCAGAAAGTTTGCTGCGATGCTGATTACAGGGATTGCTTTGAAACTGATATTTGATTTCTTCTATCCAGTGGTCCCATTTGAAATAGCAGAATTCCGCGGAATTGGAATCATCGTTCCTGGATTGATTGCGAATACGATTCAAAAGCAAGGTCTTACAATTACCCTTGGAAGCACGTTACTTCTAAGTGGTGCAACATTTGCCATCATGTATGTTTACTATCTATTTTAAGATAAGGTGTGTCCAATGATGAATAAAAAATTGAGCTTTCAGGAAAAGCTGCTGAAAATCACAAAGAATCAAAAGAAAAAGACGAATAAACATGTACTGATTGCTTTACCGATCGTTATTGCTTGTACATTTCTATTTACGTTTATCGGGCAAGCAAAAGTGCCAACTGTACAAAAGAATCCAGAAAACATCCTGACCGCTTCGTTTGTCGGTGACATTATGTTTGGAAGAAACGTAGAAAAAGTAACAGACCGCTATGGAAAAGAGCATCTCTTTCGTTATGCCAAGCCATATTTTGATGTGTCAGATTATGTGACAGGCAACTTTGAGCATCCTGTCGCTTCAGATAAGGAGCAGGCAGCCCAAAAGAATATTCATTTAAAAACAGATGAAGATTCTGTCCAAGCGTTGAAGAATTTAAATTTCTCTGTCTTAAACTTTGCGAATAACCATGCGGCAGACTATGGTGAAAAAGGGCTGAACAACACGATCAATGCCTTTGAACAAAATGGCATGGATTATACAGGTGCAGGCCGTAACCTCCAAGATGCAAAGCAGAACATTTCATACAAAGAAGTAAATGGTGTCAAAATTGCTACACTTGGTTTTACAGATGTGTATGGGAAAGATTTCAAAGCAACGAATCGCCAGGCGGGTATTCTGCCAGCCGATCCATCTATCTTTATTCCGATGATTTCGCAGGCTGCTGAAAAGGCAGATCTCGTCGTTGTTCATGCTCACTGGGGACAGGAGTACAACAATGAAGTAAACGACAGACAAAGAGAATTGGCAAGAGCGATGTCTAAGGCCGGAGCTGATATCATTATCGGTGCTCACCCGCACGTCCTTGAACCAATGGAAGTCTATAACGGAACAGCGATTTTCTATAGCCTAGGCAACTTTATTTTTGATCAAGGCTGGTCAAGAACACGTGATTCTGCACTTGTTCAGTATCATCTGAATGAAGATGGAAAAGCGACATTTGAAGTTGTCCCAATGTACATCAAAGAAGCAACACCTGCTCCAGTAAAAGCAGGATCTCTAGAATCAAAAGCCATTATCCGTATGCTGACCAATGGAACGAATGCGGATTGGAAAGAAAAAGACGGACACATTTTCTTTGAAGTAGATCACGCTGATAAAGTTAAAAACTTAAAAGAAAACGGAGGGAAAGAGAAGAAATGAAATTCCTAAAAGCAAGCTGGCCGTTTGTTGCGTTAATTTTAGTCTTTGTCTTTATGTCTGCTTTTAAATTTAGTGACAGTCTGACAGATCACGAAAAACAAAAGATTTCGGTTGAAATGCAGAAAATTGAACAGCAAAAGCAGTCAAAAGCGGAAGCAGGTAAATAACCTAAAAAGGATAAAGGGCACGCACATCGCGTGCTCTTTTTTTGTCGAAATACGGTGTAAAATGAAAGGTGTCATGTCGAAACTATAGAAGAAAGGAGGGAAAGGATCATGAAATGGAAAGGAATGTTAATTGGAGGGTGTGCGCTTGTAGGGCTGATGTTCATGTCTCAAACAGCGGTTTCTGCTCAAACACCATCTCTTTTGGAGCAAGCGGAAAAGCTGATTGGAACACCTTATCATAAAGGAGGAACCGATCCAAAAACGGGCTTTGATGCATCTGGTTTTATTCAATATGTGTACAAAACATCCGAAACATTTGATTTACCGCGGAAGGTCATCGATCAATATCAGATTGGAAAAAAGGTATCATGGGATAAAGCGCAGCCCGGTGACCTTGTGTATTTCCGAAGCCTTGAAGAAACGAAGGATATCCCAACACATGTGGCGTTGTACGCTGGGAACAATCAGGTTATCCACATCACGCTTAGTCAAGGTGTGGTGAAAACAGATGTCAGCAAAAGCAAATATTGGACTGATCGATTTTATGCGGTCAAACGACTGCCTGGCACACAAGAAATTTCTGATGACCCTCTTGTGAAAGATGCGATGACCTACTTGGGAATTCCTTATGTGTTTGGAGGAGCAGATCCAAAGACTGGATTCGACTGCTCAGGATTTTTACAGTATTTATTTGAAAAATCACTTGGAATCTATTTACCTCGAAGTGCTGAACAGCAGTGGATCGTTGGAGAAAAAGTGGCATTAGACGATATCCGCCCTGGGGATTTTGTTTTTTTTAGTAACACATATAAGCCCGGAATTTCTCATGTAGGTATGTATATTGGAGGCGATCGCTTTATTCATGCGAGCCGTTCTGAAAGTGTGACAATTTCTTATTTGTCTGAATCGTATTGGCGCGAGAAATGGACAGGTGCGAAACGATTAACAGATCTGGAGCTTGCGAAAGAGGACCCTATCGTATCAAAAGCCGCTACGTATATTGGTGAAGTCCCTTATGTCAAAGGCGGTACGAACCCAAAGGAAGGGTTTGATACAGCAGGGTTCACGCAGTACGTGTATCAAGAAGTGCTTGGCATTGAGCTGCCCCGCTATGCATCAGGTCAAATCAAAGCAGGTACACCTGTGAAACGTTCTGAACTTCAGCCGGGAGATCTTGTCTTCTTCAGCGGAACATCATTGATGCCGGCGATATATGCAGGATCCAATCAAGTCATTCATGTGACTGTCTCAAACGGTGTTGTCTTAACCAATATGAAAACAAGTACGTACTGGAAGGACAAATATGAAACGGCTGTTAGAATCAAAAAATAAAGAAAAAGCCCGATCAATACTATCGGACTTCTGCACTTCTCTCTAGGCGCTGATCAGACAAGCGTCTTTTTTTCATAGAATTGATTTTGTAAAAGAAGATCAATAAAATAAGCGACACCATCTTCATGATTTCCTTTTGTGATGAAGGTGCTCTTTTCTTTAATGACATCAACAGCATTCCCCATTGCAATGCGGTGGCCTGCTTCTTCAAACATAGAAAGATCGTTTGGGCTGTCACCAATTGCATAAATATGTGAGCGGTCTACACCATAATGGGCTGCGAGCTTTTTCAGGGCATGTCCTTTTCCAGACTCTTTTGGCAGCACCTCAATAATATGTTTACCAGACGAGGTCAATGAAAGCTCGGGCATGTCTGCCAGAAGATTTCGTGCTTCGTTCAGTTTGTTCATATCAAACGAGAAGCAGAGTAATTTATAGGTCGGTTCGTTCGACTCAAAAATCTCACGGATATCATCCACTGGTTTGATGCCAAATTGTTTAAATTGCGTCATGGCTCCTTCCCATAGATCAGCGAGATCCTCATTTGGGTTTGCGCTTTTGATCAGATCAAATTCTGCTTTCAGCTTCTCTTTTCCATCAAAAGGAGAGAGGAGAGCATCATCTGTATAGACTTCAAAGTAAATGTTTCGTTCCACTAATGCCTTTGCAGCCCGCTTGCCCGCTTCTTGGTCCAATGTGATACGGCTGAAGAGCTCGTATCCTTCTGTATGGACAGTCCCGCCGTTTGCCGCAATAATGGGGATGTCCAAATCTCCAAGCAGCTCCTTTACATCAAAAGTTGCCCGACCTGTACAGATGGTCACAATATAGCCAGCATCCTTCGCACGAATCAATGCCTCACGGTTTTGAGCGGATATTTCACTTTTTGTATTTAAGAGTGTACCGTCTAAATCAATTGCAATCATTTTTTTCATCGCTGTCAAATCCTCCTTCATTCATGCACTAGCCTCTTCAAAGTATGTACGATTTCCTTCATTCTCATAAAAAAGGAAGGTTGATTCCTCTCTATCAAGGCTAAACAAAAATGAGTGAATGATCAAGGAAATAAGAAAAAGCGCCCCATAGGGACGCTTTTATTTATGATAATTCAAGCTGCTTCTTCAATTCAGTTTTCACTTCGTTCAGCTGGTTTTGATCCAATTGGAAATAATAAACACCGTTTGGCTGGTAATCAGATCCTTTAAGCTGAATGGTATCAACCGATTTCAATGAAGTCAGAAGCGGGAAAAGACCGACTAACTCCTTCATTGAAAGGGTGGTTGACACATTATCGCCGAGTGTATCAATGATATTGTCGTATGACGGAATAGATGTTAATGATTTTGATTTATCAAAAATGGCTTTTAACACTTCCATTTGACGCTGTCCACGCATTAAATCACTATCTGCTTTTCTTGTTCTCACATATGCGAGCGCTTGATCACCATCTAGTGTATGAGTTCCAGTTTGAAGCACAACCTTGCCTTTTGTATCCTTTTTAATCTGTTTCACAAGATACTCATCCTTGATGTTAATAGGAACACCGTTTAATTCGTTGACGATTTCTTTAAACGCTACGAAATTACTTTGAATGACAAAATCGACCGGAATATCTAGTAAATCTTCAACTGTGCTCACTGTTAAATCTGCACCGCCAAATGCGTGTGCGTGAGTAATTTTATCAAAACCGTGGCCTGGAATATTAACGTATGAGTCCCTAGGAATGCTTAATAATTTAACGGTTTTATTTGTGCGGTTAATGGTTGCCAACACCATTGCGTCACTTCGTGCTTGTTTCACTGTTTCGCCCGGTCTGCTGTCAATTCCAAGCAGCAAGACAGAAAAACTGTCTTTTCCTGGATCGAATGCTTCAATTCGTTTCACAGATTGTGCGCCGCGATCAAGAGATACTTGAGCCTTTTTAGCAGCATTGGTTATTTTATAGTAGGCATAGCCTGTGACTGAAGCCGTTGTCAGTAAAAGAATACTAATGATAAAAAGAGTGACTTTCACCCATGGTTTTAAACGCTTTTTTCCTTTGCGTTTACTTCGTGATTGATCCATATATTTTAAACCCTCGCTATGATTTTATAGTAAAGATGTCCTTCTTTCTGCTTACAAACTAAAACAAATATACCTTAAAACGGGATATAGTGCGACATTTTTTTCACTAACGCTTAATTGACGTTTCCTTCTCGTAAAAAGTTTCAAAGATACACAAATGAAATATATTTGTCATAAAACATCGAAATGTTTGAAATGACAGGAAGTGAGGAAAATGACTTTTCATAGAGTACAGAGACAAAAGTGGGGTTATGTATATGAAAAATCGGAATGGATGGCTTTATTTCTTCGGCGCCCTTGGCGGTGCTTTATATGGCTATGATACAGGTGTCATCTCTGGCGCCATCTTATTTATGAAAGAAGATTTAGGTTTAAATGCGTTTACAGAGGGGCTTGTCGTCAGCTCGATTTTAATCGGGGCGATGCTTGGTTCCTCTCTTTCTGGAAAGCTGACAGACCAATTTGGGCGGAAAAAAGCCATCATCGCCGCAGCTATTTTGTTTATTATCGGTGGATTTGGTACAGCTCTTGCCCCGAATACGGAAGTGATGATCTTATTCCGAATTGTACTAGGGCTCGCTGTCGGGTGCTCGACAACGATTGTTCCATTATATTTATCTGAACTTGCGCCAAAGGAATCACGAGGGGCACTGTCCTCTTTAAACCAGCTCATGATCACATTTGGTATTCTTCTTGCCTATATTGTGAACTACGCTTTAGCGGATGCAGAGGCATGGCGCTTGATGCTTGGAATTGCGGTTGTTCCTTCTGTTCTTTTATTATTCGGGATTTTGTTTATGCCGGAAAGTCCCCGCTGGCTGTTTGTCCACGGACAGGCTGACCGTGCGAAGGAGATATTATCTAAACTCAGAAAAAGTAAGCAAGAAGTGGCAGAAGAAATTTCAGATATTCAAAAGGCGGAAAGTGAAGAGAAAGGCGGTTTTAAGGAATTATTTGAGCCATGGGTACGCCCAGCATTGATTGCTGGTGTCGGCCTTGCCTTTCTGCAGCAGTTTATCGGTACAAATACGATCATTTACTATGCACCAAAAACATTCACAAGTGTTGGTTTTGGGAATTCAGCAGCGATTTTAGGAACTGTCGGAATTGGTGCAGTGAATGTCATCATGACGTTTGTTGCCATTAGAATCATTGACCGTGTAGGGCGTAAAGCGCTGCTCCTATTTGGGAATGCAGGAATGGTCCTTAGTTTAATTGTCCTGTCAGTGGTCAACCGATTTTTTGAAGGATCAACAGCAGCAGGATGGACAACCGTTATTTGTTTGGGTCTCTTTATCGTCATCTTTGCTGTCAGCTGGGGTCCTGTCGTTTGGGTGATGCTTCCAGAGCTGTTCCCAGTACATGTCAGGGGAATCGGTACAGGTGTCTCGACCTTCCTTCTTCATACAGGAAATTTAATCATCTCGCTGACATTCCCAGCTTTATTAAGCGCGATTGGCATCAGTAATCTCTTCCTCATTTATGCGGGCATTGGCGTAGGCGCCTTCTTATTTGTGAAATACTTGGTGACCGAAACGAAGGGGAAAAGTCTTGAAGAAATTGAAGAAGATTTAAAAAAGAGAAATCGTGCCGTCGCAAGTGGCGAAGGGAAAACGGTATGAACAATGGCCAGCTGCGTGTGCAGCTGGTTTTTCTATGTTAAACAAACGTTTAATCAAGAAAGGACATTCCCTCATCTTCTGAACGTGCTGCCTATCACATACATATGGAACAGGCGGGAGAAAGGTGGAAATGAGATGAAAGGGAAAACAAGCATTGTCATGCTGACTTACAATGAACTGCATTTGACGAAAAAATGTATCGAGAGCATTAAACAGCATACGAACAGCAGCCAATATGAACTCATCGTCGTCGATAATGCGTCAACTGATGGCACGAAGGAATATGTAAGAGAGCTGGATGATGTGATTTTCATTGATAATGAAGAGAATGAAGGTTTTGCAAAGGGATGTAATCGAGGGGCAAAAAAAGCTTCAGGAGACAGCATTCTCTTTTTAAATAATGACACGATCGTGACGGAAAATTGGCTTCCTCCATTAAAAGAGGCGCTATTCGCTTCAGAACAGATTGGGATGGTGGGGCCCGTCTCTAATTATGTAAGCGGCCCTCAGATGGTCCAGCCATCGTATACAGATGTGAAGGAGCTCCCAGCCTTTGCTAAGGAGTATACGTCTAAGAGAAAAGGTCAGAGAACTTATGTGCACCGGCTTGTAGGGTTTTGCTTGCTCGTGAAAAGAAAGCTGATCGAGGATGTGGGATTATTTGATGAGCGGTTCGTATATGGATCATTTGAGGATGACGATCTATGTTTGCGGTCATTACTAAAAGGATATCAGCTGCAAATTGTGCATGATTCCTTTGTGCATCATCATGGTCATGCTACCTTCAATGCCAATCAAGCAACGAACATCTCTACACTGTTTACTGAGAATAGACTTCGATTTTTAGATAAGTGGGGCATAGATCTAAATTTGATCACTCCTCATCCGTATTTTGCGGAATTACTCCCTGAGGACGCTGCTCGCGTGCTGGATGTTGGGTGCGGAGCGGGCGCAACTGGGCTTGAACTGATGAATCGGCAGTCGGTACACATGTACGGGGTAGAGGCAGATACATTAAAAGCAGCGGTCGCAAAGGCGTATTATGAAGAAGTCATCGAGGCAAATGCAGATGAATACCCATGGTCAGAGAAAGAGGCCTTTTTTGATGCGGTCATTTTTTCGGATGTTTTAGAGCATGTGTCAGATCCTTGGCACATCATTGAGCAAGCGCACGCCTCTTTAAAGCCAGGCGGTGTTATCATTTGCTGCCTGCCTAACATGATGCATGCAGAAGTGCTTCTTCCTTTGATGACAGGTGATTTTACTTATCAAGATGTAGGAATCTTAGACCGAACCCATATACGGTTCTTCACACCAAACACCATGCGTGCGCTTTTCCCAGACCAATTATTTGAACGCGTGATCGAGCAGCGGATCAATGTACAGATTGATCAAAACATCCAATTGTTTTTTGACGAGGTGGCGAGGATAGGAGCATCACTTGGCTTTCAAACAAAAGCGTTGTCTGATCAAGTGACTTTGTATCAGCTTCTCATTGTCGTACGTAAAAAAGGCGGCTCTCTTTTGGGATAACCGCCTTTTTGTATTACCATTTGAAGCTTTTCGTTGCACCTTCTGCACCAAAGTTCAAGATGCTCACTTTGATGTCATACGTTATGTCTGCTTCTTGAAATAGTTTGTCCCATTCATCTCGATGCTGATCCCAATATTCAGGATACTTAATACGAAACTGCCGGCTAAAAAAAATAGGATCAACACCTACTTCATGTTGCATATGACTGACCGTTTTTTGTATGCGCTCTTTAATTTTATGAGAAAAAATCTTCTCAAATCGTTTAATGTACTGTTCATCGTATGAGTTTTCCGGGGGATATTGATCCTCTGACAATTTTCCATTTGTTTGTACACTAACGTTAAATGAAACCTTTCCGTCTTTCAGGTAGGGTTCAATCTTGGTTTTGGCTTTCTTAATTTCATACGTAATCGGAAAGCCTTTATAGGTGGCAGGTACAACGCCGCCTGCGATACGGTCCATCACCCAGTTTAAATATTGTACATCTTGTGCAGAGATGAAACCGATCAGCTTTCTTGTTTTTCCGTGAATGATACCTGCCCCATCATAAATAAGTTCACCGTCTACCGCATCTACACTTTGTACAAGGAAGCTAATGCCCATCTGAAAATAATCAGATGCCCGGCCAATACGTGTTGGCAGTGCGATCTTCCCGTTAAAGCTTCGGTTTTTGGATGTTTCGAAGATATGTTCAACCGGAACCTTTTGCTGTGATTTCAATTTTTGATTGATGACTTTTGACGCATCACCTCGTGACACGAGGAGATAGCTGCTGCGCCGAACCTCATCATCTCGAATAAAATGATTGAGTGTTCCTTGAATATCGTGATGCTCCGCCTGGGTTTTGCCGAACAAGAAGATTTTCAGGTGATCACTATAGATCGGCGGGTCCTTCAAGGCGACATTACTGACAGCCTCCAGCACATTTTTTCCCTTCGAGACGACATTCACATAGCCGGGAGAATCGGCTTCTTGTGTTCCGCCTGTTTTCGGTACAAGGTTTTGATAGGTCAGCTTAACTCCATTCTCATCTTGTTCATCAATGCCAACACCGCGTACAAACGATAGTTTTTCAATATCCTTTAAGTCCCAGCATCCTGCTGATAGAAGGAAAAGAAAGCAGGACAAAAAGAATAAAAGTACACGTCTTCCTCTCATGCAGAACGACCTCCCCATTTTTTGCGTATCATCAGCAGGACAGCTGTAATAAAAGGAATGGCTAAAACTGCGAACAATGCGTAGCCAAGTAAAGTAGAGTAGTAAAAGACTTCATTGATATTTCTTGGAAAAAGTGAGAGTGCTGATGTAATTAAAAATAACAGCCAGAGCAGTCTCGTTATATTGGTCGTTTTAAAAACGGTGAAGCAGCCTTTAATCGCAAATTGGAAAAAGCCCAGCATACAAATGAACTGCTGGCAGGTCCAGATCGTCAGTAAGAAAATATCAAATCGTTCGATAAACACCCCTTCAAGTTCAAGCGCTTGAATGAGGGAAACCGTTGGCCAGGTGAGAGATTTCGTTTCACCCACGGTCATGGAGCCAATCACTATAAAGAGTGTGAGAGAGTACACGAGAGACGTAATGCCAACGCCGATGGCAGCTGCCCATTTTGCCTTCGACCATTTGTCTTTATAAATGAGCGGCACGACAAACAAAATCACTTCAAAGCCTGTAAATTGAATAAAGGTTTGAGAGAACAGTTTACTAAAATCTTCAAAACCATGCGCCATCACAGGACGCAAATAATCAAAATCAAATATTTTCAAACAAAACAGCATGAGCGCTATGTAAATGACCATGGTGATTGGATAAATATAGGTCACCATTTTGACAACTGGAAAGATACCGCTTTTCAAATGATAGATCGCCACAAGTAGAAAAATCATAACAATCACTGCCATGGGAGTCGATTGCAGCAGGAAAAACTGGACCACTTCGCCGAGAACACGTGCCTCAAAGCCGACAATTCCTAGTAAATAGGCGACCAGCATTAAATTAAAGATCGTGCCGAAAAATGCCCCTGCTCCTTTTGTATTTGACTCAAAAATGGTGTCTGGTGCATTCTTTTCAGCAATCCAGCCCAACAAAAAAGCAACGAAAGCAAAGATGACTCCCTGTATTAATACAATGATCCAGCCATCAGGGACTCCTGAATTGGCAGAACTGCGAGGAATGGTTAAAATTCCAGCGCCTATCATTGTAGAGCTGCACAGAATGGTGACTTGTAACAATGATAGCTTTTCAGGTCTGTACATCGTTTAATCTCCTTGTCTTTTGAGATTTTTTATTTTTGCTGTTTTTGGTCTGGATTTAAATAGCCCGATTGGTAAACGAACGTACGTATCCTTTAAATCTGAAAACGGTGAAGAAAGCACTGGTGTGAAATAGTCAAAACCAAAAGTCTTTAACTGCATCAGGTGGCAAAGTACAAATAAATAACACATGATTAAGCCGTATAACCCAAACAATGCTGAACTAAAAATGGCCATAAACCGCAAAATACGCAGTGGGAAACTAAAGTCATATGACGGTGCTGTGAAGTCAGCCAGTGCGGTCAGCGACACAATAATCACCATTAAGGCGCTGACGATATTGGCTTGGACAGCCGCCTGACCAATAATAACGCCGCCAATGAGTCCAATTGTCTGTCCGATGGCTCTTGGAAGCCGTAGTCCAGCTTCCCGCAGCAACTCTATCGTAAAAGACATGAGAATGGCTTCGACAACAGGAGGGAAGGGAACATTCTGCCGGCTGCCTGCGATGGTGAGTGCCATTCTTGTCGGTAATAAACCGGGATGATAAGAGACAAGTGCAATGTAAAGGCCGGGTAAAAAAATCGTGAGCAGCACGGCAATATAACGAAGTAAACGTAAAAGAGTCGCGCTTGTCCACCTCTGATAATAATCCTCCGGAGATTGCATCAAAGCTGTAAGTGTCATAGGTAAAATGAGGGCAAAAGGAGTCCCATCGAGCAAAATCGAGACTTTGCCTTCAAGCACAGATGCAATCACCCGGTCAGGACGTTCTGTGTTTTGTATTTGTGGAAAAATGGAGATGTGACTGTCCTCAATCAGCTGTTCAATATAGCCGGTTTCAGGGATATCATCCATTTTGATTTCGGTCATGCGTGATAGCACATCTTCTACTAGTTTAGGATCAGCAATATCACGAACATACACAAGAGCAGCGGATTTTTTATTTCGAGTACCTATACTCACCTTTTGAATCACAAGGTGAGGGTCGTTTGCCCGCTCACGGAGTAAAGCCGTGTTTTTTTCAAGATTCTCAATAAATCCGATCCGCGGTCCTCTTACAAGAACTTCAGATTGTGGCTCTTCTACTTCTCTAAATTGAAAAAGATTCGTATGGAGCGCAAGCGCTTGAGCCGCTCCATCTACAAATAAAATAGCCCTGCCGCTATATAACTGCTCGATGGCAAGGTTCATATCATCCAGCACATCACTTTGAATGCCAAAGAACGTTTTTGAAAGGGAGGAAAGTGTAGCAGAACCAACCTCGGTGATGTCGAGTTCCTTTTGCATAGGTGAAATGATTTGCTTAGAAAGCATCTCAAATTCTGTGAGTCCTTCAACGTACACGAGACATGCAGAAATAGTGGAAGGACCAAATGAAAAAGAGTGGAACACGATATCATCACTTCTTCCGGCAAAGCTTTTGACACGCTTAATGACGGACGCTATATCTTGTTCAATACGACTTTTCATAATACCTCACCCTCATCACATGTTTTTTATAGAGTGACTCGGAAGGTGGAGAATTATGCAAATAGAAAAAAGAGAATCCCCTAATAGGAATTCTCTCGTATATTTATCTTGCAAGCCAGCCGCCATCAACAGCTAAAATGTGGCCGTTCATATAATCAGAAGCTGGTGAGCTAAGGAAAACAGCCGCACCGGCTAGATCCTCAGGCTTTCCCCAGCGCCCGGCTGGAATTCGTTTCAGAATCTCTTCATTTCGATTTTCATCGTCACGAATGGCTTGTGTGTTATTGGTCGCAATATACCCAGGCGCAATCGCATTCACTTGAATATGCTGGCTCGCCCATTCGTTGGCAAAAGCTTTCGTCAGCCCTGCGACAGCATGCTTACTTGCTGTATAAGCAGGGACAAAGACGCCGCCTTGAAACGATAGAAGGGAGGCGATATTGACGATTTTCCCTTGCCCATTTTTCAGCATCTGCTGTCCAATCTTTTGTGTGAGGAAAAAGAGACTGTTGATATTCACATCCATGACCGTATGCCAATCTTCCTCTGAATAGTGAGCCGCCTGCTCTCTTTTGATCGTTCCAGCATTATTGATTAAAATATCAATCGTATGCTTCTTTAATATGGCGTCGACAGCCTGCTTTGCAGACTGAGGGTTAGAAAAGTCAACCTGAACCGCATGAAATGATCGGCCTGCCTGTTCGACAAGTGCCTTTGTTTCTTCAAGCGGTGTATGGTGATATGTGCCGATGATATCTGCTCCTGATTTGGCAAGCGCCACGGCAATGCCTTGCCCAATACCGGTTCCAGGGCCTGTCACAAGGGCTGTTTTTCCTTCAAGGGAAAAGAGGGACGCTGCATATGAAGTTGTCATCACTTTCGTTACCTCAGCTGATCCATTGGGACAAAGTCCATATCTTTGAATGTATAGTTTTCTCCCGCCATTGCCCAAATAAATGAGTAATTCGCTGTACCTGAGCCTGAATGAATGGACCATGCAGGTGAAATGACTGCTTCTTCATTTGCCACAACAAGATGTCTTGTCTCAGATGGCTCTCCCATAAAATGAAAGACCCGCGCATCCTCTTCGATATCAAGATATAAGTACACTTCCATCCGGCGATCATGAATGTGAGCGGGCATCGTGTTCCATGTGTTATTGGTTTCAAGCTGAGTGATGCCCATCATGAGCTGACAGCTTTGGATGCCGTCTGCATGGATGACTTGATACAGGCTTCGTACGTTGGAAGCAGCTGCTTCCCCTAAGTGGTTTGGTGTTAATTCAGCGATGGCTGCTTTTTGCGTAGGATACGCCCTGTGAGCCGTGGCTGATACTAAATAGAACTTGGCCTGCTCGCCTGATGAACTAGCGAACTGTACATCTTCGTGACCAAGACCAATATATAAGAAATCTTTATGCTCCAGCACAAAGGCCTCACCATCAACAGTGACCGTTCCTTGTCCGCCGACATTTACAATCCCGATTTCTCGTCTTTCAAGAAAATACTCCGTCCGTAAAAAGTCTCCGGCATCTAGTGTGATCGGCTCTGCTGCCGGCATGGCTCCGCCAATCACCACGCGGTCCTCATGCGAGTAATAGAGCTTTAATTCACCACTGACAAACAGCGTAGGAATATGAAAATGACGACGAAGTTCCTCTGTTGTAAAACGTTTGACCTGCTCAGGATGTACAGCATAACGATTTTCCATTTGGATAAGCCTCCCTTTCCATCTGAAACAAATATTGATATTTATTTGGTATCGGTTTCAAGGAAAATTCTAGAGGAAAAAGAGAGCGCCGTCAACCGTTAATTTGAAATCGCTTTCTCTTTCTCTGGTTAGACAAATTTTTGCCATCATCATGCAAAAAAATCTTCTGAAATGCATTCAATTATGATATGCTTTTTTTAAGTTTATTTGAAATCGGTTTCGAACCAAATGAGAAGATCAATTGTGGGAGTTTTTTGAATGAAAGAGAAAAAGCAAACGAAAGTCACCATTAATGAAGTTGCAGCTTATGCAGGGGTCTCAAAATCAACTGTATCCAGATATATCAATGGCAGAACAAATGAAATTTCTTCAGAAAAGGTAAAAAAAATCAAGAAAGCCATTGAGGAACTCCATTATCGTCCGAGTCAGCTTGCTCAAGGATTGAAAGTTAGAAAAAGCAAGGTCATTGGGTTTATTGTAGCCGACATTACGAATCCATTCTCTGTGGCAACACTTCGCGGGGTCGAAGAGATTTGTGATGAATATGGATACAGCATTATGGTGTGCAACACAGATAATCGTCCAGAAAAAGAACGGGAAATGCTCCTAAAGCTGAATGCACATTATATTGAAGGGCTCATCATCAATACGACAGGACAGAACAATGACATTCTGGAGGATTTTCAGAAAAATGGTGTGCCGATTGTTCTTGTGGACCGGAAGCTGCCTGAACTGAAAGTCGACACAGTGACCACGAATAACCGTGATATCACCATCCGGCTGCTTCAACAAATGTATGAGAAAGGCTATAATCATATCGCTTTCTTTACTGAGCCTGTCGATGGAATCAGCCCTCGTGAAGAACGAAAGGAAGCATATGAACAGACAGCTTTGAGTAAACATAAGAAGCCGATCATTGCAGAGATTGATTTAAAGCAAAAGGAACAAATGCGCGAAGAGATTGTCCGTTTTTTACAATCAAACGAACAGAAAAAAGCGATTTTAGCCGGTAATGGATTACTCATGCTGAAGCTGATTAGTGAACTTGTAGAGCTTGGGGTGAAGATTCCTAAAGAGATAGGCATTGCAGGGTTTGATGATACAGAATGGTATAAGCTGATTGGACCTGGAATCACAACGGTTGCCCAGCCATCTCATGAAATGGGGAAAGCAGCCATGCAAAAAATCAAGACACGGCTAGAAGGGGATGAAAGTGCGCCCCAAACCATTCAGCTTGATGGAGAAATCATTGTGAGGAAATCTTTATAAACGATAGGCAGAGAAGAGTATACATACGTGCATGCTCTCTCTTTTTCAACTGATTTGAAACCGGTACCGAGGAAGGGGAGAAATGAGTGAAAGCATTGGATGCGGTCACATTTGGGGAATCAATGGCGATGTTTTATGCAAAGGAAGCCGGAGAGCTTCATCAAGTGCATACATTCCAAAAGGCGCTTGCTGGTGCAGAGAGTAACGTGGCTGTCGGCTTGGCGAGGCTGGGCTTTCGTGTGGGATGGATGAGCAAAGTCGGAGCAGATTCACTTGGCACATTTATTTTAGAAGAGCTTCAAAAAGAGGGAGTCGATACAAGTGCAGTACTCCGTTCAAATGATGGGTCTCAAACGGGAATCTTACTTAAATCAAAAGTGATGGATGGAGATCCTGACGTCACGTATTATCGAAAAGGCTCTGCTGCGAGCACAATGAGTCCAAGCGACTTTCCCGCCGCCTATTTCAAACAGGCAGGCCACCTTCATATGACTGGTATTCCGCCTGCCTTATCCAGTGGAATGAGAGCGTTTTCTATTCGTGCTCTTCAAGAAATGAAAGCAGCTGGCAAAACCATTTCATTTGATCCAAATCTTCGGCTTCAGCTGTGGGAAGAGGAGGAAGATATGATTCATACGGTGAATCATATCGCTTCGCAAGTGGATTGGTTTTTTCCAGGGCTTGCAGAAGGGCAAAGGCTCACGGGTTATCAAGAGCCAGAAGAGATTGCAGATGTTTATTTGCAAAAAGGTGTCAAACTAGTGGTCATTAAGCTAGGGGCAGAAGGCGCCTTTTATAAAAGTGCAGCCGGTCAGGGAATTGTGAATGGCTTTTATGTGCAGGATGTCGTAGACACAGTTGGAGCTGGTGATGGATTTGCAGTGGGGGTCATCAGCGGCTTGCTTGACGGCTTATCAGATGAAAAATCTGTGACAAGAGGCAATGCGGTTGGGGCACTTGCAGTGATGTCACCTGGCGATAAGGACGGACTGCCTACCAGGGAGGAGCTTCAGGCTTTTATGAAAGAAGCCAAGCGATATCAAAGGCGGGAGTACATGAAAGGGGATGAGAGATATGGGAAAGTCAGCAAGTTTGAGCGTTAAAAAGCAGCTCGAGTCTTGTAAATTGATCGCAGTGGTGAGAGCGGATAGTGAAGCAGAAGGTATTGAAATGATTGAGCGTTTAAAGAAAAAAGGAGTCCGTGCCATTGAAGTGACGTATACCACGCCAAATGCTGAACGCATCATCGCATCCTTCCAAGAGGAACAGGACATCATTGTAGGAGCGGGAACAATTACGACGCTGGAGCAGGCACAATCAGCCATTGAGGCAGGCTCACAGTTTATCGTTAGTCCAGGATATCTTCCTATGATTGGTGAACATCTCTCATTTTACGACACACTCTATGTACCAGGTGTCCTCACCCCAAGTGAAATCATGCAGGCGAAAGCAGATGGCTACTGCTTGCTCAAGCTATTTCCAAGCGGCTCCTTCGGTTTATCCTATATGAAAAACCTGCAAGGTCCATTTCCAGAGATTGAATTTATTCCTACGGGCGGCATTCATCCAGCTGATGTTCCAAAGTGGCTCAAAGCAGGCGCGGTGGCTGTCGGTGTCGGAAGTCAGCTTGAAAGCAGTACAGCAGAGGAATTACAAGCCGTTCTTTCCTCATAAATACTTGTCAAACGAACAAACAATTAGCTCGTGGATGCCGGTTGTTTGTTCGTTTATCTGACATAACAGCAGATGAAATTTCAACTCTTCACGTACAATGTTCGTAAAGGAGTGATGGAAAATGTACATTCTACAAGATGAACTTACAGATGGACGAATTGACCAGCTGATCACCGCACATATAGAAGAGATGAAGGAGCATTCGCCGCCTGAAAGCATTCATGCCCTTGCATTAACTGATTTAAAAAAACAGGATGTCACGGTGTGGAGTGTGCGAGATGGAGAGGAGCTTCTTGGCTACGGAGCGTTAAAGGAACTGTCAAGTGAACATGGGGAAATCAAATCGATGAGAACCGCAGCCCTCCATATGCGAAAAGGTGTAGCGAGGTATATGCTGAATCATCTTCTCCAAGAGGCAAAACGGCGCGGGTATACACGTATCAGCTTAGAGACAGGGGCAATGGCTTTCTTTGAACCAGCAAGAAAACTATATGAGAGCGCTGGATTTCAGTATTGTCCGCCTTTTGGTACATATCAAGAAGATCCAAACAGTTTATTTATGACAAAGGAATTATAGAGGTTGAGAGAGTATGCTTATAAGCAGCTCTTTTTTTTATGCGGAAATAGTGGGAAGGAGGAGGACACGGTGAGATTATCTAAGTGGATTGGAATGGGCGCATTTTTCACATTTTGTGTGGTATCTGTCATCTTCTTAACGTTATTAGGTCAAGATTTATTTAAAATTGAAAGCGTTTCCGAAAAAGCGGAGTCAACGTATCAATATCATTTTGTTCTTGTACCGGAGGAACTTGATAACGAATATTGGCAGCTTGTACAAAAGGGAGCTGCGGATGCGGCAGACGTTCATCACGTATATCTAGAATATTTGGGCCCAAAACAGGCGGATGTAGACGATCATCTGAAAACCATTGATATGGCGATCGCTGGGCATGTTGATGGCATTATGACGCAGGGACTTGATGCTAAGAAATACAAACCGCTTTTTCAGAAGGCGAGGGAAAAAGACATTGATGTTGTCACCGTCGATACGGATGCAGAGGGGAGCAAGCGTCAAGTGTATGTAGGGACGGACAATTATTATTCAGGTTTTATCGCAGGACAGGCACTCATCGCAGATACAAAAGGTGAACAGTATGTAGGAATTGTCACAGGCAGGCTGGATGCCATTCATCAAAAGCTGCGCGTCAAGGGCTTTCGAGATGCCGTCTCTGCTGAAAAACGCATTCATATTGCTGGAATAGAAGAATCAGCCATTACGAAGTCAGGTGCCTCAGGTGCCGCTTATAAACTATTAAACGATCATGCAAAGCTCACCTCATTTTATGGCACAAGTGCATTAGATGGTGCAGGCATCATCCAAGCAATTGCACAGTATCGATCATCCACTGATTTTTATGTGCTTGCATTTGACACATTGCCTGATACGATTCAGGCGCTTGATGATGGGACAATTGATGCCGTCGTCGTGCAGCATCCTTATGAAATGGGCTATCAAGCGGTTGAATCGCTTGTTCGTTTGCAGAAAGGTGAAAAAGAAGAACCGCTCCAGTACACGGGAACGAGTGTGATCCGGCGCGGGGATCTGCCTCTTCAGCAAACAGACAGAAAGCAGGGGATGCAGCCATGAGAAAGATTCGAAGTAAGCTGTTATTAGCATTTTTAATCCTTGTGCTTCTTGGCAACGTAGCCGCTTTTTTTGTCTACTGGAGCAGTTCAAAAATCACATCAGAATATAGCCGGAGCTTCCGTTCTTTTCTCCTGCTCAATGATATATCAACAGAGGCGAAAACGATGTATGAAAAGGTTAATGCCTATGCCATTGAAAAGGATCGGAAGTTTGCCAAAGAATATCTTACGTCAAAACAGAAAATGAAATCATACGATCAAGCGCTGCGAAAGGATGCCGGTCTTCATGCGGCAATTCCTTCTATTGAAAAATATCAATATATGATGCGGACGCTCATCAATGAAAGTGATGCGACCATGACACATGTGAAAGAAGGGAAAATCGAAGAATATGCTGCAAGTGTGAAGGAAGTGAGAACCGTCTCCTCCTATATACAAGAGCAGACGATGACCCTGCTTGATGATGAATTGTCTGAGTATCAGATACTCTATCAATCTCTTCAAAAAAGACATCAAACCTATGCGTTCTTTACCTTATGCCTGTTTACGTTATCAATCGGGGTCGCCTTATGGATGGCGTATATGATTGCTGGCGGGATCTCAAGACCCATCGTTCATCTGTCCCGAAGTGTAAAAGAAGTATCAGAAGGAAATTTTGATGGAGCGAATTTGCATGTTACCACAAAGGATGAAATCTCTGTTTTAAATGAAGCCTTTCAGCGAATGCGGCAAGAGATGAAAATGATGATTGAAGAGATCAAACAAAAGGCAGCATTAGATCAAAAAATCAAAGACATGAAGCTAAAAACGCTGCAAAACCAAATGAACCCGCATTTTTTATTTAACACATTAAACATCGTTTCACGGATGGCTTACTTAGAATCAGCAGAAGCCACATCAAGGTTGATTCAATCCGTTTCCACGCTGATGCGGTATTCGCTGTCTGCTCTAAGTACATCCGTTACATTGGAACAAGAAGTGAAAGTGGTGAAAGAATATTTTCATATACAAGAAACGAGATTTGCCGATCGTATTACGTGCAAAACCTCCATCGATGAATCATGTTTATCTGTGCATATCCCAAGTCTTACCTTACAGCCGCTTGTCGAAAATGCCTTCATTCATGGCGTTGAACCAAAGGAGGAAGAGGGACTTGTTGAGCTCTCGATCTATCAAGAAGGCGGCTATGTGATGATTCAGATTCAGGACAATGGGATGGGCATCAATGAACAGGAGAAAGGAAGATTGCTGTCAGAAAAAGAAGAGGAAGATCCGATCATACTGAGTAAAGGCCACTCGACAGGAATCGGTCTTCGAAATGTAATGTCAAGACTGCGCTTGTTTTACGGGGTGCAAGATGCCCTTCAAATTGATTCAAAGCCAAACGAAGGCACCACCATACAATTGGCTATTCCGATAAAGGAGGGACCGGCATGCTGAACGTGCTGATTGTCGATGATGAAAAAATAGAACGGCTAGCGATGCGGAAGTTCTTAACCGAATGGCTTCCAGAGTGTCATATAGCGGGAGAAGCGGAAAATGGAAAGAAGGCGGTTGAATTCGTGCAGTCTGAGCCCATTCATCTTGTGCTCATGGATATTCAGATGCCTGGCATGGATGGACTGACAGCGATCAAACAGATCAAAGCAAGCAGTCCTCATACAAAATTCATTATGCTGACAGCCTACGATACATTCGATTACGCCAAGCAAGCGATGCAGGAAGGGGTGAAACAATACCTCGTCAAACCAGCTGACAAGGATGAAACCATCGCAGCCATTCGATTTGTAGCAGCAGAGATTCAGCAGGAGGCGTCTCTACGGCAGGAGGCAGCGGCCGATCAGCAGTCAAAGTGGCTTGAAGCGCATGTCATGAACGGTCAATCTTATACCGAAATGGAGTTTCAACAACTATTTTCCGAATATGAAGCAGGTCTTATCATTGCTGTGCAGCGGACAGAAGGAGATCAGCTGTTGATCGATTTACAGAAATCTGCACGATTTCATACGGTGCCGATTCAGATGGGGGGAGAACTGTTTACATGTCTCATTTATAGTCAGCAGGGACCAGGTCAGCTAAAGGCAGAGGTGCTGCAAGCCATTCGAGCTGCCATGACAAACGGTCAGCCTTCACCTGTCGTTGGCATAGGGCATCCAGTCTCAAACCCGCTTCATCTTCAGAAAAGTGCAGCAGAGGCGAAGCTTTCCTATTATCAGCGAAAAAAGAGTGGCGGCGTTGTTCGTTATGGCTTTTACCAAACAGAAGTGAAGCCCCGCCCATTGATTCATCTGCCGGAGCTTGCAGACAGCATGATGCAGGCGCTCGAGGAAGGGAGAAGAGAGGATGCGCTGGCTTTATTTGATGCCTTTGAATTAGAGGGGGCGGCGATTTCGCAGGTAAAAGAACTGCTGATTCTCTTCAAATCACGCCTCCGTACAGACCTATCGATATTGACAATCAGCACCGCTGCTGAATGCCGCCAGTGCTGTGAACACCTATTTGACGTGTATGAAGCGAGAACACAGACCATCAATGACATCGAGCGGGCAAAACGTTACATCAAAACGCATTATTGTGAACAAATCACACTTGAGCAAACGGCCGCTTATGTTGATTTAAGTCCAACCTATTTCACAAAACGATTTAAAGACGAGACGGGTCTGACATTTAAAGAGTATGTGACAGCCTGCCGGCTGGATAAAATCAAAAAGCTCCTCAAAGACAGTACGCTTAGCTTAAAAGAAATTACCTTTCAGGCAGGATATACAGATCCTAATTACGTCAGCCGTGTGTTTAAGAAGATGGTCGGCTGTTCACCGAAGGAATATCGAAAACAGGCCGTAAAAAAATGAAGAATTTCATAAAAAAGTGAAGAAGTTTGCCTGAAAAAAAGCAAGGATCTGCCATTATACTTATTTTGATAACGCTTACAAAATGGGGATAGGGGGATCAATTATGAAGTTCAAATTAGGCTTTACACTGCTGGCACTCTGTATGCTTATCGTCACTGCCTGCAGCTCATCGACGAATTCAGAGGCAAAAAAAGAAGGCGGAGCGGAGAAGCTCGAAATTTTCTCTTGGTGGACAGGAGCAGGTGAGGAAGACGGGCTGAAGGCACTCATTCAATTGTTTGAAGAGGAGAATAAAGACATTCCAATTGAAAATGCAGCCGTCGCAGGTGGTGCTGGTACAAATGCAAAGGCTGTCCTGACTAGCCGGATGCAGGGAAATGATCCGCCTGCTACGTTTCAAGTGCATGGCGGGGCGGAGCTGAATGAGAGCTGGGTCGCGGCAGGCAAAATGGAGCCGCTGGATGATTTATATGAAAAAGAAGGCTGGAAAGACAAATTTCCAAAATCACTGATTGATCTTGTCAGCAAAGATGGGAAAATCTATTCCGTGCCAGTGAACATTCACAGGGGCAATGTGCTTTGGTATAACAAGAAAGTATTTGATGATGCAGGCTTAGAGCCGCCAACGACATTTGATGAATTTTTCAAAACAGCAGATGCATTAAAGAAAAAAGGAATCACACCACTTGCACTTGGAGATAAGGAGCCTTGGGCAGCGACTCATTTGTTTGAAAGTGTTTTGCTGGGTGTATTAGGTGCAGATGATTATCAAAAACTTTGGGCTGGCGATATGAAAATGGATGACGCAAAAGTGAAGGAAGCGGCAGACATCTTTGGACGTATGCTCGAATACGTCAATGACGATCACAGTTCACGTAACTGGCAGGATGCCTCACAGCTCGTGGCAAAAGGAGAAGCGGCAATGAATGTCATGGGCGACTGGGCGAAGGGGTACTTTGTGAATGATCTTGATTTGAAGGTGAATCAAGACTTTGGATACGCGGCGACTCCTGGAACGGAAGGAAGCTTTATGGTGATCACCGATACATTTGGACTGCCAAAGGGTGTGAAACAGCCAGAAAACGTGAAGAAATTCTTATCCGTTTTAGGATCTGTGGAAGGACAGGATGCGTTTAATCCGTTAAAAGGATCGATTCCAGCACGTGTGGATGCAGATGTATCAAAATATGATGAATACGGAAAATCGGCGATGAAGGCATTTAAAGAGTCAAAACTGGCGCCGTCTCTTGCTCATGGCTCAGCTGCTGAAGAAGGGTTTGTGACAAAAGCGAATCAAGCCGTCAATATCTTCGTGACACAAAAAGACAGCAGTCAGTTTGTTTCATCTTTAAAAGATGCAATGAAATAAAGACGAAGGAGGCGGCGGCTAGGCACCGCCTCTTTTTTAAAAAGGAGTGTAGTTTCATGAGCATAGACACATCGCCGATGACAAAAACACCTGTGCCCAAAGTTAAACGTATGCGGAAAAAATGGAATGGAGACCAGCTGCTGGCGCTGCTCTTTTTAGCCCCGTCAGCAGTTTTATTATTCATCTTTGTTTACGGTTTTATCGGCTGGACAGGATATGTGTCATTATCAAACTGGACCACGCTTGTTCCTGATTTCTCTTTCGCAGGTCTTCGCAATTATGTCATGCTGTTTCAAGATTTCCGCTTTCAATCAGATCTTCGAAACACGGTCTTTTTCACTTTATTTTTTATTGGGGCTGTCATTATCTCTGGTCTTGCACTTGCGATTTTACTAGATCAGAAGATCAAGGGGGAATCTCTTTTTCGGAATTTATTCTTCTTTCCGATGGCCCTTTCCTTTGTTGTCACAGGAGTCGTATGGCAATGGATTTTAAACCCGTCAACTGGGGTAAATTTATTTTTGAAAACGCTTGGTATCCAGCCTAAGTGGTATACGGATACGAATATATTGGCCGGATTTGTCTGGGGGAAAATTGAGTTTGGTGTACCTGCGGCCATGATTGCTGTTGTGATTGCAGCTGTTTGGCAAATGACAGGCTTCTCTCTGGCGATGTATTTGGCGGGTCTGCGAGGAATTCCAGAGGAAGTAAGAGAGGCTGCTAGAATGGATGGTGCAACGGAGTGGCAGATTTACTGGAAAATCATTTTCCCTCTTTTAAAACCGATTACTGCAAGTGTTGTCATCATCATGGCTCACATTTCTTTAAAGATCTTCGATTTGATTTACTCGATGACAGGGCCGGGTGCGAACTTTGTCACGGATGTTCCGGGCGTGTATATGTTTGAAATGACCTTTAGAGGAAACCATTATGCAGGCGGTGCCGCCATTGCGGTTGTCATGCTGATCTCTGTTGCGGTCTTTATCGTGCCATATCTCCTGTCGAGCCGGAAGGGGGCTTCATCATGACAGCCAGATGGTTTGTCCGTCCAGTTCTTTATGCTTTATTGATTTTGTGCAGTCTCTTTTTTCTGATGCCTGTTTATGTCATGCTCGTCACAAGCTTGAAGCCATTAGGTGAAGTCACCCTTGAGCGAATGTGGTCGCTGCCATCTACTATTGATTTTTCAAGCTATCAAATCGCGTTTGAAAAGCTGGCGCCCAATTTAATGAATTCTCTTTATCTTGTCATTCCTGCTACTTTATTGTCAGCTGTATTAGGTGCAATGAATGGCTATGTATTATCAAAATGGCGTTTCAAAGGATCAGAAGTCGTCTTTACGCTGATGCTGTTTGGGATGTTTATTCCATATCAAAGTATTCTGATCCCGCTCATTCAATTTTTGCGTGAAGTCGGATTGTATAATTCAATTCCAGGGCTTGTGCTTGTCCATGTCGTATACGGGCTTCCGATCACAACACTCATGTTCCGAAATTTCTATGTGAGCATCCCAGATGAAATGATTGAATCGGCGAAAATGGATGGCGCAGGGTTTATCGGGATTTTCAGACATATGATTCTGCCGCTTTCGATCACAGGATTTGTTGTGGTGGCCATTTGGCAGTTCACAAATGTGTGGAATGAATTCTTATTTGCAGTCACGATGACCACTGCGGAGCATCAGCCGGTGATGGTTGCCTTGCAAAATCTATCAGGCAGTCAAATTGTGCAATGGAACGTCCAAATGGCAGGGGCGATATTGGCTGCGCTGCCGACCCTGCTCGTCTATATACTTCTTGGAAAATACTTTGTCAAAGGGCTTCTCGCAGGCTCTGTCAAAGGGTAAAATATTTTTTGTGTTATCGTTTTCATTCGGTGTACTGAAAGGATTGACTTCTCTTTAGATAGCGTCATAATAAAAGTTGAGACTTACTAGTTTTCATCAAGCTAGGTAAGGATTATCAAAGGGTAGCAAAGGGAGGAGTCATCCTGAATGAAGCAGTCACCAATTTTTTTACTGCCTGAATTGAAGGAGAGAATATGGGGAGGTACAGCCTTAAGGGATCAATTTGGCTATGATATTCCTTCTGATCAAACGGGAGAATGCTGGGCAATTTCTGCTCATCCAAACGGGCCAAGTGTCGTACAAGACGGTCCATATAAAGGGAAAACGCTGATCGAACTCTGGGACAATTATAGAGAATTGTTCGGGGGGATAGAAGGCGACCGCTTCCCGCTGTTAACCAAAATTTTAGATGCAAACCAAGACTTGTCCGTGCAAGTACATCCAGATGATGATTATGCGGAAAGACATGAAAATGGCGAGCTTGGAAAAACAGAGTGCTGGTATATCATTGACTGCAAAGAAGGAGCAGAAATGATCTATGGGCACAATGCAAGAACAAGAACTGAGCTTGTCACCATGATGAATAGTGGAGATTGGGAAGGTCTTTTGCGGCGGGTGAAGATTAAGCCTGGTGATTTTTATTATGTGCCAAGCGGTACCATTCATGCGCTTTGCGAAGGAACGCTTGTCCTTGAAACGCAGCAAAGCTCAGATACAACTTATCGCGTATATGATTATGAACGAAAAGACCAGGATGGCAATGAACGTGAACTTCATTTTGCGCAAGCGATTGATGTCACAACGGTTCCTCATGTAGATGGGTATGCAGATGAATCAGTTGAAACACGCCGGGGAGTGACCATTCGTACATTTGTCGAAGCAGAATATTTCTCTGTGTATAAATGGGAAATTGATCAAAAAGTAGAGCTTTCGCAGGATTATCCGTTTTTGCTATGCAGTGTGATTCATGGAGAAGGGTCTTTAGAGCATGACGGAAACACATATCCACTGCCAAAGGGCGCTCATTTTATTCTGCCGGCTGAAACAGGAAGCTTCTCAATTGAAGGATCTTGTGAACTGATTGTGTCGCATATATAAGGAAAAGAGGACTTCGAGGGGGTCCTCTATTTTTCTGTTGCATAAATGACTTGAAAGAGTACTTGTTTTTGTCGATAAAGAGATTAGTAGACTATTATGCAAAGTTAAGAGAGGGACAGGGAACGTGAAAAAAACCATCAAGATTATGTTACTCGCAGCTGCCTTTGGTATGACATTACACACGGGTAAAGAAGCGCAAGCAGCCTCCTATGTCGATCAATCCATTTATACGATGAACACCTCAAAAGTATTTACAACAGAAGCAGAAGTGAAAAAAGCAGTGGAAACACTGAAGAAAGACAAAAAGTGGACAGCCACTTATCAAACCTCAGGAAATACGTCGACCTATCAGCTCACTGCTTCAGGATATGATTCGCAAGCAGCAGCGAATGCAAGTGCAGCTGCATTAAAAAAAGAAGTGGGCATGAGCGGTACGGTGTCTCCAGTAGGTGACCGCCTTCCTTTACAAAAGATAGTATCTGATCCAGTTAATGATGAAAGTCAGGCGAAAAAGCTTTCACTCGAACTAACGAAAACATCAGGGCTCAATAGCTCCTATGAAGTCATCAATCAAAGCAAACCTTCTTATCAGGTCATATCAGGAGCCATTGATTCTGAAACGAAAGTGAAAAATATTCAAACCGAGCTGCAAAAGCAGGCAGGCGTCACCAGTACATACCAAACCGAAACGAAAGCTGGCACTGTGTATCAGCTGATTTCAAGCGGTATTGTTGGACAAAGTAAGGCGAATACCATTCTGCAAGGCTTTCAAAAGGCATCCGGCTTAACAGCAGTGCTTCAAACGGTGACAGCAGGTAAGCCGTATTACATCGTCACATCCGCTGCACAAGCGAACCAGTCGAAAGCACAGACGCTTCTTACTCAACTGCAAAAGGAAGCAAAGATCAGCGGGAAGATTCAAAAGACAGGTGCTTTAAAAAATGTCTACAGCTTGGAATCAGGCTATTTTAAAGACAACAAACAAGCAGCTTCAGCTGCAGCTCAGATTAAGAAACAAACCGGTGCTGCAGGTACTGTGCAGCGCGTGGGAAAAACAAAAAATTATATCGTGAAGCTCAATCAATTAAACGATACAGCTTACGCCAAAACGGTAGCTTTTTTCAAGAAAAAGAAATGGCGCTACACGTCCAAAAAGATTTCTTCTACACAGCCATATCAAGTCGTGACGGGAAACCTTTTAGGAGATGACCAAGTCAAAAAAGCAGCGGCTTTCTTCCAAAAGAAAAAAGTATCTGCGACAACGAAAAAAACTGGCAAGGTATCAGACAGCACGTATCGACTCGTGGTCAATCAAGCAGTGGACCAAGCGAAAGTGAATAAAGGTGCCGCCTACTTAAATACGCAGAAGCTGACAAGCAGCATAACCACAAGTAAGGGACAGGCTGTCAGCAAAACGTATAGTCTCAAAACAACACCTGTATTTGAACAAAGTAAAGTGAAACAGGCTCAAGAGATCATCAAGAAAAATGGCGTTGCCAGCAGTACAAAAACGCTGACAGAAGCGGTCAAGCAATACCGTATCACGACAGAGCCGACAGTGAATCAGACAAAACTGAATCAAGCACTCAGCTATTTGACGAAACAAAAAATGAAGGCCGCTGCTCAAAAAACAGGCGCAGCCGATTATGCTCAATATCAGATCAAAACAGGTGCCATCTCAACCGCTGCACTGCGTGATCAAGGCATGGCATTTTTCAAAAAACGGAATGAAACCGCAGCGTATACAACAGCAACGAAACCAACTTACAAAATCAACATTACGCAGCAATTTACAGGATTACCAACTGTAAATGAAGCCATTGCTTTTGTGAAAAGCCAATATGGCTGGACCGCCACAGCCGTAAAAATTAAAAATGGCCCAATGGTCATGCAAACGAACTACAACCTTACTGTCAATGAGATGGTCAACAAACAAATGAAGGTGTCACCACAGACAGATGGTGCGGCCTATGTCTATGCAGCATATGTAGACCAAGCAACATCGACAGTGAATACGGATGGCTTAAATGTCCGTTCTACACCTGATTCGAGCTCTGCAAGCAACATTGTGGCACAGCTCAATAAAGGAGCAAAAGTAAAACAGCTTGGGAAAGAAGGGAACTGGATCAGGATCAACCTCGGCTGGAGAAATGCAAGTGCAGCAGAGGTGCAAAAATATGTAGATCCAGCTAATATTGCAGAAGGCACGCAATCTTATTTTCAATTTCTGAAACTCTCTGAAGCTGCGAATCTCAATCCAGCAGAGGTCAATTCAAAGATTTTAGCAGGAAAAGGGATTCTTGCGGGTAAAGGACAGGCCTTTATTACAGCAGCAAAAACGTATCATATCAACGAAATTTATCTTATTTCTCATGCGTTGCTTGAAACGGGTAACGGAAGTTCCATTTTAGCGAATGGTACAATGTATAATGGAAAGAAAGTTTATAACATGTATGGCATTGGCGCATATGACAGCAATCCGAATTATCTTGGTGCAAAGTATGCGTATGAACAGCAATGGTTCACGCCAGAGGCTGCCATTATTGGCGGAGCAAAATTCATTGGCAACAGCTATATCAATAATGCCACATACAAGCAAGATACCATTTATAAAATGCGCTGGTCGGCTGCAGCGACTCATCAATATGCAACAGATATTGGCTGGGCTTCTAAGCAAGTCACTCGCATGTATAGTTTGTATAACCTGCTTGATGACTATACGCTGTATTACGATATCCCGGTGTATAACAAATAAAAAAACGTCCGTGCTTCCTAATGAGAAGCCGGACGTTTTTTGTGTAGGAGCAGCTGCTGTTCAATAAATGAGAGGAGCTGCTGACTTGATTGTCCCTTTGAATATTGGTTCCATTCCTCAGCAAAGGTTTTGATTCGTTCTTTATTGTTTAATGCGTTTAGGTGCAAAAGCTCCTGCAAGAGCATGTCTTGAGTGACGCAAGCCTTACCAGGAATGATGTCTTCATACCGGTCGACTAAGCCGCGTTTCTCCCGATAAGTGTCTAAGTCATAAGTGAAGAACAAGACAGGCTTTTCGAGCAGTGCATACTCAAACACAATGGACGAATAATCTGTCACCAGGACATCACAAGCACAAAGCAATGGATAGAGCGGCTGATCGGACACATCAAATATCCATTCACCGTCAGTTTCTGCTTTCGCTAAATGTTTGACCGCAGGATGAAGCTTGACGAGCAGAATGTAATCGCCATTCAGCTCAGTTTGCAGCTGCTCTTTTGAAAAAGGCAGCACAAGACCGTCCATTGCAAAGTCTCGATAGGTCGGTGCATAGAGCAGGATCTTTTTCCCTTTTGGAACATCATTCAGCTTCAAGGAAGGCTGGTGCTGTTCATAGTACACATCCGTCAGTGGTACACCAGTTGGTAAAAAGCGTTCATCTTTGACCCCAAACGAGGTCTTGAAAATCTCACGCATGTGATCTGAGCCTGTCACGATGTAATCGAAAGACGCATAGACGCGTTTGAAGCGTTTGATATCACGTGGACTCCTGTCAGAATTTGAAGCATCTTCAAGCCCGAACTTTTTCAATGCCCCATTGGCATGCCAAACTTGAATACAAGTTGTAGAAGGCCGTTTTCTTAGCACACTCGTCATGAGAAAGTAATTATCCGTCACGACAACCTTGCTTTTAAACATCGTATATATACATTGAATGAGATGGAGAGGATTTTTTTCATGAAAATAGCGAAATGACAGATGAGGCCCGTCCTTTTCTATCGCAGAAGCATGCTTCGTATAGAGGATAGTGAGCTTCATTGTCATGTTCGCCTGTTGTTGATAAGTATGAATGAGAGCAGCCGCATTCTCTTGGAATGAAACAAGCAGCGTCACCTGGTTTTCACGAGGTTTCACGCCGCTCATCAGCCATCCAATGAAAGAAATAAAAGCTGCGTAACATGAAATCATCATTGAGCGTATATTCATCATTTATCAGTCTTTCACAGCTGCTTCGTCTGATCCTTTACCTGCTCAGGATAGTAACGTTTTTTTCCTTTGTTTTCTTTCAATACGGCAAAAGCGTACTTAGGAATATTGAGCATTCGTTTCCATCTCCATGGATTCACAATCAATCTGTACAGCCATTCTGTATTTGTCTTAATCATCCAGCGTGGTGCACGCTTCACCGTTCCGCTAAATACATCAAAGCTTCCGCCTAAACCGATGCAAACAGCCTGCGGGAATAAATGGCGGTATTCGTAAATAAAGTTCTCTTGGTTTGGATAACCTAATGCAACGAACACCATATCAGGTTTCGAGCGCGCGATTTGCTTCGCTACGAAACGTTTATCGGCTTGATAGCCGTCACAGCTTCCGGCGAGGACCACATTTGGATATTCCGTATCAATTCGCTGTTTCACAGCCTCAAGCACTTCTTTTTTCGCACCATATAAAAAGATTCTTTTAGACTGCTTGTTTGCTAGGTCAAGCATAGACATGAAGACATCAAAGCCGGCAATTCTTGACTTAAGCGGACTTTGGGTCATGCGGGACATCAATACGACGCCTACGCCATCCGGCAGTACATAATCCGCAGATGAGACGACTTGATGGTACGCATGATCCTTCATGACGGCATAGCCTATCTCTGGATTGACAGTCGCAATCATGGCGCCTCTTCTCTGAGAAATATGATGCTGGTTCATATAGCTGATAAATTCATCTAAGTCGCCGTTTACATAAGAAAGGTTAGAGACCACTTCTGTTTGCATTGTTTAGACCTCCTTTTTAACTTGTTATCTATGAACGTTCATTGTAAATTCATTCTTCGCCTACTCATCATTTTATCACAGATGCTCCACGAAATATTAACAATAACTTTACAAACCTTTAAATTTCATGACATTTTCATCATTTCATCTCGACGATCCTTTGTGAAACATTGATTCTTCGGACTTTTCCTCCTGCGCCCAATAAATTGGAAATAGTTTGTCTTTACATCCGCTTAACGTTTGGTGGGCGCTGTGATATAATGAGGTTCCGAAGAGCGAATCGAATATCACAGAATTACGGATAAATTACTGCACGAATGCAGTCGAATAAGGATTGAAGAAAGGAGTTTATGTTTGCAATGAAGAAAGTTATTACTTACGGTACATTTGATTTATTACACTGGGGGCACATTAAGCTGCTAGAACGTGCAAAGCAGCTCGGAGATTACTTAGTGGTGGCCATCTCTACAGACGAGTTTAATTTACAAAAATCTAAAAAAGCTTATCACAGCTACGAGCATAGAAAGCTGATTCTTGAAACCATTCGTTATGTAGACGAAGTCATTCCAGAAAACAGCTGGGATCAAAAAGTCCGTGACGTGCAAGAGCACGATATCGATGTGTTTGTCATGGGAGATGACTGGGAAGGTAAATTCGATTTCTTAAAAGAACATTGCGAAGTCGTATACTTGAAGAGAACAGAAGGCATCTCGACAACACAAATTAAGGAAGAAATTGCGGGACTTTAATAGATCGAAAAAAAGTACTTCTTATCTTTTGGTGAGAAGTACTTTTTCATGTAAAATACAATGAGCAAGTCATCATTATTTTTAAGGAGAGCTTCCTTTGTTTCAAAATTGGATGAAGAAAAAAGTTGAAGACACATTGGATCAATCTGAACAACATGAAACAATGGCATCAATGGACGTGCCTGATATGGACTATTACTTTATTATGGGTGATGTGCCAAAACAGGATGAGAGCTTAACGAAATCTTTAAAGGCAAGAATTAAGCCTTTGGCTGATCAGCATAAACGTACTGCAATTTTAACTTTAAATTACGATGCAAATGTGAAAGAACGTATTCACAGCTTGGAGGAGACATTTCCTAACCAAGTGGACATCTTGAATGTATTTGAACACTATATCTTACCGGAAAGCGGAAGTAAAAGACGTTACTCAGAATTTATTGCCGGTGAATCATCACATCAGATCAATGAAGCTACTTTTCCAGAAGGTGCATCCACGATTCAAGTGACGAGATATGAATTTCCTTCTTCCCCCATTTGTTATATTGATCAATATAATGAAGAGCAGCAATTAGTGAAGAGGGAAGAATACAATTGGCAGGGCATTTTGTGCAGAGTACAAAGCTTTGTTCCACATTCAGGTGCTCTATACTTAGAGGAATTAATCAATGACGACGGCAGCATCTATATGGAGATCATTTATCCTGGTGATGCAAAAAAGAATCCAGTTCGGCATATTAATTGGTATAAAAAAACAGGAATTCAAACATTTACAAAGAAGACGGATATTAAACAATTATGGCTATCCAGCATTCAATCACAAAATGACCGTTTGAAACTGATGATCACAGAGGACCGTGATCAAGACCGCCACCTGTTTAAAATTGAGCAGCCTGAAACAACTTATTACGCTGCATTTGTGCATCACGCACATTATGAAGAAGATCTGCATCAAGTCAATTCTCAATATGGAGAATTATTTAAACAAATAAGAAAACAGCAAGTGGACGCTGTCTTTTTTGGGGATACTAAACATAAAGAAGATGTCGAAAAATTATTGGGAGAACAAGCCTATTTTTATCTTGTTCCTTCTGACGAAGAGACTGTTTGGAATACGGCGATTCATCATATGCTCGAAAATCGTGAGCATAAAGATGAACTGAGAGGGATCGTTGACAGCATGAAATGGGTCTTGCGTGATCTAAGCTCTGAGCATCATGTTCTTCACCTTCAACTTGAGTTAAAAGATGAAATGAGTCATGCGGATCATGTGCAAATTGATTTCGCAGGATATGATCGAGTGAATGGAGCTGAAATCATCTCTCAAACAATCGATGAGAACCATCAAGTCAGCTTCCCAATCGGCCATTTTCAAACAAAGAAAAACATTGAAATCAACCAAACGAAATTTGTGGATTTTTACATTCGTTTTAAAACAGAAGAACTTCAAGAGGTTTTGCAGCGTCTAGAAATAGAAGGTGAGCTGCTTACGAATAAACCATCATCGATCGATGGATGGTCATATCAAACGAAACAAGGAAACTATTCATGGAAAGTAAAATAGTGATATAACACAACGGTAAGATTTCTGAACAGAGGAGATTAACGATTAATGATTGAAGAGGGAATTCATAAGAAGAGTGTCGTTGAAGGGTTAAAAAATCACCATGAGAAACTAGAAATGCTGATTCGCATCAACGATGACATGCCATTAACAGATAGAGAATTTTATTTGTTTATGAGGGAGAGAGTTTCGAAACAAGAACTTTTCCTTCCGCTTGTTCATCAAGAAGAGAATCTATTCAAATTGGTATTGAATGAAGCATCGCTGCCGCTTGCGTTAGAGCAAGGCCAGACATATAACTTGTATGTCACAGACTATTTGAGCACAAACAAAGAAGAGGATGAGGACGAGCTTGAGGACTCGGCTTATGATTCTGATTCCGAAGAAGAGGAAGAAGAAGTAAAAGAAGCGGATATCAATACAGATATTGAATCTGAAGAGAAAACGTCAAACTATAAACGCCGCTTAAAAATGGAAATAGAAAAGCCTGAGCTGACTTTTTTAGAAAATAAAGACGCCATGCTGTGTATCATTCCATACCGTACAGACAAAGGGAATGCTTCTTTGAAAATCAAGCGTGAGCTAAAGGTTGTGAAATTCAATCATATCGAGCTCAACAAAGGGTATATGTTATCTTTATCCGGGTATGCAGGTGTACTAAGTGCAGAACATCCGTATGAGATCAAAGAAGCAAAGCTTCTATTGAAGAAAAATGGTGAAGAACCAATTGAACATCGTTTTCCGGTCAATATCACCCATATAAAAGACGAAGTGATCGAATACCGTGATGATCAACATGTACCACAGCTTTATCAATTTTTAGCAGAAGTCCCTTTAGAGGAATTGACCTATTCATTAAACAAACGCTTTGTATATCGCTTCTATCTTGAATTTATCTGTGATGTAAACGGAGCAGAGGAAACATTAACAACCACTTCTTTAGTGCTTGGAGACCGCTCGAACAAACTCAAAGGACTTGTTCAAATTCATAAACGAAACGATGTACCGATTCGATATGAAGTGTACCGAAAGAAAAAAAGACAAACGCTTGGCATCCGTATTAATGATTACACAATGAAAACACGTGCCAAGTATTACGTCAAAAGCAAGTGGAAGAAATTCAAAAAGAAGATCAGTAAAATCAAAAAAGTCCGTAACCGCCTTGTGACAAGAACGTTTAAAACGACCTTTAAACTGGCGAGTAAGCTGTCTGTGAAAAAGAAAACGGTTGTTTTTGAAAGCTTTAATGGAAAACAATTTAGTTGTAACCCGCGTGGGATTTATGAGTATATGAAAGAACATCACCCTGAATATACGATGATCTGGAGCGTTAAAAAGGGTCATGAAGCACCGTTTAAGGAAAAAGGCATCTACTATATCAATCGTCTGTCATTGAAATGGATATTTGCGATGGCAAGAGCCGAGTATTGGGTCGTAAACAGCCGTTTGCCGCTATGGGTCCCCAAGCCAGATCACACAACATACTTGCAGACTTGGCACGGTACGCCGTTAAAACGGCTGGCAATGGACATGGACGAGGTGCATATGCCTGGAACAAACACGAAGAAATACAAAAAGAATTTCACAAAAGAAGCATCGAATTGGGATTATCTCATTTCTCCAAATGCCTACTCGACTGAAATCTTTACACGTGCATTCCAATTTCAAAAGACCATGATTGAGTCAGGATATCCGAGAAATGACTTCCTTCACAATCAAAACAATGAAGAAACGATGAGAGCACTGAAACAAAAAATGAACCTGCCGCTCGATAAAAAATTGATCTTATATGCACCGACATGGAGAGACGATCAATTTTATAAAAAAGGGCAGTACAAATTTGATTTAGACCTTGACCTGCATGAGATGAGAGCTGCTATCGGAGATGAGTATATTATCATTCTGCGTATGCACTATCTAGTTGCTGAAAACTTTGATTTAGGGCCTTATGAAGGCTTTGCCTATGACTTCTCTCATTACGAAGACATTAGAGACCTTTATATGATTTCAGATCTGCTCATCACAGATTACTCATCTGTGTTCTTTGATTATGCAAACCTCAAACGTCCGATGCTGTTCTATGTGCCAGACATTGAAACATATCGTGACAAGCTCAGAGGCTTCTACTTCGACTTTGAACAAGAAGCACCTGGACCACTTGTGAAAGAGACAGCAAGTGTCATTGACTGGGTGAGAGAAACAGAACAGCCAGACTTTACACTACCAGAATCATTTGCACCGTTTTATGAGAAATTCTGTTACTTAGAGACTGGAGAATCTTCGAAGCGGGTCGTGGAAGTAGTGTTTTCTGAAAAATAGTTTAAAAAGTACCGTTCTTCGCTTAGTAGAACGGTACTTTTTTGTTTTTTTTATTCCATTGTACACATATTTAAATGTAATGGTAAAAATAAAAAAACATAGAAATTTAACAGTAAACATGCTAAATTTAGATAAGATTATCCGGTACTGTAAAAATGCTGAAAATAATATAGAGGTGCTTCAATGTACAAACTTTATCATAATTTTATTGAAATTCTTAATTTAGATGAACAAAAGTTAGTGTTATATATTGATGACATAGAGAAGTTATGTACTTTTGAATTTAAAGAGCTAATTGTAAACGAATCAAAGAAGATTTGTGAAATTAATGTTAAGGATCAGATGATTTTTGAATCTTCAATAGATCATTCTAATGAAATGATCTATCTCTATTCTAAGGATCAGAACTTGTATATTGTCAAAGAAAGCTCTGACATCCTTCAATCAAATCAAATACATCCTATTGACATTAACAATCAATCTGAAGATATATATGTCAAACAATTAGGGTTAGACCGCTATGGCTTATATAGAGGCGAAGAGGAACTGTTATTATTCTCAGGGCTGCTGAA
Organism: Bacillus sp. FSL K6-0994; assembly: GCF_038630815.1. NCBI lineage: Bacteria > Bacillati > Bacillota > Bacilli > Caryophanales > Bacillaceae > Bacillus > Bacillus sp. FSL K6-0994. The sequence continues at coordinate 3,245,404 of NZ_CP152043.1, read as the reverse complement.
CGTTGATGAGATCAATCGGAATTATAAAATGGATTTGAAGATTCACGGGGCAGAAAGAAGATTTGTAGACATCTCCTTTATCCAATATAGTCCCTTCAACTTTGTTGTTACGTATGATTGCCAAAATAAAGAACTAAATGTAAGGAAAATTTTGTTTGATGTGATGCAGGAACATAAAGATATTGAAGTGACTGTGAATAATCGTAATCAAATCAAAATTTTAAATAAGGTGACTGAGCAAAAGAAAATCGTCAACTTTAGACTTGTTCCTAGATATCAGCCGCTCAAAGTTTTTGGTAAAGATACATTAGAGCAATTCAAAGAAGATAATATCCTCAATATTTTGGTGATTAATAAACAAAGGTATTACATATATGTAAGAACGAATGGTGTTTACTTAGTAAGAGGAAACCCTTATCTTGTTACAAAACATACATCAAGACTACGTATTTTTAGTTTGTTTAATAGCTTTTATGTTTATGGAAGACTGACACATTACGCGTATAATTCAGACCAAAAGTATGAATATCTGTACATTAGAAATTCTGATCATCAGGTGGCGAAATTTATAAGACCATTTAGAAAGATCAAATTCTTAAAAAGGTATGGTTTCTTTAAAATTTCGTTAAATGATCTTGACTTAGACAGCAGAATCCATAATAACTTATTCGTTGGAAATAATAACCGAATTATCCATAGTTTAAGGCTGAAAAAAAGAGATAAAAAGGTGAAAACATATATCACGAAAAAGAATGGGGACAAGCTTCAAGTACTAAGAACAAATCTATTTGGAAATGTGACATCTACCATTATTCCTTATTCACAGGAATATTCTTTATTTAGTAAAGTAAAAATAAAAATAGCGAGTATCTTATCATCATTCTATAAAGACAAGAATTATCATGTGAATTTGTTTTTTGAGAAAAAGAGTGATAAAGCAGATGAATCCGCTATTAGAGTGTATGACTATGTACAAGAGAATTGTCAAACAGACTCAAGAAATTACTTTATTCTTAATAAGAAATCAAGTGCTTATCCGGCACTTAAAGCTAAGTATGGAAAGGGAATCATTCCGAAATATAGTCTGAGACATTATTTAAGTATCTTCAATGCCAGCTATTTTATTTCAAGTGAGTTATCTAACCATGTTCTGAACGATAGATTATATATTGATCATCTTAGAGAGAGAATTATGAGCGTACCACTTGTCTTTTTGCAGCATGGAATAATGTTTGCGAAACCAGTTGATAATCCAATGGCCTTTGGATTCCATAAAGACAAGAACCAATATAATATTTATAAATCAGTCATCAGTTCTGAACTAGAGGCTGGTGAATTCTACAAAATGAAATATGACCGTGAGGATTTGATTTTGACAGGCCTCGCAACTTTTGATCATGCCAAATTAGTAGACGGTGCAGATAAGATCGCCTTTATGCCAACTTACCGCTATTGGGAAGAGGGGCTAATATATACAAATAGAATCGAAGAAACATCTTACTATAGAGTTCTGATTAAAATCATTAAAAGCTTTGAAGAAGCAGGTCTTCTTGATCGTCTGTTAATTGTACCGCATAACAAATTTTCTCAGTACGTTTATCAAAACCTGCCTCAGTATAAACATATTATTTCTGATAATCCATCAGAAGCGCTAAAAGTATCAAAGGTGTTTATCACTGATTACTCTTCTGCTATTTATGATGCACAATATAGAGGAGCATACCCTATTTTTTATTGGGAAGAAAAAGATTACTTGATTAGACAGTATAAAGCGATTCCTCCTGTAAACGAAGAAAATGCACCAGGACCGATTGCATATAATACTCAAGAGCTGATTCGTATTGTCAAACATGCGATTGAGAATGAGTATGTCGTGGAAGATGAATATAAAGAAAAATACTTGAAAATTAACAGCTTTAACGATAATCAAAATACGAAAAGAATTACAGATTTCTTAAAAGAGCATCAAATTATCTAATGTCTTATGCCCCCTGAATCTATGATTGAAAGGATTCAGGGGTTTTTTGTCTTCTAGTTTGACGTGCATGACTTTTGTTATAAGATGAAATGTGCATCGTTATCTGTTACAATTATGAGCGGTGCTTTTTAAAAAAGTAATCCCAAAAACTTATATCTAAGGAAGATTAGAATGAACGCAATGTTGACGATACTAAAGGAGCAAATCAGCTCTTTTCCGCTGATTATGCGACTTGCTGTTTATGAAACAAAATCAAAATATCAGATGAATTATTTAGGTGTTTTATGGCAGTTTTTAAATCCATTGATTCAAATGCTGGCTTACTGGTTTGTTTTTGGTATGGGAATTCGCGGAGGACAGCCAATTGTCATTGGCGGCGTGGAGATTCCATTTATCATCTGGATGCTTGCCGGATTAATCCCGTGGTTCTTTATTAGTCCGACCATTCTTGATGGATCAAACAGTGTGTTTAAACGCATTAATATGGTATCGAAAATGAATTTTCCGATTAGTGCGCTGCCGTCTGTGGTGATTATGTCCAACTTGTTCAGCTACTTTGTCATGATGGGCGTCTATTTGATTGTGCTGATTTCCTATGGCATCTATCCTGACGCACATTGGCTGCAATATATATACTATCTTATTTGTATGATCGCGTTTATGTTTTCGTTTAGTTTGTTTAATTCCACGATTAGCGTACTCGTGAGAGACTATCAATTTCTTTTACAATCCGTGACACGATTACTTTTCTTTTTGCTGCCGATTTTTTGGAATATCTCAGAGAAGCTCACTGGAGACAAAGCGTGGATTGGGGACATATTAAAATTGAATCCTCTTTTCTACATTATTGATGGTTTTAGAAATAGTTTGTTAAAGGGAGAATGGTTCTTCCATGATGTCAAATACACACTTTATTTTTGGCTGATCACGCTTCTTCTTTTAACAGTCGGTTCATTGCTTCATATGAAATTTAGGGATAAATTTGTCGATTTTCTTTAAAAAGTAAGGAGATTATACGATGAAACTAAAGGTTTCGTTTCGAAACGTATCCAAGCAATACGTCCTATATAAAAAGCAGTCAGATAAGATTAAAGGGCTGTTTTTTCCTAATAAAAATGAAAAAGGTTTTTTTGCTGTCCGTGATGTGTCCTTTGATGTCTATGAAGGCGAGACAATTGGTTTTGTAGGGATTAACGGGTCTGGAAAATCGACAATGTCGAACCTTCTAGCGAAAATCATTCCACCGACAAGTGGTGAAATTGATATGGACGGCCAGCCTTCGTTAATTGCCATTGCTGCAGGGCTGAACAACCAATTAAGCGGAAAAGACAACATTCGTTTAAAGTGCTTAATGATGGGGCTGACGAATAAAGAGATAGACGAGCTTTATGAAAAAATCGTAGAGTTTGCGGATATTGGTGACTTTATTGACCAGCCGGTTAAGAGCTATTCAAGCGGAATGAAATCACGCCTTGGCTTTGCCATTTCAGCGCATATCGATCCAGATATCCTGATTATTGATGAAGCACTGTCTGTTGGAGACCAAACCTTCTATCAAAAATGTGTGGACCGCATTACAGAATTCAAGGAACAAGGAAAGACGATCTTTTTTGTCAGTCACTCCATTAGCCAAATCCAAAAAATCTGTGATCGGGTGGCTTGGATGCATTATGGTGAGCTTCGTATGTTTGATGATACGAAAAAGGTCGTGAAGGAATATAAGGAGTTTGTTGACTGGTTTAACAAGCTTTCCAAGAAAGAGAAAAAAGAATATCAATTGAAACATAAAGAAGGCCGCAAAGGCGTACAGAAGACAGAAAAGGTGTCTCGTTATCAAGAGAACGGCAAACGGCGTTCATTGTTTGGCTCCGCATTTCAAGTGACAGTTTTAGCGGTCTTAACGCTATTGCTAGCCTTATCGATGTTTTCAGATCGCCCGCTTCGTACATTGGCGACATTTGGCGCAATCCCATCAGATAAGACAGAAGCGCCTCAGTCGAAGAACCCGCAGACCAAAGGAGCACCTGATATGAAAATGGTGGATCAACAGCTGATAGTCACGGCAGATCCACTTATGGTTTACAAAGACCAAGCCATGAAAAAAAAGGCCGATGTCACTTTGCCATTTGGACTAGAAGTACAGGCTGTGGCTGAAAATAAACAAACCGTTCAAATTAAAACAGCGTCAGAAACGTATTTTGTTAAACCTGCTGCGCTTCAAAATGCAGAGGAATTAAAGTCATTATCTATTAGGCCAGGACAGTTTAATTCCTATGTATCGCCTGCATCGGCAGGTTCGTATGAGTATTTACTTTCTTTCCTTGGAAAAGAAGAATCTGTGCTGAAACAGAGAATGCAAACGCTGAGTTCAGTGAAAAATGACCAAGGAGATACGATTGAGCGATTGACCACAGAGAAAACCGACTATGTCATTCAAAATGGTCAGGCAAACACGATTGTGTTTCGCGGCATTATGCCAATCTCTCCTTCCACACTTGGGCTGACAGAACAAAATGTCTGGATGAATGAGAAACGAACAAAATTCGCAGTGAAGGGCGAAAACAACCTGTTTGTCATTGATAATGAACAGCATACACTGACTATTTCAGTCATTAAATAAAAAAGCTGCCGATGCCGGCAGCTTTTTTTAATTCACTTCTTCTTTTTCGAGAAGCTGTTTCATAAATGGAATGAGTTTCTTTTTCAATTCTTCATCCTGAAGAGCAAACTCAAGCGTCGTTTCAATGAAGCCTTGCTTCTCGCCGACATCGTATCGTTTTCCTTCGAAATCATAGGCGAAGACGCGCTGGATGTCATTCAGCTTTTGAATGGCATCTGTCAGTTGAATTTCTCCGCCTGCACCAATCTCTTGCTGATCGAGGTACATAAAGATCTCTGGCGTGAAAATGTAGCGCCCTAAGATGGCTAGGTTCGATGGTGCTGTTCCTTGCGGCGGCTTTTCAACAAAGTTTTTGACTTGGTAGCGGCGTCCTTCTTGTGTAAGAGGATCAATGATCCCGTAGCGATGCGTATCGCTGTCTGCTACTTGCTGAACACCGATGACAGATGAAAGGGTTTTTTCGTATTCATCCATCAGCTGGCGAAGCCCAGGCGTTTCGGCTTGCACAATGTCATCACCTAATAAAACAGCAAAAGGCTCATCGCCAATAAAGTTACGTGCGCACCAAACGGCGTGTCCAAGTCCTTTCGGCTCTTTTTGACGTATGTAATGAATGTCAGCAATGTTAGAGGATTTTCTCACTTTTTCTAAAAGCTCGCTCTTTCCTTTTTCCTCAAGGTTGCGCTCTAACTCTGGTGCAAAATCAAAATGATCCTCAATGGCTCTTTTTCCTTTTCCGGTGACGATAATAATATCTTCGATTCCTGATTCAACAGCTTCTTCAATAATATATTGAATGGTTGGTTTATCAACGATTGGGAGCATTTCTTTAGGCATCGCTTTTGTTGCAGGGAGGAAACGTGTCCCAAGACCTGCAGCTGGTATAATGGCTTTACGTACTTTTTTCAATGAACTTTGCACCTTCCTTACATAGATAACCGATTTCATATTTCAATGTTTGTTCTTGGTCGTCTGTTTAAAGTGTAACTTACAAATCATAGGAAAGACAAATGATTTCACTAAAATGACTTTTAGATAATTCATATTTTATATGTTAAATGTAAAGGTAAGAGAAATTTAACGTTAATTCAATGTAAATTTCTTTTTTTATATCATTAATTTTATCCTCCCAATTGTGTATAATTGAAAGTACTATACTAGGAAAGAGGCATAAACAAGTGAAAAAACTAAATGTAATGACTATTTTCGGTACTAGACCTGAAGCAATCAAAATGGCACCACTTGTCCTTGAACTGAATAAACATCCACAGATAAATTCGATTGTTACTGTAACAGCTCAGCATAGAGAAATGCTTGATCAAGTCCTTGAGGCTTTTTCTATTACGCCAGATCATGATTTAAACATTATGAAGCAGCGCCAGACATTATCTGAAATCACATCAAATGCACTCTTGAAACTAGATCAACTATTTCAAGAGGAAAAACCTGATATTGTCCTTGTTCATGGAGACACAACAACAACCTTTGCAGGAAGCTTGGCCGCATTCTACCACCAAATTCCAGTCGGTCACGTTGAAGCGGGTTTAAGAACACACAATAAATACTCGCCGTTCCCTGAGGAATTGAACCGACAAATGACAGGTACGATTGCCGATATTCATTTTGCTCCTACAAATGAGGCAAAGCAGAATCTTTTAATTGAAAATAAAAAAGAAGAGACGATTTGTGTGACGGGGAATACTGCGATTGATGCGTTGCAAACAACGGTTACAGAGCAGTATCAACACCCTATTTTAGAGAAAATAGGCACAGATAAAATGATTTTGTTAACGGCTCATCGCAGAGAAAATCTCGGCCAGCCGATGAAAAACATGTTTAGAGCGATTAGACGTATTGTAGAAGAGTTTGAAGATGTTCAGGTTGTATATCCTGTACATTTAAACCCTGCTGTTCGTGATGCGGCTCAAACAGAATTCAGTGATCTTGATCGTGTGCACTTAATTGAGCCGCTTGAAGTCGTTGATTTCCATAACTTCGCTGCTGCCTCACACTTTATATTAACGGATTCTGGGGGTGTCCAAGAGGAGGCGCCTTCTCTAGGGAAGCCAGTATTAGTTCTGCGCGATACAACAGAACGCCCTGAAGGTGTGAAAGCTGGCACGCTGAAGCTCGCGGGTACAGATGAAGAGACCATTTACAACATGGCAAAACAGCTGTTAGTCGATCAGAAAGAGTACGACAACATGTCGAAGGCGTCTAATCCATATGGTGATGGACAAGCGTCAAAACGAATTGTCGAAGAGCTTCTCCATCGTTTTGGATTAAGTGAAGAAAAACCAGTTCCATTTCAATCATAAAAAAAGAAGACTACATTTCTGTAGTCTTCTTTATTTACTGCTCCAAACTTTCCTTCAATTCCTTCTTCACATTGGCAAGACTGCTGTCATCAAGCTGGTAGTAATAAATGTTATTGATACGTGTGCCTGATCCTTTCAGCTCGTGCTGCTCCACATGCTGTCTTGCATCACGATAATCATTCATCATCATCCACATATCGTCAAATGACATGTTTGTCTTCATATTATTTTCCACGACTTTGAACATATCGCCGAATTTCGTAATAGATGAAATGTTGGCACCTTTTGCAATGATTCCTTCAATGACCTGGCGCTGTCTTTGCTGACGTCCGAAGTCACCCTTTGGATCTTGCTTTCTCATTCTTGTGTAGGCAAGGGCTTGATCGCCATTCAGGTTAATTTCTCCTGTACCAAATGAATGGCCGTCATAGCTAAATGCAAACGTGCTATTTACTGTAATACCGCCAAGTGTATCAACAATATCCTTGAAGCTTTCCATATTGACTTTAACGAAGTAATCAACAGGTACATCAAGCAGTTCCTCTACAGTATCTGCTGCCATTTGTGTACCGCCAAATGCATAGGAGTGGTTGATTTTATCCATTGTGCCTTTTCCGACAATCTTCGTATACGTATCACGCGGGATGCTCACCATCTCGGTCGTTTTTGTTTTCGGATTTACTGTCATGTATATTAATGTATCTGCACGGCCTCGGTCATTTTTTCGTTCATCGACACCCATGACTAAAATAGAAATCGGGTCTTTCTTACTTAAATCGACATCTTTGTCACGCTTATCTGACTTCTTTAAATTTTCTTGAATGCCTGCGACGGTCGATGCTGCTGTGTTCCAAAGATGATATGCGTATCCGCCAGTTGCTAATACGAATAAGCCAATAATCGATAAAACAATCCAAAGAACCTTTTTCTTCTTTCTTTTTCTTTCAGCTCTCATAATGTCCCTCACCTTTTCTATGATTCTTCCATGATTATAGGTTTACGAATCTTGATAAACAAGTTATTTTTTTACTCTGAACCTAGATATAGACGTTGTAACAAAAAAAAGGTTTCAAAAAACCTTAAATTTACCTTAAAATAATAACTTATAAGACGATACAAAGACATGAGGTGAAAAAAATGAAGAAAATCGTCGTTTTACCGTTCTTAATACTGCTACTAGGTATCGTGCTCACAGCATGTGGAACGGCCGAGCAGTCCTCAGGAGAAAACAAGACAAGCAGTTCAACTCCTCAGGTACTGGAAGAGAAAGCTGAATTTATTGGAATGGCTGATGCACATACAGTCGAAGTGAAAAAAGTGAATACGACCCTAAGCTATGAATTTACGGATAATTTTAAAGATGTGTTAAATGAATTTAAACCAGGAGACACAGTAGAAATCTCTTACTTTATTAATGACAGTGGTCAAAAGGAAATCCAGAAGATTGAAAAACAGAAGTAAAAAAGATGGGCGGGATGAACAAAATTGAAGAAAACAGGCGTTACACTAATCGTTCTCATGATACTGACTCTACTAGTTGCACCCTTTCAGTCTGCCATGGCAAGCACGGCAATTTCAGTGAAATTGTCTAATTATATCGGAAACAAAACAAGTATGGATATCTCAACAACTGGGGAATACAAGCTATCAGGATCAAATGTTGCTGTGACAAAAAGATATGACGGCAAAAATAGATACGAAGTAGCCAACAGCATCGCTTCTGCTGGCTGGAAAAACCCATCAACTGTTGTCATTGTCAGTCGTGATGCATTTGATCATGCAATTTCTGTATCGCCGTTAGCATACAAACTGGGCGCACCTATTTTGTATACGAATATTGAAAAACTGACGAAAACAACAGAAAACCAGCTGAAGAAAATGAAGCCGGATAACATTCTGATTGTCGGAAATACGAAAAGCATTTCAACAGCTGCTGAGAAGTCTATTAAAAAGTATGGCAAAGTCAGACGTATTAGTGGAAAAGATAAGTTTGAAATCTCCCAAAAAATCGCAAAAGAAATGGGTAACTATAAGCAAGCTGTCGTTGTCGGCGGGAACTCATTTATGAATGGGATTGCCATTGCATCCTACGCATCGAGAAAGGGATACCCTATCCTGTTAACAAAAAAAGATTCCATTCCGTCTTATAGAATGCCAAGTAAAGTGATCATCATCGGCAGTACGAAAAGTACTGGACAAAAAGTTGAAAATCAAATCAAAAAAACCTCACAGGTGACAAGAATCAGCGGGGCCAATCGCTATGAATTATCTGTGAATATTATAAAGAAATTAAATATTAATGCAGATAAAGTTTATTTGGCAAAAGCCTCTAGCTATATTTATGCGATGCCGCTGTCGCAATTGGCTGCAAAATCTAACAGTACGGTTGTGTATGTGAAACCCGATTCTGTCACAGCGTCTTTAAAAGCACTGCTGAAGGAAAAAGGTACATATGCTTATCATCTTGCTGGCAGCACAAGTGCAATTAAAGATAGCTTGAAAAATTCATTAGCCAAACAAGTCTATCTGAAAAAAAATCAAAACTACCAATTGAATATTTCTAACGGAAAAATTTCATTAAAAGGCATAAAAACGTATAACACAGTAAGAGTTGTTCCTGAGAAATATTCAACAAAAAATGTCCTTCAAATTGCAGGAAAGCCGTATTTAGGCAGCGTAAACTTTGCAATTGAATCAGGGTATATCAGGCCGACTCTCGAAAATATTCCATTTGAAGACTATTTAAAAGGTGTAGTGCCAAATGAAATGCCTGCAAGCTGGAATGTTGAAGCGTTAAAAGCACAGGCGGTTGCCGCTAGAACGTATTCGGTGAAAAGTATTGGAAAAGTCGTCCCTGATACAACAGCCTTCCAAGTATATGGAGGATATAACTGGTACACAAATTCAACAAAAGCTGTCGATGCTACAAAAGGAAAGGTTCTGAAATACAACAATCAGCTTATTTCAGCAACCTATTACTCTAGCAATGGCGGTTATACAGAGGCAAGTGAAGAAGTATGGGGAAATGCACTGCCATACTTAGTGGCCAAAAAGGATCCAAAAGATCCAGTCAATCCATGGACACTGAAACTTTCTAAGAAACAACTAGGCACGACATTGACTGCCAGCACAGCAGCATCTGAGTGGTCTAAAGCAAAAGAGACAAATGCAGCTGACCTTGCAGGCCTGAAATCATGGCTGCTCAAAAACAAAGAAACCGCTGCATCTGATATGAAAATCGCATCCATCTCAAGCCTGACGTTCTCAGGGAAAACAAAAGGCCAGCGAGCGAAGACGGTATCGATCAAACTGACATACCATCTGAAAAACAAAACAGGCACATATTCGGTAAACAAAAGCACAACGGCAAGTATGAAGATGACCGAGTTTCGATCAGTCATGGGCGCAACAAAGGTGAAAAGCACGTTTGCGTCAGTCAAAAACAACACAAATGACTTCACGATTTCAGGAAAAGGATATGGCCACGGCATTGGTATGAGCCAATACGGAGCCAAAGCGAGAGCGGAATCTGGAAACTCATATTCTTCCATACTCTCGTTCTACTATCCAGGTACAAAACTAACAAACTATTAAAGGGTAAAAGGAGGACTTAGAAGATGCGCTCAATGATGAAAACAGCCATCCTCAGCCTCATCGCCATTTTCGTTATCGTTCCAACAGCCTTGGCAGACAATTCAGTCTCACGAATTGATGGCGGGAGCAGATATGCTGTAGCGGCAAACGTAGCGAAAAAAGGATGGGGAACTGCAAGTACAGTCGTTTTAGTAGGGAAAACTGCGTATGCAGATGCAACAGCAGGAATTCCACTTGCATACCAAAAAAATGGACCAGTTCTTTACACAAACAGTAAAAGCCTTTCGGGTGATACAAAAAAAGCCTTAACTTCATTAAAAACAAAGACGGTGATCGTTTTAGGCAGCACATCAAGTGTGTCAAACAACGTGGTCAACCAAGTGAAGAAAATGGGCATCTCCACACAGCGTATTTCAGGAAAAAACCGATATGAGCTATCTGCCAATATCGCGAAAAAAATGAAAAAGCCAGCAGGCGTCGTTGTCGTTGAGGGTTCTTTCTATGCACATGGGATTGCGATTGCACCTGTAGCAGCTCAAAAAGGATTCCCAATTCTATACACAGATAAAAAGGGACTTCGTTCTGAAATCGCTTCTGTTGCAAAAGCAAGCAATGTGAAACAAACCATTGTAGTCGGCGGAGAGAATTACGTCACAAAAGCAGCTTATAACCAATTGAAATCACCAACGCGGATCAAAGGCTCGACTCGTTATGATGTCGCGGCAAATATTGTGAAAAAGTACAATATGAGTGTCAATAATACCTATGTAGGAAGAGGATTTGGTTACGCCACTTCATCTTCTGCTGCAGGCATTGCAGCGAAGCAAAACAAAGCATTGCTTCTAACGAATGAAAAGACGCTGCCAAAAGTAACGAGAGCAACAGTGAGCAGTAAGAAAATCACCAAATTTACTGTCGTAGGCAGTACAAATACAGTGACACCAACTGTTGTGAACCAGCTGAAAAACCCGGCTGTTGGTAAAAAAGTATTCATTGATCCAGGTCATGGTGCGCATGATTCAGGAGCTGTAGGATACGGATTATATGAAAAGAATTTGAATTTAGATGTAGCAAAGCGTTTAAATACGAAATTAAACAACGCTGGTGCACTTGTGACCATGTCAAGAACATCAGACACATTTGATAGTCTTCAAACACGAGTGAGCAAAGGTGCGTCAGCAAATGCAGATATCTTTATCAGTGTCCATGCGAACTCAAATGATAACAGCAGTGCAAATGGAACAGAAACGTATTATGACAAAACCTATGCGGCTGCAAACAGCCTGAAGCTGGCGCAAAACATCCAGCCTAAAATGGTCAGCGCACTAGGTACAAGAGACCGTGGTGTGAAAACAGCTGGCTTCTACGTCATTAAATATTCTAAGATGCCGAGCGTTCTTTTAGAAACTGGTTTTGTTTCCAGTCCAGTTGATTCAAACATCTTGAAATCTGCTACGTATAAAGATCGATTAGCGTCAGGTATTTCAAGCGGTGTGTCAGGTTATTTTAGATAAGAAAACACAAAACTGAGGGGTGCCTCAGATAGGCTGCTCGAGAACGTACTCGGCAGCCTTTTTTCAAAAGTTCATGAAGCTCCTGGGTGAAGAAGGGTTCAAACCAAGGAGGTTGACTTCATGCGTTTTGATATCAAATGTATGTTACTGATTGCTGTTTCACTATGTTTATATACACCATCCGTTTTTGCCCAGCACGCTGTAACGAGGATAGAAGGAAGCAATCGATATGAGGTGGCTGTAAATACCGCGAAAAGGGGCTGGCAGGAAGCGCCTGCCGTTGTTCTTGTGGGCGGTGATGCTTATGCAGATGCCCTGAGTGCTGTGCCTTATGCTTACCAGCAAGGGGCCCCAGTCCTGTTAACGAATGCTGGCAGTCTTTCAGGTGCTGTAAAGACAGGGTTGCAGCAGCTGAAAACGAAGCGTGTAACGATTCTTGGCGGGACTGCGAGTATTTCTGAAAAAGTCGTGAAGCAGCTAAAAGCGATGAATCTATCCGTTTTCCGTATTCAAGGAAAGAACCGCTATGAATTGGCGGCAAATGTGGCTAAGCACATGAAGAGTGCTAGTGCGGCTGTCGTCGTGAATGGTTCTGCTTATGCTGATGCTGTCGCGATTGCTCCGTACGCTGCCAAACAAGGCTATCCCATTTTATTAACAGATGCGAAAGGACTGCGCGAGGAAACAGCCAATCTATTAAAAAACAAAGCAGTCAAGCGGACCATTGTGATCGGCGGAGAAGCAAGTATCAATAAAACTGCTTTTCAAAAGCTTCCCTCACCAGTCAGAATAAGCGGAGCCAATCGGTATGAGGTGGCTGCCCAAATTGCTAAAACGTATCCAATGAAGACAAGTCACACATTTATGAGTCATGGGTATGCCTATGCAGATGCAGCCGCTGCGGCAAGTATAGCAGCGAAACAGGGACAAACCCTTCTTCTCACAGATGTTCAAACGGTGCCGGATGCTATCAGAAAAGTCATTGGGGCCAAACAGATGTCAGCATTTTCTGTGGTAGGCGGAACATCAACCATTCAATCAAATGTCATCACACAGTTGAAAAATGCGGTGTTAGGCGAAACAATTTTTATTGATCCAGGTCATGGTGCGCAGGATGCTGGAGCGGTAGGGAATGGGCTGCTTGAAAAGAACATCAATTTAGAAGTAGCATTAAAGCTGCGGTCAAGGCTTCACCAGGCGGGTGCCCTTATTGTCATGTCGAGAACTTCTGATACATTTGACTCCTTGCAGACACGTGTCAGTAAAGGAGCCCAGGCAAGTGCTGATATATTCATCAGTATCCACGCCAACGCAAATGATAACAGCGGTGCGAATGGAACAGAGACGTATTATGATACAACATATGCGGCTGCTCATAGTGTCAAGCTGGCACAACAGGTGCAGCCCCGAATGGTCAGTGCCCTTGGAACAAAAGATCGCGGAGTGAAAACAGCAGGGTTCACGTCATCAAATATTCCAGAATGCCGAGTATTTTGCTAGAAACCGGCTTTGTAACAAGTCCAATCGATGCGAGTATTTTAAAATCTACCGCTGCAAAGGATCGGCTGGCTTCTGGAATTGCAACGGGTGTGTCCAACTACTTTGACGTAAAATGAATCATGAATGATGTGTCAAGTTAAAAATACATTTTATTTTTGGTTATGTTTGTTATAATTGAAACATAGAAGGTGAATGGTTTACACATAAATCTTCAAACGACAGCAAACCGACAAATCATGAAGAGGTGACGATCTTGAAAAAATTAATCACAATGCCGTTTCTAGTATTGCTTCTAGGAGTATTGCTCACAGCGTGCGGCACAACAAATCAATCAAGCGATAACAAAAAGGATGACAGCAAAAAAGAAACAACTGAAGCAGCCGATCAAAACAAAGATAAGGCTGCGGACGAAAAATCAGAAGATCAATCATCAAATGAAAAAGCAGATGATCAAAGTAAAGAAACAGCTGCTCAAAAAGAAGAGCCGGCAAGTCAATCTGATGAAGAGGCAAAAGACAGCTCAAGCAAAGAAATTACAAAAGAAGAACCTGCTAAAGACCAATCAAAAGCTGACTCAAAAGGTGACTCTAAAACAAAGAAAGAATCAACGGCTAGTAAGAAAAATGAAATCACCAAAGAAGGCACATATGTCGGTTTGGCTGATGGACATACAATTGCTGTCAACATTGATGGAAAAGAAGTAGCTATTCAATTCGGAAATACATTTTCTAAACAAGTGAACAGCTTAAAAGAAGAATCAAAAGTAAAAGTAACCTATACAAAAGATGCAAACGGAACACTTCGATTAAAAACGATCGAATCTGTAAAAGCAAAATAAAGAAAAGACCCGGAGACCCGCAGAATTGCGGGTCTTTTTTACGTTCAAAAGGGCATAACTTGATATAAGTGCACATTCTTAACACAGTTTTACAAGACTTAACAGCGCATTTACATTTGCTTAATGTTGCTCTGCTAAACTGACTTTCATAGAACATCTCTTTACACAACAACTACTTTGAATGGTGAGGTGCAGGTCAGTGAGTGCAGAGAAAGCGATGAATCTTTACAGAGAATATGAAGTGAGACGAAATCACTCTTTTGCCTTAACAGAACATATGGTTCGTTATTTATTTGCAAAACGTTTCATAGATTTAATGTTCTCGTTCATCGGATTGATGTTGAGTACGCCAATCATTTTGCTGTTTGCTCTTTTGATTAAGCTGGAAACACCAGGGCCAGCCTTTTATATGCAGGAAAGGGTTGGGAAAGACGGTGTTTACTTTAAATTATGGAAGCTCAGATCGATGAGAACTGACGCAGAAAGCGGAGGAGCGAAATGGGCTCAAAAAAATGACCCTCGAATTACCAAAGTGGGGGCATTCATCCGTAAAACAAGAATTGATGAACTTCCGCAATTTATCAACGTGTTAAAAGGAGAAATGAGTATCGTAGGCCCTCGTCCAGAAAGACCGATGTTTACCGCAGAATTTAATCGGACGATTCCAGGCTTCACAAAAAGGTTGGCGGTAAAGCCGGGGCTGACAGGTCTTGCTCAAGTAAATGGCGGATATGAAATGAGTCCAAGTGAAAAATTAACACATGACTTACAGTATATTCAAAACTTGACATTTTCTCTCGACACGAAGATTATGGTAAAAACGTTAAAAGTCATCATGACTGGTGACGGAGCCAGATAAGTAAAGTAGGGAAGAGAAATGGCAAGTATGAAAAAACGCATGCTAGGCGGGGCAAAATGGACAAGCTTGTCCGCATTGATCATCACCATTATCCAAATCGCACAGTTCGCCTTTTTAGGGAACGTGATGACACTCAAGGAGTTTGGACTTGTTGGCATGATCACAACTGTCACAATATTTACGCAGATTTTACTAGATCTAGGAATTGGGGCAGCAATCATTCAAAAGGAACAAACGACAGAACGTCAATTATCTACATTATATTGGATTAACCTGCTCACAGGGATTATCTTGTTTTGTCTGCTCATTCTGCTAAGCCCAATGATAGCCGCTTTTTATAACCGGCCAGAGCTAGAAGGTCTGCTCAAGCTATTATCGATCATGTTTCTGATCGCACCGATTGGCCAGCAGTACCAGTATATGATGCAAAAAGACTTAGCCTTTAAAACATTAAGCACCATTGAAACCATTGCAACCATCATATCGCTGCTCGTTTTACTCGTTTTCGCCTTCTTCATGAATCCGATTATCGCCTATGTCATTTCTCAAGTGCTGCTGCAATCAGGAAAAGGTCTCATGTATGCAGCGGCTTATTGGAAGAAGTGGCGTCCAGCACCTGTTTTTGCATTAGGAGAGGTGAAGGAATTTTTCTCATTCGGTGCATTCCAGCTCGCATCCAGACTGGTCAACCGAGCAGGATCGAATATCGACATGATTTTAATCGGCCGGTTTCTTGGAGCGGAAGCGTTAGGTATTTACAGCTTGGCGTATCAAATTGTAACAATACCCGTGCTGAAGATAAATCCGATTGTGACGAGAGTGGCTTTCCCAGTTTTCGCAAAAAGTCAGCGGGATCACTCCATGCTGCGAGAGGGCTTCCTAAGTATGACGAATATGCTCGCATTGGTTAGTTTTCCATTATTAATCGGCCTTGCTGCCGTATCAGACAGCTTTATAGAAGTCGTGTTTGGAGAGAAATGGCTAGTAGCGGTTCCGGTTCTAAATATATTGTGCATTGTCGGCTTGCTGCGTGTGCTGATGAATCCAAACGGTTCAATACTTCTTGCAAAAGGGAGAGCGGACTTAGCCTTTTATTGGGATACGGGAATGCTCATCGTGTATGGCTGCGCATTATATGCAGGTGTGACTACAGGCAGTCTGCTCACAGTAGCTTGGATCTACTCAGGTGTCAGCCTGCTCAACTTTATTGTCGGCAGATGGCTCATGGCATATGTCATTCAGCTTGATATGAAGGTGTATTTAAAATCACTTGGAAAACCTGCTGTCATGACGCTGCTCATGGCTGTCTGTGCGGTAGCTTTACATCAAGGGATGAAGCTGACGACAGCAGATATTTCACTTCAATTACTACTGACTGTTTGTGTCAGTGCTGCATTGTATGGCTTGCTGCTCATCAAAATGTATCCGCAGGCTGCAGGCAAATTATTGAGAAGAGGTCGTTCGTCATGAAGGTGTTATGGCTGACAAGTGTATATCCTAGTGAAAAACATCCGAGTGAGGGCGTGTTTCATGAAACGCAAGTGCAGGAGCTGCTCAAACAAGGAATAGAAGTGACTGTCATTTGCCCAAATCCAGTGAATCCACCGGTTTTACGGATGCTGAAGGCATCCTATCGGCAGAAAAGGGATCTGCCTGAACAGGAAGTGAGAAGCGGAGTGACAGTTTACAGACCGCCTTATCCAGCGCTCCCAGGACAGCTGAAATGGGCGCAGCCGAGTAAACGAATAGCGGCTTCCGTTCTCAGAGCAATGCAGCGTCATCAGCTGTCACCAGATTTTATCCATGCGCACTTTGCCATGCCGTCTGGCGGAGCGGCGGCTGTTATTCAGAAAGAAACGAAAATCCCTTATCTTCTGACCTTGCACGGCAGTGATGTGAACGTATATCCGAACTATAGCAAAGGGGCACAGGCAGCCTTTGAAACGGCGGTGAGGCAGGCATCTGCTGTTCTGACAGTGAGTGAGGAGCTGGCTAAAAAGACAAATGAGATGACGAAGGTAGAAGCAAAATGTCTTCCGCTTGGTATTCCGCTCCGATCATTTTCCAGAACGGAAGAAGGTCAAGAAGGCATCAGAAAGCACTTAGGTTTACCGCTTCAAGATAAGCTCGTTGTTTTCGTCGGGCGTTTAGTGAAAGAGAAGGGCTTGCTTGAATTAGCTGATGCTGTCAGCAGCATGGATGGAGTGAAAGCAGTCTTTGTTGGAAAAGGGCCCCTTGCAATGGAGCTCACAGAACGGGCGGGAGCATCTATTATACTCCCAGGCCAGGTGCCGAATGAGCAGGTGAGAGACTACTTAATGGCAGCTGATCTGTTTGCACTCCCTTCCTACAGCGAAGGAATGCCAACCGTCGTTCTAGAAGCGCTCGCTTTAAAGGTACCTGTCATTGCAACAAGGGTTGGTGGTCTCCCATCCTTATTTTCAACCTATCAACACCTGCTCGTTGAACCGCGTTCGACGCGTCAGCTGAAAGAGGCGATTCACGCCTGCCTTTATGAAAACAGCTGGAATGAAGAAGTGAAGAACGTTCTTCATGAAATAGTTCATACAGAATATTCATCAGAACATAATGCGAAGCATCTCATTCAGCAATATGAGAAGGTGCTCAATCAATCAACATCCATCGTTTAAACAAGATGAAATGTGCAAAGAATGATAGATAGATAAACAGCTTGGAACGGACAATATGCTTTTACTGAGAGGATGAAAAATGTTGAAGAAAATTGCTGTGATTGGAACAGGTTATGTCGGGTTAGTATCGGGTACTTGTTTTGCTGATATCGGAAATCGTGTCATCTGCTGTGACATTGATGAATCAAAAATCAACAGCTTAAAAAGTGGTGTCGTTCCCATTTATGAACCAGGTTTAAAGGAATTGATTGAAAAGAATACAGAAGAAGGAAGACTGTTTTTTACAACGAATATTCCTGCAGCTATTAGGGAATCAGAGATTATCTATATTGCCGTAGGGACACCGATGACACCACAGGGGGAAGCAGATTTAACGTATGTGAAGGCTGTCGCTCAAACGATCGGTGAACACATGAATGGCTATAAAATCATCGTCAATAAAAGTACAGTGCCCGTTGGAACAGGCCGTCTCGTTCAAGCCATTGTGGAAAAGGCATCGCGCAGCAAATATCCTTTTGACGTCGTATCCAATCCAGAGTTTCTCCGAGAAGGCTCAGCGATTCAAGACACGATGAATATGGAGCGGGCGGTCATTGGTTCGACTAGCACTCATGCCTCTACCATCATCAAAAGGCTGCATGATCCGTTTCAAACAGAGGTTGTAGAGACCAACTTAGAAAGTGCTGAAATGATTAAGTATGCTGCAAATGCCATGCTTGCCACAAAAATCTCATTTATTAATGACATTGCAAATATTTGCGAAAGGGTAGGTGCTGACGTTGAAAAAGTCAGTGAAGGAGTTGGATTAGACAGCCGAATCGGGCATAAATTTTTAAAAGCAGGCATTGGATTTGGAGGTTCTTGTTTCCCGAAAGACACGATGGCTCTTCTCAAAATTGCCGAAACATCCGGATACCGGTTCAAGCTGATCGAATCTGTCATTGAAACGAACAACAACCAAAGAGCCCACCTTGTCAGCAAATTGATGAGTGTGTTCGGTGATATTAAAGGAAAAACCATTTCTGTCTTAGGCCTCGCCTTTAAACCGAATACGAATGATATGCGTTCAGCGCCTGCACTAGATATTATCCCAATGCTGAGAGAGCTGGGGGCTTTTGTGAAAGCCTATGATCCGATTGCTTATGTAGAAGCTGAACGTGAGCTTGGCCCGCAGGCGATCTTCAGCAATGATCTGTATGAAACAGTAAAAGATACGGATGCCTGTCTCATCCTAACAGAATGGGATGACGTACAGAAGATGGATAAAGACCAGATCAAGCAGCTGCTTCGTTCACCGATTGTAATTGATGGAAGGAATTTGTTTGATCCAGCAGAAATGAAAGAGAGAGGATTTATTTACCAGTCTATCGGCCGCCCGAGTGTATGGGAAGCAGAATTGGTATCGAAGGCACAATAACAGGGGGAGCTTGGATGAAGAAAGTATTGGTTACTGGGGGAAGCGGATTTATTGGATCACATACGGTAGAGGCTTTACTAGAAAAAGGCTATGAGCCCATCGTTCTTGATAACTTTTCAACTGGATCTCGAGAAAATATTGCCCATCTTTCCGTGCAATGCATGGAGGCAGATGTTACAAAGCCAGCGACGATTGATTTGATCAAACAAATCGCACCGGATTATATCATTCACCTTGCAGCACAAGTAAGTGTAGCCGTTTCCGTTCAGGATTTCGTATATGACGAAGAAGTTAATATAAAAGGATCTCTGCACGTCATGAAAGCCGCGGCTGAAGCAGGAGTGGAGAAAGTGATCTTTGCCTCATCAGCAGCTGTCTATGGAGACCCAGTGTATCTGCCAGTGGACACCGCTCACCGGCTGAAGCCTGGTTCACCATATGGCTTAGCAAAACTGACAGTAGAGCGCTATTTAGAAATGGCAAAATCACTCTATGATGTGGACTATTGTATTCTCAGATACAGCAATGTATATGGTCCGCGCCAAGACGCACTTGGAGAAGGCGGTGTTGTCTCTATTTTCTCTGATAAGTTTGCAAAGGATGAGGCCCCTTTTATCTTTGGAGATGGGGAACAAACAAGAGACTTCATCTATGTGGGTGATCTAGCGGCAGCGAATGTTGCGGCTTTAACAGCCCAATCAAACGTTTGTTTAAATATCTCGTGTGGTGATTCCATCACTGTAAATGAACTGTTTCAAACGATGAAACGGGTAACGAGATCACAGCTTGAACCGATTTACAAGCCGCAGCGTGCAGGAGATATCGTGCATAGTACATTGGCAAATGAGGAAACGAAACAAGTCTTAGCATGGGAGCCTGTTGTGAGTTTACAGGAAGGTTTGGCTCGTACCATTTCCTACTATAAACAGGAAGTCAAGGCTTAATCCCTCAAATCGGATGGGTTGCTTAGGAGGAAAATGGGTATGAGTGTGAAACAAACAGCATGGCAAATCATGATCGGTTGTATATTATTTGCAGCAGGGCTAGGACTTGTACAAATGGCGTCTGCGCAGCCCGCCGGGTTAAAAAAGATCGTCGCCATTCCGGTCCTGCTTTTGGTTCTGACAGCTTTTCTCGTGTTGATGAAGCTATACATGAACGGTGAGCAAGTGTTCATGTCAGCCATATATCTTTTAATTGCATTGACCTTTCTCAACAACGCTTTCTTTTCAATTAGTGCCGGGTTCTTTAGTCTTTTTCTCTACCGTATCATGCTCATTGCCGCCTTTGCTTTATTTATATGGCGGATGAGAGATAAGGGAACGTACATATCGCAGTGGCAGCAGATTCGTGTAAAAGGCATTCTTGGTTTTTTCGCTGCATGGTTTCTTTACGGGCTTATCTCACTGCTGTGGGCTCACTCGGTGACAGACGGTCTCAAATATATGTCCCTGCTTGCTATGGGGATGGGTTTTGTCTTTCTTGTGGTCATGTACATTCAGCGAATGGATCAAGTGGTCACCTTTTATAGCATTTGGCTCGTCATGACTGTATTTGTCATGGGGATAGGGTTTTATAATCACTTTACTTTGAACCATTTACCGAATACTTCACTGTATCTTGGGCCGGCGTATAAACAGCACTATCCTACAGCTGTCTTTTTTAATCAAAATGACTTTGCGACGTTTTTATCGATTAGCTTTTTCTTGTATTTAGCGTGTATGTGGCAAATGAAAAATGGTTATATCAAAGCATTTGGATTATTTGGCGCCATCGCAGCACTGTATCTCATTTTGTTAACAGAATCCCGCGCGAGCCTGCTTGGCATATTTGCAGGAGCGGCCATCTATGTGTGGCTGCTCATGCCGCGCTTTCTCAAAAAGTGGTCACTCATCGCAGCAGGCGGACTTGGTGTCATCTGTATCGCTGTTTTTTCAGCCAAGATTTATTCAGTCTTTTATGACTTGTTTCTCGCTTCTCAGGTCGCGCATTCTTTTAGTGAACCACTCCCATCCAACATTGCGAGAGCGAATTTGATCAAAAATGCATGGCATTTCTTTACGGATTCATACGGGTTTGGTGTCGGAGCGGGTAATGTGTCTTACTACTTAGCCCACTTTTCGATCTTTGATACAGATCAAGTCGTTGAAGTGCACAATTGGCTGCTGGAAGTGATGACGAACTTTGGATTTGCGGTCATGCTGGGCTATATCTCCGTCTACGCTTATCTCATGTTCACGCTGTATAAACAATACCAATGGGCGGACACAAGATCAGCAAAAATGATCATTGAAGGTTTGTTTGCTGCCATGCTGAGCTTTCTCGTTTCAAGTATCAGTCCTAGTTCGGTCTCGAATTTATATTTCCACTGGGTCTTTTTAGGGCTCGTAATCGCAGCGGTGAATATGTTGAAAAACAAACAGCTCTTGGTAAACCGTGTGTGATGCTGCGCTGGTATGGCTACACTAATGAAAAAGCAAATACGTCAATGTTGGGAGAATGAACATGTCTGGTTTCATATCTAGAATAGGGAAGCGAATCAAAAAGTATATCGTATGGCTCGTGCTGCTGCCTGTCGTATTAGGCGCTTTTGGATTCTTTTTTGCCAAAGGAACAGCGCAGCAGTCTAGTTACACAGCTGCCGTTACCCTCACACTTGGTAAATATGATGACGGAGTGTATAACAATATCGCAGAAGTGACATCTCTATTAAAAAGCGATGCATTTTTGAATGAAGCACTCAGTGATGTTAAAGAAGAAGAAAGGCAGGATGTGAAAAGCCGCCTCATCCTCACCAATCAATCAGATACACAATTACAGCTGTCTTTCACAGATGCTGATAAGGATCATGCTTTAGCTGTCGTGAAGCAGGTGTCGGATACATTTCTGAAGCAAGACAAAGCATTATTTACAAAAAGGCAGCAGGTGATTGAAAGTAGATTATCTGCTCTAGAAGACGAATCTGTCAGCAACGATTCCAAAGTAGATAAAGAACGATTTTTATATGAATTGGAGTCTACAAAGCTTGGAATGAAGCAGGCGAAGATTGTTGATCCTGCCCAAGTTCTTGATGAAGGCAATAAAGGCATGTCAGCGAAAAAGCGGGCACTGCTTGGACTTGTCATTGGCTTTAGCATCTCGCTCATGTTTGTGGTCTTACCCGAAGTGTTCAAAGAATCTTAATGATGAACTGGAGATGAGTCTTAGGTGAACAATCAACCGTTAGTATCAATCATTACACCGGCCTATAATGCGGAACGTTATTTAACGGATACAGTTCATTCCGTCCTTGCCCAAACCTATTCTAATTGGGAACTGATCATCGCAGATGATTGTTCAACAGATGGAACAAGGAAGCTGCTTGGGGACTTAAGTGAAGCAGACGACAGAATCAACGTCATTTATTTAGAGCAAAATGGGGGAGCTGCCATCGCCAGAAACGCAGCCATCAAACAGGCAAAAGGCCGCTTTATCGCTTTTTTAGACAGTGATGATAAGTGGAAAGAGACGAAACTCGAAAAGCAGGTAGACTTCATGCTGACAAACGATTATGCCTTTACATTCACGGCATATGACATCATTGCAGAAAATGGAGAACCGTTAGAAAAAACCGTCACTGCACCAGCAAGATTAACTTATGATGAAGCTTTGAAAAATACCATTATCGGCTGTTTAACGGTGATGCTTGATGTACAGAAGATAGGACATGTAGAAATGCCGAACATCCGCACAAGACAGGATTTAGCTACATGGCTGTCCATATTAAAAAGGGGATTTACAGCCTATGGCATGAGTGAACCGCTCAGTGAATACCGCATCGTTGGAAACTCGATCTCTAGTAACAAGTGGAAAGCAGCGAAAAAAACGTGGTTCGTCTACAGAGAAATTGAGCAGCTTCATTTTGTCAAAGCATCTTGGTGTTTTATGCACTATGCGACAAATGCTGTGAAGAAGCGCTTATAAACAGAAGGGAAAAAAGGTGATAAAGGTGAAAGCAGACTCGATCATACATGTTATCGTAGCGACGGGAGAATGGGGACAGGACGGCCTGAGGTACAGACGGCATCGACTGGCGGAATTTCTAGCATCTGATCCAGAAACGAAAGAGGTCATCTGGGTATGCCCATCTGCATCCCGTCACACAGCTCCCTTTCAGCCCATAACCGATCGAATGAAGCAATTGACCATTCCTGATGTGCTCAAGAGCAAATTTTTCCGTTTTGGTCGATATCAAGACATGTTCTATATTCATAAATTGTCCCCTCTTCTTGAGCATTTGCGGCAGGAGGAAAAGAAGGGAATCGCTGTTTGCTTATGGTATACGTTTCCGGGTTTTCCGCTCTTATCTTCTTTATTTGAATGGAAACATATTGTCTATGATTGCAGTGACCTGTGGGGAGAGCCGATAAGCGGCAAAAATAATTTGCTTTCTTATATGAGACAGCGTGTCATTGTGAAAGCAGAAAATCGAATCATCAAATACGCACACAGCATTACATGTTCTTCTCAATACTTACACGATCAAATCAAAAAGCGTCTCATGGGTGAACCGAAAGATGTCTTTACAGTTGAAAATGGCGTCGAGTACGATGTGTTTGCAAAAAGCAATCTTCCATGTAAGGAGGATGTGCTGCAAGGTAGAGAAGGAACTGTTCTTGGTTTTATTGGAGGCATCAAGCCGAAGCTCGATTTTGACATGATAGCAGAAGCTGCCCGCATGCAGCCTGATTGGACATTTTTATTTGTCGGTCCGGATGGAACAAATGGTGATCCATCTTTTCAGCATGCACTTAAACTGCCGAATGTGATTTGGACAGGTGCTGTTGCACCAGAAGAAGTGCCTGCGTATATGAAGCTGATTGATGTAGGCATGATGCCATACAAACAATCTCCTTACAATCAAGCTGTGTTTCCGCTCAAGCTATATGAATTTTTAGCCGCAGGAATACCGGTTGTTGGTTTAAATCTTCCGTCAACGGAAAGGCTAAAAGAGAATGATGTGTATGAATATTTAGAAGGCGAGGATCCTGCGCTCTTCGTAGAAGCCTGCCAAAAAGTGATCAGCAAAAAAGACGACATGACCTATAGACATCTAAGACAAAGCCGTGCGAAGAAAAAAGATTGGCACGCGCTGTTCACAAACATGGTGGAACTAACGAATATTAAAGAAAACGCATAATTCATCAGGGATTGTGCGTTTTTATTTGTTTCTTCTTCACAGGGGGAGCTTGTGATCATCCTCTATTCAATTGTATAATGGAAAGAGCGGCCAATATACAAAATACAGATTTCAATTTAGAAGGAGACTGACCTATGGATTACGAACGCGCCTTATTAGCGTTTTTTGTCTCTCTGGCTACAGTTTTAATTGTGACACCAATCGTCAAAAAGTTTGCAATTAAGATTGGTGCAGTGGACCAGCCGAATAAACGAAAAGTTCATGATAAAGTAATGCCTCGAATGGGCGGTTTGGCAATTTTTATTGGGGTAGCGGCTGGAGCATTAGCAGGCGGGCTGTTTCTACATAATAAAATTACAGCAATTTCAGTTGGTGCCGTACTTATCGTCATTCTAGGTATATTTGATGATAAATATAATTTAAGTGCAAGATTTAAATTTCTCGTACAAGTTCTTGTTGCTTGTCTGATTGTAAGCACAGGCTTAAAAATGGACTTTTTCTCTGTTCCTTTCTTAACAGATCGAATTGAGTTAGGCTGGATGGCATATCCCCTAACCGTGTTATGGATTGTCGGAATCACAAATGCTATTAATTTAATTGACGGCCTTGATGGACTGGCTGCCGGTATTTCTGTCATCGGTTTATCAACCATTGCCGTGATGGCATTTTCAGCTGATAAAATTTTGATTCTTTCATTATCCCTTGTTGTCATTGGCAGTACCATCGGCTTTCTCTTTTACAACTTTCATCCAGCGAAGATTTTTATGGGTGACACCGGTTCGCTTTTTTTAGGCTATATGATTTCGGTACTGTCACTATTAGGGCTGTACAAAAGTGTCACTTTGTTTAGTGTTGTTGTCCCAGTGATCATCTTAGGTGTCCCTATTTTCGATACCACTTTTGCCATCATTAGACGAATATTAAACAAACAGCCGATTTCAGCACCTGACAAATCTCATATTCATCATAGACTGATGGCCTTTGGCTTGTCCCATCGCATGGCTGTCATCGTGATTTATATGATTGGCTTAGTCTTTAGCTTAAGTGCCATTTTGCTGACAAGTGCCACCATATGGTTATCACTGATTATTATCTTTTTACTGGTCATGTTCATGCAAGTGATTGCGGAAGTAACAGGATTGGTGAATGA
Organism: Bacillus sp. FSL K6-0994; assembly: GCF_038630815.1. Lineage (NCBI taxonomy): Bacteria > Bacillati > Bacillota > Bacilli > Caryophanales > Bacillaceae > Bacillus > Bacillus sp. FSL K6-0994. The sequence continues at coordinate 3,219,786 of NZ_CP152043.1, read as the reverse complement.
AGAGTTTAAACCATTCACGAAATTTTATAAACGAATGGTCAAAAGACAATAAAAAACAGCCCGTTCCTAGGAACTGGGCTGTTTTTATTATTGTCCAGGTGTGCTGGTCGAAGAGTTAGTTGTATCAGTTGTCCCCGTTTCACCAGAGGACGGATTGGTTTGTGAATCTGTTTCAGTTGAAGATTCAGCAGGCAGCTTTAAATGCGTGCGTAATTCATTTTGTACGTTAGCTAAATTGGTCGGATCTGGCTCAAAGTAATACGTGCGATTTGGCCCTAAATAAAGGTCTGATCCCTTAATAGAAAGAGTTTCTGTGTCGTCTCCTTTAAATCCGCTGTAGATTTGCTGAAGCGCAAGACCTTCTGTGATACGGAAATTGGTCGTAATGTGATCACTGACTTCTTTCGCAATGTTATCGACGTTCGCAATGTTATTTGGCTTCGCCATTTGATCAATCATTGCACGTAAAATTTGTTTCTGACGATCGTTACGTCCGAAATCACCGCGTGGATCTTGTTTTCTCATCCGTGCGTAAGCAAGTGCTTCTTCCCCGTTTAAATGCATATTGCCTTTTTTGAAGTAAATCTTTTTCGATTTTTTAACATCACTTTTTTCATTGAAGTCAAATGGAACATCGATATCAATTCCGCCGACTTCATCAATGACATCCTTGAATCCGTCAAAATCAACGGTTGCATACTTATCAATCGGAATATGCAAGAATTGTTCGACAGTTTCGATCGTTTCGTCTTTACCACCTTTAGCAAATGCTGCATTGATCTTTTCTTTACTTCCTGTTGTATCACTTGCAAGCTGTACGCGTGTGTCACGAGGAATACTAACCATTTTCATCGTTTCGTCTTGGGGGTTTATCGTTGCGACAATGAGTGAATCTGAACGGCCATGATCACCCTTTGTGGCATAATCCTCAATTCCGACAAATAGTACAGAGAAAGGTTTTTTCTTAATATCAATGACAGCATCACGAAGATTCGATTTCTCTCCACGGTTTAGTTCATCATATGTTTTGTCAGCAGCTTGAAGAGTATTGACGATTTTATATACTGCAAATCCGCCCATGCAGATGATAAGAAGCAAAAATAAGACCAGAATACGTTTGATAATTCTCTTCTTCTTACTCTTTTTCTTTCGTACACGCACTTTTACTCGTTGTGCCATTCATCTGTCTCCTTTATCGGACCAATGTCCTTTTCTAAATAAATCAGTTCGCCTTCTTTTGTAACACTCTTTCCATTTGTCAGCTCAGTCATCCACTCAATGAACTGCTCTGTTTGTGTTTCTTCGACATATGTCTCAAAAATAACATCTTCTGCATAATGGATTTCTTTTAGCTGAAAAGATGAGGCTCTAAGCTCATTCTCTACCTTTCCAAGCCATGTATAATCTATTGTTGTGTGCATTGTACGCATTAAACAGCGCTCTACCATTCCAACATGGTTGATAGCTTCTGATACAGATTTTCCGTAGGCACGAATCAATCCACCGGCACCAAGCTTGATACCGCCGAAATAACGAGTGACCACAACGACTGTATCTTTCAGCTTCCGTTTTTTTAGCACTTCAAGCATTGGCACACCTGCTGTACCGCTTGGTTCACCATCATCATTCGCCTTTTGAATCAGGTCATGTTCACCAATGAGATAGGCTGAACAATTATGTGTGGCATTCCAATGTTGTTTTTTAATGGATTGTATAAATGCTTGTGCTTCTTCTTCTGAGACAGCACGCTGTATATGACAAATAAAACGTGATTTTTCAATGACGATCTCATGCTCGCCACGACTTTTTACTGTAAGATAGCGATTCAGCAAAAGACATACCCTCCTGACAAGCAAATTGTAAGACTAGTGAAAATTTGCATTGGTTTTAGAATTTTACAGCGTATTTTGTTATGATGATAGGAGCGGAAAAAGGGTCGTCATAAAAACTTCATGATTATACGCATTCTTTCATTATAATTCGACATAAAATGCAGATCAATGACATTTATAATAAAAAAAGATGACATCACTGTTACGGGAGGGAAAAGCCATGACAACACCCAAAATGGATCCGAAATTATTGGATTCAATCATCATGAAAATGCTAAGTACAGTTGATGGCAGCAAGGACGAAGTATTTAGAATAGGCGAACAGTCCCGTCAACAATATGAAAGCCTAGTAGAAGAGCTGAAGCAAATCAAACAGCAAGTAAACGAAGTAATTGATTTTGGGGATAAGCTGGAAGTCCATACAAGACATGCTAGAAACCGCTTATCTGAGGTCAGCAGAAACTTCAACAAATTCAGCGAAGAAGAAATACGTGAGGCCTACGAAAAAGCACATAACTTGCAAGTGGAACTCACCATGATTCAGCAGCGCGAGAAGCAACTGAGAGAAAGAAGAGACGATCTGGAAAGACGGTTATTAAGTTTACAAGACGTCATTGAACGCTCTGAAACGCTTGTGAGTCAGATTACAGTGGTTCTCAACTATCTCAACCAGGATTTACGCCAGGTCGGCGTTTTACTTGAAGATGCTCAGGCAAAACAAGATTTTGGTCTCAGAATTATTGAAGCCCAAGAAGAAGAACGCAAAAGAGTGTCTCGGGAAATTCATGACGGCCCTGCTCAAATGCTGGCAAACGTGATGATGCGTTCCGAATTAATTGAACGGATTTTTAGAGACCGCGGTACAGAAGAAGGTTTTAAAGAAATTAGAAGTCTCAGACAGAATGTGCGAAATGCACTGTACGAAGTGAGAAGAATCATTTATGATTTAAGACCGATGGCTTTAGATGATTTGGGTCTGATTCCGACACTGAGAAAATACTTAAACACAATTGAAGAATATGATGGAAAAACCAAAATTACGTTCCAATGCCTAGGTGATACAGAAAGCGAAAGAATTGCTTCTCAATTTGAAGTAGCACTGTTTAGACTAGCCCAAGAAGCTGTCACAAATTCATTAAAGCATTCTGAAGCTGAAGAAATCTCTGTCAAAGTAGAAGTAACGAAAGACTTTGTGACCTTAATTATTAAAGACGATGGAAAAGGCTTTGATATGAAAGATGTAAAAACAAACAAAAACAAATCCTTCGGTTTACTTGGCATGAAAGAACGCGTAGACTTACTGGAAGGTAAAATGACCATAGACTCAAAAATAGGTCTAGGGACATTCATCATGATTCGCGTGCCATTAACATTGCAAAATAAAATTGTAAAATAGAGTCAAAAGACATATTGACCATAAAGTTCAGGTGTAGAACAATAAACATGGGGAGGCGTAGCTTGTGACTAAAGTAAATATTGTAATTATTGATGACCACCAATTATTCCGTGAAGGTGTCAAACGGATTTTAGATTTTGAACCTACTTTTGAAGTAGTTGCAGAAGGAGACGACGGTGACGAAGCTGCACGTATCGTAGAACACTATCATCCGGATGTTGTCATTATGGACATTAATATGCCGAATGTAAATGGTGTTGAGGCTACAAAGCAGCTTGTTGAGCTTTATCCCGAATCAAAAGTCATTATTCTATCTATTCATGACGATGAAAACTATGTAACACATGCATTGAAAACAGGGGCGAGAGGCTACCTGTTAAAAGAAATGGATGCAGACACACTCATCGAAGCAGTGAAAGTTGTAGCTGATGGAGGCTCTTATTTACATCCGAAAGTCACTCATAACTTAGTAAATGAATTCCGACGCCTAGCGACTAGCGGCGTTTCAGCACATCCACAGCACGAGGTATATCCTGAAATTCGCAGACCACTTCATATCTTAACTAGACGTGAATGTGAAGTTCTTCAAATGTTAGCTGACGGAAAGAGCAACAGAGGAATCGGTGAATCGCTCTTTATTAGTGAGAAAACAGTCAAAAACCACGTGAGTAACATTTTGCAAAAAATGAATGTAAACGACCGTACACAAGCTGTTGTTGTAGCTATTAAAAATGGCTGGGTAGAAATGAGATAGTGTTCCGGACAAGTACTCCTTTTTCGCCTGTTTTTATTCTCTCACATTTTAGGTGAAGGGAAATGATAGACAGGGTAAGGATTCTTTTTCGGATATAGAGGGCTTGCCTATTGATTAGGCAGGCTTTTTTGATTACTATTATAAATCTAATGAAAAAATGATTATTCTTTTAAAATAAAAAAGAGTAACTTAACGAATAAGGAAGGTATTTAAGAATGAAAATAGCCGTTGTAACAGACAGTACTGCTTATCTACCACAAGAGCTGCGTGATAAACATAATATTCATATGATCCCCCTTAACGTCATCTTCGGCAGTGAATCATACCGTGAAGAAATAGAAATGGACTGGAAGACATATTATGAAGAAATCAAAAAACACAAAGATCTTCCAACAACCTCTCAGCCTGCTTTCGGTGAATTAATAGCCTTATATGAAAAACTAAGTGAAACATACGACGCCGTGATTAGTATCCACCTTTCAAGTGGAATTAGTGGAACGTATAATAGTGCGGTCTCAGCGAATGATCTAGTTGACGGGATTGATATTTACCCGTTTGATACAGAAACAAGCTGTATGGCACAAGGTTTTTATGTGTTAGAAGCTGCTGAAAAAATCCAAGAAGGTGCTTCTTTAGAAGAAGTGTTAGCACATCTAAATTACCTGAAAGAAAGTCAGCGGGCGTATTTTATGGTAGACGATTTAACTCATTTGCAAAGAGGCGGCAGATTAAATGGTGCTCAGGCTTTTATTGGAAGCCTCTTAAAGGTAAAGCCTATTTTGCATTTTGACAACAAGCTAATTGTTCCTTTTGAGAAGATTCGCACACGTAAAAAAGCCATTTCACGTATTTTTGAATTATTTGATGAAGATGCATCACGTGGTGTTCCGATGAGAGCAACACTGATACATGGTAATAGAGAAGAAGAAGCAGAAGAATTAATTGCGCACTTATCAGAAAAATATCCTCATGTTGAATTTTATAAAAGTTACTTTGGTGCCGTGATCGGCACCCATCTAGGTGAAGGCTCTTTAGCCCTTGGCTGGGTGATTAGATAATTCCTAAAAAACCTCTTTTCGTATAGAAAAGAGGTTTTGTTTTTTGATTTTACCTGTTGGACGAAAGGTCATGTCTTTGCGCATAATAGCCAAACATCAATTGAAAGGTGTTTGGTGAAGATGAATATGGACAAAGCAATGGAACTAATGGGGCGGCTGCATTCACGCCATCTGCTCACCGTTGAAACAAAGTGCCCACAGTCCAATTTAGATTGGCTGGAGGAGAAGGGCTTAGTCAATCGGTCTCCAGCCATTGAGAGGAAAGCAAATGGTTTTACATGCTGCCGGTGCGGTGTATCACACAAGCGGTATTTCGCTCATTCTCCATGTGAGGTGTGTCAAAAGGATTGCGTGTACTGTAGATCATGCATCATGATGGGAAAAGCAGCAGAATGTGGGTTTCTTTATGAATGGACAGGTCCACAAATGGTAGAAACATGTCGAGCCGAATTAACATGGCAGGGAGAGCTGTCTAAAGGACAAAAAAGAGCGTCAGAAAGAATGATTGAAGCTATTAAAAACAAATTTGATCTACTTGTTTGGGCGGTTTGCGGAGCAGGGAAAACGGAAGTGCTTTTTCACGGAATCGAATATGCATTAAATCAAGGAATGAGTGTCTGTATTGCGACACCTAGAACAGATGTTGTGCTTGAACTCGAACCGCGGCTTAGAAAAGCATTTCAAGGGGTGATAATTACCGTACTTTATGGAGGCAGTTCTCAAAGGTTTCAAATAGCACCGCTTGTGATCACCACAACACACCAGCTGATGAGATACAAAAATGCTTTTGATGTGCTCATTGTAGATGAAGTCGATGCCTTCCCTTATTCAATGGATGAGCGACTCCAATTTGCTGTTCTAAAGGCGATGAGAAAGAACGGAGGGGTTAGGATTTATTTAAGTGCGACACCCTCTAAAAAAATGACGAGAGAGGTTTCTCGCGGAAAACTGGAAGCGATAAAAATTCCTTTGCGTTTTCACGAGCACCCATTACCCGTACCGACCTTTCATTGGATCGGACATTGGAAAAAGAGATTAAAAAAGAACCAGCTGCCCCCTAAAGTGATGAATTGGATGCAGAGACATATTGCAAACAAGAGAAGAATATTACTTTTTGTTCCTTCAATTGCTGTCATGAAGAAGGTAACGAAGATTCTTCGAGAACAATCCTTAAACGTGGAGGGAGTATCTGCCGATGATCCGGATAGGAAACAAAAGGTTCAGCACTTTAGAGATTACGTATACGATGTACTAGTTACAACCACTATTCTAGAAAGAGGCGTAACCATTCCAAATGTTCAAGTGGGGGTACTAGGTTCGGAATCTACTATTTTTACAGAGAGTGCACTTGTTCAGATTTCTGGACGGGTAGGCAGACATCCGGATTATTGTACAGGAGATGTTTTCCTTTTTCATTTTGGTTTAACGAGAAGTATGAAACAAGCAAAGAAGCATATCGCAAAAATGAATGATACGGCTGCAAAAGAGTTTTCTGAAAAACAGTGTGGGTTCAACTAAATCATGGTACATTATATTCACAATACACAAATGGCAGGAGAGACAAATATGCTACTCAATGCAAAAGAAATACTACTCAAGGAAATTCTCAATCAATATCTCAACCAATTAAACATGATTTGTCATTGTGAAAAGTGTATGGAAGATGTATTAGCGATTTCACTGAATCAAGTGAAACCACAATATATAACAGATATCGATAAAATATCTTACAGTAAATCTGAGATGGTGGATAAACAGAAGAATACTGCGATGCTGGTCATTCTGACAGAAGCAGCTTCCAAGGTTTCCGCATTTCCAAGGTGTGAAAATCGTCTGCTGCTGAACAAGGAAACCAATTGATTTGTCAAATTTGCGAGGGACATTTTGTGCCTGCTTTTACATGGAAATCATTCCTACTATTAAATGATGATCGTCTTTGTGTAGCATGTAAGAATCACTTAGTAAAGATTGAGCATCCTATTTGTCCAACATGCGGAAGGGCGCAGTCAAATGACCGATTATGCCAGGACTGTAATAGTTGGAATGAACGCTCTGATTCTACTAAAGTCCTTGTAAAAAATAGGTCAGTTTATACTTACAATGATTTGATGAAAGATGTCCTTGCCCGTTTTAAATTTCGGGGTGATACGGCTTTAGCTGAGCTGTTTAAAAGAGATGTACAAGCAGCATTTAAACATTCCTTCTGCATAAAAGACCCATTGCTGATACCGATCCCTTTAAGTCATGAAAGACTAAAAGAAAGAGGATTTAATCAGTCCGTGATAATCGCTTCTTTGCTAGATAAGCCAATATTGCAGCCACTCGTGAAAATACATCAAAGTAAGCAGTCTAAAAAAAAGAAAAATGAACGCCTAGATCAAAAAGGATTGTTTCAAATCAAGCAAACAGATGCGATTGTTCAAAGGGATATTATATTAGTTGATGATATCTATACAACGGGAGCAACCATCTATGATGCGGCAAGAATTTTGAAAGACGCAGGTGCTAAAAGTGTTTCTTCTTTTACGTTGATACGTAGTTAAAAATCATGATAATTAACCGATAATAAGAAAAGAAAATAACGTAAGGGGTTTTGGTTATGAATCAATTGGCAAACTGTCCACAATGTAATCAGCTATTTTTAAAAACCACCATCCAAACGGTTTGTAACAAATGCTTTGAAGAAGAAGAACGTTCTTTTGATATCGTATATAAATTCTTGAGAAAACAAAGTAATAGACAATCAACGATCGCTGAAATAGTAGAAGCAACAGACGTTGATGAAGAATTAATCTTGAAATTTATTCGTTTGAAAAGACTGCAAATTAGTCAATTTCCAAATATTAATTATCCTTGTGAAAGATGTGGCAAAGCGATCAGGAAAAACAAGCTATGCAGCCAATGTGAACAGGATATTCATTCGCAAATCAGCCAAATGAACCAAGAAGAGGAGCGTAAAAGGGAGATTGAATCTAGGAGAAAAGACACCTATTATGCCATTAATCCTAAAAACGACTGATTCCCTAAACTAAGTTGCAGTTTGGTCGATAAAATGGATAGAATCAAGACAGACTGTAACGGAAAGCGAGAGGAATCCCGTGAAAATTAATCGATATGGAACACAACCAGTAAATCCTTACAAGAAAACATATGAGAAACAAACGTTGCAATCGAATCAAGCTAAATCAACTGATAAAGTCGAAATTTCTAAAAAGGCAATCGAAATGCAAAAGGTGCCGAATATTATGAGAGAACGTCAAGATAAAATTGACCAAATTAAAAAAAGCATTGAAGCCGGAACATATCAAGTAGATACAAAAGGCATTGCAGATAAAATGCTGAATTTTTATAAACAACAATAACAAAAGGGAGCAGCGTGAATGTCAGTTAAAATAATTATTGAAGAACTGCATCGTCTCTATGGATTGCATGAACAGCTTTTAAAGTTGTCTAAGGATAAAACAGAAATGCTGAAAAGCAATGAGATTGATGCTCTTTCAGAGGTTCTGAATTTAGAGCAAAAGTATATTCAGGCCATTTCTCAATTAGAAGAAAAACGAATTGAAGCGACCGTTCAATTTTTACAAAGTGATCAATCACCAACCATCACTGCATGTATCGAAAAGGCTGAAGGTACAGATCAAGAAGAGCTCATTTCATTATATGAGAAACTAAATGACATCATGGTGGAACTAAAAGATGTAAATGAACTGAACAAGCAGCTTATTCAGCAGTCACTTCAATTTATTTCACTGACATTCGATCTCGTTAACCCTAATAAAGAAAATATGAATTACGGACAAAATGGTCTTGAGAGTTCAAAGCCTAAACAGCAAAGGGCTTTGTTTGATTCAAAGGCGTAAACAAGGAGGATACCAATGGGTTCTACATTCATGGGACTAGAAACGGCAAAAAGAGGCATCACAGCCCAGCGTGCAGGGCTTTATGTCACATCAAACAACGTCTCCAATGCAAATACGGAGGGTTACTCAAGACAAAGAGTGACCTTTAAAGCAGAAAATCCTTATCCAGTCATTTCTGTTTATGACGGCAAAACGTATGGCCAAATGGGGACAGGTGTACAAGTTGGAACCGTTGAAAGAATTCGAGACAGCTTTTTAGATCTACAATACAGAGATCATAATAATAACTTATCTTACTACTCAACGAAGTCAGATGCCCTTTCACAGATGGAAGGGGTTATGAATGATTTGACGGATGAGGGCTTGAACAGAGCTTTTGATAATCTATGGAAATCATTACAGGTCTTATCGGAATCAAAAAATGCTGATACGGCTTCTGCACGTACAGTTGTTAAAACAAGTGCACAGGCTTTAGTTGACCAATTCCGTCTGCTCAATTCTTCTTTAACAACGATACAAAAGAATTTAAAAACGGAACTCGATTCAACAGCCAAAGATGTAAACACTCTTTTATCTCAAATAGATGAAGTGAACAAACAGATTGCAGCAGTTGAGCCAAATGGATATCTTCCAAATGATCTTTATGATACACGTGATACTTTGGTCGATCAATTATCCTCACTTGTTGATATTAAGGTCAGCTACAATCCACCTGGCGGTAATGCACTCAAAATTGCTGAAGGAACTGTCAACATCGACATTATCGGTGCAAATGGACAATCTGCTGGAAACATTTTGAATGGTATTACGAACGAAAAGTCTGAACTGCAAATCTCTTACGATAATACAACGGGACTTGTTAACTCACTTCAATTCGGAACAACAACAATTGCAGCGGATCAATTACAAGTGAACGGTAAAGTAAAAGCACTTGTTGAAGCTTATGGCTACATGTCAAACGGTGCTGAAAAAGGCATGTATCCAGATATGCTTGCAGAGCTGGATGAAGTAGCAAAAGTATTCATGGATACATTTAACGATGTACATAAGCAGGGGTACACGTTAAATGGTGCAAGTGGACAAGACTTTTTTGATATCGAAAATAACAATGAGTTGAATAAAGGTTTGGCAGCTCGTATTAAAGTGAGCGATGTCATTTTAGCATCAACAGATAATATTGCTGCATCTCTCAATCAAACACAAGGTGACGGTTCGAATGCTACGAAATTAGCTAATATACAAGACTTAAAGTTACCAATCGGCGGAAATACAACGACAATTCAGGATTATTACCAAAATGTGATTGCTGAGATGGGGGTACAAGGGAAAAAGAACATGACGCTTGAAAGCAGTTCAGCTGCTCTTGTCAATTCAGCCAATGAACGTAGAATGTCGACTAGCGCTGTCTCCATTGATGAAGAAATGACGAATATGATCCAATTTCAGCATGCATATAATGCGGCTGCGAGAATTATGACATTACAAGATGAAGTATTGGATAAGGTCATAAACGGCATGGGTGTCGTAGGAAGGTAGGGATAACGGATGCGAGTCACACAAGGTATGATTTCTCAAAACTCACTTCGAAATATTAGTAAAAGTTATGAAAAACTTTCTAAAATTAATGAGCAGGCACAAACAGGCAAACGTTTTACAAAAACGTCTGATGATCCTGTTGCAGCAGTAAAAAGCCTTCAATATAGTACTGCCTTGTTCCGAAATGAACAATATAAAAATAACTTAAATGAAGCGCAAAACTGGATTGATACATCTGAAACAAGTGTCACTGAAATCATTGATATTATGTCAAATATACGAGATAAAGTGCTTGATGCGGCAAATGGAACAAAGCAGCCCGAAGATTTAGCAGCTATCGGAGTGGAAATTGGCCAGATGAAGAATCAAATCATTGATGCAATGAACACTCAAATGCTAGGTAAGTTCGTATTTAATGGGACAAATACAAATGTTAAACCAGTTGTTGAGAATGCAGACGGAACGTATACATTTAACTTCGAAAATTATACAGATGCGAATGCTGTTCAAGCGAATATTTCTGATGGTATCACTTTAAATGTAAACTCAAATCCAATCTCAGCGTTTGGCGGACAGGCTAACGGTCAAAATGTCATTGAAATGCTGACTGATTTAGAAAACTCATTGAAAAATGGAACGTTCGCGAATTCTGATGATGCATTAGCAAGTATCGATCAGTTTAAAGAAGTGATGAGTGCTGAGCGATCTGACTTAGGAGCGCGTTCGAATCGTGTTGACTTAGTAGGAAGTCGTTTGACTTCACAATTTGAAGTACTGAAAAATGCTAAATCAGATAATGAAGATGTTGAAAGCGAAAAGGCAATTCTTGATCTTCTTCAACAAGAGACGGTGAATAGAGCTGCTTTAGCGACAACAGCTAAAGTCATTCAGCCATCCCTTGTTGATTTCTTAAGATAATAAAAAGCATCCGATGGGTGCTTTTTTGCATCATGGAGGTGAACATATGCAAATCCCTAGATTGTTAATGCAGCAAACCTATGCAAAACTTCAAATGTCGACAACTCCTTCCCGGCAAGAATTAGAGCAGCCACTAGCTGATCTTGAGATACAGCAGCCACGAGCTGTCATGAATATCAAAAGGACACCGTCGAAATTAACCATTGATCAAACCGAGGCGTTTGCCGATATGGACATCAAGTCAATTTTTAGACGTTCTGAGGAATGGGCAGCTGAGGGGAAGCGTGCTGTTGGAGAAGGAATGGGTCGAAGAGCGGAAGAAGGAAGTGAACTCATCAAGATCGAGAATGGTGGGAATGCGATTGCTGAGTTTGCCAAAATCAATGGCAGTCCCCCAGCAAAACAATTCACCATTGGTGTGATACCTTCATTCTTTAGTGTGAAAATTCACTATCAGCCTTCTGAGCTTCAAATTGATGTGGAGCCGCAAAAAGCTATCATAGAGGCCACACCTCATAAACCAATCGTTAACTACCAGCCAGGTAAGGTCAATATTGATATGTTACAATACCCAGAATTAAAAATAGAAGTTGACGAAACGGGCCAAAATGGTGATAAGGTATAGTTAAGAAAAACGAAAAAGGTCGTGAATTATGATCATTCAAACAAAATACCATGGTGAAGTGACAATCAAAGAGGAGCAAATCATTCACTTCTCTAACGGGATACCAGGATTTCTGGATCAAAAACAGTTTGTCATTTTGCCTTTATCAGAAGAGTCTCCATTTTTAGTTCTTCAATCATTAAATAACTCGGCATTAGGTTTTATCGTCAGCAGCCCGTTTTTATTCTTCAATCAATACGAATTTGATTTAGACGAAACGGTTGTAGACATTCTGGAAGTAGAAGATGCCAATGATGTGGAAGTAATGGTTATTTTAACAATGGAATCATCTATTGAAAAAACAACAGCCAATTTAAGAGCGCCTATTATTGTGAACCGGAAAAACATGAAAGCCAAGCAGGTGATTTTGCATGATTCAGCCTATCATACAAAACATTTGTTAGAGGTGGCATCCTCATGTTAGTGCTGTCTCGTAAATTAAACCAGTCGATTCAAATAGGCGATGATATTGAAGTCAAGATTATTTCAATCGAAGGCGATCAAGTGAAAGTCGGGATTGAGGCTCCTAAGCACATCGATATTCACAGGAAAGAAGTGTACCTGTCAATTCAAGAAGAGAACAATCGTGCTGCGAGTTTATCCTTAGATCTCCTCTCTCAATTATCCTCACAAAAAAAGTGAGGATTTTTTTATCGCATTCAGCTGTCCTTCTCCGTGTGAAAGCGTTTCGATACAGATGTTCATGATCTATAGGAAACTTTAACAAATCGGTCCATCTATATTTAATTTGCAAATTCAAAGCCGATATAAAAGATAGATTAAAGCACAGGAGCTGAATAACTATGTCTGTTGGTAAGTTGACATCGCTAGAGCCAATTATCGATGCATTTCAAACCCGTGTGTCTAATAACCAGAATGACAATGTAAACTCTGACTCACAAGCAAATGGCAGGGCTGTTTCAAAAGAAGAAATTGAAAAAACGCTTCAAGGGGCAAACAAGCTGATTGAACCTACTCAATTTCATCTTCAATTTGAATTACATGAAAAACTCAACGAATATTATGTCAAAGTCGTAGATAACCAAACAGATGAAGTCATTAGAGAAATTCCTTCCAAGGAATGGCTTGATTTCTATGCAGCAATGACAGAAATTGTCGGTTTATTTGTAGATAAAAGAATGTAAATGAAGGGAGAACATAAATAATGGTCAATCGTATTACTGGATTTTCAAATGTGTTCGATATTGATGAAATCGTATCAAAGCTGATGAAAACGGAGCAAGCACCACTTGATACAATGACGCGTCAGAAACAAACACTTGAATGGCAAAGAGACAGCTATCGCGAGGTTACCTCAAAAGTCAAAGAATTAGATGATTTGATCTATAAATTAGAATTAGGTCGTCCAAGCACATATGGCGCTAAAAAAGTGACAAGCTCAAATGAATCTGCTGTTACAGCAACTGGATCAACAAATGCGACCTCTGGCTCTATTCATGTCACTCAACTAGCGACAGCATCTGTCTTCAAATCCTCTGGTACATCTGGATTTACACCAACAAATGGTACGTTTACGTTTGAAGTGACGACACCAGATTCAACAAAACCAAAAATGGTAACAATCAATACTTCTGATACCGATACAATTGATGACATCGTGAAAAAGCTGAACAACTCGCAATTAGGTGTGACGGCTTACAAAGGCCAAATTTTTGATGGAACTAGCTACGTGGATACGATCGCTCTTACTTCTCGGACAACGGGTGAAGGTGTCAGTATAAAAGCAGCTGATGGCAATTCGGCTTCATTCTTCACTCAATTAGGTTTTCAAGTAGATGTAGATAACAAATTGGTTGCGACCACTCAAGGACAGAAGGCGCGATACGAGATTAACGGCCTGAAAATGGAGAATAACAACAATACCTTTACACAAGCTGGTATTACGTACGAGCTTAAAGGAACAACGGATAAGCCTGTCAGTTTAAACGTTTCAACAGATGTTGATGCAATCTTTGATAAGATTAAACAATTTGTTGATAAATACAATGAGCTTGTTGAGCAGATTAATGGTAAAGTCAATGAAAAGAAAAACAGAGACTATCATCCATTAACGGCTGAAGAGAAAAAAGCGATGTCTGAAAAAGAAGTGGAGCTATGGGAAACGACCGCGAAGTCTGGCTTGCTGAGAAGTGATTCCATTTTACGATCTGGTGCCTCTAAAATGAGAAGTGACTTTTATGCTGAAATTACGACAAGTGAAGCAAATAAAATTCATATTACACAAATCGGAATTACCACTTCAGATAAATATAAAGATGGCGGAAAGCTTGTAATTAATGAAAAGAAACTAAAAGAAGCCATTGAAGCAGATCCACAGAAGATCAGTCAAATGTTCATCTCAGGTAGTTTAAATGTGGATTCAAAGGATAAAGAAAAAGCGCAGCAGCAATATAAAGAACAAGGAATCATCTATCGTGTCCAAAATTCCTTATCTGCCTTCACGAAGAGCATTCAAAAAAAGGCTGGTAGCACAACGATGGCATCAAAGGAATACTTACTTGGTAAGGACCTTGAATCTTTGACCACACGAATGAGTACGTTCCAAGACCGTTTGAAGATGATTGAAGCCCGTTACTACAAAAAGTTTAACGCCATGGATAGTGCAATTCAAAAGCTAAACAACCAATCTGGCTACCTTTCTCAACTGCTTGGACAATAATTGGAGGTTTATAACATATGGCAATACAGAACCCTTATGCCGCCTATCAAAAAAATTCTATTGAGACCGCAACACCTGCCGAGTTGACGCTTATGCTTTATGAAGGCTGCTTAAAGTTCATCAGAATAGCGAAGCATGCCATTCAAAAAGAGGATGCAGAAACGAGAAACTTGAACCTGAAAAAGGCTCAAAACATCATTCAAGAATTAAATGTCACCTTAAATCGTTCCTATGACGTATCAAAGAGTATGGCAAGTATGTATGATTACATTTATCGCAGACTGATAGAAGCCAATCTTCAAAATGACGAAGAGATATTGAATGAAGTAGAAGAGTACGTCACTGATTTTCGTGATGCGTGGAAGGAAGTCATTCAAACCGATCGAAAAGGCCGTCACCACTCTATCGGGGGCTCTCTATGAGTATTGTGGACCAGCTGCATGATCAAACATTAAAAATGGCAGCCGAAATAGCGGAAAATCCGCAAAGTGACACACTGGTTGAAGACTTTGATGCCTTTTTAATTGAGAGAGACGAATTAATGAGAGATATACAGCATGAATTGACGGATCAAGAAAAAGAGAAAATCCGCGAAATCATCCAAACAGATCAACAGATGGCGAAGCAATTAACGGTTATCCAAAATGGAATAAAGGCAGATATTCAAGCCATACAAAAAAAGAAAACAAAACAGCTGAATTATCAAAATCCATACCAGCCCATAACAAGTGACGGCGTATACTACGATAAACGGAAATAAATAGGTGAGACCTGTGGCGTATCGTTCAAATGACTATATTTTATTAACCACATATTATGAACTTCTATACACAATAGAAGAGAGTCTAAACTATTTAGATGAAATTGAGAAGGATTTTGACAAAACAGAAGGGGATCGGATCTTTAATGATCTGATCCATGCCTTCTTTCATTTAGACACAACACATCCCCTTCTGCTTTCAATTATTGAAAATGATCACTTTGCCAAAACGATTCGTTCGTTTGATCAAATATTTTTAAGTTTTGATGTACTAGCTTTCTATACATTCCCTTCAAATCACTTCCAATCATTCCTGAAAACATACTTTATACCTGAATATAGAAAGTGGATGGATGAAATACATGCCTGTATGAGGCCGTATGTCATTCATTAATTTTTGTCCAATTCAGACCATTCGGAGGAAATTATGAGACTAAAAAATCAATTTTTATTTGGGCTTATTGTCATATGTGTATTGTTTGTCAGTATGTTAGGATTCTCAAGCTTTCTCTATTACAAAACAGATCAATCCTATAAAGCGCTATTAAGCAAGGAAGTGAAGCTTTATCAGACATCGCTGGAATTAGAAACCCTTCTGCAAAAGCAGGAAGCACAGATTAAAACATATGTCGTCGTGCAAGATGCTGAAAATTTGCAGAAAATTGAGCAAACATATGAAGATATTAATAAGAAAACAGCAGAAGCTTCGAAAATGAGTACGGTCAAACAAGCAAAAAATCTATTAGATCAAATCTCAGAAAAAAATTATCTCTACTACACCTCAACGAATCGATTATTTAATTCATTAAATATGCAAAATCAAAAAGAATTCAACACCCGCCTCAGTCAAGAATTACAACCTATCGAACAAGAAATACATACCTTTACAAAAGAATTCGCTCAAAATCAGCTAAAACAACGTGATCAAAAAATCAATCAGCTCAATCAAGATAGTAATCAATTATTGCTTACACTCATTTTGGTCAGTGCAGCGATTATTGTTGGCCTTTTGGTGATTGGGATCAGATTTGTTCATCGCATGACAAAACCAATTGTTTCTGTCACAAATGCCGCAAAAAGGATGGCAGATGGTGATCTTACCCTTGAAGAGATTGAAGTGACCTCTAAAAATGAGATTGGTCAACTCGGCACAGCCTTTAATCAAATGACGGCTCATTTGCGTCAGCTTATTTTGCAGGTGCAAAGCGGATCAAGACAGCTTGCTGATTCTGCTGCTCAATTTGAGGAAACCATCAGTCAAACGATATCGGCTAGTGAGCAGACATCTAGCTCGATTGAACAGGTCAGTGAAGCTTCACGTGAACAATCAGATGCGGTCGGAAAAGTGGCATCCGCCATTCAGGAAGTGTCGACTGGCATGCAAAATGCAGCTGTACACACGTCCGATGTTTCGGGTCACTCAATTTCAGTGACTGAAAAGGCTGAAGAGGGTGCCGCCCTCATTCAACAATTTGTGCAACAAATGAGTTCTATTAAAGAGTCTGTGAATGAACACCATTCCACAATGGCCCATGTGCAAGCGCAGTTTACAGGCATTCAAGATCTGTTAGGTCATATCCATGCCATTGCTGACCAGACGAATTTGCTTGCTTTAAACGCAGCTATAGAAGCAGCAAGAGCGGGAGAACATGGAAGAGGCTTTGCAGTTGTAGCAGATGAAGTGAGGAAACTGGCAGAAGAATCTAGTCAGTTGACAGATCAAATTAGTCAATTACTCGAGAACGTGAACAAAGATACAGAAAGGTCATCACAATCGATGACGAAGGTTGAGCGGGATGTAGCAGAGGGTGTAAAAGTATCACAATTATCTGAACAAAGCTTCCATGAAATCTTGGAATCTATTCGTGATATTTCAATGAAAGCAGAAGAGCTGTCAGCCACTGCAGAACAAATTTCTGCTAGTACAGAGGAAATTTCTCAAACGGTTGGTTTCATTGAAGAAGGTGCGAAACGAAACTCAGAAGAAACAGAGTACATGTCTGCTGCTGTTGAAGAATCATTAGCGGCCAATGAAGAGATGAAAGCGGCTGCGGAGGATCTAAAATCCTTATCTCAATCGCTGAAAACATCGATTTCATCTTTTACCATTTAATGTACGCTGGTCTTTTTCAAGAATCAGCCGAATATATATTCATCACCTATCAAGCAACAGTTGAAGCACCGCAAAATTCGACAAATTTCAATAAATATTCACATTTTTTTTACGTTTGAGCAGGAGAAAAGGAGGGAAAAGTAGAAATAGGTTTACATATCCTTAATTTTAAAGGAGGCGTTCTTTACATGAATTACAATGTCAGAGGAGAAAACATCGACGTAACACCTGCACTAAGAGATCATGTCGAGAAAAAAATTGGAAAGCTGGAGCGTTATTTTGAGACAGATGTAGATGCTTCAGTCAACGTGAACTTGAAGTTTTACAACGATCAAGAATCTAAAGTTGAGGTTACCATTCCAATGACTGATCTAGCACTTCGAGCTGAGGTGCATAATGAGGATATGTACAATGCAGTAGACCTAGCAACCAGTAAATTAGAACGTCAAATTAGAAAACACAAAACAAAAGTAAACCGTAAATTCCGCGAGCAAGGTGCCAAAAAGCACTTATTTGCTGGAGGAAATGGTACGGCTGAAGTAGCAGTTCAAGATGACGAAGAGATTGATGAAACAGAAATCGTCAGACAAAAACGTTTCAACTTAAAGCCGATGGATAGTGAAGAGGCCATTCTCCAAATGAACATGTTAGGTCATAGTTTCTTCGTTTTCACAAATGCTGAGACAAATTTGACCAATGTGGTTTATCGCCGAAATGACGGTAAATATGGACTCATTGAGCCAAACGCTTAAATATCAGTTGATGCTGATTCAAAAACAACCTAAATAAAGTAAACCCGTTCCCTTCATAAGGGGCGGGTTTTTTGTGCGAAATTATGGCAAATTCTTTGGAAATGAAAGAAGGTATGGTATGATAAATGCAGGTAAATATGGACCTGTCAAACTTTTGGACATGCCGAAAAATTGCATGAAATAGAGGAGCGTTATTATATGCTTGGAATCTTAAACAAAGTGTTTGATCCTACGAAACGTACGATCAGCCGATATGAAAAAAAGGCAAATGAAATCGAAGCTCTCGCTCAAGATTTTGAAAAATTATCTGACGAGGCTTTACGAAATAAAACGATTGAATTTAAAGAAAAACTTGAAAAAGGACAATCGGTGGATGACCTGCTGGTTGAAGCATTTGCAACGGTTCGCGAGGCATCCCGCCGCGTAACAGGAATGTTCCCGTTTAAGGTGCAGCTCATGGGGGGCATCGCGCTTCATGAAGGTAACATCGCTGAAATGAAAACAGGTGAAGGTAAAACATTGACATCAACAATGCCTGTTTATTTAAATGCTCTTTCTGGAAAAGGCGTCCACATCGTGACAGTCAACGAATATTTGGCAAGCCGTGATGCGCAGGAAATGGGCAAAATTTTTGAGTTTCTTGGTTTAACAGTCGGCTTAAACTTAAACAGCTTAGACAAAGATGAAAAAAGAGAAGCGTATGCCGCTGATATCACGTATTCAACAAACAATGAACTCGGCTTTGACTATTTACGGGATAACATGGTGCTTTACAAAGAGCAAATGGTTCAGAGACCACTTCATTATGCCGTGATCGATGAGGTTGACTCCATTTTAATTGATGAAGCGAGAACACCTCTTATTATTTCTGGACAAGCTGCGAAATCAACAAAGCTTTATGTACAAGCCAATGCATTTGTCCGCACATTAAAAATCGAAGATGATTTCACGTATGATATTAAAACAAAAAGTGTGCAGCTGACTGAAAGCGGAATGACGAAGGCGGAAAAAGCATTCGGCATTGAGAACTTGTTTGATGTCAAACATGTCGCGCTGAACCATCACATCGCTCAGGCGCTGAAGGCACATGTTGCGATGCAAAAAGACGTGGATTATGTAGTAGAAGAAGGCCAAGTAGTCATCGTTGACTCCTTCACAGGACGTTTAATGAAAGGACGCCGTTATAGTGAAGGTCTGCATCAAGCCATCGAGGCAAAAGAAGGTCTTGAAGTGCAGAACGAAAGCATGACACTAGCAACAATTACGTTCCAGAACTACTTCCGTATGTATGAAAAATTATCTGGTATGACTGGTACAGCAAAAACAGAAGAAGAAGAATTCCGTAACATTTACAACATGCAGGTTGTCTCAATCCCGACCAACCAGCCAGTTGTTCGTGATGACAGACCTGATTTAATTTACCGCACAATGGATGGTAAATTTAAAGCAGTGGCTGAGGATGTTGCGCAGCGCTATATGACAGGGCAGCCAGTTCTTGTCGGAACAGTTGCAGTTGAGACATCTGAGCTTATTTCTAAGCTGCTTAAAAATAAAGGCATTCCTCATCAAGTGTTAAACGCAAAAAACCATGAGCGTGAAGCACAAATTATTGAAGAGGCTGGTCAAAAAGGTGCTGTGACCATTGCGACAAACATGGCAGGACGTGGTACAGACATCAAGCTTGGCGAAGGTGTAAAAGAACTTGGAGGTCTGGCTGTTATCGGGACAGAGCGTCATGAATCCCGTCGTATTGATAACCAGCTTCGCGGACGTTCTGGACGTCAAGGAGACCCAGGGATTACCCAATTCTATCTCTCCATGGAAGATGAATTGATGCGCCGATTTGGTGCAGAGCGGACGATGGCGATGCTTGACCGCTTTGGCATGGATGATTCTACACCAATCCAAAGTAAAATGGTGTCTAAAGCCGTTGAATCATCTCAAAAACGTGTAGAGGGGAACAACTTTGATTCCCGTAAGCAGCTTCTGCAATATGACGATGTGCTTCGTCAACAGCGTGAAGTAATCTACAAACAGCGTTTTGAAGTCATCGATTCTGACAACTTAAAATCAATTGTCATCAATATGATCCAATCTTCAATTGAGCGTGCGGTGGGATCTTATACGCCAAAAGAGGAGCTGCCTGAAGAATGGAAACTAGATGGTCTTGTTGAATTAATCAACACGAACTATTTAGACGAAGGTGCCATTACGGTCAAAGATATCTTCGGTAAAGAAGCAGATGAAATCACAACCTTCATCATGGATCGTATTAAAGAAAAATACGATGCAAAAGAAGAAACATTTGGCGAAGAACAAATGCGTGAATTTGAAAAAGTCATCGTTCTTCGTGCGGTGGATTCGAAGTGGATGGACCATATCGATGCAATGGATCAGCTGCGTCAAGGGATTCATTTACGTGCGTACGCACAAACGAATCCGCTTCGTGAATACCAAATGGAAGGATTTGCGATGTTTGAGCATATGGTTGCTTCAATTGAAGATGACGTGGCCAAGTATGTCTTGAAATCAGAAATCCAAAACAACCTAGAACGTGAAGAAGTGGTTCAAGGTCAAACAACGGCTCATCAGCCGCAAGAGGGCGATGAGGAGAAGACAGTGAAGAAGAAGCCGGTACGTAAAGTCGTAGACATTGGACGAAACTCCCCATGTCACTGCGGAAGCGGCAAGAAATATAAAAATTGTCATGGGAAGACAGAATAAGTAATGGAAAGAGGTGAAAACCTCTTTCTATTCATGTCAGCCCCCATACATCTATGAGGTGAAGGATATGGAATTAGTAGAAATTAGACAAGAGCTTGAAAATATGGCTAGCAGGCTAGCTGATTTTAGGGGGTCTCTTTGACTTAGAAACAAAAGAGGCCAAAATCGCAGAGCTTGAAGCGACGATGTCAGAGGCTGATTTTTGGAATGATCAGCAAAAGGCTCAAGGCGTTATCAATGAAGCCAATGCACTGAAGGATTCTGTGAATTCCTATCATGAGCTCAGTGAATCGCATGAAGAGCTGCAAATGACGCATGACTTATTAAAGGAAGATTATGACGAGGAGCTTCATGCAGAGCTTGAAAAAGAGCTGAAGAACTTAACGAAGCAGTTTAACGAATTTGAGCTGCAGCTTCTCTTAAGCGAACCTTATGATAAAAACAATGCCATTCTGGAGCTTCACCCAGGTGCAGGCGGTACTGAATCACAGGACTGGGGTTCTATGCTTCTGCGAATGTACACTCGCTGGGCAGAGCGCAGAGGCTTTAAGGTCGAAACGCTTGATTACCTTCCAGGTGATGAAGCAGGAATTAAGTCTGTGACTTTGCTTATCAAAGGGCATAACGCGTACGGTTACTTAAAAGCTGAAAAAGGTGTCCATCGTTTGGTTCGTATTTCTCCTTTTGATTCTTCTGGCCGCAGACATACATCCTTCGTTTCATGTGATGTCATGCCGGAATTCAATGAAGAAATTGATATTGATATTCGGACAGAGGATATCAAGGTAGATACGTATCGTGCAAGCGGAGCAGGCGGGCAGCACGTCAATACGACGGACTCTGCTGTTCGTATCACACACATTCCAACGAATGTCGTCGTGACGTGCCAAACAGAAAGATCACAAATTAAAAACAGAGAACGTGCGATGAAAATGCTGAAATCGAAACTTTATCAAAAACGGATCGAAGAACAGCAGGCAGAATTGGATGAAATCAGAGGAGAGCAGAAAGAAATTGGCTGGGGAAGCCAAATCCGCTCTTATGTATTCCACCCTTATTCTCTTGTGAAAGACCATCGAACCAATACGGAGATGGGAAATGTTCAAGCGGTGATGGATGGAGATTTAGATTCATTTATCGATGCGTACTTACGTTCGAAATTATCATAAAAACTCGGCTTCTTGCCGGGTTTTTTTAATTGTGAGAAAATATAATGAATATAAAGGTATACATACGACATACTGATTCTATATCCTTTGTATGATGAAATTAGCAAATAAAGGGGGAAATATTTTGGGATTAACACCATTGCAAGAAACGTGGGATTTAGATGCCTTTTTTAAAGGAGGCAGTTCTTCACCAGAATTTAAGACATACCTGCAAAACATTCAGCAGCTACTAGATGAATTACTACAAAAGGTGGAGGCCTTTTCAAAAGAAAATACACACATTGAAAGCCAATTAACGTCTGTCCTTGACGCGTATGAAACTACATATAAAAAATTGTCTCAAGCAGGTTCATTTGTATCCTGCCTACAAGCTCAAAATACGAAGGATATGAAGGCAGGCAGCCTTCGAGGTACGATTGCCAACCTAGAAGCTGATTTAGGAACCATCCTTGCACTGTTTGATCAAGCGCTAGCTGCTATCCCTGCAAACAAGTGGGAAGAATTGATGAATTCAGCAGCCTTTTCAGATGTCCGCTACATATTAAATGAGCGAAGAGACCGTGTGAAGGATCAATTACCTGTTGAACAAGAAACGCTGATTCAAAAGCTGGCTGTAGATGGGTACCATGCGTGGGATGAGCTTTATTCCAGCTTAGTCAATAAAATTACCATTCCGTTTGAACAGCATGGAGAAACGCAGATGATCTCTGTAGGCCAAGCAGAAAATGCTATGGATGATTCAGATCGTGAAGTCAGAAAGGCCGTTTATCACAACCTAGAGCATGCATGGAAGCAGGATGAACATTTATTTGCTAGTACGCTCAATCACCTTGCTGGTTTTCGTTTGCAAGTGTATGAAGCAAGGGGCTGGGATCACATTTTAAAAGAACCGCTTGAAATTTGCCGGATGAAACAAGAAACCCTTGATGCAATGTGGTCTGTGATTGATGAACATAAGCAGCCATTCATTGATTATTTACACCGAAAAGCTGACATGCTTGGAGTGGATAAACTGAGCTGGTTCGATGTTGGGGCTCCTATCGGCAGTGAGACCAAAATCTATCCTTATCAAGAAGCAGCTGCTTTTATTGTGAAACATTTCGCAGGATTTGGAGAAGAGCTCGCTGCTTTTACAGAAAAAGCCTTTAATGAACGCTGGGTAGAAGCTGAGGACCGTCCAAACAAACGGGTAGGCGGCTTTTGTACAAATTTCCCTGACAGCGGAGAATCACGTATTTTTATGACTTTCTCAGGAAGTCCATCCAATGTGGCGACACTAGCGCATGAGCTTGGTCATTCGTTCCATCAGGAAGTGATGCAGGATGTTCGCATACTGAATCGCAAATACGCAATGAATGTAGCTGAAACAGCGTCGACATTCGCAGAAATGATTGTAGCTGATGCCTCATTAAAAGAAGCCGCAAATGAAGAGGAGCGGCTCAGCCTGTTAGAGGATAAGCTGCAGCGCAGTGTAGCTTTCTTCATGAACATTCAATCTCGTTTCTTATTTGAACAGCGCTTTTATGAAGAGCGTAAACAAGGAGAAGTGCCGGCTGACAGATTGAATGAATTGATGGTCGAAGCGCAGAAGGAAGCGTTCGGTGACTCATTAGATGAATACCATCCGCATTTCTGGGCTTCTAAGCTGCATTTCCATATCACGAATGTTCCATTTTATAATTTTCCATACACCTTTGGATACATGTTCTCGTTAGGAATTTACGCAAAAGCATTGCAGGCTGGTACATCGTTTGAAGAGAAATACATTGCATTATTAAAGGATACTGCTTCAATGACAGTAGAAGATTTAGCCAAAAAGCATCTAGGCGTTGACCTTACCCAAAAAGCATTTTGGGAAGAAGCCATTCGTTTGGCTGTAGCAGATGCTGAAGAATTTTTAGAGGTGACAAAAAAATAAAAAATGAAAAGCTCCTATTATGGGAGCTTTTTTGCTGGCTTCAGCCAGTCAAGCATTGTCTGGATGAGATCATTTTGCTGCGACAGGGCTGGAATGTCCGCTGGCTGATCCCCTTTTTGTTTGCCATACATGCCAAACTGCGCATGATTTCCGCCTTTTATTTCATGAAAAACGGTTTGAGACGGCAGATTTGCTTTCGATTTTTCGATTTTTTCTTGTGTTGCCAGCCCATCCTTTTCACCTGAAATAGAAAGGATTTTTAGTGACGATTGTTTCAGGTCATCTGATGCTGGATAAGATGCTAGGAAAAAGAGTCCATCGAGCTTGCTCTGATTTTTTTCTGCAAACATAGCGGCAGCTGCCCCGCCAAGTGAATGTCCGCCAATATACCAGTGTTTGATCGATTGGTGATCTTTGATGATGTCCTGCGCTTTGTTTGGATTGAAGATCGCAAAGGAAAATGGCATGTCAGGGATAAAGACAGAGTAGCCTTTTTTCATCAGCGTATCCCCGATATAGGCATACGCAAGTGGTTCCACCTTTGCCCCAGGATAGAGAATGATGCCAGTATCACTTTTTGATGCTTCAAATGTATAAACATTGTTTTTATGTTCCACTTGCTCCATGTTTACTTGTTTTTTTAATGCTTCTGATGGTCCATATGTAAAGCGGCTCCATGTATAGAAAGCACCAAAAGCTAAGATGATCAGTGCAAGTAATGTCATACCTGTTATCTTCAGTATTTTCTTCATCGCATGCCCCTTCTTTCTCATGTACATATTAAATATACCATCAATTCATCCTATGCCAACCGGCAAGTACGCTATTCCGTCTGTGTGATAAAGTATTAATCCATTAGCACTGCATTTGGCTGTTATTTACAATCGTTTTAAGAGGGATTAAAATAGGTGTGCATTCAGAAGTAACGGAGGAAGAAAGACATGAAGCAGGGACATTCACAATTTTGGATCGAAGTGAAAAATTATTTGTTCATTTTAATCGGATCTGCCATCGTGGCGATTGGTTTTAATACGTTATTATTACCGAATCAGATTGCAGCAGGCGGTGTGAGCGGCATTAGTACCATTATGCAGTCATTCGGCTTTGAAGCGGCGTATGTGCAATGGGGGCTTAATATTCCCCTGTTTATCGCTGGCTTTTATTTATTAGGCGGTACATTTGGAGTGAAAACACTCGTTGGCTCGATTTTTTTACCTTTCATGGTGTTTGTCACAAGACATATTGCACCTGTCACACATGAAGCACTGCTGGCGGCTATATTTGGCGGTGTGGTCATTGGGATCGGAATAGGGCTCGTGTTCCTTGGGAATGGATCAACGGGTGGAACAGCACTCGCTGCCAAAATCATCAATAAGTACACAGGACTCACGCTAGGCACCTGTTTAGCGATGATGGATGGCTTGATTGTTCTGGCTGCGATGACGGTCTTTGGAATTGAAGAGGGGCTGTACGCGGTCATTGGTGTGTTTATTTCTAGTAAAACGATTGATGTGGTACAGGCTGGCTTCAGTCATTCAAAAATGGCAATGATCATTACAGGGCATGAAGATGAGGTCAGACAGGCGGTTTTTGATCAAATTGACCGCGGTGTGACGAAGATCTCAGCAGTCGGAGGATATACCGATCATGACCGCCCAATTTTGATGTGTGTCGTTGGGCAGTCACAATTCACAAAGTTGAAACAAGTGGTGAAAGCAATCGATGCATCAGCATTTGTCATCGTGATGGATGCAAAAGAGGTGCTTGGTGAGGGTTTTAAAAGGGCATAAACAAGGATATAATAGCGTTGACCAAATGATTGTAAGGGAGGGAAATAGATGAAAAAAAGCGGATTAACGATGCTGTTTGCAGCGATGCTTCTTGTTCTCGCGGCTTGTGGAGGAAATTCAAGCAGCAGCGACAAAGAAGGCAGCAAAAGTGCATCATCTGTGAGCAGTGGTGAGGAGATCTATCAGCAAAACTGTATCGGCTGTCATGGGAAAGACCTATCTGGCGGAGGCGGTCCAAGCCTGAAGGAAGTAGGGAAGAAATATAATGAAAGCCAAATCGCAGATATTGCGCAAAACGGTAAAGGCTCTATGCCAAGCGGTATGGTAGATGAGAAGCAGGCAAAAGAAGTAGCAAAATGGCTTGCAGAGAAAAAATAAAACCTTTGTCTAATCGACAAGGTTTTTTTGTTTTTTTATATGTAGAAAAAGACTTTTGGATAGTATGAAAACGCATTATATTAAATTTTATTTAAAAAATAAGGGTATAAAGGCATGTTTTTCGGTTTTGATTGTTCTATTTACCTTTTATTTATAAGTTTTGAAATATAAATGTAATACCATTGCGTCGATTCATGACGTATAATTGGAGTTGTTGAAATTTAGACGATTCAATTTTTTCATCTTTTTGGATGAAAAGGACATAAATTGTTAGTAAGTATCGAAGGGTATGTGCGTGACCATACATAACGTTTTTTGACGAGAAGTGTCAAAACATCATGATAAGCTGTTAGTCAGCGAATAAGAAAAGATTAGGTGATTACATGATTCAAATGAAGGAAGTCTACAAGATCTATCCTAATGGCGTAAAGGCGATCAATGGAATCAATGTCTCTATCCATCCAGGAGAGTTTGTGTATGTTGTTGGTCCCAGTGGTGCTGGTAAATCCACTTTCATCAAAATGATGTATCGTGAAGAGAAGCCAACCAAAGGGCAAATCTTAATTAATAACAAAGATTTAGGCTCAATGAAGGAAAAAGAAATTCCTTACGTAAGAAGAGAAATTGGCGTAGTATTCCAAGATTTCAAGCTGCTCCCAACTCTTACTGTGTTTGAGAACGTAGCATTTGCTCTTGAAGTGATTGGTGAACAGCCTCATATCATTAAGAAAAAAGTGCTTGATGTTCTCGATCTGGTTCAGCTAAAGCACAGAGCGCGTCAATTTCCTGACCAGCTGTCCGGCGGTGAACAGCAGCGTGTGTCTATCGCCCGCTCGATTGTTAATAGCCCTGAGGTCGTCATTGCAGATGAGCCGACAGGAAACCTTGATCCAGACACTTCTTGGGAAATCATGAAGACGCTCGAAGAGATTAATAACCGCGGAACAACAGTGGTTATGGCGACACACAACAAAGAAATTGTAAACACCATGAAGAAACGCGTCATCGCAATCGAAGATGGAATGATTGTGCGTGACGAAGCAAGAGGGGAGTACGGAATTTATGATTAAAACTCTCTCGCGGCATTTACGTGAGAGCTTCCGTTCACTTGGAAGAAACACGTGGATGACATTTGCATCAATTAGTGCGGTTACTGTCACATTGATTTTAGTTGGGGTTTTCCTTGTGATTATGCTCAACTTGAATAACATGGCATCGAACGCTGAAAAAGAAGTAGAAGTAAAAGTATTAATCGAATTAACGGCGAATCAAAAGCAACAGGATGAATTAAAAGCAGAAATTGAAAAGATTCCTGAAATCAGTAATGTGAAGTACTCATCTAAGGATGACGAACTGAAAGCACTGATTAAAAGCTTCGGAGAAAATGGACAATCCATGGGACTTGTTGATCAAGAAAATCCATTAAACGATGCGTTTATTGTGAAAACAACAGATCCTCACGATACACCAAAAGTAGCAAAGAAATTAGAAAACCTAAAGGGTACATATAAAGTAACCTATGGAAAAGAAGAGGTCAGCCGACTCTTCAATGTAGTTGGAGTAGCGCGTAATGTCGGCATTGTGCTCATTATTGGGCTGTTATTTACAGCTATGTTCTTAATCTCCAATACGATCAAAATTACGATTTTTGCTAGACGTAAAGAAATTGAGATTATGAAGCTGGTAGGTGCAACGAACTGGTTTATCCGCTGGCCATTCTTCATTGAAGGATTATTGCTTGGTGTATTTGGTTCCATTATACCAATTGCCCTATTGCTTGGCACGTATCAATATGCAGTTGGCTGGGTCGCACCGAGAGTACAAGGCTCATTTATTTCCATGCTTCCATACAATCCGTTTGTCTATCAAGTATCACTGGTCCTGCTAGTGATCGGTGCAATCATTGGTGTATGGGGAAGCTTAACGTCTATCCGTAAATTCTTAAAAGTATAAATATATTTTGATGGCAGCATTCGAGGATTCTATAGAAGATGTGACCGGTTGAACCGATTCATCCGGTCGGCTCTTCATGTCGACAGTTGTCATGGGAGGGGAATATCGTTTTGAAAAGAAAGCTGATGATGGCTGGAATGGCAGCGTTTATTGGAACAACGTGGCTATACATTCCAGGGAACGAGAATCGTGCATTCGCATACGAAGACCTAGATCAAAAACGTCAACAAATCGAAGAGAAAACATCGAAGACTGAATCAAGCTTGAAGAAGAAGAAATCAGAGCTGGCAAAGCTTGAAAAGAAAGAATCAAAGCTCAAGAAAGAAATTGAACAAATTGACCAAAAGGTAAGTACTGCAACTGAAAAAGTCGCTGAAAAAGAGAAAGAAGTTAAAAAAACGAAGCAAGAAATCAAGAAGCTAAAAAAAGACATTCAAGTCATCAATGAGCGAATTGAAAAAAGAAAAGCCATTTTCAAAGACCGGATTCGTTCAATGCAAAAAAGCGGCGGTACGATCAACTATTTAGATGTGCTGCTAGGTGCTCGCAGCTTTAGTGATTTTGTCGGTCGTGTTGGAGCTGTCACAACAATTGTCGAAGCAGACAAAGACATGATTACAGAACATGAAAATGATTTAAAGCTGGTGGAGCAAAAAGAAGCAGAGCTAAATAATCAGCTAAGCGGACTTGAAACATCTCTGAAAGAGCTAGAAGCACTGAAAAAAGATTTATCTAAGAAGCACAAAGAAAAAGAACACATTTTAGGTGATGTGACAGATAAAAAAAATCATGCACATGATGAACTAGGCAAGCTTGAGAATGAACAAGAAATCCTAGCGAACCAAAAAGCGGCTGTGAAATCTGAGGAAGCACACCGACAAAAGGAAGAAGCGAAGAAAGCAAAACAAGCAGCTGAAAAAAATGCACCTGCACCTCACAGCGGCGGCTCAGATCAAGTATCTGATACACCAGCAAGCAGCTCTGGCTTTATTAAACCAGCTGCAGGGCGTTTCTCATCTGGCTTTGGCGGACGTTCTGGCGGAAACCACTTCGGATTAGATATTGCAGCAAAAGGCACAGTTCCTGTCTATGCAGCAGCATCTGGAACAGTCACGAACTCCAGCTACTCATCGAGCTACGGAAATGTTGTGTTCATTACGCACAATATCAATGGACAGACATATCAAACTGTATACGCCCACCTGTCTACAAGAAGTGTGTCAACTGGACAGAGAGTCGAACAAGGACAATTCCTTGGATATATGGGAAATACCGGCCAATCGCATGGTCAGCATCTTCACTTTGAAATTCATAAAGGATTATGGAATGGCGCAAAATCAAATGCAGTCAATCCAGCGCAATATATCCGCTAATCAAAAAGCCGATAACATGATGTTATCGGCTTTTTTGACCTAGATAGAATTAAAATAACAGCAGTAATCCGGCAATAATAGGTGTTAACAGAACAGCTGATTTCAATAAGAGCTTCGGTGCAAGGCGTGTGAATTTCGCGCCGATAAATGCGCCTAATACGGTGCCAATTAATATTTGGATCAGCAAGATAAAATCAACATAGCCCTCTGAAATATATCCAATTCCACCGCCGATGGAAATCGGAATAATGACAAGCATGGTCGTGCCAACGGCTTGCCTTATCGACAGCTTCAGTAAAATCAAAAGTCCTACTTGAATGAATGGTGCAGACCCGATACCAAACATGCCTGACAGCATCCCAGACACAAGGCCTAAAATAATGCCTCTTGTCATCAGCTGACGAGAAGAAAGCGGCTGCTGCTCAGCCTCTTCATTAAGAACAAATAGTTTGATCATCATAAAAACAGCGGATAAAAAAAGCATCCCTGCTGTTAAATAGTGCAGACTCTCTTCTGGAATAAAAGGAGCAACCTTAGCCCCAGCAAAAGAAGCGATACAAGCAAGTGCCCCGACAATCAAACCAGATTTCAGCTGAATGTTCCCTTCCCGGTAGTGGCTGTATGCACCTGATAGTGTCGTAAATGCCATAGCGGCTAATGACGTCCCGAGTGCGGTATGAATAGGGATATCAAAAATTAATGTAAGCAATGCGATGACAAATCCTGCCCCGCCTGCTCCTACAAAACCTAATAAAATTCCTAATAAAAGCATCGTCAAGATAATATACATAGCGAAGACTCCTTCTCAATCATAACAAAATAAAAATTACACCTAATAAAATGATTCGTCAAGCCTTCACGGGAGAATGTCTTTACATGAAATCCCTTCTTCTGGCATATAATAACTCAGGTCATCAGGAAGAGTTGAAGAAGGAGGCCAAATATGAAAAAACAAGTCGCATCTATTATGGCAAGTGTCGTTCTCTTAATAAGTGCAGGTGTGATGACGCATAAAGAGGGAACTCATGCGGAGTCACCGCAAGCAGCAGCTGCAATGGCTGGACAAGCTCAATCAAGTGATAAGGCGAAAGAGAATGGGATGGAAAAGATCGAGAAAGCCTATGACCTTATTTCAAATGAATATGTAGAGGAAGTGGATCGGCAAAAGCTGCTTGAAGGCGCGATCCAAGGAATGCTTTCGACTTTAAACGATCCGTATTCAGTATACATGGACAAGCAAACCGCAAAGCAATTTTCTGATTCGCTTGATTCTTCCTTTGAGGGAATTGGGGCAGAAGTGGGGATGGATGAAGGAAAGATCATTATTGTCTCCGCCTTTAAAAAATCCCCTGCGGCAAAAGCAGGTCTAAAGCCGAAAGATGAAGTCATCAGCATAGACGGTGAGCCGATGAAAGAAAAAAGCTTAAACGATGCTGTACTGAAAATAAGAGGAAAAAAAGGAACGTCTGTCGCCTTAACAATCAAACGAAACGGGATTGAAAAAGAGCTGACGTTCCATATCAAACGAGAAGAAATCCCGCTTGAAACAGTGACTTCCTCTGTAAAAGAGGTAAATGGTCATAAAACAGGCTACATTGCGATCTCCAGCTTCTCTGAAGATACGGCGAAGGATTTCACTTCAAGCTTGAAACAGCTCGAGAAAAAGGGCATAGAAGGCCTTGTACTGGATGTGAGAGGAAACCCTGGTGGCTATCTGCAAAGTGTGGAAGATATTTTGAAGCATTTTATTACGAAGGATCAGCCCTATATTCAAATCGCAGAACGGAATGGCGACCGGAAACGGTATTTTTCAAAACTGAAAGAACAAAAGCCTTATCCAGTCAATGTCTTAATTGATAAAGGCAGTGCTTCCGCTTCGGAAATACTTGCTGGGGCCATGAAAGAAGCTGGAAAGTATGAAGTCGTCGGTGATGTCTCCTTTGGAAAAGGAACTGTGCAGCAGGCGGTTCCGATGGGAGATGGAAGTAATATTAAATTAACGCTGTATAAATGGCTCACGCCAAAAGGCAATTGGATTCACAAAAAAGGGGTCGTACCGACAATTGCGATTCATCAGCCGGATTACTTTACCGCAGGTCCGCTTCAGCTAAAAGAACCGCTTCAGCTTGATATGAACAATGAAGAAGTGAGACAAGCGCAGACGCTGTTAAAGGGATTGTCATTTGACCCTGGCAGAGTAGATGGATACTTTGATGAAGAAACGAAAAAGGCCGTACTTGCCTTCCAAAGCACATACAATCTCGATAAATCAGGTGTCATTAATTTGAAAACAGCGGAAATGATGAACAAAATGGTGGATGAAGTGAAATCATACGAAAAAAATGACCTTCAATTACAGACTGCACTAAAAGCACTATATCTTAAAAAATAAAGAGGCGAATAATAGCCTCTTTTTTTTGGTTCATAAGTGTCATGAACATGTAATAATTTATGATTAAAAATAAATTATATCGAGAAATATATTCATTTATTTTACAAAAAACATAACATTCCTTCAATTTTACCCGATAACATATGTATATAAGAGACTTTCTGTTGATTTAAACATGTCATGAAAATGAAACTTTTGAAAGTTGTATGTTACATAAATAATTCTTACAATAAAAAGTAGCACTCATTTTAAATATTTTATTTTTTGCGGATATTCAGCTTGAGCATGAAGCTGTACCGAGGTTTGCGCTTTTCTTAAAAGAACTAGTAAATGGGGGTACACAATTGAAAAGGGCAAGTATTGTGAGAGAGAAAAAATATTACGAGTTGGTAGAGGAACTTAAGAGTCGTACGAAAGATGTGACGTTTTCCGCTACAAAGGCATTAAGTCTGCTCATGCTGTTAAGCAGGTACTTGGTCAATTACACAACGGTAGAATCAGTCGACGAAATCGATGAAGACTGTGCTGAGATATACTTCAATTATTTAATGGATAATCATAAGAGACTTGGTATAAACTTAACCGACATCAAGAGGTCGATGCAGCTGCTCGGCGGCATACTAGATGTAGATGTCAATCACTACTTAAAAGATTTTTCACTGTCGAATGTCACACTTTGGATGAATCAGGAGAAATAAACCTGATGTCAAGCATCGATTTATTTGATAGAATAAGAGAAAATGCTTGACTTGGGCGGTGAACGATAATGAGCTCGGAGTGGATGGGAGCTGGATTAAAAGCGGTCGGTCTGTTTTTAATCCATCCTCTTTTTTATTTCATGATATTAATCAGCCTATTGCATGGCTACATCCGCGTAAAGCGGGAGAGAAAAGCGTTTCAAACAAGAATAGAAGATGTATACGATGAACTTAAATTTACATATTCAAAGGGATGGATTCTAGGGATTTGCCTATCCGTTATTTCAGTAGGCTTAGGGATTGCCCTCCCCCCTGGATTCATCGTGCTGATTGCAGCGATGACCATCGTTTTCTCTTTATTCTTTAAGGCGAGTGCGCTTTCGTCTGCATACACACTCGGTTTCAGTTTTATTGCGGCACTTGGACTGATGCATTTCCAAGTGAGTCATTCTTGGCTGCCGCAGCTCTCAATGATGAATGCATCAGCCGTTGTCATTCTGCTAGGACTTCTATTAATGACGGAGGGGATTCTAGCCTATCGAACGGCGCATTTACGTACATCGCCTGCTATGGTGATGAGTGCGAGAGGACTTTTAATTGGTCAGCAGCGGGCAAACCGTCTGTGGCTTTTACCGCTTGTTTTGCTGATGCCGGCAGGTGAATTCACTTCTTCTCTGCCATGGTGGCCGGTGCTTCAAGTACATGATCAAAGCTTTTCATTTATTTTGATTCCATATATCATCGGATTCGGTCAGAGAATTCAAGGCTCACTGCCAATTGTTAGTATTCAAATTACAGCGCGGCGTATTCTCATGCTCGGACTCGCTGTCGCCTTATTAGGTGCTGCAAGTATTTGGTTTGAACCGATTGCTTGGGGAGCTGTATTGATTGCGGTGATAGGAAGAGCCTTTCTCTCATGGAAACAGAGGGTCAATGACAATGCTGCTCCGTTCTACTTCTCTAAGCGTAATCAAGGGCTGATGGTGCTGGGGATTATTCCAAATACACCAGCGGCTGATTTAAAGCTTGAGATCGGAGAAGTCATCACAAAAGTGAATGGAATTGAAGTCAAAACCGTTTCGGAATTTTATGAAGCCCTTCAAACCAATCGTGCTCTAACAAAGCTCGAGATCATTGGCTTAAATGGTCAGACAAGATTTGAGAAACGTGCTTCTTACGAAGGGGAGCATCATCAGCTTGGCATCCTGTTTGTGAAGGATGATCCACAGCAAGAACCAACGGCAATTTCATCTTAAAAAAAGCTGCTAGAGATGGCAGCTTTTTTCTTTTGGGCGCGCTTCTTTCCCGTAGGATTCGCCCCATTCACGCATGGCGAAGATGATAGGCTTTAATGTATTTCCGAGAGAAGTGAGTGAATATTCGACACGAGGGGGGACCTCCTCATAGACTTCTCTATGGACAACGCCGTCTTGTTCAAGCTCACGCAATTGCAGTGTGAGGACACGCTGAGAAATTCTTGGCAGCAGCCGGCGCAATTCATTGTAGCGTTTTGGTCCGCAAGTCAAATGATAAAGGATCACTCCTTTCCATTTCCCTCCGATGACACTTGTCGTCACTGAAACGGGACAGCCATGATTGACAATACTGACTGGATTGGATGGTGCACTCATCTTAACACTCCTTTCTAAGACAAATTTGGTGATACACGAACAAGATGGTAACTAACGAACAAAAATGTGCGTACTTGAATCACTCGAAGCTTTTCTTATACCATAGAGATATCACATCACACATTCGGGCTGTTGTTTTTTTATCATAACAATTTCTAAATGAGAATGGAAAGAAATTGGATTGATGAAACTAACGCCCTAATTGGTTAATAGAAAGGATGAATACAATGCGAGACAAAGAGCAATTAAAAAAAGAAATCATTGAGGCGTATGAGTTCCGCCATGCGACAAAAGAGTTTGATCCAACGAAAAAAATACCAGAGGATGATTTTGCATTTATTTTAGAAACAGGAAGACTTTCCCCAAGCTCTGTAGGGTTTGAGCCTTGGAAGTTCCTCGTTGTTCAAAATGAAGCATTTAGAGAAAAATTAAAAGAGTATACATGGGGAGCGCAAAAGCAGCTTCCTACTGCCAGCCATTTTGTGATCATCTTGGCAAGAACAGACGCCCGTTATGATTCAGCATATGCAGAATACATCAACAAGCAAATCAAAGGAATGTCAGACGAAACGTTCGAGATGGTGAAGGGACGCTACCAAGAATTCCAAGAGAATGATCTTCATTTGTTAGAAAATGAACGTACGCTCTTTGATTGGGCTTCAAAACAAACGTATATTGCCCTTGGAAACATGATGACAGCTGCTGCACAAATTGGCATTGATTCATGCCCAGTCGAGGGATTCAGCTACGATGAGATTCATCGCATTCTAGATGAAGAAGGGCTGCTTGAGGATGGCCAGTATGATATTTCTGTCATGGCAGCCTTTGGTTATCGTGTCACCGAGCCAAAGCGCGGCAAAACGCGCCGTCCAATGGATGAAGTAGCTGTTTGGATTCGTTAAAAGAGAATGTCTGAAAAAGGATGTTGACAATTGCGTGGTTAGTCAGTATATTTAAAAAATAAAATCTTTGATGAATATACAAATTGACTATAAACGCTTTGACTTGAGAATAGTAGATGAACATCCGTTTTTTTAAGAGAGCTGCGGGTTGGTGCAACGCAGTAAAACGAATCATTGAACTCGCTCAAAGAGCGGTAAGACTGAATGAATAGTAAGTCTTTACGTGTGACCTCCGTTAACGGGTTTTAAGTTGGATTCAGCTATGGCTGAATCAATTAGAGTGGTAACGCGGTTGCAAGGTCAGTCGTCTCTTCAAGGAGATGACTGGCCTTTTTATATGTTTTTATCCTATATTTGTCTGAAGATTCAAATTTAAAGGAGCTATAGAAAATGGAAAAGGAACATGTGCAGTTAAAACGAACAATGACGTCAAGGCATATTATGATGCTCGCACTTGGTGGTGCAATAGGTGCTGGTCTGTTTAAAGGAAGCAGCTCCGCTATTGATATCGCAGGTCCTGCTGTCATTTTGGCATATATGATTGGTGGTCTTATTTTATTATTTATTATGCAAGGACTTGCCGAAATGACGGTTGCACGACCTGGCGCAAGAACATTCCGTGATTTAATTGAACCGGTGTTAGGGAAATATCCGGCTTATTTCTTAGACTGGATATACTGGAAAATGTGGGTGCTGAACATTGCAGCAGAAGCAATCGTATCTGCGATCTTTATTCAGTACTGGTTCCCACAGGTGCCGATTTGGATACTTGTGTTAATCATTTCACTTGTTGTGACATTGATCAATGTTTGTTCTGTTAAAATGTTTGCTGAGACGGAGTACTGGTTAGCTTCTATTAAAATTGCTGTCATTATTTTATTTATTATCATTGGGTTAACCATGCTGTTTGTCTCATTTGGTCAGCATGCTGCACCGGGATTATCCAACTTAACCGACCACGGAGGATTTTTCCCGAATGGAACAGGCGGCTTAATTGCGGCCATGCTTGTGGTGGTGTATTCATATGGCGGGACTGAAATGATCGGGGTCACATTAGCAGAAACAAAAAACCCTGAAAAAGTCATCCCAAAGGCCATTCAAAGTACATTTGTACGAATCATCGGTTTCTATGTACTGCCGTTCTTCATCATCGTCAGCTTGATTCCCTGGAATCAAGTAAACAATGAGCAAGTGAGTCCATTCGTCACCGTGTTTGCAACGATTGGCGTGCCATACGCAAGTGACATCATGAACGGTATCATTTTATTAGCGATCTTGTCTTCTATGAACTCTGGGCTGTACGCATCCTCAAGGGTACTTTATACGCAAGCGATGGATGGGCGTATATGGAAGGGCTTCTCAAAGCTATCAAAACAGCAGGTGCCTGTCAGAGCGATCCTAGTGTGTACATCTACATTGTATGCTGCTGTATTGATTTCTCTTTTTGTAGGAAGTCAAACCTTTAATTATTTAATGGGATCTTTAAGCTATACGGTCTTATTCATTTGGTTTATTATTGCTGTCGGTCATTTAAAATCTCGAAGTGTAGCAGAACCAGGAGGATATCGCGTGAAGCTGTATCCTTTCACAACATGGTTTTCTGTGATTGCGATCATTGCCATTTTCATCGGCGTTGTGTCAACAACTCCAATTGTCCAAACGATGGTCACAATGGGCATTTATCTGATTATTACTCTTTCTTTCTTCATCAACAGAAAGCGGTTTGAAACAGCTGTTTGATTTAAAAGCGTGCAGGACGTTCTCAAGAAGGTCTTGCACGCTTTTTTTGAGATAGTATTTCGTGAATGAAGCATTCAGCTCTCCCTTTTGAAAAATAGAATATGTGATGAAAAAGGGATTAAAAATAGTGGTTGTTAAGAAGACTGTTCAAATGTAGACAGCTGATTCTCATAGGTAGTCTTCATCTCTTTTGTTATTTGGTTGGCACGTCTTCAGTGAAAGGAGTATTTGGCAGCTGAATGATGGCTGTCGTACCAATGCCAGGCTCAGATTGAATGTCGAATGTTCCATGATGTTTTTTGATGATTTGATAGACAACGGCTAGTCCAAGGCCAGAGCCGCCATCCTTTCTTGTTCGTGCTTTATTTACACGATAAAATCGCTCAGAAACATGTGGAAGATCTTCTTTTGGAATACCGCTGCCTTCGTCGGTCACTTTCAATTCAGCAACACCTTGGTGAACTTGTAATTCAATCGATATTGATTTCCCAGATGGCGTGTAATGAATGGCATTGTCCAGTAAATTACGTATCACTTGTTGGAGACGGTCGCTATCACCATAAACAATACAATCCTCTTCAAGCGTTCGTTTGAAAGTAATGCTTTTTTTGTCAGCGATGAATGCCATTTGATCAAGAACATCGTGGATGAGCTGTGCAAAGACGACTGGCTCCATCGTAAGTGGATAAGAGTCACCTTCTAACTGTGCAAGATCTAAAAGATCGTGCACAAGCCGGCTTAAACGTGTGGCCTCATCTTGGATGATTTGCATCCCCTTTTTTTGATCAATGACCCCTTCTTCAATTCCTTCTGCATAGCCTTTCATATAACTTAAAGGCGTTCTAAGTTCGTGAGAGACATTCGCAAGAAATTCCCTGCGGTGCTGCTCAACTTTTTCGAGGGTTGAAGACAGTTTATTAAAGGAGCGGCTAAGCTGGTTTAACTCGTCTCCTTTTTTGGTTACGGCCATTCGTTTTGAGAAATCACCAGATTCCATTTCCATTGCAATTTCTTTCATTTTATTTATTGTCTGTACAATGTGATTGGAGCTCTTATATCCGATTAAAAATATCAGGAGCAGAATCAATGAGATGGATATAGCCAGCGTCAATCTAATTTGGACAAAGGGTTCATATACATCTGATAATGGCATGGAGAGGAAAATAGTTCCCGATAGATCATCATTGCTTGAGAAAACAGGGATGGCGATGCCAAGAATATCTTGGTGAAACTGTGGGTGTTCTCTAATTAACACGACGGTTTCACCTTGAAGGAGCTTTTGGCGTTCCTTGAACGTAATGAGATTATCATTTGTGTTCGTATCAAAAGGAAGACCGCTTGAAAGCTCCATTGGATCATCTGTGAAAATAACGTTCGCCTGACTTGAGTCATTTGCCCATTTCATTCTGTCGGTAAAATACTTGTCTTTCCCGTGTGTGTGATAGATTTCTGCAAGCTTCTTACCTTGCAAACTTAAGGAATCAATCTGTTTATCAATATATAAGTGCTGGTATAAGTAAAAGGTAAGGGCAAGCGCTGAGGCTGCAACGATTCCGATCACTGCAAGAATTAAGAAGAGTACTTTCTTTTTAATCGATAATGGCTTCATTCTTCCTCCTCAAACTTATAGCCGACACCCCAAACGGTTTTAATATATCGTTCTGCTTCCTTTAACTTTAGTCGCAGCGTTTTGATATGTGTATCGACTGTTCTTAAAGAGCCGCTCATTGAATGTGATTCCCACAATTTTTGATAAAGGTGTTCTCGTGAAAACACTTGTCCTTGGTTGAGCAAAAGAAACATGAGTAAATCAAATTCTCTTCTTGTTAAATTAACGGGCTGTTGATGGAGGTAAACTTGTCTGCCATCTTGATCAATCTCCATGTCACCAATCTGTATTCGGTTGCGCTTTAGCGAAAGACCTCTAATTCGTCTCAGGGTTGTTTCAATTCTTGCTGCAAGCTCACGCAGACTGAAAGGCTTCATGATGTAGTCATCCGCTCCAATTTCAAGTCCTCTAATACGGTCCTCTTCATAACTCCTCGCTGTTAAAAATAAAATCGGTATTTGAGATGTTTGTCGAATACGCTGACAGACTTCAAATCCATCCATGTCAGGCATCATGATATCTAATACAACAAGATCAACAGATTCCTTTTCAAGCTGATGCAAGGCATCTTTTCCATTATTCGCAGTGATAATGTGAAAGCCATGTCTCTTTAAAAAAGATCCGATTAACTCAAGCATATCAAGCTCATCATCTACGATTAAAATACGCATTTGTTCCTTCATTTCTTTTCCTCCAACACGATAGCGTAAGGTCCTGATGGGACATTCAGTTGATTTTTCATGATAAATGAGTGTTTATCGATGATGGATACTGAATTGTCATCCAAGTTACTCACATAAATTGATGACGTATCAGCAGTGATATAATTCGGATTTTGACCAGTTTCAACAGAAGCAAGCTGTTTATTTGTTTTGGTATCTACTTTGTATAGCGTATGATCTCCATGACATAGTACATATAAAGTAGAAGAATTTTTCTCTGGAAAAAATGCAACAGGCATAACGCCTAGCTTTATTTCTCGCTGTTTCTTGCCTGTTTTAGGGTCATAAGCAAAAATACTCTTATTTAAGGTGCCTTGTTTACCATGACCGCCGATCCAAATGGACTGTCCATCAAAATGAATCCCAGAAGGCCGTTCAAGTACAGAAAACGTACGTATATTTTTTTCCTTTTCAATATCTATGACGGAGACAGTATGACTTTCTGCATTTAAAACAAATAAAATACCTGACGAAGAAAGAGTCATAGAAGAAGGTGATTTTCCAGTTTTTACAGTCGATTTTATTTTTTTGCGCTCCGTATCAATAAAATAAACGACATTTTTCTGTGAGTTGGCAGCGATTAATGTATGAGAAGCTGCATCATATGTAAGGGAAGTCAGTCCTTTATCCACATTCATATAATCTGCTGCTGTCCCGTGTTTTAGATTAATTTCGATAAGGGATTCTCCCTCTTTACTAGTAGCGATGATGACGTCTTTATTGATTTGAATAAGATCAGTGAGTGGGTGTTTTAAATCCACAGAAGAGAGCATTTTATTTTTTTGTATATCAACTATTGAAAAGGAGGCTTTTTTTAATTGAGAGATGACAGCGATGGATTGAGAGCTGCCTGGCGGCGTAAATTGCTGTTCTTTTCCACAGCCTGTAACGAATAAAAGTAGAGCTGATAAACAGATCAAAACATATTTCACACGTTCCATTCTTCCGCTCCTTTGCTTTCTCTATTTTCAAAATCATACCACAAAAATTGTGAAAAAAAATTGAAGTTATCTATGCTGAAAGAATGAAAAAAAGCTTTTAGGTAAGTGAGGGAGACCATTTGTACCTGAAGTTCCTTTTTTGTCTGGATCATATGCCATTTTTTCTTTCTTAAAAGATGATTTTCAGGATTTGATGGATGCACTCGCTATAGTTTACAGTGATACAAATGACGAAAACTCCCCGCTCTAAAGAAACATAGAGCAAGGGAGTCATTAGGCGGAATGTTCGGATGATGGGGAGGTGGATTTGGTTCTTACACGTTGAGATAAAAAGAAACCAAGAATGCCTGCACCCATTAATACAATAAATAAAGATTGAAAACCACTCATGATCCCAATCAATGTAGACGAAATGATACTGCCAAAATATCGAAAGGTAGAGAAAATACCAGATGCTGAACCAGATAAGCTTTGATCAACAGACGTTAAAGAAGCCATCTGCATACTGGTCATCCCAATACCTGATGAAATTCCACCTGCGACAAGTGTCACGATAAGCAGAGGTAAGGTAGGGTACTGACTCAGTGTGATTAACATGATGCCTGATAAAGTGAGGCAGAGAAATGAAAAGCCAATCATTTTTTTCGCGCCTTTTTTCGGATGGAGTCTTGCCCCTAACAAGCCGCTAATAGACATGCAAAGAGAAAATACTGATAGAATAATACCGCTTTGTGTATGAGAAAGTGCAAGTTGTTGCTCCAT
The DNA here is from genome assembly GCF_038630815.1 of Bacillus sp. FSL K6-0994. NCBI lineage: Bacteria > Bacillati > Bacillota > Bacilli > Caryophanales > Bacillaceae > Bacillus > Bacillus sp. FSL K6-0994. The sequence goes on along the minus strand of NZ_CP152043.1, from coordinate 3,178,758 downwards.
AAACAGCGGCATAATCAGAAGGATGGCATACATCACAAAATTACTTAGCATGATTGACAGGTTCGCATTTGTAAATGAACTGTTTTTAAAAAGTGACAAATCGATGATCGGATTTTTTACTTTCCGTACATGTTTAAAGAATAAAGGAATCACGATCAACGCTAGAATTCCATAGATCAAGTATTCATTTAGCAATTGGCTTTTAGTGCATAGAATGAGTGTGGCAATCCCGATGGTTAAGTATATTGAACCAGTGATGTCTACATTTGCTTGTAAGCGGGTATGCTTTGTTTTCGGAATGAGTAATACGCCGGTAACAAGTGTAAGGAACAAGAATGGGATATTGACAAAGAATATAGAGTGCCAATCAAAACTCTGAATAAGAATCGAACCAATAAAAGGTCCAAGTGCGGCACCAATACCGGCTCCAAATCCAAAATACCCCATTGTTTTAGACAGTTTTTCGGGGGATACTGTTGCACGAATCAATGCAATGCTATTCGGTGTTAAAATAGCACCGCCAGCTGCTTGAATGGAACGAAAAGTGATGAGAAAAGCTAGATTAGGAGCTAAAGCACATCCAATTGAGCCAATTAAAAAGAGCATGACCCCAATTAAATACATTCGCCTGTGTCCGTATATATCTCCTAACTTACCAGCGATAGGTTGAGTGACTGCCATGACAATAAGGTAAATCGTGACAACCCAAGTGATGTTTGCAAGAGATTGATCATAATAAGTTGATATGGATGATAGAGCGACAGCGATCATCGTTGAATTGACGGGAACTAGTATAGCTCCAAGCAACAAAGAATAGATGACGAAACTCTCTTTTTTTAACCTCAATGTGTATACCACCTTTTGTAAAAAAGAAGAATTCCACCCTTTAAGCGGGAGAAATTCCTCTCATGAAAATGTGTGTGCATATTTCAATAAAATCTTCTTTTTGTGTGAGAACGAGTTGAAAATCTTGCTCTAGCTGCTGAATGAAAAATCCGAAATACGTACTAATGAAGATGTCTGCATAAATGTCTTCATTTCCTTTTAATACATGATGCTCGGCACCCATCTTTTTGAAATATTGTATGAGCATTTCTCTCAGTTCTTGAGGGTAAATCTTTTCATGACTGGTTAAATCCTTAAACATAGCCGGTTCTCGCATGCTGATATAAATAAATTCTTTTTTGGAAGTCAAATCTTCAAGGAAATAGGTACCGAGAAACTTCAAATCGGTGTATAAATCGCCTTTGAATTCTGCTTCTAGGATTTTTGTCGGTGTTGATTTCATTTTCATAATGGCAGCAATGACGCCGCGTTTGTTTTTAAAGTTGCGAAAAATAGTTGCTTCACTCACATTCGCTTTTGTCGCTATTTCTTTGGTTGTTGTTTTTTGATAGCCCTTTTCAGTTAATAAATCCATTGTTGCGCGAATGATTCGTTGATTTGTAGATTTTAACAAGCATACTCACCTCAGGTTATGAATGTGTTTGCAACAAAGTAAGTATACCGATAAAACCTATGGCCGCCAATATCATCCAAAATGATAAGTTTATACACGCGAATGCTGCTTTAAAATCTGAATGCGTCCATTGCTGCCATCTACTGTCACAAGGTCACCGGATTGAAGTGTTTCAGTTGCTATTCTAGTACCTAAGACAGCTGGTATCATATACTCTCTTGCGATAATAGCTGAATGAGATAAAATGCCTCCAGCATCGGTGATGACTGCTTTTGCATCTCTAAATAAGCTCGTCCATAAAGGTGTGGTCGTTTTACAAACTAAAATATCATCCTTTTGAAATTGTGAGAATTCGTCAGCACATGTAATGACTTTTACTCTTCCAGAAACAATACCGCTGGATGCGCCAATTCCATGGATCACATCGTGTGTGTTGTTTTCATTTTCTCTTAATGAACCAAGCATTCTTTCTACTTGCTGCAGTTCAGCTTCAGTTGGTGTGCCAATGTAAGCCGGTGGTTGAATGTCTTCATTTTCCTTCATTTCTATCTTTCTTTGCTGGATAACCGAATTAAATGAGATAGACGTTGTGAGCGCTTTTTGTACCTCTTCATCGTAGAGATACCAAAGATCTTCTTGATGAGGAATGGCTCCTTTTTGTACAAGAAGTTCACCAATTTTTAATAGATATACCCGGGCCTTTGCATCTAACATGGCATCAATGTAGAAGTGGTGGTCATCTCGGATATTCGCTGCTTGAAGGGCAAATTGATACAGCGTCTCAAATTTTGTTTTAAACGATTCATCCTTCACTTGATTGATAAAATGTTTATACGTCTCTTGTCTTTTGATAACTGCTTTTGCAAATTCTTCATCAAAATCACAATGGCAATGGATATTATTTCTGATGATATCTAATATAAACTCTGGGTTTTCTGCCCAAGTCTCATCTGTAAGGTCATGACTTTTAATAGATCGCCAGCCGTAAACTTGGAGAAAACCCTCCAATTTCGAAATGAAATGCCTTCCTTTTTCCGAGTGATTGAGCGCATGTAACAGCTCCGAGTTCTTTTCATGATGAATAAATGCTTGGTGAAGTTCTGGATCTTGAAGGACATCCTTTGCGATATCAGATAGCACCTTGTCTGTTTCAAGAGATTTGTTCATCACACCTATCATCATTTCATGAAGCAAGACGACTTGGGTTTGGTCACCAGTATACGTGACAAGCATGTCTTCAATGATGGCTGATAGAATGACTTGTGGTATGACGATATCAAAATGATCATCATATGCTTGGATATAAAAATCCTTTAATTCTTCAAAGCCAATGATGGCTTTTTCAATGGTCATAGGTTCATTCATTTGGCGATCGAGTTTTTCGTAAAATGGAAAGAAATTTTTCTCTAGAATCTCATACATCCGTTCACTTAAATGTGGAAATAACTCAAATATACTTTCATCAAAAACGGGTGCAGCTCCCTCTTCCGCTTGTGGCAGATCCGGTGCTGAGTATAGGTGGCCTCTGTAAAGCTTAATATCTTTGATGTTCATATCAGGTACTTGATACTTTTCTCCATTTTTCTTCATCCCGCTTTTTAAGGCTGGTATGATCAGACTTGAGAAAAGAGGGCTCGTTGGACCAGGCATATGATCATCCATTGAAATCCAGAAATCCTGAAGCTCTTCTGGTTTCATTTGAAAAGAAGCACCTGCTGTTTCATTTACTGCTTTTGGAAGAGCTGTAGTAATCGGCCTTGCTTGAAGTAAATAAAACGACCCACCTGCAATTCCGAATTCGATATCGACTCCATGTCCGTAAAGTTCTTCTACTTGTTTCGTGATTTGTGTGATTTCTTTCAATTGATCATCGTTCAGGCAAAACTGGCCAGCCATTTCCTCCGATACCGGCTCCTCGATGACACCCTCTTGGAAAGGAACAATTTGCAGCTCTTTCGCCCCAAGTGTTTTTTCAATCGAAAAGTTCTCTTTATCTACAATAAACGTGTCTGGTGTCACAAGACCGGAGACAATTGCTTCTCCCAATCCGTAGCTTGCGGTCAGCATCATTTCATTTGTTTTCCCCGATACGGGATTCTCACTAAAGATGACACCGGAGACGTCAGAATGGATCAATCCTTGAACGACAACGGCCATGAGCGGCATCTCTTCCTCGTTTTCATTCATCTCTTCCTTATATTCTGTGACCCTCGCTGCAAAATAAGAAGACCAGCATTCTTTGACTGCCTGTAAAAACTCTTCATTTGTTTTGATATTTAAATAGGTCTCGTACTGTCCTGCAAATGAGGCGCCTTCGAGATCTTCAGCAACAGAAGAGGATCTGACTGCAACTGAGGGGTAAGTCTTCCGCAAGGATTGAAAGGACGAAAGCAGCTCTGCTTCCATTTGTAAAGGAAACGATGCTTCTTTGATTTTTTGAGAAAGGTTTTGTTCTGCTGGCTGCAGATTGTGATATGAAAGAAAGCTTGCAAAGCTGTTGGTTTTGATAATAAATCCATCTGGGACTGGCAGGCCGTGATTGTTTAATTTGATTAAATTCAGGCCTTTTGCCCCTGCGAGTGATGCGGATTCTTCAGCCGCATGAAATAAAACTGAATACATGGGAATGCCCCCTTATCCAAATAGCCAATGGTTTGTATGTCTCTCTATTTTTCAAAATGATAGTGCGCACTATCATTTTAATCATAGAATTGATTGGATGTTATTGTCAAAGACGGAAAGACCTATCTTTACAAAGGGGACAATCTCACTAATTTCCTTCTTCTTCTACAACAAAAGTCTCCGAACATGAAGAAAAAAGGCGAAATTGAAAACTGTGAATTGTTCATTATGCCAATCTTTACTATAATCAAGGAAGTAGACCATGAAGAGGGAGGGTTTTTGTGATTACAAAAGCCATATTTGCACTAGTTTTTCCTTTCCTGCTCGTTATTTTATTTTCAAAGGTTACTTACAATCATTACGTGGGCATTGCGTTAACAGCAGCGCTTTTATTTGCTTCGTACATGAAGGGATATACAGAAACCTACTTTATTGTGGGATTAGATATTATTTCTTTAGTAGCTGGGGCTTTGTTTATGGCTAAGAAAGAAATCGAAAAAAGAGAGAAAGCTGAAAAAAATCAATGATGTCATCGCCATCAAGAGCATGATGGCTGAAAATTGACATGTTTTAAACAAGAGCTGTGCTTACGATTTCTAGTAAGCGCAGCTTTCTTTTTCTGCCCATCGAATATCTCACTCCAAAATGTTCCATACTGAAAGGAAGGTTTTCTTAAGAGGGTTATTTGCCATGGGAGAGAGGGTATGACTGTATTGGAAATAAAAATCAAGTAAGAGCCGAACTTTAGTTCGTATTTTTGTGTTCTTTTATGATAATATATTCATTAGATAGATTTCGTAAACGAAACGGAGGCTTTGATGTGAGTGACCGCTTTGAATTAGTTTCTAACTATCAGCCCCAAGGAGATCAGCCAAAGGCGATTGAAAAGCTTGTTGAGGGGATCCATCAGGGGAAACAGCATCAAACGCTGTTAGGTGCTACAGGTACGGGAAAGACCTTTACTGTCTCCAACCTGATTAAAGAAGTGAACAAACCGACACTTGTCATTGCGCATAATAAGACACTTGCCGGTCAGTTATACAGCGAATTTAAGGAATTTTTTCCGAATAACGCTGTTGAATATTTTGTGAGTTACTATGATTATTATCAGCCAGAGGCATATGTGCCTCAGACCGATACATTTATTGAGAAGGATGCCAGCATCAATGATGAGATTGATAAGCTGAGACACTCGGCTACGTCCTCGTTATTTGAGAGAAGAGATGTCATCATCATTGCCAGTGTGTCCTGTATTTATGGCTTAGGTTCGCCAGAGGAATACAGAGAGCTTGTGCTGTCTTTGCGTACTGAAATGGAGATTGAACGCAATCAGCTTCTTCGTAAGCTGGTGGATATTCAGTATTCTCGTAATGATATAGATTTTCAGCGCGGAACCTTCCGAGTCCGAGGAGACGTCGTTGAGATTTTTCCTGCTTCACGAGATGAGCATTGTATCAGAGTGGAGTTTTTCGGTGATGAAATTGAACGTATTCGTGAAGTGGATGCGCTGACTGGAGAAATACTTGGTGATCGTGATCATGTGGCGATTTTCCCAGCATCTCACTTCGTCACAAGAGAAGAAAAAATGGAAAAAGCCATTATTAATATTGAACAAGAGCTAGAAGAACAGCTTGAAAAGCTTCGTGAAAATGGAAAATTGCTTGAAGCGCAGCGCCTTGAGCAGCGGACAAGATATGACCTTGAGATGATGAGAGAGATGGGCTTTTGTTCAGGAATTGAGAACTATTCAAGACATCTGACCTTGCGTCCTCCTGGTTCAACACCTTACACACTGCTTGATTATTTCCCAGATGATTTTATGATTGTTGTCGATGAGTCGCATGTGACGATTCCGCAAATCCGCGCCATGTACAACGGGGACCAAGCTAGAAAGCAAGTGTTGGTTGATCACGGATTCCGCCTGCCATCAGCACTTGATAACAGACCGCTCACCTTTGATGAGTTTGAAAAGCATATCAATCATATTGTGCATGTATCAGCAACGCCTGGTCCATACGAGCTTGAGAAAACACCAGAGGTTGTGGAACAAATTATCCGTCCAACAGGATTACTTGATCCAATTATTGAAGTTCGTCCGATTGAAGGACAAATTGATGACTTAATTGGAGAAATTCATGCACGAGTTGAGAAAAATGAGCGTGTGCTCGTGACAACACTGACGAAGAAAATGTCTGAGGATCTCACAGATTACTTAAAAGAAATCGGAATCAAGGTGAATTACCTGCATTCAGAGATTAAGACCCTTGAGCGGATTGAGATTATCCGTGATCTGCGTCTCGGTAAATATGATGTGCTTGTTGGAATCAACCTTCTTCGTGAAGGACTGGATATTCCAGAAGTGTCGCTCGTGGCCATTTTAGATGCGGATAAAGAAGGCTTTTTACGCTCTGAAATATCCCTCATCCAGACGATTGGCCGTGCAGCGAGAAATGCAGAAGGCCGGGTCATTATGTATGCAGACAATATGACGAAATCGATGGACATTGCGATTCAAGAAACGAAGCGAAGACGAGAACAGCAAGAAGCATATAACGAGAAATTCGGGATTACACCGCAAACGATCCATAAGAAAATTCGAGATGTCATTAAGGCGACAAAGATACATGAGGATTCAGAAGAATATGAAACAAAAGCAGCACCAAAACTTTCGAAAATGAGCAAAAAAGAACGAGAAAAAGTGATCGAAAAAGTCGAGATGGAAATGAAAGATGCAGCAAAAGCGCTTGATTTTGAAAAAGCAGCAGAATTAAGAGATCTACTGCTAGAGCTAAAAGCGGAAGGATGATTGCCTGATGGCTATGGAACGAATAGAGGTGAAAGGTGCTAGAGCCCACAACCTTAAAAATATTGATGTCAATATCCCGCGTGACCAGCTAGTGGTCATTACGGGATTATCTGGTTCAGGAAAATCGTCGCTTGCCTTTGATACGATTTATGCAGAAGGTCAGCGCAGGTACGTTGAATCTCTTTCAGCGTATGCACGCCAATTTCTTGGGCAGATGGATAAACCGGATGTAGATGCCATTGAAGGTCTTTCTCCGGCGATTAGTATTGACCAGAAAACGACGAGCCGAAACCCTAGATCAACAGTTGGTACTGTTACTGAAATTTATGATTACTTGCGTCTTTTGTATGCTCGAGTCGGAAAACCTATTTGTCCTATACATGGGATTGAAATTACGTCACAAACGATTGAGCAGATGACAGATCGTATTTTAGAGTATCCTGAAAGAACGAAATTACAAGTGCTTGCGCCAGTTGTATCCGGCCGCAAAGGAACACATGTGAAAGTGCTTGATCAAATTCGGAAGCAGGGCTATGTACGAGTGAGAGTCGATGGAGAGATGGAAGACCTTTCAGAAGATATCGAGCTTGAAAAGAACAAGAAGCATTCCATTGAAGTAGTCATTGATCGAATTGTCGTGAAGGAAGGCGTTGCTGCTCGGCTGTCTGACTCCCTTGAAACGGCTCTGCGGCTGGGCGAAGGCCGAGTGATGATTGATGTGATTGGACAAGAAGAGCTGTTATTCAGCGAACATCATGCTTGTCCGCATTGCGGGTTCTCTATTGGTGAGCTTGAGCCGAGAATGTTTTCATTTAATAGTCCTTTTGGTGCCTGCCCGAGCTGTGATGGGCTCGGTTCAAAACTGGAAGTCGACCCTGAGCTTGTCATTCCTAATAAGGATCTGACTTTACGGCAGCATGCCATTGCACCATGGGAGCCGCAAAGCTCGCAATACTATCCGCAGCTTCTTGAGGCTGTTTGTACACATTATGGCATCGACATGGACATTCCAGTGAAAGATATCCCATCGCATTTATTTGATAAAATTTTATATGGAAGCGGATCTGAACGGATTTATTTTAAATATGAAAATGATTTTGGTCAGGTACGTGAAAATGAAATTGAGTTTGAAGGCGTTCTTCGTAATATTGAACGGCGTTATAAGGAAACCAGCTCTGATTATATTCGTGAACAAATGGAAAAATATATGGCCAATCAGCCATGTCCGACATGTAAAGGATATCGTCTGAAAAAAGAAACGCTGGCGGTTCTCATCAATGGCAAGCATATCGGAGAAATCACCGATTTGTCTGTCTCTGATGCCCTTGATTTCTATGAAAAAATTGAGTTGTCTGAGAAAGATTTGCAGATTGCCCAGCTCATTTTACGTGAAATCAAAGAGCGTTTGTCCTTCTTAAATAATGTGGGATTAGATTATCTGAATTTGAGCCGGTCCGCTGGCACACTATCAGGCGGAGAGGCGCAGCGGATTCGCCTGGCGACTCAAATCGGGTCAAGGCTGACAGGTGTTCTTTATATATTAGATGAACCATCCATTGGTCTGCATCAACGCGATAATGACCGGTTGATCGGGACGTTGAAAAACATGCGCGACATCGGGAACACACTAATTGTCGTGGAGCATGATGAAGATACTATGCTAGCCGCTGATTATTTAATAGATATTGGACCTGGAGCAGGAGTTCATGGGGGAGAAGTGATTTCAGCTGGAACGCCAGAAGAAGTCATGAAGGACCCGAAATCCTTAACAGGACAATATTTATCTGGTGAGAAATTTATCCCGCTGCCAATTGAGAGAAGAAAGCCTGACGGCCGCTATATTGAGATAAAAGGTGCAAAAGAAAACAACCTGAAAAACGTGAATGCGAAGTTTCCTCTTGGCGTTTTTACAGCTGTGACCGGAGTATCCGGCTCAGGGAAAAGTACGCTTGTGAATGAAATTCTATTAAAATCACTTTCACAAAAATTGCACAGAGCGAAGGCGAAGCCAGGGCAGCACAAAGAAATCAAAGGAATGGATCATTTGGATAAGGTCATTGATATTGATCAATCTCCAATTGGCCGTACACCAAGATCCAACCCTGCCACGTATACAGGTGTCTTTGATGATGTGCGGGATGTGTTTGCACAAACCAACGAAGCAAAGGTACGAGGCTATAAAAAAGGCAGATTCAGCTTTAACGTCAAAGGCGGCCGCTGTGAGGCGTGCCGCGGGGATGGCATCATTAAAATTGAAATGCACTTTTTGCCAGATGTGTATGTGCCTTGTGAAGTGTGTCACGGGAAACGTTATAACCGCGAAACACTCGAGGTCACATATAAAGGAAAAAACATTGCTGATGTGCTTGAAATGACCGTGGAGGATGCACTCCAATTTTTCGAGAATATCCCGAAAATTAAGCGGAAGCTTCAAACGATTTATGATGTGGGGCTAGGATACATTACACTTGGACAGCCTGCAACGACATTGTCCGGAGGAGAGGCGCAGCGCGTGAAATTGGCATCTGAGCTTCACCGCCGTTCAAACGGAAGGTCTCTTTATATTTTGGACGAGCCGACAACAGGTTTGCATGTGGATGATATTGCCCGTTTATTAAAAGTGCTTCAGCGTTTGGTTGAAAATGGAGATACGGTGTTGGTCATTGAGCACAACCTTGATATTATCAAGGCTGCTGATTACCTTGTTGATCTCGGACCAGAAGGCGGTGCAGGCGGCGGAACGATCATTGCCTCTGGCACTCCTGAGCACATTGCAAAAGAAGAAGCATCTTACACAGGAAAATACTTGAAGCCTATTTTAGAGCGTGACCGTAAACGCATGAAACAACTGGTTAAAGAAACGGAAAGTGTGACTTCTTCATAAAGAAAACCCCTCGATAAGAGGGGTTTTCTTTTATTGCACATCTTCCTTCGGCATTAAATTACTGAGGTGCGTTAAATCCTTTAAAATATGGGTGCTGCTGCTGTCGAGCAGTACCTTTAAATAACGGATATCACCATACTTTGGATGAGACGGATGAATGGTCTCAAGCTCCTTGATCATATCGCTGTTCATGCTTTTTTGTTTCTGTATAAGGTCTAAAAGCGTTTGAGCCGTGTGGTTTGAATTATGATGATCTGTCAAAATAATTACCCCCTATAATGATAATCACCATCTTTTCAACATATTTTAAAGGGTAATCTGTGAAGAATCTACTCTTAGGTGCAAAAAGAAATAATTTGTGTCTAAGGTCATATGTAAATCGAATGATTTTGAAACTTTTTATACGCAATAAACGTATGAGTTAGAAAGGAATTTTCGTTATGAAGGAGCGAATATATATGAATAGAGATCAGTCGATTATTGCTTCTATTTGTTATTTTAGTGTATTGTTTATGCCGTTTATCGTACCGATCGTGGCGTTTTTTGTAGTAGATCAAAAGGAAACGAAGCGGCACGCGATGCGGGCATTATGGTCACATCTTTTGCCAGTCGCAGCGTGCATTCTGTTGGTTTTTGGGTCTATCCCATTTTTATTGGCGACACAGGCAGGCGACTCGCTCATTCCAGTCATGACGGTGTTCATCTTGTCTTTTTTAGTAGTTATTGGCTTTTTGATCTCTGTCATTTGGAATATCATTCAAGGTATTAAAGTACTTCAATCCATCAAATCTTAGGAGGGCTTTGTATGAATGAAAAAGAACGAATTTTAAAATTAGTAGAAGACGGAGTATTATCAGCAAAAGAAGCAATTACGCTGCTGGAAAAACTAGAAGAAGGTCAGTCAGTCTCATTAGAAAAGTCTACGGCTGATCACAGCTTTCATGAAGAAAAAGCTGGAGCAGAGAGCAAAGGAAATGGTACCGAAAATCTTGGTGCAAAGCTGTTTGGCTGGTTAGATTCTGCGGTGAAAAAGGTAAAAGACGTGGATCTTGATTTGAACTTTGGACAGTCAGTTGATGTTGAGCACATTTTTCAGTTCAAAGATGCATCGCTTTCTCATTTAGATATTCAATTGGCGAACGGCAGTCTCAACGTGATGCCTTGGGACGATCGAGATATTCGAGCTGAGTGCCATGCGAAAATCTACCGTGCAGAGGATGGAGAGCAGGCAAGACAGCAATTTCTCAATCAATTGGACTGCGGGCTTGAAGGAGATAAATTTTTTATTCGAACCGAAAAGAAGACGATGAAAGTCAATGTTACATTATACGTACCTCGTATCCAATACGATAAGATTAAGGTCAAGCTGTTTAATGGACCGATTCGCGGGGAAAAGCTAAAGACAAAAGAACTTGCCGCGAAAACGACAAATGGGGTTGTCTCTTTTGCTTCGTTACAAGCAGAAAAAGTCGGAATTGAAACAGCAAACGGACAAATCAAACTGGCAGATCATGAGTGTGGTATGATTGAGGTAGAAACCATCAATGGGCTCATAGACCTGCGTGGGAAAAGTGAATCAATTGATGCCCAAAGCTTTAATGGAAATATTGCTGTTCAGCTGTCAGATGAAAAGTGCCGTTCCATCTATGCGAAAACGACAACAGGCAGTGTGGACGTTCAAATCCCGCGTGCTTGTGCAGTGACCGCTGAGCTGAAAAGCAATCTCGGGTCTATCTCTCACGATTTACTTGATGCAGAGATGATTAAAGAGAAAAATGAAACATTACAAAAAGAGAAAATGATCAAAGCCAATCAACAAGCGGTGCACAGTATATCCATTTTTGCAGAAACAAAAACAGGCTCAATACAAGTAAAGCACCAATCAGACAAGGAGTGATTCTACATGAAGAAGCTTTATCGTTCAGCAACAGATAAAAAAATAGCGGGTGTTGTTGGTGGACTTGCGGAATATTTAGGTGTGGATGCATCCCTGCTTCGCATTTTAACCGTCATCATCGGATTTTTGACAGCATTTATGCCGATCTTCCTGATCTACTTCATCTGGTATTTTGTTGTTCCGGAAGAAGGCACTAAATAAATGCTTAGATGGATCGTCAGTATTTTAGTAAATGCATTACTTTTAATCGTCATTGCTGGATATTTTGATTCGGGCATTCTGCCTGGACTCGGGAGCGTGTATATTGAAGGTTTTGGCGCAGCCATTGTGGCAAGTATCATTTTGTCCTTGCTCAATATTTTAGTGAAGCCGTTTTTGATCATTTTAACGCTTCCAGTGACCGTTCTTTCACTAGGATTGTTCTTATTTGTCATCAATGCGATTACACTCATGATGACATCGAGCTTTATGGGAGATAGCTTTAACATTGATGGATTCGGAACGGCCATTTGGATGGCTGTCATTTTATCCATTTTCCACCTGTTGATACAAAAAGGAATTGTAGAGCCGTTAGCGAAAAAAAGCTAACGGTTTTTTTGTGCAAATTTGCATCGTTTCTCCGTTCCATCTGACATAAAAACGACCTTCAGGAGACACAATATCCGAAGGGAGGCGGTGCAAGATGGTGAACGTGAGCAGACAAATCATGCTTTTATGTTTTTTTATCATTCTTTTTTGTTTCAGTCAGCCTGCTTCAGCAGGACCTTTTCTTCAAACAGAAGTGAATGTACCGGACAAGCCTTTTTCGCCTTTTATCTTTGACCAATTTCATGTGGACGTCCGCCCGGTTCTAGGAAAAAGCCATGATCTACAGTTTCGTGCGTCCATTAGTGACCAAGAACAGATTTTGTCTGCGAACTTGTATTATAAACAAAGTGATGAACTGGGGTATCGCTTGATTCCAATGGAACGGCTGCCAGGGATGAAGCCAGAATTTACAGCGAAAATTCCGCCAGATCAATTATGGAATCCAACTGTTCGTTACTATACAGAGTTCCTTACGCAAAAATCAGTCATCAAAACGGCTGAGAAATCGGTTCATTTAAATGGATTTGAAGAAGATCTTTCACATATTCCGGACTTATTCATCACAGAAATTGTCGTCAATTCAAAAAACCGAAAAGGCAAAGATGCTTTTGAGTTTATCGAAGTGTATAACACGACACAGGCGCCTATCTCTCTTAAACATTATCAGCTCCGCTACCGCAATCCTGCACAGGGAATTGAAATGGATGATGTATATTCCTTTCACACAAATCCAGTCACCATTTCACCTGGAAAACCTTATGTATTCTGGCTGAGAAAAAAAGGGCAGGAGCATTTAACGGCAGCGGACTTTAATGCCATGTACAAAAGCCAATTAAAAGAGGGCGAGCATCTATCCATTATCGAGAGCAAAGGGCTGTCCAACTCAAAATCTCGTCTTGTTTCGATCACAACAAATATAGGTGAAGAGATTTCTTCTGCCGCATTTCGTTTGAAGCCATCATGGTTTAGCGAGCATAAATCCTTGCTGTTTAAGTATCCAATGGATGGTACGACGCAGACGAAGCTGATTTCGAAAATTGAGGAAGAACCCACTCCAGGTAAAGTGCTAAAAGCACAAATTCCATCGGAAAAAAAGGAAATTTCTCAAGATATCCATAAACCTGTGATTGAAGATATGACGGTAAGGAAACCGGTGAAACCAACTGAAAGTGTAGAGATTAAAGCAGATGTCCAAGATGATCAGGCCGTAAAAACCGTCAAGCTGCGCTATCGAACGAATCGAAAAGATCCGTTTAAGGAAATACTGCTGCAAAAAGACCATAATGACCGGCTATTTCATCATATTATTTATTCACCTGAGTTGATTGGGAAAGAACAATTGGAGTATCAGCTTGAAGCGTCAGACGGCGAAAATGAAGCCAAGACGTTGAAAAAAACGATTGATGTGGAACAAGTCAGTAAAGCCCACGGTCTGCGATTCAATGTAGAAGAGGGAGATACGGTATCAGGTTTATTTTCATTAAAGGCAACGTCTGATCAGAAAAAAAGCATCGAATTACGGATAGATGGAAAACGGAATCAGCAAGTATCCTCTGCCCTTGAAGCAGATCCATATATCGCATTTGATGTCAAAGGAACAAATTTATATTTTAAAAATGGTGTGTATATAGGTAGGCGTTTACTTTCTATTTTTGATGATTCGACAAAAGTGTACCGTACCTATACAATGCCAATACCCGAAGAAGAGATAAAAAAGGCAGGTCTCCAAACGATCTCTTTTCACGCTGGTACAAAGTCTTCTCCGGTGGACCGGCTGCCTGGAGAGAATCATGATGATTTTGAATTGAAAAACGTCAGGATGATTTTATCAAATGGAACACAAATTCCGCCAATCAATGCGAAGCCGCTAAAAGAATGGAGAATGGGAGACAGCGGGAACGCAAAAAAGGTGAGAACGTTTCAATTTGAGATTCCAAAAGAGGCGTATGTCTCAACCTATATAAAGTGGGACACAAAAAGGCTGAAAGAAGGGCCGCACCTGATTGAGGCCAAAACCTCAGACGAGTACGCTTCAGTACGTGTGAAAGTTGATAACACTGGGCCGAGAATTAAGACCAACGTAAAAGCAAAGGATCAATATAAAGGCGCCTTTACATTAAAAGCAAAAGTAACGGATCGCTGGAGTGACATAGAGGAGTTGAAGGCATATGTAGATGGCAAACCAGTTTCTTTGCCATATCAGACGTCCTCTAGTGAATTAAAGCCTGGAAAGCACACGTTTACAATTAAAGCAAAAGACGCTGCCGGGAACATGTCGACGTTGAAAAAAGAGTTCAAGACGGTACATGAGCATCCTGAAACACCAGAGCGGGTGGCAGATAAGACGAAAATGAAATCATCAAAACAAACTGTGCTAACCAAGGATCCAACGAATGATAAGTTAGATTACTCTTTTTATCGTGCCTATCAATATACATCGCTGCATCCTTCAATGAAGATTTTTAAGTATGCAGCAGAGACAGAACCGCCTAAGAGTTATCTCCAAAAAGGAGAAATGATTTTTTCTGATCAAGAAAGGAACCGCATTGCATTTGTTGATGGGAAGTCAGTTGAAACGAAGGATTTACAGCGCTTTCCTTATCATCGTTTTCAAATTAAGGTTCATCATGATGTACGTGAAAAGGATGTCGTCGAAGCTGTATGGAAAGGGAGTTCCTTGTCAGGGAGAAAGGTGACAATGTACGCGTGGAATCACCAGCAGGAAAAGTGGGATAAAATCACTCATCACTTTGCCAAGGATCAAAAGGAATTTTACCTGAAAGGGCTGCTGTCAGTGAGACAGTACATGAAGAATCAAACGTTTGATTTGCTAGTACAGGATGAAATCAGCAAATCGCAAAAGCCATATAAGATGATATGGATGTCTGATACTCAATATTATGCAAAGAGCTATCCTCATATCTTTAAACAAATGGTCGAATGGATCAGAGATCAAAGGGAAAAATTAAACATTCAATATGTGTTCCATACAGGCGATATTGTGGATGATTCAAAGGATAAGCAATGGCACCGTGCTGATACGTTTATGCGTGTATTAGATGAGAATCACATTCCCTATGGTGTTTTAGCAGGAAATCATGATGTTAGACACAAGGATGGTTTATATGCGGAATACGGAAAATATTTCGGGGAAAAACGCTTTGCGGATAAGCCTTACTATGGTGAATCCTATCGAAACAATAAAGGTCATTATGATCTCATCTCTGCCGGCGGCAATGATTATATGATGGTGTACATGGGCTGGGGGATTAAGCAAGATGAAATTGATTGGTTAAACCGTGTCATTTCTGAGCATCCAGATCGTATCGTCATTTTAAATTTCCATGAGTATTTGTTAGTGAGCGGCAACCGAAGCCCGATTGGCGACCTCATCTTCCATCAAGTGGTGAAACGCCATCCTAATATTGTGGCCGTATTTAGCGGCCATTACCATGGAGCAAGCAGGAAAGTAGATGAGCTTGATGATGACCATGATGGAAAAGTAGACAGGAAAGTATATCAAATACTCGCCGATTATCAGTCAGGACCTGAAGGTGGTCAAGGGTTTATGAGGGTAATAACAGCCGATCAAGAAAAAAATCAGCTTCATTTTACGACATACTCACCTTACTTGAATCAAGAGCATTTTTATGATCCTAAAACGTATGGAGATCAAGATGAATTTTCAATCGATGTGGATTTGACACCGAAAATGAAATCTGTCAAAACCAATTATTTTGAACTCAATGTGTATACGAATGTTCTTCTAGGAGAGGCTCGAGGCATAAAAAGCGGCAAAAAAGCGAGCTTTGAGTGGAAGGGCTTAAAGCCAAATGAAGATTATTATTGGTACACTGTAGCAAAAGATCGTTTTCAAGGAAAAGCCATTTCTCCAATATGGAAAATTCATACAAAAGATGATGACGAAATAAAATTTCTTAGGAAATAAAAAAACAGTGCTCCGTGTCAGGGGCACTGTTTATCTTTCCATTGTATGAATGAGCTTGTAACGATCCCCTCTATAAACGGAAACAACATACTCAAATGGAATGTCTTTTTGAAAAAAAGTCGTTCTTGTTATGGACAGCACAGGGTCTCCTGCTAGAATAGACAGCAAGTGTGCTTCTTCCTTTGAGGCAACATTGGCTTCAAGCTCCTGTTTGGCATGAGCAATGACATGGCCAGTGTGAGTTTCAATATATTCATATAAAGAGCCAGTTAAATGTTTCTTTGTTAAATCTCCTGCAAATCTTTCAGGTATATAGCTCGTTTCAATCGCCATCGGTTCATCATTTGCAAGGCGTATCCGTTTTAGTTCAAATACAGCATCACTATTAGTCAGCTGTAAGACGGGCAGCAAGTGCTCTGGACATGCGGTTTTTTTAAAGTCAATCAGCTGGCTTGATGCTTTGAGCCCACGCTGGCGCATATCCTCTGAAAAGCTTGTTAAGCCTTGAAGCGGCTGTTCAAATTTTTTCCGGCTAACAAAGGTGCCTTTTCCTTTTTGACGATACAAATATCCTTCGTTCACAAGATTCGATAAGGCTTGTCTGACAGTCATTCGACTAATACCAAAGCGTTCGGCATATTCTCTTTCAGAAGGAATGAGTGTATCAGGTGCTAATGTTCCATCCTCAATCTGCTTTTTCAAGTTCTCCATAATCTGATGGTACATCGGAATAGGTGACTGCTTATCAATAAACATGTGAAAATCCTCTCGTTTTTAGCGTAGTGATCCAGCTTCTCGATCAATCATAACCGTTACATCTTCATGAAGTTTCAGTGCAGACGCTGGGAAGTCCGGATGAATCTCTGCCCGTTCTAAATATTGTATCACTTTCGCTTTTGATTTTCCCGAAGCAAGAAGGAGAATCTTTTTACTTGAAAGAATGCTCGCGATTCCCATTGTGATGGCATGTGTAGGTACCTCATCAATAGAAGAAAAGAATCTTGCGTTAGCCTGTCTCGTGTTTTCATCTAACTGCACGACATGAGTCTTTGAGTTGAAAGGGGTACCTGGTTCGTTAAAACCGATATGCCCATTTTGACCGATTCCAAGGAGCTGAAGATCGATGCCGCCTACATCCTCAATGAGCTGGTCATATCTTAAGCATTCCTTTTCTAAATGAGCTGCTTTGCCATTTGGAAGAAAATACTGATCTTGAGGGAGATCAATATGGTCAAATAAATGACGTTTCATGTAGGTCATATAACTATTTTCGTGTTCTGGATTGAGTCCTGCATATTCATCTAAATTGATTGTTTTTGTTTGCTTGAAAGACAGTTGATTCGCTTGATGAAGTTGAATTAACTCTTTGTAAGTTTCAATAGGTGTACCGCCCGTTGCTAGGCCGAGTACGGCATCGGGTTTAGCAGCTATTGTCCTTGCAATGATGGCAGCTGCTTCTTTTCCTAATTGATCTTTGCTTTCAAATTCGATGATGTTCATGAGTGGTTGGCCTCCTTTTTTTCAAAGACGATTTGTCCACGGCAGATCGTCATCATCAGTTCACCAGATTCATCCCAAATCACCAAATCTGCTATTTTTCCAATTTCGATGGAACCGAGCTGTTGGTCAAGACCCAGTTGAGCGGCTGCATTAGTTGAGGTCATCTTCGCAATCTCTGTCCATTCACAATTTGTGAGCTGTTTCATCCGTTTGACGCCATCTTTCATTCGCAAAATTGATCCTGCAAGTGTACCATCGTCCAGCAATGCTTTTTCGCCGCTGACTGTGACCGTCTGACCGCCAAATTCGTATGTTCCATCCCCAAGACCTTTTGCACGCATTGAGTCTGTGATCATGATCAAACGATCACTTCCTTTTGCCAAATACGCAAGCTTGATGGAAAGAGGGTGGGAGTGAATTCCATCTGTGATCAGCTCGGTATAAAGGTTCTCATTCGTAAGAGCAGCACCTACAGCATTCGGTTCACGATGCTGAAACGAACTCAGTGCATTATAAAGGTGTGTTACATGGCGTGCACCATGCTTAGCTGCTAAATTCATCATGTCATGACGGGCATTCGTATGTCCAATAGAAGGGATCATGTTCATTTCCTGTAACATGGAAAGGAAAGCAAAATCTGTGTCTTCCTCAGGCGAAAACGTGACAATTCGAATGAGCTGTTCAGAAGCATCCAGCCATTTTTTAAAAAGCGGAATATCGGGCTGTTTAATCCATTGAACAGGCTGTGCCCCTGCCTTATCTTTAGAAATAAATGGACCTTCTAGGTGGATTCCTATACATTGTGCCTGACTTCCTGCTTGTGCTTCATTACTTTGTTTCCACTGAGCGACATTTTTAAGTGCCTGCTCAATCTCATGATGGTTTTGTGTGATGGTTGTCGCTAAAAAACTTGTCGTTCCTTCGGACGGAAGGTTGTCAGCGAGTGTATTCATTGCTTCTGCTGTCGCATCCATCATGTCTGCACCATATCCGCCATGGATGTGAATATCAATCATTCCAGGGAGTAAATAAAAGTTTTCCCGGGAAATATATACTTTTTCATAATTTCCTGTCGGTGGAGATGTTGAAATATAGTCAATCTTGCCATCGCGTAAACCGACAAAACCGTTTTCAATGATCTTTGTCTTTGTCACAATATGAATATTGGAGAGCAATAAAGAACCGCTCATGTTTGAGCCCCCTTATTCGTTATCTTTACTTTAAGTTTACTCTTTTTAAGTATAGTTGTCTATACCAGTTAGGGCGGTCAAACAGGAACAGGATAAAATACTGTTTTGGGTTCATCATTGAAAGTGATAAAATAGAGCTGTATTTCTGAATCGCCTGTGATAAAAGGAGGAAGAAGCGTGCCGAAAGTTCGTACGAAGGACATAATGGAACAATTTCATCTTGAACTGGTAAGTGGGGAAGAAGGGATTAATCGTCCCATTACAATCAGTGATCTTTCCAGACCAGGTATTGAAATGGCTGGTTATTTTACATATTACCCAAAAGAAAGAGTTCAACTTTTAGGGAAAACAGAGCTTTCTTTTTTTGAACAGCTCCCAGAACGCGAACGAAAGCAGAGAATGATGTCTCTTTGTACAGATATTACCCCTGCCATTATTTTGTCACGAGATCGTGATGTCCCGAAGGAATTAATCGAAGCATCAAATGAAAATGGCGTGCCCGTTTTACGATCTAGCCTAAAAACGACAAGACTTTCGAGTCGATTGACCAACTTTTTAGAAAGTAAGCTTGCACCAACGACTGCTATTCATGGTGTGCTCGTAGATGTATATGGTGTAGGTGTATTATTAATTGGGAAAAGCGGAGTAGGAAAAAGTGAAACAGCCTTAGAATTAGTGAAGAGGGGACATCGGCTGGTCGCAGACGATTGCGTGGAAATCCGTCAAGAGGATCAGGATACATTAGTCGGGAGCGCACCAGAGCTGATTGAACATCTTTTGGAAATCCGCGGGTTAGGTATTATTAATGTGATGACCTTATTTGGAGCAGGCGCTGTTAGAAGCTATAAGAGAATTACGATTGTAATGAACCTTGAGCTTTGGGAACAAGGCAAACAGTATGATCGTTTAGGACTTGAAGAAGAGAAAATGCGCATCATCGATACAGATGTGCCGAAGCTGACGATCCCTGTACGGCCAGGTCGAAACTTAGCTGTCATCATTGAGGTGGCTGCGATGAACTTCAGGCTGAAACGTATGGGACATAATGCAGCAGAACAATTTACAAGTAAACTTGCCGATGTCATTGAAGACAATGGCCAGGATGAATAGGAGTTGACTATATGAACGAAGCAATTCAGCCAATTGATCCGATCGCTTTTCAGCTTGGACCTATTTCGGTTCATTGGTATGGTGTGATTATTGGGATCGGGGCCTTGCTTGGACTCTGGCTCGCACTGAGAGAATGTGAAAAAAGAGGAATCAATAAAGATATGTTTATTGACTTAATCTTATTTGCCATTCCAATAGCAATTATTTGTGCACGAATTTATTATGTATCTTTCGAATGGGATTACTATCAGCAGCACCCAAACGAAATCATTAAAATTTGGAATGGTGGAATTGCGATTCACGGCGGGCTGATCGGTGCCGTGCTGACAGCCATCGTTTTTACAAAAGTGAGAAAGGTATCCTTTTGGAAAATAGCTGACGTCGCAGCACCTAGTATTTTACTAGCGCAGGCAATTGGGCGCTGGGGGAACTTTATTAACCAAGAAGCGCACGGTGAGGCGGTTTCAAGAGCCTTTTTAGAAAATTTGCATCTGCCTGAGTTTATCATTAATCAAATGTATATTGATGGGACCTATTATCACCCGACGTTCTTATACGAATCATTATGGAATCTTGCCGGTGTTGTCATATTGATTTTACTACGCAGAACATCGCTGAGAAGAGGCGAAATCTTCTTGTCTTATTTAATTTGGTATTCAATCGGCCGTTTCTTCATAGAAGGGATGAGAACAGACAGTTTAATGCTGACAGAGCATCTTCGAATCGCACAGATGATTTCGATTGCGATATTCGTAGTGGCTGTTCTACTGATTTTCTTTAGAAGAATGAAAGGATACGCATCGATTCCGTATAAAGAGAACAACTCATCGAATTAAGCAGGGGGGATCATAAGAGATGGGAGAGACATGGAAAAACGGCTTGAAGGCAGGGCTATCGACAACTTGGACACTTGGCAAAGTCATCTTTCCAGTTACCATTCTCGTCAGTATCTTGCAGCATACGCCTGTAATGGGTTGGATCATACAATTCATTCGGCCATTTATGGGGGTGTTTGGTCTTTCGGGAGAAGCGGCTATTCCGCTTGTATTAGGAAATATGCTGAACTTGTATGCGGGGATTGCAGCCATTTTGACATTAGAGCTTCCTGTGAAGGAAGTGTTTATTTTGGCAGTGATGCTGTCCTTTTGCCATAACCTGATCATCGAATCGACAGTGGCAGCAAAGGTTGGACTGAGAGTGTCTGTGATTTTGTTGGTCAGAATCAGTCTTGCTGTTATTTCGGCTATTGTCATTCATCTCGTTTGGCAGGGAGGCGAGGAGCCGGCGCAATATGGACTACTGACGGCAGCTCAGGCGGCTGATGTGCCTTCCAGCTGGTACATGATCGTCCTGCTTGCTTTACAAAAAGCTGTACTCGGTGTGCTCCAGCTCGCCTGTATCGTCATCCCTCTCATGATCATCATTCAATTCATGAGAGATTTAGGGTGGCTTCATACACTGTCTAAGTGGCTGTCACCTTTTACTAGAATGCTTGGAATGAAAGAAAATACATCTATGACGATGGTGGCTGGATTAACGATTGGTCTGGCGTACGGAGCCGGCGTGATGATGAAGGCAGTGGAAGAGGACGGTGTGAGTAAAAAGGACTTAACTCTTGCCTTTATTTTCCTCGTTGCCTGCCATGCGGTGGTCGAAGATACGCTGATTTTTATACCACTTGGTATTCCAGTATGGCCGCTTCTTGTCATCCGCCTGATTTCTGCAATTTTATTGACAGCTGCTATTAGCTATATTTGGCGGAAGCGGGAACTTGCAGCTGTTAGAAAGGAAGCCATATGAACGAATCGACGATCAACACAGTGCTATTTGATTTAGATGGCACATTAATCAATACAAATGAATTAATTATTGCTTCATTTCAGCATACGCTGGATCATTATTACCCTGGTCAGTACAGCCGTGAGGATATTCTTCATTTCATTGGTCCGTCCTTGTTTGATACATTCTCTGCGATGGACCCTGATTTGACGGATGATATGATTCAGATGTACCGCACGTTTAATCATAAGCAGCATGATCTGCTTGTGACTGAATATGAGACCGTTATCGACACATTGAAAGTCCTGCAGGATCGAGGATTTAAGCTCGGTATTGTCACAACGAAGATACGGGATACGGTTTTAATGGGATTGAAGCTGACCGGTTTAGAGCCGTTCTTTGAGGTCATTGTGACGCTCGATGATGTGCAAAATGAGAAGCCGCATCCGGAGCCTGTTCAGCTGGCATTATCAAAGCTTGGCAGTGATCCGCATGAAGCGGTGATGGTCGGTGATAATTATCACGATATTTTGTCTGGTCAAGCGGCAGGGACAAAAACGGCAGGTGTTGCTTGGTCTATTAAGGGAGAAGAGGCGCTTTTAAAGCATCGCCCTGATTTCATGCTGAAGAAAATGAGTGATCTCCTGGCGATTGTTGGAGCTGATTAAGTTGAGAAAAACAGATCGTTATCCTGTAAAAGGGGTTAATTCACTGCGGCAAGTCTATCAGACAGTTCCCTTTTTCAAAGTGGTGAAAAACTTCATTTTTATTCAAATGGCAAGGTACACGCCTTTTATGGGAATGAAAAATTGGATATACCGAACCTTTCTTCGTATGAAGGTCGGCGAGGATACGGCGTTCGCCTTAATGGTGATGGTTGATCTGATGTTTCCTGAGAAAATCACTGTCGGTCGAAATAGTGTGATCGGCTATAATACGACCATCTTGTCCCATGAGTATTTGATTAAAGAGTACAGACTTGGGGAAGTCTATATTGGTGATGAAGTTTTAATTGGAGCTAATTCAACTATTTTACCTGGTGTGACCATTGGGGATGGTGCGATCGTATCGGCTGGTACACTTGTTCATAAGGATGTGCCAGCAGGCTCATTTGTTGGAGGAAATCCAATGCGCATGATTTATACGAAAGAAGAAATGGATGCACGTCAATCTACGTCTGCTGAGTAGCTCGGCAGACTTTTTTGTTGACAATGTGACATGGTGTAACTATAATGATTACAACAGAGGTGAGAAAACATGAAAATCAGCAGCAGATTTACTGTCGCTGTCCATATTCTGGCCTTGCTATCACTTGAAAAAGGATCATTACAGACATCGGAGGATATCGCAGGAAGTGTGAATACAAACCCAGTGGTCATCCGCCGCATTATGAGTAAATTAAAAAAAGCAGGCCTAATCTCAACGAGTCTTGGCAAAGGTGGTTCTCAGCTGAACCGCAGTGAAGACGACATCACACTGCTCGATGTGTATAAAGCGGTTGAAGTCGTGGATGAGGGAGAATTGTTTCAAATTCATGAAAGCCCAAATCCTGACTGTCCGATCGGTGCAAATATTCAAGCGGTGCTTGAATTAATTTTATGCCGCGCTCAAAGTGCGATGGAGCAAGTACTTGCTGAGATCAAATTAAGTGAACTAACGCATGTGCTAATCAAAAAAATTGGATGATCTATTCAATTTTTTTTACCTCTGTTGTAACCGTATTAGTTACACCTTTCTTTATCAACATAAAACCATATTGCAGGAGGAGTTAACATGAAAATTGGAATTATTGGCGCAACAGGTAAAGCAGGACAAGAAATTGTGAAAGAGGCTCAATCAAGAGGACATGAAGTAACGGCGATCGTCCGAGATGCACAAAAGGTGACAGATTCATCACTAGCTGTTCTTGAGAAGGATGTGTTTCACTTGCAAGCAGAAGACATCAAAGGCTTTGATGTGATTGTAAATGCATTTGGCGCACCTGCTGGAAAAGAGCACCTGCACGTAGAAGCTGGGAAAAAGCTGATCGATATTTTAAAAGAGGCACCTGAGACTCGTTTGATCGTTGTGGGCGGAGCAGGAAGTCTATTTGTAGATGAGGCGAAAACAACAAGACTAGTGGACACACCAGAGTTTCCTAAAGAATATGCTGCTACGGCTTCACAGCAAGGAGAAAACCTAAAAGATCTTCAACAGACAGAGGGATTAAAATGGACCTTCCTCAGTCCAGCTGCATTCTTTAATCCAGCTGGCAAACGTACAGGTTCTTACGTGAAAGGGAAAGACCATCTGATTGTCAATTCTAAAGGTGACAGCTATGTGAGCTATGCTGACTACGCCATTGCGCTGGTTGATGAGGTGGAGCAGGCAGCCCATGTTGGAGAACGTTTTACCGTTGTATCTGAAGCTGAATAAGCAGTTTCATGACCGCCTAAAAATGATAAATGGGGAGTCTAACGTATGAATGAGCAAGAATTGTCTTTCATCTATGTATGGGATGCATATTGTGGCTGGTGTTATGGATTTTCAAACAGTATCCGCACTTTGCATGAAAATCATCCGGAGATATCATTAACACTTGTGTCGGGTGGTTTATTTGTAGGGGAAAGAAGTCTTCCAATAAAGGATTATCCACACATTTCAGAAGCAAATCAGCGTATTAGTCAGCTGACTGGTGTCGAGTTTGGTGAACGTTATCAGGAGCTGCTAGCAAACGGAACGTTTCTTTTAGACTCTGAGGCTGCGGCCATTGGTTTTTCTGCATTAAGATCCATCGCACCTGAGCGCGCATTGCACTTGGCTTCATCGATGCAAAAGGCTTTTTATCAAGACGGAAAAAGCCTGAGCGATGAAGAAACGTATCGGGAGATCGCTTTGGCGCATCATCTTGATCCTGACGCAGTCATTGAACGCATGAAAACAAAAGAAGCGATGAATGATGCGTATGCCGACTTTGCGAAGGTTCATCAACTTCAGGTGAACGGCTATCCTACACTTTTATTAAAAAGAGGGGATGAATACTTCAGCTTGGGCGGAGGTGCGATGACAGCTGAAAAGCTTGAAGACCGCCTGAAGGAATTACTAGAAAAATAAATCATTCAAAAACAACCTCTATGCGGATAGAGGTTGTTTTTTTACGCTTTAATGATAATCGCCTGACTGCCCATCTGTTCCCAAGAATCTTCAAACTGATCACGGTCGACTTTTTGATTCTTTTCTCCATAGGGGTTATTCAAGTAGACATGCTCCTTGTCATAGCCTGTGATGACCACGCTATGCATATTAAAGCTTACATTTATTTTGCCATTCGGTGTATTCCAAGTTTCGATGTTATCTGTTTTGTCAAAGGTGGATGTCGTAATCACCCAGACAGGATAGCCCTTTTCAAGTGATTGATAGATGGCCTTTTTAACAGGCTTTCCGGTTAAGTCGACAACTTGATCGCCTGCATATTTTTTCGCAAGCTGATAAATCGGTTCGTGGTAAACACCAAGACCCGGCCCATTCTCCATATCGCCTACAAACCCGTCATGAGGGTCTCCTTTTAAGCCATTTTCATAATTGAGCGGAACACGTTTTACTTCATTTGCCAACTTGTTTTTCGTTACATGCTCATAGCCGCTGTAATGAAGCAGCATCGCTAAGCTCGTGACTTCGCATCCGTTATAAAGCCTTGGCGCATCCATTTGATTGTAGAGGGTGACGTCCATGGCTTTTTTGCTTCCTTTTAATGAATGATGTGTGGTTTCTGCTTTTTTCGTTGAACGAGTTTCTTCAGCTGCAAGTGCCGTATCGTTTTCTTTTGCTGCTTTTTGCGGCGAAGCTGTTTTCTTGACTTCATCGATTTGCGAAACGTATATAAAGCCGAAATAAACAAGACATGCGCACAACAAAGTTAAGATGAATGTCTGGATGAACTTCACTGTTAATCTCCTGTGTTATTCAATATTTTTAAGTATTATAGCACGTTCTTTCTTCGAACATACAGAAAAGGCACAGGTGTCACTTGAATGTAATAATTCCAGAATATGTTGATGAAAATAGGGGGAAATAAAAATGATTGATTTAATCGCTTTATTTTGTTAGCATATTATCATATTAGCGAACTAAAGGATTCGGAATTTTTTGTTTTAATGTGTTGGAGGTGCGGAAGAACATGTTTATGTTTGAGAAACCATATGGTATGCGAGATTCATTACCTGGATTGTATGAGACGAAGAAAAAAGTGAGACATTCTTTAACAGAGGTCATGACTGGTTGGGGTTTCCGTTTGATGGAGACACCAACGCTTGAATTTTACGATACAGTCGGTGTTCAATCGGCAATTACAGATACACAGCTCTTTAAGCTGCTTGATCAAAACGGGCAAACCCTTGTACTGAGACCTGATATGACGGGTCCGATTGCAAGAGTGGCGGCCTCCAAGCTTCACCAGCAGGCGTATCCGCTTCGTGTTGGGTATGCAGCCAACGTGTTCCGGGCGCAGGAAAGAGAAGGAGGAAGGCCGTCAGAATTTGAGCAGGTGGGAATTGAATTGATTGGTGATGGTTCGATTAGTGCAGATGCTGAAGTCATCGCGCTTGCCGTATTTGCCTTAAAAAATGCCGGGCTAAGGTCCTTCAAAATTGCGATCGGGCATGTCGCTTTAGCAGAGACGTTATTTGTCGATGTACTCGGAAATACAGAGCGTGCAAATGTCCTTCGCCGCTTCTTATATGAAAAGAATTATGTGGGATACCGTCAGCATGTGAAACAATTACCGCTCTCCTCCATCGATAAAACGAGGCTGTTACAGCTTTTAGAGTTAAGAGGCGGCCAAGAGGTTATAGGGCGGGCAGAGGAAATCGTCGTTTCACAAGAAGGAAAAGAAGTGCTCGCACAGTTAAAGTCGCTTTGGGAGACACTTGAAGATTACGGCTGTACAGAATATATCCGTTTAGATTTAAGCATGGTGAGTCATATGAGCTATTATACGGGTATTTTGTTTGAAGTATTTGCAGATCATGTTGGGTCGGTCATCGGAAGCGGCGGGAGATATGATCAATTGCTTGCTCATTTTGATGCACCTGCACCAGCTACAGGGTTCGGACTTCGACTAGACCGTCTTCTTGAAGCGCTCGATGCAAAAGAAATTGTTGAGCCGCAGGAGGCTGTGATTTTTAGCAAAGAACAAAGACTGGAAGCTTTTGCTTTTGCAGAAAAGGAGCGGTCAAAAGGGAAAAAGATCGTCCTGCAAGACTTAGCGGGGATTGAAAATATTGACGCGATGACCAAGGCATTTGAGCAGGTGACTTATTTTATCGGTGCTAGAAAGGAAGAGCAAAATGGGTAAAGTGTTGACGATGGCGATGCCAAAGGGCCGGATATTTGAAGAAGCAGCAGGGCTGTTAAGACAGGCGGGGTACCAGCTGCCAGAGGAATTCGAGGATTCAAGAAAATTAATCATTGATGTACCAGAAGAAAACCTACGCTTTATTTTAGCCAAGCCAATGGATGTGACCACCTACGTAGAGCACGGCGTGGCGGATGTTGGCATTGCAGGGAAGGATGTCATGCTTGAAGAAGCTCGTGATGTGTACGAAGTGCTCGATTTAAACATCAGTAAATGTCATTTAGCTGTTGCTGGCTTGCCAGGAGCGAGCTGGGGTGGTGTCGCACCGCGTGTGGCGACAAAGTACCCAAATGTTGCATCGTCCTATTTTAGAGAGCAAGGGGAGCAGGTGGAGATCATTAAGCTGAATGGTTCCATTGAATTAGCACCGCTCATTGGGCTTGCCGATCGCATTGTGGACATTGTCTCCACAGGTCAAACACTAAAGGAAAATGGCCTTGTGGAAACGGAGCATATTTGTGATATCACGTCACGTTTTATTGTCAATCCTGTGAGCTATAGGATGAAGGATAAGGTGATCGATGAAATGGCGCAGCGTCTTGCAAGAATCATTGAAGGAGAAGGGGAGGAATCATCATGAACATCACCTGCATACAAGAAGGTGAGACAGATACTCTCTCACTCAAACGGTCTTTAGATACTGGAACAGAAGAGCAGCGTCAGGCTGTTCAGCGCATTATACAAGAAGTAAGAACAAATGGTGATGAAGCTGTACGGTCTTTTACAAAGCAATTTGACGGGGTGTTGATTGAAGATCCACTTGTTACAGAGGAGGAAATGGCAAAAGCCTGTGACCGCTTGGACAAAGAGATGATTCAGATTATCCAAACGGCTATCAAGCATATTCGCACATACCACGAGCGCCAGCTGACGTCCTCTTGGTTTTATCACCAAAAGGACGGCTCAATGCTAGGACAAAAGGTAACACCGCTTGATGCAGTAGGTGTGTATGTCCCCGGTGGAACAGCTGCCTATCCATCATCAGTATTAATGAATGTGATCCCTGCGCTAGTCGCAGGCGTTGAACGAATCGTTCTTGTGACACCCCCTGGGAAAGATGGCTGTCTCTCTGACGCTGTCTTGGCTGCGGCGAAGGAGCTTGGTATTTCTGAGATGTATAAAATGGGCGGGGCCCAGGCGGTTGCGGCACTTGCCTATGGAACGGAAAGCATCAAACCTGTTGATAAAATCACAGGTCCAGGCAACATTTATGTCGCGCTGGCAAAGCGGGAAGTATTTGGTCAGGTAGACATTGATATGATTGCAGGGCCAAGTGAAATTGCAGTCCTAGCAGACGAAACAGCAGTCGCGCATGAGGTAGCGGCGGATTTACTTTCGCAGGCAGAGCATGATGCGCTGGCATCTAGTATTTTGGTGACACCGT
This sequence comes from Bacillus sp. FSL K6-0994, assembly GCF_038630815.1. Classification (NCBI taxonomy): domain Bacteria; kingdom Bacillati; phylum Bacillota; class Bacilli; order Caryophanales; family Bacillaceae; genus Bacillus; species Bacillus sp. FSL K6-0994. The sequence continues at coordinate 3,150,198 of NZ_CP152043.1, read as the reverse complement.
CTAAGACACTTGCTGAAAGCGTGCAGGCTGAAGTAAGAAAGCAGCTTGATAGTTTACCGAGAAAATCAATCGCAGCAAAATCTATACAAGATCATGGCCGTATTTACGTGACAGAATCAATCGATCGTGCAGTAGACGTCATCAATCAATTAGCACCAGAGCACTTAGAGGTGCTGACAGCATACCCAGAAGCACTTCTTGGTCAAATCAAGCATGCTGGCGCAATTTTCTTGGGACGCTATAGTCCAGAGCCGGTGGGCGATTATTTTGCAGGACCGAATCATGTGCTGCCAACAAACGGAACAGCTCGATTCTCCAGTCCGCTTGGTGTGACTGATTTTCAAAAGAAAACGAGCATTATTTCATATAGTCAAGAAGCCTTTGAAACACACCGGGAAAGCATTGCGGCTTTTGCCAGATTAGAAGGGCTTGAAGCACATGCAAGGTCGATTGAAGCGAGAAAGCGGGAGGAATCGTAATGAGACAGGCGAAAACATCGAGAAAAACTAATGAAACGAACATTTCATTAGCGCTAGAAATTGATGGAGAAGGAAAAGCGGATATTCAAACAGATGTCCCTTTTATGACGCACATGCTCGATTTATTTACGAAGCATGGACACTTTAATTTGACCGTCGATGCGAAAGGAGATACGGATGTTGATGATCACCACACAACAGAAGATATCGGCATTGTACTTGGGCAAATGTTTAAGGAAGCGTTAGGCGATAAAAAGGGAATTAAGCGGTATGGATCAAGCTTTGTTCCGATGGATGAAACACTTGCCCAGGTCGTGGTTGACTTAAGCAATCGTCCTCATTTGGAAATGAGAGCGGCCTTTCCGAGTCAAAAGGTTGGTACCTTTGATACAGAGCTAGTGCATGAGTTTCTGTGGAAATTTGCACTTGAAGCCCGGATCAACCTTCATGTCATTGTTCACTACGGAACCAATACACATCATATAATTGAAGCCATTTTTAAAGCGATGGCACGTGCCTTAGATGAAGCAACAACCATTGATCCACGTGTGAAAGGAATTCCTTCAACAAAGGGGATGCTCTAATGATCGGAGTCATTGATTACGGAATGGGAAATTTGTTCAGCGTATCAAAAGCACTGGAACGAGCAGGTGCCCGCTATATCGTCTCCTCTGATGTAGAGGAGCTGAAAAAAGCAGATGCTTATATTTTGCCTGGGGTCGGTTCGTTTCATGATGCAATGCAGCTGTTAAAAGAGACTGGACTTGAGGCGTTTATCCATCAAGTAGTAGAGGAAGGAAAGCTGTTATTCGGCATTTGCCTTGGCATGCAGCTGTTATTTGAAGAAAGCGAAGAGGCAGGACACACAAAAGGATTGGGTCTGTTAAAAGGGCGTGTCGTTCTTTTAAAGGATCGTGATCAGGACGGGCAAAGGCTAAAGGTACCTCATATGGGGTGGAATGAGCTCACGTTTCATCAGCCCGCCCCATTGTTTGACGGTGTGCCAGAAGGATTTGCGTACTTTGTTCACTCTTATTATGTGAGTGATATGAATCCAGATGAGCAATTAGCAAGCGCGGACTATGGTGTTCAAGTACCAGCTGTTGTTGGCAAGGGAAATGTGCTTGGAGCACAGTTTCACCCTGAAAAAAGCAGTACAACGGGAATGGCGCTGCTCAAACAATTTATTCAATTAGCAAACGAACAGAGGGTGAACAAATGAGTGAGTTTACATTATATCCAGCGATTGATATGAGAAATGGCAAATGTGTACGTCTTGTGCAAGGAGATTATGATCAAGAAACCATTTATGGAGATTCACCGCTCGACATGGCCGCGCAATTTGTAAAAGAAGGAGCAAAATGGATTCATCTTGTCGATCTAGATGGTGCAAAAGCAGGGAAACGTGTCAATCATGAGCATGTGCTGGCGATTGCTTCCTCCTTAGATGTGAAGGTACAAATCGGCGGCGGTATTCGGACGGAAGAAGACGTTGCCTTTTATTTAAAGAGCGGCGTAGATAGAGTGATTCTCGGCAGCTCAGCTGTTTCGAACCCAGTCTTTGTGAAAAAAATGCTGGCGCAATATGGAGAGAAAATCGCAATTGGAATTGATGCGCGAAATGGCTTTGTATCAACTGAAGGATGGCTTGAAACGTCTAAAGTGAAGGCAGAGGAACTCGGCAGGGAATTGGCAAAGGAAGGCGCAGAGGTCTTTATTTTCACCGATATTCAAATGGATGGCATGCTGTCTGGTCCCAATGTAGAAAGCACGGTTCGCTTAGCAGAAGCAACCGGCAAACAAGTGATTGCTTCAGGTGGTGTCAGCGCAGTAGCTGATCTTCAAAAGCTGTCAGCGCAAAAACAGTCTGGTGTGTCTGGTGCGATCGTTGGAAAAGCACTTTACACAAAGCAGTTTACTTTAGCAGAAGCATTTGAAGGGCTTGACCGCATATGATGACAAAACGAATCATCCCATGTCTTGATGTGAAGGAAGGGCGTGTTGTCAAAGGGGTGCAATTCCTAGGCTTAAAGGATGCTGGTGATCCGGTCGAATTAGCGCAGATCTATGATGAGGAAGGGGCGGATGAACTTGTCTTCCTTGATATTTCCGCTTCTCATGAAGGCCGGAAAACGATGGTGGATGTGGTCAAACAAGTCGCGTCCACTCTTGCGATACCATTTACGGTGGGAGGCGGGATTAACCACCTTGATGACATGAAGCGTATATTAAGAGCGGGTGCAGACAAAGTATCTGTCAACACAGCAGCTGTGTTAAGGCCGGAACTGATTTCAGAAGGTGCTGACTTTTTTGGCTCCCAGTGTATCGTTGTTGCAATTGATGCAAAATACGATGAAGAGAAAAAAGCATACATGGTCTATACACACGGAGGACGCCGTCAAACAGATTTAGAGGTCAGCGACTGGGCGAAGGAAGCTGTGCAGAGAGGGGCAGGAGAGATTTTGCTGACAAGTATGGATGCCGATGGTGAAAAGACAGGCTTTGACCATCGATTGACAAAGCTTGTATCAGAGGCAGTCAATGTGCCAGTTATTGCTTCTGGCGGCGCTGGCAATGCCCAGCATATGCTCGAGGCCTTTACAAAAGGAGAAGCTGATGCAGCATTAGCAGCATCTATTTTCCATTATAAAGAAACCTCCATTCATGAGGTGAAGACATATTTGAGAGAACACGGGGTGAAGGTCAGATGAAACAGGCAAATGAATTAACCTTTAATGAGGCAGGCCTGATTCCTGCGATTGTACAGGATGCTCAAAGTAAGGAAGTATTGACGCTTGCGTATATGAATCAAGAATCCTATGAAAAAACGCTGGAGACAGGTGAAACATGGTTTTATAGCCGGTCGAGAAACGAGCTTTGGCACAAAGGCGCCACCTCTGGACATACCCAGCAAGTGATTTCTATTCGATATGACTGTGACAAGGACGCTCTGCTTGTCCTTGTCGCGCCAAGCGGCCCAGCCTGCCATACTGGCAGCTATAGCTGTTTTTCGGAAGAAGGCGTGAAGCGCCAAAGCGAAGAGCAGGATCGTTTTGCGATATTAAATGAACTTGAACAGGTCATTGCAAAGCGTCAGGCGGAAATGCCAGAAGGGGCTTATACAACCTATCTATTTGAAAAAGGGGTCGATAAAATCCTGAAAAAGGTAGGGGAAGAGGCGTCTGAGGTGATCATTGCAGCGAAAAACCGGGATCAAGAAGAATTGAAATGGGAAACTGCTGACCTCCTCTATCATCTTCTTGTATTATTACGCGAACAGCAATTGCCGCTTGATGATGTATTAAAGGTATTAAAAAAACGTCATCAAGGTGAATGAAAAGCCGGGGGATATCCCTGGCTTTTTTATTTTAAATGAAAAACAAATCCTTCCTTTCTTTTTGTTCTATGTGACGACTGGTGAAGTATGTTATACTACACACGGTACACTGTTCGAAATGGAGGGTATCGGTGAGTAAATACACTTCTCAAAATAATCACACACAAGTCGTCCAGCTATTTCAAGATGGGCATTACTTTTTTCATAAAGGTCTTAAAGCATATAGAGAAAGAAATCTGTCCAGAGCAAGTAAGCTGATACAGCGGGCCATCGTACTTGAGCCTGAAAATGTAGAAATGCTGTCACAGCTTGCCATTATCTATACTGAAATGGGTCATTACCAGCAATCAAACGAACTGCTTGATTTTATCCTTGAACACATCGATGAAAACATGTCTGAGTGCCACTATTTTAAAGCCAATAATTATGCGAATCTCGGACTGTTTCAAGAGGCATATAAATCAGCTACTGCTTATGCCGCGCTGGAAGAGAACGGGGAATTTGCGGATGAAAATGAAGACCTTCTTGACCTGCTCGATATGAGCGACGAAGAGGACGAAGATTTTCCTTATGATCAGGATGACCTGATTGTGAAGCAGGATCAAGCAAACCATTTGCTAGAAAGCGGCAGACTCGATGAAGCCATTGAGATGCTGGAACAGATGATTGTTGAGTATCCAGAATTTTGGTCAGCGTATAATAATCTTGCTTTGGCCTATTTTTATTCTGGCCGAATCCATCAGGCGAAAGAAATGTTGAACCGGGTCCTTCTTGAAAATCCCGGTAATCTGCATGCCCTTTGCAATCAGCTTGTCTTCTACCATTATGAGAAAGAAGAAGAGAAGGTCAACATGTTAGCGAAGCAATTAACGCACGTGTATCCAATACTAAGTGAACAGCGTTATAAGCTTGGCGCAACATTTGCCCTTGTGGGAGAATTTGAATGGGCCTTTAAATGGCTTTATTCTTTGTACAAAACAGGTTTTCAGGGAGATAGTACATTTTTATACTGGCTTGCAAGCGCAGCCTATCATACAGGCCACAAAACGCTCGCCCAAACGGTTTGGGATAAGATGGTTGAAGAAGATATCGACGCAGATGAAATCAAGCCGTGGCAGGATAAACCTGAGGAGACTGAGCCAATGGTCTCGATTGAGGAACGGCTGACTGCGTACTATGTCAGTAAACAAAAAGGGGAACGTGACGTTCTGCAGTCTGTCCTTGATGCACGCGCAGCGAAAACGGCCTTTGAACAGCAATTTATAGAACTGCTTTTGTATGAAGATGAAATGAAAGAAAAGTCTTTTTCAGAAGATGCTGTTTTTGCAAAACAGGCGGCATCCAGTCTGGAGGAAGCGGTTCAGCCTGACAGCCATATGCCTTATTTTTGGTTATTCCATATTATTCAGCAGGCACGTGCTTCTGGTATTGATAAGAAAAATGCGCCTGCCTGGGCAGCAGCATCTTATTATCTATGGATGAATGAACAAGAAGAAGCAGCTGTCAGCAAAAAAGACGTTGCGTCCGCTTTTCAGATCAGTGTTCAAACACTGTCTAAATACGAACGAGAGATCTGTACGTTAATCGATTAAATAGGTAAATAGATTCAGAACATCCCAGCATGGCCGAAAAGGTCATGCTTTTTTCTTGGATAAAAAGGTGTGATTTGCAAGGAATTGGCGAAGTATGACAATCACGACATGTTTTTGAAACATAAATGTAATAAAAATATTAGCTCATTTTGTCGATGTCTCATGTATAATGAAAATCGTGGATTAAAACAAAGATAGATATTTAAATATTTTACTATACATAATGAAACACCTAGTGATAGAAACAATCTGGTCAACATCTGACTGAACAATCAGGAAGAAAGACATAGAGAGCACAGATTGGTCGCAGAGAATTTGCTGCTTTCTAATGTCGCTTGGGAAATTGTCAAAGGAGGAACTATTCGTGAAAAAGTTTATTACTTTCGGTTTAGCTTCGGTGATCGGAGCGAGCGGTTTATTTATTCCATTTACGCATGAAGCAAACGCACAGAACTTTGAACAAAAGAAACAAGAACTAGACAGCAAGCAGTCTGAGGTAAACAAGAATCTTCAAAAGAAAAAAGAAGAGCTTTCAAAGCTTGAAGCAAAACAAGAGGCACTTGCACAAAAGCTTAAGGATATTGATGAGAAAGCTTTAAAAACAAGTGATCAAATCGAAGAAAAACAAAAAGAAAATGAAAAAACAAAAAAAGAAATCAAAGCACTGAAAAAAGAAATTGCTGATACAGAAAAACGTATTGAAGAAAGAAACGAGTTCTTGAAAAAGCGTGTACGTGCTCTTCAAGAGAGCGGCGGTTCTACGAAATACATAGATGTATTACTAGGAGCAAAAAGCTTTAGCGATTTCATCAGCCGTGCAGGTGCAGTATCTACACTGATCAACGCAGACAGTGAAATCATTAAAGAGCAGGAAAAAGACAAAGCAGAACTTCAAAAGTCTGAAAACGAATTAAACACAAAGCTTGAAAATGTGCAAAACACACTTGCAAAGCTTGAAACGCTTCAATCAGACTTGAATAAACAGCTTGATGAAAAAGACAAGCTATTCAAGCAAGTGAAAAAGCAAAAAGGAAGTGCTTTTTCTGAAATCAGCGAGTTAAACAGTGAGGCTAACAGCATTGCATCTGAAAAAGACGCAACAATCGCTGCACAAAAACAAGCTGAAAAAGAAGCAAGAGAAGCAGCTCAAAAAGCAAAAGAAGAAAAAGCGCAAAGACAACAGCAGCAGCGTCAAGCTAGTGTTCAAGCGGAAGACAACAGCTCAAATAACGATAGCAGCCCGTCTTCAAGTAACAGTGGATCATCTAATGACAACAATAACAGCAACAGCAGTTCACCAAGCAAGAAGCCATCTTCTGGCGGTGGATCACCTGTCAGCAGTAACGTAGGCGGAATTGAAGGTGCGATCAGCACAGGTTCTACGATTGTTGGACAATCTCCATATAAATGGGGCGGCGGCAGATCACAAGCCGATATTGACGCACGTCGTTTTGACTGTTCTTCATTCGTTCGCTGGGCATTTGCATCAGCAGGCATCAACCTTGGACCAGTTGGCGGTACAACAACAGATACGCTTGTAGGTAAAGGAAGAGCTGTAAGTGCATCTGACATGAAACGCGGAGACCTTGTGTTCTTTGATACGTATAAAGTAAATGGACACGTTGGTATTTACTTAGGAAACGGTTCATTCTTGAACGATAACAGCTCTCGCGGTGTTTCAGTTGACTCAATGAACAACGTATACTGGAAAAAAGCTTTCAATGGCGTTGTAAGAAGAGTCGTTGAATAAATCATTACTTTTTATATAACCGTAAACAGGCTTCCTTAAACAGCATTTTAAGGAAGCTTTTTCTTTTTTTGAAGATATGAGCAAATGATTCGCTTATTCCCCGCAGATTTAATAGGATATGGGTAAGGAATAAAAGCTAAGAGTGGGAATGATGCTCTCTGTCATGAATGGAAGCATCACCCAAGGGCATTCTAATAAGAAATGCGAGCAGCAATTGAAGAGGGAGTGACAGTTGTGTCAGAAGAAAAAATCTACGATACGATCATCATTGGAGCGGGTCCTGCCGGAATGACAGCCGCTGTTTATACATCACGGGGAAATCTTTCAACATTAATGATTGAAAGAGGAATTCCAGGCGGACAAATGGCGAATACGGAAGATGTCGAGAACTATCCTGGCTTTGAAAGTATTTTAGGGCCGGAACTTTCAAATAAAATGTTTGAGCATGCGAAGAAATTCGGTGCAGAGTATGCATATGGCGATATTAAAGAAATCGTGAACGGTGAAGAATACAAAATCGTCAAAGCCGGCTCAAAAGAATACAAAGGACGCTCTGTCATTATCGCGGCAGGGGCTGAATACAAAAAAATCGGGGCACCAGGTGAAAAAGAACTTGGCGGCCGCGGCGTATCATATTGTGCAGTATGTGACGGGGCTTTCTTTAAAAACAAAGAGCTTGTCGTCATTGGCGGCGGTGATTCTGCGGTAGAAGAGGGTGTGTATCTCACACGCTTCGCTTCTAAAGTAACGATTATCCATAGACGCGATAAACTTCGTGCACAAAGCATTTTACAAGCGCGTGCCTTTGATAATGAAAAAATTGACTTCAAGTGGAACAAAACCGTCAAACAGATCAATGAAGAAAACGGGAAAGTCGGCAGTGTGACATTGGTTGATACGGTGACTGGTGAAGAAGAAGAGTTTAAAACAGACGGTGCCTTCATCTATATCGGAATGCTGCCGCTGTCTAAACCATTTGAAAATCTCGGCATTACAAATAAAGAAGGCTACATCGAGACAAACGAAAGAATGGAAACAAGAGTGGAAGGTATTTTCGCAGCTGGTGACATTCGTGAAAAAACACTTCGTCAAATTGTGACAGCAACAGGTGACGGAAGTATTGCAGCACAAAGCGCACAGCATTATGTAGAAGAGCTTGCTGAAAAACTCAAAGCAACGAAATAAAAGGCTGTCGTAAATCCTTAATATAGCGTCATGGGCTTTTAACTGGAATGTAACACGGGTGAAATAATTTTCCGTTATGATAAAACTAGTAATTGACCCCCTTTTATAAGGAATACATGTTTGGCACGGATGTGAATCCGTGTCCTTTTTTTTGCCTGAAATCAGAAATTCACGAGATGTTCACAAATGACGCATGGAGAACCATTAGATGCTGTAAAATAAAGAGTAGAGAAATTGCCCGTTACACGATTCAAACGAAAACCGGTCTGTTTTCGGGGAAGAACGGGCATGTTCATTGTGGGAGTCAGGTTGAACCTGTATAATAAGTTAAAGACATAAAAGAGTAGGTGACAGCTGATGCAACGAGTAACCAATTGTGTGCTGCATCACGAAGATCAAGTTCTCTTGCTGCAAAAGCCAAGGCGGGGCTGGTGGGTAGCACCGGGCGGCAAAATGGAAAGCGGAGAATCGGTCAAGGATTCAGTCGTTCGAGAATATAGAGAAGAAACAGGTATTTATATTTTAAATCCGCAGCTGAAAGGTGTTTTTACCTTTATCATAAAAGAAGGCGATCAAATCGTTCAAGAGTGGATGATGTTCACCTTCATGGCAGATTCATTTACCGGAAAAAACGTAACAGAGTCAGAGGAAGGCGTTTTAAAATGGCATGACGTAAAGGATGTGCCTGATTTGCCGATGGCCCCAGGAGATTCCCATATTCTTGATTTCATGCTTAAAGGAAAAGGACTACTGCACGGCACTTTTACGTATACACCCGACTTTGAGCTGATTGCTTATCGGTTAGATCCTCAGGGAGAATAATACATGAACCGTTTTCATAAAGAAGGAGAGGAAGCAGGCATGAATACACACAAACAAGAAGATATTCAGCTTGTGATTATTACAGGAATGTCAGGTGCGGGGAAAACCGTCGCCATTCAAAGCTTTGAAGATTTAGGCTACTTTTGTGTTGATAACCTGCCGCCATCACTTTTACCGAAGTTCTTAGAGCTCATGAAGGAATCGAATTCCAAGATGAGCAAGGTCGCTCTTGTGATGGATTTGCGCGGACGCGAATTTTTTGACAGCTTAATTGCCGCCTTAGATGAAATGAGTGATCTTGACTGGATCACGCCAAGAATTCTATTTTTAGATGCAAATGATAAGGTGCTTGTCTCAAGATACAAAGAAACGAGACGTTCGCATCCCCTTGCGACAACAGGTTTGCCGCTCGAAGGAATTGAAATGGAGCGCGAGCTGTTAGAGGAGTTAAAAGGCCGGTCTCAAATGATTTTTGATACATCGGATTTAAAACCGAAACAGCTGCGAGAAAAAATTGTCACGCATTTTGCCACCAATCAAGGACAGGTGTTTACAGTAAATGTGATGTCCTTTGGTTTTAAATACGGCCTGCCGATTGATGCTGATCTTGTCTTTGACGTGAGATTCCTGCCGAATCCTTACTATATTGAGAGCATGCGTCCACAGACTGGAAACGATGAAGAAGTGCGCTCCTATGTGATGAAATGGAGTGAAACGCAAAAATTCACAGAGAAATTAATCGATCTCCTCAGCTTTATGCTTCCGTCCTATAAACGGGAAGGAAAAAGCCAGCTTGTGATTGCCATCGGCTGTACAGGCGGACAGCATCGATCTGTGACACTGGCCAACTATTTATCGGAGTATTTTAAAAACGATTACTATACACATGTCACTCACCGGGACATTGAAAAGAGAAGCAGAAAATAGATGACGACACTACCAAAGGTGGTCATTCTTGGCGGGGGCACTGGCTTATCTGTTTTGCTCAGAGGGCTTAAAACGAAGCCAGTGGACATTACCGCTATTGTAACGGTTGCTGACGACGGAGGCAGCTCAGGCAGACTGCGGCATGATTTGAATATTCCCCCTCCAGGAGATATTCGAAACGTCCTTGCGGCTCTCTCTGATGTGGAACCGCTAGTAGAAGATCTATTTCAGCACCGTTTTAACAAAGGGAATGACTTAACAGGCCACTCACTCGGCAACCTCATTCTTGCGGCCATGACAAATATAACCGGTGATTTTTTTCATGCCGTCACTGAAATGAGTAAGGTTTTAAATGTGAGAGGAAAAGTATTGCCAGCAGCAAATTCAAGTGTTGTTCTTCATGCTGAATTAGAAAATGGGCAAATGGTGACAGGAGAATCGAAAATTCCCACCTATGGTGAGCGAATCAAACGAGTGTTCCTCACACCCGATACGATTGAACCGCTGCCAGAATCCATTCAAGTCATTCGTGAGGCGGATTTGATCGTCATTGGGCCCGGCAGCCTGTATACAAGTATTTTACCAAACTTGCTTGTCCCGCATATTGGAGAAGAAGTGATTCGCTCTAAGGCGAAAAAAGTATATATTTGCAATGTCATGACGCAGCCGGGGGAAACGCTTTCCTACAGTGCAGCTGATCATGTTCAGGCATTAAATGATCATATGGATCGTCCATTTATCGATACGATTTTTGTGAACAATAAAGAAATTCCAGAAGAAATCAAAGCAAAATATGCAGAAGAACAGGCACAGCCTGTCCAATTCGACACAGATGCACTGAAAGCAATGGGACTAGAAGTGATTCCTGGAGAAATCATTACATATGACCAGCATGTCATTCGTCATGACACGCTGAAAGTAGCCTCGCTGCTTGTCGACCTGCTGCATCAGAAAAAATAGGAATGGGGGTGGCAAGGATGTCATTTGCATCCGAAACAAAAAAAGAGCTGACTAATCTGGACGTGAAGGACTGCTGCACAAAAGCAGAGCTTTCTGCCCTCATCCGTATGAACGGTTCATTATCTTTCTCTAATCGAAAATTGATTTTAGATATACAGACAGAGAACGCAGCCATTGCAAGACGGATTTATACGCTGCTCAAGAAGAAATACGATGTGACAGTCGAACTGCTCGTCCGTAAAAAAATGAGATTGAAAAAGAATAACGTGTATATTGTCAGACTGGTAGAACGAGCGAGAACCATTTTAGAGGATTTGAAAATATTAGGTGAGCAATTTGTATTTGAGCGCAATATTTCAGAAGAGCTTGTGAAGAAAAGATGCTGCAAGCGCTCCTATATGAGAGGTGCTTTTTTAGCAGGCGGTTCTGTGAATAACCCAGAAACGTCCTCCTATCACCTTGAAATTTTTTCACTATATAAAGAACATAATGATGCCCTTTGTGAACTGATGAATCAATTTCATCTTAATAGTAAAACACTTGAGCGCAAAAAAGGGTACATTACGTACATGAAGGAAGCAGAAAAGATCACGGAATTCTTAAGTGTTGTGGGCGCTCATAACTCACTGCTCCGCTTTGAAGATGTGCGGATCGTCCGAGATATGAGGAACTCCGTCAACCGGCTCGTCAATTGTGAAACAGCAAACTTGAATAAAACGATTGGTGCATCACTGCGTCAGGTCGAGAACATTCAATTCATTGATGAAAAAATTGGACTTGATGCCCTGCCGGAAAAGCTTCGTGAAATTGCCAAACTGCGAGTCGACTATCAAGAGGTCACGCTGAAGGAACTTGGAGAAATGGTGGAAAGCGGCAAGATCAGCAAGTCAGGGATTAACCACCGTTTAAGAAAGCTAGATCAAATCGCAGAACAATTACGAAACGGACAAGCTGTTACACTCAAATAGGAGAATGAAAAAGGGAGGCAGATCATATGGTGGAAAAAACGGTCACCATCCAGCTGAAAACAGGCTTGCAGGCACGTCCAGCTGCTTTGTTCGTACAAGAAGCCAATCGCTTTGGTGCTGATATTTTTCTAGAGAAAGATGGGAAAAAAGTCAATGCGAAAAGCATTATGGGTCTCATGAGTCTTGCGATCAGCTCTGGGGTTACTGTCACACTGATTGCAGATGGTGCGGATGAGCAAGAAGCCATTGAGGCGTTAACGGATTTTATCAATCAAGAAAACTGAGTCTCTTCAAAGGCTCAGTTTTTTTAGGAGGGAATGTCATGATTCAAACAGCTTTTTTACAGAAGATCGAATATGAAGGCCAGTCCATCACCTTTGATGACTTGCCTGTAGTATTAAAAAAAATGGCCTTTACCTTTCCGTTTGAAAATAGAGCTGTTCTGAACAAACAATCCTACGCTTTGAATCAAGAAGGGTTGAAGCAGCATCTACTTGAAGGAAACAGAGGAGGTCTTTGTTACGATCTCAATCCTCTCTTATACTATGTGTTAAAAGAGGCTGGGCTCTCTGTACAGCTTCTTCAAGGAACAGTGTATATCAAAGAAGCGGATACGTGGGCCATTGATGGCACGCATGTAGCCATCATGTTGAAACATCATAACGAACGCTTTCTCATTGATGCGGGATTTGGTGTGAATTTACCTCTCCAGCCTGTGCCTTTTACAGAAGATTGGGTGGAAGGAGCGTCTATTCGGTTTCGCGTCAAAGCAAAGGAAACCGAAAAAGGGACACATCTGCTCCAATTAGATAAAGGAGATGGCGCTGAAACAGGCTATGCGTTCACTTTGAACGAGGTGGATGAGGATGCATTGTGCCAATTGAGACACGAGATTTATGAAAATGAATCCTCTACTTTTAACAAAAGACCGCTTGCCTCAAAGCTCACGCCAACAGGACGTGTGGTCGTTACTGAGGATCATGTCACCACACATGAGCATGAAGAAGTGTCGAAAAAGCCGCTTCCGATTCCTTTTGAGGATTATGTAAAAAAGCTTATACCGTAAACCACCATACGAAAAGACAGCCCTAGATCAAAAGGGGCTGTCTTTTTTATTGATTATCGAATACGTGTGAAAGTCGCATAATGGTCTGTTGTTTTGTAAATGAGCCAGTCGCTTGAATACACAAGACGGTCAGCATTGCGGAAGCCTGAAACGTAGTTGATGTCTGCCTCACGCCATGTTCGGCCGCTTGCTGAAGGAAGACGTCCCTCCCGGTTTGAGAAAATATCTCCACCAATGCTTTTACCTGGAGCCACCTCGGCTAGATTTCCCTTAGATGCCACCCATCCGAGAGCACTTGCTTGTGATTTTGTAATGTAGTTATCAGGCAGTCGTTTGTAGCGAATTAAATAATCTGCTACACCATCAAACGTATTAATGACGGCAAGGGTACGCACATCCGGCGTGAGCTGAATAGAAGCAGTTTCAGTTGTGGCTGTTGGTGTAAGAGGTGTTTCTGCATGAGCTTGCTGCGGGACAAATCCAGAAAACAGAATAGCAGCGATCAGAGCGAACATAGTAAAAATCGAACTTAATCTTTTCATCTTCATCCTCCTATTAAGGAAATCGGATGCCGTCCTCTTGATGCTTGTCTAGCTCATATTATAGCACCCGAACATAAAGGAAATGTAAAGAATCAGGATATTTGCTAAAATGAGTCTTTTCTCCTGATGTCTCCTAAAAGAAATAAATAAAAAGACGCAGTTTCTGCGTCTTTTCTGTCTCAAGATGAAGCAAGCTCCTTCACAACATCAACAGGCGCCTTCCCATCTATTCCATGAATCACATTATGAATGGCTCGTTTCAGCATGAGATCCCTTGTTGTTTCAGTAGCGGAACCGATGTGAGGGGCTAGGGTGACATTGTTCATCTCTTTGAAAGGATGATCCTCTTGAAGCGGTTCCTGCTCATACACATCAAGACCAGCGCCTTTGATCCATCCCTCCTGAAGTGCTTGAATGAGGCTTTTTTCATCCACTGTTTTTCCGCGGGAAATGTTTACAAATAAAGCCGTTTGCTTCATTAACTTCAATTCTCGTTCCCCAATCATATGATACGTTTCCTCGGTCAGCGGTGTAATCAACACGATGATATCAGCTTGTTTTAAAAGTTCATCAAGTGCACAATAGACAGCGCCATACGCTGATTCAGCCTTTTCATTCCGGCTTCGGTTATGATAAAGAACGTTCATATCAAAACCATGTGCTGCCCGTTTGGCCACTTGTTCTCCGATACGCCCCATGCCAATAATACCGAGCGTTTGGTGATGTACGTCGATCCCAAAGATCTCTTCCTCCTGTACGAATTTCGTCCATTTTCCTTCACGGATAAAACGGTCAAGCTCGGCGATTCTTCGCGCAGAGGAGAGAATGAGCGAAAAGGCAAGGTCAGCCACGGTATGATCGAGGGTATAAGGAGTGTGCGTACCAATCACGCCTCTTTGCCTCATCGCTTCTATATCGAAATTGTCATAGCCGACAGAGTTATTACTCACCACCTTGAGTTTTGGTGCGTGATCTAACAGCTCTTGATCGATTTTTGTTCCAGACGTTAAAAGACCATCAGCATGCTGCAGCTTCTCAAACAAAATGTCTCTTGGAATAGGGTCTTTGGATTGCCAAACTTCGTATGTACAATGTTCCTTTAGCATTTCTTCAAAAGAGGCAGGTAAGGGTTTGGCGACAAAAATGTGTGGTGTCACAGTCAATTCGCTCCTTTCACATGGTCATCTTACTCCTTTTATTATATAGCAACGATTTCGGCAGAACACGTTTGAATGTTAGCAGCTCAATATTTAATATACTGAAATAACGGTAAAGAAAGACATTTTCTTAGTGAAAAAGTAGATTCTTATGCCATCTGATGCATTTTTTATCTATATAAAAATAAGCTGATAGTAGATGAGACATGTGAAATTGCAAAATTTTACGAGAGATTATCTGACAAACTGGAAAATAGATCGAGACTTTTTGATAGAAAATTTATTATATTTGAAATGTATTAAACGGGATGGTCATTTTCTACTAAACCATTTTATTGTCTTTTGGTGTGATGAGAACAATAGATTGAAAACAAACCCGCGAAGCCGTTGGGATGCAGCGTAAAATAGAGAAAATGATGATATTTCTTCTCATCGTTTTCTCATTTTTTTCTTTTTTTTCTATCATTTTTCTTCTCTATTCTTGAGAACACAAGAAAGAAAAGGAGGACAGGCACGAGCTTACGTTACTTAAAAAAAGATGGGAGATGGCAAAATGGAGTCAAAATTAGAACAGATTCTTCGGCACAATTCAGAGTTTGTGAATGAGAGACATTATGAGCCTTACAAAGCGGGGAAATTTCCTGAGAAAAAACTGGTTATTTTAACGTGCATGGATACCCGTCTTTTGGAATTATTGCCGCAATCTATGGGGCTGCGCAACGGGGATGCAAAAATCATTAAGAATGCAGGCGCCATCGTGACACATCCGTTCGGCAGTGTGATGCGGAGTATCCTGCTAGCCATCTATGAACTAAAGGCAGAGGAAGTATGCATTGTAGGGCATCATGAATGCGGAATGGCAGGTCTTGCGGCGGACCCTTTACTTGAAAAGGCGAAAGCACGCGGAATCGAAGAGAAATGCTTAAGCATTGTGAAAAACTCAGGAGTTGATTTAAAGGGCTGGCTGACAGGCTTTGATTCAGTTGAAGAAAGCGTGGCCCAAAGTGTGAAATTAGTGAAAGAGCATCCACTGATGCCAAGTGATGTGGCAGTTCATGGACTGGTGATTCACCCAGCGACAGGAAAGCTGGATGTCGTAGTGAAAGACAAACAAATTGACCCACAGTATACCTAAATCATCTACACATACTTGAAGGAGGCCAACACATACCATGCGTTTTTATGGAAGATTTGAAGGGTACAATTCATCAAAGTTTAGACGCGATTTAATCGCTGGGCTTGTCGTGGGCGTTGTGGCAATTCCTTTAGGCATGGCATTTGCCATTGCATCTGGTGTCGGACCAGAATATGGATTATACACAGTCATCGTTGCCGGCATTTTGATTTCATTGTTTGGTGGTTCAAAGTATCAGATCGGCGGGCCGACCGGGGCGTTTGTTCCCATTTTATTCGGGATCGTCAGCCAGTACGGTATTGAAAACTTGCTCATTGCCGGTTTTATGGCAGGCTGTATGCTTGTATTATTCGGAATATTCAAACTAGGAAAGCTCATGAAATTTATTCCTCGTCCGGTTATCATCGGTTTTACTGCTGGCATTGCTGTCATTATTTTTTCAGGACAGATTGCCAACTTCCTCGGATTAAAGGGTGTTGAAAAACATGAAAGCTTTTTCCTCAATATGAGAGAAATCGTGGTCCATCTTGGTACCACAAACAGTCTCGCCATTATCACAGCCGTCATCGGGCTCATCGTGATTTTGGCGGCACAAAAATACATTCCCAAAATACCTGGTGCTCTATTAGGTTTATTGGCTTCTACGTTTCTAGCCGTTCTCTTTTTTCAAGGACAAGTTGAAACGATTGGCTCTGCATATGGTGAAATCCCTCGTCAGCTGCCAACCTTCGCTTTTCCTGAATTGACGATTGAAAAAATGATATACCTCCTGCCTCCAGCAATTGTCATTGCGCTTTTAGGCGGCGTGGAATCGATTTTATCCGCAATGGTCGCTGATAATATGAAAGGCTCTAAGCATGACAGCAATAAAGAGCTTGTGGGGCAAGGAATTGCCAATATGGCGGCACCGCTTTTCGGAGGAATTCCAGCGACGGGAGCTATTGCCCGAACGGCAACGAACATAAAAAATGGCGGGGCAAGTCCGATTTCTGGTGTGGTGCATGGCGTTGTCGTCTTACTGATCTTAATGGTATTTGCGCCGTATGCGTCGATGATTCCACTTGCTGCAATGGCACCGATTTTAATGTTTGTTGCTTGGAATATGAGTGAGAGAAAAGAGTTTATCAATATTTTGAAAGTGAAAAATGCTGATTCGCTTGTACTGGTCGTGACCTTCCTGCTCACAGTGATCGGTGATTTGATTATTGGCGTCACTGCTGGTCTCATTTTAGCGTTTATCGCCTTTATCAAAAAAATGAGCCAGACGACCAATATTCATACCAATGTCGCTGTTCCTCAAATGGAAACAGCAGCTGCTTTAGAAAAACAGACAGAGGAGAAAGGGATCAGTATGTATTCCATTGAAGGGCCGCTCTTTTTCGGAACAACAGATTCATTAGAAAATTCGATATTGGATCATGTCCAAACAAAACCGAAAACGCTCATTCTGCTTATGAATAAAGTCAATTATATGGACACATCGGCAGAAGCGGTTCTAATGAATATCTCCAATCGATTAAAGCATCATAATGGAAAGCTGATGATCGTTGGACTTCAATCACAGCCTAAGGAGCTTTTGCATCGAACAGGTCTATTCCATCATATCGGAAAACAGCATTTCTTTGAACGAACGGATGACATCTCACCACAGCATCTTTAAGGCGTAAAAAAACACGTGACATCTTGGTCACGTGTTTTTTACTGGCTCTTTTTCTCCAGAAAAGCGTTTGTTGAGTTTTTGTTGATGAGCGCTGAAGACCTCTTCTACTGTGACATCATATTGATCCGCTAAAATGAGGAGATTTGCTAAAACATCTCCCATTTCTTCAATGAGTTCTTTCTTCAGCTCTGATGATTCCTGTCTCTGCTCATCAGGCCGGTCTCGTCCGATTTCTATTGCTCTAACAGCACGAGCGAGTTCTCCCGTTTCTTCCATTAAGAAGCCTAACCGGATAAACGGTCCGTATTCTGTCCAATTTCTCGTTTGATAAAAATCCTTGATCCACTTCTCCATCTCGGTTGTTTGCATTCTCTCTATACAGCTCCTTATATGGTGTTCACTCTTTTGATTTTACACTATATATAGAAGAAACGGCTGTTTCTTTACAAATCATTATAGTAGAATGAGTGGGGGAAGAAATCATAGAGAGAGATGGGGCGGTTTTGATGAAAACGATTTGTGTGTTTGCTGGTTCGAATCCAGGTGTAAATGATGTCTACAAACAAAAGGCTGTAGAGCTGGGTGCTTATATGGCGAAGCAGGGCATTCGTCTTGTTTACGGCGGATCGCGTATTGGGTTAATGGGCGCGATTGCCGATGAGGTCATGAGACATGGCGGACAAGTGATCGGAGTCATGCCTAAGGGGCTTTTTAGAGGAGAAGTCGTGCATCAAGAGCTGACAGAGCTAATTGAGGTAACAGGCATGCATGAACGAAAAGCGAAAATGAGCGAGCTGGCCGATGGGTTTATTGCGATGCCAGGCGGCTTTGGTACATATGAAGAATTATTTGAGGTGCTGTGCTGGGCACAAATCGGCATCCATCAAAAGCCGATTGGATTGTATCAAGTGAATGACTACTTTAATCCGCTCATAGACATGGTGAAATTCATTGTACAGGAAGGTTTTTCGAATGAATCTCACCTTCAATTGTTACATGCTTCGAGTGAACCGGAGGAATTAATCACGCAGATGGCTTCTTATCAAACACCGTCTCTTCAGCAGAAATGGACGGAGCTGTCTTAAAGTATGATGAAAAAAAAACCGTCTGTTCAGGAACAGACGGTTTTTGTTGTGATGATTATTTTTGGTCTTCTGTATTACGGGTCAAGACTTTGTCAATGAGTCCGTATTGAAGTGCTTCTTCCGCTGTTTTGAAGTTGTCACGATCTGTATCGCGCTCAATGACTTCAATTGGCTGACCAGTACGTTCAGCAAGTACTTGGTTCAGTTTATCGCGTAAAGAAAGGATTCGTTTTGCCGCAATTTCAATTTCAGTTGCTTGACCTTGGGCACCGCCGAGTGGTTGGTGAATCATGACTTCACTGTTTGGAAGAGCATAACGCTTACCTTTTTCACCAGCAGCAAGCAGGAACGCACCCATAGATGCAGCCATACCAATACAAATAGTTGATACCTTTGGTTTAATAAATTGCATCGTATCGTAAATGGCCATACCAGCTGTGATTGAACCGCCAGGGCTGTTAATGTAGATAGAAATATCTTTTTCTGGATCTTCAGCTTCTAAGAAAAGCAGCTGTGACACGATGGAGTTGGCAACATTGTCATCGATCGCAGAACCAAGCATGATAATACGGTCTTTTAAAAGACGAGAATAAATGTCGTAAGCTCTTTCCCCACGATTTGTTTGCTCAATGACTGTAGGTATTAAATTCATAATGTTCCTCCTTCACCTTTTAGGTAAGTATGTAATTCAATGATACATTTTTGGTCAATAAAGGTCAAACAAAACGCTGACCTAAATTCAAATACCCCTATCCATTTTCCCCAAAATCATTCCACTTCAAACCATCATATTAGTGTATGAATAAAAAGTAAGAAAATACATCATCATGACGAATGATTAATCATTGCTTTCTTGCAGCATTTCCCTTATAATTTGATATGCTGACGTTCAAAAAACATATCGTGCGCTCGTAGCTCAGTTGGATAGAGCGGTGGTTTCCGGTACCACGTCTGCCGGGGGTTCGAATCCCTCCGAGCGCGTACTTGACCTTGCTTACGATGTTAAAGGTCTTTCATGAACCCCTCTTCATATGGAGAGAGGTTTTTTTGTTTTCATTCGGGTTTATCGTTCACTAGGGTGAGGGAAGTGAAAAAATGATCTGGTTGCAAGCCAGCAACATCTATCCGAATATAATAAAATAACCCCCACTCTTAACATAAGAATGGGGGTTATTGCTATAAAGGAGTTACCTGCCTTTCTGGCCTTTCCTGTAAATAGCCGCAGGTATAATTGTTAGAAGAACGATGATAATTCCGATTACTGATACAGTATTTTTTATTGTATTGTCATTCACGGTGAAGTTTGTCACGATCATTGCCGCTAGACAAAGAATGATAATTAAATAACTGTATTTCTCCAAGACTTTCACAAAATATCCCTCCAATATGAAGCTGAAAATAATATTATGACTAATTATACAAAAATAAATAATAAAGGGTTATATTGGATGTTTGCTCGTGAGAAGGCGTTATGTTCATGTCCCTCCATGAAATACTGGACGTAAGACTCATTTCTTCCCTTTTCAGGCGTATTTGTTGAGCCGGCTTGCTGTATATGATTAACATGGAAGGGAATTGACAATGAGGAGGAATTTCTTGTGGCGAAGATTTTATTGATTACGTTTCCAGCTGAAGGACATGTGAACCCTATGTTAGGAATGATTAAAGCATGGGCGGATCGAGGCGATGAAGTGCATGCGGTCACAACTGTACATTATGAGGAACGAATCAAACGCTTAGGCGCTCACGTACATATACACCCAGACTATATTCGGACATTACATGTGGAAGAAGGAGATTTAGATTCTATGCAGCCGTTCTTTCATGCCATGCTGCAAACATCCTATGATATTTTAGAGGTGGTGGAAACACTTTCTGAGAAGCATTCATTTGATTTGGTCTACTTTGATATGTTTGGGGCAGGGGAGCTTGTTCGAGATTACTTGCACATTCCAAGCATCGGTTCCAATCCATCTTTTGTGCTGCAAGAGGCGCATTTTGATACACCGCTATACAGAAAGGATGAGAAAGCCGATCATCTGTTAGAAAAAATACAAGAGCGTTTTGGCGTTCAGCCGACGCGTTTGATGCAATTTATGAAAAACCGTGGAGAACTGAATATCGTCTATACAAGTGAATATTTCCAGCCTTCTGTTGATTCATTAAACGATTCGTTTGTTTTCATTGGACCGAGCTTTCTAAAAAGAGCCGACCAGCATGATTTCCCGCTGGAAGCACTTGAGCAAGAAAAAGTCGTTTTCATTTCCATGGGCACCGTTCTTGGGGATACAGAAGCATTTTTTAATATGTGTATAGATGCTTTCGAAGACTTTGACGGAAAAGTGATTATCGCAACAGGTGAAAAAGTAGATCGTTCTCTCTTAAAAGAGGCGCCTGCTCATTTTCTGATCGAGCCTTATGTGCCGCAGCTTGAAGTGCTCGAACTGACAGATGTGTTTATAACGCACGGCGGGATGAATAGTGTCAATGAAGGTATTCATTACCACGTTCCGATGGTCGTCATTCCAGTCGATAAAGATCAGCCGATGGTGGCACAAAGACTGACCGAATTATCTGCTGCCTGTACACTTGATAAAGATCAGCTGACACCAAAGCAGCTAAGAGAAACTGTTGAGAAGGTTTTAGGCAGTGACACGTACCGTGCGGGGATTGAGAAAATTGAAGAAAGCTTCCAAGCGGCAGGTGGAACAGAAAAAGCATTAAAGGTGATCGACCAATTTATACAAGCGAAACAGACTCAATCATGAGTCTGTTTTTTTTATGAAAAGACGTTGTATTTCCCATTTCTGTATGCTAATATTCAATTCGTAATCATTTCGATTAATAATCGTAATGATTACGATAATTTTGAATTGGGGGAAGTACATATGAAGGATCAACCTGTTTACATAAAAAAGAAATATGAGAAAAGGCATCCCTATGTGACATACACCTTGATGCTGTTTTCAGTGATGGCTTGTTTTTTATTGGCATCATGCTCTGAAAACAAAGCATCTTCCAGCAATGATAGAGAAAAAGATGAGCTCGTGTATGCAAGTACAAAAGATATCAGGGACATCAATCCCCATCTATACGGCGGAGAGATGGCTGCTCAAAATATGGTGTTTGAATCGCTTGTCGTCAATACAGAGAAGGGCGTTCAGCCTGCCTTAGCGAAAAGCTGGGACATATCAAAGGATGGAAGGACCTACACCTTTCATCTTCGAAAAGGTGTGACTTTTTCAGATGGTGAGCCTTTTAATGCAAAGGCAGTGAAATTGAATATTGATGCTGTCGTCAAAAATATTGAAAAGAACGCTTGGCTTAATCTCGTATCTGAAATCAAATCCACAAAGGCGGTAGATGACGATACATTTGTTCTCACGTTGAAAGAGCCTTATTATCCTACGTTAGAAGAGTTGGGCTTAACACGCCCCTTCCGTTTTATTTCTCCAAAAAGCTTCATTGATGGAACGACTGCAAAAGGAGTTAAAAGCTATGCGGGTACAGGTCCTTATGTACTAAAGGAACATAAGAAAAATCAATATGCCGTTTTTGAAATGAATGACCACTATTGGGGACAAAAGCCGAAAATTTCAACTGTGAAATGGAAAGTCATGCCGGATCACCAAACCATCTTACTTGCGCTTCAAAAAGGAGAGATTGATCTTTTATTTGGAGCAGATGGTGACATGATTGATGGAGACTCATTCCAGGCTTTAAAAGAAGCAGGGCAATATGGTGTCACCATGAGCCCTCCTGTTGGTTCAAGATCGATTGTGATTAATTCAAACCAGCCAATCACAAAAGATCCGAAAATAAGAGAAGCTTTTCAATACGCCATTCAAAAGGACATGATCACAGAAGGTATTTTAAATGGAACGGAAAAGGTGGCACACACATTGCTTGCTCCTTCTGTCCCTTACGCAGATATTCCACTGAAAAAGAAAACTTATCAAAAGAAGAAAGCAGAGGCAATATTGGATGAGGCAGGCTGGAGGATGAAAGAAGACGGGTATCGCTATCAAAATGGCAAACTGCTGAGTGTGGCTATTTACTATAATTCCGATAATGCAGGGGAAAGAACGATCAGTGAATCGATTCAACAAGATTTCAAGCAGGTGGGGATCAAGCTGGATATTAGAGGAGAAGAAAAACAGGCATTCTTAGATCGCCAAAAAACAGGAAAGTTCGATCTGATGTACTCGCTGTCTTGGGGGCTTCCTTATGATCCACAAACTTATGTCTCTTCATTCCGTGTAGCATCCCATGCTGATTATCAAGCTCAATTAGGACTGAAAAAGAAAAAGTGGCTGGACGAGACGATTACGGAAGTTTTAGTAGAACCAGATGAGCAAAAGCGGAAACAAATGTATCAAGAAATATTGACGTATATCCATGATGAAAATGTCTACCTCCCAATCTCTTATTCTGTGACAAAGGCTGTTTATAATAAGCGCCTGAAAGGCGTAGGTTTTCATGTGTCTCAGTATGAAATCCCATTTGACCGTATGTATTTTGCGTCATAAAACGGAGGTAGAGACATGACTCGCTATCTCTTAAAACGAATACTGATGCTTTTTCCGCTTATGATCTTCATCACCTTCTTTGCTTTTGTACTGCTGACGATGCGGGCAAGTGATCCAGCAGAAGTCGCTTTGCGGGTGAATCAAGTCACTCCAACAGAAGAAATGATTGAATCGATGCGGCAGGAGTTAGGCTTAGACCAGCCATTTTTCATCCGCTATGCGACATGGCTTAAAAATGGATTAACAGGTGATTTTGGCAGGAGCTATGTCACGCAGGAGGCAGTTTTTGATCTTATCATGGAGGCGCTGCCTGCGACACTGCAGCTTGCAGGAGCAGCGCTCTTTTTTATCATAGTGCTCAGTTTATTGTTCGGGGGGATCTGTGCATATGCTGCTCACACTTGGGTGGACCGTTTATTGAGAGCCTTTGTGTTTATCGCCGCTTCAATGCCTAGTTTTTGGCTGGGGATTTTGTTGATTTGGCTTTTTTCTGTCAAATTCAATTGGGTTAATACGAGTGGAATGGAAGGGTTCAAATCGATTCTTCTTCCAGCTGTCACATTATCATTTGGCTACTTATCGACCTATATGAGACTGATACGGAATCAAATTCTAAAATTTCAGCACGAGCCCTTTGTTTTTTATGCAAGAGCACGTGGTTTAAAGGAACGAACCGTTCAACTGAAAGTCATGAGGCATGCCCTGCAATTAGCGGTAACAGCACTTGGCATGTCTATTCCAAAGCTCATTGCGGGAACCGTCATTATTGAGAACCTTTTTGCTTGGCCAGGGGTTGGCCGGTTGTGTGTAACGGCTATTTTCCATGCTGACTTCCCCATTATTCAAGCCTATTTGTTTGTGATGGGGTTCCTGTTTGTTATGTGCAATCTCATCGCTGATATGATGCAAATGACCATGAATCCGCAATTGCGAAAGGAGGTATGACAACAATGATAGGGTGGCATCAATTAAGAAAAGACCGTATGGCGATTCTTTCAATCTGGCTGTTAGCGCTTGTCGCATTAGCTGGACTGTTTGCTCCAATGTTAGCACCACATGACCCAACAAATACGAACATTCTTCAAAAATATGCCGGTATCAGTCTTACTTACCCACTCGGAACGGATCATCTGGGGAGATGTGTATTATCGCGGCTTTTATATGGCATTCGGACAACAATGCTTGCGGCTATGCTGACGATGTGTATCACGATGCTCATTGGCAGCGCACTTGGACTCATGGCAGGCTTCTTTCGAGGAAAGACGGATGGGGTTTTGATGAGGCTGTGTGATGTCATGCTGTCCTTTCCAGCAGAGGTGATGATTCTTGCGGTTGTGGGAATACTCGGACCTGGACTATTCAATATTATTTTGGCCAATGTCCTAGCGAAATGGGCCTGGTATACAAGAATGATTCGGTCGTCTGTCCTTCAATATGCGAATGAACCTTCTGTTCAATTTGCAAAGGTGACAGGCGGCAAACCCCTTTACATATTGAGGAGACATCTATTTCCTCGCATCTCAGGAGAAATGGCTGTTTTTGCGACACTTGATGCGGGCTGGGTGATCTTAAATATATCAGCACTGTCTTTTCTTGGATTAGGTGTGAGTGCACCTACACCAGAATGGGGCATGATGCTCAACGAGGCGAAGAATGTCATGGTGACACATCCAGCTCATATGCTTGCGCCTGGACTTGCCATCTTGTTTGTGGTCATGGCGTTGAGCTTTTTAGGAGACAGCCTTCAGCATGCCGCGAATCCTGCCATGCATCATACCAGAAAGAAAGGGGTGAGGCCATTTGCCTTTAATCGCCGTAAAAAATCTGTCCGTACATGATCCACAGCAGCAAAAGAATATAGTGACGAATATCACATTTTCTTTACATCAACAACGCTGTTTAGCCATCATTGGGGAAAGTGGCAGTGGAAAATCAACTGTCGCCAAAGCGTTAATTGATCTTGTCGCCCCTTCGCTAGAAGTGGAAGGAACGATCATTTTTGACGGCAAAACATTAACAAATCAAGAAGCGCATCAATGGCGGGGGAAACGAATAGGTTTCATCTCACAGGATGTCATGAATGCATTCAACCCTATCGAAACGATTGGTCATCAAATGGTGGAAACATTTCAGCAGCATTTGGGCTTACGAGGGAAAGAAGGGAAAGCACATGCTATGGCTGGGCTTACACGTGTCCATTTAAAAAATCCATATGATTTGATGAAAAAATATCCGTATGAACTGTCTGGAGGAATGCTTCAGCGTGTGATGATTGGCATCACGATGATGCTTTCTCCAGATGTGATCATTGCAGACGAGCCAACTGCATCACTTGATGCCTTTAATCGGCGTGAAGTCATCAGACAATTACACAGTTTAAAGGAAGAAACGGGTGTTACCTTAATCGTCATAACGCATGATCTAGGCATAGTTCAGGAAATCGCTGATGAATTGATGGTTATGCACCAAGGAGTAATGCTTGAGCATGGGTCAGCCAAGGAAGTGTTCACATCACCCGAGCATCCCCAAACAAAGCATTTACTTGAGACGAGGCTTCGATTATCTGCCCCTACTGAAGCACTGCGGCGGCAGAAGAGAGTGGAGGCGTTTCCATGTTGATCACAGCTATCGATCTAGTCAAACACGGTGAGAAGAAAGGTCTTTTTTCAAATCAAAGGAAATCAAAAGACCGCATATCAAATGTTTCGTTTCAAATCGAAAAAGGACAATGTGCCGGATTAGTCGGTGAGAGCGGCAGTGGCAAAAGTACATTGGCACGTATCCTGCTCGGTTTAGAAAAAATAGATGGAGGAGAGGTACAGATTGATGGTATGACAGCTGACAAATGGCGGAGGGTG
This sequence comes from Bacillus sp. FSL K6-0994, assembly GCF_038630815.1. NCBI lineage: Bacteria > Bacillati > Bacillota > Bacilli > Caryophanales > Bacillaceae > Bacillus > Bacillus sp. FSL K6-0994. The sequence continues at coordinate 3,124,146 of NZ_CP152043.1, read as the reverse complement.
AATCGGGGGAAAATGAGTGTTGTCTTTCAAGATTATCTATCTTCTGTTCACCCTTCCTTTACCGTGAAAGAGATCATAGCAGAACCGATGCGTTTGTTAAAGCAGAATCAGAATCTGGATCAGAAGGTTTTGTCATTACTTGAGCAAGTCAGGCTGCCCTCGTCTGTACTGAATCAATATGCTCATCAGCTAAGCGGTGGTCAGCTCCAGCGAGTGTGCATCGCACGAGCCATATCGACGCATCCAGCCATTCTCATACTAGATGAAGTCTTGAGCTCACTGGATGTCTCTGTTCAAGTACAAATATTGGAGCTGCTTGAGACATTAAAACAAGAGCTAGACATGACCATGCTTCTCATTACTCATGATGTAGAAGCAGCGGTGTATCTATGTGACCGCCTCCTATTTTTACATGAAGGAAGCCTAGTGGAAGAATGCAAAAAGGACGAACTGTTTGAAGTGTCCCATCCATTTACACTCCAGTTAATTGACTCACTTATGCCATTTCAGCTTGACAAAAAATAACCAATCTTTTATCGTATATGTAACAAACGACGGAAGGGTGACCCAATGCAATGAAGTACTAATCCTATGACCTGTAAGCAAAATGAACGAACGAAGGCAGTGAGCAAACGATCCGTTTGCCATGTTTGCTGCGTTTTCATTTTTTAGCTTCGGAATAGGATGGTACAGCTTGGGAATCAAAAAATGAAGTGATTGATACGCGGGATGTGTGTGTTCAAATAGGAACAGCCCTCCATACTGGATCAATCCGCTTATTTTTGTACACCATTTTGCCTCCTATTCTGAGAATGGGAGGCTTTTTCATGTCTCCTGATATGAAAGGAGAGGATTGGATGTTATTAAAAGCCAATCAGTTAAAGGTATTTCGAAAAGATCGCTTGTTATTTGATATTGAGGAGCTCGCCATCCATCAAGGTGATCGCATTGGTCTTGTAGGGACAAATGGCAGCGGAAAAACGACTTTATTGCATGTGCTGGCGGGGCAGGAAACACCAGACAGCGGCACGGTTGCCGCCACAGCGGTCTGTACGCTGCTTCCTCAATTGAAACAAGGAGATGGCAGACAGAGTGGCGGTGAAATGACCCAGACTTATATTGAAAGAGCATTAAGCCGGCCGTCTGCCCTTTTATTAGCAGATGAACCGACCACTCATTTGGATACGGAGCATATTGAGTGGCTGGAAGATAAGCTGCGTCATTATCAAGGAGCTCTCATTGTTGTTTCACATGATCGTGCTTTTTTAGATGCAATATGTACGGAGATTTGGGAGCTGGATCATGGGAAGCTTCATCATTACAAAGGCAATTACACACATTTTGCACAGCAAAAAGAGCTGGCACATCGTCAGCAGGTGGAAGCGTATGAAGCCTATACACAAAAGAAAAAACAGTTAGAGCATGCACTGGAAAAGAAAAAGAAAAAGGCGGACAAAGCGACAAAGCCCTCCCAAAAGGTGAAATCCTCAGGGCCTAAAATTGCAAAGCCCTACTATGCAAATAAGCAAAAAAAGCTGCAAAAAACAGCCAAATCCATTGAAACAAGGATGGAGAAATTAGAAAAGGTGGAGAAGGTAAAGGACATTCAGCCGATTCAAATGTCTCAGCATACGATGAAGGAAGTAGCAAGCCGTACCATTTTGCGAGTGGAAAATGTAGATGGCAAGGCGGGCGATAAAGTGCTTTGGAAGCAGGCGAATGTGGAAGTGAGGGGCGGAGACAAGGTTGCCATTATCGGAAAGAACGGGAGCGGAAAAACGACATTTCTCCGCATGTTAGTGAATGGACACCCCGGAGTTACTCGTTCAGAGGCTGTCAAGCTAGCCTATTTTCGTCAGGATCTTTCAGGACTGAAGGCAGATGAATCGATTTTACAAAATGCGCTCAAAGAGGCGGTTCAAGATGAGACAGTGGTTCGAACGGTTTTGGCGAGACTAGGATTTAGAGGGGATGATGTGCACAAGCCTGTTGAGGTATTAAGCGGGGGAGAACGGGTGAAGACGATGCTTGCGTCCTTACTCGTCAGTGATGCCAATGTTCTCATGCTGGATGAACCGACGAACTTTTTAGATCTGGCGGCAGTTGAAGCACTTGAAGGTCTATTGAAGGATTACCCAGGTACCGTTGTGTTTGTTTCCCACGATCGCAGGCTGATTGAAGAGGTTGCCACTCGTATTTTCCATATTCATGAGGAACGTATTGAAGCATTTGACGGCACATATGAAGCCTATAAACAAAAGGAAGAAAAACCAGCTGTGACAAATAGAGAAGAGGAGCTTCTGTTAATTGATATGCAGCTGTCTGAAGTGCTCAGCCGTTTAAGTATTGAGCCGTCGCAAGAGCTTGAAGAGGCATTTCAAGCATTATTGAAACAAAAAAAGTCTTTGGAGTCATAAAAGAAAACCCCTGTTTACTCTACAGGGGTTTCAGCGCGCGGACAAACCCTCGCATTCTTTGTCAGTCCTGCGTGCCGGTGCTCACGAATGTACAATTCGCTCCGCTCCGGTACTCGTCCTTCCTAGACTTCAAAGGTTTTCCATCACGCTGAAAGTGTTTACTCTACAGGGGTTTGTTCATGTCGTTCTTTTTTTAATTGTTCAAGTTCACTCACTGTGACGAGCTGGTAGCCTTGTTTGGTGAGTTCATGGATGATCTTTACTGCTGCTTGGGCTGAGCTTTCATAAATATCGTGCATTAACACTGTTCTGCCATCGGCTGCATGTGAGAGAACGCGGTTTGTGATCTGCTGGCTGTTGCGGATTTTCCAATCCTCAGGATCAACATCCCACAAAGTGACCTTCATCCCAATTGCATGATTGATATCTTGATTTGTACCGCCATATGGCGGTCTAAAGTGCGTAGGTGTATATCCGCTTGCTTTCTCAATCAGCTGCTGGGTGTCCTTCACTTGTTTCACGGCTTCTTCTAAAGGCAGTCTTGTTAATAAAGGGTGATTGTAGGAATGGTTTCCGATCTCATTCCCGCCTTTTAAAATATCGGCAAGCATTCCAGGATAATATTGCACCCTGCTGCCTAATACGAAAAAGGTGGCATGTCCTTTATTTTTCTTCAGCGCATCTAAAATTTTTGAGGTTGTCGCTGGATTCGGTCCATCATCAAATGTGAGTGCGATGGCTTTTTTATTCGGGTCAAGCTTTGATTTTTGCGGCAGCTTGACGGCTTTTCTTTTTGGATTCGGTTCTTTCATTTCATTTTTATTTTTGAGTTTATCCATATATTCTGGCTTTAATATGTCCTTCAGCAATGTCTTTTTGATTGCGAGTGTTTGCGGACCAAGATCCTCTGCGGCTACTTGAGATGCAGGGAAATAAAATTCTACATATTTGTCTTTCAAGGCAAATTGACTGAAGTTTTGAGCATCAGGGGCTGTTCCTTTCTGAAGGAGAGGCTGATCCTTAGATAAGGTTTTGTCCTTCCGAAGCTCTGTATATGTAATATAGGATAATTTCTTTAAATAATTGGTTTTAGGCAGAAATAAATCTTTGGTGTCAAGAAAGGCTTTTTTCTGAAAATCAAAGTTAATCGTGAGATGATTGGTGGTTCCATTTTGCTGGCCAGTATACGTATAGGTCGTAAAGCGAATGGCAGCAGACTGCTTCGCATAATGCACCATTTCATAATCAATATTCAGTTCATAGCGTTTATTTTCATCAATATCCTTTGCTTCACTGAATGTTTTTTTGAAATGCTCTAATGCTGAATTGGCATAGCTTTGAATCTTGTCATCTAGCTCTTTTTGATGAAAAAGAGGATAGTTGACTGCATATCTCATAAATTTCCCGTCATTTACGAGAGTGACAATTTCTACGTCTTTATAGTTCGTATCCTGCTTTACATTTTTTTTCTCTGTACCGCTTGCTTGTTGATTTTGAAAGAAAGCAACTGCTCCAATGACGACTGCAAGCGCAAATAGGACGATACTCCATTTTCCCTTTACTGACACAACTTTCAAATCTCCTCTCATGACGGGTCATTCTTTATTAGTTTGACATCTGTTTGTAATATTTTTATAACATTTGACTTACTTTTGTAATTTTAGGGGATATTCATGCGAACTGTCAACTATTTTCCTATTAAACTATGAGAAAAAATGATAGGCCGTACTGAGCGGCAAAAAGAACCTCCCACCCCGATGCTCCGCACATACCTTCATTAATTAAAAAAAGGGGTGTACATTGATTTTTTAGAGGCTGACGGCTATAATTTTGTTGATTATGATTCTCATTTTCAAACTGACTTTTAATGAAGAAAAGGATGACACCGATTTTGCAGGATAAGCGAAAACCTCAACAAAAACGATCATCACATATTCTGTTCTTTTTGATATTTTTTCTCGCCGTCATTGGTTTAGCGGCTGCCATGTTTTTTGCTGTGTCATACGGTGCAAAAACATTGTCTCTGCAAACGGTTTGGACAGCTGTATTTGACTACCAGTCAAATGTTACAGAGCAGCAGATCATCCATGAATTAAGACTTCCACGTGTTTTAGGGGCAGCTCTAGTGGGAGCGGCGTTTGCCGTAGCGGGTGCTCTTATGCAGGGCATCACAAGAAATCCACTGGCAGATGCGGGGATTTTGGGCATTAATGGCGGTGCGATGTTTGTGGTCGCTCTCTGTTTTGCTTTTTTCCCAGGAATGCCTTATTCAGCACTGATGTTTTTTTCCTTTATTGGTGCTGTGCTCAGTACGCTGCTGATCTTTGCGATTGGAGCGGCTGGCGGCGTATTGACACCGCTGCGCCTCACTGTAGCAGGAGCGGTTGTAGCTGCATTGCTTCATGCGCTCAGCTCTGGGATCGCGATTTATTTTGACCTGAGTCAGGATCTGGCTTTTTGGTATGCAGGCGGGGTAGCTGGTGTGAAATGGCCGCAGCTGACGATTCTCGCCCCAGTTATTCTGATTGTGATCGTATGGGCCATACTATTAGGCCGGTCCCTTTCCTTACTATCGCTCGGTGAAGATACAGCGGCAAATTTAGGGGTGAAAACACGACAAGTGCGAATACTAGGAATGGCCGCTGCTGTGTTATTAGCAGGGGTTTCTGTATCAGCAGTTGGATCGATTGGGTTTGTCGGTCTCGTCATCCCGCATATTGCACGAAAGCTTGTTGGTGTAGACTATCGTTTCGTCATTCCAATGTCAGCGATATTAGGCGCAATGCTGCTTGTCTTTGCAGACCTTGCCAGCCGTACAGTCAATCCGCCAAGAGAGCTTGCCATTGGCGTGATGGTGGCACTTGTTGGTGTTCCTTTCTTCTTATACATTGCCAGAAAAGAAGGGAGGAACCTGTCATGAGAGAGAAACAGCGTGCTCTTGTCGTGACAGTCGTTTTGCTTTGCCTGAGTGCGGCTGTTGTGCTGTATAGTTTAAATACCGGTACGCTGAAACTAAACCCTGTCATGGTCGTCAAGACGTTATTTGGCTTTGGAGATTTTCAAAGTGAAACGGTGCTGTTTGACTATCGTCTGCCTCGAATTGTGGTGACGATGTTAGCTGGTATTGGTCTTGGCATTGCGGGCGGCATTTTGCAGAGCTTATCCCGTAACCCGCTGGCCGATCCTGGGATAATTGGACTGAATGCAGGGGCGGCATTTGGCTTAATTGTGTTTGTGACATATTTTCACGCACTTGAAGGCAATCCGTCTCTTCTTATTCCGCTCTTTACGTTTGGCGGCGGACTGCTCGCGGCAGCGGTCATCGTGCTTCTTGCATATGACCGGCATGAAGGGCTTGTTCCTATCCGGCTGATCTTAGTTGGCATTGCGGTTGCTGCGGGATTTAGTGCACTCACCTTATATTTGTCATTGAAGCTGGATGAAGATACATATACGTTTGCTTCAAGATGGCTTGTGGGCAATGTATGGGGGAGAGACTGGATTCATGTGCTGGCGCTTCTGCCTTGGATTGTATGCCTTGTGCCGCTTACGCTGATGCAGTCAAACACGCTCAATGCATTGACATTAGGAGATGCTGTCGCCTCAAGTGTAGGTGTACGTGTCCAGCGTAAACGTCTCCTTTTGCTGACCTTAGCGGTAGGCCTCGCGAGTGCAAGTGTTTCAATGACAGGCGGTATTGGCTTTATAGGCCTAGTCGCCCCGCATTTGGCTAGACGGCTTGTCGGTTCATTGCATCAGTATTTTTTACCAGTTAGTGCGCTGCTTGGCTTGTTGATTTTGGTCAGTGCCGATACAATCGGACGTTCCATCTTTGCTCCAAATGCGATACCGGCGGGTGTGGTCGTGGCCTTTATCGGTGCCCCATATTTTCTTTATTTATTAACTAAAACGAAATAAACACGAAAGAGGAACTCATCATGAAAAAATTACTAGTGTTTGGATTAACGCTCTGTTTCTTGCTGCTTGCCGCTTGCGGCGGACAACAGGAAACAAAGAATACAACAAATGAAAAGACCAATGGAACACCAAAGATTGCTTCCTTGTCTATTCATTTAACAAATGACTTATTAGCACTAGGTATCAAGCCGGCGGGCTCTGTTGTAGGAGGAGACTTAAAAGATTTCCTTCCACATGCGAAAAAGCAGCTGAGTCAGACGAAGAAGCTCGGCATTGCAGCTGATCCAGATATGGAATCACTGCTTGCGTTACAACCAGATGTCATTTATGTTGATGAAGAATTAGCCGGACAAGACTTATCGAAATATAAAAAGATCGCTAAAACAGAAGTGTTTAATTTAAATGATGGCACATGGCGGGATCATTTGAAAAAAATCGCCAAACACGTCAATAAAGAAAAAGAAGCGGATCAATATATTAAGAATTACAATCAAGAAGCAAAAGAAGTCAAATCGCTCATCAAGAAAAAGATTGGAAACGGGAAAGTCATGGCGATCCGTGTGACAGCAAAGGAGCTTCGTGTATTTAGCATGAAGCGCCCAATGGGTCCTATTTTATACGAGGATTTAGGCCTGACACCTGTCGATGGTGTGAAAAAGCTGGACAGCAAGCGCCCATTTGAAGTGATTTCTCAAGAGGTTCTTCCTGATTATGATGCTGATGCGATCTTTGTCGTTGTCAACCGTGATGATAAAGCGCAGCAGGCATTCAAGCAATTAGAAAAGACTCCGATTTGGAAGGGTCTAAAAGCAGTGAAGAAAAACCAAGTCTATCCGATTGCCGATCAGCCGTGGCTCGATTATTCAGCTCTAGGCAATAAAATGGCATTGGATGAAGCAAAAGAGATGTTTTCTAAATAATAGCAAATGAAATCAGGCATCATTCCGCATGTAGGAATGATGTCTCTTTTTTTGATTCGTTCTTCTATTCATTCGGCGGCTGCATACATATGAGAGAGAACAAGCAATACCGCCCGTAAGAAGAGGAAAGGGAGGGGTTACAGTTGGAGGTTCAAAAAATTAGTGCAGGTACAATTGCAAGGCTTGTGCTGCTTTTACTGGCGCTTGTTAACAGTGCGCTAACCGCTGCGGGAAAAAGCCCAATTCCTATTGATGAAGAAGGCGTTCAGCAATTTATCACGCTGGCTTTTCTGGGAATTACATCACTATGGGCCTATTGGAAAAACAATGATATAACGAAAAAAGCACGAACAAAAAAAGAAGAATAAAAGAAAAAAGAGCCTTTCATGAATCAAAGGCTCTTTTTCATCGAAGCGTCAAACGCCTCTCCCCGCAATCATTCTTCCTGAAAGGCTTACGCCCGGCGTTCTCCCATGTTGTTGAGGAAAGCTTTTACTTCCTCAATGCTTAAACCAATTGCCTTCGCTTCACTCATTAGACGCTTCCACTCTGCGATATTTGAATCAGTCAGCTTTCTATGGGTGACATGTAACGACTTTTCTTCCTGCTCCTTTCGGTACGTTTGGAGCAGCTGATAGAGCTCTTCTTTAGGCATGCCTGATTGGACGGCACTCACAATATGCTCCCGCCATTCGTGTTCACCACCCTCAGCATAATGAAACATCATCGTCTCTGCATCAAACAGCTCTTGTAAATCGATCTCTAATGAAGAGGATACCTTTTTTAAGAACTGGACAGATGGATTTCTGTGGACACCACGCTCAATTTTGCTCAAATATGACTTAGAGACATGAGCATCCTCAGCCAGCTGCTGAATCGAGTATCCTTTTCTCTTTCGGTAAATGCGTATCACCTTGCCTATCATTCGATCAATGATCTCCCTTCTCCCCGGCGAATAGTTCTGCGACCTTTTCGTTCATTATAAGAAATAAATTGTTCTTTATAAAATTCAAAAACGTAAGAATCAGGAAGTAAACAAAAGAAAACGAACGATTTCGTTCTTTAAAGAGAACTATAAGACCTATTATGACATTTTTCTTTGCGGGTATTATCTTTTATAATCCAATCATTAACAAAAAGAAACCATATATAACCTTTTTATGATGAAATCGGGAGGTATCTATGAATGAGAATATAGGTTTTAAGCAGCTGTTTTCTGTCATTAAAGAGAAAATGGCCCTTCTGATCCTGATTGTCCTGATCGTAACGGGCATTTCAGCCTATTATCAGTTCTATGTCTCGACTCCTGTATATCAGGCAACCACTCAAATTCTTGTTCATAAACGCAGCAATGACGCACAAGCAGATTTAAACGATATTCAGATGAACCTTCAATATACACGTACCTTTCAAGTTTTATTAAAAAGCCCAATCGTCATTGAAAAAGTAAAAGAAACACTCCATCTCACAGAATCAGCAGAAGGACTAAAGCACAAAATTGCCACAAGTACAGAAAATGAGTCTGAGGTCATCAATATTTCTGTACAAGATGAGGATCGCGCGAAGGCAGTCGCCATTGCGAATACCGCAACAGAGGTGCTGCAAGAAGAAATCAAAAAAACAATGAATATGGATCGCATTAATGTTTTGTCTGAAGCCAAGCTGTCCAACACGATTCTGATGAATTCAAGGAAATTCGTTCATATCGTTCTGGCACTAGGCGCCTCTTTATTAGGAGGCATGACACTCATTTTCTTAATGAATTTACTCGATGATACTGTAAAACGAACACATCAAATAAGAGAAGAGATCGGATTGCCGTCGCTTGGCAGTGTCTATCAGATGCAGGCAGACAGGAGGGCCAAAAAAGACAAGCAGTCCGTCATAACGGGAGGACAGAACATTGATCTTTAAGAGGAAGAAAAGAGAAAAGAGAGATTTATCCTGTATTTCTGTATTAAATCCTCACTCTGTCATTGCGGAACAATTTCGTACGATCCGAACAAACATCGAATTCACATCGATCCAAACAAGGCTGAAATCGATATTAGTGACCTCCTCCTTACCGAAGGAAGGGAAATCATTTACGGCTGCAAACTTAGCAGCTGTTTTTGCACAGCAGAACAAGCGGGTGCTGCTCATGGACGCTGATTTGCGAAAGCCGGCCGTCCATGAATATTTTGACCTGAGTCATCATACCGGTTTGACGAATGTGCTATTAAATAATTGCAGCTTGGAAGAAGCCATTTTACCGACACCGATCGAGCATTTAGAGCTGCTTCCGAGTGGAACCATTCCGCCGAATCCAGCTGAGCTGCTCTCCTCTTCTGTGATGAAGCAGCTCTTTTATGAGATTGAACAGCAATATGACATGGTGATTGTTGATTCCACGCCGCTTCTGCCAGTTGCAGATGCAAAGATCTTGGCGAACCGGACGGATGGGAGCATTCTCGTTGTCTTAAGCGGCAAAACAAAGATTGCTGCTGTGAAGAAATCAAAAGAAGTATTAGAAGGAACAACAAGTAAACTGCTTGGAGCTATGCTAAATGGCAAGAAAGAGAAAAAGGGCAGGCTGTATATGTATTAAAAAGATTGATAGGTGATGTCTCCTAATCTTTAACAATGGAGGCACTCGATCCTGCTGTGGGCATAACCGTGCCTTAGATGCTCGTCATCAGTAGTGGGATGTGAGGACGGGTTTGATGCCCATGTTACGTAAGAATAGTGATGCTTTAAAAAGGGGGAGGAGCGTTGACTTACGCCCAAAGATTATCAATCATCGTAGCACTAGATTCATATCTCATCTTAGTTGCCGTCTTTTTTGGTTTTCAATTTGTCCAAGAGGCGGCTTTAACCGTTTATACATTTGAAATGCTCGCCATTTCTTCACTCAGTCTGCTCATTGGGCACCATATATTTGCCTGCATGTTTCATGTGTACAAGCAAGTATGGGCTTATACAGGAGTAAGAGAGTTATTTTCTTTAATGAAGACCTTTGTGTGTTCTTTTTTATTTTCGATGACGATGCTGTACCTTTTCGTGCAGACATGGCCATTTCGGTTTTTATTCATCGTGTGGCTTTTTCATATCTTATTCATCGGTGCATCTCGTATGGCTTCTAGGCTATTTCATGATGGGGCAAAACGGCTTCAAGCAGAAAAAGAGCGGGCATTAATTATTGGCGCCGGATCAGCGGGGACCATGCTCGTTCGTCAGCTTCAGCAATCGAGTGATGTACATATTGAGCCAGTCGCCTTCATCGATGATGACAAGACGAAACATCGGCTTGAAATTATGGGTCTGCCAGTCATAGGAGGAAAAGAACAAATTCAAACAGCTGTCGTCATGATGGATATTCAGAAGATCATCATCGCCATTCCGTCCAAAAGCAGCCACACCTTAAAAGGGCTGTATAAGGAATGTGTCGCGACCGGAGTCAAAACACAGATCATGCCGGAAATGGAGCAGATTTTAAAAGGAACCCATGCGCTGAATCAATTACGGGATGTACAGCCAGAGGATTTACTAGGGAGAGAACCGATTCAATTAGATACGAGCCGTCTATCTGCTCATTTAAAGGGAAAAACAATCATGGTCACAGGGGCAGGCGGATCAATTGGATCAGAAATCTGCCGTCAAATTTGTGTGTTTGCTCCTCAAGCGATTGTACTTGTGGGACATGGAGAATTTAGCATTCATTCTATTTTACTAGAGCTGAAAGAATTATATGGAGGCAGCATCAGACTCTATCCACAAATTGCGGATATTCAAGATAAACAGAAAATGAGTGAAATCGTTGGTCAATTTCAGCCGGATATGATTTATCATGCTGCGGCACATAAGCATGTCCCGCTCATGGAGATCAGTCCGAAAGAAGCTGTGAAAAACAATATTATCGGGACAAAAAATGTCGCAGAAGCCGCACACGAGCACGGCATTGAAACATTCGTCCTCATCTCATCTGACAAAGCGGTCAACCCTGCCAATGTGATGGGAGCCACAAAGCGGTTTGCTGAGATGCTGATCATGCAAATGGGGGCAAGCAGCGAAACAAAATTTGTTGCCGTTCGATTTGGAAATGTACTCGGAAGCAGAGGGAGCGTCATCCCTATTTTTAAGAAACAAATCGAGCAAGGCGGGCCGGTGACGGTCACGCACCCAGCCATGACAAGATATTTTATGACCATCCCAGAAGCATCAAGGCTTGTGATTCAGGCAGGTGCACTGGCAGAAGGAAGACAGATTTTTGTTTTAGATATGGGGGAACCAGTGAAAATCGTGGACCTCGCAGAAAACCTCATTCACCTCTCAGGCTACACCACAGACCAGATTCCGATCACTTTCACAGGCATTCGTCCTGGAGAGAAAATGTACGAGGAATTACTCAACCAGCATGAAAAAGCACAGGAGCAAATCTTCCCGAAAATTCATATCGGCCATGCGCTGGATGGTGACCCATATGTGCTGAACCGCTTTATCCATGAATTTGACATGATGAGCGAAGAGCAAATGAGACAAGCATTATTTGCTGCCATTGAGTCACATGATATGTTGTCCGAACAGATGAAACGAGAGGAGGAGCCGCTTGTCAATGAAGAAAAAAGTCTTGTTTTGCGCAACGGTTGATTATCACTTTAAAGCCTTTCATCTTCCGTATTTCCGGTGGTTTCAGGAACAAGGATGGGAAGTGCATACAGCGGCAAACGGCCAGCTGAAGCTGCCCTATGTGAATCAAGCTCACTCAATTCCGATTCAGCGCTCTCCTTTTCATGTACGCAACCGGCTTGCGTATGTAGAACTGAAGAACCTGTTAGCAAAAGAGCACTATGATTTCATCCATTGCCACACACCAATGGGAAGTGTCATTGGCAGGCTCGCAGCCAAAGGTACGCGCAAAAAAGGAACGAAGGTTCTCTACACGGCACATGGCTTTCACTTTTGGCAGGGGGCGCCGCTTCAAAACTGGCTGCTCTATTATCCAATAGAGAGATTTCTAGCCCGCTATACAGACGCTCTGATCACCATTAATGGAGAAGATTTTAAAAGAGCCGACCGTCTATCCAAAGAGCGGACATCTGTTTATTATGTGCCCGGTATGGGTGTGGATATGAAACGGTTCGCACCTGTCGATGAAAAAGAGAAGCAGCGCCTTCGCGCAGCCTATGGCTTTTCCTCGGAAGATTTTATCGTGCTGTGTGCTGGTGAATTAAATACGAATAAAAATCAAGGGATGCTCATCAAAGCATGTGCGCAGCTGTCTAGGAAAATACCAAATATAAAAATCGTGTTTGCGGGGGAAGGGACAATGAGGCCGAACTATGAAAAGCTTACCCGCCAGCTCCATCTTGAAAATCATGTCCACTTTGCTGGGTTCTGCAAACAAATAGAGGAATGGATGCATATGAGCGATGTATGTGTTTCCACCAGCTTGAGAGAAGGGCTCGGCATGAACCTGCTTGAAGCGATGTCGGCAGAAAAACCTGTGATTGCAACGGAGAATAGAGGACATTGTGAGCTTGTCAAACATGGCGTCAATGGTTTTTTAGTTAAACCGCAAGATGTGAATAGTTTAGCTGATTACTTGCAGCAGCTCTACGACAAAAAAGATCAGCTGCCCCTCATGGGGAAAGCGGGACGCTCTATGGCTCATGCATTTGCACAGGAGCAGACGGTCAGTGCAATGGAAGAAATTTATACAATCTATATGGATCAAGCAGAGAAGGTGATACAGCATGCATAAACCAAAGGTGTCTATGATCATGGGCGTCTACAATTGCCAAGAGACAGTAGAAGAAAGCATTGAATCTATTCTTCATCAAACATATGAAAACTGGGAGCTCATCATATGTGATGACGCATCAACAGATGGCACTTATGAGAAAGTGCTGTCTTATACAAAACGACATCCTGAAAGAATTCGCCTGATCCGCAATAAACAAAATCAAAGACTCGCTGCCAGTCTCAATCGCTGCCTGGCTGAAGCGAGGGGAGAGTTGATTGCAAGGCAGGATGGCGACGATCTATCAGTGCCTGTTCGTTTAGAAAAACAGGTTCATTTCCTCGATACATATCCTGAATATGATGTGGTCGGTACGGCGATGACGGTTTTTGATGAATCTGGAACAAAGGGTGTGCGGGCACTTGTTTCAGAGCCCGATCGGAAGGTGATGGCAAGAGGGACTCCTTTTTGTCATGGGACCATTATGATGAGGGCTTCTGCTTACAAGGCTTTACATGGATATCGCTCTGTGAAAACAACAAGGCGGATGGAAGATATCGATCTTTGGATCCGCTTTTTTGCTGCTGGGAGAAAAGGCTTTAATTTACAAGAGCCGTTATATCTGGTGAGAGAGGATGATGCGGCTTTTCAGCGGCGGAAGTTTCGATATTCGATAGATAATGCCTGGCTCGTTTTGAAAGCATGCTGGCTATTAAAGCTGTCGCCGCTTGACTATTTATTTGCTCTAAAGCCAGTGGTCCGTGCTTGCTTGTCACCGAAGATCATGAAGCTTTATCATCGCCGGAAGCTGGCGTCGTCTATGCTGAAGAGGAGGGCGGTTCGGGATGAGTGAGCCAAAGCGCGTGCTTCATATTGTGGGCGGGATGAACCGCGGCGGAGCTGAAACGATGATTATGAACATTTATCGTGCACTCGACAGGAATGTCCTTCAATTTGATTTCATTACCCACCGGCAGGACGTCTGTGATTATGATGAGGAAATTCGCCGGCTTGGGGGACGCATCTTTTACGTCCCAAGTATTGGGGCGTCCTCTCCGGTTGCTTTTGTGAAAACATTGACCAAGACAATTAGGCAAACAGGGCCCTATCAGGCAGTGCATGCACATACGGATTTTCAGACAGGCTTCTCCGCACTTGCTGCCAAACTAGCGGGGGTGAAGGTGCGCATTTGCCATTCACATAATACAGCGTGGAAGCCGTCGCCAAACTGGCTGGATCATATGATGCTCAAAGGGTTTCGCCAGCTGATCTTTACATTCTCTACACAGCTTGTTGCATGCGGCGAGGATGCCGGTATCTTTTTATTTGGACAGAAAAAAATGCAGAACGGGCAAGTTGAGGTGCTTCCAAATGGGATAGATTTATCCCTTTTTTTTCAGCCTGATCCAGACGAAAAGGCAGAGATGAAAAAGCAGCTCCATCTTCACGAAAAAAACATGGTCATCGGTCATATTGGGCGGTTCCATGAGCAAAAAAATCATGTTTTTTTTATGGAGCTGGCACAGACCTTAAAGAAGCAAGGAGTTTCATTTCAGCTTGTCCTCGTAGGGGATGGACCGCTGAAGCAAGTAGTCGAATCGTATGCGGAGAAGGCAGGCTTGATGGATGTCGTTGTCTTTACAGGTGTCGTATCAGACGTTCCGCAGTATATGAAAGCATTTGATGTATTTGTGATGCCTTCCTTGTTTGAAGGTCTTCCGCTTGTATTAGTGGAAGCACAGGCGTCTGGTCTGCCTTGTGTGATTTCAGATCATATTACAGAGGAAGTAGATTTAGGCTGCGGGCTTGTGAAAAGGAAGTCGCTGCGAGATTCCGCGCATGAATGGATGAAGGCGGTGCTTGAAGCATATCATGCAGAACCTCCTCTTCAAGAGACCATTACCTCTCAGCTTGAAAAAAGAGGATTTGATGTGAAACAGAATATTACACGTGTGATGAATCTATACGGACTGTAAGGAAGGAAGAGCAGATGGCGGTTTATTTGGTGAATATGATCATGGTCTATTTATGGTCGAGCTTTGCCGCATTCTACGGCAGGCGTGATGATACCATTCAAAGCGGATGGCGGCCTAATAAGCTTCTGGTGTTTTTTCCGTTTCTGTTTCTTTGTATCGTAGCTGGTATTCGGTATAAAGTAGGAACCGATTTTGTCACATATGGCCAGATGTATGAGTTCTCCATCAATTACGAAAAGCCTTGGCATATATTTGGATTCGGTGTGGATAAGGCCGCAACGGATCCAGGGTTTACGTTTATTTTATGGATGCTTAATCAACTGTCTCATGATCCGCAAATCATGTATATCTCAGTCGGGGCCATTACTTATTTTTTTATCATAAAGACGCTTATTCAATATGGCCGTCCATTTGAGCTGAGTATGCTGCTTTTTCTTGGGACCTTTCATTATTATGCGTCATTTAATGGCATGCGTCAGTATATGGTGGCAGCGATTCTTTTTTATGCCGTCCGGTTGGTGATCAATGGACAGTGGAAATTGTATTTTCCGCTCGTCCTTGTATGTTCATTGTTTCATTCATCCGCTCTCATCATGATTCCTGTGTATTTTATTGTGAGAACAAAGGCTTGGTCTTGGATGATGCTGGTCTTATGCCTGGTGTTCTTAGGCTTAACCGCTCTTTATGACCGTTTTGTCTCAGTGTTTGTCGTGATGCTGCAAGGCAGTTCATATGGTCATTACGAGGAATGGCTCACAACGAATACGAATGGAATGAATGTGACAAAAATCGGTGTCTTGATTTTGCCGCTTCTGCTTGCTTTTTTTTATCGAAAACGACTTCGTGAGCTGACGCCTGAGAGTGATTACATTGTGAATTTTTGTTTGCTTGGTTTCTTGTTTGGCATCCTTGCAACGAAGGATGTCATTTATGCAAGATTTCATATTTATTTTGGCTTGTATCAGCTCATTTTACTGCCATATTTCACACGCATTTTTGATCAGCGGTCTAATGTGTTTATGTATGTAGGGATTGCTGTTTGCTATATTCTGTACAGCATCATGCTGATGCCGTTTGATTCTTCGGTTTTGCCGTATAGAACGATATTTACAAAGTAGATTTGAAGAAAGGTGGGGCATGCTGTAATGCCAGCTATCAGTCTATTGGTCGCAGTTTACAATACGAGTCAATATGTGGAGCAATGTCTTCAATCAATTGCAGATCAAAGCTTTTCTGATATAGAAGTCATTCTTATCAATGATGGATCGACCGACCGCAGCGGTGAATGGCTTGAAGCATTTGCTGAGCGTGATGAGCGTTTCCGGGTAATCCATCAACCCAATCAAGGGTTAGGCGCTGTGAGAAACCGGGGCATCGAGGAAGCGAAGGGGACGTATCTCGCCTTTGTGGATTCAGATGATATTCTCGCTCCTCATTACTGTGAAGCTATGTATGAAAAAGCCGAAATGACCGGGGCAGATCTTATTGTGAGCGAGTATTGGATTCAATTTGAACAGTCAAAGCGAACGATAGGAACGACGCTGTTAGACAAGCGCTCAGCCGAAAAAACGGATTTAATCAAAGCGTTATTACACGGAGACTTGACTGGATTCTCATGGAATAAGCTGTATCGGCGTGCCTTTATGGAGGAACACCACATTCGATTTCCGCTGCGGGGTGAACTTGAGAACATTGAAGATCAATATGTGACGCTGCGCTGTTTTTCTTTATCACGCAGCATCGCTTTTGTTCATGAGCCCCTTTATTATTACAGGGTTCATCTGTCATCTATTGTGCAGCGATATCAGAAGCAGTATTTTCATCATGGACTGAGCTTTTATCATGCACAGCGCTCTTTTTTAAAAGAGCATGATGACATCTCTCTGTATGAGAAAGCATTAGACTTTTTTATCGTCAATCATACGCTTCATTGTATGCTCAACGAATGGAAGAGCCAAAATGATCTCTCTATTCAGGAAAAGCTTGATCACATGCGTGAAATGATCACACATGATGCTTTTCAGCATGCCGTCAAACAGGTGGAACTATCGAAGCTCACGGTTCGAAAGCGAATGATTTTATTTCTTGCTAAGTGCCGATTGGTTTATCCGCTTTCTGCCGCGGCTTCTAGCTATCAAAAATGGATCGAATATCAGACAAGGAAATAGGGGTGATGGGATTGACAGTGCAGCAATTGAAGGCAAAAACCGCAGAGTGGCTGCTTTTAAAGGTCAAATATCCGCTTGAGTATAGACTGAGCCGCCAAAGGCTGCCAGAGCTGAGTCATCAGAAGAAAATCATTCTCACGCTGCTGCCGGGCCATGATAATTTAGGGGATCATGCGATTGCCTATGCGAGTTATTGTTTTTTAAAGAAACACTTTCCAGCCTATGACATCATAGAAGTGGACATGAAGGATATCTATCGCCTTGCCCGTCCGCTAAAGCGCAGCCGGCATCCAGAAGACATCGTCTGTATGATCGGCGGGGGCAATATGGGGGATTTATACCGGTACGAAGAATGGACGAGACAATTTATCATCAAGACCTTCAAGTCCTATCCCATGATCCAGCTGCCTGCTACTGTACATTTTACAGAAACAAAGAGAGGGAAACGAGAGGAGCGCCGCGCCATTTACACGTATAGTCAGCATCCAAGACTACTCCTCATGGCAAGAGATCAAACAACCTATGAATGGATGAAGCTTCATTTTCCTGATCAAGATGTGTGGAAACAGCCTGATATGGTGCTGTCATTAGACGAATCATCAAAGGATGAAACACGTGAAGGGGTTTTGCTTTGTCTGCGTGAGGATCAAGAAGCGTATCTCACAAAGAAGGAGCGCCAGCAGCTGCAGCAGCATATCCAAGAGACATATGATCAAGTCGGTTTGATCACAACGACAATTGGCAGACGAGTCGATCGAACAACTCGATTAGATGAATTAACGGATTTGTGGACGGAGTTTAAACAAGCACAGGTCGTCGTGACAGATCGTCTGCATGGCATGATTTTTTGTGCGATCACTCATACACCGTGTGTTGTCCTTAGATCGTTTGATCATAAGGTGATGGAGGGATTTGAGTGGGTGGCTCACCTTCCGTTTATGACCCTTTTAAAAGAACCAAATGAGGCAGCTGCGAAAGAGGCAGTTCATCAGCTGATGAAAACAACCGGTCAAAAGGGAGAGGAAGCTGGATGAGGGCTCTTAAACGCTGCGTGAAAGCACAATGAATCGAGCGTTTCTTTACAATGCCAGTGCGAACTTAATCACGTTTGTCCTAATGATGCTTATGTCTGTATGTTTAACACCTTATATTGTTCGTACGCTTGGGGTGGAAGCATTCGGCTTAATCCATCTGACACAAAATATGATCAACTATTTATCGGTCATTACGGCTTCGTTAAGTGCGGTTGTTGTGCGATTTTTTTCTGTGGCGGCTCATAAAGGAGAGATGGAGAAGGCGCAGCGCTATCTCGCTTCCTATTTCGTCAGTTCGTTTTTACTATCGATCAGTCTCTTTTTGCTTTGTCTTTTCATATCTCAACAGCTGGTTGAGTGGCTTCATGTGCCTTTTCATCTCGCGAAAGATACACAGACCGCCTTTATTTTAGGGGGTCTTTTATTTATGCTCAATTTCGTCATGTCTGGCATTGGGGCTGCACCGTTTTATGCGAATAAGCTCTATGTATCAAGTGTTGGACAGGCGATTCAAATGTTTTTGAGGGCGCTGATGATTGTCATCCTGTTTACATGGACGACACCAGCCATTTGGCATATCCCGCTTGCGGCCGTCATTGGAAGCTTAGCGGCTATGGGAATCGGTATCTATTATTTTAAGAAACTCATCCCATGGTTTTCGTTCAAGTGGCGGCACGTCTCATTATCGTCTAGTCTCACTCTTGTTCGATCAGGGGTCTGGCATTCATTTGAGCAAATGGGGATATTGTTGTTTTTACAAATTGATTTATTGATGACCAACTTGCTCATTGGAGCGGAAGCGACGGGCCAGTATGCGGCAATTTTACAGTTCCCATTATTATTACGCACACTGGCAGGGACACTGGCCGTTGTGTTTGCACCAACGATCACGAAATTTTATTCGAATCAGGACAAAGAGGGACTCATTCAATATGCTGCAAACGCCATTAAGTGGAGCGGCTTATTTGTTGCGTTCCCAGCCGCACTTCTAGGAGGTCTCGCTGGTCCGCTCATGCTTTTATGGCTTGGGCCTGCCTTTGAAGAACTGAAATGGCTTCTTATGATTCATGCGGCTTATTTATGTTTGACCTTGATGTTTTTACCGCTCACATATGTGCCGACTGTGTTTAATCGATTGAAAGTTCCTGCAGTTGTCACCCTTATATTAGGTGTCTCTAATGTGCTTTTTGCCTATGGATTGACTCATATGCTGCAGCTTGGTTTATATGGCATTGCATCAGCGGGGGCAATGGTTTTATTGATTAAAAATATTGTGTTTCTGCCATTTTATACAGCCAGGATCACGAATCAGAAACGCACTATCTTTTACAAGCATACACTGGTTCCACTTGCTGGAGGGCTATTTATTTGGGGCATCTGTGCGGGGATTCAGGCGGTATATAACGTGACTTCATGGTGGGAGCTGTTTTGTATTGGCGGGCTTTGTTTCATTCTCTATATGGGCTACTTGTATCTGTTTGCAGGAACGAAACGAGAGCGGATGCAGCTGATGCGTAAGGTAAAACATGCGGTCTCCCGCTAATATGAAAAGGAGATGCAATGATGAAAAGAATGATAGATGTGACGGTAGCATTGACGCTGCTCATCGCAGGCAGTCTTCTTTTTCTTCTCATCTATGGACTGATTAGATGGAAAATTGGAACGCCTGTGGTGTTTCGGCAGAAGCGGCCTGGTCTGTATGGCCGGCCTTTTATGCTATATAAATTTCGGACGATGACCGATGAACGCGATGAACATGGGGTGCTGCTGCCAGATCATCTGCGATTAACAAAAACCGGCGCCTTGATTCGAAAGCTTAGTCTTGATGAATTGCCGCAGCTTGTCAATGTACTCAAAGGAGAGCTTAGTCTTGTAGGGCCAAGACCGCTTTTGATGGAGTATTTGCCTATGTATACAGAAGAACAAGCAAGGCGTCATCTTGTGAAGCCAGGCATAACAGGATGGGCACAGGTGAACGGCCGGAACAAGCTTACCTGGGAGGAGAAATTCACCTATGATCTTTGGTATGTCGAGCATCAATCGTTTTGGCTCGATATGAAAATTTTATGGATGACCTTGCTGAAGGTCATGAAAACAGAGGGGGTGCAGCAGCCGGATCATGCCACAGCTGAAAAATTCAAAGGAACCGATATATAAGAAGAAAACCATTGGTTTAATTGGGGCCGGAGGACATAGCAAAGTCATCCAAGATCTCATTTTTGCACATGCCGATTACTCATTATGTGCGGTGTTAGATGATCAATTTGAAGAGGCGGTCACTCAAAGCGGGATTTTGTATGGACCGATCTCCATGAGTGAGCAGCTGAGAGAGACAATGCCTCATATGAAATGGCTGATTGCGATCGGACAAAATGAGATCAGACAGCTCATCAAGGAACGCCTCTCATTTGAAGATACAGCGTTTGCCACACTCATTCACCCAGAGGCGGTGATGAGTCCGTCAGCTGTCATTGGAAGGGGGACTGTCGTGATGGCAAGGGCAGTGGTTCAAGCAGATGCAGCCATCGGTGAGCATACGATTATAAATACAGGGTCTATCGTCGAGCATGACTGCAAACTCGAATCGTTTGTGCACCTGTCACCAGGCGCGGTGCTGACTGGCGGTGTTTCCGTGCGGGAAGGTGCCCATATTGGGGCTGGTGCCGTGGTGACACCCGGTACAACGATCGGATGCTGGACGGTCATTGGCGCTGGAGCGGCAGTGACAAGAGATATACATGATCATAAGGTCGCTGTAGGAATTCCTGCAATTGAAATCAAAGACCGGAGAGAAGGTGGGAAGTGATGAAAAAAAGGAAGCGAATTTACTTATCTCCTCCGCATATGAGCGGAAAAGAGTCTCTCAAAATAGAGGAAGCCTTCAAGAGCAACTGGATTGCGCCGCTTGGACCGCTTGTGAATGAATTTGAACAGGCAGTGGCGGACTATGCAGGAGTGAAGTCAGGAGCGGCTTTATCCTCAGGAACAGCAGCGATTCACCTTGCTTTAAAGCTGATAGGTGTACAAAAAGGAGACATTGTCTTTTGTTCCACCCTCACGTTTGTTGCAACGGCAAATCCGATTTTATATGAACAAGCTGAGCCCGTTTTTATTGATTCTGAAAGGGAGACATGGAATATGTGCCCGCTTGCTTTAGAGAAAGCCTTTGTTGAATCAAAACGTCTTGGTAAAAAACCTCGCGCGGTCATCGTTGTCCATTTATATGGGCAAAGTGCAAAAATGGACGAGATCATGGCTTTGTGTGAAGCATATGATGTACCAGTCATTGAGGATGCGGCTGAATCGTTAGGCGCGCTTTATAAAGGAAGAAAAAGCGGCTCAATGGGCAGGTTCGGTATCTATTCTTTTAATGGAAATAAAATCATTACAACATCAGGGGGCGGAATGCTTGTGAGTGATGATGAAGCTGCGATTGAACGATGCCGCTTTCTTGCTTCACAGGCCAGAGAACAAGCGATGCACTATGAGCATCAAGAGATGGGATACAACTATCGCATGAGCAACCTCTTAGCAGGGGTCGGGATTGCTCAAATGGAAGTGCTGGACGAGCGTGTTGAACAAAAGCGCCGCATTTTCCAGCGTTATCAGGACGCTTTATCAAAATCAGAGGGTCTTCATTTGATGCCAGAATATCAAGAAACGAAATCCAACCGCTGGCTGACGGCCTTGACCATTGAATGTGACACACAATTGTCTCCAGCAGATATCATTGGTGCTTTAGAAAAAGAACAAATCGAAGCAAGGCGTGTATGGAAGCCGCTGCACCAGCAGCCGCTCTTTCGTCATTGCCCTTTTTATACTGCGGAAAAAGGCACTCCTGTATCTGAGCTGTTATTTGAGCGGGGGCTTTGTCTTCCGTCTGGAACGAGCATGACAGATGCAGATCAGGAGCGTATCATCCATATACTCCATGACATGCTGCGAGAAAAAACATTTACCTCTTCACAGGCTGCTCATTCGTAAGCAGCCTGCCTCTCTTTCTATCAAATTCCTCAATTTATGGAATAAATAGGAATAAGTGTTGTCATTTCGTATCAAATATGATATTGACAACAGGTGCCTTCCTCCTTAAAATGAAAATGATTATCAGCATCAATTAGGAGGAACAACTTATGTCTATTTGGAGAAATTTTCCGAAAATTAAAATAAATTCAGCATTACCATTTCTGCTTATTTTCTTTTTACTTGTAGGATGCTCTCAAACAAACAATGGAGCAGAAGGCAATAAGGATCATCCTGATATGATCACAATGGCGTGGCCAAGAGATATTGGTGAAATGAATCCACACGTATACAACCCATCACAATTATTTGCGCAATCAATGATTTATGAGCCATTGGTCAGCTATCAAAAGAATGGTAAGCTGAAACCTGAATTAGCGAAATCATGGGATGTTTCAAAGGATGGCAAGGTGTATACGTTCCATTTAAGAGATGGAGTGACATTCTCAGACGGCTCTAAATTTAATGCGGACATTGTCAAAAAGAACTTCGATACGATTTTAAAAAATAAAGATTTACATAGCTGGTTAGGTGTCATTAAGAAAATCAAAAAGACAGAAGCCGTTGATAAAAAGACATTTAAACTCACATTAACAGCACCTTATTATCCAACTGTGCAAGAATTAGCTGTTGTTCGTCCAGTTCGTTTCTTAGGTGAAGCAGGTTTCCCTAAAAACGGAGATACGTCAAAAGGAATTGAAAAACCAGTGGGGACAGGCCCTTGGGTTTTAAAAACATATAAGAAAGATGATTATGCCATTTTCGAACGAAACGATCATTATTGGGGAGAAAAACCAAAGGTAAAAGAAATCAAGGTAAAGGTCATCCCAGATGCGGAAACGAGAGTCATGGCATTTGAAAAAGGTGATGTGGATTTACTTTACGGAGAAGGAACCATTAGCCTTGATTCCTACAAACAGCTTGAGGCAAGCGGCAAGTATGAAACGAAAATGTCAGAGCCTGTTGCAACGAGACAGCTTGTTATGAACACAAAAGTGAATCAGCTGTCAGATGAGAAAGTGCGTCATGCCCTTCAATATGCCTTCAATAAAAAATCAATGGTAGAAGGGGTCACCTCAGGTTTAGAGGATGAAGCAGATCACATCCTGCCGACTAACATGCCGTATACGTCACACATTCAAGTGAAGTCTTTCAAATATGATGTGGACAAAGCCAAAGCATTGCTGGATGAAGCGGGCTGGACACTTCCAAAAGGAAAATCCGTTCGTGAAAAAGATGGGAAAAAGCTTGAGTTTAGTATGATGTATGACTCAGCGGAATCGATTCAAAAAGCGATGGCGGAAACGCTGCAAGCAGAATGGGCAGCCGTTGGTGTCGGCGTTAAGCTTGAGGGTGTGGATTTGGCCACACAGGTTCAGCGCTTTAAAGCCAATAAGTTTGATATGAACTTCTTTAGCAACTACGGAGCGCCGTATGATCCGCATACATTTATGAACGTTCTCTCATCAGATGGTTTTGGATTCAAAGAAGCCATTTCAGCCTACCCAAATAAGGAAAAGCTGATCAAAGAAATGACGGAAATTCCATCCACAACAAATGAAAAGAAACGCAAAGCACTGTATTCGTCTGTTTTATCCTCTTTACAGGATCAAGGGGCAATTGTGCCAATCTCTTATTTTAAAAAGACAGCCGTTTATCAAAAAGCTGTGAAGGACTTTGAATTCCCTGCAAATCGTGATGAACATCCTTTCACAGGCATTAAGCTGAAGTAACAGAAGGAAGGTAAGGAAATGGGCCGCTATATCGTCAAACGAGTGCTATCAATTATTCCTGTATTTTTATTAGCTACACTGCTCACAACTGGTATGATTCACCTCTCGCCAGTTGACCCGGCTGAGGCATATTTAGCAGCGGCTCATATTCAGCCTACGGATGAAATATTAGCGCAAAAACGAAGTGAATTTGGCTTAGATGAGCCATTTTATATGCAGTATCTTCATACCATTGAAAAAGTCATTCACCTTGATTTCGGCCAGTCGTATATGTCCAATCAGCCTGTCGTTGATGAGGTGATTTATCGAATACCGGCGACAATTCAATTGGCGCTTACCAGTCTGCTGATCGCTATTTGTGTCAGCATTCCGCTCGGCTTTTTCAGCGGCATGAGGAAAAATGGTGCCGTGGATCATGTGAGCCGGCTCATTTCTTTCTTAGGAGCATCTATCCCGACGTTTGTCTTGGGGTATTTGCTCATCTTCTTTTTTTCAGTGAAGCTTGACCTCTTACCAGTTGAAGGGATTGGAACATGGGAGCATCTCATTCTGCCGTCGATCACACTGGCAGTCCCTTTAATTGCTACGTATACAAGGCTGTTACGGTCAAGTGTGAGTGAGGCGCTTCAAGAGCCTTTCGTTCAATATGCGAGAATTAGAGGATTGAAGGAACAATCGATCATGTTCAAGCATGTGTTCAGAATGGCGATATCGCCGATGCTGACCGGACTTGGGGTGAACCTTGGCAAGCTCTTGACCGGAACCATTATTGTAGAGGCTGTTTTCTCATGGCCGGGGTTTGGCCGCTTTTTTATTGAAGCGATCTTTAACCGGGATCTGCCTGTCATTCAATTTTATGTCCTCATGTCAGCCTGTATTTTTATCTTGAGCAGCTTGATCGTTGACTTAGTTCAGCTGATCATTGACCCCCGTATTTCTAGAAAGGAAGGCCGCCAGCAATGATGACAAAAGTAAAACATCTCTTCTCTCATCAAAAGATGATCTCGATCTGCGCTTTGCTGCTCGGTCTCCTGCTGATTGTGACAATATGTGCACCATGGATCGCTCCACATGATCCGGCAGCTGTCAATCTAGCGATGAAGCTAAAGGGGTCTTCGTGGGAGTATCCTCTTGGGACAGATCAATTAGGGCGATGCAATTTATCTCGTATTTTATATGGTGCGCGCGTTTCGCTCGGCTGTGCGTTATTAATCTTTCTTTCTTCGTTATTCATTGGTTTAATTGTCGGCCTGTTTTCAGGATACAAAGGCGGCTGGATCGATCACGTATTGATGAGAATCTGTGACGGCGTCATGGCATTTCCCAACCTGGTGCTGATCCTTGGATTAGTCGGCATCTTCGGTCCGGGACTTTCTCAAGTCGTACTTGCCTTGATGCTAGTGCAATGGGTGTATTATGCCCGCGTCTTCCGAGGAATGGTGCTCAGTTTAAAAGAACAGAACTTTATTGCAGCTGCGAAGATCAGTGGAACCTCGCACTGGAACATTATGAGAAAGCATATGATTCCCAATGTTCTGCCGCCATTAGCAGTCATTGGAACACTTGAAATGGGCTGGGCGATTATGGACATATCAGCGATGTCCTTTCTCGGATTAGGCGTTCAGCCTCCTATGCCTGAATGGGGAGCGATGATTCATGAAGGAAAGTCGTACATTCAAACGAATCCTCAGTTAATGCTGTACCCAGGTCTTGTGATCATGGCTGTGGTGGTTCTGTTTAATTTACTAGGAGAAGCCCTTTCAGAGAAATATGGCATCAAACGCCGTGTGTAAAGGAATGATCAATGTGCAAGAGTCCATTTTACAAGTAGAGAACCTGCATGTGCAGACGAAAACTCCTCAAGGGCCAACCCCTCTTATTCAAGAAGTCTCGTTTGAAGTAGGGCGTGGTCAAATTCTTGGATTAATCGGTGAGAGCGGCTGCGGGAAAACAGTAACAAGTATGTCGATCTTACGGATGCTTGATCGAAAAACAACTGAAGTCACTGGCAGTATCACATTACAGGGACGAGAATTGATCGGTATAAGTGAAAAGGATATGCGTTCCATTCGGGGCAAAGACATCTCGTATATTATGCAAAATCCAATGAACAGCTTTACGCCGGTATGGACAATCGGCCATCAGCTGGTTGAAACCATCCGCCGGCATACTGCTGTCAGTAAAAGGCAGGCACGATCACAGGCAATAGATGCGTTAGCGCAAATGAATCTGCCGCAGCCAGACCAGCTGTTCAATAAGTATCCTTTTGAATTAAGCGGAGGGATGCTGCAGCGTGTCATGATTGCCATGGCTGCCTGTATGCACCCGCCCCTCATCATTGCAGATGAGCCGACAACCGCATTAGATGTACACAATCAGAAAAGGGTGCTTCAGCATCTGAACCAAATTCGTCATGAACATGGAACGGCCATTTTACTCATTACGCACGATCTTGGTGTCATTGCTGAAATGGCAGATCAAGTTGTCGTCATGAAACAAGGAGAAATAGTTGAAAAGGCGGGAGTTCTTGAACTTTTTGAACAACCAAAGCATGATTATACAAAAAAACTATTAGCAGCTCGTCCATCCATCCCAGCTGTTTGTCCGATTTGAGGTGAGAAGTCCCTTGCATTTATTAGAAGTGAAAGCAGTCAGTCATGCGTACAACAGCCGGTCGTTTCTAGTCAGAAAAAAAGGCGCAGCCCCTGTTCTGAAAAGCGTCGATTTAACTATTGAAGAAGGCACCTGCCTTGGGCTGCTGGGACAAAGCGGCGCAGGGAAAAGTACACTGGGCCGCATCATACTTGGTCTAGAGAAACCAAGAGCTGGACAGGTTCTTTTTGAAGGTCAGGATGTCTATCGTGCAGATCAGCCAACACGTAAGCATTTTCGCCGGCATGTGCAAGCGGTGTTTCAGGATTCCTATTCGGCGGTAAATCCAAGGTGGACAGTCGAACAAATTTTATCTGAGCCGCTTGAAAACTATGAATCTATGAGCCGGAAGGAACGTAAAAACATACTGATTCACTGGCTGGAAAGAGTCGGGCTCGGTGAAAAGGATTTGTCTAAATATCCGCACCAATTCAGCGGCGGTCAGCTGCAAAGGATCAACATCGCTAGAGCCTTATTGCTCCAGCCAAAGCTCATTGTGCTTGATGAATCTGTCAGCAGCTTAGACATGGTGACGCAGGCTGTCATTTTAGATTTATTAGTAGAATTAAAGAAGGAGCTGGGTGTGGCTTACTTATTTATTACACATGATATAACAGCAGCCTATCACTTATGTGATCAATTGGCGATTCTTGATCAAGGAGAGCTTGCTGCCCAGTTTCAATCAAAGGATGATTTTTTTTCATCAGAAAAGGAAGCGGTGCGGAAAATGAGAAATGCAATGCTCGCAGACCATCCTTTGTCACGAACGATTGGCAGACCGGTTCGGTAAACTTCATTTTATCAATACCTCAGCGTGTAGGTCTCAAGCTGAAAAAAAGACAAAGGGCGAAAAGAAAGATTTTAGCCCTTTGCAGGCAATCTGCGCCTCTTTTAGGAAAGAGGCTATTTTTCATGAAAGGCAGGCGGCAGCGATGAACCATCGAGCGTATTTGGCTTTGGCCATTCCTTTAACAATTTCAACGATGACCACTCCATTACTTGGAGCTGTTGATACAGCGGTTGTCGGTCAGCTCGCAAATCCCGCTTACATTGGAGGCGTTGCGGTCGGCAGTCTCATTTTCAGTACATTATATTGGCTGTTTGGTTTTTTGCGGGTCAGTACATCTGCTTTTGCCGCCCAGGCAAACGGAGCGCAGAATGAGGAACTAGGCGTTCTTGCTTTTCTAAGACCTTTTTTCGTCGCCGTCATCGTCGGACTTTGTTTTATTGCTCTGCAATGGCCGATCATTCAATCTGCTTTTCTAGTGATCTCTCCTGATGCTGATGTCCGTCAATTTGCCGCAGACTATTTTCATATTCGCATTTGGGGAGCGCCATTTACTTTAATGAATTATGTCATATTGGGCTGGCTGATGGGGATGGCAAAAATGAAAGAAGCTCTTTCATTACAAATCTTGATCAATGTCATGAATATGGCGCTCGCATTTCTGCTTGTTCATGTGTTTTCGTTTGCAGTCAAAGGAGTTGCGGCTGCGACATTGATATCTGAACTAACCGCTTTTGTGTTAGGGGCATGGATCATCATGAAGCATTCGTCAAACGGATTCCAGATGCCTTCCATTAAGAAAATCATGGATACACAGGCAGTGCAGAAAATGTTTCATGTGAATAAGGATTTGTTTATTCGTACGATCTGTCTGCTAGTGGTCATCAACATGTTTACCGCAAAAGGTGCTTCTTTTGGTACAGAGCTGCTGGCAGCCAATGCCATCTTATTTCAAATTCACTACATCATGGCTTATTTGTTCGATGGTTTTGCCAATGCGTCCAGCATCCTTGTTGGCCGATCAGTTGGTGCAAATGACCGCACCCTCTATGAAAGAACCTTAACCCTTTCAAGGCAGTGGGCACTTGTCATGGCATGTGTCATTGCGTCGGTTTATTTTCTATTAAAAGAGCCGATATTGGGCTTGTTTACCAATCTCCCTCATCTGCTTGATGTGACATTACGCTATGCAGGCTGGCTCGTTCTTTATCCGTTTGCGGCTTGTTTCGGTTTGGTCATTTACGGCGTATTTACAGGTGCGACAGAAATTGCCCCTGTTAGAAATTCGATGCTGTTTGCGATGATTTTGTTTATCGTCGTTCAAACCGCGGTCACGCCCCTTTGGCACAATCATGGCCTATGGTTTGCCTTTATCATTTATACTGTCGGGCGGTCTGGCTTTTTGATGATGTATAAATCGAGGCTGGATCAGAAACTTTTCGCATATGATAAACACCCTTTACCATCTTGACAAAGGGTGTTCTTTTTCGTTCATTCGCTTTCTTTTTTCACCTTTTGATAGGCTTCATCAAGATGCTGAATTCGCTTCAATACAACCGCATTTTTGGTCAGCTGGTCTTGAACAAGCGTTGACACTACTGAGCGGTAATAGGCATTCATGGCATGAACCTTGTCTTCATTTTGGTTCATGGCGATGTGCTGCTTCAAGTTGTCGACAAAGTATGGAACGGAAAAAAGTTCAGACATAGAAATCACTCCTATTTCGTATATACGGTCCGTCAATCTTCATGTAAAATGATGAGAGGGAGGGGAGACAATGAGCCTTAAACTGCAACAAGAACAGGTATTAAAGCAGGTGCTCACACCAGAACTCAGGCAGGCCATTACGCTGCTGCAGCTGAATTGCACAGAGCTCGGCGAGTATCTTGACCAGTTAGCACTTGAGAACCCTCTGATTGAGCGGAAAGACACGGACAGCTACCAACCAGTTTATCATAAAAAATCACACGATCGAATGACAGAGCCGTATCGAACGCATCAAAAAGAAAGCCTGCAAATGTTTTTAAAGAGACAGGCGATTGATTTAAATTTAAGTGAAAAGAATCAAAGAATCTTTTACTTTATGATTGAGTCCATTGATTCCAATGGCTATCTAAATGAACCGATTGACGCAATGGCAGCTGTCTTAGAGGTCCCAGCTGAAGAAGTAGAAGCCGTCCTTCATCAGCTGCAATCCCTAGAGCCTGCCGGTATTGGCGCAAGATCATTGCAGGAATGTATCCTCCTTCAACTGAGAAGAAAAAAGGAACGCTGGTATGAAGCCGAGCTGATCATCGAAGAGCATTTCTTTCTTTTTGCCAGAAAGGCTTGGAAGGAAATTGCGGCGAAAACAGGTGTTTCAATGAAAACACTCCAAGCGGTACAAGATGTAGTGTCTCAGCTTGAACCAAGACCAGGCCTTCATTTCTCAAATGATGAAGAGCATCTGTATATAGAGCCTGATGTGACGATTACTGTGATGCAGGATCGCATCACATTTGAGCTGAATCAGCGCGCTTTTCCAGACGTTGAAATGAATGAAGGCTACTTCGCCATGATTCAAGAACAAAAGCGGCATGAAGCATACACGTATTTAAAGGAAAAAGAGCAGCAGTACAATTGGCTTGTCCAAGCGCTGAAGCAAAGAAAGCAAACGATGACTCATGTCGTTCGTGAGATTATCTCACATCAGACAGATTTTTTCCTAACAGGGAAACATAAAATGAAACCGCTTACGATGAAGCGGATTGCAGATATACTGCAAGTGCATGAGTCAACAGTCAGCCGGACTGTAAAAGGGAAAATGGTGCAAACCCCTTATGGTCTCATGGAAATGAAACAATTTTTCCAAGCAAAATTAGAAGGGCATTCACTAGAAGAGGCGTCCAGCTACACTGTCAAAACGCACATTGCAGAACTCATCCAAACGGAAAATAAGAAAAAACCGTATTCAGATCAGCAAATCATGACGCTGCTTCAGCAAACCTTTGGCATCCGGGCGTCACGCAGAACCATTGCAAAATATCGCGAACAAATGAATCTTCCGTCCTCTACGCTGCGGAAGCGATACGATTAAAAAGAAGTACTTGCCAGAACATGGCACGTGCTTCTTTTTTTGTTGAAAGCAAGGCAGCCCGAAGATTTCTTGAAAATTAAAGAGGGGAGACGTGTGATCGGAAATTTTGGGGTAAAGTATAAGATAGGGCATGAGCCGATAGGGATAGACAACAGTGATGAGGTGAGACCAATTGAAATATAAACAAATCAAAACGAAAAAAATATATGAAGAAATTGCGGATGCATTAATTGAATCCATTCGTACAGGTGAGCTTCTTCCGGGGGAAAAATTAGATTCGGTTCAAGCGCTCTCAGAAAGCTTTCAAGTCAGCCGTTCTGCTGTAAGAGAGGCGCTGTCTGCTCTCAAAGCGATCGGATTAATAGAGATGAAGCAAGGGGAAGGTACATATGTGAAGCAGTTCGATCCTGAACAGCTCACATTTAGTCTGTCTCCTGCATTTTTGATGAAGCAGCATGATGTCACGCAGCTCCTTGAATTAAGGACCATTATTGAGACGGGTGCTGTCAAAAAGGCAGCGCTGCTCCGAACGGACGATGACCTTCATCAGCTGCGTGAGGCACTCGAACAAATGAAACTCGCAGAAGCACATAAAGAAACTGGTGAAGAGGCAGACCTCTCCTTCCATCTCGCCATAGCCACAGCCTCAAAGAATGATTTATTAAAAGCATTAATGAATCAGGTCTCCACCTTGCTGGTAGAAACGATGCGTGAGACGAGAAAAGCCGTCTTGTTTTCAAAAAAAGCCTCCATTCGGCAGCTTTACAAAGAACATGAACACATTTACAAAGCCGTCTTGGCAAGACAGCCAGAAGAAGCAGAAAGAGCGATGCTCACGCATTTAAAAAATGTAGAAAAACTGCTGAGTGACGTGATTCAAGAACCGGCAGAAGAGTCAGAACCACAGTAAGCTGTGCCGAATAAGGGCACAGCTCTATTATTAACGAGAAATATGCAGCTTTTTCATGCGATATTGCAGACTTTGCCTGCTCATGCCCAGTATCTTTGCAGTCTGTGAAATATTATCGTCCATTTTTTCTAAGTAATGGACGATGTATTGTTTTTCGAATCGTTCCATTTGGGTTTGAAAATCAGTCGTATGTTCTTGGCTTGTATAAATAAACGTGTCAGCTGCTGCGGTATGATGCAAAGGATTCGTCTGTAATTGCGCTGCAGGACGCCCTTCCCCATGCTTAAATCTAAAATGATATGGAAGGTGATGCAGGCTTAAGTAATCCTCATCCATCATCATATTCATCCCCGCTTCAATCACATGCTCCAGTTCTCGTACATTACCCGGCCAATCATACGCTTGAAAAAGGGCTAGTACCTCTTCGTCAGCCGCTTTCACCTTCATTTGAAACAGCTCATTATATTTTTGAATAAAATGACTGACAAACGTAGGAATGTCTTCTTTTCGCTCAGAAAGCGGCGGAATAAATAATGTGACAATACCCAGCCGATAAAATAAATCCTTGCGCATGCGTCCGCCTGCGATTGCATCTACAGGATCCTCATTCATATTGGCAATGACTCTTACATCAACAGCGATTTCTTTTGTGCTGCCAAGCCTTCTCACACGCTTCTCCTGTAAAACACGCAGCAGTTTTGCTTGAAGACCAGGATTTAATGAGTTGATCTCATCAAGCAGCAGTGTACCTCCCTGCGCCTGTTCAAATAGGCCGGGCTGATCAGCTGCGCCTGTAAAAGCCCCTTTTTGTGTACCAAAGAGCAGACTTTCAATGAGATTATCAGGCAGTGCCGCGCAATTCTGGGTAATAAATGGTCCAGATGACCGGCTGCTGCCGTTATGAATGCTTTGCGCAAATAGTTCTTTTCCTGTCCCTGTTTCTCCAACAATGAGCACATAGGAAGAGGTGCGTGTCGCTCGTTTTGCATGCTCAATCACCTCTAAAAACGCAGGACTTTGTCCAATAATGGAATCAAAGGTAAAGCGTGTGCTTCCTTTTTTCTTCATATTGTGGTGGATCAGCCGTTCCAGCTTGGTCACATCATTCGAAATTTCAACCGCTCCTTGGATGAGGCCGTCTCGAACGAGCGGGTATGTATGATTAATCGTTGTGATTTCTTTTCCGTTGTAATTATGATACGTCTGCTTTGCATGAACGGTTTGTTTCCCAGTACGCAGCGCTTGGACAAGCGTACTGTGCATGTCGTCTTGGAAGACGAAGAGGTCTAATACATTTTTATGGAGAACATCAGAGCGTTTCAAAGACTCAATCTCCATCATTTTTTTATTATAGACAACAGTGTTGCCATTCTCGTCAATTGCATGAACCCCGACATCTATTAAATCGAGCATTTGTTTATACAGATCAATCTCATTTTCGAGCTTTGCAGTATACGAATCTTCTTTCATTGCGCCACCTCCAGACGTTACCTCTATTTTACATGAAAAATTTTGCGGTTTCCTCTAAAAAATTTGGCAGATGCAAAAATATTTTGCATAAAAAACCAGATCAATCACCGCCATAATGCAGGCAGAAAGTTGGCACGATCCTTGCATATCATATGTGTGTAGATGAACCTAATGAAAAAGAGGCTAGCTTATAGAAGGAGGAATAGACGATGACACAGACAAATGAATTGATTCAACAAACCGAACAATACGGTGCGGCAAACTATCATCCGCTGCCAATTGTGATTTCAGAGGCTGAAGGAGTTTGGGTGACAGACCCTGAAGGCAATCGATATATGGATATGCTGAGTGCATATTCCGCAGTGAACCAAGGGCATCGCCATCCCCGCATTATTGAAGCGCTCAAAAAACAGGCAGACCGGGTAACACTGACCTCAAGAGCTTTTCACAATGATCAGCTTGGTCCTTGGTATGAGAAAATTTGTCAACTGACGAATAAAGAGATGGCACTCCCGATGAATACTGGAGCTGAGGCTGTAGAAACAGCTGTCAAAGCAGCAAGACGCTGGGGCTATGACGTCAAGGGAATCGAAGACAATCGCGCAGAAATCATTGCGTGCGTCGGTAACTTCCATGGCAGAACGATGACGGCTGTTTCCCTTTCTTCTGAAGCAGAATATCAAAGAGGTTTCGGTCCAATGCTTCCAGGCATTAAACTGATTCCTTACGGAGATATTGAAGCGTTGCGTGAAGCCATCACACCACAAACAGCGGCTTTTCTGATCGAACCTATTCAAGGAGAAGCGGGAATTGTCATGCCGCCAGAAGGCTTCTTGAAGGAAGCGAAGGCGCTTTGTGAAAAGGAACATGTGCTGTTCATTGCGGATGAAATTCAGGTTGGATTAGCGCGAACAGGAAAGATGTTTGCATGTGACTGGGAAGACATTGAGCCAGATATGCTGATTCTAGGGAAAGCTTTAGGCGGCGGTGTATTCCCAATCTCGTGTGTGGTCGCAAACCGCGATATATTAGGTGTGTTTAACCCTGGATCTCACGGCTCTACCTTCGGCGGAAATCCTCTTGCGTGTGCGGTATCGCTGGCTGCACTGGATGTCTTAATCGACGAAAACCTTGCAGCGCGTTCTATGGAGCTTGGCGAATACTTAAAAGACAAACTCACGCGCATTCAAAGTCCTGTCATCAAGGAAGTGCGCGGCCGCGGATTATTTATCGGCATGGAGCTGACAGAGGCAGCGAGACCTTATTGTGAAAAGCTGAAACAAGCAGGGCTGTTATGTAAGGAAACCCATGAGACCGTCATCCGCTTTGCACCGCCTCTCACGATATCTAAAGAAGATTTAGACTGGGCGATTGGTCATATTGAAGCATTATTTCAAGCATAAATGTCAAAGGGGGAGAAACCTTCACTTTCTCCCTTTCTCTTTCAACGAACAGCGAATTTTGTCAAAGGATGATGAATAGAAGAGTGAAAGTGGGGAAAATGATTTGAAGCAAGAGCAGCATAATGAACTAGAACGTTCCATGAAAAGCAGGCATCTCTTTATGATTGCCTTAGGCGGCGTCATTGGTACTGGTCTTTTCCTTGGGTCAGGACTCATTATCCATCAGGCTGGACCCGGGGGAGCCATTCTATCCTTTATCATTGGCGGATTGTTAATGTATTTGGTGATGCTCTGTCTTGGAGAATTAGCAGTGGCGATGCCAACAGCGGGTTCCTTTCAGGAGTATGCAACCAAATATATAGGTCCGTCCACAGGCTTTATGATCGGCTGGCTTTATTGGTTTAGCTGGGCATGTACAATAGGACTGGAGTTTACGTCAGCAGGCATTTTGCTCCAAAGGTGGTTCCCAGATATCCCTGTTTGGCTGTGGTGTCTTGCGTTTAGCGTGATTTTATTTGCCGTGAATGCCATCTCAGCTCGCAGCTTCGCTGAAACCGAGTTTTGGTTTTCAGCCATTAAGGTCGCTGCCATCCTATTATTTATTATCATTGGAATTGGCGCAATTTTCGGAATGATTCATTTGAAAGATGGAGAACCAGCTCCTCTATTTCGTCATTTGACGGATCATGGCGGACTATTTCCTAACGGCGTTTTTGCTATTTTATTAACCATGGTCACGGTCAATTTCTCCTTTCAAGGAACAGAACTTGTAGGGATTGCCGCAGGAGAGAGTGAAAGCCCTGAAAAAACATTGCCGCGATCTATACGAAATATTATTTGGAGAACGATGGTCTTTTTCGTTTTATCCATTGCGGTTCTGGCCGCACTTCTTCCGTGGCAGACAGCAGGCACCGTCGACAGCCCATTTGTCGTCGTGCTGGACAAGGTCGGTATACCGTATGCTGCAGATATCATGAATTTTATCATCATCACAGCGGTCTTATCTGTAGCAAACTCTGGATTATATGCATCATCACGTATGCTTTGGGCGCTGTCGAAAGACGGGAAAGGACCTGACTTTACGAAAAAGCTGTCCAAGCGTAAAATTCCGATCAATGCACTATTGGTGACAATGGGCGTATCTGCACTATCTCTGCTGACAAGTGTTGTGGCACCAAAAACGGTGTATGTGTGGCTCATTTCTATTTCTGGTATGGTTCTTGTTGTGGTGTGGATGTCTATTTGCTTGTCCCAGTATTTCTTTAGAAAACAATTCATAAAGGCGGGCGGAGATGTAAAGGATCTCGTCTTCCGAACACCGCTCTATCCATTTGTCCCATTAGCAGGCTTTATCGCATTTGGCATTGTCCTCATCAGCTTGTTTTTTATCGAGGATCAGCGAATCGGTCTTTATTGCGGAATTCCGTTCATGGCTGCCTGTTACATCATTTATTATCTCAAAATCAAACCGAAGGAAGAGGCAAAACAGTTTGGAACCATCACAAAAACATAAGCAAATCCTGAAAAAAATGTGCATGCTGATCTCACCAGCATGCACATTTTTCATCGTGAATACATTCTATATAAAAGAAAATAAATATTTTGAAAAGAAATATCATAGCAAGAACCTTGATGACAAGCAGGTTATCGGCGAAAATGTGTCTATTTTTTGTCTAAATGTGTTTGTAAGAGTTGAAAATGCAAGATTATCCTGTTAAAATAATTAAAGAAAGCAGGGATTGATTTTTTTTGGCTGTGGCGGGACGTTTTTTGTCACAGTGGGACGTTTTTGGTCCAACGTGAAAAGAAAGGGTCGTTAGCCATGAATCATTTATTGGAAGCTCAAAAAAAATTATTGCCAGATCTTCTCATTGTTATGCAAAAACGCTACGACATTTTGCAGTACATCAGATTAGCTGAACCAATTGGCCGCAGAAGCCTTGCGACGAGTCTTGGTCTCAGCGAGCGCATCTTACGTGCTGAAGTTCAGTTTTTAAAAGAACAAAATCTGCTGGATGTCAAAACGAGCGGCATGATGCTGACGAGTGAGGGTCACGCTTTGCTTGAAATGCTTGAAGGAATGATGAAG
Organism: Bacillus sp. FSL K6-0994; assembly: GCF_038630815.1. Taxonomy (NCBI): domain Bacteria; kingdom Bacillati; phylum Bacillota; class Bacilli; order Caryophanales; family Bacillaceae; genus Bacillus; species Bacillus sp. FSL K6-0994. Next base: position 3,087,851 of record NZ_CP152043.1, on the reverse strand, counting down.
GACGTTTTAGGTTTAACCTTTTTGGAAAATACATTAAAGAGAAAGTTAGGCCTGGAAGAAGTCATGATCGTTTCTGGTGACAGTGACGAATCCCCGTGGGTGAAGCAAGAAATGGGAAGAGCTGCTGTCCAATGCATGAAAAAAAGGTTTACTGGAAATAATATCGTCGCCGTCACTGGCGGAACGACGATGGAAGCCGTTGCCGAAATGATGACCCCTGATGCCAAAAACCGCGATATGATGTTTGTCCCTGCGAGAGGCGGTCTTGGGGAGAATGTAAAAAATCAGGCAAACACCATTTGTGCCCACATGGCTGAAAAAGCTTCCGGTACTTACAAACTGCTGTTTGTTCCAGGGCAGCTGTCAGAAGGTGCTTACTCTTCCATTATTGAAGAGCCGTCCGTCAAAGAAGTGCTTCAAACGATTAAATCGTCCACGATGCTTATTCATGGTATTGGTGAAGCAAAAACAATGGCGATGAGACGAAATACACCAGCTGAAGATTTAAAAAAGATTGATGAGCATGACGCAGTGACAGAGGCCTTTGGCTATTACTTTAATCGTGATGGTGAGGTCGTACACAAAGTGCACTCCGTCGGTATGCAGCTAGATGATCTAGAAAGCATTCCACACATCATTGCTGTTGCAGGTGGATCATCAAAGGCGGGGGCGATTGAAGCTTATTTCAAAAAACCGCGCCGAACGGTTCTCGTCACAGACGAAGGAGCCGCAAAAGAGTTATTAAGGGAGTCAATTGATCCCTCAATATAAAACATTGTGACCTATAAAAGGAGGAAACATCATGGCAGTAAAAGTCGGTATTAACGGATTTGGACGTATTGGACGTAACGTATTTCGTGCAGCATTAAATAATCCTGAAGTTGAGGTAGTAGCGGTTAACGATCTAACAGATGCTAACATGCTTGCACACCTTTTACAATATGACTCTGTTCACGGAAAACTAGATGCAGAGGTTTCTGTAGACGGTACAAACTTAGTAGTGAACGGTAAAACAATCGAAGTATCAGCTGAGCGTGACCCTGCGAAATTAAGCTGGGGTAAACAAGGCGTAGAAATCGTTGTTGAATCTACTGGATTCTTCACAAAACGTGCAGACGCTGCGAAACACTTAGAAGCTGGCGCTAAAAAAGTCATCATCTCTGCTCCTGCTAACGAAGAAGATATCACAATCGTTATGGGTGTAAACGAAGACAAATACGATGCAGCTAGCCACGATGTCATCTCTAATGCATCTTGTACGACAAACTGCTTAGCTCCATTTGCAAAAGTACTTAACGATAAATTTGGTATCAAACGCGGTATGATGACAACTGTTCACTCATACACAAATGACCAGCAAATTCTTGATCTTCCGCACAAAGACTACCGTCGTGCTCGTGCAGCTGCGGAAAACATCATCCCAACTTCTACAGGTGCTGCGAAAGCTGTTTCACTTGTATTGCCTGAACTTAAAGGTAAATTAAACGGTGGCGCTATGCGTGTTCCAACACCTAACGTTTCTTTAGTTGACCTTGTGGCTGAATTAAACCAAGATGTAACAGCTGAAGACGTAAATGCAGCACTTAAAGAAGCAGCTGAAGGAGAACTTAAAGGAATCCTTGGCTACAGCGAAGAGCCATTAGTATCTGGTGACTACAATGGTAATGCAAACTCTTCAACAATCGATGCTCTTTCTACAATGGTAATGGAAGGCAGCATGGTGAAAGTGATTTCTTGGTACGATAACGAGAGCGGATATTCTCACCGCGTTGTTGACCTTGCAGCTTACATTGCAAAACAAGGTCTTTAATTTCTCACACTGAAGGAACTCACTTGGTTCTTTCCTAGAGACACGATATAATGAAGACGGACAAGGGAAGGGGAAGCATCCCTTTCCCTTTTTCTCTGTTTTTATCCGTTCTGCACGATTTCTCGTTTTGATGAGGGCAAAATGGGAAAAGGATAAAGAGAGTCTTGTCCAATGCGTAAGGAAACCAGAATAAAGGAGGATCTCCTGACGAGCATGAATAAGAAATCAGTAAAAGACATTGACGTAAAAGGTAAAGTTGTGTTCTGCCGCGTAGATTTTAACGTTCCGATGAAGGACGGAGAAGTGACGGATGATACTCGTATCCGCGCAGCATTACCAACAATTGAGTATTTAACAGGACAAGGCGCAAAGGTACTGCTAGCTAGTCATTTGGGTCGTCCGAAGGGTCAAGTTACTGAAGAACTGCGTCTGACACCTGTGGCAAAACGTCTGCAAGAGCTTCTTGGAAAAGAAGTGAAAAAAGCAGATGAAGCTTACGGCGACAACGTGAAGAAGCAAATCTCTGACTTAAAAGAAGGAGATGTGCTAGTGCTTGAAAACGTTCGTTTCTATCCTGGTGAAGAAAAGAACGATCCTGAATTATCAAAAGCATTTGCTGATTTAGCCGATGTGTATGTCAATGATGCGTTCGGTGCTGCACACCGTGCACATGCATCGACAGCTGGTATTGCAGCTTATCTTCCGGCTGTTTCAGGCTTCCTCATGCAAAAAGAGCTTGAGGTTTTAGGAAAAGCCATTTCAAACCCTGATCGCCCATTTACAGCGATTATCGGCGGCGCAAAGGTAAAGGATAAAATCGGTGTGATTGAAAGTCTTCTTGATAAAGTGGACAACCTTATCATCGGCGGCGGACTTGCTTACACATTTGTGAAAGCACTAGGCCACGAAGTAGGGAAATCTCTATTAGAAGAAGACAAAGTAGATTTAGCGAAATCCTTTATGGACCGTGCAAAGGAAAAAGGTGTGAACTTCCTGATTCCAACAGATGTTCTGGTAGCCGACGACTTTTCAAATGATGCGAATACAAGCATTGTGCCAATCTCTGAAATTCCAAGTGATCTAGAAGCACTTGATATTGGAACAGAGACAAGAGAAAAGTATGCTGACGTTATTAAAAACAGCAAACTTGTTGTCTGGAACGGACCAATGGGTGTATTTGAAATCGATGCATTCGCTAAAGGAACAAAAGCTATCGCAGAAGCACTGGCAGAAGCAAAAGATACATATTCTGTCATTGGCGGTGGAGATTCAGCAGCAGCTGTTGAGAAATTTGGTCTTGCCGATCAGATGAGCCATATTTCTACAGGCGGCGGCGCTTCACTTGAATTTATGGAAGGCAAAGAACTTCCTGGTGTTACTGCATTAAACGATAAATAAGACCAAAACTGCTATAAGGAAGTGTCAATCATGAGAAAACCAATTATAGCTGGGAACTGGAAAATGAACAAAACACTTGGCGAAGCAGTCAGCTTCGTTGAAGAAGTCAAGTCATCTATTCCATCTCCTGACAAAGTGGAATCCATTGTCTGTGCGCCAGCTCTTTTCCTTGAAAAGTTAAACAGCCTTTCAAACGGAACAGACCTTAAAATTGGTGCACAAAACATGCACTTTGAAGAAAATGGTGCATTCACTGGTGAAATCAGCCCTGCTGCTCTAAAAGATTTAGGCATCGGCTATTCAGTGATTGGGCATTCAGAGCGCCGTGAATTCTTTGCTGAAACAGATGAAACAGTGAACAAAAAAGCACATGCTGCATTCAAGCATGGCATCGTTCCAATCATTTGTGTAGGTGAAACGCTTGAAGAGCGTGAAGCTGGCAAAACAAATGAACTTGTCGCTGATCAAGTGAAGAAAGCACTAGCTGGTTTAACGAAGCAGCAAGTAGCTGAATCTGTGATTGCATATGAGCCAATCTGGGCGATCGGTACAGGAAAATCTTCTACAGCGAAAGATGCAAACGACGTTTGCGCACACATCCGCAAAACCGTTGCAAGCGAATTTGGTCAAGAAGCGGCAGACAGCCTTCGCATTCAATATGGCGGAAGCGTGAAGCCGGCAAATATTAAAGAATATATGGCAGAATCCGATATTGACGGTGCTTTGGTAGGCGGCGCAAGCTTAGAACCTCAGTCTTTCGTTCAATTATTGGAGGAAGGTCAATATGAGTAAGAAACCAGCTGCATTAATCATCTTAGACGGGTTCGGTTTAAGAGGCGAAACAGTCGGTAACGCTGTCGCACAAGCAAAAAAACCGAACTTTGACCGCTACTGGAACGAATTTCCGCATCAAACCTTAACGGCTTCAGGTGAGGCAGTAGGCCTCCCAGAAGGTCAAATGGGGAACTCTGAAGTTGGGCATTTGAACATCGGTGCAGGACGTATTGTGTATCAAAGCTTAACAAGGGTGAATGTTGCCATCCGTGAAGGGGAATTTGAGAAAAACGAAACGTTCCTAGATGCAATGACTTATGCAAAAGAGAATGACAAGGCGCTTCATTTATTTGGACTCTTGTCAGACGGCGGTGTGCACAGTCACATCCAGCATCTTTTTGCCCTGCTGAAGCTGGCGAAAAAAGAAGGCTTAACAAAGGTATACATTCATGGCTTCTTGGACGGACGTGATGTTGGTCAGAAGACAGCCAAAGTATACTTAAAACAGCTGGAAGAACAAATCAAAGAAATCGGTGTCGGTGAAGTGGCAACACTTTCTGGACGCTATTACTCAATGGACCGTGACAAACGCTGGGATCGTGTGGAGAAAGCGTACCGCGCGATGGCGTACGGTGAAGGCCCAAGTTATCAAAACATTTATGATGTCGTTGATGACTCCTATGAAAATGGAATCTACGATGAATTCGTTATTCCATCTGTCATTACGAGAGAAAATGGTGAGCCGGTTGCCAAAGTAAACGACGGTGACTCTGTGATTTTCTATAACTTCCGTCCAGACCGTGCCATCCAAATCTCGAACACTTTCACAAATGCAGATTTCCGCTCGTTTGACCGCGGAGAAGCTCATCCGAAGAATTTACACTTCGTCTGCTTCACACACTTCAGTGAAACGGTTGATGGCTATGTTGCCTTCAAACCAGTGAATTTGGATAACACAGTAGGAGAAGTGCTTTCTCAAAACGGATTGAAACAGCTGCGGATTGCTGAAACAGAGAAATATCCTCACGTGACGTTCTTTATGAGCGGTGGACGTGAAGAAGAATTTCCTGGTGAAGACCGCATCTTAATCAATTCACCAGATGTGGCAACCTATGACCTCAAGCCGGAAATGAGCGCTTATGAGGTAAAGGATGCACTTGTTGCAGACATCAATGCTGACAAGCATGATGCGATCATCCTGAACTTTGCTAACCCGGATATGGTTGGTCATTCAGGTATGCTTGAGCCAACAATCAAAGCTATTGAAGCAGTAGATGAGTGCTTAGGAGCTGTAGTCGACGCAATCCTGGCAAAAGGCGGACATGCCATCATCACGGCAGACCACGGTAACGCAGACGTGCTCATTACCGAAGAAGGAAAGCCGCATACTGCACATACAACGAATCCTGTACCAGTCATCGTGACGAAAAAAGGTGCGACGCTTAGAGAAGGCGGTATTTTAGCCGATCTATCTCCAACGCTTTTAGACTTACTTGGTCTTGAAAAACCAAAAGAGATGACAGGAACATCATTAATTCAGAAATAAAAAAATTGATTCAAAAGGAGAGAAATTAAATATGCCATACATTGTTGACGTATATGCACGCGAAGTATTAGACTCTCGCGGTAACCCAACAGTTGAAGTAGAAGTTTACACAGAATCTGGCGGCTTTGGCCGTGCGCTTGTTCCAAGTGGTGCTTCTACTGGTGAATATGAAGCAGTAGAACTACGTGACGGAGACAAAGACCGTTACCTTGGAAAAGGTGTTCTGACAGCTGTAAACAACGTAAACGAAATCATTGCACCAGAGCTTTTAGGCTTTGATGTAACAGAACAAGTAGCGATTGACAAAATGTTAATCGAACTTGACGGAACAGAAAACAAAGGGAAATTAGGCGCAAACGCAATCCTTGGTGTATCTATCGCTGTAGCACGTGCGGCTGCTGATTTCTTACAAATTCCACTGTATCAATACCTTGGTGGATTCAACTCCAAAACGCTTCCAGTACCGATGATGAACATCGTCAACGGCGGAGAGCATGCGGATAACAACGTAGACATTCAAGAATTCATGATCATGCCTGTAGGTGCACCGAACTTCCGTGAAGCACTTCGCATGGGCGCTCAAATCTTCCATAGCCTGAAATCTGTATTAAGCGCAAAAGGCTTAAACACAGCTGTAGGTGACGAAGGTGGATTCGCTCCAAACCTTGGTTCTAACGAAGAAGCACTTCAAACAATCGTTGAAGCGATCGAAAAAGCTGGCTTCAAACCAGGTGAAGAAGTGAAACTTGCAATGGATGCTGCATCTTCTGAGTTCTACAACAAAGAAGACGGTAAATATCATTTATCAGGCGAAGGTGTTGTGAAAACATCTGCTGAAATGGTTGACTGGTATGAAGATATGGTATCGAAATACCCAATCATCTCTATTGAAGACGGCCTTGATGAAAACGACTGGGAAGGTCACAAACTATTAACTGAGCGCATTGGCAGCAAGGTTCAGCTAGTAGGAGATGACTTGTTCGTTACAAATACGAAGAAGCTATCTGAAGGAATCAAAAACGGCGTTGGTAACTCAATCCTGATCAAAGTAAACCAAATCGGTACATTAACTGAAACATTTGATGCAATCGAAATGGCAAAACGCGCAGGATATACAGCTGTTATCTCTCACCGTTCTGGTGAAACTGAAGACAGCACGATTGCAGACATCGCTGTTGCAACAAACGCTGGACAAATCAAAACAGGTGCTCCGTCTCGTACGGACCGTGTGGCGAAATACAACCAATTACTTCGCATCGAAGATCAATTGGCTGAAACAGCACAATATCACGGCATTGCAACATTCTATAACTTGAATAAATAATGTCAGCTATGCGCTGCGTTCCGCTCTTTCATGAGAGCGGGACGCAGCGTTTTTTTTGTGTTGAGCGAAAATCCGGTGGCTAATTCATTTGGCTTATCCTATTTCTGTAAAAAATCCTCCTTCAGTTAGAGAAGAAGCCAAAATCCCCTCCATTTATAAGCACTAAATCATGAAAAATCGACTAAAAATATGATCTGAAATGAACTTATGCTTTCTGTAAGGAGGTGGTATCATTTTACATATATTAGGGGGTGATGAGATGCTGAATCCTTTTAGCCTTCGTTTTCCAGTAGGTGTGTATATGTATGTCCTTCACCTATTGGCGGCATATGATGAAAGGAAGCAACGAATTTTAACTTCTAAGAATGTACAGAAAAACGCATTTTGGATTTATGTCCTTGCCGCTATATTAGGCATTATTTCACTCGGAGCATTGATTTGGGCATGCAAGACCTTTGGACGGGGCTCGAAATTTTTAGGAGAGTTCAAATTATTAGGCATGTACGTTAAAATCCAGTGCGGTTTTTAACAGGGATGAGAACAGATGCAAGGTCATCTGTTCTATTTGAAACAAACGGAGGGATATGATGCTGACATTACGATTAAAAGAAAAAACATATAGCCGCACCTTCTCTCTCCGTAATATTCAAATGAATGTCGAGAAAGGGCAGATGCTGCTGCTTTTGGGGCATAATGGTGCGGGAAAGACGACGATGATCCAATCCATGTTTGGGCTGACACCATTTATAGGATGCGTCACTTTACACGGTAAACAGCTGAACCTTCAATCCTCAGAACACATCTCCTTGTTGAAAAAACATGTTTCCTATATTCCTGACGAGCATTCGTTGTTCGATTATTTATCACCGAGGGAATACTTTCAATTACTTCAGCTGCCAAATGAGCAAGATGTCACACGGGAGGAGACGTTCATCGAACTGTTTGAGCTGGGTTCATATATGGATCAGCCTATCGCTCAGCTGTCTCATGGCAATCAAAAGAAAACGCAGATCATTTCCCAGCTCCTCAGGCCATGTGATTATTATGTGTTCGACGAGCCAACGAACGGACTTGATCCAGATATGATGATCATCTTAAAAAAGGTGCTCATGAAGCTGAGAAATCAAGGCGCTGGCATTCTCATTTCAACCCATCATTTGAGCTTTGGTGATACGCTTTATGACCATCTCATGATCTTAAGAAATGGGGACGTCAAACTGGATATGTCCCGCCAAGAAACGAATCTGACATTTCCTCATCAGGCACTTGAAGAGATTTATAAAGAAGTGAATCGAGATTACTATATGCAGGTGGAGAGGTTACTCAATGATCTGGACACGACACGTTCTTCATAAAATAGAATGGGGAATGCTGACAACGAAAGGAAAGCAGCTCGCAAAAAAGTACCCTATACAGCTTCTCGCAGCCGCGGCTTTTTTCTTGCTCATGTACGCGATATACGTCGTTATCAGCCTGCGTTTTTTCATGCAGGCAGGAGAAAGTGAGCCGGCTGCTCTATACCTCCAATTGATGAAAATGACGCTTTTACTTTTAGGTGCAGCTATTTTGTTATCCCGCAATAAATTAAAGCGACAGGAATATCAATTCTACTTTTTGAATAGTGCGATACAAAGTGTGCCATTTGTCCTTTGTGTGTATTTCTTTCCGATGCTCTTTTGTTTTCTCATGGTAGGACTGCTTTTTTTACCGATTGTCTTAGGCCTTTTGATCAGCGGTGTTACGCCATCTTTGTATTGGATAACGGCTGTATGCATGACTTGCTGTGTACTGGCGCTGCTTGCACTTGCTTCTTGGATGGTGATGCGGATTGCTGTGAGCCATTTCGTATCTAAAACAAAAGAGCATTTGCTGCTGCAAACGCTAGGCTTTGCGGTGCTGAATCTATTGGTGTTTCTCCTTTTGAAAAAAGCAATGGAGATGATCCGTGTATGGCCATCAGTCTATCTCATATTTCTGGTGATCCTTCTAAGCGCTGGCTGGCTTTGGCTGAAGGGGGTAGCGGCTTCTTATGTCCATCGGATGTTTTTGCAGCTGAAAACAGAGGTGAAGTCGTTTTCTTACAAGAAAATCAGAACGCAATCTTCCTTTCTGACGCACCTGCAGCAGGAATTGGTCTATTTCAGCCGGTCAGCTGTTTTTAAAGAACAGGGCATTTTGTTTTTATTTCTCATTTGTTTGACGGCGGGGCTGCCTATTGTTTTTACACCGGTAGAAACCGGCTGGATGTATGCCTTTATTGTGCAGTATGCATTAAAGGAAATATTGATCATGCTTCCGCTGATGATTGGCAGAGAATATCATATGAATCAAAGGGCCATTTTTATGTTAAATACATCAAAGAGTGCTTATTTATTGTCGAGAATTTTATTTTATTACGCTATTAATTTGTTAACATATTTTGTGTTTATTTGGCTTGCATCTATGGTGATAGGCATTGAAAGTGAAGGGCATGGCCTCGCAAGTTTGTCCATTTTGTTGATCACTGCCATGGCGGCCTGTACAGGGTTTATCGTGAAGATCAGTGAGTTTAATAAACTGTTTGTCATCGTGATGATGATTGCTGTATTCAGCTTCATCGATATGCTTTTATTGAAGTGGCTTTCAGCAGATGTGTATCTTCTCGCTACTGCTTATCTGCTAGGTTCACTTGCATTTTATAGCTGTATATATACGGTCATGTTAAAGAGGCCTGTCTTGCGATGATAGAACTTGTGTGTAGTTTCCTAGCGGTTGTGCTGATACATGAACTCGGTCATATGCTGATGATCATATTGTGTAACAAAATCGAAAAAAGGCCGCTCTTTGATTTTGTGATCACGATTGATTGGAAGCATGTGGCGGTCGTCCATGAGAAATTTGTCCGGCCGAGCTTCAATATGATGGTGGCACTTGCAGGCCCGCTCTTTCCGGTGCTTTGTTCGCTTGTGCTTTTTATGATATGGAAGCATCCTGTAAGTCATCAGCTGCTGTTTTTTTCTTTACTGAATTCGGTGATGCTGCATCCAGCTTGCCCTGACGGAAAAAATATCACAGCCAGTTTAAAAGAGATAAAGGAGAGAAAGAAATGATCAAAGTATTTCATTCGTTTTCCAGCGGTATAACACTTGCGATGCTGTATGTATTTGCTGTGTTTATGACCCCTGTTTTTTTACTGCTGCTAGAGGTCAATCATGTTGAATCAAGCCCAACATTGTTTGGCATGCCATTTTATATCATGAAAATTGAAGAGTATCAATTCAGCTCAGAGGCGACGCTCTTTGGATGTGTGGTCTGCTTTTTAGCTGGCGCCGTGCTTTATTTCTTCATTCAATATGTGAAGCATGTGGTAAAAAAACGCAGAACATAAAAAAAGCAGACGGAACAAAACATCAGTCTGCTTACAAAGTGAGTGACAGCCGTACCATATCCATACACTGAATGCCATTTTCAAAAATCGGTTCATCATAATGCTTAAGAAAGAAATCTTGGTCAATAGATGTCATGCGGAAGCCGCATTTCTGATAAAGTGCGAGCTGCTGAATGCTCGAGTTGCCTGTGCCGATTTCAACCGTGTGAAAGCCTGCGGCTTTCGCTTCAGCAATGGCATGGCGGATCAGCTGCTTCCCAATTCCTTTTCCTTGCCATGATTCCTTCACGGCGACATTGATGATTTCAACTGTCTGTTGAGACAGAGATAAAAGCACATAGACACCAATCACGTCCTGATCATGATACGCGGCATAACAAGAGCCGGATTGCACATAAGTAAGAACCTTTTCCTTTGAAGGATCAGCTAAGAGTAAAAGATCCATAGGGACGGATTGATCACCTGACAATGGCCGAATGTGTATCATGTTTTTTCATCCTTTCTATTCTTTAATATATCCTTGTTTCACACCCCAATCATATTGATCCTGTACCCATTGTGAGGGCGGATTGTGAGTGACATTTGGATCTTTTTTTACAGTTGGTTGCCTTGCAGCCTGTGCGCTCTGTTTATTCGCTTGAGCAGTGGCTTTCGCTGCTGTCAGCTCTTTTTGAAGCTGGTCAATTTTTGCCTCAAGCGCTTTACGCTGCTTGACTTCTTTTTGATAGGCTTTCTTTTCGTTTTTGAGCTTTTTGGTGATGGTAGACAGTTTCTTTTTTTGATCTTCGTTTTCATGCTTCATATCCGCTTGATCTGATGTTAACTTCGAAAGCTGCTCATCGTTCGTTTTGCTTTCTTGCTGATATTTTTCCTCAGCTGCTTTGATGGTCTGCTGCTGCCAAACCATCCAGCCGGCTGCTCCTAAAACCGCAACAGATAGAAGGATAATGGTGATCGTTTTCTTCATGTGTCATTCCCCTTTCTATAAAACCTTTATTATCATCGGTTAAATATAGACAGGTTTTAACATCACAAGGGAATATTCACATCAGATTGGCAGACACTATGAAAAAAGGAGGGTGTCTGTTGATTTCCTTTATGATTCATGTCGTGGTCTCATTATTTGCTGTATCAAACCCTATTGGAAACGTGCCTCTTTTCATCACTTTAACAGAGGGATATACAGAGAAAGAACGCTCCCAGACAGCCAAAAAAGCCATTGTGGTCTCTTTCATCATTCTGATTGCCTTTCTATTGGCAGGAAGGCTTATTTTCAAATTATTTGGGATCGATATTCATGCACTCCGTATCGCCGGAGGTATTTTTATTTTTGGTATCGCTTACAATTTACTGAATGCAAAGGAGTCACATGTCCAAAATCCTCATTCTGAGGAAAAGGCAGAAAGTATAGAAAAGGCGGATGTTTCCGTTACGCCGCTGGCGATTCCGATCATCGCTGGTCCCGGTACAATCGCTACAGTGATGAGTTTAACCCCGGGAAGTCAAGGGATGCTTCACATGTTTACGATTTTAATCGGCATTGTCATCGTTCTGGCAATGACCTTTTATGCCTTTCATTATTCAAGTTTCATTATGCGGAAAATGGGGAAAACAGAGATGAATGTCGTGACGCGGTTAATGGGATTAATTCTTGCTGTAGTGGCAGTTGAAATGATCGGTGCAGGCTTAAAAGGGATGTTTCCAATGTTTATGCAATAAGTGTATATAAAAAAGCTGTTTTTTTCTACAATGATGTAAAATAAAACAGCTTTTTTTAAGGTTTCGGCACATGCTTAAACACTTCTTCACTTTCAAAGAATTCAATTAAGCGGCTAATCCAATCATAGTAATCAAGACTTTCCTTGATTTCTGAAAGAAGCAGATTGATTTTATCCTCTGTCTCTTCTGGCAGGTCGTCCTGTTCAAGCAGCTCCAGCAATTCCTTGCACGTTTTCTTATGTGCCTTGCGGTTTTTGCTGACAACTCGGGACCAATTGGCTGCAAACAAGGAAATAAACGTTTGGTATTGATCTTGCTCAACGTCATATAGATCTTTACGTATTCCTTTTTCATAAACCTTTTCCGCAATATTCAAATCAAGCATTTCTCGAACGACTTGACTCATTCTCGTTTTGCTCATGCCTGTCGCCTCTGATAGCTCTCCAAGCGTCATTGGTTTACGGTTCATGTGAATGATACCAAGCACTCTACCCACTGTAGAAGAAAGACCAAAGGCATTCATGTTCTCGGCAGCTTTTTCAATATAATGATCCTGTGCTTTTTGAATGGCACCTAACGCTTGCTTGTCCACTCCCCGATTCATCCCTTCACGACTGACAATTTGTAACACAATATATCATATACCTGTTTGTTGATGAAAACAATAAATATTGAGTATTTGCTCGTAATTTGGAGGAAAAAGGAGAGATCTCTATCTATCAGGCCGTTAACTGAAAATTTTAAATAAATGTTATGCAATACAAACACATCATAAACTTTTTATTTTATAAAGTTTGCACTATAATAAATAAGGTGTAAATTTTCTGAAAATATTGATTTGACTAATGGAGGTGTCTCATTTGCTGAAACTAGAGAATGTATCTAAGACGTATAAAGGCGGAAAAAAAGCTGTCAAAAATATTGATTTAGAAATAGCAAAAGGAGAATTTATTTGTTTTATTGGACCGAGTGGCTGTGGTAAAACAACAACCATGAAGATGATTAACCGACTCATCGAACCTTCCTCAGGAAACATCTTCATCGAGGGAGAAAACATTATGAAAAAAGATCCAGTTCAATTAAGAAGAGAAATTGGCTATGTGATTCAGCAAATTGGACTGTTCCCCCATATGACCATCGCACAAAACATTTCACTTGTTCCGAAGCTGTTAAAATGGCCGGAAGAAAAACGAAAAGAACGGGCACGTGAACTGCTGAAGCTTGTCGACATGGGACCGGAATATTTAGAGCGCTACCCTCATGAACTCAGCGGAGGACAGCAGCAGCGCATCGGTGTTCTTCGCGCACTAGCAGCGGAACCCCCTCTGATCCTCATGGATGAACCATTTGGCGCACTTGATCCAATCACACGAGATTCATTGCAGGAAGAATTTAAGAAACTGCAAAAAACGTTAAATAAAACCATCGTATTCGTCACACATGACATGGACGAAGCTATTAAACTAGCTGATCGAATTGTGATTTTAAAAGATGGAGAGATTGTTCAAGTAGGTACGCCTGACGATATTCTGCGAAACCCAGCCAATGAATTCGTAGAAGAATTCATCGGCAAAGAACGTCTGCTTCAATCAAATCCGAATATGGAACGTGTAGAACAAATGATGAACACGTCACCAGTCACCGTTACAGTTGAAAAAACATTAACAGATGCCATCTACATCATGAGAGAAAAGCGGGTCGATTCCTTGCTTGTAGTAGATGAACATCATGTGCTAAAAGGCTATATCGATATTGAAACAATCGATGCGAACCGCAGAAAAGCAGCTTTTGTTGGTGATATTTTAAATACAGAGTTCTATACCGTACAAGAAGGCGCACTTCTAAGAGACACTGTCCGGAAAATCTTAATACGCGGCATTAAATATGTACCGGTTGTGGATGCAGAAGGGCACTTAAAAGGCATTGTGACACGTGCAAGTCTTGTAGATGTTGTGTACGACTCCATTTGGGGAGACGATACGCCGGCAGCTGTCACTGAAATGAAGTAAGGGAGGTGTACACATGGATCAAATCATCGACTTTCTAGAGAAAAATGGCGGGGAACTCCTCACAAAAATGTGGGAGCATTTATATATTTCCTTAATTGCTGTTGTGCTCGGTATTCTTGTTGCCGTTCCTTTAGGCGTGGTACTCACACGAATGAAGCGAGGCGCAGGTTTTATCATCGGTATCGTGAATATCTTTCAAACACTCCCTAGTTTAGCGATTCTTGCCTTTTTTATTCCTATTTTGGGGGTTGGGAAAATACCTGCAATCGTTGCTCTCTTTTTCTATTCGGTTTTACCTATTTTAAGAAATACGTATGCCGGGGTACAAGGTGTGAACAAAAACTTGCTTGAATCCGGTAAAGGAATCGGGATGACAACATGGGAACAAATTCGTCTTGTTGAACTCCCGCTTGCTGTACCGGTCATTATGGCAGGTGTCAGAACGTCAACGATTTATTTGATTGGCTGGACAACACTTGCAGCCTTTATCGGTGGAGGCGGTCTAGGTGACTACATTTTGATTGGACTTCAGCTGTATCAGCCGGAATTCATTATTGCGGGTGCGATCCCAGTCACAATTTTAGCAGTCATCATCGACCTATCATTAATGAAGCTGGAGAAAAAAGTAACACCTGAAGGCTTAAAAGGATTGAAGGAAGTTTCATAAGGAGTTGGCTTATGTGAAGAATCGAAAAACAAAATGGATCAGTGCACTGCTTGCCGGATGCTTGCTATTGATAAGCGGCTGTTCACTTCCTGGACTAGCCGGCTCCTCAGGGGGCACGCTGCGAATTGGAGCACAAAACTTTACCGAATCAGAAATTATGGCCTATATGGTTAGCGATATGATTGAACATTACACTGATAAAAAGACGACCATTGTGAAAAACTTAGGTTCCAACACTGTGCAGCAGAAAGCAATGGAAAACGGAGATGTCGACATTTCTGCCACAAGATATTCAGGCACAGATTTAACAAGCACGCTTGGAATGGATGCGGAAAAAGACCCGGAGCGGGCGATGGAGATCGTCCAAAAAGAATTTAAAAAACGCTATGATTACAAATGGTTTGATTCTTATGGATTTGATAATACGTATGCCTTTGCCGTGACGCAAAAGATGGCGAAGGAAAATAATTTAGAAACGGTCTCTGATTTGAAAAAGAATGCGACCAATTACCGATTTGGGGTCGATAACATATGGCTCAAAAAGAAAGGCGACGGCTATGACGGATTTGTGAAAACATACGGAATCAAATTTGGCAGCACATATCCGATGCAGATTGGTTTAGTCTATGATGCATTAAAAAATGAAAAAATGGATATTGTACTTGCCTATTCAACAGATGGACGAATCAAAGCCTACAATCTCAAAATCTTAAAAGATGATAAACGGTTCTTCCCGCCATATGATGCATCGCCAGTAGTCCCGGAGAAAGTCTTAAAAGAAAATCCAGGGCTTGATAAGGTGATCAACAGGCTGATCGGAAAAATCGATACAGAACAAATGCAAGAG
This sequence comes from Bacillus sp. FSL K6-0994, assembly GCF_038630815.1. Taxonomy (NCBI): domain Bacteria; kingdom Bacillati; phylum Bacillota; class Bacilli; order Caryophanales; family Bacillaceae; genus Bacillus; species Bacillus sp. FSL K6-0994. The sequence continues at coordinate 3,072,390 of NZ_CP152043.1, read as the reverse complement.
CTGAACTATCAAGTCGACGGAGAGCTTCAAGAACCAGCAACCGTTGCGAAGAATTTCCTGAAAAAACACAATTACTTTGAGTAAGATGGGGAGGTGTCAAGGCTGATGGACACACTGCAGCAATTATGGACGTATTATCAGCAGAACGGGTCATATGTGTTAGAAGAATTTTATCGGCATTTTCTCATGTCGGCGTATGGGGTGTTGTTTGCGGCGATTGTCGGGATTCCAGTAGGCATCTTTGTCGCGCATTACCGCAAGCTGAGCAATTGGGTCTTTGCCATTACCAACGTCATCCAAACGATACCGGCATTAGCGATGCTTTCCGTGTTGATGCTTGTATTAGGACTTGGCGCAAATACAGTCATCCTATCACTCTTTCTGTATTCGCTTCTGCCGATCATCAGAAACACGTATACAGGCATTGTCAGCATTGAACATGCCTATTTAGAATCAGGTAAAGCGATGGGCATGACGAAATGGCAAGTGCTGAGAATGGTTGAACTACCGCTTGCTTTATCAGTCATTATGGCTGGTTTAAGAACCGCACTGGTCATTGCCATCGGTATTACAGCGATTGGAACATTTGTGGGCGCGGGAGGTCTTGGTGATATCATCATCAGAGGGTCAAACGCCACAAACGGAACAGCCATCATTTTAGCAGGTGCGATTCCAACTGCACTTATGGCTATTATCGCTGACCTTGTCATGGGCTGGCTCGAACGCTATTTAAGCCCGACAAACAAGAAAAAAGAAAGAAAAGCGTTAGCTGAAAAAAACATCACATCTGCTTAAGCAGTTGAAAAGACAAAACCTCCCTTACATCGCTGTAAGGGAGGTTGTTTTATGAAGATCAGGCGGTTCGAATGCTGGTTTATGATTCAAGCGTGATCCATTGAGAGGACCACTTCGCAATTTCCTCAAAAACGGGTGCAAGTGAACGCCCCATATCTGTTAAAGAATACTCAATGCGCACGGGTGTTTCAGCAAAAACCTCCCGTTTTACAATACCTGCTGCTTCCAGCTCTTTTAATCTCTCAGATAATACTCTTCCGCTTAAATTTGTCAGAGCCGCCTCAATTTCACTAAAGCGCTGCTGACCTGAGAGAAGCTGAAAAACAATCAGTGCCACCCAGCGTTTACTCAATAACTCAACTGCTTTTTCAAACCGCGGGCACATGTCAGATTGATTCATCTTTCTTCACTCCAATCTGAACCCATTATACCGTAAATCTGTCATAAATCGGCGCAAAAAGCTTAAACATTTATGAGGACGAACGGCTGTTTAACATAAATAACAAATAGCGGTTGAGGTCCTCTATTTCTTTTTTCGAAAGGGTCGACCATATGTCACCATCAAATATTTCGAGATCACCAAGTTCATATTGCGCTGCGGCTTCCTTTATTTTGGATAAAGAAAGATCATTTTCCTCGAGCTGTTGGACAGAAGCGGCTTCCTCAATATAGCCCGCAGCCTGCATCATGTCTTCATAAGGTACCTTTAACGCACCAGCTAGCTTTTTAATCGTAGGAGGTTTCGGAATGCCGCGTTTCCCGTTTTCAATACGAGAAATACCGGCAGCGCTGACCTCAGAATACATCGCTAATTGGTTCACCGACAGCTTCTTTTCCTCACGTAATGCTCTTAAATATGCACCAAAGTTCATTAACGCAAAACCTCACATGGTTATAGATTCTATATGTCTATTTTACTTGATTTGTTGACTATTGGCAATAAGTACACCATGAAAATATTGACATTAGTTAATGGTGGATGTACATTAGGTTTATGCCCCGCTATTTGTTCACCTTTTTTGGTTGATGAGCGTGAGAAAGTATTCATTCAGCTGGCTGATGTCTTGTGCGGAGAGCCTTTCCCATTTGTCCCCGTCAAAAATGGGGAGATGTTCTACATCCTTTTGAAGCGCCGTTTGATAGATTTTTAACATGGACTCATATCTCGGTTTCATTTCATGAACTTGTTCCTGTTCAATATGACCGGCAAGCAGCATTAAATCCTCATAAGGCACCTTCAAGGCGTGTGCTAATTTTTTTATGGTTAAAGGCTTTGGCACACCGCGCTTTCCATTTTCAATACGAGAAATACCAGCAGCGCTTACACCTGAATACATGGCAAGCTGATTGACCGACATTTTTCTATTTTCTCTTAAAATGCGTAATTGTTCACCAAAGTGATTCATGACATCGAACCTCACATTTCAGTATATGACTTATTTTAGTATGATCATTGACCAAAGGAAATAGCAGAGGGGTAAAAGTGTTGACATAAGTTAATGAATCTGCTTGATGTGAGAGTCTTACATGTTGTACATAATGATTCCATAGGAGGTTGTAATGATGGTCGAAAAGATTCAGATCAGGCGGGCTTTTGTCATGCAGTATATGATCGAGAACGATATGTCGTTAAATCAGCTCGCTGATGAAATTGGCATCTCTCCTGCCACACTTAGCAGGGTATTAAATGGTCACCGAAAACCGGGACAGCTTGTCATTGGCAAAATGATTCATTACTTTGATAAAAAATTTGAAGATCTATTTTACTATGAGGATATTGACAAAAGTCAATAAATGATATCATCATCAAGGAGGAAATGTCATTGAAAAGGACTGGGATGGTCAGACACATTGATTCTCTCGGCAGAATTGTTCTGCCCTCAGAAATGCGCAAGGTACTCAATATTAAAGAAGAGCAGCTGTTAGAAATTTTCATTGAAGATCAAACCATTATGCTGAAAAAATATGATGCAGATAAGAGCTGCCTGTTAACGGGACAAGTGACGAAGTACAACAAAAGCTATGGAAATGGGAACGTGATGCTGAGTCCTGAAGGAGCTGAACGTTTGTTAGTAGAATTAAAACAGCTATTGAAGGAAGAAGCAACTCATTAAAATGTGTTTTTAACCGAAAAATTTCATATAAAAATGCTGCAATCAGCACTTTGGAACGAAATTGTATCAAAATAACGAATCAAGTCGACAATATATAGGAAATCTTTATTTTGATGTTTCGTGACATGCACCTTGTTTTCATGTAAAATAAAGTTATGTGTACCAGTTTGTCTGGAGGTGTTTTCATGCACGCATTTGTTATCACATTACTCGTAATTGTCAGTATCGCACTTATCATCGTTGTATTACTACAATCAAGTAAAAGTGCTGGACTGTCAGGCGCTATTTCAGGTGGAGCCGAGCAGCTTTTCGGTAAGCAAAAAGCGAGAGGCCTTGACTTGATTCTTCACCGATTAACGGTTATTTTGTCAGTGCTTTTCTTCATCTTAACACTTGCATTGGCATATTTAGGCGTGTAAAGCGCGAGTAACAGAAGGTCTGATCTTTTTTCAGACCTTTTTTTATTATCAGCACTCTTTTGTGTTTGTTTCATACATACAAGTGGAAAATATAAACCATATCAGAAGGAAAGGAAGTCACATCATGAAAGTTGTTACACCAAAACCATTTACGTTTAAAGGTGGAGAAAAGGCGGTGCTTCTTCTTCACGGTTTTACTGGGAATACAGCCGATGTTCGAATGCTTGGCCGTTATTTGAACGAAAGAGGATATACATGCCATGCACCTCAATATAAAGGACACGGTGTGCCGCCAGAAGAGCTTGTCCATACAGGCCCGGCTGACTGGTGGAAAGACGTTGAAGAAGGCTATCAATTCTTAAAAGATGAGGGTTATGAGGAGATTGCAGTTTGCGGACTATCCCTCGGAGGAGTTTTTTCATTAAAATTAGGTTACACTGTACCTGTAAAGGGAATTGTACCTATGTGTGCACCTATGTACATAAAAAGTGAAGAAGTCATGTACCAGGGTGTACTAGATTATGCCCGTAACTATAAGAAATTTGAGGGTAAGTCAAAGGACCAAATTGAACAAGAAATGGAATCGTTCAAGAAAACACCAATGGATACACTGAGGAGCCTGCAAGAACTGATTGCAGATGTTAGAAACAATGTCGACATGATCTATTCACCTACTTTTGTTGTGCAGGCACGTCACGATCATATGATTAATACAGACAGTGCGAATATCATTTATAACGAAGTAGAGACAGATGATAAGCATTTGAAATGGTATGAAGAATCAGGCCATGTCATCACGCTTGATAAAGAGCGGGAGAAGGTTCATCAGGATGTCTATGCATTCTTAGAATCACTTGATTGGTCAATTTAAATATATAGGGGGTTAGAGTGTGCAAAAAGAAGAATTTATGGATGAATTACTCGCTTTTATGAAAGAAGAAGCGTATAAACCGTTAACCGTTCAAGAGCTGGAAGTCATGATGGAGATTACCAATCCTGATGATTATAAAGAGCTCGTCAAAGCACTTGTGACGCTGGAGGATCAAGGACTCATCGTTCGCACGCGCAGCGACCGTTACGGTGTACCAGAAAAAATGAATTTGGTAAAAGGAAAGCTGTCTGCTCATGCAAAAGGATTTGCATTTGTAACGCCTGAAGAGTTTGGACAGGATGATATTTTCATCCCGCCAAATGAGTTAGGCACAGCGATGAATGGAGATACCGTCATGGTTCGTGTCAGCCACAAATCAAACGGCACGAAAAAAGAAGGAACTGTTATCCGTATTCTCGAGCGTAATACTCAGACGGTTGTCGGTACCTACACAGAAACGAAAAGCTTTGGCTTTGTCATTCCTGATGATAAAAAAATCACAAACGATATCTTCATTCCGAAATCCGCTAAAAACGGTGCGGTCGAAGGTCATAAAGTCGTTGTGACGCTGACAAGCTACCCTGAAGGAAGAATGAGTGCAGAAGGTGAAGTGACTGAAATCCTCGGTCATAAAAATGACCCTGGCATTGATATTTTGTCGATCATTCATAAACACGGTCTGCCAGGTGAGTTCCCAGAAGAAGCACTTCAGCAGGCAGCAGACACACCTGAAACGATTGATGAAAAAGACCTTGAAGGCAGACGCGACTTGCGCAATGAAACGATTGTGACGATTGACGGTGCAGATGCGAAGGACTTAGATGATGCTGTAACTGTGCAAAAGCTGGATGATGGCAAATATAAGCTTGGCGTGCACATTGCAGACGTTTCTCATTATGTCACAGAGAATTCGCCGATTGATCAGGAAGCTTATGAACGTGGAACGAGTGTGTATCTCGTCGACCGCGTCATCCCGATGATTCCGCATCGTTTGTCAAACGGTATTTGTTCATTAAATCCAAAGGTCGATCGTCTCACACTGTCTTGTGAAATGGTCATTGATCGAAACGGAAAAGTCGTCAAACACGAGATTTTCCAAAGTGTGATCAAAACGACGGAGAGAATGACCTATTCTGATGTGAATAAGATTTTAGTCGACCAAGACGAAGAGCTTTTAAACAAATATGAGCCGCTAGTGCCGATGTTTCAAGAGATGGAGAAGCTTGCAGAGATTCTTCGTGACAAACGAATGGAGCGCGGAGCTGTAGACTTTGATTTCAAGGAAGCAAAAGTACTTGTAGATGATGAAGGCGCAGCGAAAGACGTTGTCATTCGTGAGCGTTCCGTTGCAGAGAAATTAATTGAAGAATTCATGCTTGTTGCAAACGAAACGGTTGCAGAGCATTTCCACTGGATGAATGTTCCGTTCATTTACCGAATTCACGAAGAACCAAACCCTGAGAAGCTTCAGCGCTTTTTAGAGTTCGTAACGACGTTTGGTTACATTGTGAAAGGGACGTCAACGAACATTCACCCGCGCGCACTTCAAAGTGTCCTCGATGCTGTCAGGGATCAACCAGAAGAAGTCGTCATTCAAACTGTGATGCTTCGCTCTATGAAACAGGCGAAGTATGATCCAGAAAGCATTGGCCATTTTGGATTATCAACGGAATTCTATACACACTTCACATCACCGATCCGCCGTTACCCGGATTTAATCGTGCATAGACTGATTAGAACCTATTTGATTCAGAAAAAGACAGATGAAGCGACCTTAGAAAAGTGGGGCCAGCTGCTGCCTGAAATCGCAGATCATGCATCTACAATGGAGCGCCGCTCAGTCGATGCAGAGCGTGAAACAGATGATCTGAAGAAGGCAGAGTTTATGCTAGATAAAATCGGTGAAGAGTTTGATGGCATGATTAGTTCCGTGACGAACTTCGGACTATTCGTTGAACTGCCTAATACGATAGAAGGCCTTGTCCATGTCAGCTACATGACAGACGACTATTATCGCTTTGATGAACAGCACTTTGCCATGATCGGTGAACGTACAGGGAATGTCTACCGTATCGGTGACGAAATCACTGTCAAAGTTGTTAATGTTAATAAAGATGAGCACTCAATTGATTTTGAAATCGTCGGGATGAAAGGCACTCGCCGTAAATCTCCAAAAGATTTCAAGTTCAAAAAACGGACAGATCCACCAGCGAAAAAAGGACGTGGAGGTCAAAAAGCCTCTGGGGAAAAAGGCAAAGAGGATAAAAGCGGAAGTGACTGGTTCACAAACCGTAAAAAGAAGAAAAAGAAAAAACGCGTATTTGAAAACGCACCGAAACAAAAACGCAAAAAGAAAAAGTAACGTGCCAAAAAGCAAATAGGGCATCCCGCTCTATTTGCTTTTTGACCACATGGCGTCAGCATTGTCGAAAGCTGGATTGTTTGATAAAATAATCCGTACGATTTGGACCGTGTTTGTGTCAAAAGGAGGGTGTACGCCAATGCCAAAGGGAGAGGGAAAAGTTGTTTCCCAAAACAAAAAAGCAAATCATGATTACTTTATAGAAGAAACATACGAAGCAGGCCTTGTATTACAAGGAACTGAAATCAAATCGATTCGTGCTGGAAAAGTGAATTTAAAAGATTCCTTTGCCAAAATCGAGCGAGGAGAAGTGTTTCTTCATAACATGCACGTGAGCCCATACGAACAGGGGAACCGTTATAACCATGATCCGCTGAGAACGAGAAAACTGCTGCTTCATCGCAAGCAAATCAGCAAATTGATTGGTGCGACAAAGGAAGAAGGCTACTCACTTGTGCCTCTGAAACTATATTTGAAAAATGGCTTTGCCAAAGTGCTGATCGGAATCGGAAAAGGGAAGAAGAAATACGATAAACGTGAAGATCTGAAGAAAAAAGATGCAAAACGTGAAATCGAACGTGCCTTCCGCGATCGTCAAAAGCAATTCTAGCCTGATGCAGATGGCTTGCTGAGAGCAGAAGCATTATGCTACAATATGTTATGCAGTAAACAATCACCGCTATTTTTACAGAAACCACCAGTTGTTTCGAGCGATGAGATTGTTATAATAGTTATATACGGAAGCAGTTAAGCTGAACGTTTCCATCCCGTATATCCCTTTTACAAGGGGACGTTACGGATTCGACAGGGATGGTTCGAGCTTAGGCTGCGAGCCGAGAGGCGATCTCGTTAACACGCACTTAAATGTAACTGGCAAAACTAAAAGTTTTAACCAAAACTTAGCACTAGCTGCCTAATAAGCGCAGCGAGCTCTTCCTGACATCGCCTATGTGTCTGTGAGGAGCCCAATGAAGTAGGCTACGCTTACGTTTCCGTCTGAGGACGTAAGAAGAGATCCATCAGACTAGCTCTCCAAGCGCCCGTCAGCAGGCATGAGGATGAGTGAACACGTAAATATGTTGACTACGCTCGTAGACGCTTAAGTAATCGATGTCTCTGGACGTGGGTTCGACTCCCACCGTCTCCATAATTTTAAATATTTAAAAAGGCCCCTTTCTATAAAGGGGCTTTTTTTATCTAATTTAAGAAGTTAAGTTAGTTTTGATTTTGATATTTAATGTTTTTTGAATTTATTTACATTTTTGATTGGGTTATTCCTACAAGGAATAATCGGAGTTTCTTTAATTATTTACTTATGTACGGTTTCTCAAAGAAGACTGCACCAACCGAACAAACAAAGGAAAAACGACAACCACCGCAAGCATCATCAAAAATCCATCCGGTACAAGTTCCACAAACGTTGTCTGAATCACATAAACCGCAATCAGCAGTAAATAACTGATCAAAAATAACAATCCAGAACTTCTCTTTTCAAACGGTTTTTCTAAAAGAATCAACATAAACAGCCCCGTCATAATCATCCAAAAAGTCATATTCCTTTCGAGTCTCCTCTCCATTGATCTCCACATTGTACAGATATTTCTCCAGACGCAACATACTTCTCCCTCAAATTAAGCAAAAAGTAGTGAAAATATAAGGGATCACAAACAGATAACGCCTGAAATTTTACAAAAAACCTCCAACCAATTCAAAATCACATCTTCCCATTTGTGACTTCCTCATATATAGTAAGATTAGACTAGTTCTAAATAACTGAAATTGGGGCGTTTACATGGATTCGATTGTTTTACATTTTATTGTGATCATGAGTGTTTCTGGCATTCTGTCCGTGATATTATCAATCATTGCTCATGCGAACCGCCACCGGTATATTGGCTGTCAATTGTTTATGTACATGTCTGGAGCAACTGCGATTTATATCTTTGGGCATACGTTTGAATTATTGGCTCGTACCCCTGAAGAAATCATGTTCTGGGTTTGTTTTCAATACATAGGTCTTCCGTTTATCGCACCGCTCAGTCTGCTGATTGTGCTGCAATTTACGGGGTTCCAACAATATTTCACAAAGCGCCGCGTGCTTCTCATCTTATTGATTCCAACTCTCACAACCATTATGGTGTTCACCAACTCTTTACATTCACTCTTTTATCGAAGCATCACGATGAATCCAGTAGATGGGTTTTTATTGGCTGATTTTACGATTGGCTATTGGTATATCATTCATGGCGTTTATACGTTTGGCTGTTCGATGCTTGCTATTTTTATGCTGCTTTGGTTTTTACGTGTCACAAAAAAAGAATATTTAAAGCAGATTCTGATACTGTTAGTGGGAATGTCCTTACCAATTTTGACTTCTTTTATTTATTTATTAGGCGTTACACCCCTGCATATTGATCCTGTTCCTGTGGTGATGTTTATTACCAACGCACTCTATTTATGGGCAATTATGTCGTTCCAGCTGTTTAAGCTGTCTCCCATTGCAATGGAGCGTGTGTTTGAGCATATGTCTGAAGGGGTTTTGATTTTAGATCGATATCGAACACTCATTGATTACAATCCCGCTGCTGCATCGATCATTCCAGCACTTGCGAATAAAAAGGGAATTGGCTATAAGATCGACGATATTTTCTCAGCAATCATCAAAGATTCAGCGTTCATTCAATGGCTGCGCTCTCCGCAGGATCATTCGCAATATGATTTAATGTGGAAAAAAGAAAAAGACCAGTCCTATTATTATCATCTGACCGCTTCCTCTCTATTTAATAGAAGAGGAGAGATTGAGGGCAGGCAAATAGTGATCAGTGATGTTACAGAGCAGCGTTTGCTGCAGGAAGAGCTGGAGCGTCGTGCGTATATCGATGGTTTGACGAATATTTTCAATCGATCTTCTTTCATCGAACGAACGCAGTTGATCCTTGAAGAGGATGCGCAGGATACCGCTGTTATGCTGTTTGATATTGATTTCTTTAAACAAATCAATGACACACACGGACATCATATCGGGGATGAAGCGCTGCGTCATGTTGTCTCTATTTGTCAGGAGCATTTACAAATGGATGATTTATTTGGACGATATGGGGGAGAAGAGTTTGCCATTTGTCTGCCTCATCAGTCATTTAAAGAGGCATGTCATATCGCGGAACAAATAAGACATTCGTTTGAAGCAAGTTTCTTTACGAATGATAAGGAAAAAGTGCGAGTGACAGCGAGCTTTGGAATTGCTCACACAGCCAATGATCCTTGTGTATTAGAGACACTTCTATTTGAAGCGGACCAGGCCTTGTATATGTCAAAACGCCAAGGACGGAACCGGATTTATGCATCCACTGGTAAGGGCCATGTGCTGTATCAAGAGCAGGATCTTCCGCATTGACTGTTGTCCTGACATTCGATATGATAAACATAACATTTGAACGGTTTCCTAAAGGGGAGTAGCTTTTACGGTTTTGGTCGTCACTACAGAAACATTCGTTGTTTCTCGGCCATTCCGGCATGAACAATGTTAGCCAGACCTTTGCCTATCACACATGAGGCAAAGGTCTGGCTATTTTTAAGGTCTTTTTGCATCTGTGTGATAGGGAAGCGGAACAAATGATGCTTTTAATCCTACAGATGAAAGGATGATCGATCTTGAAAAAATACGTGATGGCTTGTCTATTTTCCGGAACGCTTGTATTAAGCGGTTGCTCCGGCTTGCTTGATCAGGTCAACGATACAACGACATATGTCACTGAGGCAAATGACTATGTGACGGACATTCAGCAATTTACAGAGGAATTTCCAAAGCTCGCTGAAGAAGCTGTGCAAAACGCCGCCAAAAAGGCAGAATTAACGCAGCAGCTAGAATCGTTGAAGGCAGACATTCAAGATTTTAATGAAGTCACAGCGCCAAAAATGGCAGAAGACCTTCATGCACAAATCATTGAAAAAAATAAAGTGCTGTCAGAGGAGATCCAAACATATATACAGCAATTGAAAGCAGGCGATATCGATGTTGCCGCCATACTGGAGGATCAGCAGGGATTGATGAAACAGCTTCAGCAATCCGTCAATCTTTTGCAGGATATCGAACAATTAACAAATTAGGACAAACACAGCTTTATATGCGGTGCTCAGCATATCTTTGCCTTTTTCGGTGGAGATATGCTTTAATTTAGGTAAAGACAAGTCATAATGAAAAAAAGGTGATCACATGACAGAACATGAAGAAAGACATATGGCTTCGCCTAGAGCCGAAAAGGAAAAGGACCAATTGATCAATCGCTTGAAACGAGTGGAAGGACAAGTTCGCGGGATCCAGCAAATGATTGAAAACGATCGTTACTGTATAGATGTTGTGAATCAAATCTCTGCAGTCAATGCGGCTTTGAAAAAAGTCAGTCTTCATTTGATGGAAAAGCATACACATCATTGTGTTGCAGATGCTATCAAGAGCGGCAATGGGGATGAAGCCATTGAAGAGTTAATGACGGTCTTTACGAAACTGACAAAATCGTAGCATTTATGTTTACATCGATACCCTACTAGGGTATAGTAAATTGTAGAAAATGATTGATGGAGGCGATGAGAAGTGGAACAAGCAACACTTCAAGTGCAGGGCATGTCTTGCGGACATTGCGTGAAAGCAGTCGAAGGAAATGTAGGAGAATTAGCAGGTGTGGAATCTGTGAAAGTCCATTTAGACAAAGGACAGGTGGAGGTTTCATTTCATCCGGATCAAGTCACGTTACACCGTATTTCTGATGTGATTGAAGAACAGGGATATGATGTCGTATAAATAAGTATACGTGCTGCAGTACAGCACGTATTTTTTTCAAAAAATAATACCCCCATGGAGTATGTGGAGAGGTGAGATCAATGAAAAAGGAAATTGACTTTCAAATTACGGGGATGACCTGTGCTGCTTGTGCAGGCCGTATCGAAAAGGGATTGAACAGGCTGGAAGGTGTGGAGGATGCCAGTGTGAATTTGGCGCTTGACACTTCCCATATTGTCTATGAAACAGAGAAACTAACACCAGATGATTTAAAGCGAAAAGTTCAATCGCTTGGCTATGATGTGGTGATGGAGCAAGCAGAATTTGATATAGAGGGAATGACGTGTGCGGCTTGTGCAAACCGAATCGAGAAAAAAATTAACCGAATGGACGGTGTCGATCACGGGTCTGTAAATTTTGCGCTTGAGACACTTCAGGTCACATATCATCCGGGCCAAACGTCTACAAATGACATAAAAGATGCGGTGCAGTCTATTGGGTATTCTTTAATTGAACCAGCTGCAGATCAAGCAGAGGAAGGAAAGAAAGATCACCGCCAAGCAGCAATAGAGAAGCAAACGGCACGCTTTTTATTCTCGATGATTTTGTCACTGCCGCTTCTTTGGGCAATGGTCAGCCATTTTTCTTTTACGTCCTTTATTTGGCTGCCTGAAGCGTTTATGAATCCATGGGTACAGCTGGCGTTAGCAGCGCCTGTGCAGTTCATTGTCGGCTGGCCCTTTTATGTAGGGGCGTATAAGGCTTTAAGAAATAAAAGTGCCAATATGGATGTTCTTGTCGCTCTTGGGACATCTGCCGCGTTTTTCTATAGTTTATATGAAAGCATTCAGTCAGCGGTTCAAGGCACACATGAGGCAGCCCTCTATTATGAAACAAGTGCTGTCCTCATTACGTTGATCGTGCTCGGAAAATTAATGGAAGCAAGAGCAAAAGGAAGATCATCAGAAGCGATTCAAAAGCTCATGGGCTTACAAGCGAAAGAAGCGGTTATCGAGCGAGATGGCAAACAGATGACTGTGCCTATTTCTGACGTGAAAGTGAATGACCTTGTGTTTGTCAAACCCGGGGAAAAAGTACCGGTAGATGGGGAGATCATGGAGGGGACATCCGCAATAGATGAGTCCATGATTACAGGAGAAAGTCTGCCTGTTGATAAAACAGCAGGAGATATGGTCATCGGGGCAACGATCAATAAAAATGGATTCATCAAAATAAAAGCGACTAAAGTCGGGAAAGAGACCGCTCTTTCACAGATTATCCGAGTTGTAGAACAAGCGCAGGGCTCAAAAGCACCAATTCAAAGAATGGCAGATCAAATATCAGGAATATTTGTTCCCATTGTTGTAGGAATTGCTGTGCTCACATTCCTCATATGGTTTTTCTTTGTTGACCCAGGAAATGTGACGTCAGCACTTGAAACCTTTATAGCCGTCATTGTCATTGCATGTCCGTGTGCGCTCGGCCTTGCGACACCAACCTCTATTATGGCTGGCAGCGGCCGTGCGGCTGAATCAGGCATTCTGTTTAAAGGCGGAGAGCATTTAGAAGTGACTCAATCACTCGACACGGTCGTGTTAGATAAAACAGGGACTGTAACAAAAGGAGAGCCTAGTCTGACAGATGTACTGGCATATGCCAACTGGACAGAAGATACGCTGCTTCAGCTAGCAGGATCGGCAGAACAGCAGTCGGAACACCCGCTTGCCCGGGCGATCACAGACGGTATGAAAGAACAAGGTCTTGAAGCAGTCGAAATTGAAGCCTTCCAAGCAGATCCAGGTCATGGAATTGAAGCAAAGGCAGCAGGACACAAGCTTTTGATTGGAACGCGTAAGCTATTACAGAAACATCATATCCAATATGAGCAAATAGAAGCATCTGTCACAACGCTGGAGGAGCAAGGAAAAACGGCTATGCTTGTTGCGATTGACGGCGAAGTCGCCGGCATTGTCGCGGTCGCAGATACAATCAAAGTATCCTCTCCTCAAGCCATCGCTCGTCTGAAAGAGCAGGGGATTCACGTTGTGATGATGACAGGTGATAATAAACTAACAGCAGAGGCGATTGCGAAACAGGCAGGCATTGATCATGTCATTGCTGAAGTGCTTCCTGCAGAAAAAGCGGCTCACATTACGGCACTTAAGGAACAAGGAAAAAAAGTCGCCATGGTCGGAGACGGTATCAATGATGCCCCAGCTCTTGCAACAGCGAATATTGGGATGGCTGTGGGAACAGGGACAGACGTTGCCATGGAAGCAGCAGATATTACGCTCATGACGGGAGATCTCCATGCCGTTGCAGATGCGCTGGAATTTAGTAAAAAAACAATGAGAAACATTAAGCAAAACCTATTTTGGGCGCTTGCCTATAACTGTATTGGGATACCGATCGCTGCATTTGGTTTCCTTGCACCATGGCTTGCAGGAGCAGCAATGGCCTTTAGCTCCGTGTCCGTTGTGCTGAATGCGCTCAGATTGCAGCGATTGAAGCCAGTCAGAGAGGGAGTGGCAGAATGAAGATGAATGTCAAATGGGTTTGGACCGTTAGTGCATTGCTCTATGTTGCTCTTGTGCTCATTGGATATACGATTTATGATGAATTTTTTTCAAATCAACTTACACCAAGTGAACAGATGCAAAATCATTAAGACTTCGCCAAAAGCAAAGTCTCAGCGTGTAGACAAACCCTCGCATTCGCCCGCAGTCCTGCGCGCTGGTGCTCACGAATGTCAAATTCGCTCCGCGCCAGTGCTCGTTCTTCCTAGACTGCAAAGGTTTTCTATCACGCTGAAAAGAAGACAAAGGGCTAAAATAAACATCATTTTAGCCCTTTGTCAACAATCTGAGACTTCGCCAAAAGCGAAGTCTTTTTTTTACAATATTGTGGAAAAACCCACCTTTTTAAAGATTTTTCATAAAAAATTCACTTCTTTTTGTTCTTTTTTGTCGTTTTTTGTAGGTTCGTCGTTAAGATGCGATTAAGCAACAAAGAAAGCGTTATCAATAAAAGGGGGTTCACGTATGAAAAAGTTAGGGTTAGCTTCTCAAATACTCATTGCACTTGTTCTGGGTGTTGTCGTGGGAGCGCTGTTTTATCAAAATGAAACCGTTATTAATGTGTTAACGCCGATTGGCGATATATTCATCCATTTAATTAAAATGATCGTTCTTCCAATTGTTATTGCTGCATTGATTGTAGCAGTTGCAGGTGTTGGAGATATGAAAACGATCGGAAGACTCGGTGGAAAAACTATTCTTTACTTCGAGATTGTGACAACGATTGCATTAGCAGTTGGACTGCTTGCAGCAAACTTGTTCCATCCTGGTACAGGAATTGATATGAGCAACATGGAGAAAGGCGATATCTCTAAATATGAAGAGACATCTAAGGCTTCTTCTGAAAAAGCGACTTTCTCAGAAACGTTGGTGCATCTTGTACCGACAAACGTTTTCCAATCCATTGCAGAAGGTGATCTATTACCAACCATCTTCTTTACAGTCTTATTCGGATTAGGAATTGCCGCAGTTGGAGACAAAGGAAAACCAGTATTAGGATTCTTTGAGGGTATACTCGAAGCCATGTTCTGGGTAACCAATAAAGTGATGAAGTTTGCACCATTTGGTGTATTCGCGCTCATCAGTGTGACGGTGATCAAATTCGGGGTCGGAGCGCTTCTCCCGCTAGGCAAACTGGTACTTGTCGTTTACGGTACAATGGCATTCTTCGTCATTGTTGTACTTGGCATTATTGCGAAAATGGCTGGAACAAGCGTCTTTACACTATTTAAAGTATTAAAAGAAGAAATCATTCTTGCATTCTCAACAGCAAGTTCAGAAGCTGTACTGCCTAGATTAATGGACAAAATGGAGAAGTTCGGCTGCCCGAAAGCGATCACGTCGTTCGTTATTCCAACAGGCTACACCTTTAACTTAGATGGAAGTGCCATCTATCAATCCATTGCTGCGATATTTGTTGCACAAATGTACGGCATGCCGCTTTCCATCTATGAGCAAATTACGTTACTATTAATTTTAATGCTGACATCTAAAGGAATGGCTGGTGTACCAGGTGCATCGATTGTTGTTGTCATCACAACTCTTGGTGCCATGGGACTGCCGCTTGAAGGACTTGCCTTCATCGTTGGGATCGACCGACTTCTTGACATGGTTCGTACAACAGTGAACGTATTTGGTAACTCACTTGCAGCCATTGTCATGTCTAAGTGGGAAAAAGTATTTGATCAAGAGAAATCGAAGAAGTATATTGAGGAATTAAAACAACAAACAAAAGCAGCGTAAAAAAGGAGATCTTTTCAAATGACGAAGCTACAGGACAAGCAAGTTCGAATCGAACGAGACTTTCTAGGTGAAAAGGAAGTAGACACTCAAGCATATTATGGCATTCAAACATTACGTGCAGTGGAGAACTTTCCAATTACAGGCTACCGTATTCATGAGGAACTCATCAAAGCATTAGGGATTGTCAAAAAGGCAGCCGCACTTGCAAATATGGATACACAGCGACTATATTCTGGTCTTGGAGAAAAAATTGTTCAAGCCGCAGATGAGGTCATCGAAGGAAAATGGAACAATCAATTTATTGTCGATCCAATTCAAGGCGGGGCTGGCACTTCAATGAATATGAATGCCAATGAAGTCATTGCAAACAGAGCGCTTGAACTACTAGGAAAGGAAAAAGGCGCTTATACTGAGCTAAGTCCAAACACGCATGTGAACATGTCGCAGTCAACAAACGACGTTTTCCCAACAGCGATTCATATTTCAACATTGAATATGATTGAAAAACTACTTTATACGATGGAAAACATGCATCAAGTCATGACCGAAAAAGCGCAGGAATTCGATCATGTCATCAAAATGGGACGCACGCATCTTCAGGACGCTGTTCCAATCAGACTTGGACAAGAGTTTAGTGCTTATGCAAAAGTTCTTGCTCGTGATATTAAACGTATCAAGCAGTCTAGACAGCATTTATATGAAGTCAATATGGGTGCAACAGCAGTCGGAACTGGATTGAATGCAGATCCTAAGTATATTCGCCAAGTGGTTGGCTACCTATCTGACATTAGCGGATTACCGTTAGTTGGTGCTGAAGACTTAGTCGATGCAACGCAAAATACGGATGCTTATACAGAAGTATCGGCTGCGCTTAAAGTATGTATGATGAACATGTCCAAAATGGCGAACGATATTCGTCTGATGGCTTCAGGTCCAAGAGCGGGCTTTGGTGAGCTGCACCTGCCGCCGAGACAGCCAGGTTCATCCATCATGCCAGGAAAAGTCAACCCAGTTATGCCTGAGGTCATGAACCAAGTGGCATTCCAAGTTATTGGGAACGATCACACAATCTGTCTTGCTTCAGAGGCTGGCCAGCTTGAACTAAACGTTATGGAACCAGTGTTAGTGTTCAACCTGCTTCAATCTCTCAGCATGATGAAAAATGTATTCGAATCCTTCGTGGACAACTGCTTGCGTGACCTAAAAGCAGATGAATCTAGATTAAAAGAATATGTAGAAAAGAGTGCCGGTGTCATGACGGCGGTGAACCCGCACATTGGTTATGAAGCGGCTGCACGAATTGCAAGAGAAGCCATCCTTACAGGTGCATCTGTACGTGAGCTTTGTCTGCAAAATGATGTGTTAACAGAGGAAGAGCTTGATGTCATCTTAAATCCTTTTGAAATGACAAAACCAGGTATTGCTGGTGCATCACTTTTAGAAAAGGATCGTTTAGAAGATTAAGCGGCATCATGAGAAGCGCACACCGGCAAAGTTCCGGTGTGCGCTTTTTCATGGAGGTTTGTTTTTCTTTAGCTCACATAGTATACTATCGTCAATTATTAGGGATGTGACTGCGTTTGAATCTACTGAAAAAATGGCTGAATACAGAGCCTTATTTAATTGTGCTGCTCATTGTACTGACGCCGATTGGCGGAGAGTTTAAATTTTATCCATTTGAGGACAGCTTTCGGGTCAGCTTTGGAACCGTTGTCTTTTTCTTTATCCTGCTTCAAATGAAAAGATTTCCGGCATGGGCAAGCGGCATCATCGCTGGGATATCTGTTTTTGCGTTTCGCGTGCTGCTTGATACAGCTGTGACAGGGCATCTTCCGCTTGAAGAGGCAGTTTCATTAAGATTTCCTTCCCTGCTTTATTATGTTGTCTATGGCACACTCTTTTATTTATTGAAGGTCAGACGTTTCCGCGATCAGCCATGGCTGATTGGCGCAACAGGCATCGTCATGGAGCTGTGCGCAAGCGTTGTTGAAATCATCGCACTTCGAGGCACGATGGATGAAATGTTAACGGTGAGGACGCTGTTCCAATTATTTGTTTTAGCGATTTTCAGAAGCTTTTTCGTGTTGGCTTGTTATACAATGATTCGCTTATATGAAGAGCAGGCGAGAGAGCGTCAGATGAAAAAGGAAAAGGAACATTTGCTGATGCTTCTGTCCAACCTTTACACAGAATCTACATATTTCCATAAAACACTCGCACATGCCGAGCACATTACGGCTACATCCTATCAATTGTATCAATCCCTTCACCACGCAAAGGATGCGGAATCATTGGATTTGAAAAAGCTCGGTAAAACCGCCTTGCAAATTGCAGGAGAGGTGCATGAAATCAAAAAGGATAACCAGCGGATTTTTTCTGCCTTATCAAAGCTGATTCATGAGGAAAACTTCCAGGCTTATGAGAGTCCTTCTCATATCGCTGGGCTTGTCATTCGCATTCATGAAAATTACGCAGAATCTCTTAAAAAAAACATCGTCTTTCATTATGATGAAGATGGGAAGCATCCCGCCTATCACGTGTATACCATTCTATCTTTGTTAAATAACATCGTATCCAACGCTGTTGAAGCCATTCCTGTAGATGGAGAGGTGTCACTTTCTATTTCACAGAAAGAAAACCACGTGATTTTTCAGATCAGCGACAACGGGCCTGGCATAAAAGAACGTAATCATCATGTGATTTTTAAACCGGGCTTCACTTTGAAATACGACCAGGCTGGGAATCCATCTAGCGGTATCGGGCTTGCCTATGTAAAGGATACAGCGGAGAAGCTTGGCGGAAGTGTTGAGATGAAGAGTATCCCAAATAAACAAACGATTTTCACATTAACGATACCAGTAGATCAAGTCAGTAGAAAAGAGGGGATTGGGAGATGAGATTTTTTATAGTTGATGATGATGAAGCCGTTCGTTCTTCACTGGCTCAGCTCATTGAAGATGAAGAGCTTGGCATTGTGGCCGGGGAAGCAGAGGATGGCGCAGAGTTAACAGCCAGCTACTTAAATGATTTGCACATTGATATCTTATGTATTGATCTATTGATGCCGGAAAGGGACGGGCTTGAAACGATTCGAGCGATCAAGGATGAGTTTCATGGGAAATACTTAATGCTGTCACAGGTTGAAACAAAGGAATTAATCGGACAGGCGTATACGCTTGGCGTCGAATATTATGTGACAAAGCCGATCAATCGTGTAGAGGTCTTAAGTGTCCTCCATCTGATGATTGAACGTCTTCATTTAGAGCATTCAATTGAAAATATTCAGCACTCACTCAAATCGGTCATGCAATTTCAGCAGCGCGGTCAGACGAAAACGAAGCAGCGGGGGAAAAGTCTTGCAGAGGCAGGTCAGTTTTTGCTGGCGGAGCTTGGTATTGTTGGTGAGAAGGGGTCTAAAGATTTATTAGATATGATTCTGTTTACAGACCAGTATTTAGCGCTGCATGCTGATCATCATGATTCCTTTCCTTCTTTAAAAATCATTTTCACTGGGATTACGGAGGATAAGTTAAGTGAGCCCTACACATCGGCAGACATCGCAAGAGAAGCAAAGGCAGCCGAACAGCGGGTAAGGCGTGCGATCAATCAATCATTGAAACACATCGCATCACTTGGGCTAACCGATTTTTCCCATCCAACGTTTGAAAATTACGCATCTAAATTTTTCGATTTCACCATCGTACGAAAGAAAATGAGCGAATTGACGAAAGAGATGAGCGGAAGAGAAGAACACACCCGTATCAATGTGAAGAAATTTGTGCAGGTGCTTTACTACGAAGCGAAACGTATTTTTATGGAAGATTAAAAAAAGACATGCTCTCCAATTAAGGAGACATGTCTTTTTTTGTGATGGATTGCAGGTGCATCTGCAGTACGGAGCGTATGAGCTGAGGCGGTATACGTTCGGGCTGCACGATTCCATTCAATGCAAGCCCATTGATGACCGCATAAAGCCGTTCGGTTTCTAATAAAAGATCGATATCATTTAGCAGCAGCCCATCCTCTTTCAATTTCATTAAACAATATTGGACCGTTTGGAAAAGCTCGTCATACATCTTTGCATTGAGCGGCTGTAGATCTGGTTCAGTCAGCGCCTTGACTGCAAAAGCCTGCCACACCTCCATTTCAAATTTTCTTTCTTCATCAAGTGGAAGAAGCTGCTCCAATAAAGTGAGGACATTTTCCTCCGTTGAACCGTTTAATGAAAGCCCTGTAATCCGCTCCTTGACTCTTTCTTGAATTAAATTCATAGAGAATAGAAATAACTCTTGCTGTGTGGAAAAATAATGACGCATAGAGCCGGCTGAAATTCCAGCTTCGACTGCTATTTTTCGTACAGAAGCGCTTTCCAATCCCTCTTGTTTAATCACTCTCATTGCAGCTTGAGCGACCTTTTGTTTTTGTTTATGGTGATCGACGATTTTTGGCATACATTGATTTTAGCATAGCTGTTGTTTTTTTAACACATCTGTGTTATTTTTTATTTAATACAATCGTATTAAAAAGGATGTGGAAAAATTGGTCGGGTTATTGATTGTGGCATGTGAAATTGGTTTTTGGCTGTTTATTCTAATGGGCTTAACGCTGCGTTATGTGTTTAAACAGAAAAAGTTGGGTGCTTTCTTTCTTGTCTGTACGCCGATTTTGGATTTAATCCTTCTTGCTGCAACTTATATAGATTTAAGGCAAGGGGCTGTGGCGAGTGTCATCCACGGGCTTGCGGCTGTTTATATTGGTGTGAGCCTTGCCTTCGGACATCAAATGGTGAAATGGGCAGATGCTAGGTTTGCCTATCGATTTGCAGGAGGTCCTAAGCCAAAGGGAAAACCAAAGTATGGGAAAGAGCGGTCTGTGTATGAAATGGTCGGCTGGGCGCGGCATTTCATTTCTTATGTTATTGGAGCGGGGCTGTTATATGGATTAACCTATCTCATCCAAGCACCAGAGCGGACGGAAGCACTGGTGCAGCTTGTCAATACATGGGGGATGATCTTAACTATTGATTTCATCATTAGCATCAGCTACGTCATTTGGCCGAAAAAACATCCAGAAAATATAACAGGCTGACAAAAAAGACAGGCGGATTCACTCCACCTGTCTTTTCTTATGATGACAGCCCTTTGTAAATGGTGTCGATATTCCATTTCATCATCTTATAGTAGCTGTCTCCATCTTCACCTTCTTTTCCAATAGAGTCAGTGAAGACTTTTCCTTTGATCGGAACCCCGGTTTCCTCAGAGAGGCTTTCAAGGCTGCGTTTATCAACACTTGTTTCAAGAAAGAGCGCAGGAACTTGATGATCTTTGACAAAATGAATAATGCGCTTCATTTGTCCTGGTGTTCCTTCACTTTCTGTGTTGATCTCCCAAATATAGCCGGCTTTCAATCCATACGCCTCTGCAAAATATTTGAATGCCCCTTCACTTGTGACAAGGAGCTTTTTATCTTTTGGCAGCTGATCAAACTTGTCTTTTGCTTCATCGTGAAGCGCTTGAAGCTTTTTGATATAGGCTTCTGCATTTTTTTCGTAATCCTCTTTATGCTCAGGGTCTGCTTGAATGAGCGCATCTCGGGCATTTTGGGCATAAATGATCCCGTTCTCGACATTCAGCCATGCGTGCGGATCCTGCTGGCTTTCAAGGCCTTTTGATGACAAATGCTTCACTTTGACGCCTTTACTCAGCTCGGCTACAGGTGCATCATCCCCGTCCTTGCCGCTCGATTCAAGCAGCTTTTGAAACCAGCCGTTTCCTGTTTCAAGGTTCAAGCCATTATATAGAACAAGGTCTGCATCCGTCGTATACTGAACATCCTTTGGCAGCGGGTCAAATTCGTGTGGATCTGTACCAATGGGAACAATGCTGTGAATAGAGACATGCTGCCCGCCTACTTCCTTCACAATGTCATAAAGAATGGAGTAGGTCGTGACAACTTTTAATGTGCCGTCATCTTTACCGGAATTACTTTGCTGGGTCGAACAGCCTGCGATGATCATAAGGGCAATGAATACTGCGGTCAAACGGATAGCAAATACCTTCTTCATATATGTCCTCCTTTTACATAGACGCTTCCTTTTTTAAGTGCGTTCGTTTTCGTTTAGATTTTAATGATCTCCATAGAATGCCTTGTTTTGGTGAAAAGATAAAGGCACTGCCGAATAAAATAGTCGCGACCAGCACGATGGAAGCGCCTGATGACAAGTTATACGTAAAACTAAGCCCTAGACCTACGACAGCAGAAACAGCACCGAAAAAAGCAGATAAATAAATCATGATCCATAGCCGGTCCGTTAAGAGATAAGCGGTGGCTGCCGGCGTAATCAACATGGCAACAACAAGAATAATCCCAACGGTTTGCAGTGATGCAACAGTCACAAGGGTCAATAAGGTCATGAGAAAATAATGAATCATCCGATTCGGCAAACCGTAAACCGAAGAAATCACCGGATCAAATGAACTAATGAGCAGTTCCTTGTAGAAAACAATGACGGCTAGCAAAATAAAAATACCGATTCCCAGTGTAATCCACATATCAGATGATCGAACAGCTAGAACGTTTCCAAATAGAATATGATATAGATCACTTGAACTTTTCAAAAATGTGATCAAAATAATTCCGATTGAGAAAAAGGCTGTGAAGACAATGCCGATGGCAGAATCATTTTTTATGCGGCTGTTTTGACTTACATAACCGATCCCAATCGCTGTTAACACCCCAGTTAAAACGGCCCCGAAGAAAAAGTTAATTCCCAGCATATAAGAGATGGCGACCCCTGGCAGTACGGCGTGTGAAATGGCGTCTCCCATCAGGGCCATGCCGCGTAAAATGATAAAGCAGCCGATAACGCCGCAAATGATGCCTACCATGACAGATGTAAATAGCGCTTTTTGTAAAAAAGCATATTCAAAGAGTCCGGTTAAAAATTCCATTACACGTCTCCTCCTGCTGATTTTAAGAATGGCAGCTGTGTTTCATATGCTTCCAGCATGATTTCTGGGCGAAGGATGTCGTGTACAGGCCCTGCTTTGATGAGTTTTTTATTTAACAGAACAAGATGGCTGAAATAATCATCTGCCTTACTCAAATCATGATGGACAACCAAAATGGTTTTCCCTTCATCTCGTAATTCCTTCAAAATGCGAACCATCGTTTCTTCACTTGCCATATCAATCCCGACAAATGGTTCATCCAAACAGAAGAGCTGTGCGTTTTGAGCAAGTGCCCTTGCAAGGAAGACACGCTGCTGCTGTCCGCCGGATAACTCACCGATTTGTCTTTTGGCAAAGTCCTGCATCCCGACTTTTTCTAAACAGTGATACGCATATGCCCGGTCTTCTTTTTTTGGACGTTTGATTAGTCCGAGCTTCGGATATGTTCCAAGTAGTACGGTATCCAGTACATGAATCGGAAACGTCCAATCTAAATCATTTCTCTGCGGTACATAGGCGATCTGTTTTCTGACTTGTTTAAAGGGCTGCTCAAAAAAACGAATATCCCCTTGGTCTTTTTCAATGAGATCCAAACATGCCTTGAGTAACGTCGATTTACCAGCACCATTTGGACCAATGATTCCTGTCATTGTCCCTTCTTGTATGGAAAGAGAGACATTCACTAATGCATCCTGTCCGTGATATGAGACATGAAGACGGTCGATTGTTAAAGCATTTGACATCTCTTGCGGCCCCTTTCAATCATCATTGCGCTTCCTAAAGATATATGCATACATTAAATAATTTTGACTAAAGGATGAAATGATTCACTAACGCTAATTTGTTTCCTTAGGGAAACTTTTATTTTATTCTAAGCTTATGTCCTTCTTTTGTAAAGAGAAAAACTGCAAATGATCGTTTTTATGTTATGCGGGGAGCGGGGGACATGAGCTTGGTTTATTGAAAATCCGTGTGACAGAATTGGACACAAAAAACCAATGATTTCTTCAGAAATGATTGACAGAAGACAAGAACTCCTCATATAATAAAGGTAATCTAATATATGAATATATGCTCATATATAAAGTTTTTGATTTTTAATAGGTTTCATCGATCCAGGGAACGTTACTTATCATATAGAAAAAAGGTGAGAACATGAAAAAAATGAAGGATGAATACGTATTAAGCGGTCTTGATTGTGGAAACTGTGCACGTAAAATTGAAACAGGTGTCAGCAAAATGGATGGCGTTGAAGCTTGTTCCGTTAATTTTGCGACAGGGACAATGACTGTCACACATGCAGATAAGCAAGAAACGATGTCAAAGCGTATTGAAAAAACGGTTCAGTCCATCGAACCTCATGTGAGTGTATCACCAAAAGAAGAGGGACATCACCACGATCATGATCATGGGACAAAGAATTTAAAAGCGATTGTGCTGAAATTAATTGGCGGTGCAGTTATTGGAACAGCAGCTTATTTTATACCAGAAGATGGCTTACTGAAATTTATCATGTTTTTCGCAGCGTATTTACTAGTCGGCGGTGATGTGGTTTTTAAAGCGCTGAAAAATATCGTGCGCGGCCAAGTATTTGATGAGAACTTCTTAATGACCATTGCAACAGCTGGCGCTTTTGTGATTCAGCAATATCCAGAGGCACTGGCAGTGATGCTGTTTTACCAAATTGGAGAGCTGTTCCAAGGGGCAGCAGTGAATCGTTCAAGACGATCCATTAGTGAATTAATGAATATTCGCCCTGAATATGCAAATCTCAAAGTAGGAAATGAAACAAAAAAAGTGAAGCCGGAAGAAGTAAAAGTCGGTGACCGTATCGTCGTAAAACCGGGCGAAAAAATTCCACTTGATGGTCTTGTCATTGAAGGATTTTCACTTGTGGATACCTCTGCATTAACAGGTGAGTCTGTGCCGCGGGATGTAGAAGCAGGGAAAGAAGTTCTTGCAGGATTTGTGAATCAAAACGGTATTCTTGAAATTGAAGTGCAAAAAGGGCTAAGTGAATCGGCCGTGACGAAAATTTTAGATTTGGTTGAAAATGCGAGCAGCCGAAAAGCACAGACAGAAAACTTTATCACAAAGTTTGCAAAATACTATACACCGGCTGTCGTTGTATTAGCATTGCTGCTTGCCTTTGTGCCGCCGCTTCTCATTCCATCAGCACAATTGTCTGATTGGGTTTACCGGGCACTCGTTTTCCTAGTGATTTCTTGTCCTTGTGCGCTTGTCGTGTCCATCCCATTAGGGTTCTTCGGGGGAATTGGGGCAGCTTCTAAACGAGGCATCTTAGTAAAGGGCAGTAACTATTTAGAAGCACTAAACTCTGTGAGCTATGCTGTATTTGATAAGACGGGCACACTCACAAAAGGGAACTTTACGGTGACCAATATCGTGACAACGAGCGACAAGTGGTCAGAAGAGGAGCTGCTTTCTTTTGCAGCTTTAGCAGAAGCTCACTCCTCACATCCGATTGCTGAATCGATTAAAGCGGCATATGGTTCGCCGCTTGATGAAAGCCAGATCGAAGCCTATGAGGATATTGCGGGACATGGAATTAAAGCGACCATCAGTGGTTCACAAGTGTTAGCGGGTAATCATCGCTTGATGGAACGAGAAGGCATTTCGTATGAAAAAGAAAAACGAAGCGGAACAGTTGTGTACATGGCCATTAACGGTGAGTTTGCCGGATCGATCTTGATTGCAGATGAATTAAAGGATGATGCAATTGAAGCGGTCTCATCTCTAAAAGCATCTGGCATTCAAACAGTCATGCTGACTGGTGATGCCAAGCAAGTTGGAACAGCGGTCGCCCAGCAAATTGGCATTGATGAAGTACATGCCGAATTATTACCGCAGGATAAAGTAACGAAATTAGAAGAAATTGATCAGAAAAAAGCGCCTCAAGAAAAATTATTATTTGTTGGGGACGGCATTAATGATACACCGGTATTAGCAAGAGCAGACATAGGAATTGCGATGGGCGGACTTGGTTCAGATGCAGCGGTAGAAGCGGCTGATATCGTCATTATGACAGACCAGCCGTCAAAAGTAGCAGAAGCCATCGCTGTCGCTAAACGAACAAGAAGAATTGTATGGCAGAACATTGCATTTGCTCTTGGAGTTAAAGGGGTTTTCCTATTACTCGGAGCATTTGGTATTGCGACCATGTGGGAAGCCGTCTTCTCGGATGTCGGTGTGACTGTACTCGCTGTTTTAAATGCCATGAGGGTAATGAAATAAAATTGTTAGGAAAAATTCATGAATACCATCTTTCATAATGAACCCCCTCTTGTTAAAATAGAAGAAGTTGGATAATGGCATTATTCTAAGCTATTATCCTTTTTCTTTTGAAGGAATGAAAAAGATAAGGTAGGTGCTTATGTGAGTAAAAAAAATAATCAATCATCATCCATTAAATTTGCTGTCATTTTAACCATTATCGCAGCTCTTCTCATCGGATTATTCGTCGTCATTGGAAATAACAACAGCAAAGAAGCACAAACGGTTGACAGTAAGCCTTCTATTAAAGGACAGCCTGTCATGGGAGATAAAAACGCAGCCGTACAAATTGTCGAGTTTGGGGATTATAAATGTCCATCATGTAAATCATTTGAAACAGACATTTTCCCAAAGCTGAAAGCGGACTACATAGATAAAGGCGATGTATCATTTTCGTTTATTAACTTGCCACTTCCTGTTCATGGAGATGGCGCAGTGCTGGCAGCACTAGCTTCTGAAGAAGTGTGGAAAGAAGATCCGAAAAACTTTTGGGCATTTCATGAAGCTGTCTATCAAGCACAGCCAGATAGTGAAGCAGAATGGGTCACGCCTGCTAAGCTGACAGAGCTAGCGAAAAAGACAACAAAAATAGATACGGACAAGCTTAAAGATCATCTATCAAAGAAAACATATCAGCCGCAGCTGAACACAGACGATCAGCTTGTGAACCAATATAAAGTGAATGCAACACCAACTCTTTTCATTAACAATAAACAAGTCGAAAACTTTTATGACTATGATGAAATCAAAGAATTAATTGATCAAGAGCTCAAAGGGAAAAAATCATGAAGAATAAACTTGTTTACTTATACAGTGCTTGGATCGTTTCTATCGTTGCGACGATGAGCAGCCTGTATTTAAGTGAAGTAAAGAAGTTTATCCCATGTGATATGTGCTGGTTTCAGCGCATTTTCATGTACCCGCTCGTGCTTTTACTTGGAATTGCGACATTCAGAGGCGATGTGAAAGTGAAATATTACGTTCTGCCTCTGGCTGTGATTGGCGCTTGTTTTTCTATCTATCATTATATGGAACAAAAGATACCTGGCTTTGCATCGATTCGCCCTTGCCTGAGCGGTATTCCTTGTTCTGTTGATTATTTGAACTGGTTTGGTTTTATCACCATTCCACTGCTAGCTCTTATTGCATTTATTCTCATCATCATTAGTATGCTGCTGTTAAATGCAAAAGAAGATTGAAAGAGATAGCCTGCTTATAAGCGGGCTATTTTTTATTTTTGCAAAAAGATAAAATTTAAAGAAAATTTGTATTGCTTTTCACCTGTGTCAGATATACATTAAGGGAGTAGTGTTAGATGATCAGATAAAGGTAAGGAGATAAGCGGAAAATGGCATGGGAAGTCTTAAGTATCATTGGCATTGTCGCATTCGCTATTAGTGGTGCGATTGTGGCAATGGAGGAAGAGTACGATATTCTTGGTGTGTACATTTTAGGGATTGTGACAGCATTTGGCGGTGGAGCGATTCGGAATCTATTAATTGGTCTTCCGGTGTCTGCTTTATGGTCACAGGGCAAAATGTTTACGATTGCCCTTGTATCCATTACGATTGTGTTTCTTTTTCCAAAGCTTTTGCTCAAGCACTGGAGCACATGGGGAAATTTCTCGGATGCGATCGGTTTAGCAGCGTTTGCGATTCAAGGCGCATTATTTGCTGTGCAAAGAGAACTCCCGCTCAGTGCAGTCATTGTGGCAGCCATATTGACTGGAAGCGGCGGCGGAATTGTGCGTGATTTATTAGCAGGGCGAAAGCCGCTTGTGCTAAAAGCAGAGATTTATGCCGTATGGGCAGCCCTTGGCGGCTTATTCGTTGGACTCGGCTTAGCGCAAGGAGAGCTTGCTTTATATTTGCTGTTTGTCATCCTCGTCGTATGCAGGGTTTGTTCCTACTTATTCAAATGGCGCCTTCCCGCCAGGTCTTATTTTTTAAATAAAGGGTAAAACGAAAAAGGGCGATTCCGCTCTTTTTTTTGTGTTTAATAAGAGCTGAATATCAGCAGATGATGGAGTTTTCGTGTAAAATAAAAGCAGGGTCTTTTGTTCATCATTTGAACAATACATATGATGAAAATTTTGTCAGCAGGCTGAATATCTGGATTCAGCCTTTTTTTGCCTAGATGGATTGTTATGTGTTGGTTTCACTTTTTGCGGAATACTAAAGAAGCACTTCTGAGCGGACGGATGTAATGAACACATCTTTGCATGTAAGCAAAACTTGACGAAAAATATACATAGGAGGGACATGTACTAGTGGAGATTTTTTTGGCAGTGCTCGTACTACTGGCACTCATTGCAGCATCTAATATTATCAATCGTTTTGTCCCCTTTATTCCCGTTCCGTTAATTCAAGTGGGCTTAGGAATATTGGTGGCAGCTTTTCCTTCAGGTTTACATATTTCTTTAAATCCTGAACTCTTCTTCGTTCTATTTATTGCGCCGCTGTTATTTAATGACGGGAAGCGTACCCCAAGGGACGAGCTATGGAAATTAAGAGCACCGATTCTTCTTTTAGCGCTTGGTTTAGTGTTTGCGACCGTCATTGTAGCGGGATATACCATTCATTGGATGATTCCAAGCATACCGCTTCCAGCCGCATTTGCGCTTGCAGCAATTTTATCACCGACAGATGTGGTGGCAGTAAGTGCTTTATCCAGCCGTGTGAATATGCCAAAGGGCATCATGAGACTGCTGGAAGGCGAAGGGCTGATGAACGATGCATCAGGACTTGTCGCCTTTAAATTTGCCATTGCTGCAACGGTGACGGGAGCTTTTTCAATTGCTCAGGCCTCCTTTAGTTTTGTACTGATTGCAGCAGGCGGGTTATTGACTGGATTTATTCTATCCTTTTTTATCATTCGTTTTCGCTATTTCCTCCGCCGTTTAGGAATGGACGATGTCACAATGCATATCATCCTGCAAATCCTTACACCATTTGTGATTTATTTAGCAGCGGAAGAAATCGGTGTATCCGGCATTTTAGCTGTTGTGGCTGGCGGTGTGACACATGCCATTGAGCAAGACCGAATGGAAGCGAATTTAGCCAAGCTGCAAATTGCTTCATCAAACACCTGGAATATTATTTTATTTATTTTAAACGGCCTTGTTTTCGTCATACTTGGACTGCAGATTCCGGATGTTTCCACAGTTATTTTCCAGGATGAAGCCTTTAACAACATGCAGGTGATTGGCTACATTTTAATTATTACACTATGTCTCATGGTGCTGCGGTTCTTATGGGTATGGCTGTTCTGGGCAGGAAAATGGAGTGCAACGAAAAAGCAAAATGTGAAAAAGCCGAAGCTTCGCGCCTCGATGCTCATGACATTCTCTGGTGTCCGCGGGGCTGTGACATTGGCCGGTGCCTTCTCTATTCCATTTACGCTTGCGGACGGATCACCATTTCCAGAGCGGCACTTGATTATTTTCCTCGCAGCTGGTGTGATTTTATGTACGCTCATTTTAGCCAGTGTGTTACTGCCTCTTTTATCAGAGAAAAAAGACAAGCAAGTCGACGTGGACTTGGATACAAAGATTCAGCATGCAAAACGAAAGCTGCTGAGAAGTGCCATTAAAACCTTAAAAGAAGGAATGAATGAGGACAACAGGGAAGTGTCTCTTTCACTCATCAATGATTATAGAATGAAGCTGAGAAATATCCAGCGTGAACCATACCAATTTGGGATGAGAAGACAAGAGCGAAAAATCAGACTGCACGGTATCAAAGCAGAACAGATGAAACTTCAACAATTAATTGAGGAAGAGAAAATTGACAAGGAAGAAGCCTATGAGCTGCAAGAAAGATTTCATGAGCTGGAAATGCTGTATTCAAACTCCTTCAAAATTCGCTTTTCAAAGGTGAAGTTTCTGCGCTTGCTTCAATGGCTGCAATTATGGCGGCCGAATCAGCACATTTCAAGCGGCATTTTAGAAAACGAGGAATCGTACAAACAAATCCGTAAGAAAACCGCTGAAGCTGCAGTAGATTCGATCAAACATCATATGACAGATGAAAACCAACAAACGTGCCACCAAGTCATTGGTTTTTACAATCAAGTGATTTTCCGCTGTGAACACGGTCCAAGCTTCTTCCAGCAAAAAGACCGTTCATTTGAGCGGAAGAAAAAAGAGCTGAACTTCCAAGCTGTACAGACGATTCGAAATGAAATTCAAACTTTATATGAAGACGGTGAGATCAATCGTGATATTGCCCATCATTTAAGGGAGTATATCAATGACATGGAAGCTGTTCTGCTCACCAATACGTGATGTTGTCATCTTCTCCCCCATGTTTTATGATGAAGAAAGAGAACAAGCAGGGGGGATCAATGATGGCGTATTATGGAGCAATTGAAGCTGGGGGTACAAAATTTTGTTGTGCAATCGGCAATGAGCATGGAGACATCTTAGAGGAAATGACGATTCCGACAGAGCACCCGGAGAAAACAATACAAAAGCTCATTCCATTTTTTGAGCAGCATGACATTGCAGCATTAGGGGTTGGCTCCTTTGGACCCATTTGTGTTCAAAAGGATGATCCTTCATACGGTTATATCATGAACACGCCAAAAGTGGAGTGGAAGCATTATCCGTTCATTCCTGAGCTTGAGAAGCAATTAGGTGTCCCAGTATCCTTTACAACAGATGTCAATGCCGCAGCACTAGGTGAATTAACAAAGGGGGCAGCCAAAGGGCTAAGCAGCTGTTTGTATATCACGGTCGGTACAGGCATTGGTGCGGGAGCTGTTGTGAAAAATGAGCTTCTACACGGCCATTCACATCCTGAGATGGGACATATCCTTATCAGACAGGATGAATCGGATTCGTTTGCAGGTATCTGTCCGGCACATGGAAATTGTTTAGAAGGACTGGCAGCTGGACCAGCGATTGAGAAAAGGTGGGGGAAACCTGCCAAAGAGCTTACGAAGGAAGAAGCGGTTTGGTCACTTGAGGCGGATTATTTAGCGCAGGCGCTTATGCAGTACTCGCTCATTTTAAGCCCAGAGCGCATCATCATGGGCGGAGGCGTCATGAAGCAAAAGCAGCTATTCCCACTAATTCGTGAGAAGCTGGCTGCTTATGTCAATGATTATGTGGACCTGCCGCCGCTTGATACATACATTGTCTCCCCTGGACTTGAGGACAAGGCTGGCATGACAGGTGCGCTGCTCTTAGCCATCGAAGCGAAGAGAAACGCCTGATAATAGAGTTTTGAAGTACAACATGAGATAATGAAAGAGATGGAATCTATAAAAAAGGTGGTTGTTAAAATGGTCAAAAGCTTGAATGATACCGTAACATTGAATAACGGAGTCGAAATGCCTTGGTTTGGTTTAGGTGTATTCAAAGTGGAGGACGGCAATCAAGTGGTAGATGCCGTAAAAGCAGCCATACGAAACGGATATCGCAGCATTGATACGGCAGCTGTTTATAAAAATGAGACAGGCGTAGGAAAAGCGATTAAAGAATCTGGCGTGAAACGAGAAGACTTATTTATTACGTCTAAAGTATGGAACACAGATCAAGGCTATGACAAAGCACTTGAAGCGTTTGACGCAAGCTTAAACCGATTAGGTCTTGATTACTTAGACCTCTATTTGATTCATTGGCCTGGACCAAATGCAGATACATTTAAAGACACATGGCGCGCACTTGAGAAGCTTTATAAAGACGGGAAAGTCAGAGCCATTGGAGTCAGCAATTTCTACATTCAGCATTTAGAAGAGCTGTTAAAAGATGCTGAGGTTGTTCCAGCTGTGAACCAAGTTGAATTTCATCCGAAACTGACACTTGTTGAACTGCGTCAATATGCAAAGGAAAAAGGCATTCAAATTGAGGCATGGTCTCCGCTGATGCAAGGGAAGCTATTAGATCATGACGTATTGAAAGACATTGCTGCACGCTACAACAAATCTGTTGCTCAAGTCATCTTGCGCTGGGATCTGCAAAGCGGTGTTGTGACAATTCCTAAATCAATCAATGAAGAACGCATTAAACAAAATGCAGACATCTTTGACTTCGAGCTTTCCAAAGAAGACATGGAAAAAATCGATGCATTAAACAATAACGAACGCGTCGGCTCAAATCCAGAGACAATGACGGTTGGGTTTGAATAAATAATAAAATCCTCTTTCTTATATGAGAAAGAGGATTTTTTACGTACTGCTTCGGCGCACAGCCAAGAGCATGATAAAAGATAAGATCACAATACAAATCGTCCAGGCCCAAGCGAGCTCCATTCGTCCAGAATCAATCGCCACATAGATAGCGGTTGGGAGAGTTTGCGTTTTTCCCGGGATGTTGCCGGCAAACATTAAGGTCGCCCCGAATTCTCCAAGGGCTCTGGCAAAGCTGAGGACGCTGCCTGACAAGAGGGTAGGCAGGGCAAGTGGTACTGTAATATAGGCAAAGACTTGGAATGAATGAGCACCATCTACTTTTGCAGCCCCTTCAATATCTGACTCAATCGTAGAAAATCCAGCTTTTGCTGATTGATACATAAGCGGGAATGCCACAACCGTTGATGCAATTACCGCCGCCCACCATGTGAAAATGACCGGCTGGTGGAAGATCCATTCAATTGCTTCCCCGATCATGCTATGCCTTCCGAATATGACGAGCAATAAAAATCCTACAACCGTTGGCGGGAGGACAAGCGGCATCATCAAGAGTGTTTCTACGATCATTTTCCCTTTAAATGATGTTCGCGCCATCCAATAGCCAATCATTGTACCAAAAACAGTTGCCAGCAGCCCGCTCACAACGGCAACTTGCACGGACAGCCAGATGGGAGATAGAAATTCTTCAGTCAGCATGGGCATTATGTCACTTGAAAGCCGTACTTTTTAAAAATGGATTTGGCTGCTTTTGATTGTAGAAATTGAAAAAAGGACTTGGCTTCCTCTAAATGTTCTGTCCCTTTTACGATCCCTACCGGGTAAATGATCGGGGAATGCATGTCCTGATTGGCTTCAGCCGCAATCTTTACTTTTTTGGAAACGAGGGCATCTGTCTTATACACAACACCTGCTTCCACATTTCCTGTTTCTACGTAGCTTAAAACCTGCCGTACATCCTTGCCGTACACAGTATTCTTTTTCACTTGATCCCAGATGTTCAGTTTTGTAAAAATCTCTTTGCCGTATGTACCAGCAGGAACGGATTCAGGTGTGCCAAGAGCAACCTTTCCTTTTATGTGCTCGACATCTTGAAAGCTTTTAATAGAGGAAGAGTGATCTTTTGGCACAATGAGTACAAGCTCATTTTGGATGGCATCCTTGATAAAATGTTGATCGATGTCTCCAGATTTCACAAGCTCATCAAAGGGCGCTTCAGCTGCAGAGAAAAAGAGATCCGCCTTTGCCCCTTGCGCAATTTGCTGCTTCAATGCGCCGGATGACCCGAAATTATTTGTTAATGTCACATTCGGATGCTCATCGTTAAAGGCAGATTCAATTTCTTTAAGTGCATCCTGAAGACTTGCCGCAGCTGAAATGACAAGCTCTGTTTTTTTGGTTGTTGTATCCGATGACTTCATCTCTGTTTGACACCCGCTCAGGAGCAAACAGATGGCGATGAAGGCGAAGAACGTATACTTCATGTTCACACCTCTTATTATTCAATATCATCTGTATCCTTTATTATAAGCAAACTTATTTGACCATTCATAGGCTTTCAGTAAAAAGAGAAAAGAAAAAGCCGCCAGAAGGCGGCTTTTATTGCTGATAAAAACGGAGCAAATTCCCATTGATCACTTTGTCTGATAAGGAAAGCTCTTTATTGGCTTTTTCGATATAAGGCTGACACACCTCATCCTGTTCAACAGGTTCTTTTGTTTTTTGATCATAGCAGGTGTTCTTTGTATAGAGATAATCATCTGTAATAAAGTTCCCGTTTCTCAAAACAGCAAAAGGCGTCCGTTCGTTTGAAAATAAGTCATTGCCAAATTGAATGGCATCCTTCGTTTCAATACCGAGTAAGTGCAGGAGTGTCGGCTTCACGTCGATTTGCCCAGCTGTTTCAGAGATTGTCTGCGGTGCTTGATCTGTGACTCCCGGAATGTAAATCAAAAATGGAACACGCTGCAATTTCACAGCATCATACGGTGTAATCTCATCTTTTTTGAGCAGCTCTGCCATTGCCTGATGATGTGCCTCGGATATGCCATAGTGATCCCCCATGAGAACAAACATTGTATTGTCATACAGTCCTTCTTCTTTCATACGGTCAAAAAAGTTCTTAATGGCTTCATCCTGATAGCGGACGGTCGTCACATAGCGGTTTAAAATGGCGCTGGACGAATCATATTCATCGATCAATTGATCCTTTGGATCAATTTCAAATGGAAAGTGATTGGTCAAGGTAATGAACGTGCTGTAATAAGGCGCCTTCAACTTTTTTAAATAATCAATGGATTGGTCAAAGAAGTCGATATCCTTTAAGCCCCAGCCAGTTGAATTCTGTTCATTGACCTGATACGAATCGACATCATAAAAGCGGTCAATCCCAAACGATTCATACATCACATCACGATTCCAAAACGTTTTATTATTCGCATGAAATTGGACGGATTGATAGTTCTCTTTTTTCAACTGCTTGTATAACGTGTCGTATTCGTTGTCACTAGCTGTGAAAAAGACAGCGCCGCTGCTAGATGGATAGAGGGAATTTGCGACAATAAACTCTGAATCCGACGTCTTTCCTTGCTCAGTCTGCTGATAAAATTCATCAAAATAAAAACTCTTTTTAGCGAGTTGATTTAAAAAGGGGGTGATGTATTGTCCATTCACCTTTTGATCAACGACAAATTGCTGGGTTGATTCGAGTGAAATGAACACAACGTTCTTGCCTTTAGCAAGTCCAAAATACTCTTCGTTTGGTGCACTGTAATCAGCCTTTGTGTAGTTTGCTACGGTTGAAAGTGTATCTTCATCTGCAAAGGCTTTTTGTCCAATACGCGCTGTTTGGGCAGCGCCGTCATACAGGTGGAACTGGAACAGCCCAAGGTTTCGTACAATCACTTCTCGATCATAGGAGCTTGTCAGAAAGCGAGGGTGATCCAGCATGGCTGAACTGACATGAAACAATAGAAAGCTGCAGCACACGGCATAATATGTTTTGATCGTCTTGAAGGAGGCCTTTGGCGCTAAAGGTTTGCGCTTTAACAGCCAAGCCAGCACCACGAAATCAATGAGCATCAGCAAGAACAGCGGGTGGAATAATTCTGTCATACTGCTACCCATATCTCCCATGTTTTTCGCTTGGAATAATACAGGGATCGTAATGAAATCAATATAAAATCCATAAAAAATCGTATTCGATATGAGAATCGCCGTCAAAATCAAATTTGCGGTCAATAAAAAAATCTTTTGCTTCGTTTCATTTAAAAAAAGAGCAATCCCAAACAAGGGGAGCAAAAAGCTAAGTGGATTGATCAAAAGCAGCCATTCATGAAACAGGTTGGCTGTTCGTATGTGAAATCCGAATTGATAAATGATGTATGTTTTCATCCACATGAAGAGGATGGAGTACACTAAAAACCAGTGATCTTTGAAAAACGCTTTCATTTATGTAGCTCCTCACCATTCTGTATTCAGCTGCAAGGCAAAAACACTTATCTTAAACCTACTAAAAAAATGAGGAATGATCAATTCATATCCTGTGTTTTTCGGAAATCTCTTTTTGATTCATTAGAATGGGATGGATATGCCGCAGATAACAGCGATGTAATAGCAGGTAACGACGGTAAGAGCAGCCAGTACGACTTGTTCTCCTGCGCTGCCTGTTTTGACATAGAAGGGAAGACGCACTTTAATGGAAGCTGGAAATAAAAATTTAATCCCGTTCACTGTTCCTGCATCCAGGATGAGATGACTTGCCATCCCGACTAGTAAACCGATACTTAGGCTGTCATTTGGAATGTATGTTGTCGCTAGAAAATAAATGATCAGCAAAAATAATAAACTGTGTGTAAACGTGCGATGACCGAACACACTGCTGATCAGTGCCGAGAGCAGCGGGAATTTTCTGCCGATTTTACTTTTTGTATGGCAAAGGTCAGGGATCAGGGCACCTGCTGATCCAGCGGCAGCCATTATCACTGGGTCGAATCCATAATAGTAGGCAACGGCAGTGGAGGCGGCAATTCCGCCCATGATGTGTGTTTTTCCTGTCATGATGCGTACTCCTGTTCTATCTTAGTTCAAGTACTCACTATATCAAGGGTGGATTCATTCAGCAAGGCTTATTTTCTAAAGAAAAAGAGGCCAAAAGGGTTGGCTGAATGGAAAAACATTCTATAATAAGGGGGAAGTCATGTTGATACTAACGATAAGGATGCGATTCGGATGGGTAATGCAGACATTTTAAAAGAAATTGTTCTTGTACATTATGAAGTCAGCCGTAAATTAAACCGCAAGTTACTTGAGTTAGAGAAAGACATCACGCCCCCGCAGATATATGCTCTTTCTATTTTGATACAAGGAAAAGTATCACATGCTGAAGAGCTGAAGCAAAGACTCTCCTTAAACCCTGGTGCAGCCTCTATTGCGCTCAATAAATTATGTGAGCAGGGTTATATTCAGAGAGAACGGGACAAGGACGATTCATCACTTGTTCGTTTAGAAGTCACGGAAAAAGGGATGGCGATTTATGAAAAGCATACACGTCTTTTCGGAAAAGTGATTCAGCATATGATGTCAGACTTCACAAAGGAAGATTTAAAAACCTTTCTGTCGTACTTGCAAAAAATGAGACAGACCTTTCATGATGATTGAGCCTCTTCCATTGAATAAGTCTGAGCGCTGTAGCACAAATTAAACAGGCAATCGCATTTTATGAAAAGGGAGGAAACAGCGATGTCATTTTTCCAAAAGGATAAAAAGGCGAAAAGTGAGAAAGACCATCAGCAGGTAGATCAGCTGTTAGAGGAAGCAAGTAAAGAGCTAGCAGGCGACCCGCTTCAGGAAGCTGTACAAAAGAAGAAAAACAACCAACAATAAGCAGGTAAAGGGCAGAGAAACACTTCTCTGCCTTTTTTCTATGTTTTTCCCTTTGACAGATGTGAGAATGTTTGATAACCTTCGTGTAGTAAAAATGAATAGAAATCCTCACGCTATGTCTCAGTGAGGTAGAGGTTGCGCGGATGATGAGTCACTCATAGGAGAGATGGAATCGTAGATCATGAGAAAAAAGGCATCAGCGCCGAAGTGTAAAGAGAGCTCCAACTTTCTTTATGCTGGGTCTGCATTGAATAAATGCAGGACTGCCACGTCTTTAAAGCGTGGAGGGCTATCCGGAGATCAAGGTGTATGTTTTGAAAAGCATGGACTTTTGTTCAGGCTTTTTTTTATGTTCTGAGTAACAAAAATAAGGGTATGCTGTTAAAAAGGTAATCCATGATGAACATAAAGAATGCAAGTCATTGCTTCACAAATATATCAATGAAGATACTGCCGGGTCTGGTCCAAAGTGAATAAAACGGAGGTACGGAAATGGAACAGACAAAAAAATGGGGTTTTTGGTTATTGACGGCCTTTGTCGTCGGAAATATGGTAGGTTCAGGCATCTTTATGCTGCCAAGTACGCTTGCCCAGCACGCCAGTCCTTTAGGTGTGACGATGGCATGGCTTGTCACAGGCGGCGGTGTGCTGATGATTGCGCTTGTATTTGGGCATTTGTCCATTCATAAGCCGCAGCTGACGGCTGGACCACAAAGTTATGCAAGGGCGCTTTTTAAAGATCCGAAAAAAGGGAAAGCGGCCGGTTTTACAATGGTTTGGGGATATTGGGTGGCAAGCTGGATTAGTAATGTCGCGATTATTACAAGCCTTGCTGGTTATTTAACGACTTTTTTCCCTATTCTCACCGTGAAGACTGAGGTTTTTACCTTTGGAAAAGAAGCGGTCACACTTGGCCAGCTCATGACGTTTATCGTATGTACTCTTCTTCTATGGGGAACACATACCATTTTAATCACAAGCTTAAGTGCTGCGAGTAAATTGAATTTTATTACAACCTTTTCGAAGGTGCTTGGATTTGTCCTTTTTATTGTTGCGGGATTATTTGCTTTTCAAACGGCATTATTTGAACATTATTACTTCCCGGTTGAAACAGGCGGGGAAGGAGTGCTCGGACTTGGAGGCCAAATTCATCATGCGGCTATTTCCACACTATGGGCATTTATTGGGATTGAATCAGCTGTCATTTTATCAGGAAGAGCATCCTCACAGCGTGATGTGAAACGTGCGACGATTACAGGTCTTTTAATCGCACTTTCGATCTACATGATTATCACATTGATTACAATGGGCGTTCTGCCGCATGATCAACTGCAAGGCTCTGACAAACCATTCGTGGATGTGCTTCAGCTTATTATTGGGCCGGCTGGCGGAATTGTCATGGCACTGCTGGCGATTATTTGTTTGTTTGGTTCGATGCTTGGCTGGATTTTACTTGGTTCAGAAGTACCGTATCAAGCAGCAAAGGCTGGTGATTTTCCAGCAGTATTTGCAAAAACAAACAAAAAAGGAAGCCCTGCTTTCGCTTTGACTGTTACAAATATTATGTCACAGCTGTTTATCTTCTCTGTGATGTCACGTACGATTAATGAAGCTTTTACCTTTTTAACCACATCAGCGACACTTGCGTATCTTATTCCGTATATTGTGTCTTCCATCTACAGCTTTAAGGTCATCATGCAAGGTGACACATATGAGCTTCAAAAAGGAAATCGAACAAGAGACGGCATCATTGCACTTGTTGCGATGGGGTATTCGGCTTGGGTCATTATTTCAGGAACAGCCGACTTGAAAACTTTTGGTCTTGGAATCGGTCTATTCTTAGTGGGTATTTTGCTTTATCCATTCATGTCAAAAGGATTTGCCAAAGAAACGGTATAAGATAAGGAAGACGTTTCTCCATCTCTGGAGAAACGTTCAGCGTGTAGACAAACCCTCGCATTCTTTGTCAGGTCTGCGCTCCGGTGCTCACGAATGTTCAATTCGCTCCGCTCCGGTACTCGTCCTTCCTAGACTGCAAAGGTTTTCTATCACGCTGAAAAGAAGACAAAGGGCTAAAATAAAGCTCATTTTATCCCTTTGTCAATTATTTGGACGTTTCTCCATCTCTGGAGAAACGTTTTTTTATGACGCAGATGTCAACCGGTCCACAATGAACTCTAGCTGACCTTCTAGTGACACTGGGTCATTAAAGAAGTAACCGACTGGATCTATTTCAAATACACGTTTATTTTTGACGGCAGGAAGTGATGACCAAATGCTGCTTTGATAGACTTGGTCACCATTACTTTTTGAACCGCTCCATGGACCTGTGAAAATATAGTCGCCTGCGAATTCTGGCAGCTTCTCAAGAGAAATGTTTGCATAGCCGACACCGCTGTCGATCGCTTCTTTTTTGACGACTTTCGGTGCTTTTAATTTCAGCTCGTCATAAATGATTTCTCCCCCGCGGCCAAAGGTGTTTCCAAAGATATAAATACCTTTATCAAATGGCGATACGATCGAAACCGTTTTGCTGCCGACAGCTTTTGTTACCTTTGGTTTCACCTCAGCAATTTTAGTATCCCATTTCGTGATCCATTCTGTTGCTTTTTTTGGTGTACCTGTCATTTTACCGAATTCTTTTAGCTGGTCTTTGAAGGAATATTGGTTGTATTTAACCGCTACAGTTGGGGCGATTTTTTTGTATTGATCAAACTTCTCGTCTTCTCCCCATGCAATAATCATATCTGGCTTCAAAGCGGCTACCTTTTCGACTGATGGGGTCCTTCCGAGATTCTTCACTCCATCTGTTTTCCCTTTATAAAAAGGGTTTTTAAAGATGGGTGATGTCGTAGCAACCGGCGTCTTGCCGAGTGTAACGAGGTCCCCGTAATAGCTTTCTGCAAGAAGCACTATTCGCTTCGGATTTTTCGGAAGCTTCACTTCTCCTTTGGCATCCTGATATGTGATCATGTCATTCTTTTTCGCTGCAGATTGTTTATTCGAAGTGCTGCCGCAAGCGGCTGTAAAGATCATAAGGATGGATAAAGAAATCAAAAGAAATCCAGTTCGTTTTTTCACAAAAATTCTCTCCTATTCACTTTTACTTGATAATGATTCTCATTTTCAATTTTATCGTACCATGATAGGAATAAAAATGCATCGGCTAATTTAGAACCAAAAGAAAAATGATGAAATTCTCACAATTTTTTGCGGAAAATAAAGAAATTTATCAGAACAGTGATTTCAAAAAGAAAAGAAAGTGATATACTAGACTTCGAGATTGATAATCATTATCACTAATAGAGAATAGACATGAACGGAAAGGAAGAGACTGGTTTTGGGCTCACAATCGAATAAACAGCTGCCAGCCAGAGATGATACGATCGATATTGTCACGAAGCCTTTTGGAACAGCAGCTGTTATCATCATAGGAATGATCGCTTTAGCATTTGGTCTTTTTTTATCAGTATCATTAGGAGCGGCAAACATTCATCTACAGACTGTATGGGAAGCCGTTTTTCATTTTGATTCACATCAAACTTCACATCAAATCATTCGGGAATTGAGGCTGCCGCGTACAGTTGGAGCTGCCCTCGTCGGTGCCTTTTTAGCCGTATCAGGTGCCATTATGCAAGGAATGACGAGAAACGCGCTTGCGTCACCTGAGATTATGGGTGTGACAAATGGCTCCGCATTTGCGATTGCCATTGCATTAGCATTTTTCCCTGGCCAATCTTCTTTTACATTAATTCTTTGGTCATTTGTTGGAGCCGCACTCGGTGCCTCTATTGTATTTGGTGTTGGTACTATGTCAAAAGGTGGGCTGACTCCTGTAAAGCTCGCACTAGCTGGTACAGCGGTTGGAGCACTTTTGAGCTCCATCTCCTCAGCCATTGCCATCCGTTTTGACGTCGCTCAAGATATGAGCTTTTGGTATGCTGGCGGAGTGGCAGGTGTGAATTGGAGTAACATTCATATCATCATTCCAGTTGCCATTGCAGGACTAATCATTGCAATGATCCTTGCCCGTTCGATCACGGTTTTAAGCTTAGGTGAAGAACTGGCGAAAGGGCTTGGACAGTATACGAAAACGGTCAAGGTGCTTGGTATAGTGGTTGTTATTCTTTTAACGGGTGCTGCCGTGTCGGTAGCAGGCTCTATTGGTTTTATTGGGCTTGTGATCCCTCATGTCACTCGGTTCTTGGTCGGAGTGGACTACCGCTGGATTATCCCATGCTCCGCTATCTTAGGGGCCACATTGTTAATTTATGCAGACATTGCTGCAAGGCTGGTCAATGCTCCGTTTGAAACGCCAGTCGGTGCCATTACGGCGATTATAGGCGTTCCTTTCTTCTTATACTTAGCTAGACGTGAAAGGAGCGGGATTTAAATGGAAATGGTGCAGCAAGCAAAGAAAAAGAAATATCAACGAACGATGCTCATGATTTTTTTCGCGATCGTAGCTGTGTTTCTCATTAGTTTAAATACCGGAGAAATTCGGATTTCTCCGATGGATACATTGAAAACACTTTTTGGATTCGGAAGTGAAATGGATGAACTCGTATTATTCGAGTTCAGGCTTCCAAGAATGGTCATCGCTTTACTTGTCGGCGCTTCTATCGCTGTATCAGGAGCGATTTGGCAAGGTGTTTCTCAAAATGGTTTAGCTGACCCAGGTATTCTTGGTGTCAATGCCGGTGCAGGCTTTGCCGTTGTGCTATTTATCTTTGCATTTCAAGGCACGATGACAAATTTAGGTGATCTTACGATTTTTATACTGCCGCTTTTCGCGTTCGTAGGTGCAGGCTTTGCTGCATTTCTCATCTATGTGTTAGCGTGGAAAAAAGGCATCACACCTGTTCGATTGATTTTAACTGGTATTGGTGTGAATGCTGCGTTTTCAGCAGCAATTGTGGTCATCCAGTTGAAAATGAGCCCAAATGATTTTAACCAAGCTATCGTGTGGT
Organism: Bacillus sp. FSL K6-0994; assembly: GCF_038630815.1. Lineage (NCBI taxonomy): Bacteria > Bacillati > Bacillota > Bacilli > Caryophanales > Bacillaceae > Bacillus > Bacillus sp. FSL K6-0994. The sequence goes on along the minus strand of NZ_CP152043.1, from coordinate 3,030,503 downwards.
TATCTGGAAGCATTTATGGCTCGAGCTGGACGTATGTCCTATCTGTTCTGCCATGGATGCTGATTTTCCTTATATTAGCGCTTGTCAGATCACGCTACTTAAACATTATGAATTTAGGTGATCAGCTGTCCTATGGATTGGGCATTTCTGTTCATAAAGAAAGAAGTCTTCTCATGCTGATTGCCGTTGCATTAGCAGGTGCAAGTGTTGCTGTTGCAGGAAGTATCTCTTTCCTAGGATTAGCCGCACCGCACTTAGCTAGAAAGCTTGTTGGGCCAAAGCATCAAGGAATGATACCGGCCTCCGCGCTGATTGGCGCGCTGTTATTATTACTGGCAGATACAATTGGCCGCGTCATCCTTGCACCATCAGAAGTGCCAGTTGGCCTTGTCGTTTCTGCTTTAGGCGCACCTTACTTCATTTACTTATTGATGAAATCGAACTAATGAGGAAGGAGAGACAACATATGAAATCGCTCGAAACAGAAAAGCTTTGTATCGGTTATCAAGACCGTTTGATTGTAGAAGATTTGAATGTCAGCATCCCAAAAGGCAAGGTGACAACACTGATTGGACCGAATGGCTGCGGGAAATCAACCATTTTAAAAACGATGTCTCGTATTATGAAGTCCAATCGAGGAGCTGTTTACTTAAATGGCAAGGCTATCCATGAGACGCCGACAAAAGAAATTTCAAAACAAATGGCGATCTTACCACAAACGCCCGAAGCACCAAGTGGATTGACAGTGTATGAGCTCGTGTCATATGGACGTTTCCCGCATCAAAATGGGTTTGGCCGCTTATCAAATGAAGATAAACGAATCATTAGGTGGGCACTTGAGGAAACGGGAATGATTGCTTTTCATGATCGGCCAATTGAAGCACTTTCCGGCGGACAGCGTCAGCGTGTATGGATTGCGATGGCACTTGCCCAGGAAACAGAGCTGCTCCTATTAGATGAACCTACGACGTATTTGGATCTTGCACATCAGCTCGAGATTCTTCAGCTGTTAGAACGCTTAAATAGAGAGCAGGGCCGAACTGTGTTGATGGTCATCCATGATTTGAATCATGCGGCGCGTTTTTCACATTACATGATTGCCCTCAATCAAGGGAAAGTCATAAAAGATGGTACGCCTCATGAGGTCATGACCAAAGAGGTACTCAGTCGGGTATTCCATATTGATGCAGAAATTGTGCTTGATCCTAGAACGAATAAGCCGATCTGTTTAACCTATGACTTAATGAATCATGAACGAAAGCTAGAAGCTGTGAATGGATAATAGATGTAAAGGAACCCGGTGCAGCTGCCGGGTTTTTTTGCATGTTTGAAACTTCCTCGTGCTGCCATTTTCTCCAGTTGATATTTTTTCGCTTTTATGCGGAAAAGAGGTACTTTTTTACTTTAGACAATGGTAATATACGGTTAGAGATCATAGCTAGAAAGGAAAGAGATGCGTGGAAACAGCAAAAATATTGATTGCAGATGACGAAGAAGCAATTGTGAAAATGGTTGAACGCGTATTAAAAAAAGAAGGATTCAAGCATATTTATAAAGCCTACCATGCAGATGAAGCATTAGATATTGTCAAAAACGAGGACATCCACCTCTTACTTCTAGATGTAATGATGCCCGGTAAGTCTGGTTTTGACGTTCTGCCTGAAATCAGAAAGTTAACGAAAGTGCCTATTTTCTATTTAACTGCAAGAACGTCTGATGTCGATAAACTGACGGGCTTTGCACAGGGGGCAGATGATTACATCACAAAGCCATTTAACCCGCTTGAGCTAGTGGCTAGAATTAAGGCTCACCTAAACCGAACTTATATCTCCTTACAGGAGGAGCAAGAAGACACTCAAAGCCAATATCATTATGCCCATTTCTCCTATCATCCTCATGCAGCCGAATTGAAAGTAAGAGGAGAGGTGACGGCATGTTCTGCTCAGCTTCTTTCTTTGCTGAAGTACTTTTGTGACCATCCGAATGTGGTTCTCTCAAAAGATCAAATCTATGAGAAAGTATGGGGCGTCCCATCATATGGTGATAACAACACTGTCATGGTTCATATTCGAAAGCTGAGGGAAAAGATTGAATTAGATCCGAGTCAGCCAGAATATATTGTGACGATCCGTGGTATGGGATATAAATTTATACCGCACCCTGCAAAGGTCCTTCAATAATTTATGAATTTACGAGCAAAACTTTTCTTTCACTTTGTCGGACAAATGTTTATTGTGATTGCCATTCTGACGATCGGCAATACGTTCTCTGAGAACTTATATTTAAATAAATACTATGAGAATATGACCGAAACTGGTTTAACAAAAGCTGATGGAGATACACTCATGAGCTGGCTTTATTTTAACGAGGATGGAAAAATGGAAGCCGACGATCAGCTCAAGCAAGCAGTGGAAAAAAGAGACGGCTGGCTGCAAGTGATTGATTCAAAGAAGAATACCGTTTATAGCTATCACCGCCCTAAATCAATTCCAACGTCTTATCAAAAGGATGAAATGATCAAGATCTTTGAAAAAAGAGAATTTAAAGATTACAAGATGTACTTCTGGCCAATTGAGATTGATCAAGAAAGTTTTACTGTGTTATATGGGTTCAAAACGAACAGCACAAAGGTAGCCAATTATCTGAAACAGCACGAGAAGAATTTGGCTGCATTATCTCAATATTCTGTTGAAACAAAAGAATTCTTGAAGAGAATGAATGGATCGGTTCATTTGTTCAATGAAGAAGGAAAATATTTAAAAGGCATTCGGGCCAACACTAGTTTGAAACATAACGTAACAGATGTTGAATTGCTCAAGTATCAATCGAAGCCTTGGGAGTTTAGAAGTGACCTCACTTATATGAAGGTGAATAAAAACCTGTATATCATCGTCTCGGTACCAAATAAAGTATACAGCCCAGACGAGCTTTACGATAAAGAGAGAGACGCTTTAAATCAATATACAACCATCTTAATTGCAGGTCTTGCACTCACTATTATTATTGTCATGACATTGTGGTATTCGTATCGTTATGGGCTGCCAATTTATCACATTATTCGCTGGCTGATTTTCTTATCAAAAAATAAATTGCAGGAACCAACAAATAGAAAGGGAATTCCAGTCAGTAAAAATAAAAAAGGCCGTATTAAGCGGGAATACCGATTATTTGAGGATATCCTAAAAACAATGGATCAGCTCACGCTTACATTAAAAGAGAATGAAGCAAACCGAAGAAAAATTCAAACCACAAGGGAAGAATGGATTGCAGGATTGTCTCATGATTTGAAAACGCCTCTAAGTACGATTTACGGCTATGGACTCATGCTTGAATCCGATCAATATCAATGGTCCAAAGAAGAAGTCATGGAAATGGGACAGGTGATTCGTGAGAAATCAGAATACATGTCGACACTGATTGAGGATTTAAACCTCACATACCGATTGAAGAATGGTGCCCTGCCTATTAATCGAAAACCGGTTGAACTCAGTGAATTTTTAACTTCCATTATGGACGAGTTTTCAAGAAGCTCTTCATCTGAGGATTATCCATGCTCCTTTGAAGATCAAACAGATGGTGTCATATTTGAGATCGATAAAGCATGGTTCAGACGAGTGATTGAGAACCTGCTGGCGAATGCAGTGAAGCATAACGAAAAAGGCACCCATATTACAGCTGTTTTATCTGAAACAGAGGAAGAAGTTCGGATCGAAATGAAAGACAATGGCCGCGGAATGGCACAGGAAACGGTGGATCACCTATTTAACCGCTATTACAGAGGGACAAATACAAATGATCCAACGAACGGAACAGGTCTCGGGCTTGCGATAGCAAAAGAGCTCGTCTTGCTGCATGACGGTGATATTCAAGTTGAAAGTGAACTAGGCACTGGAACAACTATTGCGATTATCCTAAAAAAATCATCACCTGTAAAATAGCCAAAAAACGATTTTCTTTTCTAAAGGAGATCGTTTTTTCCTGTTTTAGGATTGAAATCAATTTTGTAAACGATTACAATAAAATTGTTAACGTGAACAAATTATTTTTATCTATAAGAGAAATGGGGGAGTTTGATGAAAGCCTTTTTAGATGAACAGTTTTTACTCAACAGTCAGACGGCGGAAAAGCTATACCATGAGTTTGCTAAGGACCTTCCAATTATAGATTACCATTGTCATTTAAGCCCCAAAGAAATCTATGAAAATAAAACCTTCCATAATATCACCGAAGCATGGCTTTACGGAGATCATTACAAATGGCGTGCCATGAGAGCAAATGGCATACCCGAATCGCACGTCACAGGGGATGCCTCAGACTATGAGAAATTTCTGGCGTGGGCGAAGACCGTTCCCATGACCATTGGAAACCCGCTCTATCACTGGACTCATTTAGAGCTGAGACGATATTTTGGAGTTGAAGAACTTTTAAACGAAAAAACCGCACACATCATCTGGCAAAAAGTAAATGAAAAGCTGCAAGGAGAGGGGTTTGGTGCAAGAGATTTCATTGTGAAATCGAACGTTGAAACAGTCGTGACAACAGATGATCCAGTCGACTCGCTTTGCTATCATCAAAAACTGCGGGAAGAAGGATTCACTGTGCAAGTACTGCCCGGATTTCGGCCTGATAAGGCACTTGATATAACGAATCACCTATTTACAGCGTATGTTCACGAACTGGCAGAGGCTTCATCTACTCCAATCCAATCCTACCAAGACTTTTTGAAAGCACTCCGTACAAGAATTGATTTTTTCCATGAACAGGGCTGCCTGATCTCAGATCATGCCATTAACGAAATGACGTTTGAAGAAACGACGGAAGAAGAAGTGGAAGCCATCTTTTATAAAAAAATGTCGGGGCATTCATTGACGGAAAAAGAGAAGATCAAATTTAAAACACAAACATTCATAAAGCTAGGTCAGGCTTACTATGAGCGGGGCTGGGCGATGCAGCTTCATATCAATGCGCTTAGGAACAACAATACGAAAATGTTTGAGCGGCTTGGGCCGGATACAGGGTATGATGCGATGAATGATGAAGACATTGCCAAGCCGCTTTGCAGAATATTGGACCGTTTAGAACAAGAACAGGCACTGCCAAAAACCATTCTTTATTCCTTGAATCCTAGGGATCATGTTGTGATTTCCACATTGGCTGGAAGCTTTCAAGACGGGACGACACCTGGGAAGATCCAGCACGGCACAGCTTGGTGGTTTAATGATACGAAACAAGGGATGACAGAGCAGATGATGGCTCTATCCAGTATTGGGCTGATCAGCCGTTTCATTGGGATGCTGACAGATTCACGAAGCTTTTTGTCGTATACAAGGCATGAATATTTTCGAAGACTGCTTTGCGATATCATTGGAGATTGGGTAGAAAAAGGAGAAGCCCCTTATGATCTTGAGCTGTTAGGGGGAATCGTGAAAGGAATCAGCTATGAAAATGCCAGGCAGTATTTCCAATTTGACCGGGCAAATCAGCTCAAGCACCACCCAAACAAAATGACATGAAGAAAATGAAAGCGGTTTTATGATAAGATGGTAAAAAATCATAAAAGGCGGAATAGCATGACAGTCACAATTAAAGACATAGCAAAATTGGCAAACGTCTCTCATACCACGGTATCAAGGGCTTTGAATAACAGTCCTTTTATTAAAGAGAAGACAAAACAAAAGATTTTGTCGATTGCAAAACAGCTGAATTATTCACCGAATGTCCATGCGAGAGGCCTAGTATCACAAAAATCATTTACAATTGGTCTGTTTTTTACGAGTTTAACAGAAGGCACATCTTCAAGCTTCTTTGTGGATGCGTTAAAAGGTGTCAACAGCGTCATGACAGAGTATTATAATCTCTTTGTAAGAGGAATTGACGACTTTCACGATTACACAACCATTCATAAACAACGCTACGATGGCATTTTGCTCATGAGTCAAAGCGAACACGATGAAGCATTTATCCATCATGTGAAGAAACAGGGCATTCCCATCATTGTGCTGAATCGCCGTGTAGAAAGTCATGAGGTCATGAATATATTAGCAGATGATAGTCAAGGAGCTTACCAGGCTGCACACCATTTCATTCAGCAAGGTCATGAACAAATCGCCATCATTGAAGGGAAAGAAGGCTTTAAATCAACTCAAGAAAGAAAAGCTGGTTTCCTGCAAGCGTTAATTGATCACCAAATACCTATGAAGAAAGAATATATGATGAAAGGCGACTATCACATGAAAAGCGGCTATGAATCAATGGAATCGCTGCTGGCCCTTGATGATCCGCCAACAGCGCTCTTTTGCTCAAACGATGACATGGCGATTGGTGCAATGAATGCATTATTTGCAAAAGGCAAAACGTGTCCAGGTGATATTTCTATTATTGGTTTTGATGATATTGCCTTTTCATCCTATACCACACCTGCATTGACAACGGTGAAAAAACCGATTGAAAAAATGTGTGCACTTGGAGCAGAAGCTATCCTTTCAGTGATAAACGGTGAAGAGCAAGAAGAAGATCATATGGAAAAAGTGTATGTCCACACAGAGCTGATGATCAGAGATTCAGTCAAAAAGGTGCAGTAATCTGCACCTTCTTAGATAAATGTTCACGTGTGCATAATACTTGGAGAGGGGAATCCATTTGAAACGATTATCAAAAGCCATATACCCAGCACCTGAGTATCCGGAAACGATTTTGCAGATTGGTGAAGGAAATTTTATGCGAGGATTTATCAATTGGCACATCCAGAAGCTGAACGACTGCACAGATTTTAAAGGAAGAGCGGTTGTTGTTCCTCCTCGAAAAGGATCGGTAGCAGCCTTAAATGAACAAGATGGCCTGTATACATTATGTATTCAGGGATATCATGATCAGCAAGAAATGAATGAACGTATGATCATTCAATCGATTAGCAGAGGAATTAGTACGTATACGGATTACGAGGAATTTTTACACGTAGCGGAAAACCCGGATCTCCGCTTTGTTTTCTCAAACACGACAGAGGCAGGACTTGTGCTCAGAAAGGAGGATCGTTTGGAGGATCGGCCGCAAGCCAGTTTTCCAGGAAAGCTGACAGCGTTCTTGTATCACAGGTTTAAAGCATTTGCTGGAGATGAGCAGAAAGGACTGATCATTCTGCCTTGTGAATTGGTTGAACAAAATGGTGATCGATTGAAGGAATATGTGATCAGTATGGCAGCTGAGTGGGAACTGCCGCCTGCGTTTTTTACATGGATTAAGGAAGCCAACACGTTTTGTAATACGCTTGTGGACCGGATTGTCCCTGGATTCTCTAAGAAAGCGGCTGACATCGTACGAAAGGAAGAAGGGTATATCGACGAATTGCTTGTCACGGCAGAATATTATCATCTTTTTGTCATTGAAGCGCCCGCTTTTGTGAAAAAGGAGCTCCCCTTTCAAGAAGCAGGATTAAATGTACTTTTTGTAGAGGATATTGCGCCTTATCGTATGAGCAAGGTACGAATTTTAAATGGTGCACATACGGCGATGGTGCCGATTGCCTATTCATGCGGTTTAGAAACTGTAAAGGAAGCTGTGGATGATGAGCATGTTGGTCCGTTCATCCGGCGTATGCTGGAGGAGGAAGTATTGCCAGGGCTTGAACTCCCTGAAGATGAGCTTCTTCTTTATACACAATCCGTTTGGGATCGTTTTTGCAATCCATTTGTAAAGCATCAATTGCTGGATATTGCGCTGAATGGGGTATCCAAATTCCGAACCCGTAATCTTCCGTCATTGCTTGATTATGTCGAGCGAAAGAAACAGCTGCCAATGAAACTTGTGTTTTCACTTAGCAGTCTCATTTATTTCTACAGAGCACATGCAGGAAGGGTAAAGGATGATGAAACTGTGCTAACGCTCATGAAGGAAGCATGGGACGAGGAAAACCATTCTAATGAAGGAGTTGCAGCGAAAATTCTTTCATGCGAGTCATTATGGGGCAGAGATTTAACAGATATAAATGGATTGAGTCAAGCTGTAGCTGATCAGCTTACCCTCATACAGACGCATGGGATGAGAGCAGCTGTTCATCGAATGATGCTTCATCAATATGAAAGTCAGGGGGAGAAAGCATGAAAGACTTTATTGTCATCCACCCTTCAGATAATGTCGGTATTGCTTTAAAAGGACTTGAGCAAGGGGAGGAGCTGCAGCATCAAGGACATACGATTATCTTAAAAGAGACCGTCGCCAAAGGTCATAAGTTTGCATTGGCTGAAATCAAGCAAAGAGAGAATATTATCAAATATGGCTATCCCATTGGTCATGCAGTGACTGCCATTTCTGCTGGAGAATGGGTGCATACGCATAATATCAAAACCAATCTATCTGGCAAGCTGGAATACGAATACCAGCCTTCATTATCAGAAAACCCCTATGAAAAAACGAATCTTACATTTAAAGGGTATAAACGAAAAAATGGCGGAAGCGGAATCCGCAATGAGCTTTGGATTGTTCCTACCGTTGGATGCGTGAATGGCATCGCCGATCAAATGATCCAAATATTCACCGCTGAAATGGGTGGAAACATCCATCCTTTTGAAACAGCCCTTGTATTAAAGCACAATTATGGCTGCTCACAGCTTGGGGACGATCATGAAAATACCAAAACCATTTTACAAAATGCGGTGAAGCACCCTAATGCTGGAGGAGTACTCGTTCTTGGACTTGGCTGTGAAAACAATGACATTGAAGATTTTCAGTCCACATTAGGTGAATATGACCGTACGAGAGTGAAATTTTTAAGAAGCCAAGAAGTAGGAGATGAGATTGAGACGGGAGTCGCTTTACTCAAGGAAATTTATGATGCGGCGAAAGAAGATCATCGTGAAGACATTCCGTTATCTGAGCTGAAAATTGGCTTGAAGTGCGGAGGATCAGATGGATTCTCTGGTATTACCGCAAATCCGCTTTTAGGCAGACTGTCCGATTTTCTTGTCGCGCAAGGCGGAACGACTGTGCTGACAGAAGTGCCCGAAATGTTTGGTGCTGAAACGATTTTAATGGAGAGAGCAGCATCAGAAGCGACTTTCGACAATATTGTGCAAATGATCAATGACTTTAAACAATACTTCATGGATCATCGACAGCCGGTATATGAAAATCCTTCCCCGGGAAATAAAGCAGGTGGAATTTCGACATTAGAGGATAAATCTCTTGGCTGTACACAAAAAGCAGGTACTTCTGATATTAAAGATGTATTGAAATATGGAGAGCTGCTGAAACAAAAGGGATTGAACCTATTAAGTGCACCTGGTAATGATTTGGTTGCTTCATCTGCACTTGCTGCTTCTGGCTGTCAAATGGTGCTTTTTACAACAGGCAGGGGGACACCCTTTGGTACGTTTGTGCCAACAATGAAAATCTCGACCAACACAGCCTTATATGAAACAAAAAAGCACTGGATTGACTTTAATGCCGGAGAACTGCTTGAAGATGTACCGGAAGATGTTGTATTAGAAAAATTCATTTCAACTGTCATTGATGTGGCGAGCGGGAAGCTGTTAAATCATGAAAAAAACAATTTTAGAGAGCTGGCTATTTTCAAAACAGGTGTCACACTTTAAGGCGACTGGGGGATGAGTACGTGTCTAAAAAACGGGATTTGATGTATATCGCAGCAGGAACGGTACTAACTGGAGTTGGAATTGCTCGTTTAGCAAAGCAAGGGAAGAAAGATAAAAAAGTAAACGGAATTGATCAAGTGCTAAAGCAGATAAAAGCACCGCAGTTCCCAGATCGTGAATTGAATGTGGTGCATTATGGAGCAGATGCGGAAGGGCAAGAGCTTTCTACAAATGCTATTCAGTCTGCCATTGATGATGCCCACCGGTTGAAAGGGGGACGGGTGCTGATCCCAGCAGGGACATTTATGACAGGTGCTTTAGAATTGAAAAGCAATGTAGAACTTCATCTGCATGAGAAAGCCTATGTGACATTCAGCCAAGACCCAAAGGATTACTTGCCTCTTGTACTGACAAGATATGAAGGGGTTGAACTTTATAATTATTCACCTCTCATTTATGCACACCATGCAGAAAACATCGCTATAACTGGAGCCGGAACCCTTGATGGCAGAGGGGATGAGCATCATTGGTGGCCTTGGAAGTATGGGACAAATGGCCAGCCCTCTCAGGATCGGGATCGCCAGCTTTTGTTTGAAATGGCGGAAAAGAGAATACCGGTAGAAGAAAGGGTATTTGGAGAAGGTCATTATTTAAGGTCGAGCTTTATTCAGCCATACCAATGTCAGCATGTGCTAATCGAAGGAGTGACAGTGAAGGATTCACCGATGTGGCAAATTCATCCTGTGTTAAGTGATAACGTCATCGTCCGCGGCGTTAAAATCATTGGGCATGGACCAAACACAGATGGTGTCAATCCGGAATCTTGCCGGAATGTGCTCATTGAAGATTGTTATTTTGATAACGGAGATGATTGTATTGCCATCAAATCGGGCAGAAACGAGGATGGACGGAGAATAGGGATTCCATCTGAAAACATTGTCATTCGTAGAAATGAGATGCGAGATGGACACGGCGGTGTGACGATCGGGAGCGAGATCTCTGGCGGGGTAAAGTATGTTTATGCAGAAAATAATGTCATGGACAGTCCGAACCTTGACCGGGCACTGCGTATTAAAACCAACTCTGTCAGAGGCGGCACCATTGAACATATTTATTTTAAAAACAATACAGTCAAAAGTCTAAAGCATGAAGTGGTCTGTATCGACATGATGTATGAGGAAGGAGATGCTGGTCCGCATCGTCCTGTTGTACGTCATATTGAAGTGGAAGGACTCAAAAGCAGCGGCGGACGATATGGTGTGAAAATAGCCGCATATGCACATTCTCCTGTGACTCACTTTAAAATGAAAGATTGTGTCATAGATGATGTGGCGTATCCATTATCTTTAGAGCATGCCGTTTCTCCTGCTTTTGAGAAAGTCGCCATCAATGGAGAACAAATCAATTCATTGAAGAGTGAAAAACAGTCTTTTTAGAGGCTGTTTTTTTGTTTTATGAACAGAAAAGACGCTTTTAGAAATCACATATACAACCTATCTGCACTGTAGTATAATATTCCCGAAATTAGAAAAGAATTGACGAAAGAGATTTCGTTAAGCAGTACATAAACCAGGGGGTTACTCATGAAAAAGTTAACAGCTATTTGGCTATCGTTATTGCTTGTGATGGGTGTTTTAGCAGGATGTGCAGGCGCTGAGACAGATCACAAAGCAAAAGGGTCACAAAATAAAGAAACGGCCACTGCGGCATTTCCCGTATTGATAAAAGATGCAGCTGGCAAAACAGTCGAAATCAAAGAACAGCCTAAACGAATTGTTTCGTTAATTCCAAGTAATACGGAGATTGCTTATGCACTCGGTCTTGGAGATAAAATGGTTGGACGATCAGACTTTGACAATTATCCAAAGGAAGTCGAAAAGGTAGAGAAGATTGGCGGACTTGAATTCAATGTCGAGAAGGTCATTTCCTTAAAGCCAGATCTTGTCTTAGCACATGCATCTCAGATGGGATCAAAAAATGGATTTAAACAGCTTGAAAATGCAGGGATCCAAGTGCTGACTGTAAATGATGCAACATCCTTTAAGGATGTGTACAAATCAATCAATATGATCGGTGAAGCAGCCGGCGTGAAAGAAGCATCAACAAAGCTTGTAGACGAAATGAAAACAAAGCTGAATGACATCAAGAAACAAGCAGAGGGGATTTCGAAAGACAAGCAAAAAACAGTCTTTGTTGAAGTATCAGGTGCACCTGAAATCTATACAACTGGTAAAAATACATTTATGGATGAAATGCTTTCTGTTATCCATGCCAAAAATGCTGCAGGTGATCAAACTGGCTGGGTGCAAATGACGGAAGAATCGATCATCAAGCGAAATCCTGATGTCATCGTTACAATTGATGGATCAGGCTTAGCTGATTTGAAAAAAAGAGACGGCTGGAATGCAATGAAAGCAGTGAAAGAAAAACAAGTCTTTCAATTGAATACGGATCTCGCATCAAGACCGGGACCGCGATTGGTTGAAGGAGTCGAGGCTCTTGCGAAAAACGTCTATCCTGACACGTTCAAATAAATTGATCATCGCATATACACTAAGTGTTTTACTTCTTGTGATGAGCGTTGGAATGGGAATCTCCTTTGGAAGCTTAGGGATTCCCATTCCTTCTATTCTTCGTATATTTGTTCATGAACTATTCGGAGTGCAGTTTGGAACCATTGATTCCATCGATCGCAATATTATGATGAACATTCGGCTGCCAAGAGTCATATTAGCGGCATTAGTCGGAGCAGCACTTGCGTTATCTGGTGCAGCTTTTCAAGGTTTATTAAAAAATCCTCTCGCTGACCCTTATACGCTGGGGGTATCTCAAGGGGCATCAGTTGGAGCCGTAGCGACCCTGTTTTTCAGCTTGCAGCTCCCGCTTTTTGGCAGTTTCACACTGCCATTATTCAGTATGACAACAGCGCTTGTGACCCTTTGCCTCGTTCTCTTTTTTGCGCGTCTTGTTCATCGGGGGATGAGCATTTCTTCTTTAATTTTGACAGGAGTGATTTTCAGCTCTTTTTTGGGTGCGCTCATTTCATTGATGATTGCTTTAACAGGTGATGATCTAAAAGAGATCATTCATTGGCTGCTTGGCAGTGTGTCCATGAGGGGCTGGCGTTATATTTTGCTTTTTCTTCCTTTCTTTCTTATTGGGACCTTTGCGTTAATGTTGATGGGGCGAGATTTGAATGTGATGACGTATGGCGAGGAGAAGGCAAAGCTATTAGGTGTACATGTGAAAAGGAGCAAATATATTGTGCTGCTGGCGGGCTCGATCCTGACCGGAAGTGCAGTAGCGGTATCAGGGACGATCGGTTTTGTAGGACTTGTGATTCCTCATTTTATCCGCCTCTTCACTATCACAGATCATCGGCATCTGCTGCCTTTATCTATGCTGAACGGTGCTTCCTTTCTTGTATTAGCAGATGTGTTATCCCGTACCATCATTGAGCCGACTGAATTACCGATTGGCATCATTACTGCGTTAATTGGTGCACCTGTATTTGGCATCATCCTCATTCGTAAATATAGAGGGGGGACGCACGTATGATTCAAGTGAAGGAAATCAGAGGTGGATATGGAGAGAAAGAGGTCATTCGAGGCATTAATCTTGAAGTGAAGCAAGGAGAATTTCTCGGTATACTCGGTCCAAACGGGAGCGGTAAGACGACCCTTCTTAAAATGATGGCAGGGATTTTAGCACCTATGAGCGGAGAGGTGCGTCTCGGCGGTCACCTTATTCAATCCTATCAGCCAAAGGCGCTTGCGCAAAAGATGGCAGTTCTGCCGCAGAAAACGGACCAAGCTTTTTCATTTACGGTGGAAGAAACCGTCCAATTCGGTCGTTATCCATATCAAAAAGGGTGGCTGCAATCTGTCACGCGAGAAGATGTGCAGGTCGTCAGCAAAGTAATGGAACAAACGGGTGTTGCACAGTTTAAGAATCAATCCATCCATGAGTTAAGCGGAGGAGAACAGCAGCGTGTATATTTAGCACAGGCATTGGCGCAGCAGCCTGAATATTTATTGCTGGATGAACCAACGAGTTTCCTTGATTTAGCCTATCAAAAAGATTTGCTTGATTTAATTAAAGAAGAAACGACTTCCTCTAAGTTAACGGTCATTGGCGTATTCCATGATGTGAACATTGCTAGTTTATATTGTGATCGCCTGCTGCTACTACATGAAGGAAAGACAGACATGTTAGGACTGCCGCATCACGTCTTGACCACTGAACGAATCAACCGTGTGTATGAAACAAATGTGACGCCGCTCCAGCATCCATTTAGGGCTAACCCCCAGCTGATGGTTGAGCCTGCAGCCCCTTCAAAAGCATCAATTGTAAACATAGCGGATGGCTGGAGGACTTATAGCTCAGAAGGAATGACGTTTTCCATTAATCAGCCTCTTCGCATCCTTTCCTCACATAAGAAAAACGGCGGGTTCTTTTGGAAAAGGTCTATTGGAACGGGAAAGAAGACGCTTCATGAGCAGCTAGAGTCATCTGAAGATATGCTGTTTTTCGAGCAAGCTAACGGATTAGCACAATTTGCCGCAGAAGACGCCGAAGACGATATGATCCTTTACGGCATGCTTCAGCAAGAAGAGTTGGCCATTTGGCTTATCCTGAAACGATCTTTAACAGACGGAGCAGCTGTTCAGCTCATGGGGCAGCTTATGCACATCATGAAGCAAGAAACAAGCATTCCAATCCATCATCTTTGTATTGCTACACCCAATACGCATGAAACGGAAGATGCTGACCTTTTACACGAAAGATTAGGACAAAAGGTGCACGGGCTTCTTCAAACGTTGAAAGACATTCAAAAGTGAATGTACAATTATATTTAGGTTAGTTGAGTAAAACAGTTGATATTGTAAGGACTACACATATCTATAATGTGTAGTCCTTACAATAGTTCTTAATCTTTGCTTTAAATAAAAAAAAAGCTGCCACAATGACAGCCAGTTCTAATTCTATATCTAAGACGGTTGAATTTTAATTAGATGAAATGCCCTTTCCGCCTTCTTGTACCATAAATTTGTTAAATAAACTAAATTTACTCATACCATCCTCCTTCATTTAGTCTTAATCACATTTTAGACACTATATACTATATCTTCAATCATTATTTTATAAGGAAATAAAAAGGATGGTTGGCCTTCATAAGAGACTATCTATCCTATTATTTAATATCTTAATTTAACAAATGGTTCACTTTTCTCTTTCATTGATGACATTCTTTCACCATGTTTTAGTAAAACAACTGCATCCTATTTAGTTCGGGTTATACTAAAAGGACAAAGCAGTAGAAAAGGGGGCAAACCGTTGAAACTTTATACGAAAACCGGGGATCAGGGTCAAACAGGCCTGATCGGCGGAAGAGCTGATAAAGATGATGTGAGAGTAGAGGCGTATGGAACGCTAGATGAGGCGAATAGCTTTATTGGACTCGCGCATGCAAAATTACGGCAGCATGGCGAATTGTTTCAGGACCTTTTGTCAGAGCTGATTGTTATTCAGCATGAGCTGTTTGACTGTGGCGGTGATTTGGCAGCAGTCAAACCACGTAAAGAAGGCAAATTAACAGAAGCCTCTGTGACAGCCCTTGAGAAAAGGATGGATGTCTATGTAGAAGAGGCCGCGCCGCTCACCAAGTTTATTTTACCGGGTGGTCAGGAAGGCGCTGCTCTCTTACATGTGGCGCGGACAGTCGTCAGAAGAGCCGAGAGGCATATTGTGACGCTTGCGAAACAGGAGGAGATTCCAGCTGTTGCGCTCACATACGTAAACCGTCTATCCGATTATTTATTTGCAGCCGCCCGAATCGTGAATCATCGGCTTGGTGAAGCTGATGTTGAATATGAACGAAGTGCCGACGTGTTTCGTTCTAAATAAGGAAAGCACTCTTCAAATAGAAGAGTGCCCAGCGTGTAGACAAACCCTCGCATTCTTTGTCAGGTCTGCGCTCCGGTGCTCACGAATGTTCAATTCGCTCCGCTCCGGTACTCGTCCTTCCTAGACTGCAAAGGTTTTCTATCACACTGAAAAAAGAAGACCAATAGCCCTTGGTCAACAATCTGAGCACTCTTCAAATAGAAGAGTGCTTTTTTGTTAGGTTCTGCCGCTCAGTCTGAGCATTGTTACGACTCTAGTCGCAATCAAAGATCAATCTGTGACACGTTTTGCCGGCTTTCTTTTTTGACTATAGTTAAAGCAAGGAGCAAGAAAGGAGGCATGAAGATGAAAATAACAAGTAAAACCATTATCGGTTCAATTTTATTGTTTGTCGGTTTATCCATCTTCTTTGGTGGTTCATTTGGTGGACTGATCCCGGTTTTGATTGGGGCAGGCCTCATCTATGTAGGTGTTAAAAAATACGAAAAAGGCAGTAAAACCTTAGGTGTCATTCTAGCAGTCATTGGTGTATTGATCGTCGTGCAATTTTTGCCGTTTATACTTGGCATCGCATTTGCAGGGGTACTTCTTTATTTTGGCTGGTCGATGATCAATGGTGAATCTACCAAAAAATCATCAAGCAGAGCATATATGGAGCCAAACACGGCACCTAATACGGAAGAACCGCTTCACACGTCTTTTGATCAAGAATGGGAAGACTTTTTAAAGAAAAAATAAAAGGAGGAACATCAAATGGTATTAAGAAGAGTAAGAGATATGTTTGTTGCAACTGTCAATGAAGGCTTAGATAAATTGGAGAATCCGCGTGTCATGCTGAATCAATACGTTCGTGATATGGAGGATGATGTTGCGAAAGCGAAACATGCCATCATCAAACAGCAAACGATTCAGCAAGGCTTCCTGCGCAAAGCAGAAGAGACGGAAGCATTTGCTGAAAAGCGAAAGAAGCAGGCCGAGCTGGCATATCATGCGGGAGAAGAGGAGCTTGCACGAAAAGCGCTCACAGAAATGAAGTATTTTGAAGAAAAGCACAACGAATATCAGGAAGCCTACCAGCAATCTGTGAAACAATTGAAAGAGCTGAAAGAGCAATTGCAGCACTTAGAAACGAAGCTGCGTGATATAAAAGACAAGAAGCAGGCACTGATTGCAAGAGCCAATGCCGCACAGGCAAAGCAGCATATGAATGATTCCATCAATAAAGTAGACAGTGAAAGTGCATATAAAGAGTTTCTCCGAATGGAGAACCGTATTGAAGAAATGGAAACAAAAGCAGGCAGCTATGCACAATTTGCGGATCAAGGTGCATATGCTCATTTAGATTATGCCGACGAGGTTGAAAAAGAATGGCAGAAGCTGAAGCTCGAGAAAAAGCCTGAACAACAGCAAGCAAACGTATAGAGATCACATCGGAAGAAAAGCAGGCTTTTTCTTCCGATATTTGATTTCTTTCTGTTTCGCTTTTCCTTATAATGAAAAGGTCAGAAGATAAAGGGATGGTATGAATGAAGCGATTAATCGGTCTAATTTGTATACTTGTAGGTATCTTTTTAATGATTGGCATGCTTTTCAAAAATGAAGATCTCTTTCATTTAAGTTTTTCCCGTGAAAAACCAGTGACAAAAGCTTCAGCGAAAAAAGAGGAGATTGATCAATTAGATATTTCTCTTTCTGGGTTTCGCGTGAAGGTAAAACCTGAAAATCGTTCCGATATTTCCGTGACTGCTCTCAATGGAAAAGGGAAAATGTATGCGGAGCAAACAGGCGGTACCTTTAAAATTCGCGCTGAAAATAAAAGCTTCTTGTTTTTCACTCAATTTGAAAAAGGAGAGCTTTTAGTTAAAATTCCAACAGATTATCATAAAAATGTGAAGATTACGGGTGGAAGCGGAGTCAGCGAGATGAACGGAGAAGGAAAGCTGTCCCTTCAAGATGTGATACTCAAATCAACGAGCGGAAACCTCACAGCTCAGAATTTCTCAGCCAAAAATGTGGAAATCAAAGCAACCTCTGGCAGGCTGGCAGTGTCGCACATCGATGCGAAGGATAGTGATATTGGGGCAACTTCAGGGCGTGCCGATATTAATGATGTCAAAGGCGAGCTGCAATTGGGCATGACAAGCGGCCGGTTGACAGCAAGTTTTGATACAATTGAGTCACCTGTCTCCTTTCATATGACATCAGGGAGCGCGAAATTTAATTTGCCAGATGACGGAGATTTCAACGTTCAGGTGAAAAAAACAAGTGGAAGCGTCGATCACTCGTATGACTTTGATCAAGTGGATAGTGAAGGTCGAGGCTTTACAGGTACGCGGGGGAAAGGGACACATTTAGTCGATATTGAAATGACAAGTGGTAACCTCAAGCTGCGGTAATGAATGAAAGAAAGGAAGGAGGCGAGTCAACTGCGTTTTACAAGGAATCAAATTTTAGGCATCATTGTCGTGATATTTGGTATTAATTTATTTCTCAAAATTATTGGGATCGGAGCAGATTTGTTTTGGCCTGTGTTTTTTGCGCTGGCGGGTTATTGGCTGCACTCACGATCCAAACGTTGGCTCGGTTCAGTTTCCTATATTTTTGCCGGCTTTCTCTTCTTAAAATTTCTGCTCAATATTACATTTAGTTTAACAGGTTACTTATTTGCGGCCTTTTTGATTTATGCCGGCTATCGCTTATTGAAAAATAAACCTGTTTTTGATGTCGATAAAAAGGAAACATCAGACGATGGGAAGCCTTCACTGAAAGTCAATCTTGAAAAAAAGGACGATCAGAAGAAAACAAAAAGCCAGACAAAGCCGCGCAAAGAGCATGACTTTTTTATCGGTGAAGTCAGGCTGATGAAAAAGCCGTTTCAATTAAGTGATTTGACGATTTCAGGTTTTATTGGCGATGTTAAAATCGATTTATCAAAGGCGATCATCGCAGAAGAAGAGAGTACGATCGTGATTAGCGGGCTGATCGGAGATGTGGATATTTACGTACCGCAGGATATTGAAGTATGTGTGAGTGCTTCCGCCGCGATTGGTGATATGAAAATCATAGATGAAAAAAGAAGCGGGTTCGGCAGTAAAGTGTACGTGATGACCAACGATTACGATGAGAGCAAACGAAAAGTGAAAATCTCCATCTCTCTATTGATCGGAGATGTGGATGTGAGATACTTATGAGGAAATTCCATTTAGGCCTCCAGTGGCAATCTGTTCGTCTTGGCGTCGGTATCTCGCTCGGTGTTGTGACGATGACGACACTGCCGATGTTTTTTTATTATCAGCTTGATCCGATGATCCTGCTTTCTACCCGCTGGTTTGGCATACCGTTTTTTTGTATTTTACTCATCGTTAGTCTTGCGATTGGGATTTCTGCCGGGAGTGTATTTGGCTATCAGCATAAGAAGCGCCTCGATCAGCTTGTAGAGTCGATTTTGAAATTTGAAAATGGAAACTTTGCATACAGACTGCCGTCTCTTGGCGACGATGAAATTGGCTTAGCCGCCGATCAATTAAATGAAATGGCGAAGCGGGTGGAAGGGCAAGTAGCCTCTTTGCAAAAGCTTTCAAATGAACGGGCTGAATGGCAGGTTCAAATGAAGAAATCGGTCGTCTCAGAAGAGCGGCAGCGGCTTGCACGAGAGCTCCATGATGCGGTCAGTCAGCAGTTATTTGCGATTTCGATGATG
The DNA here is from genome assembly GCF_038630815.1 of Bacillus sp. FSL K6-0994. Taxonomy (NCBI): domain Bacteria; kingdom Bacillati; phylum Bacillota; class Bacilli; order Caryophanales; family Bacillaceae; genus Bacillus; species Bacillus sp. FSL K6-0994. Next base: position 3,011,309 of record NZ_CP152043.1, on the reverse strand, counting down.
ACTTCAGCTATTCTTGAAGGCATGAAGGAAAAGGATGAAAAGATATTAAAGCAAATGCAGCTTGTCGAACGAATGGCTGGCGATGCACAAAATGAGATGCGTGCTCTTCTGCTTCATCTAAGACCGATCACGCTAGAAGGAAAAGACCTGAAAAAAGGCTTAATTGAGCTGCTAAATGAATTTCAAGCAAAGCAGCCGATTGATATTGATTGGGAAATCGAAGATGATGTTCCGTTATCTAAAGGAGTAGAGGACCACCTCTTCCGAATTGTGCAAGAAGCCCTGTCTAATGTATTTAGGCATGCAAAGGCGACAAAGGTAACTGTGCGCCTGCTCATAAGAAACCGGCAAGTGCAGCTAAAGATTATTGATAATGGTATCGGCTTTCAAACAGACCATGTGAAGACAGCCTCCTACGGACTTGAATCGATTCGAGAGAGAACAAGTGAAGTAGGCGGTGTCGCAGAGATTATGTCATTTGAGGGAAAAGGCACACAAATTGATGTGAAGGTTCCCATTTTTGATGAAGGAAAAGGAGAGAACGTTCGATGATTCGAGTGCTTTTAATCGACGATCACGAAATGGTGAGAATGGGTCTTGCGGCCTTTTTAGAGGCGCAGGCTGATATTGAAGTCATTGGTGAAGCGTCAGATGGACAAAAAGGTGTAGAGCTAGCCGTTGAATTAAAGCCAGATGTGATTTTAATGGATCTTGTCATGGAGGGGATGGATGGCATCGAAGCAACGAAAAGAATTTGTCAGGAAATTGAAGATGCCAAGATTATCGTTCTGACGAGCTTTATTGACGATGATAAAGTCTATCCAGTGATTGAGGCGGGTGCTTTAAGCTATTTATTAAAAACATCCAAGGCAGGAGAAATTGCTGATGCCATCAGATCTGCAAGTATCGGCGAACCAAGACTTGAATCAAAAGTGGCTGGAAAGGTCATGAATAAACTCCGTCATTCATCAAATGGGTCCATCCTTCACGATTCATTAACGGCAAGAGAAATGGAGATCTTGAAGCTGATTGCGGATGGGAAATCGAATAAGGTCATTGCCGAGGAATTATTTATTACAATTAAAACGGTGAAGACCCATATTACCAACATTCTTTCCAAACTTGATGTGGAAGATCGAACGCAGGCGGCTGTGTATGCGCACCGTCATAAGCTGATTCAATAAAAAAACAGCTTTCAAGTGAAAGCTGCTAGAACATGCGTAAAATTAGTCCTTCTGTCCTGTGATCGGACGTTCGGATAGTTGATGGAGCTCAGGAACTGGAAAAGCCTCCTGCTCCTTGGCCGGTTTTTCTTCCAGGGTTTTCTTCATTTCGGATAAAAGCTTTACGCTCTCCTTTGCTGCTGCCGCTTTTTTTTCCTGCAAATCAATGATCTGTGAAAGTCCGACGAATAATCCGCCTCCCAACAGAAGGAGCGCAGGGGTTTGTCCATAATAAACCACGATCAAAAATGTGCTTGAAAAGCTGTCGGCTTCAATGAAGAAATCTTCTTTTGATTGCGTGAATACAACGATTAACAGAAGTATCCCCAGAATCAAAAATAGAATGCCGGCCGAAAGTAAAGCTCGTTTCATGATTGACACCCTTTTTTTCTTACCATTTTAACATACTCTATAAAGATTGTGTTGCGCCCTTAGTCCCGAAGTCACGGATTTTCACATTTGCTTTGTAACGAATGTCCGATTCACTAAATATTTCATCCCAATGCTTCGCTTCTTTTCGAAAGTCCTTCGGATACGCAATACTCGCTTTTTGATAAAACCCGCAAATATCTGCTTTGATCTCATTCTGTAATTCCCCAATGAAATCTTTTACGTTTTTCTCTAATCGACGCTCCACAACACCTTCAATCTCTTGGAGATACTTTTCATTAAATGCATTTTCCCGCTCATTCCAATCCTCAGATAATCTTCCTTCAAGCGCCACTGACACATTAAATTGATATTTTCCGCTGGCTGTTTTATTCGTTTCAATGTTGTGTTTCAGTTTAAAAATCTCAAAAGAATAGATGCTGTGATCATATTCAAATTCAATGACTCCGCCTTCTCCGTCTCCGGTCAACAGGTTATACGACTGCACGGCTAACGGAGAGATGTTGGTGAGAAATCGTCTGTTCTTTATAATAGAGGCTCCGTCCAGCATTAATTTCCCTTGATCCACACCGACTTTCGGAACAGCAAAAGATACGTTGTTTTGCATAGCAGAAGAAATATCTCCTAATGAAGCGGGCTTGAGCATACGTATAGTCGATTTAGTATTCCTAGAAATATCATATAATGTAGAAGAAGCTGGCTGTCCATCGTCATTGATTTTCAGCAAGTCCCCAGGCTTCTCAGAAGTCATAAAGACAAGGCTTCCTCTCCGTGTTTCATTGTCGCGAATAAATTGATTAATGACGAGGTCGAAATTATTCTCATTGATGAGCTCCTCAGAAAATAAATACACCCTCAGCTGCTGGGCGAAAATCCGGTGACTCTTGAGCGTTGTTGTTCGGAATATTTGATGTACGGAATCACCACTAGTTTCAATAATCTTTGTTGGGTCTTTTACGCTGGATTCTTGCTCAATTTTTTGAGGAACAAGGACTTGCATAGATATTTTAAGCTTATGACCGTCATCTCCTTTATCTAAGCCAAAACCAATCGCCATGTTGAGCTCCTCAATATTGGTACTATCCCAGCATCCACTTAATAGAACAAGGGCCAGGTATGCAAAGGCCGCCTTTTTTTTCATGCTGCTTTCCGCCTCCTTTTAAAAAACACGATGATAAATAAGAGAAACGGGAGGATGCCGAATAAAAGGAAAAATAAATGGTTCACATAGGTTAAATAATCACGCACTGTATCAACATCCTTTGGGAAAACGGCGGCAAAGTAGATGACAATTCCCATCAACGCGAGCACGATCTTTTTTGGTAATTTTGTTAGTTTGGATACCCCCATTGCAGCAAAAAACGTATATCCTACAAAGCTCGTATAAAGCTGAACAAGCCAAACGATAAGCAAAAAAGATTCAATTCGCTCAATAAAAATCCCCTGTATATCGAACGATTGAAATAAAGCAATCGTCGGCCAAGTCAACGTCGCAGTTTCTTTCACGGTGAACGCACCAACGACAAGAATATAGGTGAAAATATAGATGATCGCAGGAATCAAAAAGCCGATTGCGCCATAAGCAAAGGTGTGTTTTTGCGTGTTCATATAGACAGGCATAAACAGCATCATTTCAATGCCGACAAACGAAATGGCTGATGCGTTAAGGGATTTGAAGACAGGGGAGAATCCCTCTCCTAAAACAGGCCGGAGGTTATCTAACTTAAATTCTTGAACACTGAGTCCATATGCAACAAATAAGATAATCAAGGTCACAATGAGGAAAAAAGGGCACAGTCTGGCAAAATCACCAATCCCGCCGACTACGAGATAAAGACCAACCAAAATAAAGCTGATCATTGTCACCGCTACAGGTGTGTTTTGAAGCAGAAAGAACTTCACCATTTCTGACATAGCCCGTACTTCATAGCTGGCAACGCCAAGAAAATAAACAATAATGAGCAGGTTAGCAAGAGCACCAATCCACTTTCCAAGCCCCTCATTTGTATAATCATAGTAAGAGGAGAAGGGGACTTTTTTCATCATAAGGACATTCACAAAAATAAATACAATGTAAATGACGCTCATGAGTAAGAGTGCAATCCAGCCATCAGGTGTAGTTGCAGCCTGTGCCATTGCTCTGGGCAGAATCATCATACTTGCACCTAATGTTGTATTGGCAATAATGGTACTTGCCTGATAGCTGGTGATCGACTCTTTATGATTGACCATATCGTTCTCCTTTCTTTTGATTTTTCAAAGGCAATCGAATGATGGAATTGTCTTCATTTTTATAGCTGAACACAAAGTCTGGCGAAAAATAAGGCGTACCAAAACTTTTTTGCCGTGTTAAATGGGTAAGGAGAACGAGCATGAACAGCACAATCCCATATAAACCCAAAGTAGCTGCCGTAAACATGGACACAAAGCGGAGCACGCGAAACGACATGCCCATCCCGTATTGAGGCACAGTAAAGGAAGCAAGGGCAATCACACTGACGATTATCACCATAATCGAGCTCACAATATGAGCCTGAACGGCCGCCTGCCCAATGACGACTCCGCCTACAAGTCCAATCGTTTGACCGAGCGGATTTGGCAGCCTTAAACCAGCTTCCCGCAGCAGCTCAATCGTTATCTCCATGATGAGTGCCTCCACAATAGGCGGAAAGGGGACATTTTCTCTTGTACTTGAGATCGAAATAGCCAGTGTTGTTGGTAAAAGTCCTTGATGGAAGGACACAAGCGCAATATAAATGGCTGATAAAAATAATGTCAGAAAGATAGAGGTAAACCGCAGCATACGAATGAGAGAGGCGGCGATCCACCTTTCATAATAATCATCAGGTGATTGCATAATCGTCGCGAGAGAAGCAGGTACAATTAACACAAAAGGTGAATGATCAACAAAAATGGCGACACGTCCATTATTTAAAGCAGATGCCACTTTATCCGGCCGTTCTGTGTTTTGGATTTGCGGGAAAGGCGAGTACACATTGTCCTCAATCAGTTCCTCAAGAACACCAGAATCTTGTATATCATCAATCGTGACCTGTTTGAGCCTTTTTTTCACTTCTTTTAAAACAGACGATTGAGCCATACCGTCAATGTACATGATGGTCACTTGGGTGTACTTTTTTTGACCAATTTTCATGTCGACGGTTTTAAGATTGGGGTTTTTCAAGCGCTGTCTCACAAGAGCTAAGTTCGTATCTAAATCTTCAATAAAGCCAATTTTCGGACCTCTCACAATTGTTTCAGAGGTAGCATCACCTATACTGCGTTTCTTCGTTCCATGCGTTTCTAAAATATACGCATGCTGAAATCCGTTAATCAGTACCACACAATGCCCTTCAAAAATCGCATCGACCAATTCCTCGGAGGTCTTCACCGAACGGGTGGTCATCATCGATAAATTGGATTCCAGCTTCTCTTTTGTGAGAGACGTATGATCTTGGAGAAGCAGCTTTAAAAAGGTTTGAATCTCCATCGTTTCGTTCATTTCTTTTATGTATAAATAGTAAACCACCTGTCCGTGAGGCAGTGTTTTTTTCTCATGGACCAAATCGTCCATTTCTTTTAATTGTGGAAGGATGACGGAGAGATTATCGTATAAGTGCTCTTTTAATGGAGTTTGGTTCATTTGGATCACCCGCCTCAAATCTTTTTCTTAGCATTACCTGCTTGAAAAAACAATATTCTGTGTTACATTATTTTGTGGTAAAAGAAAGAATGAGGGTTTTGGAGGAAACAAGATGGCACAGATTCGTTTAGCAGGAACAAAAGAGGAGATCGACCGTATTCTACAGTCGTTTGACAAGCATTATGAGGTGACCTATACATCAAAGGATTACGGAAAAACGAACCCAAAATATAAATATTCGAAGGATGTTCGCGTTTATATTGAACTAAAATTAAAATAAAGATAAAATTTTAATTGAAAACGCTTAAAGGATTTTCGTTTTTTGTATAGAATAGAGTTGAGTGATGAGAAGCTATGGAGGGATACATAATGACGGAATTTAGAATCGAAAAAGACACAATGGGCGAAATCAAAGTGCCGAAGGACAAGTTCTGGGGTGCACAAACACAACGAAGCAAAGAAAATTTCAAAATCGGTTCTGAGAAAATGCCAAAGGAAGTTGTGAATGCGTTTGCAATTTTGAAACGTAGCACAGCGATTGCGAACGAACGACTTGGCAACCTTGAAAGCGAAAAAGCAGAAGCAATTGCTGCTGTATGTGATGATATCATCAGCGGAAAGTATGACGAGCATTTCCCGCTTGTTGTTTGGCAGACAGGCAGTGGAACACAAAGTAACATGAACATGAACGAAGTCGTTGCAAACAGAGCAACTGCTTACTTGAAAGATAAAAATAGCGAGTTCAGCATTCACCCGAATGATGACGTTAACCGCAGCCAAAGCTCAAATGATACATTCCCAACGGCTATGCACGTGGCAGCTGTTTTAGCTGTGTACAAAAAATTGCTGCCTGCAATTGACCAGTTAAGAACAACTCTTGATGAGAAAGCAAAAGCGTATCAAGAGATTGTGAAAATCGGCCGTACGCACTTGCAGGATGCAACACCGCTGACAGTTGGTCAAGAGATTAGCGGCTGGGTATACATGCTGGATCGTTCAAAAGAAATGATTCTAGAATCAACTGAAAAAATGAGAGAATTAGCCATTGGCGGAACTGCTGTTGGTACAGGAATTAACGCACATCCTGAGTTCGGTCAATATGTTGCTGAGGAAATCAGCCAGCTGACAGGTCAAACTTTCAATTCTTCACCAAACAAATTCCATGCGCTGACAAGCCATGATGAAATTACGTATGCACACGGTGCCTTAAAAGCACTTGCAGCTGATTTAATGAAAATTGCCAATGATGTAAGATGGCTTGCAAGTGGTCCTCGCTGCGGAATTGGCGAATTGATCATTCCTGAAAATGAGCCGGGAAGCTCCATTATGCCAGGAAAAGTTAACCCAACCCAAAGTGAAGCATTAACTATGATTGCAGCGCAAATCATGGGGAATGATGCCACAATCGGTTTTGCGGCAAGCCAAGGAAACTTTGAGCTGAACGTATTTAAGCCAGTCATCATTTATAACTTCCTGCAATCAGTTGAACTACTTGCTGACGGCATGAACTCATTCCATGACAAGTGTGCAGTTGGAATCGAACCAAACCTTGAAACGATTGAGAAAAACTTGAACAATTCATTGATGCTTGTGACGGCACTTAACCCGCACATCGGATATGAAAATGCAGCAAAAATTGCGAAGCTTGCGCACAAAGAAGGATTAACACTAAAAGAAGCAGCACTTCAATTAGAGCTGTTAACTGAAGAGCAATTCGAGCAATTTGTGAAACCAGAGGAAATGGTGACACCGAAAGCAAAATAAGAAACCAGGGGCAGCTGCCCCTGGTTTTTTCATTGAAAATATGTGTTTACAAATGATCCTCTTTCAAAATACGCAAAAGTGAATCAGAATTGGTTTGAAGCGGTGCATATAATTTCAATTGGTACAGCATGCCTTTCACGATGACTTGTCTTGGTTTTTGTTTGTTTAATTCATTTTCCAGGATGCCAAGCGCTTCAAATAACTCAGGCTCGTCTTTCACTTCATAGTGTGCTTCAGCAATCTCTCTTAATTCCTTTAAAAGAGATTCTGTGAGCGGATCGAATGACCGTTCATAAATTGGACCAAACCAATCGCTCGCTTGATCTACAGAAATGAGAGGAAGATCATTTCGCTTCATCATACCGCCCATCAAATCATCGATACGATGAATCATGGTTTTGGCAAGCTCTTCTGCTTCCAGCTGAAAATCATATAAAATGGCAAGCTCGAAATAAACGTGGCTCATGCCCTCAATCGTCAAACATAAATCAGCCATATATGGAATAGCAGCGTCTCCATACACTTGTTTAATGTTATCGATGTGAAGCTGGATGGTTGCAAGCCTAATTTGTTTTGCGAGCTGCTGCGTTTCTTCATTCAATGGAAGCGCCCTGTCGCTCAGCTGCATTTTAATAAAATCCTTTTGCTGCAAAATATTATCGTAATAGACAGTGAGCTGTTTGCGGTAGGCTTCTTTTGGTGTGCCGCCCTCTGTTTGAACCTCATGAATCCGGGTAAATACCTTATCGTAATAGTAATGAAGGATCGAAATGAGCAGTGCTTCCTTTGATTTAAAATAAAGATAAAAAGCACCCTTTGACATGTGGCATTCATCTGCAATTTCCTGAACAGACGTTGTGTTATAGCCTTTGCTGGCAAATAATTTCATGCCAGCCTCAATGATCATTTTTTCTTTCTTTTTCAAAATGAATGTCATCCTTTCTTACCGAGAGACAAATGTCTTAGGAAACGTGCGCAAAGAGATGTGACTTATCGGTCATAAACGACGAAAGTTTTCAAAAATTAATCAGATTGTAACTTGTTTTTTACAGTGTAATTCTTTATATTATAAAGTAAGGTGACCAACTGGTCAAAATATGTGAAAGGATGATGTTCCATGAGAGAAATCGATGATATGATTAGACGCCTGCGAACAAAAGGGATTCAAGTAGAAAAAGTCAAAATGCCGAAAGAGACAACCATTGAAAAGAAATGGATGTATCAAGCTGGCAAAAAGATCAAAGCCACATACCGTGATTTCAATGGGTATTCATTCATCTAAAAAAGACTGCGGTCAAAAACCTACAGTCTCTTCTTTGGAACCATAATTGTATAACGTACACCTAGATCATCATTTTCAATAGATATGGACGCTTGATGCATCGAAAGAATTCGTTTGACAATGCTTAATCCAATACCGAATTCGCCCTTTTTTCCCTTACTAAAAGGCTCGTATAGGTTGGACAGCATATGTTCTTCAATTGGAGGACCGTCATTACGAATGACAATGCGGATTTGATCCTCTTCCTGTTTCATCTGAATATCAATCTTACTTTTTGCGTACCGAAGTTGATTTTCTAGTACATTCTCAAATAATTTGCTCCATTGTTCTGGATCGCCTTCAAGAGCAGCCTCATCATCTAAGTCCACGTTCCACTGCAATTCATTTTTCGACCAGCGTATTCGGTCGACCACTTCCAGCATCGTATTACTGAGTAGGAAGGAAGAATGTGCGGGATGTTGTTTTGATAAATAATCAAGCTTTGTTAAGTACAGCAGATCCTTGATTTTCTTCTCAAGCTTTTCCGCTTCACCTTCAATGACTTCCACCGTTTGTTCAAGATCTCCCTTAGGAAAAATACCATCTTTAATGGACTGAGTGTAGCCGCGGATGACCATGACAGGTGTCTTTAAGTCATGTGAAATATTCTGCAAAAGTGTCCGTTCTGTTTCATCTTTTTGAATGAGTTTTTGTCTCATTTCTTCAATGGTATGACCAAGTTTGCCAATTTCATCTTGCCGGTCAACGATGACAGGATCGTCCCAGTCCTCTTGGGCAATCCGTTTGACGTGCTTTTCAAACGCAACGATTGGTCGGGATAAATAGCGGGCAAGCCAAATCGATGGAATCCAGCTTAGTAAAATAACGGTGCCTAAGATAAAGATCAGCTGTTTAAACAGCGTAAAGGACAGGTCATCTCGATAAGAATCTGGTGCATAGGACAGAAGAATATATTGTGTATTGCCTGATGATACCTTTTTGATGACAAAAAAGATATGCTGGCCGTTCACCTCTTCAGAATACCGTTTCGTTGCGCTTTTTTGTTTTTTCACAAACGATTGGATTTTCTCAATAAAAGCATGCGGAAAAAACTGCGCCATTTGATCTAATTCATCTGATGGGATCAAAATGTGCTGCACGGAGCGGTTTTCCGGTGTCGATTTTGGCGAGCCGTCTCGGTTCAATGGATATTCTGTCAGCACTTGCTGTTCATTTTCGATATTTTTATAAATTTCATTTGTGAAGAAGTCACGTAATGTATTGGAAAATAGAATAATCAGGACAATGGAAATGGTGAGCAAAATGCCAGAGATCACGACCCAAATTTGAAAAGCGAGCGGTTTGTTCTTCATCCTTTAAGCATCCTATAGCCAAATCCATAGATGGTCTCGACCTTTAAGTCGGGCATTTTTTTGCGCAGCCGTCTAACAAGGTCATCCACCACTCGATCTGTCCCGAAGTAATCGTGTCCCCAAATCTTGACGAGGATATCTTCACGAGAAAAAGCATGTCCCTGGTGATGTGTAAATAAAAGCAGCAAGTCAAATTCCTTAGAAGTTAAGTTAATGAGCTGTCCCTCTTCATAGACCTCTCTTACATCCTCATGAATGACATAAGAAGAAACTGAAGTGACGCTTTGCTGCGGTGTATCGCTGTTTTTATACACAAGCTCCAGCAGCTTTTGAACCCGAATGATCAGCTCACGCGGAAGAAACGGCTTCGCAATATAATCACTGCTTCCCAGCTCTAAACCGAGGACACGGTCGATATCTGCATCCCGGGCTGAAATGAAAATGACCGGTACGTCAGGTGATGCGGCTTTAATTTCTTTTATGAGGGTATAGCCGTCTGTATCAGGTAGCATGATATCTAAAATCCATAGATGCGGCGGCTTGTTCATTGCCTCGCGTGCCGCTTCTCCGGTTAAAAAAGAGGAGACATTCCAACCTTCACTCTCTAAATATTTGGTTAACAGTTCATTTAAATTTTGTTCATCTTCAACTAAATAAATGGTGTACGACAAAGTCTTCCACATCCTCTCAACGTCATTATAACGGGATACAAAGGCGGCATGTCAACAATCACACGCTTTTTTCACAATTTCACATATTCTTCTCATCATTATCCCATAATGTTTGATTATGATAAGGTCAAGGGAAAAAAGGGCATAGACAAAAGGCGGATGAATAGGTGCTTTTCATCAATGTGCGCACCTTGCTTTTTTTCTATGAATAAGTATTATATAATTTGACATATTGCCATAAAGTATTTTTCAATGATCTTTCCATTAAGAGGACCTGAGTCCTATCTAGACATATGAATGAAACATGATGTAAAGGAGTGCAAGCGATGGATTTCCGAAGAGAAGATGAAGAGAATAAGATGAATCATCCAGAAAATCAAGACAATGAAATGAATCATCAAAAAGATACCCATCAAGAGAATGAGAAACAAATAGACGCACCAGAAAAAGAGAAGGAACTTGTTTTTCACCAGCATGAAAACGAAGCATCTGCCACCCATGAGAGTGTGACAAATCATTCTCCTCAAATGGTGGATGACCGTGCGTCGAAAAAAGAGAAAAAGCGGAAGGCGGCATGGCTGAGCCCGATTCTTGGAGGAATTATTGGCGGTGGTCTTGTACTTGGCATTACACCGCTTTTGCCGCAGTCACAGGATACAGCTGCCAACACGCAAACGCAGACAGCATCAAGCGAGCCGGCAGCCTCAGATAATTTCTCGACAAAACAAATCACCAATGCCACAAATGTGGCTGATATGGTAGAAGATTTAGAGCCAACCATTGTTGGGGTCTCAAACTATCAATCTACACAAAATTCGTTTGGCCTGAGCGGTGATCAAACAGAAGCTGAAGCTGGAACAGGCTCTGGTGTCATCTTCAAAAAAGATGGCAAAAAAGCGTACATTATTACAAATAACCATGTTGTCGAAGGTGCCAATAAAATCAAGGTCACCCTTTATGATGGAAAAACGAAAGACGCAAAGCTTGTCGGCAGTGATGTCATGACAGATTTAGCCGTTGTTGAAATGAACGCAGACGGTATTGATAAAGTGGCGAGCTTTGGTGATTCTTCTAAGCTTCGTGCTGGAGATAAAGTCATTGCCATTGGGAATCCGCTCGGTGCACAGTTCTCAGGTACTGTGACAGAAGGAATTATTAGTGGTCTTGATCGTACTGTAGAAGCAAATACGTCATCTGGTACGGTGGAGATGAATGTGCTGCAAACAGATGCAGCGATTAACCCAGGAAACAGCGGGGGGCCACTGATCAATACTGACGGTCAAGTCATTGGCATCAACAGCTTGAAAATCAGCGAAAGCGGTGTGGAATCACTCGGATTTGCGATCCCAAGTAACGATGTCAAACCGATTGTAGATGAGCTGTTGAAAAATGGAAAAGTTGAACGTCCATACCTTGGCGTACAAATGATTGACCTTGAGCAAGTGCCTGAGACATATCAGGAAAATACGCTCGGCTTATTTGATAAACAAATCGGCAAAGGCATTTACGTAAAGGATGTTTCAAAAGGTTCACCTGCACAAAAAGCAGGCTTGAAATCTGGAGATGTCATCATCAAGTTCAAAGGGAAAGACGTAGTGAACAGCTCTCAGCTGAAAGAAATTCTTTACAAAGAAACAAAAGTCGGCGATAAAACCACAATGACTGTCATCCGTGAAGGAAAGAACAAAAATCTAGATATTACCCTTGGACAGTCAGATAGCGAATAAATAAAAAAACAGGTGGATGTCAACATATCCACCTGTTTTTTTGTGCTTATTTTTTTGAAGAGAGTGTACGTAGTATGATCCGTTCCCACATGTTCCAAGGCAGAAGCTGCTTTGCTGTGAATGAAAGCCGTACGCCTTTTCCAACAAGATATCTCAGCCGTTTCAGCCGCTTCTTTTCTGCTAATCGTACAACAAGCTCTGCCACTTCACGAGGATCTCCATAGTTGGATTTCTGGGCATCAATATGGGCCATCATCTTTTGATAGAGTTTTGTGTATTTCGATCCTTCTGCTGGCTGAATCATTTGCTCGTTCATGGAGGTGTTCCAAATATTCGTCTGGAAAGAGCCTGGCTCGATCAAGGCCGCCTGTATACCGAACGAAGCCAGTTCAATCCGCAAGCTTTCTGTATAGCCTTCCAACGCAAACTTAGACGATACATATGGAGAAAGTGCAGGCATCCCCATTAATCCGCTGATGCTGCTCATATTGAAAATCTTTGCACCACTCGTCATAAACGGCAGCACTGCTTGGGTCATTTCCATCACACCGAAGACATTCACTTCAAATTGCTGGCGGTACGTGTCGACAGGAACCTCCTCCGCAAAACCAGCAAAGGCTGTTCCCGCATTGTTCACAAGCAGGGTAATGGGTGCATAGGCATGAAGCTTCTTCTGAAATGCTTGAATCGACTGCGTATCGGTCACATCTAACGCTTCAATATGTATCATGCCAGATAAAGAGTCTTGATCAATTTCTTCAGCGAGCTTTTTGGCATTGGTTTCCTGTCTGACGCCGGCAATCACTGTATAGCCCCGCTTGGCGAGACGCATCGTGATGAGCTTGCCAAAGCCGCTATTGGCACCAGTTACAATGGCTGTTCTTTTCATCATCCCATTCTCCTTTTTGTTTCAATTTATCATAGTGCGATGTTTTATTGAATAACGAAAAGGAGCTTGGAGAAGAATAAAAAGCGATGCTGTGAAATAGGAGGAAACACATGATGTGTTGGAAGAAGGCGGGACGAATAGGAGTGCTGCTCTTTATGCTGTCCGGCTGTCAATCAGTTGAACCGTTACAACAAACACATGAAGCAGAAGCAGAAAGTCTGTCAGCTGTTCAAATGAAGGAACTGCCATTTCAGCATGTGCATCTGCATGTACAATATGGACAGAAAAACGAATTATACGAAGCGACTTATCGTCAGGCAAGAGGCAAAGAGGAAGCGATCATCCGTGATCATATGAATGGGGTCCGCTATGAAGGAGAAGAAGCCTTGCGCGAAATGAAGATGAAGCTGAATGATATGTCGATTCCTAGTGAAAAGATCAATGAAGTGTATGTAAAGGAACTATTAGCTGCTTTTAATTTAGATGATGATTATCAGCGGATACAGATCGATCTGAAGCTAGAAGATGGGACCAAACGTACATTCCAAAGGAAGAAATAAACGAGAGTTTCTCATTTTTTAATTGAAAATGATTTTCAAGATCACTTAAATCTGATACACTAAATTGAGATAAGTGATCTTTTACGTCTGTACATAGACGATATTTCATATAAAAATTTGGATGAGAAAAGGAGCGTTTGAGCGGAATGAGTGCCATTTCTACTGAAGGTTTAAGCTTAGGCTACGGAGAAACAATGATCATCGATGAACTAAATGTATCAATCCCTAAGGGTGAAATCACAGTATTTATTGGCAGTAATGGATGCGGTAAATCCACGCTACTTCGCTCTTTGGCCCGTCTCATGAAGCCAATGGGTGGTTCTGTCCTGCTTGAAGGTCATTCCATTGCAAAATTACCTACAAAAGAAGTAGCAAAACAACTCGCCATTCTTCCACAAGGACCAGAAGCGCCAGAAGGATTAACCGTGCATCAGTTAGTGAAGCAAGGCAGATATCCTTATCAAAATTGGCTGAAGCAGTGGTCGAAGCAAGATGAAGAAGCAGTGAACCGCGCATTAAAGTCAACAAAGATGGAAGACCTTGCTGATCGGACCGTTGATTCATTATCAGGTGGACAAAGGCAGCGTGCATGGATTGCGATGACGCTGGCCCAAGAGACCGATATTATTTTGTTAGATGAGCCGACGACATATTTAGACATGACGCATCAAATCGAAATTTTGGACCTTCTGTTTGATTTAAATGAGAAAGAGCAGCGCACAATTGTGATGGTTCTTCATGACCTCAATCTTGCATGCAGATATGCTCATCATCTTGTGGCGATTAAAGACAAGTCAATCTATGCAGAAGGCAGACCAGAAACAGTGATTAATTGTGATCTCGTGAAAAATGTCTTTGATATGAATTGCCAAGTGACAACAGATCCTTTATTTGGAACACCATTATGTATTCCGCACGGTAGAGGACGCTGTATTGTGCAGCAAGCGCAAGCTGAAACATTTCTTGCTGCAAGATAATCGTATGTCAAAAGCCTGACATCTGTATCTCACAGAGTCAGGCTTTTTTCTGAAAAAGGAGCGGAATATCAATGGGAAATGAATTAGATGAAAAGCTGGAAGGCTTGCTTGATAAATATACAGAGCTGCTGCTCGGTGAATCAACAGACGAGCTGAAACAAGATGTGAAACAGTGGGTGATCTACTCTCATATTGCAAAAAGCATGCCGCCGCTAGCAAAGCATTTCAATGAAACGTATCCAGAAGCAAAAGAAGAAATCAAACACACGATTCAACGGATCAAACAGTTGAACGAAGCTCATCGCGCCAATAAAGACCGTTAAAAAACTGCCAGCACTAGACTGGCAGTTTTTTTCTTATGACATTTGTGATGAACCGTACGGCGATTGATCTGTCAGTGTTTGCTGGAATTTCTGGTGTGCCTGCTGGAGCTTTTGCTGATCAGCGGCTTCAACAGAATACCAGCCATATCGGAACATGACATCATATAAATGTCTTTGTGTTTTCTGTGTTTCCAGTGCAATTCGCTGAATATCCTGATAAAGAGATTCATGACTGAATTCATTGAGCGCTGTGTTGTATCCGTTTGTCATATATTTTTCAGTCGACAAGAGATCTGTGACAAAATCACGATCGTTCATGTTGGTTGTTGTGGGAACCGGAGTTTGTGGATTCCCGATTTTTTGTTGGTTTTGCTGTTCCATGTTTTTTCCTCCTATTGCATAAAGCCAGTAGACTGGCCTTGCCCTGAGCTGCCTAAATGCTGAAGAATTTGTGTGTAATGCTGATGATGCATTTGGCCAACTTGATTTAATTCTTGTTTCAATGTTTGGTCCTGGCAATGCTCGGCCATAAAATGAGCCTTTTTCATGGCGATCAAGTTCCAGTTGAGCATATCCTCTAAGTACAAGGAATCCTTCACTGAAATGACTTCTGGGGGCATATTCATTTGCTGATTATTCAACATGTGTTCCTCCTTACGAATTTGTTTCCTTACTGATTCTTTTTATATTGCTGATTTTGACTGGTTTTTTTCCCGCCAAGGTCTGCTTCCTGTGATGGACCTGCGTTTCCTTTTACACTTGCAGCACTTACGCCTGCTTTCGATGGGTTTTTCTTCAAACGAGACATGTGGACATCACCTCCATTCTTACAATTCCCTCTCATCTGTAATTCATACGCCGCAAACGGAGGCACACGAGAATGTGTAAATTTTTGAAATCTGCTATTGAACTGTTTCGGAAAATCTTTTAAGATAAAGAAAGAGGCATTGCTTTTTTTTGGACAAAAAATGAATGACTGTTCATTCAAAATGTTTAGGGGGATATTTATGGGCAAACATATTCGCAAGGCGGCTGTCATTGGTTCAGGTGTCATGGGCTCAGGCATTGCTGCACATTTAGCCAATATTGGGATACCAGTTACACTGCTAGATATTGTGCCAAATGAACTGACAAAGGAAGAAACGGCGAAAAAGCGGACGCTTGATCACCCTAGTGTTCGGAATCGATTAAGTCAAGAAGCGATGAAAAAATTATTAAAGCAAAAGCCAGCACCTCTTACTTCAGCAAAAAACCTATCATACATCACACCGGGAAATCTCACAGACCACCTTTCCTTATTACACGATGCTGACTGGATCATTGAAGTCGTCACTGAAAAGCTCAGCATCAAACAACACGTATTCTCTCTCATCGACGAACACCGCAAAGAAGGAAGCATCGTATCAAGCAATACATCCGGTATTTCAGTTGAAAAAATGGCAGAAGGCCGATCAGATGATTTTAAACGCCACTTTTTAGGCACACATTTTTTTAACCCAGCTCGTTATTTAAAGCTCTTAGAAATCATTCCTATTCAAGAAACAGATACAGAAGTATTGTCATTTATGAAAACATTTGGCGAGGATGTACTCGGCAAAGGTGTGGTTGAAGCAAAGGACACACCGAACTTTATTGCAAACCGCATTGGCACTTATGGACTTCTTGTCACAGTGCGTGAAATGCTTGAGAACAAATACACCATCGGAGAAGTGGATTCGGTCACAGGACCCCTCATTGGAAGACCGAAAAGTGCGACCTTCCGTACACTTGATGTCGTGGGGCTCGACACGTTTTCTCATGTGGCCCGAAACGTATATGAACAGGTAGAAGGAAAGGAAAAAGAGATTTTTCAGCTGCCTGAGTTTATTGAAAGAATGCTCGAAAAAGGATGGATTGGCAGCAAGGCAGGGCAAGGTTTTTATCAAAAAAATGGGAAGGTCATTTTAGAGCTTGACCCAGTGACGCTCACATATGGAGAACGCACAAAGCTAAAAGATCCAGGCATTGAGATGGCGAAACAGCAAAAGGGTGCAAAAGCAAAGTTGAAAGCGCTTATTTATCAGGATGGCCGTGCAGGGCAATTACTTTGGAATATGACAGCGCCCGTGCTTCTTTATTCAGCTCATCTAAAAGGTGAAATTGCGGATGATATTCTTTCCATCGATAACGCAATGAAATGGGGATTTGGCTGGCAGCATGGACCATTTGAGCTGTGGGATGCAATTGGTGTCAAAAAAGCCGCCGAGCGCATGGAAGCAGAAGGTCACAGCATCCCAGCGTGGGTGCAAGACATGCTGTCAAAAGGACACGAGACATTCTATCAAGAGAATGCTGATGGAGTGCGAGCGTTTTATCATAACGGGGCTTATGAACAGGAAAAAGGGAACGACAAACATATTTCTTTAGCTAGATTGAAAAAGAAACACGACGTTATCTTCAAAAATTCTGGTGCGAGCCTGATCGATATTGGTGATGACGTCGCCTTGCTCGAATTTCACTCTAAAAGCAATGCCATTGGACTAGATGTCATTGATATGATCAATCGTGCTGTTGATGAAACAGAAAAGAATTATAAAGGGCTTGTCATCGGAAACCAAGGGAAGAACTTCTGTGTTGGCGCTAACCTTGCCCTGATTTTAATGGAAGCACAGGACGATAATTTCTTTGAAATTGACTTTGTGATCAGACGCTTCCAGCAGGCAATGATGAAGGTGAAATATAGCAATCGCCCAGTCGTAGCCGCCCCATTTGGGATGACATTAGGAGGCGGAACAGAAGTTTGTCTGCCGGCAGCAGCTATTCAGGCGTCCAGCGAAACTTACATGGGACTTGTGGAAGCGGGAGTTGGACTGATTCCAGGAGGCGGCGGAAACAAAGAGTTATATCTTCGTCACCTGCAAGGATCAGCGAAGCCGTCGCAGACGGCTATACAGGATGCCACGCTGAAAACATTTGAAACAATTGCAATGGCAAAAGTATCGACTTCAGCTGAGGATGCGCGGGATATGAACATGCTCCGCGTGAGTGACCGGATCAGTATGAACGGCGATCACCTGATCTATGATGCAAAACAACTGGTGCTCTCTCTTGATGAAGCCGGTTATCGTGCGCCGCTCAAGCAAAAGGTGCCGGTCATGGGAGAAACAGGATATGCAGCGATGATTTTGGCTGCTGAAAATATGAGACTGTCAGGATACATTTCAGAGCATGACATGACCATTGTAAAAAAATTAGCTCATGTCATTTCCGGCGGGAAACTGCCATTTGGAACCGAGGTAGAGGAGCAATACTTATTAGAGCTTGAAAGAGAAGCCTTTTTAAGTCTTGTAGGAGAAGTGAAATCACAGGCACGTATGCAGCACATGCTCGTCAAAGGAAAACCTTTACGTAACTAAGGGGGAGTCAAAATGAGAGAAGCAGTCATTGTCGCTGGCGCAAGAACACCAGTAGGAAAGGCGAAAAAAGGATCGTTAAAACATGTCCGGCCTGATGATATGGGCGCATTATGTGTAAAAGAAACGTTAAAGCGTGCCGGTGAATACGACGGACAGATAGATGATTTAATCATTGGCTGTGCAACGCCAGAAGCAGAGCAGGGGTTAAATGTGGCGCGGAATATTGGGGCATTAGCGGGACTGCCTTATACAGTACCTGCCATCACCATAAACCGTTACTGCTCGTCTGGTCTTCAATCTATCGCTTATGCGGGTGAACGTATTATGCTCGGGCAGGCAGACACGATTTTAGCCGGAGGAGTCGAATCAATGTCGCAGGTGCCGATGATGGGTCATTCTATTCGTCCAAATGCTCTCTTGACAGAGCAAGCACCTGAATACTACATGAGCATGGGTCACACGGCAGAGCAAGTGGCGCAAAAGTATCAGGTCACACGTCAAGATCAGGATGCCTTTGCGGTGAGGAGTCATCAAAAGGCAGCAAAGGCACTTCAAGAAGGGAAATTTTCAGATGAAATTGTACCCGTTGATGTAACAGAGCGACGGGTAGGAGAGCAATATCAATTAGAAGAGCATCAATTCACGTTCTCACAGGATGAAGGTGTGAGAGCAGGCACAACGGAGGAGATTCTTTCCACATTGCGTCCAGCCTTCTCAACAAAAGGCACGGTGACCGCAGGTAACTCTTCGCAGACAAGTGACGGAGCTGCGTGTGTGATGATGATGGACCGCGAGAAAGCATCCTCACTTTCTCTTCAGCCGCTCGCTAAATTCAGAGCATTTGCTGTCGGCGGTGTACCGCCTGAGGTGATGGGGATCGGTCCGGTTGAAGCCATTCCACGTGCGCTGAAAATCGCTGGACTTGAGCTGAAGGATATTGGGCTGTTTGAATTAAACGAAGCGTTTGCTTCTCAGGCAATTCAAGTCATTCGCCATCTAGGGATTGATGAAGAAAAGGTGAATGTCAACGGCGGGGCCATTGCGCTCGGACATCCGCTCGGCTGTACAGGAACGAAACTAACGCTGTCACTTATTCATGAAATGAAACGGCGAAACGAGCAATTTGGCATTGTCACAATGTGTATCGGCGGGGGCATGGGAGCAGCAGGAATTTTTGAATTGATCTAAAGGGGGAAATCAGGATGAAAGCATTGGAAGATGTAAAAAAGGGTGGAAGCTTTTTAATTGATGAGACGAATTATGAGCATATTTTTACACCGGAGGATTTCTCTGATGAACATCAAATGATTGGAAAAACAACAGAGGATTATATTTTACAGGATGTTGTTCCGCATATTGATCAAATTGAAAACCATGAGTTCGAGCATTCGGTCAGGCTTCTCAAAAAGGCTGGTGAGCTTGGACTTTTAGGAGCCGATGTGCCGGAAGAATTCGGCGGGCTTGGATTAGATAAAATCAGTTCAGCGATCATTACTGAAAAATTCGCTAGAGCAGGAAGCTTCTCACTTTCCTATGGTGCTCATGTCGGTATTGGTTCTCTGCCGATCGTGCTCTTCGGAAATCAAGCGCAAAAGGAAACGTACCTGCCTGGACTCGCCTCTGGTGAAACCATTGCGGCGTACGCACTCACTGAGCCAGGATCAGGCTCTGACGCTCTTGGAGCAAAAACAACCGCAGTTCTGAATGAAGCAGGTACCCATTATGTCCTGAATGGAGAAAAGCAGTGGATCACAAACTCCGCATTTGCCGATGTCTTTGTTGTGTATGCGAAGATTGATGGTGAACACTTCTCTGCTTTTATCGTCGAAAAGGATTTTCCAGGTGTCAAAACGGGACCTGAGGAGAAAAAGATGGGCATTAAAGGATCATCGACAAGAACATTGATTCTTGAAGATGCCCAAGTACCGAAGGAGAATTTGCTCGGTGAAGCTGGCAGAGGTCATGTGATTGCGTTTAACATTTTGAATATTGGGCGCTATAAGCTGGCAGTCGGCACAATCGGTGCATCAAAACGCGTTATTCAATTGTCGGCAGAATATGCGAACCAGCGTAAGCAGTTCAAAACACCAATTTCTCAATTCAGCTTAATTGGTGAAAAAGCAGCCAATATGTCAGCAAAGCTCTATGCGATGGAAAGTGCTGTTTACCGTACGGTTGGATTATTTGAACAGCGGATGGGGCTCTTAAGTGATGAAGAGCAAAAAGACGGCAAACAAATTGCCCAATCCATTGCGGAATATGCGATTGAATGTTCTCTCTGTAAAGTGCTCGGCTCTGAAACGTTAGATTATATTGTGGATGAAGGCGTGCAGATTCACGGCGGATATGGATTCATGCAAGAATACGAGGTCGAAAGAGCCTATCGCGACTCACGAATTAACCGGATTTTTGAAGGGACAAACGAAATCAACCGTTTGCTTGTACCAGGTACATTCTTGAAGAAAGCGATGAAAGGAGAGCTTCCGCTGCTTCAAAAAGCGCAAACCTTACAGGAAGAGCTGATGATGATGATGCCGGAAGAGCCAGGCGATCAGCCGCTCGATCAAGAAAAATATTTGCTCGCTCATGCGAAAAAGATCGCCTTAATGGTGGCTGGTATGGCAGCCATGAAATACGGGAAAGCCTTAGACAAAGAGCAAGAAATTCTTGTGAACATAGCCGATATCGTCAATGAAATTTTTGCTGCTGAATCAGCGGTTCTGCGTACAGAAAAGGCAATCGCTGCAACAGGGGCAGAAAAGAATGAACAAAAGCTTGCTTACACACAAATTTTCACGCAGGAAGCTTTCTTAAAGATTGAAGCCCATGCAAAAGAATCTTTGATTGCGATGGAGGAAGGAGATTCACTCCGCATGAGCCTGTCAGCCCTTCGCAAGCTGACAAGATTTACGCCGATCAATGTCATCGCCAAAAAGCGCGAAGCGGCAAAACGAATCTTTGAAGCAGAGAAATATATCGTATAAGGACTGCTTAAAAGGTGCGGATATCACTCCGCACCTCAGCGTGTAGACAAACCCTCGCATTCTTTGTCAGGTCTGCGTGCCGGTGCTCACGAATGACAAATTCGCTCCGCTCCGGTACTCGTCCTTCCTAGACTGCAAAGGTTTTCTATCACGCTGAAAAGAAGACAAAGGGCTAAAATAAAGATCATTTTATCCCTTTGTCAACAATCTGAGGTGCGGATAACAAACCGCACCTTTTTGTAAGCATACATTTAGGTTTTTAAAATATTTTGTGATAAAATGTTGTCACAATTTGCAGGAGGTGAAAATGGTGGCTTTAGATTTTTACGAATACCCATCTTGCGGTACATGCCGAAAAGCAAAAAAGTGGCTGGAAGCACACAATAAAGACATCAACAGCATACATATCGTCGAAGAGACGCCTGATAAAGAAACATTAAAAGCCCTTTACGAAAAAAGCGGTTTAGAGCTGAAGAAATTCTTTAATACAAGCGGGCAAAAATACCGGGAGCTGCAGCTGAAAGATCAACTTCCTGCAATGTCAGAGGACGAGCAGCTAGAATTACTCGCGTCTAACGGAATGCTGATTAAGCGCCCGATTACAACAGACGGAAAACGAGTCACGGTAGGATTTAACGAAGATACATTTAAAAGCGTCTGGAAATGATGTAACTTTCATTCAGATTGTGGTATCTTCAATATAGATTGTAAGAAAAGACTGGAGGGGTATTGAATGAGCACACCAAAAGATTTACGTTATTCAGAAGAACATGAATGGGTCAAAGTAGAAGGAGATAAGGTGCGTATCGGTATTACGCATTTTGCTCAATCTGAGCTAGGCGATATCGTGTTCGTTGAGCTTCCTGAAGTAGGAGACAAAATTACAGCGGACGAGCCTTTCGGAAGTGTAGAATCAGTGAAAACCGTTTCTGAACTTTATGCACCGATCAATGGCACAATTGTTGAAGTGAACGATGAGCTGGATGACAGCCCAGAATTCGTCAACGACTCTCCATACGAAAAAGCATGGATGATCGTTGTAGAACCAGCTGATGCTTCTGAAATTGAGAACTTAATGACGGCTGAGCAATATGAAGAAATGACAAAAGAAGACTAATTCATGAGAAATTGGACACTCTACCTTTATGGGGGGTGTCCAATTTGTCTTTTCAAAAAGAACACGTGGATATAACAGAGCATGTCACTGGACGATTCAAAGAAAGCGGCATGGTGCTTTATCATCAAAATGAAGAGATTGGCACGATGATTAGTGAAAACCAATATGAGCTGAAATCGGGATATTCCTATGATCAAAATCGTTTTTATCGTTTAACGGACACATTAACCGATGGGACAGAAAAATATGTTGACTGTGACGATGAAAATGGCTGGTGCTAATCACAGATGAGACTGCAGTGAACAGAAGCTGCAGTCTTTTTGATGACGAGGCGCTCAATCTTTACAACCTGAATGAAAGATTGTAATCTAAGGAAGAAGTGAATCAACGTCAAAAGGGCCGGGTGATCGTGATGAATGTCGAGATAGAAAAGGTCATCATTGTAGAAGGTAAAACAGACAAACAAAAGCTAAAAGAAGTCATAAGTGAACCTGTTACCATCATTTGCACCAATGGCACGATCAGTACATCGAAGCTGGATCAGCTTGTGGACGATTTATTGGGGAAAGACGTTTACATATTAGCTGACAGTGACGATGCAGGCGACAAACTGCGGAAGCAATTTCGAAAAGAATTCCCTGAAGCACTTCATCTTTTTGTCGACAGAACGTACCGCGAAGTGGCCGCTTCACCCTCAGCCCACATTGCATCTATCCTATTAGCTGCAAACATTGATGTTCATTCGAAATAT
The DNA here is from genome assembly GCF_038630815.1 of Bacillus sp. FSL K6-0994. NCBI lineage: Bacteria > Bacillati > Bacillota > Bacilli > Caryophanales > Bacillaceae > Bacillus > Bacillus sp. FSL K6-0994. The sequence continues at coordinate 2,988,261 of NZ_CP152043.1, read as the reverse complement.
TTATGAGGGTGGACGTATATGAAAGAGATTGAAGAACACGAATTCAAGGAGATAGAGGACGATTTATTTCTTTTATACTTATATACACCGTTTTGCGGAACATGCCAGCTGGCAAAGAAAATGCTGGCAGTCGTAGACGCTATGCAGCCGGATGTACCATTTTACGAAAACAATTTAAACTATTCACCAGGCTTTGCGAAAGCATTTGAAATCGAGAGTGTTCCTTGCTTTCTCCTGTTTAAAAAAGGTGAATTGGTGCAAAAAGGCTATGCCTTTCACTCAGTTCCATATCTTCATGAAATGATTGAAACCGCTAAATAAAGCGGTTTTTTGTCATATTTCAAGAAATTCATTTGAAAATTTGTCGAGTTATTTATAAAGGACAAGAAGATGTTTGTAGAGAAATGTTATGTATAACCAAATGACAGGGAGGTTATACATGTGGAAAATGTGAAAGCCCATGGTAACACAGGGCAGCGTTTATTATTAAAGCCGCTGCTCTCATCATCATCCTTGAAGATTACATTTGAGGCGGAAACTGACTCTTGTACATTGATTGTGGATGAACGTGGTGAAGTGAAGAAACTACCTGCAATTGAGTTATCGGATCTCATCTTTTATGGTGAGAGGAAAGAAATTCTTCAATTATTAGACGGAGATATGTCCTTACAGCAGTTAATCAGCAGGGGACAAGTCAAAGTCAAAGGGTCATTCCGTGCGCTCCTTAGACTAGAGGCAGTGCTTTGGCTGACGAACGGCTTTTTTCGAAAAATGATAACGTAGTTGTTTACTTGGAAATTAGCGATTTACAGCGTTGACATATCTCGGGTAGCATGATATTCTACGTTAGTAAAAACATGAACATCACATAAAACAACATATTTTCTCTTATTAAGAGAGGTGGAGGGACGTGCCCTATGAAACCCGGCAACCGTCAGCATAGCTGAAATTGGTGCCAATTCACTCAAAGCCGCAGCGCTTTGAAAGATGAGAGAAAGGCGTAATTGACATAAAAGGCCTTTCTGCTTGCGTTGCAGTTAGGTCTTTTTTACTGACCTGGCGCCAGGCTAGAGTCATGACAGAAAGAAGAATAAATAACGTATGTGATGGCAACCTATAGATTCAGCAAGAAAGCAGGTGATCAGACTGTGATCCATTTACAGAATGTATCAAAAACGTACCATTCAAAAAGCGGAAATGTTGATGCCGTGAAAGACGTCAACCTGGATATTGATAAAGGTGAAATATTCGGAATTATCGGGTATAGCGGTGCAGGAAAAAGCTCGCTTATTCGCCTATTAAACGGTCTGGAGCTGCCAACAGAAGGAATTGTTGAAGTGGCAGGCAACCGGATCAATGAAGTATCGAATGCGAAACTTCGGAAAGCAAGACAAGAAATCAGCATGATCTTCCAGCACTTTAATTTGCTTTGGTCAAGAACGGTGAGACAAAATATTATGTTCCCGCTTGAGATCGCAGGTGTACCGACATCAAAACGGAGAGAGCGTGCGAATGAACTGATTAAATTGGTCGGTTTAGAAGGAAAAGAAAATGCGTATCCGTCTCAGCTGAGCGGCGGGCAAAAACAGCGTGTCGGCATTGCGAGAGCATTAGCGAATGATCCAAAGGTTCTTCTATGTGACGAAGCGACATCTGCGCTAGATCCGCAAACGACCGATTCGATCCTTGAGCTTTTGGCGGATATCAATAAACGATTAGGGCTCACGATTGTGCTCATTACACACGAAATGCACGTCATTCGCAAAATTTGTCATCGCGTTGCGGTCATGGAAAATGGACGCATTGTCGAAGAAGGCGAAGTATTACGCGTCTTCAGACAACCGAAGGAAGAAATGACGAAACGATTTGTGAAACAGCTTGCAGAACCAGAGGAAGCGAAAGAAACAATCGAGCACGTCTTAGAACGAGTAAAAGAAGGTCAGGTCGTACGGTTGTCCTTTATTGGAGACTCTGCCGAGCAGCCGCTGATCACTGAAATCATTCGATCCTTCAATGTCGATGTGAATATCCTTCAAGGGAAGATTTCTCAAACGCAGGAAGGCGCGTTTGGAACACTCTTTATCCACATTAATGGAGAAGAGACTGAGGTAGAAAAAGCCATCGCCTATATCCAAAGCAAACAGGTTGAAATCGAGGTGATGACACATGTTTGAGAAATGGTTTCCGAACGTTGATTTAGACGTCATCTGGAGTGCAACAGGTGAAACGGTGTATATGACACTGATTTCATTGGCATTTGCCTTTGCAATCGGGATTATCTTAGGGCTCCTGCTCTTCCTTACAGGAAAAGGCGGTCTTTGGGAAAATAAACCGATAAATGCTGTCATCGGCGCTGTCGTCAACATTTTCAGATCGATTCCTTTTATCATTTTAATTATTCTATTACTAGGGTTCACGAAATTCTTAATGCATACGATTCTAGGCCCAAATGCAGCACTCCCTGCCCTTGTCATAGGGTCAGCTCCATTCTATGCACGTCTTGTCGAAATTGCACTGCGTGAGGTAGACAAAGGAGTCATTGAAGCAGCACGATCAATGGGAGCGAAAACGTCGACAATCATTTTCAAAGTATTGCTGCCAGAATCATTGCCAGCCCTTATTTCAGGTATTACCGTAACAGCAATTGCTCTGATTGGCTCTACTGCGATTGCAGGTGCAATTGGAGCAGGCGGACTTGGTGACCTCGCCTATGTGGAAGGGTACCAATCTGGTAATACAGATGTCACACTTGTAGCTACTGTGTTTATTCTCATCATCGTCTTTATTATTCAAATAATCGGTGATTTGATTACAAATAAAATTGATAAACGTTAAGGGAGGATTTATTCATGAAGAAATTGATATTAAGTGCACTATTTCTAGCATTTGCAGGTATTTTAGCTGCGTGCGGTTCATCAAATAACGCAAGTGAAAGCAAAACCATTACGGTTGCCGCTTCAAAAACGCCTCATGCCGAAATTCTTGAAGAAGCAAAACCACTTCTAAAAGAAAAAGGCTACGATTTAAAAGTGAAAGTGCTTAGCGATTATAAAATGTACAACAAAGCGTTAGCTGAAAAAGAAGTGGATGCGAACTTTTTCCAACATATCCCTTACTTAAACGAAGAAAATAAATCAAACAAAGATTATAACCTAGTGAGTGCTGGTGCGGTTCACCTTGAGCCTTTCGGTATCTACTCTAAGAAATACAAATCTGTAAAAGATATTCCAAACGGCGGCACAATCATCATGACAAACAACGTAGCTGAACAAGGCCGTATGCTTGCCCTGCTGCAAAATGCTGGTGTCATCAAGCTTGATCCAAAGGTTGATACAATCAACGCAACAGTAAAAAACATTAAAGAAAACCCAAAGAACCTAAAATTCAAAAAAATCGCGCCTGAATTAACTGCGAAAGCTTATGAAAACAGTGAAGGCGATGCTGTATTCATCAACGTCAACTATGCGATCCAAAATAAATTGAATCCGAAAAAAGATTCAATTGAACTTGAGCAAACAAAGAACAACCCATATGCAAACATCGTTGCGGTTCGCAAAGGTGACGAAAAATCAGATAAGATCAAGGCACTAATGGAAGTTCTTCACTCTGATAAAATCAAAGAATTCATCGACAAAAAATATGACGGTGCAGTATTGCCTGTATCTGAATAACAACATTTTAACCTCGCTTCTATCAAAGCGAGGTTTCAGCATGTAGACAAACCCTCGCATTCTTTGTCAGTTCTGCGCTCCGGTGCTCACGAATGTCAAATTCGCTCCGGTACTCGCCCTTCCTAGACTGCAAAGGTTTTCTATCACGCTGAAAGGAAGATAAAGGGCTAAAATAAAGATCATTTTAGCCCTTTATCAACAATCTGCAACCTCGCTTCTACCAAAGCGAGGTTTTTTGTGTATTTTTTCAAATCTCGCTCATAATAAAAACGTACAAATGACCTGAAGGGATGGAATCAAGATGAATGAACAGCATATGAGCGGATCCATGCAGCAATCACTGACTGATTATAAAACCGCAATGGGTGAATTCCAGAAGAAAATGCCGGTGTTTGGAAAGAAATTCAATGAATTTACGGAGCAGTGCTTCCAAAGCGATTCATTAACGCAAAAAGAAAAACAAATGATTGCCCTTGGCATCAGTATTCATGCACAGGACGAATACTGCATGATTTATCATACAAAGGGAGCGCTCGATCAAGGGGCGACAGAAGAGAATTTGCTGGAGGTTGTCAGCGTAGCAGCAGCTTTTGGCGGCGGGGCAGCACTAAGCCAAGGAATCACTGTCGTTCAGCAATGTATTGATGAATTTGGAGGACAGACGCATTAAGGGAAGCATAACACGGTATTTTTCCATATCAGGGAGTTGAGCGCTTCTCATCCGTTTGTGTGAGAAAATATGCCAGCATAGGGTGTCATATCCCTTTTGAGTGAAGCCGCATACGTTTGCTACAATAAAGCTACACTCAAGGAAGGGAATGGTTTATTATTTGTTCGGACCATAGTACACTAGGATTGGATTATACCGCCGAGATGGAAAAGGCCATGCATCAAGCTCATGGCATGAGCTATGCAGAGTACGAAAGAGACCATGACTTACGGATGAAAGTGGAATATAAACGAGAGCAGTCCTATCGAGATGAGAAAAGACAGCTCGCAAAAATGAATATACGAGGCTAATAATAGCTGAGGGGCGGGGAGAACAGTTTCCCGCCCTTTCTTTATGAAAACAGTCTTTTCGACATAAATCCTTTTATCTACCTGCTTTTTTTGTTAGAATTTTGAGAGCATCCTCTCACGCTTATCGTGAATGTGTTGTATTCAGTTTTAATTTGTTATAAAATTAGAATGAGAATAAATTGAGAATAATGATTATTTTGGAGGTATCGATATATGACTGCTTCGACATTAACAATTAAGGACTTGCACGTTGAGATTGAAGGGAAAGAAATCTTAAAGGGTGTAAACCTCGAGATAAAAGGTGGAGAATTCCACGCAGTAATGGGACCTAACGGAACAGGTAAATCTACTTTATCTGCTGCCATTATGGGTCACCCTAAATATGAAGTAACAAAAGGCAGCATCTTGCTTGATGGCGAAGATGTCCTTGAAATGGAAGTAGATGAGCGCGCTCAAGCTGGTCTTTTCCTTGCGATGCAATACCCATCTGAAATCAGCGGTGTTACAAATGCTGACTTCCTTCGTTCTGCAATTAACGCACGCAGAGAAGAAGGCGATGAAATCTCTCTTATGAAATTCATCCGCAAAATGGACGAAAACATGGAGTTCCTTGAAATGGATCCAGATATGGCACAGCGCTACCTAAACGAAGGTTTCTCAGGCGGGGAGAAAAAACGCAACGAAATTCTTCAATTAATGATGATTGAACCAAAGATCGCCATCCTTGACGAAATCGATTCTGGTCTTGATATCGATGCCTTGAAAGTTGTTTCTAAAGGAATTAACAAAATGCGCGGCGAAAGCTTCGGCTGCTTAATGATCACTCACTATCAGCGCCTGCTGAACTACATCACACCAGATCACGTTCATGTCATGATGCAAGGCCGTATTGTGAAATCTGGCGGACCAGAACTTGCGCAGCGTCTAGAAGCAGAAGGCTATGATTGGATTAAAAAAGAGTTAGGAATTGAAGACGAAACTGTTGGTCAAGAAGCGTAAGCGTTAGGAGGATTATTGATGACATTAGAAACGAAATTATCAGTAGATCAAGATTATGTCAAAAGCTTCTCCGAGAAGCATCAGGAACCGGCATGGATGAGCTCCCTTCGCTTACAGGCTCTTGAAAAAGCAGAAGACCTCCCAATGCCAAAGCCTGATAAAACGAATATTTCAAAATGGAATTTAACGAATTTCAAACAGCATACAGTCGAAAGTGCGCCATTTGGATCATTAGAAGAGCTTCCTGAAGAAGTGAAATCTCTTATTGATTTAGAGGACACAGATAAGACAGTTTACATTCAGCGTGATCAAACGCCGGCCTATTTGTCTCTTTCAGCTGAAGCGAAAGACAAAGGTGTGATCTTCACTGATCTTCATACAGCGATCCGCGAGCATGGAGAATTAGTGAAACAATACTTCATGACAGATGCAGTGAAAGTGGATGAGCATAAACTAACAGCTTTACATGCTGCTTTAGTGAATGGCGGGGCTTTCCTCTATGTACCGAAAAACGTAGAGCTTGAAGCACCAATTCAAGCTGTTTATCTTCATGAAAATAACGAAACGACTTTGTTCAACCATGTCATCGTTGTAGCAGACGATCATAGTGCTGTGACATATGTAGAAAACTACATCAGTACAGCAAAACCGGAAGAAGCGATCTTCAATATCGTTTCTGAAGTGTTCACAGGCGCTAACGCCCGCGTCACATACGGTGCTGTAGATAACCTTGCAGAAGGAGTCACAGTATATGTAAACAGACGCGGTATGGCAAATGGCCGTGACAGTAAAATCGAATGGGCGCTTGGCCTGATGAATGATGGAGACGTCGTATCTGAAAACATCACAAAACTGATGGGCGACGGTACATTCGGTGATACGAAATCAGTTGTTGTCGGCCGAGGAAACCAAACGGAAAACTTCACAACAAGCATCATCCACTTCGGTAAAAACTCTGAAGGATATATCTTGAAGCATGGTGTGATGAAGGATCAAGCATCCTCTATCTTTAACGGAATTGGTAAAATCGAGCATGGCGCAACGAAGTCAAATGCAGAGCAGGAATCACGTGTCCTCATGCTGAGTGAGAAAGCACGCGGTGACGCAAACCCCATTCTTTTAATTGATGAAGATGATGTGACAGCAGGGCACGCCGCTTCTGTTGGACGTGTCGATCCAATTCAATTGTACTACCTCATGAGCCGCGGGATTTCCAAAGAAGATGCAGAAAGACTTGTGATTTACGGCTTCTTAAATCCAGTTGTAAAAGAACTGCCGATTGAAGGAGTTAAAAAGCAGCTTGTTTCTGTGATTGAAAGGAAAGTAAAATAATGAATATCAAAGACGTTCGTGAGCAATTTCCAATCCTTCATCAGCAAGTGAACGGACATGATTTGGTGTATTTGGACAGTGCAGCGACTTCTCAAAAACCAAGAGTGGTCATTGATGCAATGAATGAGTATTACCGGTCTTACAACTCGAACGTCCACAGGGGTGTTCATACCCTTGGCACAAGAGCAACGGACGCATACGAGGGTGCGAGAGAGAAAGTTCGTGCATTCATCCGTGCTTCATCTGTTCAGGAGATTATTTTTACTAGAGGTACAACAACTGCGCTAAACACAGTGGCGATCAGCTATGCTAGAGCCAACCTCAAAGAAGGCGATGAGATTGTCATTACGCATATGGAGCATCATGCGAATATCATCCCTTGGCAGCAAGCAGCAAAAGCAACTGGCGCCACATTGAAATACATTCCGTTACAGGAAGACGGCACGCTATCGCTTGAAGATGTGAAGCAAACGATCACACATCAAACGAAAATCGTCGCTGTCACACATGTCTCAAACGTATTAGGAACCATCAACCCGATTAAAGAAATCGCCAAAATCGCCCACGATCATGGGGCAATCATTGTCGTCGACGGTGCGCAAAGCACTCCGCACATGCAAATTGATGTTCAGGATCTAGATTGTGACTTTTTCGCATTCTCTGGGCATAAAATGTGTGGACCGACTGGCATCGGTGTGCTTTACGGGAAGAAGGACCTTTTGAATAATATGGAGCCTGCTGAGTTTGGCGGTGAAATGATCGACTTTGTGGATCTATATGATTCTACATGGAAAGAGCTGCCGTGGAAATTTGAAGCGGGAACACCGATTATTGCTGGAGCAGTTGGACTAGGAAAAGCAATTGACTTCTTAAATGACATTGGTATGGAGGAAGTCAGCCGTTACGAGCATCAGCTTGCGACTTACGCGCTTGAGCGCTTTAAGGAGCTTGACGGTGCGACTGTTTATGGACCGCAGCACCGAGCTGGGCTTGTGACGTTTAACTTAGACGATGTTCATCCGCATGATGCATCAACTGTTCTGGATACGGAAGGTGTCGCCATTCGTGCTGGACACCACTGTGCACAGCCGCTCATGAAATGGCTTGGTGTATCAGCGACTGCAAGAGCAAGCTTTTATCTGTATAATACAGAAGAAGAGATTGACCGGCTCATTGCAGCGCTCCGTAAGACAAAGGAGTATTTTACGAATGTCTTTTAATGTAAACTTAGACACACTGTACAGACAAGTGATTATGGATCATTATAAAAATCCGAGAAACAAAGGTGTGCTAAACGACAGCATTGTCGTCGATATGAACAACCCAACGTGTGGTGACCGCATTCGTCTTACGATGAAAATCGAAGACGATAAAGTCACGGATGCGAAATTTGAAGGAGAAGGATGCTCGATTTCGATGGCATCTGCCTCGATGATGACGCAGGCGATTAAAGGGAAAGATATTGAAACAGCTTTGAAAATGTCTCAGATTTTCTCCGATATGATGCTAGGAAAAGAATACGACGATTCCATTGATCTTGGTGACATTGAGGCGCTGCAGGGAGTGGCAAAATTCCCTGCCCGCATCAAATGTGCAACATTATCATGGAAGGCGCTTGAAAAAGGCGCATCTGCCGAAGATAACGGCAAATCATAAGATTGGAGTGAAAATGGATGGCTAAAAAAATGCCAGATGTTGGTGAATATAAATACGGCTTTTCTGATAAAGACGTTTCCATTTTCCGTTCAGAGCGCGGACTGACAAAAGAGATCGTTGAAGAAATTTCTCGTATGAAAGAAGAGCCTCAGTGGATGCTCGACTTCCGTTTGAAATCTCTTGAGCACTTTTACAACATGCCGATGCCACAATGGGGCGGAGATTTAAATGCATTAAACTTTGATGAAATTACGTACTACGTAAAGCCATCAGAGCGCTCTGAGCGTTCTTGGGATGAAGTACCAGAAGAAATCAAACAAACCTTTGATAAGCTTGGTATCCCAGAAGCAGAGCAAAAATATTTAGCTGGTGTATCTGCTCAGTATGAATCTGAAGTTGTGTATCACAACATGAAGCAGGATCTTGAAGATCTAGGAATTGTGTTTAAAGATACAGACAGCGCATTAAAAGAGAACGAAGACATCTTCCGTGAGCACTGGGCAAAAGTCATTCCTCCGACTGACAACAAATTTGCTGCGCTTAACTCGGCTGTATGGTCTGGTGGTTCATTTATCTACGTACCAAAAGGCGTAAAAGTAGATACTCCACTTCAAGCATACTTCCGTATCAACTCTGAAAACATGGGTCAGTTCGAGCGTACACTGATCATCGTTGATGAAGGCGCACATGTGCATTACGTAGAAGGCTGTACAGCACCAGTTTACACAACAAACTCACTTCACAGTGCGGTAGTTGAAATCATCGTGAAAAAAGGCGGCTACTGCCGTTATACAACGATTCAAAACTGGGCAAACAACGTCTTCAACCTTGTGACAAAACGTACAGTATGTGAAGAGAATGCAACAATGGAATGGATTGATGGAAACATCGGTTCTAAGCTGACAATGAAATACCCAGCGGTCATCTTAAAAGGTGAGGGCGCTCGTGGTATGACATTAAGTATTGCCCTAGCAGGTAAAGGTCAGCACCAAGATGCAGGTGCGAAAATGATTCACCTTGCACCAAACACATCTTCAACAATCGTATCGAAATCGATTTCGAAACAAGGCGGTAAAGTGACGTACCGCGGAATCGTTCACTTCGGACGCAAAGCAGAGGGTGCACGCTCAAACATCGAGTGTGATACACTCATCATGGATAACAAATCAACATCTGATACGATCCCTTACAATGAAATCTTAAACGACAACATTTCATTAGAGCACGAAGCAAAAGTATCAAAAGTATCAGAAGAACAGCTATTCTACTTGATGAGCCGCGGAATTTCTGAAGAAGAAGCAACAGAAATGATCGTCATGGGCTTCATCGAGCCATTCACAAAAGAACTGCCAATGGAATACGCCGTTGAAATGAACCGTTTGATTAAGTTTGAAATGGAAGGTTCTATTGGTTAAGATAGAAGAAGCCTTTGTGTATCAAGGGTTTAAGGGGTTATTATAAAATGTAAATTTGTCGGAGTGGCGATTTTGTGCCGATATGATTTTATCTTTTAGTGTAGGAGGCGAACTTTTGAAGTTCGTCTTCTTCTATTTTTTCAGTAATATCAAGATAAGTATCCGCTATTGTTTTGATGGTTTTATGGCCCAATCGATTTGATACATATTTAAGGCTTGCACCTGATTCACGTTGCAGAACCGCATGGATATGTCTATGTCTAAAGCCATAGTTGCCTTTATAATCAACAACAGCTTTTTTGCGCAATAACTCTGCATTGTATCACAGATAGTAGAGGGTGTTAAATAATGACGGTGACAATTTTGAAAAATGATACTATCTTCATTTTTATGAAATTTTTCATTTCCTAAAATTAATTCATTTTTCTTTAATTTGAATTTCTTTAATTCACGGACTATATCATAGTCTATTTTGATAGTGCGATAGGAAGGCACCTCAGGCATGATAATAAGAAGATACCGGTACAACTAATACCGTATAAAGAATTACGAGAGAAGTTATAAAACAGTTGGATAAAGAGCTGAAAGACAGAGAGTTGTTAGAAAAAGTAAAGAAAGATCGTCAAGAATGCTTGCCAAATTGTTAAACAAACATTTACTTGAGTACTTGAACATCCTCTTTTGGAATCCCCCCTATGTAATGTTTTTATAGCATAATGGGAAAAACAGCGGTAAGGGAACCTTTTCCGACCAAGCAGAAGTTCTAAAAGTTTTTTTGTAAATTAGAATCACTCTAGGAGGTACAATAGGAAACGTTAGGATTTAAATTCTCCTAACGTTTTAGAAATTGACTTTAATTGTTAGTCATTAATTAATTTCACTAATAAAATATTTGTCAGGGAAGTGTTTGTTTAGCATTTCGAGAAGGTCAGAGCCTCTTAATAATTCTACACCTGTTAATTTACCTTCTTGTAATCCAGCTGGTGTATAATCAGAAGTTGTAATACAAATACCTTGAGTAAAACCGTCGGTCATTTTAACGCTGTTTAGACGTTGGATTGGTTCACTTCCAACATTTCCAATCCATCTTTTCACTTGGAAAATAAACCTTTCTTGCTTATTAGTACGTATATTTAATTTTGTTGCAACCAGATCCACTCCACGGTCACCCGCTCCACCCATTCGAGCAACATTTTGGTAACCTTCCTTAATAAGCAACTGTTTTATTAACTCTTCTAAACCATAAGGGTCAATTGTCCTCAGGTCAAACAAGTTTTCACCATATTGATTTTTATAGGATTCTTTTCTGATATAACCACGTTCTGTTTCTTCGCAAAAATTTAAAATGAGATTGTTTATATCTGATTCTTTAGATTTTGAGTCAATTATTTCTTCAAGCAATCCAGGGTCTCCGTTGCAAAGCTTATCACTTATTTCAAAATAGATATCTTCCAAAGCAAAAATACCGTTTTGTTTAACCAGTAGATTTTCAATAATAACAGGAATAATATCATAAAGCTTTACAAACAGGGTTTCAGAATCTTCTAGGTCAACATAGAGTTTATCTTCATCAAGGTAAACTCTATGTTTAAAATCAATTTTAAAATTATCCTTTATAATCCGCTTAACTCTTTCCTGTTGAGGAGAATTTGCGGTAGTACGATTTTTAGTAACTTCACTTTCGATATCGATTATTAGCTTACTCAAGCTATACGGGGCAGAGCTCTCTTGGATTTTCTTGTAAACAAACTTTTTAATGTCAAACTCTACATTCTTATCACTAATAAACCAGTATCTCTGGTTTTCAGGTAACTTAGTAAAGATCAAGTACATTTCTTTTGAAAGTGTGCTTTTAAATGCTGCTTGCTTGCGTAATGTAGGGTCAGATATTGTCTTATCAATCCGTGTTATATATTCAAACCCATTTTGTCTAGCCTTTAAGATATACTGAGAAAGTAAATCGAAATACTTTTTCTGTCCAAGGTTTACGGCTAATACCACAAAGCCGTTGGTATTGATGCTATTGCTAAAAGCACCAAACATTTTGTTAATATCACTTACATGATGTTCGTAATCTTTATCTCTTTTTCTGGTTGGTGCGTTTGAAACAACGACTTCTTTTTCTAGTAGTTCACCTTTTAAAGCATACGTAGATTTATCAACGAAGTGATATAGCCAGTCCCGGTATAACTGGTTTCGTTCCAAATAAGGGACTTGGTCGTGGTAAGGGGGGTCAGTTAGAATTAAATCCACTTTATTATCCCCTATGAAGGTTGATGACATAAAATCGTTGTAATCAGAATTCACAAATGTAAAACAGTTCTGTAGCCATTCTTCGTTTTCTTCAATATATTTTTTGTGAAACTGCTTGTATTTGTTGTACTTTTCTTCAAACAGGTACCAGACATTCATTTCCTGGGCTTGTTCACGCATAACCTGATAGATATACTCAGAGCCAGATCCATATTGCGCAATCCTAGAAAGGGTCAAGCTAGCAACTATGAAGTGTTGGAGCAAATTCTTCTCGTGACACTCTGGCAAGGATGAAATTGCTTCTTGTAATTTCAACAATGCCAATTTGTTACGGGTTGTAAAATTAGTATCATATTTGTCAGCGCCAGAGCCTTTTGTAATGTTAATCCTACTATTTTCTATTAGTTTATGGTTTGGGAATTTAGAAACATCACTTTTTTCAAGGGATTTAATTTTTTGCTTGTCAAATGAGTCAAACTGTTTTGTTGTATTTCCACACTCAGGACACTTGTGGATCATTATTATATTTTTCCCATCCTTTATATCACGGTGTGCTTTAGGATGGAGATAATTATCAGTTTCAGGGTCAAAATGAAGCTTTTTAATATAGTTTTTTGTATTACAGCAACGGGTTTCGTAGAGAGAACGTATTTCTTCGAAACATTGTTCTTTAACTTGATTAAACAACTTTAATAAATGGCTTAAATTTGCAGTATGATAAAGAGTATTTACTACGTCAAATGTATAGTTATCTAGTTCGCTTCCATAGAATGTTTTATTACTTGCGCAAGCTGAATTGATATAAGCACCTGAACCAATAAAAGGATCAAGAACAATGCCGTCAGTGTCGGTAAGTATGTCCATTATAATTTTTCCTATTTCGGGGGATTTACGCCCTTTAAAATTAAATTGATTTTTTAAAAGGGTTGGTACTCTACTTTTTACATCACGAAGTTTCCTTCTTAACATTAAGGTTTTTTCAATAACCTTTGGATCGGCTTTTGAAGCCATTGATTGGTATGAAATATGATTCTCCATATTAATCCCCCTCATTTTTAAATAAATCACCAACAGAAATGTTGAAATAGTGTGCAGCTGTAACGATAAAAGTCCATGACAAGTTCCTTTGGTGGTTTCGCTTTCTTTGTAGTACATAGAAATAGTTACTTGAGTAGTTACTTTCGAAAAAGCTCTCAAACTTGTCTGGATTTTGAATGTCATGATCAATTAAGAGTTTCAGAATGTTTTGTTTGGCAACATTTGATGGTATGAAAATATCTGGACTTTGCGATAAAATACTATCCTCAGTAATATGCGTGGATACAAAATCGGAAAAATGAACTTTCAAGCTACTTGTTAGCATAGTTATTTCCGCACGATGAAGTTCTGGAAGCTTTTCTTTGTAGTACCAGCTAGAAATTGTACGATAAGGAATGCCTGTTTTTTCACTAATGCTTTCAAAGAAATCTTTGTTTTTAGACCACCTATAATGTCTAATAAGAAAATTGATATTGGTATACACATGTTCTTTTACATCATCTTTTTTCATATCAACTATTTTTTTAAATTGGTAATCCAACCGAAACACTCCAAATTTTTTAAGTTGTTATCAGTTTATTTCAAATAGCAACGATTATTTGTTACTTATAGTGGAATTTCGTGGTATGATCGATTTAAGGAAAATGAACAATTCGAGGAAAATGATTTATTGTTGTAGAATTTTAAGATATAATGATTGTTTGAAGACTAGAGGTGGAACAATGAAAAAAGAATTCCCAATACTTAATTATCCAGGCAGTAAACGTAACTTGCTAAGCTTTATTGATGAATATATAACTAGCCATATTCCGAAAGATAAGGCAATTTTTGATATATTCGCTGGTAGTGGAGCGGTTTCATACTTTTATAAAGATAGATTTAAAGTATATGCAAATGATTCAGAACAGTATTCATCTGTAATACTAAATGCGTTATTAAAATTCCAACCTAACAATAAGATTGATGAATTATTAAAAGAAATGGATCATTTTAGCGATTTTAATAAGCTGAAATTAATAAGTATATATAGCGATTGGATTAATAAAGAAAAAGAATTGTTAGAGTCCTTAAAATTTGATGAGATTGAACAGTTTTATATGTCTTTCCCTAATGTATGGAAGGGAAATGTGATTTTGAATAATATGGAAGTGACTATTGAAACGTTGAGAACACTCCCTTTTTATTGCCTTTTTACTAGTTACTATTCGGGGAATTATTTTGGCGTGTATCAATCTGTGGAAATAGACAGCATAAGGTATGCACTAGAGAAAGCTGACATAAATGTTAAAACTAAAAATATGCTCCTTTCAGCATTGTTTTATGCAATGAAAGAAGCGGTTTTTAGTAAGGACGGTCACATGGCTCAGCCGCTTGGATTAAGTAACAACTTGGAGAAGTTATTTAAAAGAAGAAATGTATCGATTTATGAAAAATTTGTTTCAAAGGTAACAGACTTTTATTCTGCTAGTTTTTTAACGGAGGATAAAGGTAATAAAGTTTTTAATTATACTTTTGACGAGTTGTTATTCAATAAATCGGAATTATTTAATGATGTAGGATTCATCTATGCTGATCCACCATATACAGATATGCAGTATTCTCGGTATTTCCACTTGCTAAATACGTTAGTAAATTATCAGTATCCAGAAATGACAATGTACAGGGGGAATTTATCTAAAGGCCTATATACTGAAAATAGATTCCAGTCACCTTTAAGTCAAAAATCAAAAGCGATTGATTATCATAAACACCTGTTTGACTATTGTAAGAATAAAAAAATTGGACTTGCATTTAGTTTTGCATATCCTTTTGATCCAGATAGTCAACCGACTAATCGCTATGTTTTAAACATATTAGATTTAATTGACTATGGGAAAAGTGTATTTAAAGATGATTTCCAATACTATACTCAAGACTATAGTCATTCAAATAATCGCAATAGCAATTCTAAGAAAGTACTCGAATATTTATTACTGTATACACCATAGAAAAGAGGGGATGAAAAATGGATTTATACTCACTAAAACAGAAGATTTCAGGGGTAAAGCCAACAAATCGTAACCCTCTTTATCAATCTCATTTGTATTGGTCACAAAAACCTTTTAATATCAGTGATTTGTTAATTGAAGAACTTACTGAAGAAGGCGATATTGTATTTGACCCATTCATGGGTTCGGGTGTAAGTATTATTGAGTCAGTTTTGCTAAACCGTAAGTCAGTAGGTGTGGAAATAAACGAATTACCGATTTTCATTGTGGATACACTATTACAAAAAATAGAAAACATAGAGAAGCTTGAGAATTTCCTTAAGGATTTTGAAGATTTTGTAAATGGGTTAAACAAATATTATAAAACATGGTCAGTTGAAAATGATGATCATGGAATTATAAAAAAAGTAATATTTGATAGGAAGTCACCATTCGCTGAACCTATAATTAAGGAAATACACTATCAGCATCAAGGAAACAGAACCAACTTTATAAAAGAGCCAGATATTTTTGATGTTGAACAATTTTCTTTAAATAAAGGTTATAAATTTATACGTGATTATGTGATGGTGCCAAATAGTCGTTTAGCAGTTCATGAAGAACAAAATGTAGCTTCACTTTTTACACCAAGAGCATTATGTGTAATTGATGATATCTTAGGGTATGAAGCTAGCTTAGATGACCGAAATTATCAGGACATAATTAGATACATTTTAATGAGTTCACTTCATTTGATAAAAATTACAGATTTGAAATCTAATTCACAATGGCCACTCTGGACGCCTAAGGAAAATTGTTTAGAAAAAAATGCCATTGATGTAATTAAAAGACGAATTCGGTTAGTTTATGAATCGTATGATTTTGTTGATAAAAATTTCAATGAAACAATAAAGAAAGTATCAGATTTCAAAGAACTGTCTGATGATGGAAATTACCTGATATTAAATAAAGGCACTCAGCACCTTAATAGTGAGGACATTCCTGATAATAGTATAGATTTAGTCATAACCGATCCGCCATACTTAGGACAAGTGCTATATTCTGAGTATATGCAGTTATATTATCCATTTTTAGATCTGAATTTCAATCTAGAGGATGAAATTGTTATATCCAATGCAAAGGGGAGGAATAAAGATGAAAAATCTTATTTCGATTTACTTGACCAGAGCTTTAGGAAAACAACCAAAAAACTTAAAAAGGGAAAAATAATGTGCATATATTTTCATGACAGTAATTTAGATGTATGGAACAGGCTAATAAATATTACGAAGAAACACGGGTTGCACTTTTTAGGCCAAGTTCATGTTTATAAAAAACTGACACTTAAAAATATCCTAAGTCCTAAAAAATCACTCCAAGGTGATTCCATTTTATTTTTTATAAATGAAAAAAGAGACTACGAAGTAATTGAAGCAGAAACGCTAGATGAAATAGTTGAGAATGTTGTCACTCATGTTAAATTTGAACTTAAAAATAAAGGTTCATTAACTACGACACAATTGATGGATGACGGATTAATGGAATATATAATACAAAACAACTGGTTAGGTGAACTTAGTTCAAAATATAAGAGTATTATTGATGTTTTTGAACCTTATGTGAAATGGGACAAAGAAAAGGGTAAATGGTTTTTGTAATAAATAAGAAAAAGAGATGTTACTAACGCGTTCAGATGGTCTGAAAAAATGGTAAATTTCACAAAATAAGAGTGCAAATCGCTTGGCGTTTCGCACTCTTATTTTTATTGATATAACACTATTTATTATCTTTTGACCCTTAATTAAACTAACAAAGCAAGCAACAAAAAATTTGAAACCTTCTATCAAAAGCAAATGTAGTATAACAGTAATTCACATGTATAAAACAGCAAAAGATAAAGCTGATAGAGAAGATGTTAGAAAAGTGAGCTTAAAAAAAGCTCGCAATTACTGCGAGCTAAATAATGGACTTTCTTCGGTTATTTCATTGATTTATCGTGCAAAGTTCATGCCAAGTCCGAAATACCTTTATATAGGGGTTTGACCGCCCTTTTTATAGATTATTTCATGACTTTTCGAGCAACATTAATCAAGTTTGAAATGGAAGGCTCTATTGGTTAATACAAAACATTGATGCACAACGCTTTTTGAGGGAATTTATTTTCGAGTCACACCACTTGTTAATGAAAAGCCTTCATGGCGTTGTGTTTTTTATATGTGGGTGTGCAGAAGTATATAGTGTTTATCCTCAACAAATGGCGCTTACTCACTTCATGATGGAACGACAGATTAATCTAGATCATGTAGTCAGGTCCATCCCTCCAATCACATCATCATTAAGCCATCATATTTTCTAATGGAATCAAACTTTTCTCTAAACGAACATAAATACTTGCAACATATAAATTAGTACTGTATAGTTCTAATTATGACAAAGGCAAAATTAATGAATCAAAAGCGTGTACTTGAAGTAGCTGCGACATTATTTTTAGAAAAAGGGTTTGCTTATACCAGTATGGATGAATTGGTACGTGTAAGCAAAGTGTCAAAGTCGAATGTGTATTATCACTTTTCTAATAAGGAGGAATTATTAGAAGGGGTCGTTGATTATTGGATTGATATGTATCAAGCTGCAATAGACGACGTAATGTCTCAGACCCAATTTTCAGTTGAAGATCGTATCCAAATGTTTTTAAAGCAATTATCACAAGGCGTCCAGTCGAGAGAGTATCAGGGAGGCTGTCCATTTATTACTCTTTATATTCAAAGTCCTGCACAGGCCACGCAAATAAAAGAAAAAATAGGTCTTTTTTTTACAGGATTACAAAAGAAAGTTTCTCTATTACTGAAACAAGGTCTAGAGAACGGGGAATTCAGAGATACGATTCAGATTGATGAGGTGGCATCACTTTTTATTACAAATCTTGAAGGGGCGTTATTTATTTCAGAAACACTGAAGGATGCCACTGTCATCACAAAAACAGCAGATCATTTATTTAACTTGCTTCGATAAAGAAGCATTTTTTTTACATCAAATTAGTACTATGTAGTACTAAAAAGGAGCCTTCATATGAAAACAGTATTTTTAATTGGTGGAACAGGCTTTATCGGAAAGCAATTAGTCGAAGAATTAGCCAAAGAGGATGTGAACATTCTTCTTTTAGTGAGGTCGAAAAGTAAAGCGACACGCATTTTTCAAGAAAGAGGCATTTTAAAAGAGTCAGTGATGCACTTTGTTGAAGGTGATTTGACGAAAATAGATTTAGGTCTAAGTGCTGAAGATAAGGAAAGGGTATTGAAAACGGATGTGATCATTCACGCAGGAGGCCCCATGGATATTCAAGCGACAAGTAATGAGGCAGCTTCCGTCTTTTTAAATGGCGCCAAACATATGAGTGAATTAGCTAAAAGTATTCATCAATCGAAGGGCTTGCATCAATTTATTCATGTTGTTGGTTATATGAGTCCCTTTGATGATCAAAATAGCAAGGTTACAATTGATGTGTTTAAAGAAGGAAACAGCTATTTGAAAATAAAAAATCCATATGAGAGAACAAAATTTTTAGCAGATCTTTATATCCGTCAACAGGCATCAGCAATAGGTTATCCGCTGTCTGTCATTAATCCGCCAACTGTGGTCGGTAGTAGTAAAACAGGGAGTACAGAGCAGATAGCAGGATTAGGTTTGCTTGTAAAGAGTATGCGAAGAGGGCTCATGCCAGTGATTCCTGGAGGTAAAGGATATAGGCTGCCACTGATTTCAAACGATGAGTTTGCGAAGTTTATTGTGCAGGTTTTCAGGATGGAGCAGCCGGCTATTCAAACATTTACACTTGTTGAAGACAAAAAGCATGATCAGAACATTGCTGAATTATTAAGTGTGATGTCGGAAAGTATGAATATGAGGGCACCAAAAATCTCTGTCCCAATGCCACTAATGAAAGCTGTTATGAATAGTGGCGTAAACAAAATCACTAAAATTCCTTCTGACGGACTGAATTTTATGACAAAACGAACATTCTCAAATGTTTCAGCGAAAAAAATAATGGGAGACGATTGGTTTAAGAAGACGAGTGTCATGAACTTTTTCCCTGCCGTAGCAGCTGATCTAGATTATCGAATGATGGATCAACATGGTGAGCATCATCATGTATTTGAGCGAACATTATGCGATAACAATACCCTTTACCAACTAAAAGGAGAGGGGAAACCATTTATTTTATTACATGGTTTATTGAGTGATGGAGAGGATTTATTTCCTTTAGCACAAGAGCTTCATGAAAAAACGGGTCAACCGGTATGGATATTGGATCTTCCAGGTTTGGGACGTTCTCCATTTAAACGAGAGAAACATCTTCTAGATATCTATTTGAATGTAGTGAAAAAGGTATTGGAGAAAGCGGCTAATGGTGCACATCTAATTGGCCATTCATTTGGTGCGTTTATTTTACTAGAAGCATTGGGACAAGGGTACATAGATAAGAAGTATTCAATCACTTTACTTCAGCCGCCTGTTGCTAAAAAAAATGCTAAATCGCTAAATGTTCCACAATGGATGAACAAATGGTCTTTAAAATTAGCAACTCCTAAAATGATAGAGCGTTATTTATTAAGTAATGGTTTGTTTGAAAGGATGGAGAGCATCCCTGAACATTATATTGAAAAAATCAGAAACAGCTTTACTTCTCCTAGAATTTTAAATACGACGGTTCAGCTTAACCAGTTACTATTGAAAAACAATCAAGGGGAATTCAACGACGTAAGAAAGGATAATCTTCATATTATCTGGGGGGAGTATGACAGAGGATATTCTGCTCCATCGCATTTTGGAAAAGTTGATGTTGTCCCATATGGTCATCATTTCCCTCTTAGCCATCCGAGTGAAACGGCAGCATTGGTTATAAAAAATAGTCTTATTAGCAGTTGAGAATGTGGGATAAATAAAGTATGTCGTAATTGAAAAATCGCATTGCTTGTGGTCCCGCCGATGCCCGCATCAACTGAAAGATTATATAGCACCCTAAAACGAAAAAGGTGATTTTTATTAAAAAAAGCACGATTTTTCGTTTTGGGTCTTTTTGATTAAATAGAGGTTAATTAGGTGCATAAAACTCCTCTAAGGTTTTCGTCATATCATCAGATGCAGATTGTAAGATCGCATCTTGCTCTAAAATCGCGGTTCCTTGTGCTCGGACAATATGAAATTGATGAAACCCCATCAAGTTTTGAAATATTTCTTTTAGATAATAATGTGAAAATTCCATAGGTGTATATCGATCGTGATTTGTGAAAATTGAGCCGCTTGCTTGAAGTAAAAGTACACGATAATCGTCAGTCATCAGACCAACAGAACCATTTTCTGTATATTTGAACGTTTCTCTCGCAATAAAGATATTATCTATATAATCTTTCATTCGTGAAGTCACATTGAAATTATGAACAGGTGACACGATCACAATTCGATGATGTGCTTTGAATTGAGCCAATAAAGCAGATGAAGCAGCGGCGATTTTTTCCTCGGCAGCCGTTAATGCTTGTTTGGATGCTTGCTTATCCCAAATTCCTAGCAGCTGTTCTTTTTCGATACGAGGAATTTCAGTTCCATATAAATGTAAAATGGTTGGTTCCTCATGAGGAAACCTTTCTTTAAATTGTTTTAAAAATAGTGTTTGCAGTTTGTTTGAATAACTTTCTCGATGAGTGAAATCTGGGTGCGCGTTAATGATTAATGTTTGCATGTACATGCTCCTTTTCTTTTGATAAGCTGAGTATAAATGATAAAGGTGACAAAAGAAGGCACCCTTTTAAGAGGGAAAACAAATGAAAAAATCAGAACGATTAAACCAAGAACTTATTTTTTTAAGCGATAAACACTCTTTTCAGTTAAAGGACTTACAGTCCGAATTTGGCATTTCTAAAAGGACGGCTTTAAGAGATATAGAAGAGCTGGAGTCAATGGGTTTAGCTTTTTACGTTGAAAATGGCAGACATGGAGGATATCGACTGGTGAATCAATCTCCATTGGTTCCTATTTATTTCAATATTGAAGAAGTCCAAGCTATTTTTTTCGCTCTTAAAGCGCTAGACCTGGTGTCAGCAACACCATTTAAAAAATCCTACTCACAAATTCGGCAAAAGTTGTTTGCCACAATGTCTGATGAGAGAAAGCAAATGATTACGGAGACTTTGGATGTGATTCATTACTATAATGTCGCACCAGTTAGTGAACAAAATCATTTGGAATTGATTTTACAGGCAATGATGAAAGATCAAATCGTGAAGATGACGTACACTCAATATGAAAATAAATGGATCAGGCTGCAATTTCTTGAGTTGTTTTATCGAAATGGCATTTGGTTTTCTCAAGCATATGATGTTCAAAATAAAAAGTGGGGCATCTATAGATGTGACTTTATGAAGGACATGATGATTGAAGAAGAAATGAGAGACACATTTACGAAGGATGAATTAAAAGAACTGCAGCTCGAGTACGAAAAAACTTATCATGATATCTCATTTAAATGTCGATTAACGGAACAAGGAAAAGAAAAGTTTTTGAAGCATCATTACCCAAATATGAGATTGGAGATCATTGATCAGATTCCTTATATTGTGGGTGGGTACAACCAAGAAGAATTATCGTATATGACACACTATTTGATGTCTTTTGGGAAACATGTGAAAATTGAATACCCAGATGAATTGAAAGAAAGTTATTTGAATCAATTGCGAGAAGTGATTGATCAGTATTGAAAGTAAACGAATTGTCTCTGAATCACAAAAAACTTCACATATTAAAAGAGGCGAATTATAGCAATTCGCCTCTTTTTTTTACTTCGCTGCATGAAATGTATTTGTTTTCGGTTGATCATCAACCTTCCCATACGTCAGCTGACGCCAGATAAACTCCATCGGGCCGTATTTAAACCGCTTTAACCATAATGTACTAAAGAGCAAGAGGAAGATATAAACCCCGAGTCCAATCATAAACGTGCCAGCGGGCTGAAGATGATCGGCAAGTCCGGCTCCGTATTTCAGAAATAGTGTTGTGCCAATGATGGAGTGAAGCAAATAGCAGGTCAATGACATCCGTCCAACTTTGGTAAAGACCATCAAAGCACCACGCAGCTGAGGGACGTGAAGAAACAGCATCGCAAGTGTACTCATATAGAACATACTGCCTGTTAATCCGCCGTTTTGTTCAAGGGCAGAGGCTATGTTCATCCAGAGTGTATTTTCAAAAGGATTGACCGCTGCTATGATCGTACTGCCTTGGGTGATGAGAAAAGCGATAGCAAAAATGATCCAAATGCGATTCCAAATCGCTTTTTTCGCCTCCATGTTTTTGAAAAACTTCATTTTCACAAAATACACACCAAGTAAAAACATGAAAAACATAGAATAGACGGTGGAAAAAGAACTGGAAGCCATTGTGACCATATCTGTCCACCGATCACTAATTGATGCTAAATAAGTCAGACTGTTGTGGCTGGTCAGCTCGAAATCAGCAAAATCCGGCTTGGCTGATGATGCTGTGTTCATGGTATTGAACAGCATCGTGAAAAAAGGTGTAAGCAATTGAATCACAAATAGTGTAATCAGCCAGTATAGGATGGTTTTAGCTGTGCGTTTGTAAAAGAAAAGCAATAAAAAGCCAGCGACTGCATAATAGGCCAAAATGTCACCAATCCAAACAAAGGTCAAATGCAGAAGGCCAAATCCTAAGAGAATGGTTAATCTGCGGGCAAACAGCTTGTTCGGGCTGTCCACCTTCTGAGCAGCTCGGTCCATAAAAATCATAAAACCAACCCCGAATAGAAAGGAAAACAGTGTAATGAATTTCCCCGAGGCAAACCAATTCACCACATTGTGAAAGACATCATTTGACAGCATGTCAAATCCCTTGGCTGAATCCACGATCAAAAAGTAATTGACTAGAATAATCCCCATTAAGGCGAATCCTCGTACAATGTCCAAGAAATGAACCCGTTCGCGCAGACTCATCGGTTGTCCGTGTGCTACTTTGTTTGCATTCATATCCATGCTCCTTTTCTTGTTATGATAAATGTAATGCGGATCAATTCATCGATCCTTACAATGAATCAATATACGGCCCAATTCTTAACAATTTATGAAGATCCAATTTTTTGAAAATGAATGTGACGAATTGATGGCAGATGGTCAAATTCATAAACTGTTAAGGTTTATGCTGTATCTTTTCATATAGCTAGATGATATATAGTAAAGACATAAAAGAAAGAGCATCACATTACATGAGGTGAGAGACATGACCCATCGAATATTAGTCGTAGAAGATGATCAGGATATTGGTGACCTTCTGCAGGAATCCCTTACACGTGCAGGATATGAGGTGCTAAGAGCGATGAATGGCGAGCAAGCATTGAAGCTTGTGGAGGATTCGCTCGATTTGGTGATCTTAGATGTGATGATGCCGGGGCTCTCAGGCATCGAAACATGCCAACACATAAGAGCCTCATCTAACGTTCCGATTCTATTTCTGACAGCCAAGTCGAGCACTTTCGATAAAACTGAAGGATTACTTGCCGGCGGGGATGATTATATGACAAAGCCCTTCTCAGAAGATGAGCTTCATGCTAGAGTCATTGCACAATTACGCAGATATACCATTTATCAGGAAAAAAGGGAGCAGGAAGATACGTTTCTTGTCGGGGGCAAGCTGAGGGTAAGTGAAGAATTTAATGAAGTATGGAAAGAAAGCCAGCAAATTAAGCTTTCTGATCTAGAATATCGGATGTTAAAGCTGCTCATGAGCAGGCGAAACAAAATATTTTCTGCCCAAAATATTTATGAAAGCGTGTGGGGACAGCCCTATTTCTATTGTTCCAACAATACGGTGATGGTGCATATTCGAAAGCTTCGTGCCAAAATTGAAGATGATCCTGCGCGTCCTGTATATATCAAAACTGAATGGGGAAGAGGATACCGATTTGGCACATCGTAAATATACACTGGCCAAAAAGCTGTCACTGCTGATTTTGGCGGCTGCAATCGTGAGTGGTATTGTCTTTTTGACGCTGCAAAAGATCACCAATGATTTGATCGATGGATATTTGAGTTCAGACGAGTATTACGAGCAGGAGTCAGCCAAGTACATTCAAAAATTCAGCCGCTATGTGTCTGAGAATGAGCTGTCTTCAACGGATCGAAAAGCGTTTGGCGAGTGGGTGAAAAAAGAAAATTACATTAATTTGACCATCTTCAAGGATCAAGTGCTGCAATATGACTCTATTTATTCCGCTGACGATGAATCGGCGTACGGAAAAGAAAGGATGACCCAGTACGCTGAGCATCATTCATATCCGGTTCAGTTTAGCGACGGTAAAGGCTGCGTCATGGTGGACGGTTTCTATTCATCTCGCTACCACGATCTTGCCTTTACACTCGAGCTGCTCGGGGCGACGCTTATTTTTCTCCTCATTGTTCTTCTCGGTATTCGCAAAAGTCTGCGCTATCTGCAAACGATTCATCAAGAGATTCATATTCTTGAAGGCGGAGAGCTGGACTATGAAATGACGGTAAAAGGGCATGATGAATTAGCGATGATTGCCAAAAGTATTGAGGATCTGCGTAAAGCCTTTTTGGACAAGCTTCAAGCCATTGATGAGCTGCAAGAAGAGAGCCGCAGCTTGGTCACCGAAATGTCCCATGATATGAGGACACCGCTGACGTCGCTGATGATGAATCTGGAGTTTGCGAAAAAAGAGGAGACTGGAGCGGATACCCGTAAGGATCAATATATAGCGAGTGCCTACGGGAAAGCACTGCAATTAAAAAATCTGTCTGACAATCTGTTTGCCTATTTTCTGCTGGATAAAGAACATGAATCTGAGCTTGAGACCGTTGCAGTCAAAGAGGTGATTTACGATCTTCTGTCAGATCAGGTGGCCATCCTGCATCAAGAGAACTTTAAGGTTCATCTTTTAGGAGAGCTGCCTGACAGCTATATCAATGTGAATGTCGAACTGCTTGGCCGAGTATTTGATAATGTGATGTCCAATTTACGGAAATACGCAGATCCTAAAAAGGATATCAATCTCACGTTTTTATCCGATCAAGAAATCTTTGAGATCCATGTCAGCAATGCGATAAAAGAGACAAAGGTTACGCCGGAAAGCAATGGACTTGGTGAACGAAGTATCAGACGAATGATGACCCGCATGCACGGGCAGTTTGAAAGTATAGAAAGGAACGATGTTTACTACATCGTGCTGCGATTTTGGAACATCAAAATGTAGAAAACAAATGAATATACTGGAATGGAGAGACAGCCCAATGAAACGATTCAACAATTTCCAAAAGATACCTGATCTCTTGCAAGGCCTTCTCAATATCTGTTTGTTCTTTTTGGCCATCGCTTTAAGCGTTCTCTTAATCAGTGAAACATGGTACATTGTCCAATTTGTTTATAAGACACTGTTCAACAAAGGAGAAAGCTATTATGGAATGCTTGGGGAACTGCTGATCTTCTTTATGTACTTTGAGTTTATTGCCTTAATTATTAAATACTTTAAATCTAACTTTCATTTTCCGCTTCGTTATTTTATTTATATAGGGATCACAGCTGTCATCCGTTTGATTATCATTGATCATGAAGAGGCAGTATCGACATTCTGGTGGGCGCTGGCCATTCTTGCCATGACCTGTGCACTCTTTATCGCGAGCAAAAGAAATGCTGCTCAAGAGCATGATGAAGTGAAGTAAGGAAAGAAGACGAACGATGACCGTTCGTCTTTTATGTATAGAATGATTCATGAAACACCGTGTGATGTACATGTAACAAGTGCCTTTATGTGTGATGACAAACAACATGTTCCTGGCTTATTTACTTACTGACACGTACACATATACAATTTTCATCGTATAGTGTTTGTTCAGCTAAGGAATTGGAGGAAGAACATGATTAAATTAATTATTACGGATTTAGACGGCACCTTTTTAAACCGCCAAGGATCATTTGATCAAGCTTTATTTCAGAAAATAAAAGCATTAATGGAAGAGAAAAATGTGGCGTTCGCTCCTTGTACGGGTAAGCAGTGTGAACGAGTAGAGGCATTGTTTGGTGATGATGCAAAGGATTTTTGGATTTTAGGGGATAGTGCAACGCGAATTAAAAAGGATGGGCAATTTGTTTATGAATCATTAATAAAAAATGATCTAGGTTTATCGATCATCCATAAGCTGGAGGAGATAAGCAAAGAGCAGACGATCATTGCATGTACGAAAGATGGTGCAGTGGTCAATGAGCATTTATCTGAGAGTGAAATGAGATTTGTGACGGGCTCTTATACAAATGTACTCAAGGTATCAAACTTTGCAGACATACAAGATGACTTTGTGAAAATTACCGTTCATGATCCTGAGGCAAAATGCGTACAGACAAGGGAGAGAATAAGTGAATTCTTTGAACAAGTATATGTTGTTGCTTCAGAGGGTACGTGGATCGACATTGCCAATATTGGCGTTCACAAAGGAACCACCGTGAAACAGCTTCAGCACATATTGGGTGTGACAGAAGAGGAAACGATGGCATTCGGTGATGGTCGTAATGATCTAGAACTGATGGAATCCGCTCAATACAGTTTTGCTGTAAGAAATGCCATCCAAGAGGTAAAAGATGCTGCTCATTTTATTACGCTTTCAAATGAAGAGAGCGGGGTCATGCATACGATTCAAAAAATCCTAAGCTTGCAGCCTTAATCGTACTCAATTAAGAAGACGAACTTGTCCAGTTCGTCTTTTTTCATGTCTGGACATTGACGAGATGAACACTCGGTCGTTATCTGTCTATTAATGAACGGTTAGGGTCAGATTGACAATTGATTGTCATGCGTCTAAAAAGTAGAATATGAGTAACAATAAATAAACAGTTGCTCATTAATGAATAAGTGTTTGTTGTGGTGAGTGATCAGCTGGATAAAAGGTTTTTCCTGATGTACGTCTTCATATGGTATGCTTTAGAAGCCTTATCTTTCCATCGGCATCGATCATCATGATTCTATGAACAGGGGTCGATCATATGCGAAGTATTCAAAGTTTTTTAGTAGAACAGCTGCTTATTTTGACGAAAAAGAAACTCAACGTAAATGATTATCTAGAAGAACGAAGAAGGGCAAATCAATTACCTTATGAATTGCCTGAAAAACTTAAGAATAAGTACAAAATCACTCAAAATCACTCGTTTCCAGTCGATACGTATATGCTGAAATCAAATGTCCAGCCGGATGACCATCAAGTGTTGTTTATACACGGTGGCGGCTATATTGAACAGCCTTTGACTTGGCATTGGCGTTTTTTAGACCGATTGACGAAGCAATTAAATAGTACGGTGTATGTGCCGGTTTATCCAAAAGCACCAAACCATCAGTATATGGATGCGATCGAAAGTGTCCTTCCTGTGTACCAAGCTCTTTTAGAGAAAGGAACGCCTGAAAATATCGTCATCATGGGTGATTCTGCTGGCGGAGGTTTATCGTTAGCCTTTGCTCAATACTTGGCAAAAAAGGGATTGCCGCAGCCAGGGAATATCATTCTTTTATCACCATGGCTAGATGTTACATTAAGTAACCCTGATATCGCTGCTATGGTTCCAAAAGAACCAATGCTCAATCTAGCATTATTAATTGAAGCAGGAAAAAGATATGCGGGTGACATGGATGAAACACACTACTTCGTCAGTCCAATCTATGGAGAGATCAAGTCACTGGGACGAATTTCTGTTTTTATAGGCACTCACGAATTCTTCCTCCCAGATGCCCGTAAATTCAAAGAGATGGCAGATAAGCAGGGGGTTCCAATAAACTATATAGAATATCCTAAAATGAATCACGTGTTTCCTGTCTTCCCTATACCAGAAGCAAAAAAAGCGTTAAACCAAATTGTCGCGATTATTGAAAGTAATACCTTTCCTTTGAAAGAGTGCAATGAATAAGAAATAGAAATGAGGATGACTAGCGCGGCTGGCCATTCTTGTTTCTGTTTGAAGGAGCGAAAAAATTGACAGACATCAAGACCGAACCATTCTCGTTTGCAAGTATGCAGCAGGCAGTCCCTGTACATATTCCAGAAAGACAATACATTTCATCACATGATGGTACAAGCCTTGCGTATTATCCATTTTTATCAGAAAAGAAGACGCAGGCCAATGTGATCTTAATTCATGGCGGTGGTGCTCATAGTTTGGCTGGTTATGAGCATATCGCCCATACGCTGCAGCATGAATTTCATGTGAATACGTTTTTGCTCGATCTAAGAGGTCACGGCCATTCGGATGGAAAAAAGGGTGATACACCTAATATCACGGATGTGTGGCAGGATATTTCGCAGATCGTGGATGCGGTTAAACAGAAGCATAAAGGAGCCGTTTATCTTTGCGGTCATTCATCTGGAGCGGGATTGCTGTTAAACTATCTATCTTGGCAAGAAAAAAGAGAGGTTGATGGCTACTTTTTTATTGCACCTGAATTTGGCTATCAATCAGATACTGCGAGGCCAGATCAAATTCCTTTTGCGGCCGTTCAAGTATGGAAATTCGTTCTGTCTGCTATGACAAAAGGAATGATGATGGGTCATTATGAAGCCGTACGTTTTCATTATCCAAAATGGGCAGTCGAGCAGGATCCGCTTTTATTGACAGCCATCACCGTCAAACTATCTTTTGCCTTAACCCCATCAGCACCTAAAAAACAATTTGCGAGAATGGATCGGCCATATGCGATGTTAGTAGGCAGCGAGGATGAACTGTTTGATATAGAAAAATTTCCTGCCTATCATGAGCTGCCAAATGAATCGATCCAACAACAATCAGTCTATCAAGTGCTGGATGGACACACTCATTTGTCGATTCTACTAGAAGTGGGAAAACAGATTGGAGGAACTATCCAAGTGTGGAATCATTCTATTTAGCATGAACAACTAGTCAACACTCTCCCGTTTTCTTAAAAATTTACATTGACACCATCCTTTTCTATGATAAAATCATAGTGTGATAATGAGAATCGTTATCAAACGATATGACTACATATAGAATGGATAGGTGAGGTACATGTTCAAGAAATCTTTTTGGTCGCTTTTAGTTGTGCTCTCCATCGTTTTACTTGCAGCTTGCGGCAGCAATGGCAGTAACGGCAAGTCAGATAGTAAAGAGAAAACAAGAACCGTTGAAAGCGCTATCGGTTCAACTGAAATTAAAGGATCGCCTAAACGTGTGGTGACACTGTACCAAGGAGCAACGGATGCAGCAGTCGCTATGGGCATTAAACCAGTAGGTGTTGTTGAATCATGGCTTGAAGCACCTACGTATAAATATTTAAGAGATGACTTAAAGGATGTTAAAATTGTTGGGCAGGAAACACAGCCAAACTTAGAGGAAATTGAAAAGCTCAAGCCTGATTTGATCATTGCATCGAAAATCCGCCACGAGCAAATTTTTGATCAGCTGAAAGAAATCGCTCCAACTGTTGCAACAGAAACAGTGTTCACCTTTAAAGACACAGTGAAATTAATGGGTGAAGCATTAAACAAGCAAGACAAATCAAAAGAATTGCTGACGAAGTGGGATGACCGCGTCGCTGATTTCAAAGAAAAAGCGAAAAAAGACATCAAAAACTGGCCGATGAGTGTATCTGTGGTGAACTTCCGTGCAGATCATGCTAGAATCTATCAAACTGGTTTCGCAGGGTCCATTTTAACAGAGCTAGGCTTTGAAGGACCTAAGAATGTCAAAGATAAAAAGCAAGACATCATTACACTTACAGATAAAGAGAGCATTCCGCAAATGGATGCAGATGTGATCTATTACTTTATGGATGAAAAGGATAAAGCAGTTGCAAAAGCATATAAAGAGTGGACAAGTCATCCTTTATGGAAGCAGCTTGACGCAGTGAAAGCGAAACAAGTGCATAAAGTAGATGAAATCACTTGGAACATGGGCGGCGGTATTATCGCAGCAAACATGATGCTTGATGATATTTACGATCGTCTAGGAATTGATAAATAAGACATAACAGAGGAGAAAATGTGAACATACCATTTTCTCCTTTTTTCCATAACAGATTGAAAGCGGGAATCAGATGAGAAGTTTATTAAAAAAGGATTCAAGCAAGGCACTGCTTTTTGCTGGATTCATTGTATTGATGTTGGTCTTTTTTATGCTCAGTATTTCCCTTGGGCAAACCTCTATTTCCCTCAAAGCCACCATCCATGCTTTTCTTCAATTTGATGAATCGGATCCAAACAGTGTCATTGTCATGACATCCAGATTATCAAGAGCTTTAATCGCAACGGTCGTTGGATCTAGCCTGGCGATTTCAGGTGCACTCATGCAGGCATTGACAAGAAATCCGCTTGCGGCGCCTGATTTATTAGGAATTAATGCAGGCGGGCTATTTTTTATCGTGATTTCGATTGTTTTCTTTTCAACAGAGTCGTTAACAGGCTATATGTGGACAGCCTTTCTAGGCGCAGCGATTGCTGGGATGCTCGTTTTTCTATTGGGCTCCATTGGAAGAGATGGATTGACGCCGGTCAAAATTGTCCTTGCAGGTGCGGCGATATCTGCACTGTTTGCGTCTTTTACACAAGGTCTTTTAATCGTGAATGAACAGTCGATTCAAAGTATTCTGTTCTGGATGGCTGGTTCAGTGTCTGGAAGAAGCATTGATATGTTAATCCCTGTTTTGCCTTATATTTTAGGTGCGACTATTGTGGCGCTGCTTCTGGGACGTTCTATTAATGTTCTTTTGTCGGGAGACGATATTGCCAAAGGACTTGGCCAGCGTACACTGCTGCTGAAAATAACGATGGGTGTACTCGTTGTCTTTTTAGCAGGTGGTTCCGTCGCTGTTGCTGGTTCAATTGGTTTTGTTGGTTTTCTTGTGCCGCATATTGTGAAAAAGCTTGTCGGGCCTGACCACCGCTGGGTACTGCCGTATTGTGCCGTAGTGGGGGCGTCGCTTTTACTTGCCGCGGATCTGGCGGCTCGTTTTCTGATCATGCCGCAGGAAGTGCCCATTGGTGTCATGACGGCGGTAGCAGGAGCGCCTCTATTTGTTTATCTCGTGCGCAAGGGGTTGAAGACAGGTGGCTAAAACATATACAGTGCGTTCTAAAGGCGGGCGCATTTCATTTCAATTTTCAAAGCGGACATTTTTGATTTTACTTTTATTGACGGCCATTGCCTTTTGTTTATTTATTCTCAGTCTCAGTATGGGAAGCCGGTTCATTCAGCCGGTCGATGTGCTGCTTCATTTAATCGGTCAGGGAGAGGGGAATTCCTTTGTGTTAAATACGCTGAGGATTCCACGAACGCTGCTGGCTGTCTTAGTCGGAGCCGCTCTTGCGGTATCAGGGCTTATTTTGCAAGGATTGATCCGCAACCCGCTGGCATCACCTGACATCATTGGAATTACAAGTGGTGCTTCGTTTGGTGCGATTATGTTCATTGTCTTTTGGATGGGTACTGTGCCCATTGCTTATCAATCCTTATGGGCGATTGCGGGTGCTTTTGCAGTATCGTGCCTGATCTATTTGCTTTCATGGAAAAAAGGGGTCAAGCCGATCACACTTGTCCTGATGGGAATCGGGATTTCTGCCATTATGAAGGCATGTGTGACGTTTACGCTTGTACTTAGTGATACGATGACAACGACAAAGTCATACATCTGGCTGACGGGCAGCTTATATGGTTCTACGATGAAAGACGTCACTGCGATGCTTCCTTGGGTGATGATCATTTTACCGATTGTCATGGTGTTAGCAAGAACGATGAATGTAAAAGAACTTGGCGATGATCTTGCAACAGGTCTCGGGGTAAAAGTGCAGGCGAAACGATTATTCTTTCTCCTGATGAGTGTGACATTGGCTGGTGTTGCAGTCGCATTTGCAGGCGGCATTGAATTTGTTGGACTCATGGCGCCGCACGTTGCACGGATGATTATTGGCCGTTCTTTCATAGCACTTGTCCCAGCATCTGCGCTTGTTGGAAGTATTCTCGTGATGCTGGCTGATCTTGTGGCTAGAACCGCATTTCTACCGTTAGACGTCCCAGCAGGTGTATTTACGGCGGCCATTGGTGCACCATTCTTTATTTATTTGTTATATCAACAGCGAAATCGATAAACAGAAGATGGGGGTTTTGATATGAGGCCAGAGTGGGTTGAGAGAGAATTACTTGATTTTGGGGTACACATCACAAATGGACCAATGACATCTGATCGCACACTTGCTGCGCTTTTTTCAGAAGCAGCCGTCATGCGTTTATTAGAAGCTGAAAAGGAAGCGATGCATGCACCGAATCTGGCGGTAGCAGCTTCTATGTTTTCAAAGCGGTACGCCTACTTAGCCGTCAGTTCCTCTTTATACTTGATGACGCTGTATGACGGTGTCTATCAGTTTCCACCAGCAGCATGTGCATTTAGAGAGGATCGGAAAATTGAATTGGATGAGACGGCGTCTTCGTTTGTTCCACTAGAAGGAGACCGGCATGAGTGGAGAGAGAAGGTCGTGCGTGCACTGTTTACGGAGTGTGTCACGCCTCTTTTAGACGTGCTGAACCGCACATCAAAACTCTCTTATCGTATTTTATGGGAAAATGTAGCGGTACGAATCAACTCTCTTTATCGAAGCATGATGCGGGAAGCGGAAGAACCTGCGGTGAAGCAGCGTGTGCGGGAGGATTATCTGTATCTGAAGCAAGCGGCTGGTGATGTATTCGGAGCTCAGCAAAATCCATTTCAGCACAGCCTAAACCTAGACGACAGTTTACTAGAAACATCCAACCGGAAGACCTGCTGTATGTATTATAAGCTTGAGAAAAAATCGGAGAGTCTCGATTATTGTCTTGTTTGTCCGCTTGAACAAAAGAAAGGCACTGCTTGCTCGTAGCAGTGCCCTTTTTTTATTCCCAAATCTCGCTTGCCCATTCAGGATGATCAATAAAAGGGTTGCGGTTGTGCTGATACGTTTGATAGATAATCTCATTGCGGTTCCGTTCGATTTGATCGACTGGGTCCTGCTTGTGCCATTTGAGAAGTACAGACATTTTGCCGTGAAGGGGAGAGCTTCCATTATTCACTTTGTCGTTCAATTCTAAATCTGGAAAGCGGTCATCGCCTTCGTAGCGAACCGCCATATAAAAGAGCATTCTCGCGACATCTCCTTTGACCCGGCTGTGAGGTTCGAATGAGTCGCTGTCGTAGAAGTTGCCCGGCGCTCCTTTGTATTCATTACCACCCGTGTCAAAATCTAAATTTCCGCGTGTGCTGTTCGTTTGCACATCTGTCGCACGAAGGTGATGGAGATCTGTCCCAGGCCCTTGGCTTGTCCCGAAATTGCCGTGAGACTTGGCCCAGACATGCTCCCGGTTCCACTGGCCCACATTTCCGCCATTCGACTGCTTTGAGCGGGAGGCACCACTATAAAGCAGCAGCACATTGTTTGGGTTATTGGGGTCTTCATCTGTTTCCTTTAATGCATTCCAAACCTGGCTGTAGGAGAGCTGCGTATGATCATCAATGATATCGTGTAAGGCTTTCTTAAGAGCGGGTCCTGACTTGCCAGCAGCAGATTGGTAATAGGAATCGATTTGACTTGTGGCGGCAGTTTGCGTTTGTTGTGCAGATGTTTCGTTTTGAAGCTGTAACGGGGAAAAGGTGATCGTTTGACTAGGTTCACTCAGATTGAAAACTTGAGCATTTGCAGCTGGAGGCAGCGGGGCGGCGAATGTGCCGAATATCATGATTCCGGCGGCCACAGTTCCAAATAAAGTTCTTTTCATTCGATTTCCTCCTTGATAGGGAATGTATTCTCTTTATTTCTATCATATTGCCATGAAGAAATAAATGGATTTCTCGTAAATTTTATGTAATAAGTTCGTAGGAAAAGAGATTGCTATTTTAAGCGCATTCCTGTATAAGTGGGCTTATAAGGATGGACAGCAAGGGAGAGGATGGATCACGTGAAAGAACTGCAAACACCTTCAAGAACGATTATGACACCGGGACCCGTAGAAGTAGACCCGAGAGTACTCCGTGTAATGAGCACGCCTATTCTCGGTCAATTTGATCCAGCATTTACACACATTATGAATGAAACAATGACCTTATTGCGGTCACTTTTTCAAACAGAAAACAGATGGGCTTATCCAATTGACGGTACGTCCCGTTCAGGGCTTGAAGCTGTGCTCGCCAGTGTGATTGAGCCGGGAGATTCAATGCTTGTGCCTGTCTTTGGCCGTTTCGGTCACCTGCTCATTGAAATAGGACAGCGCTACGGTGCTGAGGTACATACAATGGAATGTGAATGGGGGACGGTTTTTGACCCTGAAGACATCATCAAAGAAATAAAGCAGGTCAAGCCTAAAATCGTTGCCATGGTTCATGGGGAAACATCCACCGGGCGATTACAGCCGCTCAAGCAAATCGGGCAAGCATGCCGGGCTCTTGATGCGCTGTTCATTGTAGACGCTGTGGCAACCATTGGCGGTGTCGAGGTAAAAGTGGATGAATGGAAAATTGATGCGGCGATTGGCGGCACGCAGAAATGTTTATCTGTTCCATCAGGTATGTCACCTATTACGTATAATGACCGGGTCGCAGCTGTCATTGAATCGAGAAAGAAAGTAGAAAAAGGCATTGCGACACAGGATGAATTACAAAAACAAATGGACATTTCTCCAATCAAAACCAATTATTTTGATTTAAGCCAGCTTCAGGATTATTGGAGCCCAAGACGATTAAATCATCATACAGAAGCGACAACGATGCTCTATGCACTGCGAGAAGGGGTTCGTCTTGTGCTGGAAGAAGGGCTGTCTGAACGTTTTCAAAGGCACGCATTTCATGAGAAAGCCTTGATGAAAGGTCTTGAAGCAATGGGGCTTGAATTGTTTGGTGATCCAGATTGTAAAATGCCGGTTGTGACTTGTATTGTCATTCCAAGTGGTATTGACGGAGAAGCGGTCCGTGCCGACCTGCTCCATCATTTTGGGGTTGAGATTGCAAGCTCCTTTGGACCACTTGCCGGCCGTATATGGAGAATTGGGACAATGGGCTACAGCTGCCGAAAGGAAAATGTGCTGTTTGTGTTAGCAGGGCTTGAAGCGATCCTCATCAAACATGGTGCGTCTATCCATTGCGGAGCAGGGCTTCAGGCGGCTCTTTCTATCTATGAACAAGCTGAATAACGATATCTAAAATACCCGCCATTGGCGGGTGTTTTTATTTTGGAAAAGAACGCTAATTTTTGAAAAACTAGACTTATAGATGAGGTTATCGCTATACTGGAGAAGTTCTCACCATTTTTGTCATCATTTTCATTTATTTTGCAGAAAGAGGTTTTTATATGAAGAAGATGGGCAGATTATACATTTTGATGCTCAATATTTTTATTGCCATGCTTGGCTTTGGCCTCATTGTACCTGTTATGCCGAGTTACATCGAAGCCTTTGGTGCAACAGGGAAAACACTCGGTTTTCTTGTCGCTGCAACAGGTTTTACACAATTTGCGTTATCGCCGGTTGCCGGGGCACTGACCGATCGATTTGGACGAAGAAAATTGATCATTGCGGGGATTGCGGGTTTTACGATTGCTCAGTTTATTTTTGCTTTTGCTGATCAGCTTTGGATGCTGTTCGTGTCTCGGTTTTTAGGCGGTGCTGCCGGGGCTTTGCTCATGCCGGCCATGTTTGCATACATCGCTGATATCACAAGTGAAAAGGATCGAGGGAAAGGAATGGGTCTATTCAGTGCAGCGATGACACTAGGTTTTGTCATTGGGCCTGGCGTAGGCGGCTATTTGGTTGAGTACGGGATCGCATTTCCATTTCTGATTGCCGGTTCCTTTGCTGCTCTTTCTACTTTGTTATCCATCCTCTTCTTACCTGAAACATTAACAAAGGAAAAACAGGAAGAGGCGCGGCTCAACAAGGATATTCATTTCAATCCTTTTGTACAAATGATCGAGGCTCTAAGGACATCGTACGGCTTTTTGTTTATATTGGCCTTTGTCCTCAATTTCGGAATCATTCATTTTGAATCGATTTTCGGCTTATATGTAGACCAAAAACACGGATTTTCACCTAAAGATATTGCGTTTGTGATTACGGTTGCAGGTCTTGCCGGGGTGCTTGTCCAGGGTGCGTTAGTGAATGCCTGTGTGAAACGATTTGGGGAGATGAGAGTCGTGCGTTATGCGCTGTTAGGTGCGGCTTTCATGCTGATCGCCTGCCGTTTTGCGCCGTCCTTTTGGTTGATTTTTACAGGTTCGATTTTATTTTTATCGGCTACGTCATTCGTCCGTCCAGCCCTCAATACATTGCTGTCCAAGATGGCAGGCAATCAGCAAGGGGTAGCAGGCGGTCTCAATACATCCTTTATGAGCCTTGCCAATATCGTCGGACCGAGTCTTGCGGGTATATTATTTGATATGAATATTGAGTTTCCTTTTATGTTTGGAACACTGGTGCTTTGCGTAAGCTTCGCTGCATCCATCGTGTGGGGGAAAAAAGTGCAGCATGCTTCGGCAGCTTCTTAAAATTTGCTGATAAAAAACCGATCAGGACGAATTGATCGGTTTTTTATGATGGGCATCATCTTTCATATTTCACGACAGGTGATTTTTCTTTATGAAGTGCATGAATCATCGCTTCATCTACGTGTAAATGCTCCTTCACTAATTGAGGCGGGGTTAAGGCCATCCACTGATTCAACGAAATATCTGCAAACCGGTCACTTTTAAAAATCTCTAAAAACCAAATGCTCGTTTGGCCGATATTTTGGATGTAATGCCCCATGCCAAAAGGAACATATCCAACATCACCGGCTCTGTAATTAAAGGTGCGGGCAGTACCTCCTGCTCCAAAGACCGTCATTTTAGCTGTACCTGTTAAATAGTATTGCCACTCATCATTATTAGGGTGCCAGTGCATTTCTCTCATGCCGCCAGGTTTTACTTCAACAAGTGCAGCTGCAATCGTTTTTGAAATCGGGAAATTCCGTGAATCGACAATTCGGACGGTTCCGCCAGAGGTCGTTATCGGGTTTTGACGAAGAAGCTGGTGCGTAAATGGCGGCTTGATGCTGCCGTATGGATCAGATACCATTTGGCTTTCTAAGGATGACGGCGGCGAGCCTTGAAACATATAGCGCTGCTTTTTCGGAATATGGTCAAACAATTTCTTAGGAACACCAAAATTGGCGGAGAGAATCTCTTTCGGTGTATGGGCAAACCAGTCTGTGATCGTGAATGTATCAAATTCAGAAAAATCGCCATCATCAAATACAAGAAGGAACTCACAACCATCCTCAAGTCCTTGAATAGAGTGCGGGATACCAGGTGGAAAATACCACAAATCGCCTTCTTCTATATCAGCCATCATATTTCGCCCTTCTGCATCTACAGATGTGATGCGAGCTTTGCCTAAAATCATATATGCCCATTCCGCCTGCTTATGCCAATGAAGCTCACGAACACCTCCGCGTGTGAGCCGCATATTGACACCTGCAATCGTTGTTGAAACCGGCAGCTCCCGCTTTGTAATTTCCCTCGACCAGCCGCCGTGATTCAAATGCATGTGTGTATCAGAAAATGAAAATTTTAAATTGGGGATTGTTCCGGCATCGGTTTTAGGGGGAACGAGCATATCTGGGTTCTCTATATCTCGAAGGACATCGCGCGGGCCTAAGTCGGTGGCACCCGCGCCATCCTTTCGAATGGGCTGCGGGATGTGACGGAGCTCATCATCCATTTATCATCCCTCCTTGAGTCTCATTTTTCTCCTCCAAACTATATGAAGTTTCAGAAGAAAAAATTCAATCAGGATGGGATGAGAGAAACATTTGAATACGGAATGCTAAGCGCAGCCGCAATGTTGCGTCAGAATCTTTTAAGCTGATTCGAAGCAATTCTTCACACTTCTCGAGGCGATAAATGACCGTGTTGCGATGAATGGACAATCGTTTGGCTGTTTCTGAAATGTGGCAATGGGTTTCTAAATAGACAGATAAGGTGTGAAGAAGGCTTTGATCGACTTGTGATGGTTCAGATAACGGGTGAAGGTGCAGCTGGTGAAACGTGATCATATCCTTTCTTGGAATGAGCCTTAGTAAATCTGGCACATCCTTCGCTTGATAAAATTGAATATATTCAGTACGCGATGAGAGATGTCCTGTTTGAAGAGCCTCTAATGCTTCATTGTAGCTTTCAGACAGATGGGAGATGAGGCAGCCCGTCAAGCTCACCCCAAAAGAAATAGTATGATTCACTTGCAGTTTAACAAGCATCTGCAACTGTTTTAAAAAAGAGCTGAGCCTGCCGCTAACCTCTGGCCAACTGCCAGTCTCCTCCATCAATACAACACCCATATCACCTTTGACAAACAGAAAAGCAGGAAATGGGCAGCTTGGAAGTGCACTTTCGAGCAGATCAACCACTTGATCCAAAACCATTTGCTGCTTCATAAAACATGTGGAATCACTGCGCTCGTCAAGCTGACAGATCATACATAGATAGCGGCATTCGGCGTTTAATCCAAATGCCTGAGCGAAATGTAAGGGATCTTGCTGGGAAGACGATGCCCTCTCTATCCATTTGCGAAAGCCCTCATTTCTGGCACGCTTGGCCGTTTGCAGGGCGGCATATTGTCTCATACGTGCAATCGACATTTCGTTTACTGCTTTTGCAATGATCCCATGCAAAGTTTTATTCTGCGGGTGAATGAAAGCAAGGATGACCAGATAATCACATGTTTGTTCGTTTAGATCAATTGGAAAGATGGAAAAGGTTTGTTTTGCATGTATCATTGAAAAAGAATGAGTTGTCCTGCTTTGGAAAAAGGGGAGAATGTGCATCCATTCTAGGCTCGTGATCATGGGGTGCGAGGTATAGAGAATACGTCCATGCTGGTTAAACAAATAGATGGGCTTGTGAATCTTTTTGGCCAATTTTTGTAAAATTTCAAACTGATTATCGTCTATGTTCATATCCACTGGGTCTCCTTTATTGGTGAAGATGAATAAAAAAATGGACAATCACTGTCAACATCTCTGATATGCATTTTATGTTATCAGCTAAAATCATTTTAGATAGAAAGTTGTCAATTCATATAACAAACAAACAGAGCGTCAGGACAAAATCACGTGCCGCCAGTCATCTTCATTCAGAATTACGAGCAAATATGATATGTTGTAGACAGAAGAATTTCTTTCAGAAATATGGGTATCACAAGGAATAAAGGCTTTGATGTGAGGAAGCCGTCTATACATGAGAGTGGCAAGAGGTGAGAAACATGATTTATATCGGATTAACTGGCTGGGGAGATCATGACAGTCTTTATCCGCCGAGAATCGGCAGCGCGCAAAAGCTGTTTCACTACGCATCAACGTTTCCGATTGTGGAACTGGATGCCAGCTTTTATGCGGTTCAGCCTGAGCGTAATCATGAAAAGTGGATAAAGGATACGCCAGATGACTTTCAATTTGTTGTGAAAGCATACCAAGGAATGACTGGACATCAAAGGGGCGAGATTCCGTTTGCTTCGAAGGAGGACATGTTTGATGCATTTATTCTTTCGCTGACTCCGCTCATTCGTGAAGGGAAACTGGCCATGGTGCTCTTTCAATTTCCACCTTGGTTTGATTGCAAAAAAGAGCACGTTCACTATTTAAGATGGTGTAAGGAGAAGATGGGCGTTATTCCATGTGCTCTCGAATTCCGAAACCGTACATGGTTTTCAGAGGAATTTTATGAGCAGACTTTGTCCTTTATGGAAAAGGAAGGATGGATTCATTCCGTCTGTGATGAACCGCAAGTCGGAGAAGGCTCCATTCCACCAGTCATACAAGCTACACACCGTGATAAAACCTTGGTCCGATTTCACGGGAGGAATAAACAGGGCTGGCTTCACCCGGCAGACCATGAGAATTGGCGTGAAGTAAGATACTTATATTTATATAATGAAGCTGAATTAAAAGAGTGGAAAAAGAATCTCGACATCCTGCATCAGCAATCGAAAGATGTCTATGTCGTGTTTAATAATAACTCTGGCGGAGATGCAGCGGCGAATGGCCAGCAGATGATTGATTTGCTGGATATCACCTATTCAAACCTGTCTCCGAAGCAGTTAGATTTATTTAGTTAACCGAGAGCTGACTGAAGCTTTCAACCTGAATGAGACGGTCAGTGACAACTTGAGGGAGAGATCAACATGTTGCAGAAGCTATGGTTATATCATACAAACGACTTGCACAGCCACTTTGAGAACTGGCCAAAAATTGCAGCTTATATTGAAGAAAAGCGTCAAGTTCACGATCAGATGCTCTTGTTTGATATTGGCGACCATATGGATCGAGTGAACCTCGTATCCGAAGCGGATTATGGAAAGGTAAACGTCAAGCTCCTCAATCAGCTTGGCTATGATGGAGTCACGATCGGGAATAATGAAGGCATTACGCTGCCCCATGATCAGCTGGATCACTTATATGAGAATGCACAATTTCCAGTGGTCCTGTCTAATTTATTTGAGAAAGGCAAAAGGCCATCATGGGCAAAGCCCTATCATATGATCACAATGGAAAACGGACTGAAGATATGTCTCTTAGGCGTGACCATTGCGTATACACCTGTATATGAAAAGCTGGGCTGGAACATTACTGATCCGTTTGACAGCATACGGGACATGCTGCAGGAAGTGAAGGGACAGGCAGATGTCATTGTGCTTTTATCCCATCTTGGTATCATCCATGATCGAGAGGTCGCCCGTGATTTCCCTGACATCGACATCATCCTAGGCTCACACACGCATCATCTGTTAGAACAAGGTGAAATGGACAATGGTGTGCTGCTTGCATGCGCTGAAAAGTATGGGCATTATATTGGCTGTGTTGAGCTGACAATCGATACAGCGCGCAAAGAGCTGATAGAGAAAAAAGCGACAGTACAGTCAGTAGATCAGCTCATCAGTGAATCAGATGAAGCCATCACCACCTTACAGCAAGCAGAAAGAAGAGCGAAAGCAC
The DNA here is from genome assembly GCF_038630815.1 of Bacillus sp. FSL K6-0994. Lineage (NCBI taxonomy): Bacteria > Bacillati > Bacillota > Bacilli > Caryophanales > Bacillaceae > Bacillus > Bacillus sp. FSL K6-0994. The sequence continues at coordinate 2,946,860 of NZ_CP152043.1, read as the reverse complement.
TCATGCAGGAAAAAGTGACAACGATTGAGTCGAAGCTAGAAACGAAATGGTTCGACGAATCTCCGCTTCCGCAGCTCTTAACAGATGCCATTAAAGATTGGTGCGGAGCAGATATTGGCATGATGAATGCAGGAATGGTGCTTGATTCATTAGAGGCAGGGATCGTCACAAGAGAAGAAATCCACCGGATATGTCCGCATCCCATTAATCCCATTCGGGTGACGCTTACCGGTCAACAGCTGATCGAAACAGTTCGACGGGGCTGTGAAGAAAAAATGGAACAGCTGCGCATCAAAGGCTTCGGATTTAGAGGTGAGCTAATGGGGAAAATGCTATATAGCGGACTCAGCTATACGTTAGAAGAAGGCGATGCCAAACGGGTGAAGGATGTCTTTGTACATGGTCAATTGATCAAAAAAGACGCCTCCTATACAGTTGGCACAGTCGATATGTATACATTAGGCTCTCTTTTTCCTCATATCCGTGATCACGAACACATTGAATATTTCATGCCTGAATTTTTACGTGATGTTCTGACATGGCGCTTGAAGGAAGCCACTTGAAATCCGCTTCAGCCTAACAACACGCGCCCTCTTTTCACATAGATTGTGATGAGAGGAGTGAAGGGATTTGGTGAATTTAACACCTATTACAATTGATGGCCATTCCTTTACAGCGGTCACCGTCAAGCTGCCGAAGACAAATTTTATGGCAGTATCAAATGAACATGGGTATATTATGTGCGGTGCACTGGATGTCGGGCTCTTGAATGAAAAGCTTGCAGATAGAGGAATTATTGCAGGAAGAGCAGTTGGTGTAAGAACCATTGAGCAATTGCTCGATGCTCCTTTAGAATCTGTGACATACGCCGCAGAAGCGCTGGGCATCTCAGCTGGAACAATTGGAAGAGATGCATTATTAAAAATGGTGAAATAAAATAGAGAGATGATTCCTATCCCCCCGCCTGTCTGCATACACATGTAATGGAGAAGGGGGGATTTTTTATTGAGAATGAACCGCCGTTATCGCCCCTACAAGAAGGGCCCTTTGCCATTTCGTTACGTCATGCTGCTTGCGATCTTATTCTTTGTGCTCTCAACCGTAATTAGTTTATTTTTTATCAACCGATCCATTAAACCTACCCTTATTCACATTGCTGAACTAGAAACAGAGCGCATCGCCAATCACCTCATACAATATTCAGTGCAAGACTTTGCAGATGATCAGGAGAATATGAAGGATATGGTGGTCATGAATACAAGTGAGAACGGAAAAGTGACGACCATCGATTTTAATGCGCAAGCAACATCGAAAGCAATGGCTGACCTCTCGCGTCATCTTCAAAAAAATTTAGAGGACATTGAAAAGGGGAACTTTCAAAAAGAGGCAAAAGAAGCATTAAAGGATCAAACAGATGGACATGACGGCATTATATATAACATTCCGCTTGGGCAAGCATCCGGAAATGCACTCATCGCCAACCTCGGACCAAAAGTGCCTGTGCGCTTTAGTGTGATTGGTGATCCGCATACGGACGTTGAAAAAAACATTAAGCCTTATGGCATCAACAATGCCTTGATTGATATTAGTGTTCTGATCGAGGTCAAGGTAAGAGTCATTATCCCATTTGCTTCTGAAACAATCGTAGTTAAAAACTCTGTTCCTGTCTCCATACAAGCCGTTCAAGGAGACGTACCAGATTATTATAATGGCAGCGGAACAAACTCAGGTGCTCCATCAATTGTTCTCCCAGAGAAAAAGGAGAAAAAGGAATAACAGCCCAACAATGATTGGGCTGTTATTTATTTTCGTTTCCGTTCAGCTCTTTCCCACGCCCTCAAATGAGGATATGGATCAAATGACCATTCCGTTCTGCCGTTGTCTTTGTACATGCCATAGTGAAGATGCGGCGGAAACTTTCCTGCAGTGCCTGGAGGACCGTAACCGGAGCTTCCGACAGATCCAATCACCTGGCCAGGTTCAACAATTTGACCTGTCTTGAGTCCTTTCGCAAAGCCATTTAAGTGAGCGAAGTAATGATAATGATTATGAATATCTCGGATACCTATCCGCCAGCCGCCAAAACGGTTCCAGCCTTTCATTTCAATCACGCCATACGATGTCGCACGAACGGGAAGTCCATAATGGGCAAATAAATCGGTTCCCTCATGAATTCTTCTGCCTCCAAACCCTCTCGCATCTCCCCATGTACTTCGGTAGCTGTAGTCAGCTCCAACTGGAAGAGGAAAAGCATGCTTTCCAAGATCAAGATGGCCGTAGTGCTTATATAGCTTCATAAAAGATGAAATGATTCCAACGGTTTGATCACGTCCATAATAGTCCCATAAGCCAATTTTTAATTGATCAATGCTGCTGCCGTAGTGAAGCAAGTATTGAGCAAACGTGAACAATACATCCTCATCGTCATCGCTGCTTGCTTTGCCATCCCCATTTCCATCAAGACCAATTCCGTCAAACACTTTAATGCTTAAAGGAGAGGTATCCTGTTTATTCGGGTTTTCTGGTCCAATCCACATTTCCCGGGGAATGTAGATGCCAATGACGCCTTTTTGTTTCGGTAAATCTCTTCTGCTTTTTCGAATATTGTGTTCATACTGATCAACTGCAGCAAGTACATACCATGGAACCTGTGTTGTGATGGAGACTTTTTCATATAGGGCCATTCTTTGCTTCAATTCATCTGGCTGCTTGCCCGTCCCTTTTGCATGAACAGGTAAAGGGAGCATTGAAAGAGCAATCATGATGGCTAAAACCACTTTCACAAACGTCCATCTCCTTTCATCGAGCATCGTCTTCTACCGTTTAGTGTGGTTAGATCACTCTATTTCATAAGAAGAAAATGTTAGTAATTTTCTTCTGTTTTTTTAGGAGGCTTTTGGGTATTTTTGCAGCTCATTCCCTTGTTGTTCAATCTGTACTATGTTAAAGTGTCTAAAGAAAAGGCTTTAGGCCGAAGATTCAATTTTTTGCAGCTTCTTGGCTGCATCCATCGTATATAGCAGGAAGATTTTTGTAGATGCACCTTTAACGAATTCATATGGAGATGATGGAATTGGCAAAGAAGGAAGAGCACGTAAGAAAACCGGACTGGCTTAAAATTAAGCTGAATACGAATGAAAACTATACCGGTTTAAAGAAAATGATGCGGGAAAACAACCTGCATACCGTTTGTGAGGAAGCAAAATGTCCGAATATTCATGAATGCTGGGCAGTGAGAAGAACCGCTACATTTATGATCCTTGGATCTGTTTGTACGCGCGCATGCCGTTTCTGTGCGGTGAAAACTGGACTTCCGACTGAGCTTGACCTGCAAGAGCCAGAACGCGTGGCAGATTCAGTAGCTTTAATGAATTTAAAGCACGCTGTCATAACAGCGGTTGCAAGGGATGATCAAAAGGATGGCGGAGCAGGTGTGTTCGCTGAAACCGTTCGTGCGATTAGAAGAAAAAGCCCATTCACGACCATTGAAGTTCTCCCTTCAGATATGGGCGGTAATTATGATAACTTGAAGACGTTAATGGACACTCGTCCTGACATTTTAAATCACAACATTGAAACAGTTCGCAGATTAACGCCAAGAGTTCGTGCGCGTGCTACATATGATCGTTCATTAGAATTCTTGCGTCGTGCAAAAGAAATGCAGCCCGACATTCCAACAAAATCAAGCATTATGATTGGACTCGGTGAAACGAAGGAAGAAATCATTGAAGTCATGGATGATCTTCTTGCCAATAATGTGGATATTATGGCGATTGGCCAGTATTTACAGCCTTCGAAAAAGCATTTGAAAGTTCAAAAATACTACCATCCGGATGAGTTTGCAGAGCTGAAGGAAATTGCGATGTCAAAAGGTTTTAGCCACTGTGAAGCTGGGCCGCTTGTGCGCTCTTCCTACCATGCAGATGAACAAGTAAACGAAGCGTCTAAAAAACGTCAGGCGCAAGCATAACAAAGAAAACGCCAGAGCTCTCTGGCGTTTTTCTCGTATTAATTTTGGCCGTAAGGGGCGTTTCTTCTCATCGTACGGTCGGAATTCGTCATCCCATTTGCATCTTCTTGATTCGATATGTTCCCGCCTTGAGGAGAATACTTCATTTGCTGAATCGTTTTGGTTAAAATTTGGTCAAAATCACGTGAATTGGTTTGAAGACGTGAAAAATTGGCAATGGATTGAAAGTGCTCTGGATTATCAGAGACGTATACATGATAATAACGAGGGAGAACAGAAACCGCCGTTTTCTTTACTTGATCGGCAGATTCATCACGATTTTTGTTTCCTGTTCGATACACGATGAGTGCATCCTCATCTGTCACAAGTGTGGCTGCATCTTTGATGTTTGGCAGCTGCACCGTTAAACTTGTAATCACGTGGGCAAGATGCTCACGATTTAAAGCAGGGGTTCTTTCTTTTTGATCCGTTACTTGCTGGCGCTGATAACGAACATATCCTGCTCTGTTTGTATCTGCTTCTGGTATGTTGGAATTATTTCCTTCATGACGATCCGACAGACGGATGGTTTTACTTGAAGAATCTTCATCCACTTGCCGGTTCATACCTGATTGAAAGCCGCACCCGCCTAAAAGCATGCTGAGGAGAATCGCGGCTGTCAGTTGTTTCTTCATAAATGTGACCTCCTTTTTCCTTTAGCTTCGTCTAAATCGGAAAAAACATGCTTTAGCAATTGATGGAGTTCTTCCAATGAATTATCATTAAAGATGGATCGTTTAAAAAGAGGTGAGAAGATGATCGTCGTTCAGAATGCTACCTTTGATCTTGTAAGAGATATCAAAGACGGCTTTAATGAAGAAGCGTTTAAAGCAAGGTACTCAGATATTTTAAATAAGTATGATTATATTGTGGGGGACTGGGGCTATAATCAGCTCAGGCTGAAAGGGTTCTTTGATGACCAAAACCAAAAGGCCACATTTGATACTAAAATCAGCACACTCGATGAATACATTTATGAATACTGTAATTTTGGCTGTGCCTATTTTGTCTTAAAGCGAATCAGAAAATAACGCAAAGGGGAGCGTCATAATGTATTTCGTAGACAGAAAAAAGATTGAAGAGACATTACGTTTTTTCGAGGAGCAATATGGATTGATGCAGAGTCATCAAACATGGACAAGTCCTCTTGAGAAAAAAGCGCTGGAACGAATTGTTCATTTGCTCGTCGAATGTATTCTTGATACTGGAAATGACATGATTGATGGCTTTATTATGCGTGACCCAGGAAGCTATGATGACATCATGGATATACTTGTTGATGAAAAGGTTGTACCAGAAGTGGAAGGAAGTCAGCTGAAAAAGCTTGTCTCATCCCGCAAAACACTTGTGCAGCAATATCAGGAAGTGGTTCATCATGACTTATTGCAGGTGATCAGCGAAGTAGAGCAGGCGCTAGAGGTCTTTCCAAGCCGCATCCGTACCTACTTGGAACAGGAGCTTGGCCCAGTATCAGCGTTTAAATAAACCATTGGAGTTGTATGCATCATGAAATACAAAGGCTATTTAATTGATTTAGACGGGACCATGTATAAAGGAACAGAAAAGATCGAGGAAGCAGGTCAATTTGTTCAAAAGTTAAATGAATTTAACATCCCTTACTTGTTTGTCACGAATAACTCATCACGTACGCCAAAGCAGGTAGCGGAAAAACTCGTTTCATTTGATATCCCAGCAACAGAAGAACAAGTGTTTACAACAAGTATGGCGACGGCCAATTATATTGCTGAACAAAAGAAAGATGCGTCAGTTTACGTGATCGGTGAAGAAGGAATCAAGCAGGCCATTGAAGAAAAGGGGCTGACGTTTGGTCAGGAAGACGCAGATTTCGTTGTTGTTGGAATTGATCGGGGCATTACATATGAAAAATTAGCAGTAGGTGCGATTGCCATTCGTCAAGGCGCACAATTTGTCTCAACAAATGGAGATATAGCTATTCCAACAGAAAGAGGGCTTTTGCCAGGGAACGGCTCGTTAACATCCGTACTGACCGTGACGACAACGGTTCAGCCGACATTTATCGGAAAGCCGGAATCCATTATTATGGAACAAGCGATGCGTGTGCTTGGGACAGATGTGTCTGAGACGCTCATGGTGGGTGATAATTATGATACGGATATTATGGCAGGAATGAATGCAGGAATGGACACATTACTCGTCCATACAGGTGTGACAACAAAAGAGCTGCTTCAGAAGTATGAAAAGCAGCCAACCTATGTCATTGATTCATTATCCGAGTGGATCGAGCGATTATCATAAAAAAAGAGGACAAGCGTTATGCGCGCGTCCTCTTTTTCTTTATTCTGCATTTCTTGCACTATGTGCCAGCCTGCTTGATGCGGCAGCAGCAATAGCGCCAACAATGTCATCTAAAAAGGTGTGGCATTCGCCTGTGGATTTATCGTTGAGTTTCCCCAGAATACCTGGTTTTTCTTTATCGATATATCCGTAATTTGTAAAGCCGATTGAACCATAAATATTGACGATAGCAAAGGATAAAATTTCATCAACGCCATACAAGCTTTCGTCCGTTTCAAGTATTGATTGAAGCGGCTCAGTCAGCTTCTTTTGCTCGGCGAGTACGTCTAGTTCAACGCCCGTTAATATCGCATTTTGGACTTCACGTTTTGCGATGACACGCTCCACATTGTGGATGCACTCTGTCATGTCTAAGCCAGGATGATATTTTTCCTGTAAAAAGTAGACAAGGTCTGCTATATCTTGAATGGTTACGCCTCGTTCTTGTAAACGGCGTCTTGCTGTTTTTTCTACTTCGTTCATCTCATGATGATGCGGCATGTATTCCTCACCCAATCCTCGTAATTTGTCCACAACGTGTAAAAAGCTTCGGATAGTAAATAGTATTCATAAATCCCTCAACCTGCGACTACGATATGATAAGAGATTGATCATAGGAACGCAGGTGAAAACATGAAAGAAACCATTTATCACACATTTGGTATTGATGTTCGTCAATTTACGCCATATGGCAGTTATCAGAGCTTTCAAACGGCGGAGGCTCTCTTCCTCATTGTTCCTGTGTCTCATTTGCGAGAAGAAGAACTCTCGGAGTTGTATCATATCAGTCAGTATTTACTGAATGCTGGAGACCCATACGTCGCTGTGTTTGAATTAACAAATGAAGAGAAGCCCACCTTTACTCATGGAAAGGAGCAGTACGCTTTATTAAAAGCGGCGCCACCGCTCTCAAGCCGCTCGTTTCAGCAAGCGTCAGAGCTGGCAGCCTTTCATGTCAGGGGAAGAGGCTTTCCATATGAAGTATCCGAAACAAAACGTGTCGGTGCCTGGAAGGAATTATGGGCAAAACGATTAGATCAGCTCGAAGGCTTTTGGATGCAGCAAATGCATCAAAAACCGCTGGAACGGTTTGAACAAAAATTCATTGAATCGTTTCCGTATTATCTTGGATTAACGGAGAATGCCATTCAATATTTAGTCGATACTGAGCTTGATGATGAACCGAAAGAAGGTGACTCAGGCACTGTCTGTCATCAGCGCTTTTCACGTATGACATGGCCGCATGAGCAGCCGCTGCGTTTACCTGTGGATTGGGTCTTTGATCATCCAACCCGTGATATTGCCGAATACTTAAGAGAGACCTTTGTACAGCATAAGGAGGATTTAATTGAAGAAGGCTTTTCCTTTCTTCAGCAATATGAGGAGGTGACACCTCTTTCCTCCTTTTCAAAGCGTTTGTTATACAGCCGCCTGCTGTTCCCGCTTCATTACTTTGAAATTGTGGAAGGCTACTATATGTCGGGAGAAAATGAAAAGTCATACTATGAAGAGCGGTTAGATTACGTCTTAAATGATGCCAATCGCTATGAATACTTTCTAAAGGTCTTTCAAGAAATGAGTGCCATGCGAAGCGGCGGGACCCCCATTCCGGCTGTTGGCTGGATTCAGCCTGCAGCTGATTTGAAGTTTTAGTGAACAGACGAAACGTCTCTTTTCTCTTGAGACGTTTTTCGTTATGCTTAAAGAAATCAATTAAAGGAGTGTTCTTCTTGCCAAAACCTTATGTCTATATCACAAGAAAGCTGGATGAAGCATCACTTACACCATTAAAAGAAGTCGCTCATGTTGAGATGTGGCCAAGCGAGGATGAGCCGTGTCCAAGAGAAGAGTTAGAAACACAAGCTGCTAAAGCGGATGCGCTTCTCACCATGCTGTCAGATCAAATAGATGAGCCGCTTTTATCAAAGGCTCCGAATATCAAGGTGGTTGCAAACCTTGCTGTTGGCTATGACAATATTGATCTTGAAGCAGCCAAAAAGCACGGAATCACCGTATGTCATACACCAGACGTCTTAACAGAATCGACGGCGGATTTAGCCTTTGCTCTTCTTATGGCGTCAGCTAGACGCATTGTCGAGGCGAGTGATTGGATTAAGAATGGAAACTGGACAGGCTGGGGGCCGCTTCTTCTTGCCGGTGCTGATGTTCATCACAAAACGCTCGGGATTGTCGGAATGGGCAGCATTGGAACAGCACTTGCCAAGCGGGCCAAAGGCTTTAATATGAATGTCCTTTATCATAATCGTTCAAGAAAACCCGAAGCAGAAGCGCAGCTTGGCGTGACCTATGCGGCTTTTGAGGAACTGCTCAAGCAGTCTGATTTCATCGTCTGTCTGACGCCGTTAACCCCGGAAACGAAAGACATGTTTAATGAAAAAGCATTTGATCTGATGAAGAACTCTGCTTATTTCATTAACGTATCAAGAGGACAGACTGTGGATGAGGATGCTTTATACGAGGCTGTCACAAAAGGAAAAATTGCCGGCGCTGGTCTGGATGTATTTAGACAGGAACCTGTCAGTCCGTCTCATCCGTTAACGACATTACGTAACGTCACAGTCCTCCCTCATATTGGAAGTGCTAGTGTCGAAACGAGAAAAACGATGATGCGTTTATGTGCTGAAAATATTGCGCTTGTCTTACAAGACGAGCCAGCCAAAACGCCGGTTCGTTCATAATAGAAGGCTTCCCGGTGTTCGGGATCTTTTCTGACAAAAATATTTTGAAAATATAGAATCTTGATATAAATAGCTGTTAAGCGGTTTCATTATGACAATCTCGTATTTTATTACCTTGTCAAAATGAGGATACCCCTTTATAATGTGTGTACATTGAATGTCTGTGTAAGGTTAACAAATGTCTTTTTAGAGAGGACATTTACGTAGAAAGGTGGAATTTCAGGTGAAGGCAATTCGAGTTGGGCTATTAGGATTAGGAACAGTGGGAAGCGGTGTCGTAAAAATTATCCAAGACCATCAGGATAAATTAATGCACCAAATCGGCTGTCCGGTATTAATACAAAAAGTGCTTGTGAGCAATCCCGATAAAAAAAGAGATGTGGATGTCGCAAGAGAGGTCTTCACAACTGAAGTATACGATGTGATTAGAGATCCAGAGGTCGACGTCATCATTGAAGTGATGGGCGGCATTGAAGAGACAAAACAATATTTAATAGATGCGTTGAATGAGAAGAAGCATGTCATTACAGCCAATAAAGATTTAATGGCGCTTTACGGTACGGAGCTTTTACATGTAGCGAAAGAAAATAGCTGTGATCTTTATTATGAAGCAAGTGTCGCCGGAGGAATTCCGATTCTGCGTACGCTGGAGGAAGGGCTGGCCTCTGACCGAATCACGAAGATGATGGGGATTGTGAACGGTACAACGAATTTTATTTTAACGAAAATGAATGTCGATAAAAGCGCATATGAGGATGTCTTAAAAGAAGCACAGGATCTAGGCTTTGCAGAAGCAGATCCGACAGCTGATGTAGAAGGACTGGATGCAGCAAGGAAAATGGCGATTCTTGCAAGGCTCGGCTTTTCCATGAATGTAGATTTAGAGGATGTAAAGGTGAAAGGTATTTCTGATATCTCTGATGAGGATATTAATTTCAGTAAGCGGTTTGGCTATACAATGAAGCTGATCGGCATTGCTCAGAGGGACGGAGAGAAAGTAGAGGTCAGCGTTCAGCCAACTTTACTTCCTGATCATCATCCGTTATCATCCGTCAACAATGAATTCAATGCGGTGTATGTCTACGGAAGTGCTGTAGGAGAAACGATGTTTTACGGACCTGGAGCAGGAAGTCTGCCAACGGCAACAGCTGTTGTATCAGACTTAGTCGCAGTAATGAAAAACATGCGCCTTGGCGTGAACGGAAGCGGATTTATCGCACCGCAGTTTGAGAAGAAGATCAAATCCTCATCAGAAATATTTGCTCAGCAATTTTTAAGAATTCATGTTAGAGATCAAGTCGGGGCATTCTCCCGCATTACATCTATTTTTTCTGAAAGAGGCATCAGCTTTGAAAAGATCCTTCAGCTTCCTGTGAAAGGACATGATGAGCTGGCTGAAATTGTGATTATTACACATCAGACCTCAGAAGAAGATTTCTCAAATATCCTGCAAAAATTAAACGACCTCGACGTGGTGGTTCAAGTGAAGAGCACGTACCGAGTAGAAGGGAACGGTTTAAGCCGATGAAATGGAATGGACTCATTGAAGAATTTCAAGAATTCTTACCAGTAAACGAATCTACACCTAAACTAACATTAAATGAAGGGAATACACCGCTGGTCCACCTCGCCAAGCTTTCAGAAAAGCTGGGGATTGAGCTTCATGTGAAAACAGAAGGCGTCAATCCAACAGGCTCTTTCAAGGATCGAGGAATGGTCATGGCCGTTGCAAAGGCGAAAGAAGAAGGCAATGATACGATCATGTGCGCCTCAACAGGGAATACCTCTGCAGCAGCAGCGGCTTATGCAGCCCGTGCTGATATGAAATGTATTGTCATCATTCCAGACGGGAAAATTGCCTTCGGTAAGCTTGCACAGGCCGTCATGTACGGAGCAGAAATCATTGCCATTGACGGCAACTTTGATGATGCACTGAAAATCGTCCGCAGCATCTGTGAAAAAGCGCCGATTGCCCTTGTGAACTCGGTCAACCCTTATAGAATTGAAGGACAAAAGACAGCGGCATTTGAAATCTGTGAGCAGCTAGGCTCTGCCCCGGATGTACTGGCGATTCCTGTTGGAAATGCCGGGAACATCACGGCCTACTGGAAAGGCTTCAAGGAATATCATGAGAAAAAGGGAACAGGACTGCCTGTCATGCGCGGTTTTGAAGCAGAAGGTGCAGCGGCAATCGTTCGAAATGAAGTGATTGAGCAGCCAGAAACAGTGGCAACGGCTATCCGTATCGGAAATCCAGCGAGCTGGAAACAAGCTGTGGCAGCCGCAGATGAATCAAACGGAAAGATTGATGAAGTGACTGATGAAGAAATTCTTCATGCATATCAATTGATTGCACGTGAAGAAGGTGTGTTTGCAGAGCCGGGCTCATGTGCGTCGATTGCGGGCGTTCTAAAGCAGGTGAAATCTGGAGAAATCAAGCCAGGCAGTAAAGTTGTTGCGGTACTAACAGGCAACGGGCTGAAAGATCCAAATACGGCTATCGATATTTCACAAATCAAGCCGGTCACACTCGATGCAGATGAAGATCAAATTCTTGAACACTTAGAAAAGGCCGCACGCGTATGAGTGAAGCCTCCATGCTTTTTTCAATCACAGTACCGGGAAGCACTGCCAATTTAGGACCAGGCTTTGATTCAGTTGGAATGGCGCTCAGCCGCTATTTAAAGCTATCGGTCTTTGACCATGATAGCTGGCTGTTTGAAGCAGAAACAGATGTTGTGTCTGGGATTCCATCAGGCACCGACAACCTGATTTACCAAACAGCCAAAAAGGTCGCAGATGACTTTGGAAAAACACTCCCGCCTGTTCATGTCAAAGTGTGGAGTGATATTCCATTGGCACGGGGGCTTGGCAGCAGTGCTGCTGCCATCGTGGCCGCCATTGAACTTGCCAATCAGCTTCTTGAATTAAACATGACAGATGATCAGAAGCTCTTTTATGCAAGTGAGGTAGAAGGTCATCCAGATAATGCGGGTGCCTCTTTATTCGGTGGTTTACTGATTGGTCTCCACGAAGAAGACAAAACACATGTCGTGAAAGTGCAGCATGTGGATGTAGATGTCGTCGTGGTGATTCCTTTTTATGAAGTGCTGACAAAGGATGCCCGTGATGTCCTGCCAGAGGATTTCTCCTATAAACATGCCGTCAGTGCGAGTGCTGTGAGCAACGTCCTAGTGGCCGCCTTAATGACGCAAAACTGGCCGCTTGTTGGAGAAATGATGAATAAGGATTTATTTCATCAGCCTTACCGCACAATGCTTGTGCCAGAGCTGTCAAAGGTAGAGCATGTCGCTTCTCTCAAAGGAGCCTATGGAACGGCTTTGAGCGGTGCTGGGCCGACGATCCTCACCTTAGTGGAAAAAGGGAAGGGAGAAGCGCTGAAAGAACAGCTTGCCCAAAACTTCCCGCATTGCGAAGTCGATTTGCTGACGGTGCCAGTAGAAGGTGTTGTCGTGCAGCATTATCCTGTTAATCAAGTAAAGAACGTGCTGTGAATCTGCACGTTCTTTTTTTATGCTTGTTTTTATGGGAAGAAGCAGGGATTATTATTTAGAGGATCGAACTATTTTTTAAGCATAAAAGGGGGAGATACGTTCATGAAGAAATTGATGACGGCAGAAGATTTAACGAAGATTGTTTCTGTTTCCCATCCGGTTTATTCACCAGATGGAAAAAAGGCAGTCTTTACAAAAGTCACTGTGAATGAGAAAAAAGACGATTACAACATCCATTTATGGGTTCGAGATGAAGAGACAGAGGAGCTGGCACAATGGACATTTGAGGATGGAAAGCATCATCAGCCAGTTTGGTCAAAAGACGGCAGGCAGCTTGCTTTTATTTTACAAAAGCCAAAGGAAGTCCCTCAGCTGGCGCTCATGAATAGCGAAGGAGGCGGCGTGCGAACCTTAACGACGATTCCTTACGGAGTATTTCATCCTGTCTTTTCTCCAGATGGTGCTTTTCTTTATGCGGCTGTGTCATTGAAACAATCAGAATCTGTTCATGATGAAAAAAAGGAAGAGCAAGATGACTTTGCTCCAGCGGTATATGATGATTTGACCTATAAAGCTGATGGAAGAGGCTTTTTAGATGGGCGTGTCACGCAGATCGTGAAGGTGGATATCGATTCAGGAGAGATAGAGCCTGTCACGAGCGAGCAGGTTCATCATATGAATCATACGATTTCTCCTTGCGGCAAATGGCTTGCCTTTATTCAATTAAATCCACAGATACCTTACATAAGTGACGTGTGTCTTCTGTCATTAGAAGATGGTCAGACAAAAAAGATCACACAAGCAAATGGCGCTTATTCCACCGTATCTTTTTCTCCGAATGGAGAGAGTCTTTTGTATATTGGACATGAGCGTGAATTTCAAAATGCCACCTTCCCATCACTATGGTTGTATGATCTGAAGGAAGAAAAGACGGTTCAACTGTCAGAAATGCTCGATATGTATGTTGGGAACTGTATGGCAGGAGATAGCGTGATGGGAGAGGTCTATCAGCTTCCGCAGTGGACAAAGGACAGCCAAGGGTTTTATGCGCTTGTTTCTGATCAAGGCAGTACAGGGATTTATTATTTCTCTATTGAAGGTTTAGCCTATCCTGTTCGACTAGAGGCGGAACATATCACCAATTTCAGCCTTCATCCAGATGAATCCAAACTGCTGCTCAGCCGGCTTTCACCTGTCTCACCAAGTGAGCTGTATGAGATGACATTAGGGGAGACAGAACTAAAGCAAATCACATTCGAGCATCATGATTTTCTAAAGGAGCATATCGTATCGGAACCTGAACCATTTTCTTTTCAGTCAAAAGATGGAGACGAGGTGCATGGCTGGTTTATGAAGCCTTCCAAGATGGAAGAGGGAAAGAAATATCCGCTCATTCTAGAGGTTCATGGCGGACCGCATGCGATGTATGGTCATACGTATTTTCATGAATTTCAAATGCTCGCTTCTGAAGGCTATGCCATCGTGTATATCAATCCGCACGGCAGTCATGGGTATGGACAGATGTTTACCGATCGCGTGAGAGGAAGCTATGGTGACGTTGATTATGACGATGTCATGCAGGCTGTTGATCATGTGCTCACAGCCTATGATTTCCTTGATGAAACAAGGCTTGGCGTGACAGGCGGCAGCTATGGCGGTTTTATGACCAACTGGATTGTCGGTCAGACCGACCGCTTTCGCGCAGCGGTCACACAGCGCTCCATTTCAAACTGGATTAGCTTTTACGGCATCAGTGATATTGGTTATTTCTTTACAAGGTGGCAGATTGATGGGGATATTTATGATTCTGTCGATAAGCTATGGGATCGTTCGCCGCTAAAATATGTGAAGCAGATGAACACGCCGCTGCTCATCTTGCACAGTGATGAAGATTATCGCTGTCCAGTTGATCAAGCAGAGCAGCTTTTTGTGGCCTTGAAGGAGCTTGGGAAAGACACAAGATTGGTCAAATTCCCGAAGGCATCTCATGATTTATCCAGAAGCGGCCACCCGGGGCAGCGTATTCAAAGACTGACTTTTATAAAGGAATGGTTTAGAGAAAAGCTAGCCTAATAAAAAACGACCCTTCAGCGTGCTGACAAACCCTCGCATTCGGTGTCAGTCCTGCGTGCTGGTGCTCACGAATAGAAAATTCGCTCCGCGCCAGTACTCGTCCTTCCTAGACTTCAAGGGTTTTCATATCACGCTGAAAAGAAGACAAAGGGCTAAAGCCTTTGTCAATCATGAAAAAAACGACCCAAATCGGGTCGTTTTCATGTCATATATGAATTAGAAAACCTGTTCAACTTCTACAACGCCAGGCACTTCTTCTAATAATGCGCGCTCAATACCGGCTTTCAATGTAATGGTTGAACTTGGGCAGCTGCCGCATGCACCAAGAAGACGTAATTTCACAATGCCATCTTCAATGTCTACAAGCTCACAGTCTCCACCATCACGTAATAGAAATGGACGAAGTTTGTCCAGTACTTCCTGTACTTGGTCTTTCATTTCGACTTCAGTCATTAGATATAATCGCTCCTTTCACAACATATCACCATTATATTCATCTGGACGATAAAAATCTATTGATTGGTTTCAAAGTTTCCTTTTCATTATAGCACAATCTCATCTTGAAACAAAAAGTGATTTTTGCTTTTTTCATCCAGAAAATTCAGCTAAAATGAAGTAAGAATAGGGGGCTTGTCAAATGAACAAAACCGTCGATCTTTATGTTTATGGAAGAGATGTACTGTGCGCCAGCTGCGTGAATCTGCCTTCTTCAAAAGATACGTTTGAATGGTTAGATGCAGCATTAAAACGAAAATATCCGAATCAGCCATTTCGCATCACATATATTGATATTGAGCACCCGCCAGAAAATGAACAACAAAAGGAATTGTCTGAACGAATTCTTGATGATGAATTCTTTTATCCGCTTGTCTTAGTAGAGGATCAAATCGTTGGAGAGGGCAATCCAAAATTAAAAGACATTTATCAAGAAATGGAGAAATACGGGTACAAGGAGAGCAGTGAATAAGCTGTTCTTTTTTTGAGGAAGAAAATAGAACAAACGTTCCATTTTGTGTTGAAAAAGAACGTTTGTTCGTTTATAATGAAATGAAAGGAGCGTGAGCATCATGAATTATTTACTGAAACAATCTCTTCATCAGCAAATACCGATTGAGATGATTTATATGAAGAAAAATGGAGAGTGCACAAAGAGAAAAATCATTGTCCACCGTCAAACGGATCAGCTCATCCAAGCATATTGTTTATCGAAAAAGACGATGAGAACCTTTCGTAAAGACTGCATCCTTGCCCTTGCTCCGATCAAATGGACCCACTCATCGGCACATGCCGTTTCATAGAAAAAAGCTCCCTCATCATGAAGGAGCTTTGAGAAAAAATTCACATAATTTTAGCCGTTGTGATGTTTGTACATCCAAAGGAGTCCAGATTTCAGGAGTCTTGGCACCCGCCCAACAAGTGGACGATCAGCCACTAAGCCAAAGCCGGCTTTTTTCCCTAAAGAACCTAAAACACCTTTTAGCTTAAACTGTGGATAAGCCTCAGGAAGCGGCTCATTTTTCCAGCGTTTTTGCAGCGATTGGACAATTTGTTCTGCCTGCGCCTCAGCAAGCTGTGCACTTGGGGCATGCGGCAGACTTGCGCAGTCACCTACAACATATACATGCTCATCCCCTGGGAGGTTGTGATGAGGAGTTAATACGACGCGGCCTTGTGCGTCTTTTTCAACATCCATCTCACGTACCACTTTGCTTGGCTGTATTCCTGCTGTCCACACGATGACATCTGCTTCAATCGCGTCATCATGGTTGTAAACGACACCTTCTTCAACCTTTGTAATATTGGCACAGTTAATGATCTTTACGTCATTTTCTTCAAACCACTTTTGCACATACAAACTTAATCTTTTTGGGAAGCTCGATAGAATCAGCTCTCCGCGGTCGAAAAGAATAATGTTTAAATCAGCACGGCTTTCTCTTAGTTCACTGGCCAGCTCTACCCCGCTAAGTCCAGCACCGACGATGCCAACCGTTGCACCTGCGCTCAAATTGTTTAATTTGTTATACGCATGTCTTGACTGATCAATGGTTTGAATGCTGTATGTATGTTCTTTCGCACCAGGGACATTATGATACTTGTCCTCACAGCCGAGTCCAATCACCGTGTCATCATACGGAATCGGTTCACGGTCGCTGAATAAAATCTGTTTGTTTTCAATATCAATTTTTTCTACTTCCCCGTATTGAATATCCAGCTTCGGATGCTCTGGAAAAGATACTCGAATGTGATGATCAGAGATCGTTCCAGCAGCAAGTGCATAATATTCTGTTTTTAAACAGTGGTAAGGATTTCGATCAATTAATGTGATAGTGACATCATCAGGTAATTGATTTGGCAATAAGCGGTGGAGAACCCGCATATTCCCGTAACCTCCGCCGATCAAGACTAAATTTTTCATGACGATTCTCCTTTTCCCCGTAGACATTGAAAAACACTTATACTAAAAAACTTTAAGTTAAAATACCAAATAAAATTATATCGAATTTACTGTGAAACCACAATAATTGTTTCAAAATAACCTACATATTCATCAGTTAGTCCTAAATAGTAAAACATTTTACGAGGAATAGGCGTAACGATACAGATGAAGCTCATATTTTGACTAATACAAGGAATTTCGGTAGGATGGTAAGGCAATGTGAGGTGAAGCACAGTGTTTCCACTGATCGAATTTTGTGTAAGTAATCTTGCACAAGGGTCTCAAGAAGCAAAAGAGAAGCTTGAAAAAGACCCAAACCTAGACGTAATGGAATACGGCTGTTTAAGCTATTGCGGCAAATGTATGGACTCCCCATTTGCACTTGTGAATGGAGAATTTGTTTCAGGAGAAAATGCAGAGCAGCTAGTCGAGCGTATTTATGCTTTTATAGAGGAAAACGACATGTTTTAAATGCACCACATGGGTCATGAGGTGCATTTTTTTCACATTTTCATCTTCCATTTTTAAGGAGAATTAATAGAAAGCGCATCCAATATGTTATGCTAATAAAATATCATCAATATGAAGCATCACACGAGAGAAAAAGAGGCATATGCATAATAAAAGCCCTTTGCCATGACAGCAAAGAGCTTCTATGTATGAAAAACGGGGGATGATAAGATTGTCTCCTGAATCGACTCCTTTTATACTATAAAGAAACAACATTTTTGGAGGAAGCTCATGACATCATTTCAATTCACGAAAATGCACGGATTAGGAAATAATTATATTTACGTCAATCAGATGAAGGAACAGCTTCCAGAAGAGCAGCTATCAGAGATAGCGATCCGCGTTTCTTCTGTTTATACAGGAATCGGTTCTGACGGGATGATCCTTATTTGTCCATCAGATGTTGCACCTGTGAAGATGCGCATTTTCAACAATGATGGATCAGAGGGCAAAAACTGCGGTAACGGGCTGCGCTGCGTTGCAAAGTATGTGTATGAGCATCAAATTGTGACGGACACAACATTCCAGATTGAGACATTGTCAGGACTTGTTGAAGCTACCGTTCACGGTCAGGATGGTCACGTTCAGCTAGTCACAGTAGATATGGGAAAACCACGTTTTGAAAAAGAAGCGATGCCAATGCTTGGTGAACCGGCCAGCACAACGATTAATGAGCCACTTGATTTTGGCACTGCGAATTTAAATGGAACAGCCGTTTCAATGGGAAACCCGCACATCGTTTTTTATTTAGAGGACATTGAAAAAGCACCGCTTCATACACTTGGACCAATCATCGAAAAACACGACATGTTCCCAGAAGGGGTCAATGTAGAATTTGTAGAAGTTGTCAGTGAAACAGAACTTCATTTTCGTGTGTGGGAAAGAGGTTCAGGGATTACCCAAGCCTGCGGAACAGGGGCTTGCGCTGCGGCTGTATCCACAATCGTGAATGGTCAGGCGAAAAAAGAAACAGACATGACCGTTCATTTAGCAGGCGGAGACCTCATCATTCGCTGGAAAGACAATGACCACGTGCTCATGACAGGACCTGCTGAAACGATTTGTGACGGCACATTTTATCTCTAAACCATTTATTTGAGAAAAGGCATCATCACGTTTATAATTGAAAAGAAACATCCAGTCAAAAGGAGGGATGATCATGAGTACACCAGTAACCATTACAGAAGCTGCTGCACTGCAGATTAAAGATATGATGAAAGAACATGAAGAAGAAAATGCGTTCCTTCGAGTGGGCGTAAAAGGCGGCGGCTGCAGCGGTCTCTCATACGGCATGGGCTTTGACCATGAAGTCTCAGAGAAAGACACGCAGTTCGAACAGCACGGCATCAATGTCCTTGTCGATTCCGAAAGCCTTGATATCATGAACGGAACTATCATTGATTTCAAACAGTCACTCATGGGCGGCGGTTTCACGATTGACAATCCGAACGCCATCGCGTCATGCGGGTGCGGTTCTTCTTTCAGAACAGCGACGAATACCGGTACGCCGGAAGAGTGTTAAGGGTTAAAACGATTCATTCTGTAAAACCATTTGTATAATGAAGACCTCCTCATATTAATCATTTTCTTGAGGAGGTTTTTTGTGTTGTTTTTAAAGATGCAAAAAAAGGACATGACTTCAATCACTCAGCACGTCCTCTTTATAAAGATATTTAATTAGAAAAAAGCTCGCAGTTTCTTAGTATTTCCTCTGTTCATCTTCCACATCTTTTCAAAAGGTTTCATCATGGTGTGTCGGAAAAAATGTTCTATGTTGTGTTTCGTTTAGAATAACGTTTCGTGTTAATCGATTGTATTCTCAATCATCATTTTCAAAGCTGTTCTCTCTTTTATGAAGAGTAGTAAAGACTTTCATGGCTTCGCTCATAAATGATGCTAAGCCCTCACCATAACGATCTATATTCTTTGTGAAACGTTCATCTTGAATATAGAGTTGGCCTAAACCGTAAAAAGCATCAAGAGAGTAATAACGAAAGTTTTCGTTTAAAAAGTCGTACCATTGTTTGATGACGATTTGCACCTCTTTGGATTTAGGGGATTGGCTGCGAAGAGAGGCTAGTTTATTCAATATGCTATCCCAGCTATCAGATAATTCAATTTGTTCATCTTTAGACAAATGATTTAGTTTTGAGCTGACTTCATCAACAGCTTGATTTCCCCAACGGTGACGAGCTTCTTCTTCATATTGGCTAAAATTCATATTCATATTCTCAAACCTTTCTTTATAGGTGTATTGAGTTACTCCCGTTAAATGCTGCAGCGTCTTATCAATATTACCGATCATTTTATCGAGATTATCTCGTTTCTCTATTAACATTTTTCTTTGTAGCATAAATGCTTCTTTCTTATTAAATGAAGGATTGTGCATCATCTTTTGGATTTCCTTCAATGGAAATCCAAGTTCTCTGAAAAATAATATTTGCTGCAATGTTTCAAGGTTTTCTTCTGAATAGAGTCGATAACGATTATCTGTGACTTCACTTGGGGTCAATAAACCAATCTTGTCGTAATGATGAAGTGTACGAATGCTAATACCAAATAATTCAGCCACTTCTTTTACTTTCATTTCAATTCACCTCTCTTGATATCCACTATAAAATATGACGTTGCGTTAGGGTCAATCATCTTTTTTAAAATTTAAATCATGGATTGTTGATCTTGTTTGAAGCAGCGGATTCAAGGAGCTATGTTTTTTTCTCGCAAATCGCTCAATTTTGTTACAGCTGGCACGAACAACTGGCTATTTCCACTCGAAAAGAGTATCATGAGAACCAAACATAAACTGTAGTCAGAAAAGAGGTTGCTGAGGTTTGAGTGAACAAATCAATTGCAGGAACTGTCATGAACTGATTCCGTATCGGTCCAAAACGTGTCCGTCTTGCGGGATTGAGAAGCCGCTTCCGAAAAAGGAACGTGTGAAGGATCGGGTGATTTTGGTTGTGGCAGGGATTGTTGTGGTGCTGCTTGCTGCAATGGTACTTGGGATGGCAAATGCCTATATTGGGATTTTTAAATAAACGAAAAAGGAGTTCCGCGAGTGGGAACTCCTTTTTTGATCCGCTCTTATTTGTTTTCAAATAAGCTTGTGGAATGGAGAGGCTGTACACGGGCTTTCGGGTCCATGTAAGCTTTCGCATTGTTGACAGCAGTTGGTGCTTCACCAAATCCGCTTGCAATCAATTTGACTTTTCCTTCATACGTACAGATGTCTCCTGCCGCATAGAAGCCTTCAATGTTTGTTTCCATTGTAGATTTCACCACGATGGAGTTCTTTTCGATTT
This sequence comes from Bacillus sp. FSL K6-0994, assembly GCF_038630815.1. Classification (NCBI taxonomy): domain Bacteria; kingdom Bacillati; phylum Bacillota; class Bacilli; order Caryophanales; family Bacillaceae; genus Bacillus; species Bacillus sp. FSL K6-0994. Next base: position 2,925,999 of record NZ_CP152043.1, on the reverse strand, counting down.
CAAGGCCCCATTGTTTGATTGGTCCAAGGGAGGAAACAAAACCGAAGTTGACGATCACGTCGTCCACATCAAGCACTTGTTTTTTGTCGCCTTTGACTTCTTCGAGCACGATTTGTTCAATGCGGTCTTCACCAATGAGCTCAGTTGGTACAAATGGTGTCAGTACATTGACTTTCGAGTTGTGCAGGTTTTCTACACTGTGCTCATGCGCGCGGAATTTATCGCGGCGGTGAATAATGGATACTTCTTTTGCGATTGGTTCAAGCATAAGTGCCCAGTCCACCGCAGAGTCTCCGCCCCCAAGAACGGCAACACGTCTGCCGGCAAATTGGTTCAAGTCATTAATGAAGTAATGCAGGTTGCTTCCTTCAAATGATTCTGCTGCATCTAGTTCAAGCTTTCTCGGTTGGAATGCACCGTTACCAGCTGTGATGATGATTGTTTTAGAATAATGAATCTCTTGATTTGTCACAAGTTTAAAGATCCCATCTGCCTGTTTTTCAACCGTTTCAACTGCCTGCTCTAAGCAAATGGTTTGATCAAATTTATCCATTTGTTCCTTTAAGTTATCAACTAATTCTTGTGCGCGGATTTTTGGGAATCCAGCCACATCATAAATATATTTTTCAGGGTAAAGAGCGGAAAGTTGACCGCCGAGCTGAGGAAGGCTTTCAATGATTTTCACACTTGCCTGTCTCATGCCTCCGTAAAACGCAGTAAATAATCCAACTGGGCCGCCCCCGATAACGGTAATGTCATATACCTTAGAATCTTCTTGCATTCCTTTAATCCTCCCAAATGAAAATTGTTATCACTATATCATATCATACCACATATCGTCGTTTGACTTGTTTTGAAAAACTTGTCGTTTTTTGATGCTGAAGCTTTGAAAAGGAGGAAAAAGTGAGAAAGACCGTTTATCATAAGGATTTTCAGTTTAAAGCCTTGAAAATTGGAGCAGAACTCGCTATTATTGTTAAGGGAACTAAATATTAATTTTTTATGAATTTTTGTCGGATACGGTCAAATGCTTTCGTTTTATGTAGGTGAAAGTTCAGATTTTCACATACTTATTTTTTTGTTTAAATTTCATAAAATGCCGCAAAGCGGTTGAGAATAACGATATGTAATTCTTTATCCGTTTTACAGCAAATTTAAAAAAGGTGGATGTGATTCCAGTGAATAAACCGAAAATCGTTGTATTAGGTGCAGGTTATGGCGGATTAATGACTGTAACAAGATTAACAAAACAGCTTGGCACAAATGATGCGGACATTACTCTTGTGAACAAGCATAATTATCATTACGAAACAACATGGCTTCATGAAGCAAGTGCAGGTACTCTTCATCATGACCGCTGTCGTTATCAAATCAAAGATGTGATTAACAGTTCCCGTGTCAACTTTGTACAAGCAACAGTTGAAAGCATTGATAAGGAAGCAAAGAAAGTTGTGACATCAGAGGGCGAACTTTCTTATGACTACCTTGTTGTTGCACTTGGTGCTGTTCCTGAAACATTTGGTATTGCAGGACTGAAAGAATACGCATTCTCAATCTCTAACATCAACTCTGCTCGTCAGCTTCGTGAGCACATTGAGCTTCAATTTGCGACGTATAATACGGATGCTGAAAAACGTCCAGAGCGTTTGACAATCGTTGTCGGCGGCGCAGGATTCACAGGTATTGAGTTCCTTGGTGAGCTTGGAAACCGTGTGCCTGAGCTTTGCAAAGAGTATGACATTGATCAAAAAGACGTGCGTATCATCTGTGTAGAAGCTGCGCCAACAGCTCTTCCTGGATTCGATCCAGAATTGATCGACTATGCGATGAACTACCTTCAAGGTAAAGGTGTTGAGTTCAAAATTGGTACAGCGATCAAAGAATGTACGCCTGAGGGGATCATTGTTGGAAAAGACGATGATACAGAAGAAATCAAAGCTGCAACTGTTGTTTGGGCTGCAGGTGTACGCGGTAACCCAATCGTTGAAGAAGCTGGTTTTGAAAACATGCGCGGCCGCGTAAAAGTGTCTCCAGATCTTCGTGTACCAGAAAATGATGATGTCTTCATCATTGGTGACTGTTCATTGATTATCAATGAAGAAATCAACCGTCCATACCCACCAACTGCACAAATCGCTATGCAGCAAGGTGAAACAGTAGCGAAAAACCTTGCAGCACTAGTAAAAGGCGGTTCTCTTGAAAGCTTTAAGCCAGACATCAAAGGAACAGTTGCTTCTCTTGGTGAACACGACGCTGTAGGTGTTGCGTTTGGTAAAAAACTTCAAGGAACAAAAGCTTCTGCAATGAAGAAAATCATCGACAACCGTTCTTTATTCATGGTTGGCGGACCAGGACTTGTTCTGAAAAAAGGAAAATTCAAGTTCTTCTAAACCATTATAGACAAAAACGTGTATCCTCGTGATACACGTTTTTTTATAAGTTGTGGTATATTTTCTCACTTGGTCATCGGCAGCAAAATATGTTATGATAAATTATCAGAAAATTTAGATTAAGGAGTGAGCAATATGAATGCACAAACAAAGGAAAAAACATCAACCTGTCAATATTGTTCAGGAAAAGGGTATTTTCAGCTATTGCTCGGCGGATCTGAAACGTGTGAGGAATGTAAAGGGACAGGAAAGAAGCGTTAATCGATCTGCTTTTTCCATTGATTGACTTCATCTCTATTTCCAAGTTAAACTAATGATGGGATATTTGGGGGTGGAGATGAAGTGATCAGTTTACCAGTCGTTATCATTTCAGTTATTTTATTTTTCGTGTTATTCTTCGGCATTGGCTTTTTGCTCAATATGCTGCTGAGAATGTCATGGATTATGGCTATTTTATATCCAATTGTATGCCTTTTCATTATCAACAATCAAAAGATGATCGCTTATGTAAGAGAGCCTGGCACCGCTTTTTCAGGAATAGGAGACCGGATCGTCTCACTCGCTGCGGCAGATATCATCATTTTATTAAGCGGCTTGATCGGTGCAATCACATCAGGTTTTGTCATTAATGCACTTCGAAAAAGAGGGTATCAAATGTTTTAACTCACTTGTGGACACGCAAGTGGGTTTTTTTGTTTCTCCTTTGCATAGTTTCCATTTTGTTTGGAAACAAATAGATGGGTAGAGGAGTGACAAATAGAGATGAAAACATGGATGAAACGATTGTTCATGACAGCCCTATTCATGCTTGCACTTTTGACAAGCTTTACGGGCATATCTGGAGTCGAACCAAGTGATTTAGCTGCGTGGGTGAAAGAGACCGATGCGGGCAGGCAAGTATCTTCTTTTTTTCAGCAGCCAAAAAGGGAAACGATGGCACTCAAAAGTGAAGATGCGCGGTCTGTTTCTCTCGAAGAGGCGTTTAATTGGAACGATTACCCGAAACAGAAGGTTGTGGCAACCGGCTATACAGCAGGTGTGGAATCAACAGGCAAAACGAAGGAACATCATGCATATGGCATTACATATTCAGGCGTTAAAGTGAAACGTGATTTATATTCAACAGTGGCAGCCGACCCATCTGTTTTTCCGATTGGAACGGTGCTGTTTATCCCGAACTATGGCTACGGTGTGGTTGCAGATACCGGGAAAGCCATTAAAGGTCATAAGCTTGATTTATACTATGAAACCGTTGATGATGTGTATAGAGAATGGGGTAAAAAAGTGCTCGATGTGTATATCATCAAAAAGGGTGAAGGGACGTTAACGGAAAAAGACTTAAATCAGCTCAATGAAGCAGAATCGATGCAAGTATTCCGTCAGCAGTTTCAAGCCAATAAAGAATAAAAAAGCTTTGGGCCGTTTAAGGTCCAAAGCTTTTTCGCTTCTACATAAAGTAATAATCTAAGATGAGTGTCAGCAAGATCCCTGTTAAGCCGCCGAAGAAGACTTCAATCGGCTTATGACCAAGAAGCTCTTTTAATTTCTTTTGCTTTTCTTTTTCTTCCGCATTTGGGAAATTCTTTGCTTCGGAAACAAATCGGTTAAAATCTGTTACGAGCTTGTTGAGAACAGTCGCCTGTTCTCCTGCCTGTCTGCGAACGCCTGTCGCATCAAACATGGTAATAATGGCAAAGATGGCGGAAATGGCAAAGATAGATGTATCTAGCCCGTGCTCTAAAGCCACTGCTGTGGAGAGTGCTGTTACTGCTGCGGAGTGTGAACTTGGCATTCCGCCTGTGCTTGTAATGAGCGACCAATCTAGTCGTCTAGAAATGATAAATTGAATCGGTACTTTTACAAATTGTGCAAAAAAGATGGCTGCTAGGCTGGCAAGCAGCGGAAAATTCGTCAGTACGCTCATGAACAAGAAACATCCTCTCTTTAAGAAAAAATATCGTGCGAAATGATGAACTAAAAATCCTAGTATGATGAAAAAATGATAGCAGTAAAAAAAGCTGCCAAGTCCATGTTCATTATAACATTAAAGAAAGTAGATGTGGAACGAGGAGAACACGGACAGGCTGCTCAGGTTTTCGCCGCTTTTTCATGATGCCCTTCCGCGTGTGAAAATATAAATGTTCATCAAGTAAAGACAGACTGGCAATGATCGTATAGGCACGCAAATTTTGATATAATAGAAGTTCCAATGTGAAAAATGGAGTTCATTAAGGAGCGTGTGATAAATATGTTTTTCTCGACAAATGAATTGCAGCATAAAGATACACTGGCGATCGGACTTTTTCAAAAGAGCCAATTATCAGGAAAAGCAAAAGAAATGGATGAATTACTTGAAGGAAGAATCACTGAATTATTAAAAGAAGGCGACATTTCATCCAAACGAAATCAGCTTTCGAAGTTTTTCCCATCCCCTGAAACAGGCATCAAACGCATTTATTTTGTCGGGCTTGGGAAGGAATCAGATTACACGTTTGAAGAGGCAAAAGAAGTGTTTGCCCATTTATTCAAAAAGCTTCATCAAGATAAAAAGCAAGCGGTTTCTGTCTTGCTGGATACGTTTATTGGAAAGGATCTGCCTGCTCAAGATGCAGCTCATGCCCTTTCTGAAAGCTGCCTTTTAGCTACATATGAATTACAGGATTTTAAACATAAAACAAATGAACCGGATCGTTTTATCGAGTTTGTTTATGCAACGACAGAGCATGATCAAGCTGAAATTCAGGCGAGTTTGAAAGTCGGCGAAGTGTACGGACAGTCAGTCAATTCAGCTCGTACCCTTGTGAATATGCCGCCAAACATGCTCACATCCTCTGATCTGGCTTCGTATGCGGCAGAGCTTGCATATAAATATGAATTTGAGATTGAAATCTTAGATAAAGAACAAATGGAAGAGCTCGGAATGGGTGGTATTTTAGCCGTCAATAGAGGCTCAACAGAACCGCCAAAGCTCATCGTATTGAAATATCAAGGCAAGGAAGAATGGACAGACGTCATCGGCCTTGTCGGTAAAGGCATCACGTATGATACCGGCGGCTATTCTTTAAAGCCAAGAGCGAGTATGGTTGGCATGAAAACAGATATGGGCGGCTCAGCGTCTGTTTTAGGTGCAATGGAAATCATCGGCGAACTTCGTCCAGAGCAAAATGTCATTGCGGTCATTGCCTCAACCGATAATATGATCTCGGCAGACGCTATGAAGCCGGACGACGTGATTGTGTCACTAAGCGGTAAAACAATCGAAGTGCTCAATACGGATGCAGAAGGCCGTCTTGTTTTAGCAGATGGGGTGACATATGCGAAGCAGCACGGTGCCTCTGTCCTTGTAGATGTGGCCACATTAACAGGCGGTGTCATTGTGGCGCTTGGAAATGAGACAACAGGCGCGATGACCAATAACGATGAGCTGTACGCTCAGTTTAAAGAAGCATCAGAAGAATGCGGTGAAATGATCTGGCAGCTGCCCATCACGGAAAAAGATAAAAAAAGAGTACGAAACAGCAAAATGGCGGATCTCAATAACTCGCCAGGCCGTGATGGTCATGCGATCATGGCAGGTGCTTTCATTGGCGAATTCGCAGAGGATACCCCTTGGGTTCACTTAGATATTGCAGGAACAGCTACAACAGAAAAACCTTCATGCTTTGGACCAACAGGGGCAACAGGTGTAATGGTAAGATCACTCGCAACATTTGTGGAACGATTTGAAGGAAAGAAATAAAGGAGAAGGCTCTGCCAAGTGGCAGAGCTTTTTTATGTAGGACATACGCCATTTGACGAAGTTTTTTTTCTATGGTAACATACGTTGGTACTTTAATTATCTACTACATTAGTAAACTAAAGGATTTCGGGGGTTTCACCATGAATGCAGTTGTTTTAGCGGTTGTTTTAATGTTGATATTAAGCTTGCTGCGGGTCAATGTCGTGATTGCGCTGGCTATAGGCGCTTTAGCTGGCGGACTTGCAGGTGGATTAGGCTTGGGAGGAACAGTGGACGCCTTTACGGACGGACTCGGAGGAAATGCAACAGTGGCGATTAGTTATGCGCTATTAGGGGCTTTTGCTGCGGCGCTGACGAAAACAGGTCTACCAGATGCTATGGTTGAAGGAGCAGTGAAGCTTCTAGGAAAAGAAGGCGATTCAAGACGGAAAACACTATCAAAAGTGCTCATCGTTCTTGTCATTTTGATCGTGTCCTGTTTTTCACAGAACGTCGTCCCTGTTCATATTGCCTTTATCCCAGTCTTAATTCCGCCGTTATTAAAGGTGTTTAACGAGCTTCAGATTGACCGCAGACTGCTAGCGTGTGTCATGACCTTCGGACTCACTGCACCATATATATTACTTCCAGTTGGTTTCGGACAGATTTTCCACGGAATGCTTCGTGACAATATGAAGGAAGCGGGGCTGACTGTAAACTTAGCAGATATTCCATATGCCATGCTGATTCCTGTTGCGGGTATGGTTCTTGGTTTGATCGTTTCCATTTTTGTGTATCGAAAGCCGAAGGTATATGAGGATCGTGAAATTACAGATGTAGAAAAATCGGCTTATACGAAAAAAAGCTTATTCTTTGCCGGTCTTGCTATTCTTGTTTCGTTGATTGTCCAGCTTTATCTATCGCAAAGCCTTGGTGTGGAAGGAATGATCTTCGGTGCACTCTCAGGACTGCTTGTCTTGTTTGTGACAGGAATGATGAAACGTGATGAAGCAGATGAACTGATTACATCTGGAATGAATATGATGGCATTTATCGGTTTTGTCATGCTTGTTGCGGCTGGATTTGCCAACGTGTTAACAAAAACAGGAGACATTGAATCCCTTGTCAAAGCATCTTCCCAATTTATCGGAAACAGCCAGAGTCTTGCGGCGATTTTAATGCTGCTCGTTGGTCTGCTTGTGACAATGGGAATCGGATCATCATTTGCAACGATTCCGATTATTACAACCATCTTTGTTCCACTTTGCTTACACTTAGGATTTAGTCCAATGGCCACCATTGCCATTATTGGCTCTGCTGCGGCTGTTGGAGATGCAGGTTCACCTGCAAGTGACAGTACACTTGGACCAACATCTGGATTGAATATGGATGGACAGCATCACCACATTTGGGGAACTTGTGTCCCAACTTTTATCTATTATAATATTCCGCTTGTTCTGTTCGGCTGGCTGGCGGCGATTATTCTGTAAGATGAAAAGCTTGTAGAGAAAACGATGATGTTTTTTCTATAAGCTTTTTTGTTGTTCGCAGATGAAAAATAATTAGGACAAAAGTATGAATTAAATGAATCTTTCTTCCTCTATCTTACGTATATATGCTGATAAAAATGAAAAGGGGAAGATGGGACATGTCATTTTTTAAAAAGCTAGCGGCAAGTGCAGGAATTGGTGCGGCAAAAGTAGATACCATTTTAGAGAAAAACGCTTATTATCCAGGACAAGAAGTAACGGGAACTGTCCATGTAAAGGGCGGAAAAATTGCTCAGGACATCCGTTATATCAATGTCAAGATTCAAACACAGTATGTGATTGTGAAAGATGATGAAGAGCATAGAAAATATGTGAATATCTTTACTTTACGGGTGACGGATTCTTTTACCATCCAGCCTGGAGAAAAGCATGAATTTCCGTTTTCATTTATTCTTCCTATCGATACCCCGATGACGATCGGAAAAGTAGAAATTGCAGTAATGACAGACCTTGATATCCAAGGCGGAATCGATAAATCTGACTATGACCGTATTTTCGTTGAAGCACATCCTTGGGTGAAAAATGTGCTGGAAGCCACTAGCAATCTAGGTTTCCACCTGAACGAAGCAGACTGTGAGCAAGCACCTTACTTCCAGCGGCGCCTGCCATTCGTCCAAGAATTCGAGTTCATTCCGACATCAGACTACTATCGCTATATGCTTGATGAGTTAGAGCTGATTTTTCTGATAGATGAAGGCGGATTAGACATTGTTTTCGAAGTCGACCGTAGAGCAAGAGGCCTGAGAGGCTGGCTTGAGGAGATGTATAATGATGGAGAACAGCTTGTACGCTACCGCTTCAGTCCATCAGATCTTGAGAATGTAGAAGTGCTTGAAGGAATGCTGGAAGAAATCATAGACCAATACGCTGAGTAATGATGAAAAAAGAGCCTGAATGAAGACAGGCTCTTTTTTCTATGATACAGCTTCTTGTTTTCGAAAGGATGTGGCTTTGGAAACAGAGCGATAAATTTTAGGTGCCAGCATCGCAAGTAATATGGTCAATGCGTAGTCTTTTACCATAAACCAGATCATAAAGAACCACGTGGTTTGATAGGAAATCGGTGCATTGAGCCATACATTTAATGCGAGGTATGTATAGGTGGTTCCGATCACATACATCACGGTCGTACCAGCAATGGCTGCAAGCAAAAAGCGGCCAAAGCCAGGGTTTTTTCTTTTTTCTAGAATGAATCCGGCAAGCCAGGCAGCAGGGATGTACGATAATACAAAGCCGCCGCTTTTGCCTAAAATGACCCCAAAGCCCGCAGAGAACTGGGCGAATACAGGTGCACCAGCAATTCCGACCAAGGCATAGACAATCATAGCTAATGCGCCAAGCCGTCTGCCGAGTAAGAGACCAGCAAGCACACAAAAAAACGGTTGCATCGTAAGTGGAATTCCGCCGACCTGTAAAAACGGCACAATGGATGTGATATTGGCTCCGATAGCCATGAGTGCAGCAAACATTCCCACTAGCACAAAGTCAGCAGTTCTTGTCTTCTTTTGCATGATGTTTCCCCCTGTCTTATCTGTACAAATAGATTAAGGGGAAGAAGGATTTTTGTCAACTTGTTTTTATTTTAGGTTAACAATAAAACCCGCCCATCAATAGGGCGGGTAGCTGATTAAGCTTCGGTCATAAAAGTGGCATCGATGGCTTTGCTGACAGGTACGTAATCATAGCCGAGATCACGAGCGACCGCTTCGTACGTGATATGTCCGTTCATGACATTGACACCTTCTGCGATGGCATTGTTTTCTCTAATGGCTTTTGCAGCGCCTTTATTCGCAATTTGCAGCGCATATGGAACAGTGACATTCGTTAACGCAACAGTTGATGTCCGCGGAACGGCGCCTGGCATGTTGGCGACAGCATAATGTAAAATGCCATGTTTTTCATAAGTAGGCTGATCATGGGTTGTGATATGATCAATGGTTTCGACAATGCCGCCTTGATCAATCGCTACATCCACAATGACAGAACCAGGCTTCATTTGTTTCACCATTTCTTCTGTCACTAGCGTCGGTGCTTTGGCACCAGGAATCAGCACAGCACAAATGAGAAGATCAGCTTCACTGACTGAATCTGCAATGTTGACAGGATTGGACATTAACGTTTTCATTTGATGGCCAAATTGGTCGTCCAGCTGACGCAGGCGTTCTGCGTTTACATCAATCAGGGTGACATCTGCGCCAAGTCCGATCGCCATTTTCGCTGCGTTTGTTCCAACAACACCGCCGCCAATAATGGTAACCTTTCCTCTTGATACCCCTGGTACCCCTGCAAGTAAAATACCTTTTCCGCCTTTTGGCTTTTCTAAAAATTGTGCACCAATTTGAGCGGCCATTCTGCCTGCTACTTCAGACATAGGTGTGAGAAGAGGGAGTGATTTTCCGTCCGTTACTGTTTCGTAAGCAATGGCTGTAACGCCTTTTTGTTTTAATGCTTCAGCCAAGGAGGGCTCTGCGGCTAGATGCAGGTACGTAAATAAGATGAGTCCTTCTCTGAAATAAGGATATTCCTCAGGTAATGGTTCTTTTACTTTCATGATCATATCAGAAGATGCCCATACATCTTTCGCCTGATCAAGAATCTCTGCACCAACAGATACATAATCGTCATCAGTGAATCCGCTTCCAAAACCAGCGTTTGTTTCAATTAAAATCTGATGTCCAGCTGAAAGCAATTGAGAAGCTGCTCCTGGTGTTAAAGCCACTCGGTTTTCATTGTTCTTAATTTCTTTCGGAATGCCGATGATCATGTTTATTCCTCCTATGCTTATCTATTGATATTGTATGTCTAGTGTATCCGGAAAGTTTAGAAAATTCTTCGGTTGAAATAAAAAATAAAAAAACGCCTCTTTGTGAAATTTCACAAATGGACGTTTTTTAGCTTCATATCAAGGTAGATGGTCATTTTCTCATTCATGTTTTTTAAATCAATTTCTGCGATGTCTGTAATCCGTTTTAATCGATAATTTAAGGTATTGATGTGGATGTTTAATTGCTTTGCGGCAATATTGGCATTGCTGTCACAGTCAATAAACCGCTCAAGGGTTTCGACAAGGTTGGAATGATGCCTCAGGTCGTAATCCTCCAGCTTTGATAAAGAGTAACTGGAGTAAGAAGATCCCTTTCGCTTCTCAGCAAGCACATCAAGATATTGATAAATGCCTAGTTCAGAAAAGCTGTTTAAACGTTCTGTTTCAACTGGAAAGCGTTCTTTCGTCTTTAATACAGCCAGTGCTTCTTTATAGGAAGGCTGAATTTGAGAGATGTTATCGTAAATTCCTCCAATTGCTGCCTGAACATGCTGAATATGATACCGGTCCGCAAGCTGCTGCAGCATGCCGCTTGTGAATTGCTTAATATCTTGAAGCGGATGTTCTGTTTTTGGTGAGACAAGAATAATGAATTCGTGAAAATCAACAGTCGTTAACAGTACCTGTACTTGCTGTGTTGTTTCAAGCAGATAGGACAGCTTTTTTTCTGTCTCCTCTGTGAGTTCGTCACGAAGACGGAAGATGATGATGGCATATGTGTCTGGACATCTGATGCCAAGCCTTAAAAATAGGTCAAGCATCTCATCCTTTTCATGAATATGACCCGTGAGCATCTTCCAGAAAAGCTCCTGATTACGTTCTTCTGTTTTCGTTTTTCGAATTTGTAAATTGAGTAATTTGTTTTTCACGGCATGCGCTGCCATTTTGAGAAGGTCCATTTCTTCTTCTGAAAAAGGCTGTGCGGATTCAATCGCCCAAATAAATCCGAGCACTTCTTTGTCCTTCCAGATCGAAATGGCGACCCTGCTAGATAAACCCACCTCTGCAATTTGAGGGACACGAAGCGGTTCGTCTGTTTTAAGGAGTGTAGGAATGATGCCGTCCTTCCAAAGCCGATTAATGACTTTTTCCGGTACTCGGCGGGAGATAATGGTTGAAGTTCTGGCGGGATCAGTAAAATCATTGTGTGTGCTATATGCCAATAATCGATGATGAGTATCTTCTATAGTAATAGGGCAATTGAGCACATCACTAATTTGGTCTGCCACATCCTCTAAACGATCAAGACTATACTTAAACGGATCTGTCTTTTTTGTCATAAAAAACCCCTGCTTTTTCGAATATTTCACGTACTTACATTATGAAGAGAATGAGGTACGTAAATCAACAAAAAACTGCCATAAACTTAAAAAAACAAAAAGTGTGAGAAGCAAGCAAATGGATGTTGAAGCACGCTGAAAAAGAAATAGTACAATAATAACGTAGTAAAAAATCAATAGGCGGAAAGGTCCACCGAAGCAGGTGCATACTTATTAAGAATATATGACTAAAAAACTGTTAAATACTAGATAAAAAGCGAAAAAACAGTAATTCTATAGACTCATTTTGTAAAATAAAAACAGATTTGTTTGACTGTGTATCATTTCTGTTTTTATAATAATAACGTCAAAAAATAAGTGGATTAGCCCATTATATGGCGGCTATGCACGGGAGGTAATGAGGAATATGTCAGGAATTATTCGCGTAACCCCAGAAGAACTAAGAGCGACCGCTAAGCAATATGGTGTTGAAAGTCAAGAAGTGTTAAACCAAGTTGATCGTCTAAATAGAATGATCTCTGATTTAAAAGGAATGTGGGAAGGTGCTTCTAGTGAAGCATTTGCTGATCAGTACGAGCAGCTTAAGCCTTCATTTATCAAAATGTCTGATCTATTAACAGATGTCAGCAATCAGCTTGATCAAACGGCAAATACACTTGAAAGCACTGACCAAGACATCGCAAGCCAAATCCGCGGCTAATCAAAGGGATTTCCTTTCTAAGTGTGAAATGCAGAAAAAGCGCCGAGTCTGTCAATGGATGCCGGCGCTCTTTCTATTTTGTGAGGTGGAAATTTGTGTATATCGATATTACCATCGACTTAAAAAATTATGATGGCAGTGTGTTTGATTTGAGACTATCAAATTATTTACATATAAAACAAGTCATCCATATCGCCTGGCAGGCAAAACAAATCTCACTTCCAAAGCGAGAAGGCGGATGGGTGCGAGTAGTCAATAAGAAAGCTGTGTTTTCAGGCGAATATAAGCTGTCAGACTGTGGAATTACCACAGGAGACAGGCTGGAAATACTATGAAAGGACTTTTGTAAATGGCAGATAAAAAGAGTTCCTATTTAGAAGAACAATTAGAAGCAGTCATGAAAAAAGAGGGAGGCACCTATACCTTTATTTTTCAAAAAGAGACGATTAAACTCTTAGACGGTTTAGAAGCGGCACCGATCAAAGACATCAATCCTTCATTTCAGAAAGAGATTCAATTAACTGAAGATGAGGTCATCATTTCTATACAACCGCCTCCTGCCTATCAGGAATTTCGTTTCATCCATGCAAAGGATGAAAAAAGCAAATGGATTTTTTCATACCAGCTTGTCGATGCAGTTCTTAAACACGATGTGAAACGGCTGCATCCTATTGTTTCTCCTGAAAACATTGTTTTTCATCAAGGCTTAGCTCCTGCATTTTTGCATTATGGGGTTAAAGAAAGCATTCCGCCATATGAAACCGATGAGTATCGCCTGTTAAAAGAGGTCAAGGCTGTTGTTCTTCGAGTGGTCGACCATGAATATCAATTTGAAGAATATGCGGCTTACAATGAAACGTTGAAATTATCTGAGCTGGCAAAAGAAATTAGTGAAACGAAGTCGCTGGAAGAATTGTCAGCTTTGATTGAGCAAAAGATCAAAGCAATCGATGCGAAAGAAAAAACGCTCTTAACCATACCTAAAAAGAAATGGAAGATCGAGCGATACATCGGATTAGGTCTGCTTGTCCTGTTAATCCCTGCATTGGTGTACACCATTTACACCTTCTTTTTTGCCATGCCAAAACAAGAAGCGTACGTCGAGGCAAACAAATATTATCTCAACAAGCAGTACAGTCAAGTGGTGGATACGTTAGAGAAATATCCAGCCAATCAAATGCCAGTCTCTCTACAATATGAACTGGCCATTTCGTATGTACAAACGAACCAAGGCAGTTTGTTGCTTGATCAGCATAAAAAAGAAATCACAGAAACGTACACATTGCAGACAGATCCGCAATACTTCCTATTCTGGATTCATATTGGACAAGGCAATAGCAAGGAAGCACTTGATATTGCACGGGTGCTTGGAGACGACAGGTACATATTTACGGCACTCGTCGCCTACCGCAATGAAATTCAAAACGATGACAGCCTTTCTGCTGAAGAAAAACAAAAACAGCTAGATCCGATCATTAAGGAAATGGCGAAATATGAAGAAAAAGAAACAACCGAGACAAGCACAAGTGACTCCTCAGACGCAAGCCAAACAGATGAAACAGCTGAACAAAAAGAGTCAAAAGCCGATCAAGAGAAAAAAGAGAAAGAATCTGAAGCGAAAAAGAAAACCTCTCAGACGAAAAAAGATGAGAAAAAATAATTCTTTCGATACAACTGACAGTTGGTGCTGTCCCATGAGGAGGTGGAGCGTTTGAGTCTTCTTTGGGTTTTTTATGAGGAGGATTATCAAACTGTCCGTTTAGATGAGCAGTTCAATCGAGAAGCTCTGATAGGACCTGAAATAGAGCATACGGTGACAATCCCTTCACTTTCGTTTGATGAAGGGGTCATTCGTTTATCTCCTGAAGAACCGAATGATGGTTTTTATATTTATCAGGGAGATGAGAAGAAGGGCAAATTACTTCCACATGAACCATATCAGCTTGGTTCACTTACACTTATTTTAATGGATGCACATCATGATCAACATATTTATTACCTAGGAAATAGAGTTGAGCTGTCTTTTTCACGTGAAGAGAAAGATGAGATAGATGTGTGGAAAGAACAAGCCCATTCCATGTTTCAAGATGCCAGCCAGTTCACTTTAGAGAAAATTGAAGGAACATGGTATGTCATGCCTCAAGACGAGAAGATTTACGTGAACGGAAAGAAAATTCACGGTCCAGAGGAGGTATATGCAGGAGATGAGCTGTTCTGGAACTTTCTGACGGTGACATTTAAAGACGATGATTTATTACAGGTGACAGCTTACGAACCTTTTCATACACGTTTGGAAAAAACAAGACCGCCAAGTACGGAAACAAAACAAAAATACCCTTCATACAGACGTACACCGCGTTTGATTTATGATTTGCCAGATGACAGGGTATCCTTTAGCTTTCCTTCGCAGGAGAGTGAAAATAACAGCAGAGGGCTTTGGCTTGTTGTCCTTCCGCCGCTTGTGATGCTCCTTGTGATGGGGATTGTTGCCCTAATCCAGCCGCGCGGAATCTTTATTATCGTGTCGATGGCGATGTTTATCATGACGTTAATTACATCGTCCGTTCAATACTTTAAGGAAAAATCACAGCGCAAAAGACGAGAAGAGAAGCGGCAGCGAGTCTACTCTCTTTATTTAGAAAATAAGCGGAAAGAGCTGCAGGAGCTGTATGACCGCCAGCAATATATTTTGACGTATCATTATCCGTCATTTGAACAAATGAAGTATTTAACATCAGAAATCAGCGGACGCATTTGGGAAAAGACGCTTGTGAGTGACGACTTCTTGCACCTGCGTCTTGGCACAGGCGCAGTCCCATCAAGCTACGAATTATCGATGAGCGGCGGCGATATGGCCAATCGAGATATTGATGACTTAATGGAACAAACGCAACACATGCAAAAAGTATATCGTGAAGTGAAGAATGTCCCGATTACATTCGGTCTTGCGGATGGTCCAACAGGATTAATTGGGAAGCCTGCGATTGTGAAAAATGAGCTTCATCAGCTTGTTGGACAGCTTGCTTTCTCGCACAGCTATCACGATTTGAGATTTGTCTTTATCTTTCATGAACAGGAGTATGAGAATTGGGAATGGATGAAATGGCTTCCGCACTTCCAGCTGCCTCATACATATGGCAAAGGGTTTATTTACAACGAACAAACACGCGATCAGCTGTTGTCCTCAATCTATGAAATTTTACGCGAGCGTGATTTAGAAGAAGAAAAAGAGAAGAAACTCTTTACGCCTCATTTTGTGTTCATCGTGACAAATCATGAGCTCATTGCCGAGCATGTGATTTTAGAATACTTAGAAGGCAGCCGGACAGACCTTGGTATCTCCATTCTCTTTGCAGCAGAAACAAAGGAAAGCTTAGCTGAAAATATTTCGACGCTTGTCCGTTATATTAACGAAGAAGAAGGAGATATTCTCATTCAGCACAAAAAGGCAGTACGAATTCCGTTTCAGCTTGATACACATCAGCGCGGGGACAATGAACTGTTTGCCAGAACACTGAGAACATTAGATCATCAAGTCGGTATGACCAATTCGATTCCTGAGACGGTCTCATTCCTTGATCTTTTCCATGCCAAACAGGTAGATGACATTGGCATTCGTGAAAAATGGCTGACTTCAGAAACGGCCAAATCATTATCAGTGCCAATCGGTTATAAGGGGAAAAACGACATTGTCGATCTGAACCTGCATGAAAAAGCACATGGCCCTCACGGACTGTTGGCGGGGACAACGGGATCAGGGAAAAGTGAATTTTTACAGACGTATATTTTATCGCTCGCTGTACATTTTCACCCGCATGAAGTTGCTTTTCTGTTGATTGACTATAAAGGAGGCGGAATGGCGCAGCCGTTTCGAAATATTCCTCATTTACTTGGAACGATCACCAATATTGAAGGCAGCAAGAACTTTAGTGAAAGAGCGCTTGCCTCAATTAAAAGTGAATTGAAGAAAAGGCAGCGGCTGTTTGATCAGTATCATGTGAATCACATCAATGATTATACGAAGCTCTACAAGGAGAAAAAGGCTGAGCAGGCAATGCCTCACTTGTTCTTAATCTCTGATGAGTTTGCTGAATTAAAAAGTGAAGAGCCAGACTTTATTAGGGAGCTTGTCAGCGCTGCACGTATCGGCCGAAGCCTTGGGGTCCATCTCATTTTGGCTACCCAAAAGCCAGGCGGGGTCATTGATGACCAGATTTGGAGTAACTCCCGTTTTAAGGTCGCACTAAAAGTACAAGATGCGTCAGACAGTAAGGAAATTTTGAAAAATAGTGATGCAGCGTCCATTACGGTCACAGGCCGCGGTTATTTACAAGTGGGCAACAATGAAATTTATGAATTGTTCCAATCGGCTTGGAGCGGTGCACCATATATGGAAGATGGCTACGGCTCAGAAGATGACATTGCCATTGTGACAGATACTGGTCTTATTCCGTTATCAGGGGTAAGCACAGAGCCAGCAGTGAAAAAAGAGACAGTGACGGAGATTTCCGCTGTTGTGGATGAAATTGAACGTATGCAGCAGGAGCTTGGAATTGAGAAGCTGCCAAGTCCATGGCTTCCACCGCTTGAAGAACGGATTCCAAAAACGCGTTATGCGTCGAGTGAAGAGCATGTCTTCCATTTTGCGCTTGTTGATGAACCAGATCAGCAAAGCCAGCATCCACTTTCTTATCAAATGATGGAAGATGGGAACATTGGCATCTTCGGTTCCTCCGGCTACGGCAAATCACTTGCTGCTACAACACTGCTGACGAGCTTTGCGGAGAGGTATTCACCTGAAGAATGGCACGCATATATTTATGATTTCGGAAACGGAACATTGCTTCCGTTAGCCAAACTGCCGCATACGGCGGATTATTTCTTAATGGATCAGATGAGAAAGATCCAAAAATCAATGAAGCGTCTGCGGGAAGAGGTTGAATATCGCAAGCGGTTATTTAGACAGCAAGAAATGAGTCATATCAAAATGTACAACGCCTTAAATGAGAAAAAGCTTCCATTCATTTTTATCGTGATTGACAACTTTGACATTGTCAAAGACGAAATGCATGATCTCGAATCTGAATTTATTCAGCTGAGCCGTGACGGACAATCACTAGGTATATACTTCTTGATTACAGCAACCCGGGTAAATGCAGTGCGTCAATCGCTGATGAACAATTTGAAAACAAAGATTGTCCATTACTTAATGGATCAAGGAGAGGCGTACTCGATTATTGGCAGACCGAAATTCAGCTTAGAGCCGATCCCAGGACGAGTCATTATTAACAAAGAAGAGCTTTATTTTGCGCAAATGTTTCTGCCAGTTGAAGGAGAGAACGATCTCGAATTGTTTGAGCATTTGAAACAAGAGATACAGCTTCTTCATAACCGCTTTGAAGCATCCGAAAAACCAAAGCCTGTGCCAATGCTTCCTGATAAGCTGACAGTTTGGGAGCTTGAGAGTCGTTTAGATGAACAAAAACCGCCTTATGACATTCCAGTCGGATTAGATGAGGAATCTGTGGCACCTGTTTATTTTGACTTGAAAAAGAATAAACATTGCCTCATTATCGGTCAAACGCAGCGCGGGAAAACAAATGTGACAAAACTGATGCTCGATCAGCTTTTAGTGGCAAAGCCTGAAAAGCTGGCTGTCTTTGATTCAATTGATCGAGGTCTATCCCATTATGCAAAAGAAGAGAACATTGATTACCTTGAAACAAAGGATGATATCACCGAATGGGCAGAAGAAATGGACCGCATATTCAAGGTGCGGGAAGAAATGTATGTCGAAGCTGTGCGCCAAGGGGAGACCGATCAGCTGTCATTTCCTCAAATTGTGCTTGTGATCGATGGCATTACGCGTTTTCAGCAGACGATCGATCCGCGTCTTCAAGATCAATTGGCTGATTTCATGAAGTCATATGCACACCTAGGCTTCAGCCTGATTGCATCAGGGAATCATACCGAGTTCAGTAAGGGCTATGATGCACTCACAAACGAAATCAAACAAGTTCGTCATGCCATGTTACTCATGAAAAAATCAGAGCAAAACATCATACCGCTCCCGTATGCAAGACAAGAACCAGAGATTCAGCCAGGTTTCGGGTATTTGGTTGAAAACGGAAAAGAGAAGAAAATCCAGGTTCCTTTATGTGCGGTAGAAAGGAAGAGTGTTCAATGACAGAGCAGCAAAAAAGCTCCATCAAAATCGTATCCACCATGATATTGATTCTTGTGCTGCCGGTTTTATTTTTCCACCTGATTGGAGATGACCCGGCAAAACAGAAGAAGAATGCCACACGAAATATTGCAGTGGTCAATGAGGATATGGGAGCGAGCGAAAGTGAAAACACGGCTCGTTTCGGACAGGATGTTGTGGCAGCATTGTCAGAACGTCCTGATTATACATGGACTGTAGTGAATCGCAGTGCGGCGGAAAATGGACTGAAAAACAGAAAATATGACGCTGTCCTTTATATTCCGTCTGATTTCTCTAAAAATGTGCTGAGCTATGATAAAGACCATCCTGAAAAGGCGTCCATTCAATTTTCAATTCAAGATCAGCTCAATGCAGTCAATAAAGAGAAAGTGCAAAGAGAGCTGGAAAATGCACAAAAGAAAATGAATGAACAGATGTCGACGCTATACTGGAGTTTTGTATCACAGGAAATCGGCAATGTAAGAGAAGAGTTTGAGCATATTGTCGGAAAAGAAGTCGAATTCCAAAACACGATGTACAACTTCTATAAACCGAACTCAAACAAACTATCAGATGCCGTCCAGCAGCAGAAGAAACAAATAGAAGAATTAAAAAATGCGATGGCCGATTCACAGAAAGAGTATAAAGACGGCTTGAGTACCACAGAAGAGGCAAAGAACCAGTTAAAGGACTTTGTGAAAGCAGTCGATCAATATCAGCAGTATCAAGACAAACAAAAGGATCTCTTGATCAAAGCGCAATCAGCAAGTCAAAAGCAAATCCAGCAAGGGCTCAAACAGCTCGCTGACATTCAAAACCAAAATGCCCGCAGCTTTAGTGATCAAATGGGCGGACTCAAAACAGACATCAACGGGGTACAAAGTCAGCTGAAAACAACGGACAGCGCCATCCAATCTGTTCAAAAGTCGAGAGAAGACGTTATTCCTAAGCAATCCACGGGGTTAACGGAACTTGTGATAGCGTCTCAGAAGGAACTGATTAAAAACTATGAAGATCGTTACTTAGAAGATTATCGAAATAAAATATCAGTCTTGCAGACAAAGCTATTGGCAAAAAGGCAAGAGTTAATGGACGAGCCTGAACCGCCAGCTGACTCTGATGAAGACGGGCCATCAGATCAAGATAATGAAAACCCAGAAGAAATTGGGATTAACCTAGAGGAAGAAACAAATGAGCTCTCACAGATTTCAATAGAAATGAACGACCTTGCGGATCAATTAGCAGATCAGGAGACGCCGCCTACTGGAGATGACAATGATGATAATACCGGTGATGATCCTGCTCAGCCAGATACCGGCAGCACGAATACATCGAAGGATGATCTAAAAGCACTCGCTACTCGTCTAGATGAAGTGAAAAAGAAAATTCAAGAAAAAGCGAACGCTCATAATGACGAATTAAAAGACAAAGTGACTCAGATGAGTAAAGAGCTTGAGAAACTCACAAAAAAAGTAGAAAAGCTTGAAAAGACCATCCTACGGTTACAAGATCGATATGATGTGATTCAGAATGAAATCAAAAATCAGGAATCCTCTATTTTAAACAAAGTAAAAGAGCTGAAGCGCAGGAACTCACCGATTAGTAATGCCTTTAGCGATAATCTTTTTGAGAAAAAGTTCGAAACAAAATCAACAAGAACTAAAAAATTAATGGACTATTCAAATCAACTCTCTCAGCTAGAGCTGATGATCGCAAATGTCTATCAACCATCTAATAACTCTTCTCTATATGACGCAAAAGAAGAGAATATCCAATCCATCCTCTCCATCAAAAAAGAAGAAACAGAAAACTGGGATAAGCTCAAAAACCAGATGCTGACATCAAACGATGATGTGTCTACTTTTATTGATGAGATGCAGAAGTTTTCAGATGGTTATGCGGAGTACATTACGACTCAGCAGGCAAGCATGGAACAGGAATTACAGACAATTTCTGAAAGTGCGGACAATGTAGCTGAGCAAATGGCTGATCAAGGAGATGCGGTGTATACAGCAGACCTTGCAGGCAGTTCAATTGTTGTCAGTGCACAGGATTCAATTGGTCAGGAAGTGCTTCGTCTTTCTGAAAATATGAGTTCGTTAACCGACCGCCAAAAAGGGGTGGCGGATTATACGAATAACATTGAAGAGAGTGTCACAACAGTTCAAGAGAAAGCAGATACGCTGAATGAAAACTGGAGCAAGAATGTCGATTCTACAAAGCTTGTTCAGCAAGATTTAAAGGGTATTTTAGGAAATACATTAAGTGATCAAGGCAACAGCAACTATGTGTATAACCATTTAGCCAATCCGCTGAAAATCAGCGGCGATGTGCCGGAAGAAAAAACGCAGACTGTACCGCCGGTCGTCATTTTGGTTATTGTGATGATCAGCAGTTTGCTAATTGGCTTTTTCAGCTCGTATTATGCGTCAGCTCCGATGCTGGTCAAAGGTGCACTGTTTGGCATCTTGAATCTATTAGTCGGACTCATGATCAGCTTGTTTGGACTGAACATTTACAAACTTGCAGATGATCAAGCCATTCAATGGTCGATCTTCACCATTTTGTTGTTAGTGGCGTGCTCTGCCTTTATTCGCACGGCCTTCCTTTTCGGTTCCATTGCCGGATGGATGGCAGCAACGGCACTGATTTTCTTCTTTGTCGCACCGTTAATTGATTTGGTGATGCCGAATTTCCACTTTACCAATCCAGTGACAGACGTGTACCTGTCGATCCAATATGGAAATGGAGACACCTTTGGAATGGGCGTCACAGGGTTAGTGATTTTAACTGTCCTTTTCATGGTCGTACCGCTTGTGAAAAAGCTATGGAAAGATAAAACAGAGGAACGTGATGTGACTCATGAAGCTTAATCTATTCGTGAAAGGGGCGGCACTCGTTGCCGTTTCCCTTTTTCTCCTCATCCCTGCTGCTTTCGCTGCTGGTGAAGATACGGATACGAATGTCAAGCCGAATGAATATCAGGAAAAGGAACTTAATATTAACTCGAGTATATTGAGGGATCAAACAAAATACGAACAAAGCAAAACGACGTCAAAAATCAAAACAGACATTCATTTTGCTGAACCGCCCAAAGCCCCGGGGGGATCTCTTTCTCCGCAGCTTTTTAGTGATCTAAAGGAGAACCCGCCCAAAACACCGGCTCGTATGATGAAAGAGATGAATATCTCTTTTAGTGATTCGGCTGTATCAGCACCTTCTGAGGATGATCATGAGAAGCAGACATCGGCACTGCTTCCGATGATCTTTGGTTTCTTGATAGCCCTTGGTCTCGTTGTGATGATTATCCTGATTCCAAAGGTGAATGTGAAGGCTGAAAAGAAATAGTCTGTCTCTTTTAATAGAGGCAGGCTTTTCTTTATGCAGATTGCTTGATGTCATACCGTTTCACTACGTAAAATAGTGATATCAAGGGAGGAGATTGTCATTCGAATTTCAATCGTTACAGGCGGATCAAAAGGCTTTGGCTTAGCACTTGTGAACAGGCTGCTTTCACGCGGGGATCATGTGTACACAGCAGCAAGAAGTGCATCGCCGATATCCCATCCGAAGCTTACACATACCCAGGTTGATCTGACCGATGAAGAAGCAGCGGCCAAATGGATTCAAGATAGTCTCACGCCGCAAACTCTGGCAGATGCTGATGACATCTTACTTGTCAACAATGCAGGAATGGTCACACCTATCAAGCGCGTTGGACAAGGCGGACAGGATACGCTTCATCAGCATTACAAGTTGAATCTTGTCATTCCTGTTTTACTGAGCCATATGTTTGCTAAGCAGACTCAATCATTTAACGGAAAGAAAACGATCGTTCATCTTTCTTCTGGAGCGGCGAAAAACCCATACAAAGGCTGGAGTGCGTATTGCAGTTCAAAGGCAGGACTCGATATGTTTATGAGGACTTTTCATGAGGAACAACAGGACGAGGCGCATCCGATCAACACGTTTTCCTTTTCACCCGGCACGATCGATACAGATATGCAGGGGGAAATTCGGAAGTCATCAAAACAAGACTTTGAACAAATAGACCGTTTTCAGCAATTATATGAAACAGGCACGCTGAAGAGCCCAGATGAAGTCGCAGGTATTTTGCTCGAACTTTTAGCGGATGATCCAGCTGGCGGATGTGTCTACGATGCACGTGAGTATGTGAAAAAGCAGTCATAACGACTGCTGCAGCGTGAAGAAAAACCCTCGCATTCTGTGTCAGGCCTCGGTGCCGGTGCTCACGAATCTAAAATTCGCTCCGCGCCAGTACTCGGTCTTCCTAGACTTCAAGGGTTTTCATATCACGCTGAAAAGGAGAAAAAAAGCAGTCATAGTGACTGCTTTTTTCGTATTGTACAAGCAAAAACAGCTCATTTGACATAAGCTGTTCTTGAGACTCATAGAAAATATAACAGAACATTTGAGTTTCTTTTCAGAATATGTTAGGATGCTAAAAATATAGATAAGGAGGGGTTTCCATGAGAAAGGTTACATTAATGGATGTTTACACCCATCCAGTCGCTCAAAAATATTTAAATCGTTCAGGAAAAGCCCATGCGATTGCTTGTGCTTATCACGCATTCAAACTGGCGGTGCAGGCTGGGATTAATCCAGATCTCGCTGTGAAAGCAGCCCTCTTGCATGACATCGGCCACTATGAATGGTATACAGCTGGCGGAGAATGGGATTACGAGACATATAGACGGAATGATATCCATGCCATTAAAGGCGCAGAGCGGGCTCACAAACTGCTCATACGCCTCGGTGAGGAACCAAAGGCAGCCAAAGATATTGCGCTTGCGATTCTGCTTCATACAGATTCATATTTGCCAGAGGGCGACCTTCATAAGGACACACTTCAGCAAATCGTCAAGAAGGCAGATGAAATGGATGAAGAGCCTGGCGGACATCACCATTACAGACAAATAGACGAATCACTTGCAATGAAAAAAATCACGGAATTGGATCAGAAAGTGCAGCAGGCACTTCAGCCCATGAAACGTTCTGTTTAGTATGGAATGTCTCCATGAATATTTCCATCCTGATCGACATACAATGTGCGAATAACGGTACGGTTAAATGCAGATGTACCTGATGCAGTGAGTCCGGTGTAATGAACCGTGACAGAATAAGCACCTTCTTTTTTCAATTGAACAGCTGATGAAGCAGTTGTTTTGAGTGGATGATCTTTTTGGGCATCCTTAAAGTAAAAGGTTTCGACTTTCTTGCTTAATCGTTTAATCAGACCGCTTGAATGGGTCGATGCATCATCCCCTGATTTCGCTGCCTCTGCTTTGATTTCGTCATTTAATGGTGAATCAAAGGATACGAGCAGCAAATAAGGAGCCTTTTTTCCTGAATTTGATCGAATCGTCCATTTTCCAGGAACGGGTTTATTGATTTGTACATGGTGCGAAAACGCGCCTTCATATGGGAAAGATGCTTCCGATGTCTTCAGATTTGTTAAGACGTCTCCATTTGGGGCGATGATTTCCGGCCGCGCCTCATGACTTTCATTTAACCACTGAATCGATAAGCCATTCGTTCCTTCCTCTACATAGAACGCTTCTGTTTTATCCTTTTCACTTTCACCGCCTTTCACATAAACATCTGTATTCAGCTCAGTAGAGTTGGGGCCCTCTATATTTTCTTTTTCAGCGCTTGCGGCATTTGCCAGCAGCTGATGCTGAAACACAGGGAACATGCTTGTGCCGTTTTTAATGGAGTTGTGATCCCATTTCCCTGTTAAAATATTGTTTGCATATGATAGTCTTGTGCTGCTTACTGTGACGGCGCCATCATTTGCACCAAAGCTCTTTAAATACATGCCGCCTAAATACAGCACCCCGCCAAATGTTCCCCATTCCGATCCCGAATACGTGATGTATTTTTGAGGAAACTTCTCCAGCTTGTCGGTTTCACTTCGAAAAGCCGCCATGAGCCCCGTTTGCAAAGAATAGAGCGCGTCGCTTTTTTGTCCAAGAATTTCTGCGAGCCAGCTTCCGCCCTTGCTATACGCTAAATCTGCCAGCGGCGTCCCGTAATGAGGGGAGCCGAGTGTGATGACCTTCTCTACATATGGAGGGGCATCGTGATACACGAGTGCGGACTGTGTATCCACCCCGCCTTTACTATGACCAATCACAATAAGTTTTCGACCGAACACATCATAGATTTCTTTTAACTTTTCTGCTAATAGTTTGCCATTCTTTTTCGTATCCTGATCTGGATACAAATCTATGAATGCGCTTTCGTATCCGTTCAGAACAGCTTGCTTTGCCATGTCGTTTCGGTCGAACCATGTGGAGGAGGAGCTGTTAATGCCGTGAACAAAAACAAGTGGTGGTTTTGACTCGTCTTTTTGAACCGGCTCTTCTCCTTTAAACCACTTTCCTGGTGTCCCAGGTTCATCTCCAATTGATCCTGCATACGCATAACTTGCAAAGGAAAAAAAGAGCATGACAGCAGCGAGACAGATGAGTTTTTTCAAGATCATTCACCTCTTCAAATGATTTAAGTTGTTGGCAGCACCAATTTATTATACTTCCAAAAGATGTAAAATTAAATAAAATGTTAAAATATGGTATTTGAGTTGTAGGTTTGCCCTGAGTGACATTCACATGGGTCATTGCATACGATGTGGGTAAATACACAAGTAAAGGGGCAGGTAGGATGGCACAACAAGGAAGTCCGCAGCTTGTTTCATTAGTTGATCCATATGTTTATCAAACATTGCAGAAAGTGATCGGTATGAGATTGATTGTTCAAACAGTGAAAGATACAGTGCGCGGAAAATTGAAGGAAGTCATGCCGGATCATATTGTCATTGAGGCGGGGACAAAATCAGTTTTTTATGTGCGGATCCAGCAAATTGTATCGGTGATGCCTGATCACAGTGAAAGAGTGTAACAAGCAGACGCAAAGGTGTCTGCTTTTTTCACGCTTATAGAATGTATATCTGGAAAAAGTGCATGATATACCAATTGTTCTTTTTTTTACAAAAAATAAGGTTCTAAAACAAGAAGCAGTTGACAGAAGGTGGGTGGAATAGTAGTTTTTTAATAAGATCAATACGTAACAGGAGGAGCATCTTTGTTAAAATCTAAAGTTCATTTTTGGACATTCCAAATATTACTTGTTTTACTCATTGTTTATGTATCTACAAAGGTTTCGTTTTTATTTCAGCCGATTATTTTATTTGCATCTACCTTGTTTGTTCCCATCTTGCTGGCTGGAATTCTCTTTTTCATCTTTAATCCAATTGTTCGATTTTTGTCCAGGAAAATTCCTAGGACACTTGCTATCCTGATCATTTATCTTTTGTTCATCGGACTCATCACGTTCATTGTGAATGCTGCGGGACCGGTTATTGTCACGCAGGTTGGTGGACTTGTCAAAAGCTTCCCTGGTTATGTGACGGATATGCAGAAATTTATCAACGACTTCTCGCATTCTAAAACATTTACTTGGATGATGAACCAAGATTATGTCTCCGTCTCGAAGTTTGAACAGACAATTGTTTCGACATTAAAAGGTTTGCCGGAAAATATTGCTTCAAGCATGTCTGCTGTGTTTGGTGTGATTGCCAATATTGCTTTAGCTGTGATCACAGTTCCGTTCATTTTGTTTTATATGTTGAAAGATGGACATAAGTTTCCGGACAAGCTCGTTCAATTTTTGCCAATGCCTTACCGTAAGGAAGGATTGAAAATCTTTAAAGAATTAAACGATACGCTTGCAGCTTACATACAAGGGCAGATTGTTGTCTGTTTATTTGTTGGAGTGGCTTGTTTTATCGGATACTTATTAATCGGTGTGAAATATGCGCTCATTCTCGGCATTATCATTGCGGTCACAAATGTGATTCCGTACCTTGGGCCATATCTTGGCGCGGCACCAGCTGTGCTTATTGCGTTTCTTGATTCGCCTGGAAAAGCGGTGGTGACAGTCATTGTCATTCTTGTCGTTCAGCAAATTGACGGAAATGTCATTTCTCCATTGATCATTGGGAAACGTCTCAACACACATCCTTTGACCATCATCCTGCTATTAATTGGGGCAGGAAGCTTTGGCGGAATCCTTGGCATGATTTTTGCGGTCCCTGTCTATGCACTGCTCAAAGCCATCACCTTGAATATTGTCAGATTGGTGCAGCTGCGTCAGCGATCTCGCAAAGAACAGCATTTAAACGTCTAGGACAGATGCACACCTTTTCCCTTCTTGCATAAGATGATTGAGATAAGCAGATAGGGGGAGATTCTGATGCCTGCAATCGTTGGACCTATTCATATCGAGTCGTTAGGAGGAAACGGTGCAGCTACTTTCGGTGATGTCCTGGCCATTGCTCCTTTGGCTGTCGACCACTCTACTGGCGGTGCGGGAGCCTTTAATTCAGGTGATTATATGTCACTTACAAGTGATCCGAATGCCACGATGCTTTGGGACTTTACATTGTTTGGCCAGCCTCAATCATTTAACGCATAGAAAGGCAGCTGATGGTCACAGATCAGCTGTCTTTTTTATTTTTCATACACGTATTTTTGAGCTGGGCATATGATGTGGGGAGAAAAGGTGGTGGAAAGATGCCAGCGATTGTTGGGCCTATTCATATTGACCGTGTGATTGGAAATGGTTCTGCACATTTCGGTGATGTTTTTGCCATTTCGCCAAAAAGTGTCGATCACTCCGCCGGTGGATCAGGTACCTATAATGCAGGGGACTTTGTCCAATTTTTTAGCAGTCCAAACGTTACGTTTATGTGGGATATAGACCTGATCAGCCAGCAAAAGAGCTTTAATGCATAGCCAGCTTTGAAAGGGAATTCCTTTTCAGAAGCTGTCTTTTTTTATGGTACAATGGATATGGATGTAAGAAGAAAAAAGAGGTGTGAACTGAGTCAAATGAAAATTAGAAAAGCACACATCACAAGCGGACAACCAAAGACCTACAATGTATATTTACATGAAAATAAAAAAGAATATAAAACGCTTGTAGCCGTACCTGACATTGAATGGAGTATTTCCATTGCGTATGAGGACGAAAAGGAGCAGCTCATCCATACGCTTGAACAATCCTTAATGGAAAGAGTAGAAACAGACGAAGCCCGTGACCTCGCACTCAAGATTGTGCACTGGGTCACAGAAATGTAAATTTAGAAACCAGGAGTGAACACAGCGATGAAAGAAGAATCCGTAGACTTTTATTTGCAGCAAGGGATATTTGGACATGCTGAAACAAAACCCGATGAACGAAGAATGTTTCTTGGTTCATTAAGGGAACGAGCGCTTCTCGCCCTGACAAAGGGACAGGTATCAAGAAATAAACCGTATCAAGAAGTCGAACAAATATTGAAGGCCAATCGCCAGGCCACAGTTCTATTAAATGGTGAACTTTCCTATGCTTCTTATTCTCAATATGTCAAAATGGCAAATGCCGCTGGATGTTCCTTTAAAGTGGTGAATCATCACGAAGCGCACTCTCCTTTTGGTCTTGTCATAGAGATGCCTGATGCGGTCAATCAGGAGCATATCTATATAGAGGATGAGCTGTTTCAAAAAGCTTTTTCTCATGAATCTGTTGAATAGGTTTCCCTAGTGAAATGAATAAGCTATAATGATTCAAAAGAGCATATGGGAGAGATGCGGATGGGCAAAGCGTTGATTTGTATAGATTATACAGTTGATTTTGTTGCAGACGATGGAAAACTGACATGCGGAAAGCCTGGACAGGCGATTGAGTCTAAGATCACAGAAATCACTTCTTCATTTATTGATGAAGGCCACTTTGTCGTCTTTGCTGTCGATCATCATGAAGAAGAGGACCCTTATCATCCAGAGACAAAGTTATTTCCGCCCCATAATATTCGCGGAACAGAGGGTATTGAACTTTATGGACAACTAAGTTCACTATTTCACACGTCAAAACATTTAAAACATGTCTACTATATGGAAAAAACAAGATACTCTGCTTTTGCAGGCACTCAATTAGAAATGAAACTGCGCGAGCGCGGCATCACGGAACTTCACTTAGCCGGCGTATGTACCGATATTTGTGTACTTCATACAGCTGTTGATGCGTACAATAAAGGCTTCGAACTTGTGATTCATCAAAATGCTGTGGCGAGTTTTAATGAAGCGGGGCACGAGTGGGCACTTTCTCACTTTGAGCAGTCGCTTGGTGCGAAAGTGGTTAAGTAAGGGAAGGAGAATGGAAGTTGGAGCATCGGTTTAATGACGACAGTTTATCACTACATACAGATCTTTATCAAATTAACATGGCAGAAACGTATTGGAGAGACGGCATTCATGAGAAGAAGGCAGTCTTTGAACTCTTCTTTAGAAAGCTTCCATTTGACAATGGCTTCGCTGTATTTGCTGGCTTAGAGAAAGCGATTGAATATTTATCGGACTTTTCCTTCACCGAAAGCGATCTGGCGTATTTAAAAGATGAACTCGGTTATAAAAGCGATTTCATTGACTATTTAAGCGGATTGTCCTTTACAGGTACACTTCATTCAATGCGAGAAGGGGAAATTGTCTTTGCGAATGAACCGATTATGCGCATCGAAGCAACGCTTGTTGAAGCTCAGTTAATCGAAACGGCATTGCTCAATATCGTGAATTTCCAGACGCTGATTGCAACAAAAGCGGCCCGGATTAAAGGAATCATAGAAGATGAGACAGCATTAGAATTCGGAACAAGACGTGCGCATGAAATGGATGCAGCGATGTGGGGAGCAAGAGCGGCACTCATCGGCGGCTTTCAGGCGACAAGTAATGTTCGTGCTGGGAAACGCTTCAACATACCAGTATCAGGAACACATGCCCACGCACTTGTACAAGCATACCGCGATGAATATACGGCATTTAAAAAATATGCTGAAACACATACAGACTGCGTCTTTTTAGTCGATACGTATGATACCGTCAGATCAGGTATTCCGAATGCGATTAAGGTAGCGAAAGAATTTGGAGATAAAATCAACTTCATTGGTGTCAGACTTGATAGCGGAGACCTTGCATACTTGTCTAAAAAAGCTAGAACAATGCTTGATGAAGCAGGTTTCCATGATGCTAAAGTCATTGCATCAAGCGATCTTGATGAACACACCATTATGAATTTAAAGGCACAGGGCGCCAAAATTGATGTGTGGGGTGTTGGGACAAAACTGATCACAGCATTCGATCAGCCAGCCCTCGGTGCAGTATATAAGCTGGTGTCCATTGAAGAAAACGGCAAAATGAATGATACCATCAAAATTTCATCCAACCCAGAGAAAGTGACAACACCAGGCCGTAAACGTGTGTACCGGATTATCAATCAATTGAATCATCATTCTGAGGGCGACTACATTGCACTTGAAGAGGAAGATGTTCATAGTGAGGATAAACTAAAAATGTTCCATCCTGTGCATACGTTTATTAGTAAATTCGTGACAAACTTTGTGGCGAAAGATCTTCACGTCCCGATTTTTGATCAAGGAAAACTTGTCTATGACAATCCAGATATTCAAACGATTCAAGCCTACGTGCAGGACAGTCTTGGACTCTTCTGGGAGGAATACAAACGAATCAGCAAACCAGAAGAATATCCAGTCGATTTGAGTCAAAAATGCTGGGATAATAAAATGCAGTTTATCCATGATGTGAAAAATAAAATCAAAAAAGAGCTTTATGAAAGCGAATGATTTGAAGAAAGGGAGACCATCAAGCCAGGTGGTCTCTTTTTTTTATTTTGACCGATTGAAATTGAACTAAAAGTGCAATCATTTGGTATACTGAAAGCACATCTTGTTTGTCATGGCATAAAGGAGGATTGGAGCAGTTGAGGGTGTTTGTTGCGAGACAGCCTATTTTTAACAGAAAAGAACAAGTCGTATCATATGAGCTGCTTTATAGAGATAGTGAAACCAATACATATAGCGCTGAAGACGGTGATCAAGCGACAACGGACCTCATTATCAACAGTTTTCTAAATATCGGCATCGAAACACTGACAGAAGGAAAACGATGCTACATTAATTTCACCGAAAGCTTGCTTTCATCTGATCTGCTCACCTATTTTGATCCGCATCAGCTTGTGATCGAGATATTAGAAAATGTACCGATTACCCCGGCACTTATTATGAGATGTAAGCAGTTAAAAAAATGGGGATATACGATTGCACTCGATGATTTCTTCCTAAACGGAACACATTATAGTGACAAGCTGCTTGAGGAACTCCTCTACTGCATAGATATTTTAAAAATTGACTTTCTGAAAACCACAACGCAAGAACGAAGAGATATTCTGCATTCGTATAAAAAGTATCGCCTTCGATTCCTAGCAGAAAAGGTAGAAACGAGAAGAGAATATGAAGAGGCGCTTGAAGCGGGCTTCCACTTGTTTCAAGGGTATTTCTTTAGTGAGCCGCATGTGATATCGGGACGAGCATTATCGACCAGCTTCCATGCGTACCATCAGCTTTTAAATGAGTTAAGCAAGGACCAGCCGAATATCCAGACCGTGACCCATTTTATTGAAAGTGACCTTTCGCTATCATATCAATTATTAAAAATGCTGAATTCAGGCGGCATGAGACGTCTTTATCAAATTAAAAGTATCCGGCAGGCGATTATCCTGCTTGGGTTTAATGAAATTCGGCGCTGGATCTTTATCCTTTCATTTAAAGAACTGAATGTCCAAGCTAATTCAAGCCAAAAAGAAATCATCAAAATGTCATTCATTCGTGCCAAAACGTGTGAACTGATTGCTTCTCGTACTGAACGAGAGCACCCCGCCTCTTATATGCTGACAGGTATGTTTTCTCTCATTGATACGCTTGTCAGGGCAGATATCACAGAACTTGTGAAGGAACTGCCGCTTTCTGATGAAGTTGGCGAGGCACTGCTTGGCTATGAAAATGATTATTCTTTTGTACTAGGTGTGGCCAAACGTATTGAACGAAATGAATGGGATGATGAGATATTAGATGGAAATCTCCCGAAACAGGAAGCCTATGGCTGTTATATAGAAGCCATTGAATGGTGCCATAAAATGTTTGAATCTTAAGAAAAGCCGCTCGCGTGAGAGCGGCTTTTTCTTTGTCATGCCCACTTTAAAAGAAGGAAAAGTCTGCTGGAGGCAAGAGACAAGTAGATTCGAATCCCTTCTGGACTAAAGCGGATATCAATGCCGCTTTTCACACCGATTTGCTTCAGCATTCGGACGACACTTGTTGAATCAGAGCGCTCAGCAGCCTCCATGATGCGCTGCGCAAACAGAAGGGAGCTTGAAATTTGCTGTGTAATGAGTGAAGCATCAGCAACGAGGCGGGCTGATTCTTTTGCGGCTCGTTGAAATGAGTGGGCATCTACTGGAGGAAAAGTCATTGGCGTGCGCGGCGGGTATGCGCGGCTCATTGCGGGAACCTGCAAAGCAGGATAAGGAACATAGTAAAACACATGGTCACCTCTTCTCTCATTGACGTGAAATTGGACGGATATCTGTTCTAAATGTATGTAGAAAATCAGAATAAAGAATCAAAATGATCTTTCTATCTTTGTAATTCCAGCATAAAAATAGGTACTTTTGCGGTCAATTTCGGTGAATGTCGCCAAAAAATTGCGGTGTCCACAATAGCATCTGTCGTCTGACCTATGACACGCAAAACCGAAGATACAGAGGGGATCGTACGTTCTATCGGGAGAGAAGTGTGACGAATGATGCTTATTCCTGTCGCAAAAATGACGCAATTCCTTTGAAATTGAGATAAAAGTATGATTTGAAAAGTCAGAAAATGATGAAAAAAGACCTATTGAATTTTGCGGTATCGCGCACACGTTTTGTGTATACTTTTCGGTGAAAAAATACTCAATTACATTTACACTGTTAGTAACAGATCAAATACTTATGACCCAATCACCATACACAAATACATTGATCTTCCAAAAAAGGAGAGTGGAATCGATGGAAAAGTATGAAATCGAAGAACTTAAACAATTATTATGGAAACTTGAAAACGAAATCAGAGAAACAACGGCTTCTCTTCATAACATTAACAAAAGCATTGATCAATACGACAAATATGAATATGTGAAAATTTCTTAAAGACTTGATAATCATCAAGTCTTTTTTTTATCCAAATACATACAAAAAAAGGATATATTATTATATAATTGTTAAATAGTGATGTCAGTGGACATTTGCTCATGTCTTTTTAGTAAAATAAAAGGCGGAAGGGTGAGGTACAAGATCGAGTATGCTAAACTATCTAGAGAATACAAAAATCAAGCAGAATATGTCTGATTTTATTCAACATGCAGTCAGGCAGAATGATTTACAAAAGCTGCTTCATGAATTTACAGATATAAAGAATGAATTTCCTTTTGGACAATTGGCTTACCAGCATTATGTGGCATTTGGCGGTCAAGACAAGCAAGCGATTACAAAACTGGCAGCAGGGATTGAACTTCTCATCTTAGCTGCCGATATATTAGATGATATTGAAGATCAGGACAATGATTCGTATCCTTGGATGAAGTGTCAGAGCGGAGTTGCGATGAATGCGGCAAATGTTCTTTTTGCATTGAGCTTTGAAGTCTTTTCAAAGCTTGATCATGCAACGGAGCTTTTAAACAGTGTATACTCTTATTCCATTCAGTCAATGCAAGGACAGCATTTGGATATGACAGTGGAGCCGGAGAATGAGCAGGATTGTTTAAATATCATGAGATTAAAGGCAGGATCACTGTTTGTGTTACCCTGTATGTTAGGGGTTATCTTGGCAACAGGTTCTTTTGAAAAAAATGTAGAACAATATGCTTATTATCTAGGCATGGCAGAGCAGCTTGAAAATGACTATCTAGGTCTTTTTAATAAAGATAATATTGACTTTAAAAGAATGCAAACATTACCGCTAGTTTATTTGAAAAATGAGTTTAATCCATCTAGTTCAGACTTGCTCAGTTATTTTCAATCAAAGGATAAGAGCGTCGGCTCTGAAGAATTAAAGGATAAATTAAAGAAATCAGGTGCTCAACAATATGTATTTATTATGAGAAACCTTCTCAGAAATAAGTGTAAAGAAGCGTTCAAGAAACTTCATTTAGAGGCTTCAAAAAAGAAAAAACTGATACTCTTTTTAATTGGAGATGGAGAAGATGAAAATTCAGGAATTGGTTAGTTATTTAGTGGAGAATCCTTCAACATTAAATCAAATCGTTAATGGGAACGCATCATTGCTTCACGTTGATCAAGAAACTGCAAGTATAATTGTTGACGGATTCCAGAAAGAAGACGTTATTAAAGCAATCATATGGTCAACTGCTTGAGTAGATATATATTATGAGAAAGTTTTACTCTAAGTTAACAGTTATATTAGTAATTCTTAGCTTCATCTATGTGATTTACATCTCTTATATCAACGTATTTAATATTTTTGTTGGAGCAGCTGTTAAGGAAAATAGTCACGGTCAACTTGAGGTAGTGGATGTCGATAATTTTACAGATAGCTATCTAGCTGGAGTTAGGAAAGGCGATATCATACTTGAAGTGAATGGGAATAAAAAACCAGTTGAAGAAGTTAAAAGAGGTTTTTTAGCTAATGTTAAAAGTTTAGTCGTTGATAGACATGGTGATAAAATTGATTTAGAGAATGTAAGGTTATTGAGTCAAGCGAATCTGTTTATTTATCTAATACCAGTCATTCTTTATTCCATCTGTCTATTTTGTATATTTATGATTTTAAAAATGAATAAAGCAAACCAAAAAGAGTCAGCTTATATTTTAGCTTTATTTCTTTTGGCGGTGTCTATAGGTTATGTAAGTTCTGGTGGCTCTGGAAAAGGAGAGGCTATCAGTCGTATTCTTGTAATCGTTACAATGAATAGTGTACCTCCACTATATATGCACTTTATGTATCAATATTTAAAAGAATTAGGAACAGAAATTATTCGTCGTCGAGTTCTTTTTTATTTGTATCTAGTTCCAGTTACTAACGTTTTATTAGTTTTATTCTATAAAAATAAAGCAGGACCAGTAGATATATTAGCATATGTCAATTTACTTTCATTTTTTGTTCTGGCTTTCTTTTCGATTATTATCACTATAAGGGCTGCTAAAAAATTGAAAGACAATGAAGTCAGCAATGTACTTCGAGCATTTGCACTCATTTTAATCTCAGCATTCAGTCCATTCATGCTATTTTTTATCATTCCTTATTTTTTTGGTATATATTTTATTTCACCTTATGTTGTTGCATCGTTTGTTCTTTTAATTCCTTTTTTCTTAGTCTATCAATTTATGTCAAATAAGCTGTATAATGTTGATTTCTTTATGGGGAGGATTAAATACTACGGTTTATTAGCGATTACACCAACAATACTAGTGGTTGTTATTTTTGATTTTATTCAAAAGCCAAATGCAAATTTCTATACAGTGAAATTTACGATTATCACGTACATTCTTATGCTCACCGTCTTCTACTTTAAAGAAATTATCGATTTCCGTTTTCGATTGAAGCGTTTTTCAGAGAAGCATAATTATCAGGATAGTGTATTTAAATTTACACAGCTTATTCGTGAGGCATCATCACTTCATCAAGTATTGTATCATTTAAAATACATCATCTTAGAAGTACTTGTTGTGAACAAAGCCTTTGTGCTTGAAGTGAAGGCAGATGGACAAATTGTTGAAATTGATGAATCAATAGAAGAAAGCCAGCTATGGAAAGATTATGTGGATCAATTTCAAGATATATTAGATGAAGTTGGAAAAATCATTGCGCTTGATAAAGGATTCATGATGAAAATTGGTGAGCGGGGCGGTCACTCTTTTGTGATTTGCTGTTTATCTAATTTACGGACACCGAAATTAACGCGTGATGAGATTTCTTGGCTAAAAACATTAGCCTTTTATACAAGTGTCAGTTTAGAAAATGTCGTCAAGATCGAAGAATTGATGGAGCACCTTGACGATTTGAAACAGCGCGAGGCCAATCCTGCATGGTTGAAGAAAATCATGTTTGCTATGGAAGAAAAGCAGCGTTCAGATTTAGCGAGAGATCTTCATGATTCCGTGCTGCAGGACTTGATATCACTAAAAAGGCAGTCGGAGATGTTTTTAACGAATTTCCAAAACAACCAATGCCCGACATCTATTGAAAATTCGCTTATCTCTTGGAATGATCAAATGTCCAAAGTGATTCAAACGACGAGAGAAACGTGTCATGAGCTTCGGCCGCAGCTGCTGTATGATTTAGGTTTAGTAAAGGCGATATCGAAGCTGACTTCTCAAATCCAGGAGGAAGCACCGTTTCATATTAGGCTGAATACGACACGCTTTGATAAAGAATTGGACATTGATATTGATTCACAGCTGAATATTTACCGAATTGTTCAGGAACTGTTATCCAACGCCCTGAAGCACTCAAAAGCCACTCAAGTGTTAGTGATGCTGATTTGTATTAAAGATCAGGTTGTTCTTCACTATGAGGATGATGGAGTCGGTTTTGATGCCAGTCATCTTGATCAGCACACAATGAGCATGGGTCTGTCGGGAATTA
Organism: Bacillus sp. FSL K6-0994; assembly: GCF_038630815.1. NCBI lineage: Bacteria > Bacillati > Bacillota > Bacilli > Caryophanales > Bacillaceae > Bacillus > Bacillus sp. FSL K6-0994. The sequence goes on along the minus strand of NZ_CP152043.1, from coordinate 2,889,778 downwards.
GAGAAAGAGTGAAAGCGTTAAATGGAAAGCTTCAAATTCACACAGCCCCGGAAAAAGGGCTCAAGGTGAAAATTGAAATGGAATTGTAACGATTTATTAAGGATTAAGACTTGGCATCAGCCAAGTCTTTTATATAAAATGGAAGTGAGTGATTTAAAGGGAGGAAGACATGAAGAAGATATTGGTCATTGATGATCATCCGGCTGTCATGGAAGGGACAAAAAGCATATTAGAATCAGACCAGCAGCTATCAGTCGATTGTTTAAGTCCTGATGCAGAAGCCGCCTTTTTAAAGACGCATGACTTTTCCATCTATGATGTGATTTTAATGGATTTAAATCTCGGGGATATCAATGGAATGGACATTGCGAAACAAATTTTAGAAACCAACCATCAAGTGAAAATTATCATTTATACAGGGTATGAAGTAGATGATTATTTTGAAGAGGCTATTCGGGCTGGATTACACGGTGCAATTAGTAAAACAGAGACGAAAGACAAAATTATTGAATACATACACCGCACATTGCAAGGGGAAGTTGTCATTCAGCTGTCCTATTTAAAGAAATTAATTTCACAGCAGCAAGAAAAGCCAGAACAGGCGCAGCAGACTGATCACGAGCTCTTAACCGAACGGGAGTGTTTGATCCTTAGAGAAGTGGAAAAAGGATACACGAACCAGGAGATTGCCGATGTGCTTCATTTGAGCAAACGGTCAATTGAGTACAGTTTGACATCCATCTTTAATAAGCTGAATGTTGGATCTCGTACAGAAGCGGTGTTAATTGCCAAGTCTGAAAGTGTGCTGTAAACGTGTGAAGGGAGAGGGCCTTAATGGATGTGAGCGGATCAAATACTCTGCTTGAGGCACTAGGCATTGAGATTGTAGAGTGCAATAAATCACGATGCGTTGCAACAATGCCAGTCGATCACAGAACAAAACAGCCATTTGGACTGCTGCACGGGGGAGCATCTGCTGCTCTAGCAGAAACAGTGGCGAGCATGGGGGCTGCTGCTCATTTGGACTTAACGCAGCAAGTTTGCTCAGGTATTGAAATCAATGCCAATCATTTAAAATCTGTACGCGATGGAGTGGTGACAGCGACAGCTGTTCCAGTACATGTAGGACGGCGTACAATGGTATTTCAAATCGATATAAAAGATGATCGAGACCGGCACATCTGTACGTCAAGATGCACACTTGCTGTCATTGATCGCATATAAAAAAGCTCCCGGTGCAGCGGAAGCTTTTTTTGTATGCTGTTGAGCGATAAAAAAAGAATGGCCCAACATGGCAGGCCATTCTTTTTTGCTTTTTATAAATAAGAATCTTCTTTTCGCTTAATCACAAAGTTACGGAAACCGCCATAATCATCTTGGACACTGCGCTTGTCGAGCTTAACACCAGTATTGTACGCGGCTCTTCCGATCAAGTGCGCGCCGACTGGTGCTGTCAGGAAGATGAATACGATCCCGAGAAGGATTTTTGCAGAAATAACGCCTGCAAGAAACCATTCGTGAAAAAACACACCTACTAAAATCAGAACAACGCCAAGGGTCGATGCTTTTGATGCAGCATGCATACGTGTGTAAACATCCGGCAGGCGAAGGACACCAATGGCTGAAATTAAACAGAGGATAGCGCCTAGCAGGATAAAGAAAATCACGATGGCTTTAGCGATGACGATCATTTTCAATCACTTCCCCTTTCTCAAGGAATTTGGAAAAAGCGACAGTACCGATAAAGGCAAGGATGCCGAGCAGTAAAATAATCTCAAAGAATGCAGTGGTTTTCAGTAAAATTGAAACGATGGCTGTCATCCCAATTAAATTGATTCCTATCGCATCAAGTGCACTCACGCGATCAGGAATAGAGGGACCTTTGATCACTCGTATCACAAAAAGCAAAGTAGACAGCGCAAGAATGCCAAGTGACATTTGCAAAATGAGTTCCATTACTTACCGCTCACCTCCTGAATCGCTTTTTCAAATGAAACCCGGATATCGTGAATGGCTTTTTCAGCATCTTCAATATCCATCGCATGAATGTATAAAATGGACCGATCATCGGAAATATCAATCACTAGTGTACCTGGTGTCAATGTAATCATATTTGCCAGTATGGTGATTTCCCAATCTGTTTTCAAGTCCGTACGAAAGGCGAAAATACCGGGCTTAATCGTGAGCTTTGGAGATAATACGGTCTTTAATACACTTAAATTGGCAAGAAGCAGCTCGCGAATAAAAATGATGATCAGCTTGAAAATCGCATAAAGGGCATAGCCGTAAAAACGCTGCGGGAAAAATCGACGCAGCATAAAAATGGCGATCATCCCTAATGCAAAACCTGATACAAAGTCTGCGGCTCTGTATGTATCATTCATAAACATCCATGTAAAGGCGAGGAGTGCGTTTAGTAATATTTGAAAGGCCATGTTCATCTACTCCTTCAGCACAGCTTGAATATATTTTTCTGGTGTAGAGAGCATTTCCGCTGCTTGATTGATATAAGGGGCAATGAACTCTGTCCCTAACCCAATGGCAAGCGATAAGACGACAAGCAGTACGCCAGGGTACACCATTCCTTTAATTGACGGCTTTCTTCTTCGCATATCCTGTTCCTCGCCCCAAAATGCGGACATGAAAATCTTCATAATAGAGTAGAGGACAAGAAGACTGGACAGTAAGATCAGGATAGAAAACGTCATGTGTCCAGCAGAAAATCCACCTTCCACAATTTTTAGTTTTCCAACAAAGCCACTCAGCGGCGGAATTCCTGCAAGCGATAAAGCCGATATGAAGAACATCCATCCTAATAGAGGCTGGGATTGAATCAGTCCGCCCATTTTTTTCAGTTGATTTGTACCAGCATACACAAAGAGGGCACCTGCCAGCATAAATAAAGCCCCTTTGATCACCATGTCGTGAATGAGATAATAAATGGCACCTTGGAGTGATGCAGGTGTGTTGGCTGCAAATCCAAACAAAATGACCCCAACAGCTGTGACAATGTTATAAATCACGATCTTCTGCACATCAGAATAGGCGATCGAGCCTATCACACCGAATATCACCGTCAGTGCGGCAAGCCACGCCATGAGTGTATGGGTGAAGCCTGTATCGTGTATAAAAATTAATGTAAAGACTCTGGCAATCGCATATAAGCCAACCTTTGTCAGCAAAGCCCCAAATAGAGCTGAAATCGCTGCTGGCGGCGCGTGATACGATCCTGGCAGCCAGAAATAAAGCGGGAAGATCCCAGCTTTTAAGCCGAATACAATGAGGAACAGGATGGAAATAACAGTGATTAGCCCTGTTTGCCCTGATTCAGCTATTTTCACACTTAAATCAGCCATATTGAGCGTACCCGTCACTGCATATAAACAGGCGACTCCGACAATAAATAATGCCGACGAGATGATATTAAACACAATATATTTGAGTGATTCACGAAGCTGAGGCTTTGATCCGCCTAATACAATGAGCATATAAGACGCCATCAGCAGTAATTCAAAGAATACAAACAGGTTGAAAATATCTCCTGTTAAAAAGGCTCCGCTCACGCCAGCTAACAAAAACTGCACGCCAGAATAATAGAAGAGACGCTCTCTTTCTTTCCCAATCGTTTGAAAGGAGAAGAAGACTGTCACAAGCCCGACAACGGAAGCGGTCAGTACAAGGAGTGCAGCAAATTGATCGGCCACAAGGGCAATCCCAAATGGTGCTTTCCAGCCGCCCAAATAAAGGGTTTGTATCCCATTTGTGAAAATCGTTTGAACCAAATATGCATTACATATAATGGCTGAAAGAGATGCCAAGACACTAAAGACTCTTGACAGCATGATGTTTTTATTCATAAAGATCAACAGTGTAGCAGCTAGTAATGGAATTAAAATAGGCAGGATCACGAGATTATTCATGCTGATCATTTCCTCTCATTTGATCCATGTCATCTGTTCGCAGCTCTTGGAAGGCACGGAAGGCCATGACAAGTAATAAGGATGTCACACCAAAAGCAATGACAATGGCTGTTAAAATTAATGCTTGTGGTAATGGATCTACATAGGATGTGAGCCCCTCTTTTAGAACGGGAGGCGCTCCTTTTTTTAAACCGCCCATTGTTAAAAGAAGCAAGTGGACGCCGTGACTCAAAACAGCAGTACCGACGATGACCCGCAGAAGGCTCTTTGACAGCATCAAATAGGTCGCCGCCATAAAAATAATTCCGACGATAATAGACATTAGAAATTCCATTATTCCTTCTCTCCAATCATTTGAATAATGGTCATGGTGACACCGACAACAACCAAATACACACCGATATCAAACAGGACGGCTGTCGCTAGTTCTGTTTTTCCTAAAAACGGTAATTGAAAATAATCAAATGCATGGGATAGAAAAGGTGCACCGAATAGAAAGGATCCCATACCTGTCAGGATCGCAACGAGCAAACCGGCTCCAGTTACATAAATAAAGTCAAATGGCAAAATGCGTCTTACTGTTTTCAGATCATAGGCTAAAAGCAGAAGAACGACAGCCGCAGCACTCATCAGGCCGCCAATGAATCCGCCGCCAGGATTGTTATGTCCTGCAAGAAATAGGTGAAGGGAGAAAAGCAAGATGATGAATGCTGTGATTTTTGTTGTGACTTGCAAAAGCATATCATTCGTATCAATCTTTCTCATCGCCGCACACCTCTCTTCCGTTTTACTTGTGTTTTTAATAACCCATAAATACCAAGTGCCGCAATGGCGAGCACGGTAATTTCAAAAAGGGTATCAAAGCCCCTGAAATCTACAAGAATGACATTAACAATATTGTCACCGCCAGCAAGTTTGTAGCTGTTTTCAATAAAGTAAGTTGAGATGGTGTCAAGTGACTGCTGACTTGTGGAAGCGAAGGCTAGACAAGTGACAACAACCCCAACACCTAAAGAAATGATGAAATTGGTCATTTTGAATCTTCTCGTTTTTTGCTTTAAGCTCAGCTTCGGCAAATGATAGAAGCAAAGCAAAAACAGTGCGACTGAAATCGTTTCAATAATCAACTGCGTCAGCGCAAGGTCAGGTGCTCTGAAAATCACGAAGAATAGTGACAGCGTGTAGCCCATTACACCTAGAGCAATAATAGCTGTTAATCGTGAGCTTGCGAATACTGTGGCAATCGTCGCCGCCACCATCACAAGTGAAAGAATCACCTCATACGTGCCAATTGAGGCAGCCTGATCTGTTTGAAATGAAAAGGCCTGCTGATAAAACATCACGCCGCCAATGACGATAATCATGAACCCAAACACATAGACAAGATAGTCACGAAGAAAACCAGTCATATAACTGTTTGTCAGGCGGTATGAACCTTTTTCCAAACCGATAAGAGAGCGGTCGTATAAAGCGTTAAATGACCATTTTTCCTTAAAGATGTTGTATATTGGACGCCATTTTGAAAGCGTCAAGTAGCCGATTGTGCCGAGTACAACAACACCTATTGTCATATAGAGTTCTGGCTGGAAGCCATGCCATGCTTCAATTTTTACAGAAAACCGGCTTCCTGTTTCAATCGCTTCAGGAATGATCGCCGCAATTGCGGGTTCAATGACAGAATAGGCAAGAATATTAGGGAAAAAGAAGAAGGTGACCACAAGTGCAGCTAGAATGATGGGCGGAATGAGCATGCCGATCGGTGCTTCATGCGGTTTTTTCTCCAATTGGTCTATATTCAGACGGCCTCTAAAAGTTTTAAAGAGGAGCATCATACTATAAATGAACGTAAAGACACTAGCGAGCCAAGCGAGTGCTGGGAAGATGGCACCCCATGTTGAAACGTCCGTAAAGCTGATATCGGAAATCCGTATCATACTTGTGAAAAATAGCTCTTTACTTAAGAAACCGTTAAATGGCGGTAATCCGGCCATTGAAAATGTACCGATTAACGTAATGGTGAAGGTAATCGGCATGATCGTCATTAATCCGCCTAATTTCCGAATGTCACGAGTTCCTGTTTCATGATCGATAATACCAGCTGCCATAAAGAGACTGCCTTTAAACGTAGCATGGTTAATGAGGTGAAAAATAGCTGCAAGAACGGCTGCGCCAAAAAAGGCAGGATTGTTTTCATGAATCGCAGCTGCGCCGACGCCAAGCATGAGCATAATCATGCCGAGCTGACTCACTGTCGAATAGGCCAGAATGGCTTTCAAATCGTTTTGCCGGACGGCGTGGAATGATCCCCAGAATAATGTGACAAGTCCCACGATGGAAATGGTCCAGAACCATACCTCTGATATAGCAAAGATTGGACTGAAGCGGGCAACAAGATAAATACCGGCTTTCACCATCGTAGCAGAATGCAGATAACTGCTCACAGGGGTCGGTGCTTCCATTGCATCAGGCAGCCAGATATAGAATGGGAACTGCGCTGATTTCGTAAAGGCACCTAGTAAGATTAGGATCATGGCAGGGATAAAATAAGGTGATGCCATAATGAGCTGAAGCTGATTCACTGCTTCACGAATACTGAATGAATCAGTAATCAGGTAAATGAGGATGAAGCCGCCAAGCATAGCTAATCCGCCAAAAACAGTAATAAGCAGTGATTTCGTTGCTCCATACCTAGAGCGGTCCCGCTTATACCAATACCCAATTAAGAGGAAGGAAGAGATACTCGTTAACTCCCAAAACAAGTATAGAACGACCATGTTGTCAGAAAGAACGACACCCAGCATCGCGGTCATAAACATGAGCAAATACGTGTAGAAAGAGCCAAGCTGTTCTTTTTCCTTTGATAAGTAGAAAATACTGTACAGCACCACTAATGAGCCGATACCTGTAATTAATAAAGCAAATAACAGGCTGAGACCATCGACATACACAGTGAAATTCATCCCTAAAGATGGAATCCATTCAGCCTGTGAGAAAAGCGTTCGTCCATTCGAAGTGATGTGTAACATTTGGATGAAATAGGTAAATAAAAGAATCGGCAAGATGAGAACAAACCATCCTGTATGTATACGTCTCACATATTTGTAAAGGAAAGGTACAACAAAAGCGAGTAAAAAAGGTGATAGGATGGCGAAGTGAATAAGCTGCAAGAAAATGAACCTCCTTTGATCAATATAAATTCACGTTCTAAAGAACTGGTAATTAAAATTATAGCGTAAATACAGCCATAGTGCATTGGTTTGAAACGATTTCAAGCAAACTGTATTTATTTTAGGTTCTTTTGACCACAAAATAATTTTATCAAAAATGATACTCATTGTATATTGTTTTGTTTTTCGTACATGCTTTTCTTAAAGGAGCTGATCAAATGAAACGAAAGATCGCCATCAGCTTAAGCCTATTCTGCACGATTTTAGGAGGAGCATTCTTGATTGACCGAAATGATCAAAAAAGGTGGCAGGCCGGGAGTGAATGGCCGCTGTTTTCTGAGCATCTTCTTCACATGAGCTATCAAGAAACCAAGCTGTATCCTTTTCAGCCCAGGGAATATTTACGAATTGTATTAGCTGATGAATAAGATCCTATAGGAGAAAAGAAATATAAAAAAAGCATGGGTCCATGTGAGAGCCCATGCTTTTTTTGTGTGAATGTTTAACTAAACATTCTGAGTAAGATCGTTGCACAGATGACTGTTGCTGCTCCGCCAAGCCGTGTAGATACTTGTGCGAAAGGCATAAGACCCATTCTCCCAGAAGCTGAAAGAATGGCAACGTCACCAGTACCGCCAAGTCCGCTGTGACAGCCAGTGACAATAGCTGATTCTACTGGATACATGTTCATTAGTTTTCCAACGAAGTAACCAGAACCAACCATTGCGAGTACAACAGCGATACATACGCATACGAATGGAATGGAGATGACAGTTGCTACATCATCAAGTGGAATGTACAGAATACCGAGACCAACCATTAGCGGCCATGTAAAACTTCTTGATACAAACTTGTAGAACTGCTGTGAGCCATTTTGAAGATGCTGAGGCATTACGTTTAAGTATTTGATTAAAGCAGCAAGAACAATCATTAAGATTGGACCTGGAATATGAACAAAGCTTTCTAACAAACCACCAAAGATGAAGGTTGTACAAGCAACGAGTACACCAGCACCCATTAACCCGAAATCAACTTTTGCATCCATATCTGGCTGTTCGAAAATTTCGTTTGCTTCTTTAGATTTCACAAGACGGCCATTCCCGTTCAGTTCAGGACGTTTCTCACCAAGCTTTTTCATTGCACCAGCACAGATAATGGCAATGACATTCCCAATGACAGCCGCAGGAATTAATTGAGAAATTAATGACTCTGCTGACACATCAAGAATTTGTGAATAAGCGATAGATAATGGCAAAATCCCTTCACCAACACCACCGGCAATAATCGGTACAATAATAAAGAAGAATGAATGATGCGGTGTGTAACCAACTAAAAGGCCAACAAGGATACCAGCACTCACAGCTGCAATTGTACCTGCAACTAGAGGAACAAACATACGAATAAGGCCTTGTACTAAAACCGTTCGCTGCATCCCAAGAATACTACCTACTACAAGAGCAGAAATATAGAAGTAAAGGAAGTTCGACGTTTTCATAAGAGACGTAACCGCTTCCAATGAGTTCGGATTCAGAACATTAAAAAAGACCAGGAACGATGGTACGAATAAAGAAAGAATCGCCGGTCCACCAATATCTTTTAAGATTGGAATACGTTGTCCTACATCTCCAAGGAAAATCCCCAAAATCATAATAACAGCGAAACCACCAAGCATATTTGCTGGAATTTTATTAAAATAAGCGGCAGTTAAAATAATCGCTGCAAGTACTAAATACACAGGTAGATCAATAACACCAATTTTCCAAGACATGATCTTACGGAAAACGCTTTTATTATTGTCAGAATCGTTTGTAATCGATTTCAATTGTTGTGCATTAGCCACATAAACACCCCCAAATGCTATTTGTCTCAATTGTAGAAGATTCAATGACACTCTTCTATTTATTAAACTAAAATAAGTGTAATAAAAGTAAAATAAACAGGAGTTTTTGAGTTTTTTATCATACAAAAATCCCCTGAAGATAGTTTGTCCTTCAGAGGATTGATCATACATCGTATTTATCGTTTTCCTTTTAGATAAGGCGTACCAAGTGCTTTCGGTGCATCGGCACGTCCGATGAAGCCAGTAAGTGCTAAAATGGTGAGCACATATGGTGCTATGAGCATATACACATTCGGTATATCTTGGAACAGCGGCAGGAGAGAGCCAATGATGCTTAAACTTTGAGCAAATCCAAAGAATAAAGCGGCGCCCATTGCGCCAAATGGATGCCATTTACCGAATACAAGCGCAGCTAGTGCGATGAAGCCTTGTCCAGTAATGGTGGCATGTGAGAAATCAAGCGCGATCGTTGAGGCATAAACAGCTCCGCCAAGACCGCCAAACAGTCCACTAATGAAAACAGCGATATAACGCATCCGATACACTTTGATACCCATTGTATCAGCTGCCATTGGGTGCTCTCCGACTGCACGAAGACGAAGACCAAACGGCATTTTAAATAAAACAAACCAAGCAACAACCGCAAGAGCTAAGGCGAGTATAGACGTATAATAAACATCTTTAAAGAAAATATCACCAATGATCGGAATGTCACTTAAAAGGGGGATATCTCCTTTATAGAAAGGCTCTGTAATTTTATCAGTTTGTGCTTTCCCATAAATCAGTTTGACGACAAACAATGTTGCGCCAAGTGCCAGCATGTTAATCGCCACACCACTGACCGTTTGATCAGCTCGGAAGGTAATGGTCGCCACTGCATGAATCAGTGAGAACAAACCGCCAACGGCCATTCCGACGAGAAGCCCAAGCCACGGGGTCAAGGCTCCAAACGTATCAGCAAAAAATAAGTTAAAGATAATACTGGAAAATGCTCCGACGACCATCAACCCTTCAAGACCGATATTGACAACACCTGATCTTTCTGAAAAGACGCCTCCAAGAGCGGTTAAAATAAGTGGTGCAGCATAAACAAGTGTAGCTGGGACGATGATTTCAAGTATTTGCAGAAATCCCACTTATTTTCCCCCCTTTTTCTTCATTTGTTGAATCACAAGACGGATAATATAGCTTGAGGCGACGAAAAGAATGATGATCGCAATGACAATATCAACAACCTCAGTCGGTACGCCTGATTCAAGCGGCATATTTAATGCACCGACCTTCAATCCACCAAGCAATAATGCAGCAAGGACAACACCAACAGCCGTATTTCCACCTAATAAAGCGACTGCAATTCCATCAAAACCTACGCCTGTAAACGAGCCTTTAATAGAAGCATATTCAAATGTACCAAGACCTTCCATAGCGCCTGCAAGACCTGCAAAAGCACCTGAAATGAGCATCGCATAAATGATATTGCGGCGAACGTTCATACCAGCATAATGTGATGCCTGCTGGTTCATACCAACTGCTCGTAATTCAAACCCTTTAGACGTTTTTTGAATAATGATCCACATTACGACCGCAGCAATAATGGCAACAAAAATACCGTTATGCATTCGGGAAAAATCAGTGATCTGCTCAAAAAATCCAGAGCGGAGCGACGCAGTGGCATCGATTTTATCTGTTTTATCTTTATTATCTGTTAAGACATTTGAGATTAAATAGTTTGTGACATGAAGGGCGATGTAGTTCATCATGATAGTAACGATGACCTCATGCACATAAAAACGAGCTTTTAAAAATCCAGGAATAAAGCCCCATAAAGCACCTGCAGCAGCTGCGGTGATGAGTGCAAGCGGCAGATGAATATACATAGGTGCATGGACTGTTGTTCCAATCCATACAGCAGCTACCCAGCCAACAAGCATTTGACCTTCTACACCGATATTAAACAGGCCTGTCCGAAATGCAAAGGCAACAGCAAGCCCTGATAAAATATAAGGTGTCACTTGCCTGATGGTTTCTCCCATATAATAGGTTTCACCGAAAACGCCATTCCAAAGGGCGCTATAGCCTTCGATGACACTATAACCGCTTGCCATCATAATAATGGCCCCAACCAAAAGACCAAGTACAATGGCTATAAGCGGAATCAGCAGATTTGTTAAGCGATTAGACATTTGCTTCTTTCCCCACTTCCTGTTGCGTACTTCCAGCCATTAATAGACCAAGCTCTTGCTCTGTTGTTTCTTTTGGATCAACAATGGCCACAATGCTGCCTTCGAAAATAACAGCGATTTTATCACTGACATTGATAATTTCATCAAGCTCAAAGGAGATGAGCAAAACGGCTTTGCCTGCGTCTCTTTGCTCGATTAGACGTTTATGAACAAATTCAATCGCACCAACATCAAGTCCACGTGTCGGCTGAGCGGCAATTAATAAATCAGGATTGCGGTCAACTTCACGGCCGATAATGGCTTTTTGCTGGTTACCGCCTGACAGAGCGCGCGCTTCTGTATATTCACTCGGTGTTCTGACGTCATATTCCGCAATGATTCGTTTTGCTTTTTGATAAATATTTTTCATATTCAATAATCCGAATTTTGAATAAGGACGCTGATAATACGTTTGTAAGGAAATGTTTTCTCCAATTGAAAAATCGAGTACAAGTCCATGTTTATGACGATCCTGAGGAATATGTCCAATCCCGGATTCGGTCACTTTACGAGGCGGGAGATTTTGAATGGCTTTCCCGTTTAGCATGATCGTGCCAGATTCTGATTTCTTTAGACCGGTAATGGCTTCAATTAATTCAGACTGGCCATTGCCATCTACCCCAGCAATTCCGACAATTTCGCCAGCCTTCACTGAGAGGTTCAACTGTTTGACCGCTTCAATTCCTCTGGCGTCTTTTACTGTGAGGTCTTGAATTTGAAGAACCTCCTCAGCTGGAGAAGCAGCTTTTTTATCTGTTTTAAATGACACTTCACGGCCAACCATGAGGCTTGCCAGTTCGTCTTTATTTGTACTTGCCACATCAAGTGTACGAATGCCTTGGCCTTTTCGGATAATGGTCACGCGATGACAGGCATCCATAATTTCTTTCAGCTTATGGGTGATTAAAATAATGGATTTGCCTTCATTGATTAAGTTTTTCATAATTTGTATGAGTTCTTTGATTTCTTGAGGTGTTAAAACGGCCGTTGGTTCGTCGAAGATCAAAATGTCAGCGCCGCGGTAAAGTGTTTTTAAAATTTCTGCACGCTGCTGCATGCCGACAGAGATGTCAGATACTTTTGCGGCAGGATCTATTTTCAAACCATAGCGGTCAGAAAGCTCTTGTACTTGCTGTATGGCTTGTTCTTTGTCAATCTTTCCAAACTTCTTGGGCTCTTTACCTAAAATGATGTTTTCAGCGACAGTGAAGGTATCGACAAGCATAAAGTGCTGATGCACCATTCCGATGCCTAAATCACTAGCATCATTTGGACTAGAGATGGTCACAGGTTTTCCGTGTACCTTGATTTCACCTTTTTCAGGCTGGTACAGTCCGAAAAGCACGTTCATGAGCGTTGATTTTCCAGCGCCGTTTTCACCAAGCAGCGCATGAATTTCGCCCTTTTTTAGCTGCAGCGTAATGTTGTCGTTTGCTACAATGCCAGGGAATTCTTTGCGTATATTCAACATTTCAATGACATAATCCACAGGTTTAACCGCTCCTTTTTTAGGGTGCTGATGAAGATAAAAACTAGCAAAAGAAAAGCTGCAAAACGAGGCTGCAGCTTTTCTTTTACCACCTTTTACGAATAAAGAGGAGGTAAAGGAGAGGCAAGGGGATAAGGCACGCTTATCCCGCTGCTCAAATTAAGCTTTAAAATCTTTTAGTTCATCACGTGTTGCAGGGATTTTCACTTCACCCTTGATGATTTTTTGTTTCCATTCTTCAACTTTCTTTAATACATCTTTATCAAGGTTTTCCTTAGATGGAGAGATGTCAAGAGCGCCTTCTTTCAGACCGTATGTGATCACTTCACCGCCAGGGAACTTACCTTCTTTTGCTTTCGTTGTTAAGTCTTGTACCGCTGTGTCTACTTTCTTAACCATAGAAGTAAGGGTGACACTTTGTTTTGTTCCAGGTACTTTTCCTTCGTCATACTGGTCTTTATCTACACCGATAACCCAAACTTTACGGTTAGGATCTGCTTTTTTCAGGTTTTTCGCTTCTGTGAAGACACCAGTTCCAGTGCCGCCAGCAGCATGATAGATGATGTCGACGCCAGATTTGTACATGCTTTCAGCTGTTGCTTTCCCGATGTCAGCCTTATCGAATGCACCGGCATATTTCACTTCAACTTTTGCTTTCGGATTAGCTGCTTCAACACCTGCGCGGAAGCCAACTTCGAATTTTCTGACTAATTCAGAATCAACGCCGCCTACGAATCCAATTTTGTTTGATTTTGTAGAAAGAGCAGCCGCAACACCCACAAGGAATGATCCTTCGTTTTCGTTAAATACAATGCTGGCTACGTTGTCTTTTTTCACGACTGCATCAACGATCGCAAAGTGGTTTTTCTTACGTTGATCCGCAATTTCAGAAATAGCATCTTCCATTAAGAAACCAATTCCGTAAATCAAGTCGAATTTCTCACGAGCAAGTGTGTTTAAGTTTGTTGTATAGTCAGCATCTGATTTAGATTGTAAGTAATCAAAGCCGTTTTTACCTTTTTTTAGATTGTTGTCTTTCCCAAATGCTTGTAAACCTTCCCAAGCTGATTGGTTAAACGATTTGTCATCGACACCACCGACATCAGTTACCATTGCAACAGTGAATTGATCTTTATCTTTTTTGCTTTCACCGCTGTTTGAGCCAGAGTTGCCGCATGCTCCAAGGATGGTTCCTGCTGCTACGACTAAGGACAATGCTAGTCCAATTTTGCGCTTCTTCAAAACATAACCCCCTATAAAATTTAAAAGTTTCAGAAAAGTCTCGCGAAAAAAGACCGAACTATCACTTCTCACCCTTCTGAAGAGGGTATTTTATCCTGCTTTCTCATGAAACTTATGGAGGGCAGGAGAGAAGATGTAAGACATCAGACTTATATCTCGTTGAACTAATCAATCATAATTTATCATTTCCGATCGAATAAATAAATAGAAATTTGTTTTATTTTTAAAAAAATGTTAAATGGGTTTATTTGATGTCTTTTTATCTGCTGAAATATGATATAATGCCGCTTTTGTGATGTGCTCCGCTACAGCAGAACTACTGATATCAAGGGGTTTGTTACATCGTATGCCATAAAAAAACATCTGGCCTTTGTGAAAGGTCAGATGTAGTATTTTAAAGATATTGCTGAATCAAATTCATATTGCTCGTGTTCAGTTTATATTGGAAAACAGGACGTCCAATTGTCCCATATGCCATTTCAACATCCACCACTTCGATATCCTCAAGGAACTTCAAGTATTTTCTAATGGAGACTTGAGAGATTTCTGTATGATTGGCTAGGTCTTCAGTTGTGAAAGCCTGCTGGCCAAATGATTGAATGCTTGTCCAGATGAGTTTAAGTGTGCTTTTGGTCAGTCCTTTTGGCAAGAGGACTTTTTCCGCCTCTGCTTTTTTATGAAAAAGCTTCGCATCTAAATCATTTTGCGAAATGCTGTTCATGGATTGATACAGGGCGTGTTTCCGTTTGTACTCTGCCAGTGCTGATTGGAATCGTTCGAACTCAAAAGGCTTAATTAAATAATCAACTGCTCCGTTTCGCATCGTTTGCTGTACAACATCGACTTCATTTGCAGCCGAAATGACAATGACATCAACGGCATGATTTTGCTGGCGAATTTCTGTTAGTAATGCCAGTCCATTTTGACCAGGCATATAAATATCGAGCAGGACGAGGTGTATGACTTCTGTTTTTAACACTTCAAGTGCCTGCTGAAAGGAGGTGGCAATCCCCTTTAACTCAAAGCCGTCGATTTGGGTCAGGTAGCGTTTGTTCAGCTCCCCAACCATTGGATCATCTTCTACTATTAACACATTAATCATGTGAATCCTCCTTTTGTTTATATGGAATGCGGAGACTAAAGGTCGTTCCTTCTCCTTTTTCACTCGTGACAATCATATGTCCGTTCAATTTCTTGATGCTTTGGTCAACGAAGTAGAGTCCGAACCCTCGGTCTTCTCCTTTAGTTGAAAAGCCTTGATCAAACATGATGTCTTGTTCTTCTTTCGTGAGACCAACACCTGTGTCCGTGATTTCAATGTGAAGCTGCTCATGGACGTATCTGAAGGAGATCGAGATGTTTTTCGTGTCAGTATGTGAAACAGCATCGAGTGCGTTATTTAACAAGTTGCCAATCACGGTAATGAGATCATGCGTCACTGCCGGGTCCTCCGTATTTGGCACTTGTGTGCTGCAAATAACCTCCAAGGCAGCGCCTTGTTCCCTGATATAGCTTTGTTTTCCTAGTAAAAATCCTGCTAAAACAGAGTTTTTCACATGGTTGATGATTTCATTTGTTTCCGTTTGCTGATAGATCGCAATATCTTTGATATAGGTGCCAAGGTCATCGTAGTTTTTGAGCTGAACCAACCCTAAAATGACATGCAGCTTGTTCATAAATTCATGTGACTGGGCACGGAGCGCATTCGCATACATTTTGACCCCGCTAAGCTGCTCAGCCAGATGTTTCACTTCTGTTTTGTCACGGAAGGTGGCGATGGCTCCGACAATTTCACCTTTTACCGTAATTGGCACTTCATTAAAGACGAGCTCCAGTCCATTCATTCTCACGTCACGATCAAGCAGCGGCTTGCGTGTTTCAATGACCTGTTTTAAGCCGCTTGAAGGGAGGAGAGTTTGAACATCTTGTTCTCTAGGATCAACCATAATGCCCATATTATGAAAGAGCCGTTTTGCCTCTGCATTGGCCAGTTTGATTTTACCGTGCTGATCGACGGCAAGAATCCCTTCTTTTGTTGATTCTAGCATGGCACTTCGTTCTTTTAACAATGTAGCGATCTCATCCGGCTCAAGTCCAAACATAATCTTCTTCACTTTTCTTGCCACGATGAGTGCTCCAATGATGCCAGATAGAAGGCTGAGTGATGTGACGAAGTAGAGTGGAAGTAAGCTTTGATGAATAATCAAGTCAATTTCCTTTAACGTAATCCCGACGGCCACAGCCCCAAGCTGCTTTCCATTTTGATCATAAACAGGAACAAAAGCACGCATGGATCTGCCGAGTGTTCCAGAAGCCGTACTAATATGTTCTTTTCCCTGTAATGCTGCTTTTTCATCACCGCCGGCAAACCGCTTTCCAATCTTCTGCGGATTCGGGTGTGTTTTGCGGATACCGTTCATATCCATGACGACAACGAATTCGGTTTTGGTGATTTGCTGAACACTTGTTGTATATTTTCGTAATGCGGAATATGAATGATTTTCTAATGATTGTGCGGTGATCGGTGCCTCTGCGACCATTTTGGCAGTAGAGAGAGCAATGTCACGTTCCTGCTGATGGATGTTCTTGGCTGTTTCCGACCATATCGTAAAGAATGTGATACAAAGGGAGATCAGGACAACGATGCACACAAAGATCGTCAGCCGTGTTTGCAGTCTTAAAGTTTTTTTCACGAGTATACCCCTAACGCACGATTTTTTCGTAACAGTAATACTTTAACGGGAAAATGTAAGTTTGTGAAGGAATGTACGTGCAAAATCATAAATTTGATTTTGCTGTCAGTTTACTTTGAAAGCATCTTGTCAATCCGTTTTAAGTGAGCCATAATAAATGTGAGCTTATGAGAAAGGATCTATTTATGAAAAATACATATTTGACTGGATATTTTCCGCTGATTTCAATTTTACTATTCAGCTCTGCTTTTTCGATTTTCACAGTAGGTATCACGACTGATTTCTTGACTCAAGCAGGCATTTTAAAAGGAATGCTTGAATTTTTCTCTGAACAGGGCATTCGTCTTGCTCTCTTTGCTGCTTTTGCACTTGTTTATTTTATGATCTTATCTGCCTTAAAACTGATTGCAGATACGGTATTAGAGCTGGCGCTGCTCTTTTTCGCTAAGGACCCTGAAGGGGAGAACTTAAAGAAAATTCGGATTGCATCCGTTGTTTATTTATTTGCCAGCTTGCTAGCATTTCTGTTGACGCAGCAGCTCATTCTGCTTGTTGGACTTTTTGCATTAGCAAGTCTTGTCTATTTTATCTGGGTTGTGGTTCGCATTTATCAATCGCTTTCTATGCTGAATTTGATTGGATTTATGATGTTTATTCTGCTGTTTTGGGCGACGTTTTTGATCGGTATTTTGTACTTATTTATTAAGCTTTATAACAGTGTGATGGCAAGTCTGCCTTCATAAGCAGACAAAGAAAGCATCCTCCAATGATGGAGGATGCTTTTTTTATGAAAGAAACCGCTTTTGAATATCGGGTGTAGGCATCATACAAGATGTTTTTTGACCAAACCATTTATAGCGATTTTTTGCCATCAGCTGATAAAACCAATCACGGATTGGGCGAGGTATGGCAAGGAGTAAAAAGCTCCATCTGTAGATTCCTTTTAAATGCCGCGCGGCTTTTAAGATGCCTGTCGATTTCGTATACAGGGTCCCTTTTTCGATATAAATGAATGAATTGAACTCATCTAAAGGCAAACCGTTTTCCTTTAAAATACGCTGCCCTGTATCTGATTGTAATGAAGCGAACATCATCCGTTCATTCGGATCGCGCTTAATCACAAACTGAACAGCGCCGCTGCACACGTTGCAGACACCGTCAAATAAAATTAAATGGGGTGGATGTGTTGAATGCATCGCAATCAAACCTCCTGTTTATCTGGCGTATTGCATCGTATTTTTCCAAATACGTAAGTGCGGGCTTGAATTGTAAATCGATTCGACCGTTCCTCTATCTCTTCCGACCCAGACACCCATTGTGTACTGATCTGTCAGTCCCACAAACCAAATATCTTTGTAGTCATTGGATGTCCCTGTTTTACCACCGATGTAAGGGGCATTGAAATTCGCTTTTTTCCCTGTCCCACTTTTCACAACGGAGGTAAGCAGCTTACGCATCGTTTCATTTGTACGCTGAGAATATACTTGCTTTGGCGACTCTTTCCACTTGTAAAGGGTCTTACCGTTTAAGTCTGTCACTTTTGTGATCGAATGACTTTGTGTGTAGGCTCCTTGGTTGCCAAAGACGGTATATGCATCTGTTATTTCTAGCGGTGAGAAGCCTTTCGTAAATCCGCCAAGTGCAGAAGGAAGGCGGTAATCATCCGCTACAATATGCTCAAATGAGAACTTCTCTAAATAGCTGAAGCCTTTTTTGACACCTACTGTATCCAGCATTCGGATCGCAGGGGTATTGTAAGAATGTTTAAAGGCTGTTTCAAGTGTGACTGTACCATACGTTTTATGATTATAGTTCTGCGGACAGTATCCGCTGCTGCAAAACTTGCCGGCACTGATGGTGCTTGAAGCCGTTGCGCCGGTTAGATCAATATAAGGTGCATAGTCTAAAAGCGGTTTAATTGCAGAACCAGGCTGTCTTTGCGCTTGATAAGCGTAGTTAAAATCAAATTTTTTATAGTTTTTCCCGCCAGCAAGTGCAACAATTTGATGCGTTTCATGATTAATGACGGCTGATCCGCCTTCCACACCTTGGTAAGGCAATTGAGCATTGAGCTGATAGACGGCTCTTTGCTGTAAGGAAGGATCAAGCGCCGTATAAATTTTCACACCATCCTGGAGCAGGGCACTGACCTTTTCGGATAATTCTTTTTGAATCGCCTTTTTCGCTTCAGTTGTTTTGGCTTTCTTCAATCGTTTTGTAAAGCCCTCCTGATCAGACACAAGATCGGTAAACTCTTCATTGGCATATGTCACATAGTCAGGGTATAGGTTTTTCTTTTCACTTAAAGAAAGGCTGATTTTTTCTTTGACGGCTTTTTTGTATTGCTTTTTGGTGATGACGCCATCTTTCTTCAAAATACCAAGCAGTCGTTCTTGGCGTTTCTTTGTGTGCTTGAACTGCTTTAATGGGTCATACAGTGTTGGGTTGTTTGGAATAGCAGAGATAAATGCCATTTGTGCAAGTGTTAAAGAACTAAGCGGCTTATCAAAATAGTAATTAGCCGCAGAACCGACACCGTAAACACCATTACTGAAATAAATCGTATTTAAATAGCTTTCGAGAATTTCATCCTTCGAGAATTTCCGCTCAAGTTCATAGGAATAGAGCAGCTCCGTAAACTTTCGGCTGAACGAACGTTCATGGCTTAAATATAAGTTGCGGGACAGCTGCTGTGTGATCGTACTCGCTCCTTGGCTGATGCCATGGTTTTTGACGTTTGCAGCAAGGGCACGAACAACCCCCATAAAGTCAATTCCCTTATGGTCATAAAAGTTGCGGTCCTCTGAACGAAGGAACAGCTCCTTCACAGGTTCAGGGATTTTATCGTATTTCACGAACACCCGGTTCTCATCGTTTGAGACGATCTCGGAGATAAGAGAACCATCCCGGTCATACATATAACTGTTTTGGGAAAAATCTATCTTTTCCAGCTTGATTTTTTGATCAAGCACTTCGTTAACAGGCTTTACACTTGCAGCTTCTTCCTTTGATAGATAAAAAGTCAGAACAAATAGTGGGATGAGGGCAGCAAGTAATAACCAACCAATGATTGCACGAAACATGAGGTCACTCACTTTCTTCAATTTTCTAGCCATATCGTACCATTCTTTTGCGAATACGAGAAGGTTATTTTTAGAAAAGAATGGGCGTGAAGTCTAGTGAATAAGGCTTTTACGCAAGAAAAAAGAGTATCTGAAGATGATCAGACACTCCTTTCATTCGTCTTCGCATGCGAGCGGACCGCCCATAAAAATAACGCACCAAACAGAAAAATGCCGGCAGTGACATAAAAGACAGCTGGAATCCCGTAATGACTCGCCACAATGCCGCCGATCACCGGACCGACGACATTCCCAAGAAAACGGAAGCTGACATTGTATCCGAGCACTTCCCCTTGCATAGAAGCAGGTGCTTTGATCCGGATATACGCCGTCGTACACGGAATAATTCCGCCAAGTGCCATCCCGTATAGGAAACGGAAAATGACTAACATGACGTATGAATCCGCCATCGCTTGCGGGATGAATAAAATAGAGGAGAGGATGAGAAGGGCAAGCAGCACCTTGTCGTGACCAATTCGATCTCCGAGATCCCCCCATTTTCGCGTGAACAGCAAATTGCCAAGTCCAGTTGCAGAAAAAGCAAGCCCCGCATAAAAAGCGAGATTGACAGGACCATGTAAATCATGAATGTATAAAGCCAAAAGCGGCTGTATGCTAAAGTTCCCTACCTGCGTAATAAACGTTAAAAGCATCGTGACCACAAGCAAAGGCTGATTGAAAATGTGAATGAGTACATCCTTCCGTGAGTAAGAAACTCGCTTTGCTTCTTTTGACCGGATCGGCTGTTCCTTTACTCCGAAGACAATCACAATAGCTGACACATAAATGACAGCCGCTGTGAGGAAAAACGTATAAATAAATCCGACGCTGTCTGCCATGAATCCGCCCATTAACGGACCAAACAATCCTCCGGCGACATTACTCATCTGCATCGTTCCAAGGGTTTTACCAGCAGTTGCCTTTTCAGTCTGTGCAGAAATCAGTGCCATTGAAGTCGAGATAAAGCCTGTGACAAGCCCCATGAAGAGCCTTAGTGCAAATAGCTGATACACGGTGTGCACAAGCCCCATTAATAGAATACTTGTGGCGATGCCAATACCGTTAATTAATAATATCTTTTTATAGCCATGCCGGTCGCCAATCCGCCCCCAAATCGGAGAAATCAGGAAGGCTGTTAAAAACGTGACCCCAAAGACATATCCGCTCCATCTTTGAACAAATTCATTTGAATAGCTGCTATCAAGAGATTCTATGTAAAGTGATAAAAAAGGGACGATCATTGTAATACTCGCAGATACAAAAAAGTTCACAAACCACATGATGTACAAGTTTTTCTTCCTGTTTGTGATAGAGACCACCTTCTTTATTTATTTCGTGTTCCTTAATAATTATAAAGGAAAATAAACGATCTTTCATCAGATGAATAGGTTGGGCATAGTGAATCTGCATTATTTTCACGAAAATGAAGTGATTTCAAGGTCCGTCTTAATATAATGGTATGAGAATGAAAAGCTGACGAAAAAGTGAGGTGAAACTGGTGGAACAGAAGACGGTGCTTGTGGTCGATTTTGAATTTACGATGCCTGATGGAAAATATCATCCACAAAACTTTTTTCCTGAAATTATTGAAGCTGGGGTAGTGAAAGCAGCAGATGAAACGATCATAGACACATTCTCTAGCTACGTCAAACCGAAAAAGTTCCCGAAGCTGACGAAGCGCTGTAAATCTTTCCTCGGAATTACGCAGGAGGATGTAGAGAGCGGGATTTCATTTGAGGCGTTTATCGAGAAGCTCGTGTCACTTGATGGGGGAGAGAATTGTGAGATTATTACGTGGGGCAACATGGACATGAAGGTACTGAAGCAAAATTGTATGCTCAATCATATTACCTTTCCTTTTAAGGGGAAGCTGAGGGATCTGGCTTTTGAATATAAAACCTTTTTTGGTGACCGCACACTGACAGGGCTTCGAAAAGCGGCAAAGGAATACGGCAGTGAAGGAGCTGGTAAGCATCATAAAGCACTCGATGATGCCATGACGACTTATCAGCTGTTCACCCTTTTTGAAAAAGACAGAGCCTATGTGGAAAATCCGCAAACAACCAAAATTGGTGAGCTGATCGATTTCTCACATTTTTTTGATTCGGCTGATTAGCGGACGTCTTCTGGAAAATAATCTTTTTCAAGAGAAGATAGGCACGCTCTTGATTTTTCAGCCCATTTAGAATCATCCGCACGGAGTGCTTGTTTCAATTTATCTACAGCTTCTTTCAGTGACTCTTCATAATCAGGTATATCGCCATCATAAGGCTTCACCATATGATGAGGGATATTTGTCTGTTCTCTATAGGCCAAAGCCCGCCTCTCTTGGAAAAAAGGCACGTCTGCTTCTTTCGGATGATGCAGGTCGCCTTGAGTGGGATGTGTCAGAACGGCTTTTACTTGAACGAGATAGGTCGATGGTTTCACTGCTGTCACTTCCCCAACGTATACACCTGTTTTATAAAAACCTTTCACAACTTGTCCAATTTGAATGTCTGTCATGTGAAATTCCTCCATTTCCTTCTTATCGGAAGGTATTTCATTTCTTTTAGCCAATATAGTGAAGTAAACGAGCAAAAGGGGGGGAATGGCGAATGATGTCGTTCATCGTACTTTTTCTACTATATTTTCCTGAAGATAAAAGGGAGTACATCCCAGCGGCTATCACCACGGTGATTTTCTTTATTGCTGCATTTATTTGTTTTCGGCTCATCGTTCGTGCATCTAAGAAGCAGGAGCGCATAGATGAAAAAAGAACAAAAAAAATGGATTAATCATTTTCTTCTTGTATCTTCAGGAAATTTCACGGTGACGGTTGTTCCAGATTGCAGCGAGCTTTTGAAACGAATGGTTCCATGGTGATTTTCAATAATAGAAAAAGTCACTGTCAGCCCAAGCCCAGTCCCTTTATTTTTCAAGGTGTAATAGGGTTCGCCAAGCTTTTTCATTTGGCTTTCTGTCATACCTACACCGTTATCAACGAAATAAAGGCAGATCTTATGATTTTCTTTTGAAGCAAAAAGTTCTATTTTCCCTTCATGTTCAGGAGCCGCTTCTATCGCATTTTTGATTAAATTAATCATGACTTGCTTGATCTTCGTTACATCCCCTTGAATGTATAAATCAGGTTCAATGGATTGATGAATTGTGACCGATTTAAAATTCGCATAGGATGTCATCAGTGATGCACATTCCTCAAGTAATTTAGAGAGATTAAGAGATTCTATTTGATAATAGTTTTGTTTTGCAATGTCAAGATAGCTCGTGATAATGTCCTGCGCACGGTCTAACTCGGACAGAACGAGATTCTTATAATCTTTATTGGCAGGTGGTTCTTTTGTATTATCACTCGAAAAGAGCAATTGAATAAAGCCTCTCACAACTGTCAGCGGATTGCGTACTTCATGGGCAACGCTTGCAGCAAGTTCACTTACAATGGTCAGTTTTTCTGACTGGACAAGCTGTGATCTCATTTCCGCATTTTCTTTCACGAATTCAATGGAATAGATACTGAGCACAAGAAAGAATATGTAGTAAAGAGTTGAGAAAAATAACTCAAGGAGCTTTTGCTGCATAATAAAAGCTGGGCTGTATGCCATTAAGCTGACCGCAAGCAGGCCAATGTAAATAAAGAATCCTTTGGATAAACCGATAAGCACTCCGTAAAACAGCTTATTTGGCTTCGAATATTGATGCCATTTTCGGTAGAACAGGAATGGGATGAAAAAGTAAATTGGGACAACGATGAGCCCAATCCATAAGAAAGAGCCGTACATCACGAATTTGACAATGATGCTTATCAAGATGGCAACGATCCCCGCCATGTATCCTCCGTATAAAATAGCAAGCACAAGGGGAATAGATTGAAGCCCAGTCTGCAAATCTAAAATCGAACCAACTGGATACATAATACATAGTGCTGAAGAGATGGATGCGAATACTGTGATGAGCAGTTTATTCGTTTTTGGGAAATGAGCAGGGGTCCGGCTTAGCCATAGCGCATGATATAAAAAGATTGGAAATAGAATAAAAGATACATGGAGCAGAAAATCCTTGAACATTTCCATTTAAATGCTCTCCTCGTAAATAATTGTAATTCCTCTCATTATATCATTTCATTTACAAAGTAGATATGATAAAAGGAGGGTTTTTTTCTTTAAAAAGAACACCCGTTAGGATGTTCTCAGATTGCTGACAAAGGGCTAAAATGATCTTGATTTTAGCCCTTTGTCTTCTTTTCAGCGTGATAGAAAACCTTTGAAGTCTAGGAAGGACGAGTACTGGCGCGGAGCGAATTTGACATTCGTGAGCACCAGCACGCAGGACTGACAAAGAATGCGAGGGTTTGTCTACACGCTGAGAACACCCGTTAGGATGTTCTTTCTATCGTATAGGTCTTATTCAGCTGATAGCGTGAACGCTTGGTGGAGACGTTTCAGTCCTTCTCTGACTGTTTCAGCAGGACAGCCGAGATTCATCCGAATAAAGCCGTCTCCTTCGTGTCCGTACACGTGGCCAAGCTCTAGGATCACTTTCCCTTTTTTCAGCAGATTCCGTTTCAATTCCGCTTGACTGAATTGATAATCCCGAATGTCCAGCCACAATAAATAAGAAGCATCTGGTTTCATATAACGCATATTTGGAAGATTTTCGTCGATATAGTCCATCGCCGTTTTCATATTGCCTTCGAGATAAAGAACAAGGGCATCAAGCCACTCATCCCCGTGGCGGTATGCTGCTTCCATCGCTGGAATCGCAAAGGCATTCAGTTTGGACAGTCCGTTTCTTTGCACTTCATTCGTGAAAAGGGTTCTTTTTTCTTCATCTGAAATGATAATAGCAGATGCCTGGAGCCCTGCTAGATTAAAGGTTTTACTCGGCGCAATACACGTTACCGTGATATGTGCAATGTCGTCAGAAAGGCTGGCGAAGGGCACATGCTGCTTCCCGTAAAGCATCAAATCCGAGTGAATCTCATCTGAAACGACTGTGACTCCATGCTTCACACATAGGTCTCCGACTCGCTTTAATTCCTCTTTTGACCATGCTCTTCCGGACGGATTATGCGGATGGCAAAGGAACATGAGCTTTGCTTGTGGTCTGCTCAGTTTTTTCTCTAAATCATCAAAATCCATCATATAGCGGTTGTTTTCTATTTTTAAAGGATTGGTTGAGACTGTACGTCCATTTCGTTCAATCATTTGATAAAAAGGTGTATACACTGGTGACTGTATAACTACTTCGTCGTGCGGTGCTGTAAAGGCTTGAACAGCAAAACTAAGTGCCGTTACAATTCCTGGTGTGAAGGTGACGGCATCTGTCTGAATTGTCCATCCATGTCTTCTTTTGAGCCATCCAGCGACTGCCTGCTGCGTATCCTGATCTTGAAATGCATAGCCAAATACACCGTGGTCTAATCGCTCTTTCAATGCATCAAGGACGACCTGCGGCGCTTTAAAATCCATATCAGCCACCCACATCGGGAGGGCATCTGTTGTCAGGAACAAAGACTCTGCTTGATCCCATTTCACTGATTTTGAACCTTTACGTATGATCTGTTCGTCGAAATTCATGAAACCCACCTCTAGCTGTTTTTCAACCATTCTTGGTTGTGCTAAAATAAACATCACAAAATTTATTATAAGCGGTGATACCGATGAAAGATAGTCAAGCTGTAGAAGAGATGATTCAATTCATTAAGGCATGGGACCCTTTTCATTATGGAGAGGATTTTTATGAAACGGAGCCTGCTGACGTCATCAGTGCATTATACGACGCAGAAGACCCGTTATCTTTAGCAAAAGAGATTCAAGCCATCTACCATCACTCATTTGAACAGCTTCTTCCGCTAGAGAGCTGTCAGCATACAGCGAATCAGCTTTTTGCCATAAGAGACAGCAGCTCCTGTTCACGCTAAGACAGGCTGAACTGTCCGATTTGATCAGACACAAAGACCGGATTTTCCTCAGGAATGAGGTGCCCGGTTTTTTTTAATGCATGCAAGGTTGAATTTGGCAGATCTTTGTGCAGTCTTTCGCCTATTTGAATGGGAACGATTCGATCTTCCTCGCCCCAAATGAGCAGCACGGGTGTTTCCATTTTCTTTAAAACGTCCGAGGTCAAATCTCCTTCCCGGTGCCGAATCAAACGAAATATCCCCCGAAAGATTTGATCATCTGAAAACGGCTTTAAATAGCCGTCGACCATCTCTTGATCAATGATGGAATGATCATGCACAACAGCCGTTAAATTTTTCATAATGCCCTGTTTTAAAAGCTTTCTTTTTAGATACAGATAAAAATAAGGAATATATGTGCTGTAAACAAGTGATCTTTTTGACTTATTCAAATAGCCAGAGCTGCACAATAGAACCGCCTTTTCAAATAGGTCCGGCCGTTCAGATGCAGCGTATAAGGCGATTTGTCCACCCATTGAATGACCCACTAGAATCGCATGCCGAATCTGTAAATAACCAGCTAGCTCTATAATAATTTTTCCCATGTTGCGATAGCTGTAAATAAACGTATTCGACTTCTCGGACTGTCCAAATGGCGGCAGATCAATTGCAATTAAATTGAAATCCTGTTTCAGAAGCGGGATGAGCTTTCGATAGCTGAAGGTAGAAGAGAAGAGACCGTGAATTAAGATCAATGTCTTCTTGCCCTCATTTGGATAGTACTCGTAATAGATGTCTAAACCGAATGTACTTTTCATATAAGCTGGCTGAACAATGTCCACATTCTTCACTCCGATACTTGATACTCTCTCTGTTAGGTGACTGTATTGTACCCTAAAAAGTGGATTTTAAGCTATTAATAGAATCTTTTCCCTGCTTAGCATAATGGGAAAAACGTGCTATAATGTTCAGAAGATTTTTTAAAACTAGCTTTTATAATCTGAGGTGTGAAATCAAATGAAACTAACAGAAAAAGAAACTGAAATATTAGAGATTTTAGATGAAAACAGCCGCGCCGATTTAAATACAATTGCAAAAATGGCAGGCGTGACAACAGAAGAAGCCGAAGCCATCATTCAAAAACTTGAAGATCAAAAAGTCATTATTGATTATTCAACCATGATTGACTGGCGAAAAGTGGATGGTCATGAAGGCGTTACAGCAATGATTGATGTAAAAGTGACACCAAAAAGAGGCGTCGGATTTGATGAAATTGCTGAACGGATTTATCGGTTTCAGGAAGTGGAGTCTGTCTATCTCATGTCAGGTGTTTATGATCTTTCCGTTGTGATCCGCGGAAGATCAATGTCTGATATTGCCCGCTTCGTATCTGAAAAATTATCGACACTTGATTCCGTTGTTTCAACAACTACCCACTTTATTTTGAAAAGATATAAACATGATGGGAAAGTGTTTGAAACAGGAGACGATGACAAAAGAATCGTGGTGTCTCCTTAAATGAAAAAGTCTTATTTATCTGAAACGGTACAAAGCATTCAGCCGTCAGGTATTCGGAAATTCTTTGATTTGGCTGCCACAATGGAGGGGGTTATCTCCCTTGGTGTCGGCGAGCCAGATTTCGTGACAGCTTGGAATGTCAGAGAGGCAAGTATTATGTCATTAGAACAAGGGCTGACCTCTTATACGGCGAATGCAGGTTTAATTTCTTTGCGAAAAGAACTGAGCCACTATTTATATAAGCGGTTTCACATTAACTACAGTCCAGAAGAAGAACTCATTATCACAGTTGGCGGAAGCCAGGCACTTGATTTGGCCTTTCGTGCGATTTTAAACAGCGGGGATGAAGTGATCATTCCAGAGCCTTGTTTCGTAGCATACGGGGCACTTACGACACTTGCAGGCGGCGTGCCTGTCTATTTAAGTACAACCGCTGAAAAAGATTTCAAAGCAGATTCTGCTGATCTTCGCACAAAGCTGACGCCGAAGACAAAAGCCATTTTGCTTTGCTCGCCATCAAATCCGACTGGGTCTGTTTATTCAAAGGAAGAGCTTGAAGATATTGCTCAATTTGCGAAAGAGCATGACCTGCTCATTATTACGGATGAGATTTATGCAGAGCTGACATACGATGAAGCTTTTACAAGCGTGGCGGCTATTCAAGATATGAAGGAAAGAACGATCTTGATCTCAGGCTTTTCTAAAGGGTTTGCCATGACGGGCTGGCGTTTAGGATATGTGGCAGCACCACCTGTACTGCGCGATGCCATGCTGAAAATACATCAATATTCTATGATGTGCGCGCCGGCGATGGCACAATATGCGGCAGAAGAAGCATTAAAAAATGGACTTGAAGATGTGGAGAAAATGAAAAAAAGCTACAGAAGGCGCCGTAATTTGTTTGTCGGCTCCCTTAATGAACTAGGACTCACATGCCACCAGCCAAATGGAGCGTTTTACGCGTTCCCATCGATTAAAAGCACAGGCATGACGTCAGAACAATTTGCTGAGGAGCTGCTCCTAAGCGAAAAAGTGGCCGTTGTTCCTGGGAATGTTTTCGGACCGAGCGGTGAAGGTCATATTCGCTGTTCATATGCTTCGTCACTTGATCATCTTCAGGAATCACTTTCAAGAATACAGCGCTTTTTGCAGGCTCGACAAGTGAAGGAAGAAGCATCAGCCATCTTAAAATAAAAAAAGGCATCAATCCAAATGGACTCATGCCTCACAAATTAGGGGGGAATACTAGAAAGCATTCTTGTTTTCAGGTATTCCCCCTTTTGATCTCATCTAAACCCATTTAAAAAATATTTTGCGTAACTGCCTGTTCTGTGATATAGTTTTTAATTGCGTATAAACGAATATTAAAACATTTATTTAGGAGTTGTTATCATGGCGACAAAGTTTGAAGTAGGCAGTGTTTACACTGGTAAAGTAACAGGATTACAAGCGTATGGTGCGTTTGTTGCATTAGATGAAGAAACTCAAGGACTTGTGCATATTTCTGAAGTAACACATGGCTTTGTAAAAGACATCAACGAGCACCTTTCAATTGGTGACGAAGTACAAGTAAAAGTTCTTTCTGTTGATGAAAATGCAGGTAAAATCAGCCTTTCTATCCGTGCGACACAAGATGCACCTGAAAGAAAAGAAAGCAAACCAAAGAAACAAAGACCACAGCAAGTGAAAGAAGAAGCTGCTGCACCACAAGGTTTCAATACGCTTAAAGATAAACTTGAAGAGTGGATTGAGCAATCAAACCGTAAAGACCTTATCAAGAAATAATAAAAAAGCACCGCTCCAAACGGTGCCTTAGATTGTTGACAAAGGGCTAAAATTTTAGCCCTTTGTCTTCTTTTTCAGCGTGATAGAAAACCTTTGAAGTCTAGGAAAAGCGGGCACTTTTGCGGACGAATTTAGAATTCGTGAGCACCAGCGCGCAGACCTGACAAAGAATGCGAGGGTTTGTCTACATGCTGAGGCTGCCTCATGTAGGCAGCCTTTTTTATGTCTTTTTATTTAACGAACTTCTGGGTTCGGCTCGTCACGGCGAACAGCTTCTTCGCTTGGTTTGAACAACAGACCAAGGTTGACAAGACCTGCAATTCCAACAAGACCATAAATAATACGTGATAATGCAGAACCTTGTCCGCCAAAGATCGCTGCTACTAAGTCAAATTGAAAAAAGCCGATTAGTCCCCAGTTAATAGCACCGATAATCGTGAGCACGAGGGCAATACGCTGAATAGCACTCATCGTGATTCCTCCTTTCGCTACAGCATCAATACATTTATATTTTGCAGATTTTTAGCCAAACTATGCGTAAGAAAATGGATGAAAGCAAATTACTTTACTTTTGGAATGAATGAGGCGCATAATGTAGCGCGAGGAGGAGATCACATGGATCGATTTACTTATTGGAACCCAACGAAATTAATTTTTGGAAAGGGAGAAGTATCAGCCCTTTCAGATGAACTCAAACACTACGGAAAAAACGTATTACTTGTATATGGTGGAGGCAGTATTAAACGAAACGGCCTTTATGACCAAGTTGTCAGCATCCTAAAAGAATCAGGAGCTGCAATCACTGAACTTGCTGGTGTGGAGCCTAACCCGCGCTTAACAACAGTAAGAAAAGGGGTCGAACTTTGCAAAGAGAACGACATTGATTTTATTTTGGCAGTTGGCGGCGGCAGTGTCATTGATGCGACGAAAGCAATCGCAGCTGGTGCGAAGTACGATGGAGATGCTTGGGATATCGTGACACGCAAGCACGTCCCAATGGAAGCTATTCCGTTCGGTACTGTGTTAACACTTGCCGCAACAGGCTCTGAAATGAACTCTGGATCAGTCATCACAAACTGGGAAACAAATGAGAAGTATGGCTGGGGAAGTCCAGCAGTTTTCCCGAAATTCTCTATTCTTGATCCAGTCAACACATTCACTGTGCCTAAAAACCATACGATTTATGGCATGGTTGACATGATGTCACATGTGTTCGAACAATATTTCCATCACACAGAAAATACACCTTACCAAGATCGTATGTGTGAAGGACTTCTTCGCACTGTCATTGAAACGGCACCGAAGTTGATCAACGATCTAGAGAACTATGAGCTCCGTGAAACGATTCTATTCACTGGCACAATTGCGCTTAATGGCATGCTTTCAATGGGGGCACGTGGTGACTGGGCTTCTCATAACATTGAGCATGCAGTATCAGCTGTTTATGATATCCCCCATGCAGGCGGTCTTGCAATCTTGTTCCCGAACTGGATGAAACATGTGATTCAAGAAAACCCAGGCCGTTTTAAACAATTAGCGGTCCGTGTATTCGATGTAGATCCTGCGGGCAAAACAGATGAAGAAGTCGGCTTAGAAGGAATTGACAAGCTGTCAGCTTTCTGGACAAGTCTTGGTGCACCAAGTCGTTTAGCGGATTATGACATCAACGATGAGAAAATTGATTTAATTGCAGACCGTGCAATGGCACGCGGTGAATTTGGTCAATTTAAAAAGCTGAACAAAGAAGATGTTTTAGCCATTTTGAACGCTTCTTTATAATTGAACAATAAAGGGATAGCTGCTCGCGGGCAGTTATCTTTTTTTGAGTTCGTCGTGTACATATGTTACAGTAGTCTTTCATGTTTTTGGATATATTCGTTTTAAGGAGATGTTTTAACAGATGGAGAATTTTATTTACTATAATCCAACAAAATTGATGTTTGGAAAAGGACAGCTAGAAGGACTCAAAAGCGAACTCGCTCGTTATGGAAAACGAGTGTTACTTGTATATGGCGGCGGCAGCATTAAGAAAAATGGTCTTTATGACAATGTCATCAGTGCGTTAAATGAAGCAGATGCAGAAGTGTTTGAGCTGTCTGGCGTTGAACCAAACCCGCGCCTCACAACAGTGAAAAAGGGAATCGATATCTGCCAAAAGGAGAACATTGATTTCTTATTAGCCGTTGGCGGCGGAAGTGTGATCGACTGTACAAAAGCAATTGCAGCCGGAGCAGAGTATGACGGTGATGTGTGGGATATTATTTCAAAAAAAACAACCGCTCAAAAAGCACTGCCGTTTGGCACAGTGCTGACACTTGCAGCAACTGGTTCGGAAATGAATCCAGACTCTGTCATCACAAACTGGGAAACGAATGAAAAATATGTGTGGGGCAGCTCTGTCACTCACCCTGCTTTTTCAATTCTAGACCCTGAGCATACGTATTCTGTGCCAGAAAACCAGACGGTGTATGGTATGGTCGATATGATGAGCCACGTTTTTGAGCAATACTTCCATAATGTGAAAAACACGCCTTTACAGGACCGGATGTGTTTTGCTGTTCTTCAAACAGTCATCGAGACAGCACCAAAACTGCTGGAAGACTTACAAAACTATGAGCATCGTGAAACGATTCTATATGCAGGAACGATTGCTTTAAATGGCACGCTGCAAATGGGTTACTTTGGCGACTGGGCGTCCCATACGATTGAGCATGCTGTATCGGCTGTCTATGACATTCCGCATGCAGGCGGGCTTGCTATCCTCTTCCCAAACTGGATGCGCCACACGCTCGATCATAATGTAGAACGTTTTAAAAACCTTATGCTGAACATGTTTGACATCGAAACAGACGGAAAGTCAGATCGTGACATCGCATTAGAAGGGATCGACAAACTGTCAGCGTTCTGGACAAGTCTCGGTGCACCAAGCCGTTTAGCGGATTATGATATTGGTGAAGATCAGCTGGACAAAATTGCCGACATTGCAGCAAAAGAAATGGAATACGGTGGTTTTGGTAACTTTATGAAACTTAACCGTGATGATATTCTATCCATTTTGAAAGCTTCTTTATAATCCAGATTGCCGCTTCTCATCAAGAGAAGCGGCTTTTTGCCATGCCAGTGACGATCACTTGATTTCAAAAGCTAGTTCCGCTAAAGTGAAAGGGACAGAACTAACGTAATGGAGGGCTTACAAGCGATGACACATATTCAATTTGACTACTCGAAAGCGTTACCTTTCTTTCAAGAACATGAGCTTACATATTTAAAAGATTTTGTGAAGGTAGCCCATCATAATATTCATGAACAAACGGGTGCAGGCAGTGACTATTTAGGCTGGGTGGACTTGCCGAAGCAATATGACCGCGAAGAATTTGCCCGCATTAAAAAAAGTGCAGACAAAATTAAATCTGACTCTGACGTCCTGCTCGTTGTCGGAATCGGCGGGTCATATCTAGGGGCACGTGCCGCGATTGAATTTTTGAACCATTCTTTCTATAACACTTTGCCAAAAGGCAAGCGCAAGACACCGCAAATCATTTTTATTGGAAACAACATCAGTTCTTCTTATTTAACAGATGTAATGGATCTATTGGAGGATGCAGATTTCTCCATTAACGTGATTTCAAAATCTGGTACAACAACAGAGCCAGCCATTGCGTTCCGCATCTTTAAAAAGCTCCTCATTGAAAAATACGGTGCTGAAGAAGCGAAAAAACGTATTTATGCGACAACTGACAAGGCACGCGGTGCACTTAAAACATTAGCAACTGAAGAAGGCTACGAATCATTTATCATCCCGGATGATGTTGGTGGACGCTATTCAGTATTAACAGCAGTCGGTCTTTTGCCAATCGCTGTGAGCGGTGCAGATATTGATCAGATGATGGAAGGTGCAGCAAAAGCAAGCGAAGACTTCGCTTCATCGGAGCTTTCTGAAAATGCGGCTTACCAATATGCTGTCGTCCGCAATGTCCTTTACAATAAAGGCAGAACGATTGAAATGCTGATTAACTATGAGCCAGGTCTGCAATATTTCGCAGAATGGTGGAAGCAATTATTCGGTGAAAGTGAAGGGAAAGATGAAAAAGGAATCTATCCTTCATCTGCTAACTTCTCAACAGATCTCCATTCACTTGGTCAATATGTTCAAGAAGGAAGAAGAGACTTGTTTGAAACAATCGTGAGTGTAGACAAGCCTCGACATGAGCTTGTAATTGAAGCAGAAGAACAAGACCTTGATGGCTTAAACTATCTGGCAGGAAAAACGGTTGATTTCGTCAATAAAAAAGCATTTGAAGGAACGATGCTTGCCCATACAGATGGAAAAGTACCGAACCTTATCGTGACAATTCCTGAGATGGATGCTTATACATTCGGATACCTCGTGTACTTCTTTGAGAAAGCATGTGCGATGTCTGGATATTTACTAGGCGTCAATCCATTTGATCAGCCTGGAGTAGAAGCTTATAAAGTGAATATGTTTGCTTTACTAGGAAAACCAGGCTTCGAAGAGAAAAAAGCAGAGCTTGAAAGCCGTTTAAAACAATCATAAGAACAAAAAGCACACCTTTTCATAAAGGTGTGCCTTTTTTGTTTTCTTCAGGTTCCTGTGCAAGCTTTCCATTGTGCTGTACATAGAATAATGAATAGAGGAGGGTGAAAAATGAGGACGAATCATATATATATTCATGATATTTCTGGGCAGGCGATCGTTAACTTTGGCAATGTCGGACGCATTTGTTCTAAGAGTGCTACGAAGGAAACAGCGGGTTCCGGCAGTGATAACGAGACGAATCAATCATCCAATCAAAGCCTGTTTGATGCCGCGTTTACAAACAATGTACAAATCACGAGGGGGAAATGTATGAATTCCTCTCTTTAACGAACCCTATACAAAAAGGAGGGTTTCGTATGATTCATGTACCATCCAGGCTGCCTGGTGAAAGCTTTTCACTTTACCATTTAGAAGAAACGATGAAGCCGCTCGGTTATGTCATTAATGGCAACTGGGATTATGATCACGGGTATTTTGATTATAAAATTGATAACCGTGATGGCTATACCTTTCTCAGAGTTCCTTTTACAGCCGAGAAAGGCCAGCTCGATCAGCCAGGTGTTGTGGTGAAAATGGGACATCCATTTCTCTTAAAGCATGTCTATCAAGATAAGTTAGATGATCATGCGATGGTTGGAAATGTGGGTGCATCCTTTAATCAATTCCAAGAACCAAAAGAGAAAGATGGGGATGTATCAAAGGCTTATGCTGAGATTGGCTTTTCGCTCGTCAAGGAATTAGAAGACGCACTGCTTTAAAGGCTGATCAATTCATCCTCTGGATGAAGCTCATAGCCAAAGGGAGGATTCATCATGGGTCCTTCTTTTTTTTGTACGCCAACGATAATTACATGATGCTCTAGAAAGTGATGGAGCGCCGTTAGGAATGTTTCTCCAGCCAATGAAGCCGGTACAGGTATGATGGTGACGTGTTTATGCAGCGTCATATGTCGTTTTTTCTTAAACGCCGTAAGCTGTTCCTTTATCAGAAAATGTTCAACCATTAAATGATTGACAGCATCAGAGGTATGAATGACTTGGTTGGCGCCAGCACGCTCGGCATTCTTCACGTAACGATCTGTTAAGATTTCAATTAAACAATATAGAGAAGGGTTTAATCCTTTTGCTGCAAGTAAGGTTAAAACACTCTGCATATCGGCTGTCACTTCATTTTCATGCTGATCCGCGGTAATCATGATTGCATCTGCACCGGTAATGTTGGCTTTACGCAGTGTGACATCTTCGGTCCCATGTCCTTTAATAAAATGAACATTTTCCAAAAGAGGCCCTTCTTTCAAGGAGTCATCAATCAGCACAATCGGCATGGCTGGATCAATCGTTTGAAACGACTGAAGCAGTTTGTTCGTTTTCTCATTCCAGCCGACGATAATGAGGTGTCCTTTCCCCTTAAAGGCTACCTTGCCCTCAACATAATGGTGCTGCTTGCTGAACACAGCGGCGGCAAGTGTGGCGAAATAAGCGGTGACAAAGCTGGCTCCGATAAAAATGAGCGCCATACCTGCCACCTGCCCTGGCATGGTTTGCGGCACAAAATCACCGTAGCCAACCGTAGAGACTGTAATGAGTGCCCACCAGATCCCATCAAAGATCGTATGATACTGCTTCGGTTCAAGTAAAACGATTAATTGTCCAAAAAAGAGAAGCAAGAAACAGATGATAATGGCAATTCGAAGATAAAGTGGCCACCTTAGCCAAGCGATAAAGATACGGTTTGATTTCATCGGACTCTTCCTTTCAGGAGACTGCTAATGTCAGTATGCCCGATTGAGGAAACATTTTTTCATCTTCGTCATGTATTGAAATAGAACCCATATCTTAAAATAAGGGAGAAGAAGGAGGGAATTCGAATGTCGTTTGTTCAAAAGACCGTACTTCTTTTTATTGGTGTGCACTTTTTATCATCAGCTGTCATCTTACTCGTGTTTGATTTAAATGCTGTGAATCATTTTATGAATGATTTTTCATGGCTGCACTTTTTTCAAGACCTTTATGGTACAGGGACCTTTTATACAGCTTGCTTAGGTGTGTTCTTCTTTTTCATTGGTGCGGTTATTCCCCTAAAAAAGACCTAGTGCTTTTTGCTGTACATGGTACATAAAAGTCATTAAAATTGTAAATAAATATATAAAATAAAAAGGAAGCTGATGAGCATGCTGTTTTTTTATTTTTTAACGTTTGCCGCATTGGGTTTATCATTTTGGGCACAATTTAAAGTGAAGAATAATTTTGAAAAGTATTCAAAGGTGGAAGCATCCAGTATGAAAACAGGTGCTGAAACCGCTCGATATATTTTAGATCGCAACGGGTTATACGACGTGCCTGTTGAACCGGTAAGAGGAACTTTGACTGATCATTACGACCCGACGCAGCGTGTGGTTCGTTTATCTGAACCTGTGTACTACGGCCACTCCATTTCGGCCATTTCAGTCGCATCACACGAGGTTGGACATGCCTTGCAGCATCAGGAATCCTATGGTGCGCTTGTTTTGAGACATAAGATCTTTCCTGTCGTGAACTTTGCATCTGGTGTTGCTCCGCTTCTTTTCCTTGGTGGAATTTTGCTCAGCAGCCTTAACTTAATCGGGCTTGGGATCATTTTGTTCTCAGCAGCTGTATTCTTTCAGCTTGTGACATTGCCTGTCGAGTTTAATGCAAGTTCTCGTGCAAAAGATATCATTGTTTCAGAAGGAATCATTAGAAGCAGTGAAGAAAGAGGCGTGAACAAGGTGTTAAATGCTGCAGCTCTGACGTACGTAGCAGCGGCCCTTGTCTCCCTGTTTGAATTGCTCCGTTTTGTAATGATCTTCCTAAATGGCCGTAATGATTAATTGATGCCAGAGGAGGTGAGCCCTTACCATTGTTAGGTAAGGGTTTTTTTGTACATTTTAAACGTATTTTTAGTCATATTACTCATTGCTGCGACAGCATTTTTTGTTGTCACTGAATTTGCGATTGTGAAAATTAGAGGCTCTAAAATCAACCAGCTGATCGAAAGCGGGGATAAGAGAGCCATTCATGTTCAAAAGCTGATATCAAATCTTGACGAGTATTTATCCGCCTGCCAACTTGGCATTACCATCACGGCTTTAGGTCTAGGGTGGCTGGGTGAGCCGACGGTGGAGCATTTTCTGCATCCGCTGTTTGAAAAAATCGGGCTTCATTCTGCATTGACTGACATCCTTTCGTTTATCATCGCATTTGTGATCATTACATTTTTACATGTCGTTGTGGGAGAACTCGCGCCTAAAACAATTGCCATTCAAAAGGCAGAGGCGGTCAGCCTTGTGACAGCAAAACCACTCATCTTTTTCTATAAAGTCATGTACCCGTTTATTAAGGCATTAAATGGGGCTGCACGAAGCATCGTGAAATTATTTGGTTATCATTCTGTCAAAGAACATGAAGTGGCGATCAGTGAGGAAGAATTGCGTCTCATTTTATCTGAAAGCTATGAGAAGGGTGAGATTAACCAATCTGAGTACAAATATGTGAATAAAATCTTTGAATTTGATAACCGAGTGGCAAGAGAGATCATGATTCCGCGTACAGAAATTTCAGCTATAGAGATTGAACAGACATTAGAAGACGTGACCCATTATATGCTGAACGAAAGGTACACACGCTACCCTGTTATTAAAGAAGACAAAGATCATGTGATTGGTGTTATTAACAGCAAAGATGTATTTAAGGCCAGCTTTCTAAATCAAGATGTATCGATTGAAGACTTAATGCGTCCGGTGATCCGAGTGATTGAAAGCACCCCTGTTCAAGAATTGCTCATTTTGATGCAAAAGGAACGGATTCATATGTCAGTGCTCGTAGACGAATACGGAGGTACAGCGGGACTTGTCACTGTGGAGGACATATTAGAGGAAATTGTCGGAGAGATTCGAGATGAATATGATCAGGATGAAACACCTCACATCGTTAAAAAAGGTGATTTTCATTATGTGATGGATGGGAAAGCATTGATTGATGAAGTAAATGATTTATTGGATT
Organism: Bacillus sp. FSL K6-0994; assembly: GCF_038630815.1. Lineage (NCBI taxonomy): Bacteria > Bacillati > Bacillota > Bacilli > Caryophanales > Bacillaceae > Bacillus > Bacillus sp. FSL K6-0994. The sequence continues at coordinate 2,852,304 of NZ_CP152043.1, read as the reverse complement.
TAGCCATTGAGAATGATGATGTTGATACAATTGCTGGCTGGATGATGACGCATAAATTTGATTTTGACATTGGGGATACGATTGAAGCAGAAGGCTGTGAATTTACGATCATTGATGCTGAAGACCACCATATTCGAACCATTGAAGTCAAAAAGGTTCACTTTTCTTAAAAACCTCGCATTGCTTGACGAGGTTTTTTTGCTTGGTAAACTTTAGATAAGAAGATTTGTTTCACATAAAAAGGGTATGGTTTTTATAGAAACGTGAAAAAGGAGCAGCTCATATGAAAAAAATCAATCTACAAACAGACAGACGCGATGATATGATCGACGTCACACATGAGGTTCTCCAATATGTCAGGGAAACAGGCATACAAAACGGAACTGTCATCGTCTATTGTCCACATACGACAGCAGGGATCACCATTAATGAAAATGCGGATCCAGATGTGAAACGAGATATGCTTCGCCGGCTTGATGAAGTTTTTCCGTGGGAACACCCAAAGGATCGCCATATGGAAGGAAATACGGCTGCACATATGAAAGCGAGTTATATGGGGGCGTCTCAGCATGTTCTCATTCATGATGGAGATCTTGTGCTTGGCACGTGGCAGGGAATCTATTTCTGTGAGTTTGACGGGCCGAGGCATCGTCATTTTTATGTACAAGTGTCGTCAAACGAGTAAGAGATGGGGGAAATAAATGGGGGACATCAAAAAGTTACTGCAAATCGAACATGGAATCATCCAAGCACCAATGGCAGGAGGAGCTGTGACACCGCAGCTGGCAGCCGCTGTTTCAAATTACGGAGGGCTTGGCAGCTTGGCAAGTGGATATGTGCAGCCTGACGATTTGAGACAGCAGATTAGACAGGTCAAACAGCTGACATCTCGCCTGTTTCAGGTCAATGTGTTTGTACCAGAGCCAATTCCAGATGTGAAAAATGAGGATGTGGCGTTTTGGGAGAAGAGACTGCCTGTATGGCCCGAAGCTCATAGGATGCCAAGCGAAGAAGAGCTGTGGGATGATTTTGAACGGAAAATCAACATTAATCTGGAAGAAGACGTTCCGATCGTTTCCTTTACATTCGCCTGTCCAAATGAACAAACGATTCACCACCTAAAACAAGAGGGAATCTTTTTAATCGGAACGGCGACAACAAAAGAGGAAGCACTGCTTCTAGAGGAAAAAGGAATGGATGCCATTGTTCTGCAAGGAAGTGAAGCAGGGGGACATCGCGGCACATTTTTACGTGCAAAAGGAGACGCCTTGGTGGGGCTGATCAGTCTGATTTCTGACGTCAAACCGCTCTGCCGTGTGCCTTTGATAGCAGCAGGAGGCATCACGGACCGATTAGGTATGAAAGCAGCGCTAGCGCTTGGAGCGGATGCGGTTCAAATCGGCACACGATTTTTAGCCAGCCAGGAAAGTGCTGCGGCAGAGGTATACAAGAAAGCCATTTTACAGGCAGAAGGCAGTGAAACGAGGGTGACAAGGCTTTTTTCTGGGAAAAGAGCGAGAGGTATTGTGAATCAGTGGATGGAGGATGAAAGTCTGCATGAAGATAGGGTTCTTCCTTACCCAGTTCAGCATGTATGCACAACACCGATGCGAAAAGCAGCTGCTGCCGGAGGTAACCCTGATCAAATGGCTCTGTGGGCAGGACAAGGCGTTGGACGTATTCACTCGATTTTAAGCGTTGAAGACATTATGCACGAACTGACGCAGACATAAAATCATGATGGGTGGTGTGACAGGATGGACATCTTAAAACATTCCTACCGAAAAAAAGGCCAGATTGAATTTTGGTTTGATGATTTCCCTCATTCTCCTGCTGTCCTTACGCCCATTCGTCATTACTATTTTGTTCGATACGTGAAATGGAGCCGGCACGACTCGCCGGTCACAAGAAAAGATTTAGAAGAAATGGAGGTCCTTGCGAACACGATGCTTGGCACACTCCAAAATTATCGTAAACGCAAGGCATACAGAAGCCCCTTGTCATAACCAATAGACAAGAGGCTTTTTTTAGCTGCCAAACATTTGCCTGAGATAAATTACATCCATCCGGGTAGTCTGCGGTAATAAATAAGCGGATTGAACCGCACCTGGCCGTCTTCTCTTATTCAGTTTGTCGATAATTTCTGCCGCTGTTAAAATTCCAAGTCCATGACCGTAATATTGATCTTCTCCTAAGTAAATCACATTTTCCCCGCGCCATTGCGACTGCTGATAGCTAAACTCTGGATTTTCGAAATATAAACAATCCCCATAGATAAAATCATTCCCGCGCTCTGTATAAATCGACAAAGTATCATAGTGCCAGTCATACAGTGTTAAACTGCGAAGTCTTCGATTAAACTTCTCCTCTCCTACTGTTTGCAAAACCCCCATATAAAACACAATGACAATCGCTGTTGCGCATTCAAATGCATATTTTGAGCCATTTTCAAAAATGTCTTGAATGCCTCTTGATGGCTCCACTTGATAGCGCAGCTCTAGTGCTCCTGCTTCCGACACACGCCAAAACGCATCATTTGCACGCGACCTTTGAAAGATGGCGAATGAGGCACCGCTTTTATTCAAATCTCTTGCAGCATTCATAATGTTCGATCTTAAAGTGACCTCAAATAACAAATCAGATGCTTGCCTATAGCGGAACGTATCATTCGAGGCCTGTAACTGCATCAAAATGATCCGCTTTTGTCCCTCTAGCTGAAACGATGCCAGCTGCTCATTTGTCACTGGCTGTCCTGAAAGGATAATCATATGAAAAGCGCCCCCTTTTGTATTAGCGTATGCAGGGTGCTTGGGCAAGGAATCAATTTGTGAAAATAAACAAAATAGCATCCTTTTTATTTGAAAAACATGAAAATACTATGAAGATGTCCGATATAAAACATATCGTTTAAAAGGAGGAAAAACATGAAAAGTGCAATAAAATGGTTGAAAAAACCATCTATTTCCAAAAGACTGATTATTTCATTCACACTTGTTCTCGTCTTGCCAATCATTACACTCAGTACGATTTCATATCAGATTGCCAAAGAAGAATTAGATCATGAAATCATGTACGGAGCAAAAGCAAGAGTCAATGATATGAATGACATGATCGAGCAAAAGCTTTTGAATAAAGAAAACGCGGTGAAACTTTTTACTCAAACAACTACTGCTGCAGACTTTAAAAAGAAAAACCAGGACGAACTGTATGAGCATTTTGAAATATACAGCAAAATCAACGAAGATGATGTAGTTGGATTTTATGCAGCAAGTAAAAATCATGATTTCATTCAGTTTCCTAAAGTAGACATGCCAAAAGGCTATGACCCAACAACACGCGATTGGTATCAGCAAGCGATGCAGGATGAAAAAGGTGAGCCAGTTGTCACCAATCCATACATTTCTGCTACAACAAACGGCATGGTGGTCACGATTGCCCAGCGCCTGAAGGACGGGTCGGGAGCGATCGGAATCGACATTGATGTGCAAGACATTGTTGATAAAATCAAAGAAATTAAAATTGGACGAGAAGGATATCCAATTATTGCAAATAAAAGCAAACAAATTGTAGCCCATCCAGAAGAAAAGTCAGGATCTGAGGTCACAGGAAATATTTCATCAATCCTTTACAGCGGCAAAGAAGGAACATCAACTTATGAGAATAAAGGAGAACAAAAACGTATCGTTTTTGTCACAAATGATTTAACAGGTTGGAAAATTGCTGGAACGATGTTTGTATCAGAAACAGAAGAAGCAGCACAGCCAGTTTGGAATTCTGCCATTATTCTTTTAATTTCTTCATTTATCCTTGGCGGTGTCGCTATCTTCTTCATTGTTCGCTCGATTACCATTGGACTGAGAAGGCTTGTTGATTTCTCAGAAAAGGTGAGTGAAGGGGATTTAACAGAAACCCTCGAAACCAAATCGAAGGATGAAATAGGAGATCTCACAAGAAGCTTCAGCAAGATGAGTGAATCTCTTCGTGACGTCATTCGCGCTGTACAGCAATCTGTCGACAACGTGGCTTCGGCTTCAGAGGAGCTGACGGCAAGTGCCAGCCAAACAAGTCAAGCAACAGAGCATATCACGATGTCAATTGAACAATTTTCAAATGGAAATGAAGCACAAAACGAGAAAGTCGAATCTAGTACGAATCAGCTTGTGGCAATGAACGAAGGATTACAAGATATGTCACAAACCTCATCTGAAGTGGCTGCTGTCTCTATTCAATCAACAGAAGCTGCTGGTCAAGGCGGCCGAATTGTTGAAAGCACAGCAAGCCAAATGAAACATATTGATACATCTGTACAAGAAGCAGAGCAGGTCATGAAAGAATTAGAATACAAATCTAAAGATATTACGAGTATTTTAAATGTCATTAATGGCATCGCGGATCAAACGAATTTACTTGCGCTTAATGCAGCAATTGAAGCAGCAAGAGCAGGTGAATCAGGACGCGGATTCTCCGTCGTTGCAGAAGAAGTGAGAAAACTAGCAGTCCAATCCGCAGATTCAGCGAAAGAAATTGAGAAGCTCATCCAAGAAATTGTGCTAGAAATTGCTAAATCTCAAGATATGTTCAAAGCAGTCAATCGAGAAGTAAACGCAGGACTCGGTATGACAGAGGAAGCAAAAGAAAGCTTCCAGCACATTTATGAGGCGGCAGAAGGAATGTCGAAAAAACTGTCGCAATTAAACGATACAGCCATTGACCTATCAAGCGGTTCAAAGCTTGTTTCACAAGCGATGCAGGAGATGCGCCAAGTCTCGAGAGAAAGCGCAGCAAACATTCAGGACATTGCGGCTTCTGCAGAAGAGCAGCTAGCATCTATGGAAGAAATCACATCTTCCTCTGTGACACTTGCCAACATGGCAGAGGAACTAAAAGAGCTCACAAGTCAATTTAAAATTAATTAAATAATGATGAAAAAGTATCCAGAATTGTCTGGGTATTTTTTTTATTTTTAAACGTCATTTCCAGCCTCTAAAAATAAACCTTTCATCCGATAATAACTTTAGAGAAGTAAAGGGGGAAAGTTAAAATGGGAAAAATGATCCAATGGTTCAAAAAACCATCCATTTCAAAGAAATTAATCATTGCCTTTTTGGTCGTCCTTATTCTGCCAACTGTGGCACTGACAATTAGTGCGTTTTTTACATCAAAGACAGAGCTAGACAAACAGATTATGGGCAGTGCGATGAGTCAAGTTAATGCATTTGATACCTTAATCAATGAGAATATTGGCAACAAATCAGATGCTGTGACACTGTTTTCAGACTCGCTCAAAGCGTCTAATCTTCAAGAAAAAAATAGAAATGCGACGATTAAAGAATTACAGCAATTTGGAAAAATTAATGAAAAAGATGTATCCGCAATCTATGCAGGCTCTGAAAAGGGATTGTTTATGCAATATCCAGTTCAAAAGATGCCAGATGGCTACGATCCAAGAGAACGTCCATGGTATCAAGAGGCATTGAAAGCAGAAAACGGCAAACAAGTCATCACAAAACCATATGTAGCAGCATCCACGGGCAAAATGGTTATCACAATTGCCCAAAAAATGAAAGATGGTTCAGGTGTCATTGGTCTTGATATGGAAATTGACAGCCTGCTCCAAAAACTAAAAGAAATCAAAATTGGGCAAAAAGGCTATGCTTTCATCATGGAGAAAGATAAAACAGTTTTAGCAGATCCAACCCAAAAGCCAGGAAGTCAAGTCAATGAAAATCTGGCCAGTATTATTTTTAAAAATAAAGAAGGAAGCGGCAGCTATACCCTCAAAGGAACAGATAAAAAGGTTGCATATGTCACCAATGAATTAACCGGCTGGAAAATTGGTGGAACGATGCTCGTATCTGAAGTAGAAGAAGCGGCAAAGCCCGTTTTCAATACAGCCATTATCGTATTCAGTGTCACACTCATTGTTGCAGGAACCCTCATTTTCTTTATCGTCCGCTCTATTTCGAAAAGATTATCCAATCTTGCCCGCTTCTCGAAAAAAGTCAGCGAAGGTGATTTACGCGATAAGCTTCAGATCCAGTCAGATGACGAAATTGGACAAGTTGGTAAAGGCTTTAATACGATGATTGACTCATTGCGATCTCTCATTGGAGCCGTTCAAACTTCAGTCGAGAATGTCGCATCTTCATCAGAAGAACTGACTGCCAGCGCAGGACAAACAAGTAAAGCAACAGAGCATATTACACTAGCCATTGAACAATTCTCCAGCGGAAATGAAAGCCAAAATGATAAAGTCGAATTGAGCTCAGAAGAGTTAGAGGAAATGAACCGCGGTCTTCAGAATATGAATGAATCGGCTGAATCCATTACTGCTTCATCGATCAAATCAACAGATATCGCAGGGGAAGGCGGCCAGCTTGTTGAAAAAACCGCTTCTCAAATGAATGTCATTGATCAGTCCGTGAAAAAAGCAGAGAATGTCATCAGTGCACTTGAAAGTAAATCGAAAGACATTACCCAAATTCTCGGTGTCATCAATGGAATTGCCGATCAAACGAATTTACTTGCGCTAAATGCAGCGATTGAGGCAGCAAGAGCTGGTGAATCTGGCAGAGGATTCTCCGTTGTAGCAGAAGAAGTAAGAAAACTGGCGGTTCAATCTGCCAACTCGGCAAAAGAAATTGAGAATTTGATTAAAGAAATCGTACAAGATATTGACGTATCACAGGAAGTATTCACTGCGGTGAATCGAGAGGTTCAATCAGGCCTAAGCTTCACTGAACAAACGAAAGTAAGCTTCCACAATATTTTCGAAATGACAAAAGAAATTTCTGACCAGCTTCAAACGATGAATCAAACCGTTGTTCAGCTTTCAAAAGGCTCGGCACATGTGTCAGAGGCTGTTCGTGAGATCGCAGACGTATCACGTGAAAGCTCGGCAAATATTCAAGACATTGCGGCTTCAGCAGAAGAACAGCTGGCATCAATGGAAGAAATCAGCTCGTCCTCTGCCACACTCTCTTCGATGGCAGAAGAATTACGCGATTTAATTAGCAAATTTAAGGTTGAATAGACAGGAAGAAAAGAGCCTCCAGATAGAGGCTCTTTTTCATTGAGTAAATCAAAAGAAATGGGTAATTATACTTATTTTTTGGGTTTTTTGAACATTATTCCTTGAAAAATAATTCATATTACCTAAGAATAGAAGAGGAAGACCACAAATCATAAATCAAAAGGAGTAGAGTCATGAAAAAAATCAACTTTTTTAAGCACTTTACGATGTCGAAGAAATTAATTACTGCATTCTTAGCGATTCTCCTAGTGCCAATTCTCGTATTGGCTGCATTTTCTTATGAAGTGGCATCAAAGTCTCTTAATGATGAGATTATGTCTAGTGCTGCAAATGGTGTTCAACAATTAAACGAACTCATTAATAAAGATATACAGCCTAAAATTGACATGGTTTCATACTTATCTAAATCGATCAAAAAGGGTGAATTGACTGCTAAAAACAAAGATTTACTCAAAGTGAAATTAGAGCAATTATCGGAAACAGATGACGATGTAGTAGAAGTATTTGTTGCAGATCAAAATGGTAAACTAACTGAATATTCGGAGATTCACAAAGGTAATGCAAAGAGCGCAAAAAATGAAACTTGGTTTCAGAAATCGATGGGAGAGAAGAAACTCATCATTTCAGATCCTTTTGCCGATAAGTCATCAGATGACCTGCTCATCACAATATCAGAACAGCTAGCAGATGGATCTGGTGTGATCGGGGTGAATGTACGCTTAAATACGGTTGTAAAAGATACAAACAGCATCAAAATTGGCCAAGAAGGCTATGCGTTTATCGCCACATCAGATCAGCGTTATGTGGCCCATAAAACCGATAAGGCTGGGACAAAGCTGACTGGTGACTTCATCTCAAAACTATATGATAAAAAAGAAGGCAGCTTTGAATATGAATACAATGGCCAGCCGAAGCAAATGTTTTTTGACACAAATGAAGCAACCGGCTGGAAGCTTGCTGGAACGATGTATGTGAATGAAGTAAAAGAAGCCGCACAGCCAGTGCTCGACTTAACAATGATCATTCTTGCGGCTGCGATTGCCATTGGCGGAATCGCGATTTATTTTATTATTAAATCGATTCGAAAGCCACTGATAGAGCTCTCTGAATCGGCTGAAAAAATCAGTCAAGGTGATTTGACCCAGCATATTGAAGTTCGTACGCACGATGAAATTGGTAAGCTAGCGCAAAGCTTTAACGACATGTCAGCAAAGCTGAAGCAAGTCATTCAAGCTGTCCAAAATTCCATTGAAAATGTTGCTGCTTCGTCTGAAGAGTTAACGGCAAGTGCAGGACAGACAGCTCAAGCGACCGAGCATATCACATCATCTATTGAACAGTTCTCAAACAGCACTGAACATCAAAATGATATGATCGAAAAAAGCTCAGTTCAGTTAAACGAAATGGATCGGAGCTTATCGCATATGGTCGACACAACCTCTCATATGATGGAATCGTCGATCGAATCGAGCAAAACTGCTCAGGCTGGAGGAGAACTCGTTCAAAAAACAGCAGGTCAAATGCAAACGATTGAGCAGGCAGTAAAAGAAGCAGAGCTTGTCATTGCAGGCTTGGAGCAGAAATCAAAGGATATTACAAACATTCTTGGGGTCATCAACGGTATTGCGGATCAAACGAATCTCCTTGCTTTAAACGCTGCGATCGAAGCCGCACGAGCAGGTGAAGCAGGCAGAGGCTTCTCTGTTGTCGCAGAAGAAGTCCGCAAGCTGGCAGAGCAGTCAGGAAGCTCTTCAAAAGAAATTGAAAGCCTGACGAACGAAATTGTGGAGGAAATAGAAAAATCGCAGAAAATGTTTAAACAAGTAGCAGGTGAAGTACAATCTGGATTAAACATTACAGATGAAACGAAAGTGAGTTTTGAGAAAATCACTGATAAAACATCAGAAATGACAGAACAAATGAAACAAATGAACAGATCAGCCGAAGAGCTATCGCATGGCTCAAATGATATTTCTCATGCGGTGAATCAAATCAAAGAGCTCTCAAGAGAAAGCTCAGCAGGCTTCCAAGATATCGCGGCATCAGCAGAAGAACAGCTTGCATCTATGGAAGAGATCAGCTCATCTTCTGCCACTTTATCTCAGATGGCAGAAGAACTAAGGGAGCTTATTAAACAATTTAAAATGTAAGAGAGTAGCGAAACACCTGACGCCAAAACGTCAGGTGTTTCAGCGTGTAGACAAACCCTCGCATTTGGTGTCAGGTCTGCGTGCCGGTGCTCACGAATCTTTTATTCGCTCCGCTCCGGTACTCGTCCTTCCTAGACTGCAAAGGTTTTCTATCACACTGAAAAAGAAGACAAAGGGCTAAAATCAAGAACATTTTAGCCCTTTGTCAACAATCTTAAGCACCTGACGCCAAAACGTCAGGTGTTTTTCCATTCGATGCATATAAATTGGGTAATTTGGACTTATTTAGACTTTAATAAGTTAAAAAAGTAAAGAACCTAGTAGTACTTCCGATATATATACTATCTTACTAAAAGGAGTTTTCTTTTTTATGAAATTCATACAGTATTTCAGAAAGCCATCTATTTCAAAAAAGCTCGTATTCTCTTTCTTATTTATTCTTTTATGTCCAATCATTGTATTGGCATTCTCTTCATACCATACGGCAAGCACCTCTTTAAATGATCAAATTATGCAAAGTGCAAAGGAAAACGTAGAGCAGCTAGATAAAAATATTACGAAGGTTGTCAAAGTGAAAACAGACGCAGCCGATTTCTTTAGCAAATGGATCACGGAGAAAAAGCTCAAGCAAAAAGGAACGACCGATATTCAAGGACGCTTTGAGCAGTTCATGAGTATGAATGATGACACAGAAGGCATTTTTGTCGCTTCAAGTGACGGCAAAGTGTTTTCAAGATATCCTAATCAAAAAATGCCTGCAGGTTATGTCGCAACTGAGAGGGATTGGTACAAAGACGGCTGGGCGAAAAACGGTGAGCTGTCTGTTTCAGCCCCATATGCAACGGCTTCAACCGGTACACTTGTGGTAACCATTTCTAAAAAACTAGAGGATGGATCAGGCGTCATCGCGATGAACCTAGACATTGCGAATCTAGTTAAAGAGTCCAATAGCATTAACATTGGGAAACAAGGCTATGCCTTTATTGGAAGTCCAGACCGTACATATGTGGCACATCCAACGAAAAAAGCAGGAACAAAATTATCTGGTGAATGGTTAGAAAAAATGTATTCACAAGATAACGGATCTATGAGCTATATGTTTGAAGGAAAAGAAAAGCAGATGGAGTTCACCACAAACAAGGCGACTGGCTGGAAAATTGTCGGGACGATGTTTGTCAGTGAAGTAGAAGAAGCTGCACAGCCAGTCTTTAACATGGCCGCCATCATTTTAGCCGGCGCGCTTATCATTGGCGGGATTCTGATCTTCTTTATCATCCGTTCCATTACAAAACCACTTTCCACTCTTGTCTCTTCTTCGAAGAAGATCAGTCAGGGAGATTTAACAGAAAAAATTGATGTCCGCTCAAAAGATGAAATTGGACAGCTTGGCACAAGCTTTAATGAAATGAGTGAGTCCCTAAGAGATGTCATTCAAGCAGTACAAACATCTGTTGAGAATGTTGCTTCATCATCTGAAGAACTGACGGCAAGCGCAGGTCAAACAACTAAAGCAACCGAACATATCACATCATCTATTGAAACATTCTCTAACGGCAACGAAAATCAAAACGAAATGGTGGAACAAAGCGCGGTTCATTTAAAACAAATGAATGAAGGACTGAACGAAGTTGCCGAAACGTCTGATGTCATCACAGCGTCATCTGTTCAATCAAAAACAGTCGCAGAAACAGGCGGACAGCTTGTGGAGCAGACTGTTGGCCAAATGAAGACGATTGACCATTCAGTGAAAGAAGCTGAAGGCGTGATCAACGGGCTAGAGCATAAATCAAAAGATATCACAAACATCCTAGGCGTGATTAACGGCATTGCGGATCAAACGAATTTACTTGCACTAAATGCTGCCATTGAAGCAGCACGCGCAGGTGAATCAGGCAGAGGCTTCTCTGTTGTTGCGGAAGAAGTGCGTAAACTAGCGGTTCAATCATCGGATTCAGCAAAAGAGATTGAAAAGCTTGTGAATGAAATCGTTACTGAAATCGAAACATCTCAAAATATGTTCAAAGCAGTGAATGAAGAAGTGAAAAGTGGTCTTACTATTACAGATCAAACGAAAGAAAGTTTCTCACAAATAAATGAGCAAACAGCGGAAATCGCAGCAAGAATGAATGAAATGAATACAACGGTGCGCGAGCTGTCGAAAGGATCTGAGCAAATTTCTAAAGCAGTAAATGAAATTGCAGATGTATCAAGAGAGAGTTCAGCAAGCATCCAAGATATCGCAGCATCTGCTGAAGAGCAGCTTGCTTCTATGGAAGAGATTAGTTCTTCATCCACAACTCTTTCCCAAATGGCGGAAGAATTACGTGATTTAATTAAAAAATTCAAGATCAGCGAATAAGGTCAAGTGGTTCTCCTCAAGGGGAACCGCTTTTCTTTTTAAGAGGACATCTCGTACAATAGAGGAAATCGAAAGAAGAGGAGAGATAGTATGCGTTTATCAGATAAGAAGGTCATTGCGTTTGTCAGCGATGATTTTGAAGATTTAGAGCTATGGTATCCGGTTCTGCGTTTAAGAGAAGAAGGGGCGACTGTCCATCTTGTAGGTGAAAAAGCAAATCATGAGTACATCGGGAAGTATGGTGTGCCGGCGGTATCTGATGCAGATTTTTATTCCATACAAGCTGATGATTATGATGCTGTGCTAGTCCCTGGCGGATGGGCGCCTGATAAACTGCGCCGTTATCCAGAAGTATTAGACATCGTCCGTACATTTGATGCGAAGGCAAAACCAATCGGTCAGATTTGTCATGCCGGCTGGGTGCTGATATCAGCAGGAATCCTGAAAGGCAGACAAGTGACAAGTACACCTGGTATTAAAGATGATATGACAAATGCTGGTGCGGACTGGTTCGATGAGGCAGTTGTCACAGATGGCCACCTCATCTCCAGCAGACGCCCGCCGGACCTTCCGCCGTATGTGAAAGCATTTGCGGATGTGTTAGCCGCAAAATAAACGACTGACACGAAACATAAAAAACAAAGGGCGAACAAATCAATCATTCGCCCTTTGTTCATCATTTCATGCCCTATACATTTTGTCTGTCGGCAGGATACATCACGCCCATTTGTCTTCTCGCTTCGTCCATTACGGACATGGTTTGAACAGATAGGGCAAATGTATTAACGGGAGACTGCCCCATTCCCTGCTGAATACACTCAATAAAATGATTGATTTCATAAGACATAGCTGGCTGATCATCTTTGAGAGAGATGTCAGTTTGATGTCCGTCACGGTCGTGTATCGTGATTCGTGAAGGACGGTGGAATTGATCAATCACCATGGTGGCATCCTCGCCTTGAATTTCAGCCGATAAATGAGACGTTGAAATTTTAGAATGAAAAAGAAGTGCTTGATGCCCGTCATACTGTAAAAGGACTGAACCGTTCCCATCCACACCAGAAGAAAGCTTATAGCCTCTTGCGGTGATTTGATTCGGCAGACCAAATAAGTATATGACTGGGTAAACGAGGTACACCCCGATATCCATTAAAGAACCGTTGGATAGCTCAGGCTTAAAGGCATTTGGAAGCTCGCCGCTTCGATAGGCATCGTATCTTGAAGAATATTTACAGTAATGCGCGACCACTTGCCTGATAGGTCCAAGCTGATCAAGATGCTGTTTGATTTGAAGGAAATTAGGCAGAAATGTCGTTTTCATCGCTTCCATCAAACACACTTGATGTTTTTTCGCTGCGGCAATCATTTCTTCCACTTCTTTTCGATGAGAGGCGAATGGTTTTTCGCATAAAACATGCTTTTGATGCCCCATCATCAACATGGCTTGCTCTTTATGAAGGGCATTTGGACTCGCAATATACACGGCATCAAACGTATCACTTTCCGCCATTTGTTGTAAGTTCGTAAAAACCGTATCAATCCCATATTTTTCGGCAAAGGCCTGTCCTTTTTCAGCGGACCGTGAATAGACGGCTGTACATGTAAAATCAGCTAGTTCTTCACCAGCTTGTAAGAACCGATCTGTAATCCAGTTCGTTCCGATGACAGCAAATCGAATCATGTGATTCCCTCCTTCTGCTTTTCTCTGATTATACATGCTTTGAAAGCGTTTGTATGAAAGAATATTCTTTTTATTGCAAAGCGGATGAAACCTTTATATAGGCTGATGCGTCTTACATAAAGGATATAAATGTACGAAAAGTGGGTAGTTTCTTCCTTCTTCGGGTAATACTCAGGATAGAAGGGAGAGGAGGAAACATGAAGCGCGTCCTGCATATAGGAAGTACATACATCTTTGCGCTTTTATTCATAGCGGCTGGTATTTTTCATGTGATAGAGCCGAGCGGCTTTGCCCGCATGATGCCAGGCTGGCGATTTCCATATGTAATGGTCTATGCGACTGCATGTCTTGAATGGCTGCTGGCCGTGCTGCTGCTTTTGCCAAATGTCAGGATTGCAGCGGCAAAATCCATTGCTGTCTATCTTGTACTCATTTTCCCTGCAAACTTATTTGCTGCTCGTGAGGGAATACCATTTCCAGGTCAAGAAAATACAGAACAAGCCTTGCTATGGATAAGGCTTATTGGACAGCCGATTCTCATTGTATGGGCAATGTCCATTGCAAAATGGGAAAAAAAGCTCAAACAATGACGACCATAATCATGATCAAGTAGTGTACAATTTACTCATAAAATAGCCCGTGTTTGGAGGAACAATATGAATTCTATGCAAATGTGGAGCAGTCGATTTAGAAAATTTTTTCTTGATAACAAGTTTGTTCTCTTTTTACTCGTCCTGTTATTAATTGGATTGAATATCCTTGTTTTCATGAAAACATCATTTATTTTCACACCGCTCATTGTACTCGTCAAAACCATTGCCTTACCGATTATTTTAACGGGAGTCGTGTATTATTTATTAAATCCAATTGTTAACTTGTTAGAGAAAGCAAGAATCAAGCGGATCTATTCCATTTTGCTTTTATATATTGTCATTATTGGGATTATTACAGTGACCATCGTGTCCATTATTCCTTTTTTACAAGCTCAAACCATGAGTCTATTTCATAATCTTCCGAAATACGTCGATACGGTAGAAGATCAAATTAGACAATTAACAGGAAGTAACTTTATTAATCAAGTGCAAAACTCGATGAACTTTAACGTGTCTGAATTGGTAAGTAAAGCATCCAGTCAAGCGACGAAGATTTTGGAAAGCACCTTTACCGGTGTAGGAACATTCTTAGGGGCGCTCACAGAAGTCATTATCTCGATCGTGACTGTGCCGTTTATTCTGTTTTATCTATTAAAAGACGGCAAAAAGCTGCCTGACTATCTATTGAAATTTTTCCCAAGTAAAATGAGGGAACATACACATATCATGCTTCACGAAATGAACCACCGTCTAAGCTCGTATATTCGCGGACAGATCATTGTCAGCTTCTGTATCGGTGTTCTTCTGTTAATCGGTTATATGATCATTGGACTTGACTATGCGCTGCTGCTCGCTATCATTGCTGCATGTACAAGCATAGTGCCTTACCTTGGTCCAACAATTGCGATTACACCAGCGATTGTGATTGCACTTGTGACGTCACCAGTAATGCTGCTAAAACTTATTATAGTCTGGACAGTGGTTCAGCTCGTTGAAGGGAAATTCATTTCTCCTCAGGTGATGGGGAAAAACCTTCATATTCATCCCATTACGATTATTTTTGTTATATTAACAGCTGGTAAATTGTTCAACGTGGTCGGCATCATTGTCGCTATTCCGACGTATGCCGTTCTGAAGGTCATCACGACTCACTTATTTGATTGGTTCAAAATGCGGTCCAATTTGTATAAAGAAGAAAAGGTTTGATGTCATAATCTTTTTTTGAAAAAAATATAGTATCATAAAGACGAGCTTTCGATGAAGGAAGCTTGTCTTTATGTGGACATAGATGTTTGGCGTGTTCAAAAGATCAGAATTGAAAGGAAAGAAAATCATGAATCTATGGGATTTATTCGTGGCACTGGTTTTAGGAATTGTCGAAGGATTAACAGAGTACGCACCTGTTTCATCTACAGGTCACATGATCATTGTCGATGATCTTTGGTTAAAATCAAAGGAAATTATTACGCCAGAAGCGGCCAACACATTTAAAGTCGTGATTCAGTTAGGCTCAATTTTAGCTGTCATGATCGTGTTTAAAGATCGTATTTTAAACTTATTGGGCTTAAAGAAAAATATCACCGAAGAGCAAAAGCGCAGCGGGCATAAACTGACCATCGCCCAAATTGCAGTTGGACTTGTTCCAGCCGTCATTTTAGGATTTCTATTTGAAGATTATATTGATAAATACTTATTTGACGTCAGAACAGTCGCTGTCGGTTTGATTTTAGGGGCAGTTCTGATGCTTGTCGCTGACTGGATCAATAAACGGAAATCAGAAACAAGCTCTGTCGATAACATGACTTACAGACAGGCGCTTTATATTGGACTGTTTCAATGTTTAGCATTATGGCCAGGATTTTCGCGCTCAGGTTCGACGATCGCAGGCGGGGTTATTCTTGGTTTGAATCACCGTGCTGCGGCAGACTTTACATTTATCATGGCGATGCCGATTATGGCAGGAGCAAGCTTGTTAACCCTTGTGAAAAATGCCGAATATTTAACACCGGATATGCTGTCATTCTTTATCGTCGGCTTTGTGAGTGCGTTTGTTGTGGCTCTCTTTGTTGTTCGATTCTTCCTAAAACTGATCAATAAAATCAAACTGGTGCCTTTTGCGATATATCGAATTATCCTAGGTGTGATTTTATTTATCCTGTTCATGTAATACTGTAAACTACTCTTTTATAAGAGTAGTTTTTTTGTTATTTCGCCTAATTAAACAGTAAAAATACCCTCTTAATTGGTAGAATAAGAATTTTTTTCATAAATTAGTGTTTAAGAGACAGATGAAGGGGTAGTACATAAACATACCAATTAAAGGAGGAGTTAGAAATAATGAGAAAAACAAGCAAAATGTTTGTTGGTTCTGTCATCGCTACGTCAATGATTGCTGCCCCTCTATCTCTTACGACTTTTGGTCAAACGGCTGAAGCTGCTACAACAACAGGTGTTGATGGAAGTGTCTCAATTGATCCAGTAGCCATTGCCGATAAAATTGAACAAGCAGTAAAATCATCTCAAAATCGTGATGGATTCGTAAAAAATGCGGCATACAGTGCGTTCTATGAAGCAGGTCAAAACTACAACGTAGTTGTCCAAAACTTAAGCCAAGACCACGACTTTAGCGGTCTGAACAATGTTGTCTACTATGATAGTGTTGAATATGACGGTATTACGTTTGGTATTTGGGTATTTGAAGATGGTACGTTTGTCAACAATGGTGACGGTGGATATATTAACTGGACGTTTGTTGGCAGCTTTGACCGAGAAGATGGAAGCGGAACTGTCGATTTTCATAAAAGATTCTAATCTTAAAAGTCTGCCGGTGAATCGGCAGACTTTTTTTATAACGCACATTCTTCTATTTCAAACCCTAAATCCTCAATGATGTGATGATCCGTTTGGACTTGCTGGCCTTTTGTTGTTAAATAATCACCAACAAAAATGGAATTTGCGGCATACAGTGCGAGCGGCTGGAGTGTCCGTAAATTAAACTCTCTGCCTCCAGATACCCGAATTTCTTTTGTTGGGTTGACAAATCTCATCATTGCCAGCACTTTCAATGCTTTGATCGGGTGTGTTCGTTTTTGATGCTCAAGCGGTGTTCCTTCAATGGCATGAAGAAAGTTGACTGGAATTGAATCCGCATCAAGTGCTCTGAGCGCAAAAGCCATTTCAACAATTTGCTGATTGGTTTCACCCATTCCAATAATGACCCCTGAGCAAGGTGACATGCCAGATTGTTTGACCTGCTCAATGGTCGACACGCGGTCATCGTATGTATGAGTTGTCGTAATGTGAGCATGATGATCATGATGTGTATTGATATTGTGATTATACCGATGAACACCCGCTTCCTTCAGCCGCTTCGCTTTTTCTTCATTTAATAACCCAAGACAGGCACACACTTTCAAAGGCATCGTTTCAGTGATTTCCTTGACTGCTGCTGTGACTTCATCTAATTCCCTATGAGAAGGCGCTCTCCCGCTTGCCACAATACAATAAGTCCCGGCTTTTCTTTTGAGAGCCTCACGCGCACCAGCTACAATGGTCTTTTGATCAAGCATTGTATATCTTTCAACTGGTGCTTTTGAAATCATCGACTGTGAACAATATCCACAGTTCTCAGGGCAATATCCACTTTTCGCGTTAAAAATCATATTTAATTTCACCTTTTTTTGAAAAAAATGATATCGCACTTGATAGGCTGCATGCATAATAGGTAACAATTCTCTATCGTCAGCTTCAAGAATGTCTAGACCCTCTTGCGCCGTGATCGGTTCATTTTTCATCGCCTTCTCCGCTATTGCTTCCCAAGACAAAGACAGCTGCTCTCTCATCATGAATGCCCCCTCAATATGTTAACTTATATTTATTAAAAGTTAACATATTGAGCGGATGTTGGCAATCATGTTTCAGATGAAACCAACTCTAAACACCAAAAGGCGATGATTTCATGTCATCGCCTTTAGATATGTAAAGCTAGATTGTTTATCGAACAGTAATATAGTTAATCACAAGCTCGCCTAGTGAATTATAGTAGGAAACTGTTACAGAACCGCGTTGTACAGCGCGAATCCAAGTGAAGTTTGGAGCTGTTTGATCTAATTGAATCGCATACGTTGCACCCGACACAGAAATTTGGCTTGCTGGAAGAGAGACGGCGATTGAAGAACCTACAGAAAGCGTACGGTTCACCGTAATTACTTTATTCATAATAGGAGCTTTTGCTATGACTGGTTCTTTTGGCTGTGCAGCTGCATGAGCACCTTCAGTTTGAGAGAATGTAAGAGCACCTACAGCAGCTAAAGACAATGTACAGATTTTCATGAATTTTTTCATCGGTAACACTCCTTTTTTTGGTATATACATATATTAATAATAATAGAATTATTTGTCAATTAAAATATGTGAAAAAAGAGTAATTATGGCGAAAATTGTCACATATTATGTTGGAAAAGACATGATTTTTTATTCATATGCTATTTCTTTTTTAAGGGAAAAAGAGGTATAAAAAAAGCTGGGTTCGTCCCAGCGTAAAGCAGATGAAAAGAGATGATCAATTGTCGTCTCGCTTTTTTGGCTGACGACCTTTTTGCTTCTCCTTCTCTCTAATGTAGTTAATAAAATCGATGGTTTGTCTTCGTGCTTCTTCGGAAAAATCTGATGCTGCTTTAAACGCAATTTGCAAATCAGGATCGTCTGCAAGATCGTCATCGGGCCTGCCTTTGTCCTTACCTGTGAGAAGATAATCGGTTGAGACCCCATATAATTCGGCAATTTTCACAATCATTTCACCGTCGGGTTTTCTCAAGCCGTATTCCCAGTTTGCATAAGTGGACATCGCCTTTAATCCGAGTTTTTTAGCAACTGTTGACTTGCTCCATCCATGCTTCTCTCTTAATTCAGTTAGAATCTTCCCAGTCAAATTATCCATCAGAAACACCTTTTTTCATGTTATGAGTAAATTTTATCATGAATTACACGGAAAAGATAAATAAATACACAAAAAGAATAAAAATATGATTGACTTACTCGTTTCGTGTATATTATCATAATGAATATAACTTACACATATTGAGTAAGAGGTGGAAAGATGAAACTTGAAAATTTACGAGAAGAGCGCATATTGCAAGGAAAAACACAAACCTATATGGCGAAAAAATTGGGATATAAGTACACAAGCGGCTATGCGAATATCGAAATGGGCAGAACGAAGCCTAGCTTAGAAACAGCAAAGCATATTGCAGATCTGCTGAATACCGGGGTTCAAGAGCTTTTTTTTGGCCAAAAGTTACACGAAAAGAGTAATTGTTTAAGAGAAGATCGGTTCTTAGAAAAGGGGAGACGAGCAGAATGAATATTGAACATCCAATGGTGACTCAGATAAGTGACTTTGGTTATCCAAAAAGTTATTGGTTATATGACATGAAACGATATGGATACCAAACAGAAATTGAGGACAGCTTGGAGGGAGCTGAAGAAGATGAGACATCAGCTGACGTTTGATGCTAGAAAAGAAGCGCAGCTTTGTTTAGACCAAGCTGGCGGCTGGATCGCCTTTCATCATCAGACACCGATGTTTGTTTTTGCCACATCAGAAGAGAAAGAGACATATATGACCCTCCTGGAAGCTAAGGTTGATGATACAAAAAAGGAGGAATCAGGTCAACGTGAAACGATGGAAGCAAATCATGACATTTTTGAAATGCTTGCTCAAAGCGAGTAAAAACGAACAAGACATCCGCCAGTGGGCAAAGGATGACGGGAGATCATAACATGGTCATCCATTTAATCATTGAACATGAGCATTTGTTAACAAAAGAGACATTGATGAAAAGAATACGATCAGCTGCAAAAGGGCAATGCCCGCAAAAATTAAAAGGCGCACTATCACTTGAAATTCGTTTATTTGATCACATGCCGTTTGACATAGCTGACTGCCAAAAAAAGCGTACATACGCAGAAAAAGGGTTGATACGCCCAGTACACGTCAGCATCTTTCAGCCGAATCTACAGCATATTCAAGAAGCACTTCATTCTATAGCCGATGAAGTCCCTCTGCAGATGGTCGATTTAAGAGTTTCTCAGTTTTATAGTATGTGTCCAAGAGTTGAAATCATTATCAATACGGTAGGTGGTGGCACGAGGCCAACACCAAAAAAGGAGACAAGCAGATGAACGAGCCAAAACAACTATTCATTCAAGAAAACCAAACATTTGTCGGTGAGATGGAAAAAGGAAAAATTCAAGTCATCGTGTTAGATGGGAATGTAGGAACGGCTTATAAAATGGATGTACCTGAACATGGAAAAACCATTATTCAAACGGCAAAAGGTCATTTTGCAAGAGTAGATCACGAGATTGGTTTTAAAATCAGCTAACTGACTGAACACATCAAAGCACAATATGTCCAAGACGGAAAGCCTGCGGACACTGATCAAGACCCTGCTAAAGGGGGCCTGATTGGTGTCCGTTTTTTATTTTCTTAAAAAAGGGAGAGAGCCAATATGCAAGATTTACTCATTGAATATAAAAGAGCTTTAAAGAATGCTAGAAAACAATATGAACCATTTAAAGAAAAAGAAGAACATCAGCTGTCCGTTCAAGACAAGCATGATAAAAAAATGATCGCCAGTATGGTAAGCGATCTGGAATACGTAGTAGAATGGCTCCAAATCGGAAGAGAGCCAGGTGCGCGCAGAGGATTAGACAGACGTTCAGTCTATCAGCGTACCATTCTCGCAAATCCAGAAGTGTTAGAGGCTTTATCACATGAATATACCCTTATTCAAGAGAAAGAAAGAGAAGTCAGTGAGAGAGACAAAAAAAGAATTGATGACGCTTTGTCTGTTTTAACAGATCGAGAAAAGGACGTATTCTTTATGCACACAACACAAGGGTTATCGTTTAGCGAGATTGCGGACATGCTGGATGTCAAAAAAGGAACTGTGCAAAAACATATGGAAAGAGCGCGGACGAAAATGTCCAAAAAAGTACAAGAACGCCTATTCAGAGCTGCTGAATAGGTGTTTTTTCTGTTCAAAAATAAATCAGCTAAAGCTTGTCTTACAGTTGCCACCTATAGTTAGAAAGACCAAACGAATGTTTGCTAGCCCTACACAAATGATTCCTTCAGAGGGAATCATTCGAATTAAAAGGAGGCGGCAGGTGAATGTAAATGAAAGATAAACGGATAGAGGCCAAGCAGGATTATATGAAGGGGATGACGTACCAGCAAATTGCTGATCATTACAATGTCTCGATCCATACCGTCAAATCGTGGAAAAGACGATACGGATGGCAAAGACAAAAAACTTCGTCAAAGCAAGCACACTCGATTTTTAATCAATTTCTTTCAGATGAAACGATTGAAATCATGGAGAAAATGGATGGACGCACATCGCTTGATTTAATCTGGGACCAAATTCAAATTCAATATGCAGCCATTATTCGGGCGCAGCGAATCATGTATGTAGCAGATCAAGAGGACATGATCAAAGAGCTGAAAAAGGCGGCATACATGCCTTCTTCATTAGAAGAAACAGGCGAAGGCATTCAGACAGAACTAGACATGACCTCAGAAGAATACTCGTTTCAATTTTCATGGGATCGGCATGCGACGTTTTTAAATGCACAATCCCGTGCAATGGGTGAACTCAGGCGTTTAATAAAACAGTTTGAAGAGCTCGCACATGCGAAGGATGAACGAAGATTAAGGCTGAAGCAAATTGAACTGACGATCGAAAAAACGAAAAAAGCAGTGCGTGAAGAAAAAGAGGAAGATCTTCAAATCATGATCAAGCGAAAAGAGGAAGACTCATGACGCCATTGATTGAAAAAGAAGTCAATCCTCACTTTGAACACTTTCTATTCGATTGGAATCAAAAGTTTCAATTTTTAGTCGGAGGCTATGGCTCCTCCAAAAGCTATCACATTGCTTTAAAGCTTGTCTTAAAACTGCTGGAAGAAAAGCGGACAGCACTTGTCATTCGAGAGGTGTATGATACGCACCGCGAATCAACCTTTTCTTTATTACAAGAAATCGTTAGCGACCTCGGCATCGACCACGTGGTAAAGTGCCGAAGTTCGCCGCTTGCACTAACGTTTCGAAACGGCAGCAGCATCTTATTTAAAGGACTGGACAAGCCTGAAAAATTGAAATCGATCAACAACATCTCGATCATTTGGATTGAGGAATGTTCAGAGGTTTCTTATGAAGGTTTTAAAGAGCTGCTTGGAAGGCTGAGGCATCCATCCTTACCGCTTTATATGATGTTATCGACGAATCCCGTTGGTCAGGATAATTGGACGTACAGACATTTTTTTCGAGATGAACAGCTGAAGCGATTTGTTTTAGATGACGAAACATTATACAAAAAGCGAACCGTTGTCATCAAGGATACGTATTACCATCACTCCACGGCGGAAGATAACCTATTCCTTCCTAAAAGCTACGTGAAGCAGCTGGATGAGCTGAAAGAGTATGACCCAGATCTCTATCGCATTGCGAGGAAGGGGTATTTCGGCATTAATGGCACAAAGGTTTTTCCTCAATTTGAGGTGAGAAGCCATTCTGATGTATTAGAAGCCATTCAGCAGATTGACAGACCGCTGAAACGAGCTGGCATGGATTTTGGATTTGTTGAATCATACAATGCGCTCATTCGGTTAGCTGTCGATCATGAAAAAAAGTACTTATATATTTATTGGGAATATTACGACCGCGGGAAAACAGATGATGAAACAGCCACTGACCTGCAAGAGTTCATTGAATCACAGGAACTGATTAAAGCTGACGCAGCCGAACCTAAAACCGTTCACTATTTTCGGCAGCGCGGATTTCAAATGGTAGCGGCACATAAGTTCCAAGGCTCACGTTTGCAGTATACAAAAAAAATCAAACGGTTTAAGAAAATTATTTGTTCTGATGCTTGTCCATATACCATCTATGAACTTCAATCACTAACCTATAAGGCAGATAAGGATGGACGTCTAGAGGAAGATGAATTTCAAATCGATCCGCACACTTTATCAGCCATCTGGTATGCGCTGGATGATTATGAAGTGACAGATTTGAAACAGACCGCCTCAGAGCGTGTCCGTCCAAACAGAGAGAGGAGGTCCATACAATGAAACAATTGAAAGCAACCATTATGAAGGCAAACATGTCTGATCATACAAAACAAATGTATGCAGATGAATTTTCCTACGAAAAAGATGACATTGTTCCCCCGCCTTACAATATCAATGAATTAAAAAGCATGGCAGAATATTCAACCATTCTTCAGCAATGTATTGATGCGTATAAGACCAATATTTTAGGCTTTGGTTTTGGCGTAGAATATGCCTTTGACTTTAATGCAGAAGGTGTGAAACCGGCAAAAAAGAAAGCAGCAGAGAAGGAATGGACAAGACTTGAAGAGTTTACGAAATACATGAACTATGATGAGTCTGCTGATGTGGTGCTTGGCTATATCATCGAAGACCGGGAGAAAACGGGGAATGGTTT
The DNA here is from genome assembly GCF_038630815.1 of Bacillus sp. FSL K6-0994. Lineage (NCBI taxonomy): Bacteria > Bacillati > Bacillota > Bacilli > Caryophanales > Bacillaceae > Bacillus > Bacillus sp. FSL K6-0994. Next base: position 2,828,974 of record NZ_CP152043.1, on the reverse strand, counting down.
TTTAGAGGTTCTCCGAGATGGTCAGGGAAAGCCGGCAGGAATCGAGTATTTAGATGCGCTCCATATCCGTATTTGCAAGCTTAGTGAGCCAGTTGATGTTGAATTCCGGTATACAGAAAACGGCGAATTGAAAACAATGAATCGAAAGAAACGATTCCGTAAATATGTGCAGGTGATCAATGAAAAGAAAGTCTTTTTCAAGGAGTATGGTGATCCGCGCATTTTACATTGTGAAACAGGCAAATACGATGACACCACCCCAGAGCCGCTGCGCGCAACAGAAGTGATTCATTTTAAAATCGGCAGTGGAACGTATGGGATTCCCCGCTGGATTGGCAACATCGTCAATATGTATGGGGCACGCAAGGCAGAAGAGTTGAACTATCTTTATTTTAAACAAGGGCGGCATGTACCTGGTGCCATCATTGTCGAAAATGGAATGCTGTCTGAGTCTTCCTATCAGCAGCTTCAGGATTATATGGACGATATCGAAGGCTCTGATCATGCACATAAATTTCTATTGCTTGAAGTCGAAGGTCTCCCGACGGAAAAAGGGTTAACTGGAGAAGAAGATGTCTCAAATGTCAAAGTGAACTTCAAATCCCTAGCAGAGATCTTGCAAGAAGATGCACTCTTTTTAGAATACGATGAAAAAACAAGAAACAAAATCCGCTCTGCTTTTCGCCTGCCGCCTATTTACACAGGTGAGTCTCAAGACTATAACAAAGCGACAGCCGATACGGCGCGAAAAACAACAGAAGAACAGGTATTTCAGCCTGAACGGCATCTCATCACAGGAAAGCTCAATACCCTTTTCTTGCCGGATCTTGATATTTGGCATGTTCGTTTCCTATTAAATGGTCCTGACTTTAGAGATCCATTAGAGATTGCCAAGGTTCTGACACCGTTTATTCAGGCTGGGGCAGTGTCACCAAACGATTTGCGAGATCTAGCAGGACGTATCCTTGGGAAAACGTTAGAGGAATGGCCGGAGGATCTCTATTACAGACCTTTAGAAAGCCGCATGACATCAGCCGAACAAGAGCCTCAACGAGAGGCGAATCAGCTGAAGAAATAAACCGAAGCGCATGCGCTTTTTTGAAAGGGGGTGAACATATGCCGAGAGAATTAAAAAACGCAAAAATTACGCATGTTTCCTATGTGGACAGAGCCGCAAACAAAAAGAAATTCTTTTTGATGAAGGCAAAGAAAAGCCAGCCTGATTTTCAAAAGGAGGTTAGTGTGCTGACAAAGGCAGAAGATGCTCATCGTCTTGTGTATGGTGTCGTGTATGAACCGAATACACCTGATGCACACCAAGACTTTATGTCTGCCAAAGAAATTGAAAGAGCGGCACATGGTTTTATGAAGGATGCCCGCCGCATTGACAAGCAGCATGATTTTCAACATGGTGTGGGCGAGGTTGTTGAATCATACATTGCCCCCGCTGATTTTGAGGTAGGCGGTGAGCTGATTCGAAAAGGATCTTGGGTACTTGTAACAAAGGCTTCCCAAGAGATTTGGGATCAAATCCAGAAAGGCCACATTACAGGGTATTCAATGGCTGGAACGGCAGACATCGTAGCAATAGAAGAACAAGATCAGCTCCTATCTCAAAGCACGAATGAGAGAGGGCTTTTTTCTTTGCTGAAAAATTTCTTTTTGAAAGAGGAAGGTGCAAACATGTCACAACAATTTTGGAGCGTTTTAGACCATCTGCTGGAAGCCTTACAGTCAAGTGATGGTGATGAGGCGGGTGTAAGATCAGCGCTTGAGCAATTGCTGCCAATCGTGCAGGACATTTTGAAGACAGAGGATGTGCTTCAAACGATTGGTGAAAGGCCAGCCTCCGTACAAAAACAAGATGCCGCTCTGACAACGGAGCAAGTACAAGAGCTTGAAAAAGCAAAAATGGCCATTGAAAACGTCTTACAGCAGGCAGAACAGCAGGAAACAGATCAAACAGAGGAAGAACCTGTCCAAAAGGTGCTTGAGCAAGTCGTTGCACCGATTCATCATCAGCTTTCTTCCTTAGAGAAATCAGCCAGCAGAGAAAAAGCAGCGCTTGAGCAAGTGCTTCAGCAGCAGCTTTTGCCTATTTCAGAGCGGATTCACATGCTTGAAAAAGCGCGCGGTATGTCAAAACAAACAATCCACGATACACAAAATGACAGTACAAAGCCCATATGGGATGGCTTACTATAAGCCTAAATAAGGAGGAAACAGTGTGAGAAATCAAGAGTTGATTCGCAAGGCCGAAATGACACTTGCCAGCTTAAAAACCGGCGGTCTCATGAACGCAACCCAATCCAACACATTCATTAGAATGATGCAAAATACACCAACCGTTTTAAATGATGCACGTATCATCCCAATGGAAAGTGATTCACAAAAAATCGAAAAAATCGGCTTTGGCCAGCGTATTTTGCGCCCAGCAGAAGAAGGCAAAGCACTTGATGCGAAAGACCGTGTTGTCCCAGCGACAAGCACTGTCCAGCTAAACGCGAAAGAGGTCATCGCAGAGATTCATATGACCTATGACAGCATTGAAAACAATATTGAGAAAGACGGAATTCAGCAGACGATTATGCAAATGCTTGCTGAACGAGCAGCAGTTGACATTGAAGAGCTCATCGTCAATGGCGATACGACTTCAGCAGATCCGTTTTTAGCTCAAATGGATGGCGTGAGAAAACAAGCGGTATCTCATATCGTAGATGCTAATGGAGCGGAAATTAGCCGCCAAATGTTTAAGCAAGCCTATAAAGCGATGCCGTCAAAATATTTACGTGTACCTCAGGATTTCCGTTTCTACACATCTCCAAGCTTAGAGGTTGAGTGGAAGGATCAAGTAGCAAACCGTCAGACAGGCCTTGGAGATGCGGCCATTCAAGGCGGACTTTCTTCTGCATTTGGTGTGCCGGTCAAAGGTCTTGCCAATATGCAGCCATATGACGAAGCGGGAACAGACGTATCAGATATTTTGCTGACACACCCTAAAAATATTATCGTAGGTTTCTCTCGTAATATTCGAATTGAAGTAGAAAAAGATATTCGCAGCCGTAAATTTATTATTGTCCTCACAGCGAAGCTAGACAGCAAATTTGAGGAAGAGGATGCTGTAGCAAAAGTGATGAAAGTGAAAGAGTAGGTGACGGCAGGCCATGATCATTTCTGCTGAAGAACTGCAAGCCTATTCTGTCTTTGATCGTGTGAAAAATCGATCTGTGGAAAGACTGACAGCAGATATTATCGAAGCAGAAGCTGCGGTATTTCAGATCGTAGGTCACGATTTCTCAAGCGAAAAATATCAGCCCCTCCCTGAAAAAGCAAGAATCGCATTATTAAAAATGGCCCAATATTTTGCCATGCTGAATGATGACGAATCTATGATGAAAGGCTTTACGTCAGAGAAAATGGGCGATTATTCATATGCGAAGGCAGCTGATCAAGTCAAAGGCAGACCCTATGTATATGCCCTGCTTGTAGATTACATTGAACCAACATTGACCGGCGGCAGTGCCAAACTAAAGGTGAGATCATTATGAGCTATCAAACTCTATTAACAGATCGCTGTGATCTTTTTCACCTTGAGCATAAGGAGTCTGCCCGCGGAAAATTTGGAATTCCAGCTGATGATTTACAAATAACACTTTCCTATCCCGATGCTCCCAGCCTGACCGATCTAGCTTGTTATGTCATAGAAAAGAACCAGTCACTTGTGCAAGAAGAGCCGAATACAGTCATTTATCAATCCTATCTTGTCCATTTTCCTTTAGAAACTGATATTCGTTTGCATGACAAAATGGTGTGGAATGGCGTGTCATTCAAATTACAGCAGCCTAAAAAAGTGAAAAATCATCACATCGAAGTGATGGCAGTCAGGAAGGAAAATCTATGAAAATTGATGGACTTGACCGGCTGATTTCACAACTGCAGACAGCGGGTGATGGCGGCTTAAAGGCAGAATATCAAGATTGGCTGAAGGACATGGGCCTGCAGTTTTTAGACATCATTCAGGATGAATTAATCAAGGAGAATGCTGTTGATACAGGCCGGCTTCTTAGATCCTTTACACAAGGCGATAAGGAGAATCATTTTCTCATTTCAAAAGGCGGTCTCACACTTGAAGTGGGAACGCAGCTTGAATATGCCTCCTATGTCAATGATGGACATGCCACGTCTTCAAGTGGAGAGCGAAGATGGGTGCCTGGCAGATGGACTGGTAGCCGTTTTGAATATGATCCGAATGCAAGTACAGGAATGATGCTTGCCTCTCAATGGATTGATGGCAATGGCTACTGGGATCATGCTGTCATGCTCTATGAGCAAATGTTTGACCAGTCGCTGGATCGAAAGCTGCAAAGCTGGTTCGATCGACATTTTGGGAGGTGATGGAATGAATCAAGAAGTCGGGGCAATCATGCATTATATCTACACACACTTTCCTGTGACAATGTATGATCGTCTTTTGCCAGAACGCTTTCAAGTGCCATCCGTTTACGTGCCGCCTGTGACAGTGATCAGTGGTCCAGATACGGTTTCTACCTTTATGAAATCTTATTCGCTGCAAGTGAAAGTCTTTCATATTGATACAGAAAAAGCACATGATGCGGCAGAATCAATCGTTGATGCATTGCTTGCTGATCGTCAAATCATTCAGATGATGAGTGAAGACGGAGAGGTGCTTGATGATTATGTCCGCATAAAAAGAGTGGAAACAAGAATGATAGATCAAGGCGTAGCAGCGATTGTCCTGACGTGGGATAGCAGCTATTGGTACAACCGTGATAAACAGGCAAGCCTTGAAGATATCAACTTTTCAGATGGGGTGATCAAACGTGAGCAAGACTAAACATGCTCAGCCCGCTCAAACAGCCGGCGAAGAAAAAGAATTTGGCTTTTCATTTGAAGCCTTAAAGGAGCACAGTAAGGATCTTTTTGGGGTCAAACCAGAAATCCTTGAAGGGGCTCTTTTTTATATCAAACATCAACCAATTACAAAAACAGAAGCGAAAAAGCACATTGATGCTTTTTTGTCCAAGGAGGTTTAAAGGATGAACGGAGGCACTTTTACACCAGGTACAGAGAAAAAGCGTCCTGGTATTTACTTTAATTTTAAAACAACAGCAGAGCAGCGAATTACTTTAGGCGATCGAGGTACAGTGGCACTTCCCCTTGTGATGAGCTGGGGAGAACCCAAAACCTTTATTTCCGTTTCAAATATGGAAGATTTAAATAAAAAGGTTGGACTCAACATTGATGATAAGTCACTTCTTCTTTTCCGTGAAGCAAAGAAAAAAGCGCAAACGGTCTTGCTTTACCGCCTAAATGAAGGAGAGCCGGCCAAAGCCGAAATTGCTGAAAATTTTGTCGTCACAGCAAATTATGGCGGCCTAAAAGGAAATGAGATCACAGTACAAGTCGCAGAAAATGTACTTGATAGCACAAAACGCGATGTGATCACTTATCTTGGAACAGATATTGTGGATAAACAGGTCGTCACTGATGTCAAAGACCTTGTGAAAAACAAATACGTTCAATTTTCTGGTGAAGGTGAAGCCGTCATCACAGCAGGTGTGGCACTAAGCGGCGGGAAAAACGGCGTGGCAAGTGTCGCAGATTATACAGCTTTCCTAGAAGCAGCAGAAACAGAATACTTCGATGTCATTGCTCTTCCAGTCGATAATAGTGAGCAATTAAAAGCAACCTTCGCTTCATTTATCGAGCGTCTACGTGATAAGCAAGGACGTAAGGTGCAAGGGGTTGTGGCTAATTATGCAGCTGACCAAGAAGGAATCATCAATGTGACAAGCGGTGTTGTACTCGAAGATGGCACCGAACTAACACCTGCACAAACAACAGCATGGGTCGCAGGTGCAAGTGCCGGAGCAAATTTCAATCAGTCACTGACCTTTGTTGAATACGAAGGAGCGGTCGATACATTAGAACGTCTTGACAATGATCAAGTAGAATACCGATTATCGCAAGGGGAGTTCCTTTTCACCTTTGATGCGAGAGATCGTACCGTGAGTGTTGAAAAAGATATTAACTCCTTGACTAGCTTTACAGCTGAAAAGAACCAGCAATTGGCGAAAAATAAAATCATTCGTGTGCTTGATGCGATCAACAATGATTTAACATTCGAATTAAAAAATCTGATTAAATTACGTAAAGCCAACGGCAATGACATTCCAGCATCAGATGATGGTGTGCAGCTTGTGAAAACACTGATTACTCAGTATCTTACACAGCTTCAAGATGGCAGCGGCATTACAGGCTTTAATTCAGAAACAGATATCGTGATCGGTCTCAATGAAGATCGTGATGGATTTATCATCGATTTAGCGGTTCAACCAGTAGATGCAGCAGAAAAATTCTATTTCAATGTGGAGGTGAAGTAAGATGGCTTTTAAAGCGCAAAATACAATTTCAGGTAAAGAAGGTCGTCTTTTCTTAGAAGGTGAGGAGCTTGCATTTATTAAAACCTTCGAAGCAAACGTGGAGAAAAACAAATCAGAAGTCAACGTCATGGGCCGCCGAATGACTGGACATAAAACAACTGGAGCAAACGGAACAGGAACGGCAACATTCTATAAAGTTACGTCCCGTTTCGTTCAATTAATGCTCAATTATGTGAAAAAAGGAGAAGATCCATATTTCACTCTTCAAGCTGTCATTGACGATAAATCATCAGGCCGTGGCACTGAGCGTGTGACATTATTTGATGTCAACTTTGATTCTGCTAAAATCGCTGGATTGGATGTTGATTCAGAGGCGCTTGAAGAAGAAGTTCCTTTCACATTCGAGGACTTTGATCTGCCTGAAAAGCTGAAGAATACATTCTAAGAAAAGTGGAGGAAATTAGCTAATTAATTAGCAAAATAATAACTGAATATGCTATAATGCAGTTGTAATACAACCGTCTTGAAGCCGTCTTCATTTCTTCTGGTGACGTCTTGTATTCGATTCATTAAAATATGTTTACATGCAAAGCGATTTGCATAAAATAAAAAGAAGCCAGGATGCTCTAACATCCCGGCAATGTACAATGAGGCCCTTCAAGGGGCTGGCTTTTCGAATAGGTTCTTTAGGTAGACTTCCCTTTAACCTTCCACAGCTCAAGGGGAGTCTATTTTTTGTCTATATACGTCAACAAAGTAAAGATAAACATCCCGAATAAAAGCATAAGGGAAATCGCTTCAAATGTTGACATATGCATCACCCCCTTCCTATCGGGGATGAGCCAGACGCCCTTGAGCAAGCCGTTCAATTGTACAATTTAAATTATACATGAAAAGATTGGAAAGCACATTCAAAAAATGGATGTGCTTTTTTGCATTCAAAAAAACATAACAAAGGGAGTTTTTAAACATGAGTGAAAAACAAACATTTGATCTTTCATTTTTTATGCCAGGACAAACAGTAGAAGCGGAAGAAGTCAAAGTACCGATTTCTAAGCGTTTTGTTGATAAAAAAGGGAATGTCATTCCTTTTGTCTTTAAAGCCATTACAACTGAACGTATTGATGAATTGGAAAAAGAAAACACAACCTTCAAAAATGTCAAAGGCAGAGGACGTGTGAAAGACTTAGACAGCCAGCGCTTCTACGCACGTATTGCGATTGAATCGACGATTTACCCAGATTTCCGCTCAAAGGAATTAAGAGAAGCCTACAGCACACAAGATCCAGTTGAAGTAGCAAAACGGGTCCTGTCAGTCGGCGGTGAATATGCGAACTGGTTAAACAAAGCGATCGAAATCAACGGATTCGAAGATGAAATTGAAGATTTAGAAGAAGCAGCAAAAAACTAATAAAAGATGGGGATAAAGAAGCGGTGTTTTTATATTACGCAATGCACGAGCTTCACTACTCCCCATCTGAACTCCTGGAATTATACGAATCCCCAAGACCGTTCAAAGCATTCCTTTTCGGACTCATCAGCTACAAGCTAGACATGCTAGAAAAAGAAGCAAAGAAAGGAGGTAAATAATTGGCGAAACTTACAGCACGATTTGAATTAGAAGACCGGGTGTCGAAGAAGTTATTACGCATTCAAAAACGATTTCAAACGTTTGAGAAGCAGCTCAAACCATTTAGAAAACCAGTGAAAATAAGTCTGGAAATGGATGAAAAGAAATTAAGAAACCTCACTTTATCGCTGCGGAAAGTTTCAGTATTTTCTATGAGGCTGGATCAAGGAATCTATCGGGATCTAAAAGCATTGAACAATCAGTTAAATATGATTCCAAATCATCTGGTCATATCCTTTCAAGCGAAGGGGCTGAATGTCATTAAATCCAACATAGATCGTTTGAAACAAATGGGGACAAGTTCCATTATGCTGACGTTTAAACTAAACGATCAATTGTCAGCGAAAATGTCATCGATCAAAAAATCAATCCTTCAGCTCATCAACAGAACGTACTATATGAGATTAAACATGGTTGACCAAGCCACGGCTGCAATTCAACGAATCAAAAAGACACTCAAAAGCTTGACGATGTCCAAACACGAAATCAGAGTGTCTGTTCAAGACAATGCAAAAAGTAAGCTGAAAAAACGAGATCAGGCAGAGTCTGTTGTGAAAGAAAAGAAAGTAAAAAAGCAACCTAATGCAACTGCTGCTACAAAAACGAATGAAAACAAACAGAGCTGGTTGGGTAATTTGGGAAATAAGGCACTAAAAGAAATTGAAAAATATGCAGGTGACGTTACCGATAAGCTGAAGGAAAAATTGAGTCCTAGAAAATTTTGGGATGAGAAGGCGCTACCTTGGATTGAAACAAAAATCGACGAATACAAGCAAGAAGTGATCGGACGAATTAGTGAGAAGATTAAAATCAATCCTGAGGATTATTTAGATAAATGGGTTAACAAAGGATTAGATTGGATCCTTGGTCCGAAAAATCAAACGAATGACTCGGGTGGATCTAATAATAATGCTTCATCAGGGCAACCGGGTAACCAGAACTCAGACCAAACGCAAAATGAAAAAGGTTTATTTAGAGTAAGCTGCTGTTCTTGTTGTGCAAAAGGTTTAAATCCAACGGGAACTGCCCGAACAGATAATAGAAATGGACCCAAAAACCAACCGAATAATCCAACGGGAACTTCAAGGGTGGAAAAGAATAGAAAGCTCCCAACTAAATTAGGTGGTCTAACCAAAAAAATACCAGGTGTTATGGCTATCGCAGGGCTCGCTGGGATGCTCAAAGATACCGATAAGCTAAAAGGCTTAGGAGATACATTTAAAAATTTAGGTAAAGGAGCAGGTAAGCTATTAAAAAAGGTACCAATTCTTGGGCCCTTGCTTAGTGCAACAGAATTAATCGGCACAACAAAAGAAAATGTAGGCGAAAAAGTAGGAGGATTCGGCGGGGGCGTCGCTGGTGGTATGGGTGGTGCCGCGATAGGAACAATGATTGCACCAGGTATTGGCACAGCAATTGGCGGAATCTTAGGTAGTATTTTAGGCGAAAGCTTAGGAAAATGGATCGGTAAAATGTTTGATGATGGAACCTTGAAGAAAAAATGGGATGACATTGTCAAAGGTGCTGAAAATGCAGTTAAGTGGATTAAAGAAATCTGGAACACAGTTTCGAGCTGGATCAATAATAATGTTTTAATTCCTATTACAACGTTCTTCGGTGAGACATGGAATTGGATCACTGAAAAATGGGGACAGCTTTCTTCTTGGTTCATGGAAAAAGTTTGGCTGCCTATTTATAATTTTTCAGTCCCGATTATCAATTTTGTAGTTGGTGTATTTGATGTTGCTTGGACAATTATCAAAAATATTTGGGCAGTAGCATCTAAATGGTTCATGGATTATGTTTGGGAACCATTTGGCCAATATGCGATAGAAGCAATTGGCTGGGTATGGAATAAACTTGTTGACACATGGAATTGGATTCAGGAAACATGGGGTGTATTCTCTGAATGGTTTTTAACAAATGTTTGGGACCCATTTGGTCAATATGCGATAGAAGCAATTGGCTGGGTATGGAATAAACTTGTTGAAACGTGGAACTGGATTCAGGAGACATGGAGTGTATTCGCTGAATGGTTTAATGAATACGTTTGGACGCCTTTTAAAACATATGCAATACCTGCAATTATGTTTATATGGAATCTGTTTCAAAATACATGGAACTGGATTCAAGAAAAATGGGGTGCATTCTCTGAGTGGTTTAATGAATACGTTTGGACACCGTTTAAAACTTATGCCCTGCCAGCCATTACTTTTGTGTGGAATTTGTTTCAAAATACATGGAGCTGGATTAAAACTACCTGGGAGAAAGTTTCAACTTGGTTTGATGAAAATGTATGGCAACCCTATCAAAAATATGCCAAGCCAGCAATTGAATTCGTGTGGGAAAAATTTAATGAAGCATGGGAAACGATCAAGGGTATCTGGAAAAAAGTGAGTTCATGGTTCGAAGAGAAAGTATTTAATCCTTTGAAAGAGCATGCTGAAACTTTAAAGAAAACATGGGAAGGTATCTTTGGCGTTGTAGGAAATGTATTTGATACGGCTAAAAAAATTGGTGGGAAATTTCTTAATATCTTTATTAAAAAAGGTGAAGAAAAAACAGGTTTGAAACCGTCTGAGAAAGCAGCAAATAACGCCACAGGCGGCTATATCACCCAGCCAACCTTATCATGGGTCGGTGAAGCTGGTAACGAATTTGTCATTCCAACTCAAAATAACCGAGGGCGCGGTAAGATGCTGCTTGCACAGGCTGCTTCTCAACTTGGAATGTCTGTTGTCCCGAGCGGAGCGGCAGGAAATCCAGTGTCAAGCTCCCCAGCACCTACAACTCTAACATCTTCTGTAGGTTCAATGAGCGGAGGCGGATCAGTCTCGATGAATGCGAACATTCAAGCCTCTAGCATTGGCGAGCAATTTAATAACGATTTTGAACAAGGGTTAAACCGTAAAGTCATCTCTCTTGATCAATGGAAACAAAAGAATATTCAGCAGCCTTTTGGTCAATTGACATCAGACTCAGGTAAGTATGGTCAGCAAACGGTTTCTGCCTTTGCAAATGGTCAGCAGATGACACCAACAGGAACAGATAGCTTCTTGCAAAGTCGTGTAAAAGCACCATACCAACAAGTGATGACGGCATCACCAACTTGGGGTTCTGGAACGGTTAGTGGTTTTGCGGCAGGGCAAAATGCCACATCAGTTGGTACTAGCCAATACGTAGATCAGCACATCAAACAACCATTCCTGCAAGCAAAACAAGAATCACCAGGCTGGGGTTCTGGAATGATTGACGCCTTTAACAGCGGCATTCGTTCCAAAGGAAGCGAAGTCACGCAAGCAGCCAAAGAAATGGCGAAGAAAGTAGAGCAGGCGTTTAGAGAGGAATTAGACATTCATTCCCCTTCACGCGTCATGATGAGTCTTGGGAAATTTGCGTCAATCGGTGTTGTCAAAGGGCTTGACTCAGTTGATGTGAAAAAATTTGCTGAAAATCAGGCTGGTTCATTAATCGGTGCCTTCAGCGGTATGGGAGCTTCAGGGCTTAATATTAAACAATGGCTCATGGCGGCTATCATGGCAACTGGTACATCAATGAGCTGGCTTCCAGGTCTGATGACCATCGCGCAGCATGAGTCACGTGGAAATCCGAGAGCGATCAACTTATGGGATTCCAACGCCAAAAAGGGAACCCCTTCTAAAGGCTTAATGCAAACCATTGGAACGACGTTTAACGCCAATAAAGGCAAAGGCATGAATGACATTTGGAACCCAATTCATAATGCCGTAGCAGCTATTAACTACATTAAGGGAAGATATGGAACAGTCTTCAACACGCCGGGATTACGAAGTATGAGAAGAGGCGGACCTTATAAAGGCTATGCAAATGGCGGATTGATTACTCAAGAGCAGGTGGCTAGAGTCGGTGAAGGAAATAAACGCGAATGGATCATTCCAGAGGAAAGAGGCATTCGCGGAAGGTATTTATTGACGCAGGCAGCCAAGGCACTTGGGATGCAAGTATATGATCCATCAAATGCATCTGCTCCTTTACCGGAAGCACAGATGCAGCAAGTTACCTCAGCTCAGTCTACTGGCAGTACAACTTCGCCAGGTAATAAACAGATTACGATTCAATTCAATGGAGATCAGCATTTCCATAATGGACAAGATCAGCAATCGCTAGTCGAAAAAATTAAACAAATGCTTGTAGATGAACTAGAAGTAGAGATTCATACAGGAACGAAGGGGGTCGTAATTGATGGGTAAATCAGTGTATCAATTGTGGATTTCCCAAGGAAAGGACAAGTTGCGATTCCCTGTCCTTCCATCCGAACTCGAAATCACAAATAACGTACAAAATGAAACGGTAAAGGTCGCCTCTTTTGGAGAACTGACCTTTATTGACGTACCATCGGCTAAACAAGTATCATTCACCTCATTATTTCCTAAGAAATATTCGCCGATTGCTGAATATAAAAGCATTCCATCACCAGAGAATGCTATCGCGAAAATTGAACGAATGATGCGTTCAAAGAAATCCGTGCGGTTGATTGTAACTGGAACAAAAATCAATATGACGTGCAGCATTGAAAGCTTCACCCACAAGGAAGGGTCATATGATATTGGAGATCGTGAATTTACGATCGAGTTAAAGGAATACAAAACTGCATCTCCTAGGAAAATAAAACGTAAGAAAAAAGCAAAACAAACGAAAAAGAAACGACCTTCAAAAACACCACCAAAAATGTACACCGTCAAAAAAGGGGATACGCTATGGGCCATTTCTGGCAGGTTTTATGGCGACAGTACAAAATGGCGGCGTATTTGGAATGCCAATAAATTAGCGATGATTAAACGTAGCAGACGCAATATTAAGCAGCCGGGGCATTGGATTTTCCCTGGACAAAGGTTGAAAATACCACAATAGGGGGGCTGGCATTGATCGAGCTTTTTGCCATCAGAAGCGGCACCATGTATGAGCTTGTCACAGAGAGTGTGACACTTCAGGGGCAAAGGTATCAAGCCCCTCGCTCAATTCAGGCAAATATTATCACAAAACAAGGCAGTCAAACATATTACCGTGTCTCGGAAGGGGACACGGTTCTTTTTAAATGGAAAGGAAAAGAGCTGTTTAGAGGCATTGTTTTTTCGCGGACGCCGGTTGAAGGAAAGCTGACGTTTACTGCATACGATATGCTCCAATATTTGGTGAAAAACCAAGATGTCTATGTTTTTTCAAATCAAAGAGCAGATCAAATCTTAAGGCGGATTGGAGCCGACTTTCAAATTCCAATGACTTCTATCTCCAATACAGGACATGTCATAAAATCACTAGTCTTTAAAAATGACACGAGCCTGTATGACATGATATTGAAAGCATTGAAAGAAACGAAGCGGCAAACAGGAAGAAACTATCAAATCTTTTCTGCTAAAGGCAAGATGGGGCTGAGAGCCTGGCCTGATCCAGAGGACGTCTGGGTCATTGAATCAGGCGTCAATCTCATCAGTTATCAATACAGCACCTCGATTGAAGAGACAGCCACTCGAGTCAAGATGCGTACGTCTGCTGATGAACAGGGGAAGAATAAGAAAAAAGGCAGTAAATCCGAGATTGTGGTGATTGAACAGGATAAAGCCGGTCAGAATAAATACGGTATTTTACAGCATGTTGAGACAGTCACAGGGCAAATCAACCAGCCGCAGCTGCAAAAAAGAGCCAAAGTACGGCTGGCAGAGAAAAAAGGCGTCAAACAAGAAGTCAAAAGCATACAAGCGTTAGGAATTCCAGAGCTGCAAAGCGGTCTCCCAATCTATTTGAAAATTCCTGAAATCAACGTGAAAAAAACTTACTGGATCGATCAAGACAAACATGAATTCAGTGGGGTGAAACACACCATGACCATTGATGTTGTTGAGAAAAATTCCATGCCAAAGGGTGATCAAGCGTGAGATTAAGTGAAGCGATTAAACGATTGGCAGTGAATGCAGTAGACGCAGAATCTCCAATTGATCTTGTCATCGGAGAAGTCACGGCAGTTTCCCCTCTGAGCATCCGATTAAATGAAAATCATAAGCTGATCATTCCAGAAGAATTACTGATTTGGCCGAAGCGCTTAAATAAGGGTGAGGATGATGAGCTGAAAAGGGGAGACAGTATTATGGTGCTTGCAATGGCAGGAGGCCAGTCCTTTTACATCATCGACAAATTGTAAGGGAGGTGATGAACGTGGCACTTTCACCAGAGGAAGAAATCGAGGAAACAGAAGAAGATGAAGAGGTCGAAACCTCGACGACGTATCGAATAGATTTTGAAACTGGCAGGCTGACAGGCGAAACCATTTCAGGCATCGAGGCAATTCGGCAATTCGTTTATATGACACTTAGGACAGAGCGGTATGCACATCCTATCTACAGCCACGATATTGGTACTGAAATTCAGGAGCTGTTGACGGATACAGAAGCCACGGATGAATACAAAGAAATGGAAATTCCAAGGCTGCTAGAGGAAGCACTGCTCGTTGACGAGCGGATTGACCATATTGAAGAGTTAGAGGTCACAAAGCAAAATGACTCATTTCATGTCAAACTAGCAATTGTCACAGATGAGGGCACATTAGAAATAGAGGAGGTGATGGAGGGCGATGTTTGAGGAACAAACGTACGAAGCATTAATGGAAAGAATGCTGGATAGACTGCCAGATGATATAGATAAAAGAGAAAACAGCGTGATTTGGAATGCCTTGGCACCTGCTGCCGCTGAATTGGCCCAGTCCTATATTTGGCTTGATCAAGTGTTTGAGCTGGTCTTTGCAGATACAGCACAAGGAGAGTTTCTAGATCGGCGGGCTGCTGAAGTAGGAATTGAAAGAAAACCAGCCACTAAAGCAGTTTGGTCAGCGGCCATTCAGCCAGAAAATATCAACATTCCAGCTGGTTCACGTTTTTTTATTGAAGACGTTTATTTCCAGTATTCGAAGGATGGCACGCTAGAATGCGAGACACCTGGTAAAGCCGGCAATGTTCAGTTAACAGATCAGCCGCTGCTGTCACTTGATACAATTCCAGGACTTGAATCGATTAAGATGAAAGAACTGGTGATACCAGGTCAAGAGGAGGAAGATGACGCTTCTTTATATGATCGATATTTAATACGTGCGAGGCGGGAGGCTGTCAGTGCCAACAGGGCGCATTATAAAAAATGGGCTGAAGAAGTGCCCGGTGTTGGCAGAGCGAAAGTGTTCCCGCTTTGGAACGGAGAAGGGACGGTCAAAATTGTCATCACAGATGGCAATCTAGATGTTGCATCAGACCTTCTTGTCAAAAGAGTACAGGAATATATCGACCCAGTGCCAGGTGAAGGAGAAGGACAAGCGCCTATAGGCTCAAAAGCAATCGTTGAAAGCGCCAAATGGCTGGATATCGACATAGAAGTGGCTGTCGAACTTCAAATGGACTGGACCCTTGAAGGAGCTCAGAAAGAAATAGAAGAAAAGGTCAAGACGCTGTTAAAATCAATCGCATTTGAAAAGAGTACCATTCGAATGTCTGCCTTAAATGATATTCTGTACCATTCAGAAAGTGTGTCAGATTATGCAGATGTGTTATTGAATGGGGAGTCGAAAAACTTAGTATTACAGGACATTGAGATTCCGCGTCTTAGGCAGGTGAAGGTTATTGAGCAAACAGGATGAAATGAAAAACTACTTGCCGCCATATTTTACAAAGATTTATGAAGTGGATCACCTGCTCAAGACAGAGGCACCGGAATTTGAGCAATTGGACGAATCCATTTTCGACTTAACGGATCAGTTCTTTCCTTTAACTGCGACATGGGGATTAAACAGATGGGAAAGAATGCTGAAGGTGCAGCGGGAATCAGATGATTCAATTGAACTGCGAAGGGCACGCTTACTCAATATGATGTCAAATATTCCGCCAATCACGTATCTTTCATTAGAGAAATCAGTCAATCGCTTTCTCAAGAATCCAAGTGCTGTCATCCGTCTCACAACCAATCGGTATCATTTCGCCTTACGTGTGAACTTAGATGATCTGCAAAACACGAGATATATTGTAGAAATACTTGAAACGTTAAAACCTGCACACTTGGCTTATACGTTCACAGCTTTTCATCATACCGACGTACATGAAAAAAATGATCATCACGGGAGGCTCACACTGCGCAGCAGAGTGGGTTTTTTCGATCATATCCCGATTTTACTCAATGGTGAATTTGTCTTAAATGGTACGTTTTATCTCAGCGGAACACGAGGTACAACGGATGTGCCTGCTCGTTTTCGGCATTCATTAAACATGAGAATGCGGCTTCAACATCAGTCAGAAACAGCATATCGCATGAACTATGTCATGACTGGAGCGGTACATGAAACGAAGCAAGGAGCGGCATTGACTTTACGCGCAAAAAATCAGCTCCAGCATCAAACAAAGAAGAAGATGACGTTCCGTCTGCCAGTACATGTCCAAACTGAGCAGGATGGAAGCTTACTGATCAAGGATCATTACTGGATTCTCGATGGATCTGTTTCGCTCGACGGATCAAAAATGCTAGCAGCAACTTCTAAAAAAATAGATTTATAAGGAGGATCACAATGGCTGATCAATTAACCGTAACAACACTGTATGCACGTCAACAAATGGCAAAGGCAAGAGCCGAAGGAACAAAACTCACAAAAGTCGTCAAAATGGCCTTTGGAAATGGGGGAACGAAGGATGGAAAACCGATCTCACTAGACGGCACTGAACAAAAACTCAAAAAAGAACTAGTCCAAAAAAATATTGATTCGTTTACCTTCATGGAACCAGCAAAAATCCGCTATACCTGCACGATCGCCGAAGGAGAACTGGCAGGAGAAGTGATCAACGAACTAGCACTTGTCGACGAAGACGGCAAATTCACCGCCATCCGCACCATGACAGACAAACAAAAAGACGGCGACATCGAATTTGTTTTTGAGATTGATGATATTTATTAATGGAGGGAAAAGAAGTGGAGATAAAATCACCTTTACCGTTTGAAACCACTGACAAAGCCCATGCCAACTTGTTTAACCGGATGGTCGACACACTTGTGGAAAATGACAATGCGCTTAGTAAACAAATAGCAGGGATCACAAATGAAAGCTTATTCAAACTAACAGGGGATCAAGCCATTCAAGATGCGACAGTCAGCGGTGAGGAATATCCAATAGGTATTACATTCATGGATATTGGTCAAGCCAATGATACGGGATACCCTACAAGATTCGGCTTTGTGAAAAATGAAAAATATAGTAACTTTCGATTTGTTCAATATTACTATGGGACTGGAAACGAAGCAGGCAGCTATTTTGATAGCACAGGGACGTGGTGCCGTCATTGGTGGACAGGATCGGGTTGGACCGACTGGCATAAACTCTCTGGGTTCTGTCATGCCAATATAGGTACAACTGGGAAGCAGTTATTAACCAAGGGAGAGTATCAAAAAGTCCTTTTTAATCGAAAGATAAAAGACAGTCATAACAATTTTGATATCAAAAATAATCGCTTCATCTGCCCTGAAAACGGAATGTATTCAGTGAATGCTGGTGTGTATATTGAAAGCTTTCAACGGTATGCAAACTTTGAATTATCGATCTATTTAAATGGAAAAAGATATAAAAATATTTCACATCAAAGACAAAGTCCGACAAGCCCATCTGATACGTTGAGTTTTAGTATGGGACTTTATGGTTCTGCCAATGTACCGGCTAATAAAGGGGATTATTTAGAAATTTACATGTACGCAGGATATGACGGAGACGTTAGTCGTTATATATCAGATAACTCAGGCTGGTACAACTATTTTGACATTACAGAAGTAGGCGGCCGAAATTTCCCGCGAGTATAGGAGGGTTTTGATGATTTTATATGAAGCCATAAAATATAAATATCCCGATGCGGATCCGCAAAAGGATTTTGAACTAAGAAATGACGGTGCTGGTTCGTATATAGATGAATGGTATCTTGATGTGCCCAAACCAACAGAGAAAGAGTTGAAAAAATGGTGGGAGGAATCACAAGCCAATCCAAGGTATCAACCACCGCTCCCGCTAGATTATCTAGCACAAGAAGTAGCAAAAGAAAAGCTGATGAGAAAACAGCTTGAACATCAATGTGATCTTCTATCAAACGAACTAAAAGCGCTAAAAAATGAGATCATTAAAGGAGAGAGTAGTAGATGAGTTATTGGGTAATGGCATTATATTTCAAATGGGTGACACCTGAATTGGTCAAACAGGCAATTGAACTAGGTGATTGTTCAATGGAAGATCTAAATGCAGGATACGAGCAAAGGATACTCACTTTAGAGCAGCTGCAAGAGATTGAACCAAATTTCAAGGCAAGGGAGTGAAAACCGAATGGAAATAAAAGAACCAAAACTTTTTAACGTGAATGATAAAGCGCATGCAGATCTGTTTAATGACATGGTCAGAGTACTACTTGAAAATGATACTGGATTATTAGAGCATCTCTTAAAACATACAAATGATGGCGGAGTACACGCATCTGAAACAGAAAAGAAAAAATGGAATGAATCCCAGAGTTATAAGATCACGGCTGATAGTGGAAGACAGCTTATCAATGTGTCAGCCGGGGGAAGTATATTTGATGCGATAAAAGACAAAGGAACATGTACATTTTATGCAGCTGCTGGTGTGGAGGATTCACCTGCCTTACCGAATGTATCAATAAGAGGGCTGCAGACAGTAGGGCAAGAAAATATTGGATCTGGCTTTGCAATTGATATGTCAGGTAATGCTTATTTTTTCTATTATGATGCTGGACATACGTCGATTACATGGACAAAGCTGCCTACAGAAAGTGATAGGAACAGATGGGATAACGGTCAATTAGTAAAAATCACACAAGATAATGGAAAGCCCATTTATCATGGGTTTGCTAGCGAGACAGACTATAATACCCTTACTCAGACAGGGATGTATCTCATATATAATGCAGGAATAAACGGCCCATCCCCTTCCATTAATCGAGTGTTTTTATTGGTCATGAGTTATGGCAGTACATTAGTGCAAATAGCATACGAATCTGTTTATGGGAAGAACACATACTTTAGAGTTCTTAAACACAATGCAGAATCATGGACACCATGGGAGAAGCAAATCACGCTATCAGATTTATTAGAAGGATCTTGGGAAACACCTAAAGAGATTAAAAGCAATTGGAAGGAATATGACCCTATTAATTTACCAGTAAAATATCGCAAGAATCTCCTAGGTGAAGTTGAGATAGTAGGAGCTGTAAAAGGTGGGACATTAGGAAATAATGCAGTGTTTAATTTGCCTGAAGAATATCGGCCGAAACAGGCAATGCATTTTGTAGGAGTCGCTTCTAGTATAGGGACTCCAGGAGTACCACAATTCCATCGTACCTTAATAGATAAAGAGGGTAATGTATGTGTACAATCATCTTCAAATAACGCCAATCCCACTGAGTTTATTACATTTGGTTTTAAGTTCAGCACAAGGTGAAACTAATAAAACCAATATTTAGAGCTGAAATATAAAAGGAGAATGTTCATGGAGATAAAGACACCTCGTTCTTTTAAAGTCAGTGACAAAGCCCATGCAGATCTGTTTAATGACATGATCAAGGTTATTCTTGAAAATGATGTTGGACTTTTGGATCAAATCAATCAACACAAAAATGATGCAACATCTCATGCATCTGTAACAGAAAAGCAGAAATGGGATCAATCTCAGTTATATAAAATGACAAATGATAACGGGTCCCAGTTGGTGAATATCCCTGCTGGCGGCAGTATTTATAACGGGATTAAATCGTTAGGTGCCTGCTCGTTCTATGCTCCGGGAGGTTCTGGAGTAGTCGATTCTCCTGCTATAGGTAATGCTGCATTAAGAGGCTTTCAGCTTGTAGGTCAAAATAATATTGGCGTAGGAATCGCGATTGACACATCAGGCAATGCATTTTGTTTTTCCTATCATGTGAATGACGTCGGAATTAACTGGCTCCAATTGCCGACACAAAATGAAAAAAACAAATGGGACGCAGGACAACTATCTAAAATCACTGCTGACGATGGAAAAGCTTATGAAAGAATTAATGCAAACGATCCTAGTATTTTAGATAAACTTATCAAATTACCGGGCGTGCATTCTTGGTATATTCATGAAGCACACCCCGATCTGCCTACAAAAAGTTCTATGAGGGCCTTATCAGTCTTTAGTGAAAATACTTATGGTTGGATCATTGGCGCGAATAATACAGGCGATGTATACATCAATCGATCGACGACAGATGTTACCGGTACTCAGCAAGAATGGAGCGGCTGGAAGAGGTTGAACGAGCATCCATTATTGAAAGCGAATGGAAATAGAATGCTTATTCCTACTGGTACAGATATACTCACTCTGCCTTCTGGTTTTTATTATGTCTCTGGAACGAATGCAGTAAATATGCCATCAACGACCGATGCTTCTTGGTTTAATGTAGATATTTTAGAAACGGGAAATAACCGCAAAACTTTTCATGTGAGTCGAAGCTATGATAACAGCCATTGGTACGGAACTACTCATACTGATGGAATCTTCAGGGGCTGGAAACAGCTAGTGACAAATGCTGAGTTTGAACATGTCACGTGGCTTAGTGTTACCTTAGACAAAAGTTCATCTATAGGGGATAGACCAGTTGAATATGTAAAATGGGGAAATTTGTTGTTGCTGAGAGGTCATCTAAAAGCAAATAGAGAAATCACCTGTGGACGGATTCCAGCCGAAGGTTTACCAGAGAAAGGTCTTGTGGTGTCAGTTCCCGTATCAGGTACAACGGGTCATAGTAAATTACTTATATATAAGACAGGAGAGCTAAAGCTAACTGGTTTACTGGCAGCGAATGAAAGTGCAGTAACTGGCTACTATTTAGACACAGTCGTCCCATTAAATTAAGGAAGTGATAGTATGATACAAGTTTATGAGTACAATCATCAAAATGAATTGGTCAGACCTATAGTAGTGTTTGAGAGGGATGATGAAGGAAATTATATCATTCCAGATCAATGCACAACAATTGCTCCACCCAATAATCCTTCTTTTTATAAAGCAGCTTTTGATGTGGAAAAACAACAATGGTATGAATCAGCGACACTGGAATATATAGATAGCTTAAAACCAGCCCCACTCCCGCCAAGTGATATAGAACTTTTAAAGAAACAAAATGCCTTATTATCTAAACAATTAACGCAGTTATTGGCTATGCAAAAAGGGGGGACTTCAAAATGATGTTTCCAACTGTAGCAGATATCAAACAATTTTGAGACTGGCAGTGTTACGGCCCAGAGGACATTGCATTTTATGTAAGCATCGGCTGGATCTCGGCAGATGACTATCAAGACATAACAGGAGACAAATATGAAGCCTAATGGCTTTATTTTTTTGCCGGAAAGAAGGTGATTCCAATGGAAGTAGATGTCGTTCAAAACTTAATGACACAAGGCCCATTTGCCGTTCTCTTTTGCTGGATTCTGTTCTATGTTCTCAACACAACAAAAGAACGAGAAAACAAGCTCAATGCACAAATCGAGGCGCAAAATGATGTGTTAGCAAAGTTTAGTGAAAAGTATGACGTCGTGATCGACAAACTCGACAAAATAGAACGAAATTTAAAATAGGAGGAAAACTCATGAAAACATTCGACAAAGGCACTGTGATTCGCACAGTGCTTCTTTTTATTGCTCTGATCAATCAAACGCTTATCATGTTTGGACAGACGGTGCTGCCGATTAGTGAGGAGCAAGTACAAACCGTTGGTGAGGCACTTTATGTGGCAGGTTCTACGATTTTTACTATGGTTACAGCTGTTATCGCTTGGTTTAAAAACAATTATGTGACCTACAAAGGCCAATTACAAAAAGATGCTCTGAAACAAAGAGGGCTAACAAAATAATACTTGAAGGAGAAACGACATGGTAAAAATCATTCAAGCATTGATTCCAAAACAACATCGCAACAGACCAGGAAACACGATGAAGCCGCTCTATATTACAGTGCATAATACGTCTAACAGTGCAAAAGGCGCTAATGCGGCCAGTCATGCAGCGTTTGTTGCACGTTCAAGTACCGGGGTGAGCTGGCATTACACCGTTGATGATCAGGTGATTTATCAGCATTTACCGTTAAACGAAAACGGCTGGCACGCAGGGGATGGCAGAGGCACCGGCAATATGAAATCAATTGGTATTGAAATTTGTGAAAATGCAGACGGCAGCTTTGAACAAGCAGTCGAAAATGCTCAATGGCTCATTCGAAAGCTGATGGGAGATTTCGGAATTCCTTTTTCAAATGTAGTGCCTCATAAACATTGGAGCGGGAAAGAGTGTCCAAGGAAACTTCTCGGACGATGGGATCAGTTTAAAGCTGGAATAGCCACAGCACAAACTGGCAGCAAAAGCACAAGAAAACCTGTTCAGGCAGAAAGCTTGAGCCACAAAGCACCCATTTCCAAAAAGAAATCGTCAAATCTGCCATCTGGCATTTTAAAAGTCACCAAGCCCTTAACAAAAGGCCCTCAAGTCACAGCTGTGCAAAAAGCCTTATCTTCCCTCTATTTTTACCCAGACAAAGGGGCAAAAAACAATGGGATTGACGGCTATTATGGACCGAAAACAGCGAATGCGGTCAAGCGGTTCCAGCTCATGAACGGCTTAGCTGCAGACGGAATTTACGGACCGAAGACGAAGAACAAAATCGAACAATTACAGAAGAAATGATGATCTATAAAAAAAGCTATCAGCAAGTGAGGAAATGCTTCCTTGCTGATAGCTAACAAAAAATGACATCATTTGTGATATAATTGGCCAAATCCCTATCATGAGAGGAGAGAAAAATGAAAAAAGAACTGCTCCAGATCATTATGCTGTCAGTGCTACTCATCTATTTCATTTATCACGAAATGACGAGCGACTTCCCTGTGTCCTATACAATCATTCTCATCCTAACTTATCTTTCTGTGATCACATACCGCATCATAAAGTTATTAAGAAAAAACAAAGAACAAACAGAACTGTAAGAGATATGTACATAAAAAAACCATCCTTGATTTTACAAGAATGGTTTTTCGTATGGAGCATAGCGGGATCGAACCGCTGACCTCTACGCTGCCAGCGTAGCGCTCTCCCAGCTGAGCTAATGCCCCGGGATGTTTCAACAAATATTATTATATTTAATTCCCCCTTAGAATACAAGGGGGAAGGCTATTTTTTTATTTTTGATGAGAAATCTTTCAATTTTGTATTATGCATTATTTTTAACCTTGGGGACGACTTGGGGACGGAAATTTCCTATCTCTGAATTTGTGTTTCTCAGATGTTTAGGATCAAACTTGTTAAAGTGATTCGCTGCACTCTTTTTCATTTCATCTGTTACATGGCCATATATATCAGATGTTGTTCGGGAGCTAGCGTGTCCTGCACGTCTTTGAATAGCACTTATGCTCTCACCGGCTTCCATCAATAAAGCAACCATAGTGTGACGCAAATCATGTAAACGGATATTTTTTATTCTATACTTTTGTGTAATTCGATTCCATTTGGTCGTTGGTGTTGTAAAGTAATAAGGCTTTCCAAACCCACTATGAAAGATGTATTGATGATCTCCACCCTCCCAGGCATCTTTTAGCTTTTCCTTCTCTCTTTTCCACATATGATAGTATAGAGACAATTCATTCATATACCAATCTGGCATCTGAACAAATCGTTTTGAACTTTTTGACTTAGGGTCTTTCACATGCGGTTTACCTTGAATGGTCTTTGAAAGAGATCGGTTTATTCTAAATCCACCAGCATCCCAATCCACGTCTAAATGCCATTCAAGCGCTAGACCTTCGCCTCGTCTCAATCCTCCTATCATGGCTGCTAAGAAATAAAGTCTCCATTTAATATCAACTTCTTCATATAGAATCTTAATACATTGAGCAGCTTCATCAGCTTCAAAATAGTTCATTTCCTTCTTCTCGTTAATTGGCAAGGGCAATCCCTTCATTGGATCAATCTTGATAATCTTCCATTCTTCAGCTGCGGTTTTAAAAACCACCTGTAGTAATTTAAAAATATCTAATATTGTTCTTTCTCCTAACCCCCCTGGCTTACCATCTTTTCTCGCACCATCCTTTGATAAATCATCTAAAAAGTCTACGATATGTAAACTCTTTATTCGTTCTATCCTCATATGTCCAAAAACGGGGAGGATATGATTTTTTAAGTGACGCCAATAAACGTCTGATGTTGTCAGAGAATACGGTTTTCCGCTCTTTTGATAGAGCTTTTTTTCTTTCCACTTAGCGATAAAAGATTCAAATGTTAATTTTTCAGGTTCTATGTATTCTCCAGAATTGACTTCCATCTTGAACTGATAAAGCTGATCAGAGAGGTACTCCTGTAATTTTCTTTTTGTTTTTAACAGTTTATGATCTTCTATACGAATAGTTTTATATTTTCTTAACCTTTTTCCATTAGCATCATATCCAGTTTCAACAACTAATCTAAAAGAATTACTTCCTCTTTTTTCAATGCTAGCCATATAAAACGCTCCTTGTCTGAGAAAAAACTTTTTGATTGTAAAGGTTTAATCGATGCTTTGCAAATGATGGAGTAACTTTAAAAGTTTTAGTTAAAAATTGAATTGCTTGGTCAGGGTCTAAAGGTATATTTACTGATCTCAACATAAAAGTTGGTACTGCAAAATGGTACATAAAGTTATTCGACTTCCATTCTTGATATAACCTAAATGAATCAGGCATCATAAGTTGATTTCCCTTATGAAAAAGAATGTGGCCAACTTCATGACAAAACTTTTCCCATCTAATGCTTTTATTCAATCTCTTATCTAAGATAATAATTTGGATATCCTGATTAATTATGGCTCTTGATGAAATTTCTTTATAACAAACTTCAATCCCTAATTTTTCAGAAATAGTATCAATGGATTGTTCAGAAGGATTTAAGATTTTCATTTCTGCATATAGTCTATTAACGTTATCTTCTAAATGAGTATAGGTATATTTCAATTTAATAAGCTCCTTCAAGTTAGTTTTAGGAACTAGTGTTCTGTTTTTGGGTAAAAATAAATACTCTTATTGAGCATTTATTTTAAATTAACTGTTAATTCTTTTGGTTCGGAAACGCTATCCAAATTTTCGTCAAATGGTGCACTCATCACAATTCTAACGCTTTTTATTTTAGAAACATCAGATTCTATAGGTACAGCAATTTGATAATCTCTTTTCGCATTACCAAAAAGTTTCATATCATATTGTTCGATGTCAGTATAAAGGTTATTACTACTGACCTTAATCTGTTCTTTAGTGTCTAAAATTAAATGACTAATACCAGAAAAATTGATATTTTCTTTATCTGTATTCTCTACAGAAAATTTAATATCAATAAAATGAAAAGGGTTTGTTAAATCAATATCCGTTA
Source organism: Bacillus sp. FSL K6-0994 (assembly GCF_038630815.1). Lineage (NCBI taxonomy): Bacteria > Bacillati > Bacillota > Bacilli > Caryophanales > Bacillaceae > Bacillus > Bacillus sp. FSL K6-0994. The sequence continues at coordinate 2,803,489 of NZ_CP152043.1, read as the reverse complement.
AACTTTGATAGTCACTTAGGCGATCATCAGGAATATTTGACAACTTCATTATGTTGACATGTTCAAAATTTATATTAAGCGGGCCCATTTTCTGTGATTCAATTTGTTCTTGGCTTTTTAAGTAATTAAATAATTCTCCTGTTTGATCATCTTTGTAACTGTCATTTTTCTGTTCTTCATTAGTTTCTTTTTGCTTTTTCTCTGAAACTTTTTCTTGTGAGTTTGCCGAAGGTTCATCCGCTGTCTTAGTTGAGTTACATCCAGCTAAGAAAACGAGCAATGATAGGCAAATTACAAACATTGATTTCTTCCTCATAATTGCCCCCTAAAGGAATCATTTGTTCTGTTTTTTCTCTCTCGCTTTTCTCTTTTTAAACAACTCGTATACCACTTCAAATTCTTCAATTAATTCTTCCACATCTTCTGGCTTACTATCGAAGAATAATCCGTCATGGGATTTTGCCCACTCATAAATCTTTCGTTGATGCTCAGAAAGTTTAGGAGTTTCAGAATTACTTGTCTCATTCTCATCGATGTAACCAGCTATGATCATTAATTTTTCATAATCACATTGGTATGCTTTAGAAATTAATTTTAGTGTTTCTGGAGTTGGTTTGATTTCTTTACCTGTCCTTGGGTCTTTTCCGTTTTCAATTTTCCCAAGATAGGTATGGCTTATGCCAATTCGTTTGGCAGCTTCTCTTTGAGACATTTTTCCTCTTGCTTTTATCAAATATTCTCCAAGTTTGGACATTAGCATCACCTGTAATACGTAGTTTACATTATATTTAAATTCTTTAAAACAGAAAATGTGTAAATCATGATTGACACTACTGTAAACCTTGTGTTACTATTTGTTCAAGGAGGTGTAACACATGGTTTTCACTAACAGATTACGTGAGATCAGAAAAGGTGTTGGAATGTCAATATCTGAATTGGCAAGAAGAACTGAAATGTCTCGCGCAAACATTACGAAAATTGAGCTTCACGGACAAGAGCCATCTGGTTTCACTATGCTGAGAATTGCAAGTGTTTTAAATAAAGATCCAAGGGATATTTTTTTTGAGTCGAGTGGTACACAAGAGTTACAAAATGAAAAAGAGAATACCTGTTAATAAAATGATTTTTGCGGTTCTTATGGTTTACAAATTCTGAAGGAGGTTCTCAAAATGCCAACAAAATCAACTATGAGTGTTCAAGAAACGGCTGATTTTCTTGGAGTCCATCATGACACGGTTTACACAATGGTTAAGGAGAGGCAAATACCATTCTTCCGAGTAAGGAAAAGAATTTTCTTTACACGAGAAGTTCTAGAAGAATGGCAAATGTCACAAATGGAATCCAACTTTCAGCCAGTGAATGATTAAGAATTTACCACCTTAGAATAAAGCGGATATATGAGATTTGCTGTTCCAATTCGGAACATGTTCCAGATAGGAACATTGAGAGGGGGTGGAGAGGTTTTGAAGTTGGGTGTGGTGCTTCGTAAAGCCCGAGTGCAAGCAGGCATTTCCCAAGAGAAGTTAGCGGAAATGCTTAGCCGCTCTCGCAGTTGCATCTCAAAGATTGAAAATGATCAGAAGGTACTTGATGTACCTACATATGTACGGTGGATGGAAGCGACAAATGCAAAAGAGGCAATGATTGCAACATTATGCGGCATTGATCCACTGGCTGTCACACAGCAAATAACGGCTATCATGGCCCTATTCGGAGGATGAAGATGAAGAAACGAAATACGATTTTCAAAAATATCAATAACGATGCAATAACAAGAGAAATGATTTGCATCGAAGAACTGCAAAAACGATTGATGAAAGCTTTAAAGAAAAGTGATACCGATACGGCATTAGCGACTCATCAAGATATATCTAAATCTTTAAAAGAAATCAAGCGGTATGAAAAACAAGCAAAGGTGCAATTGTTGATGTCAGCTGCAAAGATTACGCCAGTAACATATCCAAAATCATTAAAAAACAAAATGAAAGGATTGATTTAAATGAAATACATGTTCACTGCAAGCAAGTTGATGAAGGCTAAGGAAGTAAAGGAAATGTGTAAGTTACGTGATGACGAGGATGTGAAGATCTCTAATTTTCAAACTGAAACCCGTTTAAAGTCTCAACTAGGTTTAGGACAAAGAAAAAAGCAGCAAGCTCCTACACTCACTGCTTAGTTCATGAATAACGAATTGATCAATATGAATTATATCGCTCTTTAAAGAGCACGACAAGTTTTATTCTTGTCGTCCGGCTTGCGGATGGGCATTACGCACACACCCCATCCCCTCAAATCATGCACCATCCGCAGTCGGACGATGCGAATAAGCATCAATAAATAATAGGAGGAAGAAGATTATGTTTTTTGAAAAAGCGGTTATACAACCATTCAGTGATCACACTGGCGATCAAGTAAGACTATCTAAAGTAAATGGCTCCATTCTCATGGACAACAATGGAAAACCTCACTTCTATTTCCCTAATCAAGAGGCTTTTGAGAAATTCAAAAAGCTAAAAGCCGACGCGATCCGAAGAAAGGTTGGTGTTTTAGCATGAACATTGAACATCCAATGATTACTCAAATAAATGCTACTGGTTATCCAAAAGGAATTGAAGTGGTTGATGTCGTTGGAACTGACTATTTTGGGGATGAGATTTTTTCTAATGATGAGTATGTCATTGATGAGAATGTTGGGGAAATGATTCTAGTTGATAACTTGGAACGCTATCTGAAGGAGCAACTGGATTTCACCTTTGTGAATGCAAAATAAAAAGGTCCACTCCCACAAGTGAACCAATTACAAAAAAAGAAAATAAAAGTGTCAACCCCTATTATAGCAGGTTGGCACTGTAAATCAATGGAGGCTTGTTCATGACCAAAAATATCAAGTTGGCAGAACTCCATCTATCAAATTTCAAGGGTGTAAAATCATTCATCCTTGAAACAGGTGGAGAAAGCGCGAGGGTCTATGGTGATAACGCCACAGGCAAAACAACGTTGTTTGATGGTTTTATGTGGCTGCTCTTTGATAAAGACAGCCAAAACAAAAAAGACTTTGAGATCAAGACGCTCTCCAAGGATAACAAAGCAGTAAGTGGCGTGGATCATGAGGTATCGGCTGTACTCTTAATCGACGGAAATTCTGTCGAATTGAAAAAGGTCTATTCAGAGAAATGGACCAAGAAACGGGGATCAGCAAAGCAAGTCTTTTCTGGCCATACCACTGACTATTATGTCAATGGCGTGCCAGTTAAGAAAAAAGAGTTCACTGAGAAGGTCAATGACATTATCTCTGAGGACATTTTCAAACTGATAACTTCTCCTTCTTATTTCAATGAACAAATGAAGTGGCAGGATCGCCTAAACGTTCTCATGGAGATCGGTGGTGCTGTGACTGATGAGGACGTTATTTCAGAAAACAATTCATTGTCAAAGCTTCAATCCATCTTAGATGGAAAAAGTCTGGATGAGCAAAAGCGCATTCTTACTGAAAAACGTAAAAAGATCACTAAGAACCTAGAGCAATATCCGGTAAGGATAGATGAAATCAACCGCTCTATTGATGATGTCAGTGATCTTGACCATGAACAACTGAAAGAAGAGCTAAAAGCTCTGGAGTCATCACTTATGGCATTGGATGAGAAAGTTCGCTCTATCAAAGCAGATGAAGGTGCAGATCGTAAGAAACGCATGCTTCAACTCGAAGGGGAGCTACAGCAAATCAAAAACGAACATGACTCTCAACGGTTTGAGGTCATTAACAAAAAGAAAGAAGCCTACTACCTAGAGAAAAACAGTCTTACTCAAACCCAAAATGATCTCATTAACTTGATCACGAAGAAGAAGCACTTAACATCTTTTCTCTCTCAAATAGATAAAGAACGTTTGGAGTTACGAGAAGAATGGTCTAAAAAGTATGAAGAATCGTTTGAGGATCATCAAACAGATTGTCCAACATGTGGACAAGCATTGCCGGAAGAAAAAATTCAAGCTGCTATTGAGAAATTCAATTTACAAAAAAGTGAAGCCCTAGAGCGAATAGTCGATAAGGGGAAAAAATTAGGAATTGAATATGAAAATAAGGCAAATGAGTTGTATGAAGTTGACGAGCAAATTCAAAAGTTGAATATGGAAGAGAAATTTAAGGCTTCAGCTGTAGAAAAACTGAAAGAAGATATGGAGCAAGCTGAAGCGTCCATTGCTCCGCTTTCCGAAAATCCATTGTATCTAGCCAAGATCGAGGAGCTCGAAAAGATCAATAACGAGATCCAGTCAGATGAGCAGGAGACAAGTGGAGCTGTTCAAACGATTAATGAGCAGATCAAGGAAAAAAAGCAAGAAATGAAATTGGTTCTTAATGATCTACTTTGCATTGATAAAGCCAAACAAGCTCTGAAACGGATTGAAGAGCTAAAAGATGAAGAACGTAAAATGGCTGATGACTACAATGAGGTCGAGCAAGAGTCATTCCTGATTGAAGAGTTCATCAGAACCAAGATGAACCTTATGGAAGAACGGATAAACAGCAAATTCAAGTATGCCCGCTTCAAGCTTTTTGAAGAGCAAGTCAACGGCGGTTTAACAGAAACATGCGAAACGCTGTATGAAGGTGTGCCTTACTCTAAAGGCCTAAACAATGCGGCACGTATTAATGTCGGTTTAGACATCATTAATACGTTAAATGAGCATTATGGTATTTCTGCGCCGATCTTCGTTGATAACAGCGAGGCGGTCACGAATCTAATCGATGTGAATGCTCAAGTTATTAGCTTGATCGTTTCTAGGCAAGACAAGGAGCTTCGAGTGATAACAAATGAGGAGGATACGAATGAGTAATCAGAATCAATTGGCACATTTACAAAAAAATATTACAGATGATGTGAACAATAGTTTAAGCAGGTTAAAAGATGAAGGATTGGTTCTTCCATCTAACTATAATGCTAGCAATGCATTAAAGAGTGCATTTTTTAAACTTCAAGATCTGAAGGATAAAGATGGAAGACCTGCATTAGAAAGTTGCTCTCGTGAATCTATTGCTAATTCATTATTGGATATGGTGGTACAAGGTTTAAGCCCTGCAAAAACACAATGTTACTTCATTCCATACGGAAAGCAATTACAACTAAATCGTTCATATTTTGGTACACAAGCAGTCTTGAAACGCTTGACCAATGTTAAGGATATATGGGCAAACGTGATCTTTGAAGGCGATGTATTTGATTATGAGATTGATGGAGGTCGGGAAAAACTTATCAAGCATGAAACGAAGTTTGAGAACAGAGATAAGCCGATCATCGGGGCTTATGCAATAGTGAAGACCATTGATGATATGGAACTGCTAACCGTCATGACAAAAAAAGAAATTGAAACTTCCTGGAGCCAAGCAAAAACAAAAGGCGTTCAGAATAAGTTTCCACAGGAAATGGCCAAAAGAACCGTTATCAATCGTGCAGCGAAGAATTTTATAAACACTAGCGATGACAGTGATCTCCTTGTCCAAGCAATTAATAATTCTACTGAAAATGAGTATGACAACGATCGGGTGGATGTTACCCCGGATGAAGTGAAAAAAGAGATTAGCGAGAATGCTAATTCAGAAATTATTGATGTTGGTTTCAATGAACCTGAAGACTCAGAACAGCATCAAGAAACACCTGAAATAAAGCAGCGTGAAGAACCTGAGCCAAAACCATCAAATGAACATGATTTAAAGCCGTCTGCATTGAATGAGGAACCACCATTTTGATTGAAATAAACGCTGTCTCATCAAGTAGTAAGGGGAATTGCTATCGGGTGACTGATGGTAAAACCCCGCTCCTTTTGGAGTGTGGTATCACCTTTAAAGAGATGCAACGTGCTTTTGATTTTAAGATGAGCTTCGCTGGTTGCCTCATCACTCATGAGCATGGTGATCATTGCAAGGCTTTAAAAGATGTTCTGCGTGCAGGAATCGATTGTTATATGTCTCATGGAACGGCAAAAGCTCTTGGAGTGGAAAATCACCACAGAATCAATCTTGTAAAAGCTCGACAGGCGGTTAGGATCGGCACGTGGCTTATTATGCCCTTTGATGTGCAACACGACGTATCAGAGCCATATGGCTTCCTATTGGCTAATGAGGACGGAGACAAGCTGCTCTTTGCCACTGACACCTATTACATCAAATATAAGTTTCCTGGACTCACGCACATCATGGTTGAGTGCAATTACTCTGAAGCGATCTTGGATGCAAATATCGACAATGGGAGCATCCATAAAAGCATGCGTAACCGGCTCATCCAGTCGCATTTCAGCTTAGAGAATGTAAAGACATTCCTTGCGGCAAATGACTTGTCAAAAGTGCAGGAAATATGGTTGTTGCATCTATCTGACACTAACAGTGATGAGCAACTATTCAAACAAGAAATAGCAAAACAAACAGGAAAGGTTGTCTATGTTCCGAAATGAGCGAGCTTTTTAAAACAGCTTATCCCTATTGTTTTATTACGATGGCCAGATCAGTCGCTCCGCAGATGCGGAAAAAGGTATTGGTTATGTATATCAGGACATATATGGCCAAGTATGAACCGCATCTCGAAGTAGTAAAAATTGAAGGCAAATACGCTATTTGTAAACTTAAAAGCAAATAGTTGGGAAGGAGGAATTCATTTGCGAGGGTGGATCAAATTACATCGAAAATTACGTGAAAATCCAATATTCAATAACCCTAACCTGCTTAGGCTTTGGCTCATCTGTCTTACTGAAGCGAGCCATAAACATCATCAGCAGATGATAGGTAATCAGGTGGTTGAATTAGAGCCTGGTCAATTTGTAACTGGCAGGTACGATATTGCTGAAATGTTTAACAAAGGGCTTAGGAAAAGTGATCAAGTAACTGGAAAAGTTACAGTGTATCGGTGGCTTGAAAAATTAGAGGAAATGAATTTTCTGAGCATCAAAAAGAGCAACAAATTTTCTGTTGTAACCATTAATAAATGGGCGCTTTACCAACAAGAAAACAGCGAAGTTGATCACCAAAATGAACATCAAATGAACATCAAAAGATCATCAAGTGAACATCAAATGATCACAAACAAGAATGTTAAGAATGTAAAGAATGTATATGAAGAGGAAGAAGAGAGATCGCCAGTAGGAAATGATTCTCCTTTCCAACAAATCGAAGACAAGTATTTATCACGAAGGGGTGGAGGGTTGATGATCACTCCTAATGATACTCAAGCCATTAAGAGGATCATTCAGGAGAAGATACCCCTTGAAGACATATTGAAGTGGATCGACGAGATATTCGATCATTATCAACCAAGACATAGAGCGGATGGCATCAAATCGTTTTCTTACCTGGAGAAGGGAATTCTTGATCGATGGCATGCCAAAAACAATCAACCTAGCAACATATCTGAATTTAAACCTAAGAAACAACAAGACAACTTATCAGCATTAGAGGCTTATGCCAAAGAAAAAGGCATTAAATTTGGAGGAGGATAAGCATGACTGAAGAACAAGCGATGATTATCTTAACCAGGATAGCAGCTGCGTACCCAAGATTTGAACTTACTACTGACACCGTTGGAAAAGAAAGAATCAGGCTTTGGTTAGAGCATTTAACGGCACTGCCATATGAGGCAGTTTCAAAAAAAGTTGATCAACATATCGCTGAAAAACGTTTCCCTCCTGCTATTGCGGAGATACAAGTACATCAACCAGAGAAAAACGAGTTTCTAGAGCAGCAGAAAGAGTGGGAAAAGAATGCAAAATTTGCGAAACAGCGAAGCTGAACAGTTTCTACTGGGTTGCATCATCCTTGAAGGCGATCTAATCAAGGAAACAGCTTTAGAGTCTAAGCATTTTGCTGAAGAGCGTCACAAGAAAATTTTTGCCGCGATGAGGGAAGTGGACAAGCTAGGTAAACAAGTAGAAATGGCCAATATCGCTGCATCTATGGGGGACACTTTAAATGCAGTTGGGGGTTTCGAATACTTAACCAACCTAGCAAGCGCTGTTCCATCTACTCATTCATTTGAAACCTATGAAACATTAATTTACGAGGCTTTTAGACTTAGAGATGTGCAAAGTGCTGCTTTAGCATTTGCCAGCTCCCCTACTGATGAGGGCATCACTGAGCTTTATCAAAAAACCATTGAAGCTCAAGAAGTAGGCGTACAAGAGACTCGGACGAAAATGGATGTTCTAACAGATATATATATGAGCATGGAAGAAGATCATGGTGATCTGACTGGAGTCAACACGGGTCTTGCGGATCTGAATGCCATGACAGGCGGTTGGCAGAAGAGTGATTTGATTATTGTGGCTGCCCGTCCATCGATGGGTAAAACAGCGTTCGCTCTTAACCTTGGTCGTAATAATGCATTAAATGGTGGAGTAACCGACATATTTTCGCTAGAAATGTCTGATACCCAACTGACTCATCGCATGTTAAGTAGCATTGGAAGCATTGAGAATACGAAGTGGAGAAATCCAAAGAGGTTCTTTAGTGAAGATGATTATGATAAAGCCAGCAAAGCTATGGGTGAATACGAAAAATTAGACATCTATATTCACGATAAACCCACTCAAACCGTCGCAGACATCCGCTCTAAAATCCGGAAGACAAAGAAAGATCACCCAGATCAGGATCATTTGGTAATTATTGATTATCTTCAACTGATTACACCAATTGGTAAATCCGAGAGCAAAAACCATGAGGTTGGTGAGATTACAAGAGAACTTAAAAATATGGCCAGAAGTTTCAATGTTCCCATCATCTTGTTGTCGCAGCTTTCACGCGGCGTAGAAAGTCGAAATGATAAACGACCTATGATGTCTGATCTGCGAGATTCAGGGAGCATTGAGCAAGACGCCGATATCGTTACGTTCCTCTATCGTGATGACTATTATGATAAGCAAAGTGAAGTTAAAAATATTGCTGAAGTCATTTTTGCTAAACATCGTAACGGTGCAACGGGAACAGTTAACGTAGCATTTGTGAAAGAGTATGGAAAATTTTTAAATCTATCGCGGCAAATGGAAGCCGCTATGTGAAATGAGGAATGAATATGTCAATCAATAGCAAACAGCGCAAACAGTTCTTGCTGAAAGAATTGAAGCGCATTGGATATAAAGCGAATGAGATTGCAAGTCTCGCAGATAAAACTCTCTATGAACTCGAAATGCTAGTCATTTCAGCCAAGAGTGAGCGAGGGAACAGCATCGAAACTTACAATGCCAGGATGGAAATCGAGGAGGAAGCAGAATGATTAAATTGCAAATCAAGAACAGCAATACGGGTAAAGAAGTGAATTTTGAAGCAGAGAATTACACAGCTGAAGAGTGTGGTCGTATGATCATTCAATTAGCCACATACATGCATGGTGGGCCTTTAAATAAAAACGGAGTACAAAGGATTCCACGTTCTGTTCCGTCTCCTGTTAGAAGGACAGAAGAAGCAATCCATACTGATATCGCTGGTATCGTGAAAGGAAAGGAACAATGAGATTTGTCGGCATTGATCCTTCAACGAAAACAGGGCTCGTGATTCAAGATGCAAATGGGAATGTGATTCTTGACAAAGAAATAACCTCAGCAATAAAAGGAGATCCGCAACGCTTTATGGACTTGGCCAGCCAAATAATTAATTTAATAGAACCGAATGACTTTGTGTGTATTGAAGGGTTTTCTTACGGTTCTAAAGGAGCGTCAGTAGACATTCAATATGGCATTGGTTGGCTGATAAGAGCGAGACTTATAAACAAAAAAATAGATTATGTAGACGTTCCTCCAACCACTTTAAAGAAGTTCGCAACAGGAAAAGGAAACGTTAAAAAAGATCAAATACCTGTACCTGTTTATAAACGTTGGGGATTTGAACATAAAAGTGACAACGTGATAGACGCATTCGTCTTGGCTCAAATAGCACGTTCATTAAAAACAAAAGTGGATTTAACAAAATATCAACAAGAGGCTTTGAAAAAAATTTCTTAATTACTAGGAGGAACAAATATGTCTTTTATAAATTTTAATGGATTCGTAAAAAAAGTGAATCACAAGCCTAAAGGTGTCACCGAATTGGTTCTTGAGATTTCAACGAAAGAGCTAGGAAACAGCATTCAAAACCTTGCTGAAATGATTGATAACGATGTGAAAGTAGAGATTGAAAGTGACATTGTCCGCTATAACGTGCAGATCAATGCAAACACAGAACGACCAATTGTAAATTATCAAGTGGATCAGAGCGGCGTGGTTCACATAGCTGATCCTGAGCCGGAACAGTTAGAGGCTGAATTGGGCTTACCTGCAGAAAAACCAAAAATTGAAGAAAAACCGATGGAGATTAAGCGTGAAGTGGTGGATCAATTCATCATTGAAGGTATGGCTCCAAAACAGGAAGGTTTCCCTGAGAATATGGCAGAGATCACCAAGCGACGTATTGAAGGAGAATCTTACAGTAAGTTGGCAACAGAGCTTGAGATGTCATCTGGTGCCGTCGTTGATCTGATCAATGACTACCGAGCAGCAGTGGCTCCGCTTGCTGAAGCATGGTGGGATTGGAAAGAGGATCAAGCCAACGAAGCTGAACCATTGCAAAAGGAAAATGCTGAAGAAGAAGCAGCTGAAGATGAAAAGGGTTCAGATGAATACGATCTTCCTAAAGATGACCAAAAAGATGAGGAAGATGGGGCTGCATAAGGTGGCACGCAAACGCTCAAAACGGTGGTTCTTGCTTTATCGCGAAGAGGATGGACAGCACGTCCACCTCTATGAACCACTTAAAAAATATGAACTGCACAGTCGGATCAGGAAAGGATGGAGGGTTGTCAGATGATTAATAAAATCAAGTTTTTCTTCAAACACAAACACTTCTTCTGCTTCAAATGTAGAAATATAGTTTCTGTGCAACGTGGTTATTGGCTGGAATTTAGCACGCGGGTTTTTAATGGTCCAATTTGCACTAAATGCGGAAGGAGCTTCAGGAAATGAAAAAGATTGTAGAAGGCGATTGGGTGGAAGCTTTGGGTGAAGTTGCACGCAGAATGTTTCATATATCTGGTTACGTACTTAAAGTTACTGACAGAAATATTTTAGTGAAGCCGCTTAAAGGAGAATCAGCAGCCGTTCCTAAACATTGGGCTAAAAACCTGGATGTAACGATCACTGAAGATGATTTGAAGGCTTTGATTGACTTGTCCTTAGACTTAAATGACGAACACCTATTTAGAATGTGTGTGCGTGATTTGCAAGCTCTCCAGCGCAAATAAAAAGAGCCTAAGCACAAGGCTCCGGCTCTAATGAATCTCGACAATTCATTATAACATGGGAGGCCTTGTGCGCATGAATAATCCTTACAAACATATAGACTCTAACATCTCAATTGATCAGCTTTTTGAAAAAGGAGAAGTTAAAGTCATCATCCTAGATGGCCATTCCAACGAAGCGTTTATAGCTGAAGCACCCATTTACGGGAAAACAGAAATCACTACACGTGACGGCCAATTCACAAACTTAAATTACTCAAGTTCACACAAAATAAAATAGCAGGAGCTTCCTCCTGCTGGGAGGCAGTCAAAATGAAAGAAATCTGGTATTCAAAATCACCATTTGCTGAATTTTGTATCGTCAATACAGCGAGCGGATATGTTGCCTATTGGCGTTCTGATCTATTAACAGATGCAAAATGGAGCGAGTATGACACATATCAATCCTATCCAGCAGCACGTCGGAATCTTGGTAAAATCGGCTGTGCTGGAAGCATGAAAAGGGTCGAACGGTTGCCATGGGAAAGCGTGGCATGAGCTTGAAGGGAATATGTCTCACTGATGAGTTTACACCGCTAGAAAAGGGAGTAGAATACTTTCTCTTTCCTCTTGGTGCCGCTCATTATTATGTATCAAAATTTGATAGTCCTGGCTCACACTATGGAGCATTTGAAGCCAGGCATTTTTTGATAAAGCAAAAAGAACAACACCAGGAACAGCTGACACTGTTCTGAGGGAGGATCATATGGAGTTTAAACCATCTGAAAACATGTCATATGAAGGGCTTTGGATGGCGCTGGATGACATCAAACGGCGTATAGGGGATGCGGTGCTGTCTGGTGATCGCATCAGTAACCCATACATCAAAACGCAAAAGAAGAAAGCTGAAACAATTAAAGATGAGCTGCTGCGCCGATTTAATGAGCAGGCGCAAGCAAAATTGAAATAAGAAAGGAAGATCATTGTGAAACTGAGAAGCATTTTTTATTTAAACGTACAAGGCATAAGACTTTTGGGAGGATGGGATCACTATCCTAGCGAGGACGAAATGCGAAAGGCATTAATTGATATGTATGGATCTTGTACTAAATTAGGAGAACGGCCAATTATTTTTGAAGTCATTAAGCAAAACACGTTTTATCAAGGCGATATACAAGATTTGCAGGAGGGCTTCTGATATGAAAACTGTGCCAGCGATTGTATTTAAAAATAAACACACTGCCCGCTATCTAAGTTATGGACCTGATTTTATGGATTTAACCGATCCTAACGGAGATGTAAAAGAAATTGTAGATGCGTTGTGTCTCATTAGAAAAGATTGTGAGAAGCCAAGTGATCAAGATTTAACCGATTTTTACAACCTTGTGTCTCAACACAATGCTCCTCTTGATATTAACGATCTCAAAAACTGTTACGATCCTGCTCATGTTGATTATACAATCGAAGAATTTGAAAGAATCAAGGCAAGACATGAGGAGGAAGCGCGATGAACGAATACAAAGAATTTCAAATAACTTTACCATCAGGCGAAATCATCAGACGAAACAGTGAAGGGCTGTATGGATCAAATAATATTGTAGTGGACAAAGACTATGTGATAGATACTTTAGTCCAAAGTCATCAAGAACAAGGTAAAGAAGAAATGAAGTTTTATGAGACGCACGAGCCTTATTATGCATTAATCAAAGCGCGCAATATCGAACGTGCAAAGGAGATTTATAATAATGACGTTGCAGATGACGGAGACGAATTGAAAATTTCCGAAGTCACTGAAACCTATGTAGCAATCAGACACAGTCGAACAGTTGGTGAGGATGGAAAACCGTTATCGGTTAAAGAAGTGCTTGAGGATATGACTAGCGATAATGAAATGGTTCTGGGAAGAGACGGTAACTTGATATGAGAAAGGGGAATGAAGATGAGAAATACATTAGGAGACTTGAACAACCATTTATTTGCGCAGTTGGAGCGGTTGAGTGACGAAGAATTAAAAGGTGAGGAACTTCAAGAAGAAATTGAACGTTCCAAAGCTGTTACTGATGTGGCCAATCGCATAATTTCTAATGGAGCACTAGTATTACAAGCGCAAAAATTTCATACAGAGTACAAATCAAAAGATCTTGAGAAACCGAAAATGCTGGAGGGATAAAGGTGAGGTTATTCACTGAAGAACAAGAATCTTTCATCCGTTCACATGCTGCAGGTTTACTCAATCAAGAACTAGCAGATTTGATCAACCAGAAATTTGGTTTAAATGTTACTAGACAACAAGTGAAGACCTGGAAGCATAATCGTAAAATTTCTAGCGGTTTAAGCGGTTATTTCCCCAAAGGGCATGCACCGCTCAATAAAGGTACAAAAGGCATTTATAATGTTGGCGGAAATAAAACATCTTTCAAACCAGGACACAGGCCTTCAAATTACAAGCCTGTAGGTTATGAAAGAGTTGATCGAGACGGTTATATATTGATCAAGGTGTCTGATGATGGGCCTTCGCAAGAACGATGGAAACATAAGCATAAGGTGCTTTGGGAAGAAGAAAACGGACCGATCCCAAGTGGCCATTGTTTAATTTTTTTAGACGGGAATAAGCTCAATGTAAAACTAGACAATTTGCAACTCATCACCAGACAGCAATTAGTAAGGTTAAATCAAAACAAGTTAATTGCTAATGATCCTGAAATCACTAAAACAGGCATAGTGATGGCAGCAATATATTCTAAAATTGGCGAATTGAAAAGGGAGAGTAAACAATGAAGAAACTACTAATCACACTATCTATCATTGTGGCTGCGGTGCTTTGTGCGCCGTCTGCTGCGGCGGTAACGAGCGGATATAAAACAATTGGAGGGCATAAAGTCAGCGTATCAACGGATGCAAATTCATATACGCCGCGAGCTAAATCAATCGATGTGACAGCACGTAAAACGGGTTCTGAAACGGTATATTATCGTTTCACTTTGCAAAAACGAGTAGGTGGTGTTTGGAAGGATCAGCGGTTTAGTCTAGTGGGATCGTTCAAGACCGCCACACCTGCAAAGGAATTTTACACAGTCAATCATACATCCGGCACGCACCGTATCAAAATGACGATTTACAAAAACAAAAACTGGACAGGCGTAAAAGGCCATGTCTATACGCCGTCATTCGAGGTGCGGAAATGACAATCAGAACATGGCACGACTTAATTACAAAGTATTTCCCTGACGCTGATGATAAGCAGTGTGAATTCATCTTGTGGGAAAAGACTGCTTTTCCACTTGTACATGTGGAAACTATAGAAAGGCAGTTACAAGAATATGCCGAGGAGGTAAAGAAATGAAAAAACAAAACAATTGGGTATGGACTAAACTAACAGAAAAGAAGCATCCTGATCGAAAGGCTGGCACACCAGTTCATACAGCTTATATGAGAGAGGGAGACACAGAATATCATCCTCATAGTTCTTGGATCGATAAAGGTTATATCGAGCGCGTGGACTCATTGGCTCGTCAAAACGAATAGAAGAATAAATCATGACATAGATCGGAGCAAAAACGCCCTGGTCTATGTCTTTCATTGTATATAGGAGGTTGAGGAAATGGTAGCAGAACAATTGTGTTTACTGCCGGGGATCGATGAGAAACAAGTCAGAAATGCTCTGATCAAAGAGCTGAAGGTTTATAGAGCCCTGAAGGTGAAGGAGGAAAACAGAAAGGAACAGGAGGCAAATGGTGCAACAGGCCTTTTCCCTTCTCTCAGGAACCAGGAAGTTTTAAATGAACTGAAGGTCCGTCAGATAGAAAGAGCTCTTGAAAACAGCCTAGATGAAATTGAGCAAGACATCATCCGGATGAAATACCTGACATCACGTGTGGTGAAGGATTTGGAGGTGTGTGAAGAACTGGGTCTGAAGAAAGACCGGTATTATAAATTGAAGAAGCAAGCCACGTTTAATCTTTCAACAGCACTCGGAATCATATGAGTGCTGTTTTTTGTATCTTTATTCCTATTTAATGACAAGTTTTGTGTTGGTAAAATTGACCTTGTCAATGAATAGGAGGGAGTGACTTCTTCTGGGGAAGATACTTGATGCTAAAGCATTAACAAGTGCCATGGATACAAGAGCGAAACACTATCAGGAACTCCGCGAACAAATGGTAGATTTAAAAAAGGCATTACAAGGTGTGGCAAACCTCGGTGATGATTTCACTGGTAAAGGTGCCGATAATATAAAAAGCTTTTATAAAGAGCTAGCTGGGAATGTGGACATGTTTATCAGCTTCATTGATAAGCAAATAGCTTTTCATGAAGGTGTGTCTGGGACACTTGATGATACGAGCTTTGGCGGTGATACTTTTGTAGAAGAGCACTTTTTAGACAACGCTGTACATATGGGTATCAAAAATGCCAAAAGCATTGTAAAGGATCAAAAAAAGGCACTCAAAACCATATTTGAAGATATCGATGACCTTATTTCTTTGGAGGTATTTGATAGCCAAACCTTTGATGAAAAAATAGAAGATGCGGAAGATGAACGAAAAAAGACAGTAAAAGACTTAATAGAGCTTGATCAAAATTTAAAAGATGAATATGCTTTGTCAGAGACGGAGCAGCAAGCTACAATGGCATTGTACGCAGAAATGATGAATGCCACGAATGACGGGAAATCCATTTCACCTATGAATTTTGACAAAAAAGCATTTCAAGATAGTGAAATCTACAAGGCGAAAAGCGATATTGAGAAGCAAACTGCTGAATATCTCAAAATCAAAAAAGAACAAGAAGAAGCCCGCGAGATCGCAAAGGAACAAGAAGCCCTCGCCAACCGTCCTTGGTATGAAAAAGCCCTTGACTATGGGGGAAACATTGTCAATGAGCTAACAGGTGTGAATGATGCTAAACGTGCAGCTACGGGCGTCGATCCAATCACAGGTGAAGAGCTTACGGCAGGCCAACGAGTCGCTGCAGGTGGCATGGCAGCAGCCGGTTATATCCCTATCGTCGGCTGGGCAGGACGCATTTTTAAAGGCGGGAAAGCCGTCTATAAAACCACCCAAGCCACGTCAGCCGCAGTCAGAGCGGTCGACATCTATAAGACGTCACAAAAATCTTTTGATGCCCTAAAGACATCCCAAAAAGGTTTATACGGGCTCACCGCGACCAACGGCTTCAGCGAAGCGATTACAGGTCGAGACATGTTTGGAAACAAGGTCTCGAAAGAACAGCAGGAAGCAAGTATGAATGCTGCGCTTGCAATGCTTTTACCGTTTGGTATGAAAGGAACTATAAAGAAAACTCCAGGAGTTATCCAAAAGTCAAATAAACAAATTAGTGAAAGCTATGATGAAATAAAGAGATTCAGGGAAAAAGCAGGATTAAAACCTTATGCTATTGATTCTGGTGATACGGTAGCAGCAGTTAAAGTTAACGATAGGACATTTTTTGGAGTGAATTCCACGATCACTAAAGAGTCTCAAAAAGCAACAAGGGAGCTAAGACAAAAGTGGTTAAAAGAGGTACAATGGGTTCCACCTAAAAAGAGTTCCCCTAAACATTTAGGCCATGCTCAGTCATTGACACATGCAGAATCTCATTCATTAATTAGAGCTTTTGAAAAGGAAGGTCAATTACCGAAAAAAGTAACTATGTTTGTAGATAGGAAGACGTGCAATATTTGTAGAGGGGAAATGCCAGCCTTGCTAAAAAGGTTGGGGGTTGATGAATTAGAAGTTTATAGTGGTGGATTAGAAAAACCTTTAGTTATCAAAGCAACTAAATAAGGAGGAAATTTCGTGATTGTATATAATGGACCAGTTGAAGAACCAATTGAAAACCCAGGAGAAGAATTTATTAAAAATATTTTCTTTGAAAAAGAAGCGGATTATTGGAAACAAGGAAGTGGAGATTCTTGTTTTGAGGTAGAAGGAGAAGATGAATGGCTTATTTTCTTTTATGATGAGCCATATGGATTCTTTATCATGAGACATCCTAATTATTTAGTCCCTTTGAAAAAGGATGTTGAAATAGAAACAATAGAGCATTTGGTTGGTGGAGAACCAATGAAAGTACCATCATGCAGTTATGTAAGTCGAGAAGAAGCATATAGAATTGTTCAACACTTTTTAAGTACAAAAACTATGCCTGATTTTGTTGAATGGGTTGATTTATATGACATCGATTTTGAACATGATTTTTAAAACTAGAGTGTCCATCTTTATGGGCACTTTTTTATTTGCATTGCCGAGAAAAAACCGAGAAAAAGCCGACAAAAAGGGGGATAAAAAGGGGACCTTTTTTCCTAAGTGGATCATCGTATGATAGAGACAAGCAAAACGAACGTGAATATTTTGTCCAGAAGGAAGAACCTGCGGACGCTGATCATTGAGCACTTTAAGTGCCTTGATTGGTGTCCGCTTTTTTTATTGGGAGACGCGTCTTTCCCTTATCAATGGCGTATCTGGATACGGAACAAAGGTGTTGAGGAATGTGGCCATACGAGAGGGACATTCTGAGCCTGGATAGCAGCTGGTCTGCGGCGGCCGTATCGAGGACAGTTTTTCATTTTACTTGATGATTGGCTGTACTTGGCATCCTCTCGGAGTGTAGTCATCATTGCAAAATCTATTTAAGCGAATAGCGTAAGGTGGTGCTTATTCGGCAAGGAGCGAGTGAAATGAAGATCAGGGATTCTGTTTCTAAAGAGACATTAAAGCAATTTAAAAGCATTGCTCCTGGTTCTAATAGAAAGAAGGAGAACGATGCTGATCCCATTACGAAAAGGGATTGGGAAGAAATTATGGGAACGAGACGCGAAACGTACCAACGACAAGGCGGCCGTATCCGAAGAAAACGATAAATTTTGGGAACAGTCGTCTTTTGGGTGTATGGCTGCAGGTGCTTTGGTGAGGGATAGGAGCGCAAAAATATAAAAAGGGAGATGATGAGCATGGCATCAAAGTTTGGTGTATCTGCTAATCCGAAAAAAGCGAATCATACTTTAGGAAAGGACAAGGTTGTGGTTGTTGCGATTCAGAATCACAATGATTACATTTGTGGGCCAAACCTTATTCCTCAAAGAAAGGTTGAAGGGAAATGGGTCACAATCAAAACGAATTCACCTAACCCGCTTAACCCAGCAGAGAAAAAGTATGATGAATTCGATATCAAGGAATCACTAGGTAACAAAAAAGGTACGTATCGATTCAAGGTGGATGTAGAGCGATACGACAAACATGGCAACCATGTTGAAACTGTCGGTACATTCTACACTAGCGAATTTTACGTTAAGTAGAACTAATTCAGTAAACACCTGAAAATTTCCAAATCACCTCCGATATATGTTTAGGAGGTGATTTCTTATGAATGAGATTAACGAAACCAACGAATTTACATCATTTGAACAGAGTAAATACATCGGGATTTATTTGAAACAATTTGGGGAAAAGATGCATAAAGCAACTATTAATCAACAAATAGCATTTAAAGAGAAAATAAAAAAGCAGCATAATAGAAAAGAGATTCAAATGCTTTTGGGTAGGACTCAAGATATTATAGAGAATAAGAAATCTAATAAGCATTACATTACAGCACTTTTTTCAATCATGTCTTTTTTATTTGGAATTATGATGAATCATGGTATCACTATAGTTGAAAAATTAAATGTACATGCGCCTACATTTATGATCTTGTATGTTTCTTTTTTAACTTTGGGAATTTGGTACATGCAAAACTTTGTTGATAGAAAAGAGAACAAATTATTGATTAGATATAAACGATTACTACAAGAATGTTTAGATGAAATTCCAAATAGAAGTTTTAAATAAGTACCGGACACCTTAGAGATAAGGTGTTTTTTTAATTGGAGGAGAGCCATCATGAATATCAAAACAATCCCCGTACATAAAATTAACCCTGCACCATATAATCCCCGAATTGATCTGCAGCCAGGAGATCCTGAGTACGATGCTCTTAAAAATTCCATGAAGAAATTTGGATACGTTGATCCGTTAGTTTGGAACGAAAGAACAGGACATCTTGTTGGAGGTCATCAACGATTCAAAATATTAATGGAAGATAGACCGTCTGAAATTCTAGTGTCAGTAGTTTCTTTAAATGACCAGGATGAAAAGGCTCTGAACGTAGCATTAAACAAAATCAGTGGCCATTGGGATGAAAATAAACTTGAAAAACTTCTAACAGAACTAAAGGATAACAATCTTGATCTAGAAACTATTGGATTTACTGAAGAAGAATATGAAGATCTATTAGACAGTGTTTCTATTGAAAATGAGATCGTAATTGTTGAGGAAGATAATTTTGATGTGCAAGAGGCACTAGACAATATAAAAGAACCTGAAACAAAGTATGGGGATGTTTGGCGGCTTGGCCGGCATACCCTAGTGTGTGGAGACGCGACAAAGATAGAGGATGTTGACCGATTGATGTCTGGCCATAAAGCAGATCTAGTCATAACTGATCCACCTTATAATGTAGCGGTGAAAAGTGATAGTAAAAAGTTAAATGATGATGGCCATGCATCGATATTAAACGATTCTATGGATGATGGTCAGTTTGATTTATTTTTAAGAGAAGTGTTCCTGAATTATTCAAGAATCATGAACGAAAAGGCAGCTATATATGTTTTTCATGCTGCTTCATATCAACGCACTTTTGAGAATGAGATGCGTCACGCAGATATTGATATTAGATCGCAGTGTATCTGGGTGAAAAACTCACCAACATTCGGATGGGCGCAATATAAATACATGCACGAACCGGTTTTCTATGCATTCAAAAAAGGCTATTCACCTAATTGGTATGGAGATAGAAAACAAGTTACTGTTTGGAGAGCGGATACCTCTGAAGAAGGAGAACCAGCAACAATTTGGGAAGTTTCCCGCGGTGATACTACAAAATATGTTCATCCCACACAGAAGCCGCTTGATCTTATTAATATCCCATTAAGTAACAGCAGCAAAAAAGGTGATCGGGTGGTAGATTTCTTTGGAGGTAGCGGATCAACTCTGATGACGTGTGAACAAACGGACAGAGAGGCCCTTCTTTTGGAGCTTGATCCTTATTTTTGCGATGTAATTAAAAAGAGATTCGCTGAATTTACTGGAATTGAACCTGAGTTGGTTTCTTCTTTATAAATAAAAAAAGAGGGTGCTGACAACACCCTCCCTTCAAAGACAGAAAGAACCTCCCTGCCTAAGAGCGTGATCAAGACGCGGCCGCGTTTGTGGGAAAATATCACGCTCTCATCCACTATTGTAATGGAGGTAAGGGAGAATGACAATAGATAATACAAACACACGTTCCCTTTCTGACGAAGAAAAGAAAGAAATGCTTATGATCCTTCAAGCTGAACAGGCTGAAGGTATAGATAAATCAAAAGAAAACTATCGTAAAATCGCTCAAGCTGGAATCTCTCAATGGGTCAGAGACTTTAAAGCAGGAAATATCAAATTGTCTACTGTGGAAGATCTGAAGAAGCTCATAGAACTCGACATCGATCTACAGAAGCATGACGATATTTGAAAACAAACTCAAACTTAATTCAACAGCTCGGAGGTGGGTGATATGTAATGGCTAGACCGAGAAATCCTAAAAGAGATCAGGCATTCCAATTGTGGAAAGAAAGCAATGGAACCCGCTTACTGAAAGACATTGCTGAAGAATTAGAGTGTTCTCAAACGCTTATCCGCAAATGGAAGAACCAAGACTCTTGGGATGAGAAATTGAATGGTAACGTTACTAAACCAAAAGAGAAATCCAATGGTAACGTTACTAAACGTCCTGGCGCTCCGAAAGGGAGTAAAAACGCCAGAGGGAATAAAGGAGGTAAAGCGCCACCTGGTAACCAAAATGCTAAAGGCAATAGGGGTGGCGCAGCTCCTAAAGGGAACAAGAATTCATTCAAGACCGGTGAATATGAAACGATCATGTTTGAGTACATGGATGAAAAGGAACAGAAGCTTTTTACTGAAGTTGAGACTGATCCTCTGTACCAAATTGATTTATCAATTCGATTATTGAGCGTTCGTGAAACAAGAATGATGCGCTTGATCACTAAATACGAGAATGGATTGACTGATAAGCAGCGGACAGTCTTGCAGCAAATGCGGAAGATGAAAGACGTTGTACAGGCTCCAGATAAAAATGGTCTGATTAAAGCTGTTCCGATAACTAATGAACGTCTAGCAGTGGTCCAAATTGAGGAGACAGACTCACCGCTGCTAGAGAAGATATTGAGCATAGAAGATGCTCTGACACGTGTGACCGCACAACGTGATAAAGCCATTAGGCAGAAAGTCGACATAATGAAAACTATGTCTGAATATGAATTGAGACTTCGTGGACTCGATCTTGCTAATAGAACACGAGAAGCAGAGCTGGAGCGGATCACCGCTCGACCTGTTGATGACTCAGTACAGATAACGATTAAGCGGAAGAATAAAGGTGATGGCTGATGGTTCAAATGATGGAGAAGGAAGTCAATCCACATTTTGAGGACTTTCTTTTTGATTGGGATCAGAAGTTTCAATTCTTGGTGGGCGGCTATGGCTCCTCCAAAAGCTATCATATTGCCCTGAAGCTCATTCTGAAACTACTAGATGAAAAGAGAACAGCCCTTGTGATTCGTGAAGTCTATGACACGCACAGAGATTCCACATTTTCTTTATTTGAAGAGATCGTGAATGATCTTGGACTCGATCATGTCATTCAATGCCGGACATCACCGCTCATGCTTAAATTCCATAATGGGAGCCGGATCATTTTCAAAGGCTTGGACAAGCCAGCCAAGCTGAAGTCGATCAACAACATCTCGATCATATGGATTGAAGAGTGTTCAGAAGTGAAGTACGAGGGATTCAAGGAGCTGCTTGGTCGTTTGCGTCATCCGACATTGCAGCTGCATATGATTCTATCAACTAACCCCGTCGGGCAGGATAATTGGACATACAGACATTTCTTTAAGGATGATCAGAACAACCGATTTATCCTGGATGACGAGACTTTATATAAAGAACGCACCATCGCTATCAATGATACGTACTATCATCATTCTACAGCTGAAGACAACTTATTCCTTCCAGTCAGCTATATAAAGCAGCTGGATGAACTAAAGGAATATGATCCCGACCTTTATCGCATAGCTCGAAAAGGTCATTTTGGCATTAATGGAATTCGAGTGCTGCCGCAATTTGAGGTGCAGCCACATGAAGATGTGATGCTGGCCATCTCAAATATCAATCGTCCTTTGCTTAGAGCAGGCATGGACTTTGGTTTCGTTGATTCATATAACGCTTTGATTCGACTAGCTGTAGATCACGAGAAGAAGTATCTATACATCTATTGGGAGTATTACGATCGTGGCAAGACTGATGATGTTACTGTCGAGGACTTGAAAGAGTTCATTGAAACAAAAGAGCTCATAAAGGCCGACAATGAACAAAAGACAATCGCGTATTTCCGCAAGATGGGATACAACATGGTGGCCGCTCATAAATTCCAAGGATCACGCTTGCAGTACACCAAGAAGATCAAGCGGTTTAAGAAAATCATTTGTTCCGACTCATGCAAAAACACAATCTATGAGCTTCAGCCGCTCACGTACAAGACGGACAAGAATGGCAATATCATAGAGGACGAGTTTAAGATTGATCCTCATACCTTTTCAGCCATATGGTATGCGCTAGATGATTATGAGGTCACCGATCTAAAAGAGCAGCCTAAAGAGCGTAAGCGTCCGAACAGAGAAAGGAGGTCACGCTGATGGGAACAGTCAAAGCGACAGTAATAAAAGCGAATATGTCTGCAACCACTAAGCAGATTTATGAGGATGGATTTAATTACGAGGCTGATGGAATAATCGAACCGCCATACAATATCCAAGAGCTCAAACAAATGGCCGAGTATTCTACTATTCTTCAACAATGCATCGATGCGTATAAAACGAATATTCTAGGATTCGGCTTGGGAATCGAATATGTCTTTGATTTCAACGCTGAGGATGCACCAGAAGGAAAGAAAGGCGCTGCTGAAAAAGAATGGACGAGGCTTGAGGAGCTTGTGCGATACATGAACTATGATGAATCAGCCGAAGTGGTTCTAGGGTATGTGATAGAAGATCGGGAGCGGACAGGGAATGGCTTTCTTGAAGTGTTACGTAATGGTACAGGGCAACCAGCTGGGATTGAATATTTAGATGCTCAACACATGCGAATATGTAAGATAGGCGATCTTGTCGAAATTGACTTTAAATATACCGATCAGGGTCAAGTCAAATCTCTCAAAAGAATGAAGCGGTTCAGAAAGTATGTGCAGCAGATAAACACTAAAAAAGTATTCTTCAAGGAGTACGGCGATCCTAGAACATTGAATGCTGCTACGGGAGAATACAGCGAAGACACCCCTTCTAATCTTGTAGCAAGCGAAGTCATTCACTTCAAGATAGGCAGTGATACATATGGTGTTCCTCGTTGGATTGGTAACATCGTCAATATGTATGGAGCCCGCAAAGCTGAAGAGCTGAACTATCTGTACTTTAAACAAGGGCGGCATGTGCCGGCTGCAATTACTGTAGAGAATGGAATGCTTTCTGAATCTTCGTATGAGCAGCTGCAGGAATACATGAACGGCATCGAGGGATCAGACAATGCACATAAGTTTCTTTTGTTGGAAGTCGAAGGTATTCCCAAAAAGGATGAACTATCGAACGATGAAGAGCCGGCGAATGTAAAGGTAGATATAAAATCCCTGGCCGAGATTCTTCAGGAGGATGCGCTGTTCCTTGAATACGACGAGAAGACGAGAAACAAGATACGTTCTTCTTTCCGTCTGCCGCCGATCTACACAGGTGAATCACAGGATTATAACAAGGCGACAGCTGACACCGCTCGTAAGACAACTGAGGAACAGGTATTTCAGCCGGAAAGAATGATCATCACTGGCAAGCTCAATACACTCTTTCTTCCTGATCTCGATCTCTGGCATGTGCGACTCATATTAAATGGTCCTGATTTTCGTGATCCGCTCGAAATCGCTAAGGTTCTTACGCCGTTTATTCAAGCAGGAGCAGTGTCACCAAACGATTTGCGAGATCTGGCTGGCCGTATTCTTGGTAAGACACTTGAAGAATGGCCAGAGGAAGAATATCACCGACCAATTGAAGCGAAGCCGAAGGCATCAACTAGCTTGCTTGATACGGTTCTTCAAAAGTCTGCGGGTACTAACAATGAATTGGTATCTATCCTCAAAGACCTTAGGGATGAATTAGAGGAGATCCGCAAATGAGCAAGATCGATCAGCTGATAAAAAACATCAATACCTTTGTACAAAAAGCGGAGGCAGATGAGGTCGAGGAACTCAAAGCGGCAGTGGCTGATTTCCCTGAACTGGAGGATATCCCTTCTTTGGTGGAGGATTATGAGAAAACCATTGCTAGATTGTTCAGATTGCAACGTAGGATGTTTTTGAATGAACTGAATGGTTTTATATCCAAAGACGATTCAGAGACGTTAGAATCCATTCTGGCGTTTTTTAATAATGATCTATTCACTTCAGATGAATTTGCGGAGTTGTTCGGAAAAGAAACGGCTGTCTTTCTAACACTTACCGTCACGCAGCTGGCTGAGAAGATCATGCATTCCATCGATGCAGATATTCCATTCAAGGTTTTATCTGAAAGAACCGCTGAGTGGATCGAATCGTGGTCGCAAGAGTTGGCGCAGCTGATGAAGCTGAATACTCATGAGGCTATTGAACAAACCTTGAAAGATGGCATAAAAGAAGGCCGCTCTATCCAGGAGATTGAGTTGGAGCTTAAGGACCTTCCTGAATTCAGCCGCAAGCGTGCACGTGTGACAGCTGTAACTGAAGTGTTGACCGCTTCTTCTGTCGCTCAACATGAATCATATGTACAATCTCCAGCTGTAACGGGGAAGAAGTGGAAGCATAGTGGAGGGAAAAAGAATCAGTCAAGAGAAAGTCATGTGCAGCTGGATGGAACTATCATCCCTCTCGATGAAGAATTTGAGATACCAGGAAGCGGAGAGCGGTGTATGTTTCCGAGAGATACCAAGCTTTCTCCCAAAGAGCGAGTGAACTGTCATTGTGCGGTTGGCCCTGTGGTTGATCCTGTTATTCTAGGATTGTCAGCTGAGGA
This sequence comes from Bacillus sp. FSL K6-0994, assembly GCF_038630815.1. Classification (NCBI taxonomy): domain Bacteria; kingdom Bacillati; phylum Bacillota; class Bacilli; order Caryophanales; family Bacillaceae; genus Bacillus; species Bacillus sp. FSL K6-0994. Next base: position 2,778,088 of record NZ_CP152043.1, on the reverse strand, counting down.
AAAAGAAGAGATTAGAAGAAGAGTATTACAGAACATGGAATAAAATAGTATAATATCCTCATTACTTTGAGAATGAGGGGAAATTATGAATGTTTATGAATTAATATCTTCTATGTTTAATGGATTTATGTCTTTTTATACAGCAATGATATGGCCAATTGTATTAATTATTGCTATTGGTATGTTGAAAAAGCCTATTACTAATCTTATTCAAGATATAGCAACAATAAAATATGGGGGCTTTGAACTTAATTTCATTAGGAACAAGCTAGAAGAAATGGAAGGGGAAATTGAAGAAGAATTAAAATCGGAGAATGATCCCAAATTGGAAACAGATGAAAATAAGAATGTTAATAAAAGTAAAGTAAAATTGCCTGTAAAGCAAATGTCAAAAAGTAATAGTTTAGATTACAGATTAGCTCAAGTTGATGAAGTTCTTCGTAAACTGTACTTAGCATCCAATCAGGACGAAGAAGATCAAAAGATCAATATTGAACAGATGGAATTATCGTTTATTATGGCTATTTTACAACAGAGGACAATTATTAATAGGAGAATGGCTAAATTAATTAATGATTCTATAAATCTCAGTAATCATTATTCAAAACAAATGCCTAAAGATATTGAATCTCGATTTGCGGATAATTTACAACATATAGAGGCATATCTTAATAATAGACTAAATTATATTCTTAGTGAGTCTTCTTAAAAAGAAGGCTTTTTCTTTTGAAAGGAGGTGAATGAATTGCCACGCGAATTGATTAATGCGAAGATCACACACGTTTCATATGTAGACAAGGCTGCTAATCAAAAGCAGTTCTTTTTTATGAAGTCAGAAAAGCAGCCAGACTTTCAAAAAGAGATCAAGGTAATTGCGAAGGCTGATGATGCGCAGCGTCTTGTATACGGTATTGTATACGAACCAAACGTTGCGGATGCGCATGGAGACTATATGACACCAGAAGAAATCGAAAAAGCCGCTCATGGGTTCCTGAAAGATGCACGTGAGATTGATAAGCAGCATGATTTCCAAGGCGGTGTCGGGGAAGTCGTTGAATCATACATTGCTCCGTCTGACTTTGAAATGGGTGATGAAGTTATCAAGAAAGGATCGTGGGTCCTTGTGACGAAGGCTTCCGATGAAATCTGGGAACAGATTCAAAAGGGTGAGATCACCGGATATTCAATGGCCGGAACAGCAGACATAGGAAAACAAGAGCGTGAGCCAGCTTCTGAAGAGAAGGGGCTTTTTTCTTTGCTCAAAAACTTCTTTTTATCAAAAGGAGAAGTAAAGAACCGATACGACAAAGGCCGCATGCGTCGTGAGTTTTGGGCGGCACAAGATGCACTGAATTCCGTTTTGTATAAATGGGATTCTTACGACGATGAAGACTTGGAGACTGATCCTGACAAGGTTAGGTCAGCACTGCAAGACTTTGTGGAAATTACACAAGAGATTTTGCTTACTGATGACTTAGCGGGGATCCAAACTGATCCACCTGAAGAAGTCGCAAAAGCTGGCCGGAAGTTTTCAGCTGCTAACTTAACTGAATTGAAAAATGCAAGAGCCGCTATCGACAATCTGTTGAGTCAAGCGGAAGAGAAGGAGGAGAATGAAGAAGTGAAAAAAGAAGATCTGCAAAAGATGCTAGATGACACAATTGCACCGGTTGTAAAGCGTCTGGATGACCTTGAAAAAGGAGAAGGCGAAGGTCAGCCTGATCCGCAAGAAAAACAAATTGATGAAGAGGTTGCAAAAGAAATGGCCGCAGCTGTAGAAAAGGCATTGGCTCCAGTTGTTGAAAGAGTCGAAGCCCTTGAAAAAGCACGTCCGCAAGGTAATGGCGTAGGAGATGCACAACAACAGGACTTACAAAAATCTGAAGCAGTATGGGATGGCTTACTTTAAGCCCAGATAGGAGGAACTAACGTGAGAAATCAAGAGGTAATTAACAAGGCGGAAGTGACGCTTGCGACTTTAAAAACAGGCGGTCTCATGAATCCGACCCAATCTAGCACATTTATTCGTATGGTGCAAAATGCACCAACACTGCTACAAGATGCACGTGTTATTCCAATGGATAGTGATGCACAAAAAATCGAAAAAATCGGTTTTGGTCAGCGGATTCTTCGTCCTGGTGTGGAAGGAAAAGCAGTTCCAGCAAGTGATCGAGTTGCACCAACAACAAGCACTGTGGAGCTTAACGCAAAAGAAGTCATCGCAGAAGTGAATATTACGTATGACACACTTGAAAACAACATCGAGGGCGATGCTTTGCAAAACACCATCATGCAAATGCTGGCTGAACGAGCTGCAGTAGATATTGAAGAATTGATCTTAAATGGTGATACATCGTCATCTGATACTTACCTTGCGCAGCTGGATGGTATCCGCAAGCAAGCCACATCTCATATCGTAGATGTTGCTGGTGAACCACTTACACGCCAAGTATTCAAACAAGGATACAAAGCTGTTCCACCAAAATATTTGCGAGTCCCACAAGAGTTCCGCTTCTATTCTTCCCCGGGGCAAGAGGTCGAATGGAAAGATAAAGTAGCGGATCGTCAAACGAATTTAGGAGATGCAGCAGTACAAGGTGGGCTTTCTTCTGCATTCGGTGTTCCAGTCAAAGGAATTGCAAACATGCAACCGTATGATGCGGACGGCACAGATGTTTCAGACATTTTATTGACTCATCCAAAAAACATCATCTTGGGCTTCTCTCGTAATATCCGTATTGAGGTTGATAAAGACATCCGTAATCGTAAGTTCATTATCGTCCTTACTGCGAAGCTCGACAGCAAATTTGAGGAAGAGGATGCTGTTGCTAAGATCATCAAGGTCAAGGAGTGATCAATATGTACACAGCTGAATTGATCAAGGGAAAGACATACTCTGTAATGGGTCATGTCTTTCTTTTAAATCAGGAAAAAGAGATTGAGAAAAAGGTCTTTCAATATCTCGATGGAAATGAGTTCTTTGATTGTAAGCAGCTTGATGTTCCTGCTGATGATCCTAAAACAGATGATCAACCAAAAGAAAAGCCGTCCGAAGAGGAAGAAGAGACAAAAGAGGGAGAAGAACCGTCACTAGAAGCAAAAATCTACACTGAAACTGAATTGAAGGATATGAAAAAAGATGGACAAGAAGCCGTTATTGTTGATCTTGGCGGCGATCCGTCTGAGTTCAAGAATGAAAGTGAAAGAATTGCCTTCATCCTTGAAAATCAACAGCAACAAGAAAAAACAGGAGAGTAAGGCTGATGCTGATCTCTCCTGAAGATGTTAGGGCATATACAGTCTTTGAATCTGTGAAAAACCGCTCGGATGAACTATTGGAAAGTGACATCATCGAAGCTGAAGCTGAGGTATTTAAGATCGTAGGTCATGATTTCACAAGTGAAAAATATCAGCCGCTTCCTGAAAAGGCGAAGATCGCATTGATTAAAATGGCGCAGTTCTTCGCGTTGATCAACGGTGATGAATCAATCATAAAAGGGTACAAGTCGGAAAAGATCGGTGACTATTCATACACCTTGGCAGACGGTAACGCCGTTTCAAAGCCAGATGTGTATAACCTGTTAATAGATTTCATTGAGCCAATTGATCCACCGGTAGATCCGGCAAGTGTAAGAATGAGGTTGAGATCATTATGAGCTATCAATCATTATTAACGGATCGATGCGACATATATCACCTGCAGGAAGAGCAAAAAACAGGCAATCACTATGGAATACCTGTCCACGATGCGCAGCCGGTCTTTTCATATCCTGATGAGCCTGATCAAGTTGCGCAGCCATGTTATTTTACGGAGAAAAACCAATCCATCACACAGCAGGAGCCAAACGCAACCATTCATCAATCGTACCTTGTTCATTTTCCTAGTAATACCGATGTCCGCCTGAACGATAAAGTGGTATGGGAAGGTGTGACATTGAAACTGCAAAAGCCCAGAAGGATCAAAAATCATCATATTGAGGTGGTAGCGATGAGGAGTGAAAGCCTATGAGGATTGATGGTCTTGATCAATTCATTGAGGACTTGAATGCAGCTGTTAATGGCGGCTTGCAAGCTGAATATGAAGAATGGTTGGAAGCGATGGGTTATGAGTTCCTAGACATCGTTCAAGATGAAGTTATCCGTACAAAAACGGTGGATGCTCGTCGTTTGCTCAACTCATTCCAAAAAGGCGATCAAGAAAACGTCTTTTCGATGAGCAGTGGGGGTCTGACGTTGGATGTAGGGACAAACCTAGAATACGCGTCGTACACAAATGATGGTCATTTTACCATTGATCCTTCCAAGAATCAGGATAGACGATGGGTTCCTGGTAGATGGGTTGGTGATCGTTTTGAATATGACCCAAATGCCGAAACAGGGATGCTCCTGAAATTTCAATGGGTTGAGGGTAGCGGCTATTGGGATAATGCACTTTCAATTTTTGAACAGATGTTTGAACAATCATTGGACCGCAAGCTGCAGCAATGGATCGATGAACAGTTTGGGCGGTGATGGAATGAATCAAGAAGTCGGCGCCATCATGAATTATTGTTACAAGCGATTTCCGGTGAAAGTATATGAAAAAGAGATTCCTGAACAGTTTCAGATCCCATCGATGTACTTTCCTGCAGCATGGACAAACACAAAAAACGATACTGTTTCAACGTTCCTCAAAACATACACGCTGCATATAAAAGTGTTTCACAAGGACTCTGGACAGGCTCATGATGCAGCTGAATCGATTGTAGATGCCTTGTCAGCTGATCGGAATATCATTCAGATGGTCAGTGTAGAAGGTGAACCGCTCGATCAATATGTGCGAATCAAGAGGGCGGAAACTAGGAATGGCGATCAAGGCGTGGCAACGATCGTCTTCACATGGGATAGTGCCTATTGGTACAACCGAGACGAGCAACCAAGCCTAGACGACATAAATTTTTCAGATGGGGTGATAAAAAGTGGCCAAGAATAAAAGCGAGCCGGTGAAAGAAGAGAAAGCCGCTCCGGTTCTTCCTAAAGAAGCAGCATTTTCATTTGAAGCCTTGAAAGAGCACAGCAAGGAATTGTTTGGCGTAAAGCCTGAAATCCTTGAAGGTGCTCTTTTTTATATCAAAGATCAACCAATTACAAAAACAGAAGCAAAGAAGCAGATTGATGCTTTTTTGTCTAAGGAGGTTTAAGCATGAATGGAGGTACTTTTACACCAGGTACAGAGAAAAAGCGTCCTGGTATCTACTTCAATTTCAAAACCACAGCACAGCAGCGAATTACTTTAGGCGATCGAGGTACGGTGGCACTTCCGATTACGATGAGTTGGGGAGAGCCTAAGACGTTCATCTCTATTTCAGGCATCGAGGACTTAAATAAAAAAGTCGGATTAAACATCGATGACAAATCACTGCTTCTTTTCCGAGAAGCGAAGAAAAAAGCACAAACGGTTTTACTTTACCGTCTGAATGAAGGAGAGCCAGCAAAGGCTCAGATCAGCGAGAATTTCAACGTTCTTGCTAATTATGGTGGACAGAAAGGGAATGAGGTCACGATCCAAGTCACTGAAAACGTATTGGATAGCTCCAAGCGTGATGTGGTGACTTACGTGGGTACAGACATTGTCGATAAGCAGGTTGTCACTGATGTCAAAGAACTGCAGCAAAACAAATATGTTTCGTTCTCTGGTGAAGGTGAAGTGACGATCACTGCTGGTGTAACACTAAGCGGCGGGAAAAACGGCGTGCCAAGCGTGGCAGATTACACAGCATTCCTTGAAGAAGCTGAAACAGAATACTTTGACGTAATTGCGCTACCTAATAACACTAGCGAGCAGTTAAAAGCGACATTTGTGGCTTTCATCAAGCGGCTGCGTGATGATCAAGGACGTAAGGTGCAAGGTGTTTTGGCAAACTATCCGGCTGATCATGAAGGAATTATCAATGTCACAAGCGGTGTTCTGCTAGAAGACGGCACAGAGATCACGCCAGCCAAAGCAACTGCATGGGTGGCCGGTGCATCTGCAGGAGCAAACTTCAATCAGTCGTTAACCTTTGTTGAATATGAAGGGGCTGTTGATACATTAGAGCGTCTTGATAATGATCAAGTGGAATACCGCTTGTCACAAGGCGAATTCTTGTTCACGTTTGATGCGAGAGATCGCACAGTGAGCGTTGAGAAGGACATTAACTCCTTAACGACTTATACAACCGAGAAGAACAAGACATTCGCTAAAAACAAAATCATTCGTGTGCTCGATGCGATCAACAATGATCTCACACGTGAATTGAAGGATTTAATTAAATTACGCAAAGCAAATGGCAATGACATTCCGGCATCGGATGATGGTCTGCAGTTGGTGAAAACACTCATCACGCAATATCTCACACAGCTCCAAGATGGATCTGGAATCACTGGCTTTGATTCTGAGACTGACATCATGATCGCTTTAAATGAAGATCGTGACGGTTTCTTGATTGATCTAGCTGTTCAACCTGTTGATGCAGCTGAAAAATTCTATTTCAATGTAGAGGTGAAATAAGATGGCTTTTAAAGCGCAGAATACCATTTCAGGTAAGGAAGGGCGTCTTTTTCTCGACGGTGAGGAAATGGCGTTCATCAAAACGTTTGAAGCGAACGTGGAGAAAAACAAATCAGAGGTCAATGTCATGGGCCGTCGTATGACCGGTCACAAGACAACCGGTGCGAATGGTACTGGCACAGCGACTTTCTATAAAGTCACATCGCGCTTTGTGCAGCTCATGCTGAATTACGTGAAGAAGGGACAAGATCCGTACTTCACCATTCAAGCTGTACTGGATGACAAATCATCCGGCCGCGGCACAGAGCGTGTCACATTGTTTGATGTGAACTTTGATTCTGCAAAGATCGCAGGGCTTGATGTGGATTCAGAAGCACTGGAAGAAGAGGTTCCTTTCACGTTTGAGGACTTTGATCTTCCTGAGAAGTTGAAGGATTCTTTTTAATTTCAGAAAGGTATTACGAATGACTAAAATATATGTTATTTTTATTTCAGTCTTCGATATGGTATACTTTTGATAAATAGGATAAATGGGATAAAAATAACCCATTTAACTTTCTAGAAAAAATTCGTTTACATGCAAAGCAATTTGCATAAAATAAAAAGAAGCCAGGATGCTCCAACATCCCGGCAATGTACAATGAGGCCCTTCAAGGGGCTGGCTTATCAATTAGATAGTTTTAAGGATAGACTTTCCCTTCAACCGTCCAAAGCTCAAGGGGAGTCTATTTTTTGTTTATATACGTCAACAAAGCAAGGATAAACATCCCGAATAAAAGCATTAGGGAAATCGCTTGGAACGTTGACATGAGCATCACCCCCTTCCTATCGGGGATGAGCCAGACACCCTTGAGCAAGCCGTTCAATTGTACGAATTATATTATACATGAAAAGATTGGAAAGCACATTCAAAAAATGGATGTGCTTTTTTGCATTCAAAAAAACAAATCAAAGGGAGTTTTTAAACATGAGCGAAAAACAAACAAACAACGTATATGATCTTTCATTCTTTATGCCAGGACAAACAGCTGAGACAGAAGAAATTAAATCAATCATTTCAAAGCGCTTTGTTGATAAAAAGGGTGAAGTGATTCCATTCGTATTCAAAGCCATTACAACTGAACGTATTGATGAACTGGAGAAAGAAAACACGACTTACAAGAATGTTAAAGGTCGTGGACGTGTGAAAGACTTAGATTCTCAACGCTTTTATGCACGTATTGCGGTTGAATCTACTATCTATCCTGATTTCAAATCAAAAGAATTGCGCGAAGCATACGGCACACAAGATCCAGTCGAAGTGGCAAAGCGTGTCCTATCTGTTGGTGGTGAATATGCGAACTGGTTAAACAAAGCCATTGAGGTCAACGGGTTTGAAGATGAAATTGAGGACCTTGAAACTGAAGCAAAAAACTAATAAAGGACGGGAATAAAGAGGCGGTGTATCTGTATTACTGCATGCATGAGCTTCATTATTCCCCGTCCCAGCTTTTAGAGGTCTATGAAGCACCAAGACAATTCAAAGCATTCTTATATGGCCTCATCAGGCACAAACTTGAAGTGCTTGAAAAGGAATCGAAGAAAGGAGGATAAGACATGGCTCGTTTAACTGCTCGGTTTGAATTACAAGACCGGATCACGCGTAAATTGCGTTTGATCAGAGGGGACCTAGAGCGACTTGATAGATTGCGCCGCAGATCAGAGCGGCCAATCACTTTAAGAATCAGGGACAATGCAACAATCGCATTAAGACGTGTGCAGCGTTTCGTCTTGCGTGACCTTGCTCGAACATATCAGCTGACACTGGATGTAAATGATCTGGCTACAAAAGCACTACGAAAGTTCAATGGCTTTTTACAACGCAAGATGCCGCGTACTCATAGTGTGCTGATGCGTATTAAAGATCAGGCAACACCAGGGCTTGTCCGGTTGCGTCGTTACATCGATCGGAAATTTGGCAAAGTAGAACGCTTTGCCATAACGGTTCATGATCGTGCAACCGCAGGAATCAGACGTATTGCATCATATGCAGCGCGTCAGCTTGGCCGAGGATACAGCTATACCATTAGAGCCGTTGATATGGTTCGACGAACAGTCAGCCGTATAGCGTCTTATACTCGGCACACGTTAGGTACTGAATACAGGGTAGCAATCAATGCGATCGATCGTTTCACCGCTCCAGTACGTGGCGCTGTCTCATTTGCAAATACCCATTTGGGACGGACTTACACAACCACAATTAAGGTCCTTGACCTAATCACAAAGCCATTGAGAGGGATCGTTTCAGCTGTCACCAGTACGCTTGGTTTGCTTGGAGTAGGAGCCGGTGCAACAGGTGGTATTGTCGTGCCGCTTAAAATGGTAGCGGATCGACAGAACATGACCACGGCTTTTGAAACACTGCTCGGCAGCAGAGGAAAAGCAGATGCACGTCTGGACGAGCTGACAGCCTTTGCTGGTCAAACACCATTTACTCGTGATGAGATTTATGAGTCAAGTCGTGTCCTCCAAGTATTCACAGGGAACGCTCTATCAACTACAGAAGGTATGAAGCTAGTCGGGGACGTTGCTGCAGGTGTTCAACGGCCATTTTCAGAAGTTGCGCTATGGATGGGGCGTTTATATGACGGCATTAAATCGGGGCGTCCTATCGGTGACGCAACGGCAGCGCTTCAGGAAATGGGGGCAATCTCTGGTGATGCCAGAGGTAAGCTCGAAAAACTTGCAAAGAGCGGCAAGGACATAAAACAAACTTGGCCAGAAGTCACGAAGGAATTCGGCAAATACAACGACATGATGATCAAAATGTCCGACAACCTGGCCAACTTATTCCTCGGTGTCAAATCATTCATCAACAACTCTATTTTGATGCCTTGGGGTAAAGGACTTGCAGCTGCGTTCCAACCTGCGCTAGAAGCATTTAGAACGTGGCGTGGGGAATACTCCTTTGTGCTGACCGACCTTTCCAATAAAGCTGAAAAGGCGGGTAAGAAATTTGCTAACAGTTTCCTTGATCCGACCAAAAGCGTATTCGGATTTATTGGTGATCAGTTCAAAATCTTGTTTCCTGGTGAGAAATTAACCAAAAAGCAGACACAAGAACTGAAGGTCAAGTTTAAAGACAACCCTAAGCTGAAGAAGCACTTTGAACAGCTAGAAAAATACAGAAAAATGGACTTTGAAACTCGGTGGAAGCTCGTCCTGGATAATACGAAAGACGTTTTTGGCCAATGGTGGGAAAAGACAGGAAAGCCTGGTCTTTTCAAAATGGCCGAGAATGTCGGGAAGACTTACGGTGGCATCATAAACGGTGTGATCAACGGTCTACTTGGTATTGATGACAAATCATCCGAGGACAGTTTCACTGATGCAGGAGCCAAAGCAGGGCGTATTTTCATAGAATCATTTTTAGAAGCCCTTGATCCTGCACAATTAGGCATTCGGATCGCCAAGAAGATTGGTGAGATCAATTGGAATGCCCTTACTGGAGAAGGATCAATTGCTGGTGCTTTGATTGCCAATGCATTCGCGCTCGCATTCCTCGGAAAAGTGGCCACTTTATTAAAGCCGCTCAAATCCATTTTGTCAGGAGCCTTTGCTGTCTATAAATGGGGCAAAGGTTTAAGAGGCGGGATGGGAGCAGGAACGAGCGGTGGTGTAATCGGTGGAGCTGGAGGAGCAGGACGACCGCCGAGGAACCCACGAACTCCTGAATATCGTCAGCCTTGGATCAATAGAGGTGAGCCGGTACGACCAACAACGCCAAACCAAGGGCGTGGCGGTGGATTGTTAGGTAAAGTCGGTAAAGGTGCAAAGAGCATCGGAAAACGTATCCCTATTCTCGGTACAGCAATAGCAGGTACAGAACTGCTAGGCATGAATAATGACAATAAAGGCGAGAAGATCGGTGGATTTGTCGGGAATCTAGGTGGCGGTATCGGTGGAGCGGCAATCGGAACAATGATCGCCCCTGGTATCGGAACAGCTATCGGTGGAGTATTAGGGAGCATCTTTGGCGGCGATCTCGGTAATTGGATCGGCAAGATGTTCGATGACGGGACCATCAAGAAGAAATGGGATGGGCTTGTCAAAGGTGCAGAGAATGCAGTCCAATGGATTAAAGAAACATGGAGCACTGTTTCCGGTTGGTTCAATGATAATGTGTTAACTCCTATTACAACGTTCTTCGAAGATACATGGACCTGGATCACAGAGAAATGGGGTCAGCTTTCCTCTTGGTTTATGAACAACGTGTGGCTCCCTATTTATAACTTTGCAGTTCCAATCATCAACTTTGTAGTTGGTGTTTTTGTCGTTGCATGGGAAGTGATTAGTTCCGTATGGGGAGCTGCATCAACATGGTTCATGGACAATGTATGGACTCCTTACGGACAAGTGGCGGTTACTGCTATCACCCTTGTCTGGAACAAGATCGTTGAATTGTGGAACTGGATACAAATCACCTGGTCCGTTTTCTCAGCATGGTTTATGACTTACGTCTGGGAACCATTTGGATCAGTGGCAATTGAAGCCATTGTCTGGGTGTGGACTAAGTTGACGGAGTTCTGGAATTGGATTCAATTCGTATGGGGCACATTTGCGGTATGGTTTGATACCTTCGTATGGCAGCCTTTCATCAATGTTGGATTGCCAGCTATCATGTTTATTTGGAACCTGTTTAAAAGCACGTGGAACTGGATTAAAACATCGTGGGTGGTGCTCGCAACTTGGTTTGATGAGTATGTGTGGCAACCATATAAAAAGTATGCTGAGCCCGCAATCTCCTTTGTGTGGGAGAAATTTCAGGATGCATGGAGAATCATCAAAGGTATATGGAAGACAGTAAGCAGCTGGTTTGAAGAGAAAGTGTTTAATCCACTAAAAAAACATGCTGAAAACTTAAAAAAGACATGGGAAGGAATCTTTGGAGTTGTAGGAGATGTAGTCGGCAAAATTAAAGAAACTACCGGAAATGTATTTAAAGTTTTTGAAAAAAAAGGTGAAGAAAAGACAGGTTATAAAAAAATCCCTACCAAGGGAAAAAAACCAGATCAGAAAGCCACCGGTGGTTATATCACAAAGCCAACACTTTCATGGATCGGCGAGGCGGGCAAGGAGTTTGTCATCCCGACCGAAAACAACAAAGGGCGAGGGAAAATGTTGCTTGCACAAGCAGCTTCTCATCTTGGAATGTCCGTAGTGCCAAACGGTGCATCACCTACCTCTCAAGCTGGTTCATCTTCTCCTATGAGACCGGCAGCTGCTTCATCAGTTTCCACGTCTGCAAGCGGAACGGTATCAATTGGAGACGCAGGCAACGCATCAAAATACGGAGAACAGTTCACGTCTGAATTCGAGAAGGGACTAAATAATAAAGTCATTTCCATGGAGAAATGGAAACAGGCAAATATTAATCAACCATTTTCTCAAATACAGGCAGCGACTCCGTTGTATGGTGCTCAAACTGTCACCGGCTTTGCTGCAGGTCAAAACATGACACCAACTGGCACAGGTCAGTTCTTAGATCAAAATGTAAGACAACCTTTCCTATCTGCTCGACAAGAATCACCTACTTGGGGCGCTGGACTAATTGATGCATTTAACAGCGGCATGCGTTCCAAAGGAAGTGAAGTGACACAAGCAGCCAAGGACATGGCCAAGAAAGTGGAACAAGCCTTCCGCGAAGAATTAGACATTCATTCTCCTTCACGTGTCATGATGAGTCTTGGAAAATTCGCATCGATCGGTGTCGTCAAAGGTCTTGATTCAGTTGACGTGAAGAAATTCGCAGAGAATCAAGCCGGTTCCTTAATCGCTGCATTTAGTGGCATGGGTGCATCTAACCTGAGTGTTCAACAATGGCTCATGGCTGCTCTAATGGCAACCGGCACATCAATGAGCTGGCTACCTGGTTTGATGACGATCGCTCAGCACGAATCAAATGGAAATCCGAGAGCAATAAACTTATGGGATTCCAACGCCAAAAAGGGAACACCATCTAAAGGCTTAATGCAAACCATTGGGCCGACATTTAACTCTAATAAAGGCAAGGGTATGAATGACATTTGGAACCCAATTCATAATGCTGTTGCGGCCATTAACTACATTAAGGGAAGATATGGATCAGTCTTCAACACGCCTGGATTAAGAAGTATCAGAAACGGTGGACCATATAAGGGTTATGCAAACGGCGGTCTAATCACACAAGAACAAATCGCTAGAGTCGGTGAAGGAAACAAGCGTGAATGGATTATACCGGAAGAACGCGGCATACGTGGCCGCTACTTGTTGGCGCAAGCTGCACAGGCACTTGGAATGGATGTTTATGATCCATCCAACACTGCATCATCTGAGCTTTCACAAGATCAGGTGCAAACAGTAACAGCTGGCACAATGAATGCACCGTCTGCTTCTGGTGGATCAAAACAAGTCATTATCAATTTTAACGGTGATCAGCACTTCCATAATGGACAAGATGAAGATTCATTGGTTGAAAAAATCAAACGATCATTAGTCGAAGAACTAGAAGTAGAGATCAACACAGGAACGAAGGGAGTCGTGATCGATGGCTAAATCAAAATATCAATTGTGGATTTCGCAAGGGAAGGACAAATTACGATTCCCTGTCCTTCCAGAGAAATTAGAACTCAATAACAACGTACAAAATGAATCTATCAAAGTATCAAAATTTGGCGAGCTCACATTCTTGGATGTACCAGGGGCTCGTCAAATTTCATTTACAGCCTTTTTTCCGAAGAAGTATACACCGATCGCTGAGTATAAAAGCATTCCATCACCAGAGAATGCGATAGCGAAAATTGAACGAATGATGCGTTCAAAGAAGCCTGTACGCTTTATCGTTACTGGAACCAAAATCAATATGCAATGCAGCGTAGAAAGTTTCAATCACAATGAAGGTACGTATGACGTCGGTGATCGTGAATTCACGCTGCAGCTGAAAGAATACAAAACCGCATCACCTAGAAAAATCAAACGGAAAGCCAAAAAGAGCAGCAAAAAACGCAGTTCAAAAGGCGCACCAAAAGTGTACACCGTTAAAAAGGGTGATACCTTGTGGGATATTTCAGGCCGATTTTATGGTGATAGTACGAAATGGCGCCGCATTTGGAATGCGAATAAAGCCGCGATGATCAAACGAAGTAGACGAAATATTAGACAACCAGGGCATTGGATTTTCCCTGGTCAAAAATTAAAAATACCACAATAGGGGGGCTGACATTGATTGAACTTTTTGCCATCAGAAGCGGCACCATGTACGAGCTTGTGACAGAAAGTGTGACACTTCGGGGGCAAAGGTATCAGGCCCCCCGCTCTATTCAAGCAAATATTATCACTAAACAAGGCAGTCAAAAGTATTACAGCATCAAAGAAGGAGACACTGTTCTTTTCAAGTGGAAAGGAAAAGAACTCTTTCGAGGAACAGTCTTTGCAAGGACGCCCAAAGATGAAAAGCTCACTTTTACTGCTTACGACATGCTTCAGTATTTGGTGAAGAACCAGGATGTATATGTCTTTGCAAACAAGCGGGCTGATCAGATAATGAAGCGGCTTGGTCAAGATTTTCAGATCCCGATGACGTCAATCGCTAACACTGGCCATGTCATTAAATCGCTTGTATTCAAAAACGATACAAGCCTTTATGACATCATCTTGCAGGCTCTAAGGGAAACAAAGAAGCAAACAGGACGTAACTATCAAATCTATTCTGCTAAAGGCAAGATGGGGCTGAGAGCTTGGCCTGATCCGTCCGAAGTATGGGTCATTGAATCAGGCGTGAATCTCATTGATTATCAGTACAGTACCTCGATTGAGGAAACAGCCACACGTGTGAAGATGAGAGCGACACATGTGGAAAAAATTAAGGTGCTGAAGAAGGAAAAAAAGAAATCTAAGACTACTGACAAAGATAAAGAAAAAGATAAGAAAACGACCAAACCTACGAAGCCGAAAACTGTCACGCAAAAGAAAGAGATTGAGATGCTGGCTTTGGCGAATGATAATGCTGCTAGAAGTAAATACGGCATCCTGCAGCACGTTGAAAGAGTGTCAGGGGAGATCAACCAAGCACAGCTGCAAAAGAGGGCTGATGTTCGTCTTTCACAGAAAAAGGGCGTGAAAAAAGAACTCAAAAGTATTCAAGCTCTAGGTATTCCTGGATTACAAAGCGGCATGCCAGTCCAGATCATTATTCCGGATATAGGCATCGAAAAAACGTACTGGATCGATCAAGACAGTCATGAATTTAAAGGGACCAAACACACCATGACGATTGATGTCGTTGAAAAAAATACAATTCCAACGGGGAATCAGTCATGAAACTAAGCGATGCAATTAAGCGATTGGCCGTCAATGCGGTTGATGCACAATCGCCAATGGAATTGATACTCGGTGATGTTGTGTCTGTTTCTCCTCTTAGTGTTAGGCTCAACGAAAATGACAAACTCATCATTCCTGAAGAACTTCTTATCTGGCCAGCCCGCTTAGACGAGGGAGAAGATGATGAGCTACAAGAAGGCGATAGTGTCATGGTCCTTGCGATGACAGGCGGCCAAACGTTTTACATCTTAGATAAAGTAGTAGGAGGTGGTTCATGATGGCACTCTCTCCAGAAGAAGAAATTGAAGATTTTGAGGAAGATGAAGAGGATATTGTTGAACCTTCGACTACCTACCGAATCGACTTTGAGTCTGGCCGTTTAACCAATGAAAAGATTAATGGTCTCGATGCCATTCGCCAATTTGTATATATGGCCCTAAGAACTGAACGATATTCGCATGCTGTTTATAGCCATGACGTAGGATGTGAGGTTCAAGAAGCTGTGTCTGATGAAGAATCAACGGACGAATACAAGGAGATGGAGATTCCGCGTCTAATAGAAGAAGCACTTCTTGTTGATGAGAGAATTGAAAGTGTGCAAGATTTTGAGGTCACAAAAGAAGGGGCAACCTTTAAAGTGCTCTTTAACGTGGTGACAGATGAAGGGACCTTGGAGATTGAGGAGGTGATCGGAGATGTTTGAGGAACAATCGTATGAAGCCATCATGGAACGCATGTTGGAACGTATACCCGATGATATTGATAAACGTGAAAACAGCGTCATATGGAATGCGTTGGCTCCTGCAGCTGCCGAACTTGCTCAATCTTATATATGGCTTGACCAAGTATTCGATCTTGTTTTTGCGGATACAGCGCAGGGAGAATTTTTAGATCGACGAGCCGCTGAAGTGGGGATCACTCGTAAAGCGGCCACAAGTGCTGTATGGTCTGTTGAGGTGACACCTGAAACTATCAGAATACCAACGGGATCAAGATTCTATATCGACAATCTGTACTTTCAATATCAATCTGACGGCACTTTGAAGTGTGAAACGACTGGTGCTGTAGGCAATGGGAATTTTGCAGACCTGCCGCTTCTATCACTTGATAACATACCAGGACTAGAGTCTGTCATCTTTGAAGAATTGAAGATACCAGGTCAAGAGGAAGAAGACGATGAAGCTCTGTATGAACGATACTTAATGAGAGCAAGACGTGAAGCTGTCAGTGCCAACAAAGCTCACTATAAAAAGTGGGCTGAAGAAGTTGAAGGAGTTGGCAGGGCGAAGGTGTTCCCGCTTTGGAACGGGGAAGGCACAGTAAAAGTTGTCATCACAGATGGGAATTTTGATGTTGCGACGGATCTGCTCGTCAATAAGGTCAAAGAGTACATTGATCCGGTTCCAGGAGAAGGAGAAGGGCAAGCACCGATCGGGGCTACTGCCACTATTGAAAGCGCCAAGTGGAAAGATGTTGAGGTGTCCGTATCTGTGGAGCTTAAAATGGATTACTCCATTGAGGATGCACAAGAGGAAATTGAAGAGAAGGTCAAAGCGCTTCTAAAATCACTTGCCTTTGAAGAAAATGTGATCAGAATGTCAGCGATCAATGACATTTTGTATCATGCGGATAGTGTGTCTGATTATGCGGATGTATTGATCAACGGTGAGGCAAAAAACTTACCGCTTCAGGACATTGAGATTCCGCGTCTAGGGCAGGTGAACGTTATTGAGCAAGCTTGACGAAATGAAAGCCTATCTACCTTCCTATCTAACGGAGATCACTGAATTTGATGAATTAATGAAATCAGAGGCTCCAGAGATGGAAAGGCTAGATGATTCTATTTTTGATATGACTGATCAACTGTTTCCGCTCACTGCCACGTGGGGGCTTAATCGATGGGAAAGGATGCTGAAAGTGCAGCGGGAGTCAGGTGATTCAATTGAGCTGCGCAGGGCACGTATTTTGAATCTCATGTCCAACATTCCACCGATCACTTATGCTTCTTTAGAGAGGGCAGTCAACCGGTTCTTGAAGAATCCTAGCGCAGTGGTTCGTCTAACAACTGGCCGCTATCATTTCTCCCTTCGTGTTAATTTGGATGACCTGCAGAACACCAGATACATTGTAGAGACGCTTGAAAACTTGAAGCCGGCTCATTTGGCTTACAAATTCACAAGCGTTCATCATACGGATGTAAAAGAAATTAAAGACTATCATAACAGGCTCACACTGCGCAGCAGAGTGGGCTTTTTTGATCACATTCCCATTTTACTCAATGGTGAATTTTTACTAAATGGTACGTTTTATCTTAGTGGATCGCGCAATTCAACATATATTCCAGTACGTTTTAGACAATCTTTAAAGATGGCCATGAAGCTGAAAAAAGAAATGAAAGTTCTTGGACGTACAAAATATGTCATGGTAGGAGCCAAACACGAAACTAATCAACAAGCGTCTCTTAGACTTCGATCATGTTTAAAAAATGTACTGAAAGAAAAAAAGAAAATGACATTCCGTATGGTTGCTTATGTATCAAATGAGCAAAGCGGAAGTGTAACCATTAAGCAGAAATATTGGACGCTTGATGGATCGGTACCGCTAGACGGTTCAAAATATCTAGCTGCCACGTCCAAAAAAATAGATTTATAAAGGAGGATCATAATGGCTGATCAATTAACCGTTACAACGCTTTATGCTCGCCAACAAATGGCAAAGGCTAGAGCGGAGGGAACTAAGCTCACGAAAGTGGTCAAGATGGCTTTTGGGAATGGCGGAACGAAGGACGGGAAACCAATCTCCTTGGATGGCACAGAACAAGAATTAAAGAGTGAGCTTATTCAAAAAGAAATTGACTCTTTTACCTTCATGGAACCAGCCAAAATTCGCTACACCTGCACCATTGCTGAAGGAGAGCTTGCTGGAGAAGTCATCAACGAATTGGCTCTTGTTGATGAAGATGGAAAGTTTACGGCCATCCGTACCATGACAGACAAGCAAAAAGATGGTGACATTGAATTCATCTTTGAGATTGATGATATTTACTAGGAAAGGAGTGCTCATCGATGGATATTAAATCTCCTAAAGTGTTTGAAACAAGCGACAAAGCTCATGCGGATCTGTTCAATGACATGGTGAAGGTATTACTTGAAAATGATGCCGGGCTGTTAGAACAATTCGTTGGCCATATTGAAGATACTAAGCCGCATGCATCTGAAGCAGAGAAGAAGAAATGGAATGAATCGCAGATATATAAGATCACAGCTGATGACGGCAAATACTTGATTTCTGTTCCAGCTGACAAAAATATTTATGATGCTATTAAAGACAAAGGGACCTGTACTTTCATTGCAGCCCCAGGTGTAGAGGATTCTCCAGCGCCTAGTAACGCCTATTTGAGAGGAATACAGACTGTTGGCCAAAACAACATCGGAACCGGTTTTGCGGTAGACACGTCAGGTAATGCCTATTACTTCTACTATAATTCTACCCATATATCTATCACTTGGACGCAGCTTCCGACAGCAGCTGAAAAAGATAAATGGAACAGTGGCCAACTCTATAAACTGACGCAAGATTCCGGGGATCGCAAGCCGCTTCCAACTGTTTTGAATGGAACCGATATCTTGTCTTTACCACCTGGTCGTTATTATGCAGCAGGTCAATACCTTACAAACAAACCGACGACAAACGATTCATCGTACTTCAATATTGATGTTGAGGGCGCAGAAACAAGAAAAGACATTCGTTTATGTAGAAGTTTTGACAATCTGTACTGGTTCGGAACCGTTCATACTGGCGGCGTCTTTAAAGGGTGGAAACAAGTTTTAACAGTGGAGGATATGGCAAACAGCACTTTTGTTGATACTTATGATCAAGATAATTCATCTATTTCAGCCGCAGAAAATGTTGCAACAAAGCTTGTTTTTGGCGCAACACGAGCGGATGAATTATCAGAGTATAACCGCTCTCGTGCTGAAATCACACTGAAAAACAGTGGGCTTTATTTGATCAGACTTTATGTCACTAGTAATAACATTACAGTTGGATCAGATAATATTTTAGCCTGTTATGTCAATGGATCAGAGTATCAAAGGTTTGGAAACTGGAATCCAGCGACATCATCAAATACGTGCGTGCTTTATTTATTACAAAAATTTAAAGCTGGAGATAAGGTAACCTTTTATATAACCCCAAGAGGGACCAACAAAACAGTATCAATAACCACAGCTTACGTTACCATGTCTCAGTTGAGATAGGAGGGAAAAAATGAATAAGGCGCTAGCGATCAAATATTTATACCCAAATGCGGAACTAGGTGAGGATTATTCGGTTCGAGATGATGGAGAAGGACAATTTATAGACAAGTGGTTATTAGCCGAACCTATACCTTCAGATGAAGAGTTGGATGCTGCATGGCAAGAGTATTTGAAATTAGACAATGAACAGCCTATGACTCAGGTTGAAAAACAATTGCTTCTTATTGGAGAACAGTTAGCGAAAGAAAAAATCGCTCGCCAACAGACAGAAAGAGTAAATGCAACGTTAGGGCAGCAGCTTGCAGAAATGCGAATAGAAATCCTTAAATTGAAGGGAGGGTTTACAGATGAATCTTAATTTCTGGGTGTTAGCGTTATTTTATAAATGGGCCACTACTGAAATGGTTAAACAAGCAATGTCGTTTAAGGATTGTTCAATTGAAGAACTAGAAGAGGGCGTTCAAGAGGAATATGTTACACATGAT
Source organism: Bacillus sp. FSL K6-0994 (assembly GCF_038630815.1). Taxonomy (NCBI): domain Bacteria; kingdom Bacillati; phylum Bacillota; class Bacilli; order Caryophanales; family Bacillaceae; genus Bacillus; species Bacillus sp. FSL K6-0994. The sequence goes on along the minus strand of NZ_CP152043.1, from coordinate 2,758,478 downwards.
CAATACAAAGAAATAACCGGTGAAGTATATAAAACGCCAGAAGCCGAGTAGAAAGGCTTTTTATTTTGCCTTCTTTAAGGAGGTGGACAAAGTGAAGGAGTAGGTGAGTATGGTGGAAATGGATTTGGCGCAATACTTGATGACGCAAGGACCCTTTGCGGTTCTTTTTTGTTGGGTATTGTTTTATGTTCTCAACACGACAAAGGAAAGAGAAAACAAGCTCAATGAACAAATCGAAGCGCAAAATGAAGTGTTAGCAAAGTTCAGTGAAAAGTATGATGTCGTGATCGACAAGCTCGATAAAATTGAACGGAATTTAAAATAGGAGGGAACATTTATGAAAAACTTCGACAAAGGCACGGTGATCCGCACGGTGCTTCTATTTATGGCATTGATCAACCAAGCATTAATTATATTTGGCAAGCCAATCTTGCCGATCAGTGAGGATCAAGTCACTTCGTTGGCTGAAACATTGTACCTTGCTGGTTCAATGATCTTCACAATCGCAACAACCCTTGTCGCATGGTTCAAAAACAACTATGTGACACCTAAAGGACAGAAGCAGAAAGAAGTCCTAAAACAAAAAGGATTAACGAAATGAAGGGCTGCCACGAGGTAGCTCTTTTTATATTAAATTGATCAGAGGAGACGATGGACATGGTGAAAATCATTAAAGATTTTATTCCAAAGAGTAACCGCAACAGACCAGGAAACTATATGAAGCCTTTGTATATTACGGTTCATAACACAGCTAACACAGCAAAAGGGGCAAACGCAGCGAGTCACGCATCTTTTGTGAAACGATCTAGTACAGGTGTAAGCTGGCACTATACGGTGGATGAAAATTGTATTTATCAACACCTGCCGCTAAATGAAAACGGATGGCATGCAGGAGATGGACGAGGAACCGGGAACATGAAGTCAATTGGAATTGAGATTTGCGAAAACGCAGACGGCAATTTTGAAAAAGCGGTTGAAAATGCTCAATGGCTCATTCGTCAGCTCATGACAGAGCAAGGCATTCCATTGGCCAACCTTGTACCGCACAAGAGATGGAGCGGCAAAGAATGCCCTCGTAAACTGCTTAATCGTTGGGACAGCTTCAAAGCGGGTATCGCAACCGCCCATACAGGAAAAAAGGCAACAGCAAAGCCTGTGAAAGCGTCACCTGTCAAAAATACACCATCCAAGCCAAAAGCGAGTAAGCCTAAAAAATCATTTAACTTACCATCTGGCATTATTAAAGTAACCAACCCTTTGACAAAGGGCGCTGGAGTAAAAGCATTGCAGGAGGCTCTGGCTGCTGTGTATTATTACCCGGACAAAGGCGCAAAAAATAACGGGATTGATGGCTACTATGGGCCAAAGACAGCAAATGCAGTTAAACGATTCCAGCTCATGCATGGTCTGGTTGCAGACGGAATTTATGGTCCAAAAACAAAACAGACTTTAGAAAAAGCTTTGAATTGAAAAAGCCCTATAAGTAAAAGAATTCCCGCCCTAGTCAATTAATTGACTAGGGATTTTTTTATTTTGAATGAAATTATACTGTATAAGGATTATTTTGAATGAAATTATACTGTATAAGGATTATTTTGAATTAAATTTTGCATTTCGGGTTTATTTAAAAATAATAATCTGTTAATATTTAAATAAATGAAATATAATTTTATGAGGTGTGCTATGGCAATTATACTTGATAATACAGATAAAGCAATCATAAGGGAATTACAGGAAGATGCTTCAATATCAAATTTACAATTATCTAAAAAAATTGGGCTTTCGCCTTCTGCATGTCTTTCAAGAACAAAAGGTCTAGTTGAAGCCGGGATTATTAAAAAATTTACGACAATTGTTGATGAGAAAAAACTTGGAATCGAAGTCACAGCATTTGCTCTCATTAACTTATCGCCCTTGAATAGAGAAACAATTCATTCATTTTTAGAGGATATAGGCAAATTTCCAGAGATTCAAGAGTGCTACACCCTGACAGGAAGTCATGATTATTTGCTAAAGATTGTTTCAAAAGATATGGAAAGTTATAGGGATTTCATTATTGATTCATTAATGCAGAACCCTGCCATCAGTCGAGTAGATACAAGTATGGTTATGAGCACAGAAAAGAGAACTGTTAGTGTGCCAATTGATGAAATGTAGGAGGTGCATAATGTGAGAAAAACGAATGAAATATTTACTAATATATCTCTTGAAAATAGGGATAAAAGTAAAATGAAAACAGCTTTTCATGCTGCATTTCCACATACTCTTCCTATTTTAGCTGGGTTTATTTTCTTGGGAATAGCTTATGGAATTTTTATGCATTCTTTAGGATTTAGCGCTATTTATCCAATCATCATGAGCTTTTTGATTTTTGCAGGATCAATGGAGTTTGTTGCAGCGAATTTTTTGCTTGGTGAGTTTCATCTTATGAATGTTCTTTTTATAACACTCATGATAAATGCTCGGCATTTGTTCTATGGTATTTCCATGCTTGATAAATACAGAGGAACTGGAAAGAAAAAGTTTTATTTGATTTATGGGATGTGTGATGAATCTTTTGCTATAAATTATACAGCTGAAATTCCGGCTAATGTTGACAAAGGATGGTTTATGTTTTTCGTGACGCTATTTAATCATTTGTATTGGGTTGCAGGAGCAGCAATTGGAGGGATTTTTGGTTCTTACGTAAACTTTAATACAGAAGGACTTGAATTTGTAATGACTGCCTTATTTATTGTCATTTTCATAGAACAATGGATGAAAGAAAAAAAACATTACAGTGCTCTTACAGGACTTGGGCTTTCAGTAGTCAGTCTTATGTTATTTGGAGAAAGTCAATTTATCATTCCTGCAATGTTGGGGATTTTAGGATTTTTGACGATCCTTAGGAAACCTTTGGAGAAAGCAGGGGTTTCTGTATGACGATGACGCAGCAAATGTTGATCATTGCTATGGTGGTCTTTGGAACAATGATTACACGGTTCCTTCCATTTATAATATTTCCTTCTGGTAATCCTACTCCAAAATATGTGCAATATTTGGGGAAAGTGCTACCAGCAGCAGTTATTGGACTTCTAGTTATTTATTGTTTCAAGGATGTCAATTTATATTCTGATAATCATGGTGTTCCTGAATTGATAGGAGCGGCTACAGTGATCTTACTCCATTTTTGGAAAAAAAGTATGCTTCTATCGATAGCAGGAGGAACTGTTGTTTATATGGTTTTAGTGCAATTGGTTTTTTAAACATATTTTTATAAGGGGTTGGGACTAATGAATAAAAAAATTGACGAGAATCAAATTTTTAAACAATATCGTGAAGAGATTTACAAGCAGGTAAAGAATGATCCGTATGCCCAGTCATTGGGGATTGAATTGATCACTTTCGAAGCTGATATTGCGGAGGCAAGGCTTGAGGTTCAAAGTCATATGGTGAATGCTTATGGCACTGTTCATGGAGCTGTGATTTATGCTCTAGCAGATCATGCGTTTTCCGTAGCATGCAATGCGTATGGAAAAACATCGTTAGGAATTTCGACAACCATCCAGTTTATTCAGTCAGCAAAAGCAGGTGACCAAATTATCGCTCGCGCAACAGAAGTGAAACGAAACTATCGTACTGGTTTCTATCGAATCGATATTTTACATGGGGAAAATTTGATTGCAACTATGGATGCTGTGTCTTATCGCAAAGATCATTATTTTATTGAAATGAATGAAAATAAACTGAATTGAGGCTCAGTACAACTAATATGCAAATAGCATGGTATTTTTTACTGATCGTTCAAATAAGTATTTACAGTAATTATTGGAGGATGTATGATGTCAAAGAAAATTTCTTCTTCCTATATCGTAATTATAGGGTTAATGCTATTTGCTCTTTTTTTTGGAGCAGGAAATCTCATTTTTCCTCCCATGTTAGGTCAAATGGCTGGAAAAAATGTTTGGAGTGCTAACGCCGGTTTCTTAGTTACCGGTGTTGGTTTACCATTACTTGCTATAATGGCATTTGTTTTTTCTGGTAAAAAAAATTTGCAATCACTGGCAAGTCGTGTACATCCAATATTTGGAGTGGTTTTTACAACATTACTATATCTGGCCATTGGCCCTTTCTTCGCTATACCAAGATCAGGAAATGTATCATTTGAAATAGGGCTGAAACCCTTTTTGTCAAATGATGCGCAAACTTTATCTATGTTATTATTTACAATAGTGTTTTTCTCCTTGGCTTGCTTGCTATCACTTAATCCTTCAAAAATAATTGATGTAGTTGGAAAGTTTTTGACACCAATAAAATTAACTTTTATAGGATCACTTGTAGTTATAACTTTTATTCACCCAATCGGAAACATTCATTTACCATCAAAAGAGTATGCAACAAATCCATTTTTTAAAGGGTTTCAGGAAGGATACCTGACCTTGGATGCCCTTGTAGCATTTGTATTTGGGATTATTATAGTAAATGCACTTAAAGATCGAGGATCAACTACAAAAAAACAGTTAATGATTATTTGTGCAAAAGCAGCTACAATTGCAGCTGTGCTTTTAGCGCTTATCTATACTGCTCTTTCTTATATGGGAGCTTCTAGCGTTGAAAAATTCGGTGTTTTAGAAAATGGTGCAGAGGTTCTCTCTAATGTGTCATTTTATTATTTCGGATCTTATGGTTCAATCTTTTTAGGTTTAATGATAACGGTAGCATGTCTGACAACTAGCGTTGGATTAATTACAGCGTGTTCTTCATTTTTTCATGAATTATTTCCTGAAATTTCTTATAGAAAAATAGCAATTATTTTATCGCTATTTAGTACGTTTGTTTCAAATATAGGGTTAACTCAATTAATTAAAGTATCAATTCCGATTTTAACGACTATGTATCCAATAGCTATAACTCTAATTTTCTTAACACTTTTACATCCACTCTTTAAAGGAAGAACTAAAGTATATCAATTTAGTTTGTTTTTTACATTTATAGTTAGTCTATATGAAGGTTTCAATTCAGCTGGGATAAAAATTGAAATAATAGATCATTTCTTTACACAGCTTTTACCTATGTATAACATGGGAATTGGGTGGTTCCTTCCAGCTATCCTTGGTGGAATAACGGGTTATATTTATAGCAACATTTTGGGACAAAGACTTTAAATTTATTGGACTAATATGATTTTAAACGTCCCCTTTATAACTTAGATAGCTCCTTTGCAGGAGCTCTTTTTTTGTTCTATTTGCGGTATCTTTTCGGTGCTTTGTAAATTTCTGTATGTAATAATATATGTAATATAAGGGAAATTCGTGGAAGGGGAGTAAGGGATGGAGAAAGTTCTTTCTTCACATGTTGGTGTGAAAATAAATGAATGGTATAAAATGATTCGGCAATTCAGTGTTCCAGATGCTGAGATTTTGAAAGCAGAGGTAGAACAAGAAATTGAACGAATGGAAGAAGACCAGGATTTACTGATTTACTATCAATTGATGTGCTTTCGTCATCAGCTTATGCTTGATTATATTAAACCCTCAGAGCAGCGCTCTATATCCATTGCAGACTTAGTTGATAAAATAGAAAATTCCAACCATAAATTGTCCGGCATGCTGCAGTATTACAACGCGTTTTTTCGTGGGATGTATGAGTTCAGTATAAAAGAATATGTACAGGCCATCCAATACTATAAAATGGCCGAGAAACAACTTACGCTAGTTATAGATGATATTGAGCAAGCCGAGTTTCACTTCAAGGTGGCTGAAGCCTACTATATTATGAAACAAACTCATGTTTCTATGCATCATATTTTAAAAGCGCTTGAAATCTACGATCAATACGATCTGTATAAAGTGAGAAAAATTCAATGCTTATTTGTAATAGCAGGAAATTATGATGATTTGGCTCGACACGATAAATCAATTCCTCATCTAAAGAATGCAATTAAAATTGCAGAGGAAATTGGAGATCAAAAAATCCTAACTAAAGCATTTTTGAATATTGGCCATACATTTGATAGAGATGGTCAATGGGATGAAGCTATCAATTATTTTGAGAAGGCTATTCAAAAGGCAGATGATGATTCTGAGCTTCTTACCAAATTGTATTTTGCGATTAGCTGTACGCAATTTAAAGCAGGAAGACTTAAAGAAGGAGAAGCATCTTTAAAACAAGGAACTAATATACTTGAGGAAGCCCCTAATAAGCTTTATGAAAACCTATTTACCTTCTTAGAAGCGGTTTATGTTAATAATATAAATGAGGAGCAGCTGGCCGAAGTGTTTCAGTATCTAGAACAGAAACAGCTTTTCGCTTACGCTGAGGCATGCTATATAGTGTATGCAGATGAGTATGGGAAACAAGGTCAATTTGAAGAAGCAACAGCTGCTTATCAAAAGGTATTAGAAACACAACTCAAAATTCAGAGAGGGGATTGTTTGTATGAGTTTTAAGAAGGGTTTTACGATGATTGCTCTTACTGTGGTTGCAGCTGCAGGAGTGTACACTATTGCAACTGATCGAAACACGACATCGATAGAAATACAAAAAATCGATCGAAACACGACTATGATCGATCGAAACACAACTTCTCAAAACGTATAGGCAAAATTAAAACAGACCCTGCATGGTCTGTTTTTTTATGGGGACGGATTGGGGACCAACCCTTTCAGTTTTGTTCAGAAATGAAAATATTTATTCAGAAAGGCTCATCATAGAACCTTGTTAAATCAGTCTTTTTCAGAGAACGTCTGTTTGCTTCGGGTGATGTCGTTCACCCTGCCAGCGTAGCGCTCTCCCAGCTGAGCTAATGCCCCGAGGTATGACGACATAATTTATTATAATCAATCCTCCTGTGAAATTCAAGCTGTAAAACGTAAACACATCGTCTATTTTTCTTTCTGCTCAATTGGAATATAGTCAAAAATTTCGCCAGAATGAACAGAATGGGCTAATCGTCTCAGCCAGTCATAATAGGCTTTTGAGCTTTCAAGCTGCTCAATGAGCTGCTGCGCTTCCTCTCTTACATGTTCCTCCAGCTGATCATCACGCGACACCTCTTGAAGCCGCTCTTGCGCTTCTTCAATTGCCGCTAAATTGACCTCGACCTCACGTTCCCATTTTTGCGGAAAGAAGTTCGTGAAAAACTTAAAAAAGTCTTTTTCCGCAACAAAGCTGTGTTTTCTTCGGCCCCGGTGAAACGTCTTTTTGACAATATTCATGTCTTGCAGTTTTTTCACACTCGTGCTCATACTCGGCTTACTCATTTGCAGCTCTTCACGCATTTCATCCAGTGTCATTTCCTCATTTAAATACATCGTCCCATATAGAATACCTGCACTTCTTGTAATGCCATAGAGATCCATCGTTTCAGCTATGGAATCAATGACTAGATCTTTAGCAGCTAAAATACGATCTTCTGTTTGCGGCTTTTCCTGCTTTTTCATTTTGTCCCTGCTTTCTATTAAGAAAATTCAATCCGTTCAAAAAAATCTTTATGGACTATATGTTAACGAAAGAATACAAAATGTCAAAATAAATGAAGCATATCTCCCTTTGACAGAAAAATTTGAACATGATAAGTTAATTATGTTCAAAACGTTAAATTTTTATTTAACAAACTTACCAAAGAGAATCAGAGGAGGTTCCTTCTATGAGTCAAACACTATTTATAGACGGACAATGGGTTGGCGCTAAAAGTACCGACACGCGGGATATCATCAATCCGTTCAATCAAGAAGTGATCGCGACAGTCAGCGAAGGATCTAGAAATGACGCGCAGCTAGCCATTAAAGCAGCGAGAAAAGCCTTCGATCAAGGGGACTGGGCAAACATGCCTGGACTTGAAAGAGGAAATATTGTGTTTAAGATAGCTGAATTGATTAGACGTGATCTCGATGAACTAGCCAAATTGGAATCGCTTGATACAGGCAAAACATTAGAGGAAAGCAAAGCAGATATGGACGATATTGCGAACGTGTTCCAATATTACGCAGGTCTGGCTGATAAAGAGGGCGGGGAAATCATTGCATCGCCAATTCCAAACTCGAAAAGTGAATTAGTCAGAGAGCCTGTCGGTGTATGCGGACAAATCACTCCTTGGAACTATCCATTGCTTCAAGCAAGCTGGAAAATCGCTCCTGCACTTGCGGCGGGAAATACAATCGTTTTAAAGCCAAGTGAAATCACACCACTCACCACAATAAAAGTATTTAAACTCATGGAAGAAGCGGGCGTTCCAGCAGGTGTTGCAAACCTAGTGCTTGGACCTGGGGCAACCGTTGGAGATGAGCTTGCTGTAAATGATCAAGTAGATCTGATTTCATTTACAGGCGGTATTGAAACAGGGAAGAAAATTATGCAGGGAGCCAGCGGGAATGTGAAAAAAATAGCCCTTGAGCTCGGCGGAAAGAATCCGAATATTGTGTTTCAAGATGCTGATTTAGACGTAGCGGTTGACCAGGCGATGAATGCTGTGTTTTTCCATGCAGGGCAAGTGTGTTCAGCAGGTTCACGTTTGCTGGTGGAAGAATCCATTCATGATGAATTTTTAGAAGAACTGGTGAAGCGTACGAAAAAAATCAAGCTAGGCAGCGGCTTTGATGAACACACCCAGAGCGGGCCGCTCATCTCAGCTGAGCATCGAGAAAAAGTAGAAAAATACGTCAGCATCGGTTTAGAAGAAGGCGCTAAGTTAGAGACAGGCGGAAAAAGACCTGACGCAGAGGAGCTGCAAAATGGGTTCTTCTACTTGCCGACCATTTTCTCAGGCTGCACGTCAGATATGCGGATTGTTCAGGAAGAAGTCTTTGGACCCGTCCTGACAGTCGAATCCTTCCGTACAGAGGAAGAAGTCATCAAGCTGGCAAATGATACGATTTATGGATTAGCAGGAGCTGTGTGGTCTTCTGATATCAGCAAGGCCGAAAGAGTGGCTCGACAATTAAGGTTGGGCACGGTTTGGATCAATGACTTCCACCCTTATTTCGCTCAAGCACCTTGGGGTGGCTATAAGCAATCAGGCATTGGGCGCGAATTAGGACGCACGGGACTTGAAGAATATACGGAGCTGAAGCATTTATATCGAAATACAAAACCTGAAGCGGTTCATTGGTTTAAATAAAAATTACGCATTTGGAGGAGATTCTATATGACACTAAATATGAAAATTGAAAGCATGCAGAAATTTCATACATTTGAAATTCCAACTGTCATCAAACACGGCATTGGTGCAGTGAAACATGTTGGGGAAGAAGTGAAAGCATACGGCGTTTCAAAGGTATTGCTTGTAACAGACCCTGGTATTTATCAAGCCGGCGTGGTGGACCCCGTAGTTGCTTCATTAAAAGAAGCGCAAATCGATGTCGTTCTATTTGATAAAGTAGAGCCAAATCCGCCAGTCCGTTTAGTGAACGAAGGATCTGCTTTATATGAAAAAGAAGGCTGTAATGGATTAGTCGCAGTAGGCGGCGGCAGTTCAATGGATACAGCAAAAGCAATCGGAGTAGAGGCGACTCATGAAGGCTCAGTCCTTGATTACGAAGCAGCAGAGGGGAAAAAACCGCTTGAAAACAGAATCCCGCCTTTAACTACTATTCCGACAACAGCTGGTACAGGTTCAGAGGTGACGCAGTGGGCGGTCATTACTGATGAAGAAAGAGAATTCAAATTCAATACAGGTGGACCTCTCATTGCAGCTCACCTTACAGTGATTGACCCAGAGCTTCATGTATCCATGCCGCCTCATGTGACTGCAATGACTGGAATTGACGCGCTTGCTCACGCGATTGAATGCTATACGATGAAATTTGCTCAGCCCATTACAGATGCGGTAGCGCTCATGGCGATTGAATATGCTGCTCATTATATTCGCCGTGCCTTTGCCGATGGCGAGGACTTAGAAGCCAGATATGGAATGGCACAAGCTGCGATGCTTGCCGGGCTTTCTTATGGAAGTGAATCAGCAGGAGCTGCACATGCGATGAGTCAAACACTCGGAGGCATTATTCCTGTAGCGCACGGGCAGTGTGTTGCAGCGATGATGGGACCAGTGATGGAGTATAACTGGAAAGGGTATCCGGAAAAATTCGCTCGAATTGCGCAAGCGTTTGGTATTGATACAAGCAGAATGTCAACAGAGGAAGCAGCCAAAGCAGCTGTGAACTGGATGTATGATTTAGTAGAAGATTTAGAAGTTCCTTCATTAGAAGAACAAGGTGTATCAAAAGATATGATTGATCGTTTATCTAAAGAAGCGATGAAAGACCCGCAAACAGTTGGAAACCCAAGAGATTTAAACGAAAAAGCGTACAACTGGATTTATGCTCGCTGCTTTGAGTTAACACCTAAAACGGTATAATAATGAAAAAAGGCTCCCAAAAGGGAGTCTTTTTTATGCCTATAGTTGTTCTTTAATTTCTTTGATTTGATGAATATGGCGTTTTTCGTGTGCGCCGATAAAATCAAGGTATTGCTTAAGGGATAGCTCTTTAAACACAGGATGTGCAATGACGCGTTTGAAATCTTCCTCAGTAAATGTTGATAAAATTTGATTGAGCTGCTCACGTGCAGTATCGAGCTCATCCTTTAAATGTGTAGGTGTTACATGCTTGCGTTCAGGCTCAACAATACTAGGCGCAGTGGCTTTTTTCGAACGGTCCTCTGCCATTTCTACCGGCTTTGGTTCATATTCTTTAATCGGTGCTTTTTTACCCTCAGCAGCTAGATGTTTTGCTGCAACTAGGTCCATTTTCTTTAAATGATCTGCTACCTCTTGAATACTCCAAGTATCATCAGATAATTTTTGGTTCAATTGTTCTTCGCTCAAACCTTGCAGCTCGTGCCACAATTCTTGTCTCGCTTCATGTAATATACTCATTTTCTCATCACCTCAAGATCAAATTTTAACATAATGGTACATGACAATCATTCTTGAGCTATCCGAAAATCCCTTTGAAGAATTGTGATGAAATATGAAACCTTTACAAAAGTGGTTCGTATTACCTGTTAGAAGGAATACATTGGAGGTGGGTGTGGTCTAAATGAAACAAAAGATGTTCATTTCATGAAGAAAGGATGAGGAAGATGGATGTGTTCGGGCTGCCTCTTCAGACGCTGTATTTATACATATTAATGATATCAGGAATCCTGACACTTGTTTTCGTCTTTTTCGGCGATGTATTTGATGGATTATTTGAAGCGATCCCTGTTCCATTCCTTCAACCAACATTGATCCTCGCATTTCTTACCTTTTTCTCGGCTGGAGGGTTTATCTCTGAAAAAACAGCAATTGTAGGAAGTGGGCTTGGCGCAGTATTATCTGCCATCCTCGCAGTGATCCTTGTGACCTGTTTGAATGTATTTGTATTAGTCCCGCTTTCCTCTGCTGAAGAATCTCTCTCTTATACGGAAGCCGATTTAAAAGGAAGAACTGGGGAGATCATTGTATCTGTTCCAAAAGACGGATTTGGAGAAGTGCTGTTAATCAGTAATAGCGGGAAAATCTCAAAGCCAGCTGTCAGTTTCGACCAAGAGGAGATTCCATATGGAACCCGTGTGCTAGTTGTCGAAGTGAACAAAGGCGTCTTATCTGTTATACCAAATGAAGAAATCTAGGAGGGAATGCTATGCCAGGAACAACTATTTTAGTGATCATTGGAATTGTGCTTGTGATTCTTATTGCACTTATTGGTGTATTTGTTTCTAAATACCGGACAGCAGGTCCAGATGAAGCATTAATCGTTACAGGAAGTTACCTAGGAAGTAAAAATGTCCACGTGGATGAAGGTGGAAACAAGATTAAGATTGTAAGAGGCGGCGGTACCTTTGTACTTCCAGTCTTTCAACAAGCCGAACCGCTCAGCTTACTATCTAGCAAGCTAGATGTTTCAACCCCTGAAGTCTATACCGAACAAGGTGTACCAGTCATGGCGGATGGAACGGCCATCATAAAAATTGGTGGATCGATTGAAGAAATTGCTACTGCTGCAGAGCAATTTTTAGGTAAAACAAAAGAAGACCGCGAAAACGAAGCAAGAGAAGTATTAGAAGGCCATCTTCGTTCCATCTTAGGATCAATGACAGTTGAAGAGATTTATAAAAACAGAGAGAAATTTTCTCAAGAAGTACAACGTGTCGCTTCTCAAGATTTAGCGAAAATGGGTCTTGTCATTGTATCGTTTACGATTAAAGATGTTCGTGATAAAAATGGCTATTTAGAATCTCTAGGTAAACCAAGAATTGCCCAAGTAAAACGCGATGCAGATATTGCAACAGCTGAAGCAGATAAAGAAACACGTATCAAACGTGCCGAAGCAGATAAAGATGCGAAGAAATCTGAGCTTGAGCGTGCTACTGAAATCGCTGAAGCAGAAAAGATCAATGAGCTGAAAAGAGCAGAATTCAGACGTGAACAGGATACGGCGAAAGCAAGTGCTGACCAAGCGTACGATCTAGAAACAGCTCGTAACCGTCAGCACGTAACTGAACAAGAAATGCAAGTCAAAATCATTGAGCGTCAGAAACAAATTGAATTAGAAGAAAAAGAGATTCAGCGTCGTGAACGTCAATACGATTCTGAAGTGAAAAAGAAAGCAGATGCGGACCGTTATGCTGTTGAGCAGTCGGCTGCTGCGGAAAAAGCGAAACGCCTTGCTGAAGCAGATGCGAAGAAATACAGCATTGAAGCAATGGCAAAAGCAGAAGCTGAGAAAGTTCGTATTGACGGACTTGCCAAAGCGGAAGCGGATCGTGCAAAAGGGGAAACAGAAGCGGAAGTCATTAGACTAAAAGGACTTGCAGAAGCGGAAGCGAAAGAGAAAATCGCTGAAGCATTCGAACAGTATGGTCAGGCAGCGATCCTTGATATGATTGTGAAAATGCTACCTGAATATGCGAAGCAAGTATCTGCACCACTTTCTAACATTGATAAAATTACTGTTGTGGATACGGGCGGTAACGGGGAAGGCAGCGGTGCCAATAAAGTTACAGGCTATGCCACAAACCTCATGTCCAGTCTGCAAGAAAGCCTGAAAGCATCCTCTGGAATAGATGTGAAAGAAATAATTGAGAACTTTTCCGGCAAAGGAAATGTGAAGCAAAGCATTCAAGAACTAACCAATGAAATCAAACAACCAAGAAAAAAAGAGATCGCTGATACTCAAATAGAAGAATAAAATCAATAGACACCTTCCAGCAGAAGGTGTCTATTTTTTATAGAAGAAGTTTTAACCATTGAAATACAGACCATTGAATTCTACGTAATAGGAATTTATGTTAATGAAGATAGGGTGTAAAAAACTAAAAGGAGTGGTGCGGATGAAGGTGAGACATGCTGTACATCAAGATATTCCTAAAATCGCCGAAATACATGTGAAGAGCTGGCAAACGACTTATCAAGGCATTATTAATCAGGATTATTTGGATGGTTTAAATATAAAAGATCGGAAAGAGAGCTGGAGAAAAAGATCGCTTGAAGGCACGTTTGTCGCAGAAGATGCGGATGGCGTATTTGGTTTTGCTTCTTTCGGAAAACAACGTGACGAACGTTATTCTACATATGATGGAGAGCTGTATGCCATCTATTTATTACAACAGAAACAGAAATCAGGTGCGGGTATTGCTTTAATTGCTAAAGGTGTCGATTATTTAATAGAAAAAGGGTATCAGAGGTTGATGCTATGGGTGTTTGAACAAAATTCGGCAAAACAATTTTATCAAAAACTTCAACCTAGTTTTGTCGTTACCAGCCAGTTCGAGCTGGCTGGCGAGAACCATAATGAAATAGGGTATGGATGGGAGCTGTCTATATTGAATAACCATGTACAGCGGATTAAATCGTCAGCTTCCAGTAATAATGAGAGAAAAAAGTGAAGAGCACAGCAAGCAGCATGTAAGAAATAAACGGTGAAGCTTCTACTTTTCCTTTCACGCCTGCTATTTTTAAAGCTTCATAGAAACCTGCCAAAAAATAAGCAAGACTGAGAATATAGCAGCACAGCATAATGGAGTAAGGGCTCATTGTCGTACCTCCAGCATGAAATCTTCTATTATTAATAGATTCCATAGAGCAGCAAATTATGCATAAAAAAATAACCAGCTGAAATCAGCCGGTTATTTTTGATGAGGAAAAACCAAACGAGATGCACTTGGGATGAGTATACAAAGAACGATACTGCAAATAATAAATGAAGGAACCATATATGTGCTGTTATAAATTAAAGAGTAGACCCATCCTGGTGTTCCTTTCGGTGCATATTGAGAGAAGAAAACGACGCCAGAAATAAAGAACGTTAGCAGTCTGAATAAACTAGCAACAAAAACAGCTAAGGTAATATAGAAGAATTGCTGTTTTCGCTTTTGATCCTGAATGGCTTTTTTGATCAGTCCAGAAAACAGGCCGCTTAAAGAAATGACAACAGATGCAACGAAGTAATCGAGGAATCCTTGAACAGGTGTAGCGATGATCGGGCTATTCATCAGCTGAAGACCTGCGATTAACACACCGATGATAAATCCGGTAGATATTCCCCATCTAATAGACATGAGAATGACGGGAATCATAATCAGCGCAAGAGAACCGCCATTGGGCATTCTTAAAAAGAGACCTGATAAGTAATCTAATACAAGTGCAAGTGAAGTCATAATCGCGATTTCCATCAGTCGTACCAATTGATTTGATTGCTGCATAAAAAAATCTCCTTTTTCATGAATTGAGCAAGGAGAGACCGTGTAAGGATGAGTATGTTATTCATAGAAAAACATATCGATTTGAATACACCGTATGTATTCAAGTGATTCCACATTCCTACTTCAGTATTAACTGACAGGTTCAAAGGGTCAGAACAACGAATGTTCACTCTCAGCACAAAGCTCCCCCTGCGGTTATTTAGTTTCAATCTATTATAAATATACTAAAGACCTGCAGGATCAACAATAGACAATTCCCGAGATAATCAGCATTTGTATCAATATATAGGAAGAGATAAGGAAAAATAAATTATTTAGAAAAAATACTTGTTTCTTCTTTCAAAAGGTGTTATATTTGTATTCGCCGCTGAAACAGCGCGGTTGATAAATAACATTAAGAAAAAAGTTGTTGACTTTATCTTGATAGAATGTTATATTAATAAAGTCGCCTCTGAGAGACGACGAAAATGATCTTTGAAAACTAAACAAGACAAAACGTACCTGTTAATTCGAGTTTTTATAAAAAAATCCTATGTAACTTCATAGGTAGTCAGTCAAACTGGCGAAAAGCAAAACTTCGGTTTTGTACTTTTTCGGAGAGTTTGATCCTGGCTCAGGACGAACGCTGGCGGCGTGCCTAATACATGCAAGTCGAGCGGACAGAAGGGAGCTTGCTCCCGGATGTTAGCGGCGGACGGGTGAGTAACACGTGGGTAACCTGCCTGTAAGACTGGGATAACTCCGGGAAACCGGAGCTAATACCGGATAGTTCCTTGAACCGCATGGTTCAAGGATGAAAGACGGTTTCGGCTGTCACTTACAGATGGACCCGCGGCGCATTAGCTAGTTGGTGGGGTAATGGCTCACCAAGGCGACGATGCGTAGCCGACCTGAGAGGGTGATCGGCCACACTGGGACTGAGACACGGCCCAGACTCCTACGGGAGGCAGCAGTAGGGAATCTTCCGCAATGGACGAAAGTCTGACGGAGCAACGCCGCGTGAGTGATGAAGGTTTTCGGATCGTAAAGCTCTGTTGTTAGGGAAGAACAAGTGCGAGAGTAACTGCTCGCACCTTGACGGTACCTAACCAGAAAGCCACGGCTAACTACGTGCCAGCAGCCGCGGTAATACGTAGGTGGCAAGCGTTGTCCGGAATTATTGGGCGTAAAGGGCTCGCAGGCGGTTTCTTAAGTCTGATGTGAAAGCCCCCGGCTCAACCGGGGAGGGTCATTGGAAACTGGGAAACTTGAGTGCAGAAGAGGAGAGTGGAATTCCACGTGTAGCGGTGAAATGCGTAGAGATGTGGAGGAACACCAGTGGCGAAGGCGACTCTCTGGTCTGTAACTGACGCTGAGGAGCGAAAGCGTGGGGAGCGAACAGGATTAGATACCCTGGTAGTCCACGCCGTAAACGATGAGTGCTAAGTGTTAGGGGGTTTCCGCCCCTTAGTGCTGCAGCTAACGCATTAAGCACTCCGCCTGGGGAGTACGGTCGCAAGACTGAAACTCAAAGGAATTGACGGGGGCCCGCACAAGCGGTGGAGCATGTGGTTTAATTCGAAGCAACGCGAAGAACCTTACCAGGTCTTGACATCCTCTGACAACCCTAGAGATAGGGCTTTCCCTTCGGGGACAGAGTGACAGGTGGTGCATGGTTGTCGTCAGCTCGTGTCGTGAGATGTTGGGTTAAGTCCCGCAACGAGCGCAACCCTTGATCTTAGTTGCCAGCATTCAGTTGGGCACTCTAAGGTGACTGCCGGTGACAAACCGGAGGAAGGTGGGGATGACGTCAAATCATCATGCCCCTTATGACCTGGGCTACACACGTGCTACAATGGACAGAACAAAGGGCTGCAAGACCGCAAGGTTTAGCCAATCCCATAAATCTGTTCTCAGTTCGGATCGCAGTCTGCAACTCGACTGCGTGAAGCTGGAATCGCTAGTAATCGCGGATCAGCATGCCGCGGTGAATACGTTCCCGGGCCTTGTACACACCGCCCGTCACACCACGAGAGTTTGCAACACCCGAAGTCGGTGAGGTAACCTTTATGGAGCCAGCCGCCGAAGGTGGGGCAGATGATTGGGGTGAAGTCGTAACAAGGTAGCCGTATCGGAAGGTGCGGCTGGATCACCTCCTTTCTAAGGATATATGGAGCAGCGTACGTTTTCGTCTTGTTTAGTTTTGAAGGATCATTCCTTCAAAACATGTCTCTAGCGAGACAGGATTGTTCTTTGAAAACTAGATAACAATAAGTAATACATTCACATTGAATGCAATGCAAAGTTCATCACACATAGTGATTCTTTCTAAAGTAAGAAATGGTTAAGTTAGAAAGGGCGCACGGTGGATGCCTTGGCACTAGGAGCCGATGAAGGACGGGACGAACACCGATATGCTTCGGGGAGCTGTAAGCAAGCTTTGATCCGGAGATTTCCGAATGGGGAAACCCACTGCTCGTAATGGAGTAGTATCCATACTTGAATACATAGAGTATGAGAAGGCATACCCGGGGAACTGAAACATCTAAGTACCCGGAGGAAGAGAAAGCAAATGCGATTCCCTGAGTAGCGGCGAGCGAAACGGGAACAGCCCAAACCAAGAGGCTTGCCTCTTGGGGTTGTAGGACACTCTATACGGAGTTACAAAGGAATGATATAAGCGAAGAGGTCTGGAAAGGCCCGCCAAAGAAGGTAACAGCCCTGTAACTGAAATGTCGTTCTCTCCAGAGTGGATCCTGAGTACGGCGGAACACGTGAAATTCCGTCGGAATCCGGGAGGACCATCTCCCAAGGCTAAATACTCCCTAGTGACCGATAGTGAACCAGTACCGTGAGGGAAAGGTGAAAAGCACCCCGGAAGGGGAGTGAAATAGATCCTGAAACCGTGTGCCTACAAGTAGTCAGAGCCCGTTAACGGGTGATGGCGTGCCTTTTGTAGAATGAACCGGCGAGTTACGATCCCGTGCAAGGTTAAGCAGAAGATGCGGAGCCGCAGCGAAAGCGAGTCTGAATAGGGCGCATGAGTACGTGGTCGTAGACCCGAAACCAGGTGATCTACCCATGTCCAGGGTGAAGTTCAGGTAACACTGAATGGAGGCCCGAACCCACGCACGTTGAAAAGTGCGGGGATGAGGTGTGGGTAGGGGTGAAATGCCAATCGAACCTGGAGATAGCTGGTTCTCTCCGAAATAGCTTTAGGGCTAGCCTCAAGGTAAGAGTCTCGGAGGTAGAGCACTGATTGGACTAGGGGCCCCTACCGGGTTACCGAATTCAGTCAAACTCCGAATGCCGATGACTTATCCTTGGGAGTCAGACTGCGAGTGATAAGATCCGTAGTCGAAAGGGAAACAGCCCAGACCGCCAGCTAAGGTCCCAAAGTATACGTTAAGTGGAAAAGGATGTGGAGTTGCTTAGACAACCAGGATGTTGGCTTAGAAGCAGCCACCATTTAAAGAGTGCGTAATAGCTCACTGGTCGAGTGACTCTGCGCCGAAAATGTACCGGGGCTAAACGTATCACCGAAGCTGCGGACTGTTCTTACGAACAGTGGTAGGAGAGCGTTCTAAGGGCTGTGAAGCCAGACCGGAAGGACTGGTGGAGCGCTTAGAAGTGAGAATGCCGGTATGAGTAGCGAAAGACGGGTGAGAATCCCGTCCACCGAATGCCTAAGGTTTCCTGAGGAAGGCTCGTCCGCTCAGGGTTAGTCGGGACCTAAGCCGAGGCCGAAAGGCGTAGGCGATGGACAACAGGTTGATATTCCTGTACCACCTCCTCACCATTTGAGCAATGGGGGGACGCAGGAGGATAGGGTAAGCGCGGTATTGGATATCCGCGTCCAAGCAGTTAGGCTGGGAAATAGGCAAATCCGTTTCCCGTAAAGGCTGAGCTGTGATGGCGAGCGAAATTTAGTAGCGAAGTTCCTGATTCCACACTGCCAAGAAAAGCCTCTAGCGAGGTGAGAGGTGCCCGTACCGCAAACCGACACAGGTAGGCGAGGAGAGAATCCTAAGGTGATCGAGAGAACTCTCGTTAAGGAACTCGGCAAAATGACCCCGTAACTTCGGGAGAAGGGGTGCTTCTTAGGGTGTTAAAGCCCCGAGAAGCCGCAGTGAATAGGCCCAGGCGACTGTTTAGCAAAAACACAGGTCTCTGCGAAGCCGTAAGGCGAAGTATAGGGGCTGACGCCTGCCCGGTGCTGGAAGGTTAAGAGGAGCGCTTAGCGTAAGCGAAGGTGCGAATTGAAGCCCCAGTAAACGGCGGCCGTAACTATAACGGTCCTAAGGTAGCGAAATTCCTTGTCGGGTAAGTTCCGACCCGCACGAAAGGCGCAACGATCTGGGCACTGTCTCAACGAGAGACTCGGTGAAATTATAGTACCTGTGAAGATGCAGGTTACCCGCGACAGGACGGAAAGACCCCGTGGAGCTTTACTGCAGCCTGATATTGAATGTTGGTACAGCTTGTACAGGATAGGTAGGAGCCTTGGAAACCGGAGCGCTAGCTTCGGTGGAGGCATCGGTGGGATACTACCCTGGCTGTATTGACCTTCTAACCCGCTGCCCTTATCGGGCAGGGAGACAGTGTCAGGTGGGCAGTTTGACTGGGGCGGTCGCCTCCTAAAATGTAACGGAGGCGCCCAAAGGTTCCCTCAGAATGGTTGGAAATCATTCGCAGAGTGTAAAGGCACAAGGGAGCTTGACTGCGAGACCTACAAGTCGAGCAGGGACGAAAGTCGGGCTTAGTGATCCGGTGGTTCCGCATGGAAGGGCCATCGCTCAACGGATAAAAGCTACCCCGGGGATAACAGGCTTATCTCCCCCAAGAGTCCACATCGACGGGGAGGTTTGGCACCTCGATGTCGGCTCATCGCATCCTGGGGCTGTAGTCGGTCCCAAGGGTTGGGCTGTTCGCCCATTAAAGCGGTACGCGAGCTGGGTTCAGAACGTCGTGAGACAGTTCGGTCCCTATCCGTCGCGGGCGCAGGAAATTTGAGAGGAGCTGTCCTTAGTACGAGAGGACCGGGATGGACGCACCGCTGGTGTACCAGTTGTTCTGCCAAGGGCATCGCTGGGTAGCTATGTGCGGACGGGATAAGTGCTGAAAGCATCTAAGCATGAAGCCCCCCTCAAGATGAGATTTCCCATTCCGCAAGGAAGTAAGATCCCTGAAAGATGATCAGGTTGATAGGTCTGAGGTGGAAGCGTGGTGACACGTGGAGCTGACAGATACTAATAGATCGAGGACTTAACCTATATTCTAATGTGAAGCATGAACATTGTTATCTAGTTTTGAGAGAACATTCTCTCCATCAGGTTTGGTGGCGATAGCGAAGAGGTCACACCCGTTCCCATACCGAACACGGAAGTTAAGCTCTTCAGCGCCGATGGTAGTTGGGGGTTTCCCCCTGTGAGAGTAGGACGCCGCCAAGCTTCTATAAGGATCAGTTCCAGTCGGAACTGGTCTTTTTTGTGCAAGTTGAGGGTACATTCACTTGTTTGATAAAAGATCGTGGCTTCATTTTATGTCCACAAGCAGCGTGTGAAATACTTGGATATAAAGAGAAAAAGAGTCTATCGCATAAACCATTATCTATAAAAAAACAATAGAGAGACAGAGTATCAGCTTATATAGGGAAATTAAAGATGTGTAAGCCTCTATGATTTTTTATAAATGCTTACGGCTAAAGAGATACATATATCATTAAAGTATAAAAATGAGGGACTGCTAATATTTCTGAAGGAATCGAACGTTTTAAAAGAGAATATAGAAGAGAGAAGTTCAGCTGCTGAACGTGGAACAGCAGCTGTTTGAATAGGAGAAATGACGATCATTTGTTAAAAGAAATACGCAATGAAAATTGAAATAAAATTTTTTTAATATAGCCTTTACAAATGATTAAAACCTGTATATAATAATCTTTGTCGGATCGAGAGATTCCTACATAGTGGAGGATTAGCTCAGCTGGGAGAGCATCTGCCTTACAAGCAGAGGGTCGGCGGTTCGAGCCCGTCATCCTCCACCATATTTATTCTTACATAATGTTAGGATAGATAAAGCCGGTGTAGCTCAACTGGTAGAGCAACTGACTTGTAATCAGTAGGTTGGGGGTTCAAGTCCTCTTGCCGGCACCACTTTCATATGGTAAGATAGACAAGTCGCTTTTAAAGCGAGCCATTAGCTCAGTTGGTAGAGCATCTGACTTTTAATCAGAGGGTCGAAGGTTCGAGTCCTTCATGGCTCACCATGTTTCATGCGGGTGTGGCGGAATTGGCAGACGCGCTAGACTTAGGATCTAGTGTCTTTATGACGTGGGGGTTCAAGTCCCTTCACCCGCATTGCTAAATAAAATAAAGAAATCCTGTAATGCGGAAGTAGTTCAGTGGTAGAACACCACCTTGCCAAGGTGGGGGTCGCGGGTTCGAATCCCGTCTTCCGCTTATACCATCCACGCCGGGGTGGTGGAATTGGCAGACACACAGGACTTAAAATCCTGCGGTAGGTGACTACCGTGCCGGTTCAAGTCCGGCCCTCGGCATTATAAATAAGCGCCCGTAGCTCAATTGGATAGAGCGTTTGACTACGGATCAAAAGGTTAGGGGTTCGACTCCTCTCGGGCGCGCCATTAAGATCGGGAAGTAGCTCAGCTTGGTAGAGCACTTGGTTTGGGACCAAGGGGTCGCAGGTTCGAATCCTGTCTTCCCGACCATCTTTTATGGGGCCTTAGCTCAGCTGGGAGAGCGCCTGCCTTGCACGCAGGAGGTCAGCGGTTCGATCCCGCTAGGCTCCACTTTTTAAAAGATTATTTTGATCATGGCGGTGTAGCTCAGCTGGCTAGAGCGTACGGTTCATACCCGTGAGGTCGGGGGTTCGATCCCCTCCGCCGCTATAAAGGACCTTTAGCTCAGTTGGTTAGAGCAGACGGCTCATAACCGTCCGGTCGTAGGTTCGAGTCCTACAAGGTCCACCATCTATACGGAGGAATACCCAAGTCCGGCTGAAGGGATCGGTCTTGAAAACCGACAGGGGTGTCAAAGCCCGCGGGGGTTCGAATCCCTCTTCCTCCGCCATATTTTTTAAAACCCATATCATCGCGGGGTGGAGCAGTTCGGTAGCTCGTCGGGCTCATAACCCGAAGGTCGCAGGTTCAAATCCTGCCCCCGCAACCAAAATGGTCCGGTAGTTCAGTTGGTTAGAATGCCTGCCTGTCACGCAGGAGGTCGCGGGTTCGAGTCCCGTCCGGACCGCCATTTTTCAAAAGAATACTTGGCTCGGTAGCTCAGTTGGTAGAGCAACGGACTGAAAATCCGTGTGTCGGCGGTTCGATTCCGTCCCGAGCCACTTTTATCAAAATATTCATAGTATGGCGGTTGTGGCGAAGTGGTTAACGCACCAGATTGTGGCTCTGGCACTCGTGGGTTCGATTCCCATCAATCGCCCCATACATATTTTGCGGGTGTAGTTTAGTGGTAAAACCTCAGCCTTCCAAGCTGATGTCGTGGGTTCGATTCCCATCACCCGCTCCATTTGTATATCTGTTCATGGGCCTGTAGCTCAGCTGGTTAGAGCGCACGCCTGATAAGCGTGAGGTCGGTGGTTCGAGTCCACTCAGGCCCACCATGATCTTCCGCAGTAGCTCAGTGGTAGAGCTATCGGCTGTTAACCGATCGGTCGTAGGTTCGAATCCTACCTGCGGAGCCAAATGGAGAAGTACTCAAGTGGCTGAAGAGGCGCCCCTGCTAAGGGTGTAGGTCGCGTAAGCGGCGCGAGGGTTCAAATCCCTCCTTCTCCGCCATTGATCTGGCCCGTTGGTCAAGCGGTTAAGACACCGCCCTTTCACGGCGGTAACACGGGTTCGAATCCCGTACGGGTCATTTTTAAAAGAGATCTTGTCAAAGATCTCTTTTTTATTTTCTCCAAAACGAAAGACCGCATCATGGCGGTCTTTTTTTACATATTCATGGAATAGATCGTATAAGACAAGTATGTGGCAAAGAAGCCCCATAAGACATAAGGAATCAGTAAAATTGGAACGACTTTGCTTAGTTTACGTGAGACGATGACAAGTGCAAGTGCTGTCAGTGCGACGAGCAGGCAGTCGATTGTAGCTGCAAACAAATCCTTTTGTGTAAATTGAAAAAAGCTAAAGGCTTGATTGAAAACATAATTTAAAAGGAAAAGAATCCAAAATGGTAAAGTGATTTTTTGGAACCCATATTTTCCATAAATGATCGCTGCGGACAATGAGATGAGTGCAAATAAGACAGCCCACACAGCAGCAATGACACCGCCACCAGGCGTCCATTCTGGTTTATTCAATGCGTCATACCATTCTCTGTCGATGGGGAACAAGAATCCGGCAATAGAGAATATTGCGTATGTAATAAAGAAGACGACAATCGCCCAAATGATACTTTTTCTAGCCATCAAGAATCTCCTCCAATCAAATTCACTCTTAAAATGATTTCCCAATAATTACATGATATAAACATAAAGCCCCCAATATGAGGGGACTAATGATTTTCTTCTGTATAAGGTTCTTCCTCGTACGGTTTCAAGTCACCAAATACCGTCATGACACCTTCTTCGTCTAATGCTTCTTCATAGGCCTCGTGTGCTTTGTTCGGATACACCTTGCTGGCTTTTCCTTCAATATCAGCAGCTGCGAATCCTTCGTAATCCTCCACATAATCTTCATCTTCTGATTGTGTATACACATCATCGTATGTTAGAGGAGGGAATTCCATATCAGACGGGGTCTCAGAGTTTCCGTAGCGTTCTACGTCTTGGTAGGCATCCTCTCCATCGTACGCAGCACTTTCTTCATTTTCAAATTGTCCCGCGGGAGGACTTAATAAATCCTCTTCAATCGGACGGTTTTGTGAAACGGTCTGTTCTTTTGAATGCTCTGTGCATGTGACGGCAGTAGGCAGGGCTTCTAAGCGTTCCTTTGGAATAGGGGCTTTACAGACCTTGCACAGACCATAAGAGCCGTCTGCAATGGCTTGGAGTGCTTCATTGATGTCTAACATATGTTCATGTTCCAAGCTGTTTAAAGCAATATCTTTCCCCCGCTCGAACAGCTCTGTCCCTTGATCACCCGGGTGGTTATCATAGGCAGACAATTCACCGATCGAATCGTAAGGAAAGGATACTTTCTGTTCATCGTCATGGCTTTTGGCTTCAAGTTCTTTCTTTTCATCGAGAAGGCGCTGCTTCAAATGATGTAATTCGTCTTTAGACAACAAAGCGATCATCCTTTCATATCAAACATATTGTTAGTATGAGCAATTTTGTATGTAAGACTAGTTCCAATTTGAAGCAATTCCTTATTAAAAAAACGCCTGCGGCTGCAGGCGTTCTTTGTTACGCGATATAGTATTGTAAGATCAAAGCGATCGTCAGCAGAAAACCAAAAAATGTATTGGTTTGAGCTGTAGATTTCATGGCATTCATTAATTCAATCGGTTTTTCTTTTTGTTTAAACTCTTTAATGGCTGTATAGGCTTTTGGCACACTGAGTAAAACAAGAAGACTCCAAAGGCCGACGATATCTGTGAAGATATAAACAAAAATGAGTACATATGATACCAAAAACATGGAAAGTAAAATGTTCACTGCAGCTTTGCGTCCAGCAAGAATGGCAAGTGTTCTTCGTCCATTTTCCTTGTCCCCGTCTAAATCACGGATATTGTTCGACAGTAAGATGGCACCAACTAAAATAGAAATTGGTAGTGAGACGAGAACAGCTTTAGACGTCAGTGTGCCTGTTTGGATATAGAAACTAATCAGGATGATTCCTAATCCCATAAAAGCACCTGAAACAAGTTCTCCAAACGGTGTATATGCAATTGGTACAGGGCCGCCAGTATAGAAATAGCCTGCTGCCATACAAATAAGACCTATTAGTGCAATCCACCAGCTAGACATCATGCAAATATATACCCCAAGTAATAAAGAAACCGCAAATAGTGCATAAGCGAGGGTGAGGACTGTCTTTGGCTTCACACCGTTTCTTACAATGGCTCCGCCGATGCCGACAGATTTCTCGTTGTCCAGCCCGCGAACATAATCAAAGTACTCATTAAACATGTTTGTTGCGATTTGGATAAACATAGATGCGAACAGCATGGCTAAAAATAGCCCACCATGTATTTGACCACTTGGAAGTGCTAAAACAGTTCCTAAAGTAACGGGAATAAATGCCGCTGTTAGTGTATGCGGTCGTAGTAAATTCCACCAAATTCGCCAGTTTTTATCAGGCTTTATTGGTGAAAGCTGATCTGATATCGATTGATGCTGCATAAAATATACTCCTTTAAATAAAAAAATACGTACACGTCCAAATTCCAGTTTAGCAAAGTTCAAAAAGGTGTCAATATATTGATGCGATGAATCGGGAAAAAGATGTTTGCTAATCGTTGCCATATCGAAGGAAAGCTTGATTTTAGAACAGGTCCTGCCATTTTACCTTTGATGCTCTCGTTTCAATAAGCAGGAGCGAAAAAATCTTGAAAGCGTGATATAATAAGGATTCGAGGTTTTAAAAGCTGTTTTCTTTACTAAGTTCATCTGTTAAGGTTTATAATAGAAAAGCAGGTCATTCGACATATTCGAATGTTCATGTATTTTTTCATTATGGGTTTTATTTTTTTATGTTATTTCATGGATTTTGGAGGAATGTATCATGGTGACAACAGTGCAAAGTACTTTCCGGCAGGAAGCGCTCGCGACATTAGAAGAAGCGAATAACGTCAACCATGCTGTTTTGATAAGCTACTCCAGAAGAGTTGACGATCTGGATCCTCTTGCCTTTTTCCAAAGCGGCGAAGCGGATTTTTTAGGCGAGCGGTTTTTTTGGTCTGATCCAGAAAGCCAAATGATATTTTCTGGACTTGGCAGAGCGGCCGTCATTAAATCATCTGAGCAAGGCAAGGAACGATTCGATATAGTCCATCAAGAATGGGAACAGCTAAAGCAGCACATGTTCCATTTTCATGATGAGAAGGAGTTAAAGCAAGCGGCTGTTGGTCCGCTTTTATTTGGAGGATTCTCGTTTGATCCGCACGAAGAGAAGGCGCGTCATTGGGAAGCATTTGGCGAGGCTCATTTTTTTGTGCCATCGATCATGCTGACTGTTTCAAAAGAAGGCAGCTTTCTTACGATCAATGAGTGGAAGCAGGTGGACGGGAATGTTCATCAGCTTATTCAAGAATTAGAACAAAAGGCCTCTCGTTTCGAGACATTACCAGTACGGACTGGTGGACAAGCTGAACTTGTTCATATGGAAGAGCTGGATGTGAACGAATGGATGAAGGCGATCCAAGAAGCGACAGACCACATTCGTGCAAACGAATATGAAAAGGTTGTTTTAGCAAGAGAAGTCTTGCTTCACTATAAAAATCAAATTGAACTTGCTCCACTATTAGCAGAATTATTAAAGCATCAAACAACAAGTTATGTATTTGCGGTTGAACAGGGAAGACAAGCATTTGTCGGAGCAACGCCGGAACGCTTAGTGAAAAAAAGCGGCGGAGAGGTCTTTTCATCCTGTTTAGCAGGTTCCATTGTTCGCGGAAAAGATGAAGCGGAGGATCACGCATTAGGCGAGGAACTGCTGCATGATGAGAAGAATTTGATTGAACATCAAATTGTCGTCAATATGATTGAGCAAGCATTTAAAGCGAATTGCCTTCATGTGCATAAACCAAATCAACCAATTCTTTATAAAACAAAAAACATTCAGCATTTGTTTACACCGATTGTGGGAGAAATTAAAAGCAGCTGTTCCCTTTTTTCATTAATTGAGCAGCTTCATCCGACGCCGGCACTAGGCGGATATCCGAAGGAAAAGGCTATAGAAGTGATTCGTGAAATCGAACCGCTTAAGCGCGGCTGGTATGCAGCGCCGGTAGGCTGGATTGATTCTCAGGATAATGGAGAATTTGCTGTAGCCATTCGGTCAGGTCTTATTGAGGAAGATCATGTTCGTTTATTCGCTGGCTGCGGAATTGTAGAGGATTCCCTTGCAAAGCAGGAGTATGAGGAAACACAAGTGAAGTTAAGACCAATGCTGTCTGCTCTTGGAGGTCATCCTATTGAATAATCACATCATGACAACATATATAGGCAGATTGATGGATGAATTCGTACAAGGTGGTGTGAAAGAGGCAGTTGTCTGTCCAGGTTCTCGTTCAACTCCGCTTGCGATGCTGGCTCTTGCTCATCAAGACATCCATGTCCATGTTTTAGTGGACGAACGGTCTGCTGCTTTTTATGCGCTTGGTCTTGCAAAAGCAAGTCAATCACCAGTGCTGCTTATTTGTACATCAGGTACAGCAGCTGCTAATTTTTATCCAGCCATTGTAGAGGCGCATTATTCTCGTGTACCTCTTATTGTTTTAACTGCTGATCGGCCGCACGAATTGAGGGAAGTTGGAGCACCTCAAGCGATTGATCAGCAATTCTTATTCGGTAAGTTTGTTAAATGGTTCACAGACTTAGCTCTGCCAGAGGAAAGTCAAACAATGCTGCGATATGTTCAGACAGCAGCTGCGAGAGCAAATCACATGTCGATGCAGGAGCCAAAGGGGCCTGTTCAGATTAATGTACCTCTGAGAGAACCATTGCTTCCTGATCTGTCTATTGATCCTTTCGCGAGAGAAGAATCAGACACGAAAAAGGTATTAGCATCAGGTCAGACATTCCCAAATGATCGAGTGATGTCTGAAATCGTAACCGTCATGAACCATTGCAAAAAGGGACTGATTGTGGCTGGTGAACTTCATACACAGGAAGAAAAAGAGGCAGTTTTACGCCTTTCGAAAGCTCTTCATTTACCTATTTTAGCTGACCCGCTGTCTCTTTTGCGCAACGGACATGTAAATGAAGATCTGATTATCGATGCGTATGATTCTTTATTAAAAGATGAAGCATTACAGCAGCACCTATTGCCGGATATGGTCATTCGTTTTGGACCGATGCCTGTATCTAAGCCCTTATTCAAGTGGCTGGAAAAACATGCGGAAGTGAAGCAGATTGTTGTAGATGCAGCCGGAGGTTTTCGTGATCCTGGGTTAAGTGCTTCATACGTCATTGAAAGTACTGTGTCTGCTTTTGTAGAAGCAGCATTAAATCAAGCAGTACAACGTAAAGAGACAAGCTTCTTAAACTGCTGGCAGAATGCTAATTCTTCATTCAGAACGCATGCAGCCCGCTATTCAGATGAGGATTTGTCCTTTGAAGGGAATGTGTACCGTCAGCTTCAGCACCTCTTGCCAAAGGAGAGTGTCCTTTTTATCGGAAATAGTATGCCGATTCGTGATGTAGATACATTTTTTGAAACTCAGTCCAAGCCTTTTCGAATGATGGCCAATCGCGGAGCAAATGGCATTGACGGCGTTGTGTCCACAGCACTTGGCACGTATGCAGCATTGAAGCAGCCAGTCACTTTAGTCATTGGAGATTTATCATTTTACCATGATATGAACGGTCTGCTTGCAGCTAAGCTGATGGACATTCCGCTGACAGTTGTTTTGATAAACAATGATGGGGGAGGTATCTTTTCTTTCCTTCCGCAGGCGTCTGATAAACCGTATTATGAAAAGCTCTTCGGTACGCCGACAGGACTGAATTTTGAGTATGCATCGAAGTTATATGGGGGAACCTATTCGAAACCGGCAACGAAACAAGAGTTACATGATGTGTACATGGCGCATATCGATGAACCTGGTCTTCATTTAATTGAAATTGAAACAGATCGTCATTCCCGTGTAGACAAGCATCGTCAAATGATGGATGACATATTGGAAGAAGTGAAAAAAGAATGCCTTCTCTCATCATAAGAATGCGTGATGGGGTAGCGTACGAAGTGGTGGACCAGAACCCTTCGGCAGCAAATGCTACACTATGCTTACACGGATTCACTGGAAGTGCAGCGTCTTGGACGTTCTTGAATGCTTATTTGGAGAATACAAGACTGATTCAGGTCAGCTTGCTCGGACATGGGCGTACGGACTCGCCAGAAAGTGTGAGAAGATATGCAATGTCTCAGCAGCTGGCAGATCTTGTAGAGATTTTAAACCAATTAAAGCTTCACAAAGTGAATATTCTCGGATATTCTATGGGAGGACGTATTGCTTTATCATTTGCCGCTCGTTATCCAGATCGTGTCAATAAATTGATCCTTGAGAGTACGTCTCCTGGGCTTCGCACTTTTAAAGAGCGGATGGCAAGACTAAAGCATGATCATCAGCTTGCTCAAAAGATTAGACATGAAGGCTTAGTGAAGTTTGTGGATTTTTGGGAAAGCATTCCTTTGTTTGCGTCTCAGAAAACTTTATCAGCTGAAAGGCAGACTGAGCTGAGAGAGGGAAGACTCAAAGCCAATCCTCTTGGACTGGCTCGCAGCTTAGAAGGAATTGGAACAGGTTCACAGCCGTCTGTTTGGAAGGCGTTAAAGCATATTCATTTGCCTGCTTTGTTCATTTGCGGAACGCTTGATGAAAAGTTCTGCCATATCGGCAAACGTATGCAGCAGGAGCTGAAAGGAAGTCAATTCATTTTGGCTGAGCATGCCGGGCATACAGTTCATGTGGAACAACCACATTTTTTTGGTAAAATAGTAAGTGAGTTTATTTTAGAGCAAGATTAGAGGAGGAAATATTGATGGCTATTGAATGGCAAACAGAGCGTCAGTATGACGAAATTTTATATGAAACGTACAATGGGATCGCAAAGATTACGATTAATCGTCCACACGTACATAACGCGTTTACCCCAAAGACTGTTAGTGAATTAATTGATGCATTTTCACGGGCTCGTGATAATTCAGAAGTTGGTGTAATTGTTCTTGCAGGTGCTGGCGGAAAAGCATTCTGTTCTGGTGGAGACCAAAAAGTTCGCGGCCATGGCGGTTATGTAGGAGACGATCAAATTCCACGTCTAAATGTATTAGATTTGCAGCGTTTGATTCGTGTCATTCCAAAACCAGTTATCGCAATGGTAGCAGGTTACGCGATTGGCGGAGGACACGTTCTTCACGTTGTGTGTGACCTGACGATTGCAGCAGATAATGCGATTTTTGGACAAACAGGTCCAAAAGTAGGCAGCTTTGATGCTGGTTATGGTTCAGGCTACCTTGCACGTATTGTTGGTCATAAGAAAGCAAGAGAAATCTGGTACTTATGCCGTCAATACAATGCACAAGAAGCGCTTGATATGGGACTTGTTAACACAGTTGTCCCATTAGATCAGCTTGAAGAGGAAACGGTGAAGTGGTGTGAGGAGATGCTAGAAAAGAGCCCGACTGCTTTACGATTCTTGAAGGCTGCATTTAACGCAGATACGGATGGATTAGCTGGAATTCAACAATTTGCAGGAGATGCGACACTTCTTTATTACACAACAGATGAAGCAAAAGAAGGACGCGATTCCTTTAAGGAAAAACGCAAGCCGGACTTCGGCCAGTTCCCGCGTTTCCCTTGATTCAATGATATCAATGAACAACAGCTTAGTGCATCAGACTAAGCTGTTTTCTTTTACAAAAAGGAGGTGTCATGATGAAGCAACCTAATTGGCTGCTGCACCGTGCCTATTTAACGCCAGATCGAGTCGCACTCATTTATCAAGAGAAGGAGTGGACATTTCACGAATTAGCTCAAGAAGCGGAAGTGCTTTCAAATAGACTTGCTCAGGCATCATTGAAAAAAGGGGAAACGGTTGCGCTTTTGATGAACAATCATCCTCATATGGTGATGCTTGTACATGCCTGTTTTTTATTAGGGTTAAAAATTGTGCTATTGAATAATAAGCTGACAAAAGCTGAAAGGCGCTATCAGCTAGAAGATGCAAAAGCCGCGGCGTTATTAACAGAATCTAGTTATGCAAGCGATCATGAGGGTGATTTACCCGTTTATACAATGGAAACTTTACCTGAACCAGGGCAAGGCCATATCAACAAGATCGAGAGTGAATTTGATTTGAATGAAACAGCGACCATCATGTATACATCTGGGACAACAGGACGTCCAAAAGGGGTAGAGCAAACGTATGGCAATCATTTTCATAGTGCTGTATCCTCTGCACTGAATCTGGGTCTCAGAGAGGATGACCGCTGGCTCATTGCCCTGCCTCTTTTTCATATTAGCGGCTTATCTGCTTTATTTAAGTCTGTGATATATGGAATGACAGTCGTGCTTCATCAGAAGTTTGACGTCGATGAAGTAAAGGATTCTATTGAACGGCATCGTGTGACGATGATTTCCGTTGTGCAGACGATGTTATCTCGTTTATTAAGCAGATTGGCAGAATGTCCATCTTCTTTGCGCTGTCTTTTATTAGGAGGAGGCCCTGCGCCTTATGCGATGCTCCAAGAAAGCAAAGAGAAGGGCTTTCCTGTCTTTCAATCGTACGGGATGACGGAAACCTGTTCACAAATTGTGACCCTTGCGCCCGAATTTAGTGTAGAGAAGCTTGGTTCAGCGGGAAAACCTCTTTTTGGGTGTGAACTGAAAATTCAAGACGGTGATCGCATTTGCCGTCCTTTTGAGCATGGCGAAATTATGGTGAAAGGTGCAAATGTGATGAAAGGATACCTTTACCGTGAAGAAGCGACCGCGGCTGCCTTTGATGAGGGCTGGCTGAAAACGGGTGATATTGGCTATGTGGATGAGGAAGGGTTCTTATTTGTGCTTGACCGCCGTTCAGATTTAATTATTTCTGGCGGAGAAAATATTTATCCTGCGGAAATTGAAGCGGTTCTGCTAACACATCCGCATGTAAAGGAAGCCGGAGTAACGGGTATGTATGATGATAGATGGGGAGAGGTACCTGCTGCTTTCCTTGTAACAGATGTTAAGATACCGGAGAATGAGCTCTATGCTTTATGTGGGTCGCATTTAGCCAAATATAAATGGCCCACCGCTTTTCACTTTGTGGACGAGCTGCCAAGAAATGCGTCGAATAAATTGCAAAGGCACAGACTCAGATCAAAGGGGTTTTCAAATGATTCAAATTGAACGAGTAATTTTATATCATGTCACGATGAAGCTTAAAAAGCCATTTACAACAAGTCTTGGAACCATTTCAGAGCGTGAGTTTATTATTGTTGAAGTAAAAGATCAGACAGGATTGACTGGATGGGGAGAAGTATCTGCTTTTTCTTCTCCGTGGTATACAGAAGAAACAATTGAGACTTGCTATCATATGCTGAGGGCTTTCTTTATCCCGAACGTGCTGACGCGCACCTTTACACATCCTTCAGAAATCCCTGACAGTCTGTATCATTTTAAAGGCAATAGGATGGCGAAAGCAGGCATTGAAGCGGCTGTTTGGGATATTTATGCGAAGCGTGAGAATAAGTCTTTACGCGATGTATTAGGCGGTACAAAAGATAGAATACCATCTGGTGTTGTGGCGGGGTTAGGCCCTATTGACGATATGCTTGAGCAAATTCAGCAATTTGTTGACCAAGGCTATCAGCGGGTGAAGGTGAAAATTAAACCGGGACAAGATATTGGACTTCTTCAAAAGATCAGAGAGTCTTTTCCTGATCTGCCATTAATGGCAGATGCAAACTCTGCTTATGAATTAAAAGATATTAGCAAGCTTAAGCAGCTCGATGATATTCGTTTATTAATGATTGAACAGCCTCTAGCTGCAGATGATATTGTGGACCACCGCCATTTGCAAAAGCATTTAAAAACGCCGATTTGTTTAGATGAAAGTATTTGTTCTTTAGATGATGCTAGAAAAGCTGTAGAGCTTGGCAGCTGTCAAATTATTAATGTGAAGCCTTCACGAGTTGGCGGACTGACAGAGGCTCTTAAAATTCATACGTTCAGTAAGGAGAATCAAATTCCGTTATGGTGCGGAGGGATGATTGAAACAGGTATTTCCCGAGCGCAGAACGTGGCACTTGCTTCGCTTCCTCAATTTACGATTCCCGGTGATATTTCAGCTTCGTCAAAATTTTGGGAACAGGATATCATTTTTCCTGAAATTAAGGTTGAAAATGGGTTTATTGAGGTGCCTCGCTCCCCAGGAATGGGCGTGGAAGTTGATTACCAAGCGCTCCGTTCGTTTTCAGATAAAATCGACGTGTTTACAAAACATGATTTTGTGAGATAAAAACGAAGGAATCACCTTTTGCATCCACAATAGAATCTAGGTATAGTGAGAGAAAGTTTTTCCTTCCTGTCTGAACAAAAAAGAAAGAGCGGTGATCCGCTCTTTCTTACTCTTCAACCAGCTCGCTGTCATAAGCAAGCTGTCCGATATACTGATGAATTTCATTTGGCATGTTTGATGCATGTCCATATTCATAATCCCAAAGATTTAAAAAGGAGTGAGCGGCTT
Source organism: Bacillus sp. FSL K6-0994 (assembly GCF_038630815.1). NCBI lineage: Bacteria > Bacillati > Bacillota > Bacilli > Caryophanales > Bacillaceae > Bacillus > Bacillus sp. FSL K6-0994. The sequence continues at coordinate 2,725,463 of NZ_CP152043.1, read as the reverse complement.
GGTGGAATGCGTCTTCATCCGCGTCATGAATTTCGTCAAAAAACGTTTGAAGCAGCCGATCATGTTTCAAAATGAAGCGCCTCCTTTAATGAGACTTAAAGGTCTTGTGGTTTAAACGTTTTACAATCCGTTTCTTCGCTTTTCTCAGCCGTATTTCCTGTGTGGCTGACGACATAGATTGCATCTGCACCACAGCGGTTTCCAGCATTCCAATAGGAACAGTTATTGACTTCACAAAGGATTTTTTGACTCATACAGATGACCTCCTTTTGAGTATGTCTTTCATCTATAATGTAACCGAAATGAAGCTCGTCCATTCATGTTAATCTTCCTGACGAATATAGCGCTTATCCTTCATAAATAATTTCCAGAAGAAATAAAATCCGGGAAACAAGATGATAAAACCTACAATATAGGTGATAAATAATGCCCTAAATGTGACAGGATCTGTAAATCCAGACATGATTGTAATATCTGGATAAGCCATGTAAGGCAAATGGGCACGTCCATACACATAGCTTGCTAAGAAATATTGAATGGTAATCGCAATGACGGCAAGGCGTGGTCTTCCTTTCCGGTGCTTAAACCGGCTGTTTGGTAAAAATAGAGCCAGTCCTGCGAGCAGAAACATTAGGAGAGATACAAGAAGAATAGGGATGTTCTGCATCATTTTTGTGAACAGCCAATTGGCCTCGCTTCGTAATGTCAGCATGATAAAAAAGGCCATCATAAGTGAAAGTGGACCCGTAATGAGCGCTCCTCTTCTATAAATGCTGTAAGCTTCATCTTCATCAGCTACATTAGAGAAATCAGCTAAAAGCAAGGACGAAAGAAAAAGGGTGCTGAAAATGGCAAAGCCGACAAAAGAATAGACATTTGCACTTGTAAAGACCAGTCCAAGATCTAATGAGTAGACGTTGTTCTCCTGAAAGATAAAGCCACCATGGGTGATTGGGAGAACCATGATCAGGATGGACGGAATGATAAAGCCGCTGATCCCTGAAATATACGTCACCGCTTTTCGGTATTTCTTAGGCAGTGAATGAGAAAACACGAGAAACCCGCTTCGCAGTGCAAGAAGTAATAATATGATGCTGCCGGGTATTAATAAAACGGTGCCAAGTACAAAGGTCGCACCTGGAAACAGGCTGAACAATGCGACAACGATGGCGACAATAAAGACGTTTGTCACTTCCCATGTTGGAGAAAGGTACTTATTTGCGATATTAGCAGCTTTTGTTTGTTCTCTATTCATATAAATCATCGACCAAAATCCTGCGCCGAAATCCATTGATGCCATCACTGCATAGATAAAAACGAATCCCCATAAGATGGTGATTGCAATGAGCGCATCAGTTGTAACATCCATTTGCATCAAGATCGCTCCTTTTTTAAGATTCTGTTAACCGTAGGTCTTCTTCAATCGTATTTTTCCTAAAGTAGTACGTCAGCACAATAACGGTTGCTATGCCTAAGATGAGATAGACAATGGCAAAAAGGATAAAAAGTGTTCCGATCGAGCCAGATGATGTGACAACCTCGGAGGTTTTGAGCATTCGATAAATGACCCATGGCTGGCGGCCTGTACAAGCAAAGATCCAGCCAAATTCAATAGCCAAAAGACTAAGAGGCCCGCCGAATAAGTAAAGAAAAAGAAGCCACTTCGGAAATTTGTCCCGTTTTAAAATTTTACGGTAAAGCAGGGCTAATACCGCAAATAGAATGAGCACCGATCCAATAATGACCATGCCGTTAAATAATGTGTGTATAAATAAAGGCGGCCACTCGTCACGAGGAAAATCATTTAAGCCTTTGACCACTGTATCAAAGCTATTTCCTGCCAGAAAACTGAGCGCCCAAGGAATTTCGAGCGCACCTTTAATTTCCTGCGAATCAGCATCCGTAAAACCTCCTATTGCAAGAGGCGCATGTGATTGCGTTTCAAATAAACCTTCAGCTCCAGCCAGCTTTTCAGGCTGATATTCATACAGAAGCTGAGCGGATTCGTGACCATTTAAGGCTGTTAGAAAGGAGAAAAGTCCTCCTACAATGAGTCCAAGAAAAAGGGCTTTTCGATGAAATGTATAGAGCTTCTCATTTTTTCTCGTTTTGAGCATTTTAAAAGCTGCAACTGAAGCAATCACAAAAGCACCTGTTGTAAAAGCAGACAGCACAACATGTGTAGCAGTTACAGCAAAGCTTGGATTGAAAAAGGCCTTCCAAGGCTCGATATTTGTGATTTCTCCATTCACCATCTGAAAGCCAGCAGGTGTCCCTTCAAAAGCATGTACGTTTGTAATTAGAATCGCTGATGCAGCTGCACCAATAACAATAAAAATAACGGTAATGATGCGCATTGCATTTGATAGGCGATCCGCTGCGTACACATAAATAGACATAAATAATGCTTCTATAAAGAACGCATAAATTTCAATCTGGAATGGCAGTGACATGACCTTTCCGATGACCTCCATAAAACCTGGCCATAAAAGGGCAAGCTGCGTACCAGCAATTGTACCTGTTGGAATGGCGACCCCTAACAGAACAGCCTGTGCTTTTGTCCACCGCTTGGCCATGATGGCATAATGAGGGTCCTTCGTTTTTTGAAAGATGAGTTCAGCTAACAAAATCATTAGCGGGATGCCAACGCCAAGCGAGGCATAAATAATATGAAAGCCCATGGTTGTGCCGAACAGGCTTCTAGCTAAAACGAGATCAGTCAATTTTTTCTCCGCCTTTCTTATCGCTTCTCTTTTTCATGATGCTTATTATTCTCCACCATTTTTAGATTATTCTTCCTGACTAAGAAAGCTTGTTTTTTGACAAGTTGTAAAAGAGGGAGTAGAATATAAATATAAAACGTAACCATTACGTTTTATTAACGAAAGGAGTTTTGACATTGAAAAGAGATATTCATCCAACCTCACATGAAGTTGTATTTATGGACGTAAACAGCGGTTACCGCTTCTTGAGTAGATCAACAAAGACATCAAACGAGACAGTAGAGTGGGAAGATGGGAAAACGTATCCTGTCATTAAAGTAGAAACAAGCTCTGATACGCATCCTTTTTATACAGGGCGCCAAAAATTCGGAGAAAAAGGCGGAAGAGCCGAGCAGTTTAAGAAAAAATATCAAATGTAATCAAAAAAGCACGCCTGATAACGGTGTGCTTTTTTTGACAGTAAAAAACCCCGGGTGATCAGCCGGGGTTCAAAGCATTAATCATTTAAAGCGGTGTTTAAGGTCTTTAAGTTTTGTTTCATTAAGCTGACGTAGCTTTCGCCGTTTTTGGCATCATCTTCAGTAATGGATTCCAGATTTTTAAGGGTCAAGCTTTTTGCCCCAATTTCACTGCGGATTGTATCTGATACTTTGCTGCTCACGTTGTTTTCAAAAATAACGTATTGAATGTGATGTTTTTCCGCTTTTTGTACAATGTTTTCGAGCTGTTTTTGTGATGGCTCTTCAGAAGCGGATAACCCTAAAACACTGATTTGCTCAATGCCATAGCGCTTTTCCCAATAACCATAAGCTGCGTGAGAAACAAGAATTTCTTTATGTTTCGCTTTAGATAACGTTGTTTTGAATTCTTGATCTAATGATTGTAAATCTTTTTTTAGATGTTCATAGTTTTTTGTGTATTCATCTTTATGATCTGGATCTAATGAGACGAGTGTGTCTTTAATGTTTTTCGCCATTTGCTGTGCATAAACCGGGTCTAACCATGCATGAGGGTCCTTATCTCCGTGATCGTGCCCGTCATGATCATGGTCTTCACCTTCATGGACATGATCTTCACCTTCATGGTCATGATCTTCGCCTTCTTCATGTGCATGTTCTTCATTTGTCGATAACAATTTGATGCCTTCGGCTGCTTTGACTGTTTTCACACCTTGGTCTTTTAAAGTGGCAGCAGTTTTGTCTGCGAATGCTTCAGCCCCTGTGCCGCTGTAGATAAAGGCATCACCTTCAGCCATTTCAACCATTGTTTTTGAACTTGGTTCAAAGCTGTGTGCATCTGCATTTGCAGGATACACGCTTTGAGCATGAACGTGAGAGCCGCCAATTTTTTCAGTGAAATCTTGGATTGGGAAGATCGTGGTGTAAATGATTAGTTTCCCGTCTGCCTTACCTTTTGAAGCATTAGTGCCCGCACTGCTTGAGCAAGCGGCAAGACCGATCGCGAATAAAGCAGCTGTTAAAATAAAAAAGATTTTTTTCATGTAGAAAATGTCTCCTCTCAATCTAATAGATAGAAATGATTACGATTTAATGTCCTGAGTTATTGTATCGTAATAATTACGATTTGAAAAGAGGAAAATAAAAAAATTTCGTCAGCAGATGTTTCCTCTAAAAAAATAAGCTGCAAAACGTGACGAAATTTCTTACATTGTGCTATATTTATTTTTAAAAAAAGATAAAGGAATGGACAAACGTATGAAACTTTTAGATGAAATCATCGAATATAATCAACAATTTATTGAAGAAAAGAAATACGAAGAATTTACAACAACAAAGTTTCCACAGAAAAAAGCTGTCATTCTATCGTGTATGGATACAAGACTTGTTGAACTGCTTCCGCGTGCCATGAACATGAAAAATGGCGATATTAAGATTGTCAAAAGTGCTGGGGCGCTTGTTTCTCATCCATTTGGAAGTATTATGCGAAGCATTTTAGTTGCTGTTTACGAATTAAATGCTGACGAGGTATATGTCATTGGGCATCATGATTGCGGGATGAGTAAAATAGACAGCCAGACACTTTTAAATAAAGCCGTTGAGCGCGGTATTCCAGAAAAACGTATTGAAGTACTGGAATACTCAGGAATTGATTTTAAACAGTGGCTCAAAAGCTTTAGTTCAGTCGAAGAGAGCGTGAAGGACAGTGTGTCCGTAGTGAAAAATCACCCGCTTCTTCCATCAGATGTACCTGTACACGGGCTTGTCATTGATCCTGGAACAGGGAAGCTTGACTTAGTTGTCAACGGATATGAAGAAAAGTAAGTTATTTTTCCTTTTTAGGCGGAACAGGATCGATGCCGCCAGGATGAAGCGGATGACATTTCAAAATCCGTTTTATGGTGAGCCAGCCGCCCTTGATCGCGCCATGCGTTTTGATTGCCTCTAGTCCATAGTTTGAGCATGTTGGATAAAACCGGCAGCTTGGCGGTGTAAGAGGGGAAATACATTTTTGATAAAAGCGTATCATGCCGATAAAAATTTGTTTCATAGAGGTTCCTCCTTGTCTGTCTTCCACAGTATAAGAAAAAAGGACAAGGAAGGAAAGTTTTATAAACTAAACTGGTCGGAGAAATATGTTATAATATAGGAAATTGCAATTATAGGAGTGGTGATTATGCCTTCAGTCGAAAGCTTTGAACTTGATCATAATGCTGTAAAAGCGCCATATGTTCGTCATTGCGGCGTTCATAAAGTGGGATCAGATGGGGAAGTAAATAAATTCGATATTCGTTTTTGTCAGCCCAACAAGCAGGCGATGAAACCTGATACGATTCATACATTAGAGCATTTGCTTGCCTTTAATATTAGAACACACTCAGAGAAATATGATCATTTTGATATCATTGATATTTCTCCAATGGGCTGCCAGACAGGCTACTATTTAGTTGTCAGTGGTGCACCAACTCCAAAAGAGATCGTTGAACTTCTTGATGCAACATTCAAGGATGCGGTTGAAGTAACAGAAATTCCTGCTGCAAACGAAGAGCAATGCGGCCAAGCGAAGCTTCATGATCTTGAAGGGGCAAAACGTTTAATGCGTTTCTGGCTTTCTCAGGATCAAGAAGAGCTTTTAAAAGTATTTGGTTAATAGAAGGATGAACCGGACATTTAGATGTCCGGTTTTTTATTTGAATTTAAACAGAGATGTCAAAATAGGGGATATTTGTTAAAATGGACATGTCAGTAAAAGAAGGGGGAAACGCAGGATGCGAAAAATGTTGGGAATGATTCTGATGCTCACGTTATTGAGTGCATGTGGAAACTCTGCAGCAAATAGCGGCAAAGGGGAAGTGCCTGAGCTATTAGAAGTAAAGCTCACAGGACCTGAGCAAGTGGAGAAAAATGAAAGCGTTATAGTAAAAGCAGCTGTCACATATGGTGATACGCCTGTTGATGATGCAGATGATGTTCAATTTGAAGTGTGGAAAGATGGCGACAAGGATAACAGCAAGATGATTCAGCCAAAGAAAGAAAACAAGGGTGTATACGAATTGCACACAGCCTTCAAAAAAGATGGCCTTTATATCATACAAGTCCATGTGACAGCTAAACAGCAGCACAATATGCCGAAAACGAACATCCACGTAGGTGAGGTGAAAAAAGAGAGTTCATCTACTGAAGAAACCTCACATCATTAAAAGCGGATTTATTTTGGATTAGGACGTTGATTTGGTTCTGCATCCTGTGGTGAATCGACTTTATGCTTATATTCATAAGCCTTCGATGTCGTCCACAATGATAAAAAGACAACGATTGAGATAATGATAAAGCTGATAATCCCAAGTAACAGCATCTAACTCCCTCCTTATTTCCATATTAACATATATTTCATGCAGTCAAAATAGAAGAAATTGACGGCAGGTTTCAGTATAATAAGAAAAGGGTATTCTCATACTAAACGCAATTACATAAGGAGGAATAAATATGTCTGAACAATTATTAAACGTCGTCAATAAACAAGTAGCTGATTGGACTGTGCTTTACGTGAAATTACATAACTATCATTGGTATGTAAAGGGGAAAGATTTCTTTACACTCCATGAAAAATTTGAGGAACTATATACAGAAACAGCTACATATATTGATGATTTGGCTGAGCGTATGCTTGCTTTAAATGGACAGCCTGTTGCGACAATGAAAGAGTGCTTAGAAATTTCCAGCATTCAAGAAGCAGAGGGCAAAGAATCAGCGGAGCAAATGGTGAAAAATCTATATGATGATTTCTCCAATATCGCTGAGGAATTAAAGCAAGGAATGGAGCTGGCTGCAGAGGTTGGCGATGAAACTACAGGTGATATGCTGCTTGCGATTCATCAATCCATTGAAAAACACAACTGGATGCTTAAAGCATATTTAGGATAATACACGTATGTGAAAAGAATGTCGGTCATAAATAGACCGACATTCTTTTTTATTGGAATCGGGACAGACAGCCCATTGAAATCATAGGGCTTTCAGCCGAAGAGAAAAGAGAAGGGAGGGAAGAAGATGTCTTCTATTGCAGGAATGATGAGTCAGCAAGTAGCGAGCATTCAAAAGACACTCAATATTAGTTTGTTGAATTCACAGCTTGCTACGAATACAGCACAAGCTATGGTGATGCTGGATCAAGTGCAGCAGCAGCCTCAAGCTGTTCAGCCAAAGGATTCAGATGCTTCATTTATTGATGTCAGAGTCTAAAAAGAGAAGCCGCCTTATGGGGCGGCTTTTTTGGTTTCATTCGTCTCCCTGAGGACATAACAGCGCCTTTATTTTTTGTCGTCCAAGCTATTGCGAGAATTCGGCATATACTATTGAGGTAAGGAGTTCCACTTTGAAAGGATGTTGATGCCAAGTGAGCAAGGATTTAGGCATCTTTTCGTTGGTTACAGTGAGTTTGTCGGCGATGGGCTTTCTGTTTGGTGGAGCAGGATATTTACTGATGATTTTAGTGACGTTGATGGCTATTGAATTAATTTGTTCAAGCCTAAGAGAATCTTTGACTGGGCAGCTCACAATGAAGCGGTTTTTTACGCGGCTTGTTCGAAAGATCGTGACAGTTTCCTTAATATCGATGGCGCATTTCTTCGATGTCATGCTGAAGACAAATGGGGCGATTAAGGATTTAGCGATCATCTTTTATATTATTTATGAATCTTATCAAATCGTCTCGACAGCCAGAGCCCTTGGAGTTCCCATTCCACAGTTGTTTATTGATGTATTGGACATGTTGAAAAATAAATTGCGCAAAAAGCCGTAATTTCCTCATATCTGGTCATACTAAAGAAAAAAGGATGATTCAGATGGCGAGACACACGTACTATGTATCCGTACAAGATGGATCGATATCGCAGCATAGAGATGCAGCGGCTTGGCAATTTCAAATAGAAGCAGATGATGATCAAATTTTGCAGCTGAGAGACTATTTCGATGAACAGTATATGACAGATTGGAAAGGCTTCTTTCGGGCGCATGTTCCGTTTCTTGAATATCATTATGATAGTCCAAATGATGAAATGGATAGAAAAAGAAAAGAAATTTACACAATGATTTATGAGCTCGGCAATGAAGAGACAAGGAGCTTTATTGAGACAAATGGTTTGATGAATTGAAAAAGCATGTAGAGAATCTCTACATGCTTTATTTTCGCGGTTGTAAAATGCCTCCGATCAAATCGCTGATCCCGCCGCCTCTATTTTCTTGCTGTGAATTGGTGAACTCATGAGAGGAGCTCTGGCTCTGAGGTTTGTAGCGATTATCATCTAAACCCACCCGTAACCCAGATGTGCGCTCAGATGGCTGGATAATGACGATTTGATCTTGTTCCTGGAACTCAAATAAGTAGGATTCGCCAGATGTTTGTCCAATGAAAGTCTTCCAGTTCACATCTAGTTTGACCTTCGGGGCTTTGCCTGTCCAAGCGACAATCGCGTCAGGGTCTACACGGCAGGGGGCTTTTAAAATGAGCGGATTTCCATTCGTTTTGATGGCGACCTGCGCTCCGTGCCCTTGATAAGAGAGTTTTGATGTAAACAGTCCTTTCTGTGATAAAATACCAACGCCTACTGGTGTGACGCCGTAATGGCATTCCTCAGTAAAGGCAAGTAAATCTTCACTTTCTACACTTACATGCTGCCAAGGTCCGCTTGGCTCAAGGTTAATCACAGTTACATGCTCGCTTGCATCCGCCAAGTAGCAAGTACCTTGTCCACTCACTTCCATCATCTCAAGGTTTTCACCTGTGAATTTCCTGCTGATATGGTTAAATACTTGGCTGACCATATTTCCTTTATTCGTTCCAAGTAATCGCTTGCGGTATTGGAAACTTCCTTGATCCGCAATCATGGCGCCTTTTTTGGCAAAAAAGATTCCGCTGCCTTCTGCTTGTAAGGTAAGTTCTTCTATTGTGTTGAAATGAAATCCCATAGGTGCCGGCTCCTTTCCTGCGTCAAGATGTGAATCCATAGATGCGGCATAAATCGTTTAAATCTAAAGTAGTCCCTTGCCCGGTCGCAGTGATCTTCCATTCCTCCTGATCTCTCGTGAGTTCAGCGCATATAATGGATGTACAATACGAATAATCCTCTGTTAACTGAAAGGTACAAATCTCTTGCTGCGAGATTTGATCAGTAAGGCGCACATAGGCATTGGTGACTTGTCCAAAATGATGCTGGCGTTCGTGTGCATCATGTATTGTGGCTGTGACAACAATTTTATGAATGTCAGGTGAGACTCTGCTTAATTGCATAATAATCATTTCATTGTCTCGATACCCTCCGCCAAATTGATGATCCCCAAGATGACGCACAGCTCCATCTAAGCTTTGCTGCTGGTGATAATAGATCAGATGCTTAGGAGACAACAGCTTGTCCTCTTCATTTAAAAGAAACACTTGCGTATCTAAATCAATTGGCTGACCAGCCAGGTCCCAGCCAAGCCCGATATGAATTTGGTCGATCGCTGGGTTGTCTTTTGTTAAATCTAACTTTTGCCCTTTCACGAGGTGTTTCTTGATCACCTCATGGGGTGCGTCTTGTTTTGACCCATTTTTTATACTCATGCTGATTTCCTCCTCGTTGTCATAGGACCAACACTGATTCATTTACGTTATATAGGGATAAAAGGTTTCATGATTAAAATTGGGTGAAGTTGGAAATAATAAAAAGGTTTTAGCAACAATACCTCATTTTAGATACAGACGAGTTAGAACCACTCGTTTGTTTCACTTTTGATAAAAATTCTTCAGAGAAATGTGATCTGTGGTATGATGTTTTACAAGAAGCAAGGACAGGATATGAGGGATTTCACATGCATGTATTTAAAGACTATTATCATAATACGGTCAAGCTCTCTTTTGAGGAGAAGCCTTTTTCAAGTCATCCTAAGCATGTTTGGGCCATCTGCCGCTACCAAGGGAAATGGCTGCTCACTGAACATGAGGATCGGGGCTATGAGTTTCCAGGAGGGAAAGTTGAGCCGGATGAAGAAGCAGACCAAGCCGCTATACGGGAGATTCAAGAAGAGACGGGTGCTGTTGTTCGTGAATTAACGTATATTGGTCAATATCAGGTGCTGGGCAGAGAAAAGGTCATTGTCAAGAATATTTATTTCGCTGATATTGAAAAGCTAGTGAAGCAAGACACGTATTTTGAAACGAAAGGACCCGTTCTTTTCGCAGACTTGCCAAGATCCATCGCAAAAAATAAGAATTTCAGTTTTATTATGAAAGATGATGTGTTAAGACAAAGTCTTGCTTATTTAGAAAAGAACGGTTTGATTCGTTAAAAAAAGCGCAGGGTGACAATCCCTGTGCTTTTTATTTTTGAAGAAAACGGCGTTCGAGCCATTCCACAAGCTGGTACATGATGGTCGCAAATACGGCAATAATGAAAAGACTTAAGAAAACGAGTGTAAAGTTGAAGACTTGAAAACCGTAAATGATCATGTAGCCGAGCCCTTTTGAGGAAACAAGAAATTCCCCTACGATAACCCCAACCCAAGAAAGGCCGACATTGACTTTGATCGCAGAAATCATCGTTGGAATACTAGCTGGCAAAATGACCTCGCGAAAGACGACGCTTTTTTTCGCACCAAAGGTTTTCATCACCTTTAAATAATTCTCATCGACCTCTTGAAAGGCTGTATAAATGACGATTGTCGTAATGATCACACTAATGATTGCGCCCATGGCAACGATGCTGATCATGCCAGGCCCAAGGGCAACAATTAAAATCGGGGCGAGGGCAACTTTTGGCATGGCATTTAAAATGACTAAATAAGGATCAAGAACGTTTGCCAGGCGGGTGGACCACCATAAGGCGGCAGCAAGCAAAATGCCGCAAAAGGTACCAAGTAGAAATCCGAGCACCGTTTCAAATAATGTAATACTCATATGATTCACTAAAGACCCATCGGATATTTTTTGTACAAACAATTGGCAGACTGCTGATGGTGAACTAAATATCAGTGGATCGATAAGGCGAAAATGACTGGCAAGCTCCCAAAGCGAAAAGAAGCTGGCGAAAATAATGAACTGATAGATTCGGGTCATGCGTTTTTCCATTCGGTATTTTTTGCGATAGGCTTCATGTAAAAGGTCACTGTGTTTCAACTGTTTTCAGCTCCTTCCAAATCGTTTGAAAGAGCTCTTGGAAACTCTGGGTCTGTCTCGCTTTGAAAGGAGAAAGAGTCCTCAGATCATCTGGAACAGTAAAGATTCGCTGGATCGAGCCAGGATGCTTTGAGAATAAGAAAATGCGGTCACTCATTGCAATGGCTTCGCCGATGTCATGTGTCACAAGGACCGCTGTTTTTTGATAGTTTTTGAGTGTATGAAAGACGAGATCCTCTAAAGTGAGTTTGGTTTGGTAGTCTAGAGCTGAAAAGGGTTCATCTAGTAAAAGCAGACCGGGATTCACTGCAAGCGTTCGGGCGAGAGCCGCACGCTGCCTCATGCCGCCTGACAACTCCTTCGGGTATTTTTCCTCTACATCATGAAGGCCAAGCTTAGGCAGTAAGCCAAGAGCGGCGGAGGTGGCTTCATGTGAATCTTGCTTGGTAATTTTTAACCCGAGAATGATATTTTCCTTGATGGTTTTCCAAGGGAACAAATAATCTTGCTGGAGCATGTAGCCGATTTGATGCTCCTTTTGATTCGGCTCTTTTCCTTCGATTAAAATTCGGCCTTCAGATGGCGGCGTTATTCCTGCAATGATAGACAGCAGGGTGGTTTTCCCGCAGCCGCTGGGACCAATAAATGAGATAAATTCTCCTTGGTCTATCTCCATATTGATATGCTGTATGGCCGTTGTTTTTTCTTTTAAAGAGAAGTACGTGTGGGTCACATGGTCAATTTGAAGGAAAGACATGTGCTACCTCCTATTCTATTTGTGTTCTGTGACCTTCTTTGCAATGGATGAATCGACAAGTTGTTTGTACGGGATAAATCTCGGCAATTCATCGCTCTCCTTCATGATTTCCTGCAATTTGTTCCATTCCTCTTCATTCAGAAGGGGATCTGCTGCATAGGAGTCCTGCTGTTTGTAGCGTTTAATGGCAGTTGATAAAACATCAAGTTCTGTGTCAGGAAAATGAGATTGAATGGTTTTGGCAATCTCCTCCGGCTGCTTGGCTTCTACCCATTTCTGCGCTTTGTAAATGGCGCGAGTGAAGGCTTCAGCTGTTTCTTTGTTTTCCTCTAAGTAACTCTTCTTTGCCATGAAGGTGGTATACGGCACCTTTCCGGAAGCCTCTCCAAAGGAGGCGGTAATGTACCCTTTGCCTTCTTTTTCAATTAAGGATGCTGTCGGTTCGAATAACTGCACAAAATCGCCAGTTCCAGAGGAGAAAGCACCTGAAATGTTGGCAAAATCAATATTTTGAATCATGCGGAGATCCTTTTTTACATCAATGCCTTCCTTTTTCAGGACATATTCACCGACCATTTGCGGCATGCCGCCTTTCCGCTGTCCAAGAAAGTCTTTTCCTTTTAATTGATCCCAAGAGAATTCACTCACTTTCTCCCTTGAAACAAGAAATGTACCGTCTGTTTGTGTCAGTTGTGCAAAGTTGATGACAGAGTCTTTTGTGTCTTGAGCCTCTACATAGATAGAGGATTCAGATCCGGTCAGGGCGATATCTGCACCGCCGGATAAGAGAGCTGTCATCGTTTTATCGCCGCCCCAGGTCGTTTTTAATTCAACCTCTAGCCCTTCTTCTTTGAAGAAATCCTCAGATAAGGCAACATAGAGCGGAGCATAAAAAACCGAATGGGTCACCTCGGCTACTTGTACGGTCTGCTCTTGTTCTTTTTTACAGGCGACAAATGGAATAAAGAGCAGGACAACGACGATGAATGCCAGTCTGACTTTGATGGAACGATTCAAGAGTAATTCGCCTCCTTTGTTCTAGATCACTAATTAAAGTATGTCAAAAGGGATTTTTGGTGAGTGCCTAGATGAAAATAAGAAGCGCATTGTTTATTTATAGAACGTGTCTTTTTTTCTATACTAGATGCATGAATACTTTCTTGAATTTGGAAGAAATAAAGGGGCGGTTTCGTGTATAGAGTGAGTTGGGTATTTCTTGGATGGTATTTAGTGGGGCTCATATTAATGGTCTCTTTTGAAGTGCCAGCATGGCTTCAGTTTGCAAATGGCATTTTCCTTGTGCTGTATGCCTGCTGTGTGATAGAGATTGGGCGAAATATTTATGGGGCATGGGTTGGTGTGATCAAAAGGGCAGCCATTGTCGGTGTGCTGACATTTACGGTTGAATGGATAGGGATCACAACTGGTTTTCCTTTCGGGGCCTATGACTATTATCCGACGTTAGGTTTTCTAGTGGCAGGAGTGCCTTTAACCATTGCTTTTGCATGGGTTGGTGTGTTTTTAAACAGCCTTTTTTTATCCACTCAGCAGTCGAAATGGAAACGAGCTGTCGAAACGGGGATATGGATTGTCTTGCTTGACCTCATATTAGATCCAGTAGCGGCTGAACGGAAATTTTGGGTGTGGTATGACGGCGGTGGTTTTTATGGTATTCCTTTTGAGAATTTTGTGAGCTGGGGTATGATTGGAGCAGGACTTTCCTTTCTCTTCCCGCTTGTTCAGGTTGATCAAAAGGCCCTCAGCTGGACGAGCCGTATTTATCAGGCAATGGTGTTCTTTTTTGGTGTGCTGGCATTAAAGGGCGGGCTCGATGTCATTTTTTATTTAGCGCTAATCATTGTTATTTTGTGTGAAGGAAGGGTTCAATTTGAAAGAAAACGACAAAAGCCGATCGTTTAGACGTATATTTTCTCTTTATCTTGAGCGGTATTTACTTCATAAACATTTCCGCTGCGTGATGATGAAAGGCGCTGTGGACCCAAACGAGAAGCTGCCTGTTCTTTATCTCGCTAATCATAGCTCCTGGTGGGATGGACTGATCATCTTTCTTTTAACAGAAAAAGCGTCCGAACGCGATCACTATATGATGATGGAGGAGAAACAGCTGAAGCAATATGCCTTTTTCCGAAAGCTTGGTGCCTTTCCGGTTCAGAAAGAGAATCTGAAAAGTGTGAAGCAAGCATTAATGATGGCAAAAGAGAACATGCAGGCTGGCAGGGCTGTATGGCTTTTTCCACAGGGGAAAATCATGCATCAGGATGTGCGGCCGCTTGAATTGGAGGGCGGGGCTTCTTTTTTAGTGAGACAATTTGAGCAAGTCGTGGTGAAGCCTGTGACCTTGCATTATACATTTAATCAATTTCAAAAGCCGACAGTATCTGCTGTGTTTGGTGAAGATACCTTTGTATCTGGCGGAGAACTTCGAAGCAAGGACGTGACGCATCTGCTTAGGGATCTCCTTGAAACGCAGTTAAACGCACATCAAGCACAGGTCATCGCTGACCCTGATTTTTCAACCAATCAAGAATTTAGACAGATGACAAGGACAAGTCAATCAACAAGTGATGCGTTTGATTCCTTTAAAAAGTGGGTGAAAACATGGCGGTCTTCTTAACCGTGATCAGCGTACTCTTGCTCTGTCAGTTTATTTTCACCATATGGAATATGAGGCAGCTTCCTGTTTTAAAGCCAGCATCCTTTTCGCCGGGTGAACCTATTTCGTTATCGATTCTGATTCCAGCGAGAAATGAGGAAAAAAGGATAGAAGCCTGTCTTCAGTCGATCGTTGATCAACGTCTTTACCCGAAAGAGCTTATCGTACTTGATGACCATTCGACAGATCAGACAAGAGCGATGGTGGAGCGCTTCGCAGAAACATATCCGTGGATCCGTCTCCTTTCAGGTCAGCCATTAAAGCGGGGCTGGCTTGGTAAATCATATGCCTGCTCTCAGCTCGCTGAGGCAGCAGCTTCTGACTGGCTGCTATTTTTAGATGCGGATGTCCGATTAAAAAAAGGGGCAGTTGAATCAGTATACAAGCAGTTATGCATGCAAAAAACGGGCATGCTGTCAGGTTTTCCAGAACAAAAAACAGGCACATTGTTTGAGCATCTTGTGGTTCCTATGATGATGTTTACCATTGGCTGTCATCTGCCAGTGAAATGGATAAGAAAATCTAAGAATCCCGCTTTTGCCGCAGCACATGGCGGTTTTATTGCCATTGAAAAGAATTGTTATCACGACATTGGCGGGCATAAAGCGATCAAGGATTCACTCGTTGATGATATGGCTTTGGCTAAACGGGTGAAGGAAAAAGGCTTTCCGTTCACACTTGCAAGCATTCATCCATTTGTGTATATGAGAATGTATGAAAGTGGACAAGAGGTTTGGGAAGGTTACCGGAAAAATTTGTTCCCGGGTGTGAATCGAAGCATTCCTCTGTTAAGCAGTGTCTTTTGTTTATACACCCTCCTTTATTTGGTTCCTGTCATTTGTTTCATGATCGCATTGTTTCAGCTGGATGTTTTGAGCATATGCTTAGCCATTCTTTGCTATGGGCTGGGTGTATCGATTAAAGCGGCAATTGATATTGAAAACGGGCGGACCTCTGCAATGGCTTTTTTATTGCCGCTCAGTATTTTAAGCCTGATCGCCATTGGCTTTGCTTCTGTGAAAATCGGTCTGAAAAAAGAAGGGTATGAATGGAAAGGAAGAAGGTACCAATGAAAAAAGTGATCATCATCGGCGGCGGACTTGGCGGATTATCAGCCGCGATCCGTCTCCAGTCACGCGGGGTTCAGGTCACCATTTTAGAAAAAGAAGCGGCTTTAGGCGGGAAATTGCAGCGCCATCACGGAGCAGGCTACTCTTTTGATTTAGGACCGAGTACCATTACAATGAAGACATATTTTGAAGAAGTGTTTACAGCCTGTCATAGACGGATGGAGGATTATGTGACCTTTTATCCGATTTCTCCGCTTACCAAAAATTTTTTTCCAGATGGACATACGGTCGAGTTTACGCCGAATATGGAGCAAATGGAATCACAAATTGCTGCATTCAGTCCTGAAGATGCGAAGCAATACCGTGCATTTTTGCAGGAATCAAAGGCGCTTTTTCAAAAGGCAGAGGAGCAGTTTTTAAATCGTCTGTTATTGAGCTGGAAGGATAAGGCGGATTTAAAGCTGATGAAAGCACTTCTCGCTGTCAAACCGTTCACATCCGTTCAGCGCCTGCTGCGTCAATATTTCCGTCACCCCCATACATTGGCGATGTTTGGACGGTATGCTACTTATATTGGCTCCTCTCCCTACGAGGCACCGGCTATTTTTAATATGATGGCGTATTTAGAAGGGGAGAAAGGGATTTATGGAATACAGGGCGGTACATATCGTTTAGTTGAGGCATTTGAGATACTGGCAAAAGAATTAGGTGTTCAGATTCACCTCAATGAACAAGTGAACAAGATTCATGTGAAGGATCGGCAGGTCAAAGGAGTGGAAACGGATCAGCAGATGTATGAGGCAGATCAAGTCATTGCAGGAGCAGATGCGCTGACTGTATACCGTCATCTCATAGATGAAAAAAACCGTCCTCGTTATTTAAATCAAAAACTGTCTGGCATTGAACCGTCGTTGTCGGGCTTTGTTCTCTTATTAGGTGTACCTAAAGTCTATGAACAGCTGGCCCATCACAATGTGTTTTTCCCTGAGGATTATGAGCAAGAATTCAAGGATATTTTTCAGAAAAAACAGCTGCCTCAAGACCCAGCGCTTTACATATGCTATTCAGGTTATTCAGAACCAGCTTTAAGCGGAGGACCGGGAAGAAGCAACCTGTTTGTACTGGCCAATGCACCTTATATGACAAAAGAGCAAGATTGGGACATGCTAAAGGAGACATATCGTCAGCATGTAAAAAACAAATTAATGGAAAAAGGTCTTTCTGATTTGGATGAGCTTATCGAATATGAAGCGGTTCAAACCCCGCTTGATCTGCAGCAGAAAACAGGTGCATATCGTGGAGCCATTTATGGCATGTCTTCAAACTCGTTCAAACAGGCATTCTTTCGCATCAATAATCAGTCAAAGGACATTGAAGGACTTTGGTTTGTTGGAGGAACAAGTCATCCAGGCGGCGGCACGCCGATGGTGACAAAATCAGGCCAGCTTGTCGCAGAAGCGATACTGAAGCAATGGACGTAATCAAAGATGAAAAGGAGAGAAATCGAGTGATTGTGGAAAAAAGAAGGTTTCCGTCGCCCCATCCGCATATTCACTTATATACAGTGACCTATGAGGCAGATGGACTTCGGATGAAAGGGCTGCTCGCTGAACCGGCCGGAGAAGGTTTCTACGACGGCTTTTTGTATTTACGAGGCGGCATTAAAAATGTGGGGATGGTCAGACCAGGCCGGATTGTGCAATTTGCCGCGCAGGGCTTTGTCGTCTTTGCTCCCTTTTACCGGGGAAACCAAGGAGGCGAAGGGAACGAAGATTTTGCCGGAGAAGATCGAAAAGATGCGTTCGCTGCCTTTCAGCTGTTAAAACAGCACAAAAAAGTGAAGAAGGACCGCATTCATATCTTTGGTTTTTCGCGAGGCGGTATTATGGGCATCTGGACCGCTGTTGAAATGAAACAGGAGGCAGCTTCCTTTGTCACATGGGGAGGCGTCAGTGATATGAAACTGACTTATGAAGAGCGTGTGGATATGAGAAGGATGATGAAACGTGTGATTGGCGGTCCCCCGCACAAGGTGCCAGAGGCTTATGAGGACAGAACGCCTTTAAATGATGTGGACAAAATTGAAGCGCCTGTTCTCATCATCCACGGAGAAGAGGATCAGAATGTATCCATTGAGCATGCATATTTATTAGAAGATGCGCTGCGCCAGCACGGAAAGTCAGTGGAGACTTGGTATTTTCATGGATACAACCATTATTTTCCCCCGCAGCATAATCGGGAAATTGTCAGGAGGCTGACGACGTGGATGCACAGCCGGAAAAGCGGAAATGTGGTAAAATAAGCAGTATAACGAAATTTAGAAAGTAGGGGGATTTTCAATATGGGAATGCCTGTTGAATTTAATACAATGATTGTCACGAAGGGAAAAGAGACAAGAATTGAAGAGAATGTATTTGAACTCATGAAGGAAGGATACCGCATTTATCCATTAAATATTCCGCTTGAGGTGCGTAAAACGAAAGACGGAGAAAAAACAGGGACAGCACACGTTGAAAAGCTGGAGCTTACAGACAATGTGACAAAGGTCACTTACCGACTCGTTTCATTACATTCAACAAACTAACCAAAAAAGCTGAGGGAATGATTCCCCTCAGCTTTTGTCATTTGATTATACGAGTGGACCGCCTTTGGCTTCAATGTCACTTGCCGCGTGGCTGAATTTTTGGAAGTTCTTTTTAAATTCATTGGCAAGGAAGTGTGCTTTTTCTTGATAAGCCTCTTGGTCATCCCATGTTTTAGCAGGTTGAAGCACTTCATCTGGTACACCAGGTATATGAAGCGGGATGTGTAAGCCAAAGATGTCATCAGTAATCATCTCGGCATTGTCAAGGTCACCTTCGATTGCTGCCTGCACCATTGCTCTTGTATGAGCGAGATTCATTCGTTTGCCTGTACCGTAGCCTCCGCCAGTCCAGCCTGTATTCACAAGGAATACTTTTGCACCGTGCTCATCAATCTTTTTGCCAAGCATTTCAGCATAGACGTGAGCTGGAAGCGGAAGGAATGGTGAACCGAAGCAAGTAGAGAATGTCGTTTCTGGTGATGTGACACCGCGCTCAGTTCCAGCTAATTTACTTGTGTACCCGCTCAAGAAATGGTACATTGCCTGCTCTTTTGTTAAACGGCTGATTGGAGGTAAGACGCCAAACGCATCCGCTGTTAAAAAGACAATGGCAGATGGATGTCCTGCGATACTTGGTTTCACGATGTTATCAATCATTTCGATTGGGTAAGCAGCGCGTGTATTTTCAGTAAAGAAAGTATCATCGTAATCCGCTTCACGTGTTTCTTCATCAAGCACAACGTTCTCAAGAACTGATCCGAAGCTGATCGCTTTGTAGATCTGAGGTTCTTTTTCTTCACTTAAGTTCACACATTTCGCATAGCATCCGCCCTCGATATTGAAGACCCCTGTGCCAGACCAGCCGTGTTCATCGTCTCCGATCAGCTTGCGGCTTGCGCTTGCAGAAAGCGTCGTTTTCCCAGTACCTGAAAGCCCGAAGAATAAGGCGACATCGCCTTCTTGACCTACGTTTGCTGAGCAGTGCATGGATAAAATATCTTGCTCAGGAAGCAGGTAGTTCATCACAGAGAAAATGGACTTTTTCATTTCTCCTGCATATTCTGTTCCACCTATAAGAATCGTGCGTTTTTCAAAAGAAACGATGATAAACGTTTCAGAGTTTGTGCCATCTGTTGCAGGATCTGCTTTAAAGTGCGGTGCAGATAAGATGGTGAAAGGTTTTTCGTTTGAAGAAGGTGTTGACCCGTCAGGTCTGATAAATAGCTGCTTGGCAAAAAGATTGTGCCATGCGAATTCGTTTACAACTGTAATCGGCATACGATATCTTTCGTCAGCGCCTGCAAACCCTTCAAAGACGAATAGTTCATCACGTTCTTTTAAGTATGACACAACCTTTGTATATAAACGGTCAAATGCTTCTTTGGAGATCGGCTGGTTTACTTGACCCCAATCGATTTTATGTTCAGAGCTTTCTTCTTTGACGATAAATTTATCTTTAGGCGAACGTCCTGTGTAGGCTCCAGTTGTAGCGCGGACAGCTCCAGTTGATGTTAAAACGCCTTCATTACGTGCCAAAATCTTTTCAACAAGTTTCGGAACAGATAAATTTTGGTGCGTATTTTCTAATGAGAGCAATGACTGCAAATCTTCTTTTAAATCCACTGAGTTCATAAAAAAACCCTTCCTTTACCGTTGAATTTGTTTGTTTCGATTAGTATAACACATTAATAATAATAGTCTATACTATTTAAAAATTTTTGTGTGTGTTTTTTCATTTCTGCTATGAAAATATGCTTTTTGGTGATGCTAATGGTGAGGAGAAAAAAGAGGGAGATAATTCTTATGAAGCATTGACATGACGCAAGGGTTTAAGATAAGATATCTTATTGAACGGATACTCTTATCCCGAGTTGGTGGAGGGACAGGCCCGATGAAGCCCAGCAACCGGTTTCTTATTTAAAAGGCATGAAAATGCTGAGAAACCAAGGTGCTAACCTGATGCAAGGTACAAGAACACCTTGAGCGATAAGAGTGAAAGGCATGCGATCTCAGACCCTTTCCTCGCAATGAAGGAAATGGTTTTTTTATTTTTGGGATATCATATGAACAAATTGCCAATAACATCTCTAATATAAACGTTTTCAAATATAAGAGGGAACGAGTTCCGTATCATATTGGAGGCCTCATCTTGGGATGATGTGGTCTTGTACAGGAGGAAATAGCCATTATGAGTCAAAATCGTCGTTTATTTACTTCAGAATCAGTGACAGAAGGACATCCGGATAAAATCTGTGATCAAATTTCAGACAGCATTTTGGATGAAATTTTAAAGAAAGATCCAAATGCACGTGTTGCCTGTGAAACTTCTGTTACAACCGGTCTCGTATTAGTAAGCGGTGAAATTACAACGTCTACTTATGTCGATATTCCAAAGACGGTGCGTGACACAATTAAGGAAATTGGCTACACACGTGCGAAATATGGTTTTGATGCGGAAACATGTGCTGTACTTACATCAATTGATGAACAGTCTGCTGATATTGCGCAAGGTGTAGACAAAGCGCTTGAAGCACGTGAAGGAACAATGACGGAAGAAGAAATTGATGCGATTGGTGCAGGTGACCAAGGATTGATGTTTGGTTTTGCCAACAACGAAACCGAAGAGCTCATGCCGCTGCCGATTTCACTAGCGCATAAATTATCTCGCCGTTTAACAGAAGTACGTAAAGATGAAACACTTGCATACCTTCGTCCAGACGGAAAAACACAAGTCACAGTTGAATATGATGAGCAAAACAAACCAGTTCGTATTGACACAGTGGTTATTTCTACGCAGCATGCACCAGAAGTGACGCTTGAACAAATTCAAAGTGACTTAAAAGAGCATGTCATCAGTCCTGTCGTTCCAAGTGAACTGATTGATGAACAGACAAAATACTTCATTAACCCAACTGGCCGTTTCGTGATCGGTGGACCTCAAGGGGATGCTGGTTTAACTGGACGTAAAATCATCGTTGATACGTATGGCGGATACGCTCGTCATGGAGGCGGTGCTTTCTCAGGTAAGGATGCAACGAAGGTTGACCGTTCTGCGGCATACGCTGCTCGTTACGTAGCGAAAAATATCGTAGCTGCCGGCCTTGCAGATTCTTGTGAAGTACAGCTTGCTTATGCAATTGGGGTTGCACAGCCTGTATCAATTTCAATTGATACATTCGGGACAGGAAAAGCTTCAGAAGAAAAATTAATTGAAGTGGTTCGTGCAAACTTTGATCTTCGTCCAGCTGGCATTATTAAAATGCTAGACCTGCGCCGTCCGATCTACAAACAAACAGCTGCATACGGACATTTCGGCCGTCACGACTTAGATCTTCCGTGGGAAAAAACGGATAAAGCCGATACACTTCGCAAAGAAGCATTGGGACAATAACAACATAAAAAACCGCTTATTTTAAGCGGTTTTCCTTTTGATTAAAAAAAAATCTTCAAAAAGCGAAAAAATGTGAAACAAAATCGGACAAAATACTGTCTAATTATAGGTCTACTTTTAAGAAATAACATAACGTGGAGGCAATAATATGTGTGGGTTTGTTGGTGTATTTAATCACCGT
This sequence comes from Bacillus sp. FSL K6-0994, assembly GCF_038630815.1. NCBI lineage: Bacteria > Bacillati > Bacillota > Bacilli > Caryophanales > Bacillaceae > Bacillus > Bacillus sp. FSL K6-0994. The sequence continues at coordinate 2,703,473 of NZ_CP152043.1, read as the reverse complement.
CCATTGTCCGAAACTACTGAACAGGAAGAGCTAATTAAACAAATGAATCGTCTCATCGTTCATCGTGGTCCGGATGATGAGGGTTACTTTCATGATGAGCATGTAGGATTTGGATTTAGACGTTTAAGTATTATAGATGTTGAGCACGGAAAGCAGCCGCTTTCTTATGAAGATGAAAAGTATTGGATTATTTTCAACGGAGAAATTTATAACTATGTGGAGCTGAAGGAAGAGCTTGTGAAAAAAGGCTATACGTTCAGCACAGATTCTGATACGGAAGTACTTCTTGCTACATACCGTCATTATAAAGAAGAAGCGGCTTCTAAGCTTCGCGGCATGTTTGCATTTTTAATTTGGGATAAAGAAGCGCAATTATTATATGGCGCAAGAGATCCTTTCGGCATCAAACCGCTTTATTTTACACAAATGGATGAGCAAGTGTACTTTGCATCTGAACGCAAAAGCTTGATGGCAGTGAACGAGAACATTTTATTTGATGAGACTGCTTTGCAGCAATACATGTCATTCCAGTTCGTACCTGAGCCAAATACACTTGATCAAAAGGTGCACAAAGTAGAGCCTGGTCATCAGTTTACTTTACGCCCAGGACAGGAGATTGAATTTAAGACTTACTGGAAGGTTCAATTCAAGCCTGAGCAAACTCAAGAACAAAAGCTGATTGAAGAAGTCCGCGATGCAATCTATGATTCTGTGAAAGTTCATATGAGAAGTGATGTACCTGTTGGTTCATTCCTATCAGGTGGTATCGATTCTTCTTTCATCGTATCTGTCGCAAAGGAATTTCATCCTGAGCTGAAGACGTTTTCTGTTGGTTTCCAGCAGGATGGCTTTAGTGAAGTTGATGTAGCGAAGGAAACGGCTGATAAGCTGGGCTTACAAAACTTCAGCGCGGTAATTTCTCCTGAGGAATATATGAATGAGCTTCCGAAAATTGTTTGGCATTTAGATGATCCTTTAGCTGATCCGGCGGCGATTCCATTGTATTTCGTGGCAAAGGAAGCGAAGAAACAAGTGACGGTCGTTCTTTCTGGTGAGGGAGCAGACGAGCTGTTCGGTGGATATAATATTTACCGTGAGCCGCTTTCTCTTAAACCATTTGAATCTGTTCCATCTATGCTGAAAAAGCTTCTTCTTCGTCTGGCGCGCTTAATGCCAGAAGGAATGAAAGGAAAAAGCTTTATCGTCCGCGGCTGTACACCATTAGAGGAACGTTATATCGGTAATGCGAAAATCTTTGAAGAGCCAGTAAAGAAAAACCTCTTAAAGCAGTATGATCCGAACATTACGTATCGTGATGTGACGAAGACATACTTCGAGGAAAGTGCAGGCTACAGTGATATTAACAAAATGCAATATGTTGATATTCATACGTGGATGCGCGGGGACATCTTACTGAAAGCAGATAAGATGACAATGGCGAATTCTCTTGAGCTTCGCGTTCCTTTCCTTGATAAGGTCGTATTTGAAGCGGCTTCTAAAATTCCAGAAGAGCTGAAAACAAAAGATGGCACAACGAAATATTTATTGCGTAAAGCAGCAGAAGGCATTGTGCCTGACCATGTGTTAAACCGCAAGAAGCTTGGCTTCCCTGTTCCAATTCGTCATTGGCTGAAAAATGAGATGAACGCTTGGGCGAAAGACATCATTAAAAACAGTCAAACTGACGAATATATTAACAAAGCGTATGTGCTTGATTTATTAAATGAACATTGTGCTGGTAAAGCAGATCATAGCCGTAAGATTTGGACCGTCCTGATTTTTATGATTTGGCACAGCATTTATGTCGAGCGCAGTATTGATCCAGAGCAATTGAATCATCAACCGAAAGAAGTCATCTTCAGTTAATGAAAAGAGGTTTTCAGCTTTGTGCTGAAAACCTTTTTTGTCATGATAGAAAGTGGCGGAAAAGGGTAAAATAACAAGCAGTTCATAGTTATTGCTTAATATCCTGAAAAAAACATGATAAAGTGAAGATACACGTATGATGTTAACGAGATAAAAGGGAACGATAGTATTGTCCTTTTTCTACATATTCTCTGCGGATTCGGTCCATGTCTTGGATATCTTCATCTGTTAACAGCCGAACGACTTTGGCTGGACGGCCAAAAGCGAGTGATCCTTTTGGGATGACCTTTCCTTGAGGGACAAGACTTCCTGCACCGATAAAGGCGCCTTCGCCAATCTCCGCACCATCGAGAATGATAGACCCCATGCCAATGAGGGCATTTTTTCGAATGATTGAGCTATGTAATGTGACTTGGTGTCCAATGGTAGCACCATCTTCAATAAGAAGTGTTTTTCCAGGACTTTGATGCAGGCACGATAAATCTTGAATGTTGACGTTCTTTCCAATTCTCACAGGTGCAACATCGCCTCTGATCACGGTTTGGAACCAAACGCTCGAATATTCTCCAATTGTGACATCACCGGTAATGGTGGCGTTATCTGCGACAAAGACCGATTCATGAATCTCAGGTGTAAACTGATGATATGGATAAATCACTTTTTCGACTTCCTTTCTTAATACAACATTTGTGAGGTGTTTACTTTGTGGACTTGGCATGCTGAAAGACCAGTTGGTACAATTGTCATTGTACATGGTGCGAGTGAATATCACGGCCGATATAAATGGCTGATTGAAATGTGGCGGAATGCAGGCTATCACGTCGTCATGGGTGATTTGCCTGGGCAAGGCACATCGACACGTGCGCGAGGCCACATTCGTTCGTTTCAAGAATACATTGATACAGTCGATGAATGGATCGAGCATGCGAAATCATTCAGGCTTCCTACTTTTTTACTTGGACACAGTATGGGTGGACTCATTTCAATTGAGTGGATGAAGCAGTATACCCATACGAAGTTGAATGGCCTTATTTTATCATCACCTTGTTTAGGTCTGCAATTTAAACCGAAGAAGCTGATGGATTTTGCGTCAAAAGGTCTAAATGTGCTGGCACCGTCTTTTAAAGTGGAGTCAGGGCTGTCGATTGAACTAGCCACACGAAATCAGGCGGTCATTGAGGCAGACTCAAATGATTCTCTTTACGTAACAAAGGTGTCGGTTCGCTGGTATCGAGAGCTGATCAAAAATATCGATGCGGCGATGCAGCCGACGAATGTCTTTAAATCGATCCCGCTCCTTTTAATGCAGGCGGGCGATGATAAGATCGTGGATAAAACGAGGGTGATTAAATGGTTCAATGGCATAGAATCAACCAATAAATCATACCGTGAATGGGAAGGGCTGTATCACGAAATTTTTAATGAACCAGAAAGAGAAGATGTGTTTAAGGCGGCAAGAGCCTTTACAGATCAATATATTTGATTGTGAGCTTTAAGTTGGGGGTGGAGTGATTTGTCAGTACCAGAGCGTCCTTTTGCACTGATGACAAAGGTGTATAAAGATATTTTTCCGCTTGTTCATCAGGAGCTGAAAAAGTGGCGGGCTCATGCCGAAATGATTGAAAATGAAGAACTGAGAACGCAGGCACTAGCGAGCATATCGAGTAAAACGTTTCACTGTGAAGGCGGAGGTATTTTATCTCTTCTGGCAGGTGAAGAGAAAGAAACATGTATTGAATTCATTGTGGCGTATCAAACCATTAGTGATTACTTAGATAACCTTTGTGACCGCAGCACGTCGCTTGATCCAAAGGATTTCCATATGCTGCATCAAGCGATGAGAGATGCGCTTGATATTCATGCTGAGCTCAAGCCATACTATCAATTCCGTGATGATCAAGAGGATCATGGATATTTACATGCGCTTGTCCGCACATGCCAAGATGTGCTTACGCGTGTTCGACATTATCCGATCATTCAGCCATATTTACACACGCTGTGTGATTACTATAGTGACCTGCAAGTACATAAGCACGTTGTTCCCCATGAGCGTGTACCACGGCTAGAGTCATGGTTCCGCCAATATGAAAAAGATTTGCCGAAGATGGAATGGTATGAGTTTTCAGCTTGTGCGGGATCAACGTTAGGGATATTCTGTCTTGTGGCGTATGCGCTGCAGCCTGATTTTACAGTAAAGCAGGCGAAGCAAATTTACGAAAGCTATTTCCCTTATATTCAAGGTCTGCACATTTTACTCGATTATTTAATAGACCAAGAAGAGGACAGGCTTGGGGGAGATCTGAACTTTTGCTCATACTATGATTCTCATCATGAGATGATGGATAGACTTCAGCATTTTATTGAAAAAGCGGATGAGCAGCTGAAAGGCATTCCGCATGAAAACTTTCACAAATTGATTAACAGAGGATTACTGGCGGTCTATTTGTCCGATGAAAAAGTGACAGCCCAAAAAGAGATGAACAAGCTGGCAAAAAGGCTTATCAAATCAAGCGGGAAAACATCGTTCTTTTTCTATATTAACGGAAGAGCCTATCGGACTTATCAGAAAATGCCTTGGATGAAATCATCATAAAAAAGCTCAAATCCATTAGGATTTGAGCTTCAGCGTGTAGACAAACCCTCGCATTCGGTGTCAGGTCTGCGCGCCGGTACTCACGAATGTCAAATTCGCTCCGTTCCGGTGCTCGCTCGTTCCTAGACTGCAAAGGTTTTCTATCACGCTGAAAAGAAGAAAAAAGCTAAAATGCACATCATTTTAGCTTTTTTTCAATGGCGACCACAAAAGGCGGGTCGTTTTGAATATTCATGTATTGATATGATAAAACTTGTACCTCTTCATGAGGGAGTGATCTGCAATAGTCGAGAAGCACTTCTTTTTCTCTTTTACCTTCGGGATGTCCATGGTAGATCACAAGGACGATCAGTCCTCCGGGTTTGAGCCATTCGAGGAGCTGCTTGATGGCTTCAATGGTTGTATGAGCCTGAGTGGTGACGGCTTTATCGCCTCCTGGCAGATACCCAAGGTTAAACACTGCACCAGATATATGTCCATAAACATCCTTCGGAAGATGATCCGCCAGTTTTTCATGTCCATCATGGATGAGGTGAACGTAAGGATATTGACCGCCAAGCCTTTTGCTTGTCTGCTGCAAGGCTTCCTCTTGCACGTCGAATGCAAACACTTGTCCTTCAGTTCCTACAAGGTCCGCTAAATAGAGTGTATCATGGCCGTTTCCCATTGTTGCATCTATGACGATGTCGCCTTTTTGACAAGCGCGTTCTAACAGCTCTTTACTAAAAGGAAGCATGCGTTTCAAAATCATTTAGCTGCTTCTTCCAATCTGACGAAACGTTTCCCTTGGTAGCTGTTACGTCTTTCGAGCTCAGCATTAATGGCATTGAGCACTTCCCACTTGTTAACACTCCACATTGGACCAACCATTAATTCAATTGGGCCGTCCCCTGTAATACGGTGAATAATCATTTCTGGCGGCAGAATCTCCAGCTGATCACAAACAAGCTGAACATATTCCTCCTGGCTTAAAAACTCAAGCTTTCCTTTTTCATATTGCTTGACCATTGGAGTCCCTTTTAAAAGGTGAAGCAAATGAATTTTAATTCCCTGCACATCTAAATCCGCAACAGCTTTTGCTGTTTCCATCATCATGTCTCGGTTTTCAAGAGGCAATCCATTGATGATATGTGAGCAGACACGAATTCCGTGTTTTCTCAGTTTTTCTACACCTTCAACGTAGCATTCATAATCATGAGCACGGTTAATGAGCATAGCTGTCCGTTCGTGTACCGTTTGAAGACCAAGCTCTACCCATAGGTAAGTGCGTTCGTTTAATTCGGCTAAATACTCCACTACGTCATCCGGCAGACAGTCAGGTCTTGTTGCAATGGATAGACCTACGACACCATCCAGATTCATGACGGTTTCATATTTTTCTTTTAGGACAGGAAGCGGCGCGTGTGTGTTTGTATACGCCTGGAAATACGCCATGTATTTTCCGTCTTTCCATTTTGTATGCATCCGGTCTTTGATTTCGTTAAATTGAGTGATGAGATCATCAGCCCGGTTTCCTGCAAAATCACCAGATCCAGCGGCACTGCAAAATGTACAGCCGCCGTGGGCTACAGTACCATCACGGTTTGGGCAGTCAAAGCCGCCGTCTAAGGCTACTTTAAATACTTTATGACCAAAGTGTTCACGCAAATGGTAGTTCCATGTGTGATAACGTTTTTCGCTGTTTGAATATAAAAAAGGGTTATGCTGATCCAAGTCAGTAACCTCCTTGCATAATAATAGGCATCCTTAAAGTTTAACAAAAATCACGAAGGAGGACAATTGAATCTGTCCAACATTTTCTTTAGTGAAAAAGCTTTACATGGGCAAAATAGGCGGGAGCGATGATGAAATGGAGGGAATGTAAGATGGCAACAAGGCAGTCGATTGATGAATTTATTCAAAAAAGTACGGAAACCCTTGAGTTTGCAAGTGAACAATTTGATTTGAGCTCACGTCAGGAACATTATAATGAGGAAGAGTTTTCTAAAGCACAGCTCATGCTTGAGAATACGGTCAACGAATTAGAAAAATTAAAAGATGTCGCCAATGACCAGCAAAGAGAACGATTAGACAGGGCACGTGTTCAAATTCAGAGCTTACAAAATCAAATGATTTTAGGGATTTCTTACGATAATGAATGATGAACAGATCCTTCTTTTAAGGGTCTGTTTTTTATTTTCTTAATAAGTTATTGACTTTTATGCTGGGTATCTATATTGTATTAAGTGTACTACATCAACTAATACACTATAGACACTTAAAGTGAAGAAAGGTGTTCAACCATGAAAAAAGAAAAAAACCCAATTAATTTGAAGTGGATGGTGCTGGCTGTTGCGTTAGCATGTACATTTTTTTTCGTTCTTGTTTTCATTGGTTTTGAAGTTCAAAAAGATTTGATACCCAATTCAGTTCCTTTAATGCAAGGACATGAACAAGCGATAGGACTGCAAAAGCATGAATGAGGAAAGAGGGAGTCATCATGATTCAAATAGATCCAAGAAGCGCTGCGCCAATATATGAACAAATCATTGAGCAGCTCAAAATTTTATGTTTAAAAGGCGTGATGAAGCCTGGTGACAAACTGCCCTCTGTCAGAGAGCTCGCCACCATTATCATTGCCAACCCAAACACCGTCAGTAAAGCGTATAAAGAGCTAGAGCGGGAAGGGATTATTGAAACTCTGCGGGGCCGCGGTACGTATGTAACAGAAGGTGCTCAGTTAAAGCTGAATGAAGGGAAGGTGCTCCAGATGAAAGAACAGTTAAGACAACTCATCATAGAAGCTCATCATGCTGGTATAGATATTCATCAGCTCAAGGAATGGCTGGAAGAGATCGGCTCAAGTCTAAAAGGAGGAAAACAAGTTGATTGAGGTTAGAAATGTATCAAAGAAATTAAATGGACGCGAAGTACTCAGCGACGTTTCCTTCAAAATAGGCGAAGGTGAGATCTTCGGTCTGCTTGGCCGTAATGGCTCGGGGAAAACAACACTTCTCAGATTGATTCAGCAAATTCTTCTTCCGGATGAAGGAGAGATTTATTTTAAAGATGTGCTGGTGAAAGACCACCCTTTAGTAAAGCAAAATATTGTATTCATGCCGGTCGTGAATCCTTACTTTGACAGATACAATTACGGACAGCTTGTCCAGCTGTTAAAGCATATGTATCCAAAGTTTGACGTGACCTATGCCAATGAGCTTGTGAACCGCTATGAAATTCCGGAAAAAGTGAAGTATCGTGAGTTGTCGACAGGGTTAAAGAAACAGCTGTCATTAATTTTAAGCTTTGCCCTCAAACCAGCGGTCATTTTATTAGATGAGCCGACTGATGGTATTGATGCGGTCACAAGAAATGACGTTCTTCAGCTGATGATTGACGAGGTGGCAGAACGACAAACAACGATTTTAATTACATCTCACCGCTTAGAGGACATTGAGCGCATGTGTAATCGAATTGGATTTTTAGAAGGAAATCAGCTCACAAGTGTCATGGATTTAGATGAATTAAAGAATGACTATGTCAAAATCCAAATGGCCTTTGAAGAAGATATGAACTTAAGTATTCGAAAAAATGGCGTTGCGATTTTGGATCAAGCGGGCGTTTTCTATACAGCGCTTGTTCTAAAAACCGACGAAGAAGCTAAAGAGTACTTGAAGTCACTGAAGCCAAAAGTATGGCATGAACTGCCTGTGAATTTAGAAGAAGTATTCATTGCGAAGTTTGGAGGGAAACGCAGATGGTAAAGCGGCAATTATTATATAAGGAGTGGAAGCAATCAGAGCTGACATTCATTTTAGTGATGATTGTTGCTGCGCTTGCGACGCCCTTTGCATTCTTAATGGAATATTCGTCTTTTCAAACGTGCCTAAACGATACAGAATGTATTACGGATGCACCACGTTTTTCTTATATCTTTAAGACGGATCCTTTCCTCTCCCTTTCATGGCTAATGGGAATTTTCTTTGCTGTCATGCAGCTTGGATTTGAGAGAAATAAAGGGCAGATGGATTTTACCTTATCCTTGCCATTTAGCAGAAGTACAATCTATCACACAAAGTTTTTCTTAGGTGCTGGAATCATAGCAGTCGCTCATGCCGTTTCTTATGTTCTTACTTATTTACTTATTTTAGGACTTAACCCACTAGAGACACCTGGCTTTCATAGCGTTTATATCATTTCGCTTGTGTCCTCCTTGATGTTTTATAGTTTATTTTTTGCAGCGGGTACTTTAACCGGAAGTTCCATTGCGCAAGCAATCGTTGGGTTCAGCACAGCTATTTTACCCTTTTTAGTGATCGGATTACCGCTTGTTCATGTAGATTTTATCATCAAGACAAGTGGGAGTTGGTTAGATAAGAGCTTCGCTTATTTGATATCGCCTATATCTCCAATCAACTATATTATAGATGAACCTTTCCGATCTGATTATCCTCTTTGGTTCTCAGGCGAAAAAATCATTATACCTATTGTCATGGTGGTTCTGTTTTATCTAATTGGCTTAATTAGCTTTATAAAACATCCAATTGAAAGAAATGGCCGCTTCTTCCTTTACTCAAGTATGGATAGACCTATTCAGATTATGGTCATCGTCTTCGGTGTTCTAGGGTTTGGATGGTTTGGTTTTTCTTCAGATAATTCCATATTTGGTTATATCGTTGGCATGCTCATCGGTGGAGTCGTAGGCGCCTTAACGAGTTATTTCTTAATCTATAGAAAAAGATAAACAGAGAGCAGGGGAGTAGAGATGATTCAGATTCAAGCATTAGATCATGTATTTAAAATTGGTAAAAAGGGCAGGGAAAATGAAATTCCTGTGCTGAAAGGGATTGACCTGTCCATCAAAAGAGGCGATATTGCTTGTATTGTTGGACGAAGTGGTTCGGGGAAATCGACTTTATTGAACTTAATATCAGGCTATATTACGCCAACGAGCGGAAAAATTGTCATTGATGGCACCGATGTGACCGGCTTTAATGAAAAAGAATGGGCAGACTTTCGCTTAGATCACTTTGGCTTTATCTTTCAAAGCTTTCAGTTGATCGGGAGCTTAACAACGTATGAGAATGTTGAACTTCCGCTCACTTTAAAAGGAGTGAAGCCGTCTGAACGAAAGGCGAAAGTAAAAGAAATGCTGAAACGAGTAGGACTTGAACATCACGCAGGACATTACCCAAATGAGCTGTCAGGCGGACAGCAGCAGCGTGTGAGTATTGCAAGAGCCTTGATTTTAAATCCATCAATTATTTTAGCAGATGAACCAACAGGCAGTCTGGATTCAGAAACTGAAGGAGAAATTTTAGCCTTTATCCAGCAGCTCAATCGCGAAAAAGGAATTACATTTGTCATCATTACACATGACGATGAAGTCGCTTCAATCGCAGACACAACGTTCCAGCTTCACGACGGTGTATTAAAGAAAGGGGAACAATCCATTGAAATTTAGAGATCAGGTCAAATTCATTAGAAGAAATATGAAGAAAAATAGATTGCGTGTGTTTATGACCATTCTTGCGACGACAATGGCATGCTCTTTCTTAATCGTTCTAGCGTCTGTCGGTTTTGGTTTGCAAAAATCAGCTCAAGATGAAATTATGAAGCAGCAAATCATCACAGAAATTAAAGTGTTAGGAAAAGAAAAAGGAGACGTTAAGATTGATGATTTAAAGAAATATGATCATGTGAAATCTGTCGTCTCAAGAACGGCAATCAATCCTTCGATTAACGTCGAGCTCGATAACCGTTCAAGTGAAACGCAGGCTGCTTTGACTGATATGAAAGAAGAAAAAGAAGCAGGTCTTGAACTAGACCGAGGAAAAGTCCCAACATCAGCGAACGAAATTGTGGTTGGGTATCATATGGCGCAGCAACTGTGGACAAAAAAAGAACGCGAAGCCTATGAAAAAGAATTAAACCAGACGTCAAATGGGGAAGAAACACCGAAGGAGCCAAAAGGCTACACGAAGGATATTTTAAATAAAGTGATTCAAATCAAAGTGCCAAAACTAAATGAAGAAGGTGAAGTCGTTAAAGAAAAAACATTTGATTTCCGTGTAGTAGGCGTTTTGAAAAAGCCGAATTTGGAGTGGCAGGAGGATCATAAAATTCTGATTCCGAATGCTTATGAAAAAGAATTTGGTCAAATACTCGACCTGTCTCCTGAAGCAGGAAATGTCGAGAAAATGACCTCTGTTTATGCAGATAAATTCGACAATGTCGGTACGCTCACGAATAAACTGACAGATGAGGGCTATCAAGTCATCTCTGTGACGAACCAGCTTGAAGGAATGGATATGTTCTTTACGGTCTTCAAAATTGGACTCATTTTTGTCGGATGTATTGCAGTCATTATTTCTGCCATCGGAATTTTCAATACGATGACCATGGCGGTAACAGAGCGAACACAAGAGATTGGGATTATGAAAGCCATTGGCGCGAATCCATCCATTATCAAGCGGATGTTCCTAATGGAAAGTGCTTATATTGGAGTAATCGGATCAATCATCGGTATTATCATCTCATATTTGATTAGTTTCGCCGTTAATTTAATCATCCCAGCCATTTTGTCGTCCATGTCTGAGGGAGGATCAAGCGATCAATTCTCGATTACTTTTTCCTATATTCCACTCAGCCTTGTCATTACAGCGACAGTGATCAGCGCAGGGGTAGCGATCATCTCAGGGCTTAACCCGGCACGTAAGGCAACAAAAACGAATGTATTAGCAGCTTTAAGAAGAGAAATCTAAAAAAGAACCTCCTGTAAACCCGATTGGGTGCTCAGGAGGTTCTTTTTTATCTTAATTAAACATCGCTATTGCTTAGGTGCCCTGTATCCGGCACGCTCTGCTTCTTCTACTGAGCAGAACATTTTGGTTACATTCTTTGTTCTAGAGTAGTATCTGCTGCTTGGTGTGTGGTAAATACCGTTGACACTCCCTTTAATGTTACAGGCAGCCGATTCTTTTTTTGTTTCCTTTTGTGATTCATGACCGCCTGTGCTTTTTCCTTCATCTTTAGGTGCGGAGCGCTGGACGGTGGAAGACTTCGTATCGCTGCTGCTATTCTTGATTTCTTGTTTGAGTGTTTCATTGCTGGAGGTGAGCTTGTCTATTTTCTCTTCAAGCGATTGAATGGTCTTTTCTTGCTGTTTGACCGTTTCTTTTTCTGAGGTGATGGTTTCTAGCTTTTTTTCCAGCTTTTCTTTTTCCTTCTCCGCATCTTCTAAAGAGGAGGTAAGCGACTCTTTATCAGCTTTTAAGCGCGAAATGTCAGATGAGAGTTCCTTTTGATCCTTTAACAGCTGTTCGGAAGATGGATCGGCTTGTGCCTTTGGCGCATTTCCAGCAGTAAGCGGTAATGACATAATGGAAAAGAAGAGACCAATGATCAAAAAAGGATAAAAAAGTTTCTTTGAAAAAATCAGCTCGTTCTGGTGTTTGAGTAAGAAGAAATTGACAGCATATCCGATGGCAAAACAAACACATAAAAGACCTAATATGAGTAACAGCATATCTAACAGCCCCCCTAAATTGCTATTTACACCTATCATACCTCATTTTTCCATTTTGGGGAGCGGTTCAATTAAAAAAACCCTGTTTACACAGGGTTTTCAGCTAATGGTAATCCTTTTATGGCTTCTTTTACTGTCAAATAAGTGATCGTATTCTGGAAATCTGTATCGAGGTCTTTCATTTTCAGCGCAAGCTGCGGCTTAATCCCAGTGATGATCAGTTCGGTTCCAGTTAGATTGAGAAGATGATGCAGTTTGAAAATACGTGCTGCGACGGAATCATCGACCTCGATTAAACCAGAAAGGTCGACAATTAAATAATCATCCTTTGAATCATCTAATATACAGGTTAACTTAGCGACAATAGCATCAAAGCGTTCTTCAGATAATTTTCCGATAAGCGGAAGAGCAGATACACCATTTTTAATTGGGACGATTGGCGTCGAAAGAGAGGTGACTTCCTGTAAGGAATCTTCTAGGAGCTGTTCATATTCTTTCTGTTTCGTAATATCCTTTTGAAAACCAATGAAAAATGTTTTGTCATCTTGTTCAATGTATAGAGGATCTATATTGAGTTCATTCCAAAAAAAAGTGCCGTCTTTTTTATAATTTTTTAGCTGTGTGGTAATAGGTGTTTTGTTTTGAATTCCATGACGAATTAAAGCAAGCTGCTTTTGATCCGTGTCTTTTCCTTGAAGGAATCGACAATTACGACCAAGAATTTCATCTGGTTTGTATCCAGTCATTTGTGTAAAGCCGTGATTCACATAAACGATAGGGTTATCCTCTAAGGAAGGGTCTGTAATGACAACACCGATCCGCGCATGATCCAGCGCTTTTTTGATGAGTTCAAGCTGTTTTTGCAAGCCGAAAATGTTCGAGCTGACCATATTACCCTCCTTTGCTGCTATAAGACATATCAAATGGTTGTCTTTTCAATCAAATGAATCCTTTTAAACGTAACATAACATATGTTCTGTTTCAACGATTGCAAACGCTTTGTTAAATTTGTCATCATAGTTTGTCCTCCATTAGAATAGAGTAAGTAAGGAGACTTTTCATTAGAAAAAGAAGGAATCAATTACTCATCATTCATAAAATGACAAAAATAGTTAATATGGATTAGGTAAAAATGATTCCAATGCATCAAGATTGTTTTTAGGTCATTCACATATAATGGAAGAAACAAGCTTTTTTTCTTCGTTAGAGAGAATAGACCTTTTACATGGATTATGACGGAACAGCAGAATGGCATTACAGGGGGCTGGACAGCCTGAAGTCGCTTTACTATTCTAAGGGCTTTAGGAAGGTGATGAAAATGCTGCAACAAGTCATTATTGCTTGCGCCATTGGAGGGGTCATGGGCATTCTCGGTCACGTAAAGAAAAAAGGCAGGCTAGAGAAGCCCAGAATGACAAAAAAGTTTATTTACTTAGGGTTTATTGAAGATTGGCTCGTTGGGATGATTGCCGCTACACTGCTTGTCTTATCCTCAAATCCCGAATCTAGTCTGCACTTGATCATCTTATCCATTATTTCAGGTTACGGAGGAGAAGCAGTTCTGCGAAGCTTCGATTTTGTGAGAGAAGAACGTTCACAGGATGCAGGCTCCAACCGTCATAACCGATCTCCACACGAATAATATCCTCACTTTACCCTAGTCTAGGGTACATTCCCATTGTATACAAACCTGCTTGCACTTATGATCATAATTCTATAAAATACTACTTAGATGACGGTTACGATAAGAACAGTGAAGAGGAGTAGTAGGAAAGCAGTATTTGTCTTTAGAGAATTGACGGCTGGTGAAAGTCAATCAAATCTGCTTCTGAACTCGCCTCAGAGTTGCAGTTGCGTTAAAGCTTCTGTCGCATGTCTGCGTTAAAGATATTAAGTGAGCGTACGAACAGCATGTTACGCTAACAAGGGTGGTACCGCGGGAACCAAAAAATCTCTCGTCCCTTTCCAGGGATGAGGGTTTTTTGTTGATTTTAGAAAAATCTGAATTCTTGCAGTGGTCATCTAAGCAGATAAAGCCGTACATATTAAAGGAGGTTTTCACATTGAGTTTTCAGCATCGGGAAATTGAAAAGAAGTGGCAGGATTATTGGCTGACACATAAAACATTCGCCACATCTGACTCGGAAGATAAACCGAAGTTTTATGCACTTGATATGTTTCCATATCCATCAGGAGCAGGGCTTCATGTCGGGCACCCTGAGGGCTATACAGCAACGGATATTTTATCACGCATGAAACGCATGCAGGGATATGATGTTCTTCATCCAATGGGATGGGACGCATTTGGTCTCCCAGCAGAACAGTATGCACTTGATACAGGAAATGATCCGGCGGCTTTTACAGAAGAGAACATCAATAACTTCCGCCGCCAAATTCAATCACTAGGGTTCTCGTATGATTGGGATCGAGAAATCAACACGACAGATCCGAATTACTACAAATGGACACAATGGATTTTCTTAAAATTGTACGAAAAAGGATTGGCCTATATCGATGAAGTACCAGTGAACTGGTGCCCAGCGCTTGGCACAGTGCTTGCAAATGAAGAAGTCATTGATGGAAAAAGTGAACGCGGAGGGCATCCTGTTGAAAGACGTCCTATGAAGCAGTGGATGCTAAAGATTACAGCATATGCGGACAGGCTGTTAGAAGATTTAGAGGACATTGATTGGCCTGAAAGCATCAAAGATATGCAGCGTAACTGGATCGGACGCTCTGAAGGTGCGCACGTTCATTTTGAAGTAGAAGGACATGACGAACAGTTTACGGTTTTCACAACGCGTCCTGATACACTATTTGGCGCAACATATGCAGTGCTTGCACCAGAGCATGCACTTGTTGAAAAAATTACATCAGATGCTCAAAAAGAAGCTGTCAAAGCGTATATCAAAGAGATTCAATCAAAGAGTGACTTAGAGCGGACAGATCTTGCTAAAACGAAGACAGGTATTTTCACAGGAGCGTATGCCATCAATCCTTTAAATGGTGAAAAGATGCCGATCTGGATTGCCGATTACGTGCTGGCGACTTATGGAACTGGAGCCATTATGGCGGTTCCGGCCCATGATGAACGTGACTATGAATTCGCCAAAACCTTTGATCTTCCAATTAAAGAAGTTGTAGAAGGCGGAGACATTGAGAAAGAAGCCTACACAGGTGATGGAAAGCACATTAACTCTGATTTCCTAAATGGCTTAGGAAAAGAAGAAGCGATTGAAAAAGCGATTGCATGGCTTGAAGAACATCAAAAAGGTGAAAAGAAAGTCACATATCGTTTAAGAGACTGGCTGTTCAGCCGTCAGCGCTACTGGGGTGAGCCGATTCCAATCATTCATTGGGAGGACGGAACATCTTCAGCTGTTTCAGAAGAAGAGCTTCCACTGATCTTGCCTAAGACGACAGAGATTAAGCCAAGTGGTACAGGTGAATCACCATTAGCCAATATTAAAGACTGGGTTGAGGTTGTAGATCCTGTTACAGGTAAAAAAGGCCGCCGCGAAACGAATACAATGCCGCAATGGGCAGGCAGCTGCTGGTATTTCTTACGTTATATTGATCCTCATAACACAGAAGAGCTTGCCTCTCCTGAGAAGCTGAAGAAATGGCTTCCAGTTGATGTGTATATCGGCGGAGCAGAACACGCTGTACTGCATCTTCTATATGCGCGCTTCTGGCATAAGTTCTTGTATGATATCGGTGTTGTTCCAACAAAAGAACCTTTCATGAAATTGTTCAACCAAGGTATGATTCTTGGGGAAAACAATGAAAAAATGAGTAAATCAAAAGGAAATGTGGTCAACCCGGATGATATCGTAGAATCTCATGGTGCGGATACATTACGACTTTATGAAATGTTCATGGGACCTTTAGATGCGTCAATTGCTTGGTCTGAAACAGGACTTGATGGCGCTCGTCGTTTCCTTGATCGTGTATGGCGTCTCTTTACAAATGAAGATGGCTCACTCAGTGATAAAGTGACAGAGCAATCTGGCGGCGCATTAGAACGCAGCTATCATGAAACAGTCATGAAGGTAACGGATCATTATGAAGGCTTGCGTTTCAATACAGGCATTTCACAATTAATGGTGTTTATCAACGATGCCTATAAAGCTGATACACTGCCGAAAGAATATGCAGAAGGCTTTGTAAAGCTTCTTTCTCCAATTGCACCGCATTTAGCAGAAGAGCTTTGGAATAAACTTGGTCATGAAGGATCTATTTCTTATGAAGCATGGCCTCAATATGATGAGTCAAAACTTGTCGACGATGAAGTAGAAATTGTCGTACAGCTTAACGGTAAAGTAAAAGCAAAATTAACCGTTCCTGCTGATGCAACAAGGGAGCAGTTAGAAGAGCTCGCGAAAAATGAGGTACGTGTAAAAGAACAGCTTGAAGGGAAAACCATTCGTAAAGTGATTGCAGTTCCTGGGAAGCTTGTCAATATTGTTGCAAACTAATGATGACACCCATCGGTATGAACCGGTGGGTGTTCTTTATTTCCCGGGACATAATTTTGTCGAAAACAAGGTGATTCCCGCATCGGTCTCGTATTTTAACAGGTGATCAAGAAAATGAGGAGTGACGTCAATGGAAAAGGAAAGCAAACGTGAACAACTGCTCAGTCTGTTAGGAGAAATGCCAGAACGTCATCGCGTGGAGGCTTATACGTTAAAAATGGAAGAACGTGAATCATATGTAGTGGAAACGCTCATTCTCTCCATGAATGGTGAAGAGGAAGTCCCTGCTTATTTCGTGAAACCGAAGGATACGGTGAAAAAAAGACCCGTTGTACTGTTCCAGCATTCACATGGCGGGAATTACGTGAATGGGAAGGACGAGCTGTTAAAAGGTGCTCATTATTTGCAAACGCCTTCATATGCAAAAGAGTTTACGTCTAAAGGCTATAGTGTACTGGCCATTGATCATGCAGGGTTCGGTGAGAGAAGAGGAAGAACAGAAAGTGAAATTTTTAAGGAAATGCTTTTAACAGGAAAAGTGATGTGGGGCATGATGCTGTATGAAAGTATGTGTGCGATTGATTATTTGCTGTCTCGATCTGATGTGCTGGCGGACAGGTTAGCTGTCTTTGGGATGTCAATGGGCGGTCTTCTTTCCTGGTGGACGGCTGCACTTGATGAGAGGGTCAGTGTGTGTATTGATCTTTGTGCACAGGTGGACCATCATACATTAATTGAAACGAACAATTTGGACAGACATGGCTTTTATTACTATGTACCGAGCTTGGCGAAGCATTTTACAGCAGCGGACATTCAAGAAATGATTTTTCCAAGACCGCATTTAAGCTTAGTTGGAAAACTTGATCAGCTCACGCCTGCTGAAGGCGTTGGAAGGATTCAAAAGGTATTGAGTCAAACCTATGAAGCTGCTTCATTGAAAGAACGATATCAGCTTACCCGTCTTCATGCAGGTCATTTTGAAACAGCCGCTATGCGACACGAGGCGACACGATTTTTGAAAAAGTGGCTGTAATCAAGAAATGCTTGGACATACTACGTCAAAAGAAAGGAGGAGACAGATGAAAAAAATCACCATCATTGGCGGATGCGGTGTGATTGGACGTCTTTTAACAAAAGCGCTCTCTGATGAGTACAGCGTCACGATTATTGATCTAACAAGCTGTGTAGAAGGAGTCATTTTAGCCGATGCAGCGAATGAACAGAATGTATATGAGGCAATTCCGCGGGATACAGATGTCATCTTGCATCTTCTAAACATGGACATGACGCATGATGTGATGGATCATGAAGAATTTGCAAAAATGACTGATATTTTTTGGAGGTGTACCTATTATATGTTTCGTTCAGCCGCGCGGCTAGGAATTCGAAAAGTCATTTTTGCAAGCAGCAACCATGTGACAGATCGTTATGAAGAGGATGGACGCTCCTTACTTGGGCGGCAGATTACAACTGACGATGTGCCTGCGACTAAAAATGTCTATGGCATTTTAAAATTTGCTTCCGAACAGCTAGGGCGTTTGTTCCACGATCAAACGGGAATGTCTGTCATCAATTTAAGAATTGGAACAGTGGTGACAGATGAGATGACGGCATTACACAAAAAACAAAGAACAAAAAGAACACTGCTGTCACATGAAGATCTTGCAGGTATGATAAAGGCAGCGATTGAAACGAATATCTCCTTTGGGACCTATTATGCTGTATCAGAGAATGAAGAAAAGCCGTGGTCTACTGAGAAAACGAAGCAGGAGTTAGGCTATGAACCAGATGTCAATACGACGGAGATCCTCGGAGACAATGATCAAGCATAGGGCATAATCATGTCATGAGCTAATGATCTTATTCTTTTGTTTCATGAGCATAAAAGCACGGCTGATATGATCTATCCAGTTGGTCTGTCAAAATGATTATAGACGCTTTCTTCCCCCGTTTGTTACATTTTAATCACGATATCGTCACAGGCTGCAGCTTACTTTCAGATGAAATGATAACGCTTTCAAAGAAAGGGCGTGATGAACATAGATCGTTCTATTAAAGGCCGATTGTTCAATTTATTTAATTACTCTTTTCTACTCATGTTCGCATTAATATGTGTGCTTCCGTTCATCCATGTCATTGCCGCCTCTTTTGCAACAGTAGAAGAGGTCATCACGAAGAAGTTTATCTTGTTCCCGACGACGTTTTCTTTAGAGGCATATCGATATATTTTTTCTACAGATATTGTGTATCGCAGCCTCATTGTATCCATTCTTGTGACGCTCGTTGGAACAGCTGTCAGCATGTTTTTGTCCTCGCTTATGGCATACGGGCTGTCTCGCCAGGAGCTAAAAGGCCGAAGAACACTGATGTTTCTCGTTGTTTTCACGATGCTGTTTAGCGGAGGGATGATTCCGACGTTTATTGTGGTGAAAACACTTGGTCTGCTTGATACGTATTGGTCACTTATTCTACCGGTTGCAATCAATGCGTTCAATTTAATCATTTTGAAAAACTTTTTTCAAAACATACCGGCAAGTCTTGAGGAATCAGCGAAGATGGACGGCTGTAACGATTTAGGGATTTTCTTTAAAATTGTGCTGCCACTTTCTTTGCCAGCCATTGCAACCATTTCACTTTTTTATGCCGTGACGTATTGGAATACGTATATGACTGCCATTCTGTATTTAAATGATTCAGTGAAGTGGCCGATTCAGGTGCTGCTGAGACAGATTGTCATTGTCTCAAGCGGAATGCAGGGAGATATGTCGGATATGGGCTCATCCACACCACCGCCAGACCAGACGATTAAAATGGCTGTGATCGTTGTGGCAACCATTCCGGTTCTGCTTGTCTATCCATTTATTCAAAAGCATTTCAACAAAGGGGCATTACTAGGTTCTGTAAAGGGTTAAAAAGATGGAACAACGGAGGGATCTTATGGGGAGAAAGAAATTATGGCTGATTGCGTTTGTCCTGTTATTTGCAGCAAGCGGTATTCTGTCAGCGTGTTCAAGTAAAGGGGCAAACTCATCAGATGAGAAGGTTGATTTAGACAAAAAGGTAAAGCTGACATGGATGGCGATTTTATATCATCAGCAGCCGCCGAAGGATTCCGTTTTAAAAGAGATTGAGAAGCTCACAAATACAGAGCTTGATATTACATGGGTGCCTGATGCTGTGAAGGAAGATCGGTTAAATTCCGCACTTGCAGCAGGGAATTTGCCGCAAATTGTGACGATTCAAGACATTAAAAATTCGTCTGCGATTAATGCGTTCAGATCAGGCATGTTTTGGGAAGTCGGTCCGTATTTAAAGGATTATCCAAATTTAAGTAAGATGAACGAATTGATTAATAAAAACGCCTCTATAGACGGGAAGCTTTATGGCATCTATAGAGAGAGACCACTTTCAAGACAAGGGATTGTCATTCGAAAGGATTGGCTTGAAAATTTAAATTTGGATACACCAAAAACATTGGATGATCTATATGAAGTAGCCAAAGCCTTTACTGAAAAAGACCCGAATCAAAATGGAAAAGCGGCTACAATTGGCTTTACGGATCGGAACGATTTAATTTATGGCGCATTTAAAACACTTGGTTCATATGAAGGAATGCCCACAGACTGGAAAGAAGAAAACGGGAAATTCACGCCAGACTTTATGACGGATGAGTACATGAATACAATGAAATACATGAAAAAGCTGCGCGACAATGGCTATATTAACAAAGACTTCCCAGTGACAAGCAAAACACAGCAGCAGGAATTATTCTCACAAGGAAAAGCAGGCATCTATGTTGGAAATATGGTAGATGCCGTGAACCTGAGAGATGATGCGACAGATAAAAACATGAAAGTAGATATTATCAACCGAATCAAAGGCCCAGATGGCAAAGAACGTGTGTGGGCATCAGGTGGTCATAATGGCATCTTCGCATTCCCTAAAACAAGCGTGAAATCAGAGGCAGAATTAAAGCGGATTTTGGCCTTCTTTGACCGCATTGCCGAAGAAGATGTATATGGTCTCATGACGTACGGTATAGATGGCCAGCATTATAAGAAAGAAGAAGGAAATACATTTGTCAGGGAAGAAAGCCAAGTGAAAAGCTGGCAGACAGATGTACAGCCGCTTGTCAGTCTTGTAGGAATTGATAAACGTTACTTGAAAAATAAAGGGGATGCAGTTCGTTCTAAATATGAAGAGCTAGAAGAAGACAATCAAAACATCATCGTTGCCAATCCTGCTGAAAGCCTGTATTCAGAAACAGCATCAGAGCGTGGAAACGAATTGAAGAAAATCATCGATGATGCGACGTATAAGTTCATTCTTGGAGACATCAGTGAAGATCAATTTCAGAAGGATGTAGAGAAGTGGAAATCCAATGGTGGGAATAAAATCATAGAAGAATATGAAGCTTCCTTTAAAAAATCAAAATGACCAATAGGAACACCCCCGCAAAGCAAAAAAGCGGGGGTGTTTTCATTAAAAGTCGAAGTTATCTGGATCTGGACCTATACGTTTGTTTTCATTTAAGTCAGAAAGACGTTTCATATCTTCATCAGATAAGACAAAATCAAATATATCAGCGTTTTCCTTTAAACGATGTGCTTTCGTTGATTTTGGGATGGTGATGACACCTTTTTGTACATCCCAGCGCAAAATAATTTGAGCAGGTGTTTTACCGTATGTGTCTGCGAGCTCTGTGATCAGCGGGTGATGCAGCAGTTCACCCTGCATCAGCGGTGACCAAGCTTCCATTTGAATGCCATGAGAGTTCAAATACGTAGAGAGTGTTTCCTGCGTTAGTTTTGGATGAAATTCTACTTGGTTGATCGCTGGTTTGATGTCTGCATCTTTTAATAGTTCGTCTAGGTGATGCGGCTGGAAGTTGCTCACTCCGATGGCTCTGACCTTTCCTTCACGATACAAGGTTTCCAGTGCACGCCAAGCTTCTTTGTATTTTCCTTCAACCGGCCAATGGATTAAATACAGATCAAGGTAGTCAAGCTGAAGCTTTTTTAAGCTTTCTTCGTATGCATTTAGGGTAGATTCATATCCTAAATCGGCATTCCACACTTTTGATGTGACAAAGATATCCTCGCGGCGCAGTCCTGTTTCTGCTAAACCAAGCTGTATGCCTCGTCCAACACCTTCTTCATTTCCATAAATAGCCGCTGTATCAATACTGCGATAGCCTAATTGAATGGCTGTTTTGACAGCATCAACTAATTCTGCTCCATCTTCCACCTTGAATACACCAAGGCCAAAGCCTGGCATGAGGACCCCATTGTTTAATGTTTTTGTACTTTGTAAATGTTCCATCATAAAAACTCCTTTAAATGGTTTGTGTTTGTTCTTTTTGTTCCATTTGATAACTGATCATCGTAAGAATGGCTGCGATGAGGACCATGATGCCGCCGACCCAGCCTGTATGCACAAGACCAAGTGTATCTGTCACGATGCCTCCTAAAAATGAGCCGATGGCAATACCGGCATTAAAGGCAGCGATATTCATAGCAGATGCGACGTCGACCGCTCCGGGTGTGTATCTTTCTGCAAAGTCAACGACGGCTACTTGCAGCCCAGGTACATTCATGAAAGCAAACAGTCCCATCAGAATGACGGTTCCAATGCCTAACACTGTGAATCCAGCAGTGAAGCTAAGGATAAACAAGATAATGCTTTGGATGATAAACATATAGATCAGTGCTTTCATTGGCTGTTCATTAGCAGCTTTTCCGCCAATGACATTTCCGGCTGCGATCGTGATTCCGTATAAAAGCAGGATCAAGGCCACAGCCCCAGGCGCAAGACCTGTCACATGCTGCAAGAGAGGAGATAAATACGTGAAGACGACAAAGGTTCCTCCATACCCTGTGGCTGTAATGACGAATAAAAGCAAAATTCTTTTTGTTTTTAATAGAACAGCTTGATCTTTAAAAGATGTTTTCACCCCCTGCTTTAATTGAGACGGCACAAGAAAATAGTTGGTTATCAGTGCGATCAGACCAATGATCACAATCACACCAAATGATGTCCGCCAGCCGAGCTCGTGACCAAGAAATGTCCCGAATGGCACACCTGTCACAGTCGCTACTGTTAAACCAGTGAACATAAAGGCAATCGCGCTTGCCCGTTTTTCTTTCACGACAAGGCTTGCAGCAATCGTAGAGCCGATAGACATGAAGATTCCATGGGACAAGGCTGAAATCACCCGGCCGATTAACAGCACTGAAAAAGTCGGGGCAATGGTGGCAAGTGTATTACCAATCAAAAAGACGAGCATAATGAGCAAAAGCAATGTCTTTCTTTTCATCGTGGAAGTAAGGGAAGTCAATATAGGCGCGCCAAATGTCACACCAAGTGCATATAAAGAGACAGTCCAGCCTGCCTGACTGACGCTCACTCCAAAGTCCTCTGAGATCATTGGCAAAAGACCGACACTAATGAACTCAGTTGTTCCTATAGCAAAAGCACTAATCGCTAGTGCGAGAAGAGCAAAATGGTTTTGCTTTTTCTTCATAAGTAAGTTCACATCCTTCTGTGATGACATTTTGATAGACGAAGCCGACCGGCAAGAGTTATTATCTAACATAGATGACGAAAAAAAAAGTACGTACTTTTTTGTAATATAGGTACTAAAAAGTGCCTGTTCGTACAAAGAGGAGTGAACATTCGATGGAAAAGAAAAAATATAATATCTCTGTGGAAGCAACGCTTGAGGTCATAGGCGGGAAGTGGAAGTGTGTGATTTTATGTCATTTGACACACGGGAAAAAACGGACGAGCGAATTGAAGCGGCTCATGCCAAACATCACACAAAAAATGCTCACGCAGCAGCTGAGAGAGCTTGAAAGTGATGGGGTCATTAACCGGATCGTCTATGAACAGGTGCCGCCTAAAGTGGAATATGAATTAAGTGAATACGGACAGTCGCTCGAAAGAATTCTCAATGCGCTATGCGATTGGGGGGCAGCTCATATTGAACGTGTGTATGGAGAGCCGCTTTCCGTGCTGGAAGACAGCATCTTAAATGAACAGTTTAAATA
This sequence comes from Bacillus sp. FSL K6-0994, assembly GCF_038630815.1. Classification (NCBI taxonomy): domain Bacteria; kingdom Bacillati; phylum Bacillota; class Bacilli; order Caryophanales; family Bacillaceae; genus Bacillus; species Bacillus sp. FSL K6-0994. The sequence continues at coordinate 2,679,980 of NZ_CP152043.1, read as the reverse complement.
AAAGAGTCCCGCTTTCTTGTGAGAGCGGGACTCTTTGTCTTACATGCCTTTTTTCTGGTCGCGGTATTTCCCAGGAGTAGTACCTTCCAGCTTTTTAAAGGACCGAATGAAATTTTGCGGGTTTTTATATTTCAGTTTTTCCGAAATTTCTTTGACGGACATATCGGTTTCTACTAGCCAGTTTTTAGCGACATGGTGTCTGTAGGAAGAGAGATATTCACTAAAGGAGATATCCATTTCCTTTCTGAAAATGCTGCTTAAATAATTGGGATTGTAATGCAGACGTGTGGCGATTTCATCCAATGTGAGATCTGAGTCGAATTCTTGATGAATAATATGAATGATTTTTTCTGAGATGTTTTTGTATTGTGAGTCTTCACGTGCAGCAAGCTGGTCAATAATTGGCCGAATGATTTCATGTTTCAGCCATGCTTCCGTATCTTCAAAGGTTTTAAATTCAAAAATCGTATCATAGAGCATTTTGTTATCTTCAACCTCAAATAATTCAATGCCCAGCAAATGCATCAGCTCAATTAAATTGTTTAAGAAACGAGCGAGGGCGATATGGTATTCGTGCGGTCCTGCATTTTTAGAAAAAATGGATTGCAGGAGCACATGTAAATAGTGATCCGCTTTGCCTTGATCTCCAGCTTTCATCGCATCAAATAAATCATGCTGCAGCTGCTTTGGAAAATGGGTTTTGAACGTCTTTCCTTGCTGGATATGCTCATATAAGATAATAGACTTTTTCTCTGCTTTGAGTCTGTATTTTAAGGCTTCTTTTCCTTCAATGTAAGCATGTTTTGCCATCGTGAGTTCCTTAAACTGGCGGCTGATCCCAATGCTGATCGATAAACCGAGCTCTTCTTCAATACGCTGCTGAATGCTTTCTGCTAATTGATTTAAATATTCAGTAAACTCTTCATCTGACTTTGAGTGGTTGAGGATAATCGTTGTTTGATGCTGATTGACAACGGTTGGCTGAAGGTGCTCCTCTTGCGGAATAATCTGCTCGATCAGTCCATTGATCGCAAATAAAAGCAAGTCAGCATCTTTTTTTTCATAAGGTGTTCCTTTTAACGTATCGATTTGGGTCACAAGCATAGACAAATGAGACCAGCCCTGAGGAAAGCCTAAGCTTTGGAACCGGTTGTTAACTTCTTCATCTGTCAGCTTTCCAAGCAGCAGCCGTACCATAAAGTATTGCTGTAAGTGTGTCACTTGCTGCTCAATCCGTTCCTCTAAATCATTGTTTTGATCTTTCATTTGTTTAATACTCGATTCAATCAACTCAAATTCATTTTGAAAAGGCTGTTTTTGCAAAAATGATTCATTACGTGCAAATGACTCGTATAATAAGCGGATTGGTTTATAAAAGTGTCTGGAACCAAACCATGAAAATAGTAATGAAAGCGCTAACAAAATGGTGCAGATAATAAAGGTAATCCACCCAATTGATTTCGTTTGCTGTTTAAGCTCTGGAATAGAAACGAAGGATAGGTACGTCCATTCATTATAATCTGATTTTTGAAATGTGATTTGATAGTTGAGTTCGTCGATCTTCATATCAAATTGCCCTGATCGTTTTTCAAGTGAGAGCACATGCTTGACGAAATCCTGATGTTTCAGCGATTCACCAATTTGTTCTTTGCGGTTATGTAGCAGCACTTTTCCGTTGGTATCGATGACAAACATACTATCTGATTGAGAGAAGTCAGGCATGTTATCAGCAATTACGCAGCTTGGAATGCTGGCGACAGCGATTCCCTTTTTTTGAACGCTGTTCATAGGCAGTTGTTTGATTAAATTCACATTGTACTTACAAAAGGATGCTTTTCCTTCTTTTGTCGCAACAAGTGGATTATTCTCTTCAAGTGCCCAGCTGGAGTGACTTGGTATATTGAGGTAAGAGGTCAGCGCTTTTTCTTGGTCTTCGCTTGTGACATGATAAAGCCCCGAATTGTTCATGTACCAGTCTTCCATTTTACTGACGAGTGTAATATTGGAAAGGTCGGTGTCAAAGGTTTGCAGGTAGTTCAGTTCCTGCTGTACTTGATTATAAAGCTGAAATTGGTCTGGATTTAAAGGTTCTGCCAGTGTTTGAAGGAGAGGCGGCGAACTGACATAGTGAGTGAGAGAATGATCAACAGTTTTTAAAATATGCTCAATATTGGATTGCGTTTGTTTGACGCTGTCGAGCTTTTCATTTGAGATATTTTCAAGTGCTGTTTTTTGCGAATGCTGATAAGAAAAAATGCCGACAATGATAACAGGAATCGTACTAAGTATGAAAAAAAACGTCACTAGCTTGTAATAAAATTTGTACTGCCTTCTTTTCATAAAACCCCCCATTTCAAACAAAACAATCTTTTCCCCTTAATTTATTAATCCAAAAATCTGGTAGGTTTGTCAATAATCATTTTCTGAGATTAGGATCATTTTCTTATGTTTTATGTAACGTTTTGATCAGCATCACCTATGAAAATATGATCTGTTGATATGATTGTAGACGGATTTTTCATCCTTAAGATACAGTTAACACATGCATTAGCATGAGGGGAGGCTTTATCAATGAAAACAGAGGATGTCACTGCCAAGGGTGTGCCTGCGGCAGCTTTGAAAAGCGAAAAAAGAAAGCGCTTACTTAATCAATTGCTAAGTCAAAAGTTTTTGTATTTAATGATTTTGCCGGGGCTCATTTATTTTATTGTTTTTAAATATGTGCCAATGTGGGGGCTCATCATTGCCTTTCAAGATTACCAGCCGTTTCTCGGCATTCTTGGCAGTGAGTGGGTTGGCTTCAAACACTTTATTCGATTGTTTACAGAACCAACATTTTTCATCTTATTAAAAAATACACTGATTTTATTTGCCATGAATGTCGTGATTTTCTTTCCAATTCCGATCTTATTAGCGCTTCTTTTAAACGAAGTGAGATTGGCATTGTTTAAGAAATTTGTACAGACGATGATTTATATTCCTCACTTCATGTCATGGGTGATTGTCGTGTCCTTATCTTTTGTTTTGTTAACAGTAGATGGCGGGTTAATGAATGAATTGATTGCTTTCTTTGGTGGAGAAAAGATTAACTTCCTTCTTAGTCAGGAATGGTTTAGACCGATGTACATTTTACAGGTCATCTGGCGGGAAGCAGGATGGTCAACAATCATTTACCTTGCGGCGATTACAGCGGTAGATCCGCAGCTATATGAAGCAGCAAAAATGGATGGGGCCGGGAGACTGAGACAAATGTGGCACATCACACTTCCTGCCATTAAAAGTGTCATTGTGGTTCTGCTTATTTTAAAAATCGGTGATACGCTTGAGCTTGGCTTTGAGCATGTCTATCTATTACTGAACGCAACGAACCGGGAAGTAGCAGAGATTTTTGATACGTACGTTTATACAGCAGGTCTTAAGCAAGGACAATTCAGCTATAGTACCGCTGTTGGTTTATTTAAAGCAGCTGTTGGACTTATTTTGGTCATGCTGGCAAACCGTTTAGCGAAGAAATTCGGGGAAGAAGGTATTTATTAAAAAGGGAGATGAGGAAGAATGACTTTATCGATTGAAAAGGGATCACCGCTTGAGCATGCAGAGAAATTAGCACAAACCATTATGAAAGCGTATACACCAATTGAGCTGCCGCCAGCTGGAAGATGGCATTATCATCAAGGCGTTTTCCTTTGCGGCGTCATGAAGCTATATGAGGCAACAGGGAACGAGGCGTATTTCGATTATGTGAAAAACTATGCGGACTCCCTCATTGATGAGTACGGTAATCTGTTATTTCGCAGGGATGAGCTTGATGCCATTCAAGCAGGACTCATTTTATTCCCTCTTTACGAACGAACGAGAGAGAAGCGGTATGTGCTGGCGGCGGAGAAGCTGCGCGGACTATATCGTACGCTAAACCGCACGTCTGAGGGCGGATTTTGGCATAAAGACAATTATGCTTATCAAATGTGGCTCGATGGTCTCTACATGGGCGGTCCTTTTGCCTTAAAGTATGCTCGGCTTAAAGGTGAAGAGTCACTAGTGGATATGGTCATCCATCAAGAGCATCTCATGAGAAAGCATACGAAAGATGAACAAACAGGTCTGTATTATCACGCGTGGGATGAACGAAAAACGATGCCATGGGCTGATCAAAAGACCGGCTGTTCCCCAGAGTTTTGGGCAAGATCGTTTGGCTGGTATGTCCTTGCATTAGCAGATATGATCGAGGACTTGCCCGAGCAGCATGAAAGGCGGAAGGTGTGGAAGGAAACGCTGACAGACATGCTGGAAAGTGTGGCAAAGTACCAGGATCAAAAGACAGGTCTCTGGCATCAAATCATTGATAAAGGAAATCACAGTGACAATTGGCTTGAAAGCTCGGGGTCGTGTTTATTCATATACGCCATGGCAAAGGCCATGAATGAAGGGTATGTGAGCCTCCGTTATGTTGATCATGTGGTCAGAGCATATCAAGGCTTGATTCAGCATAAGACGGCTGAGAAAGAAAATGGTGATTTTACTATCAATGATATTTGTATTGGAACATCTGCGGGATTTTATGATTACTACGTTGGAAGAGAGCGGAGCACTAATGACTTGCACGGGGCAGGCGCTTTTATTATGGCGTTAACTGAGCTAGAAAAGCTGTCTGTTTTTCAAAAGGCATGAGGAGGCAAAAAAGAGCCGTCGTATGGCTCATCAGTTTCATCGCTGCCATTTGTTTATCTGCCTGTCAGGGGAAAACAAACGGGATCGATGTCCTGATTTTTTCTGATATGTCAAAGGGGATGAAGGATCAATTAGTGGAGAAGGCTTTTCAGCCGGAACAAGAGACGTATAGCGTCCACATCTTTCCGGCGATTCCTGAAAAGCTTCTTGTTGAAATTACCTCAAAAGAGGGGGACGTGATGTTTGTTCCAGAAGAAATGTTTAGAACGTATGATGATCCTGAAAGCTTTCAGCTGCTGGAAGAGATGGAAATAGGCGGTCAAGCAGCAGGACCATATACGGTCGAGGACAAAAAGACAGGGAAAACGGTCGATTATGCGGTTCAAATCAATAAAGGAAAGAAAAAACTCAACGGCTATACCTTTCAATTACACCGGGATATGGTCGCTTTCATTCCCATGTATGCTGATAAGACGGAAGAGGCGCTGTCTCTTATGAAACAGCTTCGTGAAAACCAATAGAAAATGGGGTGGGGAATGTGAAACGGGTCGTGATTTGCGGGCTGAGCCATCGTGCGTTCAATATGTTTATTAAACCGCTCACAGAGGATTTCAATGAGCATTATCGGATTACAGGACTCCTAGATATAGATCATCAGCGGTATACACTTTGTCAGGAGCGTTTTCCATCACTCCGGGGCGTTTCGTTTTTTCATGAAGATGCATTTGATCAGATGGTCAAGGAAACAAAGCCAGATATCGTCATTGTGGCAGGCAGGGATGACACACATGTCACATATATCATGCAGGCACTTGACCATGATCTAGATGTCATCACTGAAAAGCCGATGGTGACAACAGCAAAAGACGCCAAAAAAGTGGTGGATAAAGAGGCGGAAAGTAAAGGGAAGGTCACGGTCACCTTTAATTATCGCTACAATCCTTTCCATCGAAAAGTAAAAGAACTTATTTTAGACGGGAAAATTGGGAGGGTCACATCTGTTGAACTGAGCTGGCTCATTGATACGTACCATGGTGCTAGTTATTTCAAAAGGTGGAACCGCACACGTCAATTTTCTGGCGGGCTGTCCATTCATAAGTCGACGCATCATTTTGATTTGGTCAACTGGTGGATTGATCAAAAGCCGAAGCAAGTATTTGCTTACGGGGCGCTGAACTATTACGGCAGCGAAAGCCCTTGGAATCCCTTGCAGGGGGAGGAAAAAAGATTTTGCGGAACATGTCATGTGAAGGATATATGTCACTATGAAGCAAGGTGGAATCCGCGGGTTGAGCGCTCGAAGGTGGAGGACGACCATATTGAATCCGGTCAGGAGCAAACGCAGCAGTACTCAAACTATCGCCCTGATGCCTGCATTTTTGATCAGGAAATTGATATTGAGGATACATATGTGGCGTCAGTCGCTTATGACCAAGGGGCTTTGCTCAGCTATTCGATTCAATTCTCAGCCCCATATGAAGGCTATCGTCTTGCCATTAATGGGACGAAGGGGCGTATTGAAACAAATGAGTTTCATGTGCCATCAAGAATTCCTTTTCAATTCCCAGAACAAACAATTTCTTATTACCCGATGTTTGGATCAAAGGAGACGATTGAAGTCGTAAAGCAGCCAGGCGGACATGGCGGAGGAGATCCTCTGCTTTTGGCTGATTTATTTATAGGAAAAGATCCCTTGATTCACTATGACATCTTAGCAGGAGCAGAGGCTGGTGCTTATTCGATTGCTCTTGGGGAAGGCATGTGGCGCTCTGTCGCAGAAAAGCGCCCAATTGAAATCGATGAATTGTTTCATAAAGAGACGGTGTAAAGAGAAAGAGAGGAGGGGAAAGAGATGGATCATGATGGTTCAATGAGCAGAATGCTGAGGATGTGTGAGTGGGTGATGAGGCTCGCCTATACGAATTTGTTATGGCTTTTGTTCATCATCCTGGGGCTTGGCGTATTTGGCTTGATGCCTGCGACTACTGCATTATTTTCCGTGATGAGAAAGTGGATTCAAGGGCATGAGCAGGTCAATGTATTCCGCACTTTTTGGAAGGTATTCAGGGAGGAGTTTATACGCTCTAACATCATTGGAGTGGTGCTGTTCATCATTGGAACGATTATTTATGTCGACCTTGCTTATATCTATCCGGCGAGCTGGCTCTTACATGTGCTTCGCTTTGCTATATATATTTTCGGTTTTCTGTTTATTGTGAGCTTATTTTATATTTTTCCGCTGCTTGCGCATTACGATTGGAAAAAACGTCTCTATCTGAAATTCTCTCTTCTGCTCGGTATCTCATATTTGCAATATACACTCTCTATGCTTGTTTTCTCGGCTGTGCTGTTTGTTCTGTTTGCTTATTTACCGGGAATCGTGCCGTTTTTCAGTGTGAGCATACTCGCCTATGGTCATATGTGGCTGGCCTATCAAGTCTTTAAAAAGGTAGAGTTTGAAATTGAGCACGAGACAGCCGAAGTGAAGAAGCGGCTGCCGTCTTTCCTTCAATCAAAGCGGGTGAATACGCAGTGAAGTGAATCATTTGCTATAATGGTGTCACCGTAATGAAAAGGAGAGATGAGAGTCGTGTCAGTGAAAGAAATTTCAATAGAAGAATTAAAACAAAAGCTGGAGCAGGAAGACGCCATTCAGCTTATCGATGTACGTGAGGATGAAGAGGTAGCAGAAGGTATGATCCCGGAAGCCATCCACATTCGAATGGGCGATATCCCTGAGAAGCTGGATGCATTCGATCAAACGCAGGAATATTATATTATTTGCCGTTCTGGTAAACGTAGTGAAAATGTCTGCTATTACCTAGAAGATCAAGGCTACCAAGCGACAAATGTCGTTGGCGGGATGCTTGCTTGGACAGGAGAAATAAAACCGAAGCTGTAAATAGAAGGCCTTTCATCTTAACGATGAAAGGTTTTTTTGTTCATATGCCTCTTTCTATTTGCATAAAGATAGAGTAGCGAGAGAAGGGAGAGTGGCATAGGTGCTAAAGGTAGCTGTATTTGATGAAGAGCATGAGAAAGATTTGCAGAGTGAAATCAATCATTTTTTAAAAGGAATGGATGACGACCAAATCATTGACATCAAGTACAATGTAGCGGTGATCTGTGAGCAGGGAGGGGAACAGCTCTACTGTTTTTCTGCACTCATTTTATATAAAAAATAGACGGCTTCAAAAAAGGACCTGCTTGAAGTGTCCTTTTTCTTTGGTTAGCTGGCGTCTCTTACTTTCTCACAAATAGGACATGTCGTATGCTCTTTTTTGATCACGTTTAACGAAACTGGATCTGGGTTGTACTTGAACGTAGGTAACGTCATATAAACCTCCATTATGTAGAAAGTGATGATTCATCACTATTTTAAAGGAATCCTCAAGCTCGCGACAATCTTAAATTGTATATATAGAAAAAAGCCGTTCGGATAAGGAACGGCTTTTTCTCGCTTGCGATTATGCTTTTTTTACTCTTGGACTTCTTGGTTTATTGACTTGATTGGTTTGTTTGATGATTCTTCGTTCATCATTTAGTGATTTATACAGCGAGACAATCATCAATATAATGACAACGGAGAACGGTAAGGCTGCGAGCTTGGCTGTATTTTGCAGGGCTTCAAGTCCCCCTGAAAATAAAAGTACAGCAGCAACAGCCGATTGGATAATGCCCCAACTGACTTTGACACTGCCAGAAGGGTTCAATGATCCGTAGGTTGTCTGCATTCCAAGCACAAATGTAGCTGAATCAGCCGATGTAATAAAGAATACGGCGATTAAAATGAGTGCCAGTATCGATGTGATCATCGCCAGCGGATATTCATTCAGTACACCGAAGAGCATCGTTTCAGTTGAAAGACCTGCAACATCGACAATATTCTTTTGCTGTAAGTCCATTGCAGATACACCGAAAATCGAGAACCATAGGAATACTAGGATGGAAGGAGCGACTAAGACACCCACTAAAAATTCGCGAATTGTTCGCCCGCGTGACACTCTAGCGATAAAGATCCCGACAAATGGAGCCCAAGAAATCCACCATGCCCAATAAAAGATCGTCCATCCATTAATCCATTCTCTCTTTTCAGGATCATTGGGAGATAGACGAAAGCTCATTTGAACGATATTGGATAAGTATTGTCCAATCGAATCAGTAAAAGAATTTAAGATAAAAACAGTTGGACCTACCAAAAGTAAGAAAAACATCAGAACAGCTGCTAATACCATATTGATATTACTTAAGTATTTAATGCCTTTTCCAATCCCGCTTAAAGCAGATGCAAGAAAAAGCACTGTCACAATGATAATAATGATCAATTGTGTGCTAAAGGCAATTGGAATATGAAAAAGGTAATTCAATCCACCATTTATTTGTGCCGCGCCTAATCCTAGGCTTGTTGCAACACCAACCACAGTTGCAAATACTGCAATACAATCGATGGTTTTACCGATCCATCCGTGAATTTTATTTCCTAAAACGGGCTGCAGCGTTGCACTGATTAAGCCAGGTGCATCTTTTCTAAATTTAAAGTAAGCAATGCAAAGTGCAACAATGGCATAAATAGCCCATGCATGAAGCCCCCAGTGGAAAAATGTATAGCGAAGGGAATCGCGGAAGGCCTGAGCTGTTTCAGTCTCTCCTGTTGGTGACTGAATAGCATAGTGGCTGATCGGTTCAGCTGCTCCGTAAAAAACAAGACCAATTCCCATACCGGCACTAAATAGCATAGCAAACCAAGAAAATAAACCAAATTCAGGCTCTTCCCCGGGTTTTCCTAGCGTAATCTTACCGATTGGGCTAAAGATAAAGAATAGACAAAAGCCGACAAGCAGTGATACCACTAACAAGTAATACCAGCCAAAGTCATTTGTAATGTATGTTTGAATTTGATCTGTGACATTTTGCAATGTGTCTGGAGAAAACGCTCCCCACATCACGGCAACAAATGTGATCGCAATCACAATCCAAAATACACTTGATACGTTTTTCACACCATCTCACTCTCCTGTTGTTCTACACGTTTAAGCAGAGGACTTCGCTTAATATCCCCTAACTCAACTTATTTCAAACAAAAAGAGGCGAGCTTCTCACTCGACCTCTACTTTACCGTAACATGTTTTGCTTTCATTTATCAACTATCGATATGGGAAGACGATTTTTCCTCAATTCGTTTACGAAGACGGTAGACATATTCTTTTAAACATACTGCGAAAATGGTAAACGCCAAAACAATGGCGACTTTTAACGGGGTAATGGACAGCTTCAAGAAAACAGCAGCTGTCAAACTGATAACGACCGCAAGAACAATCGGTAATGCACGTCTGATCATTGATCTCTCTCCTTTGCTTCTAGTGCAGCATTCATGCCGGCAAGCCTGCCTGTCACAAGTGCTGATGTGATATTGTAGCCGCCTGTGTAGCCATGGATGTCTAAAATTTCTCCGCAGAAATAAAGACCGGGCATTTTTTTAGACGCCATTTTCTTCGGTTCAATTTCCTTCACAGAAACGCCGCCTCCTGTCACAAACGCTTTGTCCAAGGATAGCGTACCATTTGCATGCACAATAAAATGTTTGCAATCATGGGCAAATGCACGCAGTTTATCCTTGGCTAGACCAGAGAATGTGTCTTGTGGATCAATCCCGTTCCGTTCTAACAGAAACAATAAATAGCGTTCTTGCATCCAAGACTTGAGGACATTTTTAATGGCTTTCTTCGGTTCATCTTTTAGGTCGCGATGAAGCTTTTGGAACAGCTCCTCGTCATTCAGCTTCGGATATAAGTCAATTTGAAGACGTACACTCGGCTGTTTTTTCAATTCCTTCACAACAAATCCACTGCATCTAAGAACAGCTGGACCTGATAAACCAAAGTGAGTAAAGATCATATCCATGACGTGTGTGACGACGGGTTTCCCTTTTTTATTTAAGACACTGACAGCCACACTTCTTAAAGAAAGACCTTGAAGCACTTTTTCTTTAATAAATCGTTCATCGGATGTGACCGGTACCTCTGTTGGGAAGAGCTCTGTAATGGTATGACCGGCTGCTTCTGCCCATGCATAGCCGTCACCAGTAGAGCCGGTATGCGGCACACTTTTTCCGCCGACAGCAATGACGACAGACTTACTTGAAATTTTTTCATCATTATTTGTAACAATTCCAGCTGCTTGTCCGTCTTGATACAGAACTGTTTTAATTTTTTCGTTCGTTCGAATGGTGACATTGAGGGCTCGGAGCCTGTCTAGAAGGGCATCCACAACAGATTGTGCTTTGTTTGAGACAGGGAACATACGTCCATGGTCTTCTTCTTTTAGTTCAATGCCAAGGTTTTCAAAAAACGAAATAATATCCTCGTTGTTGAACTCAGAAAATGCACTATATAGAAAACGGCCGTTTCCGGGTATATGCTTGATGATTTCTTCTACTGGAAGGCGATTGGTGACGTTACAGCGTCCGCCGCCAGAAATGGCCAGCTTTCTGCCAAGTTTGTTTCCTTTGTCAATTAACAAAACAGTAGCGCCGTGCTCTGCTGATGCAATTGCGGCCATCAGCCCAGAAGGTCCGCCGCCAATGACAATGACATCATAATGTTTCATGTTACATTCCTCTTTCTACTTTCAGTCATTTTTCTATTATATCGAAGATTAGGGAAGGCTGAAATATGAATTGATTGGTTTTGTGACTTCCGTATTGGATTTGTTACCTGTGTGTTGAATTGATGTGGTAAAATAGTTAAGTTGAATATTCATTAGAAAAATGGTGGTTAAGCGCATGTCTAATAAACTGCTTCGTGGTACGTTGGTTTTAACGATAGGGACGTATCTCTCTCGTATTCTGGGTATGATTTATTTAATTCCATTTAGCGCAATGGTTGGAGCAACTGGTGGAGCGTTATTCCAATATGGATACAATCAATATACGATCTTTTTAAGTATTGCTACGCTTGGTTTTCCAACAGCGGTATCAAAATTTGTTTCCAAATATAATGCGATCGGCGATTATGAGACAACAAGAAAAATGTTCAGGGCGGGTATGTCGGTCATGCTTGTCACCGGGATTATCGCCTTTTCTATTTTATATTTGTCCGCACCGATTTTTGCCAAAATTCAGCTTGGCGGATCAAATGAAACAGGCGGTTTGACTGTCGATCAAGTAGTATATGTGATTCGAATGGTCAGCTTAGGTCTTTTGGTTGTACCGATCATGAGTCTTGTACGTGGGTTCTTCCAAGGACACTCCATGATGGGACCGACAGCTGTTTCCCAAGTGATTGAACAGCTTGTCAGAATCATCTTCCTATTAACGGCGACGTTTATTATTTTAAAGGTGCTTGACGGCGGGCTTGTCATTGCTGTCGGATATGCAACATTTGCCGCACTGATCGGTGCATTTGGCGGTTTATTCACGCTTTATTTATATTGGCTGAAGCGGAAAGACCGGCTCTTATCTATGCAGCCGAATACAGGCGCTCACTCTGAATTATCTTATAAGCAAATGTTTACAGAGCTGTTTAGCTATGCAGCGCCGTATGTATTTGTTGGACTTGCGATTCCAATTTATTCTTATATCGATACAAACACAATTAACAGAGCCATGATTGCATCAGGACATCAGGATATTAGCACAGCGGTATTGTCCATTGTGACGTTATATTTACCGAAGCTCGTGATGATTCCTGTGTCACTTGCAACAGCGTTTGGCTTAACCTTGATTCCGACGATAACGGAATCATTTACAGCACGTAATTACAAGCTGCTCAATAGACAAATTGATCAGACGATGCAAGTCATTTTATTTTTCGTGCTGCCTGCATCATTTGGTATCTCAGCATTGGCTGGACCGGTTTATTGGTTTTTCTATCCGTCTGTTCATCCTGAGATTGGGATCTCCATTTTGTTCTGGTATGCACCTGTTGCATTATTGTTTTCTTTATTCACCATTAATGCAGCGATTCTGCAAGGGATCAACAAACAAAAATTTGCCATCGTCAGTCTTTTGTTAGGGATCATTATTAAAACGGTTCTGAACATCCCGCTGATCAGCTGGCTGCAAGGAAATGGTTCTGTACTTGCAACAGCATTAGGCTACAGTGCGTCCATCTTGTATATGTTTATCATGATTAAACGCCATGCCGGCTATTCGTTCCGCAGAATTTTCAAACGTTTTATTCTCATTGGTATTTTAACGGCGATCATGGCTGTCGTGGCATATGTGACAAGTCAACTTGTGAGCCAAGTGATTTCTTATGAAGGCGGAATTGTACAAGCGGGTATCGTCATTTTGATTTCCATGATCACTGGCGGCGGTGTGTATATGTTCTTGTCTTATAAGGTGGGATTACTAGAGCGTGTACTTGGCAGCCGTATGCCGAAATTTTTAAGAAAAAAGAGTTAAGAAGAGGTAGATATTCATGAGGCTTGATAAATTACTTGCTAACAGCGGCTTTGGTTCAAGAAAAGATGTGAAAAAGCTTGTCAAGGCCCGGGCGGTCACAGTGAATGGAGAAGTGGCAAAGCAGGTGAAAGATCATGTTGATCCATCAAATGATGAAGTGCTCGTACACGGAGAGCGTGTAGAATATAAAGAATTCATTTACTTAATGATGAACAAGCCAGACGGGGTGATCTCAGCAACTGAAGATCTGCGGGATGAAACGGTTGTCGATTTACTTGAGCCGGAGGATATCGCAAGGGAGCCATTCCCTGTGGGGAGACTGGATAAGGATACGGTCGGTCTCCTTCTCCTCACAAATGATGGACAGCTTGCTCATCAATTACTTTCTCCAAAAAAGCATGTGCCAAAAACGTATGAGGTTCATTTGAAATATCCTTTAGGAGATCAAGACATTAAGCGTCTTGAAGAGGGCGTTGTCATCTTAGATGATTATCACACGAAGCCGGCGAAGGTGGAAGTAGATGCGAATGAAGACGAAGATACACGCATTTGTTTAACGATTACTGAAGGGAAGTACCATCAAGTGAAGCTGATGGCGCAAGCGGTGGGAAATGAAGTGATCTTTTTAAAAAGGCTCTCGATGGGGGCTGTCTCTTTAGATGAAGATCTAGCACCTGGAGAGTACCGTGAATTGACGGATGAAGAATTAGACAGCTTAATGAATCGCGAATAACATAAGAACAAAAGAAAAGAACCGGCATATCGCCGGTTCTTTTTGTTATATGGACAATTCATTATACGCTTAAGATGATATTTTTACTTTTTTTCTCGTTGTTTCCCATTTGCCTCTGCTTGGACTATGAACAAGATCGTTATAGGCAAGCACGTTTAAGTCTCTTTGAATGGTTCTAGGTGTGATCCCGAATTCATCAACCAGCTCTTGTGTCGTCACAAGACCTTTCTCTTGAATGAACATATAGACTGATTTGATTCGAGTCATCATACGGTTTGTTGAAGGTTTCAAAAAACCACTCCCTATCAATAAGATCGGATGGACTTGACTAACCACAACTTACTACACTAAAACTGCGAAATAAGGACATGCAACAATGGTAAATGTTCGTGTTTGTTAATGTTTTATTCTATTATACACGTTATTATGCATCTAGTTCCACCAAAAAGTCAACTTTACGTGTTTTTAAACTTGTCTTCATGAAATGAAATATGGTATATATCATGATTTGAATCCGGTTACAACCCAATAATGATAAGGGATGCGATTGGAGCTGACATTTTCAAATGTCCAAAAAATAAACACAGAAAATTTACAAAATAAAAAATTCAGTGAAAAGCAAAAAGACACATTCCATGTGAGGATGTGCCTTTTTTGTTTCTGTTATCCTTCTAAGAAAAAGAGCTGAATGAAAAATAAGACCGCAAAGATGAGAACAAGCACATGTACTTCTCTCCATTTCCCTTTCGCCAATTTCACAAGCGGATATGAAATAAATCCAAGTGAAATCCCTGTAGAAATACTAGAAGTCAGCGGCATCGAAAGAATGACAAGAAAAGCAGGGAATGCTTCGTCTAGTTCGTTCCAGCGAATGCGTGACACTGAGTTCATCATCAAACAGCCAACAATGATTAAAACAGGTGATGTGATGGATGGTAAAGAAGAAATCGCTTGAACGAGCGGGCCAAAAAATAATGCCACAATAAACAGTGCAGCGACCGTTAGAGACGTCAGCCCAGTTCTTCCGCCAGCAGCAACTCCTGATGATGATTCAATATAAGCAGTGGTTGGGCTTGTACCAAACATAGAACCAACCGTCGTTGCAGCCGAGTCAGCGAGCAGGGCTCTGCGCACTTTTGGCAGCTGGCCATTTTTCATTAATCCGGCTTGTTCTGCAACGCCGATCATCGTGCCTGTTGTATCAAAAATCGTCACCAGTAAGAAGGAGAAGACGACGGCATACAAATGATGAGAGAACACGTCACCAAAGGCAGAGATTGGATTTGTAATCAGCATGCCTTCAGGCAGTGCAGGGATGTCCATCAGTGTTTTAGGGAAATGAAGCTGGCCAGTTGCGAGCGCAATCAATGTGGTCGCTAACATACCGATAAACAGTGCACCATTTATTTGCAGAACCATTAAAATAACCGAAATCATTAAGCCGACAAGCGTTAAAATGACAACAGGCGAGCTTAAATTGCCAAGCTTCACAAGGTTTTCTGGATCAGCAGCGATGATTCCAGACTGACGGAGGCCGATGAATGCAATGAAAAGCCCGATGCCTGCTGTAATGCCGTACTTTAAATTATCTGGAATGGCTTGAATCAGTTGTTTTCTAAGGGATGTTAACGATAAAATAATAAAGAGTATACCAGCAACAAATACCGCACTAAACGCTGTTTGATAGCTGATGCCGCCACCGCCGACAACGGTAAAGGTGAAATAGACATTCAGCCCCATGCCTGGTGCAATGGCAATCGGATAGTTTGCAAATAGTGCCATCCAGAGCGTACCGACAACAGCAGCGATGATTGTTGCAGTAAAGACTTGGTCAAAAGGAATACCTGCTTTTGAAAGAATTCCCGGGTTGACGGCAACAATATAGACCATAGTAAAGAATGTCGTCATACCAGCGATTATTTCTTTCTTTATGTTGGTTTGATTTTCTTTTAACTGAAACATAAAATCCTCCATTTACGAACATTATTACAAAACAATTAATATAATATTCGTTTTAAGGGTGGATTGCAACCTTTTTTCAAGGAGGAATGGAAAAATGAATTGGGAAGCTGAAGTAATACGAAAAAAAGACGATTTGATCAAGGACACACAATCTTTTTTACAAATTGAAAGTGTCCTTGATGAAGAAGGCGGCAAAGAAGGAAAGCCATTTGGTGAAAAAGTCGATGATGCCCTGCAGTATATGCTGAAAAAAGGGGAAGACGAAGGCTTCACAGTCAAGAATGTCGACGGCTATGCGGGTCATATTGAATATGGGGAAGGCGATGACATTGTAGGTGTGCTTTGCCATGTGGACGTGGTGCCTGCTGGTGACGGCTGGACAACCCCGCCATTTTCAGCTGACATCAGAGAAAATAAAATCTTTGCACGCGGGGCTATTGATGACAAAGGCCCAACAATGGCGGCATTTTATGCGCTGAAGATCTTAAAAGATACTGGTCTGCAGCTGTCGAAAAAAATACGCATGATCATTGGAACAGATGAAGAAAGCGATTGGCGCTGTGTGGACCATTATTTCAAGCATGAGGCGATGCCGCAAATCGGATTTGCACCAGATGCCGATTTTCCAATTATTCATGCGGAAAAAGGGATCATTGATGCGGTTGTGTCATTTACATATCAACAAACAGCGAATCATCAGCGCTATACGCTGAAGCAATTTACATCGGGTATGAGGCTCAATATGGTACCGGATGAGGCAGCTGCTACTGTAACTGCTGCACAGGAACACGATGCTGAATCATTAAAAACAGCCTTCGAAGCCTATCTTGCTGATCATCAATTATCTGGCGAGGTAAAAAGCGCAGCAGATGGACAGCATTTTACATTAAAAGGGGTGTCCGTTCATGCCATGGAGCCGGCGCATGGGACAAATGCGGGCATTCATATGGCGAATTTCTTATGCGGACACGAATTAGATGAGCAGGGACTTGCCTTTACTTCCCAAATCAACGCTTTATTTGATCAGGATACAAGAGGACAAAAGCTGGGAATTGCTTGCAAAGATGAGATTAGTGGAGATTTGACGTTGAATGTTGGGACAATCCGCTATAAACAGAATGAGGCAGCAAAGCTAGGGTTAAATGTCCGCTATCCAGTAACAGCAGACGGCAAGGACGTCAAAAAAGGAATTGAAAGCATCAAAGGGGCAGCCCTGCTAAAATTCGAAGACAGCCCTCCGCACCACGTCTCAAAAGATCATCCGCTTGTGAAAACCTTGCAGCGGGTATATGAGGAACAAACGGGAGATCCTGCAACCCTTATTGCCATTGGGGGAGGAACGTATGCAAGATCTTTAGAAGCAGGCGTTGCCTTTGGACCTTTATTTCCTGGCAGGCCAGACTGCGCCCATCAAAAGGATGAATATATTGAAATTGATGACTTACTGAGAGCAGCAGCTCTTTACGCACAAGCTATGTATGAATTAGCAAAATAGAAATGGAAAAGAGAAGAGGGAATTCACAGTGAAAAAAATGTTCTTATGCTCTTCATTCAAAGACAGCTATTCTCTCTTATCTGACTTTGCGGGGGAATCATTAAAAGGAAAGCGTGTGACTTTTTTTCCAACGGCAAGTGCTGTGGAAGAAGTCACGCATTATGTGGAGGCAGCGAAGGAAGCCTTTCAGCAATTAGGGATGCTGCTTGAGACTGTGCAAATAAATGAACAGTCCGCTGAAGAGATCTCGCAAATGATCAAACAAAATGATGTGATCTACGTGTCAGGAGGCAACACGTTTTATTTATTGCAGGAATTAAGAAAGCATCGTCTCGATGACGTGTTGAAAGAAGAAATCAACAACGGCAAGCTGTACATCGGAGAGTCTGCTGGGAGTGTTATCATGGCGCCAAGCATTGAATATATCTCTCTGATGGATGATCAAAAGAAGGCACCGGAGCTTTCATCATATCAAGCTTTCAATGAAATAAGCCGCTATCCAGTACCGCATATGCACAATACCTATTTAGGCGAGGCTGCGCAGCAAATCACAGAGAAGCATCAGCAGACGCTTGATTTATGTCCGCTTACTGATGAACAGGCTTTACTTATCAGAGGGGAACAGGCTGAAGTGAAATCTGTCAAAGCATCTTAACCGTGAAATGAAGAAAAAGGAACAGGGATTCATCGCCCTGTTCCTTTTTTAATTTTGAAAAACATCACTGGATAAGTATCGTTCGCCCGTATCTGCTGTCATACAGATCACAATTTGATCTGCCGGCAATTGCTTGGCTGTTTCAATGGCTGCATAGCAAGCCGCCCCAGAGGATGGGCCTACCAAAATTCCTTCAAGCTGAGCGAGCTGCCGTGTGATGTGGTACGCATCTTCGTCACTTACCTGAACGATGTCATCATAGACGTGCTCGTTTAAAATATGGGGGATAAATCCTGGGCTTGTGCCAACGAGCTTATGCTTCCCAGGTTTCCCGCCAGATAAGACAGGGGAGCCCTTAGGCTCTGCCACACGGATGGTTAAATGAGGGAATGCCTTTTTTAATTCCTCTCCAGTTCCTGTAATAGTACCGCCAGTTCCAGCTGTTGCGATAAAGGCTCCAAGAGGCTGTCCAAGTTGTTTCACAGCTTCCATAATTTCGACTGCTGTTGTGCCTCTATGTGCATCTGGGTTCGCTCTATTGTCAAACTGCATGGGAATAAAGCTGTGAGGAATTTGAGCAGCCAGTTCCTCAGCCTTGCGGATGCAGCCCGGCATTTTTTCTTCTCCTGGGGTTAAGACGACCTGCGCCCCGTATGCCTTCAAAATATTGATTCTTTCCTTTGTCATCGTATCAGGCATGACAAGGATGGCTTTGTAGCCTCTTGCGGCGGCATTCATGGCTAAACCAATCCCTGTATTCCCGCTCGTAGGCTCAATAATGGTTGCTCCTTTTGTGAGTTTCCCTTGTTTTTCTGCCTCGACGATCATATTGTAAGCCGCGCGGTCTTTTACACTTCCGCTCGGATTAAATGATTCCAGCTTTAAGTAAACAGCCGCCGCATTTTCTGGCTGGAGCCGCTGTAATTTGACAAGTGGTGTATCGCCAATCAGCTCAGCTATATTTTGTGCTACTTTCATCAGATGACACCCTTTCTTCTCATTCCGCATTTCTTTAGTTATACTATCATCAATGGGGATTCGTAAAGTTTGTTAAAAAAGGACAGGTGATATTGTGTCAGAAAGCCGTCATTATTTTATAGGGATTCACATCCCTGAACAACTTGCGCATCAAATCAAACAGGACATTGATCAAAGGAGCGGATTGTTCTTTCAAAAATGGACAGCACCACATGATTATCATGTGACCCTTATCTTTTTAGGAGCCATTCCAGAAGAGCGTTTAAAAAAGATCATCCAGCTGCTTGACATCCTTTCAAATGAAGCGTCTGCATTTCCACTAGAGCTGAATGAGGTAGGGCAGTTTGGTGCGAAAGAACGCCCAAGAGTCTTTTTTGCAAAGCCTCATGAAAGTGAGCCGCTCATGCATTTAAGAGAAAAGGTAAAGGAAGCCGTTTTGTCAGCAGGACACCCTGTTGAAAAGAGACCGTTTCATCCGCATATGACGATTGCGCGCAAATGGAATGCGGATGACCCTTATGAAAAGCAAGCACCTTTACGCAAAGAGCCATATGTGATGGAGGTTTCTCGTATCACTTTATTTGAAATACGTCCGAAGGAAACCCCTCGTTATCACGCAATCAAACAATTTACACTACATAAATGATTCTAGAAGTTGGAGTGAGCAGCAGATGGCGCAAATTATCAAAATTCAAGATTATATATCACGATATGAACAAGACCCGCATCACTATATCAATCAATTCAATCGGTTGAAAAAACAAAGATGGGACGAGTTAAAAAAGGCTTCAAAAGAGGAGGCGCAGCAACCGTTTGATCAAATTCCTCAACAAGCTCCAGAACAAGAGGAAGAAAAGAGAAAGAAATTCTCCTTAAAGAGAAAGCAAAAAGAAGCCGATATGAAAAAGGAACGGGACCTGAGTCTTTTTAACGAGCCGACAGATATAGAGCAAGGGGTTTTCAGAAACGTTCCTACCGATGAAACGAAGCTGATTCACTTTTTTAAGGATCATCTCTTTGAAGTGCAATTAAAATGGGCGAGTTCGACGATTTCCCATATTTCAACCGTTTCCCATCATATTCGGTATGATGAAAAGCTGCGGATGCTTGCAAGGCAGCTTCCGGATTCTTATTTTGTGATGTACAAGCCGGTGCTTCTTATTCAAAAAGCTGAGATGGAATTATGTCCGATACTCATCACGCCGATCGAAGTGATCTGTTTATCTTTCTTAGAGGCTGAGCCAGACAGCGTCTATATCGGAACGAAGGAACGTTTTTGGGAAAAACGGGCGACTGGGAAAGCTGTTCAGTCCGTCTTGAATCCTTGTGCAAGCCTTTTGCGATCTGGCACCGTCGTGTCAAAGATCTTACAGCAAAGTGGTGTAGACCTTCCTGTGAAAAAAATCCTCATCAGCCGAACCTCTTATATTGATTTACCTGAAGTTCCATATGGGATGGAGGTTATCGATAAGAAGAAGGCAGAAGAGTGGTTTGAAAAGCAGCGGAAAAATACGGCGCCGACAAAGCATCAGCAATTTAAGGCGACAAAGGCATTGCTTGCTTATGGTGAATCAGACAGCAAAAGAAGACAGGAATGGCTCGATTAAAGGCATGATGGAAGGTCACGAAAAATGAGACCTGAGTGGAGCTAATATATGAATGAATGGTACTTTATCGTTAATCCAGAAGCAGGACATGGAAAAGGACTCCGCACATGGAGGAGCATAGAGAAAGAATTACAAAAGGTGGAGGTCTCTTATCGATCATTTCTCACCCAGCATGAAGGCCATGCAGAAGTTTTGGCAAGACAAATCAGTGCCATGCAGGATGACAGGCTGAAGCGCTTGATTGTTATTGGCGGTGACGGCACCATTCATGAAGTACTGAATGGCTTAAAGGAAATCGATCATGTGCAGCTTAGTTTTGTCCCTGCTGGTCATTGGAATGATGCTGCGAAGGGTCTCGGTATCCATCGTCATGATGTCCTAAAAGAAGTGAGAAAGCAAAAGAGAATGCTCACCAAAACATTTTCTCTCGGCTCCTTTCAAGATCATGCCGAAAGTCCGCAATCTGTTCTCTTTCTCAATCATATCGGCGCGGGGTTTGACGCACATGTACTGAGGAAAACGGTGCATTTTAGAGGGAAAAAGTGGCTGAAACGGCTGGGGCTTGGCTTTATCATCTACCCTCTGTCATTTCTCCATTCTTTATGGTCGTTTAAGCCGTTTGATCTTGCGTTATTTATTGAAAATGAGAAGAAAGTCTTTCGCCAAGTGTGGTTTGTGATCGTCTGCAATCACCCGTATTACGGGGGAGGGCTGGAAGCGGCACCGGAAGTGAGTGCGAGGCAGCCAGGTTTTCAAACGTTGGTTGTCACAGATTTGAATCCATTCAAAGTCCTCTTGTTTCTAAGCGCGATGGTGTTCCGAAAGCACCTTGGGATGAAGGGGGTTACCCTGTTTCAGCATGAGGAAGCGTTTTTAGAAGCAGATGAAAAAATCTTATTTCACGCAGATGGAGAAGTGATCGGCGCAACGCCTGTCTTTGTAAAGGCAAGTGAACGATCCTTAAAATTACGTGCTTAAATAACTTGCGGTATATCCTTAGTCAAAGAACCATGAAAAAAGCCTTCTTTTTCGTAAGGTTCTTGTCCTGATTTTTTAGTTTTGCTTGACGAGTATAAGAAGGTAACGATAAAATCTATAGGACGGCTATTGTTTAGCATCTCATTCTCAATAGCTGTCCTTTTTGTTTTTATGATCATATAAATAAAAAAAGAAACAGCCAATTGATCCTCAATCGGCTGAATTTTGTCGACTAAAAAAGCAAGATTTAAAATATTTTAAGAAATGATGGGTTGAAAATTGATATGAACTGGTTGGGACAAATATTAGGTAGCGAATGGCATATCTCTCCGGCTGGAGGCGCTACGGGAGATGCGTACTTCGCAACACACAATGACCAAAAGCTATTTTTAAAACGCAATACGTCACCGTTTCTTGCGGTTTTGTCAGCTGAAGGCATTGTGCCGAAGCTTGTCTGGACAAAACGGATGGAAAATGGAGATGTGATTACTGCACAGCACTGGCTGAGCGGCAGAGAGCTGAAGCCAAAGGACATGAATGATCGTCCTGTAGCAGAGCAGCTAAGAAAAATCCATACATCAAAAGAATTGCTCGATATGCTGAAACGATTAGAGAAGCACTCTCTAGACCCAGAATCCATTCTGATGCATCTGAAACAGTCCATATTAAACGAGCAAATTGATTCACAAGACATTTCGCGTGCCATCCAGTATTTAGAGAAGCATGTGGAGGCTGTCCATTTTGAGGACAAGGTCGTCTGTCATTGCGATCTCAATCATAATAATTGGCTGCTGACAGATGAAAACCAGCTCTATTTGATCGATTGGGATGGGGCGATGATTGCAGACCCAGCGATTGATCTTGGACCGCTTTTATACCATTATGTTGAGGAAGAGAACTGGGAAAGCTGGCTCTCTATGTACGGCGCCCCGCTGACGGACAATTTGCGAAAGCGCATGGCGTGGTACGTGCTCGCTGAAACCGTATCGTTTGTCGTTTGGCATAAACGAAAAGGGAATGAAAAGGCGCAAAAAGAAGTGCAAGCGGAGCTAAATGCACTCTTAAAACGGTTAAACATCCATTAAGACAGTGGAATGTTCTCGACCCACTCAGACAGATGTGATTGATGCTCCTCAATATGTGCATCAATTGAACTGACAGAGGTGCCCTTTTGGCTGTAATCATAAATATCTGTTAACAGCTGACGAATGTCGGCATCCAGATCTTCTTTTGCCAGCATTAATTGAATCACGCGTCCCACCTGTTCATATTCTGCAACAGTCCCGCAGCAATCCAGCTGGTGATCGGTTAAAATATCTTTGATTAATTGAAGCTGATGTTGACGGTTTAAACCCATACAAATGCTCCTTTCCTGCGTGTCATTTATGAGGTTAAACTGTGCATTCAGCGTCCAATTTATACATGCGGCAGACCAGCTCAAGCGAAGGGCTGGTCTTTTTATATGGACATAGAAGATGCTGTCTTGCGGGTCTTTATGTTTCATGGTATCTTGATAAAATGTAAAGAAAATAGAGGTGTATCAAATTGAGAATGCGACATAAACCATGGGCGGATGATTACTTAGCTGAGAATGCTCATATTGCTTTAGCAAGTCCCGAGCAATATAAAGGGAAATGGCATGAGCTGTTTGGAAATGATCATCCAATCCATATCGAAGTTGGGACAGGAAAAGGGAGCTTTATTGCTGGAATGGGCAAGCTTCATCCTGATATCAACTATATTGGCATTGAATTATTTAAAAGTGTTATTGTGACGGCAGTAGATAAAATCAAAGAGACAGATGTTGAAAATGTAAAGCTTTTGAACATCAATGCTGAGACGCTGACAGATGTTTTTGCGGAAAATGAGATTGACCGGGTGTATTTGAATTTCTCTGATCCGTGGCCAAAAGCAAGACACGAAAAGCGCAGATTGACGTTTAAAACCTTTTTAGAGCGATATGAACATATACTCCGTCCAGGTGGTGAGTTACATTTCAAAACAGATAACCGCGGGTTATTTGAATATTCCTTAAAAAGTTTTTCTGCATATGGCCTTCTTTTAACGTATGTCAGCCTAGATTTACATGAGGACGGCTTAGAAGGAAACGTGATGACTGAATATGAAGAGAAATTCTCGTCTATGGGACAACCGATCTATCGATCAGAAGTCAAATTCCCAGAATAACAAGTGATATCAAGCTGGCTGCAATAGAAAAATGGCAGTCAGCTTTTTTTATGAAAAGATTGGTGCATGCGATTTTTGGCTGTATTTGCTACGATAGAAAAAGGAGGGATGACAGCAATGGAGACAATGAAAATAGGTGAAATGGAACTGTTTTGGTTAAACGGGGGAGATACGCACATGGACGGCGGAGCGATGTTTGGTGTCGTGCCAAAGCCATTATGGTCAAAAAAATACCCGGTAAATGACCGCAATCAAATTGAATTACGATGTGATCCAATTCTCATTCGGTGGAAGGGTCTTCACCTGTTAGTGGATTCCGGCATCGGATCAGGGAAGCTGACAGATAAACAAAAACGCAATTACGGCGTGACAGAGGAAACCAAATTGGAAGAATCTCTAGCGGCGCTTGGCCTGCGCCCAGCAGATATTGATTACGTATTGATGACACATCTGCACTTTGATCATGCCAGCGGATTAACAAAACGTGAAGGCGATAAGCTTGTGTCTGTTTTTCAGCAGGCAAAAATCATCACATCGAAAATCGAATGGGATGAAATGAGAGCGCCAAACATTCGCTCAAGAAATACATATTGGAAAGAAAACTGGGAGCCTGTGGCAGATCAAGTCGTCACATTTGAAGAAAGCATCGAAGTGACAGAAGGAATCGAGCTGCATCATACAGGCGGCCATAGCAATGGTCATAGCATTTTAACGCTCACAAGTGAGGGAGAAACAGCGATTCATTTAGCTGATATCATGCCAACACATGCTCATAAAAATCCACTTTGGGTTTTGGCATATGATGATTACCCAATGACCTCGATTCCAGCCAAGCAAAAGTGGCAGGCATTTGCAGAAGAAAAAAATGCGTGGTACTTGTTTTATCATGATGCCATTTATCGTGCTGTAAAATGGGACGAAGACGGGCAGATCACACACGAAATTAAAAGAGAAACAGGAAGATAAAAGATCATCTGTATGTTTTTTTCACCTTTCACACAAAATAACGACAAAATGAACTTGTGAAAGGAAGAGTGCAGGTGAACCAATTTTATCGTGTACATGGTGATGTGATCGAAACACCATTAAGAGGGATGGAAGTCATGTCAGTCCCTTATTTAAACAAAGGGGTTGCATTTACAAAGGAAGAGCGGGAGGAGCTCGGGTTAAAGGGATTTCTTCCGCCTAAGGTCTTAACCTTAGAGGATCAGGCAAAGCGTGCATATGAACAGTTCAAGGCACAGCCTGATGAACTGGGGAAAAATGTGTATTTAACAGCGCTTCATGACAGAAATGAAGTGCTTTTTTACAAACTGCTAAATGAGCACTTGGCGGAAATGCTTCCGATTGTCTACACGCCGACTGTAGGAACGGCTATTCAGCGTTATAGCCATGAGTATCGAAAGCCGAGAGGGCTCTATTTATCGATTGATGATCTGGAAGGCATGGAGGAGATTTTTGCCTCTTATGGTGTCGATGAATCAATCGACTTAATCGTTGCAACGGATGCAGAAGGCATTTTAGGTATTGGAGACTGGGGCGTTGGCGGGATTGCCATTTCAGTTGGAAAACTTGCTGTTTATACAGCTGCAGCAGGCATTGATCCCAGCCGCGTGCTGGCAGTAGTGCTTGATGCCGGAACGAACCAGGAAAGTCTCTTGAATGATCCGCTTTATGTTGGAAACCAGCACTCCCGCGTTCGAGGAGAGCGCTATGATCAGTTCATTGATCAATATGTCGAGCTCGCCCGCGCTACTTTCCCAAATGCACTCCTTCACTGGGAAGACTTTGGGACAAAGAATGCCCGTGCGATATTGGAAAAATATAAGGACCGTATTTGTACATTTAACGATGACATTCAAGGGACTGGCGCCGTTTCACTTGCTGCAGTTCTGGCATGTGCAAAAGCTTCGAAGGTTCCGCTGAAAGATCACCGTATTGTCATTTTTGGAGCGGGTACGGCAGGTATTGGCATAGCCGAGCAAATCCGTGATGCCATTGTCAGAGATGGAGTCAAAGAAGAGGAGTCCTACGATCATTTCTGGTGTATTGATAAAACGGGGCTGCTCACAGATGATTCACCTGACATTCAGCCATTTCAAAAGCCGTATGCAAGGCGCTCTGACGAAGTAAAGGATTATGCCCGTAATGGTCCAAAGCATTCGATTGATCTATTAGAGGTCGTCAAGCAGGCGAAACCAACAATCTTAATTGGCACTTCGACGGTCGGAGGAGCATTTACAGAGGAAATTGTAAAAGAAATGGCGTCACACGTGGAGCGTCCTGCGATTTTACCGATGTCGAATCCGACACCTCTTTCAGAAGCAAAGCCGCAAGATCTGATCGAGTGGACTGAAGGACGTGCCCTTGTGACAACAGGAAGTCCATTTGATCCTGTCGAATATGGCGGCGTGACATATGAAATTGGACAAGCGAATAATGCCCTTGTCTTCCCAGGCCTTGGTCTAGGCACAATTGTGTCAAAAGCACGCCTCATGACAGATAGTATGTTTGTTGCGAGTGCTGAAGCCATTGCAAGCATGGTCAATGTTGGGAAGCCGGGTGCAGCGATGCTGCCAAGTGTCGATCAGCTTCGAACCGTTTCAGCGACAGTGGCCGTCCGTGTGGCGCAGGCAGCAATTGATGAAGGAATTGCAGAAGAAACGCCTGATGATCTCATTCAGGCTGTGCAGGACGCTATGTGGCATCCTGTCTACAAAAAAATCAAAGCCATATAAAAAAAGCTTCGCAAGGACATGTCTTTGCGAAGCTTTCTTGATCAAGCAACAGAATCAATTACATCCACGATCATGCCAGTTTTGGCATCAATCATCACTTCATACTGTTCAAGCTCACCAAATGCAGAGCGGGTAATGCCAGATTTGTATACATCAATCGTTTCGCCATTTACGGTATACGGTTCTGGTACAGTATAAATCCAAGAGCCATCAATTGGGCCGCGCTGTTTAAAAGCAGATTTCACAATTTTTAATGCTTTTTCAGATGAGATATACGTAGGGAAAAATACTTTCTTTGCAACAATTGCAGCGGCTACGCCAATACTCGCACCAATCAGAACATGTTTTAACTTCAACGTGCTGCACCTCCGTATTGCTGTTTTTTCCATTATACAAAACTTGTCCAACGATGTTAAGGAATCCGAATACTTGAAAGCATATTCAAAATTTCTGGAGAGATACTTGGAAAACCGAAAGAATTCTTATAGTATAAAGTGAGTGTTATTTTTATAGGAATATATATGGTCATTACATAGAAACGAGGTAAACTGTAGAATGAACGAAGAAACATTGTCGCTTTTCCGAAATTTAACAGAATTACAGGGAACTCCAGGAAATGAGCACCATGTGCGTGCTTTTATGAAAAAGGAACTTGAGAAATATTCTGATGAACTCATTCAAGACCGTCTTGGCGGAGTGTTTGGCGTACGCAAGGGACCGGAAAACGCACCGAAAATTATGGTAGCGGGTCATATGGATGAAGTCGGATTCATGGTCTCATCGATTACGAAAAACGGGATGATTCGTTTTCAAACACTTGGCGGCTGGTGGAGTCAAGTCATGCTGGCGCAGCGTGTGGACGTCCATACCGATCACGGGCCAATTCCTGGTGTCGTCTCTAGTACACCTCCTCACCTTCTCACGCCAGAACAAAAAAGCAAACCTGTGAAGCCGTCAGATATGCTCATTGATATTGGTGCAGACAGTGAAGAAGAGGCAAAAGAGCTTGGCGTTCGTCCAGGACAGCAAATCGTTCCTGCAACGGTTTTTACCCCAATGGCGAATCCAAAAAAGATTTTAGCGAAGGCTTGGGATAACCGCTATGGCTGCGGCCTTGCAATTGAATTATTAAAAGAATTAAAAGACGAATCACTTTCATGTCAGCTGTACTCAGGAGCAACTGTTCAAGAGGAAGTTGGGCTTAGAGGAGCTGAGGTAGCTGCGAATATGATTCAGCCAGATCTTTTCTTCGCTTTAGATGCGAGTCCTGCAAACGATGTGACAGGTGACAAAACACAGTTCGGCCAGCTTGGAAAAGGTGCACTTCTGCGTATTTTTGATCGGACAATGATTACGCACCGCGGAATGAGAGACTTTGTACTTGATACTGCTGAGACAAACAACATTCCATATCAATATTTCGTATCACCGGGTGGTACGGACGCTGGACGTGTTCATATTTCAAACCAAGGTGTGCCTTCTGCTGTCATTGGAGTTTGTGCACGCTACATTCATACAAGTCATTCTGTTTTGCATGTGGATGATTACGCAGCGGCAAAAGAGTTAATTGTCCGCCTTGTCAAAAATTGTGATCAAAGTACAGTGGATTCTATTTACCAACAAGTATAAATAGAATAGAAAAAGGCTGCTTCTTCAATGAGAGCAGCCTTTTTTCTTATTGCTGTTCAAACACATAAGATAACGCCTTGATCGCTTGGTTTACGGTTTCCACAGTGATATTTGCTTTGTTTGATAGTTCCTTTAACGGATGGTGCAGCTCTTTTGGACGGATTAAAATAAGAGGTTTACCTTTTGCAATCGCAGCAGATGCATCCATGGCTGTGTTCCACTGCTTATATTTCTCACCAAAGCGCGCAATGACGACATCTGCTTTGTTTAATAGAATTTCAGTGCGGAAATTGTTCAAATCAGAAGCAGCATCATCTTTGAAAATGGCATTCGGCTGCTCACCTAAAATATCCTCACCGATGTTATCTGAGCGGTCATGATTTTCCATTGGACCGACAAATGTCACCGGCAGCTTCAAAGATTGGCTTTTCTCCTTGATTTCATCACGCCACTGGCTATGAATTTCTCCAGCTAAATAGACAGTTAATTGCATAACGATCTCCTCCTTTTGTACAAACTTAGTAAAGGTTTGTCCTGTTTCTTTTCATGTTACACAAGAAGTGCTTGATAAAGCAAAAAAAATATGATTATGATATTCATGGTAGAGACTATTTTTCATCGCAAGAATACTACATATAATGGGAAGGACAGGCCTCTTCGTCTTTCCTATGAGAAAGCAGGAAGACGACGTTGATGACTTATTTAAAAAGAAAGGGGATCTCCCTTTCGCCAAAGGTGTATTTCATTGATGCACTTTCTTATATGGCTTTAGGTCTATTTGCTACATTAGTGGTAGGTCTGATTTTAAAAACAGCAGGCGGTCTGTTATCACTTCCACTCATCATTAAAATGGGAACCCTTGCCATGGGGCTCATGGGACCGGCGATCGGCGTAGCAGTTGCGTACCGTTTACATGCATCTCCTTTGATCATTTTTGCAAGTGTTGTCTCAGGCGCTGCAGGAGCAGAGCTTGGGGGGCCTGCTGGAAGCTTTGCCGCAGCATTAATTGGTGTGGAACTAGGCAAGCTGGTCAGTGGTGAGACAAAAATTGATATTATTTTAACGCCGCTTGTCACCATTATCACTGGCTTTTTCACCGCTGCCCTAATCGGACCTGGAATTGAAGCCATGATGACAGGGCTCGGCAGGCTCATCATGTGGGGGACAGATCAAAGCCCGCTGATCATGGGCATGCTGGTAGCGACCATTGTTGGACTTGCTCTCAGTTCTCCGATCTCAAGTGCTGCACTTGCGCTCATGCTTGACTTAAGCGGGTCAGCTGCTGGTGCTGCAACGATTGGCTGCTGTGCTCAAATGGTCGGCTTTGCCGCTGCAGGCTTTAGAGAAAATCGCTTTGGCGGTCTTGCGGCTGTCGGCATTGGAACGTCAAAGTTGCAGCTTTCGAACATTGTGAAAAACCCCCTCATCCTGATTCCGCCGACAATTGCTGGTCTGATTCTCGCGCCAATTGGTATTATTGGCTTTGGGATGGTCAATAATGCGGCAGGAGCGGGAATGGGAACGAGCGGGCTTGTTGGACAACTCATGACGCTGACCGTCATGGGGTTTCATCCATCTGTATTTCTGGCGATCGCTCTCTTGCATATCGTTGGCCCGGCAGTGATTAGTTTGGTAGTATCAGAATGGATGAGAAAGAAAGGCTATATACAATTCGGAGATTTAACCATACAAACTGGAGGAATGAAACATGAAAAAAATTGAATCAAACGAAGAATTACAAAAAGTGATTCAAGAAGACTTAACCGTATTGCTATTTTCGGCTGACTGGTGCCCGGACTGCACATTTATTGAGCCATTCTTGCCAGAGCTTGAAGCAAACTACCCAGAATTTGAGTACTTCTATGTCGATAGAGACAAGTTCATTGACACTTGTGCAGAGTGGGAAATTTACGGTATTCCAAGCTTTTTAGTCTTTAAAAACGGACAAGAGATTAACCGCTTTGTCAGCAAAGATCGTAAGACAAAGGAAGAGATTGAAGCATTTTTAACAGATTCTCTTTCTAAATAACGAAAGGAGAGTCTAAAACGATGGCAAAAATGACATCAAGACAGCTTGCGAATGAACTCAAAAGCCGTCTGACGAACGACAGCTGGTCACACGAGTTTGACCGGGAAAAAGATACGCTTCGTATTGAAGATAAACAAACAGGCAAAGGCATCACACTAGAACTCCCGCCAATTATTGCAAAGTGGGAAGTAAAGCCTGATGAAACAATCGATGAGATCGTCTATTATGCGAAAGAAGCGCTGAGTGCCATGAAAGGCGAAGCGCAGCACATCTCAGGAAAAGAAAAGCAGATCTATCCGGTCATTCGTTCCACTTCCTTTCCTGAGGCATCAAGTGATGGGATTCCGCTTGTGTTTGATGAGCATACAGCAGAAACGAGAATCTACTATGCGCTTGACCTTGGAAGCACCTACCGACTAATTGATGAAAAGATGCTCCAAAAGGAAAACTGGACAAAAGAGCGAATCAGAGAAACTGCAAGCTTCAACGTCCGTTCTCTAGAAACAGTAGTGAAAATGGATGAAGTGGCAGGCAACCGGTTTTATTTCTTCCGTGCAAATGACGGGTATGACGCCAGCAGACTTTTAAATGAATCGTTATTACAAGAATACGCGCAAAAAATAGAAGGACAAATGGCGATTTCTGTTCCCCATCAAGATGTATTCATCATTGCTGATGTTCGCAATGATTCAGGCTATGATATTTTAGGACAGATGTCGATGAGCTTCTTCGCCAGCGGCACGGTTCCGATTACCGCATTGTCATTTTTATATGACGAGGGTAAGCTTGAACCGATCTTTATACTTGCAAAAAGCAGACCAAAACAGCAGTAGAAGGGAATTTTGAAGAATGAACGTTTTTTATAATGCAGAAGGTGTAGGCGACACACTCCTTATTTCATTGAAAGATGTGACGAGAGAAGAAGTAGGTCATGAGACGTTTGGAGATGTTGTACGAATCTTCAATCAAGAAACAAAAGAAACAACAGGCTTTAATATCTTCAATGCATCCACTTACATGAAAATTGAAGAAAAAGGATCTGTTCCGCTTTCTGAAACCATTGTTCAAGATATCAATGAAATTTTAAACCGTAACGGTGTCAGTGAAACGTTGACTGTGGATCTATCACCAAAATTTGTTGTCGGCTATGTAAAGGAAAAAGAAAAGCATCCGAATGCAGATAAATTAAACATTTGCCAAGTTGATGTGGGCGATGAAACCTTACAAATCGTGTGCGGTGCACCAAACGTTGACCAAGGCCAATATGTTGTGGTGGCGAAGGTCGGTGCAGTGATGCCAAGCGGTATGGTCATCAAAGATGCTGAGCTAAGAGGCGTTCCATCAAGCGGCATGATTTGTTCTGCAAAAGAGTTAGATCTTCCAGACGCACCTGCTGAAAAAGGGATTCTTGTTTTAGATGGAAGCCATCAAGCTGGCGAACCCTTTAAAGCGTAACCTCCCATAAACGGGCACATAGGAGCGAAGAATGTGTTATACCAAAAGTCACTAAGTACGTACTTAGTGACTTTTTTTCATCTACAACAGCATGAACAGCATAAAGCGGCACTTTTCTCGCTTTTCTGCATGAAAAAGCAATGGTATACTAAAAATCGCCCAAGAAAACGTAAGGGGAGTTAAAGTGAGTGATAAATGATGAGTTGGTTAGATAAATTTTTCAGTGTATTTTTAGGAGAAGAAAAGAAAGAAGAAAAAGCTGCAAGACCTGAAGAAGATCTAGCTGCACCAAAGCAGCCAGCTTTTGAACCGCATAAAGAATATAAAAAAATCGAAGATACGAAAGTGTATTATGAATATCCAAAAGGGAACTTTCGCTTTCCGCTCGTTCCAGATGAACCCCAGCGTGATGGAGTGAAGCAGGAGAGAAGACGCGTGAAACCAAGCCAGCCAAAGGCAAAGCAGAAAACCTATCAGCCTAAACAAACGCTTCAGCCTGATATGAATAAAAAGCCATTCAAGCCAGAACAAATTCCATCACCGATCTATGGCTATCATCAGGATATGCGTCCAAAACGGGCAGATGCAAAAGAAGAAACAGCTTCAGTTCAAAGGAAAGCAGCAGAAGAAACGGCGCAGCGTGTCACACTGTTATCAGAAGAGGCAGAGCGTGAACGGAATGTCAGACAGCAAATGAACATCCCGTCAATACAGAAAGAAAAACGTATCGAGGAAATGGTTTCTGCGTCAGCAGAAGAGAGAGCAGATAAGGAGCCAGCAGTAACCCCGCATACATTGCAAGAGGAACTCGCTTATCAAGATCATGTTCAATCGACGATGGAACGTTTAACTGACGAGCCTTTCATCGAGCCAGAAGTTCATCATGAAGCTGATTTACATAAGCAGCAAGCCGAAGTCTATCAGAAGCAGCCGGTAGAGTCTGAGCCGGAACAGGCTGTTTCCAGTGATGAAGAAGAAATAAAGGACGAGTCTGTCCATCAGTTTGAAGAGCATACTGAGGAAATAGAGATGTTGACCTTCGAAACACCGGAACCTTCGCAGCCAGCGATTGAAATGGAATTAGACATTCCAGCAGAAGAAGCGGTGTTAACAGAAAACATTTCAGCAGAACCGGTGGAAGAAGTAGAAGCTGATCCAATAGAAAACAAACAAGAAGAAGCGCCAGCGGCAGCATTTGAAGAAGCTGAGCCAGTCCAACATGACCTGCAGGAAGATCAGCTGGTTCAAGAAGCTGAAATTGAAGTGATGTCAGTAGAACAAGTAAGAGAGGAACAAACTGCATCTGAACCGGCAGAAACGGTTATAGAGCAGACAGAGCAGCAAGAACAAACGCAGGAAGTCAAGAAAGAAGAACCAAAACAGACATCTCCGCAGCCACAACGCACAAGCGGCCAAACCTCTACGGTTCCGTTTAATGTCATGATGTTAAAAAGCGATCAGCGCGTGCAAGGGCAAAAGAAAGCAGCCGATACACAAGGGTATGTTTTTCCAAGTCTCGCCCTTTTAGACGTACCGCCAGCTCAAAAAGAAGAGGACGGGACATGGGTGAAAGAGCGGGCTGAGCTGCTCAATGCAACACTTAAAAATTTCAATGTAAGAGCAAGTGTGGTTCATGTCACACAGGGCCCTTCTGTGACAAGGTTTGAAGTACATCCAGAACCAGGTGTCAAAGTGAACAAAATCACGAACCTATCAGATGATATTAAACTTAGTTTGTCCGCAAAGGATATTCGAATTGAAGCCCCGATTCCAGGAAAGAACACAATCGGGATCGAAGTGCCAAACCTGCACAGTAAAATGGTGTTCTTAAGAGAAATGATCAGAAGCAGTGCGTTTAGAGACAATCCATCTCCTTTAACAGCGGCACTCGGATTAGATATTTCAGGCCAGCCTGTCGTGGTTGATCTGCAAAAAATGCCCCATGGCTTAATTGCCGGAGCCACTGGTTCAGGAAAAAGCGTCTGCATTAATACGATTTTAGTGAGCCTCATGTTTAAAGCATCACCAGATGAAGTGAAAATGCTCTTAATTGACCCTAAAATGGTTGAATTAGCGCCGTATAATCACATTCCGCATCTTGTGAGTCCCGTCATTACCGATGCCAAGACAGCAACAGCTGCTCTGAAATGGGTAGTGGATGAAATGGAAAGACGCTATGAACTATTTGCACACTCTGGCGTGAGAGAAATTAAACGATTCAATGAGCTTGTGAAAGAAAAACAAATGGGAGAAAAACTGCCTTATCTCGTCGTGGTGATCGATGAGCTGGCTGATTTAATGATGGTCGCACCAAATGAAGTCGAAGAAAGCATCTGCCGAATTGCACAAAAAGCAAGAGCATGCGGCATTCACTTATTGATTGCGACACAAAGACCTTCTGTTGATGTCATTACAGGTCTCATTAAAGCTAATATTCCAACAAGAATTGCATTTTCTGTTTCAAGTCAGGTGGATTCAAGAACGATCATTGACATGGCAGGTGCAGAAAAGCTTCTCGGAAAAGGAGACATGCTCTTCTTAGAAAATGGCTCCGGCAAACCGACAAGGCTGCAAGGGAACTTTGTATCAGACCGTGAGATTGATCAAGTGGTGGCACATGTGAGAAAGCAGCGCAAGCCAGTGTTCCTTTTTGAACAGGAGGAACTCATGCTGCAGGGCTCTGCGATTACAGACGAAGATGAATTGTTTATGGATGCCTGCCGTTTTGCCATCGAGCAGAATAGCGCTAGTACATCAAGTTTGCAGCGAAGATTTAGAATTGGCTACAACCGTGCAGCCAGGTTGATTGACATGATGGAGCGCGAGGGCATGATCTCTGGTGCGAAAGGCAGTAAGCCAAGAGAAGTGCTCATGACACTGAGTGACTTAGAACAGTTGATCTAAACAAACCACTTCATTTTTTTCATAAACATGGTATGATAGCACATAGGTGAAATTTTGTAATTGGACGCTTTTCGCATGTCTGTCAGAGCGCTTTTTTATGTAAAATAAGCGGAAACAGGTGTTAGAAATGGGAAAGTTGTCGGATACTAATCATAGTTAATATTGATTAGAATAGGAAGATCGGAAAAAATCTTTATTTGGAGCTGCGATCTGTGATCAGCTAGAGGCAAAATCACAAGTTGCAAATTGAAATGAGCGTCATATACTGTAAGTCAGATAGACGTTTGTTGGAGGTACAATTATGACTGTTTATCATTTTGTTGGAATAAAAGGGACAGGTATGAGTCCACTGGCCCAAATTCTTCATGATACTGGGTATACTGTCCAAGGATCGGATATCGAAAAACATATCTTTACACAAAAAGCGTTAGAAGAACGAAATATTAAAATTCTACCATTTGACCCAGATAATATTCAGCCAGGGATGACGGTCATTGCAGGAAATGCATTCCCTGATACACACCCTGAGATTGAACGCGCCCTTTCTGAAGGGATTCCTGTCATTCGTTACCATAAATTCCTTGGAGAATACATGGATTCATTCACAAACGTTGCGATTACTGGTGCTCATGGCAAAACATCGACAACAGGACTGCTTGCTCACGTCATGCAGGCAGCCAAACCTACTTCGTACTTAATCGGTGATGGATCTGGAATGGGGAAAGAAAACAGCGAGTATTTTGTTTTTGAAGCATGCGAATACCGCAGACACTTCCTCAGCTATCATCCAGATTATGCGATCATGACCAATATTGATTTTGATCATCCTGATTATTTCTCGGATATTGATGACGTGTTTGATGCGTTTCAAAACATGGCGCTTCAAGTGAAAAAAGCCATTATTGCCTGCGGTGATGATGAGCATCTGCCAAAGATTCAAGCGAAGGTACCTGTTGTGTACTACGGTTTCAACGAAGAAAATGATTTCCAAGCACGCAATGTTGTGAAAAATACGGAAGGTACCACATTTGATGTATTTGTACGCAATACGTTTTATGATACCTTCTACATTCCTGCCTACGGAAATCATAATGTCCTCAACTCGTTAGCTGTCATTGCATTATGTCACTATGAGTCCATTGATGTAGAGCTTATCAAAGGCGCATTAACGACATTTGGCGGTGTGAAACGACGCTTTAATGAAAAAGTGGTCGGTGAGCAGGTCTTAATTGACGATTATGCACATCATCCAACTGAAATTGAAGTCACGATTGAAGCAGCTCGCCAAAAATATCCGGACCGTGATATTGTGGCTGTCTTCCAGCCGCATACGTTCACACGTACACAGCAATTCTTAAGTGAATTTGCTGACAGTCTAAAGAAAGCCGACTATGTCTACCTTTGTGATATTTTCGGTTCAGCCCGTGAAAACATTGGGAAGCTGAGCATTGAAGATTTACGAGAAAAAATCCCGCAGGCCCAATTAATTGAGGAAGAAGATACATCTGTGCTGAAAACGCACGAAGATGCGATTCTGATCTTTATGGGAGCAGGAGACATTCAGAAGTATTTGCGTGCTTATGAAAAAGTCGCTGTATAAATGCTTTAAAAAAGTGCCGTTTCACACGGCACTTTTTTTATTTTGAATAAAATGTGACAAAAGGGCTAAATGTGTCAACATGCGGCGCTTTTTTTCGTTCGCTGTGGACAGGAATTAGCGAATAAGTGTAGAATTATTATTCAATCGGTCATTCTAGGCGATGTTTGAATGATACAACGAGAGGGTAATGAATTGAATATGCCCGCAGCAAAGGAGGTATCAGATGATTATTATTCTATATCTAAGCGTTGCACTGATCGCAATTGCTTTCCTCATTCTTGTCATCTATTTGTCCAAAACATTAAAATCCTTACAGCTGACATTAAAGAATGTTGCATCAACTTTAGAAGGTCTTGAAGGTCAGATGCAAGGCATCACCACAGAGACAGCACAGTTGCTACATAAGACGAATCAGCTTGCTGAAGATATTCAAGACAAATCAGCAAAACTTAACACAGTTGTGGATGCGGTGCAGGGAATTGGCGGCTCGATCAACCAATTTAATACAAGCATAAAGCAGGCAGCTGGTGCGGTTTCTTCATCCGTTGAAAGAAATCAAGAAAAAGTGACGGATGTGGTAAGCTGGAGTAACGCAGCACTTGAAATTTATAAAAAATGGAAACAGCGTAAACATCAAAAATAAACCATATTCGCATAGGAGGAATAATCATGAGCAAAGACGGAATCAATAGCAAAGACTTTTTGATCGGAACACTTATTGGTGGAATTGTTGGTGCAACAACAGCATTATTTTTAGCACCGAAGTCAGGGAAAGAGCTTCGCGATGATTTGAACACCCAAGCGAATGCGTTAAAAGAAAAAACAGACCGGCTCACAACAGATGCAAAAGAAAAAGGCACTGAATATGTGACGATTGCAAAAGATAAAACGTCTGAATTGTCTCAGCTTGTAGCAGAGCAGTCAAACCAGATTTTAGACAAAGTGAAAGACATAAAAGAGCGTGCGGCTGGAAAAGCTAATCATGTGAAAAATGAAGCAGAAGATGCGGCAGCGGATTTGGCAAGCGAAGCATCTGATGTAGCAGATGAAGCAAAAGTAAGAGCACAAGAAGCAAAATCAGAAATTGAAGACGGCATCAAAGATGTCAAAGAAAAAGTAGAACAATCTACTAAAGGCTAACTCTCACTGCTCGAAGTGAAGAAGGAGAACATCATGTCAAAACAACTCATTGAAACAGAAGAACAGTTTGATCAATTAACGAATCAAGATGGGACCTTTGTCTTTTTTAAGCACAGTTTGACATGTCCGATCAGCCAAGCGGCTTTTCAAGAGTTTGAAGCATTTGCGTCTGCACATGAAGACGTGCCAACGTATTTCTTGCAAATTCAAAACACGAGAGAGCTTTCATCCTACGTGGCTGAAAAATCAGGTGTAAAGCACGAAAGTCCGCAGGCACTCGTCTTTAGCGGTGGAAAAGTAAAATGGCATGCTTCTCACTCAAGCATTACAAAAGAAGCGCTTGAACATAATCTGTAAAAGAAAGAAACGTCAGCAGCGGCTGACGTTTTTTTTATAAAAAAGGTTTACTTGAACAAAAAGTATGCTATAATCTTACATACAATACTTTATCGCTTAAAAGCGTTTGGGTAATAAAGAAAATTTTCGTGACAATTCCGAAATCTTTGTTTATAATAAACCCTATCATGCAAGAATGAAAAAATAAAAAGCGAGAGCAGGCAGAGGAAAGGATGACAAAAATGAGCAACAATGAACTAGAAAAATTGAGGCAGCAAGCAGATGAACTAAATCTTCAAATTCTAAAACTGATCAATGAAAGAGGAAACATTGTCAAAGAAATTGGAAAAGCAAAAGAAGCGCAAGGTGTCAACCGTTATGATCCTGTCAGAGAGCGCACAATGCTGAACCAAATTCTTGAAGAAAATGATGGGCCATTTGAAAACTCAACGATTCAGCATATTTTCAAAGAGATTTTCAAAGCAGGTCTAGAGCTTCAAGAAGATGACCACAGCAAAGCACTTCTTGTTTCTCGTAAGAAAAAGCCAGAAAACACAATCGTGAATATCAATGGGGAAGCGATCGGTGATGGAAAGCAGCGTTTCATCGTTGGACCATGTGCCGTTGAAAGCTACGAGCAAGTCGCAGAAGTAGCGGCAGCAGCGAAACAGCAGGGATTAAAACTACTTCGTGGTGGTGCATTTAAACCTCGCACAAGTCCATACGACTTCCAAGGACTTGGTGTAGACGGTCTAAAGATTCTAAAGCGTGTAGCGGATGAATACGGTCTTGCTGTCATTAGTGAAATTGTCAATCCTGCTCATATTGAAGAAGCGATTGAGCATATCGATGTCATCCAAATTGGGGCACGTAACATGCAAAACTTCGAGCTGTTAAAAGAAGCCGGTTCCGTGAAGAAACCAGTTCTTTTAAAACGCGGTCTTGCAGCGACCATTTCAGAATTCATCAATGCAGCTGAATACATCATCGCCCAAGGAAATGATCAAATCATCCTTTGCGAGCGCGGTATCCGCACATACGAAACAGCGACAAGAAATACACTAGATATCTCGGCAGTGCCAATCTTAAAACAAGAGACACATCTACCAGTCTTCGTTGATGTGACGCACTCAACTGGACGTAGAGATCTTCTCCTTCCAACAGCAAAAGCAGCTCTTGCGATTGGAGCAGACGGTGTCATGGCAGAAGTACATCCAGATCCATCTGTTGCACTGTCTGACTCAGCGCAGCAAATGGACATTCCACAATTCGAAAAATGGTTAGATGCGTTAAGACCACTTGTGAATATTCACGCGTAATCATAGATAGAAATAGCCGCCGGATAACTGCCCGGCGGTTTTTTGATGGAGAAATACCATGAAGTTTGGGAATGAAAGGAAGAAAGCACATTGCAACCCTAAAAAGTGCTTGTTCACAATGTTTTCATTTTTAAAATTCGATAGAATCTGCTAAGATCATTGTCATAGCTGGCGTTCTCAATGTTTTTTTATGAAATATGATTCAATTTACAGGTAACAAGCTGATTAAAGTTTGTTTAATTTAGTTATAAAAAGAAAGGGAACGTTTTCATATGACAAAAAAACGTGTATAATTTCATAAAAGAATGTCATTTTGATGTAGATTGAAAAATTATGTGTCTCTTTTCATCGTTTTAATGACAAATAGGATATTATTTTCCTCGTATCTGACATGTCTCTATCCAATTGGTGAATGCTATAGATATGAAGTGTATTTGAAGGAGTGATTTATGTGAATAATGTTACAATATATGATGTAGCAAGAGAAGCAAATGTAAGTATGGCAACGGTATCACGCGTAGTAAATGGTAATCCAAACGTAAAACCAACAACAAGAAAAAAGGTGCTTGAAGCGATTGACCGCCTTGGCTATCGTCCGAATGCAGTGGCTCGAGGCCTAGCAAGTAAAAAAACAACGACAGTTGGGGTCATCATCCCTGATATTTCTAGTATCTTCTATTCAGAATTAGCACGCGGTATTGAAGATATCGCCACGATGTATAAATACAACATCATTTTAAGTAACTCAGATCAAAATACGGATAAAGAGCTTCATTTGTTAAATACGATGCTGGGCAAACAAGTAGACGGAATTGTCTTTATGGGCGGAAACATCACAGATGTGCATGTGGAAGAATTTAAGCGCTCTCCTGTACCGATTGTGCTTGCAGCATCTGTTGAAGAACAGGCTCAAACACCATCTGTTAACATCAACTATGAGCAGGCGATTTATGATTCCGTTCAGCTGTTAGTTGAAAAAGGACATAAACGAATTGCGTTTGTTTCTGGTCCAATGTCAGAGCCGATTAATTCCGTGAGAAAGCTTGCAGGTTATAAGCGTGCGCTTGAAGAAGCGGGTATCGCGTTTGACGATGCACTTGTTGCTGAAGGCGATTACTCTTATGACTCTGGAATTGAAGCACTTGCTCATCTGCTTGAGCAGTCTGACAAACCGACAGCTGTTATCGCAGCTACAGATGAAATGGCGCTAGGTGTCATTCACGGAGCACAAGACAGAGGGGTATCTATTCCTGAAGACTTAGAAGTGATTGGCTTTGATAACACAAGACTTTCTCTCATGGTGCGTCCTCAGCTGACAACAGTTGTTCAGCCGACATATGATATTGGTGCTGTTGCCATGAGACTGCTCACAAAACTGATGAACAAAGAACAAGTGGACGATCAAATTGTTGAGCTTCCGCACAGAATTGAAGAAAGACAATCAACAAAATAAAACAAAAAAAGCAGGCTTACCTCATGAGGGAAAGCCTGCTTTTCTTATGCCTTTTTCTTTTCTCTTCTAACAGGCATGAGTGCTTTTTCTACTGTTTGAGCATTTTTTTCTGTGATTTCTGCTTTTCTTGGGATCGGTGGATATAAATCGTCAGGATCTTTCCATGTAGGTGGAAGGGTAACAGGCGATTGCTTATTCCATGACTGTATCCAGTCCTGAGGGAGCTCATCTGGCGGTGTAATGCCTTTCATCTCAAGCCAAATGCGGCTCCACGCTCTTGGAACGACGCGCCAAATATCATATCCCCCTCCGCCAACAGCGATCCACTTGCCGTCACAATATTGATGTGCAAGCTCATGAGCAAGTCTAGGAATTTCTTCATATATTTTCATGGTGGCAGATAAATGAGTTAACGGGTCATAGTAGTGTGCATCTGCCCCGTTTTGCGTCAAAATCACATCTGGTTTAAAAAAAGCAGCAATCTCAGTCACTGCTGTTCGGTATGCTTCGAGAAACGATTCATCTTCCGTAAATGCATCTAGTGGAATATTATAAGCATAGCCATAGCCTTTATCGTGGCCTCTTTCCTGTACTTGTCCGGTTCCAGGGAATAAGTAGCGTCCCGTTTCATGAATGGACACCGTACATACCTCTGGGTCGTCATAGAAGCTGAACTGGACACCATCGCCGTGATGAGCATCCGTATCAATATATAAAATTCTAGCGCCATATGTCTTTTGAATATATTGAATCGCCACAGAGCTGTCATTATAAATACAAAAGCCAGATGCACGCCCTTTGAATCCGTGGTGAAGCCCGCCGCCAAGATTGAGGGCATGCTGCGAATGACCGAGCATCACTTGGTCAACCGCTGTTAATGTTCCGCCAACAAGGAGAGATGCCGCCTCATGCATGCCTGCGAACATCGGTGTATCTTCAGTGCCAAGACCGTACCGTTCACCCTCTGCCGTAGACAGCTTTCCTTCACTTGCCCGCTGCACAGCCTGGATATAATCTGCTGTATGGACGAGCTTTAATTCCTCCAGAGTAGCCATACGCGGTGCAACGATTTCATCCTCTGTTAACGCCTTCATTTTTTGAAGAAGATCATAAGTTAAGTAGACACGAAGCTGATTGAAGGGATGATCTTGGTTAAATTGGTACGTTTGAAAAGATGGTGAAAAAACAAAGGTCGCTTCCTTCATTTGATCGTCTGCTCCATAGGCCAGAGCACTTTATAGCCTTTTGCGCGAATCAGCTTCGTCACATGATCTGCATGAATGGTTTGAAGGCGGAATACGAGCACTTTAGATGCCTCATTGGCATGCGGGTACACGAGCACACTCAGCATTTGAATATGCTGCTCCTTTA
The DNA here is from genome assembly GCF_038630815.1 of Bacillus sp. FSL K6-0994. Taxonomy (NCBI): domain Bacteria; kingdom Bacillati; phylum Bacillota; class Bacilli; order Caryophanales; family Bacillaceae; genus Bacillus; species Bacillus sp. FSL K6-0994. The sequence goes on along the minus strand of NZ_CP152043.1, from coordinate 2,638,339 downwards.
AAATGGCTGTAATATCTGCGAGGCTTTCTGTCATCTGCTCCACTTCAACCTCTAAGTGCGACCCAGGCTGATCTGCACCTGTCAGTCTTACAAACGTACGAAGCAGATCTGTTTTTGTGATAATGCCTACAAGCTTGCCGCGTCTCACCACTGGAAGACAGCCAATTCCGTGCTCAAAAAAGACACTTGATATCTCCTCAACGAAATCAAGCGGGTGAGCAGTGATCGTCTCTAATACCATGATCTCTTCTACTGGCCGCTGAATAAAGAGCTTCCTTTTCTCTGTTTCAAAAATACTTGGACTGGCATTTTTAATATCCCGATCTGTCACCATCCCAATGACAGACCCTTGATCAGATACGATCGGGATATGCCGGATGTGGTGTGCACTCATTTTTTGAATGGCTTCTTCAATCGTATCGGTTTTTCGCAGCGTGATCACATCACGCTCCATAATTTGTTCAATCATCATTGTTTACCAATCCCCTTTGCCAAAAAAACGAATTGAACGTTAATACATAAAGCGCTGATGGAAGCGAAGACGATCGAAACGCTCGATCGAATCAGGACTCACATGTTTCCCAATTCTTGCCATTAAACAATTGGCTGGATGTGAGCTGATTTCTGGCTCGTCTGTTGCAAACCAGACAAGACCGCCTGCGTTCATCATTTTCTCCATCATTTTGCGGTACTCCCAAACGTTTTTCTTTGTCCCCTTTAAATCCCAATGCCAGTAATATTCAGTTGTAATGATGATGTAATTCTCCATTTGTTCATCCATCATGCTCACATCAAGCAAATGCTTGCCAAGTGAGCATCCTCTAAATGGAGGAGCGACCTCAATCGCGCCAAGCTCAATTAAATTGTCCATTTTGCCCTCTGACCAACGCTCAAGTGGATCAGGATACAAATACGTGACATAGCCTACGACAAGCTCATTCGCTCTTGCAATGATAATACGTCCTTCTGGAAGATCTGCTATTTCAACAAGTGCTTGTTTCTGTTCCTCAGGCGTGCGAAATGCCGTTAGTCCTTCATGAAACGTATAGTTCGCAAGCTCTGATGCAGGTACCGGTCCTTCAACCAGGATGGAACCTGTTTCTCGCTCAATGGTTTTTGAATAATAAGTTTTAGGATGCTCCACGTATCCACCGCCCCTAATTCTAGTGAGTCGTCTCTATTCTATCTTAAAACTTGCAATAATTAAAACGGTTTCATCAGAAGTTTTTTAAAAATTGAGAAAAAAAGTCATCTATACTATAATGGTCATTGTAAACGTATGCAAAGGGGGACTGTTTGATGAAATTGGAAACGCTACCATCAGTAGAAGGGGATTATTATTTAAATGATTATGAGCAGGCATACAAAGATTTTTCATGGGAGGAAGCTAGAAAAAACTTCTCCTGGTATGAAACAGGAAAAATAAATGCAGCCTATGAAGCGATTGACAGACATGCGGACTCGTTTCGTCAGAACAAGGTGGCGCTTCACTACAAAGATTCACAGCGGGATGAAAAGTATACGTTCAGGGATATGAAAATCAACACAAATAAAGCGGGAAATCTATTCAGAGAAAAGGCACATGTAGAAAAAGGGGATCGCGTGTTTATCTTTATGCCAAGATCACCTGAGCTCTATTTTCTTCTGCTTGGTGCGGTTAAAATTGGAGCGATCGTTGGCCCGTTATTTGAGGCATTTATGGAAGGTGCTGTCAAAGACCGTTTAGAGAATAGTGAGGCAAAGGTGATCGTGACAACACCTGATCTGCTTGAGCGAATTCCATTTGCAGAGCTTCCGAAGCTTGAATCTGTCGTCATTGTCGGCGGTGAAAACGAAGACGTCGATGGTGTGCGGACAATTCACTATGAAAAGGCGTTTGAGGAGGCAGCAAAGGAGCTTGAGATTGAATGGATGGATGAAAAAGACGGCTTCCTGCTTCATTACACATCAGGATCTACTGGTACGCCAAAAGGTGTGCTTCATGTCCATGGTGCAATGGTCCAGCAAGGCCAGACTGGTAAATGGGTGCTTGACTTGAAAGAGGATGACGTTTACTGGTGTACAGCTGATCCAGGCTGGGTTACAGGCACAGTGTACGGTATTTTTTCACCGTGGTTAAATGGGGCGACGAATGTGATTTTAGGCGGCCGGTTTAATCCTGATACGTGGTATGAAACCATTGAATCACTCGGTGTAACCGTTTGGTACAGTGCCCCGACCGCCTTTAGAATGCTCATGGGGGCAGGGGATGATCTCATTCAAAAATATGACCTCAGCTCGCTCCGCCATGTCTTAAGTGTGGGAGAGCCGCTTAATCCAGAAGTCATCCGCTGGGGAGATGCTGTTTTTGGCAAGAGAATTCACGACACTTGGTGGATGACAGAAACGGGTGCACAGCTGATTTGTAATTATCCATGCATGGACATCAAGCCAGGCTCGATGGGAAAACCGATTCCAGGCGTAGAAGCGGCAATTGTCGATAATGCAGGAAATGAACTTCCGCCATACCGGATGGGCAACCTTGCGATTAAAAAAGGCTGGCCTTCTATGATGCATACGATCTGGAACAATCCTGAAAAATATGAATCTTACTTTATGCCGGGAGATTGGTATGTTTCAGGAGATTCAGCTTATATGGACGAAGACGGATACTTTTGGTTCCAGGGACGTGTCGATGATGTCATCATGACGTCAGGAGAGCGGGTCGGTCCATTTGAGGTGGAAAGTAAACTGGTCGAACATCCAGCTATTGCGGAGGCTGGTGTCATTGGAAAGCCAGATCCGGTCCGCGGTGAAATTATTAAAGCATTTATAGCGCTTAGAAGCGGATATGAGCCGACAGATGAGCTGAAAGAAGAGATTCGTACATTTGTGAAAAAAGGACTCGCAGCACATGCGGCACCGCGAGAAATTGAGTTTAAAGACAAACTGCCGAAAACGAGAAGCGGAAAAATTATGAGACGTGTGCTAAAGGCGTGGGAGCTGAATTTACCTGCTGGCGACCTTTCGACAATGGAAGATTAAATTTTTTCATCAGTTGACTTGATATCAAAAGTGTGTTAAAAATGACATTAGTTGAATATGAAAAGGTTTTGACTGAGATTCAGTAGAATGATCTTTCCCTGTTGAAGAGAGCTGACGGCTGGTGCGAGTCAGTACAAAGAGATATTCGAATTACCCTCACGAACCGCTTTTACGAAAAGGAGCATGCCCTGATTAGTGAAAGAACGGATCTGTCCGTTATCAGTGTAAGTGAAAAGACGAGATTTTTTGTCTTTTAAGCAGGGTGGTACCGCGATATATATCGTCCCTTCGTTCATTCGAAGGGGCGTTTTTTTGTTGAATTGTAAAAAAAGGAGATTTGGAAATGAGTCAATTGATGGAAGAGCTATCGTTCAGAGGATTAATCCAGCAGCAAACAGATGAAGAAGGTTTAACAAAATTATTAGCAGAAGAAAAAATCAAACTATACTCCGGCTTTGATCCGACAGCTGACAGCTTACACATTGGTCATCTATTGCCAATTTTAACATTACGCAGATTCCAAGAAGCAGGTCATCATCCGATTGCTCTTGTTGGCGGCGCAACTGGACTAATCGGCGACCCTAGCTTCAAAAAAGCAGAACGTTCACTCAACCCAGCAGAAATCGTCGAACAGTGGTCAGAAAAAATCAAAGGACAGCTGTCTCAATTTCTTGATTTTGAAGCAGGCGAGAATCCAGCCGTCATCGTGAATAACTACGACTGGATCAGCCAAATGAATGTCATCACGTTCCTTCGTGATATTGGAAAGAACTTCGGTGTAAACTTCATGCTGGCAAAAGATATCGTGAGCTCACGTATCGAAACAGGGATTTCTTACACAGAATTCAGCTACGTCATCCTGCAGTCTTTAGACTTCTTAAACCTTTACAGAAATGAAAATTGTAAGCTGCAAATCGGCGGTAGTGACCAGTGGGGAAATATCACATCTGGACTTGAGCTGATCCGTAAGTCTGAAGCAGAAGGGGCAAAAGCATTTGGTCTGACGATGCCGCTTGTCACAAAAGCAGACGGCACAAAGTTTGGTAAAACAGAAGGCGGCGCCATCTGGTTAGATAAAGAAAAAACGTCTCCATATGAGTTCTACCAATTCTGGATCAACACAGATGACCGTGATGTCGTGAAATATTTAAAATACTTTACGTTCTTATCAAAAGAAGAGATCGCATCGTACGAAGAAAAAGTGCAAACAGCACCTGAAAAGCGTGAAGCGCAGCGCCGTCTAGCAGAGGAAGTGACAACACTTGTACATGGCCGTGAATCACTAGAACAGGCTGTTAACATCTCAAATGCACTATTCAAAGGTGAGATCAAATCTCTTACAGCTGAAGAAGTGAAAGTAGGCTTTAAGGATGTTCCATCAATGGAGAAAAGCAGCACAGAAGAATTAACACTAGTCGATATCCTTGTGGAATCAAAGCTGTCTCCATCAAAGCGTCAAGCACGTGAAGATATCACAAATGGTGCTGTCTCCATCAACGGAGAGAGACAAACAGATAAAGATTATGTTCTTTCCGCTGACGACCGAATTGAAAACCAATTTACCGTTTTAAGAAGAGGGAAAAAGAAATACTTCCTCGTGACGTATAAATAAAGTATGAAACAGTAAGCATCATGGAAAAGCACCTCAAATGTTCGTATACATTGAGGTGCTTTTCTTTTTTATGTAGAAGTAGCTCATTCGTCTGCTTCTTGTTCAAGTAGTGAATCTTTGTTTGTATAAGCATGTTCTACCTTACAAATTCGGGTTGTATAGGATTCATACCAATCTTTTTTCCCCTTTTTTTGAACACGCTGATGTGCTGTATGTGCTTTCCATTCTTTGATGGCTTCTAATGAATCCCAGTAAGAGACAGTGATTCCAACACCATATTCATCTCGTACACTTTCCATTCCAAGAAACCCATCTAGATCTTTCGCTAATTCTTCCATTTTTTGAGCAGCTGCAGCGTATTCTTTCTGCTCGACATTTGTTCGTTTTGATGTGAAAATCGCGGCGTAGTAGGGTGGTGCAGGTGTTTGAGTAAATAGCATCTAGTAGAACCTACTTAGTCTATTGATATTATATATGAAAGAAAGAAGGTCTCGTAGTCTTTTTGTTTTAATTTAAAAAAGTCCAAGGTGCTTTTTGATTATTTATATTTTTGTAAAATCATCTCATAAACATTACCTTGTTCACTTTTCTGACATATTTTTCTTGTATAAAATAGAGTCGTATAAGATGAATAAGGGGGAATGAAAGTGATTTTTGTTAAGAAAAGGAGTTTGCAAATTCTCATTGCGCTTGCATTGGTGATTGGTTCAATAGCGTTTATCCAGCCGAAAGAGGCGAAGGCGGCTGAGCATAATCCGGTTGTGATGGTGCACGGCATTGGCGGTGCCTCTTATAACTTTTTTTCTATTAAAAGTTATTTGGCCACACAAGGCTGGGATCGAAACCAATTATATGCTATTGATTTCATAGACAAAACAGGAAATAACCGCAACAATGGTCCGCGTCTATCGAGATTCGTCAAAGATGTGTTAGACAAAACGGGTGCCAAAAAAGTAGATATTGTGGCTCATAGTATGGGCGGAGCGAACACGCTATACTATATCAAGAATCTAGATGGCGGCGATAAAATTGAGAACGTTGTCACAATTGGTGGAGCAAACGGACTCGTTTCAAGCAGAGCATTACCAGGCACAGATCCAAATCAAAAAATTCTTTACACATCCGTCTATAGCTCAGCAGATCTTATTGTCGTCAACAGCCTCTCTCGTTTAATTGGCGCAAGAAACATCCTGATCCATGGCGTTGGTCATATCGGTCTATTAACCTCAAGCCAAGTGAAAGGGTATATTAAAGAAGGACTGAACGGCGGAGGACAGAATACGAATTAAAAAACGAAAAAGACAGCGGCATATGCTGTCTTTTTTTGTTATCGGTGAAAAAAGATTGTTTTTTATATTTAATATGAATCTAGAGAGAGATTAAAGTCCCGCTTTGTAATAACAATATCATTATAATAGTAGTTGTTTTGACTAGTGATTAATAACTAGTATGTTTAATAAATAATATGTACGAGGTGCTCTATACTTGCTGATTGGTTTAATTTTAGTATGAGCATATAAATATGAAAATAATACAATATAGAATAAAACTTTTATCTCAATAAATGAATGGAAAAGGATGTTATAGTATGTAGATGTTAGGGGGAAAGCGAATGTTTCATCGAAGAAGTTCACTCTTTAGAATACATATGAATTTTTAAATATTGCATTTCAAGGGGGATATAATGAGAAACAAATTATTCTTTAAAAAAACAACTTTTATTATGATAGCATTATTTTTGGGTTTTTCCGTTATTGCTTCACCAATCGCAGCTGCCAAATCAAACTCTAATGAAGAAAGTGTGAATTTACTGGCTAAAGATTTAAAATTTTTAATGGAGACAGCTAGTATATATGATCAAAATAATCAGTTGGTTGGCTTTAATTTTGAAAAATTAAGAGAGAGATTTGGAGATACAAAAGAATTTACAATCTTAGAAAATGAAATAAAACAAAGTGGAATTCAATTAGAAAAGTCTTCAGATTTAAAAACTCAGGATGCTAAAGGAACTTGGGGCGATTGTATGATTGATTCATTAAAGGATCATTTTGGGGTGGCAATGATAGAAGTGGCTTTAACTGGTGGTCTTTGGAGCTATCTTGAAAAGAAGGCTTATAAAGAAGCTGCTAAGCTTTTATTGAAGATTGGCATTGGGGGAAATGTTATCGGTTTAGTAGCCTTCCTTACTTGGTATTCAGCTAAATGCATGGAGGGAAGAGGTCCATGGGCATAATTAATCGCCTTAATATAATAGGAGGAAGACAATGATGCAAAAACTAAAGTTATATTTCTTAGGTTATTTCCTTTATTTCCCTTTATCTTTTTTCATCATCTATTTCATATGGATGTTTATGGTCAAATCAGATAAACTATTTGATGTTTTTTCTAACAGTACATCAATCATTGGAATATATTATATAATTGTCAGTGTATTTTTTGTTTTTTTACTTCAGTCCAAATTTAAAGATGCTAATAGAATAAATTAAATTCATTGAAAAAGAAGCTGGTAAGTCTGCAAATGACTTCTAGGTTCTTTTTTCAATTTAATAAAAACATGTACAAAACGATCACCATTCCTTACACTACATGTAGTGAATAAGAATCTTCGGAGGTGGGCGTTTGTGAAAACGAATCAAAAGGCTTTCATCATTGTAGATGTACAAAAAGCGTTCGAGCATGAAAAATGGGGAGAACGCAATAACCTAGATGCAGAGGAGAATATTAGCCGGCTATTAACGTTTTGGAGAGAGAAAGGCTGGAAACTGATTCATATTCAGCATACATCCGACAATTCGGACTCTGTATTTCATCCGGCAAATGAAGGGCATTCCTTCAAAGATATCGCTAAACCGCTAGATGAAGAAATGGTCATACAAAAGAAAGTCAACAGCAGCTTTATTGGCACTAACTTAGAGGAACATCTAAGATCAAACCAGATTGACACGGTCGTGATCGCAGGATTAACAACACCTCACTGCGTATCAACGACTACAAGAATGAGTGGAAATCTTGGCTTTGATACGTACTTGACCTCAGATGCAACAGCCGCCTTTGGACTAACAGATCAAAACGGTACATATTTTGACCCAGAAACAATCCACCGGCTCTCACTTGCAACCCTGCATGATGAATTTGCGACTGTTATGACAACAGAGCAGCTTATCAGAAAATGGACAAGTCAAGAATGAACGATTGAAAGCTCCTAGAAAGATATCTAGGAGCTTTTTTGCGTATTAAGCGATTGTTTGCGTTGTTTCATACGTGAGTAAACGAGATCAATCTCAATAAATAAAAAACTGACAAAGAATGATAAAATCAATATGCCGGAATCCTTTATCGATACATTCATTAAGTTTAAGTAAAGGACATACTTGATAGAGAGATGTAAAACGATCCAAGAACTCACCCATTCCAAAGCATAAGTGAGCCATACAGGAAGTTTAAGGAGATAAGCCAGTCCTTTTCCTATGAATAGAAGGACAGGTGACCAAAAAACGACGATAACACTCACGAACAAAGAGAAAGAGATCAAAGAAAGAAACGAATCATACGTGATGGTTTCTCCAAAAAGAAAATTCACGCCTAAAACGACGATGTATAGCAATACACATGGAACCGCGATCACAAAGCAGATAGAAAAAAAGAGCAGGAAGATAAACAGACTTGCAGCAAATCTATTGGGTGGCTCATCGATAATCTGTTTTTTTCTTAGAAGAGCATAGGCAATCACTGCCAAGATTAAAAGTAAGAATAGAATGATTTTAATACTATACATGGAACTCCTCCATCTGCGTACTATAGAAGACCAAACGACTGATATGTCATCTATCATGATTGTACCAATAGATAAAAGGCACTTCAATGAAATGTTTCCTATATTTGTATATAAAAATAGAGACAGGTTTGATTGAAGTAAGAATGGAGCGGGCAGCCGGGGAAAATAAGTGTTGAAAATGGAAGATGACTTCAAATGATTTCATGTATAATTGAGAACATACAAAAAACCCTAGAAATCCTTGAACAATCAAGGGATCTAGGGTTTGTTTGCTCTCTCTTAGAGAAGTAAAGAAATTAACGAGAGTAGAACTCAACGATTAGTTGTTCGCTGATTTCAGGCGCTAATTCAGAACGCTCTGGAAGACGAGTGAAAGTTCCTTCAAGCTTTTCAGCATCGAAAGAAAGGTATTCAGGAACGAAGTTGTTTACTTCAACTGATTCTTTCACTACTGCAAGGTTTTGAGATTTCTCACGAAGAGCAATCGTTTGACCTGGTTTCACAGAGAAAGATGGGATGTCTACACGGCTTCCATCAACAAGGATGTGACCATGGTTTACTAGCTGACGAGCTTGGCGGCGAGTACGAGCAAGGCCAAGACGGTATACTAGGTTGTCAAGGCGAGTTTCAAGAAGGATCATGAAGTTTTCACCTTGTTTACCAGGAAGTTTAGCAGCTTTGTCATATAGTGTACGGAATTGACGTTCGTTGACACCGTACATGTGACGAAGCTTTTGCTTCTCTTGTAATTGTAAACCGTATTCAGATAGTTTTTTGCGTTGTCCTGGACCATGTGGGCCTGGAGCGTAAGGGCGTTTTTCAAGTTCCTTACCTGTTCCGCTTAATGAAATGCCTAAACGGCGGGAAATCTTCCAACTTGGACCTGTATAGCGAGCCATAATGTGACTCCTCCTTATTGTTTTTATTTGTGAAAAATAAAAACCGTCTGTTCTTCCTCTTTTTCGTCATTATGTTTTCATGCATCCTCGCTCCAGCAGCAGGGAGTTACAAGATGCACCTTCATAATATAGAAGGAACAAAATGATACAAAAAAGCCGAACAAAAAGGCTGCCATATTTCACACAAACTCTATTATATGACGCTGGATAGGAGAAGTCAACCTATTTAGAGACAGAGGTGACGTTCTCCATTATATAAAGAAACATAAAAAAGCAGACAATGTGCCTGCTTTTTCTGCATGATTACGCATCCGTAGAGACGGATAACGCCTGTTGGAGAATTTCTGTAAATTGAATAAGGTAGGTCTCATCTACTTCACTGAAGCGGTCTTTCACAGGGCTGTCAATATCGAGTACCCCAATGATCTGTCCATTGACCTTGAGCGGAATGACTATTTCAGATTGCGATGCGGCATCACAGGCAATATGTCCAGGGAATGCATGGACATCAGCGATACGCTGCACTTCACCTGTCGCAAAGGCTGTACCGCAAACGCCTTTTCCAGAAGGGATGCGCACACATGCAGGCAGTCCGTTAAATGGTCCAAGCACAAGCTCGCCGCCCTTTGCTAAATAAAACCCGGCCCAATTGACTTCAGGAAGTGAGTGATAGAGTAGCGCAGCTGCATTTGCCAAGTTGGCAATCAGATCAGGTTCACCATTTGTAATGGCTTCTACCTGTTTGACAAGCAATTGATAGTCTTTTGAAGGATCGCCAGACTGTTTTTCGACATGAAACATGAAAATCTCCTACTTTCTATCTTAAAAATACATAACTTGCGTCTCGCATGTGGGATTTGTCGAGCAATTGTAAAAGGAACTTCCGCCTTCATCTTGAAGTATGTACACATGAAGAGGGGTGAGCGGATGAAAACATCAACAACCGTGCAAACAAAAGACCGTATTATGGATGCTGCCATCAGACTTTTTAACCAAAAAGGATTTTCTGGAACCTCTGTCCGTGAGATTGCGAAGGAAGCAAACGTCAACGTTGCCCACATTTCTTATTACTTTCAAGGAAAAGGAGGGCTGCTTGAGCAGCTCGTATCCGATTTTTATGAAGGTTACATTCACATGATTGAATCACATCTCCATCACATGGAAACCCGTCATGCAAAAGAATGCTTACTACATGTGGTTTTTGATATTTTATCTTATCAGCACAAGCACCGTCAATTAACCCGTTTCGTTTATCGGGAGGTGACGATTGATTCGACACTCATCAGAGAAATCATGTCGACATATTTAACGAAAGAAAAATATTTGTTTCAGCTTATCATTGAAAAAGGAAAAAGCACCCATGTCATTTGTGAGCAGCTTTCACTCGCATCCTTTATGATTCAGCTTAAATCACTTCTCATGATGCCATATTTACAGCCGCAATATTTAACAGAGGTGCTTTATTTGAACCCAAGTGAACCCTATTTCTATCAAATGTACTTTAAGGAGCTGAGCCGCTCGCTTCATTATCTGTTAGAACCAAAAGAGCCGGCACTAGATTCTCATCTGAACCTCATGATGTCCTCGAATTGATCATACGCATATCCGAGATCTTCCGCTTGATGGGCATCAGAGCCGAATATGAGCGGAATTTTTTTCTTTTTTGCAAGGTCTATCATCCATTGATCTAAATAGATACTTCTGGCATATGTTTTACGAAGACCTGATGTATTAAAATCTAAGGACATGCCTTTTTTTGCCGTTTCTTCAAGGCAGAGGGTGACCTTTTGACAAAGTTCAGGTGACATTTCATATGGAAAAAGCTGTTTGAATTTCTGGACAAGGGTGATATGACCGATTCTCTTTGGCTTATATTGGCCTAAAGATGATAGAATAGAAGAATGAATTTGGTCATAGTAGCTTTGATAGACCTGTTCGATGCTGCCATAGATGCTTATTAGCTGCTGGAAGGCATGCTCGTCAAAATCAAGGCAAATATAATCATCGCCAGCAGGAAGAAAGTGAACAGATAAAATGGCGTCGTCTAGTTCCGGACCGTAGCAGTCTAAAAAGGTTCTTGTTTCCTCTTCATACTCTTTGATAAAGTCAACCTCAAGCCCAGTTTTTACTATTAATTGTCCTTTGTATTCTTGTTTCAGCTGAGCCAGTTTCGTTATATACGCTTCAAGGTCTTGGAGCTTCATGGCACTATCCTGCTCAGGTGTTGGATCTTGAAACGATGGAGGCAGCGGGGCATGCTCGGTAAAGGTTATGGAATCAAATCCCTTTTTAATGGCTTTTTCAATATAAGAATGAAAAGAATCAAGCGAACCGTGCGGGCAAAACGGTGTATGTAGATGTGCATCTTGTTTCAGCATGTCGTCACCTCTTGTCGATATTTTGAAAAACGTGATGTTTATCAGCGAAAATAATGAAAAATCATGACCAAAAATGCTGGTTACATGGTATCATAATAACAATGAAAACGACAGCTTCCGCATACATAAAAAGCAGGTCACATTGATACGTGTGATCAAATGATAGAAAGCGCACAAATACTTTCTTGAAAAAACATACATAAAACCGTGAATGGATGGTATTGGAAAACATACGATCCTGCTTATAAAAAAACAAATGCAAAGCGGACACGAAAGGGTTCTCAGGTCTACTCGGGACACTTTTACCCTGACATCACTTAGATCACAACAAGGGGGCTCATTATGGAGTTAATCATCGGTTTAATTGTCATTTTGCTTGCTTTGTTTTCAGTCGGTTATTTCCTGCGAAAAAATATATATAAAGAGATTGACCGATTGGAAGCATGGAAAATTGAAATTTTAAACAGATCAATTGTAGAAGAAATTTCAAAGATCAAACATTTAAAAATGACCGGAGAAACAGAGCAATTTTTTGAAAGATGGCGTGCAGAGTGGGACGATATCGTCACAGCCCATCTTCCAAAGGTAGAGGAGCTATTATATGATGCAGAAGAGTATTCTGATAAATATCGATTCTCCAAAGCCAAGCAGGTTCTTACGCACATTGAGGACTTGCTGAGTGCTGCTGATTCGAACATTGAAGACATTTTAAAAGAGATTGCAGACCTTGTCACAAGCGAGGAGCAAAATCGCAAGGACATTGAAAAGGTCAAAGAACAATATCAAACAGTTCGAAAAAATCTGCTTGCGTACAGCCATTTATACGGCACCCTTTATGACAAAATGGAGCAGGACTTAGATGAAGCCTGGGAAGGGATCAAGCAGTACGAAGAAGAGACAGAAAACGGCAACTATATGAAAGCAAGAAAGATTTTGCTTGAACAAGACCGCAGACTCGATCAGCTTCAGCTGTATATCAATGATGTACCGAAGCTCATTGCAGACTGTAAACAAACCGTACCAGGCCAGCTGACGAAGCTGAAAGACGGATATAAAGAAATGACAGACAAAGGCTACAAGCTCGAGCACATCCAGATCACTAAAGAGCTTGAGAACTTAAACAAACAGCTGACCCGTGCGGAAAAACTACTGATTGATGAACTCAATCTGGAAGAAGCATCAAGCATTTTGCAAATGATTGATGATGCCATTCAGACGCTGTATGATCAGCTGGAAGCGGAAGTAGAAGCAGGTCAGGAAATCAAAAGTAAAATGCCTGAGCTGACGGAAGCATTTGAAAAGCTCGAGCAGGATCACAACCAAACCAAGGCGGAAACAGCTCTTGTAAAAGAAAGTTACAAACTGACAGCCGGAGAGCTTGATCAACAGAAGGCGTTCGAAAAACGCCTAGAAGAAATTGAAAAGCTCATGAAACAAATTCGCGAGAAGCTTGATCGTGATCATGTCGCATATTCACTATTAATGAATGAAATCAATCAGCTTGAGACCTTTATCGATGATGCAAAAACATTGCATGATACATTTAAGGATCATCTTCAATCATTAAGAAAAGAAGAGCTGCAAGCGAGAGAAACACTGGCTGAGCTCAAAACGATGCTGACAGATACAGTGCGTCAGCTGCAAAAAAGCAATATTCCAGGTGTACCTGCTGACATGAAAGAGCAGGCTGAAAAAGCGCAGGAGATGATTCAGCAAGTGCACGAGCAGCTGGAGAACCTGCCGCTCAACATGCCAGCTGTGAATGAGCAATTAAAAGAAGCCTCTGACACAGTGAGACATGCTGTGAATGAGACGGAAGAAATGCTCACTAAAGTGGATCAAATTGAACGAATCATTCAATATGGCAATCGTTTTAGAAGCCAAAATCATATTCTTTCAGAACAATTAAAAGAGGCAGAGCGAAGATTTTATGCGTATGATTATAATGGTTCATTTGATGTAGCAGCCTCAGCTGTTGAAAAAGCATCACCTGGAGCCGTTCAGAAGCTATTAGCTCAGCACGAAAAAGAATATCAGCATCAATAAAAAAGCTGAAGTCCATTGATAGGACTTCAGCTTTTTTTGTATTATGATGCCTGTTTCTGGCGTTCTTCTGAAGCAGAAGAAGTGAAAAGTGAGATCACGAACCCAATGGCGACCCCAAGTATCGCAGGGACAAGCCAGCCAATGCCAAGGTCATAAAAAGGCAACACTGTTTGGAAAATGTCTTTTACTGGACCGATTGGAAGCTTTGCTGCTGCTAAGCCGTCAAATAAGCTCACGCACCCTGTTAAAATTAACGAGAGGACATACACAGGTCTTCTATGTCCAAGCCATTTATCAGCAAGTGATAGAACGATGATCACAATCGCCAGCGGATAAATCGCTGTTAAGACTGGAACAGAGAAAGCAACAATATGAGCAAGTCCAAAGTTAGAAATAATGAAACTAAATATTGTAACAAGTGTCACGACCATTTTATAAGAAAGCTTAGGAAGTAACTTTGAGAAATACTCTCCGCATGATGTGACAAGACCGATACTTGTTGTTAAACAAGCGACTGTGATGGCAGCACCTAACACAATATTTCCTAGACTGCCGAAAAGGAACTGAGAAGACTGAGCTAAGATTTTGCTTCCATCTCCAACGAATCCAATGGCATGTGTACTAGAAGCGCCTAGATACGCAAGCGATAAGTAAACGAAGGTTAATCCAGCAGCTGCAATCAAACCCGCTTTGATACAAGCAGAAGCCAGTGCCTTTTTGCTTGTCACACCGCGTCCTTTAATCGCGTTGATGACAACAATTCCAAATACAATAGAAGCAAGAGCATCCATCGTTTTATAGCCCTCTAAAAATCCTTTGAAAAACGATCCGTTGCTATAAGATACATCTGGTGTACCAATCACGCCCATCGGCGTCAAAATGGCTTTTACAATGATAATAAAAATAATCGTAAATTTAATCGGTGTTAATATTTTACCTACACGATCCACGATTTTCGTTGGATTTAAAGCAAGGTAATACGTAATACCGAAAAAGACGAGTGTAAATAAAAGAAGGGACAGCCAAGCTGGTACGCTTGATAAAAATGGTAATGCGCCAATCTCATACGAAACCGTTCCTGTACGCGGAATAGCGAAAAGCGGCCCAATGGATAAATATAAAATAACGGTAAATGCTGTTCCAAACACTGGGTGAGCCTTATCTGCAAGTCCTTTTGCATCACGCCCTGTTAAAGCAATTGCAATAATCCCGAGTAGAGGTAAACCGACACCTGTTAATAAAAATCCGCCCATTGCTTTCCATACATTTGTTCCGGCATATTGCCCAAGCTCTGGTGGATAAATCATATTTCCGGCGCCGAAGAATAAAGCAAATAACATAAAACCTATAATAATCGTATCTTTCGTCGACAATGTTGCCTTCATTGAATATAAAGCCTCCAATATTATGTTGAAATATTCTGTTAATTAGCTGCTAAAACGGTTCTTCATTAACATTCACTAATTATAAAGGATGTACGCCTGATGTCAACATGTGTTTTCATACAAAAGTCATGAATTTTTCTATTTTAGTATATGAAGAACATAAAAAAACATCCCTTTCTCTTATGGAAAGGGATGTTTTTAGTTTTGATGCTTGATTAAGCAGGCTGTTTAGGTGGACTCGTAAACAAAGAAATAAGAAGACCAATAATGGCTCCAAGTACGGCAGGGATAGCCCAGCCTATCCCAAGTTTGTATAAAGGAACAGTAGCTTCTAAAATTTTATTTAATCCGCCAAGAGGAATCTTCGCTGCCACTAACCCGTCGATTACGGCAAAGATACCTGTAAAAATGAGTGAAGCGATATAAATAATCCGTCTTCCGTTGATCCAGCGATCAAGAAAAGATAAGAGAATGATCACGATGGCTAACGGATAAATCGCAACAAGAACCGGAACAGAGAGCGAAATAATTTGCGCTAGTCCAAGGTTTGCTACAACTGTACTGAATAAAGATACAACTAAAACAACTGTACGATAAGAAAAGCGTGGAAATAGTGAAGAAAAATATTCCCCGCAGGATGAAACCAGTCCAATACTTGTGGTCAAACATGCAAATAAAATCGCAGCCCCTAGCACAATATTTCCAGCAGAACCAAATAAAAAGTTTGCCGCAAGCGAAAGGAGTTTCCCTCCGTCATTTGCCCCGACCATGCCTGTAGCCTCAGGACTTGACGCCCCGACATAAGCGAGTGATATGTACACAAGAGCTAGTCCAGCAGCTGCGACAAGCCCTGCTTTAATACAGGCTGCTGCAATCGATTTTCGTTCTGTCATACCACGTTCTTTCACAGCCGTGACAACGACAATTCCGAAAACGATTGAAGCAAGAGCATCCATCGTTTTGTAGCCTTCTAAAAACCCGGTAAAGAGCGGGCTTCCTTCATAGGTTGGATGCGGACTGCCAATTCCACCCATTGGTGTCGCAATCGCTTTGATCACAATTAAAGCAATGACAGCGAGTAAAATTGGTGTTAAAATTTTACCGATTCGGTCAACGAGTTTCGATGGATTTAAAGCAAGAGCATAAGTAATGCCGAAAAAAGCAATCGAAAACAAGAATAATGGAATCCATGATTCAGACTGCGCTTCAGTCAGAAACGGCGCCAGCCCAATTTCATAAGAAACCGTTCCAGTACGAGGGATCGCAAAGAAAGGCCCAATGGATAAATATAAAATGACGGTGAAAATGGTACCGAATGTAGGATGAGCTTTGTCAGCAAGCCCTTTTGCTCCAGTTCCTGTCAGGGCAACGGCGATGACACCTAAGAGCGGAAGTCCAACTCCTGTCAGTAAAAATCCACCGATCGCAAGCCATACGTTTTCACCTGCGTACTGTCCAAGTACAGGAGGGAATATCATATTGCCTGCGCCGAAAAAGAGTGCAAACAACATTAAGCCGATGGCTAATGTGTCTGTTTGACTTAACTTATTATTCATAAGGTTATCCCCCTATTATTTTATTTTTCCGCCATGTTTAAATATTCTGTCAATTTAGGAAAAAATATGACAATGGCACTATGCATGATATAGTGAATTGATGAGGTTGTCAATATACCGCTTTATATTGAAATAAAAGGAATTCGGATCATATTAGTTAAACGCAAGAGGATAAGGAGTTTCGCCATGATGTATCTTGATAATAGTGCAACCACAAAACCGTACCCTGAGGTTTTACAAGTATATCAGCAAGTGAGTGAACGTTATTTTGGAAATCCATCTTCGCTTCATCAGCTCGGAATTGATGCAAGCCGGCTGTTAAATGAAACGAGAAAACAAATGCTTCACTACACGGGCTTGAAACAATATAAGATTATTTTTACTTCTGGTGCAACAGAAGCGAATAACATTGCCATTAAAGGGGCAGCACTTGCCAAAATGAACCGGGGCAAGCATATTGTGACCACAGAAATAGAGCATCCTTCTGTTATTGAATCGTTTGAACAGCTGAAGGCGTTATTTGGCTTTGACATCTCCTATATTCAAGTAAATGAGCATGGCCATGCAGATATGACTCATTTAAAAGAAGTGCTTCGCCCTGATACAGTGCTTGTCAGCATGATGCACGTCAATAACGAAACCGGTGCCATCCAGCCAATTGAAGAAGCTGCTGGCATTATTCGCGAGCATGCCGAAAACGCACTTTTTCATGTCGACGGGGTGCAGGGAATGTGCAAGGTGGCACTCAATAAACAGCTGGATGTAGACATTTTGACAATGTCAGGCCATAAAATTCATGGTTTAAAAGGCACTGGAGCACTCTTTTTAAAGAAAGATGTCACTCTCGCCCCTTTCATTACTGGGGGAGAGCAGGAATTAGGACTTCGTTCAGGTACTGAAAACCCTGCTGGAGCTGTCAGCTTAGCAAAAGCCATGAAACAATCATTTGAACAGCTTGACAAGTATCATAATGAGATGCTGAACTTAAAAACGCAGCTGCAAAAACAGCTTGGAGAGATAGAAGGTATTGTGATGAATACACCGAGGGCGCAAAGTGCGCCGCACATTGTGAATTTTTCAGTGCCGGGTATTCAAATTGAGGTCCTCCTCCATATGCTTGAAAAAGAAGGCATATATGTTTCTACAACCTCTGCCTGCTCAGCTAAGAAAAAAGAGCCAAGCCGTATCCTGTTGGCAATGGGAAAACCAGAGGAAGTAGCCAAAAGCAGTATGAGAATCAGCTTGACGTATGGACAAGGACCAGAGCTAACGCCGCAAATCATCACATCGATCGCACAAAGTGTGAAAAAATTAAAAGGAATGAGATAACAGCATGAAATATGATCATATTTTAGTCCGTTTTGGTGAGATCTCAACAAAAGGGAAGAATAGAAAGAAATTTATTGAAAAACTAAGACAGCACATTCGATTCGTCCTAAAGGATTTTGAAGCATTAAAGGTTGCATCTGATAGAGACCGCATCACGATTATGCTGAACGGAGAAGACCCTGAACCAATTTCAGAACAGCTCAAAAGTGTATTTGGCATTCAGAGCTTTAGTCTTGCGGTTAAATGTGAGACGAATCTAGATGCGATTAAAGAAGCGGCACTAACAGCGGTACAGGAAGTGTATGAACAAGGAAATACATTTAAAGTCTCAACGAAACGCTCTTATAAACAATTTGAACTTGATTCAAATGAAATGAACCGTGAAATTGGCGGACATGTTCTAAGGAATACGGAAAACTTAACGGTCAATGTGAAACAGCCGGATGTGCATTTACGCATAGAAATCAGAGAGAACGCAACGTACATTACATTTAAAGATGTTAAAGGTGCAGGCGGCCTGCCGGTCGGTTCTAGCGGAAGAGCGATGCTCATGCTTTCCGGCGGCTTTGACAGCCCGGTTGCCGGCTATCAAGCAATGAAACGCGGAATTGAAATTGAAGCTGTGCATTTCTTTAGTCCGCCGTATACAAGTGAACGTGCCAAACAAAAGGTCATTGATCTTGCAGAATGCCTGGCAGCATATGGAGGCGAAGTGAAGCTTCACATCGTACCTTTTACAAAAATTCAAGAGCTGATTCACAAACAAGTACCTGAAAACTATACGATGACATCAACAAGAAGAATGATGCTGAAAATAGCTGACAAAATAAGAGAAAAGCGCGATGCCCTTGCGATTATTACCGGAGAAAGCCTTGGTCAAGTGGCAAGTCAGACACTTGAAAGCATGTATGCCATTAACCATGTGACCAATACACCAATCATCCGCCCGCTCATTGCTGTCGATAAAAATGACATTATTGATGAAGCGAGAAGAATTGGCACATACGATACAAGCATTCAGCCTTTCGAGGATTGCTGTACGATCTTTACGCCGCCGTCCCCTAAAACAAAACCAAAGCTTGAGAAGGTAGAACGCTACGAAAGCTTTGCTGATTTCGAGCCGATGCTGGACGAGGCAGTAGAGCAAATTGAAACAATTATTGTGACAAATGAAAAGAAAGCGGCAGACGAATTCGCTGATTTATTCTAAAATGAAAATTTCATAATAATTACCATAAAATCAATCGCATGAAGTCATGTGTTTCTACACATTCTATATTCACAAGGAGGTGAGAACACATGGCTCAACAAAACAGACAAAGCAGTTCTAACCAATTACTAGTACCAGGCGCTGCACAAGCTATCGACCAAATGAAGTACGAAATCGCTTCTGAATTTGGTGTAAACCTTGGTGCAGAAACTACATCTCGCGCTAACGGATCAGTTGGTGGAGAAATCACTAAGCGTCTTGTATCTTACGCTCAACAACATATGGGTGGCGGATCTTTCTAAGACACACAATTTAAAAGCTATGGCTTATGAGCGGGATCCTTCCCGCTCTTTTCTTTTTGTACATATAAATAGTTAGAATATTTTTAAAAAAGAAGACGGATGAAAAAAATTATGGCATAATACTAGGAGTAGGTCCTAATTCAAGCATTTTTCAGTTATGAGTGTTAGAATAGGTAAATTGAAACATGTTTCGTTTCATAAGAAAGAGGCTAAAAGGAGCTGTACCATGAAAAGAGAAGACTTAATTGCACCAGAACAATATAACTTAGTCAGCGAGATTGAAGCGTTCAGTCATGACAAGGAGAAAATGGCCCTGCACTGGCAGGACGGCAATGGCCACGAAGCGCATGTGACGTATGCAGCATTAGTGGAAGAGGCAAATAAAATTGGACATGTTTTATTAATAGCAGGCTTCAAAAAAGGCGATAAAATCATTGTGATGGTGCCGCGCATGCTCGAGGCATACAGCATTTATTTAGCGATTTTGAAAACAGGAATGGTCGTGATTCCTTGTTCAGAAATGCTGCGTGCAAAAGATATAGATTATCGAATTGAACATGCAGAAGCAAAGGGAGCGATCGTTTACTCTTCATTCATTCAATCGTTCGACGGAACCAAACAGCCAAACGATTTTATAACATTCTCAATCGGTGAAAACGATCATGGCTGGAGAAACATTCTAGCGCAAAAAGAAGAGCAATCAAACGAACTTGAGTTGGCAGATACAAAGCGCACAGACATGGCGTTTTTATCCTATACATCAGGTACAACAGGGAACCCTAAAGGGGTTGTTCATACACACGGATGGGCGTATGCACATTTACGCACAGCTGCCAAAGCATGGCTCTCCATTAGTGAAGGAGATAAAGTATGGGCAACAGCAGGACCAGGCTGGCAAAAATGGGTGTGGAGTCCCCTCTTATCTGTGTTAGGAAGTGGAGCAGAAGGCTTTGTGTATGGAGGAAAATTCAATCCAAATACATATTTAGAGCTGCTTCAAAAAAATGAAATCAATGTCCTATGCTGTACACCGACAGAATATCGCTTTATGGCAAAAGTAGATGATTTAAGTCAGTACGAGCTGCCGAAGCTGCATAGTGCTGTTTCTGCGGGAGAGCCGCTGAACCGTGAAGTCATTGATACATTCAAAAAGCATTTCGATATAGAAGTACGAGACGGCTATGGCCAAACTGAAAGCACACTGCTCGTAGGGGTGCTAAAAGGAATGGACATCAAGCCAGGCAGTATGGGAAAACCAACCCCTGGCAACGAAGTAGATATCATTGATGAGGATGGAAACGTCTGCGCACCTGGAGAAATTGGTGACATTGCGGTCCATCTTGAAACGCCGGCTTTATTTAAGGAATACTATAAAGACGAAGAGCGTACAAAAGCGCAGCGCCGCGGCAATTACTTTATTACGGGTGACCGCGCGAAAAAAGACGAAGATGGGTACTTCTGGTTTGAAAGCCGCAGAGATGACATCATTGTCAGCTCAGGCTATACGATTGGACCGTTTGAAGTAGAAGATGCGCTGATTAAGCATCCAGCAGTGAAGGAATGTGCAGTTGTGGCGAGCCCGGATGAAATCAGAGGATCAATCGTGAAAGCATACGTCGTCCTTCGTGATGGAACTGTGCAAAGTGATGAATTGATCAAAGAGCTGCAAACACATGTGAAAAACACAACAGCACCATACAAATACCCAAGAGAAATCGAATTCATTGACGAACTGCCAAAAACACCGTCAGCGAAAATTCGCCGTGTAGAGCTGAGAGAAAGAGAGCTTGCACGAAAAGGTCAATCATAAAGAAGAGAGAAGCGTATGGATGGAAGCATCCAGCGCTTTTTTGTATGGAAAATCAAATTCGTTGAAAGTGAGCATAATGTTTTATGTTAAAATGTGTAGGAATTGCTGAAAAAGGAGAATGTTAGTAGATGTCCATTGCGATCATTCATGGAATTGTACTTGCCTTTGGTCTTATTTTACCTTTGGGCGCACAAAATGTATTTGTATTTCAACAAGGAGCGCTGCAGCCTCGATTATATCGAGCAATGCCTGTCGTCATCACGGCTGCTCTTTGTGACACACTTTTAATTGCTTTAGCTGTCATAGGTGTTTCTGTTGTGGTGTTTACCATTCCAGTGCTGCAAATGGGTCTTTATATCATTGGTTTTTGTTTTTTAGTTTATATGGGATGGACCGTATGGAACACAAGCTCATCATCAGGTGATCAAGAGAAGCAGAAATTAATGCCTGCAAGAAAACAAATCGTATTCGCCTGTTCAGTTTCTCTTTTAAATCCCCATGCGATTCTCGATACAATTGGTGTCATTGGTACGAATTCGCTGCAATATAGCGGCGCAGAAAAGCTGGCGTTTACACTTGCCTGTATCATCGTGTCCTGGTTATGGTTTATTGGACTCGCCCTTTTAGGGAAGATGTTAGGAAAGTTAGATACAAACGGCAAATGGATGAACCGTATTAATAAGGCTTCGGCGGTCATGATCTGGCTGGTTGCGTTATACATTGCGTATCAATTGATTGTGTAAGGTACATAGAGAATCAAACAAAGAAGCGTTTGGACGTAATGATCCTGCGCTTTTTTTATGTTGGAAGTGTAGCAGCCTTACAATATATCGGAATCAAACCTATGAAATTCTTTGAGTTTGGGATGATCGAAAGAACTATTTCAGAAACGTCTGCTTTTCATATATTGGGATAAGTCACTTTTCTTCTATTTTGATCCTGTTCTGTTTTAAAATGACATTGAGGCGGGGTCACTCATCCTCGTCATTTGAAAAGGGGGATATGGATGAAGAAAACATTGTTTAAAGATGCAGCTCTTTTAACACTGGATCCATCTTTAGGTTTTCTTGAAAAGGGAGATTTATTAATTGAAGGGAAACATATTTTAGAAGTTGGACCTTCAATTGAAGTAAGCGATGCTGACATTGTTGATGCATCTGATATGGTCATCATGCCAGGTCTTGTAGATACACATCGGCATGTGTGGCAGTCTGTCATCCGGGGCATAGGAACAGATTGGTCTTTGCAGACATATTTGAGCAAAATCTATTATGGCAACTATGGAGCGATGAGGCGTCCATCCGACGATCGCATCGCCAATTATTTAGGGGCATTAGAGGCTTTAGATGCAGGTGTGACCACGTTTTTAGACTGGACGATGATCAATTCAATGGATCATACAGAAGAGCTCATTGAAGGATTAAAAGATGCGGGCATACGAGCTGTTTTTGCTTTTGGGTCCTCTGGAGATGCTGAATATTGGGATAGAGAGAGTACGCTCACCAATATGGAGGACGCAGCACGTGTGAAAAAAGCGCATTTTCAATCATCAGATCAGCTTTTAACAATGGGACTTGCGATTCGTGGACCAGAGTTTTCTTTATGGGAGACGTCGGTATTTGAAATTGAAACAGCCCGGTCTCTAGATGCTCTATGCAGTATGCACATCGGCTTTGGGAATTGGGGAGCGGAGGATCGATCGATTGAGCGGCTTCATAAAGAAGGGTTACTCGGACCGGATTTGAACATGGTGCATATTAATGCAATTGATGCGGATCAAATGAAGATGCTGGCAGACAGCGGAAGCTCCATATCCATTACCCCTGAAATTGAAATGATGATGGGTCACGGTTATCCTGTCACAGGACTTGCGATTGCACAAGGTGTTCTTCCAACGCTCGGTGTAGACGTAGTGACAGCGACAGGAGGAGATTTGTTTGCCCAAATGAAATTCGGACTTCAAGCAGAGCGCGCGATCCAAAATCAATCGTTATTAATGGATGGGATCATGCCGGGGCCTGAACTTGGGCTGTCTGCTTATCAAATGCTTGAAGCTGCGACGATCAATGGGGCTCGTGCATTACAGCTCGATCATAAAATTGGGTCGCTTACACCTGGGAAAGAAGCTGATTTCATCCTAATCGACCGGACAAGCATGAATCTTCTGCCGATGACAGATCCGGCTGGCGCGGTTGTCCAAACGGCACACCCTTCAAATGTTGATTCTGTTTATGTGGCTGGGAAAGCAGTGAAACGAAACGGAAAGCTTGTTGATGTGAACCTAGAAGAGGTCAAACGAAAAGCTTATGCAGCAAGAGACCATATTTTATCACACAAGTTTGAATCAACACCTTCGTAAATAAAATAACCCCATAGGCGATGCCTATGGGGAATTGTTTACAAGGATTCTTTGATGACCTTTTTATAATATTGGACAGACAGAAATCCGAAGACAGAATAGAGGGCAGTGTAAATCGACATGACGATGAGCATTGGAGTCCACAATTCTCCGCCGAACAAAAACCAGCCTGATTGTACAGCAAAGTAGCTGTGCAGCAATCCGATGATGAGCGGAATCCCAAAATTAAACAGCTGTTTAAGCCGGATGCCTTTTAATAGATCCTTCTCAGTAAAACCAAGCTTACGCAAGATCGTGTAGGAGCTTTGTTCCTCTTCACTTTCATTCATTTGTTTAAAGTATAAAATACAGCCTGATGTGACAAGGAAGCTGAGACCTAAAAATCCGACCACAAACATCATCAGTCCTATTGTTTGTTTTTGCTGCTGAGCTGAAGCTAATTGAGACATGCTTTTGTCACTTAGTTTTAAAGATGTAAACACGCTATTTGCTTGTTCAAGATTTTTATCATCTTTTATATTGACTGCGTTATATTGGCTATTCTTAAGCTGCAGCTTTGGATCTTTCTGCTTGTCGAGCTGCTCAAAAACATTTTGACTCACGACGGCAACAGGCAGACCGCCAAAAGTGAAGTTGTAAGAAATGAGATAATCTTTCTTCATATCCATGACTTTCAAATCAACAGGCTTTTTGATGAGAAGTTTCACATTGCCTGAGCTTTGAATCGGCATGAATTTCTTTAATAGATCACTGTAGCCGCTTAAGATCACTTCGTTGTTCTCCACATGAATATTTGGTGCGTTTTTCTCACTGATCACAGGCAGTGTCAATACGCCTGGATCATTATTCATATTTTTCAACTCTGAATCCATGATTTTTTTCGCATCAAATTTTGCTTGAATCACTTTGACCTGCTTTTGATCATAAGCAATATGTTTGTCAGAAAGTGCACGAGTGAAAGTTGCTGCTTCTTTTTCTGAGCCCATGACGAAATGAGCTGGAATTTGCTGCTCAGCGGTTTTTTCTGCTGAGTAATAGGAAATGTAGCTTAGAGCCAGCAAACCGATGGCAAGTGCAGATACGGTTGTAATAATCGTTAAAAGCAGTGCATTTGATTTTAGCCGGAACATAATGGATGACAAAGATAACACTTCGTGAATGGCGAGATAGCCATTTTTTCTTTTGCGTACGATATTGGCAATGAAAGAAACAGAGCCTTTGTAAAAAAGAAAGGTACCGATGATGACAGAGGCTAAAATATAAATCATAGCTAAAAGTAACTCAAGCATCGACGTATATGACCCGGTAAAAAGCTTAGAAGAAATATAATAGCCTGAGCTGATCAAGACAATACCGAAAACCCCAATGATGATTTCAAACACAGAGATCTTTTTCACACGCTGTTCTGTCGAAGATGTTGTTCTAAACAAAGATAAAATGGTCTGTCTATTAATAAACCATCTATTTCTTAACATGATTAATCCATAGATGATGAAAAAGACGATAAGTGTCTGTAAAAGGGCCATGCCTGAAAAGTGCAGGTTGGCGATGGCGCTGACGCCGGTTACTTTAAATAGCACCATCAGCATGAGTTTTGAACCGATAAATCCAGCTATGATGCCAACACCCATGGAGAATACGTATAGAATAAAATTTTCTGCATTAAGCAGTTTAGCAATTTTTTGTTTCGTCATGCCGATGAGCTGAAGGAGGCCTATTTCTCTCCCTCTGCGTTTAATAAAAATGCTGTTCGCATATAACAGGAAGATCCCAACAATGGCAATGAGTAGTACAGAAGCGGCTTTGATCGCCGCACCGCCCTTAATGGAGCCTTTTACATCATCAAGTGCTGGTGAGTACTGCAAGGTGACAAAGGAAAAATAGAGCGCGACACTAAACACGAGAGCAAACACATACAAATAGTAATTCTTCAAATTTTTCTTCAGGTTACGGAAGATGAGCTGATTAATGTTCATGCTTCACACCGCCTAAGACACCTTGCGTTTTCATAATATCCTCGAAAAACATTTTTCTTTCTAAAGCGCCTTTATTCAACTGTGTATAAATCTGTCCATCCTTGATAAAAATGACGCGGCTTGAATAGCTGGCTGCGACAGGATCATGTGTCACCATCACAATGGTCGCTTTTCGTTTACGATTGAAATCTTGCAGCTTGTTGAGCAGGTCAGATGCAGATTTGGAATCAAGTGCCCCTGTAGGTTCATCAGCGAAAATAAGACTTGGTTCATGAATGAAGGCACGAACCGCCGATGTCCGCTGCTTTTGTCCGCCAGAGAGTTCATTCGGGTATTTGTCTCTTAGTTCATAAATCCCCATGTCTTCCGCGAGCTGCTGAAAACGTTCAAAAGCTTCTTTTTTTGGTGTTTTGGAGATGGATAAAGGCAAAAGAATATTTTCTTTGACCGTGAGTGTATCAAGTAAATTATAATCTTGAAAAACAAAGCCAAGCTGCTTTTTTCTAAATTCCGCAAGCTGCTGATCCTTCATTTGCGTCATCTCAGCATCTGCAATACGAATGGATCCGCTGGACACATGATCGATTGATGACAATACGTTCAGAAGGGTTGTTTTCCCCGAGCCTGATGGCCCCATAATACTGACAAATTCCCCGGCTTCAATGGTCAAATCAATGCCGCTCAGCACCTCTTGTTTGTTGAATTTATTTCCATAGCTTTTATAAATTTTGCGAGCTTCTAAAATGTTCATTTGCTGAACCCCTTTTTCTTTTAATTGATATCTCTAGTATAAAAAGAAGCCTGCTAGACGTCCTTCGATTTGGCGAACAAAATAGACGAGCATGTGACATTGTTGTCACATGCTTGTTTTTTAAACAAATTGTATGTAAACCAGTTTCTTTTCAGGGTGAGTTTTCTTTCCCCATTTATTTTATCTGTTTTTCACTCTTATGGATCAATCTTCTCTGATTTTTCATGTCATGATGTTGTTTGGAAGCTTTACATGGTCATTTTATTCATGTATGATATGCATATTGAATATATGCATAGTAAATCTATGTATTGGAGGTAACTAAGAATGAAAGTGAGTAAAGAGCTTCTAAAGGGAAGTACATCTACCCTTATATTAAGCTTATTAAATGAAAGACCAATGTATGGATATGAAATGATTAAAGAATTGGAGACGAAGTCGGAAGGGATTTTCAGTTTTAAAGAAGGGACAATCTATCCTATTTTGCACAATTTGGAGGCGAAAGAATTCATTATATCTTACTGGGGCGAAGGGAGTGGCAACCGGAAAAGAAAGTATTACAAAATCAATGAACAAGGGAAAGCATTGATGCAGGAAAAGAAAGAAGAATGGAACGTATTCAAACATGCAGTCGAAGGCGTTTTGAACGGAGAGAAAATCGCATGGGATTAGATAAAAAGTTCGAGAAGTATGTCAAAAGTGTATGTAAACGAATTAAAAATAAAGATGTTCATTCGAGTGTAAAGCTTGAACTGATGGATCATTTATACACACTAAAAGAGGAAGCAATGAATGCTGGGGTGTCTGAAGAAGAGGCGGTAGATCAAGCGTTGAACCAAATTGGTGATGCGGAAATTCTTGGAATGCAGCTTCATGAAACTCATAAAACCCAAATGGATTTTAAAATGATTCTTCTAGTGTTAGCCACTTGTTTTTGCGGGCTGTTTGTGATGTACTTTTTGCAGTTTCATTCAGATTTTACAAATCTTCAAAACATGAACATTTTTTATAAAATCCTTGCCTTTTATTTAGTGGGTCTAGTGCTTATGTTTGGTTTGTTTTCATTCGATTATCGGCGCTTATTGAAATACTCTTGGCATTTATACATTGGGACACTCGGAATGCTGATTTTTTCGATGATGTTCGGGGCAAGAGTGAACGGTATACTTTTTTTAAGAATAAGTGATGTATCAATAAATTTGACTGAGATTATGCCTTTTCTTCTAGCTATTTCTTTAGCAGGTATCTTTCACAATTGGAGTTGGGAGAATGGGCTCAAAGCTTGGCTTGGAGTAGGGATTATGGCTTTACCGATTATTTTAATCAGTACGATTGGTTTTCTTCCTGCGACCGTTATTTGTCTGGTCATGTGCTTAACCGTGATGTATGTGTCTAGCGCAAGTTTATGGCAAATCATTATGCTGACAGCAGCAGGCATTTTATATCTGATGGTTGAATTATTTTCTCTTTTTCAAGCAGATGGGCACCTTTCCTTTTATAGAATTCATGAATTCAGCTCAAACGGGCTTCAGATCACCCCTTATGCCATGTCTGAAGTTCACACGGATTGGATGTTTACATATATCATTTATTCATTTGGCTGGTTCGCAGGGCTCATTGCGCTCATGTTGTTTGTCATCTTTATTCACAGAGTATTTCATACAGCAAAACGAGTGAAAATGGCTTATGGCAAAATGGTCATGACAGGTTTAGCCGCTGTGTTTGCAGCAAAATGTCTCTTAAGCATTTTCACAAACTTTGGCTTTCTGCCTTTATCTGGAGTGTCTATGCCTTTCATGAGTTATGGAGGTTCACATATTCTTCTAGAAATGATGGCTGTTGGGCTGATCTTAAGTATTTATAGACGGAGACAGATGGGAGATGTTTTTCGCCAAGAAGCGGGGAGTATTTCCTAAGTAAACCACCGCAATCTCTTCGCGCAAGTTTTGACAGCCGCGAAGAGATTGCGATTGCTACATGCTCGCAATATAAACAAAATCATTCTTTTTCGGAAAGATGAAGGTGAAGGTTGTACCTTCATCTATCGTGGAGTTGACCTCGATCGTGATATGAAGAGCGTCTGCTCCTTTTTTCGTTAAATAGAGCCCCATTCCTGTTGAGGCGGTGTCATTGTGATGTCTTGTTGAGGTAAAGCCTTTTTCAAAAATACGAGAGATGTCTCTTGGATCAATTCCTCTGCCTTGATCTGTGATCGTCAGCATGACTTTTTCATCTATTTGCTTGCTTTCAATGACAATATCGGAAGAATGGCTGTATTTGACTGCATTTGTGAGTACCTGTCTAATCATAAAGGATAACCATTTTATATCACTTAATACGGTACGTTCCTCCAGCGTCAGCTCAAAGCCGATTCCTTTTTGCATACACCAGGATTGGAGCGCTTTGATTTCTTTCGCTATGATGCTTTGCAGGTCCAGCTTTTCAATGAATAAATCATTTT
The DNA here is from genome assembly GCF_038630815.1 of Bacillus sp. FSL K6-0994. Lineage (NCBI taxonomy): Bacteria > Bacillati > Bacillota > Bacilli > Caryophanales > Bacillaceae > Bacillus > Bacillus sp. FSL K6-0994. Next base: position 2,609,466 of record NZ_CP152043.1, on the reverse strand, counting down.
CGATATGACGTACTCTGCTTTGGTGCAGCTGGGCATCAAGTAATAAATGGATTCTGAGCCACTCATACGTCATATTTGATTTCAGCTGCTGATCTGTTAAGCGGTCAATCATTAAGCGCATCGCTGTAAGCGGTGTTTTGACCTCATGTATCCAAGAGAGCAATTCATCTTTTTCTTCTTCAAGAGCGATTTTCTGCTCTGCCGCCATCTGCCGGTAGCGTGCAATTTGCTCTGACGTCGCATCATGGATGAGCTGCTCAAATGGGGAAGAGGGGGTTAGCCGCATTTGATGTTCAATGTCATCATCCCATTCTTTGAGCCTCTCATAATAATCCGTTTCTTTTCGGTATCGAAAAAAGAGAAAGACAATCATGAGAAATGTAGACAATAGCACAATATAAAAAAGAGAAGCGATTGGAATGGTCGTATCCAAATAAGCAACAAACAGAATGAGGAGCTGCAAACTAAGAAAGAAAAGAATCCAGCTTCTTCGTTCTTTTAAAAATGCTTGCAGCATCATTGATCATCCTTTTCCTTTGCAAGATAGCCTTGACCCACTTTTGTCTCAATGAAGGCGCCAAGGGAGATCTCGTCTAGTTTTTTTCTGAGGCGGTTGACGTTTACAGTCAGTGTATTGTCACTGACAAACCGTTCATCCTCCCACAATGCTTGAATGAGTGATTCACGGCTGACGATATGATTTTTATGCTGAATCAATTCCTTGAGAATAAATAACTCATTTTTCGTTAATTCAACCTCACCGTGATCATTTGTTACGGTGTTTTTTTCTAGGTCAATCGCAGCGCCGCACCATACCTTTAGGCTGGCCGGTTCTGCATTATAATCATGCACGCGGCGAAGAACAGCACTAATTTTGGCAATGAGTACGTCAAAGTGGAAGGGCTTTTGCACGAAATCATCGGCTCCGAGCTGCATCGACATGACCATATCAGCAGGGTGGTCTCTTGAGGAGAGGAAGATGATCGGAACATTTGAATGATGCCGAATCATCCGGCACCAGTGAAAGCCATCGTATTTTGGCAGCTGTATATCAATAATGACGAGATCAGGCTGGACATCCGTAAATTCCTGCAGCACCTGATGAAAATCTTGAATCCCATAGACATCATAGGACCAGTTGACTAGACGTTCTTTGATTTCTTGGAAGAGGGTTGTATCATCTTCAATCAGTAGAATCTTAAACAAAATCAGCACCACACTTTTTGTATTCGCTTGTTGTCATTGTAGCGGAAAAAAGTCCCTGCCGCTAGAAGCAGACAAGAAAAAAGCAAGGGAAGAGGTCCCTTGCTTCAGCTTATTTACCTAAAAAGTGCTTTTTAAAGAATGATAGTTGGAATTCAAGTGTGAGTGGGTCATTAAAATAGAATTCCTCTGCATTGGCTTCATACACACGATGTTTTTTGACAGCCGGGATGGACTTGTAAATTTCACTGTTTTGATAGGAATTGTCCATTTCGCTGTTTTTACTAATGATCATATAGTCTCCTGCAAATTCAGGGATGACCTCCTGTGAAACCGCGTAGTAGCCGGCTTTTAATGCTTTTTCTTTCACTTTCTCAGGCATTTTCAGTTTCATGGCTTGATAAAGAATTTCTGTTCCACGGCCCCATGCATCTCCAAAGACGTAAAGATCTTTTGTGCCGCTTTCAAAGACAGAAACGGTTGCATCTTCGCCGATTTTTGCTTTGATTTCTTTTCCAGCTTCAGCTGCGCGTTTTTTGAAATCTTTAACCCAAGCTTTTGCTTCTTTTTCTTTGTTTAATACTTTTCCAATTTCAATGTGCTGCTGAAGGTAATCAACTTTGTTATACGTAAATAAAACGGTTGGTGCGATTTTTTTGAGCTTTTCTACATTTTTAGTATTGCTTAAGCCAATGATGACGTCAGGCTTTAGCTTCATGATTTTTTCTATATTGGCATCCGATACTTCTTCCACACCTTTTAATTCCTTTTGGAAGCGCGGATTCTTTTTTGACCAAGAGTCAACGCCGACAAGGTTCACACCAAGTGACATGACATTCCCTGTGTAAGAGCCGAGAACAACGACACGTTTTGGATGCGCTGGCAGCTTCACAGGACCATTTTCTGATTGATATGTAATTTTGTCTGATGATGTGGATTGATTTCCTTTATTTGAGGAAGAGGTGCTGCTATTGCCACATGCGCTCAATGCAAGTACAAAGATGAGCATCAGAGGGAACAATATTTTCTTCATGAATGTAGACTCCTTTGAAATCGGCACATAAGCCGGATATTGGTGGTATTAGTGATAATGATAATTATTATCACTTGGATATCATATCATAGAACTGTGGGCTGTTGTCAATGACATTTTGATAGCTGGTGATAAAAAATAAAGAGGGGATTTTCGATAAAAAAAAGATCAAGGCAGCATGTGTCCTGATCTTTTTTCTATTTAAACCAGCCTTTTTCTTTTGATCGTGTAATGGCTTCGATGCGGTTTTTCACTTCCAGCTTATCTAAAATAATGGAAATGTAGTTCCGGACAGTGCCGCTTTTAATGCTCAGTTCTTTTGCAATTTCTTTTGTGTTTTTACCATCTGCGACGAGTTCAAGAACCGATTTCTCCCGCTCCGTTAAAGGGTTTTCGTCACTATATAAGTCTTCCATCAATTCAGGTGCGTACACCTTTTTCCCTTTCATCACACTGCGAATGGCACTTGCCAGCTCCTCGCTTGGGCTGTCTTTCAGCATGTAGCCGCTGACGCCAGCTTTTAGCGCCCTTTGGAAATAACCGGAGCGGGCAAAGGTCGTTAAAATGATGATTTTCACATCTGATCCTTTAAGCTCTTCCGCTGCATCAAGCCCGGTCTTTCCCGGCATTTCAATATCCATTAAGCAAATATCAACAGGGTGTGTTTTGGCAAAATCGATGGCATCTTGGCCGTTCGTACCTTTCCCAACAACCGTCATATCGTCTTCTAAATCGAGAAGTGAACCGAGTGCACCAAGCAGCATTTGCTGATCTTCTGCGATAAAGATGTTGATCATTTCATCCCCTCCTTTTCTTTTGCTGCTGAATCATTTGGAATGCTCATAATGAGCTTTGTCCCGTCTTTTGTTTCAATACGCAGGCGGCCATTTGCAAATTCCAATCTTTCTCTTATTCCTAAAAGGCCGTGACCCTTCGTTTGAGAGGGCGGATAGTCGCCTTTAAATGTTCCGTCGTCCTCAACGGTGATGATGGCTTCCTTTGATTTTTGGTGAATGGTGATTTTACAAACAGTCGCGTCACTATGTTTGACGACATTTGTCACCGCCTCTTTGATGCACATGCTCACAATGTTTTCGTTCAGAAGTGAGATGTGTTTCGGTGCTTCCTTTTCATCATAGATCAACTCAATGCCAGCTGCATCGAGAATTTGCTCGATGTTCGACATTTCCTCTTTGATTCGGATCCCCTTCATGGAGGAAACAATCTTCCGTACTTCATTGAGAGACGTTCTGGCGGTCTGCTGGACGCTTTTGAGTTCGGCACGGGCCTGTTCAGGGTCTTTATACACGAGTTTACGGGCAAGATCACTTTTTAACCCGATCAAAGAAAGCTTTTGTCCAAGGGTGTCATGCAGGTCGCGTGCAATGCGCTGCCTTTCTTCAAGCTTCACAAGATCAGCAATCCGTTCATTGGCATATTCTAATTTCTCCTCAAGCCGTTCACGTTCCTTCCTGCTCCGAATGCTGAGAGGAAGAAGAATGGCACTAATCAGGGTGATCACGACAAAAGGAATTTGTGTGAGAAACCAGCCCTTTTTTAAGATCAAACTAAAGTTCACCGCTATAGCGGCGCTCCCTAGATGAATATAGTATAAGATATAAAAAGGTACTTTTCTTTTAATATGCCCATTGAAATAGGCGATGCAAAAAGCGAAATAAATATAGCTGTAGAGCATCACATAACCAGTTGAAATACCGATCAATAAAAGACCGAAGACATATAAAGACCAGCCTTTTGCGACAAAGGCAAAACGATAAACAGCGAAAAAGACGACGTTCAAAATAATGCCGATCACAATACCTAAAGTCGAAGGTGTTTTAAAGATAAAATAGAAGGGCAGGATGAAAAAAATGGCCCATATATAGGGAGAAATCCCATGCAATTTTTGAATTTTAAACTGTTTTTTCATCCGTGTGCCACCTTTTCCGTTTTCGTTCTTTTTCCTTACTTTATCAAATTCAACTTATGGTTGCATCCTGTAAATGACAACAAGCTCCTTCTAGTGTAAGAAAGAGCTTGCACCAATTATGCATTTTTCTTTAGAATGTCTCCTTTAATGACAGGTGCGGGCATCTTCTTAGATTGCCGTGCTTCTTTAAAGGTAACGAATGCTTTCGTTTCTTCATCCCAAAGTCTAAATTTCATTGATTCAATACTTGTTTTTAAAGTGATGGTTGGAACATTTTGAAGCGGCTCACTATGATCATGTGCATGCTCCAAGTGATAATTCGGTACCCTCGGACTTAAATGATGGACATGGTGATAACCGATATTGCCTGTTAACCACTGAAGAAGCTTTGGCAATTTGTAAAAAGAACTGCCTTCTACCGCTGCCTGCACATAATTCCAATGTTCATCTGCTTCAAAGTAAGAATCCTCAAACGTATGCTGAACATAAAACAGCCATACACCGATTGATCCTGAGATCAGGAAGATTGGACCTTGGACAAGCAGGAACTCCTGCCAGCCAAAAAGAAGACACGTTGCAGCTGCTAGCGCAATGATGCTCACGTTTGTGAAATACGTGTTCCAGCGCTCTTTTTTACGAGCATTTTTGACGTTGAAACGGTTTTTTAAGAGAAAGACAAAGATCGGACCTAAAATAAACATCACAAAAGGGTTACGGTAAAATCTGTAGCGAAATTTTGTCCATGCTGATGCTTCTTGATATTCTTTGACTGTCAGGAGCCAAATGTCGCCAGTACCTCGTTTGTCTAAATTACTACTTGTGGCATGGTGAATTGAATGATCTCTTTGCCATTGAAGATAAGGGAAAAGGGTGAGTACGCCCGTTAAAAAACCGAACAGGTGATTCAGCGGCTTCTGTTTGAAAAAGGATTGATGGCAGCAGTCGTGAAAAATAATAAAGACACGTACTAAAAAACCAGCTGCAATAACCGCAAAAAAGAGGGTTAAAAGGTAGGAGATGTTCAGGCTATAATAGGCAAGAAACCAAAGCCCCAAAAATGGAATGAATGTATTAAAGAGTTGAATGATACTTTTTTTTGAATCAGCACCAGAGAATTGGCCAACTTGTTTTCTTAAAGAGGCTTGCTGCTGTGTGTTTGTTGAAGTCGTCATGAACGTTCAAGTCCTTTCCGTTTCTTTCTTCTTCAAAGTATAGAAGGAAAGGTGTCATACTCATAGTAGCACCCATCATGTATTCAATATGACATTTGTCATGTTTGACCTCAAAAAGGCTGATGGGATCACGGTTTTGAGTTTATTTCTCATCAATAAAAAAAGTAAAGGCGCTGGGCCTTTACTTTTTATGAACGAGCTTCATGTACTTTTAACTGCTTGCCTTTAATGGTTGTGTGGCGCATAGCATTCAGCACAAGAGGGCCTTTGCCGTTTAAAATATCGACATATGTTTTTGTGTCTTGAATCGTAATAATCCCAATGTCATCGAATGCAACGCCTTCTATTTTGGCAATGGTCCCAACGAAATCAACAGCCCGCAGTTTCTTTTTCTTTCCGCCGTTAAAATAAAGCTTCATAATATCCTTCTCAACGCCTGCCTGTTTATTTTCCTTTTGAATAGGCGTTTCAATCTTTTCTTCAAAGCTTTCTACATGCTTTTCTGCTTCTTCCTTTGTCGGATAAGGCTGAGTTTGAAAATCTATGCCGGCATCCTGCTTTAATTCATCAATAAGCGGCTTTGCATTCTTTGTCATAAACGCAATCGTTTTCCCGCTTTTCCCCGCTCTGCCTGTTCTGCCAGTCCGGTGAATATAGCGCTCTTTTTCATAAGGAAGATCATAATGAATGACATGCGTCATATCACTGACATCAATTCCCCTGGCTGCTATATCTGTTGCGATCAGATAACGGAATTCACCTTTTTTAAATTCATCCATCACATCAAAGCGGTCTTCCTGTCTCATGCCGCCATGAATTTTGTCACAGGGCACATCCCATTCGTCCAGCTTCAGCGTGAGTTCATTCACCCGGTCTTGTGTATTACAGAAAATAATGCAGCTATCTGGATTTTCAATGACGATCGTACGCTGAAGAAGGGAGAATTTCGATTCTTCTTCTGTTTCAATCACGGTGTGAGTGATTTGCTGTACAGACGTTTCTTCACGTGCGATCTCAATGACTTTGGGTGATTGTAAAAACTGTTCGCTCAATTTCTTCATGTCATCAGACATTGTCGCTGAAAACAGCATCGACATGCGCTTTGGCGGCAGATACTGAATAATAGAAGAGACTTGATCGATAAATCCCATGTTCAGCATTTCATCCGCTTCATCTAACACGAAAAATTTGAGATTTTCTAAAGAAAGGGTGCCTTTCTCAAGGTGATCCAAAATGCGGCCTGGTGTCCCGCACACAATATGGTTTTTCTGTGAAAGCTCTACTTTCTGCGCTTGAAAAGGGGCTTTTCCATAAATGGCTGCGGCTTTGATTCGTTTGAATCGCCCGAGGCTTGTGAGGTCTTGTTTGACCTGCATGGCGAGCTCTCGTGTTGGAACGAGGATGAGGGCTTGAGGTTTATTTTCAGCCCAATCAACCATTTCACAAATCGGCAGACCATAGGCTGCAGTCTTGCCGCTCCCAGTCTGAGATTTGACGATTAAATCCTGCTTTGAAAAAGCAATTGATAATGTCTCGTGCTGAACAGGTGTTGGTGTATGGAAGTGAAGCGCTTCTAACGCTTGTTTCAATTCATCACTTAATGGATATTGATCAAAATGTTGTAATGTCATCGTGTTCTCCTTTTCGTACATTCATACTTGTGACATCATACCATAACCATGACCGTGAATGAAAAGACATAGAAAAAAGCCCCGTAAAGGAGCTTTCAGCGTGCGGACAAATTCTCAAAGGAATCTGCGTTTTACTTTTTCCCAGTAAGAGTTGTCTTTTAATTTCACCGTTTTAATGACTTTTCCTGAAAGGCCAATGTCAATTTGTTTGACGTGTTTTGTGCCGAGTGCTTCGTTATCAAGCCCGATAATTGGATGATCGTTTCCATCCTGCACTACCTTCAGCGTCAGCTTGCGGTCACTGCTCAAGATGAAAGGAGCGCCTAATGTACGGTAAGAGTTGTTATTCAGCGATGCAAGTTCTGTGACCTGCATACAAGGAAGCATCGGATCAACCACGGCGCCGCTCACGGATTTATTGTAGGCCGTTGAGCCAGTCGGAGTGGAAATAATCATGCCGTCGCCTCTAAAAGTTTCAAAGTGGAAATCATCTATATACACATCGATCACAAATGTTTTAATAATGCTGGAGCGGATTGACAGTTCATTTAAGCAATGGAACTGGTTTGTGCTGTCAACGCTTACATCGATGATCGGATATTTTCTCACTTCAAGCTGTTCAGTATTCATGGCATCAATCATTTTATCAAAATGCTCTAACGAGAAATCGCAGTATAGGTGCGTATTCTCTGATTTTGATACCCCTACATACAAGCAGTCATCCCGGAATTTTGTTTTACGTACTGCTTGAAGAAATGTGCCATCCCCGCCAATAGAAGCAATAATGTGGGCATCCTCTGCACGCTTGACGACGTGAAAGCCTTGATCAGTAGCGAGCTTCTCGAGAGAAGAAATGTGTCCATCCAATTCATGATCTTTTTTGTAAAAGAAAAATACATTGCGACGATTGTCTGTCATTGACGTTCTCCCCTTTGCTGTCAAAAATAATTTTCAATGATAAAGGGCTTACATGAAAACCCTTGCTCACATTTTACACTTTTTTCATATGAAAGTAAAAATTTTAGAAAGAACCATCTGAAGATCGGATTGCTTTATGAGAAATGAGTCGATGTGAGTGATTTGAAATGGCTGAATCCTGAGCATAATTGAATAGCCGTTTTCTCATGAAAGAATGGTTTAGGTGTTTCGTTGCGGTGAAGATCTAGCCTATTAGGTGCAGGGAGAGGATAAAAAAGCCAATTTTTCGTCATGCGCATGTCTAAGTAGACGATGTAAAGTTGATCGTTATTTAAGAGAGGTGCTATCATATGCCTACATGAAATGTAAAAAAACCACAATTCCTGTGAAACATTTCGTGTGGGCATTCGTATGAATGAAGTGAGATAAAAAGGAGGAGAAAAAGATGAATGCGAAAAGATGGGTAGCACTAATTATTGCACTTGGTGTTTTCGGATTTTCAATTGTGATTAGTGTCACGATGGCCTTGTTCGATAGCTTCAATGACAATAAAATGAGCTATCAATTCGGGGATGAAATAGAAGAGAAGGTACTAGAGAATGGCAGCGGTGCAGGCAAGATTGCTGTTCTTGAGATTAATGGAACCATTCAAGATAATGGCGGCGCATCGAGCCTATTAGGCGGAGAAGGTTATGATCATCGTGCATTCCTCAAAGAACTAGATAAAGCGAAAGAGGATGCTTCTGTAAAAGGTGTACTTCTGCGCGTAAACTCTCCTGGCGGCGGTGTCTATGAAAGTGCTGAAATACATAAAAAATTAGAAGAAGTGAAAAAAGCGAAGAAGCCGATTTACGTATCTATGGGATCCATGGCAGCTTCAGGCGGCTACTACGTGTCAACTCCAGCGAAGAAAATCTTTGCTTCACCTGAAACATTAACAGGATCGTTAGGTGTCATCATGCAAAGCTTGAATTATTCAAAGCTCGCAGATAATCTGGGTATTAAATATGAAACGATTAAGAGCGGGAAATTCAAAGATATCATGTCTCCAAACCGTGATATGACAAAAGATGAGCGCAACATCATGCAAAGCATGGTCGACAACTCTTATGAAGGATTTGTCAAAGTGATCTCTGAAGGACGCGGCATGTCAAAACAGGAAGTCAAGAAAATTGCTGACGGCCGGGTATATGACGGGACACAAGCAAAATCGAACGGATTAGTCGATGAGCTTGGGTATTATGAAGATGCATTAAAAGCGATGAAGAAAAATGAAAAAGGCTTAAAAGGAGCAACAGTGGTCAGCTATTCTCAAAGCTTTGGCTGGAACTCTCTTTTCAACATGAGTGCAAGCAAGCTCTTTAAAAGCGAAATTGATTTTCTGAATTTAAAAGAAACACTGGCTGGCTCAAATGGGTCTAAACCGATGTATCTCTATTCAAAATAAAGGAGGGATCATAGATGGATTCTACATTCGATGAAGTAAGCGAAAGCCGCAGCCAAGAGGAAGAATCGAAGCCGGCCTTTGTGAAGCGCGCTTCAATTGAAGCACAGGCGTTTGCAGGTTTTTGGATTAGATTTTGGGCATTTATTCTTGATTGGCTCGTCGTCTGGGGTGTAAACCATTTGACGGTTTCTCCAATCTTTAGTCTGTTTGGCTGGTCCAAAGGAGGGGGATGGTTTTCTCCATTTTCCGTCACAACGACGATTGTATTCCTCCTTTATTTCGCCATCATGACGAAAATCTTTCAACAAACACTTGGCAAGATGGTGTTTGGGATTAAAGTGGTCTCACTTCAGCCTGAGAAGAAGCTGGCATGGGATGTTATTTTCTTTAGAGAGATTGTGGGACGCTACATTAATACGATCTTTATTCTCTATGCTATCGTTGGGTTCTCACCGAAAAAGCAAGGGGTTCATGATTACTTTGCCGATACGGTGGTCGTCCATGAACATTTATATGAAAAAACAGAATCAAACGTATAATCAGAGGGAGTTTGGCCGTAACGGTCAAACTCTTTTTTGTTGATTGGGTATAAAATCCAGAATGAGAGCCATAATCGTAGGGGAAGCATCATTTGTTATGGAGGAAGTGAGCACAGTGCTTTACGTTTGGATCGCAGCGTTTTTGTTTCTTGTGATCTTGTTGATTTTCATGAAAGTAACCATTTCGCTGGACTATTCGCATACAAACGACAATGACCACATTGCACTGAAGGTCATCACCTTATATGGATTGGTCAGACTCAAAAAAGAGATTCCGATGGTGAGGGTCAATCCAGAAGACCAAACGATTGATATTCGTGAAAAGAAAATGAAGAGCGCCAAAACGCCTGATCACGAAAAAGAATCGATGCATAAAAAAGTAGGAAAACGTGATATGAAGCAGATCCTTCATCAAATGGAGCGCATCACAAAAGAGATTGTCGATTTAAACCGGATCATGCGCAAGTTCTTCATCCACGTAAAGATTGACTCGTTTCACTGGTCGACATGGATCGGCTTTCAAGACGCCGCTTTAACAGGTGTAGCAGCCGGCGGTGTATGGTCAGTTAAAGGAGCACTGCTTGCCTTTATGCAGGAGCATCTCACCTTTAAGCATAAACCGATATATGAAGTCATTCCGGCCTTTCAGCACAATGTGTCACAGACTCAGTTTACATGTATAGCTTATTTCCGTATTGGACATGCTATGCTTGCAGCCATTCGTTTACTTGTCCATTGGTTAAAAGGAAGAAAGGCGAGAAAAAGTGCCTCTCTTCAAGCAACGAAGAATGAATCATCTGTTTAAGGAGGAACCCGAAAATGGCAGATCATCCAATCCAAGGTCTCATGAAGACAGCGATGGAAAACTTAAAAGAAATGATAGATGTGAATACAATCATCGGCGATCCAGTCGAAACCCCTGACGGCAGTGTCATTCTCACTGTGTCAAAGGTTGGTTTTGGATTTGCAGCCGGCGGCAGTGAATTTAACGGGAACCAAAAGAAAGAAAAGCGTTCTGATGAACAGGAACGAAAAGAACCGAGACTCCCATTTGGCGGCGGAAGCGGCGGCGGGGTGTCGATTACACCAATCGCCTTCTTAATTGTAGGAACAAACGGAGTTCGAATGCTTCATTTGGATGAACACACACATCTGCTCGATAAAATATTGGATTCTGCTCCTCAAGCAATTGAACGTCTTCAGCACATGTTTAAGAAGGATGAGCGGGAGCACCGTCACAAAGAACGAAAACTAGATGACATAGACCTTTAAAAAGTTAGCTGCGCTGCAGTTAACTTTTTTTGCAAAATGGACGATTAGGCTTTGCAGTTTTTTGCTTTCTCTACTATGATAGAACCATACATTTGAAAAGGGAGGAATTGTTTTGGCATCGATCACATTTAAAGGAAGTCCTGTCACGCTTGTAGGAAATGAAGTAAAAGTAGGCGAGCAGGCTCCTGATTTTACGGTATTAACGAACTCACTTGGAGAAGTTTCACTTTCTGATTTAGCAGGAAAAGTGACGATCATCTCAGTGATTCCTTCTATTGATACAGGTGTGTGTGACGCACAAACAAGACGTTTCAATGAAGAGGCAGCGGGTTTAGGTCCTGTCAATATTTATACGATTAGTGCAGACCTTCCATTTGCACAAGCACGCTGGTGCGGAGCAAACGGAATTGAAAATGTCGAAACATTATCTGATCACAGAGATATGTCATTTGGTGAAGCATTCGGAGTGTATATGAAAGAATTGCGTTTATTGGCGCGCGCAGTCTTCGTATTAGACCCTAACGGAAAAGTGGTTTACACTGAATACGTAAGTGAAGCAACGAATCACCCAAATTATGAAAAAGCCATTGAAGCTGCAAAATCACTGTTATAAAAGCAGCATCGACAAGAGCTCCGGCTTCATCCTGGGGCTCTTTTCAATGAGAACATATAGCTTTTAACAAAGCGAGGAGAGAAAAGCATTGCAGAAAGATCAAGTAAGTACGATTTTTGAACTGCTCGATACAGCTTCTATTCGATTAAAAAAGGAACAGAGCATTTCTTATATTGAAGCATTGGCAGAAGCAGGAGAAGCCTTTTTCCAAGCAAATGATCGAAACGGTTTATTAAAGGATTTAATAGAGAAAGCAGATTTTGCTTCTTATGATCATGAGCAGATTCGTAAAGCGTTTCAGCTCGCCGTATTGAAAGGTCAAAAGGATATTTCTCATCCAAATCGCCAGATGACACCAGATACGATTGGACTGTTTGTCAGCTATTTGGTGAACAAATTTTTAGATGGTCAAAAAGAGCTTGTAGTCTTTGATCCAGCAGCGGGAACAGGAAACTTACTTCTTGCAGTTTTAAATAATCTCACTGCAGAAACAAAACGCGGCTTTGCGTCTGAAATTGATGATGTGCTCATTAAAATTGCTTGGGCGCAGGCGAATTTAGAGGAGAAAGAAGTTGAGCTTTTCCACCAGGACAGTCTTGAGCCGCTTCTGATCTCACCGGCAGATGTCACTGTATGCAGTCTCCCAGTCGGCTATTATCCAAATGATGAGCGTGCAGCAGACTTTGAATTAAAGGCAAAAGAAGGACATGCCTTTGCACATTATTTATTCATTGAACAAAGCCTTCGCTACACAAAAGAAGGCGGCTTCCTATTCTTCATCATTCCAAACGATTTGTTTGAAGGAAAAGAGAGCGTACAATTAAAGGATTTCATCAAAGATCATGCGTATATGAATGCGTTAATTCAGCTGCCGGTGTCCATGTTTAAGGATAAAAAACACGCCAAAAGCTTATTTGTGATGCAAAAGAAAAAAGAAGGGCTGGAAGCCCCAAAACGAATGCTGTTTGCCAATCTTCCATCTTTCTCACAGAAGGAAGCAATGGTCGGTGTGATGAGAAAACTAGACCAGTGGTTTATAGAAGAAAAAGAAACGAAACAATAGCCAGAGTGATTTCTGGCTATTTTACTATTCAGAAAATAACGACTTATTGATGTAAGCGATAACAGTTTGAAGGTGCACTTGAAATGCAAAGTTTTCAATGTTTAAATGAAAAAGTCAGATATTTTTCGGACTTATCGTTAAACTATAAAAGACCCGTCAAACAGGTTGAATATAGCACCGGAAAAAACGTGAAACCTTATATAACAACTGAGTAAAAGGAGCGACAGTAATGTCCAAAATTATTGCAATCAACGCAGGAAGCTCATCTCTTAAATTCCAATTGTTCGACATGCCAGAAGAAACCGTTTTAACAAAAGGGCTTGTTGAAAGAATCGGAATGGACAACAGTATCTTCACGATCTCTGTAGATGGAGAAAAGAAAACAGAAGTGACAGATATTCCAGATCACGCAGTAGCGGTCAAAATGCTGCTTGAAAAACTAACTGAATTTCACATCATCAAAGACTTTAATGAAATTGATGGCGTAGGACACCGCGTTGTTCACGGCGGAGAGAAATTCAGCGATTCTGTTCTTTTAACTGATGAAGTGATCAATGACATTGATCAGCTTTCAGAGCTTGCACCACTTCACAACCCTGCAAACGTTGTAGGAATCAAAGCATTCAAACAAATTCTGCCTGACGTACCAGCGGTTGCTGTGTTCGATACAGCATTCCACCAAACTATGCCAGAGCAGTCTTACCTATACAGCCTTCCGTACGACTACTACAAAAACTTTGGTATTCGTAAATACGGATTCCACGGGACAAGCCACAAGTTTGTAACAGAGCGTGCAGCCGAGCTATTAGGCCGTCCACTAGAAGAGCTTCGTCTGATTTCTTGCCACCTTGGAAATGGTGCGAGTATCGCAGCAGTTGAAGGCGGAAAATCAATTGATACATCTATGGGCTTTACACCACTTGCTGGTGTTGCAATGGGTACACGTTCTGGTAACATTGACCCTGCCCTTATTCCATTTATTATGGAAAAAACAGGACATACTGCTGAAGAAGTGCTTTCTACTTTGAATAAGAAGAGTGGTCTTTTAGGTGTGTCTGGTCTGTCAAGTGACCTTCGTGATATCGAAGAAGCAACAGAAGAAGGAAACGACCGTGCAGAAGTTGCTCTTGATATTTTTGCGAGCCGTATTCATAAATACATCGGCTCTTATGCAGCTAGAATGAATGGCGTAGATGCGATCATCTTCACAGCTGGAATCGGTGAAAACAGTTCAGAAGTAAGAGCACGTGTACTTCGTGGTCTAGAATTCATGGGCGTTTACTGGGATCCATCCCTAAACAACATGAGAGGCGAAGAAGCATTCATCAGCTACCCGCACTCACCTGTAAAAGTAATCGTCATCCCAACAAACGAAGAAGTAATGATTGCAAGAGACGTTATGCGTTTAGCGTAATCAAGTTTGAGAAGCTCTTTTCCAATAAGGAAAAGAGCTTTTTTCTGTTAAAAGCAGCATGCTATAATGTTGTCCAATATGAAGCAAAAGGGAGCGGTGCGAAAGATGAGCGTGACAGAACATAAACGTGAGGCGAAAGAAAGGCTTTATGTGAAAGTCATTACGGTCAGTGATACAAGAACGAAAGATACAGATAAAAGCGGCCGTCTGATGATTGATTTGCTCAAAGAACAGGGACATCTTGTTCTTGCATACGATATTGTAAAAGATGATATAGGATCGATTCAAGACGCTGTGCTGGAGGGAACAAGCGAACCGAAAATAGATGCCGTCTTGTTAAATGGCGGCACAGGAATTGCTGCAAGGGATGTGACCATTGAAGCAATCACCCCTCTTTTTTCCAAGGAACTGCCTGGCTTTGGCGAAATCTTCCGCATGCTCAGTTATACAGAAGACATAGGTTCAGCTGCTATTTTATCCAGGGCAACGGCAGGGGTCGTCAATCAAAAGGCTGTCTTTGCCACGCCGGGATCTACCGGAGCCGTTCGTTTAGCCATGACCAAACTCGTGATTCCAGAGCTTCCTCATGTCTTACGAGAGCTTGAAAAGGATCAAAAATAGCCCAAAATGACTCTGCCAAGAAAATTTGGCAGAGTTTTTTTCATAAAGGGGTTGAAAAAACAATTTTTCCTTGTTACAGTGTATACATACTAAATGCATGTTTATAAATTAAAACTTATTTTTATGCAAAAACATTCACAGAATCAAAACAAGCGAGAGGAGCTTTTCAATCATGTCACAAAATAAAAAAGTCGTATTAGCATATTCCGGAGGTCTTGATACCTCTGTTGCAGTTAAATGGTTACAAGAGCAAGGATACGAAGTCGTTGCTTGCTGCTTGGACGTAGGTGAAGGAAAAGATTTAGCATTCGTTCAACAAAAAGCACTTCAAGTCGGAGCTGTTCAATCATACATGATTGACGCAAAAGAAGAATTTGCTGAAGAGTTTGCGCTCACTGCATTACAAGCACACACAATGTATGAAGGAAAATATCCACTAGTATCTGCACTATCCCGCCCGCTTATTGCAAAAAAATTAGTGGAAGTGGCAGAAAAAGAAAATGCAGTAGCAGTTGCTCATGGATGTACTGGAAAAGGGAACGACCAAGTTCGTTTCGAAGTATCCATTAAAGCATTGAATCCAGACCTAGAAGTTCTTGCACCAGTGCGTGAATGGAAATGGTCTCGTGATGAAGAAATCGATTATGCACAAAAACACGGTATTCCAATTCCGATTAACTTAGACAGCCCATATTCAATCGACCAAAACCTTTGGGGCAGAAGTAACGAATGTGGCATTTTAGAAGATCCTTGGGCTGCGCCGCCAGAGGGTGCATACGATCTGACAAATCCACTTGAAAAAACCCCTGACACACCTGAAATCATTGAGATCACGTTTGAAAAAGGAAAACCGACTGCGATTGATGGTATCCAATATTCATTATCTGATCTCATCCTTCATTTAAATGAAGTCGCTGGTCAGCATGGTGTAGGCAGAATCGATCACGTTGAAAACCGTCTTGTTGGCATCAAATCCCGTGAAGTGTACGAGTGCCCAGGTGCTGTCACACTTCTTAAAGCACATAAAGAGCTTGAAGACTTAACGCTTGTCAAGGAAGTGGCACACTTTAAACCAATCGTTGAACAAAAAATGGCTGAATTAATATACAACGGCTTATGGTTCTCACCGCTTAAAGAAGCACTAGATGCATTCTTACAAGAAACACAGCAGAACGTAACGGGTGTTGTACGTGTGAAACTATTTAAAGGTCATGCCATTGTAGAAGGACGTAAATCACCATATTCACTTTATGATGAAAATCTAGCAACTTATACAAAAGCAGACGAATTCGATCATGATGCAGCTGTAGGATTTATTAACCTTTGGGGCTTACCGACAAAAGTAAACAGCATCGTGAATAAAAAGGAGCAGGTTAAAGCATGAAAAAGCTTTGGGGAGGCCGATTTCAAAAAACACCAGAAAAATGGGTCGATGAGTTTGGCGCGTCCATTCATTTCGACAAACAATTAGTCAAAGAAGATTTGACCGGCTCCCTTGCTCATGCAAGTATGCTGAATAAATGCGGTATCCTCGGCGATGAGGAGGCCGCTGCCATCAAAGACGGACTAAATACGCTCATGAAAAAGGCAGAGGCGGATGAACTGGAATTCTCAGTCGATTATGAAGACATTCATTTAAACCTTGAAAAAATGCTCATTGATGAGATTGGTCCGCTTGGCGGCAAATTGCACACAGCGAGAAGCCGGAATGATCAGGTTGCAACCGATATGCACTTATATTTGAATAACCAAGTCGAGCATATTATTGAGCTGATCTCTTCCTTTCAAACGGTGCTTGTAGAAAAGGCAGAACAGCACGTTGAAACAATTTTTCCAGGATATACGCACCTGCAGCGTGCACAGCCTATTTCGTTTGCCCATCATATGCTCGCCTATTTTTGGATGCTTGAGCGTGACAAAGCGCGCTTTCAAGATTCATTGAAGCGAATTAACGTGTCTCCACTTGGATGCGGAGCGTTAGCAGGAACGACATTCCCGATTGATCGTGAATATACAGCAGAGCAGCTTGGCTTTGACCACATTTACGAAAACAGCCTCGATGGTGTGAGTGACCGGGACTTCATTTTAGAGTTTTTATCTAATAGCAGCCTTGTGATGATGCATCTCTCACGTTTTTGTGAGGAAATCATTTTATGGTGCTCGCAAGAATTCAAATTCATTGAACTCGATGACACGTATGCAACAGGCAGCAGCATGATGCCGCAGAAGAAAAACCCGGATATGGCTGAATTAATCCGCGGGAAAACAGGCCGCGTGTATGGCAATCTGATGGGGCTTCTCACGATTATGAAAGGCTTGCCGCTTACGTATAACAAAGACCTGCAAGAAGATAAAGAAGGCATGTTTGATACAGTGAAAACCATCGCTGGCAGCCTGCAAATTTTCACAGGCATGATTCAAACGATGACAGTGAACGAAGATGTCATGAAAAAGGCAACAAAAGAAGATTTCTCAAACGCAACAGAAGTGGCAGACTACCTTGCGAAAAAAGGCATGCCATTCCGTGAAGCACACGAAATCGTTGGCAAGCTTGTGTATACATGTATTCAAAAAGGCATCTATCTAAGTGATCTTCCTTTTGAAACATTTACAGAAGCAAGCGAACTTTTTGAACAAGACATTTACACAGTTCTTGACCCATATGTTGCTGTTGAAAAAAGAACAAGTGCAGGCGGAACTGGATTCAAACAAATTCAGCTCGCTTTAGAAAAAGCAAAAGCCTGCCTGGCATAACTTATCAAAACCATTCGTTTATACGGATGGTTTTTTTGTCATGGAAAAAGGAGATTGATGATCATTGGAGAAATGAAAGCATACCTGCGTCAAGCAGAAGAGGGAGTGACAGCAGATCATGAAGAAAACGCTTGAGGCTTTGTTTCATCAACCAATCGTATCAGTGAAAACGTTAGGAGAACAATATGACGGACGAGTTAATGATGTGTGGCTGATCTCCTTACAAGATAAAACGGAATATGTAGTCAAATCTCCTAAAACTGCAAGAGAAGAAAGTGAATTTGTGTTTGGGATCAAGATGATCTATGGAGTAGATGACCGTACTGTACAAGAGCATATCGATCAAATCAATCAAAAGCTGTCTCGTACGAATTCCTTTCATATTCCAGAAGTTGTTCGTAAAGTGAAGAAGGCAGGGAGACATTTTTATGTAATGGAAAAAGTAGAAGGAACACCTTATACATCTTTTGAGGGACGTTCATCAGACTTTTATAAGGATTATGGGAGGAAACTAGCTCAACTTCATTCATATCGTACTGACTTTTTTGGTGCAGTCTACGGAGCTGATAAGAAGCATTTGAGAGAATTCCATGCTGTGTTAAAAAAGGCTGTATCCAAACTCATAGACCGCTATTACGCTGATCAGCCTGAATTTCACTGTTATGCAGAAATTGTGCTGCAAAAGATTGAAAAGCTAAGGACGCCTGATTCAGCCAGTCTTATTTTAATTGATTTAGATCCGTCTCAATATATTGAAAATGATGATCAAGTGACGAGTTTAGTTGATACCGAATATGTCGTATATGGACCAGCTGCGTTTGATTTTATTGCATTGGAATACCTTTTGACGAAAGAAGCTGCCCGCAATGTTCAATTGGGCTATGAAGAGATTTGCCCGCTTCCTCGCGAGCTTCATGAGGTGAGAGAATGCTATCGTTTTGTTTCGCTGCTGCTCGATATCCATGGCTCATGGGATTTGAAAAAGTGGATGAATCACCCTATACTGTTTGACTCATATCGATAAAGGGTTCATAAGTGCGCCAGATGCCGGTTTATAGTAAAGTAAAGATAACAAAAGAAACACGTGAACTTGCAACCTTTGCTTTAGGAGGAGATTGTGTGCGACACGCATTAATAACAGCGGGTTCTAAAGGACTTGGCCGGAAAGTCACCGAGTCTTTACTGAATATGGGGTATTCTGTGACAGTGAATTATCGAAGTGATGATGAAGCTGTCCGGCAGATGAAAGAAGAACTACAGCAGTACGAAGATAAGCTTCAATTTGTCCAAGGTGATGTGACAAAAAAAGAAGATTTGAAAAACATGGTAGAGCTGGCAGCAGAGCGATTTGGGCGGATTGATGCCCTGATTAACAATGCTGGCCCTTATATTTTTGAACGAAAAAAACTGGCGGATTATTCTGAGGATGAATGGTATCAAATGATGGAAGGCAACCTATCAGCAGTATTCCATTTGTTCCGAATGGTCATCCCAATGATGAGAAAACAAGGCTTTGGCCGCATTATCACTTATGGCTTCCAAGGTGCAGACCATGCGCCAGGCTGGATGCACAGATCAGCCTTTGGAGCGGCAAAAGTGGGCCTTGCGTCATTGACGAAAACCATTGCGATTGAAGAAGCCGAAAATGGTATCACGGCCAATATGGTGTGTCCAGGCAAAATCGTTGGAGACATGAAAGAATCGACAATAGAGGAAGCCCGTCAAATCAAAGACGATGAAACGCCGATAGGCAGGTCTGGTACTGGAGAGGATATAGGACGTATCATCTCATTTCTATGCGATGACCGTTCAGATCTTATTACAGGGACCGTCATTGAAGCAACAGGTGGTCTTAAGTGTGATTCACAGGCATTAAGTTTTTCAGCTTTTTATAGAGGGAATAAATGATATGAGATCAAAAATTGAAAGGTGGATATACTCACATGAAAGCTACATATCATGGACATTCAGTTGTACACATTGAAACAAACGGATACCATATTTGGATTGATCCATTTTTAAATGGAAATAAGCACACAGAGATCAAACCGCAAGATGTGAAAGCGGATGTCATTTTACTGACACATGGACATGGAGATCACATCGGCGACACCATTGAAATGGCTAAAAACAATGATGCACTTGTTGTCGCGCCCTTCGAACTTGCCACGTATTTAAGCTGGCAAGGGGTGAAAACGCACCCGCTTTCTATTGGAGGCGGCCGTGAGTTTGAATTTGGTAAAGTGAAGCTCACGCAAGCGTTCCATGGTTCAGCTGTCATTGATGAAGAGGCACAGACAATTACGTATACAGGGATGCCATCAGGTATTTTATTCACGGCAGAGGGCAAAACCATTTATCATGCTGGAGACACTGCTCTCTTTTCAGATATGAAGCTGATCGGTGAACTGAATCATATTGAACTCGCATTCCTTCCAATTGGTGATAACTTCACGATGGGACCGGAAGATGCAAGAATCGCAGCAGAATGGCTGCGGGCAAAACAGGTCGTTCCGATCCACTACAGCACATTCCCGCCAATTGAACAGGATCCGCATGCATTTGCAGACAGCCTGCATGGCGGCGTCGGGCATGTGTTAAACAGCGGGGAATCAATCGAGATTTAATCCTCATATGAATAAAGCTGGCAAACAAATGCCGGCTTTTTTTATTTGCCTTCATCTGCTGAAAGAAAAGACAAATTGCTATTAAAAGCCTCCTGCCCTTATAATGAAACATAGATGAAAACGCTGAAAACAAAAAGGGTGAACGGGATTGGCGACAAAGCATGAGCAAATTTTATCGTATATTGATTCATTAGAAGTCGGGGAGAAAATCTCTGTCCGGCGCATAGCGAAAGAAATGAAAGTGAGTGAAGGCACCGCTTACCGGGCCATCAAAGATGCTGAAAATAAAGGATTCGTCAGTACCATTGAACGAGTCGGCACCATTCGAATTGAACAAAAGAAAAAAGAAAATATTGAAAAACTGACATATGCAGAAGTGGTCAATGTCATTGATGGCCAGGTCCTTGGAGGACGCGCCGGATTACATAAAACGTTAAACAAATTTGTCATTGGAGCGATGGAGCTGGACGCAATGATGCGCTATACGGCTGCTGGCAACCTGCTCATCGTCGGAAACCGAATCAATGCCCACAGACAGGCATTAGAGGCAGGGGCGGCTGTGCTGGTCACAGGCGGATTCTCAACAGATGATGAAATCATTCAGCTCGCAGATGAGCTGGAGCTGCCGATTTTATCGACAAGCTACGATACATTTACCGTAGCGGCCCTCATTAACAGAGCCATTTATGACCAATTAATTAAAAAAGAAATTGTGCTTGTAGAAGATATTTTAACGCCGATTGAACGCACCGTGTATTTATCACCAGAGGATAAGCTTGAAAAATGGTATGAAAAGAATTATGAAACTGGCCACGGCCGTTTCCCGGTCGCAGATGATCAAATGAAGATTCACGGAATCCTCACCTCAAAGGATATTGCGGGGCATGACCGCTCCACACCGATTGAAAAAGTGATGACGAAAAATCCGCTGACGGTCATTGGCAAGACATCTGTCGCCTCAGCTGCACAAATGATGGTGTGGGAAGGCATTGAGGTGCTGCCAGTTGTGGATGATTTTGCGAAGCTGATCGGTATGATCAGCCGTCAGGATGTGCTCAAGGCGCTCCAAATGATTCAAAAGCAGCCGCAGGTCGGAGAAAAGCTGGATGATGTTGTCTCAAGAGGGTTTAAAGAAACCGATACAGAGAAACCAAAAGCGGATGCGGTTTATCAATACGAGGTTACCCCGCAAATGACGAATCAGCTTGGAAACATTTCATATGGGGTGTTCACACAAATTTTAATCGAATCTGCCAACCGCTTCTTAAAATCTCATAAAAAGGGCGAACTGATCGTCGAGAGTCTCTCTGTCTATTTCTTAAAACCGGTCCAAATGGAATCCACAATCCAGATTAAGCCGAATATTTTAGAAGTAGGACGCAAGTTTGGAAAGCTGGAAGTGGAGGTTTATCACCAATCGAATATCGTAGGCAAAGCGATGCTGATGGTGCAGCTGATGGAGAGGGGATAATGATAAAAAGGGCGAACTTATGTCGCCCCTTTCCTTATTACGCGTGATCTTTTTCGCCTTCCTTTAAGAAGAGCGGAAGGTAATGCTTGTAGGCTTTATACCCAGCCCAAGTACTGCCGATACCGACGGCAACAAAAATAAATCCGATGACAAATGCGAGTGACGAGCGGTTTAAAAATAATTGATTCACACCGAAGAGCAGGACAAAGCAGCCAAGTGCCATACTGGATTTCGCCGACCAGAATTTTTTCTCGACTGGCCGGTTCGTACGGACATTTTTTGCTTTGTAGTATAAATAAAACATGGCAGAACAAATAATAAACACAATCAAAACAAGCATGTGCCAAGCCTCCATTGTAAGTGGTTACAACCCTATTTTAAACGTAAATAGGCTTGCTTACTAGAATAAATTGTCTATTCCTCACTTTTCCGTCACGATAGATTATGATTTAATAATAAAAAGAGTATCGCATGAGAAGGAGTTTTTATGAAAAAAGAACTGATTAGAACCATATCATTATATGACACCATCATCATCCATAGACATGTAAGACCAGATCCTGATGCGTATGGATCGCAGTGCGGCCTTACGGAAATCTTGCGTGCCACCTATCCAGAAAAAAATATTTATGCGACAGGAACGCCTGAGCCATCCCTTTCATTTTTATATGAACTCGATGAGGTACCAGACGACGTGTATAAAGGGGCCCTTGTCATTGTCTGTGATACGGCCAATCAAGCAAGAATCGATGATCAGCGCTATTTAATGGGCGATAAGCTGATGAAAATCGACCATCATCCAAATGAAGATCCTTATGGTGATTTGCTTTGGGTGGATACAGAGGCAAGCTCTGTGAGCGAGATGATTTATGAATTGTACTTAGAGGGGAAAGAAGAAGGATATCAGCTGAATACAAAGGCGGCTGAATTGATCTATGCCGGCATTGTAGGAGACACAGGCCGCTTCCTTTTCCCAAACACAACGAAAAAGACACTCAAATATGCAGGTGAACTCATCGAATATCCATTTTCATCTTCAGATCTTTTCAATCAATTGTATGAGACAGATTTGAATGTCGTGAAATTAAATGGTTATATTTTTCAACATATTTCTTTGTCAGAGAACGGGGTTGCATCTGTTTTCATTAAGCGTGAAATTTTGGAATCGTTCCAAACAACAGCGCAGCAAGCCTCACAGCTTGTTGGGACACTAGGAAATATTGCAGGCATTAAGGCATGGGTCTTTTTTGTGGAAGAAAACGATCAGATTCGTGTTAGATTCCGCTCTAAAGGCGTCGTCATTAACACCATTGCGAAAAAATATCATGGCGGCGGCCACCCGCTTGCAGCCGGTGCGTCCATTTATGATTGGGCAGTAGCAGATGAGATTTTGCGTGATTTAGAGGAAGTATGTAAATCATCATCATAAGAGAGGAGGGATACTTAAGTCCCTTCTCTCTTTTTTGTCATGGAGAAAAGGGTTACTTGCATACAGGGATAAACCAGCAGCCGATGTCTGTTGAATCTTCATAGGCTTGGAGATTTTGATGCTTTAATTCTTTTTTAATTAAATGAGCCATCATTTCTGTCTCAGCATAGGCGCACATGCCGTCTTTGATCCGGCTTGCTTTGTCTCGTGCCATTTGACGATAGCTGTAAACCTCCATTGTCCTCACCTCTTTCTATTTAAGATCTCGTTCTACTTTTAGTGTATAAAAATGAAGCGTGAAAAGCGATCATTGAGGGCAGAAATTCATAAAAATTCCACAACCTCCTTATTCAGCAAATGAAATACGTACTTCAAGTGAAAGCTTCGTATAAATTGTCAGCTCTGTCACTTTCGCGCGATATGCCTTTTCCCGAATGGTATATTCTTTATTTTCCACTGTCCGTTTTAGTAATTCCTTTGTTTTATAGACACTTTCAATATCCTTTGTAATGACTTCTGAGATATCCTCCTTGACCTGATCTTCAAACTTTAGCGTATCTGGCTCTGGGATTTTATACTGCTCACGATTCACGAGATGAACATCTACGCTTTGAATCAGCAGCCGCTTCTTATTATCCTCATTTAACTTATGCAAATCTTCCCGATAGAGTGTGATTTGTTCTTTCAAACTGTCCATATGATGCTGCTGGCTTCTCAGCAGTGTCACTTGCTTTTCCTGAAAGGTTCCGTATGTAAAGAGAAAAATGAGCCAGCTTACAATCGCACCAAACATCATTCCTGCAAAAAAACGCTGCCAGCCTGGGCGTTTATACAGCTCCGGCACCCTCATGATGACACATGCTCCTGGGTGAGCCACGTAATAATGAGATACCCCGTTTGTGCACCGCCCATGGCAGAGATAATTAATAAAATCTGCTTGAAAATATCACGCGTGTTTCCTTCGAAAATGCCTCGTTCAAAGCTATAAACAGCATCAAATGTTCCACCGATAGCGGCGACAAGCGCCCAAATCTTTAAACGGTTGGCAAGACTAGTAATAATGGATAAAGGCGGCTGACCAGATAAATACGCACCAACACCGCCTATGATAGCACCACCCAAAATGACCCCAAGGGCGATAAAATAACAGCTGATAAAATTCGGAATAAAAGCTTCCTTCACATCCATTTTGTCCACCTCACTCTATTCAATATATGGCGTGTGCTGGACAAGTATGAACGGACAGAAAAGAAAGAACATTTGTTTCTCATCGCATCGCGTTTTATAATGAAAGAATGACTTTAGACGAAAGGAGTGGATTAAGCATGTCTTATGTTCATCTTCAGGTCCACAGTGGATACAGCTTATTAAGCAGTGCAGCTAAAGTAAAGGAGCTTGTGCTGAAAGCAAAAGAACTTGGCTGCAAGGCGCTTGCTCTTACCGATGACCATGTGATGTATGGCACGGTTGAATTTTATAAGGAATGTAAAAAACATGGCATCAAGCCGGTTATCGGTTTAACAGCTTCTGTCTTCATAGATGAACAAGAGACAGAGGCTTATCCCTTGGTACTCCTTGCAAAAAACAATGAAGGCTATCAAAACCTGATCAAAATCAGCAGTGTGCTGAAATCAAAATCAAAAGCCGGATTGAAAGAGAAATGGCTCAAAAGCTATCACCGCGGGCTCATTGCCATCACACCAGGCGCATCTGGGTATATTGAAACGCTTTTGCAGCATGATCAGTTAGAAGAAGCGCGTGAAGCCGCCAAACAATTGAAGCATATATTCGGCGAGGGACATGTGTATATCGCACTTCAGCCATTTCAGCAGGACGAATCGCTCGCCGGCAAACTGCGGGACGTCTCACAAAGTACGGACATTCCTCTTGTTGCGACGGGTGATGTTCACTATATCAATCGAGAAGACAAAATGGCTTATACGTGCTTAAAGGCGATTAAAGCAGGTAAGCAGCTTTCAGAGATAGAGGAAGACCGAGGAGAAAAGCATTTCAAATCCTTTGATGAAATGTTTGAATGGTATAGAGATGATCGAGAGCTGCTGACAAGAACGGTGGAGATTGCAGACCGCTGTGAAGTCGATTTAAATCTTGGGCAGACAAAACTTCCATCCTATCCAACTCCTGATCAATCAACAGCAGATCAGTTTTTACACAGAGTGTGCGCAGAAGGGATGAAGCAAAGAAAGATTGCTTCAAATGACATGTATGTTAAAAGGCTTGAATATGAGCTGAGCATTATCCAAAAAATGAATTTCAGTGATTATTTTCTCATTGTGTGGGATTTTATGAAGTATGCGCATGACAAAGGGATTGTCACAGGCCCTGGACGGGGATCAGCAGCGGGTTCACTTGTTGCTTATGTTCTGTTTATTACGGATGTCGATCCGATCCGTCACGGTCTTTTATTTGAGCGTTTCTTAAATCCAGAGCGGATCAGTATGCCAGATATAGATATTGATTTCCCCGATACGAGAAGAGATGAAATCATTTCTTATGTAAAAGACAAATACGGAGACATGCATGTGGCGCAAATTGTCACGTTTGGAACACTTGCAGCAAAAGCTGCTTTAAGGGATGTTGGACGTGTGATGGGAATTGATTCAAAAGCAGCGGACCGTCTTGCCAAGCTGATTCCATCAAAGCCAGGAACGACGCTGAAAGAAGCGGTGACTGCATCTTCTGAATTAAAAACGATGCTTCAGCAATCCGAAGAGCTTCGAAAGGTCTTCCAAACTGCTTTAAAAGTAGAGGGCTTGCCAAGACACACCTCGACACATGCAGCCGGCGTGGTGCTGAGCGAAGAGCCGCTGACAGAGGTCGTTCCGATTCAAGACGGCCATGAAGGTGTGTATTTAACGCAGTACGCCATGAATTATTTAGAAGACCTTGGACTTTTAAAGATGGATTTCTTAGGGCTCAGAAACTTAACATTAATTGAATCCATTAAAAACCAGATTGAAAGACAGGAAAACGTCCACATTAACTTTAGTGACATTTCATACGAGGATCAGAAAACGTTTGAATTGTTATCCGCCGGAGATACAACTGGAATATTCCAGCTTGAATCACAGGGAATGCGACAGGTGCTGAGACGCCTGAAGCCGTCTAGTTTAGAAGATATCGTGGCGGTCAATGCCCTCTATCGTCCAGGTCCAATGGAAAATATCCCGCTTTTTATCGACCGAAAGCATGGCAGAGTCAAGGTCTCCTATCCTCATCCTGATTTGTATGACATATTAAAGGATACATATGGGGTCATCGTCTATCAGGAGCAAATCATGCTGATTGCAGCGAAGATGGCTGGTTTTCAGCTGGGCGAGGCAGATCTATTAAGAAGAGCTGTTTCGAAGAAGGATAAAAAGGTCCTTGATGAAGAGCGAAGCCATTTTGTTGAAGGATGCCTAAAAAAGGAGTATCCTGTTAACATTGCAAATGACGTTTATGACTTAATCGTCAAATTTGCAAACTATGGTTTTAATAGAAGCCATGCTGTTGCATATAGCATGATTGGCTTTCAGCTTGCTTATTTAAAAGCGCATTATCCGTTATATTTTATGTGCGGTCTTTTAACGAGTGTAATTGGAAATGAAGACAAAGTTGCTCAATATTTCTATGAGGCGAAGGAAAAAGGGATATCTGTGTTGAAGCCTTCTATTAATAAGAGTGAGTTTCCATTTACGGTTGAAAAAGGGGAGATCCGCTACAGCTTAAGAGCGATCAAAAATGTCGGAGTGTCAGCTGTAAAGGATATATACAGAGCAAGACAGGAAAAGCCGTTTGAAGATTTATTTGATTTTTGCGCAAGAGTATCACCAAAGAGTGTCAACCGAAAAACGATTGAAGCGCTCATTTTTTCAGGGGCGATGGATGAATTTTATCCCAATCGTGCTTCGTTATTAGCATCGATAGATATTGCGTTAGACCACGTGTCATTTTTAAATCCAGAGGATCAGCTGGACTTTCTTGGGGATACAACCTTCTCCATTAAGCCAAAATATGCGGAGATAGAAGAAATGCCGCTTGTTGACCTCCTGCAATTTGAAAAAGAGGCACTCGGTTTATATTTATCAAATCATCCAGTACAAGCGTACCGAGACCGCTTAAGAGAGAATGGTGCAGTGGAAATCATCAGACTTTCTTCCTATATAAAGCGTAAAATCTCAATGGGTGGTCTTTTGACAAAAGTGAAATCGATTCGGACAAAAAATGGACAATCGATGGCATTTGTTACATTTGGGGATGAAACGGGAGAAATGGAAGGCGTCGTCTTTCCAGAGCAATTTAGAAAGCTGTCCCCCTTACTTGAGGAGGGCACCATGCTTTATGTTGAAGGCAGAGTAGAGGTCAGAAATGACAGCAGTCAAATCATCGTGCAAGAAGCTGCTTTGCTGGAAGAGATGGACGCAAAAAGAAAAGAGTCTGTCTACATTCGGGTCAAAGAAGAGAATCATACGCAGGAGCTGCTAGAGCAAGTAAAACGAGTCCTCTCGATGCACAGCGGAGAAGCAGATGTCTATTTGTATTATGAGAAGCAAAAAAAGACGATGAGACTTCCAGATGCATACAAAGTTCATGCAAATCATGCTGTGATTTTCCAGTTAAAAGAGCTGCTCGGTGAACAAAACGTTGTGATTAAATGATGACAAATCGCCTGAATATGTTTTACAAATTCACCTATTGTGTTATCATTTTAAAGATTCTGTGTATTTAAAACTGCCAGTATGTGCTTATCAACTTAGCAAATCATTAAATCATTTTCCACTTGAAGGAGTGTTCATCACATGTCATTAAGAGAAGAAGCATTACATATGCACAAAGAGAATCAAGGCAAACTCGAATCAAAATCAAAAGTACAAGTGAAAAATGCGAAAGACTTGAGCTTGGCTTATTCACCTGGTGTTGCAGAACCATGTAAAGATATTTATGACGACACAAGCAAAGTGTATGATTATACAATGAAAGGCAATATGGTCGCTGTTGTCACAGACGGAAGCGCTGTTTTAGGGCTTGGAAATATTGGTGCAGAAGCATCTCTTCCAGTAATGGAAGGGAAAGCTGTATTATTCAAAAGTTTTGCAGGCGTGGATGCTTTCCCAATCGCGCTTGCAACGAACGATGTTGACAAAATCGTTGAAACAGTGAAGCTTCTTGAGCCGACTTTTGGCGGTGTGAACCTTGAAGATATTGCAGCACCTAACTGCTTTATCATCGAAGAGCGCTTGAAAAAAGAGACAAACATTCCAGTTTTCCACGATGATCAGCACGGAACAGCCATTGTGACAGTAGCAGGACTTGTGAATGCACTGAAGCTATCTGGAAAATCCATGTCTTCAATCAAAGTAGTGGCAAACGGCGCCGGGGCAGCAGGAATTGCAATTATCAAACTTCTTTATCATTTCGGTGTACGTGATATCATTATGTGTGATACGAAAGGTGCTATTTACGAAGGCCGCCCGAACGGTATGAATGCAGTGAAAAACGAAGTAGCTAAATTCACGAACCAAGACCGCAAAGAAGGTTCATTAGAAGAAGTCATTGAAGGTGCAGACGTCTTTATCGGGGTTTCTGTAGCAGGCGCTTTAACAAAAGAAATGGTTGGAAAAATGGCAAAAGATCCTGTCATCTTTGCTATGGCTAATCCAAATCCAGAGATCATGCCAGAAGATGCACATGCAGCAGGTGCAAGTGTTGTAGGAACTGGCCGTTCTGACTTCCCGAACCAAGTGAACAACGTACTGGCATTCCCAGGAATTTTCCGCGGAGCATTAGATGTACGTGCGACTCACATTAACGAAGAAATGAAAATCGCAGCTGTTGAAGCGATTGCGTCTCTTGTTTCAGATGAAGAATTGTCAGCTGAATATGTCATCCCTGCACCATTTGATGCACGCGTAGCACCAGCGGTAGCAAAAGCGGTGGCAAAAGCAGCAATGGAAACTGGCGTTGCAAGAATCAAGGTCGACCCAGAAGCTGTCGCTGAAAAAACAAGAAAATTAACGATTATCGGCGAATAATCAACTGGAAAAGTGTGCACGTTCTTTCTGAAACTGGAGGAAAAACGTGCACCATTTCCTCTCTTATGCGAAAAATTTTTCATCCGGAATGAGATTTTTTTGTAGACGTTCACAATTCAAACATATCAACTGCTCAGCGCCCCAAACACATACTCATTTCTCATCAATTCCCCACTGAAAAAATTGAATGAAGGATGACAGCGTTTGACAAAAAAAGTACAATAGTTTCGGTACAGTTATGACATGTCCTATAATAGTGGATGTGCGTGTAAAGAAAAAACCCTTCAAAAAGGGAGGTAGTCATTTGTCAATCAAGAATATTTTCAGTAAAAAGAAAAAATATGCATCTGTACCCTCTGAACAGGCAAGTCAAGATGTGCCTGAAGGCATCATGACCAAATGTCCGCAATGTAAAAAAATAATGCTCACCAAAGAACTAGATAAAAATTTACGTGTTTGTATGAATTGCGGCAGACATTTGCAAATGAATGCAAAACAGCGTATTGAAAGCCTTGTAGATGAAGGCACATTTGAAGAATTTAACGGGCACCTCATTTCAGCAAACCCGCTCGGTTTCCCAGGCTACGAAGAAAAGCTTGAGAAAGACAGAGAAAAGACATCTTTGAATGAAGCCATTGTCACAGGTAAAGGTGAAATTGAAGGCCAAAGTGCTGTGATTGCTGTCATGGATGCCACGTTCCGTATGGGCAGTATGGGATCCGTTGTTGGTGAAAAGATCACGCTGGCGATCGAGAAAGCAAAAGCGGACAAGGTGCCATTTATTATCTTTACTGCTTCTGGCGGAGCGAGAATGCAAGAGGGAATTCTTAGTCTCATGCAGATGGCAAAAACAAGTTCAGCATTAAAACTGTTCAGCGAGGATCAAGGTTTGATTATCTCTGTGATGACGAACCCAACAACTGGCGGTGTATCAGCTAGTTTTGCGTCTCTCGGTGATTACAATTTTGCAGAACCTGGTGCTTTAATTGGTTTTGCAGGACGAAGAATCATTGAACAAACGATTCGTGAAGACCTACCAGAGGACTTCCAGACGGCTGAGTTTTTAATGAAGCATGGACAGCTTGATGCTGTCATCCATCGTGCAGAAATGAAAGAAACACTAGGCCGAATCTTAGCACTACACAGCACAGGAGGTGAACGAGAGTGGCTGGAGAACTAGAATTTGAAAAACCTGTCATTGAACTTCGAGCGAAAATTGATGAACTGAAAAAGTTCACACAAAACTCAGAAATGGATTTAAGTGCAGAAATTGAGCGCCTTGAAACACGTCTGAGCAAGCTTGAAGCAGACATTTATACAAATTTAAAGCCGTGGGACAGAGTGCAGATTGCTCGGCATGCGATGCGCCCAACAACTCTCGATTACATTCAAGAGCTGTTTGACAACTTTTTCGAATGTCACGGTGACCGTTTTTATGGTGATGATGAAGCGATCGTTGGAGGAATTGCCACGTTTAAAGGGCTTCCTGTCACTGTTATTGGCCATCAGCGCGGTAAAGATACAAAAGAAAACTTGCGCCGTAATTTCGGAATGCCTCATCCAGAAGGCTATCGTAAAGCGCTGCGCTTGATGAAACAAGCAGATAAATTTAATCGCCCGATCATTTGCTTTATTGATACAAAAGGAGCTTATCCTGGTAAAGCAGCTGAAGAGCGCGGACAAAGTGAAGCAATTGCGAAAAACCTATTCGAAATGGCAGGACTTCGTGTACCAGTTGTCTGTATTGTCATTGGAGAAGGCGGAAGCGGCGGCGCACTAGGCTTAGGCGTAGGAAACCACCTATTCATGCTAGAAAACTCAACGTATTCAGTGATTTCACCTGAAGGTGCAGCAGCGCTGCTCTGGAAGGACTCATCACTTGCGAAAAAAGCTGCAGAATCAATGAAAATTACCGCTCCAGACCTAAAAGAATTAGATATTATAGATGATGTTATTAAAGAAGTGCAAGGTGGAGCACATCGAGACGTGAAACAACAAGCAGCTTACATGGAAAAAACATTAAAACAGTCACTTACATCTTTGCTCAAACTAACACCTGAAGAACTAGTCGAACAAAGATATGAAAAATATAAAGCAATCGGGAAAGTATCGATTGAAAATCAATATATTGGGGTAAACTAAATAAACGTACAGCCATTTTGGCTGGCGTTTATTTTTTTTCATCTTTTTTCATGAAAACCGACTTCATGTAAGCGCTATTTGAAAATAATTTTCTTTTGTTTTCATAAAATTTGAAACGTCTGAAAACCTTGATATGATAAGGTTTATAGCACCTCCCTTCATAGGTTTCAGAGAGATTTGCTTTCATGACGTTCTTAACTTTTGTTTAAAAACGGTTTATTTAATTGTATAATAAGTACGGTTTTAGAAATTCGTATTGAAAACATCCAAATTTGCTCATGATTGTTTTCAAGCAGTGGAAATGGTATGTTTAATTCATATATGGTCTCTGAGGTGAAAAAGATGAAGCGTATAGGAGTTTTAACAAGCGGTGGGGATTCCCCAGGAATGAATGCAGCTGTGCGCGCAGTTGTAAGGAAAGCAATTTACCATAATGTTGAAGTTTACGGTATTTATAATGGATACTCAGGTCTAATTAACGGTAAAATTGAGAAACTCGAAATAGGTTCAGTAGGCGATATCATTCATCGTGGAGGAACAAAACTTTACACGGCAAGATGTCCTGAATTCAAGACAGTTGAAGGTCGTGAAAAAGGAATTGAAAACTTAAAAAAATTCGGTATTGAAGGACTTGTAGTCATTGGTGGAGACGGGTCATTTATGGGAGCGAAGAAATTAACAGAGCTCGGTTTTCCATGTGTAGGTGTTCCAGGCACGATTGACAACGATATTCCAGGTACTGATTTCACTATTGGCTTTGATACAGCACTGAATACTGTCATTGATGCCATTGATAAAATTCGTGATACAGCCACATCTCATGAACGTACATACGTAGTGGAAGTAATGGGAAGACATGCTGGTGATATTGCCCTTTGGTCAGGTCTTGCGGGCGGAGCCGAATCTATTTTGATTCCTGAAGCAGACTATGACATGGACGAAATTATTGCTAGGTTAAGAAGAGGTCACGAGCGCGGCAAGAAGCATAGTATCATCATCGTTGCAGAAGGCGTAGGCAGCGGTGTTGAATTTGGTAAGCGGATTGAAGAGGAGACAAGCCTTGAAACACGTGTATCTGTCTTAGGACATATTCAGCGCGGAGGTTCTCCGAGTGCGTTTGACCGAGTGCTGGCAAGCCGTTTAGGAGCATATGCAGTCGAGCTTCTTCTTGAAGGACAAGGCGGACGCTGTGTAGGCATTCAAAGCAATGAACTCGTTCATCACGATATTTTAGAAATCTTAGATAAAAAACATACAGTCGATAAAAATATGTACCGACTTTCACAAGAGCTCTCTATATAAAACGAGAAGACCTTAGGAGGAACAGTAATGAGAAAGACAAAAATCGTTTGTACAATCGGTCCAGCAAGTGAAAGCATTGAAAAGCTGACTGAATTGATTGAAGCAGGAATGAATGTAGCCAGACTCAACTTCTCCCATGGAGATTTTGAAGAGCATGGTGCACGCATTGAAAACATACGTAAAGCAGGTAAAACATTAGGCAAGGACATTGCGATCCTTCTAGATACAAAAGGTCCAGAGATCCGTACACGTACAGTTGAAAACGGCTCAATTGAGCTAGTCGCTGGTGCTGATCTTATCGTGAGTATGGAAGACATTGTTGGAAATACGGAAAAAATTAGTGTGACATACGAAGATTTAATTCATGATGTAGAAGTAGGTTCAACGATTCTATTAGATGATGGTCTGATTGGTTTAGAAGTAAAAGAAATTAACAAGGACCGCAAAGAAATCGTCACTAAAGTCATGAATACAGGCACGCTCAAAAACAAAAAAGGCGTCAACATACCTGGCGTCAGTGTGAACCTGCCAGGTATTACAGAAAAGGATGCCAATGATATTCTGTTTGGAATTGAACAAGGCGTCGATTTCATCGCAGCTTCTTTTGTGAGACGAGCTTCTGATGTTCTTGAAATTCGTGAGCTTCTTGAAAAGAACAATGCGACTGATATTCAAATCATCCCTAAGATTGAAAACCAAGAGGGTGTTGATAACATCGACGAGATCCTTGAGGTATCTGACGGTTTAATGGTTGCGCGTGGAGATCTTGGTGTAGAGATCCCGGCAGAAGAAGTACCGCTTGTTCAAAAAATGCTGATCAAAAAATGCAATCGTTTAGGCAAGCCTGTCATCACAGCGACTCAAATGCTGGACAGCATGCAGCGTAACCCACGTCCTACCCGTGCGGAAGCAAGTGACGTGGCAAATGCTATTTTTGATGGCACAGATGCGATTATGCTTTCTGGTGAAACAGCAGCAGGAACATATCCAGTAGAAGCCGTACAAACAATGCATAACATTGCATCACGTTCAGAAGAAGCACTAAACTATAAAGCCATTCTTTCTCGCAGAAGCGAAGAAGTAGAAGTCAGCATTACAGACGCGATTGGTCAATCTGTTGCACATACAGCAATGAAGCTTGATGTAGCAGCGATTGTGACACCGACAGAAAGCGGACATACAGCAAGAATGATTTCAAAATATAGACCAAAAGCACCAATCGTAGCAGTTACTGCAAACGAATCAGTGGCGAGAAAGCTTTCACTTGTATTCGGTGTATTTGCAAAGAGCGGATCAAAAACGACGTCTACTGATGAAATGCTTGAGAATGCAGTAGAAAAGTCAATTGAAACAGGCTATGTAAGACACGGCGATTTAATCGTGATTACAGCAGGTGTGCCAGTTGGTGAAACAGGTACGACGAACTTAATGAAAGTATATGTTGTCGGTGACATCATTGCGAAAGGTCAAGGTATTGGCCGTAAATCTGCATTTGGACCGGTTGTCATTGCACAAAGCGGAAAAGAAGCAGAAGAAAAAATGTACGATGGTGCGATCCTGGTTGCAAACTGCACAGATCGTGATATGATGGGAGCTTTAGAAAAAGCATCTGCCCTTATCACAGAAGAAGGCGGTTTAACAAGCCATGCAGCAGTTGTTGGACTAAGCCTCGGCATTCCAGTGATTGTTGGTCTTGACAGCGCAACGACACTATTAAAAGAAGGCGAAGAGATTACAGTAGATCCAGCACGCGGAGCGATCTACAAAGGCCGTGCGAGCGTCCTTTAAATCATCCAAGAGGGGAGTTGTCTGACTCCTCTCTTTTTTTATGTTACACTAAAAAAAGTAAACAGCTTTCGATGAAAGATACCCCATGAGGTGATATGGTTGAAGAAATATTTTCTACTATTATTAATTCTGTTCCCTGCGGTGGAAATTAGTTTATTTTTAATCTCAAGTAAAATCATTGGCATTTTGCCAACCATGCTGCTCATCGTGCTGACAAGTGCCTTAGGTGCTTATTTTGCAAGAAAACAAGGTATAGAAGCCTTCCAAAAAGTGCAGCGAGATTTACAATATGGCAAGATGCCAGGGGGAGCGATTGTCGATGGTTTTTGTATTCTAATCGGCGGTCTGCTGCTGCTCATTCCAGGCTTCTTATCGGATCTCATTGGGGCTTTGCTGCTCATTCCGGTGACGAGAAAGGGAATCAAGCCACTCTTTGAACGCTGGCTTAGAAACATGTCTAATCGCAACCGCTACACGATCATTCGTTAAAGAGACCTTCAGCTGAAGGTCTCTTTTATTTTTGCATTCCATACCGAATGTACTCATAAATATCTCTGAAAACTCCTGCATTACGGAATGCCTGCCACACGACAAGGGCAGCAGGGCCAATCACAAGTCCTAGAAAACCAAACCATTTTAACCCTACAAATAGCGCCACAAGCGTTGCTAAAGGATTAAGTCCGATGGATTTGCTTAAGACTTTTGGCTCTGATATTTGTCTTTGAATGAGGACGACAATATACAAAATGCCCAGTCCAATGGCGAGGGAAAGATTTCCTGTCATAGCAGAATAAATGATCCACGGTAGAAAAACAGTGCCGCTCCCGATATATGGAAGTAAATCGACGAGCCCGATACATAGAGCGATAACGAAGGCATGCTTGATCTTTAAAATGATGAGTCCAATCAATACAATACCAATCGTCATGGCAACAAGCAGAAGCTGAGCCTTCATAAAGCCGGTAATGGCTTTTTTGATTTCAGATAAAATAGCGCGTGTATGCTGCATCCATTTTGCGGGAAAGATACGTGAGCCATATGTTTTTAACGTAAACCAATCTTTCGTGATAAAAAAAGTCGCCAGAGCAGAAAATAACAGTGTGGCTGCTGCATCAGGCAAAAGACCTAAAAAAGCCGGAATAAGCTCGAATGTTTTTGAAAGAAAAGACCCGATTTTTGCGGCCGCTTCATCACCAAGTGCTTGAATTTGTCCCAAAATCGATTCCTTTTGACCTGCTTGAAGCGTATTAAATTGGGCCGTCACATCATGATATAAAGGCAGAATCTTGTCTGTGAAAAATTGCTCTACAATCCCAATCATTTGATCAAGATGACGGGGCAGCACCTTTGCCAAATAAGCACTTCCTGAAATGATTTCCGCAACTAAAAGCGTCATTAAGCCGGCGGCTGCGACTAAAAAGAGCAAGAGCACAATGACCACAACAAATCCTCTTGGCATCCCGGTGATCTCTTCGATTTTGCAGACGGCAGGATGAATTAAACAAGACACGATAAGGGCGATCCAAAAAGGATATAAAAACGGAAAAGACTGATATAAAAAGACAACCGCAAAAACAGCAATGCTGATCATCATCAAACTTCGAAGAAAAATGGCCACATAGGCGTGATTCACACAATCCCCTCCAAAAAACAAGCATGTCCGATACTTCATTTTATTCAAAAAGATTAGTAATATGAAAAGGTCGCAATAAAAAGAAAGAAAGGAGCGGCGTATGTTTACTCAAGCAAATTTGTTTTTGGTTCTTTTACTCGTTATTGCACTTATTGCAAAAAACAATTCGTTAATTGTAGCAGTCTCTGTGCTGATCGCGATTAAGCTGATTGGCCTGGATCAAAAAATTTTCCCGGTTCTCCAATCTAAAGGCATTAATTGGGGGGTCACCGTTATTACCATTGCAGTTCTGGTCCCGATTGCAACAGGTGACATTGGATTTAAGCAGCTTGGAGAAGCGATGAAATCTTCCTATGCTTGGATAGCTCTTGGAGCGGGTATATTAGTAGCATTAATTGCAAAAAACGGGATTGTGCTACTCGAAAATGATCCGCATATTACGGCAGCGCTTGTGTTCGGTACCATTTTGGCAGTCAGCTTATTTAAAGGTGTGGCAGTTGGACCGCTTATCGGGGCTGGAATTGCTTATTTGGCGATGCAGGCTGTGAAATTTTTCAGCGGGTGAAAAGAGAGTGGTTCCTGCCACTTTCTTTTTTAAATTTTTTCTTGCGTGAGCTTTTGCAAAAAAACATAATTAAATATATTAAAAGAAGCAAAATCCCTTTATTCCATGCCTGATATGGGAGACTGGAAAAAAAAATATCAAAAAAAATTATAGTTAAACATTTAACAAATGTCTGATTATTGTTTATAATGGGAATAGGCTTAATTTTGAACTCATTGATCACACAAGAGATATGAGGCTAAAAGCGCTCTAACCGTATAGGTAAATGTAAGCATTTTCTTTTCTGAGCCTGCTATCTTATCCGGATTGGATAGCGCTTTCAAAAAGTGAGAATTCTGCAACGAAGGGGAATCTTTTTAAAAAGGGGAGATTGAACATGACAGCAACAAGAGGTCTTGAAGGTATCGTGGCAACCACTTCATCCGTAAGCTCAATTATTGATGATACTCTTACTTATGTAGGGTACAATATCGATGATTTAACTGAAAAAGCTACATTCGAAGAAATTGTCTACCTGTTATGGCACTTAAAGCTGCCGAATGAGCAGGAGCTGAGTGAATTAAAACAGCAGCTCAATGAAAATGCTCAGATTCCGCAAGAAATCATTGAGCATTTTAAATCTTATTCGCTTGATGGGGTTCATCCAATGTCTGCGATTCGTACAGCAGTATCTTTACTAGGTTTACTTGATGACGAATCAGAGATTATGGACAAAGAAGCGAATTACAGAAAGGCGATTCGCTTACAGGCGAAAATTTCTGGACTAGTCGCTGCGTTTTCACGCATCCGCAAAGGGCTTGAGCCTGTACAGCCAAAAGAAGAATACAGCTATGCTGCAAACTTCTTGTATATGCTAAATGGCGAAGAGCCGTCACCAGTAGAAATTGAAGCCATTGATAAGGCACTTATTCTCCATGCGGATCATGAATTAAACGCATCGACATTTACAGCACGTGTATGTGTTGCTACACTATCAGATATCTACTCTGGTGTGACAGCGGCTATCGGTGCGCTGAAGGGACCGCTTCATGGCGGCGCTAATGAAGGCGTGATGAAGATGCTTTCAGAAATTGGCGAAGTTGAAAACGTAGATTCCTATATTCATG
Source organism: Bacillus sp. FSL K6-0994 (assembly GCF_038630815.1). Classification (NCBI taxonomy): domain Bacteria; kingdom Bacillati; phylum Bacillota; class Bacilli; order Caryophanales; family Bacillaceae; genus Bacillus; species Bacillus sp. FSL K6-0994. The sequence goes on along the minus strand of NZ_CP152043.1, from coordinate 2,571,758 downwards.
GTAAGCTAGAGAAGAAAGAAAAAATTATGGGCTTTGGCCACCGTGTATACCGTCAAGGTGACCCGCGTGCAAAGCATCTAAAAGAAATGAGCCAGCGTTTAACAAACCTCACTGGCGAGCCGAAATGGTATGAAATGTCTGTTCGCGCAGAGGAAATCGTGACATCAGAGAAAAATCTTCCACCAAATGTTGATTTTTATTCTGCATCTGTATATCACAGTCTTGGGATTGATCATGACTTGTTTACACCAATTTTCGTGATCAGCCGATTCTCTGGATGGATTGCTCACATTCTAGAGCAATATGACAACAACCGTCTTATCCGTCCAAGAGCTGACTACATTGGACCTGATCTTCAAACCTTTGTTCCGATCAGTGAAAGAGACTAATGTTTATAGAATAAGCGGGGGCTGATTTCAAAAGGCCAATCAGCCTCCATATCAACAAAAAAACGAATCACGTGAAAAACTTCTTTGTTTGCAGACATCAAGCCAAGAAGTTTCAAATATTCACTACATAACCTGGGAGGTAATATCATTGTCACAAGGCGAAAAAATTACAGTTACTGGCGGCGTATTGAATGTACCAAATAATCCAATTATCCCGTTTATTGAAGGGGACGGAATCGGTCCTGACATTTGGAAAGCAGCATCAAGAGTACTTGAAGCAGCTGTAGAAAAAGCATATAAAGGTGAAAAGCAAATCACTTGGAAAGAAGTATATGCAGGTGAGAAAGCTTACAATAAAACTGGAGAGTGGCTTCCTGAGCAAACGCTTGAAGACATTCGCGAATACTTAATTGCGATTAAAGGGCCACTAACAACACCAATTGGCGGAGGAATCCGTTCATTAAACGTGGCACTTAGACAAGAGCTTGATTTATTCACATGCTTGCGTCCTGTTCGCTGGTTCAAAGGGGTACCTTCTCCTGTGAAACGTCCAGAAGACACAGATATGGTGATCTTCCGAGAGAACACAGAAGATATCTATGCTGGTATCGAGTATGCAAAAGGTTCAGACGAAGTGAAGAAATTAATTGACTTCTTGAAAAACGAATTAGGTGTGAATAAAATCCGTTTCCCAGAAACGTCAGGTATCGGAATCAAGCCAGTTTCTGAAGAGGGAACATCCCGTCTTGTCAGAGCGGCTATCCAATATGCAATTGACCAAGGCCGTAAATCTGTGACGCTTGTTCACAAAGGAAACATCATGAAATTTACAGAAGGTGCCTTCAAAAACTGGGGCTACGAAGTGGCTGAAAAAGAGTTTGGCGACAAAGTCTTTACATGGGCACAATATGATCGTATTGTAGAACAAGATGGAAAAGATGCGGCAAACAAAGCGCAAAGTGAAGCAGAAGCTGCTGGCAAAATCATTGTCAAAGACAGCATTGCAGATATTTTCCTTCAACAAATCCTAACTCGTCCAGCTGAGTTCGATGTTGTGGCTACAATGAACTTAAATGGAGATTACATCTCTGATGCACTTGCAGCTCAAGTTGGTGGAATTGGTATCGCACCAGGTGCAAACATCAACTACGAAACAGGACACGCTATTTTTGAAGCGACTCACGGAACAGCACCAAAATATGCTGGTCTTGATAAAGTGAATCCATCTTCTGTTCTTCTATCAGGCGTGCTTTTACTTGAGCACCTTGGCTGGCAGGAAGCAGCTGATCTAGTGATTCAATCTGTTGAAAAAACAATTGCATCTAAAGTCGTCACATACGATTTTGCTAGATTAATGGATGGCGCAACAGAAGTGAAATGTTCTGAGTTTGCTGACGAGCTCATCAAAAACTTGTCTTGATTCTTAAACTTTAAAGTTAAAGGGGAAAAAGGAAATGGCAAACAAGCGTAAAAAAGTATCTGTCATCGGAGCAGGTTTTACAGGAGCAACTACAGCATTTCTAACGGCTCAAAAAGAATTAGCGGATGTCGTATTAGTTGATATCCCGCAGCTTGAGAACCCAACAAAAGGGAAAGCTCTTGATATGCTGGAAGCAAGCCCTGTTCAAGGCTTCGATGCGAACATTACAGGCACTTCTAACTACGAAGATACAGCCGGTTCTGATGTCGTGGTCATTACGGCAGGAATTGCAAGAAAGCCGGGAATGAGCCGTGACGATCTCGTGTCAACAAATGAAAAAATCATGCGCAGCGTGACACGCGAAATCGTTAAATATTCTCCAGAAGCCATTATTGTTGTGTTAACAAACCCTGTTGATGCAATGACATATGCCGTTTATAAAGAATCAGGATTACCAAAAGAAAAAGTCATTGGACAATCGGGCATTCTTGATACAGCACGCTTCCGTACGTTTGTTGCTCAAGAATTAAACCTATCTGTCAAAGATGTGACGGGCTTTGTGCTTGGTGGACATGGCGATGACATGGTTCCGCTTGTTCGTTACTCTTACGCAGGCGGTATCCCGCTAGAAACATTGATTCCAAAAGATCGTATTGATGCGATTGTTGAAAGAACAAGAAAAGGCGGCGGCGAAATCGTAAACCTATTAGGTAACGGTAGTGCCTATTATGCACCTGCTGCTTCACTAGTAGAAATGGTTGAGGCGATTCTAAAAGATCAGCGCCGCGTGATCCCAACGATTGCATACCTTGAAGGTGAATATGGCTACGAAGGCATTTACCTTGGTGTACCAACAATCGTAGGTGGAAACGGCCTTGAGCAGATCATTGAGCTTGAGCTGACAGAAGAAGAAAGAAGTCAGCTTGACCGTTCTGTTGAATCTGTTAAGAACGTCATGAAAGTATTGTCTTAATATGAAAAAAAGAAGGCTTCTCTTATGAGGGGCCTTCTTTTTGTTTACAAAACCAATCTTGTCGAAATTTTAAATTGTCCTCTTGTTAAGCTTTCGTTAAAATGAAAGAGAAAGCATGACTTCTCGCTTTTCACATAAGATACAAAAAAACGGATGCAGGGGAAATCACTAATTGGAGGCACAACATGAATAAAAAAATATTAGTTGTGGATGATGAAGAATCGATTGTAACACTTCTAAGCTATAACCTTGAAAGGGCGGGCTATGATGTCGTCACAGCAAGAGATGGGGAAGAAGCGCTTGAAAAAGCAGCAAGTGAACAGCCTGATCTCATTGTATTAGATTTAATGCTTCCGAAAATGGACGGTATTGAAGTGTGCAAACAACTGAGAATTCAAAAAATGATGTTCCCTATTTTAATGCTGACAGCAAAGGACGATGAATTTGATAAGGTGCTCGGTCTTGAACTTGGAGCCGATGATTACATGACAAAGCCATTCAGTCCTAGAGAAGTGGGTGCTCGGGTAAAAGCCATCTTGAGAAGAGCGCAGCAATCTCAGCCTGTCCCCGCGCAAGAGGAGAGGGAAGAGGTCATTGCAGACCAAATTAAAATTGGTGAACTGCGCATTTTACCAGAACACTATGAAGTCTACTTCCAAGAAGAACGCCTAGAGCTTACGCCGAAGGAATTTGAACTGCTGCTTTATTTGGCCAAGCATAAAGGACGTGTCCTCACACGTGATCTGCTGCTAAGTGCCGTTTGGAATTATGACTTTGCAGGTGACACTCGTATTGTGGATGTACATATCAGCCACTTGCGGGACAAAATTGAAAAGAATACGAAAAAACCAACATACATTAAAACCATTCGCGGCTTAGGCTACAAATTGGAGGAGCCAAAGCCAAATGAGTAAAATTCGAACCCGCCTGTTTTCGGGACTTATTTTTCTCCTTTTTATTGTGTTTGTTGCACTTGGCCTTTTTTTGGATCACATGTTCCATGTTTTTTATGAAACTAAATTAACGGAACGAATGGAAAATGAATCGAGCTTTCTTCTTTCTTCCATGGATGGTGATGATCTGCAGGCGAAGCAAAACAAGGAGATCCTCAATCAGGCAAAGCAGCATCTCGATATGAATGCGTCAATTGTGGACCTGAAGGGGAATATCATACATACAACAGGTCAAGCGGAGCAAAGGGGCATCATTCAAAACACACTGAACAATGAACGCCTTCAAACAAAAGGAGTCGTCATTGAGGATGAAAAGGATGCGCTGTTTCATTACGCAGTCCCTATCCTGAAACAAAATGAATCGGCAGGCTATTTATTTCTCCATGCGTCATTCCAGCCTTTAAATGAAATTGACGGCCAGCTTTGGCTCGCATTAGCCGTTTGTCTTGGAACGGCGATTATTATTATCGTTTTCTTTGGATACCGCATGTCGATGAAATATGTAAAACCGATAGATTATGCCACAAAGGTAGCCAAACAGCTGGAACGAGGGAACTATGATACCAATCATTATGAAGAGCTCATCATTGAAACAAGTGAGCTTAATACATCAATGAAGCGCCTGGCAGAAAGCCTTCAAGAAATGACAAGCACTGGGGAGATGCAGCGAGACCGTCTGCAAACAGTCATTGAAAACATCGGAGCAGGGATTATTTTGATTGATAAGATGGGGTATATTAACCTAGTCAATCGAACTTTCCGCAAGCAGTTTAAGGTGCAAAAGCACATTTACATGCACAAGCTGTATCATGAAGCATTTACACATGAAGAAATTATTGAGCTGATTGACGAAATTTTCATGACAGAAACGAAGGTGCGGAAGTTTTTACGCCTGGCCGTTGACATTGAACGGCGCTACTTCCAGGTGGATGGTGTTCCCATTTTAAGTACAGACGATGAATGGAAAGGAATAGTCCTTGTGTTTCATGACGTGACAGAAACAAAGCAGCTGGAGCAGATGCGAAAAGATTTTGTCGCCAATGTGTCTCACGAGTTAAAGACACCGATTACGTCGATTAAAGGATTCTCCGAAACTCTTCTTGATGGAGCGATTGATGACAAAGAAGCGCTGACACAATTCCTTTCCATCATTCTAAAAGAGAGTGTCCGTCTCGAAACACTCATTCAAGATTTACTCGATCTTTCCAAAATCGAGCAGCAGCATTTCAAACTGAATATTCAAGACGCCAATGCGACAGAAATCATTCAAGAGATTGAAGTCCTTTTAAAACAAAAGGCCGCAGAAAAAGGCATTCAACTACAAGTGCGTATCCCGAAAGAGCCTGTCTATGTGATGGCAGATCCGCTAAGGTTAAAACAAATCTTCCTCAATCTCGTGAACAATGCCCTTACCTATACACCAGAGGGAGGGAGTGTCACCATTTCGGCAAGACCGCGGAAAGGCGCCTATGAATTTGATGTAGCAGATACAGGAATCGGCATGAAGAAAAGCGAGATTCCAAGAATATTTGAGAGATTTTATCGAATTGATAAAGATAGAAGTAGAAATTCAGGCGGTACAGGACTTGGTCTTGCCATCGTCAAACACCTTGTGGAGACGCATGAAGGGACGATTTCGGTCCATAGCAAACAAGGTAAAGGAACGACTTTTACAGTGAGCCTGAAATCAAAATAGGGAAAAAAGGAAAGTCGCGTTAAAATTTACATGATCTTTACAATGGATTCATGTTTAGTTAAACAATCATTGGTAGGATGAATAGGAACCCCTTCATCCAAGGAGCCAATTTTGTAAGGACGAAAACACTTGTTGTTTTCGTCCCTTTTTTTATGCAGGTTCGACTATTTTCTTTTCAAAATAAACTTTGATAAAATGATGATACAATGTGTGAAAGAGACGGCTGAAATGGCTCAGCCGATGGAGGATTAAAACATGACAGACAAAAAGAAATTAGTACTAGTGGATGGAAACAGTCTCGCATATCGAGCCTTTTTTGCTTTGCCGCTATTATCAAATGATAAAGGCGTCCATACAAATGCCATTTACGGCTTTGCGATGATCTTAATGAAGATGCTCGAGGACGAGAAGCCAACCCATATGCTTGTCGCATTTGATGCGGGAAAAACAACGTTCCGCCACGAGACATTTAAAGAATATAAAGGCGGAAGACAAAAAACACCGCCAGAGCTATCAGAACAAATGCCGTTTATCCGTGAGTTATTAGATGCCTATCAGGTGAAAAGGTACGAGCTTCCTCAATACGAGGCAGACGATATTATCGGGACATTGGCTGTGGAGGCAGAAAAAGACGGCTTTGAAGTCAAAATTTTCTCAGGAGATAAGGACTTAACGCAGCTCTCAACAGACCATACGACGGTAGCAATTACGAAAAAAGGCATTACAGAAGTAGAATATTACACACCGGCTCATATTGAAGAGAAATATGGCCTGCGCCCAGATCAAATCATCGATATGAAAGGTTTGATGGGAGATTCCTCAGATAATATCCCAGGGGTGCCGGGTGTAGGTGAAAAAACAGCGATTAAATTGTTAAAGCAGTTTGAAACGGTTGAAAACCTGCTTGAACATATTGACGAAGTCAGCGGTAAAAAACTCAAAGAAAAGCTTGAAGAATATAAAGAGCAAGCGGTGATGAGTAAAAAACTCGCAACGATTCTTGTAGAAGCGCCAATAGATGTATCAAGCAAGGATCTCGCATATGAAGGTCCTCATATGGATCAAGTGATCTCTCTTTATAAAGAACTAGGCTTTCAAACGCTGCTAGAGCGTCTAGGAGAAGCACCAGAAACAGGTGAACAGGTCGAAGTAGAAGCATTAGAAGTGAAAAAAATGACCGAAGTAACGGATGAGATGCTGACAGATCAAGCTGCTCTTGTGGTAGAGCAGCTTGGAGATAATTATCATGAAGCAGATTTGATTGGGTTTGCGATCCATAATGAAAATGGTGCGTTTTTTATCACGAAAGAAGATGCGCTTCAATCAGACGCATTTAAACAATGGGTACAGGATGAAACGAAGAAGAAATGGGTCTTTGATTCAAAAAGAGCAGTTGTCGCCCTCAGATGGCATGATGTCGATCTAAAAGGTGTCGATAACGATGTCCTGCTCGCTTCCTATGTCGTCAACCCTCAGAAATCGTATGAGGACGTCGCAAGTGTGGCGAAGGAATATGGTCTTAACATCGCTCTTTCTGATGAAAAAGTGTACGGAAAAGGAGCAAAGCAGGCGATTCCACCTGAAGATGAACTGAAGGAACATCTTGGACGAAAAGCAGCGGCGATCTCTGCTCTGCATGATTTAACACTTGAAGCGTTAGAAAAAAATGATCAGCATGAACTATATGAAGACTTAGAGCTGCCGCTTGCCCTCATCCTAGGTGAAATGGAATCCCTTGGGGTAAAGGTAGATATTGAGCGCCTAGAGAAGATGGGTGAAGAGTTAATGGAAAAGCTGAAAGAATATGAAGAAACCATTCACCGCTTAGCAGGTGAAACATTTAACATCAATTCTCCTAAACAGCTTGGCGTGATTCTTTTTGAAAAATTAGGACTGCCGATTATTAAAAAGACAAAGACGGGCTACTCGACATCTGCGGATGTTCTTGAAAAGCTTGATGATAAGCACGAGATCATTCGGTCCATTCTGCATTACCGCCAAATTGGAAAGCTCCAATCGACCTATGTGGAAGGCTTAATGAAAGTAACGCGCAAGGATACCCATAAAGTGCATACACGATTTAATCAAGCGCTCACGCAAACAGGAAGACTAAGCTCAACAGACCCAAACCTGCAAAACATCCCAATTCGTTTAGAAGAAGGACGAAAGATTCGACAAGCATTCGTTCCATCAAAAGAAGGCTGGCTCATGTTTGCTGCTGACTATTCACAAATTGAGCTGCGTGTACTCGCTCATATTTCTCAGGATGAGAATTTGATCGAAGCGTTTACGCAAGATATGGATATTCACACGAAGACAGCGATGGACGTGTTCCATGTCTCAGAAGAAGAAGTGACTTCCTCTATGAGAAGACAAGCCAAGGCTGTCAACTTCGGTATTGTATATGGGATCAGTGATTATGGGTTATCTCAAAACCTTGGGATCACAAGAAAAGAAGCAGCTGCCTTTATCGAACGCTATTTAACAAGCTTTAAAGGCGTGAAAACCTATATGGAAGAGATCGTGCAGGAAGCGAAACAAAAAGGATATGTCACGACGCTTCTCAAACGCAGACGGTATATCCCGGATATCACAAGCCGTAATTTTAATATCAAAAGCTTTGCCGAACGAACAGCCATGAACACACCGATCCAAGGAAGTGCAGCTGATATTATTAAAAAGGCCATGATTGATATGGCGCGTAAATTAAAAGAAGAAAACTTGCAGGCAAATCTTTTATTACAGGTGCACGATGAATTGATTTTCGAAGCGCCGAAAGAAGAAATTGCCATACTCGAAAAAATTGTTCCTGAAGTCATGGAAAATGCACTTCAGCTAGATGTGCCGCTAAAAGTTGATTTTGCTTCAGGGCCATCTTGGTACGACGCAAAATAATAGAGAGAGAAAAAGGAGCGAGGAGCATGCCGGAATTACCAGAAGTTGAAACCGTCCGGCGCACACTCAAGCGGTTAGTCGAAGGAAAGACGATTGAAACGGTCAATATCAAATGGCCAAATATCATCAAACGTCCTGGGGAGCCGGAAGAGTTCGCAAGAAGGATGGTAGGAGAAACGATACAAACCATTGAAAGAAGAGGAAAGTTCCTGCTCTTTCATTTAGACCACTACGTAATGGTCTCCCATTTAAGGATGGAAGGGAAATACCGTGTACATGAAGCGCATGAGCCATACGATAAACATGTACACGTCGTCTTTACATTTACAGACGGTACTGAGCTTCGGTATCATGATGTGCGTAAATTTGGCACGATGCATTTATTTCATCCGGGTGAAGAAGAAAAGGAACTCCCGCTCTCGCAGCTGGGGTATGAGCCTTTTGATGATCAATTCACTCCGGAATATTTATGGGAGCAATTGAAAAAAACTTCCCGTGTGGTCAAAACAGCGCTGCTTGATCAAAAGATTGTCGTGGGACTAGGTAATATTTATGTAGATGAGGTTTTGTTTAAAGCAGGCATTCATCCAGAAACAAAAGCGAATCAGCTCAGCCTTGAATCGTGCAAAGTGCTTCACAGGCATATTATCGATACACTTCAAGTAGCGGTAGATGCAGGAGGAAGCACGATTCGCTCATATATCAATTCACAAGGTGATATTGGAACATTTCAGCTGCAGCTTCTTGTGTATGACCGGCGGGGAGAGCCTTGTCAAACATGCGGAAGCATCATTGAGAAAACAGTAGTCGGAGGGCGCGGCACTCATTTTTGTGTGACCTGCCAAAAGCGTCCTCAATAAAAATCAGCCATCAGCATGCTTCCTTTTTGCTGTGCATACGATAAAAAACATTCATTTTTCAGCAAGGTGTAGACTGACACACAGCCCACCTGCTCTTCATATAGTGAAGAAGAGTCTAAGGACGCCTAGAGACTCTTGATCATCGTTGCATGAACAGAAAGGAAGAGTTCAGGTATGATTTCGATTTCGCTCCTGTTTTTAGCTATTGCAGTCAGCATTGACAGCTTTTCTGTAGGATTTACGTATGGACTTCGTAAAATGAAGATTCCATTTAAAGCGATTGTCATTATTGCGTGCTGTTCAGGGATTGTGCTGCTCATTTCCATGCTGATTGGCAGCCTGCTGACGACATTCCTCCCTGTCTCAGTGACAGATAAACTTGGTGGAGGCATTTTAATCGCCATTGGACTTTGGGTCCTTTATCAATTTTACAAACCAGCGAAAGAGCGTGATTTGCTTATTCATGAAAAGACATTGCTCAATGTGGAAGTGCAATCGCTTGGTCTTGTCATTCAAATTTTGCGAAAGCCGACAAGTGCAGATATTGACCGTTCTGGGACGATCAATGGAATAGAAGCGGTGCTTCTTGGGATTGCTTTATCCATTGATGCATTTGGCGCAGGGATTGGCGCTGCGATTCTAGGCTTTTCTCCAATTGTCATGAGTATCACTGTGGCCGTGATGAGCTCACTTTTTGTGTGTATCGGGCTCCGTTCTGGTCATTACTTGGCCAATTGGCGCTGGATTGATAAACTTGCATGCTTACCAGGGCTTCTGCTCATTTTAATTGGGGTGTGGAAGCTGTAAAGGAGGAAATCAATTGACGCTTGTCATTGGATTAACAGGCGGGATTGCTAGTGGAAAAAGCACCGTCTCGCAAATGATAAAAGAGCAGGGCATCCGGGTCGTGGACGCAGATGTCATTGCAAAAGAAGCGGTTGCCAAAGGAACACCAGCTCTTCAACAAATCGTTCAAACCTTTGGTGAGGATGTTCTCCTGCCAAATGGGGAGCTGAACCGGCAGCAGCTTGGAGCCGTCATTTTTTCTGATGAAGAGAAAAGAAAGCAGTTGAATGCGATTGTTCATCCTGAAGTGAGAAAAGAAATGCTCAAACAGAGAGATGAAGGGGTTAGTCAGAAGGAAACCTTCGTCGTCCTCGATATCCCGCTTTTATTTGAAAGTCAGCTGGAAAGTCTCGTCGACCGCATCATTGTGGTGTATACAACGCCTGAATTGCAGCTGTCGAGGCTCATGAATCGAAATGACCTCAGCGAGGAAGAAGCGCTGAATCGTATTCACTCTCAGCAGCCTCTTGAGGAGAAATGTAAAAAAGCAGACCGCGTGATAGAGAACACACAAGATCTCGCGTTTATTAGAAAGCAATTGCAGAACATATTAAATGAATGGGAACATACAGATAAGTAAGAGTACATACACGTACTCTTCTTTTTTTATGCTTTATTCTGATTTCCTTAGAAAAGAACAGCCCTTTTTAGAAAATATACGTTTATATACTGGCAATTACATTCTAATGTGATATACTAATTTCATAAATAAATTTATTGAGTATAACACATAATAGAGGAGTGACCTGTTCATGAAGGTAAAAGCAGCGATCAATGGGTTTGGCAGAATTGGACGCATGGTCTTCAGAAAAGCAATGCTTGATGATCAAATTCAAATTGTAGCGGTGAACGCAAGCTATCCTGCCGAAACGCTAGCACATTTAATTAAATATGACACAAATCATGGACGTTACGAATGTGATGTGACAGCAGAAGATGACGCCTTGATTGTGAATGGCAAAAGAGTTCTTTTGCTTAATAATAGAGACCCGAAGCAGCTTCCATGGGGAGAGCTTGGGATTGATATCGTCATTGAAGCAACAGGTAAATTTAATTCAAAAGATCAAGCGATGGGCCATATAGATGCCGGAGCGAAAAAAGTCGTTCTAACAGCTCCAGGTAAAAATGAAGACATTACGATTGTGATGGGTGTCAATGAGGATGATCTTGATCCTGAAAAGCACGTCATTATTTCAAACGCATCTTGTACAACAAACTGTTTAGCACCAGTTGTGAAACTGTTAGATGATGAATTTGGCATCGACAATGGTTTAATGACAACGGTTCATGCTTATACAAATGATCAAAAAAATATCGATAACCCGCATAAGGATCTGCGCCGGGCAAGAGCATGTGCTCAGTCCATTATTCCAACTACGACGGGTGCCGCTAAAGCGCTTTCTTTAGTGCTTCCGCACATGAAAGGGAAATTACACGGACTTGCACTCCGCGTACCAGTTTCCAATGTGTCGATGGTTGATCTTGTCGTTGACTTGAAAAAAGATGTCACAGCAGAAGAAGTCAATGCAGCCTTCTCGAATGCATCTAAAACATCTCTTGCCGGTATTTTAGATTACACAGATGAGCCGCTTGTCTCTACGGACTTTAACACAAATCCTTATTCAGCAGTCGTTGATGGACTGACAACGATGGTAATGGAAGGGAGAAAAGTGAAAGTTCTTGCATGGTATGACAATGAATGGGGTTATTCATGCCGAGTGGTTGACCTTGTAAAGTTTGTCGGCGCACAGATGAAAGAGCTGTCTGCTGTTTGAAATGAAGAAGACGATCGTCCCTTTTCAAGAAATGAGAGAAAATCCCACTAAAAACACAGCTTGCAAAATGGGTCTAAACAAAGTATACTATTTTTCGTGAACTTCTTGTTCGCAGACTCATTCGGGTATACTTAAAGGGTTAGGACCTCTTAGGACTAACTTTCCCCCGTGGTATATGTCCGGTCCGGCTGCTTAGAACTTCACTCTTTCATTCTTGTTTAAAGGGGGGTCCATGATGGAAACAATCGGACGTCACGTTATCTCCGAGCTATGGGGATGCGACTGTGATAAACTGAACGACATGGATTTTATTGAAAAAACGTTTGTAAATGCAGCTTTGAAATCAGGAGCTGAGGTAAGAGAGGTTGCTTTTCACAAATTTGCACCTCAAGGAGTAAGTGGAGTTGTCATTATTTCTGAATCTCATCTGACAATTCACAGCTTTCCTGAACATGGTTATGCGAGCATAGATGTTTATACTTGCGGTGACCTAGATCCGAATATTGCAGCAGATCATATCGGAGATGAATTAGGTGCTGAAACAAGAGAAAACATCGAAATTCCTCGAGGCATGGGACCTGTACAAGTAAAACAGGCACAAGCCAAAGCACTGTAAACATAAAAAAGATTGCAATGGGAGCTGGCCAAAAGCATTGAATGCCTTTGTGTTATGCTCCTTTTTATATTTTTTTTGATAAAAAATCCAACATTCCCCAGCTTGTCTATACTTTTGTTCTAGGAAAACAAAGGTTTTTTTTATAAAATAAAGAAAGAGGCATTATGGCAAAGGGGATACGTGTATGACTTTAAGACAAAAGTTTAAACGGTTCATGTCAAACCATACAGAAACATCTGACGAGCATCCAGTGTCAGAACTGAAAAGCCATTACTACAAATCGACGAATACACAAGTTTTTCAAGCGGTGGAAACCATTCTTTCCCGAAGCGATTCTTATCAAGTGACATCTGTTTCAGCAGAACGAGGTGAAATCAGCGCAAACATACGATTGCCGAAAAAAGCCTTTCTCGTGGCGACTGTCATTTCAATTCGTCCTTTTGAAACAGCTGTCGATTTTAATGTAACAACAGAAACGGCCCTGCCAACAGATTTCGGCTATAGTCAAAAGACCGTTCTGTCCCTTTATGATGAACTAGACAAACAACTTCCAAGAATAGATCGGAGCTGATGAAATGAAATGTCCCACATGTCAGCACCTTGGCACAAGGGTGCTTGATTCAAGACCAGTAGATGAAGGGAAATCCATCCGTCGCAGAAGAGAGTGCGAAAGCTGCCAATATCGCTTTACGACGTTTGAAAAATTAGAAGAATTACCGCTGATTGTGGTGAAAAAAGAAGGAATTCGAGAAGAATTCAGCCGCGAAAAAATGCTGAGAGGACTCATCAAAGCGTGTGAAAAGCGTCCTGTCGCTTTAAAGCAGCTGGAGGATGTCTGCTTTAATATTGAAAAAGAACTGCGCAATCAAGGCATGTCAGAGGTGAAAAGCGAGCTTGTAGGTGAAATGGTCATGGACGAGCTGGCGAAAATTGATGAAGTGTCATACGTCAGGTTTGCCTCGGTTTACCGGCAGTTTAAAGACATCAATGTCTTTATTGATGAATTAAAAGACCTATTAAAGAAAGAACGCTAAAAAGAGCTGGAGATTCTTCATGCTCTTTTTCCTGCGTAAAGCGTAAAACGTAAAAAGAGTGTACAATGGAAACAATCGCAATTCATGGGGAGGATCAGCATATGACAGAGCATTGGAAGGAAGTGCTAGCCGTCGATCCGTATGTCGTCAAAAGCGCTTCATTGCTCGGTGACATCGATAGACAGCTCATCACTCTTTTATATCAGCCGCTTATTGGCATGTCCGCTTTCAGCTTATACATGACGCTGTGGGGAGAGCTGGAACAAAATCGTATGTGGGGGAAACCTGCACCTCATCGGCAGCTCATGGTCATGCTGCAAACGAATTTAAATGATATTTTTGAGGAACGTTTAAAGCTTGAAGCGATCGGCTTACTCCGCACATATGAACAGGAAACGGAAGAAGGCAGACTGTTTACATATGAGCTTGTACCGCCGCTAAGACCAGATGAGTTTTTCCAAGATGGTATGCTGAATGTCCTGCTGTACCATCGTGTAGAAAAAGCAAAATATATGCAGCTGCGTGATTATTTCTCTTATCCGGGTGTTCCTGCAGAAGCAAAGAACATTTCACGGTCATTTGAAGAAGTGTTTCACGTATTGCAGCCAGGCGAGCGCAAGATGACAGAAGAAATTCATCAGGCGTCATCGCTTGATCAAGGCTATGAATATGTGACCGTTGGATCGAGTCAGCCGGCACCGCTCTCGGACGAATCCTTTGATTTCGATCTATTATTAGCCGGTATGTCTGACATGATGATTCCAAGAAAGGCTTTGACAAAGCAGGTAAAAGAAACAATTAAGAAGTTAGCTGTTGTATACGGCATCACCCCGCTTCAAATGCAAAATATTGTAGCAGGTGCATGCGGTTCGGATCAAATGATCTCAACAGAAGAGCTGAGAAAAGCAGCAAGAGACTGGTACCAAATTGAATACAGAGGCGAACAGCCAAAGCTGATTGATCAAAAACAGCCAAGACACTTGCGCCAAGATGCTTCAAAGACGCAGGCGGCAGATACTCCAGATGCAAAATTGATTGAAAAGCTGGATCATATTTCGCCTAGGGAGCTGCTAAAAGACATGGCAGATGGCATTGAGCCAACATATGCCGACTTAAGAATTGTCGAAGATATCATGATCGAGCAGCAGCTAGAGCCAGGTGTCATGAATGTTCTCATCTACTATACATTACTCAAAACAGATATGAAGCTGTCGAAAGCATATATGCAAAAAATCGCTTCTCATTGGGTGAGAAAGAAAATCAAAACCGTTGCTGCGGCCATGAAAATTGCCAAAGAAGAGAACAGACAAATGACAGAGTGGGCGCAACAGAAAAAGCAGCGCAGCCCATATGGTTCAGGAAAAGTCGTCCGGGAAGAGAAACTGCCTGACTGGATGAAAGAAACCGAAACAAAAGAACAGCCGGCAAAAGAGCAAACGGACAATCTGTCTACAGAAGACCTTGAACGAGAAAAAGAAAAACTGTTAGATCAGTTTAAAAATATGAAAAAGTACAATGCACATTAAGGTGAGGTGAGTTGGGATGAAACCGATCGGTCGTTCATTTGAACAGCTAAAAGGACGAGTAGATTTTCGCGTGAGATACAATCAGATTAAAGAAAGTGTGTTGTCTGATGAAGATGTGAAGGCATTTTTACAGAAGCATCAAGAAGAGATACATGAAGACATGATCAATCGCAGCTTGAACCGGCTCTTTGAATATGTGCAGCAGTCGAAGGGCTGCTCTTACTGCTTAGATGACGAAAACGTCAATGCCATTTTAGATGGGTATCACCCGAAGCTTGTGATCAAAGGTCAGAGTATTGATATTGAATATTCTCCTTGCCTGGTCAAGCTGCGGCTCGATAGACAGAAGAAACAGCAAGAGCTGATGAAAAGCATGTATATTCCGCAAAATGTCCTTCAAGCGACGTTCGCTGATCTGAACGTTGTGGGAAGACAAGAGGTCATTCAAAAAGTAGGTCAATTCCTCCAAAGCTATGATGAGACTGGAAAAGGAAAAGGCTTGTATTTACACGGAAAGTTTGGAGTAGGAAAAACGTATATACTAGCAGCTATTGCGCAGCAGCTAGCGGAAAAAGAGTACCCATCTCTCCTTGTTTACGTGCCTGAATTTGTAAGAGAGTTAAAAAATTCATTAGCTGATCATACGCTAGAAGAAAAGCTGAATATGGTTAAATCCACTCCTATTTTAATGCTTGATGATATTGGGGCAGAATCGATGACAAGCTGGGTGCGAGATGAACTGCTCGGTACGATCTTACAATACCGTATGGCAGAGCAGCTGCCGACATTTTTCTCTTCTAATTTCTCACCAAATGAGCTGAAGCATCACTTTACGTACTCACAGCGGGGGGAAAAGGAAGAGGTCAAAGCCGCTC
The DNA here is from genome assembly GCF_038630815.1 of Bacillus sp. FSL K6-0994. NCBI lineage: Bacteria > Bacillati > Bacillota > Bacilli > Caryophanales > Bacillaceae > Bacillus > Bacillus sp. FSL K6-0994. Next base: position 2,555,900 of record NZ_CP152043.1, on the reverse strand, counting down.
GTTTAATGGAACGGATTCTCTATTTAGCAGAGCCTGTCTTGCTCGAAGGAGAAAACCGCCGTCATTTATAAAAGCGTATGTCACCTGAAGGAGGAGCAAATGAAATGAACAAAAGAAAATGGCTGCTTTTTCTTGTGATTGGCATTCTTGCTGCTGCGCTGTGGTGGCTGAATAAACAGCATCTTCAGCTGGCGCCGAAAGATGTGAAGAATTGGGTGCTTCAATTTGGGATGCTGGCTCCCTTTGTTTTTCTTTTCTTATCTCTTTTCCGCCCGTTTGTTCTCGTCCCAATTACGGTCTTTTCGCTTGCGGCAGGTTTGGCATTCGGCAGTGTCCTTGGGACGATTTATGCCCTTATTGGAGCTACAGCCGGGGCAACAGGCTCCTTCATGATTGCTTCAACCTTTCGAGCAAAAAAGAAGGAAACGGAATCAAACAGCCGGAAGCTGAAAGCGGTGACGTCCCGTATTCAGGAGCATGGATTTCTTTATATTTTGTTATTGCGTATTGCACCGATTCATTTTGATTTTGTCAGCTATGCGGCAGCTGCTTCACGTGCAAATTATCGTGCATTTGTGACAGCCACCTTTTTAGGCTTAATACCGGGTACAATTGCGTTAAATGTTCTTGGCTCAAGCTTTGTCAGCGGCAATTATGCCGCCTTAGCGGTTGTTTGTTTGATTTATTTGATCTTTATCTCTGTTCCACTCATTTTAAAAAGAAAGATGCCTGATTTATTTTAGGCGTCTATTTTTTATGTTCCCCCCATATATATGTAACAGATGTCGTTAGGGGGGACAAACATGCTTGAAATAATCTTTGAAGATGAATATGATACCGCCGCTTTTTTACATCTTGCTGAACACTTAGACAGTCGGCATCACATGTCAATTCAACAAGGGAAAGACCGGCTTCTCATAGAGGCGAAGGAATCCGAAGAAGCACTTGAGCACATTGTGCGGCCATTATTGGTTCACTTTTTTTTGGAATGCAAAGAAAATGAGCGCATGCGCAGCATCCTTGAAAACACCTATTTGTTTAAAGATCCCGAAGAGCAGCACCAAATTCTTTCCATCGCACACAGTATCATGAATGGGGACTTAGATGATATTCCCGGCATTCAGCAAGACCCGTCAAGAGAAGCCCTTTTAAAAAAGGAGCTTGAGGCGATTTCTTTACAGCAAGGTGTTTTTTCAATTGGTTCATTTATGACATTTAGGCTGTCAGAGTATGACCGAAGGCTGAAGAACTATGTTGAAGTGTCCATTGAAGAATACAAAATGGAGCAAGAGTATCAAAACTTCATTCAATCGCTTCGAGACTATGTGATGGCAAGAGAGCCTAGGCTCGAAAAAGTACATGTTGTGCATCAGGACCGCCTGGTGATTTGGGAATTTCGCTACGCTTCTGAGCGTGATCAAAAACAATACATAGACAGACAGTTTGTAAGAGAGCATCCAATGTATATTGATTCGCAGCTGATTGCACCGCTTGTCTCCATTGCACCGCAAAAAATTGACCTGTTTACAAATGATACAGGTCACTCGATGGTGCAAACCATTCAAAATATTTTTCAAGAAAGGGTCGAGGTGTTCCCGTCTCATTCATTCCAAGAGCAGAATGTTCAATTTGTACATGACCATTTCGAAAAGAAAAGTGAAAAGCTTTCTTGATTTTCACGAAAAAACGTTTTATAATACGGTGTAACTTCATACAGAGACCGTATTGATAAGGACATGAACAAATGAACACCCGCTTAAAGAGAGGGAAGCCGCGGCTGAAAGCTTCCTAGCAGAGGACCATTTGCTTTACCACCTTTGAACATCAGCTGTGAACATTTTAGTAATGGCTGACGGGAATTCCCGTTATCGAAACACAAGCCGTATTTGCTTATGAAAAAGCAAGCTGCAAGTACGGGAAAAAGGGTGGAACCACGATTCCGTTTATTCAACCTCGTCCCTTTCCAGGGGGCGGGGTTTTTATATTGCCAAAAAAAGGAGTGACCAGAGATGTCAGAACAAATTCAACTTACATTTCCAGATGGAGCAGTCAAGGAGTTTGACAAAACAGCTACAACAGAAGACATCGCGGCATCAATTAGCCCGGGCCTAAAGAAAAAAGCACTTGCCGGTAAATTGAACGGTAAAGAAATAGATCTGCGTACGCCGCTATTAGAAAGTGGGACAATCGAGATCATCACAGATAAAAGTGAAGAAGCACTCGACATTATGCGCCACAGCACAGCACATTTGCTAGCGCAGGCGATCAAACGCCTGTATGGAAAAGAGCATCACGTTCAGTTTGGCGTAGGTCCTGTCATCGAAAATGGCTTCTACTACGATGTGGACATCGATGTTGCCATCACACCTGAAGACTTACCAAAGATTGAAAAAGAAATGAAGAAAATCATTAACAGCAATCTGCCAATTGAGCGAATTGAAGTATCAAGAGAAGAAGCGAAAAAGCGCTTTGAAGCGATTGGTGATGAATTAAAGCTTGAACTGTTAGAGGCGATTCCAGAAGGTGAAGCTGTGACGATTTATGAGCAGGGGGAATTCTTTGACCTCTGCCGCGGGATTCATTTGCCGTCTACAGGAAAAATCAAAGAGTTTAAACTGTTAAGCCTTGCCGGTGCATACTGGAGAGGCGACAGTAACAACCAAATGCTTCAGCGTATTTACGGAACAGCTTTCTTCAGCAAAGAAGATTTAAATGAGCACTTACGTCTGCTGGAAGAAGCGAAAGAACGCGATCACCGTAAGCTTGGAAAAGAGCTGAAACTGTTTGCGAATTCCCAAAAGGTTGGTCAAGGACTTCCGCTTTGGCTGCCAAAAGGTGCTACAATCCGCCGCGTCATTGAGCGTTACATTGTCGATAAAGAAGTGCGTCTTGGCTATGAACATGTGTACACACCAGTTCTTGCAAGTGTTGAATTGTATAAAACATCAGGACACTGGGCGCATTATCAAGAAGACATGTTCCCAGTAATGGAAATGGACAACGAAGATCTTGTTCTTCGTCCGATGAACTGTCCGCACCATATGATGATTTACAAAAACGAGCCGCACAGCTATCGCGAATTGCCAATTCGTATTGCAGAGCTTGGTACAATGCACCGCTATGAAATGTCAGGTGCCTTATCCGGCCTTCAGCGTGTTCGCGGTATGACATTAAACGATGCACACATCTTTGTTCGTCCAGATCAAATTAAAGACGAGTTCATCCGTACAGTTCGCTTAATTGAAGAAGTGTATCAAGACTTTGGCTTGAATGACTACACATTCCGCTTATCTTACCGTGATCCGGAAGATACTGAGAAGTATTTCGATGACGATGCGATGTGGAATAAAGCACAATCGATGCTGAAGGATGCAATGGACGAGCTTGGTCACGACTACTATGAAGCAGAAGGCGAAGCGGCATTTTATGGGCCGAAGCTTGATGTACAAGTGAAGACAGCTCTTGGAAAAGAAGAGACATTATCCACTGTACAGCTTGATTTCTTACTTCCAGAACGCTTTGATCTCACATATATCGGAGAAGATGGAAAGCACCATCGTCCAGTCGTGATTCATAGAGGCGTTGTTTCTACAATGGAACGTTTCGTTGCCTTCTTAATTGAAGAATACAAAGGAGCCCTTCCAACATGGCTGGCACCTGTACAATTCCAAGTCATCCCAGTTTCACCGTCTGTTCATTTAGACTATGCGAAAAAAGTACAAGAACGTTTGCAGCTTGAAGGCCTTCGTGTAGAACTTGACAGCCGCGATGAAAAAATTGGGTACAAAATTAGAGAAGCGCAAATGCAAAAGATTCCGTACATGCTTGTCGTCGGAGATCAAGAAGCAGAAAATGGCGCTGTCAATGTAAGAAAGTACGGGGAACAAGATTCAGAAACAATGGATCTTGAAGCCTTTGTGAAACATGCAGTAGCAGAAGCAAAGAAATAATAAGCACAGCCAGTGATTCTCTTTAGATCACTGGCTTTTTCTTTTTGGAGAACACCTCCACTAGTGATCCAATTCCTAAAAAGAGACGTTTAGATAGTACAAAAGTAAGGGTAAGTATGTACTATTGGTTCGAGACAAATTGGGGGAATGAAAGCGATGATGCAAACAACAAACAATTTATCGTCACATGTATTGGAGCAATCAGCTGTTCTTCGTGCATTAGAGCACTCGCTGGCAATGATTGAATTTAATGTGACAGGTGAAGTTCTATGGGTGAACAATATTTTTGCAAAAGCCATGGGATATTCTAAAGAAGAGATGATCGGTCTTCAACATAGACAGTTCTGTCCTCCGCATATTACAGAACACACGAGCTATCACATGTTTTGGAAGCGTTTGAGAGAAGGTCAAGTTTTTCAAGAAAAAGTGCAGCGGATCACGAAAAACGGCAGCAGCTTATGGCTTGAAGCGACATATTCACCTGTTCGAGATGAAGAAGGAACTGTAGTAGGTGTTGTGAAAGTGGCGACAGATATTACGGAGAGAGAACATACAATGAAGCAAGTCGTAGAAGACTTAAAGGAGATGTCTGCAAAATTAATGGAACGAGCAGAAGTTGGCATTCAGCATAGTCAAAGTGTCAATGCCTCCTTTGATCATATAGCAAACGAAACCGATCAAAATATGAGCTTGCTAAAAGGATTAACCGAGCAGGTAGAGTCCATCAGCTCCATTGCTGCAAGCATTAACAGCATTTCTTCACAAACCCAGCTGCTCGCCTTAAATGCGGCAATAGAAGCGGCACATGCGGGTTCCTATGGAAATGGCTTTAGTGTAGTGGCAGCAGAAATTCGAAAGCTAGCGACAAATTCAAAAGAAGCGATCGTCAAGGTAGATCAATACGTGAAGGCGATTCATGCAGAAGTAGAGAAAGTCAGCAGCGGAACAAGCCGGGCACAGACAACCGTGTTTACTAACCGGGATCTTGTAAAGCAGGCAAGTGAGGAATTCATCATTGTAGGAGAAGCAGCACGCGGCTTAGACCGGCAAGCGCAAAGTCTAGCGGCAATCATATAGCTCTAAGACTACAAAAACACCCAATCTCGTCGTCAGGAGAAGGGTGTTTTTTTGTTCTATTTTAATATATCAAACAATTCATGTAAGTCTTTGATTTCATAATCAGGCGTCACATCTGTTTCGTTTTTCTTGCCATGGCGATTGATCCAAACGGTTTGGATGCCAGCGCGAGATGCGCCGAGAATATCTGTTTTCGGATTATCTCCAACCATGATCACTTCGTCTTTTGTTAAGTTTAACAGCTGAAGGCAGTGCTCAAAGATACCCGGATCAGGTTTGCCTTTCCCGTAGTCTCCTGAAATCACAATTTCGTTAAAATAAGGGGCAAGCTCAGGAACACCTGCCAGTTTTTCCTTTTGAAGGCTAGGATCTCCGTTTGTTAAAAGGAGCAATTCGTAGCTGCCTTTCAGGCGGTTTAAAACAGGGTATGTTTCTTCATAGACATATGGGCGTTTTCTGCGCTCTGCTGCAAAGAAATCAGCCAAATATTGTCCAAATGCCTCATCTTCAATTCCCGCTGCCCTTAAGCCATTGGTCCAAGCGTTTTTGCGATACTCAGGTGCAAGGGCGTTCAGCTTTTGAAAGCCTTCGCTAATCGGTTCACTAAAATTCGACCACAGTCCTTCGAAAGGATTAATGCCGATCATGACAGTATAATCATATGTTTCATAGGAAGAGTACAGCTTTCTTGCTTCTTCACGTACAATCTGTTCAAACGATTCTGGATCAAGTCCATATTTCTTTTCCGCTTCCCGGCAAGTTTCCTGAAAAGTTGTATGAATGCTTTTTTCATCCCAAAGCAAAGTATCATCTAAATCGAAAAATACGGCTTTCATGATCTTCTCCCTTGTTATGTATGTGTTACCTTCAATTGCAAGTGACAGGCTCATGTTCATTTTACAATAGAAGAAGAGGGCAATAAAGAAAAGATTTGAGAGATATTTGATCATTGACCGCACATGATAGAATAGAAAGACAGTAGATATGACATACATCATTTGAGGTGGCCGGTTTGCTTCATTTAATTATCATGATGATCGAGCGTGTGGGAATCATCGTTATTTTAGGATTTGTGCTTGCCCATGTGAAGGGCTTTCGCAATCTATTGCTACATAATCAAGGGTTTCGGAAAAAGGCAATTCTTGTCTTCATTTTTGCTTCTTTTAGTATTATCAGCAATTACACAGGAATTGAAATTCAGCAGCAAATTGTCATGAATCATGAGTTTTCTTATCACCTTGGCTCGTCAAGCTCTATCGCCAATACGAGAATTATGGGGATCGAAATGGGTGGTTTAATCGGGGGGCCGTTTGTAGGGATTGGCGCAGGGCTTTTAGCTGGAATTCATCGCTATTCCTTAGGAGGAAGCACCGCGCTCAGCTGTGCGATTTCTTCCATTTTAGCGGGTGTCATTGCAGGCTATGTCGGCAGCAGGTTTAAGCGGAGGAATCGAATGGTGACACCTCGCCAAGCAGCTCTTTTTGGTGTGGCGATGGAATCATTACAGATGATCATTATCCTTCTGTTTGCAAGGCCATTTGCGGATGCATGGGGGCTTGTCAGTATCATCGCCCTGCCGATGATCTTTGTGAATGGAATCGGCAGCTTTATCTTTTTATCTATTTTACAGTCAGTCATTCGGCAAGAAGAGCAGGCAAAAGCGATGCAGACACATCGTGTATTTTCGATCGCCGATCAAACACTGCCTTTTTTCCGCCAAGGGTTAAATGAACAGTCATGTAAAAGTGTGGCGGAGATCATTCATCGGTTGACTGAAACAGATGCGGTCTCCTTAACAGACACGGAAAAGATTTTAGCGCATGTCGGAGATGGAACAGATCATCATATTCCATCTAAAAGCCTGATTACAGGGCTGTCGAAACAGGTCTTGATGAGCGGCAAGATTATGAAGGCGCATTCGAAGGGCGAAATCAATTGTTCAGTCGCCCATTGCCCTCTTGAAGCGGCCATCGTGCTGCCGCTCACTTCTAACGGTCAAACGATCGGAACGTTAAAAATGTATTTCAATTCTCCGGTCGGATTAAGCAGGGTGGAAGAGGAGCTTGCAGAAGGTTTGGCGATGCTGTTTTCCACACAGCTTGAGCTTGGGGAGGCGGAAACTCAAAGCCGCCTCTTAAAAGATGCAGAGATCAAAGCACTTCAAGCACAAGTGAACCCGCACTTTTTATTTAACGCTATTAATACCATCTCTGTTTTATGCAGAACCAATGTGGAGATGGCAAGGAAGCTGCTGCTTCAGCTAAGTATTTATTTCCGTTCAAATATGCAAGGCGCCCGCCAGCTGCTGATTCCAATGCAGAAGGAGATTCAGCATGTGGAGGCATATTTATCACTCGAACAAGCAAGGTTTCCAAATAGATACCATGTGACCTTTCAAATCGAAAAGGAGCTGGAGCAGGTGATGATTCCGCCCTTTGTGCTTCAGGTGCTTGTTGAAAACGCAGTGAGGCATGCTTTTCCTAAACATCAAAAGAATTGTGAAGTCATCGTATCCGCTTTGATGAAAGATGGGCATGTTTATATGAAAGTGACAGATAATGGACAAGGGATCGATGATGACAAGATGGCTCAGCTATTAAAAGCGCCTGTCGAATCACTAGAAGGAACAGGAACAGCCCTTTTTAATTTAGATCAGCGGTTAAGAGGGATTTTTGGCAGACAAGCCGCTTTATCCATTTATAGTGACCAAGGCACTGACATCTCATTTCGCATTCCGATGGACTATGTAAAAAAGGATGATTCTCGTTGATGAAAGTATTAATCGTAGATGATGAAGTGTTAGCAAGAGATGAATTAAAATACTTATTACGAAGAACGAAAGAGGATGTTCAAATACAGGAAGCAGAAAATATAGAATCTGCTTTTGACCGGATGGTCGATCATAAGCCGGATCTGCTCTTTTTAGACATTGATTTATCTGGTGAGAACGGATTTGATATTGCCAAAAGGCTCAACCGGATGTCTGATCCGCCAGCGGTTGTATTTGCGACAGCCTTTGATCAATATGCGCTGAAGGCGTTTGAGGTAAGTGCCCTTGATTACTTAACAAAACCATTTGATGAAGAGCGGCTGCTCCAGACCATTCAAAAGTTTAAAAAGTGGAAATCTGTTGAGACGCAAGATCACCAGCTGTCAGATGAGAAAGCGCCCCACCAGCAAAAATTAGCGATCTCAGTCGATGACTCAATTGTGATCCTGCGAGTTGAAGAGATCATGTATGTAGGACTCAGCGAGGGGAAAAAGGTCGTGAAAACAAAGGATCACGAGTATGAGGTCTCAGAACCGCTGGTGGTCATTGAAAAGAAACTTCCTGAGGCTTACTTTATGAGGGTCCATCGCAGCTATATCGTGAATACCTCTCATATGAAAGAAGTACAGCCGTGGTTTAATTCGACGTATAATCTGCATATGACAGACGGGTCTATCATTCCTGTCAGCCGCACATATGCCAAAGAATTAAAGAAGTCACTCCTGCTAGAGTAGGAGGGCTTTTTTTGTTTGTATTTCAATACTCGTTTTTTGCATTTCAGTCATTGAATCGAGCGAGTTTTATTGTAAACGCTTCATTCGTTTATTTCATGCCTTATACTGAGGGCAGTCGAAGAAAGAGGTGAAGCGGCATGAGTGCCACGAAAGTATATGGATTTCTATCTCAAGCATTTATTTTTGCAACCGTAATGTTTGTTTCTAATCTCATTTCAATGTATTTACCGATTCCGATGCCCGCATCCGTCATTGGTTTGGTTCTATTATTTGTTTTGTTAACAACGAAAATCGTTAAACTGGAGCAGGTGGAGCAATTAGGAACATCATTGACAGGACTCATTAGCTTTCTATTTGTTCCCTCTGGAATCTCAGTCATTCAATCACTAGGTGTCATGCAAGAAGTAGGTGTGCAAGTAGTCGGCGTCATTATCATTGCAACCATTATGCTACTTGCAGCGACAGGGCTGTTTTCGCAGCTTCTCATGCAATTATCAGAAAGACCGCAGAAACGTAAAGAGACAAAGGAGAGTAAATCTGCTCCTTCTCATTCAAATAAACCAGCTTCAAGTACGCATTAAAGGAGAGATGCAAAATGGGTACAAGTACAATGAGTCCTTATTTTGGCATTGTCGTCTCATTAGTCGCCTTTGGGATAGGGACATTCTTATTTAAAAAATCAAAAGGTTTCTTCTTGTTCACCCCGCTGTTTGTGGCGATGGTACTAGGCATTTTATTTTTGAAAGTTGGCGGTTTTTCCTACGCAGATTATAATGAGGGCGGCAAGATTATCAAATTTTTCTTAGAGCCTGCCACGATTGCTTTCGCTATCCCGCTTTATAAGCAGAGAGCCTTGCTTAAAAAATATTGGTGGCAAATTTTATCCGCTATTTTTGTAGGTTCACTTTGTTCCATTACGATCGTATATCTCGTAGCGAAAGGGATTCATTTAGATGCGGCTGTGATGAAAAGCATGCTTCCACAAGCAGCGACAACAGCGATTGCTCTTCCGATTGCAAAGGATATTGGCGGAATCGCAGATATCACAGCCTTTGCGGTCATATTTAACGCAGTCATTGTCTATGCACTAGGTGCCTTCTTCTTAAAATTATTTCGCATTAAAAACCCAGTGGCAAAAGGTCTTGCACTTGGTACATCAGGACATGCGCTTGGGGTTTCTGTTGGAATTGAGATGGGAGAAGTAGAAGCAGCGATGGCAAGTATCGCCGTTGTGGTCGTAGGAGTTGTGACCGTTATCGTCATTCCAATCTTTATGCAGTTGATTCTTTGATGGCGTCATTGTGTGAAAAAGTCTTGCCCAATTCGTCTCATCATGTTAAACTGAAAAAGTTGTTTCAAGAGTTCGGTTACTTGACGGACGAATGAAAATTGTGTAGAATAATTAACGAATTGAATAGATATCACAAGCAGAAGCACCCGCTTCTCACCTGATTGACACATGTTTGTAGTTGACAGGTTGACCGTACATTTATTTTTTCATGCAAATGTTCGCAGTGTGGGTGTTTTATATGCCCACACTTTTTGTTTGCCTGTAAAACATACAACGAAATGGTCAAATGAATTGTGAACTCAATTCAAAATCTCATGGAGGTGGCTCACTATTAGCAAAGATCAATTAGTTAATGAAGGTATTCGTGCGCGTGAAGTTCGTTTGATCGGACAAAATGGCGATCAGCTTGGGATTAAAACCCGCCAGGAAGCTCTGGAAATTGCTACGAAAGCCAATCTTGACCTTGTGTTAGTTGCTGCAAATGCAAAACCACCTGTTTGCCGAATCATGGACTATGGTAAGTTCCGATTCGAACAGCAGAAGAAGGAAAAAGAGGCACGTAAGAATCAAAAAATCATTAGCTTAAAAGAAGTTCGGTTGAGCCCGACAATCGATGAACATGATTTTAACACGAAGCTCCGTAATGCAATCAAATTCCTTGAAAAGGGAGATAAAGTGAAAGCTTCTATCCGCTTTAAAGGCCGTGCGATTACGCATAAAGAAATCGGACAGCGCGTGTTAGACCGTTTCTCTGAAGCCTGCGCTGAAGTAGCAACAGTAGAAACAAAACCTAAGATGGACGGACGCAGCATGTTCCTCATGCTTGCACCAAAAGTCGAAAAGTAAAGTAACAGAGGGAGGAAACATCCAATGCCAAAAATGAAAACTCACCGCGGATCTGCTAAACGTTTCAAAAAAACAGGTTCTGGTAAACTTAAACGTTCTCATGCGTACACAAGTCACTTGTTCGCTAACAAATCTACAAAGCAAAAACGTAAATTGCGTAAGAGTGCAATCGTAAGTGCTGGAGATTTCAAACGTATCAAACAACAACTTGCAAACATTAAGTAATTTGGAATAGGAATCATAGGAGGGAATTACAATGCCAAGAGTAAAAGGCGGAACTGTGTCGCGTCAGCGTCGTAAAAAGGTTCTTAAATTAGCAAAAGGTTATTTCGGTTCAAAACATAGATTATACAAAGTAGCAAACCAACAGGTGATGAAATCTGGAAACTACGCTTTCCGTGACCGTCGTCAGAAAAAACGTGACTTCCGTAAACTATGGATCACTCGTATCAACGCTGCAGCTCGTATGAACGGTCTTTCTTACAGCCGTTTAATGCATGGCTTAAAGCTTTCTGGTATCGAAGTAAACCGCAAAATGCTTGCTGACCTTGCTGTGAATGACCTAAATGCATTCAATCAGCTTGCTGATGCTGCAAAAGCACAACTAGACAAGTAAGTTCTATAAAAGATCATTCCTTCGAGGGGTGATCTTTTTTCTGAGGTGAAATGAATGAATATGGCTTTGATCCTGCTGCTTATTTTGGTGAATGGCTATGGCTTTTTTCTCATGGGTGAAGACAAACGCCGGGCCAAAGCACATAAATGGAGAATTTCAGAGGCGCATTTATGGAGTGTTGCGGTTCTTTTTGGCGCTGCCGGGTCGTATCTAGGAATGCAGTATTTCCGGCATAAAACAAAGCATCCTGCCTTTCAAATCGGCATGCCTTTGAAAAAGGAGCAGACGCCATTAGGACGGCGTGTCTGCTCCTTTTTTTTGTTTGATTTTTTTTATGGGCTGATCCCAATCAATTTTTGTTTGAGGATAACGCTCGATAATGTTTTCCTCCAGTTTTTCAAAGTCTTCTAATGTAAATTCACTCAGCTTCTCAGGTGACTCCGTCCAAACGTAAATGGAGTGGACAAACAGAGGATGATCCTTAGAAGGAACATGCTTCTCCCCTTCAAACAAGACACCTTTATAGACGAAATTAAAATTTTTGCGCGCATTTTGCTGTTCATCCATAAAATAAAAGCCTTCTTTTAATTGTGCTTGTTTCAGCTTTCTTCTCGGATTTGAGAAGAATTTTACCGCCATGTAGAAGATGTAGACAAGCAGTGCAACAAGAGCTAGTCTCATGAGGATTACAAACATGACAGGATGCACCTCCAATACCGTTATCTGATGTACTACGAATGAAAACGCCAAAAGGTTTCAACTTTTTTTAAAAAAATATTTCGTAAAACGAAAAAATATTCATAAAAAGATCGTATTGAACGAAAGAGGTTTTGTATAATAAGAATGCACCATGAAGATAAAGGAGGATAAATGGAATGACAAAGCTCGATCAAACATTAACTATGCTCAAAGACCTAACGGATGCAAAAGGGATTCCAGGAAATGAACGTGATGTCAAAAAAGTCATGCAGACATACATAGAATCATATGCAGATGAAGTCTCTACAGACCGCCTTGGCAGCTTGATCGCTAAAAAGGAAGGAAACGCTAACGGACCTAAAATTATGCTCGCTGGTCACCTAGATGAAGTAGGATTCATGGTGACAAAAATTGATGACAAAGGCTACATTCGTTTTCAAACAGTCGGCGGCTGGTGGTCACAAGTCATGCTCGCCCAGCGTGTCACCATTGTGACGAAAAAGGGAGAGATCACAGGGGTAATTGGTTCAAAGCCACCACACGTCTTGTCACCTGAAGCTCGTAAAAAGTCAATTGAGATTACGGATATGTTTATTGATATTGGGGCGTCAAGCAAAGAACAGGCAATGGAGTGGGGCGTGCTGCCTGGAGATCAAATCGTTCCTTACTTTGAGTTTACAGTCATGAATGATGAAAAAATGCTCCTTGCAAAAGCATGGGACAACCGCATTGGCTGTGCAGTCGCCATTGATGTCATGAAAAATTTGCACAATGCTCAGCATGAGAATATTGCTTACAGCGTCGCAACTGTCCAAGAGGAAGTAGGCCTGCGCGGAGCTAAAACAGCAGCGGCTACGATTCAGCCTGATATTGGATTTGCCATTGATGTAGGTGTAGCAGGAGATACACCGGGCATCACTGAGAAAGAAGCAACTAGCAAACTTGGCAAAGGCCCAACGATTGTTGTATTTGATGCTTCAATGGTCTCTCATAAAGGACTTCGTGATTTTGTTGTCCAAACAGCTGATGAACTGAACATTCCTTATCAATATGACTCAATGCCTGGCGGCGGGACAGATGCTGGCGGTATTCATTTAACAGGCCATGGTGTTCCATCACTATCTATCGGAATTCCGAGCAGATATATTCATACCCATGCCGCAATGATTCACCGAGATGATTATGAAAATGCAGTGAAGCTTTTAACAGAAGTGATCAAAAGACTTGATCAAAAAACCGTTGAACAGATTACGTACGGTTCTTAAGTAAGAAAGCCTTTCCTCAGTACAGGGGAAAGGCTTTTTTATTGAATTTCCCAGGAAATGAACGGTGTGTTCAAAGTGAGTCAAAAGAACTATTTTCAGTAAAAAAGGAGAATATTTCCTAGTGAATAAGGCACATGTGATCGAGCGTTTATTTTTGTAAGATGAAAGCAATAAAAAGGACAGAGCCATAGAATGCCCTGTCAAAAGAGAGTTTATGGAAGTAGGTGAAGCTACCTTAAGAATAAACATACTATTCTTATTTGTCAACTTGGTTTTAAAAGAAAGAAAAATCAATCAATTTATGTTATATTTGTAACAAATTGTTTATACAAAGGGGATGGTTAAATGAATGCGGTTACAATTGTAATAGGATCTATGTGTATTTTAGCGATTGCCTATCGTCTTTATGGCACATTTATGATGGTCAAGGTATTAAAGGTCACAGATGATCATCCTACACCGGCTCACACGCTAGAGGACGGGAAAGATTATGTGCCGACAAATAAATGGGTCACATTTGGGCATCACTTTGCTGCCATTGCAGCTGCTGGTCCGTTAGTGGGTCCGATTTTAGCCGCTCAATTTGGGTATTTACCTGGTCTCCTTTGGCTTTTAATTGGAGCAGTCATAGGCGGAGCTGTACATGATCTAGTCGTCTTATTTGCATCGATGCGAAAAAAGGGGAAATCATTATCAGAGGTAGCGAAGGAAGAGCTGGGACCTGTTGCCGGGTTTTGTACAGGGCTTGCGATGCTGTTTATTATTACAATCACAATGGCAGGTTTGTCTATGGTTGTGCTTCATGCTTTAGAACGTAACCCTTGGGGGACATTTGCAGTTGGAATCACGATTCCGATTGCGATGGGGGTTGGTCTGTATTATAAAAAAACAGGCAATTTAAAGCTGGCGACATCTGCGGGATTTATTTTGCTGATGTTTGGGGTATTCCTTGGTCCAAATATTCAAGGAACGGCACTAGGTGATTTTTTAACACTTGATACAAAAACGCTTGCTCTTGCCCTGCCGATCTATGCCTTTTTTGCTGCGGCTCTGCCAGTTTGGCTGCTGCTTGCACCGAGGGACTATTTAAGTAGTTTTATGAAAATTGGTGTATTCATTGCGCTGATTGCTGGTATCTTTGTCGTGAATCCGTCCATTCAATTCCCCGCGTTTACAGAGTTTGTGAATGGAGGAGGACCTGTATTAGCTGGTCCTGTCTGGCCATTTATTTCGATTACCATTGCTTGCGGTGCCATTTCTGGTTTCCACGCATTTGTTGGTTCAGGGACAACACCTAAGATGCTGGACCGATGGAGTGATATGAAGCCTGTTGCGTTTGGCGCAATGCTTGTGGAATGCTTAGTTGGGATTATGGCTTTAATTGCAGCTACTGCTCTGCATCCAGGAGATTATTTTGCGATAAACAGTACACCCGAAGTGTTCCGTACACTCGGTATGAGTGTCGAAAACCTTCCGCAGCTGAGTAAGGAAATCGGCCTTGACTTAGAAGGAAGAACGGGTGGTGCCGTAACATTAGCGGTAGGGATGGCGTATATCTTTACGGGGATTCCGTTCTTTAGTCATTTGGCTTCTTACTTCTTCCAGTTCGTCATTATGTTTGAGGCTGTCTTTATTTTAACTGCTATTGATGCGGGGACACGTGTGGCACGCTATTTGATTCAAGACTTCTTAGGTGAAGCATATAAACCGCTTAAACGAACTGACTGGATACCTGGTTCGGTGTTTGCAAGTGCGCTTGCTTGTTTTATGTGGGGATACTTACTTTACTCAGGGGACATCGGGTCTATTTGGGCGCTGTTTGGGGTTTCAAATCAGTTAATGGCCTCGGTTGGGTTGATCATCGGGGCAACCGTTGTATTAAAAATTGCAGATAAAAGACGATATATGCTGACTTGTTTAATTCCGCTTGCTTACTTATATGTGACGGTGAATTATGCAGGCTATTGGATGGTAGCAAATGTATATCTCAATCCTGAAGCATCCGGTTACAGCGTGCTGAATGCGGTGCTGTCGATCATCATGCTGATCTTAGGTTTTGTGATTATTGTGTTTGCGATAAAAAAATGGGTCGAAATCTGGCGTGATCCAGCGCTTCGAATGGAAACGCCTATCACTGGCTAAATGAAAAAGGCCGGCTTGCTTTTATAAGCAAACCGGCTTTTTTTATTGCTGCTGTTGAGGCTTTAAGCCTTGCTCTAATGTTTCAAGGATCTCATTTTTCTCGTTTTCTGATGCTTCTTGCCAAAGCACCTCGAACAACACGCCAAGGCCTGGCAGCATTTTTTCCTCGCCGCTTTGAATCGCATCTAAAATCGTATGTTCAAGCTGTTCTTGATTATGGCCAGTAATGTTTTGAATGACTGCGCCTCTTAAATTAAAATCCATTGCCCACACTCCTTTTTTGATGGTAATAGCCCTATTCTGTCTCAAAGACAGGTTTATTATGTAGTGTGCATGAGATATAATAAATTCATGATAATTAAAGGAGTTAACGTCGCTTGAAATATATAGAATCAGCTAAAAACACAAACATTAAACAGTGGAAGAAGCTCCATACGAAAAAAGAACGAACGAAAACGGGGCTATTTCTCGTTGAGGGAATACATTTAGTCGAAGAAGCATTAAAGAGCGGGATCGTGAAGGAATTAATGGTCACCTCGCCCGATATGCTTCCTTCTCATATCCAGCCTGACATTGAGCTTTATGAACTGAGCGAAGAGGCCTTTTCTGCCATGACAGAAACAGAAACGCCTCAGCACATTGCCGCAGTCTGTACAGTTCCTGTTTTTGAAGAAAAGAAGGTTGAACGAATTCTTCTATTAGACGCAGTGCAGGACCCGGGGAATTTAGGCACACTCATTCGAACAGCAGATGCCGCTGGTCTTGATGCTGTGATCTTAGGAGAAGGAACAGTTGATGCGTTTAACGGAAAAACGCTCCGTTCGGCACAAGGGTCTCATTTTCACCTGCCTATCTTAAAGCAAACCCTTCAACAGGCGATCACCGAACTGAAAGAACGAGGCATACCTGTATACGGGAGTGCCTTAAAAGATGCGAAAGAGTATAGAAGCGTAACGGCAGAAGGTCCGTTTGCATTAATTGTTGGAAATGAGGGAGCAGGTATTGATCCAGCGATTCTGCAAATGACAGATCAAAATTTATATGTGCCAATGTATGGGCAGGCAGAATCATTAAATGTCGCTGTTGCAGCAGCTGTTCTAGTCTATCATTTGCGCGGATAGTGTTGCATCAAGTGCTCATTTTCACTATAATGAAACTAATATTTAAAAACCATGATAGAGGAAGATTGTTTCAAGAAGCGGCCTTTTAGGGAGAATGCATCGTAGACTGAAAGTGCATTTAAGGAATGCTGAAACAGGAATTCACCTCTGGAGTTGTCACCGGGACCGCAGGCTTTGCGTAAAGGTGAACCGGATTCGTTTGATTCCGTTATGTCAATGAAGCTTATTCGCACATGCATTTGTGCTTAACAAGGGTGGTACCGCGACCACAACTCGTCCCTTCTTTTATGGAGGAACGAGTTTTTTTATTGTCTTCAAACGATCAAACAGCCGTTTATCCGAGCGGTTTTGTATATCAAAAGGAGGATTACACTCATGCAAGAAACGTTAAAACAGCTTGAAACAGAGGCGATAGCGAAGGTTGAAGCAGCTAGCTCGCTCAAAGAGGTCAATGACATTCGTGTTCAATACTTAGGGAAAAAAGGACCGATTACAGAAGTACTTCGCGGAATGGGCAAGCTCTCCGCAGAAGAAAGACCGAAAATGGGTGCACTTGCTAACGAAGTAAGAGAGCAGATTGCTGGTGCCATTGCTGAAAAAAATGAACAGCTGGAAAAAGAAGAAGTGAAGAAAAAACTTGCGTCTCAAACGATCGATGTTACTTTACCGGCAAGTCCAATCAAAATGGGAGCAAGACATCCATTAACGATTGTTGTCGAAGATATTGAAGATTTATTTATTGGCATGGGCTATACCGTTGAGGAAGGTCCTGAGGTAGAAACGGATTATTATAACTTTGAAGCGCTGAATCTTCCAAAGGAGCATCCGGCACGTGATATGCAGGACAGCTTCTATATTACCGAAGATACACTGATGAGAACACAAACATCACCAGTACAAGCACGTACACTTGAGAAATATAAAGGACAAGGTCCTGTGAAAATCATCTGTCCTGGGAAAGTATATAGACGTGACAGTGATGACGCGACTCATTCACATCAATTTATGCAAATTGAAGGGCTTGTCGTCGATCACAATATTAGCATGAGTGATTTAAAAGGAACACTGGAGACAGTCGCAAGAAAAATGTTTGGTGAAGATCGTGAAATTAGACTGCGTCCAAGCTTTTTCCCATTCACAGAACCATCTGTCGAAGTCGATGTGTCTTGCTTTAAATGCGGCGGGAAGGGCTGCTCTGTATGTAAAGGAACAGGCTGGATTGAGATTTTAGGTGCAGGAATGGTTCATCCGAATGTCCTGAAAATGAGCGGGTTTGATCCAGAAACTTACCAAGGCTTTGCTTTTGGAATGGGTGTGGAACGGATTGCGATGCTGAAATACGGCATTGATGATATTCGCCATTTCTACACAAATGACATTAGATTCACAAAGCAATTCAAGCAGGACTAAGAGGAGGAAATCAACATGTTTGTTTCATATAAATGGTTAGAAGACTATGTCGATTTAGAAGGCATCAAGCCGGATGAATTAGCAGAAAAAATCACAAGAAGCGGAATTGAAGTGGAAGCCGTTGAATATAAAGGCGAAGGCATCAAAGGAGTTGTCGTTGGACACGTCATTGAACGTGAACAGCATCCGAATGCAGATAAATTAAACAAATGTCTTGTTGATATCGGCGAAGAAGCACCAGTGCAAATTATTTGCGGGGCTCCGAATGTGGAGAAAGGACAGTATGTGGCCGTCGCAACGGTGGGCGCAGTCCTTCCTGGCAACTTTAAAATTAAAAAAGCAAAACTGCGCGGTGAAGAGTCTCATGGCATGATTTGTTCTCTGCAAGAATTAGGCGTAGAGAGCAAGCTCGTACCAAAGGAATATGCAGAAGGCATCTTTGTTTTCCCGAACGACGTGAAACCAGGAGATGATGCCCTTCAAGCACTTCAATTAGATGATGCGGTGCTTGAGCTTGGCTTAACACCAAACCGTGCCGATGCCCTGAATATGCTAGGTGTCGCTTATGAGGTTGCGGCCATTTTAGGAAGAGACATCAAGCTTCCTGATACAGCACATGACACTTCTTCCGAAAAAGCAGCAGACTATATTTCTGTTAAAATTGAGGATCAAGAAGCGAATCCACTTTATGCAGCAAAGATCATTAAAAATGTAAAGGTTGGACCAGCACCGCTTTGGATGCAAACAAGATTGATGAATGCAGGCATTCGTCCAATTAACAACGTCGTGGATATTACAAATTTTGTACTGCTTGAATACGGTCAGCCGCTTCATGCCTTTGATTATGACCGCTTTGGTTCAAAGCAGGTGGTCGTTCGTAAAGCGTCTGACAGCGAAATCATTCAAACACTGGATGAGCAAGAGCGTACATTATCATCAAAGCATCTTGTCATCACGAATGGAACGAAAGCGCACGCGGTAGCAGGCGTCATGGGCGGCTTTGAATCAGAGGTGCGTGATGAGACGACGACGATTCTTTTAGAAACGGCATATTTCAACGGTCAAACAGTCCGTCAAGCATCTAGAGAC
This sequence comes from Bacillus sp. FSL K6-0994, assembly GCF_038630815.1. NCBI lineage: Bacteria > Bacillati > Bacillota > Bacilli > Caryophanales > Bacillaceae > Bacillus > Bacillus sp. FSL K6-0994. The sequence goes on along the minus strand of NZ_CP152043.1, from coordinate 2,536,890 downwards.
TTAGGACTTCGCAGTGAATCAAGCACACGATTTGAAAAAGGACTCGATCCGCAGCGTACGAAGCCGGCAGCAGAAAGAGCAGCTCAATTGATCAGCATGTATGCAGGCGGCGAAGTGCTAAGCGGTACAGTTGAGGAAAACCACCTTGAAGCAAGTATGAATGTCATCCACGTGTCAACTGAGCGTGTGAACAAGGTGCTTGGAATGAGCATTTCAAAAGAAGATATGATTCAGATTTTCAACAAATTAGGCTTTACAGTGGGCGAATCAAATGATGTTCTTGTCGTAACAGTTCCTTCCCGCAGAATGGATATTACGATTGAAGAAGACCTCATTGAAGAAGTTGCAAGATTATACGGCTACGATAATATTCCATCTACACTGCCTGCAACAGCTGGCACCGTTGGCGGTCTCACGCCATACCAAGTGAAGCGCAGAAAGGTAAGACGTTTCTTAGAGGGCGCAGGACTTTCTCAAGCGATTACGTATTCATTGACGAATCAGCATAAGTCCACAGCTTTTGCCTTGCATCCAGCCTATGAAACGAGACTTTCTCTGCCAATGAGTGAGGAACGCAGTGTGCTGAGACAAAGTCTTCTGCCAAACTTACTTGATTCTGTTGCATATAACTTGGCAAGACAAGCTGATTCATTTGGATTTTATGAAACGGGCTCTGTTTTCTTAGCAGAAGCTGAAGGGGCAAAACCAGTGGAAAAAGAACATGTCGCTGGTGCGCTGACAGGCTTATGGCATAAAAATCTTTGGCAGGGCGAGAAAAAAGCCGTCGATTTTTATGTAGCGAAAGGAATTGCTGAAGGATTGTTCGAAAAGCTTGGTGTGTCAGACCAAATCACTTATGTTCAAGCAGAGCGTGAGGGTCTTCACCCAGGGCGAACTGCAGATGTTCACTTAAATGGTCAAGTCATTGGCTTTGTTGCCGCACTGCATCCAGTCGTTGAAAAGGAATTGGATTTAAAAGAAACGTATGTCTTCGAGTTTGATTTAACAGATGTGATGACATCTGAAACGAAGGATATGAAATATACAGCGATCCCGAGATTCCCTGCTGTGACAAGAGACATCGCACTTGTTGTCGATCAGCATATCTCAAGCGGACAGCTGGAGCGTGTCATCTATGAAGCAGGCGGTCATCTACTCACAGACCTATCTGTATTTGATGTGTACGAAGGGGAGCATATGGAAGAAGGCAAAAAATCTGTTGCATTCTCTCTTCAATATTTAAATCCTGAACAAACGTTGACCGAGGAAGAAGTCACAGCTGTTCACACAAAAGTTTTGAAAGCACTAGAAGATACGTATCAAGCCGTCTTACGCGGTTAAAGAAAAAAAGCTAAGGCCTCATGGCCCTAGCTTTTTTTATAGCATTTTTTTCGCTTTTTGTGTGTTGGCAAAATGCAGCTTTGTAAATTGACGTAAAGCATCTTCACCGTGCAGCTTGATGAGCTTGGCGGCGGCCTTGTCTACATGAGGACCGGCTCCTTTTGGGATGTCAAAGCCTGCAGCCTGTGATAATTTGTCCATTTCAATTAAAAAGGCGTACCTTGCGATAATGGAAGCTGCAGCGACTGACAAATGGATGCCTTCTGCTTTTGTACTAAAATACGTCCGCTCCCGGATGATTTTTTTCCCGGCAAGATGCTTGAAATAAATCCCTGGTTCTGCAAATTGGTCAATCAAAATGGCTTCAGGCTGCTGTCCGTCCAGTTTTTCTAGCACAGAGGTGATGACTTGGTTATGAAGCAGTGCCTTCATTTTTCCTTGACTCATGCCCTTTTCCTGCATCGTATTGTACTTTTCATTTCGGAGAACGAGAAGGCTGAACGGAATGGTTTTGATGAGATCCTTGGCAATGTTGAGAATTTGCGGGTCCTTTAGCCCTTTTGAGTCTTTTACGCCAAGCTCTTTCATTAAAGCAAGCTGGCTAGCATCAACATAGGCCGCACAGACTGTGATCGGTCCGAAATAATCACCTGTACCTACTTCATCTGAACCGATGACCGACATGGAAGCAATGCCGGGCGGCGGACTGTATTTTGTAACAGCAGGTGATTTTTGACTTTTCGTATCAGCTGCTTGCAAGTGGCTGAATTGACTGGCTTCAGCTTCTGCCTTTTGTCCTTGAAACAATACTTTTCCAGATCGATAGGCTGTAATCGTACAGCCAGGGACTTTTGCTTGAAAGAGGGCGCCTGGCGGCAAATTGTCTGTTAAATGGTGCGCATACGCGCTCTTCATCTTTTTGAGGTCTTCTGATGTTGCTTTTAAAACGGATTGGGGCACAGTGGATAACTCCTTTTTACCTTGATATCATTGATTTCTAAAGTGTACCATAACAGGGAAGGGCTCGTCTTTCCATTCAATGTCTAAACATGTTATGATAGAGACTAGGATTCTCGTGGAATGGAGGAGAAACGTTGTCTGACGGCGGTAAAACGAAAACAACAGTTGAGATTTACGGACAGTCCTATACGATCATCGGACAAGAAACGAAGATGCATATGCGACATGTTGCGTCAATTGTTGATGATAAAATGAGAGAAATAAATGAAAAAAATCCATATCTTGATATAAACAAATTAGCTGTACTGACAGCAGTCAATGTCGTCCACGACTACTTGAAATTAAAAGAGCAATACGAAAAATTAGAGATTCAGCTAAAAGAAAAGGAATGAAATTACCGTGATCGATATCATCATTTTGTTTTTGCTTCTTATGGGAACGCTTGTCGGTCTAAAACGCGGGTTTATTCTTCAATTTATTAAATTGATCAGCTTTGTTGTTTCTATCTTAGTGGCTTCCATGTTTTATCAGTCACTTGCACCACAGCTTACGTGGATTCCGTCACCTAATTTTAGCGGCGGTCAACCGCAGCTCGCTTTCTTTAGCGGGAATCTAGAAACAGCTTATTATAATACCATTGCGTTTATCATTCTGTTTATCTTGACCAAAATCCTGCTCGCCATCATTGGCGGATTGCTCACAACCATTGCAAGTATACCTGTGATTAAACAGGTGAACAAACTGCTTGGCGGTGTTTTAGGATTTCTTGAAACCTATTTATTTGTGTTTATTCTATTGTTTGTCGCTGCATTACTTCCAGTAGATGCGCTCCAAACAATGATGAGCAAATCAATGTTAGCAGATGTGATCGTAAACAACACCCCTTACCTGTCCGGTCTTGTCAAAGACCTATGGTCGACGTATGGAGTTTAAAAACTTCTCCTTTTCTGGAGAAGTTTTTTCTCATTCCATGACAGAAAGTTGTAGGATGAAGGGAAAGTTTGTATATTTATATAGGAAGATGCGAAAGCGGCTGGAGGATGAGAGATGAATAAAAAAGATATTATCAAACTTCTTGAAACAATTGCAGTATATATGGAACTAAAAGGAGATAATCCTTTTAAAATTTCTGCCTTTCGTAAAGCAGCAGCGGCACTGGAACAAGACGACCGCAGCCTTTCTCAAATAGATGATCTATTAGCATTACCCGGCATTGGAAAAGGAACCTTTGCTGTGATCACAGAGTATATCGAAAAAGGAAAATCAGAAACACTCGAACAATTAAAAAAGGAAGTGCCTGAAGGACTTGTCCCGCTCTTGAAATTGCAAGGGCTTGGCGGGAAGAAGATTGCGAAGCTTTACCAAGAGCTTGGTGTCCATGATGCCCAGTCATTAAAAGAAGCATGTGAAGCGGAAAAAGTACAAGCGCTTGCAGGCTTCGGTAAAAAAACAGAAGAGAAGATTCTCGCTGCTCTTGAGGAGGCCGGAAAGCAGCCAGAACGACTGCCAATTGGCTTTGCATTAGATGTGGCAGAGCGGATTGATCATGCGCTAGAACAGATGAAGGGGATTATTCGTTTTTCTAGAGCTGGCAGTCTAAGACGTGCACGAGAAACTGTCAAAGATTTAGATTATATCATTGCGACCAGCGATCCTGAACAAGTCAGAGAGCAGCTCGTTGCACTTGATGATGTCAAAGACGTCATTGCAAGCGGTGATACGAAGGTATCTGTCATTCTTGCCCTTGATTTTGAGATCAGTGTAGACTTCCGGCTTGTGACAACAGATCAATTTGCAACAACGCTGCACCATTTCACTGGCTCAAAAGATCACAATATTCGCATGCGTCAGCTTGCGAAGGAACGCGGAGAGCGTATTAGTGAATATGGTGTGGAAACAATTGAAACTGGAGAAGTCAAAACGTTTGAAGACGAGGCCGCTTTTTATGCGCATTTTCAACTTCCGCTCATTCCGCCAGAAATTCGTGAAACCGGAGCGGAGATTGATACGTATAAAGAAAGTATGCAATTTGTAGAGTTAAAAGATATCAAAGGCGACCTTCATATGCACTCAACATGGAGTGACGGCGCATTTTCTATTCGCGAAATGGCAGAGGCATGTATCGCAAAAGGCTATGAATACATGGCGATTACAGACCACTCGCAATATTTAAAAGTAGCAAACGGTTTAACAAAAGAACGTTTACGTCTGCAAGCAAAAGAAATTGACAAGCTGAATCAAGAATTCGAGCATTTTCACATTTTCAAAGGGGTCGAAATGGATATTCTCCCGGATGGATCATTAGATTATGATGATGACTTTTTAGCAGACATGGATTTTGTCATTGCGTCTATCCACTCGAGCTTTTCTCAGCCGGAAGAAGTCATTATGGAGCGCCTTGAAAATGCCCTGCGGAATCAGCATGTGGATTTAATTGCACATCCAACAGGCCGTTTGATCGGCAGACGGGACGGCTATGCCTTAAATATAGATCAGCTCATAGAGCTTGCGAAGAAAACGGGAACTGCACTAGAGCTCAACAGCAACCCGTCAAGACTGGATTTAAAAACAGAGCATTTAATGAAAGCAAACGAAGCAGGTGTGAACATCATGATCAATACAGATGCGCACAATATCGCCATGCTGGATCATATGGAAGTTGGTGTAACAGCTGCAAGAAAAGGCTGGACACCAAAAGCAAATGTCGTGAATACTTTTTCTCTAAGCGAGATCAAAAAGTTTTTAACGCGTGACAGGTAGTCGTTAGGAGGCTGGACCATGCTGCAACAAAAAGTGTTAGCATCATTAGAATTTCATAAAGTAAAAGAAAAAGTCATGTCCTATACCGCATCCTCATTAGGAAAAGAAAGAGCGCAGGATTTAACGCCGCTGACGGATATAGAAACCATTCAGCATTTGCTGGAAGAGGTAGCAGAAGCACAGGATGTCATCCGCTTAAAGGGATCGGCGCCATTTGGCGGGCTGACGGATATTAGACGCGGGGTCAAACGGGCAGAAATCGGCAGTACATTAAGCCCATCTGAGCTCATGGAAATTGCAGCGCTGTTATACACTGCGAAAAATATGAAGCACTTTCTCACGTCCCTGTATGAAGATGGTGTAGACATACCTCGCCTTCATACATATGCAGAGACGCTGATATTACTGCCTGAAGTCAGAAAAGAAATCGAAAGCTGTATTGGTGATAATGGAGAAGTGCTTGATCATGCAACTCCGGCGCTACGAACAATACGTACGCAATTACGTTCATTAGAATCAAAAGTGCGAGATAAATTAGAATCCATGATTCGCTCACAATCTGCTTCAAAAATGCTGTCAGACACGATTGTTACCATTCGTAATGATCGGTTTGTGATTCCGGTAAAGCAGGAGTACCGCTCGAATTACGGCGGAATTGTTCACGATCAATCATCATCTGGGGCAACCCTATTTATCGAGCCGCAAGTGGTCGTGGATTTAAATAACACCTTGCAGCAAACCCGTTTAAAAGAAAAACAAGAGGTCGAAAAGATCCTGCAAATGCTGACAGCGAGCGTGTCAGAACACATTGAGGAACTGCTTCACAATGTAAAAGAGCTTCAGACGTTAGATTTTATTTTTGCTAAAGCCAAATATGCAAAGGCAGAAAAAGCCACAAAGCCTGCTGTGAACGATCAAGGGGAGATTTATTTAAAGCGGGCAAGACATCCTCTATTGCCTAGGGATCAGGTTGTGGCAAATGACATTGAGCTCGGCAAAGATTTTTCAACCATCGTTATTACTGGCCCAAATACAGGGGGTAAGACAGTTACCTTGAAAACGCTTGGTCTTCTTACGCTGATGACGCAGGCAGGCCTTCATATTCCAGTTGAAGAAGGCTCGGAAGTGGCTGTATTCGACCAAGTCTTTGCTGATATTGGAGATGAACAATCTATTGAGCAAAGCTTGAGTACGTTCTCATCTCATATGGTCAATATTGTAGATATCTTAAAGAATTTGACATCTAACTCACTCGTGTTATTTGATGAATTAGGGGCAGGAACAGACCCTGCAGAAGGTGCCGCGCTGGCCATGAGTATCTTAGATGAAGTGCATCAAACAAATGCACGCGTCATCGCAACGACCCATTATCCTGAGCTGAAGGCTTACGGATATAACCGGGAAGGTGTCACAAATGCGAGCGTGGAGTTTGACATTGAAACCTTATCACCAACGTACCGCTTGCTCATCGGTGTGCCCGGACGAAGTAATGCATTTGAAATTTCTAAACGTCTTGGGTTGCCAGATCACCTCATTGACCGTGCAAAAGCGGATATGCATGCCGAGCATAATGAAGTAGACCAAATGATTGCTTCATTAGAAGAAAGCAAGAAACAAGCAGAAGAAGAGCTGCATGAGACAGAAGTCTATAGAAAAGAAGCAGAAAAGCTTCATAAAGAATTGCAGAGACAAATTCTTGAATGGAATGAGCAAAAGGACAAACTGCTTGAAGAAGCTGAAAAAAAAGCGGCAGAAAAAATTGAACAAGCCTCAAAAGAAGCAGAAGACATCATTCAAGAGCTTCGTTCGATAAAAAATGAGCATCGATCATTTAAAGAACATGAACTCATCGATGCGAGAAAGCGTCTTGAAGAAGCAGTCCCTGAGTTTGACCGGAAGAAAAAGCCAGAGCCGGTGAAAAAAGCAGCAAGACAGCTAAAATCAGGCGACGAAGTGAAAGTGCTCACCTTCGGGCAAAAAGGAACGCTGCTTGAACAAACAGGTGACAAAGAATGGAGTGTCCAAATGGGCATTCTGAAAATGAAAGTAAAAGAAAAAGACATGGAATTTATCAAATCAGCACCTGAATTTAAGCAGGAGAAAGCCATTACGGCAGTCAAAGGAAAAGACTATCATGTATCGCTTGAGCTTGACTTAAGGGGAGAGCGTTATGAAAATGCCTTAAGCAGAGTCGAGAAATATTTAGATGATGCTGTCTTAGCTGGTTATCCGCGTGTGTCAATCATTCACGGAAAAGGAACTGGCGCCCTTAGAAAAGGGGTTCAGGAATTACTGAAACAGCACCGAAGTGTGAAAAATGCTCGTTTTGGGGAACAAGGCGAGGGAGGATCAGGCGTTACCATCGTCGAATTAAAGTAAAAAGGAGAAAACGCATGAAAGCCTTTTGGGAAAATGAACTTGTGGAAATTGCCGCCTATTACAGCGTGGCCGTCCTATGTCTTGTCTTATTTCTAACCATTTTTGAACTCGTTACCTCCTATAAAAACTGGGAAGAGATCCAGCGGGGGAACTTAGCTGTTGCCATGGCAACAGGCGGAAAGATTTTTGGGATTGCGAATGTGTTTCAGCATTCTATCGCACAGCACAATTCCCTTCTGCAAATGATTGGATGGGGCGTATACGGCTTTGTGATGCTGCTTGTCAGCTATTTCATTTTTGAATTTTTAACACCACGATTTAAAGTAGACAAAGAAATTGAGAATGATAATAGAGCGGTCGGGTTTATTTCACTCATTATTTCAGTTGGGCTGTCTTATGTAGTAGCAGCCGGCATTTAAGGAGACGACATGGAAAAGCTAGCAAAAGTATTAATCGTAGTTGCCTGCACTTTTGCGGTCATTGGTGCCGTTTACATGTTCCTGTGAAATGAATAAGACAAAGTGAGAAAGCTGTCAGGGATTCCTTGGCAGCTTTTATCTCACCAGAAGGCGGTGAATCACATGAAGCAAATTCTGCAAAAAGACGAACTCATAAAGCGAATTGATACTTGTCTCCAAATGACTTCCCTGCCAAGAGACATATACGAACCGTATATTGCACGTCCATTTCAAACGACTGGATTTTTTGATGATTTGAGCCCTTATATTCAAATCGATCCGAGTGGCTATATTCTCATTCAATATGAACGAGGAATCCAAATGCTGCATAAAAGAACAAAAGCGGCGGATGAAGTCATTTACTGGATTTTAGAAGACACAATCTTTCTTACAGTCTACATAGATATGATGAGGCAGTATCAAGTCGACAACATCCAGACGCATTTACCTAATGACCCGAGTATCCATCAACAGATCGTGGAGAGAGTAAATGAGTCATTTCGTGCAATCGGTGGATTATATGAACAGTGGCATCATGAAGGAAAAAGAGCATCGATCGAAACACCGGCAAAGAAGTAAAGATGCCATGGAACCAAGCTCTATTTGAAAAAAGAAAACTGCCTTAAGGAAAAGTTTGCTATAATAAAATAGTACGAAAGTTCAGGAAGGAGGGTTTTTATGCAGTCAGATAAACGTTGGCTTCTGCATTACCCGAATCAAATTCCCCACGAACTCACCATCCCAAATGAGACGTTACAATCTTACTTATTCAGCTCCGCAGAGGCTGCACCTGAGCATACAGCCATTCATTTTCTAGGAAAAAACATCACCTATGAACAGCTCCAGGAAGAAGCATTGAAACTAGCTGGTCACCTGATGAAAATTGGCGTGAAAAAAGGCGACAGAGTAGCAATCATGCTGCCAAACTGTCCTCAATCTGTCATTTCATATTATGCTGTTTTAATTGCAGGCGGCATCGTTGTTCAAACGAACCCGCTTTATACGGAGAAAGAACTGGCATATCAAATGGAGGACAGCGGCTCAAAAGTGCTGATTACACTGGATTTATTGTATCCAAAGGCCTATAAAATGAAAGCGCTGACAAGTATGGAGCACTTGATCATCACCAAACTGCAGGATTATTTACCATTTCCGAAAAACATTCTGTTTCCTATCGTCCAAAAAAGAAAAAATAAAATGGTCATCCAAGTAGAGAAAAGCGAGACCATTCATCACTTCTCACAAATTATGAAAGAATCGTCAGGAGAACAGATTCCGGCTCTTGCCTTTGAACCGAAAGAGGATGTCGCTGTTTTGCAATATACAGGCGGAACGACTGGTTTACCAAAAGGGGTCATGCTGACGCATGAAAATATTTTAGCGAATACTGAAATGTGCGCTTCTTGGATGTATAAAACGACAAGAGGAAAAGAACGAATCCTTGGCATCATTCCGTTTTTTCATGTATACGGAATGACGACCGTATTAAACCTTGCTGTGAAAGAAGGGCATTCAATGATTCTCCTTCCGCGATTTGACGCAGCTGATACCCTCAAAACGATTGAAAAACAGAAACCGACACTCTTTCCAGGTGCACCCACCATGTATATTGCCTTGCTGCATCATCCGAACATTGAAAAGTATGACCTGTCGTCCATCACTGCATGTTTAAGCGGCTCGGCGGCTCTTCCTGTTGAAGTCAAACAGAGCTTTGAGAAATTAACAGGAGGGCGTTTAGTTGAGGGGTATGGTCTTTCAGAAACTTCGCCAGTGACCCATTCTAACTTTTTATGGGGAGCGAACAAAACAGGCAGCATTGGCTGTCCGTGGCCTGGGACAGACGCAGGTATTTATTGCGAGGAAACGGGTGGCCTTAAAGAGCCGTATGAGCACGGAGAAATTATCGTCAAAGGACCGCAGATCATGAAAGGCTACTGGAATCAGCCAGAGGAGACAGCAGCTGTATTAAGGGACGGATGGTTTTTCACTGGAGATATTGGGTATATGGATGAGGACGGTTTTTTCTATATCGTTGACCGGAAAAAAGATGTCATTATTGCGAGCGGTTATAATATTTACCCAAGAGAGGTCGAAGAAGCCCTTTATGAGCATGAGCTTGTACAAGAAGCCGTTGTCGCAGGCATACCAGATCCTTATAGAGGAGAAACAGTAAAAGCGTTTGTTGTGCCGAAAAAGGATGCTTATTTAACAGAGGATGAACTCGATCGCTTTGTCAGAACGAGAATTGCTTCATTTAAAGTACCGCGCGTGTATGAATTTAAAGAATCACTGCCTAAAACGGCTGTCGGAAAAATTTTGCGCAGAGTATTAATTGAAGAAGAAAAAAGAAAGCAAGCTTCATCATCTGAGACACCTGTCGATCAATTGAAGAAATAACGACCTTCATCATCCGGTCGAGCGGCCGGATGATTTGAATGATGACCGTCTGCTCTGGTATGATAAAGGTTGAAAAGAAAGAAGAAGATCACTTGACAAATCACCCGTTTCTTTTTAACATAAAGTTATGAATGAATGCTCATTCAATTTAGAAAGGGACGAAGCACATTGAAGCAGAAAAGACCGAAGTACATGCAAATTATTGATGCTGCAGTTGTGGTGATTGCGGAGAACGGCTATCATCAATCACAAGTTTCAAAGATTGCGAAACAAGCAGGGGTGGCAGACGGAACCATTTATCTTTATTTCAAAAACAAAGAGGATATTCTCATCTCATTGTTCAAAGAAAAAATGGGACAATTCATCGAACGGATGGAGACAGATATTCAAAAGAAGCCGTCTGCAAAAGAAAAGCTTCTACTGTTGATCGAGGAGCATTTTCGCATGCTGGCGCAAAATCATCATTTGGCTCTTGTGACACAGCTTGAACTCAGGCAGTCAAACCTTGAGCTGCGGCAAAAAATCAATGAGGTGCTAAAAGGGTATTTAAATATGCTCGAGTCGATTTTAACAGAAGGAAAGAAAACAGGAGAATTCAGACAAAATTTAGATGTCCGCTTAGCAAGACAAATGGTATTTGGGACGATTGATGAAACCGCAACAACATGGGTCATGAATGATCAAAAATATGATCTGCCTGCACTCGCAGAAAGTGTACATGATCTGCTGTTAAACGGAATACATCAATCCTAAAGACAATGTGAAAAAGGATGATTGACATGGAAAAAATACTCAGCTTACATCATGAAGGACAGACAGCGCTCATCACGATTCAGAACCCGCCTGCAAATGCCTTATCCTCTCAGCTGCTCACTGAGCTTAATGACATGTTCGATAAGCTCGAACAGAATGAAGAAGTAAGAGCGATTGTGATCCACGGAGAAGGCAGATTCTTCTCAGCAGGTGCTGATATTAAAGAATTTACGACTTTACAGGAAGAGTCTGATTATGCAAGCCTCGCTGATAGAGGACAGCAAGTCTTTGAACGGATTGAACAGTGTCCAAAGCCAGTCATTGCCTCGATTCACGGAGCAGCATTAGGCGGGGGCCTTGAGCTTGCTATGTCTTGTGATATCCGAATCGCAACAAAAGATGCAAAGCTTGGACTGCCAGAACTAAACCTTGGCATTATTCCAGGATTCGGCGGCACGCAGCGTCTCCCGCGCTACGTTGGTTCTGCTAAAGCACTTGAAATGATGGGAACAGCTGAACCGATTACAGGTGAAGAAGCATTTACGTGCGGCCTTGTTACAAAGCTGGCAGAAACAGAGGAAGAAGCGCTCGAAGCGGCCAAAACACTTGCGGGGAAATTTGCCGCGAAAAGCCCTAAATCACTTGAATATGTGCTTGATTTATTGAACGCCACAAAACTGTATTCATATGACGGCGGAATGAAGCTGGAAGCCAAAAAATTTGGTGAGGTTTTCCAATCAAATGACGCCAAAGAAGGCATCCAGGCCTTTATTGAAAAGCGCAAACCGAATTTTAAAGGGGAATAAGGGATAAGTACGACACAAGGGGGAGAAATAAATGAATATATTTGTTTTGATGAAGCGTACGTTTGACACGGAAGAGAAAATTTCGATTCAGTCTGGTGCAATTCAAGAAGATGGAGCAGAGTTCATTATTAATCCTTATGACGAGTATGCCATTGAAGAAGCCATTCAGCTTCGCGATGAGCACGGGGGAGAAGTGACCGTTGTGACAGTTGGCGGTGAGGATGCAGAGAAACAGCTGAGAACAGCGCTTGCTATGGGCTGTGACAGGGCCGTCTTATTAAATGTGGAGGATGACTTAGAAGAGTGGGACCAATATTCTGCTTCTACCATTCTTTATCACTATTTAAAAGACAAAGAGGCTTCCTTGATCTTAGCAGGGAATGTAGCAATTGACGGCGGCTCTGGACAGGTAGCCCCGCGTCTTGCTGAATTACTCGGTTTTTCATATGTGACTACGATAACAAGTATCCAAATTGACGGCGGCTCTGTATCGATTGAACGAGATGCAGAGGGGGATGTGGAAGTCATTTCTGCCGAACTCCCGCTTGTCGTCACAGCTCAGCAAGGACTCAATGAGCCTCGCTATCCATCATTACCAGGCATTATGAAGGCAAAGAAAAAGCCTTTAGAAGAATTGGAACTTGATGATTTAGATTTAGATGAAGACGATGTACCATATAAAATCAAAACAATTGAACGTTTCTTACCGGAGAAAAAAGAGGGTGGCAAGGTGCTGAGCGGCGAGCTTCAGGATCAAGTCAAAGAACTGACAGATCTACTCAGAAATGAAGCAAAAGTCATCTAAACATCCACTTTACGATATCACGAGAACAAGGAGGAGCTTGAAGATGAGTAAAAAAGTTGTTGTACTTGGAGAAAGTCGTGACGGTAAATTAAGAAATGTGACATTTGAAGCCATTGCTGCCGCTCACAAAGTGGCAGAGGGCGGCGAGGTCATTGGCGTGTTAATAGGGGATGACGTCAAAGGCCTAGCAGATGAACTGCTTTACTATGGAGCGGATCATGTCATGATTGTGGAGCATCCGCACCTTTCATATTATACGTCAGATGGTTTTGCGCAGGCGCTTCAAGCCATATTAGATCAGGTTGATCCAGATGCTGTGCTCTTTGGCCATACATCTATCGGAAAAGACTTGTCGCCGAAAATAGCCGCACGTCTCCAGACTGGCTTGATTTCAGATGCGATTGATGTAAGCGTTACCGGTGAACATCTTGTTTTCACTAGACCGATTTACTCTGGAAAAGCCTTCGAAAAAGTCATTTCGACAGACCGTCTGCTTCTAGCAACCATCCGGCCAAATAACGTGGCACCACTTGAGCGGGATACGTCACGAGGCGGAGAAGTCACACCAGTTTCTGTCGACATTCAAAACCTTCGGACGATCGTGAAGGAAGTCATTAAAAAAACGTCAGAAGGTGTAGATTTATCCGAAGCAAAGGTCATTGTTGCTGGAGGGCGCGGGGTTAAGAGCAAGGAAGGCTTTGAACCGCTGAATGAACTCGCTGAGACGCTGGGGGCAGCAGTCGGAGCTTCGCGCGGAGCCTGTGACGCTGATTATTGTGATTATGCTTTGCAAATTGGTCAAACGGGAAAAGTCGTCACACCTGATCTTTATATTGCATGCGGGATATCAGGAGCGATTCAGCATTTAGCGGGAATGTCTAACAGTAAAGTCATTGTGGCAATTAACAAAGACCCAGAAGCGGAAATCTTCAAAATCGCCGATTATGGAATTGTTGGTGACTTGTTTGAAGTGGTCCCGCTTTTGAATGAAGAGTTAAAAAAGATGAATATCCACTCGTAACGCTCATACACTCAGAATGCCTAGGTATTCTGGGTTTTTTTGTATGTGATCAAGAAGAAAAGGAGCGGTTGACAAGTGAAGGGGACAGTAAAAGTCAATGACGTGATTGGACGCATTTCTAAACACATTTATGGGCATTTTCAGGAGCATTTAGGAAGAGGAATTTATGACGGGATTTGGGTAGGAAAAGACTCAGAGATTGGTCATATTGAAGGGATTCGTACCGATGTACTGAAGGCCCTTCAAGCATTACATATTCCGGTGCTGAGATGGCCGGGGGGCTGCTTCGCAGACGAGTATCACTGGGCAAATGGTGTAGGTGAGCTGAGTGAACGAAAGCCAATGGTCAACACCCATTGGGGTGGTACGGTTGAATCCAATGCATTTGGTACGCATGAATTTATGGCATTGTGTGAGCTGCTTGAATGTGAACCTTACATTTGCGGCAATGTGGGAAGCGGGTCTGTTCAAGAATTAGCCGATTGGGTCGAATACATGACATTTCCAAAAGGGACACCTATGTCAGATTGGCGCATTAAAAATGGAAAACAAGAACCTTGGAAGCTGACCTATGTTGGTGTAGGCAATGAAAGCTGGGGCTGCGGCGGGAATATGACACCTGAATACTATGCAGATTTATATAAACGCTATCAAACGTACGTAAGAGAGTTTGCAGGGCAGCGTATTTACAAAATCGCCTGCGGCGCGAACTCTAATGACGTGAATTGGACGAAAGTATTGATGGAGCGGGCTGCACCGTGGATGGATGGGCTCAGTTTACATTATTACACCGTACCTGGTACATGGGAGAAGAAAGGATCAGCGACTGAATTCGATGAGGATGAATGGTTTATCACGCTGAAAAAGGCCTATGAGATGGAACGGCTTGTCGAAGACCATGGAGAAATCATGGATCGTTATGACCCAGACAAGCGAATCGGGATGATTATTGATGAATGGGGGACATGGTATGACCCAGAGCCAGGGACAAATCCTGGGTTTTTATATCAGCAAAACACACTAAGAGACGCCCTTGTGGCCGCACTCCATTTTCATATTTTTCATCGCCATTGCGAGCGGATTCATATGGCAAATATTGCTCAGACGGTCAATGTGCTGCAAGCGATGGTATTAACAAAGGACGAAAAGATGCTTCTGACACCTACGTATCATGTATTTCACATGTTTCAAGTGCATCAAGAGGAAGAAGCGCTTGAAGTGGAGTTCGTTTCACCGCCGTATGAACGAAGAGGTGAAAAAATTCCTCAGGTCAGTGTGTCAGCCTCGCGTTCATCAGGTAAGATGCATATTAGCTACTGTCACTTGAATCCGCATGAACAAACAGAGATATCCCTTGCCATTGCAGGGATTGAAGAACAAACGAAAGTCACTGGACGTGTACTGACGGCTGATCGCATGAATGCCCATAATACATTCGATGATCCTCATTCTGTTCAGCCAAAAGACTTTGAGCAAATGGCTGTAAAGTCCGGCGAATTAACGGTGGAGCTGCCGCCAATGTCAGTGGTCATGATAACTGTCGACCTCGCTTAATTGCATATTTCGATGTTTGATGAGAAGAATGTTGGGGCATCATACATTGTAAATGAAGCGGAAAGGGTGTCATGTCATATGCTTAGAACCATTCTTATGATCATCGGTGCGATTGTTGTTATTGGTGCGATTATACGGTTTGTTTTTTAATTCATTTCCTAAAAAATGATTCGTAAGCATTTCATTCGCAAGTCACATTGGTAGATGCTATACTAAAAAGCATAATTTACATTGGAGGAATGAATAATGGCAATCGTAAAAGCTACTGACGCAACATTTTCACAAGAAACTGCAGAAGGTGTTGTTCTTGCAGACTTTTGGGCACCATGGTGTGGACCTTGTAAAATGATTGCTCCAGTTCTTGAAGAACTTGATCAAGAAATGGGCGACAAAATGAAAATTGTAAAAATTGATGTAGACGATAACCAAGAAACTGCTGGTAAATACGGCGTTATGAGTATCCCGACACTTCTTGTTTTAAAAGACGGTGAAGTTGTAGAAACTTCTGTTGGTTTCAAACCAAAAGAAGCACTTGCTGAGCTTGTCAACAAACATCTATAAACCAATCTATGCTCAAGCGGCATAATCATTGAAGCGGTTCTCGTAAAGACGAGAGCCGCTTTTCTTTCAACATGGTATAAAACAAATGTTCGTGATACACTAGAAGGAGTGAAAGAGGAAAACAAGGACGGATGAAAAGATGAACAAACTAATCAAAGAAAAGCTGTCAGTCCTGCCGGATCAACCAGGCTGTTACTTAATGAAAGATAGACAAAATACGATCATTTATGTGGGAAAGGCAAAGGTTTTAAAAAATAGGGTGCGCTCTTATTTCACTGGATCACATGACGCCAAAACGCAGCGGCTTGTCAGTGAAATTGAAGACTTTGAATACATTGTCACCTCTTCTAATATCGAGGCGCTCATTTTAGAGCTGAATTTAATCAAAAAATATGACCCAAAATACAATGTCATGCTCAAGGATGACAAGACGTATCCTTTTATAAAAATTACGAATGAACGCCATCCCAAGCTGATCGTCACCCGCAATGTAAAAAAGGACAAAGGGAAATATTTCGGTCCATACCCAAACGTACAAGCAGCTCGAGAAACAAAAAAGCTGCTCGACCGCTTATATCCACTGAGAAAATGCGCCACCCTTCCTGACCGCGTCTGTCTTTATTATCACCTTGGACAATGTCTTGCGCCATGTGTGTATGACATTTCCGAAGAAACGAATAAGCAGCTCGTGGATGAAATCACAAGGTTTCTAAACGGAGGACATCAGCAAATCAAAAAAGAACTCACCGAAAAGATGCAGGAAGCTGCTGAAAATTTAGAGTTTGAACGGGCAAAGGAACTAAGAGACCAAATCGCATATATCGACTCAACGATGGAAAAACAGAAAATGACGATGAGTGATTTATCAGATCGAGATGTCTTCGCCTATGCCTATGATAAAGGCTGGATGTGTGTCCAAGTTTTCTTCATCAGACAGGGGAAATTGATTGAACGTGATGTCAGCCTGTTTCCAATGTATCAGGACCCTGAGGAAGAGTTCCTCACGTTTATGGGGCAATTTTATGAAAAGAACAACCATTTTCTGCCGAAGGAAATTTTGGTGCCTGACAGTGTCGATCAAGAGATGATTGAGCAATTGCTTGAGACGAACGTTCACCAGCCGAAAAAAGGAAAGAAAAAGGATTTACTTTTACTTGCCCATCAAAATGCCAAAATCGCCTTAAAAGAAAAATTTTCGCTCATTGAGCGTGATGAAGAGCGGACAATTGGTGCGGTGAAACAGCTCGGGGATGCACTTAATATTTATATGCCATACAGAATCGAGGCATTTGATAACTCAAATATTCAAGGAGCAGACCCGGTTTCTGCCATGGTCGTCTTTCAGGACGGGAAGCCCTATAAAAAGGAATACCGAAAATACAAAATTAAAACTGTCTCAGGGCCAGATGATTATGCATCCATGCGTGAGGTCATTAGAAGACGATATACCCGCGTGTTAAAGGATGAACTGCCGCTGCCAGATTTAATTTTAATTGACGGAGGAAAAGGACAGATCAACGCAGCCATCGATGTGCTTGAAAATGAATTGAATCTGTCTGTCCCAGTCGCAGGTCTTGTAAAAGATGAAAAACACCGGACATCGAATCTCATGATGGGAGATACACTTGAAATTGTTGCGCTGGAGCGGAATAGCCAGGCTTTTTACTTATTGCAGCGCATTCAAGATGAAGTGCACCGGTTCGCCATTAGCTTTCACCGGCAGCTGCGCGGAAAAAATGCATTCCAGTCTATTTTAGACGATGTACCGGGTATCGGAGAGAAGCGTAAAAAGCAGCTCCTCAAACATTTTGGCTCTGTGAAAAAGATGAAAGAAGCCTCTATCCAAGACTTTCAGGAGGCTGGCATTCCGAAACAGACGGCTGAACTTTTAATGGAAGCATTAAAAAAATAGATTGTACTTTTACCAAAAGTCTGTTAAGATGTGACTAATTTAATAAATGAACGTGTTGTTTGTTGAAGATAGAGGTGCGAACTTCAAGAGTAAGCCTTCGGAGATCGATGGGATCTAAGAAGAGGGCTGAAAGGGGAGCGTCGCCGAAGTGAATAAAATCCACTCATTTTATTCGCTGGCTGTACATTGAAGAAATGTAGGGCTGTCAAGAATTGATTTCTTGGAGGGCTATCTCATTGTTTGCATCGTTTAATGATGATTTTAAAGCAATGGGAGATTTGTTCTCTCATTGCTTTTTTATTTGCAGTGAGCGGGCAGTCTCCAAAGCTGCCTCTTCTCTCACACGTGAACTTTTGAAAAAGGGTGGTAGACATGGGACTAATTGTACAAAAATTTGGCGGAACTTCCGTTGGGTCGGCAGAAAAAATCCGCAATGCCGCAGAGAGAGTGATCGCTGAACGCGAGGCAGGACATGATGTGGTTGTGGTTGTATCAGCGATGGGCAAATCAACGGATGTTCTAGTAGACTTAGCGAAAGAACTCACAGACGATCCAAGCAAAAGAGAGATGGATATGCTGCTCGCAACTGGTGAGCAGGTGACCATTTCATTATTAGCGATGGCGCTCCAAAGAAGAGGTTATGATGCCATTTCCTTTACAGGCTGGCAGGCTGGTATGAAAACAGAGCATGTACACGGAAATGCAAGAATCGTGGACATTGATGAATCAAGAATAAAAGAGGAATTAAGTGCGGGGAAAGTTGTTGTTGTGGCAGGCTTCCAAGGAATTGCAGATGACTTACATATCACAACTCTTGGCCGCGGCGGATCAGATACAACAGCTGTGGCACTGGCTGCCGCACTGAAAGCTGATAAATGTGATATTTACACAGATGTACCAGGAGTGTTTACAACAGATCCGCGTTATGTACCATCTGCGCGGAAACTTGCAGGCATTTCATACGATGAGATGCTTGAGCTGGCTAATTTAGGAGCTGGCGTTCTGCATCCAAGAGCTGTTGAATTTGCGAAAAATTATCAAGTTCCGCTAGAAGTCCGTTCTAGTATTGAAAATGAATCGGGTACGTTAATTGAGGAGGAATCATCCATGGAACAAAATTTAGTCGTCAGAGGCATTGCATTTGAAGATCAGATTACACGTGTGACAGTGTGCGGACTTTCAAGCGGTTTAACAACATTATCGACCATTTTTACGACGCTTGCGAAACAGAATATCAATGTTGATATCATCATTCAGTCTGTCACAAGCACCAACCAGACGTCGATCTCTTTCTCTGTCAAAACGGATGATTTGTCCAAAACAGTTGAAGTATTAGAAGAATATAAAGGGGCGCTTGGCTACGAGCAGATTGAGACAGAAAGCAAATTAGCGAAAGTATCCATTGTGGGATCCGGGATGGTCTCAAATCCAGGCGTAGCTGCTGAAATGTTTGCTGTGTTAGCGCAAAAAGACATTCAAGTGAAAATGGTCAGTACGTCTGAAATCAAAGTCTCAACAGTGGTCGGCCGTGATGATATGGTCAAAGCGGTTGAAGCGCTGCATGATGCGTTTGATTTATCAAAGGTGAGCGCCGCTGCTCATTCTTAAAAAGGTAAAGAGGTGCTCTCATGAAAGAGGGGCGCCTCTTTTTTCTATATGGAAACGGCTGAAACGGGCGTAGACCCATTCATTAAGTATGCTATGATAGATGTAGACATATAAAAAAGGCGTGACCTGAAGTCGCGCCTTTTATCAAGAGTATTAGCTAGGGTCTCTTAAATCCCATTTAACGGTTAAAATGACTTTCTCAGCACGCTTTTTCACTTGTTCATAGGATTCAGCCACGTGCTCATTCAGAAGCTGAATTTGTTCAGCAATAAAACCCGCTTCCATCTGAAAGCATGGCTCCTTTTGATAGGTGAGTCGATTTGATACTAGTGGACCTTCGAGCTCAAACTCAATTTCCTGTTTTTTCGAATGGACCATTGTGAGAGTCCCCCATCCGGCATCATGGAAAAATTCGGGGATCTTCTCCCATGACTCTTGAGGAAATTTACGAGCAAGCAGTTTACCCGCAAAATACATCATAGATGAATGGTCCTGACCAAGAATATCAGGCAGCAGAACTTCGCGTATCAGCTCGTAGGCAAATCCATTGACTTCAATTTCTTTTAGCTGTTCTAAGTTAGATTCGAATTTATTCATTGTACGGCTCCCCTCTTTCAACAATTTATTATAGCTTATGTGGGCATATGATGACAGAGTTTTCCCTGAAGTCTAAGAAATTCTTATTGTAGTAAAACGAATTTTGATTTAAAACTTTTAAATTTCGGAAAATTTTAATTTATGTACGCGGTTTCTTGACGCTTTTTTGACATAGGAGTAAAATGAAATTGTCAATAAATTTGAATAAAGTGCTTACAATTGAAAGAAGCGGGGGTAAGACAATTTTCAAGCAATTGCACTTTTTTTACTAGGGGGTAAAGTAATGTCGGGGAACAAAGAATTTTTTTATCGGAGATTGCATTCTTTGCTTGGCGTCATTCCGGTCGGTCTATTTTTAATACAGCACTTAGTGGTTAACCACTTTGCGACGAATGGACCTGAGGCGTTTAACAAAGCTGCACACTTTATGGAACAGCTTCCTTTCAGATATGCACTTGAGCTGTTCGTGATTTTCTTACCACTGATCTATCATGCTGTTTATGGGGTGTACATAGCCTTTACGGCACAAAACAACACGTCTCGCTTCAGTTACTTAAGAAACTGGCTGTTCAGACTGCAAAGGATTTCAGGTATTATCACATTGATTTTTGTCTCTTGGCACGTATGGGAAACACGAATTCAAGCTCAGCTTGGAGCTGAAGTCAACTATGACATGATGGCGAATATTTTAAGCTCTCCATTTATGCTAGGCTTCTATATTGTCGGCGTTTTATCTACTATTTTCCACTTTGCTAATGGCTTGTGGTCATTTGCTGTCAGCTGGGGAATTACTGTTTCACCACGCTCACAACGAATCTCCACATATGTGACATTAGGTATATTTATAGCGCTTTCATATGTAGGGCTAAGAGCAATTTTCGCTTTTGTTTAAGAGGAAATAGATTAGTAGAAGAGGGAGAGGGGCTACAATGAGTAATTCTAGCATCATCGTTGTCGGAGGCGGCTTAGCTGGTCTCATGGCAACTATTAAAGCAGCAGAAGCGGGAACAGCTGTTCAACTATTTTCAATCGTACCTGTGAAACGTTCGCATTCTGTATGTGCACAGGGCGGAATCAACGGAGCGGTTAATACAAAAGGTGAAGGGGATTCACCTTATGAGCATTTTGATGACACGGTATACGGCGGAGATTTCTTAGCCAACCAGCCGCCAGTAAAGGCAATGTGTGAAGCAGCGCCGTCCATTATCCATTTACTTGATCGTATGGGTGTTATGTTTAATAGAACACCAGAGGGATTATTGGACTTCCGCCGTTTCGGGGGAACACAGCACCACCGTACAGCGTTTGCTGGAGCTACAACAGGCCAGCAGCTATTATACGCACTGGATGAGCAGGTTCGCCGCTATGAAGTAGCAGGACTTGTCACGAAATATGAAGGCTGGGAATTCCTTGGCGCTGTTTTAGATGACGAGGAAGTGTGCCGCGGGATTGTCGCGCAGAACTTGACGACAATGGAAATTGAATCCTTCCGTTCAGATGCAGTCATCATGGCAACAGGCGGTCCTGGAATCGTGTTCGGTAAATCAACGAACTCCATGATTAACACTGGATCTGCTGCGTCCAT
Organism: Bacillus sp. FSL K6-0994; assembly: GCF_038630815.1. Classification (NCBI taxonomy): domain Bacteria; kingdom Bacillati; phylum Bacillota; class Bacilli; order Caryophanales; family Bacillaceae; genus Bacillus; species Bacillus sp. FSL K6-0994. The sequence goes on along the minus strand of NZ_CP152043.1, from coordinate 2,515,393 downwards.
CGTCTATCAGCAAGGTGCGCATTATGCAAATGGAGAATTCATTCAAATTCACCCGACAGCGATCCCAGGAGATGACAAGCTTCGTCTCATGAGTGAATCGGCTCGTGGTGAAGGCGGACGTGTTTGGACGTATAAAGACGGGAAGCCTTGGTACTTCCTTGAAGAAAAATACCCAGCATACGGGAACCTTGTACCGCGTGACATTGCAACGCGTGAAATCTTTGACGTATGTGTCGAGCAAAAGCTTGGCATCAACGGAGAGAACATGGTATATCTCGATCTTTCTCACAAAGATCCAAAAGAGCTTGATATTAAGCTTGGCGGAATCATTGAAATCTATGAAAAATTCATGGGTGACGACCCGCGTAAGCTGCCGATGAAAATCTTCCCAGCTGTTCATTACTCAATGGGCGGATTATGGGTCGATTATGATCAAATGACGAATATCAAAGGTCTATTCGCTGCCGGAGAATGTGATTACTCAATGCACGGCGGAAACAGACTTGGTGCAAACTCACTTCTTTCTGCGATTTACGGCGGAATGGTCGCTGGACCAAATGCGGTGAAGTACATTAGCGGTCTTGAAAAATCTGCGGAAGACCTTTCTTCTGCACTATTTGACAGCGCCGTGAAGAAAGAGCAGGAGAAATGGGACAACATCCTCAGCATGGACGGAACAGAAAATGCGTACGTGCTTCATAAAGAGCTTGGAGAATGGATGACGGATAACGTGACAGTGGTTCGTTACAATGACAAACTCTTAAAAACAGATCAGAAGATTGAAGAACTAATGGAGCGCTACAAGAAGATCAACATCAATGATACCGCATCATGGAGCAACCAAGGCGCTGCCTTCACACGTCAGCTTGACAACATGCTTCAGCTGGCAAGAGTCATTACGATTGGGGCATATAACCGGAATGAAAGCCGAGGCGCACACTATAAACCGGAATTCCCAGAAAGAAACGATGAAGAATTCCTTAAAACAACGATGGCTACGTTCAAAGGGAAAAATCAAAAGCCTGCATTCCACTATGAGGACGTCGATGTATCGTTAATTGCACCTCGTAAACGAGATTACTCGAAGAAAAAGGTGGAGAAATAAGATGAGTGAAAAAAACACAATTCAATTCATTATCACACGTCAAGATACAGCAGATGGAAAGCCTTATGATGAGGAATTCGAAATCCCTTACCGCCCAAATATGAACGTCATTTCCGCACTCATGGAAATTAGACGTAACCCGGTCAATAAACAAGGTGAAAAAACAACGGCGATCAACTGGGACATGAACTGTCTTGAAGAGGTGTGCGGAGCTTGTTCTATGGTCATTAATGGAAAACCGCGCCAGTCATGTACAGCCTTGATTGACAAGTTAGATCAGCCGATCCGTCTTCAGCCGATGAAGACATTCCCGGTCGTGAGAGACTTGCAGGTTGATAGAAGCCGCATGTTCAACTCCTTGAAAAAAGTAAAAGCATGGGTGCCGATCGATGGCACATATGATCTTGGACCTGGACCAAGAATGCCTGAGAAAAAACGTCAATGGGCGTATGAGCTTTCTAAATGTATGACATGTGGTGTCTGCCTTGAAGCTTGTCCAAACGTGAATGATAAGTCTTCCTTTATGGGCCCTGCACCGCTTTCGCAAGTTCGTCTATTTAACGCACATCCGACAGGTGCGATGAATAAGTCAGACCGTCTAGAAGAAATTATGGGAGACGGCGGTCTTGCGAACTGCGGGAACTCTCAAAACTGTGTGCAGGCTTGTCCGAAAGGAATCCCGCTGACAACGTCAATTGCAGCACTTAACCGAGATACAACATTACAAGCTTTCCGTAACTTCTTCGGAAGCGATCACGCAGAATAACATCACATTCAGTCCTCTTTGCCAATCATGATGAGTGTTTAAAAGAGGCTGGATGGAACACAAAATAAACGCCTCTTCCAATATGGGAGAGGCGTTTATTGATGAATAAGGAGATGATGAAGTGAGACTTCCATCATATATTGAGGAACCATTTGAAGAATGGAGAGCATCCTTTCGATTTTATGTCGAAACGACTGTCCGTTTTTCAGAAACGGATATGTTTGGCCATATGAACAATGTCACTCCATTTGTGTATTTTGAAGAAGCACGGATCGCCTTTTTTCAAAAAACGGGAATTGTTGATAAACGAATGAAACGAGTGAAAGAAACAATTACAGTCGTGGCAAACCTGCAATGTGATTACATCAAACAGGTGGAGATAGGGGAGCGGCTTCGTGTGTATGTAAAGCCGGAAAAAGTCGGATCGAGCTCACTCATCCTTCATTATTTAGGAGAAAACGAGCAGCAGGAACCATGCTTTACCGGCTCAGTCACTATGGTGCAAATTAATAAAGAAACAGGCGCACCTGTCCCATTTACAGAGGAAGAAAAAGATACATTTCAAGCTCAGCGAAATGGATAGCATGCAGCCTCAGCAACGTGTAAGCTTCATTTTGTTATAATAAAAAGATCATATCAAGAAGAACAAAAGGAGAACACATGAAGATTTTTCAATATGACACCATTGATAGTACAAATAATGAAGCGAAAAGGCTCATTCAGCAAGGAGAAAAACCTTCATTTGCTGTCTATGCACATCAGCAGACAGCAGGAAGAGGCAGGCTAGGGAGACCGTGGGAAACGCCTGCAGGGAATGTCGCTGTGACCATGACAGTTTTGCCGCCAGAAGAACTCTCCACCCAGTCAACGATTGCTCCGCTGACGGCACTAGCGATCTACGATGTTCTCAAACCTCTCATGAGGGCTGAGGATCAGCTGGCGATCAAATGGCCAAATGATATTCTCATCAATGAAGCAAAGGTATCAGGCACATTGATTGAAGCGGACCGTACCGCCATTTATATCGGGGTTGGCATCAATGTGAAGACAAAGCCGGAGCATGTTCCGTACAAAACCATTTGCCTATCAGAGCTTACAGAGGTAAAAGCTGATCAGCTTGTGAAAGAACTTGTCGCCGCTTTTGAAAAATATCATACACGCTGGAAGAATGAAGGGTTTGAAGCACTCACGGCCCTCTACAACAAACGATTATATCGTCTTCTTAAACCGCTGCGGATCTCGTTAGACCGTGAAAAACAAACATGGGAAGAGGGAATTTGCTGCGGAGTCAACCGCTACGGTCATCTCCAGCTAAAAGATGAGAAAGGGCAGATAAAAGCTCATTCTGCCGGAGATATCGATGCACCGCTTCAGCATTAAAAAAAGCAGACGAGAACATCGTCTGCTTTAAGCTTCTCTTTTAATATGAGGCTGAATCACATAGTCTTGTTTTGTGAAAACAACTCCGTCTAGAATTTCTCTTGCCGTTCGAATGACTTTGACTCTGTTTTGAGAGATGTCAATTTCCGTTTGCATAATCCCGGCAGGATGCCCAATACGAAGGGTGTCATCTTGACCTTGGAACAGCTGAGAAGGAAGCGTTTCATCCAGGAAACAGCTGGCTGTCACGCAGACAGAGCCGGTAATGGCAAGTGCTTGGTGCGGTCTTTGCATTGATAGCATACGAACGATGATGTCCATATCTTCTGCTCGTCTCAAGATTCCATTTGTATCTACATAATCAGCAGGCTCGCTGATGAGCGCAAGCTTTGGAACAGCTGGAGACTGTAATGTGGCCATTTCTTTTGGTGCAAAGTGACACATTTCAGCAGCGAGAGAACGAATTTCTTCTAAATCATCCAGTAATTCATCTGTAAACTCTTCAGGTAATTCAGTTCCTTTTAATTGAATATCCTTGGCACGAATAAAGGCAATTGGATTTGCAATGTCAACGATCGAGATGGGAATCTCTCCAAATTTTGTTTGAATCGTATCCATTTTGTTTCCAGTCGGATATGTTTTACCTGTGACAGCGCCTTCAGGTTTCTCAAAGGATAAATAAATGGGAGAACCGGTTCCTTTTACGCCTGGAATTTCTGCCTGTCCTTCAAATTTAACTTCCCCATTTTCGACTTCGACCTCTGCCGTAATGACTTTATTTGTATTGGTATTGAGAATACGTACAGTCGTAATGGGCTCAACCGCTTGAACAAGTCCTTTAATGATCGCATACGGCCCAACGGCTGATGAGATGTTCCCGCAGTTTCCTTTAAAGTCGACATATCTCTCATTAATACTGACTTGTGCAAATGTATAGTTCACATCCACATCCGGGCGTGTGGCTTTATCGATAATGGCCACTTTACTTGTTAAAGAATTACCGCCGCCGATCCCATCGACCTGCAGCCGGTCAGGGCTGCCCATAATGTCTAATAGAAATGCCTCGAGCTCATCGTGTTCATATGGTGCATTGTTTGCGTGAATGAATACCCCTTTGCTTGTACCGCCTCGCATGATTGTGATTGGAACTTTTCTCATGACTCTCACCCTCAATTTTTAATGAACTGTTTATCTAACCAAAATGGTAAAGTATAATAAGGAATAAGTTAAATACATTATTTTAAGAGAAATCAATAAAAATATTTTATAATTAGTAAAAATGGAGGGCATACAATGGATGAAAAAGATTGGCGGTTTCTAAAGGTACTTTATGAAGAAAAGAACATCACAAAAGCGGCAGAAAAATTATTTGTCTCTCAGCCTGCCTTAAGCTATCGATTGAAACAGCTTGAAGAGGAGTTTGATATGAAGCTTTTCTTTAAAAGAAAACGAGGAATTGAATTTACATCAGAGGGCGAATACTTGGCTAAATACGCAAATGACATGCTCAAACAGCTGCAGCAAACGAAAGATGGCATGCTCAATATGCAAAAAAAGGTCAAAGGAACGATCCGGTTGGGGGTCTCAAGTAACTTTGCCCAATATAAACTGCCAGAAATATTAAAAGAATTTTCTAAGCAGTATCCACATGTTCAATTTATGGTCAACACAGGCTGGAGCACAAAGGTAATGGATTTATTAGGAACATCAAGTGTGCATTTAGGGATTTTAAGAGGTGATTATGACTGGAATGGAGAGCGTTTTTTGCTTGATAAAGAGCGTCTTTGCATTATTTCAAAATCAGAGATTCAGCTAAAGGATCTCCCGAATCTGCCGCTCATTGACTATCATACAGACAGTTCATTAAAACGGCTGATTAACAGATGGTGGCAGGAAACATTCACAATGCCTCCGCTTGTCACGATGGAGACAGACCGTCAGGATACATCAAAAGAGATGGTGAAGCATGGTTTAGGCTATGCCATTGTCCCAGAAATTTGCCTCAGACCAAGTGATGAGTTATTTGTAAAAGGACTTTCGTATAAAGATGGACAGCCTGTTTTAAGAGATACATGGCTCATGTACCAGCCAGACTCACTTCATTTGTCTGTGGTGAAAGCGTTCATTGAGTTTTTAAGAAATCAGCAAGGTTGATTATAAAAGAAATTTATTGAATATACGAAAAAATCAATATTTTCATTATAAAAAAAGCTATTATATCCTTGGAATAGAAAGCGCTAACATATAGATCGCAAGTGCAAGGGGGCGCTTGCAGATCATGTAAAGAAGAGGATGGAGGGATATAAAGTGCTAGCTATTTTAGGGATCTTGATGGTCTTGACATTTACATTTCTCATTATGACAAAACGTATGCATCCGGTGGTGGCTCTAACCGTTGTACCTATCATATTTGCATTGATCGGCGGCTTTAACAAAGGGTTAGGGGACATGATGCTTGATGGACTGAAAACTGTTGCACCATCAGCTGCTTTATTGTTATTTGCGATTTTATTCTTCGGTGTCATGCTGGATGCTGGATTGTTTGATCCTCTGATTAAACTCATTCTACGTATTGTAAAAGGTGATCCTGTCAAAATTGCTTTTGGGGTAGCAATTTTGTCTATGCTTGTTGCATTAGATGGTGACGGAACCACAACGTACATGATTACCGTATCAGCGATGCTGCCACTTTTCTTAAGAATCGGGATGAACCCATTAATTTTAGGAACAATTTCATTATTATCATTAGGAATTATGAGCGGAATGACGCCATGGGGCGGTCCGGCTACTCGTGCAATCGCGGCGCTTGGATTAGATGCAGGCGAATTTTTCATTCCATTACTCCCAACGATGGTTGGAGGCGGTCTTTTTATACTTTTTACTGCTTATGTACTTGGGAAAAAAGAAAGAAAACGGATTGGGATTGCAGAAATTCAGCACAAAGAAGAGGTGTCCATTTCTCCTGAATTGGCTGCGTCAATTGAAGATGGAGTAGCCGATATCAAGAGACCGAATCTGATTTGGATTAACTTCTTCCTTACAGTTGCTGTCATGGTCACACTCGTCATGGATATCATACCAATTCCTGTACTCTTTTTAATTGGATTTGTCATCGCTCTTATGATCAACTATCCAAAGGTTGAAGATCAGCGCGAGCGAATTTTATCTCATGCAGGCAACGCATTAACGGTCATTACACTTGTATTTGCAGCAGGGATTTTTACAGGGATCTTTTCTGGAACAAAAATGGTTGAGGCCATTGCCCATTTGGTCATTTACATGATTCCGGATTCCTACAGCTCATTTTTTCCGCTGATTGTGGCTTTGACGAGTATGCCATTTACATTTGTGCTCTCAAACGATGCTTACTATTTCGGAGTGCTGCCAATCCTGGCTGAAGCCGGCGCAGCTTATGGGATTGATCCGGTGGAAATTGCACGTGCCTCTATCATAGGGCAGCCTGTTCACTTACTGAGTCCGCTTGTCGCTTCAACACTGCTGCTTGTCAGTATGCTGAACAAAGATATTGGTGATTTGCAAAAATATGCACTGCTATGGACCGTGTTAACTGCCCTTTTTACAACACTTATTGCATTGTTAACAGGCGCCATTTCAATCTTTTAAATACCACGCAAAAAAAGGCGATGTCTCGGGGAGGAGACTCGTCCTTTTTTGCGTGGATGAAAGCGTAGAAATTGGACGCTGATATGCGGGATTTCTTGATTTTAACGTCACCTACCTCAGGCACCCGGCATATGATATCTCGACTATACAGAATCCCATTCTATAGAGACTAGAGCTCTCACCTTAGCAAGGAGGGTTACAATACTTGAAGGAGAAAGAGTTTCAATCCAAGCCGCTATTAACCAAAAGAGAAAGAGAAGTATTCGAATTGCTCGTCCAAGATAAAACAACAAAAGAAATTGCAAGCGAGCTTTTTATTAGCGAAAAGACTGTTCGAAATCACATTTCGAATGCTAAGCATACCTTTTGCAAACTAACAATAAATCCTTGAATAAGTGTAGAAACAAAGTGCTTAGAGGAAGGGGAAAGAAATAGGAGTGGAAAAAAGAAGCTTAAAATCAATCGTCATTCGATGAAATATTACTTGTGAAGAATTTGACCTTAGTGGCTCTATAACTCTTTAATGCTTCAAGCATGAAATTTCGTTCATCATCTGTTAATGGGTTTCCATCATCATCTATAATGTTCATATTTTTGATTGTATCAAGAGTCAGTCCATTCACATAAACTTGATTCGTCTCTACATCTTTGCCTTTGTTATCAATATATCTAGGATCGGTAATAAAAAAGCTGAGATCCACATTGAAAAAATCAGAAAGTTTCATCATGGCTTCCAAAGACGGACCTTTAATCTTACCGGTTTCAAGCTTTGATAAATACCCATTACTCAAACCAACTTCTTCAGCGAGACGTCTTATTGATAGTTTAGGTTTTTGCTTGTTTCTTAGTCTGTTTAAGTTTATTCCGATTATTTCGTTTTTTTTATAATCCATTAGATAAAGACACCCCAATTTAATAACACTTAATCTTAATCAATAACAATAATTATATCATGTTGGAAATTACTTGATAATAAACCTACTCATATTTACAAATAAAGCTCGCATCATATAACTCCTCCAAAAGTTATATGTTAATATAAACCTTAAAAGGATTATAATTGAATTAACAGAAAAGGATTGTTTTTAATTTTAGATTAAAAATTCATACTTATTCGACATTTTGTGACAGCATTTTCGACTTTAGAGTGCTAAATTGATTTTGAAAGGTGAGCGTATGCACAGTACAGTTAAAAATGATGATATAAGAGACGTTCTGAAAAAACACCTGGATAAAATGGAGAAATCCCAAAATAGTATCGCCAAAGCGATCGGGATTACAAAAGGTTATATGAGTAAATTTTTTTCGGGAAAAGAAATAGCTTTTTGGATGGTCATAGAAACAGTAAGGGAAATTTCACCTAGTGAAGAAAAACAATTGATGAAAGAATACTCTAAAAGTGGCTTCGATAAGAAATACATTTATAGCGCTTTGGAATATTATTACACCAATCAGATGTTTAATGAAATAAGATATATAATTGATAATTATTCTTCTGTAGCAGCAGACGCTTGTAATGCTTACCGCTTTGCTTTGAACTTTAGAGAATCTTTTAAACCGCTTGAACACCAAAGAGCATTAAACAATCTTAAAGCAAAAACTATAGAAGGTAAAACATTACTTGAAATATTTGAATCATATGTCTATTACAATATCGGGAAGTACGATTTAAGTTTGTATTCAATTGATAGAGCCAAGGAATTTTTAAAAGGAATTAATGATCCATATCTAAAGAAGAGCTTTAAAGCGAGAATTGATGAAATTCTTGCAAACACGTACCTGAAACAAGAAAATAATATTGAAAAAGCAAGAGATTCTGCAATGTCTTTAATGAAAACAGGTATTAGCAAAAGCCATGTCATGACCGCAACATATTTACTTGGTCTATCCTATTTTTTTGAGTCGTATAAGAAATCACTAAATTACTACAAGCAACTTTTGAAATTATATGAAGAGTTTCCAGAGAGAGAAGAAGAAGTTATCCAAAATAAAGAAGAGATTGCTATTCTTCAATATTACTGGTGTAAAAAAATTGATGAAGATTATAATGTTACACATTTCACACAGGTTCTAAGTGAAGGCAGTTCACTTAAACTGTATTACTTAGATAAATCCTTACGCCCCTATGCATATCTATTTGATGGAATTAGAGAGGTAAGGACAGATAAAATTTTATTATCTTTACACTTTTTCTCTGAACAGCGTGATTACTTTAGAGCTAATATCCCGAAAATCCAGTTGAAAAAAATGGATTTAGATCTTACACTTTAAAGGTCAGGGGAGGTGAAAGTATGAAAGTATTAACTAGCTTATTTATAATAACAATTTTTCTTTTACCAGCCGGAGTGAAGGACGCTGATATGAAGAGTGAAAAAGAAATGATTATTCAAACAAAAGAAGTAAGAGTAGGGATGTAAAAAAAGACGTTACCAGAAATGGTATCGTCTTTCGTGTTTTAAAGAGGTGTTTCCTGTTTTGGGAAAACAATAAAACAGGAAACACTAGTTAAATTAGGGGGAAAGTATATTGTCTAGTTACGAACAACTTATTGAAAAAATAGAGAGAGAAATATCTAAAATAAAGAAACTTGAAGAAGAAAGCAAAAAAAAATAAATTATTCTTTTCCTTTTAAATAATTTTCTCTTAATTCTCTTAGTTCCTTTAGGCGATCAATTACATAATTAATTTCTTCTTTTGTGATTTTAGAGCCGTTGTCATGAACAATGTTTAATTTTTCAAGGTCATTTATATTAATATGTTTGCTTGAGAATAATTCGTTCTCTTTTTCAGTAAAGCTATTTATGCTTTCTTCATCCAAAAATAAATATGAACTATGTACATCAAAATAATCTGCTATTTTATTTATAACTTTAACGGAGGGAATTTGTGAGTTATTCTCAATTCTAGATAAATAGCTTTGAGATATACCAATTTCCTTAGCTGCCTCTTCTACAGTTTTCTTCTTTTTTAAACGTAGACGCTTTACAGCAAAACCGATTTTTCTATTCTCCATTTTTAAACCACCTTTGATCGTAACAGTTTAACCAAAATTACATAATAATTATAGCATACTGACTTTCCAGACGGGAATATTTCTTTTGGAAAAGACTTGCCAATAATATTCCTGTGTGGTATATTCATTCCTGACAGGAATATTAGGGGGTGCTGTGTGATTGACCTGGATGAACTAGCTAAAATGTTGAAAACGAAAAGAAAAGAGAGTGGTCTTTCTCAAGAAGAATTCGCAGAAGTGATGGGTTTTACGGGTTCTTATATATCGAGACTAGAAAACGGAAAAATTTCTCCTACTTTTAAAAGCTTAGAGAGAATTTCAGAACAAGTTGGCATAAAAGCCAAGCTTTTTTTTGAATAATTTAATACCTGTCAGGAATAATGGTTGGGATATTCAAATTTGAAACTGCCGATTTTTTTGGTGGGTAGTCCTACTGTCCACATTGCATATTATGTGTCGAGGTGATCTTTATGGCTAAGAAAAAGCAAAAGAGAAAAAGCAACCTGTTTCTTGGAGAAGTTTTCTTTGGAACTGAAGACAGAGAAAAACTTTTTACTGAGGCTGTGGCGCCTTATTATACACCAGTAAAAAAAGAAAAGAACAAAAAAACTAAAGAGGCTTGAAACATTTGTTTCACCTTTTTTTAAAGGACAAGCTTCAATTAGAAAAACTATTTATCAAAAACATTAGGAGGATTTTGAAGATGGGTGAAGTCAAATGGGTGAAGCTAAGCACCCAGATGTTCGATGATGAAAAAATTAAACTCATTGAACAAATGCCTGAATCTGACACTCTGTTGATTATATGGGTTAAATTACTTGCTCAAGCAGGAAAAACTAACGCATCTGGTTTTATTTATCTAAGCGAAAACGTGCCTTACACAGACGAAATGTTAGCGCATATCTTTGGAAGACCATTAGGAATTGTTCGTATGGCTTTAGACACATTCAGGAAATTCGGCATGATAGAAATTAATGAACAGAATTATATCAGTATATGTAATTGGGAGAAACATCAGAATTTAGATGCTCTCGAAAAGATCAGGGAGCAGAACCGATTGAGAAAGCAAAAACAACGCAAAAAACAGAGTCTGCCACAACCAAAAAATAACATGTCACGTGACGTCACGATCAACGTCACACCAAGTCACGCAACAGATATAGATAAAGAACTAGATAAAGATAAAGAATTAAAAGATATATTGTCGAGCAACCCGACTGATGATCCTGAAACTCAAGAATCTGAAATTCCATTCAAGCTGATTGTTGATCTTTTGAACAAAGTAACAGGGAAGTCATTCAGACATTCATCTGCAGCTACACAAAGATTAATTAAAGCACGCTGGAATGACGGATTTAGATTTGAAGACTTTAAAACAGTGATTCTTACAAAGACTCATCAATGGCTTAAAGACGACAAAATGAATAAATACCTGCAGCCATCAACATTGTTTGGAACGAAGTTTGAAGGATACCTGAATGAAGGTGTGGGGGTGATAAAAAATGCAGAGCATCAAATCAGTGGCGGCGGAGTCCTTAAACGCAAGAATGACCTTCCATTCTGAATACTGCAATAAACACACATTCACAAGAGGGAACGAGGATGTCATCAAGCCTGTTCGCATGATGATCCTCAATGGCAAAATAATCTGCCCAAGATGTGAGCTGGAGGCAGATGAGAAGAAGATCCAAAAAGACTTGGAGAGGCAGATCGAGTTTAGCCAGCGGACAAAAAATTTCAATATGCTGGAGAAACGTAGCATCTTCCGAGACAGGACCATTGCGAATGCAACGTTTGATAATTACAAAGTAACTGAGCCTGAGGAAACGGCAAATAAACGCCTCATGATGGAGCTTGTTGGTTATTTGAAACAAGGAAAAGTGTTTAATATCTTTCTGCAAGGTCATCCAGGAGTAGGGAAGAGTCATCTAGCTTACGCAGCACTTAAAGCTCTCAATGTGCCACCTGATCCAGACAACCCTGAGGATATGGGGAAATCATGCTTATTTGTAAACCTTGCTGATGCTGCTTTTGCAATTCAAGACTCTTTCAACAACAAAGAAAGTAAATTCACACAAAGTTATGTAACAGGGCTTATTGGTGATGTGGATTATCTAGTGATTGATGATGTAGGTGCTGAAACGGGATCTGAACATTCAAAGAGCGAAGCCACCAACTTTATTCACAAGATACTTTATGCAGTCACATCAGCTAGACAGGATAAAACAACGATTTACACATCCAATTTAACAGGGGACAAACTAAAACAAATGTACGACACAAAACTTGTATCACGCATGACAAAAAAGTCTAAATACATTTTGTTTAAAGACACCTTTGATAAGCGTGACGAAGAATTGCCATTTTAGGAGAGAACTATGACCATCAGCAATTCAATAGCGTCCCAAATTGCTAGTTTAATAGCCTATAAAAAACACAAGGAGGAACGATCATGAAAAAAGGCGGTAGAAAGCCCACGAGAGCCGAAAGGAAGATTTTAGTGGTAAATGGGTTAAACCCACTTTATTGGCTCGTAGAAAAGAATTTGACGACATCTGTGCACGTTGTACATAAAGAGGTCGGTCGCAGAAAGGAAATTGCAAAATGAGTGTCACTAGAATCATTTTGGATCATGTCAATTTTGAATGGACGATTGTTGGCCTTAAACGTTTTCTTGATTACTGGTACGAAGGTAGATCGATCGAAGAGATGGCGGAGTTATTTAACCGACCATCAGAAGAAGTGTTGCTACTGATGATTGATTTTTCAAAAAGAGGAAAAATCAAGGAGCGACCGAACGGTGTCGGCGCAAACGAGCCTATGTATATCAAAAAATGCACAATGAGCTACAAAAAAAGAGATTTGCGAAAGCTGTTTGAACAACAACCGGTTTACTACGCTTGCCCGCAAAACGATTTTATATGGTGTGAAAGGGACATCGTAGCTTTTCGGAAGATGTGGAAGGACCATGAACCGGTCAGACACATAGCGAACCGTTTAGCACGCAAGGTTGATGACATCCTGTTGCTTATTATAGATCAGGCTGAGTTAGGCAAGATCGAACAACGTAAAGGCGGCGCACTTGGAAAGGAGTACAAGCATGAAAAGAAAAAGCATCCTGTTGCCATTTGAGAAAGCGACAGCACGCCAGCTGGAAGTCATTGCGAGATATGAAGATTGTCCGAAACGGATAAAGACAGCAGCCATGCGCCACCTCAAGAAGAGGGGAGGCATCAAGTGATGACAACATCAGAAAGAGAATTTTTGATCGAGTGGTTGAGTCTTAAAAATGGGGCTTATGGGCGGGAGCATTGCGAGAAACTGACTGACGAAGAACTCGAAAGAATCTTTAATCTCAACGTTCCGCAGCGTGACGAATAAAAGGAGGTGAGCATATTGGAGACTGTAGTGAATCCATACAAAGCAGGTCCAGTGAAAGCGTGGGTTATGTCAGAGGATGAACTAGTAGCTTATAGGCAGCAACATCCACCCAAGCCATATAAAAAGAGACTCAAACGTAAAGACTGGCGTTGGCAGCGCACAGATCAATCCGTCGAGTCTCAGCGGTAGAATTCACATCAGTTCAATGTGAGTGATTAAACTTATGAACCTTAATTATATCACATTGGAGTGAAGATTGTGAATAGACCACAGACTATCTCATTAACAAAAAACGAGCCTTTCACAACATTAGTTGAACAAGGCAAGGTACAAGTGATCGTGCTGGACGGGATCAACAATACAGCGCATTACATAGAGGCTCCCGAACATGGTCACACAATCATTGAAACGATTAAAGGCAGTTTTGACCGAGTTAGGTTTGATTTCAGCCATAAAATTAAAAAATAGCAGGGGTTCATCCCCTGCGGGGGAGGAATTGCAATGTTATCAAAAGATCAAATAAACGTTGAGGACCTTTTGGATGAGGTCGAACGTTTAAAAAGAGAAATAGATAAAAAGAATTATCAGATCGACGGATTCTCAAAGCTTTTCTTAAACGAACTGAATTGGGAGCAGCGACATTTCGAAAGAACTAAAGATGAGTTTTACAGAGGCGGGCTAGCAGCCATGAAAAACATCGAGAAGCAATATGAGTTTGCTTTTATGAAGCGATTGGACGGTAAAAAAGTAAACATATCGAGCTTTTACAGGCCGTCGAAGAAATGCGAATCGTGCGGGGAACGTGAAAGTGAATGTTTTTGTGATGATAAGGAGGGTGAGAGATATGAGAGAAAAACTCAAAAAAGGTGATCTAGTCGTCATGCATACATCTTTAGAAGCGGAATTGAACGAGGGAAGAGTTTGGAAGTGTGCAACTGACGAAATCACTCGAAGTGTCTCTGTTGTTTTCTTAGAAGGTTTTTCAGGACACTTTGCTACTGAATTTCTACAAAAAGTAGACGTGCCTGTCATTGAGTCAGAAATGGATCTATACAACGAGATTCAGCGCCTAAAGCAAGAATTGAGGTTCTCAAACAAAAAGAATGAGCAGTTTTTGAACGATTGGAAAAAAGCTGAAACACAGGCAAACAGAGCAACTGAAAAACTAGGCGATGTCACCATTGAACTAAAAAACTTAAAACGATCTTTGCTAATGGAGGCGGGAAAATAATGAGTCTACCAAAACACATCGAACTGTCACAAGCCGTCAAAGCCTGCAAAAATCAAGCGATGACAATAGATGATGCAGCTGCATTTCTAGGTGTACCGAAGTTTTTCGTACCAGTGCTTGCTGATTATTGCCCAGACTTGATCATAGAGGGCAATGTGGTCATGGCGAAAAGGGAATCAAACGGGCCTGTCATACTCACGGTGCTTGGGTTCATGGCGATCATCTTTGTTGCTGGGTTGATGCAATGAAACAGATCGATCTATTTAGAGAAATCATAGTGGATAACTTTGCAGGTGGCGGGGGAGCGAGTACAGGAATCGAGCTTGCCACAGGGTTATCAGTTGATATAGCCATCAATCATGATCCTGCTGCCATAGCAATGCATAAAACGAATCATCCTGAAACGGAACATTATTGTGAATCTGTTTGGGATGTCGAACCGAAAGAAGCTGTTAAAGGTCGAAAAGTCGGTCTAGCATGGTTTTCCCCTGACTGTAAGCACTTTTCTAAAGCAAAAGGAGGTAAACCAAAGGATAAAAACATTCGTGGTCTAGCATGGATCGCAGTTAAATGGGCCATTGCTGTAAAACCAAGAGTCATCATGCTGGAAAACGTAGAAGAGTTTCAGACATGGTGTCCGTTAGATGATGCAGGGTACCCAATCAAAGAGAAAAAAGGCGAAACCTTTAAATCATTTGTAAAATCACTTGAGGCGTTAGGGTATGAAGTTCAATTCAAAGAATTAAAAGCCTGCGATTATGGCGCACCGACAACCAGGAAACGCTTTTTCATGATAGCCCGCTGTGATGGTAAACCCATTGTTTGGCCGAAGCCAACACATGGCGATCCAAACAGTCTATCTGTTCAAGTCGGAAATCTGAAACCGTGGAGAACAGCTGGTGAAATTATTGATTGGAGCATAGGAACACCATCCATCTTCAATCGGAAAAAGCCACTTGCGGATAATACTTTAAGACGCATTGCACGGGGCATTCAAAGATTTGTTGTCAATAACCCAAACCCGTTTATTGTTCGTATCGGTCAAACTGGATTCGCTGGTGATCGCCTGCAATACGAGTTAACAAAGCCGTTAACAACCATCACAACTAAACAGGAGCATTGTTTGGTTTCACCAACGCTTATGGTTAACACAACAGGACATGTAGGAAGCAGAGTTGATCAGCCCATTAAGACAATTACAACAGGTGGTCATCATGCATTAGTAACACCCTTTCTAGCAACCTATTATACAGAAACCACGGAAAACGGTGTCAGGGGCCAAACGCTAGGCGAACCAATTGCAACAATACCAACTTCAAATAGATTCGGCTTGGTCAAAGCATTTTTAACAAAATATTACGGTTCAGATGTCGGCCAGAAGATAAACGAGCCATTACACACCATAACAACTAAAGATAGATTCGGGTTAGTCACCGTAAAAGGAGAAGAATATCAAATAGTGGATATCGGTATGAGGATGTTACAACCACATGAATTATTCGCCGCACAAGGTTTTCCAACTAATTATGTAATTGATCGTGATTGTGACGGCAATGTTTATCCGAAAACAAAACAGGTTGCTAGATGTGGTAATGCTGTACCTCCACCATTCGCAGAGCAGCTGGTAAGGGCGAATTTACCTGAACTATGCGTACCTGTACACATGAACAAATAGAACAAGCATACATGGAAAAGAACGCCGTCAATCATAAGCGGCAGCAGGAGGGGTACTGATGAGAGATACTAAATTCCGTGTTTGGGATGACAATGCTCAAGAAATGGTCTATGAAGTAGGTTTGACACCAGAGGGAATTCCTTATTCTATACCAGATTATGCCGAAGCTAGCGATCAATTTGATTATTATTCAAGCTGTCACAAAATGCAGTTTATCGGATTGAGAGATTCTAAAGGCGATGAGATTTATGAAGGGGATATAGTTCAAGGCTCACTTCGAATGCGCAATGACCTTCATCCAATCATGCAAAAGGTGTGTATGTATAGGGGCTGCTACATGTTCGGAAATTGGAATGCTCATGAGTATTTCAACAAGCATCAGCATATCGAAGTTGTCGGGAACATTTATGAAGATCCTGATCTATTGGAGGAAGCACGATGAAGCTCAATAAAAAGCAACAGCGGCAAATCATTGAACGAATGAAAATCTTTTAAATAAATCTTTCACCAAGCGAAATGACAATTTTATTTTCAAAAATCTAATTGAAATTAATAACGAGTCTTAAAATATGTTTTTTAAGACTCGTTTCTAAAACTTTAAAGCTTTTAATCTAAGCCCTTTTCTTCACAACTTGTACAAGAGGAACTATTTGATGAGCCATTTTCAAAATACTTCCCACAATTAGTACACGTCTCATAATTATTCGAAGTTGCACACGGTTCACAAATATAATCATGATTAATTGTTGTAAAAGACGTTTCACTAGTACAGTAAATACAATTCATTATTTAACCCCCTTCCTTAAAGTTTTTTTTGGTACAATTATCTTTAATTTGACATATTTGTCATTAATCCTTCTATACTAAAAAAATAAAAAGGGAGAGATTTAAATGGATTTAAAAGAATTTATAAAGGAAATAAGCGAGTATATAAAAATTCCAGGTATCGTATTGCCGATTATCTTCTTTCTTGGTACCTTAAAGCCGATTTCATTTATTTCAGCAGGAATCGTTGAAAGAAAATTTTTTTCTAAAGAAAAATTATTTTTTTTTAAAACTGGCAAGCTCTTTTTACACACATTTTTATGGGCGTGTGTAATATTTTCTGGGGCAACATTTATGCTAGTAGATATAAATGAAAATGTATTTTTGGTCATGTTATTTTTAGGGGAGCTTTTGTGGTTACTTATTCTTTCTACTCAAACAAATAAAGAAAGCGGTATTCCGAAAAAAGTAGTATCAAATAAATTGTGGAAATTTACTGTTGTTATATCCTTTATTATATGTTTACTATTTGTATATTGTTCAACTTATAAGATGTTTTTAAACATTGATAACGGTGGAACATTTAGAGGAGCTTTAGTTATAGGATTAATCTTATTTTTATTAACTTTGCCAGTACCTTTTTTAATGAAACCTGTTTTAATACTTTTAGAATGGTATGAAACTAAAGGGCTTTACTGGGAGGATAACGAAAAAAACAAATGGTATTTGATTCATTTAATAGATAAGAATTCATTCTTGGTAGGGGATAATAAAGATTACCTATTATGTAATAAAACCATGCTTCTCAAAAAGGAAGATTTATATGGAAAGATAATCAAAGTTGAAAAAAATAGACATAGATAGTCCAAGACGGAGAGCCTGCGGACACTGATCAACACCTTTTACGGGTGCTGGTTGGTGTCCGTTTTTTATTTGTCAGAAAGGAGCAGCCATGAAGAAAGAAAAGCCGAAAAAACAGTCGCAGAAGCTCACTGACAGAGATTTAAGAGAGCTTATGGGGCAAAACATGCAAAGACTCAAACGAGCCAAAGGCGGGGCAATGCGCAGAAAATAAAGGGGGAATTATCATGAATCAAACAAGCTTAGACATTCCGCAGATCGACGAGGAAAAAACAAGATTCAAAATGGAAAAGATGATGGGAAAATATAAAATGCTTAGGTTGCAAACGCCAGAAGACTTTCTTCCAAAGATCACAACAACATATACCATTACGCCGCCTAGCTTTTCCAATCAGTTTCATTCATCGACCGAGGATGCAGCTATTAAAAAGATGGAGTGGGAGATTGAGCGTGAAAAATATATGAAGCGAATTGAAAAGGGTATTAATCGTCTTACGCAAAAAGAGCGCCGTATTTTAGTTATGCTCTATATGCAGGATGAAGAAATGTATGATTACGAGATTTACGCTGAAATGGGCCTCAGCCAAAGGAATTATTATCGTGTTAAAAATAAAGCATATTATAGACTGGCCTTTGCTTTGAGAGAAGAAGTGTACAAGCAGGGGGATAAATCATGAATTTTGTTCAGCCGATAAGGGACCTTGATCAGATCCATTATATAAAGAAATATCTTGGAGAGCGGAACAAAAGAAACTTGCTGCTGTTTGTGGCGGGAATCAATCTGGGCTTGCGCATATCCGATCTACTGGAATTAAGGGTTAAGAACGTGAGAAAACAGTACGTATCCCTTAGAGAACAAAAAACAGGTAAAGAGAAAAGAATCAAAATAAACAAGACGCTTCGAAAAGCGATAGATCAATATATTAAAGACAAAGATGATCAAGAGTATCTTTTTAAAAGTAGAGAAGGACTCAACAAACCTATCAGCCGCAGCAGTGCATACAATATTTTGAGAGAAGCAGCGGAATATGTCGGGCTTGATAGCATAGGTACACATACATTAAGGAAAACATTTGGATACTGGCATTATAAGAAGTTCAAGGATGTGGCCTTGCTGCAAGAAATATTCAACCACTCAAGCCCAGATATTACATTGAGATATATTGGGATCACACAAGACACAATGGATAGAACAATGGACGACTTTGGCTTATAGGCTCATCTGTTTAAATGGCGGGTGAGTTTATTTTGAATATTAAGTTAAAAGTGCGTATTTTTCTGAACCATTATGAATAAAATGATTCTCTAAGGAGATAACTGTTCTTAAAATAATATAATTGACAGAAATAGAAAGCTGGGTGATAATGTGGACAAAGGGAGGTTGAGGTTAATGGCGACTTATGTGGAACATAATCGCGATGTATTTTTAAAGCTAACTGTAACAGGCATGGCTTTAAAAGCTTCAATTGCAAAAATATACACACACCATTTAGCGGTAGCAGAAGAAAAAAGAAAAGACAGAGAATATTACGAAATGTATGCACAGGCATATTCAGAAGATCAAACTGATAAAGAATATTCAGAGATGTTTTCCAGTATTTCATTAGAAGTAGACAGATTGCTTAAGGAGAATAAAGACTAGATGGGGCGTATGGAACCCTCAAGAGGGGATATATACTGGGCTGATCTAGAACCGGTTAAGGGATCTGAGCAAGGAGGATTTCGACCGGTTTTTGTTGTGTCTAATAATCTTATGAACCAAACTGCTCCAATCTGCATTTGTGTCCCTATCACTAGAGATGGTGAGAAAGTTAAAAATTATCCATTTAATGTACAGTTTGATAGCGGTGATTGGATAATAGATACAGAGGCTATTCAAAGTATAAAAAAGATGGGGAATAGTTTTGCAAATCAGGGAGGATTCTTGCTTTGTAATCAAGCTAGAGCCATAAGCAAAAACAGATTACATGTTAGAATGGGAACTTTCAAAAACAATTCTCAGTTAAAAAAAGTTGAAGATGCTATCATTCATTCTTTTGGGTTGAACTTATGCGAAAAATGCGAAACTCCACTAAGACCTGGCGGCTTAAAATGCGGAAAATGTAATCGAGTGCACAGCAAAAAATGTTCTGGGTGTAAGACTATTCATTCAGTAAAAAATAATTTCTGTCCGCAGTGTGGAAGTGGGAGGGGTAATAAACGATGAGCGAAAACCTTTCGAAAGATGAGTTTATTGAACTTTTACTGAAGAATATTGAGGAAATTTCATTATCAGTTGATTTATTAATTAATTCAATTAATGGGATTATTAAGGGTGAAATTGTAGACATTACATCTAAAGATAATGAATTGTTTACATCTTGCAGTAACCTGGTCAGGAGTATGGAGAAAATCCACTCCAGTAAGCACGAATTTAGAGAAGTAGATCCTGAACTTTGGAAGAAGTACATAGAAGCTACTGATGTTATTCTTCAAGCAATATTGAGCTTATTGGATTTAATTAGTAACGGTGGTAACAATACTGAAGATTCTGACCAACTCAGGGACATAGTCAACCAGCTGTTTAAAGGATCTGAAATAATCTTTTTCTTAGTAAATGAACTAGTTTAGTTGATTTTCAAACGCTCTTTAAAAAGGGCGTTTTTTTATTTGCATTTTAATAAACTAACCAAAATGAGAAAATGTCCAACTCATTTTAGGGAAATGGCTGAAAAGCAAGAGGGGCAAAGGATTCAGCGATTCCCTGAGTTAGACACAATATTAGATATGGTGAATTGGTGGATAGTGTGGATAAGTACATATAAGAAATGTTGTATAATGAATAAAATTTTATAAAGAGGTGTATTCATGGATCAGGAATTAACAATTGCACTCATTCAAGGGGCGGTAACAATAATAGTTGGTCTTATGACTGCGGCAGCAACTTACATAGGTGTAAGATTTCAAATCAAAAAAAATGAAGTAGCTTTTGAAAGAAAACGTGAAAAAGAAGATGCAGAACGTAAGCTGCTCGAACAAGAGGATATTGATTTTCGTAAAAAAATAATTGAAAGATTTATTGATCAAGAGATTAAAGTTAATTTTAGGGAAATGAAAAATGATTCCTTTGAAAAACAAGTGATCTATGGAAATTTAGATTATGCGTCGTATTCTGGCAATTTTTCTGATAGGCATTTTAATTTTAACGAATTTGAAAAAGTCAAATACGATTTAATAAAATACAAAGATGAAAAACTTATTGAAGTGATAGAGATTTATGATGCATTTCGTCTTATAGTTAATTATTCTGGGTTTGTCAGAAGAATGAATAGAGATGAGTTTCGGAGATTTAGAAAAGGTTATCAACATTGTCTGAATAGATATTGAGTAGAAATGGCACACTTTTGGCACGATCTTGGCAAAGCATTTTGTCTGAGAGTAGTTATGATGGTATTAGGTGATAGGTTGAGTGTGATCACAGATTAATAGAGTATTCTGTAATTGAAAAATGATTGGATGTATACTAAAAAAATATATTTGTGAAATAAAATGTCAAAAGATGCAGGTATTTTCCTTTTATTGTCGAAATTGTTTATTTGTTAGTGCAAAAAGGAGGATATTATAGTTGCTAGATAAAAAAAATTCTTATGTCGCAAATTTCAACTGTACTTTTGGAGAAGAAGATGCACCCATGTTAGATTATTTTTTTGATATCATACTCCCTGCTTTTTTAGAAGATGATGCTCAAGGGGAAAAACCTTCTCCCAAAAATCAGCCTGAATACTTTTTTAACAATGTTAAATTAACTAATGTGAAAGGTGAATTTGTTCTTGCTGGTTTAATAGTTAAAAGAACAACTTTAGAAGTGAGATCGAAATTTATAGATGGGCGTTTAGAAAAAACATATGAAATGCATCCATCAGATCCTTACTCATATTTCATAATAAATTTAAAAAATCATAGGATGGTATTAGTAAAAAATCAGAAAGGTAGTCCAACTTTAAAGAACTTCTCTGTAACAGCAAGAGATAAAATCAAGAAATATATTAGAAATAAAAATGAATCTAGAAAAGAACTGTTACCAGACGTCCAATTGAATGTTGTGGCCATTCCATTTACAGGGGCTATTGAAGAACAATTAAAGAAAGTAAAGAAAGTCAAAAATGTGAAACTGAGATTTTATCCGTTAAATGGGGATATCATTGATAATGAAACTGTGGATCATTTAACTGAATCATTGGAGAAACTGGGTTCTAAAACAGGAAATATAACCTTCAACACACCAACCAATAAAGAGAACGTGGCAGCTATTATTAAAGACACAAAGGGCCTATTGCAACCTACAATTAGAGTTAAATTTAACAACGACACTGAAGTAACTTTGAAAGATGATTCCTTTACTGAGGTAATGAGTATACCATTAGATGATGAAATGTCATTTAATGAGCATATTGATGATATTACGGGGAAGGTTATTAATAAGGATGAATTCATTGAAACAAGTGAAGAGAATAATTCAATTTACCATAGAGTATATACAAAGCTTGAAACAGCATATAATAATTTAAAAAATCGGTTTTAAAGGTGATTAAATGGATCAGGAACAAAGAGAAAGGTTGTACGCTAACACCCATGACTTAGTTAAATATAAGCAGTTAAAATCAAATGAAATATTCCTATTGGCTTTGAAAGATTTTACATTATCAAAAACAAGAGGATATTTACTGGTTATATTGCTTATGGCTTCATTTTTATTTCTGAAATTTTTTATTTACAAAGTAGTTAGTGCCATCGATGTTATTTTAGAAATAACATCGAATGTTAACGTAATTGCAATCCCATTATTTGCGATTATAGTAACTGCTTATGCTATTTTTCAAGCTTTATCTAATGGGCCAACAATTATCAACTTAATTACATCTGGTAAAACAAATGGGAGTGCTTTTAAAAAATTTAACCTTTATTTCTATGGAGTTGCGTTATTTTATTTATTTATTATAATCCTTAATTTTGTCTTAATACTCACTTTTAAATTCATGCCCTCAACTTTTTATTTAGGTTTACTTAGCAAAAATATAAACGAAGTTTTATCTGCTTTTTTTACAAGTCTTTATGTGATTTTGGTGGTCTATGCCTTAATAGAAATGAAAAGTGTAATTTATAACTTAAATCAAGTTTTTTTAACTCATGCTGCTTCCAGTTCAATTAAAGCCATGGAAGACTTAGCCATGGAAGACTCAAAACAAAACAATAAAGATCAGGTAGAAAAAGAACCCAGTAAAAAAAAAGAAGGGGAAAGAAAAAGAAGAAAAAATGAAAAATGATATATTAAAGCATCCTTCGGGGTGCTTTTTATTTTGGGGAGGGACAAAACGTGGACAACTCAATCAGGGAACTAATCATCAACACAGCAATTGGACACGCAATAAGGACAGACCAATTGTATAATGGTCTTAAAGCCCTTAATAAAAGGGGATGCATATGGGCAGATGGGGAGATCATCAGGGGATTAGGGATGCTTGGCTCTTATGGTGTGAGGGATAGGCAAGCTATAGACAGCCTTCTATATGTCAGCCAGACTCTGTCCTATGAAGCAGCACGATCCTATCTAGCATCATATCAAAGGCAGCACAGGGAAATTTATGCTGTACAGAAAGTAGGGCATCTTCATGCCTTTGTTTTGTTTGCGATGATAGATGAGAGGAAAGCTGGTGAATCCAATGCCACCTAAACCATTGAGAGAGTGCAAGGTGCGAGGATGCAGGGAGTTAACGAGGGATGGTTATTGTCCTGCTCATGCTGACGGCAAGCAGCAGGAAGCAAAGTATTACAACAAACATGTTCGAGATAAACAATCAACAAGCTTTTACAAATCGAAAGAGTGGAAACAGACAAGACAACTTGCTCTAATGCGAGACAATTACCTTTGTCAAAGCTGTTTAAAGCAAGATCGTGTCGTTCCTGCTGTCATGGTTCATCACATAGTGGAGCTAAAACAGGATTGGAACAAACGATTAGATTTAAATAACCTCGAAAGCATGTGTAATAGCTGTCACAACAAGGTTCATGGCAAGCGAGGGTCATAGTACCCCCGGCATTAAATCCCTATAAAACGGCTTTGTGAAGATCGGTGAGCCGTCGTCTACAAACAAACACCGCTTTTCAAAGTTTCCAAAAACACGAAAAACCCCCTCGGCGAAAATACCGAGAGGGCTTGGTACGACTGGTTTTGTTGTTAATTCGATCATAGCATGATTTCGTTCAAAAACAAGCATATATTTCAAAAAAATGAAACGGAATGAGGTGAAAAATATGCCGAGACCTGCAAAATCCGCAACGCTTCAATTAATACAGGGCAATCCAAATAAGAAAAACACAGATGAACTTGCGATGCGTGCTGAACAAGAACAGAAAATGAAAATGAGATCAAACAACATTAAACCTCCATCCTGGTTGGATAAGGTTGCTAAAAAGGAATTCAAACGGATTGCCGAGCTATTAAAGGAAGTGGACATTATAACGGAGGCAGATATCAGCATGTTGGCCGCCTATTGTAATGCCTATTCTCAATATATTTCTATTACCAAGGTGATAGAAGAAGATGGACTCATGGTTCATAAAGATGGATTTGATGAGGACGGAAATCCAATTGAATTGATTGGAGAAGAACACCCATTATTGAAAAGACAAAAGAACTTCTTTGATCAAATGAAGTCAGCTGCAAATGATTTTGGTCTTACTCCATCAGCCCGTGCAAAACTAGCGATCACTAAAACACAGGAGATCAGAGAAAAGACGGAAGCGGAAAAGGAGTTTAATGTATGACAATTAAACAATTTATGATTGGTTATTCCCGTGATGTTATATCAGGGGAAATTTTGGCGTGTCAAAAACACCAATGGGCCTGTGAACGTTTTTTAAAAGATATTGAAAGAGAAGGAACAGCAGATTTCCCTTATTTCTTTGATGACGAGAAGGCAAGACGATTCCTATTCTGGATGACACAATTTAAACATACAAAAGGTCCATTGCAAGGAGAAAATATTGTTCCTGAACCGATTCAGATTTTTATTTTCGGTAATATTTACGGTTGGGTACATAAAGATACGGGATACAGGAGATTCAAAAAAGCTTACTGGCAAGTCGGCCGTAAAAATGCTAAGACACAAAGCCTTGCTTGTGTGGGGTCGTTTGAGGCATTCGCTAATGACGAATACATGTCTGAGGTCTATATAGGTGCAACAAAAGCAGAGCAAGCCAAGATATGCTGGAATGAAATTAAAGCTCAAATCAGCAAGTGTGAGCTGCTTAATGTACCTGAAAAAAAATACCGGGTAGCCTATGGACAAATAGAACACCTTAAAACGTTGTCAAAAATAGAGGCGCTATCAAAAGATGCAGGAAAAACAGGGGATGGTTTTAACCCTCAATGCGGCATTATAGATGAATATCATGCTCATAAAACATCTGAAATATATGATGTTCTTGCATCAGGGATGGTAACAAGAACACAACCACTCATGATGATTATTACGACAGCTGGATTTGAATTAAATAATCCTGCGTATAGAGTAGAGTACCAATATGTTTCAAAAATTGTCGATCCAAACAATGTAGAAACAAACGATCAATATTTTGTCATGATTAATGAACTTGATCCAGGTGATGACATCAAAGATGAACGAAATTGGATTAAATCAAATCCGATTGTTGCTGCTAATGAACATGGCTTGAATTTCTTGCGCGGAGAGTTAGAGGTGGCCCTTGCAGTTCCAGAAAAAATGCGTAATTTCTTAACCAAAAACATGAACATCTGGGTTAATATGCGTGATGGTGGATATATGGACATGCAAGCGTGGTCTGATTGCGGGAAACATGAGAGTCTTCCTGATCTTTATGGTAAAGAGTGTTATGTAGGCATCGACTTGTCAAAACGAATTGACTTAACTGCTGCAAGTTTTGAATTCCAACTTGAAAACGGTATGTATTATGTGACATCACATGGGTTTATGCCCGAAGACACATTTCATGAGCGAATGAAAACAGATCGTGTCCCTTATGATCTGTGGGTCAAGAAAGGCTGGCTCACGCTTACTGATGGTGCTGTCGTTGATTACGACTATATACGTGCTTATATCAAACGACTTGAGGAAGAAAAAGGGTGGAGAATTAAAGAGATTGGTTATGATCCATATAATGCTACGCAGTTTGCGCAGCAGATGGAAGCGGATGGTTACGTTATGATCGAAATTAGGCAAGGGGTGCAAACCTTGTCTGAGCCGACAAAAGATTTCCGAGAGAAAGTCAAAGCGCGAAAGATTATTCATGATAATAATGACCTTCTGACTTGGGCGATGGGGAATGCCATCACAAAGATTGACGCGCAGGAGAATATCATGCTTGATAAATCAAAATCGTCACAACGTATTGACCCAGCAGCTGCACTTATAAACGCTCATGTGAGAGCTAGTCAAAATGATGGTCATTTAGATTTGAATGAGTATATTTTGTCAGGAGGCTTTTCATTCTAATGAAAAATATCATTAAGCAAGTTATGATTTTTCTGTACTCAATCTTAAATGACCTAGTATTCTTTGCTGGGGCAATCTTTATTACAATAGCAGCTTATAAAATACATGAAATCATCGGTCTTTTAGTGACAGGTGGTTTTTTAATATTTACAGCAATTTTAATGAGCCGAAGGAGGTGATTAATTGTTATTAGAAGGTATGTTTTCTAAGAGATCAGCAGATTCAGACAGTGGTTGGGGAGTGTCACAGGTCCCGCAATGGGTGTTTGATATTTTCGGTGGTGGTAAAACAGCAAGCGGAGAGAAAGTGAGTGAATCGACCTCATTAAAACATCCTGACGTTTTTTCTTGTATCAATGTTTTGTCAGATGATATAGCAAAATTATCTGTCCATATGTTTAGGAAGCTGGGAGAAAATATTTCTGGAGAACGTGACCATCCTGTTTTTAAATTGCTCTATTTAAAGCCCAATCAATATATGACAGCTTTTACTTGGAAAAAATTAATGATGACGCATGTTTGTATGTGGGGAAATGCATATTCTTTGATTCTTTCAGATAAAAGAGGTGATATCACAACACTAATCCCTCTTAATCCAGCGAATACCCATCCTTATCTTGATCCAAACACAGGGGATTTGTGGTATGAAACAATAATTAATAACAAACGAGCTGAATTACATGCGGAGGAAGTTCTGCACTTTAAAGGAATGACCGAAGACGGTATGGTTGGTCTCAGTCCAATTCAGGTTGCAAGGGAACATATTGGTGCTCAATCTGCCGCAACAAAGTTTAACGCGAAATTGTACAAAAATGATGCAACACCAAGAGGTATTTTGAAAATCCCAACCCTGTTACAACCAGAGGCAAAAGAGGTTGCAAGAAAAGAATGGATGAGAGTAAATGCGGGAGAAAGCATTGCGATTGTCGATGCTGGTCTCGATTATCAATCTATATCAATGCCTCTAAAAGATGCCGAATTTGTAGAGTCTATGAAATTCAATAAGGCTCAAATTGCTTCCATATTCAAAGTTCCTCTTCATAAGATAAACGAATTGGATCGCGCTACATTCAGTAATATCGAACATCAATCTATAGAATATGTGAAGAACACTTTACAGCCGTGGATCGTTTCCTTTGAACAAGAAATCAATACAAAGCTGTTTACTGATGCTGAAATCAGACAAGGGCTATATGTTCAATTTAATGTTAATAGTGAATTGCGCGGTGATTCAAAATCAAGAGCTGAATTCTATGAAATTATGGAACGAATAGGAGCTATGAATATAAATGAAATTCGTGCTCTTGAGTCAAAGAATGCAATTCCTGATGGGGATAGGCACCTAGTTTCACTGAATTACACTTTCTTAGATATGCTAGATCAATATCAGATGGCTAAAGCAGGCCATAAAGGAGGTGATCCGAATAATGCCGAAGGAAATCAGACAGCTAACGACGGAAATTGAAGTTAGGTCACTTGATGATGAAAACAAAAGTGAATATGTAGAGGGTTATGCCCTTAAATTTGAAAAGTGGTCTGAGCGTCTTGGGTGGTTTAAGGAAATCATCAGCCGTGAAGCGTTGGACGAAGCAGATATGTCCAATGTAATTGCTTTATTTAATCATAAAATTGATTATCCATTAGCAAGAAACACTGTTTCAACGGGCGCTGGTAGTCTCCAATTAACTGTTGATGCAATAGGGTTGAAATTTAGATTTGAGCCAACAGACACCACTTACGGACAAGATTTGATGAAGAATTTGAGAGCAGGCGTGATTAATCAATGCTCTTTTTCGTTTTCTCTTGATCATTCAGGTGATGAAGAACCTGATGAATGGACAAAAAATGAAGAAGAAAAGTTATACGAGCGCCGAATCAATCGCATCAATCGCATTTTTGACATTTCACTTGTTACAACTCCTGCATATAGCGATACGGAAGCTGTTGTAGGAGAAAGAAGTCTAGAAAAAGTAGAAGTTTTAAAAAGACAAAAAAACACATCAAATAAGAGGATTGAGCTAGAACTAGACTTATTAGACCTGACTATATAGTGGGTCTTTTTTTATGCTCAAAATCAAGGAGGAAGATCTATGCCAGTAATGATGAGTAAAGAGGAACGTCAATTGCGCCAACAGTTCACACAGAAAAAGCAAGAAGCTAGAAATTTAATAAGTGAAGGCAAAGATGAAGAAGCACGCTCTATGCTTGATGAAGCAAAGGCGCTGCAAAAAAGAATTGAAATGATGTCTGAGGAAAGAGAGCTGGATGCACCAGACGTTCAAGAGGACAGACATTATGTACCGGAACAAAAAAGAGATCCTGAATCTGATTTAACTGAGGAAGAACGCAGTTTAACAGGAACCCAAGAATATAGAAACGCATGGTTCAAGGTTTTGACTGGCCGTGAAGATGAATTGGGGAACGAAGAACGAAAAATGCTGCAGGAAGTTCTAAAAGAAAACAGACAACTTTCCTCTAAAAGTGATAAGGATGGCGGGTATACAGTACCGGATGACATTTCAAAACAGATTATTAAGTCTATTCAAGAATTAAATTCTGTTCGCAACTTGGTACGGGTTGTACCAAAGACGGCACCAGGAGGCAGCTATCCAGTAAGAAAGGGAGCTGCTGGAAAGTTATACAACATTGCGGAAAAAGAAGCGATCAAAGAACTCAAAAATATGGAGTTTGACCAAATCACATATAACGTCAAAAAGTTTGCCGGCTTTTTGCCTATCTCAAACGAATTATTGAATGATTCTTTCCTTAATTTTGTGAGGGAGATTGTTGAATGGCTCTCTGAATCTGCAACTGTAACTGAAAATGATGAAGTCTTCTATGGAAAAGGCGGAGAAAACAGCGTAGAAGGGATTATCACAAGCAAAAAATTTAAATCTCTCAAAGCCCCTTCTCTAATTACAATTAAGTTCTTGAGAAAAGTTAAAAATCAAATTAAAAGAGGCTATCGCAAAAATGCAAAATGGGTGATGAATACAGAGGCATTTGAAACGTTAGCAAACATTGAAGATAAAAACGGTCGCGGGATTTTAGCCGAGGACCCGCGCAATGAGGATAGCTTCCTTCTATTCGGTAGACCTGTTGAAGTGTATGACGAGATTGTCACAGACGATAAACAAAAAACTCATATTCTATTCGGTGATTTTAAAAATGCATACTTTATGTTTGATCGTCAAAAATTCGAGATCAAATCAACTGACATCGGCTCAGATGCATTCCTAACAGATCAAACATATTTCAGAGGTATTGAACGATTTGACGGAAAAGTAGTTGATCCAGAAGCCGCAGTTATTGTTACTGATTTAGTTGTAGGTGAGGAAGCAGAAGTGGAAACACCTTCTGAAGATAAGTCCGTAGACGCTGGAAAATAAGAAAAATTGAAAGGAATTGATTTATCATGGCTAAAGATTTTTTGAATGAAAGTAATGGAGTATACACATCTGCAGAGGCTGGGCCTGACGGTAAACCTATCACGCCTGTTTCTATCAGAGACAACAGCGAAGAAAATCCTCTTATTGTTAAGGGATTGAAAGGTGATCCTGGTGAACAAGGTCCTCAAGGTCCAAAAGGTGAAAAAGGGGATCAAGGAGAGCAGGGGCCGAAAGGTGATAAGGGTGACGATGCAGTAATTGAGGCTGGCTCAATTAAAAATGAACATTTAGGTGATGGTTCAGTTAATTCCCGGACAATCGGGAAAGGTAGTGTCAAATGGGACAATATCAATTCAGAAGTACAGAAAATGATCACTGACCTTCAAGAAAAAGTCGAAGCAATAGAAAACCCAAAATCTGAATAAAGGTGATGCCGGATGACTGAGGCAGAGCAAAAAGAGCTTGAAAAAGCGAAAAAATACCTCCGCATTGATGGTGATGCGGAGGATGATTTGATTTTACATTTCATCGCTGCAGCAAAAGAGTACATTACGAATGCAACGGGTTTAAAATTCCCTAACAATTTAGCGCAAGCAGAGTTAGCGGTCATGTCATTTACAACTCACTGGTATGAGAATAGGCAAATATCCGGCACGACATCAAATCTTGACGGGGTGCTCACAACAATGGTCAATCAACTCAAATACTTGGTTGTGGACGGTGAAAAAGATGCTGAATGACATGAGACACCGCATTCAGTTTCAGCAGAAAAATGAAAAGAACCGTTTGCCTGTCGATGGTGACAATGGCTGGGAAACTGTGGTAGAGTGCTGGGCAAAAGCAGAGGGATTAAAAGGTGCTGAATATTATGCTGCAGCCGCTATACAAAAAGAACATACAATCAAATTCACCATACGCCACAGGGAAGATATCGACGAGCACATGAGACTCCTATTCCAAGGGAAAACTTATGAAATTGAGTCTATATTACCGAATTATTCAAGGCTTCATTTTCTTACAGTGAGGGCAAAGGCGGTGACGTGATGTTTAACCTGCAAATTGACGGCTTAGAGGAATTAGAAAATGCCATTGGAAACATGCAAAGAAAAGTAAGCAAAATGCATAAAGAAGCTCTCACAGCTGGCGCAACAGTGATAAAAGATGAACTTCACCCAAATACACCGAGATCAGACAAGGAACAAAAACACATGCAGGATGATCTTGATATTACCCGGCTACGCACTGATGGTGACGGAGTGAAATATGTGGCTGTTGGTTGGCCGAAATCCAAGTCACGTAAGGACACACAATGGAGAATACACTTTCCTGAATTCGGCACCTTACATCAGCCTGCGCAAAAATTCTTTACGAGAACTGTCGAACAGAAATGGGACGAGGCTATACGAAGAGTAGCAGATAAATACCGACAGGCGCTGAGCAAATTATGATCAATCAAAACTTAATAAGGCGTGCAGATACTTGCAAGAATGCCATTTTTGAAGCGTTGGAGAATGATCCAGCGCTTTTGTTTTTAATAGACAAAGATGACATCTATGAGCTTGCAGTGCCAGAGGGTACAAAGTCGAGTCCACCGTATGTCGTGCTGCAAGAAATCAACTATAAACCGATCAAATGGGCTGATAACCGGCCTATACAAGATAGCGCAACCTATCAAATAGATGTTTATCACAATGCCGATCCGCAACCCATCATGGCTGCAATCGGGGATGTGATGGAGCGTTTAGATTTTGCGCCAACTATACCTATCAATGACTTTTTAGAGAAAGAGAGATTGATAAGAAAAGGGTATCGTTTTGAAAAAAATATAATACTAGGAGGCTAACTATGGCTGAGTACAGTTCAGTAACTGGTTTGGAAAATGTTCAGTTTGCACCATTGCAAAAGAAAGGTAAATTCTTTGTGCCTACTGAAATTCTAAAGTATGAGTACGCAATCAATATGAAGGTGGAAACTGAGACATCAACTGAAAAGCAGTATGCAGATGACAAACTGGTTGATTTGGTTGTTTCTACAGGTTCAACAAAACTAGAAATTGAAATGCGGGATCTTCCTATGGAAATTCTTGCGAAACTGCTGGGTATTGAACCGGATGAGAATGGTTTGTACTTGTATAAGAAGAATATTATCGCACCGTGGGTCGCAATGACGTTTGAAGGTCCAAAGGCAAACGGTAAATCTCGTCATGTCGGTTTAGTAAAAGGGCGTTTTTCTCTGCCGGGCGATGAATGGAAGACGAAGGAAGAAAAGACAGATTTCCAAACGGTTAAATTGTCAGCTGAATTTGTTGATCGAGAGCAGGATGACGTTTTCAAGGTTGTTACTGATGAAGATGCTGAAAACTTTAATCTTGATGCTTTTTACAAGTCTGTTTTTGGAGAAGCATACAAAGATGATAAAACAGAAAACGGTAGCAGCGTTGATATTGGAAAAGGTGCTTAAGAGGGCTGAAAAGCTCTCTTTTTTAATTGGAAAATAAAAAATAAGGGGGAGTCACTATGACTCAAAAACAAATTTCTATCTCTATTTGGTTCGAAGATGAGAAAAAACACAAAACGTTTATTGCGCCAAGAACAAACGCAAAAACACTCTATGAGGCTTTTGAGCTAGATGAAAAAGCAGCAGCAGCGGAGAATGCAAAAGAGATTGTTAAAAGCATGAATGAACGAATCAAATTCATTGTACGTGTATTTCAGAATCAATTTACTTACGATCAGTTTCTAGAAGGCTTTCAATCTTTTGAAATTGCGGATGCAGTAAGAAAAATCATGATGGAAATCATGGGATTTAAAGTGGCGGAAACGCAGGAAGAAAAAGATTTTTTGCCCGACATGAAGGCGTAAATGAACCATTAAAAAACGGCAAAGATCAATTAAATAAAATCTATACCACTTTACTTGAGCAAGGTTGGAAGATGCATGAAATTGATCAAATGGATATTTTTCATTTCTTAGAATTGAACGCTGAATCGAGCAAAACAAAAGAAGTAACGATTGATCAAATATTCTAAGTCTTGAAATCCACGTCAGGGAAGCGGGGTGGTACATAAATGACTCAAGCAATTGGCAATATGGTCGCTAAGGTCAATCTGGATGATTCGGGTTTTAATAGAGGTATAACAGGGCTTCAAAGGCAATTAAGATTGACCAACTCTGAAATGAAGGCATCTGCGGCCATTTATAAAAATACTGGTGATAAGTCAAAGCAATTACAATCACAAGTAGAGGGGCTTAACAACAAATATCGTCTTCAAGGGCGAATTGTTCAAGAACACCGAAAACGATATGAACAGCTTGTCAGGGAAAAGGGCCGTGATGCGCGAGAAACACAAATACATGCCCGCAAACTGAATGACTCTATCGCTGTTCATCAAAAGCTAGAAAAAGAATTACGAGATGTATCTAAAGAATTTGAGCATTTGCAAAGCACCGGCAATAAAGCAGCTGGTGTTTTTTCTGTTTTTAAGAAGAACGCTGGGGAAGTATCAGAAGAGTTACAATCTGTCTACTCTGCTGCGGGAATGGCAGGGAAGGCATTAACAGGAATCGGTGTAGCAGGCACCGTTGCAATTGGCGGCGCGGTTAAAGTGGCCGCAGACTTTGAAAAGGCTATGAGCAGGGTCGGTGCTGTGGCGAATGCATCGAATGACGAGATGGGCCGTCTTACAGAAACGGCGCGTCATTTGGGGGCTACGACACAATTTACAGACGGACAAGTTGCCGAAGGAATGCAGTACCTTGCAATGGCTGGTTATAAAACAAATAACATCATTGGTGCCATGCCGGGCTTGCTTGCTACTGCGGCAGCAGGGCAAACAGATTTAGGTGTAACAGCAGATATTGTATCTGACATCCTCACAGAGTTTCATATTGCTGCAGAAGATACAAACCGGGTAGCAGATGCAATGACCTACACGTTCACCAATTCAAACGCCACACTCCAACAGATTGGACAGACAATGAAATACGCTGGCCCTGCGGCAAAAACTGCAGGTGTCAGCATGGAAGAGTTAGCGGCCGCAACAGGTATCATGGCGAACAGTGGAATCAAGGCAGATATGGCAGGTACTGCATTACGATCCACATTAACAAGGCTTGCGGCACCTCCAAAGCCAGCTGGTAACGCAATACATGAGCTTGGCCTGAGTATTACTGACGCAAACGGCCGCATGAAACCTTTATCAAACATCATAGATCAGATTAACGAAAAGACGAAAAACTATACGGAAACCGAAAAAATCCGTATCGCAAAGCAATTGGCTGGTCAGCATGCCTTATCTGGTTTTATCACTTTGCTTCATGCGGGCGGTGATAAGATCGACAAATTCACCAAACAGATAGAAAACAGTGGCGGTGTCGCTGAAAAAGTGGCAAAAGGTCAAATGGACAACCTTGCTGGGTCAATGGAGTACCTCAAATCCGCAGCAAATAACGCTGTCATTTCATTAGGAAATCAATTTATTCCAGTGATTCGATCCACAACAGATGTGTTAACAAAAGTTGTGAATTGGTTTGATCACCTGCCTCCTTCTGTTATGCAAACAATTGCCGTGACTGGTGCTGCCGTTACTGCTTTCAGTCTTTTAGGCGGGGCTTCTTTATTATTAATGAGTGTCATTCCTAGAATGGCCGAGGGATGGAGAGTGCTTCGTACTGCTGGCACGTATCTGACAGGCACTGTCAGAGGATCATCAGCAAGTCTAGGCGTATACTCGACACAAGTTACAGCTGCGGGTGTCGCTTCAAGAACTGCGGCGACTGGCATTAACACAGCTGCAGCCTCAACGGCCGTTATGTCTACTCGTATGGGACGTTTACAACAAAACACTGGTCTAGCGACTACACGCATGGGCCGTCTAAATCAAACTGCCACAAGAACATCAAGGACAATGCGTGGACTTGGCGGTACGTCTCGTATTGCTGGCGGTGGTTTAATGATGTTTGGTGGGCCTATGGGTATGATTGGGGGTCTTGCACTCTCTTTTCTTCCTGAGATACTTAAATTCGGTAAAGGTATTGTTATGACTGGGATAAACGCCGTGAAAAGCGCAGGCGGTTTTATGAAACTTGCAAAGGGCGGCTTTTGCCTGTTTAACATCCTTAAAAAAGGTGCAGGTGTTGTAAGTTTACTCCGAGGCGGACTATCTGTGCTTGGTGGTCCTGTAGGCATGTTAATAACGGGTGTCACGCTTCTAGGCGAAGCAGGGTTTAAATATTATGACAACCTAAAAAAACGCGTCTTACCAGCAACAATAGATTTTGGTGATAAAGTGTCTGAATCCACTTCGAAAGCTGTAAATGCATATAAAGACATGGAGACAAAATCCAATGCAAAATTAGACAGCCTTTATCGAAATCAAACAAAGATCACAGATGATCTAGCCAAAGATATGACAGATAAATTCTCAGAGATGGCAGGCATGTTGAAAAAAGGTTACCAAGACAGTGCTGATAAAGCCTTAGATGTTTTGGGTAAATTCTATGCGGAAAATGATGCCCTTAAAGATAAAGACGAGCAGGGAATTCTTAAGAGCATCGAAAAAGGTAATCAGAAAAAGCAAAAGGCAATAGAGGAACACGAGAATAAAGTAAAAAAAATCTATGAAAAAGCAGCTAAAGAACACCGTGAATTAACTAAAGAAGAATGGAAAGAAGTCAAAGAACATACACAAGCAATGAATAAAGAAATTGAAACGGCTCTTACAAAAAGCAAGGATGAACAAACACTCATCTCCAAAAAGCTAAAAGCTGAATCGTCCAATTTGTCTGCGAAGCAGGCTGCCGCAACGGTGAAAAATAGTAAATCAGCAAAAGACAAAGTTATTAGTGATGCTGAAGAACAATACAATGCAGTTGTGAAAGCTGCAGATGACCAGTGTTACGTCAAAGGCACTATTAGCCAAGAAGAACATGATGCGACAGTTAAAGCTGCAAAAGATCAAAAAGAAAAAACAATAGAGCAAGCTGAAAAAACTCATAAAGGTGTTGTTGAAGAAGCAAAGAAACAAGCACAAGGACACATTGATCAAGTTGATTGGGAGACTGGCGAAGTGTTAGATGGATTTAATACATTACTTGTTGATTTAGCAGGTGTAGTTAACACCATTACGGGCGGTATCAATGAAGTACTAAAATTCATGAATATGCCGACAATCCCAGAATGGAAACCAAGCGGACACAATGGGAAGAAAAAAGCCATGAATGTTGCCCCCGGCATGGCATATGCAAAAGGAACTGACTACCATCCGGGCGGTCGTGCATTGGTCGGTGAGGAAGGATATGAGCTTGCTCATACTCCGGGTATTGGAACATATATGGTTGGCGTTGGTGGTCCTCAGATTTGGGATCTACCGCGTGGAACATCGGTTCTTCCTCATGATCAGACCAAAAAAATCACTTCACAGGGCTTACCGGGTTATGCTGGCGGCGTTGGTGATTTCTTCAAAAAAGGCGTCAAAAAAGGCGTTAAAAAAGCTGGTGAAGTAGTCGGCAAGGTGAAAGATTTTGGATCAGATATTTTTGACCTTGTGATGGCCGGACCAAAGAAAATTATCAGCAATATATTCGGTGGTCTTATCCCATTTAAAACTGGTAAAGGAATAGACGGGCTTGGGACAGGTATTTTAAAAACGATTCAAAAAGGTGCTTTAGGATTTCTTACAAAATCGTTAGGTGATTTTGGAGGAGATGGCGGATCATTTAAAGGTGTAGGTGGTAGTGCTGCGGTCAAAAAGTGGGTTGCACAAGCTATCAGCATCACTGGGATTTCTCCATCCTATGCAAAAGCATTAGAAACCATTGCCATGAAGGAATCAAGCGGAAACCCGACATTAGTTAACAGGTGGGATAGTAACTGGAAGGCGGGACATCCATCACAAGGACTCATGCAGTTTATTCCGACAACATTCGCAGCATACAAAAAGCCCGGATATGGAAACATCAAACATCCAGTACACCAAATTGTTGCTGCGATTAACTATCTTAACAAGCGTTATGGCGGCATCTATAATCATCCGGGATTAAAATCTATGGCGCGCGGTGGCCCTTATATCGGTTATGCATCTGGTGGTGTTATCGACAGCCACCAAATTGCACAGTTAGGAGAAAACGGCTGGCGCGAATATGCAATTACTACTGAGCCAAAGTATCGTAAACGCTCTTTACAGTTGTATTCTAACCTTGGCAAAGAGCTTGGAGTGCCTAGTTTCGGGGATGGCATGATCTCCAAGGCTTTACAGATGCTTGAGCGCATTAGTAACAAAGGAGACAAGCCTCAGAGCAGGCAGCAAGATGGATCTGACATGAGACAGATGATTGAGAATCAAAACAAACAAATTGGTCTCATGGCTCAACAAATAGACCTGCTGTCTCAAGGATTAATGATGCTGCAAAAAGGCTTTGAACAATTAATTTCAAAAGATAGCAACAACTACATGGACGGTCGAAAGCTTGATCAAACGACAGGTGAACGTTTTAGAAAAGAAGCATTTATGAGTGGGGTGAGGTAGATGGAATTATATATTGATTTTAACAATGGATTGGGTGAACAAAGTCTAAATGACTTGCTTCCTCATTTCCATCCGTTGAGTCTGACACCTGCCTCACCAATTGTTGAATTTGAGACAGTGTCATTGCCACGAATTAACGGTATTGTACTGCCGCAACATCCACGGGATGTGAAGTACAAAGAGAGACAGATTCAGCTTGAAATATATATGAACTCAATCATTGCTGAAAATTTCTACAGCTATAGAAGTGAGCTTTATGCTTTATTAGTTAAACCGTATCCATACTATATTGCTTGCGATTTATTCCCAAACAGGCGCTTTCTAGTGACTTGTGATGGGAATTTTTCAATTCCAAAGGAAAAAGAAAAGAATCATGCTGTTTTTAGCGTTGAATTTATCGACGTTTTGGGTGCTGCTGAATCGAAAAGTACATCATTAAATCGTCAATCGTTTGAGGGTGAACGATGGAGTCCCGGAATGAATATTGAGATGCGTGACGACCTAGAGTATTCATTCAAGAATAAAAAAACATTCAGCATATATAACATTGGAGACTTTAGGATCAATCCACTTAGACATGATTACCAAGTGACGTTGAAAGCCAAGGGAAAAGGTGTAACCATCATCAATCATACGACAGGTGAGCGTTTGAAAATTGAAGATGAATTAACTAAATCAAGGGAAGTTTCTTTTGTCAAACAATACACCATTGCTAACAAGAAGCGTCTCAAGACATCTGGTAGGCTTCCCTCACTTGATATTGGCCGAAACGATTTCGAAATCCAAAACGCGAGCGATATTGAAATTGTGTTTGACACAAGGTTCTATTATGCATAGGGAGGGATGACATGGCTGCGGTTGACTTTATCAAAAAACTAGCACCTGGAGCGAAAAAAGTCTACAAAAAATATAATGTCCTTGCAAGTCTTGTCATCGCTCAAGGGTGCCTTGAAAGTGGTTTTGGAGCAAGTGACCTGTCACAGCAAGCCTATAATCTATTTGGAGTGAAAGGGTCATACAAAGGAAAGTATGTCCTGATGTGGACCAAAGAACAGGATAAGCACGGTAACGAAACCAGAGTGAAAGCTCCATTTAGGAAGTATCCTTCATTTGCGGAAAGCCTAGAAGATTTGGGGAGCCTATATACTAGGCTCAGTCGTTATAAGGCAGTGGTCGGTGAAAAAGACTACCAAAAAGCTACAGCTGCTGTTGCAAAGGGTGGTTATGCGACTGATATCAATTATGCTACAAAATTAAACAGCATCATTTTTACTTACAAACTCACACAATATGATAATTTGGATGATCTACCAGAAGAACCGAGTGAACCAGAAACACCAACTGGTCCTGATTATCCAAGCAAGGAATACGATGGGAAAGACATGCCACTCAATCAAAATTTACCGTCCGATGTGGATTTTCCACAGCTTCATGTTTCGAGCAAGGACGGAAAGGAAGTCATAGAGATAACGGGTGTGTCTGTTGATTTTACGGCCGATCCAACAGGTAAAAAATCATTCAGTTTCACATTGCCGCGTACGCAGGAAAATGCCGCAGAGTTTGAGTTATTGGTTGTGGACAACATTTTATATCTTGATGAAAAGAAATATAATCATCAAAAATACTACATTACCAACGTGAGTCTTCATCAAGAAAATGGAATGCTAACAAAAACGGTTACTGCTGCACATATCTTCTCCGTCCTGTTGATTAATAACAGGATTGAAAAAACAGTTTCTAAGAAGTTAAGCATTAAAGAAGCGCTTGATATTGCCCTCAAAGGAACTGATTTCAAATATGTCATTCATGCAAAAGATGGTGAAATTTCTTCTGCGGAACAAGAAAACTTCGGTGAAAAAAATTCCACAGAGCTTATGGATGAAATCATTGAAGATTATGACATAGAGTTAGATGTAGATAATTACAAAATCCATGTTTACAAAAAGATGGGCCGAGAAATAGACTTTGTGCTTGATAGTCGCTATAACATGCCCGGCATTACTATTACGACTGATTCCCAGAATTGTACCACTCGTGCGTGGGGATACGGCGCACAAAAAGAAACAGAGTCCGTCTCTCAATCAAAGGATGACAAAACAACAGAAGATGAAAAAGCAGCGACAAAAGATGAAGAGAAAGAGCCTGAGTATGTATTTGATCCAGTTCTTTATATTCATCCTGATGAAGATAAATTTCTCATTGAAGGAAAACCACGTTGGGCAGAGCCGATTAAAGATGAGAGGTACAAAAAATCTAGCAGCATCATTTCGGCCTTAAAGAAGCATGTAAATCCTTATCCTGAAATGACTGTAGAAGTTGAATTCCAAAAAATCTATGAACCGAAGCTGCTTGAAATCGAACAAGATTTTTGGTTAGGTGATACAATTCATGTCATTGCCGACACTGCAGACGGAATAACCTTTGAGGACGATCTGAGGGTGGTATCAATTCAGCATAACCCTCTCAATCCGTATAGTAGCCCAACGATAACATTTGCGAATTATCGCAAGGACATACAACGAATAACAGTAGATCAAGTAAAACAAGTGAAAAATTTACAACGATATATAAACGACATGCTCAAGACGCTTAGATAGGGTCTTTTTATTTTCGCCAAAAAAGGAGAGTGAGAACATGGTGAGGCTTAGAAAGGACTATGACACTAGACGAAACTCGAAATACGCAGAGCAGCTTCGAGAAGATATGCAGTCTATAGAAAATCATTTGAATCAGAATGAAGATGATTTGAAACGACATAAAACAAGCGATATTGCTCATACGTCAAATCAAATCAAACACGGCTTGCATTCAGTCGCGAATCGTATAGACAACTTATGGTCTAGGATTATCAATCTTGTATTGAATCATGATGGAAAAGACGTAAAGGAAGTCGTAGATATTCGTGTTGCTAGGGATGCATCCATTCATCCCACTGCAAAAGATCGTCTCGATTATGACTTTCAAATTCTTGAGCAAGAAATTGAAGATTCTGCAGTTTCTCTCAATCTCAAAAAATTCATCAAGAAATATGGGAGCTTCACAGCGGGCTTTAAGGCAGCACTAAGTCTTGCGAAATTATATCCGGTGCATATTGTCGTGCCTCCCGGTAAATACAAGCTGATGGAGACAGCCCGTATTTATAAAAATACTCATTTGACCTTACAAGCTGGTGCCTTTATTAAACGTGGCTTTGTAGGATCAATGCTTGTAAATGGAGATAAAGACGATCAGACAAAAGGTTATAACGGCCACGGGAACATACTGATTGATGGGCAGGGCATGTTTGATAGCGCAGGTGGTGAAATCAAAGAACAATGTTCAGTTTTGGGATTCGCTCATGCTGAGCGTATTATCATACGGGACATCACTATCAAGGATGTATGCGGTGGTCATGCCTTTGACTGTGCAGGCAATAAGCATGTCTTAATAGAAAATGTCTGGTTTAAAGGTTTCGCTGATTATAAAGGAGACAGGTGGTTTTCTGCTGCAATTCAACTTGACTTGATGAGATCGGCGGGCAACTTCGGCGCATTTGGAGCGTATGATCAAACCGTCAGCAAGCATGTCACTATTCGAGACTGCTATTTCAGCAGATCAGAGAATCTAAGAGGGTATGCACGCGGTGTAGATTCACACACGAGCACTGACGGTTTTTGGTATAGTGACATCCGCATTATTAATAATGATTTTGAGGACACATTGGAATATGCGGTGTCAGGCAACAAATGGGAAGATGTTCTGATAGAAGGGAACAGATTTAAGGATTGTGCATCCGGTGTAAGGCTAATGATTCCTAGCGTAGAATCTGTCTACACGCAAGACGCAAACGGCAATCCTACAAACAGGGTTAACAAAGTAAAACGTCTTTCAGTCAAAGATAACACTTTCACAAACATTAAAGAGCGTCATGCCATTCAGGTATATGGCCGTAAAGGGATTCAAAAAATTGATGACGTGGACGTTTCCGACAATAAAATCAATGGCGTAAAGGTCAAGCATGCTATCCATTTATCAGATGTGGATGGCTTTTTGGTGTCTCGCAATCAATTTAGAGACATCAAGCATCACGG
This sequence comes from Bacillus sp. FSL K6-0994, assembly GCF_038630815.1. Lineage (NCBI taxonomy): Bacteria > Bacillati > Bacillota > Bacilli > Caryophanales > Bacillaceae > Bacillus > Bacillus sp. FSL K6-0994. The sequence continues at coordinate 2,474,099 of NZ_CP152043.1, read as the reverse complement.
GGTACTCTTAACACGCTGCAGCAATGGTAAAGCTGATCTAAACGTAGGACGAGACATCGAAGGAAACGGGGTGCGTGTGGAATTAGGTTGTAAAAATATTGATGTCACAAACACATCTTTACGAGAAGTGGGATATTCAGGGATTTCTGTTTCAGGTGATTCTGAAAATATTAACGTTGATTTTAGTGACATCGAAAATGCGGGAAAAAGAACTTCCACATCTAATCCCTATTACGGAATTATCTTCATGGATGGAGTCACGGATTCAGCAGCAAGATTCAACAAAGTGCGCGGAAAGAAATGCAGATACGCGATGTATATGACTAGCAAGTGTTCAAGGATTCAGCATTTTGGAAACAGACTTAAAGGTGCTGGTGCAGAAGGCAGCTTGAAAGATAATAGTGTCGATCCAATTAAAACGATTGAGAATGTAACATGAGAGAGGTGATAACATGATTCGCAAAAACGGTCCACTTGATTTTGATGTAAACGCATATACCAGTTCAAGTGTATCAACCAGCATAAATTTTTGGACGCAGGACCGTCAGACAGCAAGGCTCGTATTCAAACTCACGAAAGATGGAGTCCCTTTGCCTCTAGCAGCTGTCACAGGGAAACTTGTATTAGTTATGTCTGATGGCAGCCGATTTATTCGAGACATAAATATTATTGATCGAGTGGAGGGGCAAGCGGAATACATCTTGTCTGATCAAGAGATTAAGCATTATGGAAGTGTACAAGCTGAGCTGAATTTGTATTATGCAAATGATCAATCTATGTCCGTACATCAATTCTCTTTCCATATATCTATGTCTCTTATAGATCAAGATATTGTGCCGATCACTGAGTATTATGTGGATGAGTTCGAGGCACTAAGAGAGAAAATAAACGCGTTGTATGAAGAATCTATACAAACGATTAATGATCTGAGAGACAAGTTTGAGGACTTGGAAAAGATCGAAACAAAACAGGGTGCGCAGTCTAAAGTAGATGCAGCACTTGCGGCAGCTAAAAAATACACGGATGATCACGCGGAAACACCTGCAGGTGCAAAAGATAAAGTAGCAGCGGCTCTGGAAGCGGCAAAAGAATACGTCGATCCGCACCTTGAAAACAAAAAGATTCACGTAACAGAATCAGAAAAAAGTAACTGGAATAACGGCCAGCTGCACAGGCTTACACCTAACGACGGTAAAGTTGCAAGGTTGCCAAACGGTACTGATATTTTTTTACTGCCAACGGGTTTTTATATGGGAGCAAATCTGTTAAATCTGCCTGTAGAGAATGATTCCAGTTTCTATTACATTGAAGTTTTAGAAACATCATATGTCCAAAATGAAATTAATTACAAAAGGATTATTGCCACGAGATCATTTGATAATATGACTTGGATTGGCACGTTCCATGCACAAGGCTTTCGAGGTTGGAAACGTCTCATAACAGACGGAGATGCTGCAGTCATTTGGAAAACACCTTCATTGTCCAAAGGATGGAAGCAATATGTATCATCAGATGGATTTCCGCACACGTTACGCTATTCAAAAGATGCTTCGGGAGTGGTGGAGATCATCGGGTCTATTACTGGTGGTGTGATTGGTAATGATGTCGAGGCGTTTACATTACTTGAAGGGTTTTTTCCTTTGCAGTCATTTCACTTTATTGGTGTAGCATCCAGTTTGGGGACACCGGGTGTACCACAATATCACCGAACCTATATAGGTACTGATGGTCGAGTTTGTGTTCAATCTTGTTCTAATACGGTAAACCCAAATGAATTTATTACGTTTGGGGTCCGTTTTAAAGCAAAGTAAACGTGGGAGGTGCGGACATGATTTGGGTGTATAAATATGATGAAAACTACATTTGGCAAGCAGACAAAGACATCTTAATAGATGTAGAAAACGGAGAGGAAATCCCCAAAGGCTATACAGATAAACAGCCACCTGATGGGTTATTTATTGCAAAGTATGATCCCAAAAAAGAAGAGTGGTTCGAGGCGGCATCTCAAGAATACATTGATAGTTTGCAGCCTGATCCGCGGCCGCCAGATGATGTAATGATGCTTAAAAAACAAGTGGCTCTTCTTACATTACAATTTTCGCAGCTGCAGAGAGGCGGGTCATCATGATATACCCGACGGCTGACGATATCAAAGTATTTTGGAATTGGGGCGTGTATACGCCTGAAATCATGAGGGAGTATGTTTCGTTGAAAGTTATCACTAAAACAGAATTTGAAGAGATCACAGGTTTGAAGTTCGACAAGCCTGCTGTCTCAGTAGATTTAGGAACAACAGCATCTTAACAGGTGCTTTTTATTTTGCCTTCGAAAGGAGGTGATTAAAGAAATGGAGGAAACGATAGTGTTTATTAACTTTGAAACTTTAGATTTAGCGAAGACTTATTTATTTGGCGGAGTGAAATTTTTGGACTTGCTCTTGCTGCTAAGTGTTATTGACGTTCTGACGGGTATCATCAAAGCGTGGAAAGTTGGCAAACTACGCAGCCGTACGGCATGGTTTGGCTACGTAAGGAAAATGCTTAGTTTTGTTGTCGTGATTGTTGCTAACATCATTGACCAGATCATGGGCTTAAATGGAGTGCTGACCTTCGGGACAGTGTTGTTTTACATCGCAAACGAAGGGCTTTCTATCACAGAAAACCTTGCACAGATCGGCGTGAAAATTCCAGCTTCTATCACAGACCGTCTCCATGTGATCGAGTCTGACAGCCAAAAAGAAGAAGAGGAAAAGAAAGCTGCTGAGTAATCGGCGGCTTTTTCTATATAAAAACAAATTAAGGAGTAGATGAACATGACAAAGAAAATTATGCTTGATCCGGGACACGGTGGGCACGATCCGGGCGCAGTAGAAAATGGTCTGAAAGAGAAGGATCTTGTATTAAAGATCGCTAAGAAAACTAAAGCGATTCTTGAAAAGGTGTATGGGGCATCCGTTAAGCTCACACGATCAACTGATGTTTATATTGATTTGTCCCAAAGATCGAGACTAGCAAATAATTGGGGCGCTGATTATTTTGCATCTATCCATATCAATGCAGCTGGTGGCACAGGCTTTGAGTCGTTTCGTTACGTCGAATTATCTGCATCATCCGGGACTGGCAAGCAGCAAAAAATCGTACATGATGCGATCTATAGAAAAATTAAAGGTAAAGCAGGGAACCGCGGAACCAAGTCTAAGGATCTTGCAGTATTGCGCGAGACAAAAATGCCAGCAGTCCTAACAGAGAACCTTTTCATCGACCGTAAAGAAGATGCTGCGCTGCTCAAACAAGAATCTTTCCTTGACTTGTTGGCTGAGGGACACGCAGAAGGGATCGCGGCAGCCGTCGGTTTAAAAAAGGTTTCATCATCATCTAAAACAAGCCCTAAAAAAGAAACGACACCAAAGGGTGTTAAAATGGCCGTAGTGAAGCCGAATGCTGATGGGTGGCTATGGGTCTATGATAAGCCGAATTGGTCAGCAAAGCACAAAAAAGTAAAGCCGGGTGAAGCATTTACGATTGATAAGACCGTTACGGTCAACGGGGCAAAAATGTATAAGCTTAAATCAGGTCTTTATATCACAGCTGCCACAAAATATGTTCAGGTAAAACAAAAGTAAAATGAAAAAGCCCTTCCTTTATATTGGGACTGACCCCCTAAGATGAGACAAATAAAAAACACCTTCAAGTTTGAAAACGGATCGTTGTGATCCGAAATAAAACATGGAGGTGTTTTTTCTATGGGGACAAGAGTGAGTTATCCGGTTGAAGTCAAACAGAAGGCTGTGGAAATGAGATTGGCAGGCGTACCTATGAAAGAGATCATGCAGGAATTGAATATCAAGAATAAGACGCAGGTTCAGACATGGGTGAGATGGCATAAAACTGGGGATACACACAGGTTCGAACAACCTGTTGGAAAACAATATACCTATGGAAAGGGTCCCGAGTACTCTTCTGAATTAGAGAGACTACAGGCAGAAAATCGCTATTTGAGTCAACAGAATGAGGTTTTAAAAAAGTACAACGAATTGGAAAGGAAGTTGATAAGGAAACGTCAATCAAACTGGTAGAAGAATTGTGCAAAACGATGACGGTACAGGACATCTGTGTCCATTTAGGCATCTTACGTACTTCGTATTATAGATGGAAAAAGAATCTGACTCAGAATCAGAATCATTCTAAAAGACAACTAGAGAAACAGGTCGGCACGTTGTGCCGAAAGCACAAATATCGATATGGTTATCGGAAAATCACAGCCATACTAAAAATGAAAATGCGTATTAACCATAAAACTGTTCAACGTATCATGCAGAAAAACCAGTGGCAATGCCGGGTTAAAATGAAAAAGCGTAAGAAGAATGGGCAGCCTTATGCCGTAGCCGGTAATATACTGGATCGGAATTTTCAGTCTGATCGCCCTCTTGAAAAACTAGTCACGGACATCACGTATTTGCCTTATGGACAGAAACAATTGTACCTTTCCAGTATATTGGATTTATATAATGGAGAAGTGATTGCTTTTACGATTGGTGATAAGCAGGACACAGACTTTATCTTAAACACACTTAATCAGCTCCCAGCACTGCCTGAGAATTGCGTGTTACATAGCGATCAAGGTTCTGTGTATACATCTTACGAGTATCAGAAAGCTGTTCATATAAAAGGCATTACCATGAGCATGTCCCGTAAAGGGACACCCGCTGATAATGCCTCCATCGAATCGTTTCATTCCTCACTAAAGTCTGAAACGTTCTATCTTAACAGGATTGATCGCACTACAACCACCATCGTAGAACGCACTGTCAAAGAATACATTTATTATTATAACAACATTCGTATTCAAACGAAACTAAACAACCAATCACCGATAAACTATCGGCAATTGGCTGTATAAAGGTGTTTTGATCCCTGTCTCAAAAACAGGGGTCAGTCCCATTGGAGGGGCTTTTTTTGTTTGTCTTTATTCAGTTCGATGCTTCATTTTATTGATCGTCCTAAAAGATGCTTCAACGCCAATGAAAACGACAAAGAAAATTATAATCCAACTAACTAAGTCTGCCCAAATATTGGACATGTTAATAACACCAAATTTACTTAATCCCGATTGAATTACAAAGGAGATTAAAGCAGTTATAAACACAGACAGAAACCAATTTGTTTTTTTCAATTAAACCACTTCCTTTCAAAAATTAAAGGAATTTGCAAACATACTTGGTTGTTTTATTTTCATTCTTGTAACGTTTGCAAAATTCATGGCCGCCCATATCTAAAAGCTTTTTACCTAACCATGCTAGACCTGCGCCAGCCAATACTTTGGCCGCCCATATCACTAGCGGAGCAACCATAGTTGTAATTTCGCCTTTTTTCTGTGCAACTAATTGATCTTGATACACTTTTTCAGCATCAGTTCCGGCCAATGATTCTAAATGATTTTTGATCTCTAATGAAATATCCTTTGGTAAACCAACATTGATCACTTTGGATTCATCAAAGGAAAAAGTTTTATCTACTTCATTGTATGTAGCAGCTTCAAAAATAGCCTGTGCAATTCTTTGTTGTTTTTGAGGGTCCCATTGTTCTTTGGCTGATGCCTGCCCAAAAGCAGAAGTGATTCCAAGAGTCACAATAAGTGTTAATACAAGTGTAAGTTTTACATTTAGCTTGCGCAATAAACCGTTCATACTAAACATCCTCCCCCTAAAAGTATTGTCCTACACCCGTATGGTAACAATTAACAGGTTTTATTTTCCATACTTTTTATAAAAATGGTAAAAATAGACTAAATGAAAATCCCGCCGTTTGTGACGAAATTGTGAAATGTTCTTATTTAAACCGCCATTCCTTCTTCTCCTTATCCCATTCAAGTTCATTTCTTGATATAAGGTTCTTAACCGCCTTACGGATTGCTGGCTCATCCTTCCCCGTTTTCCTTTTAAGGTCATCCATCGAAGGGTTCTTGCGAAATCGGCTCATATTATAAATGATTCGGTATAACTTCCTTTCAAGATCCGTCATGGTATACCCTCCTGAAATAAGAATATACGTTCGATTATAAACGGGAATAAATAGCCCTTCAAGTCGAAGGACTATTTTAGAATGGTTGATTTACTTTTAATTATCATGTTATCCTCTGATCGTTCATAGGAGAATTTGGATGCGTTCTTATCACTTATGTATGGCACTTTCCAGAATACGGATAACTGCGAAATTGAGTCATTATCCGATCCAATCTTAGCAGCTAAATCTTCACTAAACATTTCCGTCATATTATAAGATGTTTGAGCAGAATTCTTTGCATCAAATGACAAGTGAACAAGAGCAATTAATTTATTCGGCTCATCCGCACCCATATCTTCATTAATTTCAATTTTTTCAATTGAAGCAGTAGTGTAATTATCTTCTATAATAGATTCAATTTCATATTCAGCATCACTCTTCAAAGATTCTAATTCATCTTCTTCATCTGCTGCTTCTGTTTCTTCGGAATCTGTTTCATTGTGTTTTGTCAGCAAACCACTTTCAATTTTAAAGCTTAGCTGGTCATCTTCGAAATATAAGCGAGCTGACGAATCATTTTCAATTCCATTTTCTCCTTCGTATCCCCAATTAAAATCATTATCACCATCTATTTCTTCTGACATAGCGGAACCACCAACGATTTTTTTAACTTCTTCTGGTGTCATTCCTTCTTTTAATTGTTTGTATTCTTTAGGAGTTATTGATGAAATTTTGTGACCTTCGTATTTCCAAACAAATGAATTCAAAAATGATATAGATAATAATATAAGAAGAGAAGAAAAAAATATGTTCTTACCTGCTCTTCTTGATTTCGGGAAAATTAATAAGAGAAGGCCAAAACCAATTCCTATAACCATTAGACCAGCGAATATTGAAATGAAAATATACATTTGGTTCCCCCTAAGGATAGGTACTTTTTGAATCAATAACCATTATATAACAATAGAGGGATTTGTGAATGATTTTCAACGAAATCTTCAATATAGATGTTATAATTTTTAAGAAAAACAAATAATTGGGGTGTGTTGCATGCACTTTCGCAAAGAAGCAGTTGGTGAAATCATTAAATATGACGACTACCCTTATAAAATATATACAAGGGTTTCAACGGACAGAGATGAACAAATAAGTTCTAAAGAAAACCAGATCGACGTTTGCAGGTACTGGATCGAGCAACATAATTATGAATGGGATGACCGTTCTGTTTTGTTAGATGATGGTATTAGTGGTACTGTTCTTGAAGATAGGGCAGCAATGAAATACATTTTTTCATTGGCGGAAAAGAAAGAAATAAAAATGGTGATTTTTAAGTCCATCACACGTCTTGCCCGTGATTTAAAAGATGCGTTATACATCAGAGAGATTCTAGTGTCTAATGGGGTTCGTGTCGTTACACTCGAAGAAGATTATGACTCTCTTTACGAGAGTAAGGCGTCAATGAAATTTGAAATGTCTGCTCTGTTTGCGGAGCAGTTACCTAAGTCTATGTCAGTCAATATAAGTGGTGTACTTGCAGCAAAAGCACGCCGTGGGGAGCACTCTGGGCGTGTACCATATGGTTATACGAAAGATGGTAAACACCTTGTAATTAACGAAAGTGAAGCTCAAGTAATTAGGATGATTTTCCACCTTTATAACAACGAGGGGCTAGGTCAGAAAAGAGTTACATATGCATTGCAAGAAAAGTGCAAAATTGGTGAAATACCACCTCCTAGAACAACAAAAAATTGGCAGCTTACAACAGTTCAAACCATATTAAAAAACCCAATTTATTGTGGCGTGCACATTGCTAATAGACATACCACGATCAAAGTTGATGGTAGAAAAAAATTTATAAGAAATCCACCTGAAAAATGGAACATTTATGAAGACTTTTGCCCGCCGATTGTCTCAAGAGAAGAGTGGGAGAAAGCAAATAATAAACCAACAGTTAATAAAAAAACTAAATTCACACCGTGGAATGAGCTTAGACAGTTGCTTATTTGCGGGAAATGCGGATCTAATATGGTCATTATTCAAACCAGCAGAGCTAAAAAGAACGGAGAGAAAACATATTGGAAATATGTTAAATGCAGTAATTACAGGAGATCTGGGCCCGAAGGCTGTGTGAACCATGTTCCCATCACTTATGAAGAGGTCCGAGATTTAGTTATTGAAAATCTCATTGAATTCTCTAGGGATATATCACATGACTACAAAAAAAATGCATTTGAGCAAAAAGAAAAACAAATAAAGTCTATAAAAGCAGAGTTGAAATCTCTAGAAGCGAAAAATAAAAGGTTGCTTGAACTTTATTTAGAAGATCAAATGATTACCAAATCAGAATTTCAAATGAAGAGAAATGACATTCAAGCTAAAATTGTTAAGTTTGAACAGAGTTTATTTTCCTTACAGCAGGTTCATGATGAGAAAAGTTCAATGATGGAAATGCAGGCGGTTCTACGAGAGCTTGAAGACAAAGAGAACGATTTGAAGCATGTGTTTGATAAGCTTATTGATCATATTGTTATCCATCCAAACGGGAAAATGAATTTTCATTATAGATTTAAATGATCCTGTAAGTTATACTCATTTGTAAAAGGTATGCATAACAAATGCCATGCAAAAGCTAGGAGTCAAAGGCCGTTCACAGGCCGTAGTCGAGCTTCTGCGTATGGGTGAGCTAGAGCTCTAAAGTCAGCCGGTTTTCCTTCCATATCGGGAAGGAACCGGTTATTTCTATATGGTTTCCATGAGTCTCTTCTTGCATTTTCTTTGAAAAACGAGGAAAATAGACATGTACGTTTTAATCAAAGTGAGATGCTATAGTGAGGTATCAATTAAATGGAAACGAATGAGTCAGGCCATGTTGCAGAGATTGAAAAATCATTGCGTCACATTGCCGCAATTATTAAGCAAAAAGGCAGAGAAATCCTGAATCAATATACGATTACACCTCCACAATTCATTGGGCTTCAGTGGCTTTATGAATTCGGAGATATGACAATAGGCGAGCTATCACAAAAGATGTACTTGGCTTGCAGTACAACCACTGATTTAATTGATAGAATGGAAAAAAGTGAGCTTGTCGAACGGGTGAAAGATCCATCTGACCGCCGCGTGGTTCGCATTCATTTATTGCCTGAAGGCGAGCGGATCATTCAAGAAGTGATTGCTAAACGCCAAGAATACGTCAGTGAACTTCTAGAGGCTTTCTCAGAAGAAGAAGCCATCGTTTTCAACCAATCCTTAACGAAACTACAGCAGCAAATGAAAAGAAAATGAGGCGATTTTGTTGGATCAACCAATCGGCGTCATTGATTCCGGCGTCGGCGGTTTAACCGTTGCAAAGGAAATCATGAGACAACTGCCAAAAGAAAAAATCATTTATGTAGGCGATACAAAACGATGTCCATATGGCCCAAGGAAAGAAGAAGAAGTTCTTCAATATACATGGGAAATGGCACACTACTTATTAAAACACCACCATATTAAAATGCTCGTCATTGCATGCAACACAGCAACAGCGATCGCACTGGATGAAATTAAAGCAACGCTTGATATTCCGGTTATTGGCGTCATTCAGCCTGGCGCCCGTACAGCAATTAAAGTGACGAACAACCAGCATATTGGCGTTATTGGCACAGTCAATACGATCAAAAGCGAGGCATACAAAGAAGCGCTGCTGTCACTAAAAGCAGGTCTAACAGTTCAAAGTCTGGCGTGTCCGCTCCTTGTCCCATTTGTGGAAAGCGGTACGTTTTTAGATCAGACAGCAGAGGCAGTGGTGAAAGATTCCCTTGAACCAATGAAGGAAACAGGAATTGATACACTTATACTTGGCTGTACACACTATCCGATTTTAAAAGAGCCGATTCAGCGCTTTATGGGCAGTGATGTCAGCATCATTTCATCAGGGGATGAGACAGCGAGAGAAGCGAGTACGATTCTTTCATATAAAGGGCTGTTAAATACCTCTAAAGAAGCGCCTGTGCATACATTTTACACAACGGGGCAGCAGCAAAATTTTCAAAACATCGCTCGTGACTGGTTTGGCTACCTGCCAGGGAAGGTCGAAACTGTGTCACTTGAACACATCTACCAGCAATAACCCCCTTCTATTTTGAAGTGGGTTATTTTTTTATGAAAAGGGTCTAATCCTCTGGGGGAGCTCGTATACATAGTAGTACAAACTACTAGAGGAGGGTGAAGTATGCTGAAAAAAGGATCTACAGCAGCTGTTACGTGTATCGCGTCAGCCATGCTTTTGTCAGGATGCGGATTGTTTCAAACAGACCAAGCGAAAACAGAGATTGACCCGCCACAAAACGTCACATATGTGAAAGAAAATAAAGAAGATAAACAAACAGCCAAAGAAGGAAAAGAAGAGAAGCAGGCAGATACGGTCATGAGAGAATTATATTTAATAGATAAAAACGGGTATGTCGTATCTCAATCCATTCCATTGCCGAAAAATGAAGGGAGTGCCAAACAAACCCTTGAATATCTCGTGGATGGGGGGCCTATTTCGAACTTAATGCCGAATGGATTCAGAGCAGTTTTGCCAGCGGATACGAGCGTATCTGTCGATATTAAAGACGGAACGGCGGTTGTCGATTTTTCAAATGAATTTAAAAACTATAAAAAAGAAGACGAGCAGCGCATTTTGCAATCTGTTACTTGGACGTTAACACAGTTTGATTCCATAGCCAAAGTCAAATTGAAGATGAATGGACATGAACTAAAAGAAATGCCTGTGAACGGTACACCTATCTCAGATGATTTAAGCAGAGAAGACGGTATTAATATCCAGCACGAGGCTGCTGCTGATATGACAGCGACAAAGCCAGTGACGGTTTACTATTTAGCTGAATCTGATGAACAGACGTACTATGTTCCGGTGACCAAAAGAGCGCCAAAAGACGAGGATGATCCGATTACAGCAGCGATTGATGAGCTCGTCTCTGGACCAAGCAAAAAAAGCCATCTGCTTACAGACTTCGATCAAGATGTGAAGCTGAATGATGTACCAAAAGTAAAAGATGGCCATGTGACACTTGATTTCAATGAATCCATTTTTGGCAGTGCAGATGAAAAGAAAAAGGTCATTTCACAAAAAGTTCTTGATAGCATTGTGCTCACATTAACCGAGCTGCCGGACGTCAAAAGCGTATCTGTCAAGGTGAACGGCAAGGCTGAGCTTGTGAACGAAAAAGGAGCAGAGCTTACAAAGCCGGTTTCACGACCAGAACAAGTGAATACAGGTAGTTTTTAACGTCACACATTGATATAATGGAGAAAAAGAGGCATGCATATTCGCTGCCTCTTTTTTATTCCAAGCGATTAGAACGAGCTGAGGTTGTCAAAGTTAGTAGGAGAACCCCGCTGGCACTCGCGAGGAATGTATATCGTAACGGAGGTAAAACATGAGATTAGATGAAAGACAATATGACGAATTGAGAAAAATTGAAATAGAGGCAGGCTACATCACGCACCCAGAAGGCTCTGTCTTAATCTCAGCGGGAAATACGAAGGTGATTTGTAACGCATCGATCGAAGACCGCGTACCTCCTTTTTTAAGAGGAGAAGGAAAAGGCTGGATCACAGCAGAATATAGCATGCTTCCAAGAGCAACTGCACAAAGAACGATAAGAGAATCATCTAAAGGAAAAGTCACAGGACGCACTATGGAGATTCAGCGTTTAATTGGACGAGCACTCCGCGCAGTCGTTGACTTAGAAAAGCTTGGCGAACGCACCATTTGGATTGATTGTGATGTTATTCAAGCAGACGGCGGCACACGCACAGCGTCGATCACAGGTGCTTTTGTTGCCATGACACTTGCGATTCAAAAGCTACGAGCTGAAAGAGTTATCAAAGAAAACCCGATTACTGATTATTTAGCGGCGATATCCGTCGGAATTGATTCTCAGCAAGGTCTTCTGTTAGATTTAAACTATGAAGAAGATTCTTCTGCTGAAGTAGATATGAATGTCATCATGACAGGCGCTGGTCGCTTTGTTGAACTTCAAGGAACAGGCGAAGAAGCGACATTCTCAAGAGAACAACTAAACGGACTGCTTGATTTAGCTGAAAAGGGCATCAAAGAATTAATCGAGAAGCAAAAAGCAGTAACAGGAGAAGTCATCGAATAAAGAGAAGGGTTTGATCAGGATGAAAACAGCCATCATTGCAACGCACAATGCGGGCAAAGCGAAAGAATTCAAAGCCATTCTTGAGCCAAAAGGATTCACGGTCAAAACACTAGCAGACATTGGCTTTACTGAAGAAATTGAAGAAACAGGACAAACCTTCGAAGAAAATGCCATCATCAAAGCGGAGGCCATTCAAGCCAAAGCAGGTGAAATGGTCATTGCAGACGATTCCGGTCTGTCGATTGATTATCTGGGCGGAAAACCTGGCGTGTATTCAGCGAGATACGCAGGTGAGCATAAAGACGATGCGAAGAATGTGGAAAAAGTGCTGAGCGAACTTCAAGGCATTGAAAAAGAAGACCGCACAGCCAGATTCAGATGTGCCCTTGCTGTCAGCATACCGGGAAAAGAAACAAAGACGGTAGAAGGATCAGTAGAAGGCTTCATCGCTGAAAAACCTATCGGCGAACATGGCTTCGGATACGACCCAATTTTCATCGTTAAAGACAAAGACCAGACGATGGCCGAGTTAACACCAGAGGAGAAAAACAAGATCAGCCATCGAGCGGTCGCGCTTCAAAAGCTTTCATCACTGCTAGACGCAAATGAATAAGGGGGAATGAAGCCATGAAGATACTCATCATTAGTGACAGTCATGGACTCACAGACGAACTTCAAACCATTGCCAAACGGCATGCGGCTGAAGTTGACATGATGATTCACTGCGGAGATTCAGAACTCGAAACGAACCACCCAGCACTCGAAGGATACAAAGTCGTCAAAGGAAATTGTGACTTTATGGGCGATTTTGAAGAAGAGCTCCTGCTCCCACTTGATGGAGGCGGAAAACTATTTCTCACTCACGGACATCTGCATGGCATCAAACAATCCTTACTTCAAGTCTACTACCGTGCAGAAGAGCTGGGCGCAGACATTATCTGCTTTGGCCACTCGCACATCCCAGGCAGTGAACTGCTCAGAGGAAAACTGCTCATTAACCCAGGCAGCGTGCACTTGCCAAGAGTGCGAAAAGAGCGCAGCTATGCTATACTGACACTAGATGGAAGCGAAGCAAACGTACAGTTTTTCACGGACGAAGGTCTTGCAATACAAGACCTCGAAAACACTGTCACATTGGAAGGTATTTCATAAGGGTGCAGCATTTGCCCCTTATGAAAAAACTTTCGAAAAACCGTTGACTTTAAAGAACAATAGTAATATAATAAATCTTGTCGCTGAGGTAATACACCAAAGCACACTACATAACAACATGTCCCAGTAGCTCAGCAGGATAGAGCAACGGCCTTCTAAGCCGTCGGTCGGGAGTTCGAATCTCTCCTGGGACGTACTAAATTAAAAGCCTGAAACCCTTTATTATCAAGGATTTCAGGCTTTTTTGTTTTTTAGAACTTAAGTTCGTAACTCACTTCAAAATAGGGTTTTGGGAGCGGATTTATTTTTAGGTATTTCTGTTCTCTGTTTTTGTATCAAAGAAGCTATCAAAATGGGTGACTGATTTCTGATCAGCTTCTTCAATGACTATGAACGTAAATGGATCAAAATCAAAAATGTATAAATTGAAAAATAGAATTATATTTGAAGGTTAGCGACTAGATATATTTAAAACAGAAACAAATGAAAAGCCCTTCTAATTTGAAGGGGCTTTTCTTAGTTATTCATCACTGTCCAATTCCCATATTTTTGGGCCATCTGCTATATAAACTGCACTTGGTGTATCTTCATAAAGAGAAATCTCAAACAAAGTGTTTCCCTCAATTAACCAAGTATATAAACTGTCTTTTTCATGATTAAGGGGAGGAGATAAAATCTTATTTACTTGAAAGACTGTAGCGTAATATTCTTTATAATTGATGTCATCATCTTCTAGACCGTTATCAGTTTCAAAAAATGTATCAGTTCTCCCGATTAGCCTTAATCCATTTTCATATTCCAATTTAAGGTCTCTATTTTTGTATTTTGATAATGTTTTAAATAAAGAATCAGGTTCCATGTCAATCCTCTTTTCTCATATTTAGGATGGTTGTGAAGGCACGATGTGAGCGCCGTTTTTACTATAATGTATAATGCCCCTTGTAGTCTCTTCATACTTATTGGTCTCTGTATTGTAATGCTTTCCTATGACTTGACCAAAATCCACTCTTTCTTTATTTTTTGTTTTTAACATATCACCAGTACCTGCATGTTTATCAAGCAATTTTTGTGCTTTTTTATTATCTCCAAAGAAGATACTCTTTGTTTTACCATTAGCTATCTCCTGTTTATAGTTAGGTGCATCAGGAATATGTTTCTCTTGAGCACCTGGTTTTACTTTTGCCGGGAAACCATTTACTTCACGATACGGACCTTTTGGTACGGAATGTTTGCCGAAGGAAGGTGTTTTGACAATCTTCTTGGCTGCTTTATCTCCTTTCATTATTTTAAATGCGTATTTTCCAACTTTAGCGATTTTAGCTCCTGGTATCATGTACAAGCTTGATACTAGACGGTCCATGTCAGTGACTTTGTCACCTGTGACAGGGTCTCTCCCTGTGATGACTCGAATGGCATCATTTATTCCTGTAAATTCAACCGCTGTATTTAAGATGTTTGAGGTTTGTTCACCCGTTTTCAAGTCAGAAATCTTTGTGATGCTTTCAATATTCACTTTGTTTTGATCCGATATTCGTAACCGATATAGCATTCCATCTCGAATAACTTCAACTGTTTTGTCTTTTTTAGCGCACTGCTGTACTCTTCAATGACAATCTGAAAGAATTGCAAAAAGGGAATGTGACACTCCATATAAAAATCTTTTATCGCAAAGCCATGGGTTTTTTAAAATTGTTCTCTGATTATAGTCTCAGGCAGTTTCTGATTGAACTTGCTATTTTAAGAGGCTCTCTTTAGTAAGGCCCTTTCTAATGCTTTTTTACTATTAATTTCTCCTTAAAAAGATCAATTATTCTATAAAAATTTAAAAACACTCCGATAATGAAGAAGTAAGATAATGAAAAGGGAGTGTTATTTTTGAAAAAATGGATCGTCATGATGTTACTAGTAATCTTTTCATTCACGCAGTCAATTCAAATGGTACATGCGGCTAAGGATGAATGGAATCAATTAGCTGATTTGCCAACAGCAAGAGTGGGAGCTGTAGCTAATGCTGTAGATGGGAAAATTTATGTAATTGGTGGGTTTAATGCGGACAAAGAAACGTTAGAATATGATCCATCTATAAATAAATGGACTAAAAAAAATAATATACCAACTGGAAGAGGGGGAGCAGCATCAGTAGTAGTAGGTTCAAAAATATATGTCCTTGCTGGAAAACATACGGGTTTTACTTATAATAAGTTCGAGGTGTATGATACAAAAAAAGATGAATGGGAAAAACTACCTGATATTCCCTTTATTAGCAAATCAAAAGGCTCTTATAACGTTCAAGCGGGTGTTATTGGAAATAAAATTTATGTACTAGGCGGTAAAGAATTTTTTAGTTATGATCTAACCAGTCAAACATGGAAAGAGGAAGCTCCTCTAAATGTTAAAAATGAAGGTGCAATTGGCCTAGTACTAGACGATAAATTTTATATATTTGGGAAAAATGATAAGGGTGAAGTTTTTGAATATAATGCATCAAAGGAAGCCTGGTCTGTCAAGAAAAAAGGATTTGTTAAAGGGTATCTAAGTGGTGTTACTTATAAAAATAACATGGTATTTCCTGCTGCTTCACCAAGAGATTTATTTGTGTATGATACTGAACAAGAAGGATTAGTCAGAATAGAAGTACCTTATCATAATATGCGTATAGGAGCTTCAGCAGTAGTTATTGATGATACATTATACCTTATAGGTGGTAGAGATTATAATGCGAATTATACAGAGATTGCAGATCAAAACTACAAATCCGTCATCTCTTTATCTTTAAAAGACTTGCAATTTCCAAACAACACTGAAACACCCGGTGACAAAGATCCAGAACCGACAACACCACCAAAAGACGATTCTACAAATCCAGGCGACAAAGACCAAGAACCAACCACACCGCCTAAAGACGATGCAACAAATGAAGACGGTGATGCCCTTCTCATCATCACAATGGTCAATGGCTTACAGAAAGAGTATGACCTTTCCATGAAAGAAGTCAACGCTTTCCTATCCTGGTACAAAAAACGTGATGCCGGAGAAGGACCAGGTTTTTATGAAATTGATGAGCATGACAACAACAAAGGTCCTTTTGAAAGTAAAAAGGATTATGTGGTGTTCAAAAACATTCTCATGTTCGAAGTCAATAAATATAAGAAGTAATTGAAATCAAAGCCATCTAGTCCAACTAGATGGCTTTTGCGTTAGTTCGACAGCTTTCAGCAATTTTAAGGCAAATTTAAGATCGAATTTCATTTCAAATACATTAAATCTTTGTTACAATAAGACAGCTTTGCTCAAAAGAGACGTTCCAAGGTTCGACATTTTTTTAGCATTTCTTAAAAATTTTATCGTTTGATATGAAACTCTTTGAATGAGTCATGCGTCTCTATAAGTGTCAAAAGAAAAGAGGTTATCAATATGCTATTCAAAAAGCTATCAGAAAATAAGTCTGTAAAATGGATAGGATATACAAGCTTTTACTTACTTATTTTGCTATTATTGTTCTTTATTTACGGATTCCATACAGCAAATACGGGATCATTCATTTACAACGATTTTTAATTGGAGATTAAATTATGAAACTATTACAAACGATTCATGAATACCAGCAAACAAAACCAACACAGCCAGCATTTGTTTCTCAACATGCGTCGATCACATATGATGAGCTTTGGCATTTATCAGACCAAATGGCTGGTGCGATTGATGCAGTCGCAGCTGGCAGTGCACCTGTCATTGTATACGGTCATATGGAGCCAGAGATGCTGATTTCTTTCTTAGGCAGTGTGAAATCAGGCAGACCGTATATTCCGGTCGATATCTCAATACCTGTCGAGCGTATCGTCTCAATTATTGAAAGCTCAAAAGCCAGTCTATTGATTTGTGCAAATGAGCAGAATGTATTAGATGTAGAAGAGCACATTGAAGTGAAGAGTGCGGCATCGCTTTTAGCACTTGAAAAAGAAGCACCGCCATCCACGCAGTGGGTTCAACAAGATGATGTTTTCTACATTATTTATACCTCTGGCAGTACAGGAAAACCGAAGGGCGTTCAGGTAACGGCCAATAATTTAGAAAGCTTTACAGATTGGATGTGCCGTGACTTCCCAATTGGTGAGGGACGCACATTCTTAAATCAAGCACCATTTTCTTTTGACTTATCAGTGATGGATCTTTATCCAGCGCTTCAATCAGGCGGCACGCTTTACTGTTTAGTAAAAGATCTCGTCAATAAGCCAAAGGATATGTTTGCAGCACTTGGTCAATCTGACGTTGAAGTGTGGACATCCACACCTTCTTTTGTGCAAATGTGCTTAATGGACCCTTCCTTTACAGGGGAGCTTTTACCTCAGCTAAAAGTTTTCTTGTTCTGCGGTGAGGCGCTTCCTGTAGCTGTAGCAAGTGCACTTCTGGAGCGTTTTCCAAAGGCGCAGGTCTTTAATACGTATGGTCCGACTGAAGCAACTGTTGCGATCACATCGATTGAAGTCACAGAGGAGATTCTTGATCAGCACGATTCTTTACCAGTCGGCTATGCCAAACCTGATACAGACATCGTCATTTTAGATGAAGAAGGCAAGACACTTCCTGATGGTGAAAAAGGGGAAATTGTCATCGTGGGCCCAAGCGTCACGAGAGGCTACTTAGGTGAACAAGCCTTAACGGATAAAGTGTTCTTTGAATACGAGGGACGCCCTGCTTACCGTACAGGTGACGCAGGTGTGGCGCAGGATGGATTAATTACGTGCCATGGCCGTCTCGACTATCAAATTAAGCTTCATGGATATCGGATGGAGCTTGAAGAAATTGAATATCATGTGAGCGAGACAACCTATGTCAATGCTTGTGTGATTGTGCCATTCCAGCCAAACGGTCATGTCGAGTACTTGATTGCAGCGATTGTTCCAGCAGCTCATTCATTTGAAAAAGAGTATCAGCTGACAAGTGCGATTAAGAAGGAAATGGCGGATTCACTGCCAGCGTACATGATTCCAAGAAAATTTGTGTATCTTGAGCAGCTGTACATGACGCCAAACGGGAAGGTTGACCGTAAGAGAATCGCGAAAGAGGTTCTTCTATGATTCCGTTTAGTTCATTCTTTTTCTTCATTCTAATTGGTATTCTTCTTTTGCCGACGATCATTCTTGGTCTTCGCGGCAAAAGAATGCAGGGCTACAACATGTTTGCAACGGTGGTGGCGCTGGCACTTATTTTCTCAAAGGATGCCCATAGCGCGCTGCTGCTCTTCTTGTTCACGGTGTGGCAAGTCTTCATCATCCGCCTGTACCTTGCATATCGGTTAAAGGCGAATCAGGCATCTGTTTTCTATGCAGCAGTGGTGGCATCTATTTTGCCGCTTGTGCTGTCTAAGATTTTACCATTCTTTTTAACTCATCAGCCGCACCAGCCGCCGCCAATGAACTGGCTGAGCTTTTTGGGGATCTCGTACTTAACATTTAAAGGTGTTCAGTTAATTATTGAAACAAGAGACGGCTTGATTAAGAAGAAAATCCCGATTCACCGTTTGGTCTATTTCATTGTCTTTTTCCCGACGATTTCATCAGGTCCGATTGACCGTTACCGCCGATTTGAAAAGGATATGGATACGCCGCCTGAAAAAGAAGCATACAGTGATCTTCTATATGCCGGTATTCATAAAATTTTTATTGGCTTCTTATATAAGTTCATTATTGGCTATCTGATTCACACATATATTCTGATGAATATCCATCACATTAGCAGCAGTCACTTTGTTCAGCAGTTAACATATATGTATGCTTACAGCATGTATTTGTTCTTTGACTTTGCTGGATATACAGCATTTGCTGTAGGTGTGAGTTATATTATGGGGATTAAATCACCAGAGAACTTTAATAAACCGTTTATCAGCCGAAACATTAAAGACTTCTGGAATCGCTGGCACATGTCCCTGTCCTTCTGGTTCAGAGACTACGTGTTTATGAGATTTGTGTTCTTTATGACTAAAAAGAAGTGGATCAAGAACCGAATGGCTGTATCAAATATTGGGTACTTTGTCCTTTTTCTATTGATGGGTGCTTGGCATGGTCTTGCCCTTCAATATATTATTTACGGACTATATCATGCAGTTGTCATGTCCGGTTACAATTTATTTGAGAAATGGAATAAAAAGCACAAGTGGTGGCCGGATAATAAGGTCACAATGGTTGTGTCGATCATTATTACATTCCATGTGATTTGTTTCGGATTTTATATTTTTTCAGGAAAACCATTTCATCATTAATGATTAAGGGAGTAGAAAATTATGGAATTTAAAAATCAAGTATACGGTATTATTGCAGAGGTTTGTCAGGATGACGTTGTGAAAGAAAATCCAGAGATTGCGATTTTTGAAGAAGGTCTTCTTGATTCATTTGGTACAGTAGAACTGCTTATGGCAATTGAAAGTCAACTCGGAATCACTGTTCCGATTACAGAATTCGATCGTGATGTGTGGGATACGCCGAATCATATTGCTGAGCAGCTGGCAGAGATGAAGTAATGAAAAAGCGTTTTTTTGGGCCGCTTATTTTAGCGGCTGTTCTATTCATTGGTGTTCTTCTTGTACCAAATGCATGGCTTTCACACCTGATCCCAAAAGACAAATTACAAAAGTCAGCCACAGAATTAGATCCAGGGATGTTTCAAGGGCTCTATTTACAAGATGAAATGCTAAAAGATCCAACTTATTTGCCGATCTATGGATCTTCTGAACTATCACGTTTTGATCCATATCACCCTTCGAATTTCTTTCATGAGAATCCTCAAGGGTTTACACCTTATCTTATTGGAAAAGGTGGATCGCAATCATTAATTCATGCGATGAACTTCGCAGCGCATATGGATGAATTAAAAGGGAAGAAGCTTGTATTTATCGTGTCTCCGCAGTGGTTTGTGAAATGGGGATCTGACGAGAATCACTTTGCACCTAACTATTCAGCGCTTCAAGCGCTGAATCTCGCCTATAATAAAGAAATTGATCCAACTGTGAAAAAAGAACTGATTAAAAGAATCATGAAGTTTAAAGCAGTCAAAAACGACATGGTGATTACAGAGCTTTTTAAAGCAGAGCTATCTGGGAACAAGTTCGCTTATGGCGCGATTTCTCCTATTGCGAAAATGTATTATGGTATGCTTCAAAAGAAAGACATGTACTATACGATTGGATCGGGGCATGAGCGCAAGCTTCAACCGTCTCCTTCAGTCAAAGGAAAAACATGGGCTGAGCTTGAAAAAGAAGCGAGCATTTTTGGTGCGAAAAGAGCAGGGGACAACCCGTTTTATATTAACCAAAAACTGTTTGACCACAAGCTGAAACCGATTATGAAAAAGATGAAGGATTCCCGTGAAGGTCATTCTTATGCCGAATCACCAGAATACAAAGATTTTCAAATCATGCTGGATATTTTAAAACAGGCAGGGGCGAAGCCTTTGTTTGTGACGATTCCTGTCAACGGAAAGTGGTATGATTACACCGGTTTTCCGAAAGAAGGCCGTACAGGTTATTATGAAAAAATCAATCGTCAAATTCGAGATAATGGGTATGAAGTCGCGGATTTGACTAAGCATGAGTACGATCCATATTTCTTTAAAGATACGATTCATGTGTCTTATAAAGGATGGGTGTACATCGATAAGGCAATTGAAAAGTTTTACAAAGAGCAGTAGAATGCAGCAGCTTTCTGCTGCTTTTTGTTTGTCGAATCAGCGGATATCTTGTATAACTGAGGGAAAAGGGCTATGCTGTAGATGGAGGCGATATGATGAATCGTTCTGAGAAAAAAGAACTATTAAAGCGTTCAAAGAAGCATTTTAATGATCATGCCTTTTGGGAAAAGTTAAAAAAGACGGCACAAAAAGCAGGTGTCTCTCTTGTCTATGCTGTGCTATTACTTTACTATACATTGCAAAAACCCGAAGTGCCGGTCAAAGCAAAGACCTTGATTATTGGAGCACTCGGCTATTTTATCCTTCCACTTGATCTCATTCCGGATACATTGATTGGCGTCGGCTACACAGATGATTTAGGAGCCATCACATTTGCTCTGCTTCAAGTAGCAATGTACATTGATGATGATGTGAAAGGGAAAGCAAAAGACAGGCTGTCAAAATGGTTCGGTGAAAAAACGGATACGTCTCTGATTGATCAAAAGCTTGAGGATGGCGGTATGCCGTCTGCATAAAGAAAAGCCTCCGTTATTGGAGGCTTTTTTCTTTACCCTAAAAATTTCACGCAAACTGGATGAGGGACGGTAATGTCTGATTGTAAGACAGTGAGACGTCCTGTTTCTTTGTCGCGTTTGTATAACACAAGATTGCTAGATTCTTGGTTTGAACCGACGAGGAATTCTTCTGTTGGATCAAGCACAAAATCTCTAGGCCAGTTTCCTTCAGAAGAAGCAATCTCGACTAGGCTTAATTGGCCGTCATCATCTGCTTTAAAAATCGCAATGCTATCATGACCGCGATTTCCTGCATAAACAAATTGTCCGTCTGAAGAGACATGAATGGCACTGCCTTGATTGTTCTCTGTAAAATCGCTTGGAATGGTCGCGATTGTTTGGATCTCTTCAAAATGACCATCTTCAAAGTAACGAAGCACAATGACCTCGGAGCTTAGCTCTGTCATTACATATGCCACAGGTTTCGTTGGGTGGAATGTGATATGACGAGGTCCGCTGCCAGGCTTTGTTTCAAATGTATGAGCAAGCTCAAGTTTGCCGTCTTCTTTCTTATACGTATAAATTCCATCTGTTCCAAGGTCAACAGCTACTGCAAATTGTTCATCTGGCGTGAGACCCATAAAGTGAGTGTGCGGTTTTTCCTGACGATCTTCGTTAGGGCCAGTTCCTTCATGCTGCGCCTGTGAGAGCGTGCGGATCACTGAGCCAGTTTCAGCATCGATTTCATACATCTCTGCTGTCCCTTTATGATAATTCGCTGTATACGCCGTTTTCGTTTGACTGTCCACGCTGACGTGGCAAGGAGAAGCTCCATCGGCAAGCTCTTGGTTGATGAAGTGAAGTCTGCCTGTTGTTGAATCAATTTGATACGCAGCAAGGCCGCCCTGTGAGCCCTTTTTCACAACAGCATAAACAAACTTTTGATCCTCTGACACGGTTAAATATGTAGGATTTTCAAGTTCAGCAGCGACTTCTACTTGCTCAATCTGCTGCTTGTCCGTATTTAATGTAAACGTATAAACACCTTTACTGTCTGCCTTTGTATACGTACCAATATAACCTCTGATGTTAGCCATGTATTGCCCTCCTTCTATTAGATGCTCTCATTCTATCATAAATTCATAGGAAAACGCTTTAGAAAGGCATGTCAAAAGAAAAAACGAAGTCATTGAAATCTCACAATATTCATCAAAAATCATGTGAAAAAATATCACAAAAGTTTTCTCAAAAGAAAAGCGTTCATGTAAAGTAAATAAATTGAAGAAAAAATACAAAAAATTTTAAGTTTTTTCATTCCTTGTCTAGCAAAGGTGTAAGCGTATACATTTAATTTTGATTAGTCTAAATTGTCTAATAATTTTAAAAATGCTGTTGACACTGTATGGAAAGCGGCGTAAGATGGGTTCAACAAAAGCTAAACAAACACGCAGTGCAAGCGAGAGACACTTCAATATAAAGTGTCTGAAAATTCAACTACTTTTTGTTTGAAAGAGAGGGTGCTCACTGAAAATGGAAGACCAAAAGGAACAGTGGATCTTTTTAAACGATGAACTCGTGAAAAAAGAGGATGCGAAAATTTCAGTTTACGATCATGGCTTCTTATATGGCGACGGTGTGTTCGAAGGGATTCGCGTATATAACGGAAATATCTTTCGAATGAAAGAACATTTAGACCGCCTGTATGATTCCGCCAGATCCATTATGCTGAACATTCCATATTCACTTGAGGAACTCACGGAGAAAATGATTCATACAGTTGAAAGGAACGGCCTAAAGGATGCCTATATCCGCCTTGTCGTCTCAAGAGGAGCGGGTGATCTTGGTTTAGACCCTAACAACTGCGGGAGAGCCAACACAGTGATCATTGTAGAGCCGCTGGCCATTTTTCCAAAGCACCTATATGAAACGGGTATTGATATTGTGACGGTTCCAACAAGACGAAATCGTCCAGATGTCCTTAGCCCAAAAGTGAAATCATTAAATTATTTGAATAACATTCTTGTCCGAATCGAAGCCCATATGGCCGGTGTGAGTGAAGCATTGATGCTGAACGATCAAGGGTACGTGGCGGAAGGTTCTGCAGACAACGTGTTTATTTATAAAAAAGGCAAGCTTTATACACCGCCAGGTTATATCGGCGCACTTGAAGGCATCACAAGAAATGCCCTCATGGAGATTGCAGAAGACTTAGGCTACGAAGTGAAAGAAGAACCATTCACAAGACATGATGTGTATACAGCTGAAGAAGTATTTCTAACAGGAACCGCAGCCGAAGTCATCGCCGTTGTAAAAGTTGACGGCCGTACAATCGGTGAAGGGAAACCTGGGTTCCACACAAACAAACTTCTTGAACAATTCCGCAAGCGAGTAGTTGAAGAAGGAGAAAAAGTCGTTTTTGCAGATGAAAACATTCATGCAAGCTAAATAGATATCGATAAACGTTGAAGAGGACTAGTAGCTTTAGAGTCAGTATCTACAGAGAGCCGGTGCTAGCTGGAAACCGGTGTTACTTTCTAAAGTGAACTCACCTCTGAGTGTCTGCTTGAAATGATAGTAGGGCAGACCGAGTGACATTGCTCACTCGTTACCAAAATGGACGAAAGATGTCCATGAGACGGCAGCAGGGTTTGCCGTGAACAAGGGTGGTACCGCGAAAAACAAAGCTTTTTCGCCCCTTTGACCTAGTGAAAAGTAGTGTCATTGTGGGGTGAGAAGGCTTTTTTATATGGTCTCATATCTCTATCTTGAATAGAAAAGGGTGAAAGGACTTGACTGAAGCAAGACAAAGAGGAGGAAATCAAATGGGGACAAATGTACAAATGGAGACGGAAAAATCAAAAGCGCCACAAACGATGAACGGTGCACTCATGTTAATTGAAGCACTTAAAAGAGAAAAAGTAGAAGTCATTTTCGGCTATCCGGGCGGAGCGGTTTTGCCAATCTACGATAAAATTTACGATTCTGGTTTATTTCATGTCCTGCCAAGACATGAGCAGGGAGCGATTCACGCAGCAGAAGGATATGCAAGAGTATCTGGTAAACCGGGTGTTGTCATTGCCACATCAGGGCCGGGAGCGACAAATCTTGTGACAGGAATTGCAGATGCGATGATTGATTCACTTCCCCTTGTTGTATTCACAGGGCAGGTGGCAACGTCAGTCATTGGATCGGATGCTTTCCAAGAAGCTGATGTACTCGGCATCACAATGCCAATTACAAAGCACAGCTATCAGGTAAGAAATCCAGAGGAATTACCGGGTGTCATTAAAGAGGCGTTCCATATCGCAACAACAGGCAGACCTGGTCCAGTCTTGATTGATATTCCAAAAGATGTCGCAGGCATTGAAGGAACGTTTGAATATGATCAGCCAATTGATTTACCTGGTTATCAGCCAAAAGTAGAGCCAAACTATTTGCAAATTCGCAAATTAGTAGAAGCTGTCAGCAGAGCGAAGAAACCAGTCATTCTAGCAGGAGCCGGCGTACTTCATGGCAAAGCATCTGAAGAATTAAGACAGTATGTAGAGCAGCAGCAAATCCCAGTCGCTCATACATTGCTTGGACTTGGCGGATTCCCGGCAAAGCATCCTCTTTTCCTAGGGATGGCTGGTATGCATGGCACATATGCAGCGAACATGGCTCTTCATCAATGTGACCTGCTCATTTCAATCGGAGCAAGATTTGATGACAGGGTAACAGGCAACCTTAATCATTTTGCGAAACATGCGAAGGTGGCTCATATTGACATCGACCCAGCGGAAATCGGCAAGAACATTCATACCCATATCCCGGTTGTTGGAGACAGTAAGCTCGTTCTTGAAGAGCTGATCAAGCAGGACGGGAAGCAAGGGGAATCAGACGAATGGAAAAATCAATTAGATCAGTGGAAGGAAGAATATCCACTCTGGTACGTTGAAAACGAAGCAGAAGGCTTTAAGCCTCAAAAGCTGATTGAATACATTCATCAATTCACAAAAGGTGAAGCCATTGTCGCAACTGATGTCGGACAGCATCAAATGTGGGCGGCGCAGTTCTATCCATTTGAAAATGCAGATAAGTGGGTCACATCTGGAGGTCTTGGCACAATGGGCTTCGGATTACCAGCAGCCATCGGCGCTCAGCTGGCTGATCAAGAGGCAACTGTTGTGGCAATTTTAGGAGACGGAGGTTTCCAAATGACCCTGCAAGAACTTGCCGTTATCCGTGAGCTGAACCTTCCAGTCAAAGTGATTGTACTCAATAATCACAGCCTTGGAATGGTAAGACAATGGCAAGAAATTTTCTACGAAGAACGCTACTCACATTCTAAATTTTCAGAGCAGCCAGACTTCGTCAAATTATCTGAAGCTTATGGCATTAAAGGAATCAGAATCTCATCAGACGAAGAGGCGAAAGAAAAGCTTGAAGAAGCCTTAACCTCTAGAGAGCCTGTTTTCATCGATGTCAATGTAGCGAGAGATGAAAAAGTATTCCCGATGGTAGCACCGGGGAAAGGACTTCATGAGATGGTGGGGGTGAAACCTTGAAAAGAATTATTGTGTTGACTGTATTAAATCGATCAGGCGTACTGAACAGAATCACAGGCCTCTTTACTAAAAGACACTACAACATTGAAAGCATTACGGTCGGCCATTCTGAGATTCAAGATGTATCACGCATCACGTTCGTCGTCCATGTAGACCAGGAGAAAGACATCGAACAGCTGACAAAACAGCTGAACAAACAAATCGATGTTCTGAAAGTAACAGACATTACAAACCAATCAATCGTTCAGCGAGAGCTGGCTTTGATAAAAGTCGTATCTGCACCAGCATCAAGAATGGAGATCACAGGGGTCATTGAACCTTTTAGAGCTTCTATTGTAGATGTAAGCAGAGAGAGTGTCGTCATTCAGGTGACAGGTGAGTCTTCAAAAATTGAAGCACTCATTGAATTACTTAAGCCATACGGCATTAAAGAAGTCGCCAGAACTGGCACCACGGCCTTTGCGAGAGATAATCAGCAAAAGCCGCAAACAAATAAAACAATTTCAATTGTCTAAACAAAAGGAGAGAGTCAAATGGTAAAAGTATATTATAACGGTGATATTCAAGAAAACGTATTAAATGGTCAAAAGGTAGCAATCATTGGTTACGGTTCACAAGGTCATGCACATGCGTTGAACTTAAAAGAAAGTGGCGTAGATGTTATTGTCGGCGTGAGAAAAGGCGGATCTTATACAAAAGCACAAGAAGACGGCCATCAAGTGTTCACAGTAAAAGAAGCAGCAGCACAAGCAGACGTAGTCATGGTACTACTTCCAGATGAGCAGCAAAAGAAAGTATATGATGAAGAAATCAAAGATCAATTAGAAGCTGGCAACTCACTTGTATTCGCACACGGATTCAACGTTCACTTCCATCAAATTGTTCCTCCAAGTGACGTAGACGTGTATCTTGTAGCTCCAAAAGGTCCAGGACATCTTGTGAGAAGAACATATGAGCAAGGCGCTGGTGTACCTGCCCTATTTGCTATCTATCAAGATGTATCTGGCCAAGCGAAAGACAAAGCACTTGCTTATGCAAAAGCGATCGGCGGAGCAAGAGCGGGCGTTCTTGAAACAACATTTAAAGAAGAAACAGAAACGGATCTATTCGGTGAGCAGGCAGTTCTTTGTGGAGGTCTTACTTCACTAGTAAAAGCAGGATTCGAAACGTTAACAGAAGCTGGTTATCAGCCAGAGCTTGCATACTTCGAGTGTCTGCATGAACTGAAATTAATCGTTGACCTTATGTATGAAGAAGGATTAGAAGGCATGAGATATTCAATCTCTGATACAGCACAATGGGGTGACTTCGTATCAGGACCTCGTGTTGTGGATGCAAAAGTAAAAGAATCAATGAAAGCTGTTTTGACTGATATCCAAAACGGAACATTTGCAAAAGAATGGATTGTTGAAAACCAAGTGAATCGTCCGCGTTTCAATGCAATCAATGCAAATGAAAATGAGCACCAAATTGAAATCGTTGGTAGAAAGCTTCGTGAAATGATGCCTTTCGTTAAACAAGGAAAGAAAAAGGAAGCGGTGAGCGTCGGTGCGGAAAATTAATTTTTTTGACACAACACTTCGAGATGGAGAGCAATCTCCAGGAGTGAACTTAAATGCACAAGAAAAGCTAATCATTGCAAAGCAGCTTGAGCGCCTTGGGGTTAATATCATTGAAGCGGGTTTTCCCGCTTCATCCCGAGGGGATTTCTTAGGCGTACAAGAAATAGCAAGAACGATTAAAAGCTGTTCTGTAGCTGGTCTTGCACGATGTGTGAAAGGTGACATTGATGCTGCATGGGAAGCATTAAAAGATGGAGTGGAGCCAAGGCTTCATGTCTTTATTGCCACTTCTGACATTCACCTGAAGCATAAACTCAAGAAAACACGTGAAGAAGTCGTAGAACAGGCAGTCGCAATGGTGAAATATGCGAAAGAACGTTTTCCAGTTGTCCAATGGTCAGCAGAAGATGCGTGCCGTACAGATCTTGCTTTCTTGGCAGAAATTGTAGAAAAGGTGATTGACGCTGGGGCGAGTGTCATTAACTTGCCAGATACAGTTGGATACCTAGCGCCAAAAGAGTACGGAAACATCTTTAAATATATGAAGGAACACGTTCCAAATATCGACCGCGTCAACTTGTCCGCTCACTGTCACGATGATCTAGGAATGGCTGTGGCAAACTCACTTGCTGCCATTGAAAATGGAGCAGATCAAATTGAAACGGCTGTCAACGGAATTGGCGAGCGCGCTGGAAATGCTGCTTTAGAAGAAATTGCAGTAGCTCTTCATATTCGAAAAGACTTTTACCAGGTCGAATCAACGATTCAATTGAATGAAATTAAGCGTACAAGTGATGTAGTGAGCAAATACTCAGGAATGATTGTGCCGCGTAATAAAGCAGTCGTTGGAAACAACGCTTTTGCACATGAATCAGGTATTCACCAAGATGGTTTCCTCAAAGAAAAAACAACCTATGAAATTATTTCTCCAGAGCTTGTCGGTGTGACAACAGATGTGCTTGTCCTTGGAAAACACTCCGGAAGACACGCGTTTAAAGACCGTCTGAAAACACTAGGCTTTAAACTAACGGAAGACGAAATCAATAAATTCTTTGAGACTTTCAAGAACTTGACAGAGAAGAAGAAAGAAATTACAGATGATGATTTGATCTCTATTATATTAGAAGAAAAAGTAGCAGACCGAAAAATCGGCTATGAATTTGAAAGTCTGCAAGTGCACTATGGAACAGAACAAATGCCAACAGCAACAGTTTCTCTGAAAAACCAAGAAACACAGGAAGTCATTCAAGAAGCAGCTACAGGTGCAGGCAGTGTAGAGGCTGTGTACAACACGCTTGAGCGCTGTATGGAAGAAAGAATTCATTTGCTGGACTACCGCATTCAATCAAATGGAAAAGGCAGAGATGCACTAGCAGAAGTATATGTCACTGTTTCAATAGAAGGAAAAGAAACAGCAGGACGCGGTGTAGCGCAAGATGTACTTGAAGCATCGGCAAAAGCTTACGTCAATGCAGTGAACAGGCATTTAATCTTCAAATCAAATCTGATTGAAATTGAGAAACATCACGCGATTTCATAGGAAAGGAGGAAGGTTCTCATGAAAAAGAAAATTGCACTTTTGCCCGGCGATGGAATCGGACCGGAAGTCGTGACATCTGCAGTCGCAGTCCTTCAAGAGACAGCGGCTCAATTTAGACACGAATTCGAATTTGAAACTGCGCTAATTGGCGGTATCGCAATAGATGAAAAAAATAACCCGCTTCCAAAGGAAACAGTAGATGTATGCAAAAACGCTGATGCGATTTTATTAGGAGCAGTCGGCGGACCAAAGTGGGATCAAAACCCGCCAGAGCTTCGTCCAGAAAAAGGCCTGCTCGCCATTCGTAAACAGCTGGACTTATTTGCAAACATCCGCCCTGTAAAGGTGTTCGATAGTTTAAGCGGGGCATCTCCGTTAAAACAGGATCACATTAACGGAGTCGATTTCGTCATCGTTCGTGAATTAACAGGCGGTCTCTATTTTGGTGAACCAAGCGAACGCTATACGGATGATGAAGGAAAAGAAGCTGCCGTTGATACGCTCCTTTATACAAAGGAAGAAATTGTCCGCGTATTAAAAGAAGCGTTCGATATGGCGTTAACGAGACGGAAAAAAGTGACGTCTGTAGATAAAGCGAATGTTCTTGCTTCTAGTAAACTATGGCGGGATGCGGTAGAAGAAGTTGCTGCTCAATATCCAGAAGTTGAATTTGAGCATATGCTCGTCGACAATGCTGCCATGCAGCTGATTTACAAGCCCGCTCAATTTGATGTCATTGTGACAGAGAATATGTTCGGCGATATTTTAAGTGACGAAGCTTCGATGATTACTGGATCACTCGGCATGCTGCCATCTGCTAGTTTATCAAGCACAGGTCTTCATTTATATGAGCCAATTCATGGTTCAGCACCCGATATTGCGGGGCAAAACGTTGCAAATCCTCTGGCAACCATTTTATCAGCAGCAAGCTTGCTTAGAACTTCCTTTGCATTAGAAGAAGAAGCGGCTGCAATAGAAGAAGCTGTCGAAGCTGTTCTTGCCTCTGGCAAACGAACAAAAGATTTAGCAGCAAAAGAGGGAACTTATCAAACGACTGAAGAAATCACTAATGCGGTTGTAGACGCACTCAAGCAGCGCGTGCAAACCATTGTGTAAATAGAATCTTGTGGAATTAGGTAGAGGGAGGAAAAGGGTTATGCCTCGAACAATCATCGAAAAAATATGGGATCAGCATGTAGTCAAAAGCGGCGAGGGAAAACCAGACCTTTTATATATTGATCTGCACTTGGTGCATGAAGTGACATCACCTCAAGCATTTGAAGGATTAAGACAAAAAGGGCGCAAGGTGAGAAGACCTCAAAACACGTTTGCGACGATGGATCACAACATCCCAACTGTGAATCGATTTGTGATCAAAGATGAGATTGCTAAAAAGCAAGTGAGTGCCTTAGAGCGCAACTGTGCGGAATTTGGCGTTCGTCTTGCTGACCTTCACAGTGTTGACCAAGGAATCGTCCATGTCGTTGGACCTGAGCTTGGATTGACACTTCCGGGGAAAACAATCGTTTGTGGAGATAGTCATACATCAACTCACGGCGCATTTGGTGCACTTGCCTTTGGGATCGGTACTAGTGAGGTTGAACATGTACTTTCTACACAAACACTTTGGCAGCAGCGTCCGAAAACGCTAGAAATTAGAGTAGACGGAAAGCTTCAAAAAGGGGTAACCGCCAAAGATGTCATTTTAGCCGTCATTGGTGCGCACGGCGTGAAGTTCGGCTCAGGTTATGTCATTGAATACACTGGGGAAGTATTCAGAAACATGACGATGGATGAGCGGATGACCGTTTGTAATATGTCAATTGAAGCAGGCGCAAGAGCAGGATTGATTGCACCTGATGAAGTCACCTTCGAATATTGCCGCGGCCGCAAATATGCACCGCAGGGCGAAGACTTCGAAGCAGCTATTAAAGAATGGGAAGAACTTAGAACAGATCCAGGTGCAACCTACGATAAAACCATTGTATTAGATGGAAATCAGATTTCACCAATGGTTACGTGGGGAATTAACCCAGGAATGGTACTCCCTGTGGATGCATCGATCCCAGGACCTGAGGACTTTGCACAAGAAGATGATCAAAAAGAAGCGATTCGTGCTTATGAATACATGGGTGTCCATCCGCATCAGCGTATAGAAGATATTACGATTGAGCATGTCTTTATCGGCTCATGTACGAACTCAAGAATGACTGATTTACGCCAAGCCGCTTCTATGATTGAAGGACAAAAAGTAGCAGATCATGTCAGAGCGATTGTGGTGCCTGGCTCTCAAAGTGTCAAATTGCAAGCAGAAAAAGAAGGTCTTCATGAAATCTTCCTTGAAGCAGGATTTGAATGGAGAGAATCAGGCTGCAGTATGTGCCTTAGTATGAATAACGATGTGGTACCGGAGGGTGAACGCTGCGCGTCCACATCAAACCGTAACTTTGAAGGGCGTCAAGGGAAGGGTGCGAGAACGCATCTTGTCAGCCCGGCAATGGCTGCAATGGCTGCGATACATGGCCGCTTTGTCGATGTCAGGAAGTTTAATCAAGAGAAAACAGTCGTGTAAGGAGTTGTCATAGATGGAGCCTTTAGTCACTCATAAAGGGAAAGCCGCTGTGCTTAACCGTATCAATGTAGATACAGATCAAATTATTCCGAAGCAATTTTTAAAAAGAATCGAACGAACAGGATATGGCCGCTTTGCATTTTTCGACTGGCGTTATTTAGCCGATGGCAGCCCAAATCCAGATTTCGAACTAAATCAGCCGATCTATGAAGGAGCATCCATTTTGATCGCAGGAGAAAACTTTGGCTGCGGATCATCTAGGGAACATGCTCCTTGGGCGCTTGATGATTATGGCTTTAAAATTGTCATCGCACCATCATTCGCAGATATATTTCATCAAAACTGCTTTAAAAACGGGATGCTTCCAATTCGTCTTGATTATGATGTGTGGAAAACCTTCGCTGCGTCATATGAGAACAAAGGGTATGAGATGACGGTTGATCTTGAAAAACAGCAGATAGAAGATCACGAAGGGAATATCACCCCTTTTCAAGTCGACCCTCACTGGAGAGAAATGCTCCTAAATGGTTATGATGAGATTTCATTAACATTACTATTAGAAGATGACATTCAAGCATTTGAAGAAAAGCGCAGCAGCTGGCTGCGCGCTTAAGCAACGAGAAGCTGTCCGCCCGAGGTGTGACGGCTTCTTTTTTGCATGAAAACCTCTCGTTACTTGTGTTTACTTATCTTCGTTGGTAAACTGATAAAAAATATGCGCCCGAAAGGAACGTAAGCATGAAGCATGACAAGAAGAAAGATAATGTCATTTTGTTTCCTGGTCTGAAAGAAAGACTGATTGAAAAAGGAATGGCAGCATTAAAAGATAAACAGTATCAAGAGGCGCTTCACTTGTTTTCAGAAGCAAAATCGTATGATGACGATGAAGAATCCGATATTCACCTCGGAATGGCCATTTGTTTTCTGGAGCTGGGTGAGCTGCAGGATGCAAAGCGTGTTTGTGAAAAAATGCTGCATGAAGGATATGGTCACTATTTCACTGTGCTACAAGTGTATATGACGATCCTCATTCAGCTGAAAGAATATGAAGAAGTCAAACAGACGATTGAGGCTGTGCTCGAGGAAAACCACCTTCCAGCAGAAAGCGCGGAGCATTTTTACAAGCTGCTCGAATTTAGCAGAAAAATGATCGAATCACCTGAAGAGATTCTAGATGAAGATGAGGACGCCGGAAGTGAGATCAACATAGATGACATGCTGAAGCGGCCGGAAGAACAGGTACAGTTTATCCATTCGTTGAAAGACCGGAACATCACACCGCACATGGGTCTATTAAATACCATCTTACAAAACCCTGATGGGAACCCTTTGGTCAAATCAATGATCCTGCAGCTTCTGGCAGATCATGATGTGGCAAAGCCGGTTCATGTGACGAAATTCGGTGATTCTTTAACCCTTATTCCTTCTGAGGCTGTAAAGCCAGAGCAGATGCCGCTTCTCCAGCAAGTCCTTCGTATGCTCGATGACACGCTCGGCAATGAGAATCCGACCCTTTACCAAGGCGTGGAAGAGTTATGGCGCCGGCACTTATTTGTGCTGTATCCATTTCTTCCTAAATACACAGATCCGAGTCTTTGGGCAGCGGCACTTCATAAAGTCGGCTATGAAATGCATGGGATCGAGATTGAACTCGAAGAATTGCATTTATTGTATGAATTTAACGAACGAGAGCTGAGAGAAGCTTGTACAATGCTGAAAGATATTGAAGAAATTTCTTATTTGTAATTTGTCGATTTAGTTGAAAGACGGACTTGTTATGTTATAATATAATGGTTGTATTTGTGCATATATAGTGCAGTTGTCAGATTCCAACGGTTGAAAGACGATATGTATAATCAAGTCAAATGTTGTATACATAATGCAAGCTTCTTAGCGGAGTGCGTGGTTTTTGATTGGACGAAGTCTTTATGATGCTTTAGAATGGAGCAACGCACAATCTGAATAGATTTTTGGAGGGAAACACACATGTCAGTAAAATGGGAAAAACAAGAAGGTAACGAAGGCGTTCTAACTGTAGAAGTTGACGCTGAAACATTTAACAAAGCACTTGATGATGCATTTAAGAAAGTGGTTAAGCAAGTATCGATCCCTGGATTCCGTAAAGGGAAAGTACCACGTGGTCTTTTCGAGCAGCGTTTTGGTGTAGAATCTCTTTATCAAGATGCATTAGATATTCTTCTTCCAGTTGAATATCCAAAAGCAATCGACGAAGCTGGTATCGAGCCAGTTGACCGCCCTGAAATCGATGTTGAGAAAATCGAAAAAGGCGAAAGCTTAATCTTCACTGCAAAAGTAACAGTGAAGCCTGAAGTAAAACTTGGTGACTACAAAGGTCTTAACGTAGAAAAAGACGACACAGCTGTCACTGATGAAGATGTACAAGAAGAGCTAAAAGGTATGCAAAATCGTCAAGCAGAGCTTGTTGTCAAAGAAGAAGGCGCAATCGAAAATGGCGATACAGTTGTTCTTGATTTCGAAGGATTCGTTGATGGAGAAGCATTCGAAGGCGGAAAAGCTGAGAACTACTCTCTTGAAGTTGGTTCTGGTTCATTCATCCCTGGTTTCGAAGAGCAATTAGTTGGTCTTGAAGCTGGCGCTGAAAAAGACGTAGAAGTTACATTCCCAGAAGAATACCATGCTGAAGATCTTGCAGGTAAACCAGCTGTATTCAAAGTGAAAATTCATGAAATCAAAGCAAAAGAACTTCCAGCACTTGACGATGAGTTCGCTAAAGATGTTGATGAAGAAGTAGAAACGCTTGCTGAATTAACTGAAAAAACGAAGAAACGTCTTGAAGAAGCAAAAGAAAACGAAGCAGAAGGAAAACTTCGTGAAGAGCTAGTTGCGAAAGCTTCTGAAAATGCGGAAGTTGACATCCCACAAGCGATGGTTGACACAGAGCTAGACCGCATGATGAAAGAATTCGAACAACGTCTTCAAATGCAAGGAATGAACCTTGAGCTTTACTTCCAATTCTCTGGACAAGATGAAGATGCGCTGAAAGAGCAAATGAAAGAAGATGCTGCTAAACGCGTAAAATCTAACCTAACACTTGAAGCAATTGCTGCTGCAGAAAACTTACAAGTGTCTGACGAAGAAGTGGAAGAAGAACTTTCAAAAATGGCTGAAGCATACAACATGCCAATTGAAAATATCAAACAAGCGATCGGATCTACTGAAGCAATGAAAGAAGATCTAAAAGTTCGTAAAGCAATTGATTTTCTTGTAGAAAACCGTTAATATGGTGCATAATAATAAAACAGGGCGCGAGTGACTCGTGCCTTGTTTTGTACAATTTTTGACTTATCATCGCTTCTTTTGGAAACGATAGTGTAAGTCGCATCTTTCTGTCATACATATCTCAATGTGCAGTGTTAGAAACACATCGTTACCGTCTTTTAGGAAAGTATGGTAAAATGCATACATACTGGACCCAGAAAGGTAGCTGACTGTTAGCTACAGGCAAGTGAAGAAGAATAAGGGGTGAAAGAATGTTTAAATTCAACGAGGAAAAAGGTCAATTAAAATGCTCGTTTTGCGGAAAAACGCAAGATCAAGTGCGTAAACTGGTCGCAGGACCTGGCGTATATATATGTGATGAATGTATCGAGCTTTGCACGGAAATAGTTGAAGAAGAGCTCGGCACAGAGGAAGAAGTTGAATTCAAGGATGTTCCGAAGCCTCATGAAATTCGGGAGATTCTTGATGAATATGTCATCGGACAAGACAATGCGAAAAAATCCTTAGCTGTAGCGGTGTATAACCACTACAAACGGATCAATTCAAACAGCAAGATTGATGATGTTGAGCTTTCGAAAAGTAATATTTCTATGATTGGACCAACAGGAAGCGGTAAAACATTACTTGCTCAAACACTTGCACGTATTTTAAATGTTCCATTTGCGATCGCAGATGCTACATCATTAACTGAAGCAGGTTATGTTGGTGAAGACGTAGAGAATATTTTACTAAAGCTGATCCAGGCAGCGGATTATGATGTAGAAAAAGCGGAAAAAGGCATTATCTACATCGATGAGATCGATAAAGTAGCAAGAAAATCAGAAAACCCTTCTATCACTCGCGATGTATCTGGGGAAGGCGTCCAGCAAGCCCTTTTGAAAATTCTTGAAGGAACAGTCGCTAGTGTACCGCCTCAAGGTGGACGTAAGCACCCGCATCAAGAATTCATTCAAATTGATACGACGAATATCCTCTTCATTTGTGGAGGAGCCTTTGACGGGATTGAGCAAATCATCAAACGCCGCTTAGGTCAAAAAGTAATTGGATTCGGTGCGGAAAATAAAGTCGAAGATCTTGAAAAAGAAGTCCTTCTATCAAAAGTACTGCCAGAAGACTTGCTTCGCTTCGGTTTAATTCCAGAATTCATCGGCCGCCTGCCGGTTATTGCAAGCCTAGAGCCGTTAGATGAAAAAGCACTTGTAGAAATCTTGACGAAGCCTAAAAATGCGCTTGTTAAGCAATATACAAAAATGCTTGAGCTTGACGATGTAGAGCTTGAATTTGAAGAAGATGCTCTTAGCGAAATTGCGAAAAAAGCAATTGAGCGTAAAACAGGGGCTCGTGGTCTTCGCTCGATCATTGAAGGCATCATGCTTGATGTCATGTTTGACCTTCCATCTCGTGATGATATTGAAAAATGTGTCATCACTGGTGCAACGGTTGCTGATGGTGAGCCGCCGCGTCTTGTGCTAAAGGATGGCACAGTCGTCAATAAAGATACAAAAACATCTGCATAAGAGAAGTTATCACTCCTGAATCATTTTGATTCAGGAGTTTTTTATTTATCGCAGAAGACGTGTTTATTCCGTCCAGCTCTAGGAAATACTAGCAGACAGAAACCAATACATACGATAGATGAAGGAGGGAGCACCGATTGAGCTGGACAGGAATCGTATTATTTATACAGCTGTTCTTTGGTATCGTCATCGGGCTGTACTTTTGGAACTTACTGCGTAATCAGCGCACACAAAAGGTGACGATAGACAAAGAATCAAAAAAAGAAATGGAAGCACTCAGAAAGATGCGGTCAATCAAGCTGAGTGAGCCTTTATCAGAGAGAGTCCGGCCAAAGGGATTTCAAGATATTGTAGGGCAGGAAGACGGCATTCGTGCTCTAAAAGCAGCGCTGTGCGGACCGAATCCTCAGCATGTCATTGTCTACGGACCCCCGGGTGTTGGTAAAACAGCCGCTGCCCGTCTAGTCATGGAAGAAGCGAAACGTCATGCTGATTCACCGTTTAAGAAAGATGCGGTATTTGTAGAGCTCGATGCCACAACCGCAAGATTCGATGAACGAGGTATCGCAGACCCACTCATTGGTTCCGTGCATGACCCGATTTACCAAGGGGCAGGAGCGATGGGACAGGCCGGCATACCGCAGCCAAAACAAGGAGCCGTTACGCATGCTCATGGCGGGGTTCTGTTTATCGATGAAATTGGCGAACTGCATCCGATTCAAATGAACAAAATGCTGAAAGTCCTTGAAGATCGGAAAGTATTTTTAGACAGTGCTTACTACAGTGAGGAGAACACTCAAATTCCGAATCACATTCATGACATTTTTCAAAATGGACTTCCGGCTGATTTTCGATTGATAGGTGCCACGACAAGAACACCAGAAGAAATTCCACCAGCGATTCGATCGAGGTGTTTGGAAATTTTCTTTAAGGACCTTGACCAGCATGAACTGAAAATTGTCGCTGCTAAGGCTGTCCAGAAAATCCAAAAGGAATTATGTGATGAAGGGCTGAACCTGTTAACCTCTTATGTGAAAAATGGCCGTGAAGCAGTCAATATGGTGCAGATCGCTGCTGGAATGGCCGTCACAGAAAACCGAAAAGACATCACGATCGCCGATGTCGAGTGGGTCATTCACTCAAGCCAGCTGACACCAAGATATGAACAAAAAGTACCGGAAAAGCCAAAAGTCGGTGTAGTGAATGGTCTGGCTGTCTACGGACCAAACAGCGGAGCCTTGCTCGAGATTGAAGTGAATATATGTAAGGCACTCGAAAAAGGAAGTATCAACATTACAGGCATTGCAGAAGAAGAAAGCATTGGCAGTCAGTCTAAATCTATTCGACGAAAAAGTATGGCAAAAGGATCAGTTGAAAATGTATTAACAGTGCTGAGAAACTTGGGCATACGGACAAATGAATATGACATCCATATTAATTTTCCAGGCGGTGCCCCTATTGATGGACCGTCTGCTGGGATTGCCATGGCGGCGGCGATTTTCTCTGCCATTCATCAAATCCCGATTGATCATCTGACAGCGATGACAGGTGAAATTGGATTGCAGGGTCAGGTGAAACCGATCGGCGGTGTGATACCGAAGATTAAGGCGGCGAAACAGGCTGGTGCCACAACCGTGATTATTCCTTATGACAACCAGCAGTCGATCTTAAAAGAGATTGAAGGGGTCACCATTGTGCCTGTGAAGCACTTCCAAGAGGTGCTGGATCAGTGTTTGGTCAACCCGCCAGACGAGAAGAAAGATGGACTAGAAGAGGAAATGAAAAGAAAATCTGTTTAATCCCCATCACATATGGGGATTTTTTAGTGAAATAGATCTTTTTTTCTTTTTCAAGATAAAAAGAAAGGGTATACTACGGTAAGATCATCATTTCTCAAGTCTTTTACATTGTACAAGACTGAAACAGGTATATTATAATGATTCATACTAGTGACGGAGGTGTCAATCAACATGGCAGATGAAATCAAAAAGAATGTTCCGCTCCTTCCACTGCGAGGCTTGCTTGTTTATCCAACAATGGTCTTGCATTTGGACGTTGGACGCGAGAAGTCTGTTCAAGCTTTAGAACAGGCGATGATGAACGATCATATGATTTTTCTAGCAACACAGCGGGAAATTTCAATAGATGAACCAGGTGAAGAGGAAATTTTCAAAGTCGGCACCTACACAAAAATCAAACAAATGCTGAAGCTGCCGAATGGAACGATTCGTGTACTCGTTGAAGGCTTAAATCGAGCGCAGATCGAATCATACGTGGAGCTTGAGGACTATACGTCCGTCGATATTAAAGAATTGGCAGAAGAAGAATTAAAAGACGCAGAAGCAGAAGCACTCATGCGCACTTTGTTAGATCACTTTGATCAGTACATAAAAATTTCAAAAAAAATCTCAGCTGAAACATATGCAACGGTGACGGATATTGAAGAACCGGGGAGAATGGCAGATATCGTCGCTTCTCACCTGCCGCTCAAGTTAAAGGACAAGCAAGAAGTGCTGGAAACAGTGGATGTCAAAAAACGTCTGAATCGCGTCATCAGCTTAATCCACAATGAAAAAGAAGTGCTGGAAATTGAAAAGAAAATTGGACAGCGCGTCAAACGTTCAATGGAACGAACGCAAAAAGAATATTATTTGCGTGAACAAATGAAAGCCATTCAAAAGGAGCTTGGAGACAAGGAAGGAAAAACAGGCGAAGTCAGTTCATTAATGTCTAAAATTGAAGAGTCCAGCATGCCGGATTCTGTTCGTGAAACGGCGTTAAAAGAATTGAACCGTTACGAAAAAATTCCTTCAAGCTCTGCGGAGAGCTCTGTCATTCGAAATTATATTGATTGGCTGATCAATCTCCCATGGGGCATCTATACAGAAGATCGTCTAGATTTAAAGCTTGCAAGTGAAATTTTAGATGATGAGCATCATGGGCTGGAGAAAGTCAAAGAACGTGTGCTTGAATACCTTGCTGTACAGAAGCTGACCAATTCATTAAAAGGACCGATTCTTTGCTTAGCAGGACCTCCTGGGGTAGGGAAAACGTCACTTGCCAAATCGATTGCTAAATCACTTGACCGAAAGTTTATCCGTATCTCTCTTGGCGGTGTGCGTGATGAATCTGAGATTCGTGGACATAGAAGAACATATGTAGGGGCGATGCCAGGCCGTATCATTCGCGGGATGAGTAAGGCAGGCACTATGAATCCAGTGTTTCTTTTAGATGAAATCGATAAGATGTCCTCTGATTTTAGAGGTGATCCGTCTTCTGCGATGCTTGAAGTGCTGGACCCTGAGCAAAATCACAACTTTAGCGATCACTATATTGAAGAGACATTTGATTTATCGCAGGTGTTATTTATTGCCACTGCCAACAATTTAGCAACCATTCCAGGTCCACTTCGTGATAGAATGGAGATTATCACGATTGCAGGGTATACAGAGGTTGAAAAAGCAGAGATTGTGAAAGACCATCTTCTGCCGAAGCAGCTAAAGGAGCACGGATTAAAGAAAGGGAACTTGCAGCTTCGTGAAGCCGCGATTTATGATACGATTCGCTATTACACAAGAGAAGCGGGTGTTCGTGGATTAGAGCGTCAGCTTGCGGCCATTTGCCGGAAAGCGGCAAAAGCGATTGTGGCTGAAGACCGCAAACGCATCACAGTGACGGAAAAGAACTTATCTGAATTTCTCGGAAAAAGACTTTACCGTTATGGTCAGGCTGAAACGACAGACCAAGTGGGGGTTGTCACAGGACTTGCGTATACGACTGTTGGCGGAGATACTTTATCAATTGAGGTATCACTTTCGCCTGGTAAAGGCAAGCTCTTGTTAACAGGTAAGCTAGGTGATGTCATGAGAGAATCTGCACAGGCGGCATTCAGTTATATTCGATCCAAAGCAGATGAACTGAACATTGATCCTAATTTTAATGAAAAGCACGATATTCATATCCATGTTCCAGAGGGTGCGGTTCCAAAGGACGGGCCATCAGCTGGTATCACCATTGCGACGGCTCTTGTATCAGCACTCACAGGACGTCCTGTGTCAAAAGAGGTTGGTATGACAGGAGAGATAACGTTAAGAGGAAGAGTGCTTCCGATTGGCGGACTAAAAGAAAAAGCATTAGGCGCACATCGTGCAGGATTGAAAACCATTATTCTTCCAAAGGACAATGAGAAGGATATTGATGATATTCCTGAAAGTGTGAGAGAAGGACTAACCTTTATTCCGGTCTCACATTTAGATGAGGTGCTTGAGAAAGCGTTGGTAGGAGAGGGAAGATGAAAGTAACAAAATCAGATATCGTCATTAGTGCGGTGAAACCAGAGCAGTACCCGAGCGGCGGGCTGCCTGAAATCGCGCTTGCTGGACGATCAAATGTTGGAAAGTCCTCGTTCATCAACTCATTGATTAATCGTAAAAATTTAGCGCGTACGTCTTCTAAACCAGGTAAGACACAGACGCTTAATTTCTACATTATTAATGATATGCTCCATTTTGTGGACGTTCCGGGCTACGGCTTTGCCAAAGTATCAAAAACAGAGCGCGAAGCCTGGGGGAGAATGATCGAAACGTATATTACAATGCGTGAAGAATTAAAAGCAGTTGTCCAAATTGTGGATCTGCGCCATAAGCCATCAGTAGACGATGTGAACATGTATGAATTCCTTAAATATTACGGAGTTCCCGTGATCGTCATCGCAACAAAAGCGGATAAAATTCCAAAAGGCAAATGGGAAAAACATGCGAAAGTCGTCAAACAGACGCTCGACATTGACCCATCAGATGAACTCATCTTATTCTCTTCTGAAACAAAAAAGGGAAAAGACGAAGCCTGGAATGCGATCCTTGCGAAAGTAAACGGCTAAAAAAAGCATCTGCCATGAGCAGATGCTTTTTTATTGTATAAGTTATTTCCTTTTTAAAAATAATAAGAGGAGACTGACAGCAATCAGTACATAAGGCCAGTACAATTCAAAGCCAGAAGTAGGAATCGAAAGGGAACTTAGCTGTTTTGTAATTTGCTGAAAGAAATAAAGGAACAGACCGAGTGCGATCAGCAAAACACTTTCAATACGATATTCTTTTTTCTGAGATGATTTCACAAAGAGTGCAAGTCCTACGATGAACACAATCATTGTAAATGTGTCTGGCCAGTGGTCCAATTTAGGCTGAAGAATAAAGTGTAGCGAAAGGCCTGTCATAAGCATACCGATAAACACATGAGCGCTTTCTTGCTCCTTCTTTCCTTGATATAAAAAAGCGAGACCAAAAAGCAGTACAAGTGTATACCATTTCTCTTGATCCTTCCAAATGTCAAATTGACCTCCTGAGAGAATGGCATATAGCGCTACAGCCAGTAAAGTAAGCGGCAGCAAAATGGATTTCTTCTTCAAAGATGTCACCTTCTTTTAAGCAGATCATTTGTCCGCACGCGCCAAATCTGGTAAATTGCTTGAAGTGATGATATGGCATAAACAGTGTCGAACATTTTTCTACTATATCACAACATTTTTGAAATCTGTTCACAATTTTTATCCAGTTAAAAATGAATATATGTTATAATCATTATAAATAATAAATTCTATATTGTAATTATTATAAATTAGACAGGGCGTTGGGGGTGCAAGCTGAAGTTATGCATATTCTTGTTGTGGGTTTAGATTATAAAACAGCCCCTGTTGAGATACGGGAACAGCTGAGCTTTGAACCGAGTGAGCTCGGAACAGCGATGTCCAAGCTTAAAGAAGAAAAAAGCATTCTAGAGAATATCGTCATCTCAACATGTAATCGAACAGAGATCTACGCAGTAGTAGATCAGCTTCATACTGGACGGTTTTATATAAAAAGATTTTTAGCCGATTGGTTCGGTTTAGAAAAGGAAGATGTCTCTCCTTATTTGAAGTTCTATGAAAACGATGGAGCGGTTGAGCATTTATTCCGTGTGGCCTGTGGACTTGATTCCATGGTCATTGGTGAAACGCAAATACTCGGTCAAGTACGCTCCAGCTTTAAAGTAGCTCAAGAGGAGAAGACCATTGGTACCGTTTTCAATTATTTATTTAAACAGGCGGTAACCGTTGCAAAACGCTCTCATGCTGAAACAGATATTGCGTCTAATGCCGTATCTGTCAGCTATGCAGCTGTTGAGCTTGCCAAAAAAATCTTTGGACGTCTTTCTGATAAGCATGTCCTGATTCTTGGTGCGGGCAAAATGGGCGAACTGGCGGCTCAAAACCTTCAAGGTCAAGGAATCGGCCAAGTAACGGTCATCAATCGAACGTTTGAGAAGGCAAAGGAATTGGCCGGTCGTTTTTCAGGAGAGCCTAAGAGCTTAAACCAATTAGAAAAAACATTATCCGAAGCAGACATTTTAATCAGCTCAACGGGTGCGAAACAATTTGTCATTACAAAAGAAATGGTCGAAAGTGCGAATAAAAAGCGGAAGGGCAGACCTCTATTTATGGTAGATATAGCTGTACCACGTGATTTAGATCCAGCCATTTCTGAAGTAGAAGGTGCTTTTTTGTATGACATTGATGACCTTGAAGGCATCGTGGCTGCCAACTTAAAAGAGCGCCGTGCAGTAGCTGAGCA
Organism: Bacillus sp. FSL K6-0994; assembly: GCF_038630815.1. Lineage (NCBI taxonomy): Bacteria > Bacillati > Bacillota > Bacilli > Caryophanales > Bacillaceae > Bacillus > Bacillus sp. FSL K6-0994. Next base: position 2,431,006 of record NZ_CP152043.1, on the reverse strand, counting down.
GGTCGAGCTCCTGATTGAAGCAGAAATTGTGGAATTTAAGCAATGGCTGAATACGTTAGGTGTTGTTCCGGTCATTTCTGCACTTAGAGAAAAGGCACTCACAATTCAAGCCGATACGATGCAGAGTATTGAGCGGAAGCTTCCAAACCTCACAAACCGTGAAATGAAGCTGTTAAATAAACATACGAAAAGCATCATCAACCAAATGCTGAAAGATCCTATCTTAAAGGCAAAAGAAATTGCCGCGGAGCCGAATGCAGAGGAAAAGCTTTTACTCTTTAAAGAAATCTTTGATTTACAGGTTGAAGATGAAGAGCAAAAGGTCGAATCTGCGCAGGTGGAGCAAGGATCATTTCAGCTGTTCAAACCAAATATGGCACAAGGCTTTGCTACAGTTGCCAGTGAGTGATTAAGCGATGATGGAATCCATTGTAGCGAGACTCAATGAAGCAACGATCTTAATCTATGCACTAAGTGTCTTGTTCTATTTCATAGATTTTCTTCAACACAACCGGAAGGCTGGAAAAATGGCTTTCTGGTTGCTTTCTATTGTCTGGCTGCTGCAAACAGTCTACATGTTCTATATTATGATGGAAACAGACCGATTCCCTGTGTTGAATGTAGCAGAGGGGTTATATTTTTATACGTGGGTGCTTGTGACACTTTCTCTTGTCCTCACAAAGGTATTGCGCGTTGAATTTATTGTCTTTTTTACAAATGTGATCGGTTTTTCCATGATGGCGATTCACACCTTTACACCATCTGACCTCCATTCAGCAGAACTAACGGGGAAGCTCACGAGTGAACTGCTCGTGATTCATATTACGATGGCGATTTTATCCTACGGTGCCTTTTCACTTTCATTTGCGTTTTCACTGCTTTATCTCTTTCAATATCGTTTACTGAAAAAGAAAAAATGGGGAAAATGGCTTCTGAGAATTGAAGACTTATCAAAGCTCGATCATATGGCGTACGTATTAAACATTATTGGTGTGCCAATGCTCTTGCTTAGTTTAATTCTTGGCATCATTTGGGCATATATTTCGTATGATACGTTGTACTGGACAGATGCAAAGGTGCTTGGTTCGTTTATTATGCTGTTTTTATACGGCTTTTACTTATATATCAGATTGGTGAGAAATATGCAGGGCAAAATCGTGGCACTATGGAATGTCGCTTCATTTCTTGTGCTGATGATTAATTATTTTCTGCTTGGTAGCTTATCAACCTTTCATTGGTTTCAATAATGATGAGTCTTAAAGGCATTGTCGGGAGGAAGACGTATTGCGTACAATTAAAGTAGGTTCTAGACGAAGTAAGCTGGCAATTACACAAACAAAATGGGTCATTCAAAAGCTGTCTGAACTAAACCCTTCTTATTCTTTTGAAATAAAAGAAATTGTGACAAAGGGTGATCAAATTTTAGATGTGACCTTATCTAAGGTTGGCGGAAAAGGACTGTTTGTTAAAGAGATCGAGCAGGCGATGCTGAATCATGACATCGATATGGCGGTGCACAGCATGAAAGATATGCCGGCTGCTCTTCCGGAAGGTTTAGTGATTGGCTGTATTCCTGAGCGTGAAGATGTGCGGGATGCACTTATTTCGAAGGATCATCTGAGTCTTAGCGAACTGCCTAAGGGCGCAATTGTGGGAACGAGCAGCTTACGGCGCAGCGCCCAGCTTCTTCAGGAGAGACCAGATCTTGAGATTAAATGGATTCGAGGAAACATTGATACGAGATTGGAAAAGCTGAAAAATGAAGAGTATGATGCCATTATTCTAGCGGCTGCCGGTCTGTCCAGAATGGGATGGAGCAAAGAGGTCGTGTCGGAATTCTTATCTCCTGAGACGTGCCTTCCTGCCGTTGGACAAGGCGCGCTGTCGATTGAGTGCCGCGGGGATGATGAAGAGCTACTTAAGCTTCTCGCCCAATTTACGAATGAATATACGAAGAAAACGGTCCTCGCAGAAAGAGCCTTCCTCAAACAAATGGATGGAAGCTGTCAGGTGCCGATCGCCGGCTATGCAACGATGAATGAGCATAATGAAATTGAACTAACAGGTCTTGTTGCATCTGCTGATGGGCACACGATTATTCGAGAAACCGTCACAGGCACTGACCCTGAAGCCATTGGAACAGCGTGTGCGAAGCAGATGGCCGATAAGGGAGCAAAGGATTTGATCGACAAGGTGAAAAAGGATCTGTCTCAATGAGCATAGGCAAATCGCTTCACGGACAGACGGTGCTTGTCACTCGAAATGAACGTCAAGCGGGCGTGTTTCAGCAAAAGATCGAAGCGCTGAACGGCCATGCGGTTTTAACCTCTCTTATTCGGTTTGAGGCTACGCTCACAAAAGAAAAAGCGCAGGCCTTTTTAAAGGACTTACAAAATAGCCATTGGCTTGTTTTCACGAGTGTGAATGGTGCGTCTTTTTTTCTGAATTACATAAAAGACCATCATTTACATAAGAGCTTAACCCATTTGAAAGTGGCTGCTGTAGGAGAGAAAACCTCTGCCTATCTTGAGCAGCACGGCTTGAAGGTGGATGTGGTGCCAGAACGATTTATAGCGGAAGAGCTGGCAGATGCATTACTTGATCATGTACGCCCAGGAGAGCGTGTGTTTGTAGCAAAAGGGCATCTGTCACGAGATGTGGTGAAAGAGACCTTCATTCCGCTCGGCATAGAGGTAAAAGAATGGATTTTATATGAAACAGTCAAGGATGAGGAAGGAATTGCTGCTCTCAAATCAGCAATGACAAAGCAATCATTTGATTTTATTACATTTACGAGCTCATCCACTGTTCATTCTTTTATGCATGTGATGGAACCAGACGCAGCGATGCTGGCTGCATCTGACACCTGTTTTGTGACGATCGGTCCTCTGACAAAAGAGGCACTGCTTCAATACGGGATTTCTTCTGAAACCCCAGATACTTATACGATAGACGGAATGCTAGATTTAATGTGCCGTTTATCTGAAAGGAAGTTGAACCATTGATGAAATTTAACAGACACCGCAGATTGCGGACAAGCGCAGGAATGAGAGAATTAGTCAGAGAAACCTTTTTAAGACCATCTGATTTCATTTACCCGATCTTTTTTGTAGAGGGAGAAAATGTACGAAAAGAAGTCTCTTCAATGCCGGGTGTATATCACATTTCTGTAGACCTTGTGAAAGAAGAAGTTCAAGAGCTTGTTGATCTTGGCATCAAATCGATCATTGTATTTGGTGTGCCGGATCATAAAGATCATGTAGGCAGTGAGGCGTATCACGATCATGGCATTGTTCAAAGGGCAACGCTTGAGATCAAAAAGCATTTCCCAGAGCTCGTGGTCATTGCAGACACTTGCTTATGCCAATATACAGATCACGGACATTGCGGAATCGTTGAAGATGGAGAAATTTTAAATGATGAATCTCTTCAGCTATTAGCGAAAACTGCTGTCAGCCAAGCGCGTGCAGGTGCAGATATCATCGCGCCTTCAAATATGATGGACGGATTTGTTGTTGCTATTCGTGAGGCACTTGATGAAGCAGGCTTTATTCATGTACCTGTCATGTCATATGCGGTGAAATATGCAAGTGCTTTTTACGGTCCGTTCCGTGATGCGGCACATAGTACACCGCAGTTTGGAGATCGTAAAACATATCAAATGGACCCTGCAAACCGTTTAGAGGCTCTAAGAGAAGCGCAATCTGATGTAGAAGAGGGAGCTGACTTCTTGATTGTCAAACCATCTCTTTCTTACTTAGACATTATGCGTGATGTGAAAAATGAATTTACACTCCCTGTTGTTGCTTACAATGTGAGCGGAGAGTATGCGATGGTGAAAGCCGCTGCTCAAAATGGCTGGATTTCTGAAAAAGAGCTTGTTCTTGAAATGCTGACAAGCATGAAACGTGCAGGAGCAGAACTCATCATTACGTATCATGCAAAAGATGCAGCAAAATGGCTCTCAGAATAAAGAACGGATAGACAGGAGGACGTTGAAATGGGACATAGCTATGAAAAATCAAAGCAAGCATTTGAAGAAGCACAGCATTTAATGCCTGGTGGTGTCAACAGCCCTGTACGTGCATTTAAATCAGTCAACACAGACCCGATTTTTATGGAACGAGGCAAAGGTGCCAAGATCTATGATATTGATGGGAATGAATACATCGATTATGTCTTATCATGGGGACCGCTTATTTTAGGACATACAAATGACCGTGTCGTTAAAAGCATTCAGCGAGTAGCGGAAAATGGGACAAGCTTCGGTGCTTCTACGTTAGTTGAAAATGAATTAGCTAAGCTTGTATCAGAACGGGTTCCTTCCATCGAAGTTATTCGTATGGTCAGCTCTGGTACAGAGGCGACGATGAGTGCACTTCGTCTAGCTCGCGGTTTTACAGGCAGAAATAAAATTGTGAAATTTGAAGGCTGCTATCATGGCCACGGTGATTCTTTGCTCATCAAAGCGGGTTCTGGAGTGGCGACGCTTGGACTGCCGGATAGTCCTGGTGTTCCTGAAGGGACTGCAAGCAACACAATCACAGTACCGTACAATGATTTAGAAAGCATTCAAGTTGCTTTTCAAGAATTTGGAGACGATATCGCGGGTGTCATTGTAGAACCGGTTGCAGGAAATATGGGGGTTGTCCCTCCGCAAGAAGGTTTCTTGCAAGGGCTGAGAGACATCACGGAGCAATATGGATCATTACTTATTTTTGATGAGGTCATGACAGGCTTCCGTGTGGATTATCACTGCGCGCAAGGCTATTTTGGCATCACACCTGATCTGACGTGCCTTGGTAAAGTGATTGGAGGCGGTCTTCCGGTCGGTGCTTATGGCGGAAGAGCGGATATTATGAGACAAATTGCGCCAAGTGGTCCAATTTATCAAGCAGGAACGTTATCTGGTAACCCTCTTGCGATGACAGCAGGCTTAGAAACTCTAAAACAGTTGACACCTGAGTCTTATGAAGAATTTAAACGAAAAGGTGACCGTTTAGAAGAAGGCATTTCGAAAGCGGCAAAAGCATACGGAATTCCATTAACGTTTAACCGTGCGGGTTCCATGATCGGATTCTTCTTTACAAATGAAGAAGTGATCAATTATGACAAAGCGAAAACAGCTGATCTTGCTTTATTCGCTGAATTTTACAAGGAAATGGCCGATCACGGCATTTTCCTCCCGCCTTCTCAATTTGAAGGACTATTCCTGTCAACAGCTCATACAGATGAAGACATCGAATATACAATTGAGACAGTGGAAAAGGTTTTTCAAAAACTACGTCGATAAAACAAAAGGCCGATATGGAGACATATCGGCTTTTTTGCATTGGAGAAAACCAATCATATTTTCACTTCTTCCCTCATACAACTGTATTGACATCTAATTTTATTTTTTAAGGATTAGATGAAAGGAGGACACCGACTTGTCTCAAAACAATCGATTACAGTTTTCGGTAGAAGAATCCATTTATTTCAAAAGCGGACAGGAAGTCAGTGAGCTGCTGTCAATTTCTCTCGACCCTGACATTCTCGTTCAAGAAGTGAATGATTATGTTTCCATTAGAGGTTCACTCGAGCTAACAGGAGAATACAACATAAATCAAGAGGAGCTATTGGGTGAATTGAGTTCCTTTCCAACATACAGGGAAGCAGATGAGGTAAAGGTCAGAGAAGACGGAACGGCGGAGCTTCTGCATCAATTTCCAGTCGATATCACCATTCCGAAGAACAAAATTAGTCATTTAAATGATGTGTTTGTGTTTATTGATGCGTTTGATTACCAGCTGACAGAGAATCGTTTGCTCACCATTCAGGCTGATTTAGCCATTGAGGGCTTGTTAGACGAGGAAACGCCTGAAGCGCCTGTAGAGGAGCCATATGAATTTGTCCATCGTCCTGAAGAGGATTATGGCGATATGGCCTACGATTATCAGTTGCAGCCGGAACAAGAAGAACAAGAAGAGCTGCAAAGCGAAGAACGTGAGCATGATGAGAATCAGCCTGTATTCCAACATGACACGCGCGCGGAGCAAGAGGAACAGGAAGTGCAGGAAGAACAAGAAGAACAAGAAGAGGAAGAAGAAATTAAGATAGAGCTGGTGAGGGAAGTGGCGGAAACGCCCGAAGAAACGCCCGAAGAAACGGAAGAACAAGAAGAGCCGGAACAGCCTAATAACCAAGAAGAAGCGGCGGCGTCTGGCTATCGATCTATTCCTGAAGCTCAGGTGCAGGAACCGCCATTTTTTGAACCGCCAAAGCTTTTAGAAGAAGAGGACCGAGAAGATCCGTTCTTTGAAGTGGAAGTGAGAAAGGATCCGGAAGCTGCTGAAGAGCAGGAAGAAACGGTACAGTCGTATCCGGCTTTTGAAACACCTGCTGATCAAGTGGAACCTGAGCATGAGGCGCACGATGATGAATATCAGCTCGGGCGCTTATATGAACGGGAAGCACCTAAAATATATGAGTCAGCTCAAGAAGAAGAGGAGCTTGAAGAAGACGTGAGAGAAACGTCTGGCAGTGAGAACTCTCTTTATTTAACAAAGCTGTTCGCTAAGCAGGAGGAGGAAGATTTTTCCCGCATGAAAATATGTATAGTGCAGCAAGAAGATACGGTCGATCGTATTTGTGAGAGATATCAGTTGAATGTGCAGCAGCTTCTTCGCACAAACTCATTATCGATGGATGCGGAGCTTGAGGAAGGGCAGATTCTTTATATTCCTGAATATCAAAAAAGCAATGCATAGCAAGCGATGACTGACCGAGAAAATGTGGTGAGTGAACGTGGATGAAATCCAATCTGTCTTATACGAATACGGGCTTGAGGCTGAATATATTGAACCTGTCAGTCCTGCTGTCATCAAGGTCTATACTAAGCAGGGTGTATTTGCTCTGAAACGAGTAAAAGCCAGCCGGCATATGCAATTTACAGAACAAATGCTTGAACTGGAATCAAAGGGCTATCGCTCCTTTGTGCCGATTTATCGGACGAAGAGCGGTTCCTTTTTCTCAAGTCATCGGGAAAGCCGGTATGCATACTATTTGATGCCGTGGCTGACGAATGAAAAGAGAGAAGAGCAGGACGATAAGCATGAATATTTATTTCAAGAGATTGCAAGACTTCATAAGCGGACTGAAGTCATGATGGATATCACAGCGCAAGAGATAGAAGCACATTACACACAAATCAAGACCAAATGGGAAACAGAGAAAGACATGTATGAACGATTCATAGAGCGGGCAGAACAAACGTGGTATATGTCGCCATTTGAGCTGGCCGCTGCTATGTATTTTTCAGAGGCGATGTCTGCCAGTGAATTTGCGCTTGAACGTTTAGAAGATTGGCATGAAGAAATGACAGACAAAGAGACAACGCGTGTTGTGCTAAATCATGGACAGCTATCGATCCATCACTTTTTGTATAATGATGTAGGGACAGGACATTTCACCAATTTTGAGCGGTCTAAAAAAGCCGCCCCCATTTATGATCTTCTGACCTTTTACTTTCGGACATTCAAAACCTATCCCACGTCTTGTCCTGAATGCACTTCCTTGTTTTATACGTATCAAAAAGGAAACCCACTTCGGGAGGAAGAACTGCATTTATTCCTAAGCTACCTCGCTTATCCGCAAGGTCTGTTTGATACAGTAAAAGCCTATGAAGCAGGCGGGCAGGATGAAATGGAAAGCTGCCAGCAGCTGTTAAGAGCGTATTGGCAGATGAAAAATTCAGAGCCGACTGTCATGAAGATTCACGAGATTGAGCAGGCTAGACGGCTTGAAGAAGAACAAAGTGCCTCGTCATCGGCGGAATGACGAGGTTATGCTGCGCTGGCTTTATATGGGCAGGTACATAATGATAAGTTTTTAAAACCAATCAAGGTGAAAGGCACAGGCGAGAAAAATAAGAATACCTAGAATGAGGACGTCAAATGTCGTAGGGAAAATGATCGTACGAAATCCTTGAAATATAGCAATCGGGAGAACGACTTGGGAAGCAACTGCCCGAATTTGTCTCAACCAGGGGGGAAGTGTGTAAGGATTGATCTTCTTCAAATCAAACGCCCTCCTTCTTCATTTTGTTATTATCATATGGGCAAAAGGGCGAAGGGTGCCTGCCCAATTTGTATAAAGAAGAAGAAAAGCGGAAAAGATGATTGACGAAAACAAAAGGCATTTAGTAATATTAATAAAAGATGAGTATGTGCTGATGAACGTGATATATCGTAAGCGTGGATCAGGAAGAGTACGAGCAAGACCCTAAAGAGAGGGAAACCAAGAGCTGAAAGGTTTCCTAGGATGTACTTGTTTGGAAGGTCGCCTGTGAGCTTAATTTCTTGAATGAACAAGTAGAGAAATTCGGGAGAACCCCGTTATCCTTTAGAGTGTATGGGACACGTATATGTGTCTCGTGAAAAAAGGTGGTACCGCGAAAAAGCTTTTTCGTCCTTTTATAAGGATGGAAAGGCTTTTTTTATGTTTCATCAGCCGAAAAAATGTGGAGGTTACACAAATGGGAACAAATAATCAAGAAATGCCAACAAAGTACGATCCAAATGCGATTGAAAAAGACCGCTATACGTACTGGCTTGAAGGGAAATTCTTCGAAGCACAAAATGACAAAACGAAAGATCCATATACAGTCGTCATTCCTCCACCAAACGTGACAGGAAAACTGCATCTTGGGCATGCATGGGATTCTACACTACAAGACATCGTGACACGTATGAAACGGATGCAGGGCTATGACGTTCTTTGGCTTCCAGGTATGGACCATGCCGGTATTGCAACTCAAGCAAAAGTCGAGGCAAAGCTTCGCGAAGAAGGCGTAAGCCGGTATGACCTTGGCCGGGAGAAATTTGTAGAAGAAACGTGGAAGTGGAAAGAAGAATATGCAGATTTTATTCGCAGCCAGTGGGCGAAAATGGGCCTTGGCCTCGATTACTCCCGTGAACGTTTTACTTTAGATGAAGGTCTGAATAAAGCCGTTCGCCAAGTGTTTGTTCAATTGTATGAAAAAGGGCTTATTTATCGCGGAGAGTACATCATTAACTGGGATCCAGCAACGAAAACGGCACTTTCTGATATTGAAGTGATTTATAAGGATGTTCAAGGTGCGTTTTATCACTTGAGATATCCGCTTTCAGATGGAACAGGTTCAATTGAAATTGCGACAACAAGACCTGAAACTATGCTGGGGGATACAGCCGTAGCCGTACACCCTGATGACGAACGCTATCAGCATTTGATTGGAAAAACAGTGGTTTTACCAATTACAGGCCGTGAAATCCCAATCGTCGGTGATGACTATGTCGATATGGAGTTTGGTTCAGGTGCTGTGAAAATTACACCTGCTCATGACCCGAATGACTTTGAGCTTGGAAACCGCCATGGGTTAGAGCGTATTCTTGTCATGAATGAAGATGGCACAATGAATGCGAATGCACTGAAATATAAAGGGATGGACCGCTTCGAATGCCGCAAACAGCTTGTGAAGGATTTACAAGAGGAAGGCATTTTGTTCAAAATCGAGGACCACATGCATTCAGTTGGTCATAGTGAGCGAAGTGGAGCTGTCGTTGAACCGTATTTATCGACACAATGGTTTGTGAAAATGCAGCCGCTGGCAGACGAAGCCATTCATCTGCAAAAAGGAGACGACCAAGTTCAATTTGTTCCAGATCGATTTGAAAAGACATATTTACATTGGATGGAAAATATCCGTGACTGGTGTATTTCTCGTCAGCTATGGTGGGGACACCGCATTCCGGCTTGGTATCATAAAGAAACGAAAGAAGTATACGTTGGACTTGAAGCACCAGAGGATATTGAGAACTGGGAACAGGATAACGATGTACTTGATACATGGTTTAGTTCAGCGCTGTGGCCGTTTTCTACAATGGGCTGGCCGGATGCAGACAGTGAAGACTTCAAGCGCTACTACCCAACCAATCTGCTTGTAACAGGCTATGACATCATTTTCTTCTGGGTATCCCGCATGATCTTCCAAGGTCTTGAATTCACAGGAGAAAAACCGTTTAAAGATGTCCTCATTCATGGGCTCATCCGCGACGAACAAGGACGTAAAATGAGTAAGTCGCTTGGCAACGGAATTGATCCAATGGAGGTCATCGACAAATACGGTGCGGATTCATTAAGATATTTCTTAGCGACTGGAAGCTCACCAGGTCAGGATCTTCGTTTTAGCTTTGAAAAGGTTGAATCCACTTGGAACTTTGCGAACAAAATTTGGAACGCATCCCGTTTTGCTTTAATGAATATGGATGGTTTAACGTATGATGAGCTTGATTTATCAGGGGAAAAATCAGTTGCTGATCAATGGATTTTAACACGCTTAAATGAAACGATTGAAAGTGTCACACAGCTTGCTGACAAGTATGAATTCGGTGAAGTGGGCAGACATTTATACAACTTCATTTGGGATGATTTCTGTGATTGGTACATTGAAATGGCGAAACTTCCGCTTTATGGTGAAGACGAAGCGGCGAAGAAAACGACTCGTTCGATCCTTGCGTATGTATTAGATCAAACGATGAGGCTTCTACATCCGTTTATGCCGTTCTTAACAGAAGAAATCTGGCAGCATCTGCCGCATGAAGGTGAGTCCATTACTGTAGCGGCATGGCCTGAAGTGAAGCCAGAGCTTTCCAACGAACAAGCTTCTGCTGATATGAAGCTGCTTGTTGAACTCATTCGTTCTGTTCGTAACATTCGCAGTGAAATGAACACGCCAATGAGCAAACAAGTTGAGCTTTACATTAAAGCATCTACGTCTGATGTTCAGGAACGTTTAGAGAAAAATCGTTCATATATTGAGCGCTTCACGAACCCGAGTGTTCTTGAAATTGGCACAGACGTTCCAGCTAGTGATAAAGCGATGACGGCTGTTATTTCTGGAGCAGAACTCATTCTGCCGCTTGAAGGCTTAATCAACTTGGATGAAGAAATTGCACGTCTGCAAAAAGAGCTTGATAAGCTGACAAAAGAAGTGGAACGAGTACAGAAAAAGCTTGGCAACGAAGGCTTTATGAAAAAAGCGCCTGAAAGTGTCGTAGAAGAAGAGCGTGCGAAAGAACGTGATTATGTCGCAAAACGCGAAGCTGTTCAAAAGCGTATTGAAGAGCTGAAAGCATAAGGTTGAAAAGACGGCTCCTAATGAAATGGAGTCGTCTTTTTTGAAAATTTCGTATGAAATGAGAGATGACATTGTTTACAACCTATCATGAAGCGATTGAGTGGATTCACAGCAGACTGGCCTTTGGTGTAAAACCGGGTCTTGAACGAATGAAATGGCTGATGAACAGACTAGGCAATCCGGAACAAAGCATAAAAGCAATACATGTTGCAGGTACAAATGGTAAAGGATCAACCATTGCGTTTACGCGTTCTGTTTTACAGGCAGCCGGCTATTCGGTCGGAACCTTCACCTCTCCGTTTATACTAACGTTCAATGAAAGAATCAGCGTGAACGGAGCGCCTATAGAGGATGAAGAATGGCTGAGTTTGGTGAATGAAATCAAGCCTCTTGTTGATGAATTAGATCAAACAGAGCTTGGTGCAGCAACAGAATTTGAAATCATTACAGCGTGTGCATTTGCTTATTTTGATCATGTGCACCAAGTAGACTTTGTCCTCTTGGAAACAGGGCTTGGCGGAAGGCTTGATTCTACAAATATTGCTGTGCCAATCTTAACAGCGATTACGTCGATTGGTCATGATCATATGGCCATTTTAGGTGACACACTTGAACAAATTGCAGCTGAAAAAGCAGGCATTATCAAAGAGGGTATTCCGATGATCACGGCAGTTCACCAGCTTGAAGCTCTTGCTGTCATTCAAAACACAGCCAAAGAAAAGAATGCCGAATGTATTTCCTTACATGATACTTGTAGTTTTGATGAGCAGCAGCCGACAGAAACAGGTGAACGATTCACGTTACGCACATCAAAAAGGCAGTATCCTCAGCTTGAAACAGGATTAATTGGAACACATCAAAGGCAAAATGCTTCCCTTGCTGTTTTACTCATTGAATGGCTGGAGCAAGAAGGCTATATTAGCGTGACAGAAGAGCAAATATATGAAGGCGTTCGGCAGGCAGTTTGGGCTGGAAGGTTTGAAAAAGTCAAAGATCATCCTCCAGTGTATTTAGACGGTGCTCATAATGAAGAAGGAATCGACCGTTTAATTGAAACGGTACAAGCTCATTTTTCTAGTAAACAGGTGCATATATGTTTTAGTGCTTTAAAAGATAAGCCGTACAAGCAAATGATTCAAAAGCTTGAAGCCGTTAGTTCTTCTATCCATTTTGTTTCATTTGATTTTCCAAGAGCCGAATCAGCTGAAAAGCTTTATGTATGCAGTCATTTAGACGCAAAGTCGTATGATGATGACCCTCGTACAGTGCTTGAGTTCATTCAGAAAAAAAGTGATGATCCTTCAGCGGTGATTCTTGTGACAGGCTCTCTTTATTTTATTTCAGATATACGAAATCGTATGATCGGGTAACAAAAAAACGCAAATGGCTTCAATGCCTCTTGCGTTTTTTTCTTTTGATACGCAGGAGGGAAGTGAAATCATATTTTTGCTATGTGCTCAATGAATACGGTCGTGGTAAAATCCGGTCTATCTTATTCTCAGAAGGGGTCACGATATATGATAGGCATTTTTGTGTTTCTTGCGGGCATCACCATGGGGTCATTCTTTCATCTAGTCGGTGAAAGGCTGCCACTGAAGCGGTCTATTCTTTTTCCTCGTTCTCACTGCACAGCCTGTAAACAGCCGCTTTCCTTGCGCGAGATGATTCCGCTAGTTTCGTATGCATTATTGAGGGGGGCTTGTAAACATTGCGGCACTCGGCTGTCTTTGCTATATCCACTGATTGAGCTGCTGTCAGGCAGTCTTTTTTTGCTCATGTATAGAATCGCTGGTATTTCGTTTGAAGGTCTTTTTCTTGTGATTCTTTGTAGTTTATTTGTGATTGCTGTCGTGAGCGATCTCCTTTATATGAGGGTGCCAAACGAGCTGTTTCTCTTCTTTTTCCCTCTTTTCGTCATATACCGCACGCTTGAACCTCTTCTTATTTGGTGGGAAGGAGCGGCTTCGCTTCTTTTTTGCTTTCTCTTGTTTTATAGTTTAGATCGTCTCAAGCCAAATAGCATGGGCGGAGCTGATGTCAAGCTGTTCGGAGTAATTGCATTTTGCTTAGGATTCAAGCCATTCCTTCTCATTCTTTTCCTCTCGTGTATCGCTGGAATCGTCTATGCGAAGGTTTTTTCCTTTCGATTAGATGATCCATTTCCCTTTGTTCCTGCGATCTCTTTTTCTTTTTGGCTGTATCTCTATGGAGCTCATGTCATGCTCCCATTCACCGGGTCGACCGGTTAAAAAAATTGGCGAACACTTTTTTTCCCTGCCGACAAAAGTCTTGTTCTTTTTTTTATCCGCTATGTTAAAGTGTGAAACAGAAAGAAGGACGGGTTACATTCGCGCTGATTCATTGGACAAAAAGGTCTTTCTTACAAACAATGTCAGAAAGCGGGGAATGACAGTGAAAAAAAGGCAGGCAAAAAAACAAGGGTTAAAAGTCAATATTAATGGCAAAGAAGAAATGCTTCATGAAGATGACCATCAGCCGCTAAAACAACAAGAGGATGATCAAGTGACGTTTTCGAATTGGGAGGAAAAAAGGCAGTCAGAACTGGAGACAGCTGCTTCCGAGGAAGAACCGGCTAAACCGAAAGAAGAAGATTTCCAGTGGGATGATGCAGCTGATCATATTTATCATTCTGATCCAAAGGTCGTCACACCTTATCAAAAGAAAAAAGGCTCCTTTGATCAGAAGTTCGGTAAAAACCGCGGCCCGTTTAAGAGAGTGATGACAACGATTGTGTTTGCAGTGGTTCTTGGGACAGGCCTAGGTGTGTTTGCACTTAGCCTAAGTCAAGATGGTACTCAGAATCCATCAGGGGGAGATATCAGCGTTTCAGCATCCGGAAATCAATCATCGATGAAAGCGGGCGGGGATGCGCCGCCAGCAGATACTGCTGATGAATCAAAAGAGAATAAAGATGAAAAAAGCGCCTCTGGCAGCTTTTCAACATATGTTGTACAGGCTGGAAAGTTTTCCTCTGAAAAAGGAGCAGATGAATTAGTTGGCAGTTTAAAAGAAGCAGGATACGCGGGGAAAAAGGTCTCAATGGATGATGGCTATTATGTTATTGCCGGGCTTGCGACAGAACAGGGCATGACAAGCGCTGTTGGGAAGAAGCTGATTGATCAGCACTTTGAGGCGTGGGGAGGCAAGGAGCTCTCATTTCAAGTACCGGAGGAGCTGACTAGTTTAATAGAAAAGGCATCTGTTTTATCCTCTAAGGTCATTGCAGGGGATGATGTGGATCAAAAGGACGTTACGCAGCTGATCTCTGAGCTTGAAAGTGCCAAAACAATGGACGCACCAGCTAAAAGCAGTTTGCTGAAAGCGGTGCAGCTGTTAAATGAACCTACTGCTGAAAACGGGTGGAAATCTCAGCAGGCACTGCTTGATCAATTAAATACGTAAAATCATATTTTAAGAAACCAAACTAGTCAAAAAATGACTAGTTTTTTTCTTTTGCATCCAACATAATGATGAGGAACATGAAAAATGAATTTTCGTAAATTGTCGGTAAGATGTACATTTGATAGGATGAATGGGTATCTTACTTCTTAGGCTAAACCCTGAAAGGATGAACAAACATGAACCAATTGATTCTTGCATCTCAATCACCTAGAAGAAAAGAATTGCTTGATCTAGCAGGGTTTTCTTATGACATTCAAGCAAGTCAATTAAAAGAAGAAATAAATCGAAACTTTTCTCCTGCAGAGAACGTCCAATGGTTGGCAGAACAAAAAGTAAGTGATATTCAAAGGTTATATCCCGAAGCTGTGATTATTGGTGCAGATACGATTGTTGCAATTGACGGCAAATGTCTTGGGAAACCTAAAGACAAGGAAGAAGCGGCCTCAATGCTTCAATTATTGTCAGGAAAGACACATCAAGTCTTGACGGGTGTCACGATTCAGTCAGAGAATAGAAAAGAAACATTTTATGAACAGACAGAAGTGACATTTTGGACACTTACGCAAAATGAAATAGACCGCTATATCGAAACGGGAGAACCGCTTGATAAAGCGGGGAGCTATGGCATTCAAGGAAAAGGCGCACTGTTTGTTCAAAAAATAGATGGTGATTATTTTTCCGTTGTAGGTCTCCCTATTGCCAAAACAGTTAGAGTGCTCGAAACATTTGGAATCACCCCTTTTTGATGACAGGAAGGAATCTAAAAGGAGTGGGCATCATGAACGATTTCCCTATGTTGCTAAAGCATTTTCCTCAAGATGAAAAGCCGAGAGAACGATTTGTGAAATATGGTCCCGGCAGTATGTCAAACCATGAACTTGTTGCGATTCTTTTAAGGACAGGCACAAAAAAGGAATCAGTTCTCCAAATTTCCGCAAGACTTCTGCAAACATTTGGCGGTCTTCGCTCTGTAAGAGAAGCCTCAATTGAAGAAATGTCGAAGATTCGAGGAGTTGGAAAGGCGAAGGCGATCGCTCTTTTAGCTGCTTTAGAACTCGGCACTAGATTACACCATCAAACGACGGACAACCGCTATGTGATCCGCACACCAGAGGATGGGGCAAACTATGTGATGGAAGATATGAGGTTTTTACAACAGGAGAATTTCGTTTGTCTTTATCTCAATACAAAAAATCAAGTTCTTCATAAACATACTGTGTTTATTGGAAGTTTGAACTCATCCATCGTTCACCCGCGTGAAATTTTCAAAGAGGCCTTTAAACGGTCCGCTGCTTCATTTATATGTGTGCACAACCATCCATCTGGAGATCCGACGCCTAGCAGGGAAGATATTGAAGTCACTCAGCGGCTTTTTGAATGTGGAAAGCTGATTGGAATACAGCTGCTTGATCATCTTGTCATAGGTGATCAAAAATTTGTGAGTTTGAAGGAAAAAGGGTATTTGTAACACTTTTTTTTTCAATTTTTTACGATATAATAGAGTTTATGAGTTTTTCCCTAAGGGAATTTTGGTTTAAGAAAGGAAGATACATACATATGTTTGGAATTGGTACAAAAGACCTTGGAATAGATCTTGGAACAGCGAATACGCTTGTTTTTATTAAAGGAAAAGGCATTGTTGTGAGAGAACCTTCGGTCGTAGCCTTGGAAACTGATACGAAGTCTATAGTGGCAGTCGGAAATGATGCTAGAAACATGATTGGCCGTACACCTGGTAATGTTGTGGCATTACGCCCAATGAAAGACGGAGTCATTGCAGATTACGAGACGACAGCAACAATGATGAAATATTACATTAATCAAGCATTAAAAGGCAAAGGGCTTTTTGCTCGTAAACCTTACGTCATGGTATGTGTACCATCTGGTATTACAGCTGTAGAAGAGCGTGCAGTCATTGATGCAACAAGACAAGCTGGTGCACGTGACGCATACCCGATTGAAGAACCATTTGCTGCGGCAATCGGTGCTAACCTTCCTGTATGGGAGCCAACAGGAAGTATGGTTGTGGACATTGGCGGCGGTACAACAGAGGTAGCGATTATTTCTCTTGGCGGCATTGTGACATCACAATCAATCCGCGTGGCAGGAGATGAAATGGATGATGCGATCAGCAGCTACATCCGTAAAACGTATAACCTAATGATCGGTGATCGTACGTCAGAAGCGATTAAAATGGAAATCGGTTCTGCGCAGCCTGATGTACATGATGAGATGGATATTCGCGGACGAGACCTTTTAACAGGTCTGCCAAAAACAATCTCTATTACGGCAGAAGAGATTGCAAAAGCGCTTCGCGATACGGTGGAAACAATTGTTGATGCAGTGAAAATGACTCTTGAAAAAACCCCGCCTGAGCTGGCAGCAGATATTATGGACCGCGGAATTGTTTTAACAGGAGGCGGTGCATTACTGCGTAATCTTGACAAAGTCATTAGTGATGAAACGAAAATGCCAGTCATTATTGCAGAAGACCCGCTTGATTGTGTGGCAATCGGAACAGGGAAAGCACTAGAACATATTCATTTGTTCAAAGGAAAATCAAAAGATAATCGATAATCGGGCGTAATTAAAGAGGTGTAAGACATGCCGCAGTTTTTTATGAATAAAAGATTAATGTTGCTCCTTGTCTGTGTCATCGTACTGGTGGCCATGATTGGTTTTTCAGTGAAAAGCGGCAGAGGTGCTTCATGGCCGGAAAAATTAGTGGGGGATACGACAGGCTTTTTTCAAGGTGTCTTTCATAAGCCATCACAATTTATTGCCGGTATTTATGGGAACGTACAAGATTTAAAGAACACATATGATGAAAACGAGCGTCTTCGAAAAAAACTTGATGGACAAACCCAATATGAGGCGAAACTTCAAGAACTAGAAGATGAGAACAAAAAGCTTCGCAAACAGCTTGGCTATGTGAACTCTATTCGTGACTACACGCCAATTCTCTCAACTGTTATCGCAAGAAACCCATCTCTTTGGGATAGCTTTGTGATGATTGATAAAGGGAAAAAACAAGGCGTGAACAAAGATATGGCGGTCACAAATGAGGGTGGTGCGTTAATTGGGAAAATTGAAAGTGATAAGCTCAACAATTTTACTTCGACTGTAAGGTTGCTAAGCTCTACTGACCAAAATAATAGAATTTCAACGAAAATTTATGCGAAAAAGGGCAAAGAAGAACTCAATGGAATCATTAACGGTTATGACAGCAAGAAAAAAATGCTGACTATGAATATTCTGAAATCCGATGCAGATGGGGATGTCAAAAAAGGAGATCTTGTTGAAACATCTGGAGCAGGGGGCGTATTCCCGCAAGGCTTAACGATTGGTAAGGTGAGTGAAATTGAGCCAGACCATTACGGCCTGACAAAGATCATTTACGTAGAACCAGCGGCTGAACTCAACAATTTAGACCGCGTGATTGTGGTGAATCGCAGCACAAGTACAGCAGATGCATCTGAATTGACGAAGGAGGAAGGCTCGTGAAACGTGTCCTTCTTGCTTTCGTCATGTTGTTTATCTTCGTATTTGACAGCATTTTTGTTGATTTAGTGAAGCTCCCATTTGTTTCAGAGAATCAAATTTTAGCTCCTCATTTCATTTTACTCGCACTTGTATTTATGACTGCTTTTGTGAATCAAAAATATGGTGTGATTTACGGGTTTATCTTTGGACTTTTATATGATATTTCATATACAGGTATACTTGGTGTTCATATGTTTGGCTTTGGGGCGCTTTGCTATTTGTTAGCAAAAGCCTTTAAAGTTCTGCAAACGAATGTGTTAGTTGTCGTCTTTCTGTCGATTATTGCTGTTTCCGTGATGGAGTTTTATGTATACGGCGTTCAAGCGACAATTCAACCAGGGATTATGCCGTTTAATACGTATGTCATCGAACGTTTTATTCCAACGATTCTTTTAAATACTGCTGCGTCTCTCATACTTGTTGTGCCGCTAAGGCTCTTTTTCACCCATGTGAAACAAGAACTGATCGACGAATAAAAGCAGGAGTTTGTCCAATTACGGCGAAATGAGTATGTTGTTGAGGTGAGCATCTTGAAAACTCAAAAACAGCAATATGTGACGATAAAAGGTACAAAAAACGGATTAACATTACAGTTAAATGATGACTGTTCGTTTGATGACCTTCTTTCTGGCTTGCGAGAGGTTCTATTACTTGAGCAATATACAGATAAAAGAGAAGGACATAAGGTCAATGTGCATATTAAGCTTGGTTTTCGTTATTTAACAGAGGATCAGGAGACACGTTTGACCGAAGCGGTGTCTGAAAATGAACATCTCGTTATCCACTCCATTGAAAGTGACGTCATGTCAACTGAAGAGGCGAGACGATTAAAAGCAGAGGCTGAAATTACTTCTGTAGCAAAAATTGTACGCTCTGGACAGGTGCTGTATGTCGAAGGAGATCTTTTATTAATAGGAGATGTCAATCCTGGCGGAACGATTCGCGCAGGGGGAAATATTTTTGTACTTGGCGCATTAAAAGGTGTGGCGCATGCTGGATGTAATGGCAACAAACAGGCTGTTATTGCGGCATCACATATGATTCCAACACAGCTTCGCATCGCACAAGTTATTAACCGTGCACCAGACCAAAAAGAAGATGGAAATGAAATGGAATGTGCTTATTTAGATATAGATGGCAATATGATCATTGAACGCCTGCAGCAATTGGCTCATATAAGACCTAATCTGACAAGGCTTGAGGGAGGAATGTGAAATTGGGCGAGGCTATTGTGATTACCTCAGGAAAAGGCGGCGTTGGCAAAACAACAACATCTGCAAACTTAGGCACAGCACTAGCAATTCAAGGGAAAAAGGTGTGTCTAGTTGATACCGACATCGGCCTTCGTAATCTGGATGTCGTGATGGGGCTTGAAAACCGCATTATTTATGATCTAGTCGATGTAGTAGAAGGAAGATGCAAAATTCACCAAGCGCTTGTAAAAGATAAGCGTTTCGAGGATCTTTTGTATCTTTTACCTGCTGCTCAAACAAGCGATAAAACGGCTGTAGAGCCGGAACAGATCAAAGAATTAATTCAATCATTGAAACAAGACTTTGATTATGTTGTCATTGACTGCCCTGCTGGAATTGAGCAAGGCTTTAAAAATGCTGTATCCGGTGCAGACAAGGCTATTGTCGTGACGACGCCTGAAATCTCAGCTGTGAGAGATGCGGACCGAATCATCGGTTTGTTAGAACAAGAAGATATCGAACCGCCTCGTTTGATTGTCAACCGTATTCGTACACATATGGCGAAAAATGGCGATTCAATGGATGTAGATGAAGTGGTACATCACTTATCGATTGATCTACTTGGCATCGTAGCAGATGATGATGATGTGATTAAGGCTTCAAACAATGGTGAACCGATTGTCATGGATGCTAAAAACAAAGTATCGATTGCCTATCGCAATATTGCCCGCCGCGTACTAGGCGAATCAGTACCGCTTCAATCTTTTGAAGAAGAAAACAAGGGAATGTTTGCAAAGCTGAAAGCATTTTTTGGTGTAAGAGCATAATCACTGAACCGTGATAGAAAACCTTTGCAGTCAGGAAAGGCGGCTGCCTTTGCGAAGCGAATTTGACATTCGTGAGCACCGGAGCGCAGACCGACACTGAATGCGAGGGTTTCTCTGCACGCTGAGACCGATTCGATGAGAATCGGTCTTTTTGTTGCATATCAGATGGGGTTGTCACATAAAATGTACAAACTGTTTGTATGTAAAGGGTGATCTCATGAAAAGAGTGGACGAGTACCGAAAGAAAATCGCGCAGCGCCGCAAAACGATGCAGCCAGCTGCTCTCTCTAAGAAGACGGATTTCAAGAAAAAAGAAGATATCCCGCCATGGGTTATGCTGACAGAGGAAGAAAAGCATTCTGGCTCGACCTCCTATGAACCGGCGTCCCATCAGCCAAAGAAATATCGTCATCCCTTATTTAACCCGAATACCTTTGTGCTTAAATGCTTATTATCAGCGTCCCTTGTGTTGATTTCAGCCATTTCATTTAAAGGTCAGACAGGTCCGTTTCAGCAGCTGAAGCCGATGATTACTCAGACCTTTGAGCAAGATTTTCAATTTGCTGCTGCTAACCGCTGGTTTGAAAAAACAGTTGGACATCCGCTGGCCTTTTTAACAGAGAAAAAAGATGGCCAAAAGGACGTACAAGCGAATCAAGAACTGGCTGTTCCTGCCTCTGGTAAAGTGCAGGAATCCTTTACGCAAAATGGAGCAGGTGTCAAAGTGGAGACATCCGCTGAAGCCATAGATAGTATGAAGGAAGGCTATGTGGTTGAGGTGAAAAAGAAAAGCGATACAGGGCTTACCGTGGTGGTGCAGCATGCAGATAACAGCTATAGCTGGTACGGTCAATTAAAGAAAGCGGATGTGGCCTTATACGATTTTGTCGATAAGGGTGAAAAAATTGGCCAGATTTCGCTTGATGATCAAGGGAAGGGCACGTATTACTTTGCCATTAAGCAAAATGAACAATTTATCGATCCTATTCAGGTGATGACCTTTGAATAGATGGCTGCTCATGCTGACGAAAATTCATATCCATCCGCTGCTGTGGATTGTGATAGCGTTTGCGGTTCTGTCAGGCCAAATTAAGCCGCTGCTTTGTCTGCTTATCATCGTCTGTGTCCATGAACTTGGACATGCAGCGGCTGCCTGCTATTATCATTGGCGCATTCGGCGGATTTTTTTACTGCCATTTGGCGGAACGGTGGAAGTAGAGGAACATGGAAACCGTCCGTTAAAAGAAGAGCTGGCGGTCATTTTGTGCGGGCCGCTTCAGCATGTACCGCTCCAGCTCATGGCATGGCTTTTCATGGAGGCTTCTCTTATCTCGCATGACGTCTTTACGATGTTTACCTTTTATAATATGGCGATTTTTCTTGTGAATCTTTTGCCCGTTTGGCCGCTTGATGGCGGAAAATTATTCTTTTTGCTCTTATCCGTTTTTTACCCTTTCCAACGTGCACATGCCCTAGCAATAAAAGGCTCACTTGTCTTTTTCGGTCTATTGACAGGAGGGTTACTTTTGTTTGCACCGCTGCAATTCAATGGCTGGGTGCTGCTCACTTTTTTAGCTTATTCACTCGTGATGGAGCACAGGCAGCGGCATTACGTCAGGGTTCGCTTTTTACTAGAACGGTATTACGGTAAAAAAGAGCAAAAGGTAGAAAAACTGATTCCGCTGAGAGCAAGTGCAGAGGAAAAAGTATACGAAGTGATGGCACGATTTCAAAGGGGCTGCAAACATCCGATTATTATTGAAAGAGATGGCGTGAAGATGAGCCAGCTTGATGAAAATGAACTGCTCCATGCGTATTTTTCAGACCGCAGAACCACCTCCTCAATGGAAGAGCTTCTTTTACCGTACTAATGGTGAAAATACATTGACATTCTGCGTCTAGTTTGATATATTTTTTAATGTTATGGATATGTAGCACCCGTGCTACAACCGCGCGGAGCAGGTGTAAAGTGCCTATGGCCCCCTGTATTCGGCGAGTCTGAGTTTATTAGGAGGTGCAGAGATGTACGCAATTATCGAAACTGGTGGTAAACAAGTAAAAGTTGAAGAAGGTCAAACTGTTTATGTTGAAAAACTAGCTGCTGAAGCAGGTGAAACAGTAACTTTCGAAAACGTATTGTTTGTCGGCGGAGACACTGTCAAAGTGGGTAACCCTTCAGTTGCTGGAGCAACAGTAACGGCTAAAGTTGAAAAACAAGGTCGCGGTAAGAAAATTACTGTGTTCAAGTACAAACCGAAGAAAAACAACCACAAGAAACAAGGTCATCGTCAACCTTACACTAAAGTTGTTATCGAAAAAATCAACGCTTAAGGCGTGTGAGTGATATGATCAAAGCAACCATTACTCGGTCTTCAGCAGATGAAAGCATTACGTCTTTTCAGATGACTGGACATGCCGAGTTTGCTGAAAAAGGTCAGGATCTCGTTTGTGCAGGTGTATCTGCTGTTGTTTTCGGCTCAGTCAATTCAATTATTGCACTGACAGGATTGGACCCACTGCTTGATATTGGTGAAGAAGGCGGCTATTTCTCTTTTGAACTGCCAGCTGATACAGATCCAGTATCCTTTGAAAAAGCCCAGCTGCTTTTAGAAGGCATGGTCGTTTCCTTAGAGACAATTGAACGAGATTATCACGATTATGTGAGAATATCAACAAAAAAATAGGAGGTGAACTTCATGCTTAGATTAGATCTTCAATTTTTCGCATCTAAAAAAGGGGTAGGTTCTACAAAGAACGGACGTGACTCTGAGTCTAAACGTTTAGGCGCTAAACGTGCTGATGGTCAATTCGTAACTGGTGGTTCTATCCTTTATCGTCAACGTGGAACGAAAATCTATCCAGGTGAAAACGTTGGACGCGGAGGCGACGACACTCTTTTCGCTAAAATCGACGGAACAGTTAAATTCGAACGTTTCGGTCGTGACCGTAAAAAAGTGAGCGTATATCCTGCGGCACAATAATTGCTAAAAACTCCGGTCATTGACTGGAGTTTTTTTCACTTTTTACAAGCAGTACCGAAGATGATAAAAGAAGATGCACTCCATAAATATCAAAGAACGTTTGCTGACTTTGCCTCATTTTCTCCTATACGATCAGAAAAAACAACCTTTCCTCACATAACTAGTGTTTTTCTATGCTGTCTTCTCTGTTATAATTCAGGGAGACATATTGATGATAAGACTCCTAAAAGAGAGACCAAACGATTGGGAGTGCGATAATGGAAGAGATACCAAGTAAAGAAAATGAAAAATTAACTCACGTTGCATTAACAAATGAATTGATTGATCTGCTCAGTCGTTCAAGACACGACTGGATGAATAAATTACAGCTGATCAAAGGCAACTTGACATTAGAAAAATATGACCGCGTGTTTGAAATTATAGAAGAAATGGTCATTGAAGCACAGCATGAATCCAAACTCTCAAATTTAAAAATTCCCCAATTGGCCTATTACTTTCTAACATTTAATTGGGAGTCGCATTTTATCACCTTAGAATATGAAGTGCTTGGTGAAACCCGAGACTTATCAGCATATGAATCGCAGCTGCTAACGGTATCACAGGAGTTGTTTTCGATATTCGATCAATCAGTTTGCCAAAAAACTGAAAATCATTTAACGGTCACGTTCCAAACAGATCATGAAGAAAATGATGTGATCTTATATTTTGATTTCAAAGGAAAATTAACAAGTTTGGATGCGTTAAATGCGTTTCATGACGCAAACTATCCATGTATGAGTATAACGCAATTTCATGTGACGCCTCATGAGTCCATGATTGAGCTTTGTTTGAGGCAAGAACGAGATATGTGATGCAGAGAAACGGAGGAAGTTATGTTTGTAGATCAGGTTAAAGTGTATGTTAAAGGCGGTGACGGCGGAAACGGTATGGTGGCGTTCCGTCGTGAAAAATATGTACCAAAGGGCGGCCCAGCAGGCGGCGACGGCGGAAATGGTGCAGATGTTGTATTTGAAGTAGACGAAGGACTCAGAACGTTAATGGACTTTCGTTATAAGCGCCATTTCAAGGCTGACCGCGGCGAGCACGGAATGAGTAAAAACCAGCATGGCCGAAATGCGGAAGAAATGATTGTCAAAGTTCCGCCGGGTACGGTTGTAACAGATGCAGAGACGGAACAAGTACTAGCTGACTTGACAGAGCATGGGCAGCGGGCTGTAATTGCCAAAGGCGGACGTGGCGGACGTGGAAATTCACGCTTCGCAACACCAGCAAACCCTGCACCACAGCTGTCTGAAAACGGTGAACCAGGTAAAGAACGTGACGTCATTTTAGAATTAAAAGTACTTGCAGATGTTGGACTTGTTGGTTTCCCAAGTGTCGGGAAGTCAACGCTGCTTTCGATTGTCTCTTCTGCGAAACCAAAAATTGCGGATTACCATTTTACAACGCTTGTACCGAACCTCGGGGTTGTTGAAACAGACGATAACCGAAGCTTTGTTATGGCGGATCTGCCAGGACTGATAGAAGGAGCGCACGAAGGCGTTGGCTTAGGTCATCAATTTTTACGTCATATTGAGCGTACACGTGTCATTGTCCATGTCATTGATATGTCTGGACTTGAAGGGCGTGACCCATACGAAGACTACGTGACGATTAATGAAGAGCTTGAGCAGTACAATATGAGATTGACAGAGCGTCCGCAAATCATTGTTGCGAACAAAATGGACATGCCAGATGCAGCTGACAATCTAGAGGCATTCAAGGAAAAATTAACGGATGACTATAAAGTGTTCCCGATTAGTGCGATCACAAGAGAAGGGCTTCGTGAGCTCTTATTTGAAATCGCCAATCAGCTTGAAACAACACCGGAATTCCCGCTCTATAATGAAGAGGAGCTGTCGGATAACCGCGTGATGTACAGGTTTGATGAAGGCGATGCACCATTTGAGATCTCTAGAGATCCTGATGGCACATTTGTCTTAACGGGTAAAGCACTTGAGCGTCTGTTTAAGATGACAGACTTCTCAAGAGATGAATCTGTTAAACGATTCTCTAGACAGCTGCGCGGAATGGGTGTCGATGATGCCTTGCGTGAGCGCGGAGCAAAAGATGGCGACATCATTCGTCTGCTTGAATTTGAATTCGAATTTATTGATTGATCAAAAGGAGGGTCCAGACCATGGGCTCTCCCGTTTTTAAAAGGGGAGAAAACAGGTGAAAGAAGAAACGTTCTATTTGGTAAGAGATGATGTACTTCCAGATGCGATGCGAAAAACGCTTGAAGTCAAAAAGCTTCTCGATCGCAAAAAAGCGGATTCAGTTGCCGATGCTGTTCAAAAAGCGGATTTAAGCCGCAGTGCTTTTTATAAATACCGAGATGCTGTTTTTCCATTTTATACAATGGTGAAAGAGCAGATCATCACATTGTTTTTCCACCTTGAGGACCGGTCTGGGGCTTTATCAAGACTGCTTCAAATTGTGGCTGACTCTGGCTGTAATGTGTTATCCATTCACCAAACGATTCCGCTGCAAGGAAGAGCGAATGTCACCTTATCAATTAGTACAGCTGGTATGGCAGATGATATCAACACCGTCATGAATCAATTAAGAAAGCTTGAATTTGTCGAAAAAGTCGAAATTCTAGGTTCCGGGGCGTAAAAGGAGAGATCATAGCAGATGAAGCAATTAACTGTAGGTTATTTTGGACCAGAGGCAACATTTACTCATTTGGCCGTATGCTCTTGTTTTCCAAAAGATGCGGTGCAGCGTGCCTATGCAACGATTCCGCAATGTATGGATGCTGTGTCAAAGGGCGAAGTCGATTTGGCGGTCGTTCCACTTGAAAATGCACTCGAAGGCTCTGTGAACTTAACGATTGATTATTTAATTCATGAAGAAGCGCTGTCCATTGTGGGGGAAATGACAGCACCAATTCGGCAGCATTTGCTTGTCCACCCATCAAGAGCCGAGAGCTGGGAGACGTTAGATGTCATTCAATCACATCCTCACGCGATTGCCCAGTGTCATCAATTTCTGAAAAAGCAGTACCCTCATATTCCTCATCGGCCAGTGGAATCAACAGGCTATGCAGCAAAATACATCAGTGAGCATCCAGATGAAGCTGTCGGGGCTATTGCTAATGAAATTGCCGCACAAACGTATGGTTTGACGATTGCGAAAAAAGACATTCATGATTATCCGCACAACCATACACGCTTTGTGATTTTACATAAAGATCCTAACGCATCGTTCCCAATGAATTCTGGTTTCTCATCAAAGCCAAAAACGACCATTGTGGTCAGTCTGCCTAAGGATGACCAATCAGGCGCATTGCACCGCGTGCTGTCTGCTTTTTCTTGGCGGAATCTCAACTTGTCAAAAATTGAATCTCGTCCGACAAAAACAGGTCTTGGACATTATTTATTTATTATTGATATTGAAAAAGAAATGGATGATGTCCTCGTTCCAGGTGCGATTCAAGAATTAGAGGCGATTGGCTGTGAGGTTAAGCTGCTCGGCAGCTATCAAACATATGAATTAACGAATGAAAAATAGTGTCCCGTGCAGGACACTATTTTTTTAGTCTTTTATTAAAAACCCAGCATCATCCAGCGCTTGAATGGCTTGGTCAAGCTGCTTTTGGCTGTAAGAAGTGAGAGTATGCAGGTGCACGCCGTCTGTTAGTTCTGACAAGTAGGAAGCGCCGGTGTTAGAAATATGATGCACAAAATCAGCGACTTGTTTCCGTGTACTGACGCGAATAGAGGCCGTCAGTTCACCATAAACAGGGTGCTCAATGATCACATCTTTCACCGTCACACCAAAGTCTACAATTAAGGTCAGTTCCTCTTCTGTACGAGCAGGATCATGCTTGCAGGCGATGATTTGTTCAATTTCTCTTTCTGGCGCATGCTGCGCCGCCATATACACATAGCCTTGGCTTGTGGCAATAATGGGTTCGTTTTTTGCTTTTAATAATGAAATATCTTGTACAATGACTTGCCGAGAGACAGCCGCCTTTTTAGCTAAAAAGCTTCCAGTAAGCGGTGTGTCTGTTTCTTTCAGCCACTCTAAAATGGCGTTTCTTCTTTCTTCGCCAATGAGTTTCCTCTCTTGCTCCACGTCCTAAGCTCCCTTCTTCTCCTTTTGCAAATGCTCAAATGTATGCAAAAGCTGATCGATGTCCTCTTTTGATGACTGCCATCCAAATGATAGTCGAATAAATTGAAGGGCATCACGATCTGATACACGCAATGCCTTCACAGCAGGGGAAGGATGGTGATAACCAGAAGCACATGCGCTTCCAGTTGAAAGACAAATCCCATGCCGGTTACATGCTAACATTACATATTGTCCTTCAAACCCTTCAAAAAAACAACCAATAATATGAGGCAGCGTGCGGCGATTGTCATTGTCCTGAAGTGTACGAACTGGCAGCTGTCTTATTTTTAACTGCTGAAGAAAATAATCACGCAGCTGCTTATCTAATTTATGCTGTTCATCCAGCCTAAGCATCGTTTGTTCGCTCGCGGCCGCAAAAGCACCGATACATGGAACGTTCACTGTCCCTGGACGTAAGCCATTTTCCTGAACTGCACCTGCATATAAAGGTTTCCAAGGAACATGTGCGCCCATATAAACGGCACCAGCGCCTTTAGGAGCATACACTTTATGACTTGAGATGGACACGGCATCGACTCCAAGTTCTTTGATGGACATACGAATCTTTCCAAATGTTTGCACAGCATCTGTATGAAAAAGAATGTTCCTTTCTTTTAAAAGAGGGGCTAATTCAGCAAGCGGCTGGATAATTCCTGTTTCTGAATTAGCATGCTGAATAGATACTAGTCCTGTTTCAGGCAATAATGCTTTTTTGAGAATGTCTTTTGTTATGATTCCATCCTGATTCGGTTCAATGATCGTGACTTTTACGCCAAGACGCTCTAAGCTGCTAAATGCATGATGAACAGAAGGATGCTCAACTGAAGTTGTGATGACATGCTGTTGATGTGTCGGCAGTCCATTGATGATCGATTGAATCGCAAGGAGATTGGATTCAGTTCCACCGCTTGTAAAGTAGACCCCATCTGGTTCACCCTCGATCATGGCAGCGAGTGATTGTCTGCTGTAAGTCAATATGTCATTTGCTTTTCCCCCGGCATCATGAAGACTGCTTGCATTTCCGTAGAAATTTTTACTTAGCTGCTCAAAAACATGCAGCGCTTCCTCTGAAACAGGTGTAGAAGCTGCGTAATCTAAATAAACCAACCCATCCATCTCCCGTGTGAAAATTTTTTCTTGTATTTATTTTAGTGTTGTGTAATGATATGTGTCAAGACAGGTGTAAATGACAGGAGGGGCGATGGTGTCATCAATCAAAAAAGTCATTGTGGTGGGATCAGGCATTGCAGCGCTTTCCTTTGCAAAAACCATTTCGAAAAGCTGCCAGGTCATCATGATGACAAAAAAACAATGTTCATCTAGTAATTCCATGCTGGCACAAGGAGGAATCGCTGCTGCCTTTTCAGCACATGATTCAGTTCAGCAGCATGTGCAGGATACACTAGCTGCCGGCTGTGACCACAATGATGAAAGAATTGTACAAGAAATCGTGAAACTTGGAAAACATCTTGTGGAGCAGCTCGTAGCAGAAGGCTGTCCATTTGATCAAGATGAGGCGGGAGAGCCGCAATTAGGCAAAGAGGGCGCACATACCACTCATCGCATCTTGCACGCGGGAGGAGATCAATCAGGCAAAACCCTTGTACAGTTTCTGAAAAGTCAGCTCGGCTCACATATTCATTTATACGAATATCATCATGTCATTGATCTATTGATTCATGAAGGGACATGTACGGGTGTTGTATGGAAAGACGAGAAAGGACACGTACATACGATGACCGCAGATGCCGTTGTTTTATCAACTGGCGGCTGCGGCTCCCTATATGAGACAAACACAAATGATCCTTCTGTAACAGGAGACGGACTGATGATGGCCTATCGAGCCGGGGCGCAATTAGTGGATCTCGAATTTGTTCAATTCCATCCTACTCTTTTAACAATCGCGGGAAAAGCAGCTGGTCTCATTTCAGAGGCAGTACGGGGAGAGGGAGCTTATTTAGAAGATGAAACAGGCAGGCGGATCATGAAAGATATTCACCCGCAAGCTGATTTAGCACCTAGAGATGTGGTCGCTAGAGCGATTTTTCATGAGCAGCAATTAGGTCATCAATTGTATCTTAACATCCATGATATTCCGCATTTTTCAGCTCGTTTTCCGGCCATAGCTCAGATGTGCGAGCGCGCAGGCGTCGATATGGCAAGCGGCAGGCTGCCAATTTCCCCAGGTATGCACTTTCTAATGGGCGGTATCAGCGTGAATGAATATGGAGAAACGACTGTTCCAGCGCTATTTGCCATTGGAGAAGCGGCCTGCACTGGCTTACACGGTGCGAATCGATTGGCGAGTAATTCTCTTCTGGAAGGTCTCGTGTTAGGCAGCAAAGCGGCACAGAGAATTGACCAGCTGCCTAAACTGAAAGAAACAAGTCCACCTTTTTCTATTCAAGAAATATGGATGGTCCCAATGATTTCAACAGCTCAGCTGAGACAATGGATGACTACATTTGCGGCCATTGTGAGAGATGAAAAAGGCTTGCAGACTTTGCTTCATTCGTTGCAACATGTCAATTTTCAGCAAATTAATGTGAAGGATATCACAAATGAACAGGTCGAATTAAGCAATCAATGGGCATTAGCGGTTTGCCTTGCTAAATCTGCATTACTTCGTACAGAAAGCAGAGGCGGCCATTATCGAATGGATTATCCAGAGCGGAGTGATGCGTTGTGGCGGGGCAGGCAGATTGTTCATGAAAAAGGCCACATTCACATTATGAAAAATGAAAGGATCGGTGCCAAATGGAACGTTTACAGTTAAAACAAATGCTCACTCATTTTTTCACAGAAGATATTGGCTTTGGAGATGTATCAGCAGATGCCATCTTTGGAGACAAGAAAGGAACAGCTCTTATCATTGCGAAACAATCTGGTGTATTGGCAGGGTCACAACTGATTGATACAGGGTACCGCCTGTTGAATGAACAGATTCAAACTGAGCTGTTTTTTCAAGAAGGTGATTGGATTCATTCAGGCGCTGTACTGGCGAAAATAAAGGGCCCAGTCAACGACTTATTAAAGGGAGAGAGGGTCATTTTAAATCTATTGCAGCGAATGACAGGTATCGCCACCTTAACACATGAGGCGGTGCAGCGATTAGGTGACCCGTCTATTACGATTTGTGATACGAGAAAAACGACACCCGGCTTGCGTATGTTAGAAAAATACGCAGTAAAGACAGGCGGTGGTAAGAATCATCGCTTTGGCTTATCGGATGGGGTGATGATTAAAGATAATCATATTGCCGCATGCGGTTCTATCCGTGAAGCTGTAGAGAAAGCAAGAGCATATGCCGGTCATATGGTGAAAATTGAAGTGGAAATTGAATCAGAAACGCAGCTAATGGAAGCCATTGAAGCAAAAGCGGATGTTATCATGTTTGATAACTGCTCTCCGGACGAGGTAAAACGTTTTAAACAAATGACGCCAGAGTCCATTCTGACAGAGGCTTCAGGGGGAATCACCTTAGAGACATTGCCAAGTTATAGGGGGACAGGAGTCGATCTTATTTCACTTGGTTTTCTGACTCATTCAGCCCCAGCATTTGATTTTAGTATGAATATGGAATTCAGTCATAAAGGGGGAACAACTCATGTCTATGCTTAATGTATTAGCCAATCAACATGCAGTCATGATGCCAGATGAATATAAACACCGCTCTGATGATGAGATGAAGCAGCGAGTGTTAGAAATTAAGCGGGCTTTTGGTTCAAAGCTTTTTATACCGGGCCACCATTATCAAAAGGATGAGGTCATCGAATTTGCAGATGCAACAGGAGATTCATTGCAGCTAGCGCAAATAGCTGCTGACAATCACGAGGCTGAATACATTGTGTTCTGCGGTGTTCACTTTATGGCAGAAACGGCAGATATGCTGTCAAGCAAGAATCAAAGCGTCGTTTTGCCAGATATGAGGGCGGGCTGTTCAATGGCAGATATGGCAAACATGAAACAAACAGACAGAGCATGGGAGCAGCTCACTGATCTGTTTGGGGATACAATACTTCCGCTTACGTACGTCAATTCAACAGCAGATATTAAAGCATTTGTCGGCAAGCATGGCGGGGCGACGGTTACTTCGTCAAACGCTAAAAAAGTACTCGAGTGGGCACTGACACAAAAAGAGCGGATTCTGTTTCTCCCTGATCAGCATCTAGGGCGTAATACGGCTTTTGATTTAGGTATTCCGCTAGAAGAAATGGCTGTGTGGGATCAGATAGAAGAAAAGCTCATCACCGATCAGCCGCTTTCTCGTATTAAGATGATTTTATGGAAAGGCCATTGCTCCGTACACGAGAAGTTTACCGTTCAGAATATAGAAAAAATGAGAAAAAAAGACCGTGACATTCAAATTCTTGTCCATCCTGAATGCACGCATGAGGTCGTAAGGGCTTCTGACCTAGCAGGTTCAACGAAATTTATTATTGATACGATCAAACAGGCACCAGCAGGAAGCAAATGGGCGATTGGAACAGAGATGAATTTAGTCAAACGGATCATAGCGCAGCACCCAGATAAACAAATTGAATCCCTTAACCCAGATATGTGTCCATGTTTGACTATGAACCGGATTGATCTGCCTCATTTGTTATGGTCACTTGAAAGCATTGAGAAGGGTCAGCCGGCCGGGTTGATACAGGTCAATGAAGACATCACGAAAGACGCATTGCTTGCACTCAAGAAAATGCTCGCCATTAAATAATGAATCAGCCCCTCCTATCAGAAAACAAGTTTTTATCATATCGGCTTGTAAATAGGCATAAATTTATGTTGAAACATATTGTACTTCTGACATAACCGTTACGTTCACGTTTTGCATAGGAGGGGAAAACGTTGAAAATTCATATTGTGCAAAAAGGAGACTCCCTTTGGAAAATTTCAAAGAAATACGGAGTCGACTTTCAAGAATTGAAAAAACTAAATTCACAGCTCAGTAATCCTGATTTGATCATGCCGGGTATGAAGATTAAAATTCCATCTAGTGGTGTTCCTGTGAAAACAGATCATCACAAAGCAAAAGAAATGCCAAAAACGAAAGAACATCCGTATGTGAAAGAAAAGCCAAAAGATGTTGTGCAAGTGCAAGATACGAAACCGAAGGAAAAGCCAAATGAACCGGTACCATATGTACCGCCAGTGCCAAAGATCGAGCAGCCAGTTTTTCCGCAAGTCGATGTGAACTATTATCAGACCAATCTCTACCAGCCATTCACGCCTCCTCCCAAAAAAGATCATCATGAGAAAAAAGATCACGTTCATCACAAAAAGGATCACAAGGATCATTTTCATCACGAAAATAAAGACCATAAAGATAACAAGGATCATTTTCATCATGAAAATAAGGAACATATAGACCACAAGGATCATTTTCATCATGAAAATAAGGAACATAAAGATAACAAGGACCATTTTCATCATGAAAATAAGGAACATAAAGATAACAAGGATCATTTTCATCATGAAAATAAGGAACATAAAGATAACAAGGACCATTTTCATCATGAAAATAAAGGTCATCTAAAAGAAGAAGTGGCGAAGGGGTATGATCCGTTTATTCATATTCCGCATCAAAAAGAGGAGGGAAAAGACATGGAGCATGGCAATTATCCGAACCTTCCTAACTTCCCGCAAATGCCAAATATGGGAGGGGCAGCGGTAGGGGGAGTGGCTGAAAATAACGAGCATCATCATCAGCACCATCATCATGAACCATATGATCCTTATTTTGGTTATGGTCATTACATGCCGGCGATGTATCCATATCCGCAGCAAATGGTGCCGGCTTCGCCAATTTTACCGGGATCAGGCCTATGTTATCCAATCCAGCCATATTATCATCATCATATGATGCCATATCCATACCCGGCTCATCCGTATTATCCTGCGTATCAAGCGCCAGCTTACTACGGAGAGAATCATGAGCACCATGCAAACGACGGACATCACTGGCATCACCATATGCATTCAAACGCCAACGCAAATGCTAACGCAAATCAAGGGTTTTATCCAAATGTTTCAAATCCAGCATATGGAAAGGGAGACTGCGGATGCGATGATGGCATGAAGCATCATCAGCCTTGGCCAGGACATGATCCGAATCCTGTTCCTTATGGCCAAATGGGGGCTTATCCAGCTCAGCCTTATATGCAGCCATATCCAGGTCAATCCGTTTTTGCAAGGCCGGAGGAAGAGGAAGAAGATTAATGACAGAAGGAACGATCTCAATCGTTCCTTTTTTTGTTTATAACTGACAGCTTGATTTTTTTCCTAACTGTACATGCTAAAACAGAGCCTGTTTCGCGCTCATGAGATTGAATTTGTACAGGGGGTTTTTCGTTTGAGACAAAAATGGCAAAAAACAATCGCATTAGTGCTTCTTCCTATTGGTTTAACGGCATGTGGTGCAAATAATAACGCAGGTGTCGATACACGTCATAATCAATCAGGCCAGCCGGTTGGTTATCATTCAAATCAACGATCGGAAGACAACAACCAAGATCATCAAGGACCAGTTTCTGAACTTATGGAGGGAATGAACGGGAGAAATACAACAAATGTTGATTACCGTACACGTCCTCAAACGGATGATCGAATGCCTCTCACAGGTGGAGATGGACGCTACAGTCATGGAGATATGAACTATCATAACCAAATGTCGTTCTCAGGCTATGATAAACAAGAGAACATTCAGCGTTCAAGAAAAATTGCCAACCGCGTCAATAAAATGAATCACGTGGCAGACTCTCAAGTCATGGTGACGGATGAGAATGTGTATATTGCCATTAAATCAGATGGCCGCCTGACGTCAGAAGGCGTATCACAAGTAGAAGAAGCAGCGACTCGTTATGCGGATGGAAGAGCAGTCCAAGTCATAAAAGATGAAGGTGCATTCACTCGCTTTAGAGACATGAGAAGAACGCAATTTGAAACAGGCCAAACAGGCATGACCCGATAGTTTGACACAAAAAGGCTAAAGTTCATCACGAACTTTAGCCTTTTCTTAAAAATAAACCTTGATGCCTATATAAAATTCGTAAAAGAAATAACAGCCAAACCCTAGTAATAAAATACCAGTAATAATGGAAGTCCACTTGATCATCGTCCGATTCATCACTTTTCTTGTTAACGATACAAGTGTGAGAAGACCGATGTCATGAAGGAAAATCCCTGCCAAGATACCGCCGGCAGCCAGCATAAATTCAGATGAATCTGTTTTTGTATACGCATCCGCAAGTACGGCACCAAAAACAGAAACCCAGAACACAAGATTTCCAGGAGATACCGCCACGAGCAAGCCGTTTCGATATGTTTTTGCGAATGATTTATTGACCTTTTCTCCTGCTAAATGGATATCTTGATCCGCGTGTTTAATGGAGTCGTATGCGAGAATCATTAAAAATACAGCTCCGATCAGCCAGAGCGGGATTTGAACAAACGGCAAAGATAAAAACTGAGCAAATCCAGCATATAAAGCCAAGATAAGTAATAAGTCTATGGTCATACCGCCTGCTCCGACAGTTAAACCATGAAAGAATCCGTTTTTGAGTCCCTGTTTTGTCATTTCAACCGTGATTGCTCCAACAGGCAGAGCAATTGAGAATCCTACGACGATAAATGTGAGAAATGTTTGCAATCGACTAGAACTTCCTTTGAATAAATTGTATAAAAATTCTCCGTTTAGATTAATTATACATAATAGGAGAAAAGGATCAACGATTATTTCAGATTTAATTGAAATGAGAGAGACAGATCATGTATAGAAATCTGTATATCAATATAATCCATAAAGCTTGTAGGGGAAAGGAACTATTTTCCTGAATTCTCTTTTTTTCATGAAGTCTCTATGCTACACTGATGTGGAAATCGATAAAAGTGACTAGGGGTGCCCGTAAATGGGCTGAGAGAGTAGCATAAGCTTCTTAACCCTTTGGACCTGATCTGGCTCGTACCAGCGTGGGGAAGTTGAAGATGATGCATGTATCCTATCAATGATATGCATGTTTATTTCTGACGACGAAACCAGGTTCTTTCAATAGAGCCTGGTTTTTTGCTGGTGCTGATTCCATCCTGTCCGGTGACAAGAAGAAAAGGAGAGAACAGCAAATGAAGGAAAAGAAAAGTGTCCCATCCAACCAATCATTATTATCCAGCTTTGACGGCAGCCGAAAGGTGTATGAGAAAGGATCAAGGCCCGATATCTTAGTGCCGAAAAGAGAGATTGCGCTCTCACATACTGTGACAGAGGCGGGCGGCATAAAAAATGAACCAGTCCGTGTATACGATACGAGTGGACCGTACACTGATGAGAACGTTCATATTGACGTCACAAAGGGATTAAAGCGTCTTAGGGCAGCATGGATTGAAGAAAGAGGAGATACAGAAAGCTATGAAGGGCGTCATGTAAAACCGGAAGATAACGGATATCGTTCAAGGGAGAAGGAGTCCTTCCATTCTGTCCAAACTGATTTTCATCATAAGCCGCTCCGCGCGAAACAAGGAGCGCGCGTGACGCAAATGCATTATGCCAAAAAAGGCATCATTACGCCTGAAATGGAGTTTATCGCAATAAGAGAAGAGCTAAGCCCTGAGTTCGTTAGAGAGGAAGTAGCGAGCGGAAGAGCCGTCATTCCTTCGAATATTAACCATCCAGAAAGTGAACCAATGATTATCGGAAGGAATTTTCATGTCAAAATCAATGCGAATATTGGTAATTCAGCTGTCACGTCATCCATTGATGAAGAGGTTGAAAAAATGACATGGGCGATCAGATGGGGGGCAGATACAATGATGGATCTGTCTACTGGAAAGGATATTCATACAACGAGAGAATGGATCATTCGGAATTGCCCAGTCCCAGTAGGAACCGTTCCTATCTATCAGGCCCTTGAAAAAGTGAATGGAGTCGCAGAAGATTTGACGTGGGACGTGTACAGGGACACATTAATTGAACAAGCAGAACAAGGTGTAGATTATTTCACAATTCATGCGGGCGTGCTGTTAAGATATATTCCGCTTACAGTCGATCGGGTGACTGGAATTGTTTCAAGAGGCGGTGCAATTATGGCAAGATGGTGTCTTGCTCATCATCAAGAGAATTTCCTCTACACTCACTTCGAAGACATTTGTGAAATTATGAAAAAATATGATATCGCCTTTTCACTTGGAGATGGACTTAGACCAGGCTCGATTGCTGATGCCAATGATGAGGCGCAGTTTGCAGAGCTGGAAACGTTAGGTGAATTAACAGAGATCGCTTGGAAACATGATGTGCAGGTGATGATTGAAGGGCCCGGACATGTCCCAATGGATAAAATCAAAGAGAATGTGGACAAGCAAATGGACATTTGCAAGGAAGCACCATTTTATACGTTAGGGCCTCTTACAACAGATATCGCGCCGGGGTATGATCACATTACATCCGCAATCGGTGCGGCCATGATCGGCTGGTACGGAACAGCCATGCTGTGCTATGTAACACCAAAAGAGCATTTAGGTCTGCCGAACAAAGAAGATGTGAGAGAAGGCGTGATCGCCTATAAAATTGCGGCACATGCCGCTGATCTAGCAAAAGGACATCCTGCGGCTCAAAAGCGCGATGATGCTTTATCGAAAGCAAGGTTTGAATTTAGATGGCGGGATCAATTCAACCTGTCACTTGATCCAGAAAGAGCCTTGGCGTTCCATGATGAAACATTGCCTGCCGAAGGCGCTAAAACCGCTCACTTTTGCTCGATGTGCGGACCGAAGTTTTGCAGTATGAAAATTTCTCATGATATCCGCAATCAATCTGAAGAAGTGAAAAGAGAGATGGAAAAGAAGGCGAAGGAGTTTGTCAGTCAGGGAAGTCAAATTTATCAGCACTAAAAAAAGAACCTCGCACGCATGCTGTGCGGGGTTTTATCAAACGGCTGAGAAGGCTTTTCTTAAAAGGTGAAAAAATGCCTTTGCTGCATATGCCAGCATGTCCACACTTGGAATGAGAGCATCTGTTAAATGAAAAAAGACTGTTTGTTTTTCGGGAGATGTTCGTTTCTTTTTCTGCTTCATTAAGGGCAGCCTCCTTTTTAATCAATATACTTCTTTGCAGATCTGAGAGATAGATATGTTGTGTGAATTTAAACAAAATTTAAACTTCTTGGGTTTGAATGGAAACAAGGAGGGGAAACGAGTTGAATAGAGAATGAATGAAAAGAGCTGATCTATTTGACCAGCGAACAAGAAGAGTGGAAGGTGATCTTTATGATGAAAGTATTTAAGGTAACATTTCATATGAACAATGGGGAAGTGCTTGATTTCGAGCTCAAACGTCCAGCTACCTATGATGTGTATAAAAAAATTGAAGAAGCCAATCATTGGTTTAAGCTGAATAATGAAATCATTAACCTATTAAACGTCAATAGTATCCATGTAGAAACAGAATAACGCAGAAAGCCGCTCAAAGAGAGCGGCTCAGCGTGTAGACAAACCCTCGCATTCGTTGTCAGTTCTGCGTGCCGGTGCTCACGAATGTCCAATTCGCTCCGCTCCGGTTCTCGTCCTTCCTAGACTGCAAAGGTTTTCTATCACGCTGAAAAGAAAGGGCTAAAATCAAGATCATTTTAGCCCTTTGTCAACAATCTGAGCCGCTCAAAAGAGAGCGGCTTTCATTATGCAGAAAAATCATTTCGATTATTAAGCTGCCCGCGGGACAGCCAGTTCTTTTTATACAAATATGCAATGACTTCAAGCCACAGACGCGGTGCTTTTTTAGGGAAAAAAGGTTTTTGGTAATAGGCATAAGCGGCTTTTAAATCATCCCATTGATGACATGCTTTCGTTTGCGTGAATCTGGCAACGTCAATGACCCTGATCCGTCCTTCTTTTGTTAAGATCAAATTGCGCAGATGAATATCAGAAGGATTCAATCCTTTCTCGCGCGCTTCCTCCAGCGCATCATCGACTTGTTCAATCATTTGTTTTTTAATAGGAATTCCTTTTGTAAGGCATTCATAGAATGTGTAGCCTTTAATATATTCCATTAAAATATACTGATCCCCAGACTCATAAATCTCAGGGTAGTAAGACGAACCAGAAAGTTTTTCGTAAATGGCAGCCTCTTTGCGGGCAATATGCTGATAAGAAGGGAAAAAGACTTTTAGTGCCATTTTCTTGCCGTCTTTTTTGTATAAAAAGACATAGGCACTTCTTCCTTTGCCGCACAGTTCAAGCTCTGCCGGTTTATAGGCAAGCTTATGAAAACGTTTCTCTTCATGATATTGAATCGATTCGGCTAATCTTTTGACATCTGACATTGACTTCACCTTCTTTGGTTTCAGTTTATGCGGCTGAAAAACGAATGATGAAAAAACCGTGTCATTCGATAAAGCAATGGATTGTATAAAACATAACATTTACGAATGAAGGATACAACGAAAGACTCTTACCATACATTTGAATGATCGATTTGGTTAATGTTTAGAAAAATGGGTCAAACTACATATGTCATGCATCGATCTCATGTTCTAAAGAGGTGTAAATAGTGAAAGTGAAGATGAAATGTTTCGTTACAGGACTTATCATGACAAGTGTGCTTTTTTTTGCTGCGGATATGGAAGGGAAAGAACACTTGCAAAAGCAGTCAAACTCTATTACCGTCCAGCTTGAAAAAGTTTATCTAGACGGCGATGTGAGTATTGAAAGACACCGGGCATCATTAGAAGACAAAGACACATTCTGGGCGCAGTATAAAGGCTGGACGCTCGTAGAACAAAAAGAGGATTTTGCCCTTTTTAGAAAGCAAATTGATGATATCTCTCCATTAAGTAAAGCAAATGGATATATCGGATTATCAGAGGACGGTGTGATTTCTACGTTTCATGGAAGGCCTGACGGCTGGGCGGAGCCTATTCATCTCTTTTTTCAAATTGATACGTCCCGTTTAGAAAGTCATGTGGAAAAGCAGCTTGAGCAAGGCATTCCTTTTCGAACAAAGGATGAATTTGAGCATGTGCTTGAAGTCATGAAGCCTTATCGAAATGAAGTATCGTTTTAAAGCGTGTAACAGCTTGCTGGTATGAAGGCCGCAAGCTGTTTTTCGTGGTTTCATCATAAAAATGTACTGAGCGAACGTATGTTAACTTTTATTGCGGTTTTCTCTTCGATTTATGTTACAATGAAGAACAGTCAAAGAGGTGAAAACGGTGATAGAGTTTGTAAAAGGGACCATTGATTATGTGTGCCCGCAATATGTTGTCATTGAAAACGGCGGAGTGGGATATCAAGTCTATACCCCAAACCCGTTTATCTATCGAGTAAATAAACAAGAAACGATTTATACGTATCATTACATAAAGGAAGACGCCTTTTCGTTATACGGTTTTCAAACACGAGAAGAAAAAGCGCTGTTCACAAAACTGTTAAATGTCACAGGAATTGGGCCAAAGGGCGCACTCGCCATTCTTGCTTCCGGGGATCCTGGCGCTGTCATTTCAGCGATAGAACGTGAAGATGAAGCGTTCCTGATTAAATTCCCTGGTGTGGGCAAAAAAACAGCACGCCAAATCATTCTGGATCTAAAAGGCAAACTGGCAGATGTGGTGCCAGAGATGATTGGCAACTTATTTAATCACGAGGACCACATTCAGGTCGAAACGCAGCAAACTGCATTAGATGAAGCGCTTGAAGCCTTAAGTGTCCTTGGATACGGTGATCGTGAAATCAAAAAGGTTCTTCCATTATTAAAAGAAGAAAAGAATCTCACAACCGATCAATATGTGAAAAAAGCTTTACAAAAAATGTTGAAATAGGGTGATGTCTCATGGATGAACGGCTCGTCTCAACTGAAGCAGACAACCATGAATCAGCCATTGAGCAAAGTCTGCGGCCACAGACACTTAGCCAATATATCGGTCAGCAAAAAGTAAAGGATAACCTCAGCGTATTTATTGAAGCTGCCCGCATGAGGCAGGAAACGCTTGATCACGTCCTTTTATATGGACCTCCTGGACTTGGGAAAACAACGCTTGCGTCGATCATTGCCAATGAAATGAATGTTCAGCTGCGTACAACGTCAGGACCAGCGATTGAACGTCCTGGTGATTTGGCGGCCATCTTAACATCTCTTGAGCCAGGTGATGTATTGTTTATTGATGAAATTCACCGCTTGCAGCGCTCAATTGAAGAAGTGCTGTACCCAGCAATGGAGGACTTTTGTTTAGATATTGTCATTGGAAAAGGAGATACAGCACGCTCTGTACGGCTTGATTTACCGCCATTTACGCTTGTAGGTGCAACAACCCGTGTCGGGCTGTTAACAGCGCCGCTTCGTGATAGGTTTGGGGTACATGCAAGATTGGAATACTATGAACAAAGAGATTTGGCTCACATTGTGGCAAGAACAGCCGAGCTGTTTGAGATTGGGATCGATATTCGCTCTGCTGAAGAGATTGCGAGACGTTCCCGGGGAACACCGAGGGTTGCCAATCGTTTGCTCAGAAGAGTAAGAGATTTTGCGCAGGTGCTTGGGAATCATGCCATTACGCAGGATATTGCGGAAGATGCCCTAGAGCGTCTTCAAGTCGACAGGCTTGGCCTTGATCATATAGACCATAAGCTGCTTTTAAGTATGATCGAAAAATTTAGAGGCGGTCCTGTTGGGCTTGATACGATCTCAGCGACAATTGGAGAAGAATCACATACGATTGAAGATGTGTACGAACCGTACTTACTGCAAATTGGTTTCCTGCAAAGAACACCAAGAGGGCGGGTCGTCACAAGAGAAGCGTATGAACATTTTCAAATGGAGGTTCCGATTCGTGACTGAATTCCCTAAAATATTAATGATTTTAGGTGGTGTCCTTTTTGCCGCAGGATTAGTATTTCAATTGGTTGGTAAGCTTCCAGGTGATATTTTTGTGAAAAAAGGAAATGTAACGTTCTTTTTTCCTGTCATTACATGCATTGTCATTAGCATCGTACTAACCATATTACTTAATATCTTTGGACGGATGAAATAACGTTAACTAGTTAACTACAGAATAGGTGAAGGAAATGAAGCTAGAACTATTTGATTTTGATTTACCAGAAAGATTGATTGCACAAGTGCCGCTTGAAAAAAGAGATGCATCAAGACTGATGGTCTTAAACAAACAAACGGGTGCGATTACACATGATACATTCTCACAAATCATCAATTATTTTCAAAAGGGTGATTGTCTCGTTCTAAACAATACGCGCGTTCTGCCTGCACGTCTGTTTGGTATGAAAGAGGATACAGGTGCCAAAGTAGAGCTGCTTCTATTGAAACAAGAAGAGGGAGACAACTGGGAAACACTTGTCAAACCAGCCAAACGGGTGAAAAAAGGGACGGTTATCACGTTTGGTGATGGACGGCTCAAAGCAGTATGCACAGAGGAAATGGAACATGGCGGAAGAAAAGTCGAGTTTCAATATACAGGCATTTTTTATGAAGTGCTTGAATCCCTTGGTGAAATGCCGCTGCCTCCATATATTAAAGAGCAGCTTGACGACCGTGAACGCTATCAAACCGTTTATTCAAAAGAGGTTGGCTCCGCTGCTGCGCCAACTGCCGGTCTCCACTTTACAACCGAGCTGCTGGATGCGCTGAAAGCGAAAGGTGTACACATTGCTTTCATTACGCTGCACGTAGGGCTTGGCACATTTCGTCCGGTAAGTGCAGAACGTATTGAAGAACACGAAATGCACGCAGAGTTTTATGAAATGAATGAAGAAACAGCTGATGAGCTTAACCGCATTCGCAAGGAAGGCGGGCGGATTATTTCAGTCGGCACAACGTCAACAAGAACGCTTGAAACCATTGCAAGTGCACATGATGGTGAGTTCAAAGCCTCAAGCGG
This sequence comes from Bacillus sp. FSL K6-0994, assembly GCF_038630815.1. Classification (NCBI taxonomy): domain Bacteria; kingdom Bacillati; phylum Bacillota; class Bacilli; order Caryophanales; family Bacillaceae; genus Bacillus; species Bacillus sp. FSL K6-0994. Next base: position 2,388,850 of record NZ_CP152043.1, on the reverse strand, counting down.
CTGGACGTCGATCTTTATTTACCCTGGCTACACATTCAAGGCAATTGACGGCATGATCACGAATTTCCATCTGCCAAAATCCTCGTTAATTATGCTTGTCAGCGCATTAGCTGGACGAGAGCACGTACTTAAAGCGTACAATGAGGCTGTTAAAGAGGAATACCGATTCTTCAGCTTTGGCGATGCCATGCTGATTCAATAACATCATACAACAAAGACAGGAGGGCTCATTTTTGTCGCAATTACCGATACGTTATGAGTTCATTAAATCATGCAAACAGACAGGTGCACGTCTTGGCCGCGTTCATACACCGCACGGCTCCTTTGAAACACCTGTATTTATGCCAGTAGGTACACTGGCTACAGTCAAAACAATGGCGCCTGAAGAATTAAAGGCTATGGATGCAGGCATCATCTTAAGCAATACGTACCATCTATGGCTCCGTCCAGGTCACGATATCGTAAAGGAAGCAGGCGGTCTGCACAAATTTATGAACTGGGATCGAGCAATCCTAACAGATTCAGGCGGATTCCAAGTTTTTTCATTGAGTGAATTTAGAAAAATTGAAGAAGAAGGCGTTCACTTCCGTAATCATTTAAACGGAGACAAGCTGTTCCTATCTCCTGAAAAAGCCATGGACATCCAAAATGCACTTGGCTCTGATATTATGATGGCATTTGATGAATGCCCGCCGTATCCTGCAGAGTACGATTATATGAAACGTTCTGTGGAGCGGACAAGCAGATGGGCAGAGCGCTGTCTAACAGCGCACCAGCGTCCTGAGGATCAAGGGCTGTTTGGGATTGTCCAAGGCGGAGAATACGAAGAGCTTCGAAAACAAAGTGCAAAAGACCTTGTTTCACTTGATTTCCCAGGTTACGCCATCGGAGGCTTATCTGTAGGGGAACCAAAAGATGTGATGAATCGTGTACTAGAGTTCACAACACCATTTTTACCGGCAGACAAGCCGAGGTACCTAATGGGTGTCGGCTCACCAGACTCCTTAATTGACGGCGCCATTCGCGGTGTAGATATGTTTGACTGCGTACTGCCGACGCGAATTGCAAGAAACGGCACCTTGATGACAAGTGAAGGCCGTCTTGTTGTGAAAAATGCAAAATATGAGCGTGACTTTAGACCAATCGATGAAAACTGTGATTGCTATACATGTAAAAACTATACACGCGCCTATATTAGACATCTCATCAGAACAAATGAAACGTTCGGAATTCGATTAACAACTTATCATAATCTTCATTTTCTGTTAAAATTAATGGAGCAAGTGAGAGAAGCTATCCGTGAGGATCGTTTAGGTGATTTTAAAGAAGAGTTTTTTGAGCGTTACGGCTTTAACAAACCGAATGCGAAAAACTTTTAACGCATAAACGAAAGGCTTTACAATGCTTTAGAAAGGGGTGAAATAGAATGGATGGTGGTATGGGTTCAATCATTATGATTGTTGTCATGTTTGCTGTGCTTTACTTCTTGTTAATCCGTCCACAGCAAAAGCAACAGAAAGCTGTGCGTCAGATGCAGCAATCTTTATCAAAAGGCGATAAAATCGTCACAATCGGTGGTTTACACGGTGAAATCGACTCAATTGATGAATCAAAAGTGGTCATCAAAACAAGCGAAAACAACCGTTTAACTTTCGATCGTCGTGCTATTAGAGAATTAGCTGACAAAGGCTAATCCTCTGATACATAGCCATAAAAAAAAGAGCGATATAACCGCTCTTTTTTTATTTGCCTCGAAGATTGACGCCAATCATTCCCCCCAGCATACAAATGCCTAAAAATGCTCCATGATAGATAAACTGCTCTGGTGAAAACGTTTTTCCAAATCCCAAATATTGAAATAGAAATACAGTGAGGGAAAAAATGATAGACGTGACCGCACCAATCAGCCAGCCACGCTCCTTTGCTTTCCCTCCAGAAATGATGCCTCCTAATAAAAGGGCAGCAAAGGACAAAATCATAATCATCCATTTAAATGATGTTTCCTGCATACTTGTGAATGTAAGCATGAGCGACACAAGTAAACTTGTGACAACCATCACGACAAAAATGGCAATTAAGCCGGATAAAATGCCTTTTCCAATATGTTTCGTTTCCTGCATGTAGATTCGTCTCCTCTCCAATTGAACGAAGCTTGTCTTTTACTAAAATGTATTCACAGTGAAGAAAAAATAGACATGTTTCAGACGTTTCTTTTCTACATAAATAAAGTGTTTTGACACAAGCTATGTTGGAGAAGGAGGGTTTACATCACATGCAGGATATCTTGATCATTTCCATGAGAACCATCATTTTATATTTTCTTATTTGGTTTATATTTCGCTTAATGGGCAAAAGGGAAATTGGCGAGCTGAGCATTTTAGATCTAGTCATTTTTATGATGATCGCAGAAATTGCGGTTCTCGCCATAGAAGAAGTAGAGGATCACATGTTACATACGGTATGGCCAATCCTGCTGTTAACCTTCATTCAAATCACACTTGCTTACCTCTCATTGAAATTCCAAGGCGTCCGGCGCTTTCTTGACGGCAAACCGGCCCTGCTCATCATCAATGGGAAAATAGACGAGGGTGCAATGAGAAAACAGCGATACAATTTTGATGACCTTCTCATTCAATTAAGAGAAAATAACATCGACAGCATTCAGGATGTCTCTTACGCCATTTTAGAGCCGTCTGGAAAGCTCGCCGTTGTCGAAAAAGAAAACAAGCGCAAACATGCAGCGCTTGAGCTTCCACTTGTTGCGGACGGTGTCGTGCAGCATGACCACCTTAAGCAAATCAATCAAAATGAACAGTGGCTGAAAGATGAGCTTGCTAAAAGAGGCTATCATGATATCGATCAAATCTCTTACTGCAGCTTTAATCAAAAAACATTTTATATTGATTTGAAAGATGAAGTGATCAAAAAGAGATGAGCTAAAACAGCTTCCCAATGAACGGGATGCGGCGCAGCTCTTCTCGTTTCACTAGCCCTAGGCAGATTAATAGAATGACATAGAGCGTGCACGTAACAAAAATGAGCGTCACAAGTTCAATAGGAGCAGAAAAGAGTCCGTCTACTTGAGATTTCAGCCAAAGGCTGACAGCCCCTGTACCGATAATTACAAGGACGCATAGTCCATATTCCTTTAATGGTAAATGAATAGGCAGCACCTTTCCGACAGTTGCCGCATGGAGAAGCGTGACAAGGATGATGCCGATTAACATCGCAAGTGCTGCGCCCATAATGCCAAAGCCAGGCTGGGAAGCAAGGACAAAAATCATCCCTGTTTTCACAATTGCACCTATCAGGCTGTTGGTCATCGCCGCACCAGCTAAATTGAGTGCTTGAAGCACGGCTTGAAGGGGCCCTTGAAAATAATAAAGAAGGAAAAATGGCGCCATGAATTTCACATAAATGGCCGCGTGCGATGAACCATACATAAAGAGCGTTAAATCTTCTGCGTAAACGAAAAGAATAATACATGAAATGCCTCCGCTGAGTAAACAAAGGCGCATCGCCTGCTTCAGCCGGTATTCGACCGTTTTACGTTTGTTCTGCTCCATTCCTTCACTGATCGCCGGAACTAATGCAGTGGAGAGTGAATACGTAATAAAACTAGGCAGTGTCAAAAGGGTCAGGGCAAGACCAGTCAACTCCCCGTACTGCCTTGTCGCCTCTACAGCTGCATAACCAGCAATGGCAAGACTTTGCGCGACAACAATCGGCTCTAAAAACCACGAAATATTCCCGATAAAACGGCTGCCTGTTGTTGGCAGGGCAATGCTCATCAGCTGTTTAAACGTGTCCTTCCCGTCATGAATCGCCTTAAAAAATCGTTTTCGAATACGAATCGTCTTTTTATAGCGGAAGGCGATCAGTAAGTAAGCAAGTGAAATCATCTCTCCAATCACAGATGAAATCATCGCACCTGCTGCCGCATATTCAATCCCGTAAGGAAGGAAAGCCGTTGTACATACTGCCACTAGTGAAATTCTTGCGACCTGCTCCAGAACTTGAGACATCGCAAGCGGGCTCATCTGCTGTCTGCCCTGGAAATAGCCTCTTAACACACTGGAAATGGCGATGACTGGTACGACGGGTGTAATGGCAAGCAGTGGATAGACCGTTCTAGGATCAGTCAGCATATTTTCTGCCATGATGGGCGCAAACCATAAAAAGAGCGGCGTGAATATCAGGCTGAGTGTTCCTGTTATCGCAAGGGACATGACCAGAATACGTTTTGTTTTCTGTTTGTCACCCCGGGCTTCTGCTTCTGCGACAAGCTTACTAATGGCGACAGGCAGTCCGAATTGTGTGAGCGTCACGGCGAGAAAAAAGGTAGGTGCAGCCATCATATAAAGCCCGACCCCTTCTTCGCCAATGAACCTCGCAATGACAATTCGATTGACAAAACCCAATATTCTCGTGATAAAACCTGCTAAAATTAAAATAATGGTCCCCTTTAAAAACGTTTGCTTCGTCAAATCACAGATCACCTGCCTTCTCAAACGACATAGAATCATATACAATAAGATATGCGTGTATATCGTCCAAGCATGACAAGTCTCTCGATAAAAAACTGAAAAGGGGGAGCTACGCAATGACACAACACCCAGCTGCTATATACAAAGACCATTTAAAGCCTTTTCTGTTCAGTAAGCTTGAAGAATTCATCGTTTTGGGCTATAAAGATGTAGATTTAGAGGAATTATGGTCATACTTAGAGAATAAGAAGTGGAAGAAAAAACAAGAGTATCCGATTCATGAAATGGTTGCAGATATTTTATCTGTGAAAATAGGCGAATTTATGAACTATGCAACCGTTCAGTCGTTTAAAACGTCTGCTTTTTTGGACAGTGAAGATGGCAAGAATATGCTTGATGAACTGTTGAAATAAGCCATCTTAATGGATTCAGGTGTTTAAGGAGGAAATACATAATGAAAAAAGGGCGCATTCTTGCGTTTTTCTTAGTGGTTCTGTTAATCGGAACTGGCGTGGGCTTACTGACAAAGCCTGTTGCGAAAGATATGACGCTAGGGCTGGATTTACAGGGTGGATTTGAAGTCCTGTATGATGTACATCCAGTGAAAAAAGAGGACAAGATCACAAATAGTGTTCTCGTTAGTACAGTGGAAGCTTTAAACCGAAGAGCCAATGTGCTAGGTGTAAGTGAGCCGAACATCTCGATTGAAGGCAATAATCGTATCCGTGTGCAGCTTGCAGGGGTAAAAGATCAAAACAGAGCTAGGGAGATTCTTTCCACTGAAGCACAGCTATCCTTCAGAGATACGAATGATAAAGAACTTCTTAACGGGGCTGACCTAGTCGAAAACAGTGCAAAACAAACATTCAGTCAAACGAATGAGCCAATTGTGACGGTTAAACTAAAGGATGCGAAAAAATTTGGTGACGTCACAAGAAAAGTAGCGGCGATGGCGCCGAATAACCAGCTTGTCATTTGGCTTGATTATCACAAAGGAGATTCCTTCAAAAAAGAAGTCTCAAAATCAAACCACAAGTATGTATCTGCACCAAATGTGAATCAAGAGATTAACAGCAGTGACGTACAAATTGAAGGGAAATTTACTGTCCAAGAGGCAAAAGACCTCGCAAGTATTTTAAATGCCGGGGCATTGCCAGTAAAATTAACAGAAAAATATTCCACATCTGTGAGTGCACAGTTTGGTGAACAAGCACTGAACGAAACAGTGTTCGCAGGAATTGTAGGAATCGCATTTATCTTCTTATTCATGCTGCTTTATTACCGATTACCTGGTCTTATAGCTGTCATCACACTCTCAGCCTATATCTACATTACGCTGCAAGTGTTTGACTGGATGGGCGCGGTCATGACACTGCCTGGAATTGCCGCACTTATTCTAGGGGTAGGGATGGCTGTTGATGCCAACATTATTACTTATGAGCGGATCAAAGAAGAGCTGAAGCTCGGCAAATCTGTCCGTTCTGCTTTCAGGTCAGGGAACCGCAGATCATTTGCGACCATCTTTGATGCAAACTTAACAAGTATTATTGCCGGCGGAGTGCTGTTCTTCTTCGGGACAAGCTCTGTAAAAGGATTTGCAACAATGCTCATCCTCTCGATTTTAACAAGCTTTATCACGGCTGTATTCCTATCAAGATTCCTTCTTGGACTGCTTGTAGAAAGCCGTGCGCTCGACCGCAAAAAAGGCTGGTTTGGTGTCCGCAAAAAAGACATCATGAGTATCCACGAAACAACAGAAAATACCGAACCGAAAACGCCATTTGATAAATGGGATTTCGTCAGCAAACGTAAAGGCTTTATGATTTTCTCCATAGCTGTTACTATTGCGGGAATCATCGTCCTTTCGATCTTCAAGCTCAATGCTGGTATTGACTTTGCTAGTGGAACGAGAATTGATGTTCAAAGCGATCACAAGCTGACAACTGCACAAGTAGAGCAAGACTTTAAAAAGCTTGGTCTTGAAGCAGACAGTGTTGTGCTGTCGGGGCAAAAAGAAAATCAGGCAGCTGCTCGATTTGTCGGGGTGCCGAACAAAGAAAAAATCGCTGAAGTGAAGGATTACTTCAAAGATAAATACGGCACTGAGCCGAATGTAAGTACAGTATCACCGACTGTCGGAAAAGAACTTGCCCGTAATGCGCTATATGCCGTCATCATTGCTTCCATTGGGATCATTTTATATGTATCCGTCCGTTTTGAGTATAAGATGGCGATTGCGGCGATTATCTCACTGCTGTACGATGCATTCTTTATTGTCGCCTTCTTTAGTATTACGCGCTTAGAGGTGGATGTCACCTTCATTGCCGCGATCCTCACGGTCATTGGGTACTCGATCAACGACACGATCGTTACCTTCGACAGGGTTCGTGAGCAAATGAAGAAACGTAAACCGAAAACCATTGAAGATCTATCGTACATTGTGAACTTAAGCTTACAGCAAACCTTTACGCGATCTGTCAACACGGTGCTGACTGTACTTGTCGTTGTTGTCGCACTGCTTATCTTCGGATCAGCGTCGATTACAAACTTCTCCATCGCCTTACTTGTCGGCTTATTAACAGGGGTGTACTCATCCCTTTATATCGCGGCACAAATTTGGCTGATGTGGAAAGGCCGTGAGCTGAAAAAACCAGCTAAGATTGATACAGAACAAGATATTTAATCTAGAAAGACTGCCTTTTTCGGCAGTCTTTTTCTATCGATTTTTCTGAAAATAAGATGATTTGAAAAAACATTTTGGGTTTCATTGATCTTGAAATGGTCTTTTGCTATAATGACTTACGTTTAGACCAGTATAGAAAGCAAGTGTCTGTTTAGGCATTTGGCTTTATTCATTGGAGGGGCTGTTATGAAGGTTCGGGAAACTGAACTGCCAGGTATCGGTCATAAAGCCGAAATGATCACAAGAAATAATGAGAAGCTTGCCATCATTACACATGATGACGGCAGAAGAGAAATGTATCATTTTCAGGAGGACGACCATGAAGAAACGATTTCTGGCATCCTGCTAAACGATGAAGAAGCAAGACAAATTGCGGCTATTTTAGGCGGCATGGTCTATAAGCCGAAAGCGCTTGAAACCGTAGAGGTAGCCATTGATGAACTGGTGATTGAATGGTTTAAAATTGAAAAGAATGCACCAGCTGTTCAAAGAAGCATCGGTGACCTCAATGTTCGCCAAAACTATCAAGTAACAGTCATCGCCATTGTGAGAAAATCACATGAGAAGATTTTAAATCCAGGACCAGATACCATCATCGAAGAAGGGGATACCCTTGTCATTTCTGGAGAAAGAAAAGAATTAAAGAATCTGATTAAAGAAAAACTCAGCAGCTGATGATGCCCATGCTGATAGGTTTTCTTCCACTGCTTTCTTTCGGTGTTTAAAAAAGGCAGCGAAAAGGGAAGAATAAAAGAAAAAGCTTGGGGGATATGTAGATGAACAAACAACAATGGACCATCATACTCGCATTTATTTTCGTATTAATTGTCTCAGTATTTGCCGTGATTAATGTACGGCCTGTCGAGGTACACTACTTATTTGGAACGGCTGAATGGCCGCTGATCCTTGTCATTATCGGTTCAGTTTTAATGGGCGGGCTGATTGTGGCATTTGCAGGGATCTTCCAAATTGTGAAACTGAAACGTGAACTAAAAGCATTAAAAGCTGAGCGTGCAGCCGCTGCACCTGCTGCGGCGACGAAAAAGGCAGACAGAGATCTTCAAAAGAAATCTCATGTCACGCCTTTAAAAGAACAGCCAGCATCATTTGACCGGAAGGAAAAATAATCTTCCAGCACAATTTCATAAAATAAAAATTGAAACCCCTCAGGCCACTCTAGTATAATAGTGTGGTTGAGGGGTGAATTTATGTTATTATCCAAAATGCGCTGGGAATATGAACATCCAAGCGAAGAAAAAGTGAAATCACTCTCTGAAAATCTGAATATTTCAGCGCTGACTGCATCGCTTCTCGTAAAAAGAGGAATTGAAGAAGTAGAAGAGGCGAGGTCTTTTTTATTTGATCAAAAAGCCGAATTTCATGATCCATTTCTATTAAAAGGAATGAAAGAAGCAGTAGAGCGCATCAACAAAGCGATCGAAGAGCAGGAATCGATTGTGATCTTCGGAGACTATGATGCAGATGGTGTGACAAGTACGTCTGTACTTTTACATACATTAAAAGAGCGGTCTGCGATAGTAGACTTTTATATTCCAGATCGATTTAAAGAAGGCTATGGGCCTAATGAACAGGCATTTCGATATATCAAGGAGCAAGGAGCATCGCTTGTCATCACGGTCGATACAGGCATTGCTGCTGTAAATGAAGCACGTATTGCAAAAGAAATAGGGTTAGACCTAATCATTACAGATCACCATGAACCAAGTGAGGAGCTGCCTGAGGCACTTGCTATTGTCCATCCTAAGCAGCCTGGCTGTGAGTATCCCTTTAAAGAACTTGCTGGTGTAGGCGTAGCGTTTAAAGTGGCGCATGCACTGCTTGGGAAGCTGCCAGTTCAGCTGTTAGATCTTGCAGCAATCGGGACAATCGCGGATCTTGTACCGCTTCATGATGAGAATAGATGGCTCGCCAAAAAAGGCCTTGTGCAGCTTCGGCAGTCGAATAGACCGGGGCTGAAAGCGTTATTGAAAGAAGCGGGAGCCACTCTAGAAGAAGCCAATGAGGAAACGGTCGGCTTTCAAATTGCGCCAAGGCTGAATGCTGTAGGACGAATTGAACAGGCAGATCCTGCCGTTCATCTTCTGATGACTGAGGATAAGGATGAAGCAGAAGAGCTCGCTCGTTTTGTACAGGAACTGAATAAAGAACGTCAAAAGATTGTCAGTACGATCACAGAAGAAGCCATTCAAATGGTGGAAGAAACGCCTGATGACCAGTCTGCGATCGTTGTAGCGAAAGCTGGCTGGAATCCGGGCGTTGTCGGAATTGTTGCCTCTAAATTGACGGATACTTTTTCTCGTCCGGCGATTGTGCTTGGAATAGATGAAGAGACGCAAATGGCAAAAGGATCAGCCCGGAGTATTCCTGGCTTCGATCTGTTTTTCCATCTAAGCAAATGCCGCGACATCCTGCCGCATTTCGGGGGGCACCCGATGGCAGCAGGGATGACACTTCGAGCGGATGATGTCGCTTTACTAAGGGAAAGATTAAATCAATATGCAAATGAAACATTGACGGAAGAAGATTTTATTCCAATACAGCGGGTCGATGCCGTGTGCAAGGTAGACGAATTGACGGTTGAAGCGATTGAGGAAGCGGGGATGCTGTCACCATTCGGTATGTCAAACCCAAAACCGTTCATTATGATTGAAGATGCGAAGCTTGAAGATATCCGAACGATTGGGGCAAATCACAACCATATTAAAATGTCTCTGAAAGACGAAGACAAGCTGCTTGACTGTGTCGGTTTTCACCAAGGGAAATTAAAAGAAGAAATTGTTCCAGGAAGCCGCATTTCCGTGATTGGAGAAATGTCCGTCAATGAATGGAATAACCGGAAGAAGCCCCAGCTGATGCTAAAAGATGCACGAGTTGATGAATGGCAGCTGTTTGATCTGCGCGGGAAAAAGGATTGGGAGAAGAAAGTCTCGACACTTGATTCAGAAAAATCTTTGGTTGTCTGTTTTGATGAAGCAACAAAACAGGACGTCGATATCCCCATTCATCATGTTCATGCAGAAAATGTATCAACGTTTGATGTACAGGGCAAATATGTGGTCTTTGCGGATGTTCCCGCAGATGAGCAATTGCTGAAGCAGCTTTTAGAAAATCAAAAGCCTGCCAGAATTTATACGGTTTTTCAAAGAAAAGAAGATCATTTTATGTCCTCTTTCCCAAGCCGTGACCAATTCAAATGGTTTTATGGGTTCTTGTTTAAACGGGGAAGTTTTCCTATCAAAGAACAAGGAATGGACCTTGCCAAACATAGAGGCTGGACAAAAGATACAATCATTTTTATGACAAAGGTGTTTTTTGAACTCGGTTTTGTTAAAATAGAGAATGGTGTGCTGTCAATAGTACTTGATGCCCCTAAAAAAGATTTAACGGCATCAGCATCCTATACAGCAAAACAACGATTGATGGAACTCGATCAAACACTAACATATTCCTCAGCTAAAGAGCTGAAGGAATGGCTGAATAGCATGATGAGCGAAGTCTCACCTGTGCTTTGACGTACGAGGAGGAAAAGGAAAAGATGGATTTAAAACAATATGTGACAGTTGTACCTGACTACCCAAAGGAAGGTGTACAATTTAAAGATATTACAACGTTAATGGATAAAGGCGAAGTGTACCGTTATGCAACGGATCAAATCGTTGATTACGCGAAGGAAAGAGACATTGATCTCATTGTTGGACCTGAAGCGCGTGGATTCATTATTGGCTGCCCTGTAGCATACGCACTTGGTGTAGGTTTTGCACCGGTTCGTAAAGAAGGAAAGCTTCCTCGTGAAGTCGTTAAAGTCGATTACGGCTTGGAATATGGTAAAGATGTATTAACGATTCATAAAGATGCGATTCGTCCTGGTCAGCGTGTCCTGATTACAGATGACTTACTTGCGACTGGTGGAACAATTGAAGCGTCCATTAAGCTTGTAGAGGAATTAGGCGGCGTTGTGGCAGGGATTGCATTTTTGATTGAACTGACGTATCTGGACGGCAGAAAGAAGCTTGACGGCTACGACATCATGACGTTAATGCAATACTAATGGAGTTTTCGTAAAAAGCACTCAGTAAGAAGGGTGCTTTTTTCCTATCAAAAATCTTTTAGCGGACTTCTTCTCTTTACATCTATCGAATTTTTCTTGATAATAAACTACAATACAGTTTTCATTTAAAAAGGTGATTCCATGGCGAACGAACAAGTTTTAACGGCGCAGCAGGTCATTGACAAGGCAAGAGAATACCTGTCCGCTGAACATATTCAATTTATAGAGCGAGCATATGAATATGCTGAAAATGCACACAAGGAGCAATACCGGAAATCTGGTGAGCCCTATATTATCCATCCAATTCAAGTGGCGGGTATTCTTGTTGATCTTGAAATGGACCCATCAACCATTGCAGGCGGTTTCCTGCACGATGTAGTTGAGGATACAGATGTGACATTACAGGATTTAAAAGAGCATTTTAACGAGGAAGTAGCAATGCTTGTTGATGGTGTCACAAAGCTCGGGAAGATTAAATATAAATCACAAGAAGAACAGCAGGCCGAAAACCATCGAAAAATGTTTGTTGCAATGGCGCAGGATATCCGCGTGATCTTGATTAAGCTGGCAGACCGTCTTCATAATATGAGAACGCTCAAGCATCTTCCGCAGGAAAAGCAGCGGAGAATTTCAAATGAAACACTTGAAATCTTTGCACCGCTTGCGCACAGATTAGGGATTTCAAAGATTAAGTGGGAGCTTGAAGATACAGCACTCCGCTATTTAAATCCGCAGCAATATTACCGGATTGTGAATCTGATGAAGCGCAAACGAGCGGAACGTGAGGAATACTTGGACGAGGTTGTCAATGAAGTGAAAGACCGCGTGTCTGAGGTAAACATCAAGGCTGAATTTTCCGGCAGACCAAAACATATTTATAGTATTTATCGCAAAATGGTCTTGCAAAATAAGCAGTTTAATGAAATTTATGATCTGCTTGCCGTTCGTATTTTGGTTGACAGCATTAAAGACTGTTATGCTGTGCTCGGGATTATCCATACGTGCTGGAAGCCGATGCCAGGCAGGTTTAAGGATTATATTGCGATGCCAAAGCCGAACATGTACCAGTCTCTTCATACAACGGTGATTGGACCAAAAGGCGATCCGCTTGAAGTTCAGATCCGTACAGTGGAAATGCATGAAATCGCAGAATACGGGATTGCGGCACACTGGGCATACAAAGAAGGTAAAGAGTCAGCAGAATCAACGGAAGAAGCGGTCTTCCAGAAGAAGCTCTCTTGGTTTAGAGAAATTCTTGAATTTCAAAACGAATCCACAGATGCAGAAGAATTTATGGAGTCGTTAAAGATTGATCTTTTCTCTGATATGGTGTTTGTGTTTACTCCAAAAGGAGACGTCATTGAACTGCCGTCGGGCTCAGTTCCAATTGATTTCTCTTACCGGATTCACTCGGAAATTGGGAATAAAACGATCGGTGCCAAGGTCAATGGCAAGATGGTCACACTCGATCACAAACTAAAAACAGGTGACATTATTGAAATTCTGACATCAAAGCACAGCTACGGGCCAAGTCAGGATTGGGTCAAGCTTGCCCAAACCTCCCAAGCGAAGCACAAGATCAGACAGTTTTTCAAAAAACAGCGCCGTGAAGAAAATGTCGAAAAAGGCCGAGAGCTCGTGGAGAAAGAGATCAAAAACCTTGAGTTTGATGTCAAAGACATTCTGACCGCTGAAAACCTGCAAAAAGTGGCTGACAAATTTAATTTTTCAAACGAAGAGGACATGTATGCAGCAGTTGGATATAACGGCATTACTGCACTGCAGGTCGCCAATCGTTTAACGGAAAAAGAAAGAAAACAAAGAGATCAAGAAGAGCAAGAGAAAACCGTTCAAGAAGTGACGGTGGAGCCAAAGACGTATCACGGGAAAAAACGGGAAGCTGGCGTAAGGGTCAAAGGAATTGATAACCTGCTTGTCCGCTTATCTAAGTGCTGTAATCCTGTTCCTGGCGATAGCATTGTCGGTTTTATTACGAAGGGCCGAGGCGTATCTGTTCACCGCGACGACTGTCCGAACGTGAAGACAGGAGAAGCACAGGAGCGGTTAATTCCCGTCGAGTGGGAGCATGAGCAGCCTGCTCAAAACCGTAAAGAATACAATGTGGAAATTGAAATATTAGGATATGATAGACGCGGCTTACTCAATGAGGTGCTTCAAGCAGTCAACGAAACCAAAACGAACATCTCCTCTGTTTCTGGGAAGTCTGATCGTAACAAAGTGGCGACGATCCATATGGCGATCTTTATCCAAAATATTAATCACTTGCACAAAGTGGTCGAACGCATTAAACAAATCAAAGACATTTACTCTGTTCGCCGATTCATGAATTAGAAAGGAAGTATATCGTCTATGAGGCTTGTTGTGCAGCGTGTGACAAATGCATCTGTGAAGGTAGAAGAAGAGATCACAGGTGCCATCAACGAAGGATATATGGTGCTTGTTGGTGTCACACACGAAGATACAGAAGAAGATGTGCTTTACTTAGCTGAAAAGCTTGCACATTTACGTATTTTTGAAGATGAAAATGGGAAAATGAATCGTTCATTATTGGACATAAAAGGAAGCGTTCTGTCTGTATCGCAATTTACCCTATATGGTGATACGAGAAAGGGCAGACGGCCGAATTTTATGAAAGCCGCCAAGCCGGATGCAGCTAACTCGCTTTATGAATGTTTCAATAAAACCCTTAGAGAAAAAGGCATCCATGTGGAAACTGGCCGTTTTGGTGCGATGATGGACGTGACATTGACCAATTCAGGACCAGTCACGATCTTGATGGACAGCAAAGAATAGATTCTCTTTAGACTGTAGATGAACTCGTGCGGGAGTTTGTTTAGAGTCTTTTTCTTTTGCGGATAAACAAAAAAGAGGCGCAGTGGCCTCTTTCTTTTTAACGGAAATATTGTTTTAATCCTTCAGTCATTCCTTCTGTGACTCGTTCTTGGTAAGAGGCGCTATAAATGATCGCTTCCTCCTGAGGATTGCTTAAATACCCGAGTTCATATAAAAGGGAAGGGCGTTTGTTTTCTCTTAAAACAAAGTAATCTCCGAATTTGACACCCTTATCAGGGATTTGAGAGCGTTTTGCGACTTCTGAATGAACGCTTGACGCTAATTGCTGATCTTTTGCTGCTTGATAATAATACGCTGTACTTCCTCTAACACTTTGATCCATAAAACTATCGTAATGAAGACTAATAAATGCATCTGCATTTCGGTAATGAGATGTTGCCACCCTTGATTGAAGGCTGATAAAGGTATCATCACTTCTTGTTAAATATACATTTGCACCAGAAGCCCTTAATTTGCCTGCCAGTAAATTGGCGGTTTTGATGGTGATGTTCTTTTCAAAAGCACCGTCTGCGCCGATTGTGCCGCTGTCTTTTCCGCCATGACCAGGATCAAGAACAATCGTTTTTCCTTTTAAAGAACCAGTTCCAGACGATGAATCCTGCTGAGGTCTTGGCGCGTCGCTGCTATTTTTCTTCGTTTGAACGACCCAGCTCGCCACATAGCCGGTTCCGCCGTTTGATAGTGTCACCTCGTACCAGTCACCTTGCGTCCGAACGATATGATAGGCAGCTCCTTTTGTTGCTCTTTCTGCAATCCCAGCAGAGGTAGAAGCGCTTTTTCGAATATTGGTGCCATCATAGACAATGTACGCTTTTTGTTCAGAAGCCGAAGAGGATGAACTCTTTTCAGGTGCAGAGCCTGCTCCTTTGCCTGTGACAATGTAATAGCTTGCAACCCAGCCTTTTACGCCTTTCCCCTCAATTTCATACCAGCCGTTCTGCTCTCGCAAAATGGTGATCTGTGTGTTGCGGGCAAGTGAAGCGACGACTTGTGCATTTGGTGCGGCCGATTGCCTTACATTCAAGCTCGATACGCCAACTGTGCCTGTCTGGTTAGAGCGAGAGGACTCGCCGGAGCTTGATTGAGAAGTTTTCTGCCCCCCTGAAACATAATCAGAGTGAACCCAGCCTTCTGCTTGTTTATACGAAATTTTCGTCCATTCGCCGCTTGTCTCGAGCTTTTTAGCGGTAGCACCTTGCGGGAAAGTACCAATCACTTGATAGGAAGTCCCAGGGCCTGTCCGGATGCGAAGATCGGAAGCTGTCGATGTAATTGTACTGCCTCCAGCCGTGCTTTGACCTTGCGCCTTTGGCTTCGCGGATTTTTGAGCGCCGGATGATGTGGTAATCAGCCATGAGACGACCCAGCCTTTTTGTCCGTTTGATAATTGGATCTGCACCCATTCTCCTTGTTCAGTGAGAATGGGATAACTTTCGCCGCGTTTTACAACAGCTGCAATTCCATAGCTTAAACCAGGGCCCGTTCTCACATTGATTTCATCTGTTGCGACAACAGCTTGATCTGTTTGTGCTGTAGCATGTGTCATAGGCAAAGAACTCGCGATGAGAACAAAACAAGTAAGCAGCATCATCATTTGATTGTGTTTTTTCAGATTCAAAACGGTGTTTTCCCCTCCCTTGTAAAACCGATGAATGTTAATTCGTTATGTAGTGGATGAATTCCTTGCAGTTTCCCTAATAAAAATGAATCAATCTGTTTATACTAAATAAAAATGTGATAAAAGGATGTACAAACATGAGATTAAGCAGAAAATTAGGACGAGTGCAATATAATGGACATCGTGATATCGACCGCTGGCAGCACGACGAAATGGATCAGCCAGGCTTCCTTGAAGAGACCGCATCTGAATACGGATGTACGTCAAAAGAAGAGCTGGAAAAGAAAAAGAGGCACGGCAAGGGTTGACAGAGTGGCAGCACCGACCTTATTATAATATAAATCAACACACTTGAAAATTTAAAATGTGGAACTGATGATAGAGAATAGTAGGGTAAATTGCGTGAGCAGAGAGGAATCGCCTTAGGCTGAAAGCGAATCCGCATGGCATTTATCACGAAAGAACACTCTGTAGGTTTCCTGCTGAACGCTCTAAAAATGAGTCAATAGGCGGAGAACGTGAATCTGCGTTAAGGATTTGAGCGGGAACATGGCTGGATCATGTTCCAACTAGGGTGGCACCACGGGTATAACTCTCGTCCCTACTATACACATAGTAGAGGCGGGGGTTTTTTATATGTCCACATAAAAAATGAATGATGGTCGTAGGAGGACGAAAAATGAGTTTTAATATTCCAAGAGGCACACAGGATATTTTACCTGGAGAGTCAGAACGCTGGCAGTATGTTGAACAAATTGCGAGAGATACATGTGCAGCCTTTCAATACAAAGAAATCCGCACACCGATTTTTGAGCATACTGAGCTGTTTGCACGGGGAGTAGGCGAATCAACTGATATCGTTCAAAAAGAGATGTACACATTTGAAGATAAAAAAGGACGCAGCATCACACTTCGTCCAGAGGGAACAGCTTCAACCGTCCGTTCTTATGTTGAAAATAAATTGTTTGCACAGCCTGCTCAGCCAACAAAGCTGTATTACATCGGACCAATGTTCCGCTATGAACGTCCGCAAACAGGAAGATATCGTCAATTTTATCAATTTGGGATAGAAGCGATTGGTTCCAAAGATCCTGCCATTGATGCTGAGGTCATTTCGCTTGCGATGAGTGTGTATGAGAAAGCAGGTCTTTCCAACTTAAAGCTCGTCATTAACAGCCTTGGTGACAAAGAGAGCCGTGCAGACTACCGCAAAGCACTGGTCGAGCATTTTGAGCCAAGAATTGAGGAATTCTGTCACGACTGTCAAACGCGTTTACATCAAAATCCGCTTCGTATTCTTGATTGTAAAAAGGATCGTGATCATGAATTGATGGCAACAGCTCCATCCATTCAAGATTTCTTAAATGAAGAATCGCGGACTTATTTTGAAAAGGTTAAACAATACTTATCGGATATAAGCATTGAGTATGTCGTTGATCCAAATTTAGTACGCGGTCTTGATTACTACAATCACACAGCATTTGAGATCATGAGTAATGCAGAAGGCTTTGGTGCGATTACAACATTAGCCGGCGGCGGCCGTTATGATGGGCTCGTTGAAGGAATTGGCGGTCCTGAATCACCAGGGATCGGATTTGCGATGAGTATTGAGCGTTTCTTATCTGCGATCGATGCTGAAGGAATTGAGCTTCCTCTGCAAGATGGTATTGATCTATACATTGCTGCTCTCGGAGATGAAGCGAAGGATTATTCTGTTTCATTATTAAACCGTCTGAGAAAAGAAGGTATCTCAAGTGAAATGGACTATACAGGGAAGAAACTAAAAGGACAATTTAAAGCGGCTGATCGATTAAAAGCCAAATTTATTGCAGTTCTTGGTGAAGATGAGCTTGCGCAGCAAATTGTGAATGTGAAAGATACGACAACGGGTGAACAAATTGAAGTGAAGCTTGATGAGCTGATTCAAATGTTGAAGGCCCACCAGAAAGCGTAAAGAAGGAGTGGAATGTTTGTGTTTGGTAGAACTTTTTATTGTGGAGAAGTAACAGAAAACCAAATCGGTCAGTCAGTTGTATTAAAAGGATGGGTTCAAAAAAGGCGTGACCTAGGCGGATTAATCTTTATTGATTTGCGCGACCGTACAGGGATTGTACAAGTTGTCTTCAATCCAGACCTATCAAAAGAGGCGCTTGAGACAGCAGAATCAATTCGTAATGAATATGTCCTTGATATTAAAGGAACGGTTGTTGCAAGAGAAGAAGCAACGATCAACCCAAATTTAAAAACGGGCAAAATTGAAATTCAAGTCGAAACGGTCACCGTTTTAAATGAAGCGAAGACTCCTCCTTTTGTGATTTCAGATCAAGCAGATGAGGTATCAGAAGATGTTCGTTTAAAATATCGTTACCTGGATCTTCGCCGCCCTGCAATGTTTGAAACAATGAAAATGCGACATGAAGTCACAAAAGCATTCCGCCATTTCTTAGACGACAACGGCTTTCTAGACATTGAAACACCAATTTTAACGAAAAGTACCCCAGAAGGTGCGCGTGACTATCTTGTTCCAAGCCGTGTACACGAGGGAGAATTTTATGCATTGCCTCAGTCTCCGCAATTATTTAAACAATTGCTGATGGTTTCTGGAATGGACCGTTATTATCAAATTGCCCGCTGTTTTAGAGATGAAGACTTGCGTGCTGACCGTCAGCCGGAATTTACACAAGTCGATATTGAAATGTCCTTTATGAGTCAAGAGGATATCATGACGCTTGCTGAAGAGATGATGGCGAAGGTGATGAAAGATGTCAAAGGAGTAGACCTTACATTGCCATTACCTCGTATGACATACGATGAAGCGATGAATTCTTATGGATCTGATAAGCCGGATACACGCTTTGAGATGAAGCTGGTGAACATTTCAGACACGGTAAAAGACTCCGATTTCAAAGTGTTTAGCGGAGCTGTGAAAAATGGTGGGTCTGTGAAAGCCATCAATGTAAAAGGGGCTGCAGCGAACTACTCAAGAAAAGACATTGATGCACTTGGTGCATTTGCAGCGAACTACGGTGCAAAAGGTCTAGCTTGGCTAAAAGCAGAAGGGACTGAATTAAAAGGGCCGATCGCTAAATTCTTTGATGAAGCAAAGCAAGCTGAATTAAAAGAACAGCTGCAAGTTGAAGAAGGCGACCTTTTACTTTTTGTTGCAGATAAGACGTCTGTTGTCCATGATGCGCTTGGTGCACTTCGCTTAAAACTTGGTAAAGAGCTTGGACTGATCGATGAGTCTGTATTCAATTTCTTATGGGTTGTCGATTGGCCGCTGCTTGAAAAGGATGAAGAAGAAGGCCGCTTCTATGCTGCCCATCATCCATTCACAATGCCAGTTCGCGATGATCTTGAATTAATTGAAACAAGCCCGGAAGACATGAAGGCACAGGCTTACGATCTTGTGCTGAATGGCTACGAGCTTGGCGGAGGTTCTATTCGTATTTTCGAAAAGGACATTCAAGAAAAAATGTTTGGCTTACTTGGTTTTTCAAAAGAAGAAGCTTACGAACAATTTGGCTTCCTGCTGGATGCTTTTGAGCATGGTGTTCCTCCGCATGGCGGAATCGCGCTGGGTCTTGACCGTTTAGTGATGCTGCTTGCAGGCCGCTCTAACTTAAGAGATACGATTGCATTCCCAAAAACGGCAAGTGCGAGCTGCGTTCTCACAGATGCCCCTGGCCATGTAAGCGAGGCGCAGCTTGATGAGCTGAGTTTAGCGATTAAAACAAAAGTAAAACAGTAAAATAGGCGCATGTTTATAGGTATGTAAACGCTTGAAAAAGAAATATGCCTATGATATGCTTTCATCAATAATAAATAAAGTCCTGATACGTACGGTGGTTACCTAGTTTTGACCGAACATTTTTTTATACGGGAGCTTGCCTTTCCTTTCTGCATAAATGCCTCTTTAGAGGACTTATAAAGTCAGGAAGAAAGCACCCACCTGCATGGTGCGGGGTTCAAAACGAAGGAAATGCTGGCGGCGTCATCGGGACTTTTTTGTGTTTTTTTCTTTTAGAGAAGGATGACGGAGAAGTCTGAATATGATATGATTCTTTCGATTCATTTTAAATAAAGGTGGAGTGAGGCACTTGTTACATCAGTTTTCAAGAAACGAGCTTGCCATTGGCAAGGAAGGCTTAAATATACTAAAAAACAGTACAGTTGCAGTGCTTGGTGTGGGCGGCGTTGGTTCATTCGCAGTAGAGGCACTCGCTCGTTCAGGCGTTGGCCGTATTGTTCTTGTTGATAAAGATGATATTGATATTACAAATGTAAATCGTCAGCTTCCAGCATTGCTATCAACAGTTGGCCAGCCAAAGGTTGACTTAATGCAGGCGAGAATCGCTGATATTAATCCAGAATGTGAAGTTGTTGCGCTAAAGATGTTTTATACAGAGGAAACATACGAACAATTTTTTGAGTATCCGCTTGATTATGTCATTGATGCCTCAGATACCATTCACTATAAAATTCATTTAATGAAAGAGTGTCTGAAACGAGGTGTGAACATCATTTCAAGTATGGGAGCTGCGAACAAAACAGATCCGACACGCTTCAAAATTGATGATATTTCAAAAACACATACCGACCCTATTGCAAAAGTTGTGAGAACACGTCTGCGTAAGGAAGGGATTCGTAAAGGAATTGAAGTCATTTTCTCTGATGAAAGTCCGATTGTCATTCGTGAAGATGTCAGAAAAGAAGTTGGAAATGATGAAGCGAAGATTCGCAAGGCACAAATGCCGCCATCATCCAATGCATTCGTTCCGTCTGTTGCCGGACTGATCATGGGTGGTCATGTCATTATGAAGCTTTTAAAAGATATTCCAATTACACGTGTGAAGGATAAATAAACAGCCCGCCTGCTAACATGCAGGGGGCTTTTTTTATTTCTGGCGTTTTAAATTTTCATAGACCTGTTTCAATGCACCTTCAAATTTTCCGGTTTGTTTCGGTACATAGTATTGCTTGTTTTTCAACGGATCAGGTAAATATTGCTGCTTCACCCAGCCGTTTTCGTAATCATGCGGGTATAAGTAATCGACGCCTCTTCCGAGTGCTGTGGCGCCTTTGTAGTGAGCATCCTTTAAATGAACTGGAACTTCTCCAATTTTCCCTGTACGAATGTCACCAAGTGCCGCATCAATCGCCTTATATGCCGAATTAGACTTAGGAGAAAGACACAGCTCAA
The DNA here is from genome assembly GCF_038630815.1 of Bacillus sp. FSL K6-0994. Classification (NCBI taxonomy): domain Bacteria; kingdom Bacillati; phylum Bacillota; class Bacilli; order Caryophanales; family Bacillaceae; genus Bacillus; species Bacillus sp. FSL K6-0994. The sequence continues at coordinate 2,367,916 of NZ_CP152043.1, read as the reverse complement.
TCACTGCGTTCGCCAGTGGAATCCGTGCTTCTGGGAAGCCGACTCTTTCTGCTGTTTGTACTGCGCTTAACACGCGGGGGCCAGCCTGCGGACTGGCTAAGCCAATGTCCTCGTAAGCCATCACGAGTAATCTCCTTGTAATGCTTTCAAGGTCTCCTGCTTCGATCAGTCTGGCAAGGTAATGCAGCGCCGCATCTGTATCAGATCCCCTAATGGATTTTTGAAAAGCCGAGAGGACATCATAATGAGCATCACCATTCTTGTCATGTGAGAAGCTCTTTTTTTGTAAACATTCTTCTGCTGCGGCAAGAGTGATTGTGATATGCCCTGTCTCATCAGCTTTTGTCGATAAGACAGCGAGCTCGAGTGCATTTAAAGCAGAACGCACGTCTCCTCCGCATCCATTGGCAAAATGATTCATCGCTTCATCGTCCACTGTCACCTCATAGCCGCCAAGCCCTCGATGCTCATCCTGTAAGGCTCTTGTTAACGCAGCTTTGATCTGCTCTGTTTCAAGCGGCTTCAGCTCGAATATTTGTGTCCGGCTTCGAATGGCAGGATTGATCGCATGGTAGGGATTAGCCGTCGTTGCCCCAATTAAAATGATCATGCCATTTTCTAAATAAGGAAGAAGAAAATCCTGCTTTCCTTTATCAAGCCGGTGGACTTCGTCTAAAATAAGGATCACCTGGCCGCTCATTTTCGCTTCAGCGGCAACAGCTTCCATATCCTTTTTGTTATGAATGACCGCATTCAGCGTTCGAAAAGCAATGCTTGTACTGCCAGCAATCGCGGTTGCAATCGATGTTTTGCCGATGCCCGGCGGTCCGTATAAAATCATCGAGGATAAATGTTTTGCCTCGACCATTCGCCTAATAATTTGACCTTCTCCAACAAGATGCTCCTGCCCAATAATGTCTTCAATATGACTTGGGCGCATCCGGTACGCTAAAGGTTTCATAATTATCTCTCCTATAGCAATGTCTTGTTTGTATAGAGTACCGAAATTTCTTCAAATAGAAAAGGGATTCGTCCTTCTATCATGCTCAGAACCCGTAAATGAAAGTTGGCTGAAAGTATGATATAATTGCTTCTGGTCTATATATCGGCGTATATGAAATCAGAAAAATAATTGATGACATAGAATAGAAAACGCAGAGGTGTTTAACTTGAAAATATCAACTAAAGGCAGATATGGTCTGACGATCATGATCGAATTAGCCAAAAAACATGGCGAAGGCCCTACATCATTAAAATCAATCGCTCAAAACAATGATTTGTCTGAGCATTATTTAGAGCAGCTTGTATCACCACTCCGCAATGCCCGTCTTGTAAAAAGTATCCGCGGAGCGTATGGCGGCTATGTTCTTGCACATGAACCAAATGAGATCACAGCAGGTGATATTATTCGTGTATTAGAAGGACCCATTAGTCCTGTTGAAGTCATCGAAAACGAAGAACCAGCAAAGCGTGAACTATGGATTCGTATTCGTGATGCAGTAAAAGACGTACTAGACAATACAACTCTTGAAGACTTGGCAAGCTACACAGATGACGGGGATCAAGACTCGTATATGTTCTATATTTAGATCAGAGGTGTACCGGAAATGGAACGAATCTATTTAGATCATGCGGCCACAACGCCGATGGATCAGCGTATTGTGGACAAGATGATGCCGTACTTTACAGAGATATTTGGCAATCCCTCTAGTATTCATTCATATGGGCGCGAGGCAAGAAAGTGGCTCGATGAAGCAAGAGAAGTCATTGCAGGAGAATTACACTGTAAACCGCAGGAGATCATCCTCACAAGCGGTGGAACCGAGGCGGACAACCTGGCAATTACAGGTGTTGCCATGGCAAGACAGCATGAAGGAAAACATATCATCACAGTGAAAACAGAGCATCATGCGGTGCTGCATACATGTGAACGCCTAGAAAAACTAGGATTTGAAGTGACATATTTAGATGTGGACGAAACAGGATTGATTCATCTTGATCAATTAAAACAAGCATTGAGAGATGATACGATTCTTGTGACCGTCATGTACGGCAATAATGAAACAGGTGTGATTCAGCCAATCAAAGCCATTGGCGAACTTCTGCGTGATCACACTGCTCATTTTCATACAGACGCAGTGCAGGCGTTTGGCACAGTGCCCATTGATGCAGCAGATCTCCATATTGATCTTTTATCTGCTTCTGGCCATAAGCTGAATGGTCCGATGGGAACAGGTTTTTTATATGTAAACGAAGGCGTGAAACTTTCTCCGCAAATATTCGGAGGCGAACAAGAAAGAAAGCGCCGTGCCGGTACTGAAAATGTGGCAGGAATTGTTGGGCTTGCAGAAGCTGTTCAATTAACGAAGCAAAATAGAAGAGAAAAAGCGATGCATTATGGTAAGCTCAAAGAAACCATGCTGCAAGTATTCGAAGAGGAATCTCTCAATTTCTCTATCAATGGACATCCGAAAGAGACATTGCCGCACATTTTAAATGTTCATTTCCCGGGCGTCTCCATTGAATCGTTGCTTGTGAATTTAGATATGGAAGGAATTGCTGTTTCAAGCGGATCGGCATGTACGGCTGGATCTGTCCTTCCTTCGCACGTGTTAAGCGCCATGTATGGCGCAGAAGCAAAAGAGCTGACATCCTCAGTCAGAATAAGCTTCGGTCTTGGGAATGAAGAGGATCATGTGAAGCAGGCGGCACATAAGATAGCGGCTGTTGTCAAACGCCTAGCCAAATAAATGCTTCCTTTTGTTCGTGTGTGAAAAATGAAACAGCGAAGCACCTGAAGAACGAAACGCGCATGTTGTTTCATTGAAATTGGAGTTGATGAAGATGACAAAAAGACCAGAAGATACAAGAGTTGTGGTCGGTATGTCCGGAGGAGTCGATTCATCAGTTGCCGCTCTTATGTTAAAGGAGCAAGGCTATGATGTCATCGGCATATTTATGAAAAACTGGGATGACACCGATGAAAATGGTGTTTGTACAGCAACGGAAGACTATGAGGATGTCATCCGCGTATGTAACCAAATTGGAATCCCTTATTATGCAGTGAATTTCGAGAAGCAATATTGGGACAAAGTGTTCCAATATTTCCTTGATGAATATAAAGCGGGCAGAACGCCAAACCCAGATGTCATGTGTAACAAAGAAATTAAGTTCAAGGCATTCCTTGAGCATGCACTTTCACTTGGTGCGGATTATTTGGCAACAGGACACTATGCTCGTGTTGATCGAACTGGTGATGAAGTCAAAATGCTGCGAGGTCTTGATGCAAACAAAGACCAAACGTATTTCTTAAATCAGCTGACACAGGAACAACTTGATAAAGTCATGTTCCCAATCGGTGATTTAGAGAAAAAAAGGGTTCGTGAATTGGCAAAAGAAGCAGAGCTCGCAACAGCAACGAAAAAAGATTCAACAGGTATCTGCTTTATTGGAGAAAGAAACTTTAAAACGTTCCTCAGTCAATATTTGCCTGCACAGCCTGGTGTGATGCAGACAATGGACGGAGAAGTAAAAGGGGAGCACGATGGACTGATGTATTACACGATCGGTCAGCGCCAAGGACTTGGCATTGGCGGCAGCGGTGATCCTTGGTTTGTCGTTGGAAAAGACTTGGAGAAAAACATCTTGTTTGTTGAACAAGGCTTCCACAATCCACTTTTATACTCTGAAAGCATTTCAGCTGTTAATATCAGCTGGACTCGTCCTCATATTGTCGGAGAAAACGGTGAATTAACTTGCACAGCAAAATTCAGATACCGTCAAGAAGATCACCATGTGAAGGTCAAAATGACAGGTGAGCAAGAAGCGATGGTGATCTTTGATGAGCCTGTTCGTGCTGTTACCCCGGGACAAGCGGTTGTTTTTTATGATGGCGACGAATGTCTTGGCGGCGGTACAATTGACGATGTCTTCAAAGATGGTCAAAAGCTGTCGTATGTGTAGTATGTTTCAAAACCTCAACGTCGCTGTTGAGGTTTTTTAATGAAAGGATGAGAGAGCGAATGAATTATAACGAAATCGGCATAGAAGCCTTGAATCAAGGGAATATCGAAAAAGCAGCTGAAGCTTTTACAAAAGCGATCGAAGAAAGCCCGAAGGACCCGGTTCCATATATTAACTTTGCGAACTTACTTTCAAGTATCAATGAATTTGAACGCGCTTTAAACTTTTTTCAGAAAGCAATTGAACTTGATCATACCGCAGCTGCAGCCTATTATGGAGCAGGAAATGTATATACATTAAAAGAAGACTTTATGAAAGCGAAAGACTACTTTGAACAAGCACTAAAAGCGGGCATGGAAAATAGTGATTTGTTTTATATGCTCGGGCAGACGCTCATCAAATTAGAGCAGCCAAAGCTTGCGATGCCGTATCTTCAGCGTGCCGTTGAACTAAATGAAGAAGATAATGAAGCAAGATTCCAATTTGGCATGTGCTTAGCCAATGAACACATGCTGGAAGAAGCGGTGACAACTTTTAGTGAAGTCATCACGCGTGATCCGCAGCATGCAGATGCCTTTTATAATTTAGGTGTTGCGTATGCGTACTTAGAGAAAAAAGACGAAGCACTTGAGATGCTGGGTAAAGCCATTGACGTGCAGCCTGACCATATGCTGGCACTACATGCGCAAAAGCTGATTCAAGAGGCAGAATAGAGAAGGAGGGAAGACCTGTGCAGGAACATCCAGATCAAATGAAGCTTGAGGACGAACCGTTTTTAAAGGGGACCATTCAAGCCGTTATTTTCCATAATGAAAGTAATTTATACTCGGTGTTAAAGGTAAAAGTCATTGAAACATCGGAAAACTTAGAGGAAAAAACAGCATCTGTCACAGGCTACTTCCCAGCACTTCATGAGGAGGAAACCTACACCTTTTATGGCAAAGTGACAAGCCATCCGAAATTTGGTGAACAGTTTCAGGCCACTCATTTTCAAAAGGAAGTACCAACAACGAAGCAAGGAATCATACATTATCTCTCAAGTGATTTATTTGAGGGGATAGGGAAAAAGACGGCTGAAGAAATCGTCGGGAAGCTTGGCAATCAGACGCTTCATAAGATTATGCGTGACCCAGCTGTTTTGTATGATGTACCGCGCTTATCAAAAAAGAAGGCGGATAAGCTGGCCGCAGCGCTTCAGGAGCATCAAGGGCTGGAACAAATCATGATCAGCCTGAATCAGTATGGTTTTGGTCCGCAGCTCAGCATGAAGATTTACCAAGTATACGAGAGTGAAACGCTGCAGAAAATCGAGGAAAATCCCTATCAGCTTGTCAAGGATGTCGAGGGAATCGGATTTATTAAGGCGGATGAGCTTGGTGCTAGAACAGGCATCTCAGGTAATGACCCAGAGCGGATTCGCGCCGCCTTGCTATATACAGTGGAGACAGCCAGTCTACAGGACGGTCATACGTACATACAAACGAAAGATTTGATCGTCGAAACCCGCAAGCTGCTCAACCAAACAGGCAATGATTACAAAGTGACTGAAATGGATGTTGCCAATCAGATCATTGCACTTGGCGAAGGAAAAGAAATGATCATTGAAGACGACCGCTGCTATCATCCATCCTTATTTTATGCAGAGCAAAGTGTCGCCAAACGCATTCAAAAAATCGTCTCCCAAACAGAATATGCAGATCAATTTCCTGAATCAGAATTCCTGCTAGCACTTGGCGAGCTGGAGGAGCGGTTAGGCGTCCAGTATGCTCCGACACAAAAGGAAGCGATTCAAAAGGCACTCATGTCCCCGATGCTGCTTTTAACAGGCGGGCCTGGAACAGGGAAGACGACGGTCATTAAAGGAATTGTCGAGCTTTACAGTGATCTTCACGGTGTTTCTCTTGATCCGAGTGATTATAAAAAAGATGAATCCTTCCCATTTGTGCTTGCGGCACCAACTGGACGGGCGGCTAAGCGGATGACAGAATCAACAGGGCTTCCAGCTGTCACCATTCACCGGCTGCTAGGCTGGAACGGTTCGGAGGGCTTCTCGCATGATGAGGAACAGCCGATTGAAGGAAAGCTTGTCATCATTGATGAATCAAGTATGCTGGATATTTGGCTGGCGAATCATTTGTTTAAAGCGATTCCTGATCATATCCAAGTGATTATGGTAGGGGATGAACATCAGCTGCCATCTGTCGGACCAGGCCAAGTTTTACGGGATTTGCTTGCCTCAAAAGCCGTGCCGGCTGTTACCCTGACAGATATTTACCGGCAGGCAGACGGCTCAACCATTGTTGAACTGGCACATGATATGAAAAATGGTGTGCTGCCAAAGGATATTACTGCACGCTCAAAGGATCGGTCCTTCATTCGGTGTTCAGCTGATCAAATGAAAGAAGTCATTGAGAAAGTTGTCAGCAATGCTGCTCAAAAAGGATTTTCGGCAAAGGACATTCAAGTGCTCGCACCAATGTATAAAGGAAAAGCAGGCATCAATGAGCTCAACAAAATGCTGCAGCACATTTTGAATCCTAAAAAACCAAAAGGCAGAGAAATCCCGTTTGGTGATGTGGTGTACCGGACAGGTGATAAGGTGCTTCAGCTTGTGAATCAGCCGGAGAACAACATTTTTAACGGCGATATCGGCGAAATTGTCTCGATTTTTTATGCAAAAGAAAATACAGAAAAAGAAGACATGGCCGTGATCTCCTTTGATGGGAATGAAATCACCTTTACAAAAAAGGATTTTCATCAATTTACCCATGCTTATTGCTGCTCCATTCACAAATCACAAGGAAGTGAATTCCCGATTGTTGTGCTGCCAGTCGTCAGGAGCTATTACCGAATGCTTCGGCGGAATCTGCTGTACACAGCCATTACACGCAGTAAAAAGTTTTTAATACTGTGCGGCGAGGAATCAGCGCTGGAATGGGGCGTGAAAAACAATGAGGATTCCCTTAGACAAACGTCCTTAACGATGCGGCTAGTGCAAACCGAACAAATCATGGATGCAGAACTTGAAGCGCTCCAAAAAGAGCTTCCGTTTAGCGTACATGACGCAAATATTGGCATGGAGGGAATCACTCCATTTGATTTTATGCATGAGTAGAAGGCTTCCATATGGAAGCCTTTTAGTATGAAAAGAACTTCTCCCATTCTGTTCATGGAAGCCATTTCTTCGTATGAGTCATGAAGCAAACGCACACGATAAGACTGTTCCGCAAAAGGTGGTTGAGCACATTTTGAGAACATGCCGAGAACTTGAAGGAATGACGATCTATACAGATGAGCTGTCCCAATCACTTGGTTCCATAAAAGATATTTGCTTTTTAGCCGGAGGCAGCTGCGGAGGATATGTGTTAGAGGGGAAAAAGAAAGACTGTGCACTCGTTCCATTCTCTGCTTTTGATCAGCTGACAGATAAAGGTTTGTATGTGAGCTGTCAGGAGGGAGTGGGCATGGATTCCACTGCTCCATTCTTGTTATTTTCAAAATTAAAAAAGAAAATGATGCAGTCGCCTGATGGTGAAAATTTAGGCATTTTGGAAGATGTATACTTTTGCTCAAATTCGGGCACAATCGTAGCATATGAACTCTCGGACGGCTTCTTTACAGAGCTATCAGGGATTCGGAAACAGCTGCAGGCTGCCGGAACCTTGATGAACGTTCAAAAGGAAGCACTGGTTCTAAACCGAACGTAAAGAGGTGCTGATTATGCTCATTTGCCCAAATTGCAAATGTAAAGACATCGGAAAAATTGGGGTCAATCAATATTATTGCTGGGGCTGTTTTATTGAATTGACACTGTCGAAAGGCAAAATATCTACACACCAAGTGGAGGAAGACGGGACACTAAGCAGCTTAGATGATCTGTTTAGTGACGATGAACGTTCAATTCAATTATAAGTGTTAAGGGGGAATTTCGAATGGGCAAAATGACTTCTTCACTATTAACGCTTGGTGCAGGTGCACTCGCATATCACTTTGCAAGCCGATATGATATGCCATCAAAGCGGGATATGAAAAAGCTAAGAAAACGTGTTATGAGAATGATGTAAACAAAAAGGGCTAAAATGATCTTCATTTTAGCCCTTTGTTTTTTTCAGCGTGATCGCAAACCGGTCTATACGCTGAGGCATCCGTCAAGAGCGGATGTTCAATTTTATGCCTGCCTGTATTCTAATCGTCTTGCAAGAATAGATAAGCTGAAATTGACGACAAAATACATCATAGCTGCCAATAGGAATATCGGCAGTAAATAGGATTGGCTTTGACCGTTTAATATTTGAGCGTGATGTAATAATTCTGGAAGCGCAATGACAACGGCAAGCGACGTATCTTTCAAAAGAGATATGAACTGACTGACAATTGGCGGCACCATTCGGCGCAGAGCCTGCGGCATAATAATCATTTTCAATGTTTGAATATAGGTTAAACCAGAAGACCTGGCTGCTTCGATCTGACCCTTATCAATTGATTTAAGGCCGCTCCGAATAATTTCTGACAGCATCGCAGATTCAAACACGGTTAAAGCTGCAATAGCAGAGGCTGTGATGCTCAGCTTGATGCCGATTTCAGGCAATGCAAAATATGTGAAAAAGATGATCAGTAAAAGCGGCAGGTTCCGAATGGTTTCTACAACAACCGCAAGCACTTTTGATAAAACCGGAATTTGAGCGAACCGCAATGTGCCAACGACTAATCCAATGATAAAGCTCAAAATGATGGAAATAAAAGCCACTTTTAAGGTGACAGCAAATCCTTCAAGTAAAAAGGCGAGATGATCAGGCTGGTAGGCACCTATAAAATCCATGATGTTTCCTCCTTTCTAGTGGCTTCTTGCTAATCTTCTTTCTAAATAACCAACACCTAGACTGAGCGGAATGGTTAATAGCAGATAGAACATGGCGACAAAGATGTAGACATCAAACGTCACGAATGTTCTAGACGCAATGAGGTCTCCCTGATACATAAGATCAAACCCTGCAATGACACCTAAAATAGAGGAGTTTTTGACAAGGTTAATAAATTGATTCCCAAGAGGGGGAATGACGATTTTAATCGCCTGCGGCAAAATGATATACCGCATCGTCCCGCCATATGACAGACCTGAAGCACGGGCTGCTTCCATTTGTCCAAGCGGCACAGCTTGTATCCCTGCACGAATGGCTTCAGCAATAAAGGCAGAGGTATAAATGGCAAGAGCGATCGTTCCAGCAGTAAAACCATCTGCTACTATACCCAGCACTGGTAAACCAAAGAAGAAAACAAAGGTGATCAATAATAACGGAATATTCCGAATAAATTCCACGTAAGCCGTCCCTAACCAGTTGAGCGGCCTGAGTGGCGCTATTCTCATAATGGCAATGAGTGTACCGATCAAAAAGCTTCCAATCAGAGCAATGACACTTGCACCAATGGTATATTTAAAGCCTTCTAAATAAAGATGAACATTTTCAGTGAGAATGGAAAACCGCAGCAATCAGTTCACTTCCTTCCTGATTAACAGGGGAGCCAAGGAGCGGCTCACCTGAGGCATTGATCTTGACGAATCAAATGCTATTCTTTGATCCATTTTTTAAGAATCTTGTCATACTCTCCATTGTCTTTTAACGTTTTTAAGGCTTTATTGATCGCATCTGTTAATTCTTGATCTCCTTTTTTCACAGCAATGCCATAAGGCTCATCTGTAAAGGTGCCGCCGACCACTTCATAATTTGAATCCTCATCTGCCATACCAAATAAGATCGCATTATCAGTTGTCAGCACTTGCCCTTGGTTTGATTTTAATGCTGTAAAAGCCTCCTGATAGTTCTCGAATTCTAATACGGATGCTTCAGGTGCTTTCTCGCGGATATTTTGAGAAGAAGTAGAGCCTTTTACGGCCAGTACCTTCGTTCCTTTTTTAAGATCATCAATGGATTGAATGTCGCTTCCTTTTTTCACAAGCAGTGATTGTCCTGCTTCAAAGTATACATCTGAGAAATTGACTTCTTTTTTACGTTCTTCTGTAATTGTCATGGTCGCAACAATCGCATGAATATCTCCTTTTTGAAGTAAAGGAATTCTCGTTTTAGATGTGACTTCTTTGAATTCTGCTTTTCCTTTATCGCCGAGTATTTCCTTTGTGATGGCTTTTGCAATGTCAATATCAAATCCTTCAATATCACCGCTGCTCGGATTTTTTAGACCGAATAAACGTGTGTCATTTTTTACACCGAAAATGATTTTTTTGTCTTTCTTAATGGTTTCTAAAGAACTTCCTTGTTTTGCCTCAGTTGACCCTTTTTCAGTCGATCCACAAGCAGCCAAAGCGGCAATGCAGCAAGTCATAAAGAGCATCAGGCCAAAGCGTTTCATTTTTTTCATCAAACCATTCCCCCTAGTGATTTAATATACGGCTTAAAAATAATTGAGCACGTTTCTCTTGCGGTTTTTCATAAAATGCAGCCGGTGTTGATTCTTCAAGAATTCTGCCTTCATCAATAAAGACAATGCGGTCGGCCACTTCGCGGGCAAAGCCCATCTCATGTGTGACGACAACCATGGTCATGCCTTCACGGGCCAGCTGCTTCATCACATCTAATACCTCGCCGATCATCTCTGGATCAAGTGCAGATGTCGGTTCGTCGAAAAGCATCACCTCCGGCTTCATCGCAAGCCCTCTTGCAATGGCAACGCGCTGCTGCTGTCCGCCAGAGAGTCGTGAAGGGTAGGTGTCTGCCTTTTCAGGAATGCCGACTTTATTTAAATAAAATTCAGCTGTTTCCTTTGCTTCTTCCTTGCTCACTTTTTTGACCTTCATCGGCGCAAGCATAATGTTTTCAAGCACCGTCTTATGCGGATAGAGGTGAAAATGCTGAAAGACCATGCCGATATTTTGCCTGACAAGATTAATGTTGGTCTTCGGATGCTGAACAGACACTTGGTTGACAAGAACTTTTCCCGCATCAATGCTTTCAAGACGATTGATACACCTGAGCATCGTGCTTTTACCAGACCCTGAAGGACCGATGATCACAACAACCTCCCCTTTTTGAATATGTAGGTTAATGTCCTTAAGTACATGGAACTGGCCATAATGCTTGTTGACTTCTTCGAATGTGATCATGAAGAACCTCCTCTTGTGTTTCATTGGCTAAAGCTAAAGTGGATTCTAGCACAACTTGTGTAAAAAGAAGTAAATAATGGAATATTTTCTGACGAGATTTTACTGCAAACAGTGACTTTGGATGGAGCTGTATGTTTCATGTGTATTCATTTTTAACAAAGTTAGGACAAATTTTATTTACGTGGATAATTGCAGAAAATGGTTAAACAATAAGAAAAGAGGTGAAAAAGGTGAAGAAACGTCCGATCCAATTTCTGATATATGCTGCAGGGGTCCTGCTTGTCCTTGCATCCTTGCTCATTTTACTGCAGCTCGACGAGTTATGGATGCCTGTTTTTGTATTACTGAAGGCGGTTCTCATTCCGCTTCTCATCGCCATTTTTATTTCTTACCTGCTTTATCCTATTGTCGAAAGACTGCATGCACGAGGGCTGCCGAGAACAATCAGTCTCTTACTCATCTATGTCCTGTTTTTTGGCGGGATTGGTTTTGCGGTTTATAAAGGAGCGCCTGTTATGATCGCACAGTTAAATGAGCTGTCAGAACAAATTCCTGTCATCGCGGAAACGTATAATGGCGCTTTATCACATATTCATCATCATACGAGCCACTGGCCTGACGGACTTCACGACCGCTTGGACCGCTTCATTGTTCAATCGGAGACATATGCAGCCAATAGCGCTGAGCGGATGATTCTTAGCTGTAAAGTTTTATTTGATTACGTTTTAGTTGCAGCACTCATCCCTTTTCTTGTTTTTTATATGGTAAAAGACATGAACACGATGAAGCGGGCGGCATGGTATTTAACGCCGCCATCATTTAGGAAGAGGGGGCATGCCTTTGTCAAAGCAGTGGATGAATCGCTTGGTGATTATATTCGAGGGCAGCTGCTTGTCTGTTCTTTAATCGGGGGTGCAGCAGCCATTGTGCTCTGGCTTTTCCATATCCCGTATCCGCTCGTTCTTGGCATGCTGATAGGAGCAACGAACGTGATTCCGTATTTTGGACCGATAATTGGCGCAGTTCCTGCCATCTTTATTGCGTTTACCATCTCAGTGAAATCGGTCATCATTGTATTGATCACAGTAGCGGTGCTGCAATTTTTAGAGAGCAATGTCCTCAGCCCGATCATTGTAGGGCGAAGTCTTCATATGCATCCTGTCGTCATTATGCTTGTCTTGCTTGCAGGAGGGGAGCTGTTTGGCTTAATTGGGATGATTTTAGCCGTACCAGCAGCTGCGATTATCAGGGTGATCATTGTGCAATATATCCTGATGAGACGAAGCGTTCATTGACAAGACGAGCCGAGTTGTCTATAATAATTTCGATTCATACATATTGAAATTCAATGACGGACCCGAGTACGTTAAAAAGCTGTTGCAGAGAGAGGCTTTATTTGCTGTGAAAAGCCTTATCAGACCTTTAACGGAAGCTAGTCCCGAGTGCAGATAAACACTGCCGCTCTCTTCCGGCGTTATCGGATGTGAAGGTGATAGACGAATTTGTCTATAATCAGGGTGGTACCGCGAGAACATCTCGTCCCTGTGTAAGTCGTTTTGTGCTTGCATAGGGCGGGGTGTTTTTTCGTTTGTGTGGAGATTGATGAATGAAAAGGGAGGATTTTTGAATGAAAACTTTAACTTCAGCTCAAGTACGTCAAATGTTTTTAGACTTTTTTAAAGAAAAAGGACATGCTGTAGAACCGAGTGCGTCACTTGTACCGCATGACGATCCGACACTTTTATGGATCAACAGTGGGGTGGCAACATTAAAAAAATATTTTGATGGCCGCGTCGTACCTGACAATCCGCGTATTTGCAACGCGCAAAAATCGATTCGTACGAATGATATTGAAAATGTAGGGAAGACAGCACGTCATCACACGTTCTTTGAAATGCTTGGCAACTTCTCTATTGGTGACTATTTTAAAGAAGAGTCCATTGAATGGGCGTGGGAATTCCTCACAAGTGAAGAGTGGATTGGTTTTGATCCGAATTTGTTATCTGTGACAGTCCACCCAGAGGACGAAGAAGCATATATTCTTTGGAGAGATAAAATTGGTGTGCCTGAAGAACGTATTATTCGCCTTGAAGGAAACTTCTGGGATATTGGCGAGGGCCCAAGCGGACCGAATACAGAAATTTTCTATGACCGCGGTGAATCATACGGTGACGACATGAACGATCCAGAATTATATCCAGGCGGGGAAAACGAGCGTTATCTAGAAGTATGGAATCTTGTGTTCTCTGAATTCAACCATAATCCAGATGGATCATATACCCCACTTCCGAAGAAAAACATAGATACAGGGATGGGCCTTGAACGAATGGTATCTGTCATTCAAAATGTGCCAACGAACTTCGATACAGACCTTTTCATGCCGATTATTCGTGCAGTCGAAACCATTTCTGGAGAAAGCTATGGTTTGGCGAAGGAAAAAGATACAGCATTTAAAGTCATTGCTGACCATATCCGGACAGTTGCCTTTGCTGTAAGCGACGGTGCGCTTCCTTCCAATGAAGGCCGCGGATATGTATTAAGACGTTTGCTGCGCCGCGCTGTGCGTTATGCAAAAACGATTCATATCCACCGTCCGTTTATGTATGATCTAGTGCCAGTTGTTGCTGAGATCATGAAGGATTTCTACCCAGATGTACAAGCAAAAGAAGAATTTATTGCGAAAGTCATCAAAAACGAAGAAGAACGTTTCCACGAAACACTGAACGAAGGGTTAGCGATTTTGTCAGAAGTGATCAAAAAAGAAAGAGACAAAGGCAGTTCACAAATTTCAGGTGAAGATGTATTTAAGCTGTATGACACGTATGGATTCCCTGTCGAGCTGACAGAAGAATACGCAGAAGATGAAAACATGACAGTTGATCGAGAAGGCTTCCAAGCGGAAATGGAGAAGCAGCGTGAACGGGCAAGAAATGCGAGACAAGATGTCGGCAGTATGCAGGTTCAAGGCGGCGCTTTAGGCGATATTAAAGTGGAAAGTACCTTTGTTGGCTACGAAAATTTAACTGCGGAAACTCGCATTATCGAACTGCTTCAAAATGGTGAACTTGTCTCTGAAGCACATGAAGGAGACACGGTGCAAATCTTGTTAGATGAAACGCCTTTCTATGCGGAAAGCGGCGGACAAGTGGCTGATAAAGGGACACTAAAAAGTGCAGAAGCCATCATTGAGATCAAAGACGTGAAAAAAGCACCAAACGGTCAGCATGTCCATGAAGGAGTCGTCGTAAGCGGTACGGCTCAAAAAGGTCTCGAGGTCACTGCTGAAGTGGAATCAGCTCTTCGAAAAGGCATTGTGAAAAACCATACAGCGACACACCTTCTGCATCAGGCGCTGAAAGATGTATTAGGCAGCCACGTGAACCAAGCAGGGTCATTGGTGAATGAAAACAGACTTCGCTTTGATTTCTCTCACTTTGGACAAGTGACGAAAGAAGAATTGTCTCAGATTGAAAAAATCGTGAACGAAAAGATTTGGGAAGGTATCTCAGTTGCTATTGATCTGAAACCAATTGCTGAAGCAAAAGAAATGGGTGCAATGGCGCTCTTTGGCGAGAAGTATGGCGATATTGTCCGTGTTGTCCAAGTGGGCGATTACAGCATCGAGCTATGCGGCGGCTGTCACGTGCAGAACACTGCGGAAATCGGTTTGTTTAAAATTGCGTCTGAGTCGGGTATTGGTGCTGGAACACGTCGTATTGAAGCTGTGACTGGAAAAGGTGCTTATGAAGAATTAAATGACCAGCTGGCGATTTTAGAGCAGGCAGCAAGCGAGCTGAAGTCAAATACAAAGGATGTACCAAAACGGATTGCTTCATTACAGGCAGATTTAAAAGAGGTTCAAAGAGAAAACGAATCTCTCCTTGCGAAATTAAGCCAAGCAGAAGCAGGCTCTATTTTAGAGAAAGTGACAGAAGTTGGCGGAGTGAAAGTATTAACTGAAAAAGTAAACGCTAAAGACATGAACCATTTAAGAACAATGGTTGATGACTTAAAAGCTAAATTAGGATCAGCTGTCATCGTCCTGGGAGCCGTTCAAAACGGAAAAGTAAACATTTCAGCAGGAGTGACAAAAGACGTGATCGAAAAAGGTCTTCATGCAGGAAAGCTTGTGAAGCAGGCAGCTGAAATCTGCGGCGGAGGCGGAGGCGGACGTCCAGACATGGCACAAGCAGGCGGAAAACAACCAGAAAAGCTTGAAGAAGCACTGGCAACTGTCGAAGAATCTGTCAAATCCGTTTTATAATCAGGCGATGTAGTGTAGAATAATGGTATTAGATGAGCGGTTAGAAAAAAGCTTGCTAGTAGAATGTTGGAAGAGAGGTGCAAGAAGCAGTGAGTTCATTTGATAAGACAATGAAGTTTAACTTCTCTGATGATTCAGCTGAAACCAATGTGAATGAAGTGCTCATTACAGTTCATGACGCACTCCAAGAAAAAGGATACAACCCGATCAATCAAATTGTCGGATACTTGCTGTCAGGCGACCCTGCTTATATTCCAAGACATCAGGATGCACGCAACCTAATTCGTAAACTAGAACGAGACGAATTAATTGAGGAATTGGTTAAATCGTACTTAGAGACACATAAAGAGGCGTAAAACATGAGAATTCTGGGCTTAGATTTAGGCACGAAAACCCTTGGTGTTGCGATCAGTGATGAAATGGGATGGACAGCGCAAGGGATTGAAACAATTAAAATTGATGAAGCAGGCGGAGACTTTGGTCTCAGCCGCCTGTCTGAGATCGTTGCAGAATTTGGAGCGGATAAAATTGTACTTGGCTTTCCAAAAAATATGAACGGCACGGTCGGTCCTAGAGGCGAAGCCAGCCAATCATTTGCGAAAGTGCTAGAAAACACGTACAATGTTCCTGTTGTGCTTTGGGACGAGCGTCTGTCAACAATGGCAGCGGAAAAAATGCTCATCTCTGCAGATGTGAGCAGACAAAAGCGTAAAAAAGTCATTGATAAAATGGCGGCTGTTATGATCCTGCAAGGATATTTAGACAGCTTAAATTAAAATGAGGTGAATCAAATGGAACACGGAGAAAAGCAAATTACAATCGTTGATGATAATGGAAATGAACAGCTTTGCGAAGTACTATTTACTTTTGAAAGCGACCATTTTAACAAATCTTATGTCCTTTACTACCCAATTTCTGAGCAAGACAATGAGGAAATTGAAATTCATGCATCAAGCTTTACACCGAACGAAGACGGTGAAGATGGCGAGCTAGAGCCGATTGAAACGGATGAAGAATGGGACATGATTGAAGAAACGTTAAATACGTTCTTAGATCAAGAAGACGAAGAATAGAACAAATAAAAGGCCTGTGAACAGATCTTCTTGATCTTTCTTCACAGGTCTTTTTTTACGATTAATATGTTAACTTTATTTTATTTTATGTTGACATAATGAATTGTACCTTTTACTCTGTTTTTAACAATAAATTGAGTGAGGGGCATGGAGATTGAAAATACAAGATATGATGCAAATAGCGTTAATGACAGCGGTCATCGGGATGTTAGGCTTAATCCCGCCGATTTTATTTACATTTACACCTGTACCGATTACATTGCAAACCGCAGGTCTTTTGCTTGCTGGGGGGCTGTTAAAGCCTAAACAAGCACTAATCAGTTTATGTCTTTTTCTTTTGGTTGTGGCAGCAGGCGCACCTCTTTTGTCAGGCGGGAGAGGCGGGATAGGGGTCTTTTTTGGTCCAAGCGGTGGTTTTCTTCTTGCTTATCCTGTTGCTGCCTTCATGATCAGCTTATGGGTGAACCGGCTGAAAAAAGTAACCGCACTGCGTCTTTTTGTGATCTATGCGGTTTGCAGTATTGTGATTTTGTATATGTGCGGCATCCCCTTTCAAGCCATGATGATGCATATGAAGGTCTCGCAGGCGGCTTTCCTTAGTTTGATTTATCTTCCAGGTGATCTCATCAAAGCGGGAATGTGTGCTGTCTTTACGGTCAAAATCATACAGGCCATGTCATATCGAAAAAGGGATCTGCATAAAGGGAGGCGTGCAGTTTGAACAGAATAACGGAAAGCTATGCAGTACATGCAGAAATGAAATCAGATCAGATTGCCATCATAGATGAGCAAGAAAGCATTACATATCAAGATTGGTATGAACGTGTGCAGAGATCAGCACAGTGGTTACAAGGAACGGCTCATCAGCAAAAAAGAATCGCTTTTTTATTATCAAATGGTGCTTCTTTTTTGCAAATATTTGCGGGCGCTGCTTATGCAGGATGGACAGCCGTTCCGCTTGATCCGAGATGGAGTCATGAAGAATGTGTCGAAAAGCTCCTGTTAAGTGAGGCGGATCTCGCCATTATAGAGGATCGATTGATAAAGAGATTTGAACAGGGAAGCGTGGACATGCCGCTTCTTTCTTTATCTGAATGGAAGGAAAGAATGAGCCTTCTCACAGACAGTCCATATAACAGCTGCGATACCGAGAAGGATCCTGTCTTTTATATGGGGTTTACGTCAGGATCAACGGGCTCACCGAAAGCCTTTATTAGGCGTCAGCAGTCTTGGATCGAGAGCTTTCGAATGACCACTGCTTCATTTGGAATCACTCATCAAGATCATGCTCTTATATTAGGTACACTCTTATCCTCTCACTTTTTATATGGTGCCATCAGTACATTATATTTTGGCGGCACAGTGACGCTTTTAGAAAAATTTGTGCCAGTAAAAGCGAAGAAAGCCTTAGAGACAGGTGATATCACCGTGATGTATACTGTCCCAACAATGACAGAAACGTTACTGCAAATCGAAGCTTTTAGAGAAGACAATCCGCTTCTTGTCATGTCATCGGGAGCAGATTGGAGCATCTCTTCAAAAGAACAGCTCGTGACCAACTATCCACATGTCACTTTTTTTGATTTTTATGGCACATCAGAGTTAAGTTTTGTCTCTTATTTGTCTTCAAATGACTTTATGCAAAAACCTACTTCTGTTGGACGGCTTTTCTCCTCCATTCAAGTAGAAGTAAGGCGGCCCGATCAATCTGTCTGTCAGCCAAATGAAACAGGGAGGATTTATGTAAAGAGCCCAATGACGTTTTCAGGTTACTTGCATGAGCAGAAACCGCCGGAGGAGTGGCTGACAGTTTACGATATGGGATGGCTGGATGAAGACGGTTATCTGTATATGTGCGGTCGTGAGAATGGCATGATTGTCTATGGAGGACTGAATATTTTCCCAGAGGAAATTGAGCGTGTGCTAAATGAACAGCCAGAGGTCAAACGGTCGATTGTGGTTGGCGTTCCTGACCCATATTGGGGTGAAATCCCTGTTGCCATACTGGAGCAAGTGCCGCAAATAAAGGCGGTTCGACAAGCTGTTAAAGAAAAGCTGGCGGCCTACAAGGTACCAAAAAAATGGCTTGTGATTGATCAAATGATTGAAACATCCGGCGGAAAAATAGCCCGTGCGAGCATGAAAAAGTGGGCGGAGGAGCAATTGTCATGCAAGCAGTGATCGTAGAAGCAAAACGAACACCCTTCGGTGACAAAAACGGGATGCTGAAGGATTATCGCCCAGAGCAATTAGCCGCTCCCCTTATTCGGCATTTGTCTCAGATGAGGACGCCGGATGACGTCATATTAGGCAATGTCGTCGGAGGCGGTGGAAATATGGCCCGTCTGTCATCATTAGAAGCAGGTCTTCCTTTACATGTTCCCGGCATGACGATTGACAGGCAGTGTGCCTCTGGTCTTGAAGCGATCAGAACAGCTTGCGTCATGGTTCAATCGGGGGAGGGCTCAATGTATATCGCTGGCGGGACAGAGAGCATTTCCAGATCACCAATGAAAGAAAGAGCCCGCTTTTCACCGGAGTGGATAGGAGATCCGCATATGGGAGAAGCAGCAGAGCTGACCGCGTCAACATTTTCTGTCACAAGAAAAGAACAAGATGACTATGCCCTTTTAAGCTGGGAAAGAAGTTTAGCAGCATTCACACATGGTACATATTCAGAAGAAATCGTTTCGATTGACGGGATGAACATAGATGAAGCGGCTGCTAAAATAAGACCGATGGCAAAGCTGATCAAGCGGGCAAAGCCTGTATTTTTACCGGGAAAAGGAACTGTGACCGCCGCCAATAGCTGTAAGGAAGCAGACGGAGCAGCCGCCGTCGCTGTGATGGAAAGATCGCTAGCGGAAGCAAGTGGATATAAGGTGATGCTACGGTATGCCGGAAGTGCTGTGACAGCGATACATCCTCATTTTCCAGCTGCTTCACCAATTGATGCGATCAAGAAGCTTTTACATCAAGAGAACATCAAGGCAGAGGAAGTGGCGCTATTTGAAATCAATGAAGCGTTTGCGCTGAAAGCTGCACTTATTGCCCGGACGCTGGGGATACCATATGACCGGATCAATAGAAGAGGCGGTGCACTTTGCCTTGGGCATCCTTACAGCGCGTCAGGAGCTGCTATGATGGTGAGATTATTTTATGAAGGGCGCACCTTACCGAATGGAAGCTATGTCATGGCTGCTATTGGAAGCGGTGGCGGCGTTGGTTTAGCCGTTTTGTGGCAAGTTCTGTCATGACATGCATAAGCAAGGAATTGCCGAACTCCGTCGAATCATGTACTATAAAAGCTAGATGTGAGGAGGGCCATGCATGTTTTCAGAACAAAAGAAACGACCATTCTTCAAAAGAAAAATGGGGATCGTCCTGTTATCTGTCCTTGCTGTCATCATCATTGCAGCATTATCAGGCTTTTTATATGTTAAATCAGCACTCGGACCGGTCGATCAAAAAAGTAAACAAACCATTAATATTCATATTCCAAATGGGACATCTGTCCGCGAAATTGCAGGCATTTTAAAAGATAATGGGCTCATTTCGAATGACGCGATTTTTACTTATTATGCAAAATACAAAAAGGCGTCCGGCTTTAAAGCGGGATATTTTCATTTAAAACAAACAATGGACGCAGACACGCTGATCAAAAAGCTGACATCTGGCGGGACAGATTACGCCTTTCAGCTTGTGATTCCAGAGGGAAGACAGCTGTCTGATATTGCAGCCATTATTGCAAATCAGACGAATTTTTCAGCGAATGAAGTTGAAGCGAAGCTGGATGATCCTGATTTTATTCAAACACTAATGAAAAAATATCCGAAAACCGTGACATCACAGGTGAATGGAAAACAGGTGAAACATCCGTTGGAGGGTTATTTATTCCCTGCTACGTATCCATTTTATCGTGAGGATGAATCGCTCGAAACGATCATTGAAACGATGATTAAACAAACAGATCAATACGTGAAAACGTATGAAAAAGACATGAAAAAAAGAAACATGTCCATACATGATGTGTTAACGATGGCATCACTGATTGAAATGGAAGCAACAGAAAAGACAGATCGGGCAAAAATCTCAAGTGTATTCTATAACCGGTTGAAAAAGGACATGCCGCTTCAAACTGATCCAACCGTTCTTTATGCACTTGGTGAGCATAAATCCCGCGTGTATTACAAAGACCTAAAAGTGAAATCTCCTTATAACACGTATAACAACAAAGGGCTGCCGCCTGGACCTATTGCAAATGCTGGTGAATCCTCTTGGAAAGCCGCTTTGCATCCAGAGAAAACGGATTACGTTTACTTCCTTGCGAAGAAAAATGGCGAAGTCGTATTTACGAAAACGTTAAATGAGCATAATAAAGCAAAAGCGAAATACATCACAGGCAGCAATTAATGTACAAGTGAATCGAAAAAGACTGTAGACAATACGAGATTGCCTGCAGTTTTTTTCGTTGGAATCTCCATTTTATAGGTTCGCAATTGCCACTTCTTTGTGGTAAAATATATTGGGTTGTTTTTACTTAGATGAACGAAAGATTGACGAGAGAGAGAGCTGCAATAGGCAGGACTCTTCTTTTTCAGGTCATGAAGGAGCTAGACAGATAATGACTATCGAAGATGATCGAATAAATGATTATATTGAACATTTAATTCACCCAAGTCCTGATGCAATCGCTCAATTAGAGATCTATGCAAAAGAGCATCATGTGCCAATTATGGAAAAGGTGAGCATTGAGCTTTTACTGCAGCTGCTTTCGATGAAAAAGCCGAAAAAAATTCTTGAGGTTGGGACAGCAATTGGCTATTCCGCCATTCGAATGGCAACAGCTCTGCCAGATGCTGAGATTTATACGATTGAGCGCAATGCAAAGCGCTATGAAGAAGCAACACGGAATATTGAGGAATTAAAGTTAAAAGAAAGAATACACGTGTTTTTTGGTGATGCGATGGAATCGGCTAAAACGGTCCAAACGATGGCGCCCTATGATGTGATCTTTATTGATGCCGCAAAAGGGCAGTACAAGCGTTTCTTTGAATTGTTTGAACCGATGCTCGCTCATGACGGAATGATTATTACAGACAATGTATTATTCAAAGGCTTAGTGGCGACAAATTATGAAGAAGAAATTGAAGATAAACGAAAGAAACAATTAATTGGAAAAATTGATCGATACAATCAATGGCTCATGTCAAACCCTGATTTCCAAACGTGCATTATCCCAGTTGGAGACGGGATCGCCATTAGTACAAAAAGAGGTGACCAATCATGAAGAAACCAGAATTGCTTGTGACGCCAAGCAGCGTGTCGGACGTACTGCCATTAATTGAGGCAGGAGCTGATGCATTCTTAATAGGCGAACAAACATACGGTATTCGTCTTGCAGGTGAGTTTTCAAGAGAAGATGTGAAACAAACGGTAGAGCTTGCACATGCCCATCACAAAAAAGTGTATGTGGCGATGAATGCGATTTTTCATAATGACCGCGTGCAGCTGCTTGGAGATTATTTAACCTTTCTCGATTCATTAAACGTGGACGGCGTCGTTTTTGGAGACCCGGCCGTGATCATGGCCGCAAAGGAAACAGGGGTGAACCTGAACCTTCACTGGAGTACAGAAACGACTGGAACCAACTATTACACTTGTAACTATTGGGGCAGAAAAGGCGCATCGCGTGCTGTTCTTGCTAAAGAGCTGAACATGGACAGTGTGATCGACATCAAAGAAAATGCTGAAGTGGAGATTGAAATTCAAGTTCATGGCATGACATGTATGTTTCAATCAAAACGTACGCTCATCGGCAACTACTTTGAATACCAGGGCAAACAAATGGACGTCGTAGGCAGAAATATGGAGGAAGGACTATTCCTGCATGACCAAGAGCGTCAAAACAAATACCCTATTTTCGAGGATGCAAACGGGACACATATTATGAGTCCAAATGATGTGTGTATGATTGACGAATTAGAAGAGTTTGTTGACGCAGGCATTGACTCATTTAAAATTGACGGAATTTTAAAGTCACTTTCTTATATGACAGAGGTGACATCACTTTATAGAAAAGCAATTGATTTACTAACGACTGACAAAGACGCGTATGAAGATCAGAAAGAAGACTGGGTGAAGCGGATTGAAGAGATTCAGCCAGTGAATCGTTCGATTGATACAGGGTTCTTCTTTAAAGAAACGGTTTATTAAGATAAGAGGAGGCAGAGGAAATGGCATTATTGAAAGATGGTATTTCTGAAATGATTGATGGGAAACGTGTCATTACAAAAAAACCAGAACTGCTTGCACCCGCAGGAAACTTGGAAAAGCTGAAAATTGCTGTACATTACGGAGCTGACGCTGTTTTTATTGGCGGGAAAGAATTTGGACTTCGCTCAAATGCAGATAACTTTTCAATTGAAGAAATGGCAGAAGGTGTCGCATTTGCAAACAAATATGGTGCACGCATTTATGTGACAACAAATATCTTCGCCCACAATGAAAACATGGACGGGCTGGAGGAATACCTTCAAGGGATCGAAAGCGCTGGAGTAGCAGGCATTATTGTAGCTGATCCACTAATCATTGAAACATGTAAACGTGTTGCACCGAAGCTTGAAGTCCATTTAAGCACACAGCAATCTCTTTCAAATTGGAAAGCTGTTCAGTTTTGGAAGGAAGAAGGGCTTGAGCGTGTGGTGCTCGCACGTGAAACTAGTGCGCTAGAAATTAGAGAAATGAAAGAAAAGGTCGATATTGAAATCGAAACATTCATTCACGGTGCGATGTGTATCGCATACTCTGGCCGCTGCGTGCTCAGTAACCATATGACGGCAAGAGATTCTAACCGCGGAGGCTGCTGCCAGTCCTGCCGCTGGGATTATGATCTTTATAAACTAGAAGGTTCTGAGGAAGCGCCTTTATTTGGTGAGGAAGATGCGCCATTTGCAATGAGTCCAAAAGATTTGAAGCTTGTTGAATCCATTCCTCAAATGATCGAAATGGGGATTGACAGCTTAAAAATCGAAGGACGGATGAAATCCATTCATTATGTTGCCACTGTTGTAAGTGTATACCGCAAAGTCATTGATGCGTATTGTGCAGATCCAGACAATTTTGTCATTCAGCAGGAATGGTTAGATGAATTAGATAAATGTGCAAACCGTGACACAGCACCAGCCTTTTTCGAAGGCGTACCAGGAACAGATGAACAAATGTTTGGCATTCATGGAAAGAAAACGACATTTGATTTCGCAGGTCTTGTTCTTCATTATGATGAAAAAGAACAAATCGTGACATTGCAGCAGCGTAACTTCTTTAAGCAAGGCGACGAAGTCGAATTCTTCGGACCAGAAATTGAGAATTTCACATGCAAAATTGAAACGATTTGGGATGAAAAAGGAAATGAACTAGATGCTGCTCGTCATCCGCTGCAAATCGTCAAATTCAAGCTTGATCAAAAAGTATACCCTAGCAACATGATGAGAAAGGGGAAATAACAGCCACATGAGGAGTAAACCAGTTGTCATTGGTATTGCTGGCGGCTCGGGTTCAGGTAAAACGAGCGTCACCAATTCAATCTATGAAAAATTTAAAGGACATTCCATCCTCATGCTTCAGCAAGACTTATATTACAAAAATCAAAGTCATATGCCATTTGAAGAGCGCCTGCTCACGAACTATGATCATCCGCTTGCATTCGACAATGACCTGATGTTTGAGCATTTGGAACAGCTCCTAAGATACGAATCCATTGAAAAACCAATATATGATTTTAAACTAAACACACGTTCAGAAGAGACGGTTCATGTTGAGCCGAAGGATGTCATTATCGTTGAAGGTATCTTTGCGCTCGAAGACGAACGTTTGAGAGATTTAATGGATATTAAACTGTATGTTGATACAGATGCAGACCTTCGCATCATCCGCCGTATTTTACGCGATACGAAGGAAAGAGGCCGGTCGATCGATTCTGTGATTGAACAATATGTATCTGTTGTCAGACCGATGCATAATCAATTCATTGAACCGACGAAACGATACGCCGATATCATCATCCCAGAAGGCGGCCAAAACCATGTGGCGATAGACTTAATGGTGACAAAAATTCAAACGATTCTTCAAAACCGAGCAGAGTAAATGGTGGAGAAGAAAAAGACCTTTACAGTGTAAAGGTCTTTTCAGCATCATATTAATAAACAGTCACGAAAACTTGTCCTAAGACAGACGTCCCTTTATAAAGAGTGATAGTGGCTTTGCCAGGTGAATGAGCGGTCACTATTCCATTAGAGCTAACAGAAGCTACACTCTGTTTATCTGTCCAATAACGTGTAGCTGCAGCATTATAGACTGAGCATTGCTCACCAACTCTTAAAGATACACTGTAATCTTGAATCGAAATCACATCTAAAGTTTGAAATCCAGAAGAGCTGCTATTGACTGTGAAATCCGCTGTTTCTTTGGCTGAAGCCATGCCCATTAGTGAAAAAGATAAGGTAGTGATGGATAGAACAGAAACAATTGTTTTCTTCATGTTCATTTAAAACACTCCCTAGCGTGTATTTGGTCTTGCATTGATAAAATTCAATAAAAACCAAATATTTCCTTGTTAATATTTGTTAATTATATGTGAACATTTATTAAAGCAGCATTCTCGGAAAAAATCTTAAGGGTTTGATATGATAAGAAAACAATGAAGAAAAGAAGAGATGGAGAAATCACTACCACATAGCGAAAGAATGAAGTTGAAAAAGTATATTAAAAAAACGACAAACAAATCATCACAAATTTTCAAACAATTCTTGATCAAAATGCAATTTTGTAATAATATAGCATAGACATATCGTACACTGACCATATTATGTATTGGAAGATGGAGAATGGATAAGCTATTCTTCTACATATGATCGAAATGGCCGAACGAGGTACAGGAGCTTCCTGTGCCTTTCCACAGTTTGTGCGATTTTAGACCGCTGCGAGTGGTCCTGTCTAATAAAAGGCATAATAGTTGCATCTAAAAGGGACGCCATGTAAGATGGACTTTTACGAATATGGTACAGAAGGAATGAGGGCCTGAACATGTCCTCATTCTTGTATATTTCAGTCGTCACTCACGTGCAGAAAGTTTGTATGATGAGGATTAATAGAAGGAGTGAATGATTCATGGCACAAGAGAAAGTATTTCCAATGACAGAAGAAGGAAAACGTAAATTAGAAGAAGAGCTTGAATATTTGAAAACGGTTAAACGTAAAGAGGTTGTAGAGCGTATTAAAATCGCTAGAAGTTTTGGAGACCTCTCTGAAAACTCGGAATATGATTCTGCTAAAGAAGAGCAGGCGTTTGTAGAAGGCCGTATTACAACGCTTGATAATATGATTCGTAATGCTAAAATTATCGAAGATGAAGGAAACTCAAATGTGGTTTCACTTGGTAAAACGGTGACATTCGTTGAATTACCAGACGGGGAAGAAGAGTCTTACACAATTGTTGGAAGTGCAGAAGCTGATCCGTTCGAAGGCAAGATTTCAAACGATTCACCTATTGCAAAAAGCCTTTTAGGTAAACAAGTAGACGACAAAGTAACCGTTCAAACACCTGGCGGAGAAATGTTCGTCCAAATTGTAAAAATTTCATAATCACGTTTATCAGGTAAACACCTCGTCCACAATAGGGACGAGGTGTTTTTATGCGCAAAAAAAGAAGAATTCAATGGACAGGTGCGATTATTTTTATACTATTGCTCGGTCTTCTGATGAGACTGGCAGAAATTCAGCTGTTCTTCACAGAATCGTTTTCAAAGCTTGATATCAATTTAATACAAGAAAGTGTCAAACAGCGAACAGAAGAAGTCGTTATTTCAGACGGGCGCGGTGAGTTTTTAGATCGAAACGGCCAAGCACTTCTTACAAAAGAACAGCCTGCGGTTATCTTATTTCCTTTCCTGCAATATGATCTTCCACGCTTGCAGCAAACCGCCTCTATTCTTGAGATGGAAGAGGATGAACTCAAAAAACAGTTAACAGAAACGAAAAAACCTCTCATTTTAAAAGATGACATCACGAAAAAAAAACTGAAAGACATCAATGATATGAAATATTCAGGTGTGTACGGCGTATATATGAAAGAGAAGGACAAAAAAAGACTTGCCCTCCACACATTAGGTTTCACAAGCGAAAATCCAGAACTACTCAGAAAGCGTTATCCTGACAAAAAAGAGCTTTCCATACGTACTGAAATCGGCACATTTGGGCTGGAAAGCACCTTTGACGAATTTCTATTACCCGAGCAAGACACAAAATTGTTATATCATGTGGACGGAAGGGGAAACCCTTTGTTCGGTATGGACGTCAAATATACAGCAGAAGCTCATTCCTTTTATCCACTTCAGGTACAGACAACGATAGATGAAGACATGCAGGCTGAAATGGAGAAGGTGCTCAAAGACCAAGGCGTTGAAAAAGGCGGTGCCGTTCTGCTCGACATTGAAAGCAGCAGTGTACTGGCAATGGCAAGTACCCCAAATGTCACAAGCAAAAATCGGCATGAGGCAAGAAATTACATGCTGACAGCGATTGCTCCAGGCTCTGTCTTTAAAACAGCTGTACTTGCCGCAGCAATCGAAAAAAACCTTGACCAGCCACAAACCATGTATGACTGTCGAAAGAATTTATATGGAGAGCCTGAAGGAAAACAGGAAGTGCTGAATCTGACGGACAGTTTCTCGCAGAGCTGCAATTATACCTTTGCGGCACTTGCTGAAAAGCTCATTCAAACAGATGATCAAATCATCGAAAAGACGGCTGCAAAGCTTGGACTCATAGATCGAGCTGGCTGGGAAGGGGATGTCTATCATAAGCATCACTTCAAACAGTTTGATCGTGAAGAAACAGGCAGTGTGTGGGGAGATAAAAGAGACAAGCATGTCAAAAAAGCCATTGCACAAACCGCAATAGGACAAAAAAATGTCAAAACGACACCTCTGCAAATCGCGAATATGATGGCTGCGATCGCAAGAGGAGGAGAACGAAAAGAAGTGAAAATCGCAGAAAAAGTGCTGTATCAAAACGGAACAACGATGCTGTCCTTTCAAAACAAACGGCCTGAAGGGGGCAGCATTGACCGCTATACAGCTCAAAAGCTGCAAAAATTCTTAAGGCAGGTGGTGACCTCTGACAAGGGAACCGGAAGAAGGTTTCAAGATTTGCCATACGATGTAGCGGGAAAATCAGGTACTGCCCAAACCGGCAGTCAAGACAAAAAGGGGAATCCGCTTTATCATAAGTGGTTTGCTGGATACTTTCCGGTAGAAAAACCAAAATACGCCCTTGTCGTTGTTCACCTTGATGAGACAAGTGGCCGGGCTAAGACAAATGATGCGTTTTATGATATTGTAAAAAAGGTCAATGAAATTGAAAAGAAACAGACATAGAACATCCCTTCATGACATGTTAGAATAGTAACGACTTAGGGAACAGAGGCAAAGGAGTGCAGAGATTTTGAGTAGAAATTCTCGATTTGAACATCGTGATAAGCGCAGAAAGGCAAATATGGTGCTTAACATATTAATTGGTATCGTTGTGGTGCTTATTTTGGTTGTCGCATCGAGTTTGTTAATTTTTAATAAGCCGAAAGATCCAGATGTAGCGAAAGAGCCATCAAAAACGGCACCTGCAACAAGTGAAAATAAACAAAACTCACAAGAAGATGTGAAAGATCCAAAGAAAGACACATCCGATGATTCAGATGCAAAAAAAGATGATTCATCTGATCAAGACGACGAAACGAAGAAGACAGATGATGAAGAAAAACCTAATAAAGATGCGTTAAAAGACGCCAAAGAAACAGATGGCGGCAAAACGAGTGATGTAGACAAAACATACGAAAATGATGACTGGGAGCCTGTAGGAACAGAGCAATCCGGTTCACATACAGCAACCTATGATTCCAGCTCAAAAGACTGGAAAGAAATGATCAAAGCCATGTCCTATGCGACAGGAATTTCAGAAGATCAAATGACCGTTCTTTGGTTAGGAAATAACGGAGGTCCTCAAGATGCAAAAGGAACCATCCGTGATAAATCAACAGGTGAACGCTACCGCGTGGAAATTACGTGGGTAGATGAAAAAGGCTGGAAACCTGTGAAGGTTGAAAAATTAAGATAAACATGAAAAAAAGATAGCAGATATGCTATCTTTTTTGTTTAAACATTTGCTTTAAAATGAACAACTGCTGTATACAAAATCCGCTCATCGATTACAGTCGTTTGATGACTGACAGAATGAACGGTCAGCAGAATCGCCTGATTATGTTCAATTTGTTTTTGGATCTTTTGTTCAAGTTCTTTTAAAGATGTTGCTTCAAAAAATTCTATTTTATCCTTTAAAAAATCCAGCTGAAAATCCATTTGATTCACCTCTCTATACTCTTCATTCATCTTAATCTCTCTCCCTCAGGAGGGCAAATGTTTTTCTGTCTCTCCCAGTATTTTTTAGTAGGAAAGAAACAGAAGTTGTGGTAGGATAGGAACTGTTCGACGGAATAAAACATACTATACGCATAGGAATAAATAGATAAAGTGGAGGGAAAGAAAATGGGACGCGAATTTCTTTCTTTATTTGATCATTGGGCCGACTCTTATGACGACACGGTAAGTGGTCATGACGAGCAGTATAGAGAAGTGTTTCGCCGGTATCCGGCTATTTTAAAAGAAATTGCCCGCCGTTCAGGCCAAGATGTTCTTGAGTTTGGAAGCGGTACGGGGAATCTAACAGCGCTGCTCCTTGCAGCTGATAAAAACGTGTTTGGTGTTGAACCATCAGATGCCATGAAGAAAGCGGCTCTTCAAAAAGGACTGCCAGATCTATTTCATGATGGGGATTTTTTATCATTTCCAGCGCCGCCTTTTGAGCCAGATACGATCGTCAGCTCATATGCATTCCACCATTTAACGGATGAAGAAAAAAAACAAGCCATTCACACCTATAGCAACATCCTTCACTCAGATGGTAAAATAGTTTTTGCTGATACAATGTTTCAAAATCAAGCAGCACATCAAGCTCAGATCGACAAAGCGAGAGCCGCAGGGTTCGATCAGCTTGCAGAGGATTTAGAAACGGAATATTATCCATCCATTGATGTGCTAAAGCAAATCTTTGAAGAAGAAGGTTTTAGCACATCCTTTCATCAAATGAATGATTTTGTTTGGATCGTAGAAGCGAAGAAAAGGGAATGAAAGGATGTTTTTGATTTGAAAATCGCAGTTATAGGTGCAATGGAAGAAGAAGTGACGATTTTAAGAGATCAACTAAAAAATGCTACACAAGAAAACATCGCTGGGTGTGAATTTACAACAGGTGTTTATGAAGATAAAGAAGTGATTTTATTAAAATCAGGGATTGGAAAAGTAAATGCAGCGGTCAGCACAACATTACTGCTTGACCGCTTTCAGCCAGATTATGTGATCAATACAGGATCTGCTGGCGGTTTTCACCAGTCATTAAATGTAGGTGATATTGTCATCTCTACTGATGTGAGACATCATGATGTAGATGTGACCATCTTTGATTACGAATATGGACAAGTGCCGGGACTTCCAGCTGCTTTCATTGCAGATGAAAAGCTTGTGAAGCTGGCAGAAGAATCTGCTTTAGAAATTGATCATATTCAAGTGGCAAAAGGAACGATTGCAACAGGAGATTCGTTTATGAATGATCCGGATCGTGTAGCGTTTGTGAGAGAGAAGTTTCCAGAGCTGTATGCGGTGGAAATGGAAGCCGCAGCCGTTGCACAGGTCTGTCAGCTCTTTGGTACGCCATTTGTTGTCGTTCGTGCGCTATCGGATATTGCAGGGAAAGAATCCAATATCTCCTTTGATCAATTCCTTGAGCAAGCAGCGATTCACTCAACCGACCTTGTCTTGCGTATGATAAAGCAAACACAATAAAAGAAGGGGTTTCCCCCTTCTTTTCCATGCAAAGGAAGGGAATCATATGGCTGTCATAAAGGATATTACTGAATTAATTGGCCGCACACCGCTTTTAAAGCTGTCAGGGATTGGCGTCCCAGAAGGCGTTGAGGTGTATGCAAAGCTTGAGATGATGAATCCAGGTGGAAGTATTAAGGATCGATTAGGTGATATGCTCATCAGAGAAGCATTGGCATCTGGCAAACTGCGTCCAGGCGGAACTATTATTGAAGCGACTGCTGGAAACACAGGAATTGGGCTTGCCCTAAGTGCAAGAAAGCAGCAATTGCAGACCATTTTTTGTGTACCAGAACATTTTAGTCAAGAAAAACAACAGCTGATGAAGGCGCTCGGTGCAGAAATTATTCATACGCCGAGAAAAGAAGGCATGAAGGGTGCGATTGATCGAGCCCTTGAACTAGAGGCAAGCCTTGACAATGCCTATTGTGTTTTACAATTTAAAAACCAAGTAAATCCATTGACTTACTACAGAACGCTCGGTCCCGAATTGTGGTCCGACTTAAAAGGGAATATCGATGTATTCGTGGCGGGAGCAGGATCTGGCGGGACTTTTCAAGGGTGTGCCGCCTATTTAAAAGAGCAGCATCAGGCGTTAAAAACAGTGGTTGTGGAGCCTGAAGGATCAATTTTAAATGGAGGGGACCCGGGCCCGCATAGAACGGAAGGAATTGGCCTTGAATTTATCCCAGATTATATGGAGCAGGCTTTATTCGATGAGATTTACACTGTCAGTGATGATGATGCGTTTCGAATGGTGAAAGAAGCAGCTGAAAAAGAAGGTGTTCTCATCGGCAGCTCTTCTGGTGCCGCTTTATTTGCCGCTTTAGAGGAAGCAAAGAAAGCAGCACCTGGGACAGTCATTGTCACCATTTTTCCTGACAGCAGTGAGCGATATTTAAGTAAAGGAATTTATGAGGGAGGAAAATAGCATGAAACCAAAAACAATGATGATTCACAGCGGAACAACGGGTGATGAAAGAACAGGCGCCGTGTCTGTGCCGATTTATCAAGTGAGTACTTATAAGCAGCCGAAAGCAGGCGAACATACGGGGTATGAATACTCCAGAACAGCAAATCCAACAAGAACTGCACTGGAAACAGTCATTCGTGATCTTGAAGGAGGAGCAAGCGGCTACGCATTTGGTTCAGGGATGGCAGCCATTACGGCTGTGATGATGCTGTTTAACAGCGGAGATCATATTGTCCTGACAGATGACGTGTACGGCGGAACCTACCGCGTCATCACAAAGGTGCTAAACCGCATTGGCATTACTGCAACCTTTGTTGACACAAGTGATCCTGAAGCAGTGAAAAAAGCCATTTTACCTGAAACAAAAGCCGTTTACATTGAATCACCAACCAATCCTTTGCTCAAAATGACGGATCTAAAAGCCATCGGCGAATTGACAAAAGAAGCCAACATTTTGATGATTGTCGACAATACATTTTTCACACCGTATTTCCAAAAGCCGATTGAATATGGCGCAGACATTGTCTTGCACAGTGCGACTAAATATTTAGGCGGCCATAGTGATGTTGTAGGCGGGCTTGTCGTCACAGCGACGAAAGAGCTTGGAGAAGAACTGCACTTTGTTCAAAACTCGACAGGCGGAATTCTTGGACCGCAGGATTCATGGCTTCTCATGAGAGGGATGAAAACGCTTGGACTACGAATGGAAGCACATCAACAAAATGCACAGAAAATCGCTGAGTTTTTAGAACAACATGCAGCCGTCACACGTGTTTATTATCCAGGTCTCGATACTCACCCTGGACATGAATTTGCGAAAACACAAGCATCCGGCTTCGGCGGCATGATCTCTTTTGATATTGGAAAAGAAGAACATGTCGATGTATTTTTAAGCCAGCTTAAGCTGTTTACAATCGCAGAAAGCCTTGGAGCGGTTGAAAGCTTAATTTCTGTCCCTGCCCGGATGACCCATGCGTCCATTCCAAAAGACCGCCGGGAGGAGCTTGGCATCACAGATGGTTTAATTCGTATTTCCGTCGGAATTGAAGATGTGGATGATTTACTACATGATATCAAGCAAGGACTAAGCGCACTGGCGAATGGATAGATTTACATGCTCCTCGCTTTCTCTCACTATGTTAAGCTATGAATAGACATTGATAACTGGAAGGTGAAACAAGTGAAGAAAAAGTGGAGTGATTTAGTGACAGATTACAAGCAGTACGCTTTTATTTTGCTTGCTGTCAGCACCTTTTTATATATTGGTACGATCTTACCGAACCAGCACATCGAAGCATTTCCAAAAATGCTGATGATGGGAATAGATTGTGTTTTCTTATTAGTAGCTTTTGTTTGTGTTAAACGCGCGATTTTCTTTCAAAAGAAACTGCAAGAATTAGATGAAGATTAATTCGAAAGCCTCCTCATTTGCCTGAGGAGGCTTTTTTTATTGTATTGGATAATCGGACAAGAATAACTGTAGAAATTTAGTCAAAAACACAAAAATCACCTATATGACTAAAAACAGGTTTACAAAATGGTGCTTGCTGGATATACTTACAAAGTAATTAAAAAAAAACGTAAAGGAGGCTGAAGAATATGTTATTCGTATCTACTTGTGATCAATTCAACCAACAATTTCATCATGTCATCAGCCTGTGGAAGAGTTCGTGTCCTTCCTTTGCCTTATACGGTGCACGCTTCAAAACTGTTTAAGTAAACGAGGATTTCACACGTATCATCCATTGCAGGTTGGAAGACACTGTCTTTTGATCTGCATTTTTGTGTGCCCGCAGGTCAACTGATAAAGAAGATCTGCGGGCTATTTCGCGTGCTGCGAACTGAAGGGAGGTGAGCGTATATGACAATCCATTTATTTTTTATTACTTTGACAATTAAGCGGAGATACAAGGACATTGAGACCGTTCTTTACGAACAAGAAGTCGAAACAATTTATGAAGAAATGAAACAGAAACAACTAAAGTATATGAACTAAAACAGGAAATGAAAAATGTGAAAAGGAGGAGATTGACATGTTTATGATGCTAGCCATGCTTGATTGTTATACGATGGAGAAGGACCAGGTTTAGACACGCTCCACATTGATCACCTGCACATATGATACCGTAAAAGGTGATTGTGAGGTGATCAATGAATGTCGATGTCACCATATATGAGATTTCCGTCTGTGGGGCACGGGTATGCATCTATTCCGCATTCCTTAAAGCACGGATACGGCAATCCATACCGCATGCAAAGAGAGCAAGAGGAAATGCTCAGACGTTATATGTATCAGTACCGGACTTATTGGTATTAAAGAAAAGGAGCAGGAAACCATGACGTTTCCTGCTCCTTTTACGTTAGCAAATCCAGCTTGCACCAATGATGATCAACAAAATGAACAGTACAACAAGCAATGCGAATCCGCCTGCAAAACCGCCACCGTAGCCACCGCAGTAGCCTCCAGAATAACCGCCAAAGCCCATAATCTAGCACCACCTTTATCTAATCAAGATACATTTATAAATTATGCAGCTCATGCAGAAAACGAAATCAATCTGAGCACAAATAATGAAAACGCCTATTCAGGTTAAAAAATAATTTTCACTTTCTGCGAAACATTTTCTGAAAAGGAGCGTCTTATAAAAGACAAATAAATTAGGACTAGGTCTTAATTTTTGTTAGGTGAGAGCCGATATGAAAAGTAAGAAAATTTGTAAATAGTTTATTTACTGGTGAAAAGCAGGTGTTAACATTGATTCAAAGCTGGATTGGAAAACAAATGAGGGAACCAAAAGGCTTGTTCTCAAAATGGGTTGCCCGCTATATGGAAAAAAATCATCATAATATCAATGAATGGACGCTTCAACTCTTAAATATACAAGAAAATGACCGAATTTTAGAAATTGGGACTGGAAGAGGCATCACCTTATCAAAGGTAGCTGAAAAACTTGACCGCGGAAAAGTATATGGAGTGGATGCCTCTCGTCATATGATTAAATATGCAAAAAGAAAACATAAGAAGCTTGCGGAACAGGACAAAGCCGTTATTACGCTTGGTAAGGCTGAGCAATTACCTTTTGAAGACAGATCATTCAATAAATTATTTACGGTGCAGACGATCTATTACTTGAAGGATATTGAGCAAGTCATGAAGGAAGTGTACCGCGTCCTTCAAGTGGATGGAGAAGTATTTTTATCCTTCCAAAAGCAGGAGCTGATCAACGAACAAAAACGGTCAACATCTTTTTCAACGTACAGTGAAGAAGAGATCAGCCGTCTGTTTTCAGCATATCACTTTAGAGAAGTCTCGGTTTATCACTATGATACATACATCTGTATCAAAGCCTTAAAATGATGAAAATATTTCCCAGGTAATGAACAAGCACTCAAAAAAGAGACTCTTTGTCAGAGGAGCCTCTTTGCCTGCAATAAAAAAAGGCTCTTCATCAGAAGAGCCTTTTGTATGTGATATAGGCGCCAGCCAGGTGTGTAAGGAATGATAGTATATATAAGGAATTTGTTTGTCGATTAAGGATACCTGTCTGGCTTATTTCTTATATCGACACCGTTCTGCAAAAGTTTAGCTTTTTTTTCAATATTTTCTTTTTTATTTCACTGGAAGACACATTTTTCTTTCTCACGTAGACATGTATCTCCTTCTTTTTCACATAATTTGCTGTTTGAAGAAGGGAATTGCTTAAGAAATAGAGAAAATTGTAGAGACTTCATTTTTAAACAAAAGGGAGGAATGAAATCATGTCGGGAAACAAAGGTGTCGTTTATAAAGGAGCAGGAAAAGTAGCAGTTGAGGATATTGGATACCCTGATTTGGTCTTAAAAGACGGCCCGGGTGTACCTAAAGCCAATGTGGGACGCAAATGTGAGCATGGCGTCATTTTAAAAGTAGTGACGACGAATATTTGCGGAAGTGATCAGCACATGGTGAGAGGGCGTACGACTGCACCTGAGGGGCTTGTCCTTGGTCATGAAATTACAGGTGAAGTCGTTGAAGTTGGACGAGATGTAGAGTTTATTCAAAAAGGGGACCTCGTGTCCGTTCCGTTTAATATTGCATGCGGACGCTGCGTCATGTGTAAAGAACAAAAAACCCATGTGTGCTTAAATGTAAACCCGGACCGTCCAGGCTCTGCCTATGGATATGTAGATATGGGCGGATGGGTTGGCGGCCAATCCGAGTACGTCATGGTTCCATATGCAGATTTTCAGCTGCTCAAATTTCCAGACAAAGATCAAGCGATGGAAAAAATACTTGATCTCACGATGCTTTCCGATATTTTCCCGACAGGTTTTCATGGTGCTTATACGGCTG
This sequence comes from Bacillus sp. FSL K6-0994, assembly GCF_038630815.1. Lineage (NCBI taxonomy): Bacteria > Bacillati > Bacillota > Bacilli > Caryophanales > Bacillaceae > Bacillus > Bacillus sp. FSL K6-0994. Next base: position 2,332,205 of record NZ_CP152043.1, on the reverse strand, counting down.
GGGTAAAGCCTGGTTCAACCGTTTATATTGCAGGTGCTGGGCCAGTAGGTCTTGCAGCAGCACATTCGGCTCAGCTTCTTGGCGCATCTGCTGTGATTGTTGGAGATCTGAATGAGCAAAGACTGGAACAGGCAAGAAGCTTCGGCTGTGAGACGATCAATCTACGAAAACATGATCGAATCGGCGAACAAATTACGAATATTTTAGGGGAGCCAGAAGTTGATTGTGCCGTCGATTGTGTCGGCTTTGAAGCTTCGGGTCATGGGGACCAGGGAGAAGCACCAGCAACTGTTTTAAATACAATTATGGATATTACTAAAGTTGGCGGCAAGCTTGGAATTCCAGGGCTTTATGTCACAGAAGATCCAGGAGCAGTGGATGCCGATGCAAAAGTCGGTTCTCTGAAAGTGCGAATTGGACTTGGCTGGGCGAAAGCTCATACCTTTGTGACAGGTCAAACCCCTGTTATGCAATATCATCGCAGTCTAATGAAATCCATTTTAAGCGGCAGAGCACAGATCGCCAAAGCCGTCAATGCGACCGTCATTGACCTTGATCAAGCCCCTAAAGGATATAGTGACTTTGATTCGGGTGTGGCGAAGAAATTTGTCATTGACCCGCACGGGATGCTTTCTCGATAATTTTTAACATGAAAGGAGCCGCTCAATAAAATGGGACGGCTCTTTATTGTGGAAAATCACATAGAATATACAAATCCATTTCAAGGGGGAGGAATTAGATGAATTCAGATCAAGCCAAAAGAAGGGTTGTAGAACAATTTGGGAGAAATGCAGAAAAGTATGTGACGAGTCAAACTCATGCAAAGGGAGCAGACCTGGATCTAATCGTTGAATGGACAGCTCCAAAAGAAAGTTGGATCGTCCTCGATATAGCAACTGGTGGCGGGCATACCGCAAAAGCATTGGCTCCATATGTGAATCAAGTATTTGCGACGGATTTAACGAAAGAGATGCTTTCTCATACATCACTTCATTTAAAAGCGTATCCACAAATTTTTTATGTAGTAGCGGATGCAGAAAGCCTTCCTTTTTTAGATGGCACATTTGATGTGGTCACATGCCGAATTGCAGCACACCATTTCCCGCACCCTCAACAGTTTGCCAAAGAGGCATCTCGCGTATTAAAGCCAAATGGTCTGTTTTTCTTTATTGATAATGTTTCGCCAAATGATGAAGAGCTTGCACTATTTATCAATGAGCTGGAAAGATTAAGAGACCCAAGTCATGTGTCCTGTCTATCTACAGAACAATGGCGGGAATTGTTTTATAAAGAGGGAATAAAAGAAGTAAGATCAATGGAACGAAAAAAACGTTACCCTTTTCAAGAATGGGTCAAGCGAACAACGAAAACTTTAAAGGAAGAAGAGATCGTTACAAAATACATGCTAGATGCTAACGAGAAAATAAAGCAATATTATAGATTGAACATGACAGAGGATCAGATAGAATCAATAGAGGTGGATGACTGGATTGCTCTTTTCAGGAAAGAATAAAAATGTTGATTAAACTTTGCTGGAAAAAACAGACTCAAACATTTGTGAAGGGTGACACTCCTGTGCTGTAATATGACCGAAAATGTATTTGATCCGCATAAATTGATTAAAAAACTTACAAGAACACCTTGTAAGTTTTTTGTTTTCAAGATTTAAAAAAGCCTGTACTATTCTCCTGCATTCCGTAACATGTTAAAATGAAAAGATTGGAAATATACGTCTTTAGTAGATTTTTTTACTATATATTAAGATTTGATTGGATGATATTTATTATAAGGGATCTTATGTGAGAGAACGATAGACAGAATAGAGGAGAGAGATAGGTTGCTAAAAGTACATGACATTAAGAAAAATTATGAGAATCAGCAGGTATTAAAAGGGGTAACCTTTCACTTAAAAAAAGGAGAATCATTTGGTCTATTGGGACCGAATGGTGCTGGGAAATCCACATTAATTGGCATCTTGACAGGGCTTATCCGAGCAACTAGCGGCTCTGTAACGATTGAAGGTTTAGATTTAAACAAAGAAACAAATAGAGTACAGCAAATGATTGGTATTGTCCCGCAAGAGATCGCGTTATATTTACATTTAACAGCAAAAGAAAATTTAATATTTTGGGGGAGAATGTACGGACTCAAAGGAAAGGAGTTAAAAAGCAGAGTGCAAGAAACACTTCAGTTAATTGGTCTTGAAGATAGAGCAAATGACAAAGTGAAAGTATTCTCTGGAGGAATGAAAAAAAGAGTGAATATCGGATGCTCGATTTTGCATCAACCGAAACTATTAATCATGGATGAACCGACTGTAGGTATAGATCCACAATCAAGAAATCACATACTAGAAACAGTAAAAATGTTAAATAGTGAAGGGATGACAATTATATATACTAGTCATTACATGGAAGAAGTCGAATATTTATGTGAAAGAATGGCTATTTTGGACCACGGATCGATCATTGCAATGGGGGATCAACATGAATTAAGTGAGCTTGTCGGCAATCAAAGGGAAATTATTTTTACTATTAAACGTGAACATGGACAGAGCGAAATAGATCGTGTGTGCCAATACATAAATGATGAAGATCCGTTAAAGGAAATCGTGATTCATGGAAATCAAATTAAAATATTTGATCAACATCCTCAGCAGCTATTAAGTCGTCTCATTCAAGGTGTGACTGCATTAAATGTTCAAATTATTTCAGCAGAAATCGTAGAACCAAACTTAGAAAATGTTTTTTTATATTTAACTAGTAAAAAATTGAGAGATTAGGCTGTTTGGAGGTGAGCATATGAGCATTTGGGTTGTACTGAAAGATCTATTATTGTTTTTTAGGGATAAGAAAAGCTTTTTTACACTTTTTTTTATGCCTATCATATTAATTGCTATTTTAGGTGCAGCATTTGGAGATAACATGAAGAAAGATAGTGAAATCAGGATCAATTCATTTCGAGTAGGAATAACAGATCAAGATAAGTCCGCTACAAGTAAAATGTTTATTTCAACAGTGTCTAAGAGTGAACTAAGTGACATATTTGATGTGAAGGTCACCTCGAAAAATCAGCTAGAGAAAGATTTAAATAGTAGAGACATTACAATGGGTATAATCATCAAGCCGAATTTTGAAAAAAGCCTATTGAATTATGATCATGTGCAATTGAATATTCTGAAAGGGCCTAATTCAAACTTACAGGAAATGGTTCTGGAAAATGTGGTTTTGCAATTCTTTCAAAATTATCATATGAATCGTATTCTGGTGCCGTTGAATCAAGGTAAAGAAGTGGAAATCGCGTCTGATCAACTGAAAAAAGAACTGGTGAACGAGAGGAATATTCATATCAACAGCCAGCCGATTACATCCTTCCAATACTATGCAGGCGGGATGGGTGTGCTTTTTTTATTAATGACTGTTGTTTTTCTAGTTGGAAGTATGATAGAGGAAAAAGAAGAAGATGTTTATAAAAGGCTGATTGTATCAAAATTAAGCAATACTAGTTACATCGTTGGGAAGTTATTGGGTATTGTTTTGATGAGTATGATTCAACTTGCGGTCATTATTTTATTTACTAGTTTTGTCTTTAAGGTGAACTGGGGAGAGCCTTTTACTGTTGTTATGATCGGATGTAGTTTTATATTAAATGCTGCGGGTTTCGGGGTGCTGATTGGTTCTTTTATCAATAGAGAAAAAACGTTTAACAGTGTAGGGATTTTAGGAACTCAAGTGTTAGCTGCTTTAGGTGGGAGTATGGTGCCCTTATACTTATTCCCACAATGGGTGATTGATATCAGCTATTTTTTACCTAATTCTCTTGCACTTCAAATGTTTTTGAAAAGTATGGAAGGTGCTGATTTTAGTGAAATTCAAAGCGGATTATTACTTAGCTGTGGGATGGGACTAGCTTTCTTCATCATTGCTTTATTAAGAATGTCTTTTGAAAGGAAGCATCGTTATGCATAAAATATTAGCCATTATAACGTTAAAGTTAAAAGAAACATTAAAGTCCCCATTGACCCTCATTTTTTTATTTGTTATGCCAATCGTATTTAGTTTTATCTTTGGAAGTACCTCATCTGATTCAAAGAAACCTACAGTTGCTTTTATTCTAGAGCCTAGTCAAGGGAAACTGGATCAAGAAATTTTTCAAATTCTCGAAAAAAACACCAAATTTCTCTGGGTAAAGGCGACTGAAAGGGACGCAAAAGATTTAGTATCTGAAGAAAAGGTAGTGGCGTCTGTGAAAGTCGCAAACCAATTAAAGTCCCATCTAAAAGAAAATAAAGAAATTTTTGATGTGACAGTTTATAAGAAAACTGAAGAATATGCAGTCTTATCTCCTTATTTAAAAGAGACAGCTACCATCATTTATCAAATCAATCAGGGTGTGAAAAAGCAGAAAAGTGTTTCTCTCTCTAATGCATTGAACAAGTTAAATGAATCTGGCACCATTTCATTGATTGAAAAAAATCAAGATGATCAAGCAAGCCAGCAACCAAATTTAATACCGCTTGGCTTTACCATTATGTTTATGATGTTTGCGATTTCAAGCTCTGTGTCATCTATTCATTTGGAATATAAAGATTATACATGGCAAAGATTGCTTTCGAGTCCAATTCATAAAATATATGTGCTTCTGGGCTATTTAGTGGCTTATTTCCTCCTTGGATGGATACAACTGGGTGTTCTTTTGACTGTCTTATCTGTGTTCTTTCATGTGTACTTAGGAAACGTAATTCATATTCTAGTGTTTGGATCATTTGTTATAGGGCTAGTCGTGAGTTTAGGTTTTATGATTGCCACCTTATCTCATACAAAAAAGCAATCTGAAGTATTTAGTGCAATTGTTATCGTAGGATCGTGTATGCTGGGTGGTATTTATTGGCCTTTAGATATCGTTCCAGACATTATGAAGAAGGTCTCTTTGGCTATACCGCAAACGTGGATGATGTCTGGTTTTGGTGAGATCATGAGTGGTACGGTCAACCAATCAATCTTATTATTAGACATAACAGTTTTAGCAGCTTTTACGATTGTTTTTATGGTGATTGGTTTGAAAAATATTAGATCCTATTAATCACTTTTCTTCGTTTCATTTTAGTTTTTAAAAACCCTCTATGGCTCTCAATTGCGATAGAGGGTTTTTTATTCATGCGTACTCCTCAAAATGATATGATAGACGACAACATCTCATGGAGAAAGGATTGGATGAATGATGATTTTTCAACATAAAACCGTCATCATCACAGGCGCAGCCAATGGTATTGGTGAAGCGATCGCCTGCGGTTATGCAAAAGAAGGGGCGCGTGTGGTGCTTGCGGATATAGATGAAGAGAAGGGGAAGCGTTTGGAGGAGCAGCTGAGAAAAGAGTCCTGTGAAGTTTATTTCATTAAAACAGATGTGAAACAGGAGAAGGATATTCAGCGCTTAATGTCGTTTGCGGCGGAGCACTGCAAAACGATTGATATTCTCATCAACAATGCCGGCGTCATGTGCACAGCATCGCCTTATGAGTTAACGGTCGATGAGTGGGATCATGTGCTGCATACAAATGTAAGAGGGACTTTTTTATGCGCTAGAGAAGCAGCACGTTATATCAAAGAGAATCCAAACGGCGGTTCCATTGTGAACATTTCATCTACCCGCGCGGCCATGTCAGAGCCTCATACGGAAGCATATGCTGCATCAAAAGGCGGGATTTCCGCGCTTACTCATGCCTTGGCGGTTTCTTTTAGTCAGGATCACATTACGGTGAATAGCATTTCCCCTGGATGGATTGAAACGAAGGATGAGAAAAGTCTTCGAGAAATTGACCATCAGCAGCATCTTTCCAATCGAGTCGGCACGCCAAAGGATATTGTGAAAGCCTGTTTTTATTTAACAGATGAAGACAATCAATTTGTGACCGGCACAGATTTGGTTGTTGATGGCGGCATGACTAGAAAAATGATTTATGCGGATTAACATGAAAAAAATATTGACGCTTTGATCGAGGCGCAGTACAATATGTAACAATTCAGCTGAAGATCGTGATGAAAAAAAGACACAGCGCAAATAGAGAAGAGTACATCATAGCTGCCCCACACAGAGAACTCCGTCAAGCTGAGAAGGAGCTGGGAAGCATGATGGAACCAAGCCTCTTAGCTCTGCACCGGATTCCCTCGGATGGTGGTGCAGCGAACTTCTCCCGTTACAGAGAAGGGTGAATGATCACCCGCTAAGGTTCATCTGGCAACAGATGAATGAACTGAGGTGGCAACGCGGAGTAAATCCCGTCCTCAAGACAGACATGTCTTGGGGGCGGGATTTTTTTATGACAAATAGGGGGGACCATGATGAAAAAACATTGGCGGGATATGAGTATTTTACTTGGAGCCATCGGGATCGCGAACATAGGAGAATGGATTTATATGATTGCTCTCCATCTGCTTATTTTTCAAGAAACGGGCTCTGTACTTGCTGTAACAGCAGTTTATTTACTAAGACCGGCGGCTTCTCTTTTGACCAATAGCTGGTCCGGCAGTTTGATTGACAGGCTGAATCAGCGGAATGTGATGATCAGTTTAGATATTACCCGTGCTCTGCTCATTGCATGCATCCCTTTTGCCTTATTCTCAGGACATCTGATCATCCTATATGTCATGGTGTTTTTCATACAGATGGCACAAGCGATGTTTCATCCAGCGTCGATGGTGTATATGACAGGACTAATCCCGGCGGATAACCGAAAACGGTTTAATGCCATTCGCTCTTTATTACAATCCGGGGGATTTTTACTTGGGCCCGCGGCAGCAGGTCTGCTCTTTCTCATCGGGACTCCTGTGCTTTCAATTTATGTAAATGCGATCTGCCTCTTGATATCTGCTTTGTTAACGATGTGTTTACCGAATTTGCTCAAAACAGATGCTGCCCAAAAGCGGTTTTCCCTTTCAATGTTAAAAGAGGATGCAAAGCTTGTTCTGCGTTTTAGTCTGACGTCACGCCAAATCATGACGGTATATTTATTATTTAGTGCCGCGATATCGGTCCTTCCTACGGCCATAGACTCACTTGAAACAGCCTTTGCAAAAGAAGTATTGATGCTGACTGATACACAATATGGCCTTCTTGTCAGTATAGCTGGAGCGGGTATTATCGCAGGGGCAAGTCTTAATTCGGTCATTGTCGAAAGGCTGTCAGTTTCGCTGATGCTTGGAATCGGCAGTTTGTTTGTGGCGTTTGGCTATCTTATTTATGCATTTTCCAGCAGTCTAGTTGCAGCCGCCGGTGGATTTTTTATATTAGCCTTCTTTTTAGCATTTGCGAATACAGGTTTTATGACGTTCTATCAAACAAATATCCCCGTAGAGGTGATGGGGAGGGTAGCCAGCTTTTATGCTTTGGTTGAAGCCATTCTGACGATGACCATGACAGGAATATTCGGCGGACTCGCTCATATTCTATCGATCAGAATTTCCGTCATCATTGGGTGTCTATGTATGCTTCTTATCTGTCTATTGCTATGTTTTGTCATCTTTCGTCCATTGACTGTCAAAAAAATAGTGCATCCTACTTAGAAAATTAAAAAAATTATGTTATCATTATTTAAGTAAGTTAATTAAATTGATGAGAAAAGGAGTCTTATAAATGAAAGCACTACGCTGGCACGATCAAAAGGACATTCGACTAGAGGAAATTGATGAACCAACAGTTGCTCCAGGAAAAGTGAAACTTAAAGTAAAATGGTGCGGCATTTGCGGTAGTGATTTACATGAATATTTAGGCGGACCGATCTTCATTCCTGTGAATGAACCTCATCCACTTACAAAAGAAAAAGCACCCGTTACACTGGGACACGAGTTCTCTGGTGAAGTTGTTGAAGTAGGAGAAGGCGTGAGCAATTACAAAGTAGGCGATCGAGTGGTGGTTGAACCTATTTTTGCAACTCACGGGCATCAAGGTGCTTATAACTTAGACGAAAACATGGGCTTTTTAGGACTTGCCGGAGGCGGCGGTGGATTCTCTGAATATGTATCAGTCGATGAAGAATTACTTCATTTATTACCAGACGAAATCTCATATGAGCAAGGCGCGCTTGTCGAGCCTTCTGCAGTTGCTTTATATGCGGTTCGTTCTAGTAAAGTACAAGCTGGGGATACAGCGGCTGTGTTTGGCTGCGGACCAATCGGTTTACTTGTCATTGAAGCATTAAAAGCAGCTGGTGCTACTGATATTTATGCAGTTGAATTATCAAAAGAGCGCCAAGTGAAAGCAAAAGAGCTTGGAGCGATCATTGTAGATCCATCTCAGTATGAAGATGTTGTTCAAGAAATTGCTCGCCGTACAAACGGTGGCGTCGATGTTTCTTTTGAAGTGACAGGTGTACCTGTTGTATTGAAGCAAGCAATCCAATCAACTAGAATTTCAGGCGAAACAGTGATTGTAAGCATTTGGGAAAAAGGCGCAGAAATTATGCCGAATGACATTGTCATTAAAGAACGTACAGTAAAAGGAATTATCGGCTACAGAGACGTATTCCCATCTGTATTAAACTTAATGAGAAAAGGCTATTTCTCTGCAGACACACTCGTCACGAAAAAAATCAAGCTGGACGATGTGATCGAGGATGGCTTCCATGCATTAATCAATGAAAAAGATCAAGTGAAAATTTTAGTCAGTGCTGAATAAGTAAGATAACAAAGAGGATGGCATAAGCCATTCTCTTTTTTTATGTATTCATATCATTTTCATAAAGAGAGCTGCGGTCGAATAGTGATAAGTGAAAAGATGTTTTTGATAAGGGAGATGACATCATGTTTTATCACATCAAAGAATTGCAATATGAAGCAAAGCCCTCAAAGCCTGATCCGGTGTATGCAAAGAAATTACAAGAAGTATTAGGCGGTCAATATGGTGAAATCAGCGTGATGATGCAATATTTATTTCAAGGCTTTAATTGCCGGGCAGATCAAAAATATAGGGATTTATTATTTGACGTGGGAACAGAGGAAATTGGTCATGTCGAAATGCTGGCAACGATGATTGCGCGTTTACTTGATAATGCACCAGTTAAGGAACAAGAAGAGGCGTACCAAAGTGATCCTGCACTTGCAGCTGTCATGGGCGGAATGAACCCGCAGCATGCGATTGTTGCAGGTTTAGGGGCAATGGCAGCGGATAGTCAAGGATACCCGTGGAATGCCAAATACATCATTTCAAGCGGAAATTTAATGGCGGATTTCAGAGCCAATTTAAATGCAGAGGCCCAGGGCCGCCTTCAGGTCACAAGACTTTACGAAATGACAGATGACCGCGGCGTCAAAGATATGCTCTCCTTCCTCATTGCTCGTGATACATACCATCAAAATATGTGGCTTGCCGCAATTAAAGAATTAGAAGAGCGAGAAGGAGATGTCGTCGTACCAACCACCTTCCCTCGTTCACTAGAAAAACAGCAAGTATCCTATGACTTGTTTAACTTCTCAAGAGGGGAAGAAAGTAAGCAAGGCAGATGGGCACATGGCCGCAGCATGGATGGAAAAGGAGAGTTCAGATATATTTCTGCACCTGTCGTATTCGGCTCTGCACCAAAGCTCAAACCCGCACCAAAAGAACTATTTAACACACCAAAAAAGGGTGAATAAAAAAGTCGATCAGGTTTTTGTGCCTGATCGACTTTTTAACGTCCGAGAGTTCTTCCGTATACACTGACACGTTTCTCTAATAATGCAAAGGCTAATTCAAAGACAATGCTCAGCAGCCAATAGATCAAAGCAGAGACGAGATAAGTTTCTAAAAACTGATAGCCGTCATTTGCAATGATCCGGGAAATACCCATGATTTCGAGTACCCCAATTGTAAACGCAAGAGATGTCGCTTTTAATAACTGAACGAGCTGATTGCCTAGGTTTGGTAAGGCCACAACAAATGCCTGCGGCAAAATAATGCGTATCATCGCCTGACGTGTGGTCATGCCTACAATTTTTGCCGCTTCAAGCTGCCCTTTATCTACTGCCAGAAGTGCACTTCGGACCACCTCTGTTAAATGAGCGGCTGAATGCAGGCTGAAGGTAATAAGAGCCACAGCTAAAGGGGAGACCATATCCGGATGAAAGGTCAGTCCGAATGTGCCGCTCATACTGGTTAGAAGAAAAGGGAGCCCATAAAAGAAAGCGAACAGTTGAACAATAAGCGGCGTTCCTCTAAAAAAGGAGACGTATAGCGTAACGAGCTGTCTGAGTACAGGGATGCGAAAGAGGCGAATGAAAGCAAAAACAGATCCGATCACAAGACTCACAGCCATGGAAACAAGAGCAATTAATAATGTGAAAGGAACACCTTTTAGAATATGTGGTACTTGGTCAATCGCAAATGGAATATCAATGGTTTGCATCAAATCGCCTCCTTAACGTGACAGACTAGTACGGCCTTTTACAAATTTCTTTTCAAGCAGCATGGTGACTAGTTCAATGCTCATACAAATGAGCCAGTACACAATCGCAATGATCACATACACTTCAAACATGCCGATTCCATAGTTATTTCCTAAGATGATCTTCACCTGTCCCATAATATCGATGAGTCCGATCGTAAAGGCAATCGCCGTGTCTTTCACAAGATCAATGGTGTAATTTCCGAGGTTTGGCAGGGCAATGAGAAAGGCCTGCGGGATAATGATCCTGATCAAGGCCTGTGTATCTGTCATCCCCACAATGTAGGCGGCTTCCAGCTGATCCTTCCCAACAGACGAATACGCACTGCGAAAAACTTCAGATAAATAAGCCCCCGTATGTAAAGAGAACGTCATCATCACAAATAACACACGATCCCAATGATTGATTTGAATTCCTGCTACAAGTAAAAGCTGAGGAAGCCCAAAATAAATCAAGAATAACTGAACAATTAATGGCGTACTTCGTGTAAAAGATAAATAGATAACAGCCAATTGCTTCAACACTGGGATTTGTTTTATACGAATGCATGCAAATAAGAGCCCTATTAGAATGGCAAAAAACAATGACACTGCAATAATGAGAAAAGTGAGTGGCAGGCGTTCAAGCACCTGTAAAAAAATTCGCAGCCAATCTCCAGCTGTAAACGTCATGACGCTTCCTTCCTTTCTTCATATTGATAGCCTTGCTCTGAGATGTAGTCAATATCTTGAAAGAAATCAACCCCAAACCACTTTTTCGCAAGCTTAGGTAGTGTTCCATCATCAATCATCTCTTGTGTGACCCGGTCCAAATCTGCTGCAAGCTGCTTCTCACTCGGCTGTAAGACAAGATAAATCGGCTCCTTTGACACAATGCCGCCAACTTTGACCTTTAGGTTGAGATGCTTTTGTATGGTATCGAAGGTCGAAATATTCATAAAAGCCGCATCAGACCGTCCGCTTTCAACGCGCTTTAAGTTGAGTTCATTTGAAGGGCTTTCAATGGTTGTCAGCGGAATATCTGGATCATGTTCTTCATTATATTGATTTAATATGGAACGCAATCCGCCGCTGGGACTGACAGGAGCGAGCTTTTTTGATGTCATATCATCAAGCGATTGAATATCCCGGTTTGATTCATTCACAATTAATCCTGTCATCGAATAGCCGTACGGAACTTGAGGATAAAGAAACCGTTTTTCGCGTTCAGGGTTACTGAAAAACCAATTAGCTGCCATTTCAAACTTCCCTGCGCCAACACCAATTAAATTGGATTCTTCCTCGCCAAAGATGTAATCAAAATGTATGTGTGGAAGTCTCTTTTCCACTTCATTTAAATAATCAATGTTATAGCCAATCGGTTCGTTTCGGTCATTTGTGGCTAAAAAAGGTGGATTGACCTCTGCACTCAGTGCGACTTTCACAATTTGTTTTCCATCATCTGTTGTTGTTTTCACACTGCTGCAGCCAATCAGGGAGAGGAGAATCAGAAGGACACCAGCTGTCATGAATGCTGTCTTTTGTTTCATATGTCTTCCTCCGATCCTTGCCACATTCCGCGATGAATCCTAGATAAAAATTGTTTCGTTCGTTCATGCTGAGGCTTCATGAGGACGTCTTCTGGGGAGCCTTTTTCAACGATTTCCCCATCTGCCATAAAGATCACGGTATCCGCTACGTCCTTTGCAAACGAAATTTCATGCGTCACAATGACCATCGTCATCCCTTGGCTCGCAATATCTTTGATCATTTCAAGGATTTCTCCGACCATCTCTGGGTCAAGTGCGGACGTTGGTTCATCAAACAAAAGCACCGCAGGATTCATCGCAAGAGCGCGGGCAATTCCAATCCGCTGCTGCTGACCGCCAGATAATTCACTCGGAAATGCATCCTTTTTATGAAGCAGTCCAATCCGCGCTAAAAATTGCTCTCCAACCTTTTCAGCTTCTTTTTTAGACATGTTTTGGGACACAATCAATCCCTCTGTAATATTTTCAAGTGCTCGTTTATTTTGAAACAAGTGATAATGCTGAAACACCATGGAAGATTGCTGCCTTAGTTTTAAAAGATCTTTTTTATGATATCGTTCAAATTGAATCGTGGCTTCTCCAACAGTCAGCTCTCCTTTGTCTGGAATGTCGAGGCTGTTTAAACTGCGGAGAAGTGTTGTTTTTCCTGATCCGCTCGGTCCAATAATTGCGACCACTTCACCTTCTTGAACGGTGAAATCAATGCCTTTTAACACATGGGTCAGCCCATAAGATTTATGTAGATTAGTAGCTGAGATCATAAAAGCATCACGTTCCTTTGACAGATGTACTTAATATTGATAAAATTTAACACATTAAATCCTATAAGTAAAGTGTGTTTTATTCATTCCGATTGGAAAAATGAGATATCATAGATTGTGAGAAACAGAGGAGTTGGATACGTTTTGTCTAAAGCATTATTTGTCGATACCGATTTTCAAAAAACATGGCTTAATCAGCTGGAATCTCTTCGTGAAACGATTGAACAAAACGCAAAAAAACATGATGAAGGCGCTTATTTTCCTAAACAGAATATCGAATCATTAGTAAACATGGGATATACAGCCCTGTCTCTTCCCGCTGAATATGGAGGCGGGGGTCAATCTGTAACAGATATGGTTCTATTTCAAGAAACGCTTGGCAGCATGGACGGAGCGACTGCCTTATCGATTGGCTGGCACCAAGGAGTTGTTGGTGAAATTTATGAAAAGAAACTATGGAATGAGAAGCAGCTGCAATTCTTTGCGGAAGAAGTGAAGAAGGGCGCCCTTGTCAACCGCGCTGTGAGTGAGGCGCAGACAGGCAGCCCAACAAGAGGCGGCAAGCCTGGGACAACAGCGATGAAATCAGGTGATCGCTGGGTGATCAATGGACGTAAAATTTTCACAACAATGTCACCAGCTCTCACATACTTTTTAGTCGGTGTATGGATCGAAGAAAAAGAGGCGATGGGATTCTTCTTAATTCACCGTGACACAGAAGGTGTTTCTATAGAAGAAACATGGGATGTTGTCGGCATGAGAGGAACAGAAAGCCATGATTTAATCTTAGATCAAGTTGTGGTATCAGATGATATGCTTGTTGAAGTGCAAAAAGGACCTCGGGGCGGTACGTTAAACCCTTGGATCGCCCATATTCCTTCCTGCTATTTAGGAATTGCACAAGCGGCAAGAGACTATGCTGTACAGTATGCCATCACACATTCACCGAACAGTATCAGCGGAACGATTAGTGACCTGCCGAATGTCCAAACACTGATTGGCGAAATTGATTTACTATTAAAGCAAGCACGCCACGTCATCTATTCAACGACAACATTGTATGAAAAGCCTGAGAAAAGAGAGCTGTTAATCAATGAATTCGGTGCTGTGAAGCATACAGTCGTTAATCATAGTCTGCAAGTGGTCGATAAAGCCATGCGTTTAGTCGGTGCAAAAAGCTTAAGCCTCGGCTGTCCGCTTCAGCGTTACTACCGAGATATCCGGGCTGGGCTCCATAACCCGCCAATGGATGATATGACGATTTCAAAAATCGCGAGGCAGGCCATTGAAGAGAAAAAAGAAAGCTAATATGATCAGAAAGCCGGATGAAACCGGCTTTTTTTATTTGACAGAAAAGAGGACAAGCGTCCCTTATGTCTCATCACTCAGGCATGCTACAATCGATACAAATCATAGGAAAAGGAGCGGTTTTTTTGAAGAAAAAGCATATGAAATGGCTGTTTTGCACCATCATGCTGATGGCATTTTGTATCGGCCAGCCTTCATCAAGTGAGGGAACATCTCCAGCGTGGTCAGTAGATGAATTCATGAAAGACCGAGAAGGCACATTTGTCATCCAAGAAGTAAAAGAAAAATCGCCATGGGTGTATAACCAAAAAAGAGCGAACAAGCGCTTTGCCCCACAATCGACATTTAAAGTGGCAAATGCCCTCATCGGGCTCCAAACAGGCGCAGTGAGAGATGAATACGACATCAAATATTGGGACGGAGTAAAAAGAGAAATTGATAACTGGAATAAGGATCATACACTGGGCTCTGGTATGAGAGATTCAGTCGTCTGGTACTATCAAGCCATGGCACGTGACATCGGAGAAGAACGCATGAGTCATTGGGTGAAAGCCATTCATTATGGGAACGAAGACATATCAGGAGGAATCGATCAATTTTGGTTAAGCAGTTCGTTGAAAATTTCTCCAGTAGAACAAGTCCATTTCCTCAAACAGCTATATGAAGAAAGTCTTCCATTTGACCTGTCTGTCATGAGAACCGTCAAACGAATGATGATCCAAGAAGAAGAGAAACATGCCACCCTATACGGAAAAACAGGCTCCGGCTCAGGCATCGGCTGGTACGCAGGCTTCATCAAACATGAAAACAAAACCTACATCTTCGCCACAAATATCGAAGGCACCGGCATAGAAGCAAAAGAAATTACCTATCGTATTTTGAAAAAATATCATTTGATGGAAGCATCCGTTTAGGATGCTTTTTTATATATAAAAGGGGATATTTTGATAAGATGATGATATATGGGTTAGTTTTAGGAAAATGATAGTGATATCACATGAGAAGGAGGCTTTTTGCTTGAACCAGCCTGAGCCCTTATTTGTTCGTTCAGAAAAAGAATTCAGGTTCTATCAGAATTTAGGGATCATGTATTTGATCAAAATAAAGGGCTGCCACAGCAAGTCTTCCGTAAGAATTTTGATTGTTTTTTGTTTCAAGAGTTTGATTGGGCATTAAGTGATGATATTTTACCAACAATCAAGGAGTTATCAAATTCAACACGTGATAGAGAATTTTTGACTGCAGTCCTTAAGCCAGATCCAGTTGATTACTATTTGAAGGAGTTTGGTTATTATCATTGGCTGAAAGCGAGTGTGAACATTTCAGGTGAGGATTATGTAAATGCACTATGGACGCACCCAAAAGGTTCTATAGCTGATAATATAATTACGAACTCAAACATAGTGGTTTGGTTATCCCGTTCTTTGCAGTGGGCGATTCTAGCAGATAGAGATTTGGAAATTTGTATAATAGGTATGGTATCAAAAAAAGAGTGTCCCCAAAATATTTTATTAGAAGAAGGATGGAAACCACTGGATCATCCTGATTTAGCAAATTGGTTAGAACTGTTATTGAAGGATCAAAAAACATTCAATGAATATTTCAGTCAATTGCTATCAAATTATCCGTAATGGTACTTGTGGTTTAAATTAGGAAGTATCAATTACTAATGATAGACAAAGAAATGATTATCAGTAATGTCTATATATAAAAGGAGCATAAGGCCATGAACATCAGCCAAGATAAAACAGCATTAATCAATGATTTGAAGCAGCGCTATCAATATTTTTTTCATTCCACTTATCCAGAAGATATCGTATTTTTTGAGGAGGAAACTGGTATGTGGTCCGATGATTTTTATGAATTTTTCACTCTTGTGACAGGCAGCTTAAGTTATGTGATCGATCATAAACGAATTCCAAAAAAACAGTTAAACGTGCTGCGTCAGTCATTTGAAGAGCAATACCCTCAAATCAAATCATTTCAACACGTCCTTGAATCGTATCCTTTATTACATTCCTATGTCCAGTACCATGAAGAAACAAGAAAACGAATCATTGCATTTATACAATAACCTCTTGGAGGATAAACTATGACATGGTTTTTAGATGAAAAATCCAGAAACAAATCCCTGATTTCGATATCAACCCTCTAGAGCAAATCAATGAATTTCACCACTTTAAGGGGTATAATGAATATTACGACTTGATCAATTGTATTGCTTTACACTTCCTATATGAATCTAGTATCGAATGAATCGTGCTAGTTTCTCTACATATCTGCTACTCGTGCTTCCCCATCCCAACACAGAAAGGTGCAATGACTTTGAATCGAATCTTGAAATGGCTCTTATTTGTAGTTGTCATCGCTGGCTTATTGGTTTGCGCATTCTTTGTGTTCCGTTTCAACCAGCCTAAGCCGACAACAAACATCCATTACGCAGACACACAAAACAAACAGCAAACACTCGATATGTACATGCCAAAGGGCAAAGATAAAGACAAAAAGAAGAAGCATCCAGTCATGATCTATCTCCATGGCGGAGGCTGGACAGGCGGAGATAAGAATAGAGTTGCTTCAAAGGCTGATTATTTTACTGGTCAAGGGTATGTGTTTGTTTCGATGAATTACAGGCTTCACCCTGATGCCAACTATGAGCAGATGGCAGATGATACGGCAAACGCCATTAAATGGGTCAAGGATCATGCGGATGAATATCAAATCGATTCATCAAAAATCAACGTCATGGGTCACTCAGCGGGCGGTCATTTGACGGCGCTGGTTGCTACAGATTCGACTTACTTAAAACGTGTGGGGCTGTCGCCAAAATCGATCAATTCCATTGTTGTTCTAGACGGACCGTTAAACCTCAATCAATTTATACAAGCCATCCCATCGTATAAAAAAGTCTTTGGCAAACAAGAGAAAAATTGGACAAAGGCATCACCTGTCACTTATATGAATCAAGCGAATGTACCTCCTGTCTATTTGGTCACGGGCTGGGAAAATCCTGAGGTGTACCGATTTGCAGAAAAACTGAACCATGATAAAGGCTCTCGGTTTGTTTTTCGGGTTCATACGTTAAGCCATAGTGATCTGAACAAATGGTTTGGATCAGACAGAGCGCCAAAAGAAGCACAAAAAATGACAGAGGCTGTGATGGCTTTTGTCAAAAAACAAAATCAATAACGAAGACCGTATGCTTGGCTATTCATTTTGCCGCAGTATATGATAAAGCGTAAATGGTTTGAAATTAAAGGAGTGTATGTTGTTGTCATCACGAATGGAAAATAAAGTGTTCAATTGCGAAAAAGAGCTGACGCTGAATATTATCGGCGGTAAGTGGAAAATGCTGATTTTATGGCACCTTGGCAGAGAAGGGACAAAACGTTTTGGTGAGTTAAAGTCGTTAATGCCTGGGATTACGCAAAGAATGCTTGTCAATCAGCTAAGAGAATTAGAGGAAGATCACATTGTGCACCGGGAGGTTTATCCTGTCGTCCCGCCAAAGGTTGAGTATTCTCTCACAGAACTAGGAGAAAGCTTAATGCCGATTTTAGAGGCGATGTATGATTGGGGAAAACAGTATCTCGACAGTAATTTTTTAAAAGATGATAAATAGAAAGACTACCGATTGTAGGCAAAGGGCTAAAATAACTT
Source organism: Bacillus sp. FSL K6-0994 (assembly GCF_038630815.1). Lineage (NCBI taxonomy): Bacteria > Bacillati > Bacillota > Bacilli > Caryophanales > Bacillaceae > Bacillus > Bacillus sp. FSL K6-0994. The sequence continues at coordinate 2,314,530 of NZ_CP152043.1, read as the reverse complement.
TATTTTAGCCCTTTGTCTTTACGCTGAGATACTGGCCAAAAGACAGTATCTTTTTTGTAACCATATGCGGAAAAGTATAGTATGTAAAAAAAAAGTGCGTACTTGGATTGCGTCCATCCTGTTGTTATACTCATTTCATCGTTCAAGAAGCCCTATCCACGGAGCTCTTGAAGATGAGATGAAAAAACGGGAGTGAACGTTCATGAAATTACAATTAGCATTAGATTTAGTGAATATACCAGAAGCAATTGAGCTGATCAAAGAAGTAGAAGCATCCATTGATGTGGTCGAAATTGGGACACCTGTTGTGATTAACGAAGGGCTTCGTGCTGTAAAAGAAGTCAAGAAGGCTTTTCCGAATTTACGTGTACTCGCTGATCTGAAGATTATGGATGCTGCCGGCTATGAAGTGCAGCAGGCATCCGAAGCAGGAGCAGATATCGTCACCATTCTTGCAGCGGCAGAAGATATGTCCATTCAAGGAGCGGTGAAAGAAGCGAAAGCAAGAGGAAAACAAATTTTAGTTGATATGATTGGCATCAAAGATATCGCAGGCCGGGCAAAAGAGCTGGATGCGCTTGGAGTCGATTATATTTGTGTGCATACAGGCTATGACCTGCAAGCGGTTGGTCAAAACTCATTTGCTGACCTTATGACAATTAAACAAGTCGTTAAGCAGGCAAAAACAGCGATTGCAGGCGGAATTAAGCTTGATACGTTACCTGAAGTCGTGAAATTAAACCCTGATTTAATCATTGTCGGCGGCGGTATCGCAAGCCAGGACAATAAAGCAGAAGTAGCGGCACAAATGAAGCAGCTGATCGAACAATCATGAAGACCAGCGACTATGTGAAAGCCATTTTAAATGAGCTTTCTGAGCATTCGTCAGCCATTCAAGACGAACAAGCAGAGCGCCTGGTCACAAGTATTCTATCTGCACAAAAAGTCTTTGTGGCAGGTGCAGGCAGGTCTGGTTTGATGGGAAAATCGTTTGCGATGAGACTTACGCATATTGGCGTCAAGGCTTATGTCATTGGAGAAACGAATACGCCTTCCTTTACAGAAGAGGATCTCTTGATTGTGGGGAGCGGCTCTGGTCGAACAGAGACCTTGCTTGTCCTTGCAAAAAAAGCAAAAGCAATTGGCGGAAAAGTGGCAGCTTTCACGCTTTCAACTGAGTCACCAATAGCTGATCTAGCAGATGAAATCATCTTATTGTCAGGTGCACCAAAGGATCAACAGGAAGGAAGTCATCATACCATTCAGCCAATGGGTTCACTATTTGAGCAGCTGCTTCTTTTGACATACGATGCGGTCATTTTGCGGTTAATGGAAATGAAAGAGCTCGATACACATACAATGTACGGTCACCATGCAAATTTAGAATAGTCATTTTCAACGCCTTTCCTTTCTTAAAAGGAGAGGCTTTTTCATTTCAATCAAGCCCAGAATCTTGACATAACCGATTTGATGTAACTATAATAGTTACATCGTTAAAGAAAAAGCGTAAACACGGAAGGAAGATGAAAATGAAAGTACAAATTTGGTCAGATATCGCCTGTCCTTTTTGTTATATAGGAAAAAAACAGCTGGAAACAGCGCTAGAACAATTCCCAGAGAAGGACCAGGTAGAGATAGAGTTTAAAAGCTTTGAGCTTGATCCACATGCACCTGCTCAAGTCGATTATGACGTTCATGATATGCTCGTCAAAAAATATGGCATGAGCCGCAGCCAGGCCATGGCGATGAATGAGCAGGTGAAGCAGGCCGGCAAAGAGAAAGGGATCGATTTTCAATTTGATGCGCTCGTGTTGACCAACACCTTTGATGCTCATCGATTGGCACAATATGCTGGTCAAATGGGGAAAGGCGATTTCGTCATGGGAGAACTGTTTCAAGCGTATTTTACAAATGGAAAGCATGTTGGTGATCGTCAAACCCTTTTACAAATTGCAGAAAAAGCAGGTCTTGATGAGAAGGAAGTACAGCAAGTTTTGGGCAGCGAAGCATTTGCCGATCATGTCCGAAAAGATGAACAAGAAGCGAGACAGCTTGGTATCAATGCTGTTCCGTTTTTCTTGATCAATGACAAGTATTCAGTTGCAGGTGCGCAGCCGGCCGATACGTTCCTGCGCGCACTTGAAACAGCTTGGACAGAGGAAGCAGCTCAAGCAGAGAAAGCGTCTGCCAATTCATTTGAAGCAGCATGTGCAGATGGCGTATGTGCGGTGCCTACCCCTAAAGAAGAAGCGTAATAGGCAAGTTCCCTATCTTTCTAAAAGATGGGGATTTTTTCTTGTTTTAATATAAAGGTTGCTTTATACTTAAGTTATCTTAATTATGAAGGTGATAAAAGTGACATCCAAAACAGCTATGATTCAAGAGCTAAACAATATCGAAGCCCGCATCCATCAAAAGCTCCGATTAGAGTTTGAAGAATTATTTGTAGATGAGTTAACCGATAAGCAGCATATTGTACTAAATTTTATTGAGCAGAAAGGGGGAAGTTCTCCTATTCAAATTGCCCAGCAATTAGGGATCACTCAAAGTGCAGTGAGTCAATTGTTAAACACGCTTGAAAAAAAAGAATGGATTCGCCGCAGCATTAACCCGAATAACCGGAGGGAATTGCATGTTGAACTTTCTGAGAAGGCAAAAACGTACCTTGAGAATATGCGAAAGGTAGAGCTTGCGATTATTGAAAAATATTATTCAGCATTATCCTTCGATGAGATCTCCACATTGACATCGATTTATGAAAAGCTTGATCAATTGATCCCACATCAAAACGAAGAGAAAGGAGGGGAATGAATGACGCTCAAACAAGAAGTACAGAGAATCGCTTCCTCTTATACAGAGAAAAAGAAGGAGGCGCTGCTTGTGATCGGACTGATTCATCAAGGGGAAACGCATGTCTTTCATTTCGGGGATCACCCTATACAAAAGCGAGTGCAGCCAGAGGATGTCATTTTTGAGATTGGCTCGATTTCAAAAGTCTTTACGACAAGTATATTGGCAAGCATGATGCAAAAAGGGCAGATGAAACTCGATAATTCGATTTCTCTGTATTGTCCTCACATTCGAAAGAATCACCCCATTCAAATAGAGCAGCTGGCAACCCATACGTCTGGTCTTCCTCCGCATCGTCTTCTTAGAGATTTGCAGCTATGCTTCCTTCCTAAAGTGAGAAGAGATATGTTCTGTCAGTATTCACTCGATGAATTAATGAAACTGTTAAATTCGAAAAAGTGGAATCAGCCAAAAAGCTTTCCATCTCGTTATTCCAATGTGGGTATGGGGCTGCTTGGTTTAATCATGGGCTGGTCTCGTCACAAAACATATGAACAGCTATTGATGGAATATATCGTGGATGAGCTTCATCTATCAAGTACCTTTATTACGATTAAGGATAATGTAGAAGCAAAGATGATCTTAGGGCATCGGGAAAATGGAAAAGAGGTTCCGCCGCTTCATATGCTTGACTATCAAGGAGCTGGCGCTATTCGCTCGACCATCACAGATTTATTGTCATTTCTCTCTAGCCATCTACACGCAGATGCGGATTCTTTTTGGAAAATCACGCATGAACCAAGACGGGATATGGGCAGGAACATGTCAATGGGACTCGGCTGGGTCATCGATGACACAGGACTCATTTGCCATAATGGGGCGACGTCTGGATTCTCCAGTTTCATGGGCTTCCGCCCGCATTCAAAAACAGGCGTGGTCGTTTTATCCAACTACCGTAATCGAATCACGCAAGACTCTCCCGATCGTATAGCGTATGATCTGCTGGATATGCTGGAATCTAAAATAAAATGAGCCACTTGGAGTAGGGGCTCATTTTATTCGTTTGATCGTTTCACCTGGAACCAATTCAGGCTCGTAAAACGTTTGATCAGGGAGATTCTTTTTTCCTTGTACTTTTTTAATCATCCAGTCAGCTGCATCCCGGCCCATTTGCTCCTGAGGATGGGTCAGTGTTGTCAGCTTCACATGGGCATTTTTCTGGGCGATATATGAATTATCCTGTCCAATAATCGAGAGATCATCTGGAATGGACAGCCCGATTTCGCTGCATACATTGGCTACTTCTAAACCCACCTCATCGTTATAGCAAACAAGGGCAGTCAGCTCATGCCTGTGCGCCATCAGGAATGTGGAAATTTGCTCCCCTAAATGCTGCTTCGATTCTGTATCGAAAAAAAGCACATGCTCAGGCAGGAAATTAAGCTTTGCTTCACCTAGCGCCTGAATATAGCCCTTCATCCGATATTTTCCCTGTAAATCATCTGTTTTTGAAATAAGCCCAATTTGCTGATGTCCAGAGGTGATCAGCTCTTTTGTGGCTAAATAGCTGGATTTTACATCATCCAAACAGAGAAAAGGAACCTCTAACTGCTCATAATAGGCATTGATCATAATGAGCGGTACATCCTGTTCTTTAAAGGATAAATAGTACGAGATGTTTGGGTTATATAAATTGCTTTTCGTCGGCTCGACGATAAGTCCGTCCACACCAAACGACAGCATCATTTCAAGCGCTTTTTTCTCCTGCTCAACATCGTTATTTGTACTTGCCAGTAACAAGGAATAGTTCTCTTCGTTTAAACGGCTTTCAATGCCTCGAATGATAGAAGGAAAAATGTAATCGGATATGTATGTTGTAATGACACCAATCGTTTTCATATGTGCATGTCCCGCAGGTTTTGTTTGATATTGATTGGTCACAAATGTGCCTGAACCTTTTTCGCTGCGCAAAAATCCTTCGCTGGACAATTCCAAAATGGCTTTTCGAACTGTATGTCTGCTCACTTGATACATGTCTTGCAGGCTTGATTCGGTTGGAATACGCTCCCCGATCCGATAATCCCCTGTGAGTATTTTGCTTTTTATATCATCAATAATGATCTGGTACTTCTTTTTCATCGTTTCACTTCTTTCTCAGTTGATCATCTACTCGGATTGAGAAGAAATTGTATGGACATATTTTAACATGGTTGTCGGATCAAAAACAGGCGCTTCCCTTTTCTGTTATGACCCCTTCAGAAAAAATGAAAGTTTTTGTCGCATTATGTATGTACAACTATATTTATTATTGACATATGTACGTACAAATATTATATTGTGATTGTACCAGAGAATCAATGAATCTAGAAAAAGAAAATTGAAACCGCTATCAAAAATGGGGGTGAACGTAGAGTGGATCACAAAGAGACGGCCAAAGCCTTGAAAGAAGGACGGACATCTTTAGGCATTGAATTTGGTTCAACACGAATTAAAGCGATTTTAATAGATGAGGAATTTCAGCCAATTGCACAAGGTGCATATGAATGGGAAAGTTTTCTCCAAGATGGAATATGGACGTACAACTTAATTGATATCATTACAGGTCTGCAAGTGGCGTATCGAGAGATGAAAGAACAGGCCGAGCAAAAGTATGGTGTGACCATTCAAACCATTGGCTCAATCGGGGTATCAGCGATGATGCATGGCTATGTGGCATGTGATCATACAGGAGAGGTTCTCGTTCCGTTCCGAACATGGCGGAACGGAACGACCATCGAGGCGAGTCAAAAGCTGACAGACGTATTTCAATTTCATATTCCAGAAAGATGGAGCATTGCCCATTTGTATCAAGCGGTATTAGAAGATGAAAAACATCTATCCCGATTAGAATATATGACCACTTTGTCAGGATATATTCACTGGCTGTTAACCGGAAAGCAGGCCATTGGCATTGGGGATGCGTCAGGTATGTTCCCAATTGACGAACAAACGAAAGATTACAATGAAGAAATGCTCCATCAATTTGAAGACTTGATCGCAGAAAAAGGCTATCCATGGAAGCTTCGTCATCTTCTGCCGCGTGTTTATTTAGCAGGTGAGGAGGCTGGCGTGTTAACGGCAGCAGGAGCAGCCATTTTAGATCAAGGAAAACATTTGCAGCCAGGCATTCCATTTTGCCCGCCAGAAGGTGACGCTGGAACGGGAATGGTGGCGACAAACAGTGTAGAAAGACGGACCGGGAATATTTCTGTTGGGACGTCGGTTTTTGCCATGATTGTGCTGGAGCAGGATCTAAAAGGTGTGTATCCAGAAGTGGATCTTGTCACGACGCCGGATGGACTGCCAGTTGCCATGGTTCATGCGAATAACTGTACAAGTGACCTAAACGCTTGGATGAATATATTCAGAGAGGCATTTGAAGCACTTGGCCTGCAAGTGGAGTCAGAAAGGTTATACGAATCCTTATTGCAGCAAGCTTTAAAAGCAGATCAAGATGGCGGCGGTCTCTTAAGCTATGGCTATTACTCTGGTGAAAATATTACGAGACTGCCAGAAGGAAGACCTCTTTTTGTCAGGTCTCCTGAAAGCCGCTTTAACCTCGCTAATTTCATGCGAACCCATTTGTTCTCTGCTTTTGGTGCTATGAAAATAGGCATGGACCGGTTAAAGGAACAGGAACATGTAGTGATCGACCGCTTACTAGGGCATGGGGGATTATTTAAAACACCGCTCGTTGGACAAAAAATAGTTGCCGCAGCACTGAATACACCTGTATCAGTCGTTTCAACAGCCGGAGAAGGCGGTGCATTTGGGATGGCTGTCCTTGCTTCATATATGGTCCATCAGCAGCAGCAAACATTGGCTGAATTTCTCACCCATCGCGTATTTGCCCATACATCAGAAGAGCTCATGGAGCCCGATCCACTCGATGTCAAAGGCTTTAACGAATTTTTAAAGCGCTATCAAAATGGGCTTGCGATTGAAGAAGCGGCGGTAGCGCATCTCATGCCAAAGAAAGGAGTGACGACGGTATGCTAGATCGCTTAAAAGAAGAAGTGTATCAAGCAAATTTAGATTTGCCAAAATACGGACTTGTGAAATTTACATGGGGTAATGTCAGTGCATGTGATCGTGACATTGGTTTGTTTGTGATTAAGCCGAGCGGCATAGCGTATGACCAACTATCAGCAAAAGATATGGTCGTGGTGAACTTTGATGGTGAAGTGGTGGAAGGAGAATTGAGTCCTTCGTCAGATACAGCTACACATGCAGTTCTTTACAAACACTTTGAGGAAATTGGCGGCATTTCACATAGCCATTCCATGTGGGCAACCGTTTGGGCGCAGGCAGGACTTGATTTACCAGCAATGGGCACAACACATGCCGATACATTTTACGGCGCCGTTCCGTGCGCTCGTTTTCTAACAGAAGAAGAAGTCAATCGGGGTTATGAGGTAGAAACGGGCAAGCTGATCATCGAAACGTTTGAGAAAAGAAACCTAGATGTGATGGCGGTGCCGGGTGTATTGCTTCAAGGGCATGGTCCATTTACATGGGGGAAGGATGCTAAAAGTGCGGTCACAAACAGTGTGATTTTAGATGAAGTCGCCAAGATGAATCTTTTTGCCAAGCAATTGAACGAATTTGCTGAGCCATTGCCGCAGCGAATTTTAGATAAACATTACTTAAGAAAACATGGAAAGCATGCGTATTACGGACAAAAACCTTCAAGATAAAGAAACGAGGGATATTTATGTTAACAAGCCTGAAAAAAGAGTTTTGGTTTATCGTTGGGTCACAGCATTTATATGGTGATGAAGCACTGAAAAAAGTAAAAGCAGATGCACAAAAGATGACGGATGCTTTAAATGAGAGCGGTTTACTTCCTTATCCAGTGATCTTGCAGGACCTGGCTGTCAGTGCCGATCAAATCACAAAGCTTATGAAAGAGGTCAATTATCGCGATGAAGTTGTCGGTGTGATGACGTGGATGCATACATTTTCTCCAGCAAAAATGTGGATACGCGGCACCAGTCTTTTGCAAAAGCCTCTTTTGCATCTTGCTACACAATATTATGAAAAGATTCCGTGGGACACGATCGACATGGACTATATGAATCTCCACCAATCCGCACATGGAGACAGAGAATATGGCTATATTAATGCACGTTTAAATAAACAAAACCAAATTGTGACCGGTCATTGGTCAAAGCCGGAAGTGCAGCAGCAAATTGCGGATTGGATGGATGTTGCGGCTGCCTATCATGAGAGCTTTCACATCAAAGTAGCCCGGTTTGGTGACAACATGCGGCATGTGGCTGTGACAGAAGGCGATAAAATCGAAGCACAGATTCAATTAGGATGGACCGTTGACTACTTTGGAATAGGCGATCTCGTCGAATATGTAAATGCAGTAGATGATGAAGAGGTAGATGCATTATTTGCTGAGTATTTAACGCAATATGATGTGAATTATGGAACGTATTCAGTTGAAGAGTGGGAAAAAAGTGTCAAGGTGCAGGCGCGATATGAGATCGCCATCAAACGTTTCTTAGATGAAGGCGGCTATAATGCCTTTACAACAAACTTTGAAGATTTACATGGGATGAAGCAGCTGCCTGGACTTGCGGTACAGCGACTGATGGCAAAGGGCTACGGCTTTGCTGGGGAAGGTGATTGGAAAACGGCCGCACTGGACCGCTTATTAAAAGTGATGAGCCATCATCAATCCACTGGGTTTATGGAGGACTACACATATGAAATGACGTCTGGAGAGGAAGCAGTGCTGCAATCTCATATGCTGGAAGTAGATCCAGCGCTCGCCCATACAAAACCTGTCATTGTCGTGTCTCCACTTGGAATTGGAAACCGGGAAGATCCAGCACGTCTTGTGTTTGATGGAAAAGCAGGCGAGGGTGTCGTTGTCTCTATAGCGGATTTTGGAACACATTTCAAATGGCTCATACAAGAAGTCGAAGCCTTTGAGCCAGAGGAAGCAGCACCTCATTTACCAGTTGCGCGTGTATTGTGGAAAATCAAACCGAATTTTCAGGATGGCGTCAAAGCATGGATTAAAGAAGGCGGGGGCCATCATACAGTCGTGTCTCTCAATTTAAAGGTTGATCAAATTGTTCACTTTGCAAAGCTAGTCAATGCAGAATATGTGGTTTTATAGAAGGGGGAAAGGTCTTCTACTGGTTACAGTAGAAGCACCGGGTGAAATGAAAGCGGTTAATTAAGTGAGGGGGTCATACACTTGGAGAAAAAAGTGTCAAGCAAATTTATCTTCTTTTTCGGGTCCTTTGCAGGCATCTTATTTGGATATGATATTGGGATTATTGCAGGGGCGGAAGGACATATTCAGGAAGAATTTCAGCTCAGCCCATTATGGCTTGGAATCGTTGTCTCTTCATTAATGGGCGGGGCCATCATTGGCTCCATCTTAAGCGGTCTCTTAGGGGATAAATTTGGCCGCAGAAAACTCATTTTGGTCTCATCCGTGATCTTTTTTGTCGGGGCGATCGGATCAGCTGTCGCACCAGAAGAGATTTCACTCACCATCGCTCGAATCTTTTTAGGGACAGCAGTAGGAACAGCTTCATCTTTGGTTCCTGCTTACATGTCTGAAATCGCTCCTGCTAAAATTCGCGGGAAATTATCTGGGCTCAATCAGCTCATGATTGTAACGGGTCTATTGCTCAGCTATATTGTTGCGTTTGTGTTTGAGCCCATCCCGGACAGCTGGCGCTGGATGCTGGGAAGTGCCGCTTTATTTGCGATCGTGCTTTATATTGGCATGCTGAAGCTTCCTGAATCTCCGAGATATTTGATTAAACACGGAATGGCTCATAAAGCACGGGAAGTATTAGGATCACTGCGTTCTTCCCGTGAAGAAATCGAATCAGAAATGCAGGAAATTTTAGAAGTCGCCAAAGAAGAACGCTCGGGAATTCGTGAATTGTTTCAAAAGAAATTCCGAATGGCTCTTTTCATTGGGGTTGGAATGGCAACCCTTCAGCAAATTCAAGGCGCGAACTCCATTGTCTATTATGCAACGAGTATCGCTCGGAATGTAGGTCTTGCGCCGCAGGTCGCCGCAGGTTTTACAGTCATTGTCGGTGTCATTTTCGTCGTCACGACCGTGATCTTTTTACAATTTGTTGACCGCTTCGACCGCCGAACGATTCTCACCGTAGGGGGATCGGGCATGGCCCTTTCTTTCTTTGCTCCAGCCGCATTAGGGGCACTTGGCGTTAGTGAAGGAATTTTAAACTGGGTGACATTGATTTCACTTTGCTGCTTTATTTTGTGCTATGCCTTCTCGTGGGCACCGATCACTTGGATCATCATCGGCGAAATCTTCCCGCTTTCTGTCAGAGGCATCGGAGCAGGTATCTCTTCTGCCTTTAACTGGACCGGATCATTAGCAGTTGGACTTGTTTTCCCTATTCTGGCTGATCAATTCAGCTTTGGGGTCATTTTCTCCTCATTCGGAGTCATCTGCTTAATCGGGCTGTTATTCACCCGATTTGTGCTAGTCGAGACAAAGGGAAGAAGTTTAGAGCAAATCGAAACCGATATGGCTGCACGTGTATAAATTTAAGAAAACCATCTATCCCATGTGGGTAGATGGTTTTTTACTCAAGCGTCTGTTTGAGCTCATTTGGCAGTAAATCAATCAATTGATCATAGGAAGACAAATCCAGCACTTCAAGCAGTGCGTAATATTTCGCGTAAATTTCACTCAGCTGATCAGGATGGTTTGTTTGATATTGATTCAGATGTAATTGAGTTAGTTCAAGTGCAATGTCTAGCTTGTTTCGTTCGAATGGCTGTGTCGTGTTGATCATATCGTTCACCTCTTATTTGATAATGAGTGGAAAAAATGCATTGAATAAAAAGAGCTGATGTTTTGTTTTCATGGATGACCTGTCTTCGTAAGATATCATTTGTATAATATGTTAAAATTGTCCTTTTGTAAAGAAAGAGAAAAATAGATAGAAAGTGGATTTTTTTAAAAATAGACATGCATCTAATCACGAAAGGTGCTTCTGACATACGATAGAGTGTAAGTGAAAGACAACTTGAAGGGGTGTTAAGATGAGCCGAAATCGATTAGATGATTTCTTCTTTGGACCTCGCAGAGGAAACCAAGGAGGAGACGAAACGGTTGTTTTCCCCACACGTCAAATTGTCAACACAAGAACGAATGAACAAACGATCAGAAAAATTCATCCAACGCATATCACAAACGTCAATAAAAACATCAAAAGAATCGAAAACTACTATCCGGTCACTGAATCGACTCATAACGAGTATATTGTAGAAGAATACGATTGCGGCAGTGATATTAAAAACCCTTGCTGCCGTCCGGTGAAGCGCTGTAAGTGGTAATGAAGGGGGCATCCTTTTATGGGATGCCTTTTGTATGTCTAATGCTCCATTTCATTTAATTGTCCCTGATCCAGCTGGAAGAAACGATTTCCTAACTCTGAATAAAGGTAGCGCTGATGGCTTGTAAATAAAACACATCGATGAGAGAACTCTTTTTTTAATAAAGAAATCGATTGTATTTGAGAGGCTTCATCAAGAGAGGTAAAAGGCTCGTCAAGAATGATCAGCTCTGGAGATCTTGCCACCATACAATTAAAGAAAAGTTTATATCTCATGCCCAATGAATACTGTTTGACAGGCATTTTTAGGGCATGAGTTAAATCAAATGTATCACAAAGCGATAGAAAGGTCTCTTTGTATAAAACCTTTTCCGACTTTTTCATTTTCCATAAAGACTGGATAAGCTCCATATGCTCGAAACCAGTGAGCGCATCATAGACTAAAGGTTTATCTGGGATGTATGCTACCAGACTTTTATATTGAGCGGTTCCAGGGTGATGCTGCTCGTTAAGTAAAATCGTTTCTGATGCTGAAGGAAGCAGACCTGCGATGATCTTTAAAAGTGTCGATTTACCGCTGCCGTTCTTTCCAATAATACAAGCTCGATCACTTTCTTTCAGATCAAATGACACATGATCGAGAAGGGGAGAATTCTCTTCTGTTGTTTCATAGCGAAAAGATAGCTGAGACACTTGAAGTTTAGCCATTGATGAATCCTCCAATAACAAACGCAGTCGTCACAAGCATATACAAGATCACAGTTGCTAAGGCAGCTTTTTTTGATCCTTCAGCATAGTAAATAATTCCATCATAAAGGATCCGTAAAAGATATAAGTTGAATAAGAAGGAAACTATTTGAATCAAGAGAAAATAGTGATCTAATTGTAACACCATCACACAATAGATCGCTGCACTATTCACTAATAAAAGAAATGCATTATAAACCAAAATAACAAGATACATTTTGCGTAAAATAAAAGCTTTATGAAAAAAATACATATAAATAGAAGTTAGGACAGTACTGAGAAAATTTAAAATGAAATAAAGCGGGATTGTCAGCAAAAAGATAAAAACAATGCTGGCAAGTTGTTTCCCAGTGGATAAAGGTTCATCTACTAACAAATCAATAATAAAAAATGTTAAAAAGACAGTCGACACAAATAATGATAGTAAGACAAGGCCTATAATGGTTTTAATCGATTGATTCTGATTGAAAAATTGCTTAGGACGTAGAAGTAGCTCCATGGAACCAGATTCTCCTTTCTTCTATGGTAGATGTACATGGCTAACGTATTGCTCTAAAAGAGATGCCATGAATAAAAGAATGGCTGCTGCAAAAATCAATTGAAGCACAGTTAGGGTCAGTTTTTTTAATTCAATTGTTTCTCCTTTTATAAATCGATAGAGATAAATAAAAGGATAAGAGCTGACGATTGAAAACAGAATTAATCCAAGGACTTCTACGAAAGCATGAGGCAGGAGTCCTGTGAATAGCTGCTTCGCTTCGTGATTGACAATCAAATACTGAACGAGTTTGCCGATAATGTAGCCGTTGTAAAAAAGAATGCCTGCAGACATGATGCCGCCTGTAAAAGCTCCAATTCCTAATATCGCCATTCCAACTTGTAAATTGTTTAAGAAAATAGATAGAAAAAACATCTCTTCATCCTTTTTAAGATAAGGAATCTGATCATAAGGAAGAAGGCTTCCGATTAGCACAGCTGCAATAAAGATAGCAGCGTAGAGGTAACCGAGGCGTAGAATCAGTCTATTCTCCGATATAAAACATCTTATTTTTTTCAACATATTCAATCCCTTTATAGATGGTCTTGCGGCATAACACCCAGCAAATCACTGAAACGATCACAAAATATAAAGCAAACAGAACGCTTATGAGACTTGTAGAATGCTGCAAAATAGGTAGAAAAGAGGTCAAGATCATATAGTACATGAAAGGCAACACGAGAAAATTCCTTGCAAAGGCCTGTCCTTTATCGATAACTTCTATTTCTTCATTGGTTGTCCCTATTTCATGCTCGTGAATAAAATTGAATTTTGTTGTGAATGGAAACAAATACAGCTGAATCAATGGAAAAATGTAAAAGCCAATCCCCAATGCCACCAATTGAATGAGCATCTGAACATCAAAAAGGTGATATACACTCATGATTGATAGATTAATGAAAAGTAGAAAGAGTGATGGTATAGAAAATAAACAATAAAATAACTGGATTTTTGATAAGAAAAACTGCATAAGAGATGTTTGAGAAAGCTCATAGAGCCAAATATTCTTTTTTTCAGCACTCAAAGAAAATATAGAAGGGGTCAGCATTCTCATTTCATATGTTTGATTAGCTAAAATCATCACATTTAATGTGAATAATATCTGAATTTGCAAAGCTTGATGATCAATAAGCGAGATCAAACCTGTCATAACCCCGACATAGAAGAAGGCTTCATATGACATGAACATATAATTAAAAAACTCTTTAGACAGCAACCACCTTTTTTCTTTTAACACCTTAAGGTCTTTTTGAATCAACATATTCTTTTGAAACAGCGAGCCCTGAATTTTATCAAGTGCTTGAAAGTACCAATAATATAAATCTCTAAAATGTTTTGAGCTTTGATCATGCTCTTTCCCAGTCGGAATCCAGCGAACAGGAGTCTTCATGACGAGTGTTGCAGCTAATATCACCACGAAAAATGTGACAGGTGAAGTAAAAAGCGCTAGAAATTGTAGAAATACCGAATCCTGTGAAAATAAAGCATGATGGATTTGCTGAAGATTATTCTGATATAAAGACACCAAGTTGTTTGAAAGTGTAATCCAAAACGCATCTTCTGCAAGCGAAGAAATTGATTGAAAAAGTTGTCGGAAGGTGTGATAAAAAGGGAAAATAACGTTCGATATTAGAACCCTTCCGAATAAGAAGAAAAGTAAAGAGATGCTTGCGAAAAAAAGAACACGAATGATCCCAATTTTTTTTACGACAATGTTATAGATGTAAGCACCAAATATCTTATTGCTGACGATAAAAAGTAAGAAGCCTGTCAATAAAACATTGAGATGCTTCAACCAAAATATCCAGTCATGTGTTTGAGCAATGAAATATTGAAAGAGAAAATAAATCAAATAAGTACTCAAGCTCGTAAATAGAAGCCATACCAACTCTGAAAATAAAAGCGTTTGAAAAAGGCGTCTCGCGGAAACAGGTGCAAGCTGTATTAACTCTTCAAAAGGAAGAATATGCGTTCTTCTATAAGATTCAATTCCTTTGACAATAGAGAAAAGGAACAAAAATATCACAAAAGCACTTTCCCATTCTATTTGATAGACCGAAGAGTAAAGATATGAATAAATAACGAATACAATCAGGCATCCGAATAAAGTATCAAGAATGCAAGAAAATAATATGTATTGTTTAGAAGAAAACGATTTGAAAAATGAAATCCTGCGTATTATAAACTGAGCTAGATTTGAATATTGTTGTTTCATTCTAATTGATAGAAGTAGTGATAATAATGGATATAACATCTTCTCACCTGCATAAAAATTTAAATAGAAGGAGAACAAAGTCTCCTTCTATTGGGTCATAAAATTGAATTACCAAGCAATAACAGCTTTACGGCCTTTTTTCTTAATTTCGTTTTTAAGGTACTGACGAATTGTCTCTTTACCAGCCGCTGCAATGAGAGAAAGACCACCTGATCCTACAGCAGTTAAAATGGAGACAATTGTTGTAACAGCCCCGCCCGCTTCAACCACGTTCAGAACAACAGCTGCAACACTGCCTGGAATACCAAATTCTTTTGCTAGATCAGCAACGGGCAGCATTTGTAGCGAGAAGGAAAAAAGAGCTAGCATAAGGAATCCTACTGCTAAAGCACCAAAAAGAACATGTAGTTTGATATCATTTCTTGTTTCTGTCATATCAAATTCCTCCCTTTTTTGTATTTTTATTACTATTTTATCTTAAGATATCTTTTAGTTTATCGCAATCCTTTTTTTTCATTTTTTTCATGAATTAGTTATAGATTAATATAAAAAAGGTGAAAAGATAAGTGAGAAAAGAATCGTTTTTGCTAGAATAAAACACGTAAACATGATCTGAAATACCTTGTTTTCACAGGTGGGAAAGCGAGTCTAATTTGCATATAGGTAAAGAGATATGTGCAGAGGGACCAATATCCTTTGATCAAAATCTTCTTTCAAGATAAAATTGGAAGTATCCATCATTCTTTTGGAGGCGGTTTTCTGAATATTCGATTGTTAACACCAGATGATGCTGAAGAATATGCAGCACTCAGACTAGAAGCACTGCGATTAAATCCAGAGGGTTTTGCGATGAGCTATGAGGAAGAGCAAATCAATACAAAGGACAAATATAAAGCGCGTTTTGCTTCGGCCCAATCTATGTGGACTTTTGGCGCTTTTCATCAAGGGCAGCTTGTGGGGGCAGTCACGCTCATCCAAGAAACCTTGCAGAAGTTAAAGCATCGAGCGAATCTGACAGCGATGTATGTAACACCTAGTGCCCGCGGAGAAGGAGCAGGCCAGGCCTTGATGACAAAAGCTCTTTCCTTTGCGCGAGAACGGCAGGATATCGAGCAAATGTATTTATCAGTGGTGACAACTAATCACTCAGCCAAGCGCCTCTATCGCTCCGTTGGATTTGAGTCGTACGCTGTCGAAGAAAAAGCGCTAAAATGGGCTGATACATATGCAGATGAGGAAAAAATGGTTTTATTTTTATCATAGTCTGGAGGAGATAGAAGTGGATCAACAGGCCATGCGTATCATATTAGCAGCAGGACCCAATAGTGAGCTGGAATCTTTTGCCCTGCGTGCAGCACTTGAAAACTTCGGCGTGAAAGTCGATATGCATTGGATCGGAAGACCGAATGATCTGATTCATGTGTTATCCGGCAGAAATAGAGGTGAAATAGATTACCTTCTTTTATCGTTTCACGGTGAAGAAGGAGCATTTATCCTGCCTGAATTAGGGGAAGATGTTTACGAAGATGAGGAGCCTAGAGATACTGCCTTTGGAGTGGATGAAATCAAGCGGTATGCCTCCTTAAAAGGAATTCATGTCATCTCTACAGGCTGCACACTAGGAGAGAAAAATTTAGCAGATGCTTTCTTAGAGTCAGGAGCTACATCTTATACGGCACCGGACGATTACATCGATGGGAATGCAGCATTTATTTTTGTGCTGACCATGCTGTACGAGCTCATGAACAATACAAAGACGGTCAGAGCGGCATTTGATCGAGCGCGTTCCATTGATGAAGAAACGAAATTATTTCAACTATATATGCAAAAGTAATCAAAGGACTGAGAAATCAAGTCCTTTTTTTATTCCTCTCTAAAAATGTGTCGAAAATGTGACAGTTATGTGATTTGCAAACTAAAAAGGGTGCATGCAAAGTCTATCCTACAAACACACGTCATTCAGGCATGACGGCATCACGAGAGGAGAATCATTGTGTCAATGAAATGGAAAGTCAGTCTCGTCCTATGCGGACTTGCGATGATCATCGGAATCGCTGCGTTTTATCATAATCAGCAGGCAAGCGGGACAGAGAAGAAGAAGGTAGAACCAGATGCGAGCTATAAAGAAGTTGAAATTGTGACCCTCGTGAATGACGGGAGATACTTGAGATATGCTGTGAACTATCCTGTGTTTCATCAAAAAAAGCTAGATCAAGAGATGAAAAGATTTGCAGAAACAGCGCTGGACAAATTCAAAACATCGTTTAGTGAAGCAAGTGATGTCGATGAAGATCATCGATACGAATTAAACATAGATTACGAGATTACTCATTATGCCAAACAAACTGCTGCGATCAAATTCAATACATATGAATGGAAAGGCGGAGTAAAAGGCGCACATGAAACGAAGATATTCAATTTTGATTTCAAGAAACAGCAGTTTTTATCAATTGATGATCTATTTTTATCAAAGAAAAAAAGTCTGCAAAAACTGTCTCAAATGACATTTGAGGAGTTGAAAAAAGATCGCTCTCTTGCTGAAAACGAGCATTTGCTCAAACAAGGAACGTCTCCTAAAGCAGAGCATTATCAGTATTTTGCCATCAAAGATCGTTTTATTGAATTCTACTTCCCAGCAGGGCAAATTGCACCAGACAAACAAGGCCCTCAAGTGCTGGCGATTAAGAAAACACTGCTTAAAGGCATGTTAAAGCCAGAATACATCAATAAAGAAAAGAACAAAAACGAGAAAAAAGAACCGATCGCAAAAAGAAAGATCGTAAAACTGCCAAAACAGGGAGTATTCAACCCAAATCAAAAAGCCATTGCCCTTACATTTGATGATGGACCAAATCCATCAACGACCTCAAAAATCTTAACAGCTTTAAAAGAAAACAAAGGACATGCGACATTTTTTGTATTAGGAAGCAGGGTTCAATATTATCCTGATATGCTGGGTGAAATCAGAAAAGGTGGAAATGAAATCGGAAATCATTCCTATAGTCATCCTTTACTCACAAGACTGCCATTAAAACAAGCCATCAAGCAAGTAGAAGATACACAGCAAATCATTGAAAAAGCAGGCGGGTTCACACCGACTCACTTTAGACCGCCATATGGTGGAACAAACAGGCAGATCAACGAGGCTGTCAACATGAAAGTCACGCTTTGGGACGTAGATCCTGAAGACTGGAAATATCGCAACAGCCAATACGTCGCCAACTACATTCTCACACATGCGTCTAGCGGAGAAACCGTCTTAATGCACGACATCTATGACACCTCTGCAAACGCAGCTGTCACGATCATCAAAGAATTGACCAAACAAGGATATCAATTACTAACAGTCTCGGAGCTTGAGCAGTGGAAGGAAGCCCGGGCGAAAAAGGTGAATTGAATACGTAAAAAAAGATGCAAGTCTTAATGGATTCGCATCTTTTTTAAAGCCAATTATGAGAATGGAGGGAAAATATGTTAAAGTGATTGTAGAAAGGGAGGGCTTCGAATGGTATTGATGAGGTTGATCAGCATATATATGCTGACAGCGTTTAGTTTGGGATTTGTCGTAAACTATGTACCTGGTTTGATGCTGCCCATCTATATTCTTGCGATGATTGGGCTTATTTTATGTCTCGGTCATATTGCGCTTCATTATATTCGGCGAATTAGATATATGTTATTTGATGAAAAACGATAAGATTTCTCCTATTGTAAACACCTCCTGCTAGTTGCGTGAGGTGTTTTTTTCGGTTTTTGATGTTCTAACAGTTGGATGATTTTCTCGTTTGACGCTTTGAGTTGTCTCAAAAGAGAAACGATATTTCTTGTAAATCTTGTGAGTACAATAAGTAAAATGTTGATCATCCACATGCTCTGGCCCCCAATCGCTGACTACTAATACAGTATAATAAGAATGTATAAAATGAACAGTTCGTGCCATATATTCGGCAATTGAATGGAGAATGTTGAGGGGGATTTATTTGAAACGAGTAGACGTGGTTTCAGCTATTATTTATGATGAGGAAGGAAATTTATTAACAGTCAAGAATGTAAAGGGATATTGGGAACTTCCGGGCGGTGCTGTGGAAAAAGGTGAACACCTGCAGCAGGCTGTCATCCGTGAAGTAAAAGAAGAGACAGGGTATGTTGTCAAAGTAAATGAACTTCATTCGGTTCGAGAAGCGTTCTTTCAAGATAAAAAACATCATGCGCTTATCATTACGTTCTTTGCGGGAATCACCGGAGGAGAGATGAACATTCTAGATCCGGATCAGGATATTGAAGAAGTAAAATGGGTCAGCACTCAAACCTTTCAAAAGCTAAACCTAAAGTTATATCACATGCTAAAGTTAAACCAACAAACACAAGCTTTTTATGATTTTGAGGGAAATAGAACAATTGGTTGAATCCAAATTGATAGAGGCATGAAGGAGCGATATTGATGTTTTTATACTATGGGCCTACAGAAGCTCCGATAGAAAATCCCGGACAAGAATTCATGAAAAGAATCTTCTTTCAGGAGGGTGAAGAGTATTGGAAACAAGGTAACGGGGAATCTTCCATTGAGGTAGAGGATGGTTGGGAAAGTGAAAGTCTAGTTTTCTTTTATACTGAACCGTATGGATTCTTTATCATCAGGTATCCAGATTTTTTAGTCCCTTTTCAAAAGGTAGAAAAGATCGAAACGATCGAGCATTTCATAGCAGGATCACCATTGTATGTGCCATCGTGCAGCTATGTCGACCGCAATCAGGCATATCAAATCATTCAACATTTTTTGATGACAAAAAAGGTACCTGACTCTGTTGAATGGGTCGAGTTGAGGAATATTGAGTTTCAGCATGAAGTGAAAAGTTAGGGGAGTAAGGTGAAAGTGTGTACAAATGAAAGAATACATAGTTTAGATGAGAGTATGCATTTACATGTAGGATATGATGAACAAGGTTGTGATTATGAAGGCGTGTTTTTTAAGAGTTTAGAAACAGGAAAATGGTTATTGTTTTTTGATCAAAAAAGTTACGGGTTGAATCTCTTAAAGAGTTATGAGGAATACAATCATTTAGGCTTATTCATTGGGGAATATCCCATTGAAGATGATCAAATCGAAGAGAAAGGTCAGCAATTATTTGAGTGCTTTTTAAAAGAAAATGGCATTGTGGAATAAATGAATGGATCTTTAACTGACCTTACTTTTCATAAGAATGTACTGATTTTAACTTTCTACCGATAAAATTAGCAGATACAGGTGTTAATTCTTTTTCTCTTGCCCAAACAGAAAGTTGACCGATATGGTGAATTTCGTGGGCAATTATATGATGTAATATTTCATTTTTAGTGTATTCATCTTCATCCCAAGGAACTGTTACTATTCGATCTTGTTTTTCATCTAAATGAAACTTTAAAATTTCAACGATTTCATGTCGTAAAGTAGATGAGAGAGTTTTTACCTTCGTCAGAGACTTGTAATCATCAAAATTCAATACCACGTCTTCTTTACCCTGAATAGCACGGAGCCAACTATATTCAACATCGATAATGTGAAAAAGAGTGTATAAAATACTCCCCACTCCACCTATGCGGTCTTGTAACAACTCTTCTGTTGTTAGTTGATGACACCAGTTAACCCATTCGTCTCTAACCTGCCAGTTGTACTCAAAAAACTTAATCATTATGATCACTCCAAAGTTAAATTGTTTCTTTAAGTACTGCTATTTCTTAAAGATATTCTTGTAGAATTAAACGACACAATGTACATGATCTGGTGTCAGTTTAGAACCAATCATACTATCAACCTTGTTTTCATAACATGACCCTTGGAAACTGTTACGTTTATAGGGTCTCTTGCAGCAAGTTGTTCTTTTGGGTAAGCGGTAGTTTATCAATGTGTTTTAACAAATTACTAAACGCCTTCCTCATACTTCTAATATCCCGAATGTTTGTTCCTGTATTGATTATACTAAGCTTTCTGACAGGTATCAAATATCAACATTTACTTTTAACAGAGCCTTTTTCTCTTCAAAAAAATTGATTAGCAAGAATACACGAAGCATCATATTTTATTTTTTCGTATTTAAATTTTTTAAGCATTAATGCAGAATACAATACTTATATGCAAATCGCTTTGCCATCATTTCCTGCAGTACTCTAAATAGTGGAGCATAATAAATTGATTTCCTTCATGCCTTAGTTCATGACCAAAACCTTGCCACTGTCCTTGAGGGCTAAGGCGGCAGCTATTATCAAAAGAAATGCAGAGAGACAGTAGCTTAGTGCCGAAATCAAAAACAGACCTCGCGAGGTCTGTTTTTGTTAGAAGTTAGGGAAATCCATTTTCACTTCCCCTTCTCCCGCTTTCGTTTCTCCTTCTCCGCCCGGTAAAACTCATGAAACATCTTCATCAGCGCGCGCTTCTCAATACGTGACACATAGCTCCGCGATATCCCGAGCTCCTTGGCTATTTCCCGCTGCGTTTTTTCTTTCTTTAAATCAAGGCCGAACCTGCCGACGATGACTTCTTTTTCTCGGCCGTCGAGAATGTCGATATACTCTTTTACTTTTTCAAGCTCCATGTTGAGCTGAATGGTATCGATCACATCTTCATTTTCAGATTTTAAGACATCGATTAATGAAATTTCGTTGCCTTCTTTATCCTGACCGATGGGATCATGCAAGGAGACATCTTTTTTCGTTTTTTTGAGCGCGCGTAAATGCATGAGAATTTCATTTTCAATACACCGCGCCGCATACGTTGCCAGCTTTGTTCCTTTTCCAGAGGAATAGCTTTCGATGGCTTTAATGAGTCCGATCGTCCCGATGGAGATGAGGTCTTCAGCGTCTTCCCCGGTATTTTCAAATTTCTTTACAATATGGGCGACGAGCCGAAGGTTATGTTCAATCAGCATGTTTCTTGCATGTTCATCGCCCTGTGCCATGAGGGCTAAGTATTTTTTTTCATCATCTCCCGAAAGGGGCTGTGGAAAGGCATTGTTTTTGACATAGGACACTAAAAACACCAATTCTTTGACCATCAATCCCATCGCTGTAAATACTCCTGCCACGATTTTCACCTCCACCATGTTTAGGCCGCTGCCTATATCCTCAAATGTATGTGAAGGGGGGATTGTCTGTGTCTGTACGATGAAAAAATCATGTTTTTCGAAAAATGTTCGTCTCTTTTTACAGCTCCCCTCATATGTTTGCGGTTTCTTTGCGGTGCTTGGCGGTCAAGAAGCGTGCTAAAATATGTAATATTAGACCGAAAAGGAAGGGGTTTTTTCGGAACATGGGGAAGGTTCTATCTTCACATGTAGGTATGAAAATTAATGAATGGTATCGAATGATACGGCAGTTCAGTGTTCCAGATGCGGAAATCTTGAAAGCGGAAGTTGAAGCGGAAATTGAACAGATGGAAGAGGACCAGCATTTACTGATTTATTATCAGCTCATGTGTTTTCGGCACCAAATCATGCTTGACTATATACACCCTTCAAAATATCAACCTTTCTCAGTATCTAATCTAGTCGATAAAATCGAAAACTCCAATCATGAGTTATCTGATATGCTGCATTATTACCATGCATTTTTTCGTGGCATGCATGAATTTAGTCAAAAAGAATATTTAGAAGCCGTCAAATATTATCGAGTCGCAGAAAAGCAGCTGTCCATGGTATTTGATGATATTGAGCAGGCAGAGTTTCATTTTAAAGTGGCAGAAGCCTACTATATCATGAAACAAACACATGTCTCCATGCACCATATTTTAAAGGCGCTGGAAATATACGATCAGCATGATGCGTATACCATTCGCATCATTCAATGTCTCTTTGTCATCTCAGGAAATTATCAAGATTTAAAACGAAAAGACCGGGCATTGCCTCATTTAAAAAAGGCAAAACAGCTCGCATCTCAAATTGATCACCCGCGCATATACAGTTCAGCGCTCTATAATTTAGGAAAATGTTATGGTGAGCTTGGCTATAGAGAGGAAGCGGAACGATATTTAACGGAATCTGCTGATCTTGCCCGCAAAGAGCTGCTTCCAACGCTTCCGCATACGCTCTATACGCTGGCGAAGCTGCTTTTTAGACAGAATGAACAGGCGGATGCCCTGCGCATATTAGAAGATGGGAAATTGGCTGCAAAGAAGCATGAAGACCAGCTGTTCTGTCATATGTTTGAGTACCTGGATGCTTTATATGTTCAGGAAATCAATGAAGACCAACTGCAAAAAACCATTGATTATTTGGAAAAACTTAGCCTATACTCTTATATAGAGGATATCTCACTAGAAATTGCGACAGCCTTAGAAGCCTCTCAACAATACAAGAAGTCCAACCAGTATTATCAGAAATTATTATGGGCTCAAAATCAAATCCAAGAAGGAGAGTGTCTGTATGAATTCTAAGCAACGTTCGACAGTTGAAGAGAGAAACCAAACGTGAAACAAAGAGCGGGCCAATATGGCCGGCTTTTTTTATTTGAAAAAAAAGCGGATATGAGCATGAATTGATGAGAAAGCGGGCAATTTATCGGTAATGATGTTCGGTGGAGGAGGCGGTCGAATGAGAGGGCTGCATATCTTGATGTGTATATGGCTGCTATGTGCTTTTATGCCTAATAAAATAGAGGCACGTACATTAAAACGAGTCGATCTTGAAAAAACGGGACGTGCCTTTTGGGATGTGAGAGCGGAACGGAAAAAGATTGCGATCACCTTTGATGATGGACCTCATCCAGTGTATACAAATCAAATATTGGATGTGCTGAAGGAGCATCAAGTGAATGCAAGCTTTTTTGTGATAGGGAGCCGAATTCATACATATCCAATGATCGCAGAACGGATTGTGGACGAGGGGAATGAACTAGGCAATCATACGATGAATCATACGTATTTTGACCTTTTGTCGTCAAAGGAGATCAAGCGGGAATTAAAAGAATCAGCGGCCCATATCGCTTCACTCCAGCCTGGCGGTCCCTTATTATTTCGCCCTCCTGGTGGACGCTTAACAATGAAATCATTCCGCATTCTATCAAAGCAAGGGTACGATGTGGTCATGTGGTCCTTTACGCAAGATCCGAAGGACTGGTCAAGACCAGGCGCACGTAAAATTGCAAGCCGAATCATTGATCATATTCAAGGCGGCGATATTATCCTTTTACATGATGGCGGGGGAAATCGCAAGCAAACGGTAGAAGCATTGAAACAAGTAATTCCTGAGTTGAAGAAGAGGGGCTATGAATTTGTAAAAGTAAGTGAACTGCTGCACCACGACAAAGCATATATGCCTGTTCAGATGCAATAGGCAGCATTCGTCAAAAACATTCATTCATTGAAACCAAAAGTCTTGTCGTTTACTATATGAAGAGGGCTTTTGGAGGTGAATGTTGTGAAGAAATATGTTTTCCTTTTCATCCTATTATGTGTTGCTGCTGGATGCTCTAAGCCAGTACAAGAAAGCGTCATTGCATTTGGTGACAGCAATACAAGAGGATCAAACTGGGACTTTCGAGATTATCCAACATCTGAAAAATGGGTGAATCTCATGAAAAACGTCGAGCGCGGCCAAATTCAAGTGAAGAATGCAGGCATTGGCGGGCAGACGACTGAAGACGCGAAACTGCGCTTTGAGCAGGATATTTTAAACCAGAAACCAACTTACGTCCTCATCATGTTCGGCACGAATGATGCGGCGATTTTAGACGGGAAACATCCCCGAGTGACGAAAAAACGGTTTAAAGAAAATTTAATCTACTTTGTTTCTGAAAGTAGAAAAGAAGGCATAACCCCGATTCTCATGACCTGTGTGCCTGTTGTAGAAGGCGGGAAAAAGGGCTTGTATTATTACTCTAGATATAAGTCATCTTATTTTGCCGGGAGAGGCGGGGCAAGAGCCTGGCAAAACTCTTATAATGATATCACCAGAGAAGTAGCGAATGATGAGCAGGTGCCGCTTGTCGACAACTGGAAAGCTTTCATCCGAGAAGCTGGAGAAGATAGTGATCATGCCCTGATTCAGTCAGGTTTGATCGACCCTTCTGGCAATCATATGACACCAAAAGGGGCGAGAATTATTTATAACGAAATCAAAGAGCGTGATGTCATCAAACATTTTTAAATGATGGCCATCTGCCTAAACAAGACCATCCATCCAGCATAGTCTAACAGTATATCTTCCTAGAAGGAGGTAACTGATATGTGGGGATGTCCTTATCCTTACCCTGCGTGTTCGCCTTATCCAGCACAAGGAGCAGGAATCGGTTACGCTTTTCTTGTTGTGTTCCTTGTGGTCATTTTAGTCGTAGGCGGAGGGTTATGGTTTTGGAATGAACAGCCTTGCAATTAAGACACCTCTTCTTTCATCAGAAGGGGTGTTTTTTACGGAAAATAGTAGTAAGCCTATAGCGCAAGTGATATAATATCAGTCACCTGAGTTTAAAAAAGGAGAGTGCTCGGGAGGCATGGTTCCTGTGATATGGAATTAAGAGGAAACAGAGAGCATATGCCCGAGCGAACGTCTTTTCATTTCTGTCTCAATTAATTCAATGAAGTCGCGATTTAAGTTCATTTCATTTGCTTTATAATACGATTCTATAAGTAAATCATCTGACAGCTTTTTCATACTAGAAACCCATATGATGGGAAAAACACCTCCCCTGAAAAAGTTGGCATAAAATTTGAGGAAAAGACATATCATCATAGGTTGATCGACTGTCTTTGAAGTACCTTTAATCTACCATGAATGGGAAACAAGAACAATCGTTCTGTTATCCACATGGTTAAGTGGATAACTTGTGGGTAGAGTGTTTATAATTGAATGAAAGCGTGATGGAATATAGGTGGATAATGTGTGTAAAATTATCCACACCTGTTGAAGGTCCTCATCATATGTCGAAAACTTTTTCATTGTATTCGATAGACAGACAAATTGTGATTTGATTCGACACAATCGCTGAAAACCAATGGAAGAAAGGGTGCAAATTGTGCTAAAGAAGTATTTCTTACCGGATGAATTTGTGAAAAGTATTTTCCACATTTCACCGCAAAAATTAAAAGAACGAAATGTAAAAGGAATTATTACCGATCTAGATAACACACTAGTAGAATGGGACCGTCCAAGTGCGACACCGCGCTTAATTGAATGGTTTCAAGAAATGAAAGATCACGGGATACAAGTGACGATTGTATCGAACAATAATGAAAAAAGGGTCAAGCTTTTTTCTGAACCGGTTCATATTCCGTTTATTTATAAAGCGAGAAAGCCTATGGGAAGAGCCTTTAATAAGGCAGTCGCTGATATGCAGTTGAAAAAAGAAGATGTGGTTGTCATTGGAGATCAGCTCATGACAGATGTTCTTGGCGGGAATCGCCATGGCTTCCATACGATTTTGGTCGTTCCTGTTGCTGCCTCGGACGGATTTTTCACAAAGTTTAACAGGCAGATTGAACGCAGAATTTTAGGAGCCTTAAAGCGTAAGGGCCACATTCAGTGGGAGGAAGAGTAATAATGGAAAAGGTTGTTTGTATTGGCTGCGGTGTAGCCATTCAGACGGAAGATAAAGATCAATTAGGATATGCGCCGGCAGCATCTCTATTGAAAGAAGATGTGATCTGTCAGCGCTGTTTTAGGTTAAAGAACTACAATGAGATTCAAGATGTTTCTTTAACAGAAGACGACTTTTTAAATATATTGCACAGCATTGGAGAGACAGATTCTCTCATTGTGAAGGTCGTTGATATTTTTGACTTTAACGGAAGCTGGATCAATGGGCTGAACCGTATTGTCGGCGGTAATCCGATTTTACTTGTCGGCAACAAAGTGGATATTTTACCGAAATCCGTGAAAAAAGATCGTCTGATTCATTGGATGAAACGGGAAGCAAAGGAAAACGGATTAAATCCTATCGATGTTTTCTTAATCAGTGCAAGCAGAGGCCAGGGTGTGCCTGAGGTGATGGAAGCGATCGATCATTACCGCGAGGGAAGAAATGTCTATGTTGTCGGCTGTACGAATGTTGGAAAATCAACATTTATCAATCGAATCATCAAAGAAGTATCTGGCGAAGAGAACGTTATTACTACATCCCAATATCCAGGTACTACACTTGATGCGATTGAAATTCCGCTTGATGACGGGTCTGCTTTATTTGATACGCCGGGCATCATCAACCGCCATCAAATGGCGCACTATGTCAGCAAAAATGACTTGAAGATTTTAACGCCGAAAAAAGAATTGAAACCGAGAACGTTCCAATTAAATGAAGCACAAACGCTTTATTTTGGCGGACTGGCTCGATTTGATTACGTAAAAGGCGGCAGAACATCATTTGTCTGCTATATGCCAAATGAGCTGAACATTCACCGGACAAAGCTGGAGAACGCAGATGATTTATATGAAAAACATGCAGGGGAACTCTTGTCACCGCCATCAAAAGAGGGAATGGAAGATTTCCCGCCGCTCGTTCCGCATACCTTTACCATTGATCAGCCAAAAATGGACATCGTCTTTTCAGGTTTAGGCTGGGTTACTGCAAATGATGCGGGCAAGCAAATCAAAGTTTATGCGCCAAAAGGCGTTCATGTGTTTATGAGACGTTCGTTAATTTAAATGTTCAAAGGGGGAGAGACCTTGAAACCTTTATACGGAGTAATCGGTAACCCTGTTGGCCACTCAATGTCTCCGGATATTCATAATGCAGCACTAAAGGACGCTGGAATTGATGGACATTATCATGGCTTTCAAGTAGAAAGTGATGACCTGAAAGATGCGATTAGCGGCATGAAAGCGTTAGGAATCAGCGGCATTAACGTCACTGTTCCTCACAAGGTAGAAATCATGCAGTACCTCGACAAAATTGATGTGACAGCTGAACGCCTCGGTGCCGTCAATACGGTGAGGCTCGAAGGGGGTCAGCTCGTTGGGTACAATACAGATGGAGAAGGCTTTCTTCATTCATTGCTTGAAGCCTTGGATCAGCCGCTATCAGAGCTGTCATTTCTCTTGATTGGTGCTGGC
Source organism: Bacillus sp. FSL K6-0994 (assembly GCF_038630815.1). Taxonomy (NCBI): domain Bacteria; kingdom Bacillati; phylum Bacillota; class Bacilli; order Caryophanales; family Bacillaceae; genus Bacillus; species Bacillus sp. FSL K6-0994. Next base: position 2,286,834 of record NZ_CP152043.1, on the reverse strand, counting down.
GGAGCGGCAAGAGCGATTTATACGACAATTGCTCAGTATGCACCGAAGAGCTTTGATATTACGAACCGCACCATTGAAAAAGCTGAAGCTTTAATTGAAAGTGCAGAGGGGAAAATCACATCTCAAGCAATCACATTAAATGCAGCGGAAGAGCGGCTTGGGGAATATGATGTCATCATCCATACGACCTCGATCGGCATGTATCCGAATGTTGAAGAAACCCCGATTTCTTTAGCGAACGCAAAAAAAACAGCGGTCGTTTGTGATATTGTGTATAATCCAATAGAAACAAAACTGCTCAGTGAAGCAGCAGGTTTAGGCTTGAAAACAGTGGATGGGGTTGGCATGTTTGTTGGACAAGCAGTAAGAGCCTTTGAACTGTGGACAGGCATTACACCTGACGCCGGAAAAATGAAGTCAATTGTTATAGAGAAATTAGGAGGAACACCATGTTAAAAGGTAAGCAAAAACGTTTTTTACGTGCACAAGCACATCATTTATCACCTATTTTTCAAGTTGGAAAAGGCGGGGTGAATGACAATATGGTCAAGCAAATTTCCGAGGCGCTTGAAGCAAGAGAACTGTTAAAGGTCAGCGTATTGCAAAATTGCGACGAGGACAAAACGGAAGTTGCGAAAGCACTTGTAAAAGGTGCAAAGGCTGAACTCGTTCAAACGATCGGAAATGTGATTGTCCTTTACAAAGAATCTAAGGAAAATAAACAAATTAAGCTGCCGTAAAGGTGGATGCGATATGAAAAAAATAGGGTTGTTCGGCGGTACGTTTGATCCTCCCCATAACGGGCATTTGCTGATGGCAAGTGAGGTGCGGATTCAAGTGGGGCTTGATGAAATTTGGTTTATCCCAAACCATATGCCTCCTCATAAAACTGGACGGAAACGAGCAGATAGTCATCACCGGATAAAAATGGTGGAGGCGGCGATTCAGTCAAATCCATATTTTCGGCTCGAGCTCATTGAAATGGAGCGGGAGGGTCCGTCTTATACGGTAGATACAGTCGATCTGTTAAAGAAGCGTCATCCAGAAGATCAGTTTTTTTTTATGATAGGAGCGGACATGGTCGAGTATTTGCCAAAATGGCATCGGATCGATGATTTGCTTCAAATGATCACCTTTATTGGGATGAAAAGGCCGGGTTACGTTGGAAGTACGGGATATCCTGTTTTATTTGCAGATGTTCCAGCTTTTGATGTATCATCGACATTGATTAGGCAGCGAATAGAGCAGGGGAACCCTGTCGATTATTTGATTCCGAAAGCTGTTGAGCGTTATATAAAGGAGCATCATTTATATGAATCGTGAAGAAGCATTGAACTGTGTCAAAGAGCAGTTAACAGAGCATAGATATACACATACACTCGGAGTCATGGAGACAGCCATTTCATTAGCGGAACGGTTCGGTGCAGATGTGAAAAAAGCAGAGATCGCCGCTATTTTTCATGATTATGCGAAATTTAGACCAAAAGAAGAAATGAAGGGGATTATCCAAAAAGAACAGATGAACCCTTTATTGCTTGAATATTCGCCCGAGCTTTGGCACGCCCCGGTTGGTGCCTATTTGGTCAAAAAAGAAGCTGGAATTGATGATCAAGATGTGTTAACAGCTATTGAATTTCATACTTCCGGCAGACCAGACATGACCTTACTTGAAAAAGTCATTTATGTCGCAGATTATATTGAACCAGGACGTCATTTCCCTGGTGTCGAAGAAGTAAGGGAATTAGCAGAACATGATCTAGATCGTGCACTGATCCAATCATTAAAAAACACCATCAGTTTTCTAATGAAAAAGAATCAGCCAGTCTTTCCAGATACGCTTGCTACTTACAACTCGCTTGTGCATAAGAACAACTAAGGAGGAATTTGGATGGATTCATCATCAATTTTAAACGTCGCAGCAGGAGCATGCGATGATAAACGGGCTGAGGATATTATTGCCCTTAATATGCAAGGAATCTCACTTGTTGCAGATTATTTTCTCATTTGTCACGGGAATTCTGATAAACAAGTGCAAGCCATTGCAAGAGAAGTAAAACATTTTGCAGAGGAAAGCGGAATCGAAGTGAAGAAGATGGAAGGCTTTGATGAAGCAAGATGGGTATTGATTGACCTAGGTGATGTCATTGCCCATGTGTTCCACAAAGAAGAAAGAGGATACTACAATCTAGAAAAGCTATGGGGAGATGCGCCGAGAGAAACGCTTTCACTTGGCATTAACTCATGATTTATCAAGGGTTTGCAGGTGTGTATGACGAGCTCATGACACATGCACCTTATGATGAATGGGTTCAGTGGATCCAGCAGTATATGAAGCCGAATGCTGCCATCATCGATGTAGGCTGTGGAACTGGAGAGATTTCTCTTCGGTTAGCTGAAAAGGGCCACAAGGTCACAGGAATTGACCTCAGTGAAGAAATGCTGGCCTTCGCGCAGCAAAAAGCGCAGGCGAAAAAGCAGTCGATTCAATTTTTACATCAAGATATGAGAGAGGTTACGGGCTTTGAGCAAGCCTTCCAGGCAGCTGTTATTTGCTGTGATTCCTTGAATTACTTAAAAAACGAAAATGACGTCAAAAAAACCTTTAAAAACATGTTTCAGCTTTTAGAGGCAGATGGGGTTTTACTTTTTGATGTTCATACGCCTTATAAAATGGAAGAGGTATTCCCGGGTTCGACTTATGCAGATCAAGATGAAGAGATCAGCTATATTTGGCAGAGTGATAAAGGGGATGACATGTATTCGGTCATTCATGATTTAAGCTTTTTTGTAAAAGACGGAGACATGTATCAGCGTTATGATGAGACACATGAACAGCGCACATTTCCATTTGAAACATATGCAGCGTTCCTTGAGTCAGCTGGCTTTGAACAAATAGAAGTGACTGCTGATTTTACAAATGAAGCCCCCGGTGAATTCGCCGAAAGGTATTTCATCTCAGCTAAGAAACCAAAAACCATCGTTTAATAGAACGATGGTTTTTTAAAACCCTTTTTTCGCTTGTTGCAAAGATGATTAATTTCTGCGATCATCAGTGAACACGCTTGGCGGATATTGATGCGCAACCGCCTCTAGATCTTCATCGAATTTTTCATGGGTGTTTTGAAAGAGACGGTGAAACATATCTTGCACCCCTGCTTCAAGTGCTTTAATGCCTTCACCAGTGACGCCGCCTTTCACACATACTTTGTCTTGCAGTGTCGGAAGGGTATAGACTCTTTTTTCAATCAATCGGCCAAGTCCAACAAGCATATCCTCTGATAAGGTGGTGGCTTCTTCTTTGGAAATATCCGTTTCTTCTACGGCCGCTTCAATCATTTTCTGAACGAGAAAACTGATAAAAGCAGGTCCGCAGCTGACAATATCGGAAGCCGCTCTTGTAATCGAATGATGGATCTCGATAGGTGTTGAAATGCACGAAGCTAACTGTCTTAACGCAGTTTTCGTCGCGGCATTGCATGATGAACCAAAAGTTAAAAGTGATGCGCCTGATAAAGCGCGGTTTGTAATGCTTGGAATCAGCCTGGCTGTTTGACAAGGAACGATATCCTGAAGCTGTTCAGGATGAACCGGACTTGTAATGATGACAATGGTTTGCTGCTCCGTTAAAAGAGGGCTCAGCTCTTTTAACAGTGGATAAATATCAAGTGGTTTGACACAAACAAAAATGAAATCTTTATTCGTGACAGCCCCTGAAAGCTGTTTCGTTACTTCAAGCTCTGGATGGTTCTTTTTTATATTGAACGCTTTTTCAATGGTTCGGTTTGTAATAGTAATCGATGAGGGATTGACTGCCTTTGATTCAATAAATGCCTCAGTAAGTATGGTACCCATGTTTCCTGTACCGATTAACCCTATATTCAAACGTTCTCCCTCCTTAGACGCATTGGATCTGTTATCTTCTAAACAGTATGTTGAGCAGTAGAAAAATATGATTGAAAGAAGCGTGAGTAAGTGAAACGACTCATTTCATTAAAAAAATACAGTCTTTATATCGCCGCTGGACTCATAGTCGTGATCATCTTCAGTTTCTTCTTTTTCACTGGAAAAGGAGAGGGCAACAGAGAGCCAAGTGTATTGAAGGAAAATAAAGACATACAAGTCACATTAGAAGACAAACAAGAAAAGACAGAAAAAGAGCCATCGACGATTTTTGTAGAGGTCAAAGGAGCTGTAAGGAAGCCAGGTGTTTATACGTTTCAATCTGATGCTCGGGTAGAGGAAGCGATTCAAAGGGCAGGAGGCTTTACCAGCAAAGCAGACTCGATTGAAATCAACCAAGCAGCTAAATTAGAGGATAGTATGATGATTTATGTTCGGAAGCAGGGGGAAGCGGAAAGAGAGGCGCAAACAGCATCAGCTGACGCATCAACGGGCGTTGAAAAGAGTGAAGGTGTGAATGTCAATCAGGCCGATGCAGCCGAATTGCAAACCATTAACGGCATAGGACCAGCTAAAGCCGAAGCTATAATAATGTATAGAGAGGAACACGGAGAATTTCAACAAATTGAAGACTTGCGGAACATTTCAGGTTTTGGGGAAAAGACGATTGAACGGCTGAAAAGTCAATTGACCGTGAAGTAGAATTGACGTTAGAGAAGAAAGGCATGTACACTTAATATCAACCATCATTCTGGAGGGATCAGCTCGTGGAAAGAATTTCATGGAATCAATATTTTATGGCACAAAGCCATTTGCTTGCTTTACGAAGCACCTGTGAGCGGTTAGCTGTTGGGGCGACCATCGTAAGGGACAAGCGCATCATTGCAGGGGGGTATAATGGCTCCATTGCCGGTGATGTTCATTGTGCGGATGTAGGGTGCTATGTCATTGATCATCACTGTGTTCGCACCATCCATGCGGAAATGAATGCTATTTTACAATGTGCCAAATTTGGTGCACCTACAGCTGATGCTGAAATATATGTCACACATTTTCCTTGTTTACAGTGCTGTAAAGCCATCATTCAAGCGGGCATACGAACAGTGTACTATGCAAAGGATTATAAAAATCATCCATATGCGATTGATTTATTCGAGCAGGCGGGTGTTCAAACAGAGCAAGTTGAATTAGATGAAATGATCATCGACTTAAAAAATCAAGAAAAATTGGCCTTTGTTGCAGATTTAATTGGGAAGCTGAGTGAATCAGGACTTAGCGAAACAGAAATTCGCGATATGCATGAGAAGGCGAATCAATTATTTACTTCCTATGTTTAAATATTTGCCGTTTGGGGCAATTTCAGCAGCTGTTGGAATTGCTCTGGCTGCATATCATCTTCATATGTATTTCCTTCTCTTTCTTCTCATCATATTACTTCTCAGCCTACTGAAAAAAATGCCTCAGCTCTTTTTAATGGTCAGCCTATGCGGGGCTGTCTATATACTCATTTTTATGATTCATGAGTCTCTTGAAACGGATCAACCCGTACTAGAAAAATTCCTATCTGGTTCCGTTGTGATTGAAAGTATTCCGAAAACAGATGGCAATCGTTTTTCAGCGACTGTTTCAACAGACCATGAACAACTAGCCACTTTTTATACAATTCAAACAGAGCATGAAAAAGAGGCATTAAAAGAGGTAGAACCTGGTATGAGCTGTCACATGACAGGTGATGTTCGTCCAGCAAAGCACGCAACCATTCCTAACGGGTTTCAATACGATCAATTTTTAAAATCAAAAGGCATTGACGCCATTTTTCTGCCACAGTCGATCAAAAACTGTACAAAAAAAGACGGGTCTTCCTATTTTCTTCAAGTGATAAGGCAAAAGGGTTTGAAATTTTTAGAAGATCATGTGCCTAAACACTCTGTTGGCATTGTACAGGCACTAATTTTTGGCGATCGTGAGTTGATAGAACCTGACACATTAAGAGATTATCAAATGCTCGGCATTATTCATTTACTAGCGATCTCAGGATTGCATGTGCAAACGCTTCTTGCATGTTTATTTTGGTGTCTCCTTCGTGCAGGCGTGACAAGAGAGACAGCACGTATTCTTCTATTATGTTTTCTTCCAATTTATGCTTGTTTGACAGGTGCTGCACCATCTGTTTTAAGAGCTTGCCTCATGGCAGGAATCTATTTAGTGATGACTAGTCTGCCAAAAGAAATGAAACAGCCTTCTGCTGTGGTATTAAGTGCAACGTTTTTACTCTTATTAGCGGTTCATCCTCTTTATTTATTTGATATCGGATTTCAGCTTTCATTCGCGGTCACGTTTTTTATTTTGTTATCGACTAGGATTTTATCAAAAGCAAAAAGTTCAGTCATGCAATTATTCCTGATTTCCTTTATTGCACAGCTTGCTTCACTTCCTGTTCTTTTATATCATTTTCATCAATTCTCTTTACTGAGCGTACCTTTGAACATGATATTTGTTCCTTTATATACGACGGTCGTTATGCCGCTGTCCTTACTCTTTTTTATTCTCACTATCATTTATCTTCCGCTTGGACAAACATTGTTTCAGCTGCTTGATTCGGTGATTCAGCTTAGTCATCAATTGTCAGCCTATATGGCTGTTTTTGATGAATTCAACTTGATTTTTATGAAGTCTGCTTGGTGGCATATTCTGCTTGAGGTGAGCGCCTTAATTGTTCTGTTATTTGTGATGGAGAGCAAAACTTCTGTGAAATCCTATGCACTGCCGATCCTTTTTCTTATTGGTGTCTTGAGTGCACACTATTTCACCCCGAATTTTCTCGAAAAAGGGGAAGTGACAATGCTGGATGTAGGACAGGGGGATAGTTTGTTTATTCAGCTGCCCTATCGAAAGGGGCACCTGCTTGTGGATACAGGAGGCAGACTTTCTTTTGAAGAAGAACCGTGGAAAAAAAGACGTAAGGTGTCTACGATCGGTGATCAAACGCTGATCCCGTTTCTGCATTCTAAAGGAATAGCAAAACTTGATGTTCTTATTCTTACACATGCGGATCAAGACCATATGGGAGAAGCAGCTCGTTTAATCAAACGAAATAAAGTAAAGCGGCTGGCTATTCCAAAAGGCTTTGCACGGAGTCCAGAGGATGCGGAGCTGTTAAAAGAAGCAGCTGATCAAGGGATCATGATTGATGAATTAGAGAGAGGAGATCAGCTTCAGATTGGAGAGCAAATATTTCAGGTCCTTCATCCATCGCGTGATCGGGTTACAACTAAGAATAATGATTCACTCGTTTTGACATTTACTCTAGGCGGGAAGCGGTTTCTGCTCACTGGAGATCTTGAACAAGAAGGGGAGCGAGACATGATAGAAGCCTTTCCTCATCTGCGGGCAGATATCTTAAAGGTTGGACATCACGGGAGTAAAGGGTCAACAAGCGAAGAGTGGCTTCAGCATCTCAAGGCCTCACATGCACTCATTTCAGCAGGTGAACGCAATCGTTATCAGCATCCACATCAGGAAGTTTTGAAAAAATTAAAGGACCAGCAAATGAAGGTGTATCGTACAGATACCGACGGGAGCGTGACGTATGAATTTCTCGATGAGCAAGGAACGTTTTACACTCATCCTCCATATGATATCTTACAAAATCAATAAAAAAACTGCCGAAACGGCAGTTCATGTAACCTTCATGAAGTTAAGATCCAACGAGGTGTATAATGGTTGCCAAAATAAACATTGAGGCGAAAAATCCGAATGTGACGATAAAACCAACGGCTGAGTCGGTCACATCATTCCGCTTGCTTTGAACATTTTTTTCAAATTCATTCATTTTCATCCCTCCTGGCTAATTTTAGTATACTTGAACTCATTTGGAATTGCTAGAAGGTAAAGTAACCGTTTTCCATTTTATGATCATTTTATGAATATCGTCTGACAGCAGGCTGACCCGGGAGCTTGCGCCGGACGTTTACTATAAATGAGGAGGCGGCACTTTCAGCTTCCTCTTTACTAATGTCTTCACACACTTTAGGATAGAGGTGGAAGTGAAAGAGAGGGAGTCAATTGATGGTCTTTGATGTATGGAACAATTTAAAACGAGGGGATATCCATCCCGTTTATTGCTTATATGGGAAAGAAACATATTTACTGCAAGAAACCGCTGCTAAATTGAGACAAGCTGTAGTAGAGGAAGAAACGAAGGATTTTAATTACTCCGTCTTCGATATGGAAGAAGTGCCGCTTGAACAGGCTGTGAGGGATGCAGAAACATTTCCGTTTATGGGAGAAAGACGTCTCGTCGTGATCAAGAATCCTTATTTTCTTACTGCTGAAAAGAAAAAGGAAAAGATTGAGCATGAGCTTTCTGTATTAGAAGCTTATTTAGAAAAGCCAGCGCCCTATACCATTCTCGTGTTATTGGCACCATATGAAAAGCTGGATGAGCGTAAAAAAATCACCAAATTGCTAAAAAAGAAAGCTGCTGTCGTTGAGGCGAAAGAGTTAAACCCAAAAGAAACAACTGATTTCACCATCACACTGGTGAAGACAGAAGGAAAGACGATTACATCTGAAGCGGCTGAGCAGCTTGTGATGCTATGCGGCGGAAGTCTCTCCTCTCTATTCCAAGAGGTTCGGAAGCTAAGTACATATATTGGAGAGCGGGAAGAAATTGAGTTAGCAGATGTCAATCAGCTCGTTGCAAGAAGCTTAGAGCAAAATATTTTCGAGCTGATTAATCAAATCGTAAACAGGCGCCGCTCTGAGGCCATGCAGATGTTTTATGACCTGCTGAAGCAAAATGAGGAACCCATTAAAATATTAGCACTCATTTCAACTCAATTTCGATTGATTTTGCAGACGAAGTACTTCGCTCAGCAAGGCTATGGACAAAAACAAATTGCTTCAAATCTAAAAGTCCATCCGTTTCGGGTCAAACTTGCGATGGATCAGGCACGACTGTTTTCAGAAGAAGAGCTCAAGCAGATCGTCAAAGAGCTTTCAACGATTGATTATGAAATGAAAACCGGTAAAAAGGACAAGCAGCTGCTGTTAGAATTGTTCCTGCTTCGTTTGTTAGGCGCTTGAACATAAAAAAACGACCTTCTAAAAAGAGGGTCGTTTTTGTTTAGATGTATAATTGCCAGTCTGTCCTTAAGGCTCGGCCGGTCAGGACGGACGTACAGTTAAACAGGTGCCTCATCACTGAGGCGTTGCAAGCATTATGCAGAAAGTCCGTTTACTTGTTTAGCAAGTCTTGATTTGTAACGCGCAGCTGCGTTTTTGTGTACAAGACCAGTTTTAACGGCTTTGTCAATGCGTTTTGCAGCAGAAGCAAGAGCAGCTTTTGCTTGCTCAGCATCGTTGTTAGCTACAGAAACTTCAACTTGTTTAATCGCAGTACGCATCGCAGACTTGATTGTTACGTTATGTGCACGGCGTTCGTTATTCGTTTTTGTACGTTTGATCGCTGATTTAATATTTGGCATGTGTTTCACCTCCTAAGATACAACCTAAACACAATTGTCTTAAGGTTAAATCTTCACAATAGAACAAATTGTATTCTATCAAACACACCTTTAGAATGCAATATAAATGTAAAGTATTTTTCATTGATGACGTACTCGAATGTTTCTTTCAAGAGATGGAAAGACTACTGTTAATTACTTGGTGGAAGGAGTCTATTTATGGAGAAACAGAAACTTGATTTAAGCGTTTATCAAATCCGGACAGACCTCGCTGTTGAAACAAAAGAGATACTAGAACAAGAGAACAATCCGAATGTCGTCAAAAAGGACGGGATCCAAGGGATTGTCGAAAAGGAAAAAGATGAGCAGGGCATCCGCATACGCACTGTAGAAATCACGAAAGAAGGGGAGGCGCTGACCGGCAAAAAGGCAGGGACATACTTGACGTTTGAGGCGCAAGGTATTCGAGAGAAAGACTCTGAGATGCAAGAAAAAGTCGTCGAAGTCTTTGCCCATCATTTTGCTCAGTTTTTAAAAGACCGAGGCATTCAGGCTGATGCAAGCTGCCTTGTAGTAGGGCTGGGAAACTGGAATGTTACGCCAGATGCACTAGGTCCTCTCACAGTTGAAAACCTGCTTGTAACCCGCCATCTCTTTGAATTGCAGCCGGAAAATGTTCAGGAAGGCTATCGCCCGGTTTCCTCTTTGTCTCCAGGGGTGATGGGACTGACCGGTATTGAAACAAGTGACATTATCCAAGGTGTGATTGAGCGGTCTAAGCCTGATTTTGTCATCGCGGTCGATGCCCTTGCTGCTCGTGCGGTGGAACGAGTGAATACAACCATTCAAATTTCTGATACAGGTATCCATCCCGGTTCTGGTGTAGGGAATAAGCGAAAAGAATTAAGCAAAGAAACATTGGGCATTCCAGTGATTGCGATTGGCGTTCCGACAGTGGTGGATGCAGTAACGATTGCTAGTGACACAATTGATTATGTCTTAAAGCATTTTGGTAGAGAACTAAAAGATGATAGACCATCCCGCTCTCTTGTGCCGGCTGGTTTGACATTCGGGAAGAAAAAAGTACTTAACGAAGAAGACTTGCCAGATGAAGAAACGCGTCAGTCATTCTTAGGCATCGTAGGAACCCTTCCTGAAGAAGAAAAAAGGCAGCTGATCCACGAAGTGCTTGCGCCCCTGGGGCAAAATTTAATGGTCACGCCTAAGGAAGTCGATACATTCATTGATGATATGGCAAACGTACTTGCCAACGGATTAAACACAGCGCTTCATCAAAAAATCACTCAAGATAACATGGGTTCATATAATCATTAATCGGTTCTACTTTCTCTAGCTCGCTCATAGTGTAATTACTAGAAAGCGTGCTGGAGGGAGTAAATCATGAAAAAAAGACCCCGCCGTCCTCGACAGTTGGTCGTTGCGATTAATGGAACGAAAGTAGTAAAAAGCATCTTCTTATTTATTGCCTCTCTTGTTGTGGTGTTTGTGATATCAGGGGCTTTGACCTCTTTAAAACCCGAGCTGAGGCCGCAAGCCTCGTTATATGGTGTAGCAGATGAGCTCTCTGGCGCATTTTTTGCCACATTAATGGGCATGGAAAACCAATATTTCGCCTCAGCAGTTCCAGAAGCTCAAAAAGGATTTCATTTCTCTGGGCTGTCACTGAAGCTTGCAACCAGTATTAATTTAGAAGACCCGCGCAGTTTCCTAGGAAGAGAGCTCCCAGGATTTGAACATTTTGATACAAAAATCATCTTAGCGGGTGAAGGAACAGATTATACCAATATGCCAATGGAATCACCGCCGCCTAGTGAAGTAATCCAAGATGAAAAAGAAGCAAATTTGGCTGAGCTGGACAAGCTCGATGATGATACGCCGAAAAAGCCTGCCAAAGAACCGGACCGGTCAACAGGAAAACGAAAAGCTGTGTACATTTATCACACACATAATACGGAATCATATTTACCATTTTTAAAAGGAGAAACGAATCCAAATAATGCACGGCACTCAAAAGTGAATGTCACCCTTGTCGGCGACATGTTTGGAAAGGCGCTTGATCAGCAAGGAATCGGCAATACAGTCGACAAAACGGAAATTGAAAAAAGACTGTTAAAAAAAGGATTAAAGTATCCGCAGTCTTATAATGAATCAAGATTGGTCGTGAAAGAAGCCTTAGCGAAAAATGATGACCTCGATTATTTAATTGATATTCACCGGGACTCAAGAAGAAAGAAAGATACGACTGTCGAAATCAAAGGGAAGAAATATGCGAGAATTGCGTTTGTTGTTGGGAAGAAGAATCAAAGCTATGAGAAAAACTTAAAGCTTGCGACAGAGTTCCACCATTTGATGGAGAAAAAATATAAAGGTCTTAGTGTCGGTGTGTTTGCCAAAGGAGAAATTGGCGATAATGGAATCTATAATCAAGATTTATCCGACAAAGCCCTTCTTTTAGAATTTGGTGGAGTAGATAATAATATGGAAGAATTGAGAAATGCATCCAATGCGGCAGCTGATGTATTCAGCGATATTTTCTGGGACGCGGAAAAGGTTGACGGCAAAGCAAAGGATGAGAAAAAACGCTCTTAAGGTGGTGACGGGGATGGGCTCATTTATTGGAAAAACCATTATTTTAGGATTGGTCTTGCTGTTTGGTGTCTTTTTAGGAATGCAGCAAGCGAATAATGGCATGCTGCAAATGAAGGGCTACCATGATCCGCAATTAAAAGGAGCTTTCTCCATTCAAATGAACGACAATGAAGAGAAGGAAGCTTCTATCTTAGGAACGGCTGTTACAGAAAAGGATCTTGCCGAAAAACAAAAACAGCTGGAGGAAATAGAGGGCTTTAATGCCTTTTCCAAGGCAGGAAAAGCCCTGTCTGATGGCATGACACATGCAGCCCGTTCTCTTTATGATTGGGTGAATGGGAAATAAACGAATTTCATGAGGTATCACCCTTTTGATCAAAGCCGCTGACCAATAAGCGGCTTTTCTTGATTTCGATTGAATCTTTACAGCCCTATTGATATAATCTAACCTAGCGCAACCCGCGTTTTATAGTAGGAGTGATAGATTGTGACAGATAAAGAAAAACGATTAGAACGGCAATCAAGAATTCGAAATTTCTCCATTATCGCCCATATTGACCATGGGAAATCCACATTGGCGGACCGTATTTTGGAAAAAACGGCGGCGATTACGCAGCGGGAAATGAAAGAACAATTGCTTGATTCCATGGATTTAGAGCGTGAACGCGGCATAACGATTAAATTAAACTCTGTCCAGCTGAAGTATAAGGCGAAGGATGGAGAAGAATATATCATGCACCTGATTGATACACCAGGGCATGTCGACTTCACCTATGAGGTATCTCGAAGCCTAGCTGCCTGTGAGGGTGCGATTCTCGTAGTAGATGCAGCACAAGGAATTGAAGCACAGACACTTGCGAACGTTTATTTAGCTCTTGATAACAACTTAGAAATTCTTCCGATTATCAACAAAATCGATCTGCCAAGTGCAGAGCCTGAGCGTGTAAGAGAAGAAATTGAAGATGTCATCGGGTTGGATGCGTCTGAAGCTGTTCTCACCTCTGCTAAGGCGGGTATTGGAATCGAGGATATTTTAGAACAAATCGTTGAAAAGGTGCCGGCTCCCGCTGGAGATCCAGAAGCACCACTTCAAGCCCTTATTTTTGATTCTCTCTACGATGCGTATCGCGGCGTTATTGCGTACATACGAATTGTCGAAGGAACCGTCAGACCTGGTCAGAAAATTAAAATGATGGCGACGGGAAAAGAATTTGAAGTACTTGAAGTTGGCGTTTTCACACCAAAAGCCATGCCAACAGACGAACTCACCGTTGGAGATGTTGGCTACTTAACCGCTGCAATTAAAAATGTCGGTGATACACGTGTAGGGGATACGATCACAAGCGCGGAGAACCCTGCGAAAGAAGCACTTCCAGGATACAGAAAGCTAAACCCAATGGTATACTGCGGACTTTATCCGATTGATACAGCGAAATACAACGATTTACGAGAAGCGTTAGAAAAGCTTGAATTAAATGATTCTTCACTTCAATATGAGGCAGAGACATCCCAAGCACTTGGCTTCGGTTTCCGCTGCGGCTTCCTTGGAATGCTTCATATGGAAATCATCCAAGAACGGATTGAACGTGAATTTAAAATTGATCTGATTACGACAGCGCCAAGTGTTATTTATGATGTATATATGACAGATGGAGAAAAAATCGTCGTAGATAACCCATCCAATCTGCCTGATCCGCAAAAGATTGAGCGAATTGAAGAACCGTATGTAAAAGCCACAATGATGGTGCCGAATGACTATGTAGGCTCTGTGATGGAGCTTTGCCAAGGAAAACGCGGGAATTTCATTGATATGCAGTATCTTGATGCGAACCGCGTGAGCATTGTGTACGAAATTCCTTTGGCAGAGATCGTATACGAATTCTTTGATCAGCTAAAGTCCAACACAAAAGGCTATGCGTCCTTTGATTATGAGCTGATTGGCTATCGTCCTTCGACGCTGGTGAAGATGGATATCATGCTGAATGGCGAAAAAATCGATGCCCTTTCCTTTATTGTTCACCGTGATTATGCATATGAACGAGGCAAGATCATCGTAGAAAAGCTAAAAGAATTGATTCCACGCCAGCACTTTGAAGTACCGGTTCAAGCAGCAATCGGTCAAAAAATCGTTGCTCGTTCCACCATTAAAGCGATGCGTAAAAACGTACTTGCTAAATGTTATGGTGGAGACATTTCCCGGAAAAGAAAGCTTCTTGAGAAGCAAAAAGAAGGGAAAAAGCGCATGAAGCAAGTGGGCTCTGTTGAAGTCCCGCAAGAAGCATTTATGGCCGTGCTGAAGATGGACGACAGCACACCAAAAAAATAACATCCTCAAGGCTGCCTGCTTTACAATGTCTGCCTTGACGTTTATAGTCGATAACAAACAAAGACGCCGCAGCGATAAACTGCGGCTCTTTACCTGTAAAGAAGGTGTCATCAAATGAAAGCAGCATACATTCACATTCCATTTTGTGAGCATATTTGCCACTATTGTGATTTCAATAAATTTTTCATCAAAACGCAGCCAGTCGACGAATACTTAGCCGCTCTTGAGAAAGAGATGCAGCACACGATTGAGCAAAAAGGCGAGCAGGAACTAAAGACAATTTTTATTGGCGGGGGAACCCCGACATCACTGACTGTCAGTCAGCTAGACCAGCTCATGAACAGCATTCACAGCGTATTAAAGCCGACAAAAAATCTGATTGAATTTGCAGTAGAAGCAAACCCAGATGAATTATCGCTTGAGAAACTGCATGTGCTTAAAGCAGCCGGCGTGAATCGTCTGAGCTTTGGCGTTCAAACTTTTGAAGACGATTTACTCAAGAAAATTGGACGAGTTCATCAAAAGAAGGATGTCCTTACATCCTTTGAGCGAGCTAGAGCGGTTGGATTTGACAATATTAGCCTCGATCTCATGTTTGGCTTGCCGCATCAAGAAAAGCATCATGTGATGAATTCACTTGAGACGGCTTTCTCGCTGGGGGCAGAGCATTATTCGGTTTACTCACTCATCGTCGAGCCGAAAACCGTTTTTTATAACTTAATGCAAAAAGGAAAACTTCATTTACCGCCACAAGAACGTGAGGCTGAAATGTATGAGCTTGTGATGGATGAAATGGAGCGCCATGGATTAAAGCAGTACGAAATTAGCAATTACGCCAAACCTGGCTTTGAAAGCCAGCATAACCTGACCTATTGGAGCAATGAAGATTACTTCGGTTTTGGTGCAGGCGCACACGGGTATGTAGATGGCATCCGAAATGTGAACGCAGGGCCAGTGAAACATTATTTGGAGCTGATTGACCAAACAGGGTTCCCGTATAAGGAAACACATCAGGTCACAAAAGCAGAGCAAATAGAAGAAGAAATGTTTTTAGGTCTTCGAAAAATCGAAGGGGTGAAAAGCGCTGATTTCCAAGCAAAATATGGTGCTGCACCAGAAGCACTTTTTTCCACTGTTCTTGAAGATTTAGAAGAAAAAGGCCTCATTGTAAAAGATGACAAGGGGATACGTTTAACAAGAAAAGGAAAATTGTTAGGCAATGAAGTATTTCAAGCGTTTCTCGGTGAGTTATAATTGACATTTTAATTTGAGTTTGGTAATTTTGTTTATACAATTAGCACTCGTTGAAAGAGAGTGCTAACAGGGGTGATGATGATGTTAACAAATCGTCAGCTTTTGATTCTGCAAGTCATCATTAATGACTTTATTCGTTCGGCGCAGCCAGTTGGATCAAGGACTCTTTCTAAAAAAGAAGACATTACATTCAGCTCTGCGACGATTAGAAACGAAATGGCTGATTTGGAGGAACTTGGTTTTATCGAAAAGACCCATTCTTCATCAGGAAGAATTCCTTCCGAAAAAGGATATCGTTATTATGTAGATCATTTGCTCTCTCCGCGAAAACTGTCGTCTAAAGAGCTTGTGCTCATCCAGTCGGCCTTTCAGGAGAAAATTTTTGAGCTGGAAAAGACAGTTCAAAAATCGGCGGAAATTTTATCAGATCTCACAAACTATACATCGATTGTGCTTGGTCCAAAGCTAAGTGAAAATCGATTAAAGCAAATTCAGCTTGTCCCTGTTCAGCCAAACAAAGCAGTGGCGATCATGATTACAGACAGCGGACATGTTGAAAACAAAACCATTACCTTCTCTGAGCATCTCGATGTCTCCGATATTGAGAAGCTGATGAATATTTTAAACAGCCGCCTAGCCGGAGTCCCGATGGATCAGCTGAAGGACAGAATGTATAAAGAAGTTGTGATGCTTCTTCGTACGCATTTAAAAGATTATGATCATATTTTAGATGCGCTCGGCAATACATTTACATCGACTCAAAATGAATCAAAACTTTTCTTTGGCGGGAAGATTAATATGTTGAATCAGCCGGAGTTTCATGACATTGACCGCATCCGCTCACTCATGATGCTTATTGAGCAAAAGAATGATGTCATGCAGCTGTTTCATCCAAATCAGCAAGGAATCACCATTAAAATCGGTTCAGAAAACAATTTGGAAGCGATGGAGAACTGTAGCCTAATCACAGCCACTTATTCGATTGATCAAAAATCACTCGGCTCCATTGCCGTCATTGGTCCAACCCGTATGGATTATGGGCGGGTTGTCAGTCTCTTGCATCATGTATCAAAAGACTTGTCAAACGCACTTTCCAATTTGTATGATGAGTAGGGTGATAAAAGATAGGGGCACAGCCCCTTCGTATTTTTGAATCTTTTGAGGGAGGTGAACACAATGTCAGAAGAAAAACAGACACCTGAGCAAGAAGCAGAGGTTGAAGCACAAGAAGAAGCAGTTCAAGCAGATACTGAGGAAGTAACAAATGATGAACAGTCTGCCTTCCAAGAAAAAATCGATGAATTGCAGCAGCTTCTAGATGAAAAAGAAAACAAAATTCTGCGTGTTCAAGCAGATTTTGAAAACTATAAACGCCGTGCTCGAACTGAAGTGGAGACCGTGCAAAAATATCGTTCTCAACATGTTGTCAGTGATCTTCTCCCAGCTCTTGATAACTTTGAAAGAGCGCTTGGAATTGATCCAGACAATGAGCAGACGAAAAGTTTGTTAGAAGGAATGCAAATGGTTTACCGCCAGCTGGTAGAAGCGTTGAAAAATGAAGGCGTAGAACCAATTGAAGCTGTCGGCAAAGAGTTCGATCCAAACCTTCATCAAGCCGTCATGCAAGTTGAAGATGAAAACTACGATTCAAATATCGTTGTAGAAGAATTGCAAAAGGGCTATAAACTCAAAGACCGAGTTATTCGTCCATCAATGGTAAAAGTAAATCAATAACTACATAATGGGAGGTCATCGAATATGAGTAAAATCATTGGGATTGACTTAGGAACAACAAACTCATGTGTTGCAGTACTTGAAGGCGGCGAGCCAAAAGTCATTGCTAACGCTGAAGGAGCACGTACAACACCATCTGTTGTCGCTTTTAAAAACGGAGAGCGCCAAGTGGGTGAAGTAGCAAAACGTCAATCAATTACAAACCCGAACACGATCATGTCTGTTAAAAGACATATGGGTACTGATTATAAAGTAGAAGTTGAAGGCAAGAACTACACGCCGCAGGAAATCTCTGCGATTATTCTTCAGCATCTTAAATCTTACGCTGAAGGCTATCTTGGCGAAGAAGTAACAAAAGCTGTTATCACAGTTCCTGCTTACTTCAACGATGCAGAACGTCAAGCAACGAAAGATGCTGGTAAAATTGCTGGTCTTGAAGTAGAACGTATCATCAACGAACCAACAGCAGCTGCACTTGCATATGGTTTAGATAAAACAGAAGAAGATCAAACGATTCTTGTATACGACCTTGGCGGCGGTACATTTGACGTATCGATCCTTGAGCTTGGAGACGGCGTCTTTGAAGTGCGCTCAACTGCTGGGGACAACCGTCTAGGTGGAGACGATTTTGACCAAGTCATCATTGATCACCTAGTGGCTGAATTCAAAAAAGAAAATGGCATTGATCTTTCTAAAGATAAAATGGCGCTTCAGCGTTTAAAAGATGCTGCTGAAAAAGCGAAAAAAGATCTTTCTGGTGTATCTTCTACACAAATCTCACTGCCATTTATCACAGCTGGAGAAGCAGGACCTCTTCACCTTGAATTAACGTTAACGCGTGCTAAATTCGAAGAGCTTTCTGCAGATCTTGTAGAGCGTACAATGACACCTGTACGTCAATCACTGAAAGATGCTGGTTTATCTGCTAGCGAGATTGATAAAGTCATCCTTGTTGGTGGATCAACTCGTATTCCTGCAGTACAAGAAGCAATCAAAAAAGAAACAGGCAAAGAGCCTCATAAAGGTGTAAACCCTGATGAAGTAGTTGCACTTGGTGCAGCCATCCAAGGTGGAGTGATCACAGGAGATGTCAAAGACGTTGTTCTTCTTGACGTAACACCACTTTCTTTAGGAATTGAAACAATGGGCGGCGTATTCACGAAGCTGATTGAACGTAATACAACAATTCCAACAAGTAAATCACAAGTATTCTCAACAGCTGCTGACAACCAAACAGCTGTAGATATCCATGTCCTGCAAGGTGAGCGCCCAATGGCTGCAGATAACAAAACATTAGGCCGCTTCCAATTGACTGATATCCCGCCAGCACCACGCGGCGTACCGCAAATCGAAGTATCTTTTGATATCGATAAAAACGGTATTGTCAACGTACGTGCGAAAGATATGGGTACAGGCAAAGAGCAAAACATCACAATCAAATCTTCTTCAGGTCTTTCTGATGATGAGATCGAAAAAATGGTCAAAGAAGCAGAAGAAAATGCTGAAGCAGATGCGAAGAAAAAAGAAGAAATCGAAGTGCGCAACGAAGCAGATCAATTAGTGTTTACAACTGAAAAAACATTAAAAGATCTAGAAGGCAAAATCGATGAAGAGCAAGTGAAAAAAGCAAATGACGCGAAAGATGCGCTAAAAGCTGCGATCGAAAAAGGCGAGTTTGAAGACATCAAAGCGAAAAAAGATGAGCTGCAAACAATCGTTCAAGAATTAACGACAAAGCTCTATGAAGAAGCTGCAAAACAAGCACAAGCTCAGCAAGAAGGCGCTGAAGGTGCTCAAAAAGCAGATGACAATGTAGTGGATGCAGAATACGAAGAAGTAAACGACGATCAAGAGAAAAAATAATCACCTTTACTTTTGAAAAAGACTGCTGAAACGTACTCGTCAGAAAGTCAAAGTCAGGATCTCTTGGCTTTGACTTTTTTTCTTTTCAACGATGAAAGGAATTGAAAAAGGTTAAATCAAAATGATACAATCGTATTTATGTGAGAAAATCGGGAGTGTGAAGAGATGAGTAAGCGTGATTACTATGAAGTGCTTGGCGTAAGTAAGAGCGCCTCAAAGGACGAAATCAAAAAGGCATACCGCAAGCTTTCAAAAAAGTATCACCCTGATATTAATAAAGAAGCTGGCTCAGATGAGAAATTCAAAGAAGTAAAAGAAGCCTATGAAACCCTTTCTGATGATCAAAAACGTTCGCATTATGACCAGTTCGGTCATACCGATCCAAACCAAGGCTTTGGCGGCGGCGGTTTTGGCGGAGGAGGAGACTTTGGCGGCTTCGGCGGCTTTGATGACATCTTCTCTAGTATTTTTGGCGGCGGAGCCAGAAGAAGAGATCCAAATGCACCGCGCCAAGGAGCGGACCTGCAATATACAATGACGCTTTCGTTTGAAGAAGCGGCATTTGGAAAAGAAGCAACCATTGAAATCCCTCGTGAAGAATCTTGCGAGACATGTCATGGATCAGGTGCAAAGCCTGGTACGCAGGCAAAAACCTGTTCACATTGCGGCGGTTCTGGTCAATTAAATGTTGAGCAATCCACTCCGTTTGGTAAAGTGGTCAACCGCAGAGTATGTAACTACTGCAGCGGAACAGGGAAACAAATTGATCATAAATGTTCAACATGCGGCGGCTCTGGCAAAGTGCGTAAGCGTAAGAAAATTAACGTGACGATCCCTGCAGGTGTTGATGATGGCCAGCAGCTCAGAGTGTCTGGGCAAGGTGAACCAGGCGTAAATGGAGGACCTCCAGGCGATCTATTCGTTGTATTCCATGTGCGTGCGCATGAATTCTTCGAACGTGATGGAGATGACATTTACTGCGAGATGCCGCTTACCTTTGCGCAGGCTGCATTAGGTGACGAAATTGAAGTGCCGACATTACACGGAAAAGTAAAATTAAAAGTTCCTGCTGGCACTCAAACTGGCACGAAGTTTAGACTCAAAGGAAAAGGTGTGAAAAATGTACGCGGCTACGGCCAAGGCGATCAGCATATCGTTGTACGTGTCGTCACACCGACAAATTTAACAGACAATCAAAAAGATATCATTAGAAAATTTGCTGAAGTGAGCGGAAATAAACCAGACGAACAAGAAATGAGCTTTTTCGACAAGGTAAAACGCGCATTTAAAGGCGAGTAAGACGGATAAGGAGTTGGTAGTATTGAAGTGGTCAGAAATTAGCGTCCATACAACAAATGAAGCGGTGGAACCGATCACCAATATTTTGCATGAAGCAGGTGCAAGTGGTGTCGTGATTGAGGACCCGCTTGATTTAGTCAAGGAACGTGAAAATGTATACGGTGAGATCTACCAGCTCGATCCGAATGACTATCCAGATGAAGGTGTCATTGTGAAAGCCTATCTTCCAATGAACAGCTTTTTGATGGAAACGGTAGATGAGATCAAAGAAGCCATCAACAACCTTCTTCTATACGATATTGACCTTGGACGCAATACACTGTCAATTTGTGAAGTAAATGAAGAAGAATGGGCCACCGCCTGGAAGAAATACTATCATCCTGTGAAAATCTCTGAAAAATTCACCATCGTTCCAACGTGGGAAGAATATACACCAGTTCATTCTGATGAACTGATTATTGAAATGGACCCTGGAATGGCATTTGGAACAGGTACGCATCCAACAACCGTCCTTTGCATTCAGGCGCTTGAGCGCTACGTGAAGGAAAACGATACGGTGATTGATGTTGGAACAGGCTCTGGAATTTTAAGTGTGGCAGCAGCGATGCTTGGTGCAAAGGACATTCAAGCCTTTGATCTCGACACCGTTGCGGTAGAAAGTGCGAAGCAAAACATCGAATTAAATGGTGTAAGTAACCAAGTGACGGTCAAACAAAACAATTTGCTTGATGGAATTTCAGGTGAGCGTGATGTAATTGTCGCCAACATTCTGGCAGAAGTGATTTTGCGCTTTACAGATCAAGCCTATGACCTATTGAAGAAAGATGGCTATTTCATTACATCAGGCATCATTGGACAAAAGAAATTACAGGTCAAAACAGCATTAGAAGAGGCGGGTTTTGACATTGTTGAAGTGCTGTCAATGGAAGATTGGGTCAGCATTATAGCGAAAAAATAAAGCGAGTAGGTGTCAGGACACGTATGCAACGATATTTTATCGACCTCACGAAAGAAGAAGTGACGTTAAAGGGAGCCATCGTTATAAAAGGTGAAGATGTACATCATCTTTCCAATGTCATGCGGATGAAAGCAGGGCAGGAAATCCTTTGTTTAACAACAGACGGCTTTGAAGCGCTCAGTAAAATTGATACAATAACAAAGGAAGAAGTGATTTGTCACCTTGAAAGCTGGACAAATCAGGACAGAGAACTTCCGATTAGGGTGACGATTGCAAGCGGTCTTCCAAAAGGAGATAAGCTTGAGCTCATTATCCAAAAAGGCACAGAGCTTGGCGCAAGTGCTTTTATCCCGTTTCAAGCGGCTCGTTCTATTACAAAGCTTGACCAAAAAAAATCCCATAAAAAACGAGAGCGCTGGGAGAAAATCGCGAAAGAAGCAGCCGAGCAGTCCTACCGGAATATCATTCCGCGTGTTTATTCAGTATCAACGTTTAAAGAGCTGACGCAAATAGCTGGTGAATTCGATAAATGTGTCGTTGCATACGAAGAATCATCGAAAGAAGGAGAGCAAAGCCGTTTTCAAACTGTGCTTCAACAGATGAAAGGCGGACAAACCTTGCTAGTGGTTTTTGGCCCTGAAGGCGGTTTGGCAGAAAAGGAGATTGAAGAGCTTGAAACGCTTGGTGCAGTCATTTGCGGGCTTGGACCACGCATTTTAAGAACAGAAACTGCTCCTTTATATGCGCTTTCCGCTATATCTTATCAAACAGAGTTATTAAGAGGTGAATCATGATGGGAACAGTAGCGTTCCATACACTTGGCTGTAAGGTCAACCACTATGAGACAGAGGCGATCTGGCAGCTGTTTAAAGAAGCTGGCTATGAAAGAAAAGAGTATGAATCAAAAGCAGACGTATATGTCATTAATACATGTACGGTCACGAATACAGGCGATAAGAAAAGCCGCCAAGTCATTAGAAGAGCCATTCGCCATAACCCGGATGGTGTCATTTGTGTAACAGGCTGCTATGCGCAAACATCACCAGCAGAAATCATGGCGATTCCTGGTGTTGATATTGTGGTTGGAACACAGGACAGACATAAATTACTAGGCTATATTGAAGAATACCGCAGAGAAAGACAGCCGATCAACGGGGTTGGCAATATCATGAAAGCACGTGTGTTTGAAGAACTTGATGTTCCTGCCTTCACAGACAGAACGCGCGCTTCATTAAAAATCCAAGAAGGCTGTAACAATTTCTGTACATTCTGCATTATTCCTTGGGCACGCGGACTTCTTCGTTCTCGTGATCCAGAAGAGGTCATCAATCAAGCGCAGCAGCTTGTTGATGCGGGCTATAAAGAAATTGTGCTGACAGGTATTCACACAGGCGGATACGGAGAAGACTTAAAGGATTATAACTTTGCAAAGCTTCTGAGAGAATTAGATGAACGTGTTATTGGCTTAAAACGAATCCGTATTTCATCTATTGAAGCAAGTCAAATTACAGATGAAGTGATTGAAGTGCTTGATCAGTCAGATAAAATTGTCAGACACTTACACATCCCGCTTCAATCTGGCTCAAATACTGTGCTGAAAAGAATGCGCCGTAAATATACGATGGAATTCTTTGCAGAGCGTTTAACAAAGCTGAAAAAAGCATTGCCGGGACTTGCTGTCACCTCTGATGTAATCGTTGGATTCCCTGGGGAAACAGAAGAAGAGTTCTTGGAAACGTACAATTTTGTCAAAGATCATCAATTCTCTGAGCTGCACGTCTTCCCTTACAGCAAACGTACAGGTACCCCGGCTGCAAGAATGGAAGATCAAGTGGATGAGAATGTGAAAAACGAACGTGTCCACCGTTTGATCGCTCTTTCTGACCAGCTTGCGAAAGAGTATGCATCAGCATACGAAGGTGATGTGCTAGAGATTATTCCGGAAGAATCCTTCAAAGAACAAGAAGGAAACCACAATCTTTATGTTGGTTATACCGATAACTACATGAAAGTTGTTTTTGAAGGGACAGAGGACATGATCGGCCGTCTGGTCAAAGTGAAAATTACGAAAGCGGGCTATCCTTATAACGAAGGACAATTCGTTCGCATCAGCGATGATGTGCAGCCAGACAAAGTGAGAATGACCTCATAATAGATAAAAAAACCGGCAGCCAAAAGAGCAAGCCGGTTTCTTTTATTTTGACTGATTCGGCATGAGACACAAGATCAATCCGTGAAAAGGGCGAATGAACGGAAAGAAGAGGAGAGAGCTTGCCACATTAAACAGCAGGCTGAAATGCGCAATCTGCTGGGCAGGAGAGCTTGCGAGAAGGGCAACAACCTCTGTGATCAGGGCGAGAAACGGCAGGCATAAAAGAACCCCGAGCACATTAAATACGACGTGTGCATAAGCCGTTTGACGTGCTGCGTAGCCGCCGGATATCGCAGCCATCACAGCCGTAATACATGTCCCAATATTGGACCCCAACACAAAGCTGATGCCTTCCTGAAGTGCCACAGTTCCTTCATTCATAAATCCCATTAAAATACCGATACAGACTGAGCTCGAATGAACAATTGCTGTGAAAATGGTACCCGAAAGCAGCGCTGTCCAGTCTGAATGCTGCATCATTTCAAGAAAACGCAATGTCTCAGGCTGGCTTGTCATCATCCCTGCAATTTTTGAAAAGCCTTGTATGCAAAAAAAGATCATCCCGAGCCCAAATAAACTTTTTCCTGCATGTCTAAAAGATGTCCTGCCAAAAAGAATGCATACAAGACCGGCTATGATCAAAACCCACATGAATACGTCCATTTTAATGGCGATAAATTCTGTCGTAAACGTTGAGCCGATATTGGTTCCAAGAATCATTGGAATCGATTTTTTAAAAGAGAGAATGCCAGTACTGACAAAGCCGATGACGATGACCATAAAAGCAGAACTGCTTTGTAGAACCCCTGTAAACACAATGCTGACCAAGAATGCTTTGACCGGGTGATCTGTAAAGAGAAGAAGTGATTTCTCAATACGAGACGACGCAAGCGCCATTAATCCTTTTCTCAGCAAACCCATTGACCATAAAAAAATGAAAATAAGTGCACAAAAATAAATGATCGCCATCATAGAAAAGTCCTCCTCTTACCAATGAATATATGGACTTGTCTACCTGCTCATGACGAAAATATATTTCCAAATCACTTAGTTGACCTCACACTGGGCTTATATTATAATGTCTAGGTACATGTTTTGCATGTATATCTTTTTTTAATGCAGTCGATTGGTGTATTCGGAGGGAGGGAAAGAGAATGTCAAAAACGGTCGTTAGAAAAAACGAATCGCTTGAAGATGCTCTTCGTCGCTTTAAACGCAGTGTATCCAAAACTGGAACATTGCAAGAAGCAAGAAAGCGTGAATTTTATGAAAAGCCTAGCGTAAAGCGTAAGAAAAAGTCTGAAGCTGCTAGAAAACGTAAATTCTAAAGAGGGTGGATTTTATGAGTCTTCTTGAGCAATTAAATTCTGATATGAAGCTTATGATGAAAAACCGTGAGAAAGACAAGCTTGTTGTCATTCGTATGGTAAAGGCTTCGCTGCAAAATGAAGCAATTAAGCTTAAGAAAGACAGTTTGACCGGCGATGAGGAACTAACCGTCCTTTCCCGCGAGATTAAGCAACGTAAAGACTCCCTCCGTGAATTTTCGAAAGCTAATCGCTTAGATTTAGTAGATAAAGTTCAAAAAGAGATTGACATATTAGACGTTTATTTACCTGAACAGCTTTCTGAAGAAGAACTGCAAACGATCGTGAAAGAAACGGTCGCTGAAACAGGTGCTTCCTCGAAGGCTGACATGGGTAAAGTCATGAGCGCTATTATGCCAAAAGTAAAAGGTAAAGCTGATGGAGCTGTCATTAACAGACTTGTCAGCGAGCAGCTGTCTCAATAAAAAGTATCCTTCTATTGTTAGAAGGATACTTTTTTTATGCCCTCGTGATTCTGTCATATAAAAATGAAACCTATGATACATTTGTAACGTATGTAAAGGAACGGTAAAATGGAAGAAAGAGAGGAGGGATCACCAAATAGATGAAAAAAATAAAAATTTCTATTGCTCTCTTCAGTTGTTTTATAATATGCTTGTTATTAGGGGTTCAATTGACCGCGAAATCAGCAGATCAGAAAGTTCATGTTATCCCAATTGAAGATACAGTAGAAAAAGGACTTTCTAAATTCATTGAACGATCGTTTGAGCAGGCAAAGTCGGAACGGGCGAAGCATATTATTCTCGACATCAATACACCAGGTGGTGCAGTTGATGCAGCGCTTGAGATCGCAGATACGATTCGTGCTTCCGATATCCCAGTGACAGCGTTTGTCAATCATAGAGCGCTTTCAGCAGGGGCCTTCATCGCGCTAAATGCCGGTCAAATTTATATGACCCCGAATGGAAAGATGGGGGCTGCTGCGATCATCGATGGAGAAGGCAATGCTGCCGATCAAAAATCTGAATCTCTATGGCTTGCTGAAATGAGTGATGCTGCCGAAAAGCAGGGGCGTGATCCAAAGTATGCTCTTGCCATGGCGGATATAGATATAGACGCAAAAGAAGCCGGTGCACCAAAAGGAGAATTGCTCACCTTCAATACAGACCGTGCGCTTCAATTCGGGTATGCAGAAGGGGAAGCAAAAAATATGGATGACTTGCTTCAGAAGCTGAAATTACAAGACGCTTCTGTTCAATACGATGAAGTGAGCTTTGCTGAAAAGGTTGCGCGTTTTCTTACGCACCCAATTGTCATTCCAATCCTTTTATCCATTGCAAGCTTAGGGTTAGTTGTTGAGCTCTATTCTCCTGGCTTTGGGGTCCCGGGCACAATGGGAGTGACAGCGCTTCTTCTATTCTTTTATGGTCATCTCGTGGCAGGTTTTGCAGGATATGAGACGTTGTTCCTGTTTTTAGCAGGGATTGCACTCATCATTCTGGAATTGTTTTTGCCAGGGGGAATCGTAGGTGTCATTGGACTGATCTGTGTCGTTGTCAGCTTATTTTTAGCAGCTGGAAGCTTTACAGAAATGGCGATTTCCATCTTGATTGCCACTGCTGTTTCAACCATAGCAGTTATTTTATTGACAAAGGTGTTGGGGAAACGTATGAAATTCTTTAAAAAGTTCATTTTAACCGATTCAACCAATAAGGAAAGCGGTTATGTCTCAAATGAAACAAGAGAGGATCTTGTTGGACAAATCGCAGTGACAGCCACTGCACTTCGTCCATCTGGTACGATCGTACTCGGAGATGAGCGCATTGATGTTGTGTCAGAAGGTGCATTTATCGATAAAGATGAACAAGTAAAAATTGTGAAAGCGGAAGGCTCACGCATTGTCGTGAGGAAAGTATAGATATACTGATTTTAGAGGAGGAATAAAATGGATCCATCTACTTTACTATTATTTGTGATTATCGCAGCAGGTTTGATTGTTCTATCGATCTTTTTCACCTTTGTACCGGTGATGCTGTGGATTTCTGCCCTAGCGGCTGGCGTAAAAGTGAGCATTTTTACACTTGTCGGAATGAGACTGCGCCGAGTGATTCCAAACCGAGTGGTCAACCCGCTCATCAAAGCACATAAAGCAGGTCTTGATGTGACGATTAACCAGCTGGAGAGCCACTATCTTGCAGGTGGTAACGTGGACCGAGTTGTGAACGCATTAATTGCAGCTCAACGCGCGAATATCGAATTGAACTTTGCTCGCTGTGCAGCCATCGACCTAGCAGGCCGTGATGTACTTGAAGCAGTTCAAATGAGTGTAAACCCTAAAGTCATTGAAACACCATTTATCTCTGGTGTTGCGATGGACGGGATTGAAGTCAAAGCAAAAGCACGTATTACAGTTCGTGCAAACATCGACAGACTTGTCGGTGGTGCAGGGGAAGAAACAATTATTGCCCGTGTAGGTGAAGGGATTGTCTCTACAATCGGTTCATCAGATAATCATAAAAAGGTTCTTGAGAATCCTGATATGATTTCTCAAACGGTTCTTGGTAAAGGATTAGATTCAGGTACTGCATTTGAAATTCTCTCGATTGATATCGCAGATGTTGATATCGGTAAGAACATCGGGGCAATTCTGCAAACAGACCAAGCAGAAGCAGACAAAAACATTGCACAGGCGAAAGCAGAAGAACGCCGCGCAATGGCTGTTGCACAAGAACAAGAGATGCGTGCGAAAGTTGAAGAAATGCGCGCGAAAGTCGTTGAAGCAGAGGCTGAAGTACCACTTGCAATGGCTGAAGCATTACGTGAAGGCAATATTGGTGTCATGGACTACATGAACATTAAGAATATCGATGCTGATACGGATATGAGAGATTCATTTGGCAAAATGACAAAAGGTCCATCTGATAATGAAAACAAATAAGCATCCTCTCACGCTTTAAGGAGGGAGCCCATTGGACATTCTATTTGAAAATCCGCTACTAATTGCGATTATCATCGGTATCATCTCTGCCGTCTTTGGGAAGATCGGCAAACAAGAGGAGAACGAAGAGCAGAATCAGCAAAAGAAGCCCGCTCCTCAGCGTAAGCAGGTGCCCCAAAAGCAAACAAAGCAAACAAGTCCAGATCCAGTCGTGACCGATCAGCTGGACGATTTCGGCGATGTGCATGATCATGGCGGGATGAAGAAAAAAACTTCTCAGTCCTTACAAGATCGCTATACGGCTACACTTGCCGAAATGGAAGAAAGAAAAAACGAGCTGAACAAAGAGTTCCAATCGCTTGAAAGAGAGCTGACAAGGCCAAAGGCTGCATCTGCTGAAATGAGGCCAAAATTCATTGAGAAGCTGAACCAAGATACAATTGTTCAAGGAATGATCCTTGGAGAAGTATTTGGAGAGCCGCGCGCGAAAAAGCCGCACAGAACGATGAAACGGCCATATAAAAGATAAAGAAGAAAGCCCCCTTTATGAAAAAGGGGGCTTTTTTTGCCTGATGACATTTTTTCTTAAAGAAAATGCTGAAACAGCTGTTTTACAGGATTCATTAGCATGATATGAACCCCTGAGGAATAGGATGATATAGAGGCTTTCTCATCAGTCTCACCATCTTTCAGTTTGATCTCATACACATGAGGTGGGAAGGGGTTCTTATTGAATGGGAAAAAGAAAAAATCGACTTAAAGCATGGCTGACAAGAACACTTGAAATCCCTCCAGACGTGATGATGGATCTTCCCCGTATTACGATGGTTGGCAGACTCCACATTTACATAGAGAACCATAAAGGGCTTTTGCTTTTCAGTGATCAAGAGGTAAGGCTGATGCTCAAACAGGGACAATGCATTATTTCAGGGAAAGATTTTGTGATTAAAACGATTTTGCCAGAAGAGATTTTATTGGAAGGGAAAATCGATGAGGTCCGTTATATTGATTCTTAACTGACGGAGGGGAGAAGCGTGAAGAATAAATGGTTCGCCTATTTTATTGGCAGAGTGGAAGTGGAGATCAAAGGAAATGGCATTGAGCGGCTCATTAATGAGTGCACGAGGCAGGGGATCACAATGTTTCAAGTGAGCCGCCGTCAAGACAGCGTGCGCTTATTTATTCGCTTATCAGATGTACATGCCTTCAGAAAGGTACGCAGACATCATGACGTGACATGTTCATTTCATCAAAAAAAGGGCTTTCCATTTCTACTCCTATGGTCAAGGAAGAATATCGGATTTACCCTTGGGATTGTATGCTTTCTAGTGACGATATTGGCGCTTTCAAACATGGTATGGAAAATCGATATTAAAGGAGCCAATCCAGAAACTGAACATCAAATGAGAAAGCATTTAGACGACATTGGGGTGCAAAAAGGACGTTTTCAGTTTCTAATGGGAACACCTGAAAAAATTCAAAAATCCCTGACAACCAATATTCAAAGCATCACATGGGTCGGCGTAGAACTAAACGGCACAACCTTTCAAATGAAAGTTGTGGAAAAAAATGAACCTGAAAAAGAAAAATACACGAGTCCTCAGCATATCGTCGCCAAGAAAAAGGCTGTCATCACGAGAATGTATGTAGAAAAAGGGGAGCCGCTTGCCGCGGTTGATGAACATGTAAAGAAAGGACAGATGCTTGTCTCTGGACTCATTGGCAGTGAAGATCAGCAAAAAACGGTAGGAGCCAAAGCGAAAATCTATGGTGAAACGTGGTATCGTTCAGAAGTTTCTGTCCCTCTTCGAACATCTTTTGACGTTTTTACGGGTAAAATGAAGACAAAGCACAAGCTCTCCGCATTTGGAGGCTCACTGCCATTTTGGGGCTTTTCTTTTAAAAAGGATGATTTTAAGCAGCCAAAAACAGAAACAGAAGTTCATCCGCTTCATTTCTTAAACATGCAGCTCCCATTCTCTTATGAAAAGGAAATTACACGCGAAAGTGAGAAAATAAATCGCGAATACACAAATAAAGAAGCGGTTCAAGCAGGGATTAAAATGGGTAAAAAAGAATTAGAAGAGAAGCTAGGTCAAACAGGAGAGGTGAAAAGTGAAAAAGTTTTGCACGAGACAACAGGGAATGGTAAAGTTAAGTTAATCATCCTTTACCAAGTAATAGAAGATATTGTTCAACCAACACCTATTGTTCAGGGAGACTAGAGAATGACAGAACATTTACTTGAGATTCAACAAAAATTGGATAGCCCAAACGAAGCGATTGCTTTATTTGGCAATCAAGATGCTTATCTGAAACTAATGGAAAACGAGCTGAACGTCTCCATTATTACGCGTGGAGAAAAAGTGTATGTTTCTGGTGAGGAAGCATCGAGAGATACAGTAAGCCGTTTGATCACATCTCTTTTACATCTCATCCGTAAAGGAATTGAGATATCTGAACGGGATGTCGTCTATGCCATTAAAATGGCGCAAAAAAACAAGCTGAATTATTTTGAAAATATGTATGAAGATGAAATTACGAAAAATGCCAAAGGAAAGTCGATCAGGGTGAAAACAATCGGCCAGCGTGAATATGCTGCGGCGATGAAAAAAGATGACCTGGTCTTTGGAATTGGACCTGCTGGTACAGGGAAGACGTATTTGGCAGTCGTCAATGCGGTACATTCGCTGAAAAATGGACATGTGAAACGGATAATCCTGACAAGACCAGCTGTTGAAGCAGGAGAGAGTCTTGGCTTTTTACCAGGCGATTTAAAGGAAAAAGTAGATCCTTATTTAAGACCACTATATGATGCCCTGCATGATGTGCTTGGCAGTGATCATACGGAACGACTAATCGAGCGCGGCGTGATTGAAATAGCGCCCCTTGCCTATATGAGAGGCCGGACGCTTGATGATGCATTTGTGATTTTAGATGAAGCGCAGAATACAACACCTGCCCAAATGAAAATGTTTTTGACGAGACTTGGGTTTGGCTCTAAAATGGTCATTACAGGAGATATTACACAGATTGATCTGCCAAAGGGCATGCAGTCAGGTCTTGCAGCTGCAAAGGACATGCTTGCAGAGATCAGGGGCATCTCATTTATTGAATTAGACCAGACAGATGTGGTCAGACACCCGCTTGTGGCGAAGATCATTGGCGCATACGAAAAGCAAAAATGAACTGAGTGACCCGATCGTCTTCATCGGGTCATTTTGTTTCGATCGTGGTTTAAAGTAAAAAAGGAGGTACTTTCCTTGAGAAAGAATCAAAAAGGCAGTAAGCGCAAAAGACTGCTGTCTAAAAAAGAACCTCAGAAAATGGAGCGCTCACGTTATTTAAATGTTTTGCTGTACGCTGGTTTAGCAGCCATTTTATTCGTGGTGCTCTTCTTCCATGTAAAGCCTGAATCGCTCGACTTAGATTTATTTTCAGTGAGCGAACAGACCATCTATTCTCCGTCAACCGTTGATGATCAAGAAGCGACAGAAGAAAAGAAACAAGAAGCAACAGATCAGGTAGAAGATCAATATACGCTCAAAAAAGCGTATTCTGATAATCGCGTAGACCTCATCTCATCCCTCTTTGAAGCCATTAAAGAAGAGAAGAAAGCAGCTGATGATAAAGAGAACGCGCCATCAGATCAAGAAATGGTCAAGCGTGTCAAAGAAAAGCTCACAACAGATATGCAGGAAGCTGTTTCGGATCAATCCATCAAAGCACTGCTCCAAGCAAGTGATGAAAATCTCTCATTTACTAAGGATTCCATCATCACAGTGGTGAATTCACTGATGAGTAAAGAAATCACAGCAGCGAAATTACAAGATGAGAAAAAACAAGTCAAAACAGAGCTTAAAAACAATTCGATTCCATCAAAATACTTAAATGCGGCGAAAGAAATCGGTGAATTTGCGATCATTCCAAACTATGTATTTGACCCAGTGGCAACAGAGAAGAAAAGACAGGAAGCGGCTGACAATATTCAGCCTGTGCAAATTAAGCAGGGGCAAATCTTAGTTGAAGAAGGAGAGCTCATTGACCGGGAAGTTTATCGCAAATTAGAACTCACGGGTCTGTTAAACAGCTCAAATTTATTTAAGCCTGTAAGTGGTCTTCTCATATTAATTGGACTTTTCTTAGCAGCGATTGTTCATTCCCTTGAATCGAGGAAAAAATCGCTTGTCCATAAGAATAAGTCGTTACTGCTTTACTCGCTTATTTTCACGATTATATTAATTATCATGGAAGTGTTCAGCCTCTTCCAGGAAACGAAGTATACGACGATAGGCTATGTCGTGCCAGTGGCACTTGGCACGATGCTGATCAAGCTGCTAATTAATGAGCGGCTGGCGATCTTCTCCGGTCTTGTATTTGCTCTTTGCGGCAGTATGATGTTTAATCAAGGAGTAACCGGCGTCTTTAACTATGTGATCTGCGCTTATTATCTGATGAGCGGGATGGCGGGTATTTTATTTTTAAGAAAACATAATGCAAGATCAAAAATATTGCAGGCTGGGCTTTTGGTTGCTTTGGTGAATGTACTTGTGGTTTTATCCATTACACTCATCCAAAACTCTTCACCATCAGGGCTTGAAATCGGTGTGAACCTCATGATGGCGATTGTGTCAGGGTTTGCATCATCTATCTTGGTCATTGGGTTAATGCCTGTTTTTGAGAGCATGTTTGGTATTCTTTCCACAATGAAACTGATTGAATTATCCAATCCAAATCATCCGCTGCTCAAAAAGATTTTAACCGAGACACCAGGTACATATCATCATAGTGTTATGGTGGCGAATTTAGCGGATGCTGCATGTGAAGCAGTCGGCGCAAATGGTCTTTTAGCAAGGGTCGGTGCTTATTATCATGACATTGGGAAAACGAAAAGACCGCAGTACTTTATCGAAAACCAAATGAACATTGATAATCCGCATGACAAGCTTTCTCCTCAGCTGAGTAAAAATATTATTATTGCCCATACGACAGATGGCGCTGATATGCTGAGAGAAAAGAAGTTTCCTGAAGAACTTGTCGACATTGCCGAACAGCATCACGGGAAGTCTCTTTTAAAGTTTTTTTACTATAAGGCGAAAGAGCGTGATGATCAGGTGACAGAAGAAGAATTCCGTTACCCTGGTCCAAAGCCGCAATCAAAAGAAGCAGCGATTATTTCTGTGGCTGACAGCGTTGAAGCGGCGGTTCGTTCGATGCATAATCCAAATCCAGAGCGGATTGAAAAGCTTGTCAAAGGCATTATTTCAGATAAAATGCAGGACGGGCAATTTAGTGAATGTGACCTCACATTTAAAGAATTAAATATTATCAGCCAAACGATTTGTACAACATTAAAGGGGATTTTCCATTCTCGGATTGAATATCCAGATGCCCCGAAGCAGAAGGTGAAGTAAATGACATTGTTAATCGATTTAATAGATGAAACAGGACAAGTATCAAAAGAGCAGCTTGAAGAAGTGGAAAAGCTTCTTCAGTTTGCTGCAGACGAACTTGAGGTCAAGGATCAAGCGGAAGTATCAGTGACGATTGTTTCGAATGAAGAGATTCATCAAATCAATAAAGAATACCGCGGAAAAGACGCACCAACGGATGTGATCTCCTTTGCACTTGAGGAAGAAGGAGAAGGGGAGATTGAAATCATTGGAGCAGATGATATCCCGCCTGTACTTGGTGACATTATCATTAGTGTGGATCGAACGAAAGAGCAGGCAGAGGAATATGGACATTCCTTTATGAGAGAGCTTGGATTCTTAACGATTCATGGCTTCCTCCATTTGCTCGGGTACGATCATATGACAGAGGAAGATGAAAAAGAAATGTTCGCCAAACAGACAAAAATCTTGGATGATTATGGCCTTTCGAGATCATCGTAAGAAAAGAAGGCCGCTCGCCCGTTTTTTTCGGAGTTTTTACTATGCATTTAGAGGAATATGGCGAACTTTCTTGAATGAACGGAATTTTCGATTTCACACAGTCGCAGCCATCATCGTGGTGATCTGCGGCTTTTGGTTCCGCATTGACCCATTTGAATGGCTGATCGTTCTTCTTCTTTGCGGGGGGATGTTTGCGCTTGAACTTGTCAATACAGCCATTGAACATACAGTGGATCTGATGACAGAAGAAAGGCACCCGCTTGCAGAGAGAGCGAAGGACGCTGCGGCAGGCGCTGTTTGCGTTTACGCCGCGATTTCGGTTATGATTGGGTTGATCATCTTCTTACCGAAGATCATGCAATAGAACAATATTACTATTTATTAACATTTTTAGAAATGGGCGTGAAAATGTCACGTGAATTATGTAAAATATAAATGTGACAGTGGTACCATTTCTTCTGAAAGTGGGAACTAGGAATGAACAAACAAGAGTTGATTTCAGAAGCAATCAAAGCAAGAGATTTTGCATATGTACCCTATTCTAAATTCAAAGTCGGTGCAGCATTACTGTCGAATGATGGAAAAGTGTATGGCGGCTGCAACATTGAAAATGCAGCATATGGTATGTGTAATTGTGCGGAAAGAACAGCACTTTTTAAAGCCTATTCAGAAGGCATTACATCTTTTCAAATGTTAGCAGTGGTGGCTGATACAGACCGTCCTGTTTCGCCGTGCGGCGCATGCAGACAGGTCATTTCAGAGCTATGTGCACCTGATATGCCAGTGATTCTAACGAACTTAAAAGGACATATATACGAAACAACAGTAAACGAACTATTGCCAGGCGCATTTTCACCGGAGGATTTAAATGACTAACGAAAGCTTCAAATCAGGATTTGTATCAATTATTGGAAGACCCAATGTAGGGAAATCAACTTTTCTTAATCGTGTCATTGGACAAAAGATCGCCATCATGAGCGATAAGCCCCAAACGACGCGAAACAAAGTGCAAGGTGTTCTGACAACAAACACATCACAAACGATCTTTATCGATACACCGGGGATTCATAAACCTAAGCATAAGCTTGGTGATTTTATGATGAGGGTGGCTCAAAATACACTGAAGGAAGTCGACCTGATCTTGTTTATGATTAACGCACAGGAAGGCTATGGCAAAGGTGATGAATTCATCATTGAACGACTAAAGCAAACATCTACACCGGTGTTCCTAGTCGTTAATAAAATTGACCAAATTCATCCAGATGAACTGTTCCTTTTAATTGATGAATACCGCACACGTTACCCATTCAAGGAAATTGTGCCAATTTCAGCTCTTGAAGGAAACAATATCGACACGCTTCTTCAGCAGATTGAAGGTTATCTTCCAGAGGGCCCTCAATTTTATCCGGCAGATCAAGTAACAGATCATCCAGAACGGTTTATTATTTCTGAATTAATTCGTGAAAAAGTGCTGCATTTAACGAGAGAAGAGATTCCGCACAGTATTGCGGTTGCGATTGAATCGATTAAGCCAGATGAAAATGGCAAGATCCATGTCGCGGCGACCATTGTCGTAGAACGTGATTCGCAAAAAGGGATCGTCATTGGTAAACGAGGCAGCTTGTTAAAAGAAGTGGGACAAAAAGCGCGCAGAGATATTGAAGCACTTCTAGGCTCAAAAGTGTATTTAGAGCTTTGGGTCAAAGTTCAGAAGGACTGGCGTAATAAATCCACTCACCTGCGTGATTTTGGATTTAGAGAAGACGAATATTAAAAAATCGCTGCATTTGTCAGCAAATCTGACAATGGTGCGGTTCGATTAGTAAAAATTGTTTATCATGAAATGGAGGTAGCCTGGTCAAGATAAAATTAATATGTTGGATGTAGCGTTGCTGCTTCTAATAAAGAAAGGTGGGGTTTTTATGTTGAATTTTACATGGAACGTATTTTCACAAACAGGAAGCGTTGACACGTATCTGCTTTTCAAAGAGTTAGAAAAGGAGAACCTGGAAAGACCCGATGTACTTGAAGAAGAGATAGCACGATTTGATTTTCCAATCTTATAATTCTTGACCCCCTCCAATGCTCGGAGTGTAGACAAATGCTCATTAAAAGTGAAGGAATCGTCCTTAGAACAACAGATTATGGCGAAACAAACAAAATTGTCACGCTGCTCACTAGAGAACATGGAAAAATTGGCGTGATGGCAAGAGGCGCTAAAAAATCAAACAGCCGCCTGTCAGCTATAAGCCAGCCGTTTTTATACGGCACCTTTCTCATCCAATCATCAACAGGACTTGGAACGCTCCAGCAAGGCGAAATGATTGAAAGTATGCGGGCCATTCGGGAAGACTTATTTCTGACCGCATATGCCGCATATATGACGGAATTGATGGATAAAGGGACAGAAGAAAAAAAGCCAAACCCTTATTTGTTTGAGCTTCTGCTTCAATCTCTGCGTCATCTCAACGAAGGTACAGATGCTGATATTATTTTATTTATCGTAGAGGTCAAAATGTTATCAGTGATGGGGATGAAGCCTGAACTTGATCAATGTGTGCACTGTGGTCAAAAAGAAGGGCAGTTCCATTTCTCAATAAGAGATAACGGCTTCATTTGCCAAAATTGTTTTTCGAAAGATCCATATAAACTGCCCTTATCCCCCGCAGCTGCAAGGCTGCTCCGTTTGTTTCATTATTTTGATTTATCAAGGCTTGGTCAGGTTGATGTGAAACAGCAGACGAAACAAGAAATTCGTCAAGTGCTTGATCACTACTATGACGAATATTCCGGCCTCTATTTAAAATCAAAAAAATTCATGAATCAGATGGAATCCATGAAAAAGCTAATGGGCGGGGAAAACAAAAGTTGACATCTCCCATGACTTTTTGTAAGATCATCTAAGATAAAATATGTTGCATTGACAGAAAGAAGTACTTACGTAAAATCCATAAAAGCGACCTTAGGGCGGTGTGAGCTAAGGATGGAGGCGTAACGAAAGGCATTCTTGAGCAACGTAAAACAAAGCGGCTGGGTGCTACGACACCAGCAAATAGGGTGGAACCGCGGGAAAAACTCTCGTCCCTATGTTTGCAAGAACCTTGCGAGCATAGAGACGGGAGTTTTTGTGTTCTCTTACAAGGTTCTCATCCCACCCGCCATACATAGCGGTTGGTCTAGAAAAGATGGAGGTGCGATCATTGAATATTCAAGACATGATTTTGACGCTGCAAAAGCATTGGTCAAATGAAGGCTGCGTATTAATGCAGGCGTATGACACAGAAAAAGGTGCCGGAACGATGAGTCCATACACGTTCCTCAGAAGCATCGGCCCAGAGCCGTGGAAGGTAGCTTATGTAGAGCCTTCAAGACGCCCGGCTGATGGCAGATATGGAGAAAACCCAAATAGATTGTATCAGCATCACCAATTTCAAGTGATCATTAAGCCATCACCTGACAATATTCAAGAGCTATATCTTGAATCATTGAAGGCACTTGGCATTGACCCGCTGAAACATGATATTCGTTTTGTGGAAGATAACTGGGAAAATCCATCTCTTGGCTGTGCAGGACTTGGCTGGGAAGTATGGCTTGATGGGATGGAAATTACGCAGTTCACGTATTTCCAACAAGTCGGCGGCTTAGAATGTAAGCCCGTTTCTGTTGAAATCACATACGGTATTGAACGTCTTGCTTCTTACATCCAGGACAAAGAAAATGTCTTCGATCTTGAATGGACAGCCGGATTTACGGTCAGAGATTTATTCTTAATGGCTGAATACGAGCACTCTGTTTATACATTTGAAACATCTAATACTGACATGCTGTTCGAGCTATTTACAACCTATGAGAAAGAAGCACATAGCCAAATGGACAAAGGGCTTGTTCACCCGGCATACGATTATGTCCTCAAATGCTCTCATACGTTTAACCTGCTCGATGCAAAGGGTGCTATTTCTGTGACTGAGCGAACTGGTTATATCGGAAGAGTGCGTCAGTTAGCAAGAAAAGTAGCCAAAACCTATTATGAAGAACGCGAAAAACTGGGATTCCCTATGCTAAAAGAGGAGGCGGCTTCTCATGAATAAACAAGATGTATTACTTGAAATCGGCTTAGAAGAGATGCCGGCTCGTTTCATGCCAGAGAGCACAAAGCAGCTGGGTGAGAAAGTAAAAGCATGGTTTGAAACGCAAAATATTTCATTCGAAGAGACTGCTTTATTTAACTCACCTAGACGTCTTGCTGTACTTGTGAAAGGTGTCGCAGAAAAACAAGAAGACATCAAAGAAGAAGCAAAAGGCCCGGCTAAAAAGATTGCCCAAGATGCTGAAGGCAATTGGACAAAAGCAGCTGAAGGCTTTGCAAGAGGACAAGGTGCTTCAACAGATGATCTCTATTTCAAAGAGATCAAAGGAGTGGATTATGTCCATGTCCAAAAGTTTCAAGAAGGAAAGCAAGTCAAAGACCTTCTGCCAGCGTTAGGTGAAATCGCCGCTTCATTAAGTTTTCCAAAGAACATGAGATGGGGAAGCGAGGATTTACGCTATATCCGTCCGATTAAATGGATTGTTTGTTTATTTGGAAAAGAGATTGTACCTGTTGAAATTGCTGGGGTGAAAAGCGGCCGTGAGACTAGAGGACACCGTTTCCTTGGAACGACAGCCAGCATTGACACACCTGCTTCCTATGAACAAACTTTGCGCGATCAATTTGTGATTGCAGACTCAGAGAAAAGAAAACAATTTATTACTGAACAGCTAGATGCGCTATCTTTAGAAAAAGGCTGGGTCATTCCTGTTGATCCTGAACTTCTAGAAGAAGTGAACGATCTTGTAGAATATCCAACTGTGCTGTCTGGTTCCTTTGAAGAAGAGTTTCTTGCATTGCCGGAAGAAGTATTGGTGACGACAATGAAAGAGCATCAGCGCTACTTCCCTGTGAAAAATGAGCAAGGGGAATTATTGCCGCACTTTATTACAGTCAGAAATGGAAACAGTGAGGCGCTCGAAAATGTCGCAAGAGGGAATGAAAAAGTACTTCGTGCGCGTTTATCAGATGCTGCATTCTTCTATAAAGAAGACGAAAAACTAGTGATTGAAGACAATATTAAAAAGCTTGATAAAGTGGTATTCCATGAGAAACTTGGAACAATCGGCGACAAGCTGAAGAGAGTGACAGACATTGCAACTCGTCTAGCGGCGCATGTCGGAGCAGATGACGAAACCACTAAACGTGTGGCGAGAGCAGCAAGTATTTCGAAGTTTGACCTTGTGACTCAAATGGTCTATGAATTCCCAGAATTACAAGGAATCATGGGTGAGAAATATGCAAGAGCTCTTGGTGAACATGAAGAAGTAGCAAGAAGCATCAACGAGCACTATATGCCGCGCTTTGCTGGTGACGAGGCGCCGTCCACTTTGATTGGTGCGATTGTGGCAGTAGCAGATAAGCTTGATTCTATTTGTTCATTCTTCTCAATTGATGTGATCCCAACGGGTTCTCAAGACCCTTATGGACTTAGAAGACAAGCGAGCGGTATCGTTCAAATCCTGCTCGACCGTCATTGGAATATTTCATTTAAAGAGCTGCTAGCACTTGCACAAGTAAAGGCAGAACATGAAGCTGCTCTGATTGAATTTTTAACACATCGTTTAAAATATGTTCTTCAAGCAGAGCATATCCGCCATGATGTTGTTGATGCAGTGCTGGATGTTGAAAATATTGAGCCATATGCAGTCGTCAAAAAAGCAGCTGTTCTTGAAGAGAGTGTGAAACAAGAAAGCTTCAAAGAAACGGCTGAAGCATTGGGGCGCGTCATTTCAATCAGTAAAAAAGGGGAAGATGCAGAGATTCAGCCTGAACTGTTTGAAAATGAACATGAGCAAAAGCTGTTTGAGGCGTATCAGCAAGTAGAGAAAGCTGTAAAGGAACATGTAGCAGCAGGACAATACAGCTTGGCACTTGAGGCGCTGGATACGTTAAAAACACCGATTGTTCATTATTTCGATCATACAATGGTTCATGCGGATGATGAAAAACTGAAGCGAAATCGTTTAGCACAAATGGTCAAACTAGCCAAAGTCATTCAATCATTTGCGAATATGAACAATTTAATTGTAAAATAAATACCTAAGAACGGTTGCCTTTTCTGAAGGGCAATCGTTTTTTACTCATTTAATTCACGGTTTTTGAGTGGATTTTTGTTTCATTCGGACAAAGATGCGCTATAATATGATGAGTTATGAAAATGATATACATAAAATAAAGATTTCGCTCTCTCTATTTAAAGGTGGTGAGTACAATCGAGTTAAATAAACGGCAAGAGCAGATTTTACAGATTGTCAAAGAGAATGGTCCGATCACTGGAGAGCATATCGCCGATCGGCTGAACTTAACAAGGGCGACCCTCAGACCGGATTTAGCCATTTTAACAATGTCAGGCTTTTTAGAAGCAAGACCAAGGGTCGGCTACTTTTTCACAGGAAAAACAGGCACGCAGCTTCTCGCAGATAAGCTGAAAAAACTTCAAGTGAAAGACTTTCAATCCATTCCAGTGGTAATACATGAGAATGTTTCGGTTTATGATGCGATTTGTACGATGTTTTTAGAGGATGTGGGCACATTATTCGTTGTGGACGATCACTCTATTTTAACAGGCGTGTTATCCAGAAAAGACCTCCTTCGCGCAAGTATAGGGAAACAGGAGCTTCCATCTATCCCTGTCCATATTATTATGACAAGAATGCCGAACATCACCGTTTGCCGCAAGGAAGATTTCATTATGGATGTGGCGAAGCACTTGATTGAAAAGCAAATAGATGCACTTCCTGTGATAAAAGATACGGATAAAGGCTTTGAAGTGGTCGGAAGAATTACGAAAACAAATATGACGAAAATACTTGTCAGCTTATCGGAGAACGAAATAATCTAATGACAGAAGACTGCGAGGGGATGTTATGAGTAATCGCGTAATTTTTGTGGTATCAGATTCAGTTGGAGAAACGGCAGAGCTCGTGGTCAAAGCGGCACTTAGCCAATTTGATGGCGGCTCATCAGACCATTCAAATATTAGAAGAATCCCGTATGTAGAGGATGTTGGTACGATTAAAGAAGTCATTTCACTGGCGAAAGCAGATAATGGGATCGTCTGCTTTACTCTTGTTGTGCCAGAAATGCGCCAATTCTTAATCGAGGAAGCAGAAGCAAACGGTGTCGTTTATTATGACATCATCGGTCCGCTCATTGATAAAATGGAAACGGCATATGGAAATGAAGCGAAACATGAGCCGGGTCGTGTACGTCAATTAGATGAGGACTATTTTAAAAAGGTAGAAGCCATCGAGTTCGCTGTGAAATACGATGACGGCAGAGACCCAAGAGGTATTCTAAAGGCTGATATTGTGCTCATTGGTGTATCACGCACGTCCAAGACACCATTATCTCAATATTTGGCACATAAGCGGCTGAAGGTAGCGAACGTTCCAATTGTACCTGAAGTTGATCCGCCAGAAGAGTTATTTTCAGTTGATCCGAAGAAATGTATCGGTTTAAAAATTAGTCCAGA
Source organism: Bacillus sp. FSL K6-0994 (assembly GCF_038630815.1). Taxonomy (NCBI): domain Bacteria; kingdom Bacillati; phylum Bacillota; class Bacilli; order Caryophanales; family Bacillaceae; genus Bacillus; species Bacillus sp. FSL K6-0994. Next base: position 2,245,545 of record NZ_CP152043.1, on the reverse strand, counting down.
CAAACTAAATCATATTCGCAAAGAGCGTTTAAAATCTCTTGGTTTAAATGATCGCGCTATTTATGCGAACATTGAGCGGATTAAAGAGGAACTAGAGTATTTTGAAAAAGTGGTTGACCGCATTAACTGTCAAGTCGTTGATGTATCGAATAAAGCAGTTGAGGAAACGGCAAATGTCATTCATCAAATGCTGACCAAAAGAGGTTCCGAATAACTCAGGATGCTCCTCCTGGGTTTTTCCTATGGTGGGAAACGGGTAAACAAAAACAATAGCATATTTGCTGCATTTGTATTATAATAAAAAATTGTGATAAAATGATTGATTTTAGGTTTAAGTTAAGTCAAGAACGAATAAACTAATATTGGCAGAAGTCAAGTGATTCTGAACATAACTTTTCGACAAAATGAGTTTTACTGTTGATTGCTTTATGGGGGAAAAGTATGGTCTTTTTGCTTCTCTAAAGCAGGAATAAGGTGGAGGGATGGAGAATTAGTCACCTGAATGAACGTAAAAAAGAGAGGACGATTTATGTCGATGCAGATGCTTGTCCTGTAAAAGACGAAATCCTTTCTGTCGCATCTCAATTTCAAGTACCAGTGACATTCATTGCTTCATATGAGCATTTTCAAACCAAAAGATCTCCACTTGAAGATTGGCGGTTTGTAGATACACATAAGGAAGCAGCGGATTTAGTCATTGCAAACTCAGCTGCCGCACATGATATTGTCGTCACCCAAGATATTGGTCTTGCCTCCTTACTGCTTCCGAGACAGGTCATTGTTCTGTCTGAAAGAGGACGAATGTACACAAACGAAACAATTGATTTTGATTTGGAACGCAGGCATGTTTCTAGCAAACAGCGAAGAAAAGGTGTATACGGAAAAGGTCCCAAAAAGCTTTTAGAAGAGGATAAGAAGCGATTTATGGCGCAACTACAAAAAATCCTGTCGAATCATGAAGGATTTTTAAATTAAAAGGCGAATAATGTACGACGGAGTGTTATTAGGATGAGCAAACGTATACCAGATGAACTTTTGGAGCAGATCCAAAAAAACGCAGACATTGTCGAAGTGATTGGAGAATACGTACAGCTTAGAAAGCAAGGTCGAAATTACTTCGGTCTTTGTCCATTCCATGGTGAAAATACTCCTTCATTCTCTGTTTCAGCAGATAAGCAAATCTTCCATTGTTTCGGCTGTGGTGCAGGAGGCAATGTGTTTTCTTTCCTCAGACAAATGGAAGGCTACTCATTTATTGAAGCCGTTTCACATGTGGCTGATAAGTACCATATTGATCTGCCTGATCAGGTAGCGAATGCTCAGATGAGTTCCTCTCAGCAAGAGGACACTGCAGATCATAAAATGATTGAGGCCCATGAGCTTCTTAAGAAATTTTACCACCATTTGCTGGTAAATACAAAGGAAGGTCAAAACGCACTCGATTATTTACGGTCCAGAGGCTTTACGGATGAAACAATTGCCAAGTTTGAGATCGGGTATGCTCTTGATTCTTGGGATTTCGTGACCAAGTTTTTAGAAAAACGAGGATTTGATCCTGTGATGATGGAGAAGGCTGGTCTTTTGATTCAACGTGAAAACGGCAAAGGCTTTTTTGACCGCTTTAGAGATCGTGTCATGTTTCCCATTCATGATCATCATGGAACGGTCATCGCTTTTTCCGGAAGATCGCTTGGTGATCAGCAGCCTAAATATATGAATAGTCCTGAAACGCCGCTTTTTCATAAAAGTAAGCTGCTTTATCACTTTCATGACGCACGTATGCATATTCGCAAACGCGAACGGGCGGTTCTTTTTGAAGGATTTGCAGACGTCATCTCAGCTGTTACATCAGGTGTCGGTGAAAGTGTTGCAACAATGGGTACGTCTCTTACAGAAGAGCACGTAAAGCTTCTCAGGCGGAACGTAGAAGAGATCATCCTTTGCTATGACTCTGATACGGCCGGATACGAAGCGACCATGAAAGCATCAGATTTGCTTGGAAAAAGAGGATGTAAAGTTCGCGTTGCCATGATACCAGATGGACTTGATCCAGATGATTACATTCGTAAATATGGCGGCGAGAAATTTAGGAATGACATCATAGATGCAAGTGTGACATTAATGACGTTTAAGATGAATTTTTTCCGAAGAGGAAAAAACTTATCAGACGAAGGAGACCGTCTTACTTATATGAAGCAGGTTCTCCGAGAAATCAGCCGGTTAAACGGCTCTTTGGAGCAAGAGATTTACATGAAACAGCTTGCTGGGGAGTTTTCGATCTCACTTGATTCATTAAAAGAACAACTGGAGCTGTTTGAAAAACAGCAGCGGCAAGAAACCAAAAGCACGCAGGAAGAAAACGGGCTTGAAAAACGGCGTGCACATCTGTCAACACAAGTGAGAAGAAAGCGTCTGCGGCCGGCATATGAAAATGCAGAGCGAATGCTGCTTGCTCATATGTTAAAAAGCGATGACGTGATCCGCAAAGTACTTGACAGAATCGGGATTGAATTTAATATAGATTCGCACAGGGCGCTGGCAACGTACATTTATGCCTTGTATGAAGAAGGCAAAGAACCAACGCCGCAGCACCTGATGAACCGTATAGAAGATGATGTCATGAATCAGCTGTTGACGGATATATTGATGATTCAAGTCGGAGACGAACTAAGTGAAGCTGAATTAAGTGATTATGTAAAAAAAGTGTTGAATCATCGGAATTTGTCAATGATAAAGGAAAAAGAACTAGAACGTGCAGAAGCGGAGAGGCAAAAAGATTTCTTCAAAGCGGCAACACTTGCAAAAGAAATTATTCAGTTGAACCGTTCGCTGAAGTAATACGTCTATTATTAATGACAGGACTTACGGCTGGCAATGAATCCTTTACGGGAGGAGCATAAGACCGCAAGCATCTTGCCTTCATCATTATTTATTTTATTTCCTATTTGCTTCGTCATCTGTTTGATAGAGAGAGAAAAGCAGGGCGGAAGTAAATCGCAAGTTACTTTAGAATTCGTTGCAAGCTTTGGAAGGAGGGATCCATAATGGCTGATAAACAAGCCCACGAAACCGAAACTGAATTAACCTTTGAACAGGTGAGAGATAAGCTCACTGAAACGGGTAAAAAACGGGGCGTTTTAACATACGAAGAAATTGCAGAGCGTATGTCTAGCTTTGAAATTGAATCAGACCAAATGGATGAATACTATGAATACTTAGGCGAACAGGGTGTAGAGCTCATTAGTGAAAACGAAGAGACAGAAGACCCAAATGTTCAGCAGCTGGCTAAAGCAGAAGAAGAATTTGACCTGAATGATTTAAGCGTACCACCAGGTGTCAAAATCAATGATCCTGTTCGTATGTACTTAAAAGAAATCGGACGCGTCAATTTGTTATCTGCTAAAGAAGAAATTACGTATGCTCAAAAGATCGAAGAGGGCGATGAGGAATCAAAAAGAAGATTAGCGGAAGCGAACCTTCGTCTCGTTGTCAGCATTGCGAAACGCTATGTCGGTCGTGGTATGCTGTTCCTTGACTTGATTCAAGAAGGAAACATGGGTCTGATGAAGGCGGTTGAGAAGTTTGATTACCGCAAAGGATATAAATTCTCAACATATGCGACTTGGTGGATTAGACAGGCGATCACACGTGCGATTGCCGATCAGGCGAGAACAATCCGGATTCCGGTTCATATGGTAGAAACGATTAATAAATTGATCCGTGTTCAAAGACAGCTTCTGCAAGACCTAGGCAGAGAACCAACGCCTGAGGAAATTGCTGAAGACATGGATTTAACTCCAGAAAAGGTAAGAGAGATTCTTAAAATTGCGCAAGAGCCTGTATCTTTAGAAACACCTATTGGTGAAGAAGATGACTCGCATCTTGGTGATTTTATCGAAGACCAAGAGGCGACATCTCCATCTGACCACGCTGCGTACGAACTCTTAAAAGAGCAGCTTGAAGATGTATTAGACACGCTGACGGACCGTGAAGAAAATGTGCTGAGACTACGTTTCGGACTAGACGACGGAAGAACTCGCACGTTAGAAGAGGTTGGAAAGGTGTTCGGCGTAACAAGAGAGCGTATCAGACAAATTGAAGCGAAAGCTCTTCGTAAATTAAGACACCCAAGCAGAAGTAAACGATTAAAAGACTTCTTAGAGTAGAAACCGGACGGATCTTGAAAGAGATCCGTTCTTTCTTATCAAAAATGAAAACGCTTTTTTCAATCTGATTATATTTTACTGAATAACAAATGAATTTGCAACGTTCTTAGAGAAAAGATGTATAAAAAATACATCTAAATGTGCTGAAGGCTTCATTTCTCATCTTGAATCATTTTTGTCTAATCTGTGAACTTGACCAAAGTTTTGTATCATAATTCGTTTACTTTTTGTAAAATTAAAGTAGAATTAGAATTGTTTGCATAGTCTTAAAGGGGTTTTCACAAAGGGGAGGATGAAAGAAATGAAACGGAATCCACTTATACCATTTTTATTGATTGCCATTTTAGGTATTGGACTCACTTTTTTCTTATCAATGAAGGGGCTGAAAGATGAAGAAAAAATTGCCTCTGGGGGCAAAGAGCAAAAGCAAGAAGAGACAGCAAATGCAACGCCGGAAGAATTGTATAAGCAGAACTGTCTAAGCTGTCACGGGGAAAACTATGAAGGCGGCGCAGGTCCTGCATTAAAAGGTGTTGGAGACAAGCTTGAAGTAGCTGACATCAAGAAGAAAATCCAAGAAGGCGGCAACGGGATGCCAGGCGGGCTGATTCCGAATGAAAAGCTCGATGAAATGGCGGAATGGGTGTCTAAAATTAAATAATCTTACACAAAAAGCTCTTTTTCAAAAGAAGAGCTTTTTTCATTTGAAAACGACTTTTAAAAAGTCCATAATTTATATAAGATAGACAAGTATGAACATTAAAGAAAAGTAGTGATACGTATGAATGAAATGAATTTATCGAAACGATTAAAAAAAGTCGCAGACTTTTTACCAGATGAGGCAGTCTTCGCTGATATCGGCTCAGATCATGCTTATTTGCCATGCTATGCGATCCTGCATCAAAAAGCAGTGAAAGCCATTGCTGGTGAAATTACCGATGGACCGCTTCAATCGGTGCAGCAGCAAGTACATAGACTTGAATTAGATGAAGAAATTTCGGTCAGAAAAGGAAATGGCCTTGAAGTCATTGAAAAAGGCGAAGTGAATGCAGTGACGATTGCAGGTATGGGCGGGGCGCTCATCGCAAGCATTCTAAATGAAGGAAGGCATAAGCTCGCAGGCCATGAGAGGCTCATTCTTCAGCCGAATATCCATGCCCATCATATTCGTTTATGGCTTTATCAAGAGGGGTATGATTTGTTAGATGAAGTCATCTTAGAAGAGGACGGCAAAATATACGAAATCATCATCGCAGAAAAAGGCGATAAAGATAAAGCTTATGAAGGAATGTCACTTGAAGCAGGCATGCTGGTTGGTCCGTTCCTTGCGAAAGAGCAAAATGACGTCTTCCGGCGCAAGTGGATGCAAGAGCTTCAGCATATGGAGAAGATAGAAAGTCAAATTCAGCAGGCAGCGCGGACAGAAGAAAATAAAGAACGCCTTGAAGAGCTGAATGCGAAAATAAAGATGCTAAAGGAGGTTTTGACTGTTGGCTAAAACAGTAAACGGGCATGAAATCATCCAATTGTTTGAACAATTTTCACCAAAGGCATACGCCATGGAAGGGGATAAAATTGGTCTTCAGATTGGGACTTTAAATAAAAAAGTAACCAATGTGATGATCACCCTAGATGTATTAGAGAATGTAGTAGATGAGGCGATCGAGCGAAAAGTGGATCTTATTATTGCCCACCATCCGCCGATTTTCCGTCCATTAAAACATGTAGCGACGGATCAGCCGACTGGACGTATCATTGAAAAATGCATCAAACATGATATTGCGGTATATGTGGCACATACGAATTTAGACGTAGCTGATGGCGGAGTCAATGACCTGCTTGCTGAGGCCTTAGAGCTTGAAGAAACAAGAGTGTTAGTGCCGACATACGAAGATCCAATCAAACAGCTTGCTCTGTATGTCCCAGAGGAATTTGAAGAGGCCATCCGGACAGCTTTAGGAAATGCGGGCGCCGGCCATATCGGCAACTACAGCCATTGTGCGTTTTCAAATGAAGGGACAGGCAGCTTTCTGCCATCAGAAGAAGCTGAGCCGTTTATTGGTGAGTCGGGTCAATTAGAATTTGTGAAAGAAGTGCGGATTGAAACCATTTTCCCAGCAAGTATAGAAAAACAAGTGATTCGCGAAATGATCAAAGCACATCCTTATGAAGAAGTCGCCTATAGTGTACACAGGACAGATCTTCCTCCTATTCAAAAAGGTCTTGGCCGTATTGGAGAGCTAAATGAGCCAATGACACTGAGAGATTTCACACAATTTGTGAAAACGAAGCTAGATGTGAATGGTGCTCGTTTTGTAGGAGATCAAGACGCTGTTGTGAAAAAAGTGGCGGTGCTTGGGGGAGACGGAAATAAATACATCCATCAAGCGAAAAGAATGGGTGCAGATGTGTATGTAACAGGAGACCTTTATTTCCATGTTGCGCACGATGCCATGATGCTAGGGCTGAACGTTGTGGACCCGGGGCATTATGCTGAAAAAATTATGAAAGAGGGCGTAAAGGCGAAGCTTCAATCGCTATGTGCGGATAAAAAATATAACGTACAGCTCTTTGTTTCTGAATCAAACACAAACCCATTTCAATTTATGTAAACAAAAAACGTCAGAGCGGATATGCTCTGACGTTTTCTTATTTCTTTGTTTTGACGCGAGGTAAAATTTTAGAAAGAGGAACGGTTCGTTCAATCTTCCAAGTTGTTTCATCATCTGGTTCATAGTTTTCTAAGAAACGAATGACTTCCTTTGTAATAGGTGTTGGTGTTGAAGCACCAGCAGTAACGGCAACGGTTTTGACGCCCTGCAGCCATTCCAGCTTAAGTTCACTTAAGTCGCCAATACGGTAAGCCTGCGTTCCGGCAATCTCCATTGACACTTGTGCGAGACGGTTAGAGTTATTACTTTTTGGATCGCCGACAACAATGGTTAAATCGGCTTGGCCAGCTTGCTGCGATACTGCTTCCTGACGCACCTGTGTCGCAAGGCAAATTTCTTGATGATACTCGACGTGAGGGTATTTCTCTTTAATCAGCTCCATCAGGTCGTGGACATCCCATTGCGACATCGTCGTTTGGTTCGTGATAAGCAGTTTTTCTGATGTTAAATCGAGTGCCTCAATGTCAGCTTCTGTTTCGACAAGGTGTACCTTGTCAGGGGCTACTCCGACAGCTCCTTCTGGCTCAGGATGACCCTTTTTCCCAATATAAATAATGTCATAGCCATCGGCTGTTTTCTCTGAAATGAGTTCGTGAGTTTTCGTTACATCTGGACAGGTCGCATCAATGGTGACAAGGCCTTTTTCTTCTGCGATTTGACGAACCTCAGGAGAAACGCCGTGAGCCGTGAAAATGACTGTTCCGCTTTCAACCTGCTTTAAAATGTCTAAGCGGTTTGGTCCGTCCAGTGTGTAAATTCCATCTTCCTCGAAGGCATCAGTGACATGTTTGTTGTGCACAATCATACCTAATATATAAATTGGGCGTGGCAAGTTCTTATCAAGTGCGGCATTTTTAGCAATGACCATTGCATCCACAACGCCATAGCAATAGCCACGCGGCGATATTTTAATTACATTCATTTATTCGTCCTCCTGTAGGGAAGTGCTGCTAGAGAAGAACAATATAAAAAGCCGTAAAAAACGGCTTTTTATCATTCTCTTGCTTCCATTATAGCCAAAGTAAGCGTATATATCAAAGATTGTTATACGCAGTGAACACTTCGCCGTTAAAAGATCACTAGACATATAGTTTTGGAACAGAGCTGCCAGATCTTTTTTTCGGTTTTGCTTGAGGAGCAGGTGATGTGTGTGGTGCTGTTTTTTTGACGAGGATGTCTTCTGGTTCTTTATTTTTTTCTATTTCGTCAGTTTGTGCTTCTTCCTCGGGCACTTCTGTTTCCGCGCTGGTCTCCGCTGATTCTGCATCAGCATCATTTGCACTTTCTTCATCATCATCCGCACTGCCAAGCTGGCTGTACAGTTTAATCATCGCAGGCAAATTTCTTACTAAAGGACCGTATTGCTGAATCATTGGCGTAAATTGCTGCGCCATCCCGAGCACTTTTTGAACATTTCCTAACATGCTTGAGAGGGTTGCAGGATTTGTGAAGCTCTGGATTCCTTGTAATCCCGCACCACCTCCAGAGACTCCAGCTCCTCCTGCGCCAGGAAGAAATTTAGAGAGCATGCCTTTAATTCCTGCTCCGCCGCCTAGTGCACGGCTCTCACCTCCTGGAATACCGCCCATCCCGGGTAAACCGCCTCCCTGTACAGACGGGGAGCGAGGCATCATTTGCTGAAATGGATTGCCCTGCCCTTGAAAAGGCTGCTGGATAGGAGGCTGCTGCCCTCTTTGAAACATTCCGGGCTGTCCGCCATTTCCAAGGTGCCGGCGTGAGGGACGGCGCGGCTGAAAATCGCCCATAGGCCTTTGCCCTAACATACTTGTACCTCCCTTACTGCATTCTCTTTCTCTTCATAGGTTATGCAAGGAAGCACCAATTGGTTTCCTGTAGGAAAAGCGGACATGGTTTTTTTACTGAAAATCAGCTATAATGAGGAGATGAGCAAAAAGGCATTGCCTTAAGGAGTGAAAACATGAAAGAAACGAAATTTACGACATATGAATTAAAGCCTTTTATTATAGATGCTATTCATGAACTAGGCTTTTATGAGCCGACTGATATTCAAAAAAGAATCATCCCTGCTGTTTTAAAAGGAGAAAGCGTGATTGGCCAGTCACAAACCGGAACAGGAAAAACTCATGCCTACTTACTGCCGCTGATTCATTCAATTGATCCAAGCAAAGAACAGGTACAAGTAGTGATTACTGCACCTACAAGAGAATTAGCCAATCAAATTTTCAAAGAAGCTCAAACGATTTTAAAGAATGCTTCTCCAGAAGAAGAGATCAAAGCAAAGCTTTACATTGGCGGAACGGACAAGCAGAAATCAATTCAAAAGCTAAAAAACCAGCCGCATTTGGTGGTCGGTACACCTGGACGTATTGCTGACCTCATTCATGAGCAGGCGCTGAATGTTTATAAAGCGACCTCTCTTGTTATTGATGAAGCTGATTTAATGCTGGATATGGGATTTTTAGAAGATGTGGACCGTATTGGTGCACAAATGCCAGAACAGCTGCAAATGCTTGTGTTCTCTGCAACCATTCCAGAAAAACTAAAGCCTTTCCTGAAAAAATATATGGACAATCCAAAGTATGCGCATGTTGAACCAAAACGGATTACAGCAGAAAACATTCAGCATATTTTAGTTCCGTCTAAACAGCGTGATAAATTAAAATTGCTCCATGAAATGGTGACGAATGTACAGCCTTATTTAGGAATCATTTTTGCCAATACAAAAACAACTGTTGATGAAATCGCAGCATTCTTACAAGAAAAAGGAATGAAAATCGGTGTGCTCCATGGCGGATTAACGCCGCGCGAACGTAAAAAAGTCATGAAACAAATTGAAGATTTGGAGTTCACTTATATTGTGGCATCTGATCTTGCAGCACGCGGGATTGACATTAAAGGCGTCAGCCACGTGATTAACTATGAACTTCCATCTGATCTTGATTTTTATGTGCACCGTGTTGGAAGAACAGCTCGTGCGGGTTCATCTGGAATTGCCATGACCATTTATGAGCTGGCTGATGAGGATGCACTCATTCAAATTGAAAAAATGGGCGTTGTGTTTGAAAACAAAACCATTGTTCATGGCGAATGGCGGGATGCAGATGACCGTCTGAAGCGTCAAAGACGTAAAAAAGCCCCGAATGAAATTGAAGAAAAAGCAAAACGTCTTGTGAGAAAACCGAAAGCCGTCAAACCTGGATATAAAAAGAAAATGACACGTGAGATGGATAAAATCAAAAGACAGGAACGTAGAAAGTCAAAGCGTAATGGAAAGTAGGGGGAAACATTGTTAAAGATTGGTTCACATGTATCCATGAGCGGAAAACATATGCTTCTTGCAGCGAGTGAGGAAGCTGCCTCTTATGGTTCGAATACGTTTATGATTTATACAGGTGCACCGCAAAATACGCGCCGCAAAAAAATTGAAGACCTGAATATTGAAGCTGGACAAGCGCATATGAAAGAGCATGGCATGACGGATATCGTCGTGCATGCTCCGTATATTATCAATATTGGAAATACAGTGAATCCAGCGACATTTGAGCTTGGTGTAGACTTTCTTCGATCTGAGATTGAGCGTACAAAAGCGCTGGGAGCAAGACAAATTGTTCTCCACCCTGGTGCGCATGTCGGAGCAGGGGCAGAAGCAGGGATTCAAAAAATCATTGAAGGTTTAAACGAAGTCATTGTAAAAGGTCAAGAGGTTCAAATTGCACTTGAAACAATGGCAGGAAAAGGATCAGAGTGCGGAAGAAGCTTTGAAGAGCTTGCCCAAATTATCGACGGAGTGACACATAACGAAGCTCTTTCTGTCTGCTTTGATACGTGTCACACGCATGATGCTGGTTACCCGATTGTGAGTGACTTTGATGGTGTATTAGAAGAATTTGACCGAATCGTCGGTATTGACCGAATCAAAGTTCTTCATATTAATGACAGTAAAAACGTACAAGGCGCAAGAAAAGACCGACATGAAAATATCGGTTTTGGTGAAATTGGTTTCGATGCACTGAGCTATATTGTGCATCATCCGCAGCTTCAAGATGTGCCGAAAATTCTAGAAACGCCTTATGTAGGTGAAGATAAAAAGAACAAAAAACCACCTTACAAATTCGAAATTGCGATGCTGAAAGAAAAGCAATTTGATGAAGGCTTACTAGATAAAATTACGGGTCAGTAAAAAAGGATGCAACATGTTGAGGTGCCGCTAAATGCGGCCCTTTTTTGCTTAACTTGTAAACTGGTTAAACAAATCATTCACAGTCTGTGCTGTCTGTTTAGAAGTAATCGCTTCCACTTGCTTAAGAAGCCGGTTACGCTCTGAGTCATTAAAAATATTGATGTTTTTCCCGTTCATGAGTTTGGCAACCTCAGCAGCTTGATGAGACGTTAAACTGACGCCGTACTGTTTCGCATACCTTAACAGATCGTTTGCTGTGATCTGATTGAGCCGCTGCAGGACAATTTTTTGAATTAAAATCAATTCCATTCCTCCCCTCTGTAACAATGTATGGGCGAAAACGGAAAATGTGCAAAAAATTTTATTTTATTCTGTGAAATGATAAAATAGTAAAGTGAATAAAATGTTCATTGAAAATTTAACATGTGTAGAAGGGAGAACGTATGGCAAATAGTAAACAGCATAGAAAGGAATCAGTGCCTCATTTTATTTTGAGAATTTTTCTGATTCTAGTAGGAGCTGCATGTGCAGCAGTCAGCATTGAATTATTTTTAGTGCCAAACAATATTATTGATGGAGGCATCATCGGCATTTCGCTTATTTTGGATTATCTCTTTACAGATAACCCGTTTATAAATTTTGCGACGATTGTTGTCATTTTAAATATTCCATTTATGATATCAGGATACAAGCATATTGGGAAAACCTTTCTGATTTCCACTGTGATTGGGATTGTCAGCTTAGCCGTGATTGAATCTTCACTTCATCATGTGGAGGCATTTACAACACAGCCGATCTTAGCCACTGTATTTGGAGGGCTATTACTTGGATTTGGTGTTGGACTTGTCATCCGTAATGGAGGTTCAATGGATGGAACAGAGATCTTGGGAATTCTTCTGACGAAAAAAATTCCTTTCTCCGTCGGTGAGTTTGTCATGATCGTCAATGTGTTCATTTTTATTTGGGCAGGCTTTGTTTTCGGACCAGAGCAGGCTATGTATTCTGTCATGACATATTATTTGGCAATGAAAACAATTGATGCTGTTATTCAAGGGCTTGATGAAACAAAAGCTGTGATTATCGTATCAGACTATTATGATGAAATTTCAGATGCGATTCTGCATCGACTCGGCAGGGGAACGACAAAGCTGAGAGGAAAAGGCGGCTATACAGATGAAGAAAAAGATGTCATCTACGCCGTTGTCACAAGGCTTGAAATTACAAAGCTGAAATCCATTGTTTTTGAAATTGATGATCAAGCATTTATCACGATTATGGATACGCATGAAACAAAAGGCGGTAAGTTCAAAACAGCCATTCATTAGCTTTTATTTTACTTTTTTATCTTTCTTTTATATAATGAAATGTATGTATGGACAGAGAAAATGGCAAAAGCCATTTTCTTTTTGTTGTATAAATCGTAATCATTCTTTTTATATTGATTAAAGGTGGAAAGATTCATGGCAAAGCCAATTATTGAAATGAAGGACATTTCGTACTCGTATGGACAGCGAAATGTCATTGATCACATTCATTTAACAGTAGAGGAAGGAAACTTTCTAGCACTTGTTGGACCGAATGGTTCTGGTAAAACAACCTTATTAAAATGCCTGCTTGGGCTCATTAAACCGCAGCAAGGTGAATTAAAGCTATTTGGCACGCCTGTTTCAAAATTTAGAGACTGGGATCAAATTGGATTTGTTTCTCAAAAGGCGAATAGCTTTAATACGGGTTTCCCTGCTTCTGTATATGAGGTCGTCGCAAGCGGACTGACCGCGAAAATTGGTTTGTTTAAACGAATGAGCAAGCAGGATAAATGGCAAGTAGAAGATGCCATTCGCTCAGTTGGCATACAAGATTTAAAGCATCAAAACATCGGTGAGCTTTCTGGCGGACAGCAGCAGCGTGCATTTATTGCCCGTGCGCTTGTCAGCCAGCCGAAGCTGCTCATTTTGGATGAGCCCACGGTTGGAGTAGACCAGCGGACAGTAGAAGGCTTTTATCAGCTGCTCGAAACATTGAACAAAGAAAAAGGAATGTCTTTAATTCTCGTCACACACGACGTTGGCACCGTTTCTGATAAAGTCACCCATGTGGCTTGTTTAAATCAGACACTGCATTTCCACGGGGATGCAGAAGCGTTTGATTCAATGGATGATCAGGCGCTATCGCAATTTTACGGGCATGACATTCAAGTGATTCATCACGACCATCACCATCATGGGGGACATGAATAATGCTATTTCCATTTTTTCATTATGAATTTTTACAAAATGCGTTTATCGCAGGTATACTGATTGGTTTTATTGCGCCCTTACTTGGTGTATTTATTGTCGTAAGAAGGCTCTCGCTTATTGCAGATGCCCTCAGTCACGTATCACTTGCCGGTATTGCCGCAAGTCTATTTCTTGATAAAAAGTTTGGCCTTTTGACAGGGGTAAGCCCGCTCTACTTAGGGATGGCTTTTTCTGTTGCGGGTTCATTGTTTATTGAACGCCTGCGCTCAGTGTATAAGCATTATCAGGAGCTTGCCATTCCTATTATTTTATCAGGGGGTATTGGGATCTCCGTCATCTTCATTTCACTAGCGAATGGCTTTAATACAGATTTGTTTAGTTATTTATTCGGAAGTGTCAGTGCGGTTTCAAGACTTGATCTTTGGATTATTGTAGGGATCTCACTCGTTGTTGTGTTAGTTGTTGTGCTTTTATATAAAGAATTGTTTCTGCTTTCTTTTGATGAAGAGCATGCAAAGGCTTCTGGTATTTCAGCAAAATGGATTCATTTTATTTTTATCTTAGTCGTTGCACTTGTCATTGCGGCATCGATGCGTATCGTCGGTACACTGCTTGTGTCGGCGCTCATGACGCTTCCTGTTGCGGCAAGTATCCGCATTGCCAAAGGATTCAAACAGGCAATTTTCCTTTCGATCTTATTTGGTGAATTGTCTGTATTGGCCGGATTGATTTTAAGCTATTATCTTGATTTAGCGCCAGGCGGAACCATTGTGATGCTGTCTATCTTGATTTTAATCGGGTGTATTAGTATTGGGAAATTCAGAAGGGGGAATCAACATGAACGTACAAGAAGCGCTTGATTTATTAAAGGAAAAAGGCTACAAATATACAAGCAAACGTGAAGACATGCTTCAATTGTTTTCTGATTCTGATAAATACTTGACGGCTAAAAATGTGCTGACGGCACTAAGTGAAGACTACCCTGGTCTCAGCTTTGATACGATTTATCGAAATTTGTCACTATATGAAGACCTTGGAATATTAGAAACAACAGAATTGTCAGGGGAGAAACTATTCCGTTTTAAATGTTCATTTTCCCATCATCACCATCACTTTATTTGTCTTACATGCGGGAAAACAAAAGAGATTGATGCCTGCCCTATGGACAAGCTCGACGCCGATTTAGAGGATTATCATATTAGCGGACATAAGTTTGAAATATATGGAATGTGTCCTTCCTGCGAACCGAAGGAAGTTCACTCATGAGGAAGCCAGCCATGGAGCTGGCTTTTTTGTTTTCTCTTTTGAAAACGTTTTACAAAGGGAGGCTGTTTCATTAAAATGAGATCAAGGTACTACATTTTGAAGTAAAGGGAGGGGTAAAAGTGTGGCCTATTATGTCGTGTTTGATGTAGGCGGGACGAGAACGAAACATGGATTAATGGATCAGGATGGAAAGCTGGTCTCTAGCGGTGACTATCAGACGAACTGCCGGCAGCTTGAACCGTTTTTAGAAGCCATGGCAGATGTGGTCAAGGAATATCAAAGGATGACGAATGTCAGCGGTATCGCCATCAGTCTACCAGGCTTTGTGGACAGTGATTCAGGTTATACAGAATTTGCAGGTGCCATCATCGCCTTAAATGGTCAAAATGTAAAAGCACTTTTAGAAGAGAAAACGTCTCTTCGTGTAGAAGTGGAAAATGATGCGAACTGTGCAGCTCTCGCAGAAAAATACAGCGGTCATGCGAAAGATTGTGACAGCTTTATTTGTATGACAATTGGCACTGGTGTCGGCGGGGGTATTTTTGCTAATGGTCAGCTTGTGCGCGGTGCATCATTCCGCGGTGGTGAATTCGGCATGATGCTGACAGAGACAGAAAATGGCCAGTTTACAACTCTTAACAGCAGCGCTTCAACGGCTGGATTAATTCGGAGCTATAAAGAAAAGCAAGGAATACCGCAAAGTACTCAAATAGACGGTCAAGAAATTTTTGAAAAGGCGAAGCATGATCCGGCCATTGAGAAGCTGGTGGATCAATGGTACAAGCGAATAGCCATTGGCGTTTACAATGTAGCGACTGTTCTTAACCCGGAGAAAATCCTCATTGGCGGAGGCGTAAGTGCAAGACCAGATTTATTACAAAACATTGAAAAACATTTACATACACTGCATGCATGGAAGAACATTCAGGTGAAGCTGGAAACTTGCTGCTACTTGAATCAGGCAGGCATGAAGGGGGCACTTTACCATTTCCTCATGAAAGAAGGGCAGCTTGCTCCATTAAAAAAGCCGATACATTAAATGTATCGGCTTCAGCGTGTAGACAAATCCTCGTGTTTGTTCCGCTTCGGTGCTCGCTCAGTTACATTAATAAGCAGTTTGCAGACGCTGTTCGTATTGTTTGATCCATTGAGACGCTTCCTGCCAGTTGTTCACGCGAATAATCCTGTCGTCAACGGGCATTTGATTATAAGGGGAGTTAAAAAGGATAACCGGGATGTCAGCTTCTTTTGCAATCATTGTGGCATTGCCATGATGGTCTTCAAAAAATACATCAATTTTGTGCTTTTGAACGGCTTCCAGCTTATGATGACCGCCAACCAGCTCAATAGCATCATAGTGTACGTCATGTTCTTGAAACCACTTGTAGGTGATATCCGAATGCTGCTGCCTTCTTGCGGTAATATAAATCAATCTGTGCTGCTGCTTCATTTGTTCGAGGATCTCTTTTGCACCCTCAGCAGGCTCTGCCTGTTTATAAATAAGAGGCTCGTGCTGATCCATCCAGCCCCAAAATTCTTCTTGAGAAATCTTTAAAAGCTTCGTCAAATCATACTCTGTCATATCTTCTAGTGTCATGGCACATTGGAACGACTCATTTAAGTAGGGAACAAAGGTGTCCTGCGCCGTCACTGTACCATCAATATCAATTCCTAAACGTAACATGCCCACACTCCTCATTTTTATACTCTTAAAGTGTAACATAATCAATTCACAATTCCAGCAAGTTTTAGCAATCATGAAACAGACATTTTTGCTCATACTAAAAAAGCTCCTTTCTATTAACCAAAAGGGGGAATTGATCATGGAAAGAGACGAGGATTTCAGAAGAAATGATCGTGAAATCGACACACACTTTAGTAATGATGATGGCTATTTAGAGGAAACAGCTGCTGAAATTGCAGAGCCATATCAAGCTTCAAGAGATCGAGAAGATAGACGAGGACGTGACCATGCAGGTGACAATTCAGGCAGTAAAGGGATAGGCTATACAGCACTCGCGATTGCGATTATCTCATTATTTGTCTTGCCGGTGCTATTAGGGGTAGCGGCAATCGTCGTTGGTTATATTGCACGAAGAAAAGGAGCACATGCGCTTGGCGCGTGGTCAATTGGGATCGGAATTGTTTCCGTCATCCTAGGCATATTTATCACCCCGTTCTTTTAACAAGAACAGAAAAACGCCTGACGTCACAGTCAGGCGTTTTTTGTTAGGCATTCGCTTGTTTTTCTTTTTCAGCTTCCATTTTCGCATAATGTTCTTCAGCGATTTTATCAATTTCTTTTTTCAGTTCTTCGACCATTGTTTCTTCCGGTACTTTACGAACAATTTCACCTTTACGGAACAATAAGCCTTCGCCTCTAGCGCCTGCGATTCCGATGTCCGCTTCACGTGCTTCACCTGGACCGTTAACAGCGCAGCCGAGAACTGCTACTTTAATCGGTGCTTTGATTTTAGAAATATATTCTTCGACTTCATTTGCAATGCTGATGAGGTCAATTTCAATTCGTCCACAAGTTGGGCAGGAGATCAGTGTTGCTGCATTTGATGCAAGACCAAATGATTTCAACAATTCACGTGCTACTTTTACTTCTTCAACTGGGTCAGCACTTAATGAAATGCGGAGTGTGTTCCCAATTCCCATATTCAAAATAGCGCCAAGTCCAGCTGCACTTTTGACTGTACCTGCAAATAACGTACCTGATTCTGTAATCCCAAGGTGAAGAGGATAATCAAAGGCTTTAGCGGCTTTTTCGTATGCTTCAATTGCAAGGTTTACATCAGATGCTTTCATACTGACGATGATGTCATGAAAGTCTAGGTCTTCTAAAATTTTAATGTGATGCAGTGCACTTTCGACCATACCATCTGCTGTTGGGTAGCCGTATTTATCAAGAATTTTTTTCTCTAATGAACCAGCGTTTACGCCAATACGGATTGGAATGCCTTTTTCTTTTGCTGCTTTGACAACCGCTTCGACTTTTTCTCTTCTTCCGATGTTTCCTGGATTGATTCGGATTTTGTCTGCGCCTGCTTCAATCGCTTTCAGGGCAAGCTTATAGTCAAAATGAATATCCACAACAAGCGGGATGTTAATTTGCTTTTTAATGTCCGCAATTGCATTTGCTGCACGCTCATCTGGACATGCGACACGCACGATTTGACAGCCTGCCTCTTCTAAACGTTTAATTTCAGCGACTGTCGCTTCGACATCATGTGTTTTGGTTGTTGCCATACTTTGAATGACAACCTCATTATTTCCACCTATAGTTAAAGGTCCCACTTTGACGGGACGCGTTTTAGTACGATGTGTGACTTCACTCACTTGTCAATCGCTCCTTAGTGTACAAGCAATCCTTTGCCGTGTACGTCGTGTTTTACAGTTCATATTGTAACAGTCTCTTTGTATGAATGACAAGGAATTAACGTTTTATCTCTTGTAGACAGGAAACTTATATGTGCTGCCTGCCCTGATTTCGTTCGCTTTCACACCTTGATTCAGCTCCTCGAAATCTTTAATGACGTCATCAAGCGGCTTGCTTGTATGTACGATGGAGAGGACCGTTTCACCTTGTTTTACAGTGACGTTCTTATATGTCTTTTTCTCAGCTGTTTGAAGGGCACTTGCTGGAACGGCTGGGTTTTCCTCAACAGGAATGGTTCCATTTTTCAAATCAAAAAAGATAATAAAGAGGACAAACAAACTGATTAGTAAAAAAAGAATTCGCCGCATTTTACTCACCGCTTTTAAGAGTTTACTTCAGTCTATGCATGTCCTGAAATGATAGAACCAAAAAGAGGAGAAAAGCTGGAAAGGATGGTTCTAGTTAGTCCTAGTATGTCTTGTAATAAAAACTTCTTGGGTCGTTGGTGTAGTAAATAGGAGAGCAACCTCATATGGCCAGTATGATAAAATAATAATGGGGGGATTTTATGAAGAAGGTTAGTCAGCATATATATGTGAGAACACTAACAGAAAATGATGCAGAATCACTGTTAACATTAGAGCTTGAGAACCGCTCATATTTTCAGGAATTTACACCTTTGGTCAAAGATGATTTCTTCACGTTAACTCGCCAAATTGAGCGAATTCAGCGGAGTAGGCAAAGAAGTGTACAAGATGAATCTTACATGCACGGTATTTTCTTAAATGAAACCGATGCTTTAATTGGGACGATCTCATTAAGTTCTGTCGTAAGAGGTCCGATAGAAGGAGCTTGGCTCGGGTATGTACTCGATCAAAGGCAGGGCGGAAATGGATATATGACAGAAGCCATTCGCTTAATCATTGACTATGCCTTTTTTGAGTTGAATCTCCATCGTATTGAGGCTGGAGTAAAGCCGAGTAATAAGGGTTCCATTCGTGTACTTGAAAAGACAGGTTTTGAACATGAGGGACTAAATCGTAAAAAAGTAAAGATTAATGGAATATGGGAGGATCACTATTTGTTTGCGATCATCCATCCAGATGAGTCCTAGCATGAACATACATAAAAAGCTCCTCCAAGACGGGGGAGCTTTCATTGTGTAGACAAATCCTTGTTGGGTGGATCATTTGCTTTTTTTTGCAGGAATTTCTTTAACAACAAGATATAAAAAGATAAAGTTAATGACCCAATTTAATAAAAATGAGTTTGCAACAGGCGTGTTTAATGCACTCATAATGGCGAAAAAGACCGTTGTTAATGTGAGTGAATAAGCGGAGAGCTTCCAAAGCATTTGGAAGGACAGCTCTTTTTGCTGCATTCGTTTAATAAATGTACCAAGCATCGCAAGGAATGTTGCGCTGATAAACATGAGAGCCGCAGTTGATAGATATAGCAGTACACAGATCACAGGGATGATAATCGCTTGGTTCTGATTTGTGACGCGGGCGAGTTCATCTTTTGTCAGCGTTCCGCCAAGAAGCTGGTAGGGGATATCTGTCATTTGCCCATCAATGGCAATCACTGCTTTTTCCTTTAATAAAGCGATGGCCGTTTGCTTTGATTCAAGCTCACTTGCTTTTATTTTTTCAGCAGGATCAAAGATGATCGTGATGCCGTTTTCTTCTTTTTCTATTGGTGCACTTTGATCCGCTTGAAGTTTTCCTTTTTCAATTGAAAAGTCGGGTAAATCTTTTTTGATCACATGCTGAAATCCTGACATCGCATTCGAGATCTCTTGGCTCATATGATAGCCCTGAGGAACTGCTGCGATGATTGAAAGGATAAAAATGAATAAAATTGCTTTACCGATCCCTGTAAAGCGTGCTTTAGCAATATCTTTTGGTGAATAAATTCCTTTTAACAATAGATTAAATACGTTCAATACCCATTCACTTCCTACATTCTTTTCTATTTCTCATATTGTATCAATGTCTATCCATCAAGTACAAGTATGGCCTTTATCACTGGTTAAGATAGAAGGAATGAGGCATAATGTATACAGCATATAAAAGGAGGCGGCAGGGTCTTGGACATTTTGTATTGGATACTGATTGGCTGTGCATTTATCATTGCGTTTGTTGGACTGGTTTATCCAATTATCCCGAGTGTAGTCTTTATGGTTCTCGGATTTATTCTATATGGTTTCTTCTTTAGCTTCGAGCCGCTTACACTGACGTTCTGGCTTATTCAAGCCATGTTTACTGCCGTCTTATTTGCGGCAGATTATGTCTCAAACCTGATTGGGGTAAAGCGCTTTGGCGGCAGCAAGGCAGCTATTTGGGGAAGCACCATTGGGTTATTAGCTGGTCCTTTTGTGATACCCATTGCAGGAATTATTATTGGTCCATTTCTCGGGAGTGTCGTTGCAGAGCTCCTTGTTCATCAAAAAGATCTGAAGACGAGTGTGAAAGTCGGATTAGGCTCATTAATTGGATTTGTATCAGGTGTTTTTGCAAAAGGATTGATTCAAGCGCTGATGCTTGGCATCTTTTTATTTTATGTCCTTCGCTAAGTTGAAAAAGGGTGTTTAAAACTTTTTCAAAAGGGCTAAATACAAAATAAACACTGAAATGTTTCAGAACATGAGCAATAACGTTGAAACAAGCTGTTTCTTTTGATACTCTTTGAGTAGGGTGAATTGCTGACTTACAAAGGAAGCATTTCAGTACATACATTTTAAGGAGGAATTTAACCATGGCTTTTAAACTTCCAGAATTACCATATGCTTACGATGCATTAGAACCACATATCGACAAGGAAACAATGACGATTCACCACACTAAACACCACAACACATACGTAACAAACTTAAACAAAGCAATCGAAGGTGTATCAGCTCTTGAAGATCAATCAATTGAAGAGCTAGTGGCTAACTTAAACTCAGTGCCTGAAAACATTCGTACAGCTGTACGTAACAATGGCGGAGGACATGCGAACCACTCATTATTCTGGACGCTTCTTTCACCAAACGGTGGCGGCGCACCAACTGGTGAACTTGCAGATGCAATCGAAAAAGAATTAGGCGGATTTGAAAAATTCAAATCTGATTTCGCTGCAGCAGCTGCAGGACGCTTTGGTTCTGGTTGGGCATGGCTTGTTGTGAACAACGGAAAACTTGAAATCACAAGCACGCCAAACCAAGATTCTCCTTTAACTGAAGGAAAAACGCCAATTCTAGGACTAGACGTTTGGGAGCATGCTTACTACCTAAACTACCAAAACCGTCGTCCTGATTACATTTCAGCATTCTGGAATGTTGTGAACTGGGATGAAGTAGCTCGCCTTTACAGCGAAGCTAAATAAATCATTTGATTTGAAAAGACCTGCTCTTTAGAGAAGCAGGTCTTTTTATATTTTCCCTCCTTTTTTTACATATCTGCCTTTTGATGAGACAGACTATTGTGTAGAAAAGGAGAATGAATGGTATGAGCAGATTAAAGAAAATGTTCGGGGACATGGATGTTACAAAAGATTTATTGCTCCTCCTCACGATTGGCGGGTTATACGCACTTGCCATTGCGCTTTCGAATACGTTTGTAAATGTGTACTTATGGAAACAGTCCGGGAAATTCACAGATCTTGCGATTTATAATTTGGCCATTGTGGTGCTTCAGCCCATTACATTTTTATTCGCTGGCCGGCTCGCAAAAAAAATAGACCGGGCGTTTGTCCTTCGTTTCGGTGTCATCTTTTTAGCCGCTTTTTATTTAATTGTCTTAATGGCAGGAGAACAAGCGGCCGCACGGCTAGTTTTATTGGGAAGTGTCCTTGGGATCGGCTATGGTTTTTACTGGCTTGCTTTTAACGTACTCACCTTTGAGATCACTGAGCCTGAAACAAGAGATTTCTTTAATGGATTTCTTGGGGTGCTTTCCTCAACTGCCGGCATGATCGGTCCGCTCATTGCGGGAATTGTCATTTCTCAGTTAACGGATGATACAGGCTACACCGTCATTTTCACATTATCGCTCTTTTTGTTTTCACTAGCGGTTGTGATGAGCTTTTTCCTCAAAAGAAGGCAGTCAAAAGGCAAATTTATGATCAAACAAATTTGGAAAGAACGTCATGCAGATGAGAATTGGCGTAGGATTACAACAGCTCACTTTTTTCAAGGGCTTCGTGAAGGGGTCTTTGTCTTCTTAATCAGTGTCTTTGTGTTTATTGCAACAAACAGTGAGCTTGCTCTCGGGACGTTTGGTTTAGTGAATTCAGGTGTTGCCTTTTTTACTTATTTCTTCGCTACACGTTTGATTAAGAAAAAGTGGCGGAAGAAGGCCATCATGCTTGGCGGGCTGATTTTATACGGCGCCTTGTTTTTAATCGTTTTCCACTTGTCCTATGTATCACTTCTGATGTATGCGGTAGCCATTGCAATAGGATATCCGCTCCTGCTTGTTCCTTATGTATCCTTAACATATGATGTCATCGGCCATGCAAGGTACGCCAGAAAGGCCCGAATTGAATATATTGTGGTCAGAGAGCTATTTTTAAATGCCGGCCGTATTTGTTCGATTGTTTTGTTCCTGCTGTCTGTCACCTTACTAGGTGATGAGCTCGGAATCCCTGCATCACTTGTTGTGCTCGGAGCGGGGCACACCCTCATTTATTACTTTGTAAAAGATATTCATTTGAAAGAAAAAACAGCTGATATGAAAGAGGCTGACGGTCAAAAGCCAGTTTCTCAAACGAACCTTATTAAGGGAGAAAGGTAAAATTTCTTACCAATGGAACATCAAATTTCTAGATAAATGATAGAAAAACCGCTAAAATGATGATGGCACCTTTTATACACAAAAAGGGGTGCCATTTCTTTCTTGATAGAAAAGGTGATGTGATGAGAAACAAGAAAAACAAAAAAGACGCGAAGGAAGGGCGCAAAACACTTCCGATCCGGCTGAATTTATTATTTTTAGCTGCCTTTATTATTTTTACCGGCGTTGTCGTTAGACTCGGGTTTGTGCAAATTGTCAATGGAGAAGATTATAAAAAGCAGGCAGAAAAACAAGAGGATGTGAATGTCAGCTCATCTGCTCCGCGCGGAAAAATTTATGATCGAAACTACAATACGATTGTCAGCAATAAAGCGCTGAATGCCATTACATATACGAGAACCTCGACGACTTCACAAGAAGAGCGGCTCAAAGTGGCATCAAAATTAGCGGATATGATTCATGTGAGTACGAAAAAAATCACAGATCGTGACAAAAAAGATTTCTGGATCTTAACGCATCCGAATGAAGCGAAAAAGCTTGTTCAAAAAGAATCAGAATTAAAGGGTGACGATAAGGTCTCTGATGATAAACTATATGAGCTTCAGCTAAAACGCATCACAGACAAGGAATTAAATCAACTGACGAAAAAAGATTTACAAGTGCTTGCCATTAAAAGGCAGATGGATGGAGGCTATGCACTTACACCTCAATTTATTAAAAATGAAGATGTAAAGCCAAGCGAAATTGCTTACGTCTCTGAGCATTTGGACGAGCTGCCAGGTGTTGATGTGACGACAGACTGGTCACGCAGCTATCCGTATAAAGGACTGCTCCGCAGTATGCTCGGCAGTGTGTCTTCGAGTGATGAAGGTCTTCCGCAGTCACTTCTTGAGCATTATCTATCACTCGGCTACAGCCGAAATGACCGTGTAGGAAAAAGCTATCTCGAATATCAATATGAAGATGTCCTGCAGGGCCAAAAGGAAAAAGAACAGAGTACAACTGATAAACAGGGCAATGTCACAAGCTCTAAAGTGTTAACAGAAGGTAAGAGCGGGAAAGACCTTGTGCTTACAATTGATATTCAGCTGCAAAAAGCGGTTGAAAAAATTATTGAAAAGAACTTGAGAAGTGCGAAACAAAGAGGGGGAACTGAGCTTCTTGACCGCGCATTTGTTGTCATGATGGACCCGAGAAATGGAGAGGTTCTCTCTGTTGCGGGTAAGCAGATTTCAAACAAAAACGGAAAATACAAATTCGATGACTACGCATTAGGAACAATGACATCCTCATATGCGATGGGATCAGCCGTAAAAGGGGCCACTGTACTGACTGGATATAAAACAGGTGCTATTCATATTGGAAGTACCCAATACGATGAACCTCTCTATATCGCCCAGTCGCCGCCAAAGAAATCCTATCAAAATATGGGACTCATTAATGATTTAACAGCACTAGAGCGTTCATCAAACGTATATATGTTCAAAACCGCAATCGCCATTGGGAAAAGCGAATATCGTAAGAATCAGGCGCTCCCAATTGATCCGAAAGCATTTGATACGTTCCGCTACAATTTCAGTAAATTTGGTCTTGGCGTCAAAACAGGTATTGACCTGCCAAACGAAGCAACGGGCTACAGAGGAACGTCTACACAATCGGGGCTCTTACTTGACTATGCGATTGGACAGTATGATACGTTTACACCGCTGCAAATGGCGCAATACGTTTCAACCATTGCAAATGGCGGGTACCGTTTACGTCCGCAGCTTGTTAAAGAAGTGAGAGAGCCAGATCCGCAGCGAGGCATTGGAGCTGTAACGGAATCCGTCAAACCGGATGTATTGAATAAGCTAGACATGACAAGTGATGAAATCAAGCGTGTCCAGCAAGGCTTCAAGCTTGTGATGCAGAACCCAAGAGGGACAGCCTATTCAAACTTTGGCAACAAAAAGTATAATCCAGCTGGCAAAACAGGAACCGCTCAATCATTCTATGACGGTCCAATTAAAAGCAAGCGCGGTACACCGACGTATAACACAACTCTTGTTGCGTATGCGCCTGCTGACAATCCAGAAGTGGCCATTTCCGTTGTCGTGCCATGGGTGTATCAAGACTACAACCAGCGCTATCCAATTACAAATGATATTGGTGAACAAGTATTAGATAAGTACTTTGAACTGAAATCAAAACAGGAAAGCAATGATACACAGGCGAAAAACAAAAACAAAATTGAAAATGAAGCAGAAACAAATAACTAGACCTTTCATAGGTAAAAACGCTCACTTTTTGTGGGCGTTTTTTTACGTTTTCTTCAAAAATTTCGATATAAATTGACAAAATTCATAAAAACGCCGCAATTTCTCTACAAAACTTCGACATTTACAAAACCTTAACATTCCATTTAAACGAAATTAATAAAGAACCTTTAATGTATTACTCGTAGGACAAATTATTCAGGGGGTATTCTTGAAATGAAAAAGAACAAATTATGGCTGCTTACTTTCCTTACTATCGCATTGTTAGCATTCGTCACAGCATGCGGAAACAGCAGCTCAAGCGGAGATTCAAAAGACAGTAAAGGAAATGCTTCAAACAAAGATGAGGCATCAGGTTCCATTACCATCTCAGGATCATCTGCGATGCAGCCTTTAGTTCTTGCGGCAGCAGAAAAATTCATGGATAAACATCCAAAAGCCGATATTCAAGTACAAGCCGGCGGTTCAGGAACAGGACTTTCTCAAGTTTCAGAAGGATCTGTGCAAATTGGGAACTCAGATGTATTCGCTGAAGAGAAAGACGGAATCGACGCAAAAGCTTTAAAAGACCACAAAGTAGCAGTTGTTGGAATGGCCGCAGCTGTAAACCCTGAAGTGGGTGTCAAAGACATCACAAAGGACGAATTGAAAAAAATCTTCACTGGTAAAATCAAAAACTGGAAAGAGCTTGGCGGGAAAGACCAAAAAATCACGCTTGTCAACAGACCTGATTCTTCAGGAACTCGTGCCACATTTGTGAAATATGCACTTGATGGTGCAACACCTGCAGAAGGAATCACAGAAGATTCTTCAAACACAGTGAAAAAGCTGATTGCAGAAACACCAGGTGCGATTGGATACCTAGCATTCTCTTATTTAACAGATGACAAAATTACACCGCTCAGCATTGATGGTGTGAAACCAGAAGAAAGCAATGTAGAAAGCGGTAAATATACAATTTGGGCATACGAGCACTCTTATACAAAAGGTGAGCCGGAAGGTCTAACAAAACAATTCTTAGATTACCTTATGAGTGACGAAGTACAAAAAGAAATCGTCAAAGACCAAGGCTACATCTCAGTCTCTAATATGAAAGTAGAAAGAGACGCAACAGGCAAACAATCAGATAAGTAAGAGGTCTTGAATTGCTGATGAAGGAAAAGTGGAGCATTTCACTTTTCCTTTTATGACATTCATAGGAGTGTAGAAAAAGATGAAGCAGATAGAACATACAGAAGCGAGCGATCGGCTGATCAGCTCGAAGAAAAATAGGCAAATGGATGAAGTAAGAGGAAGTATTTTGGTGAAATTCTGCGCATTCTTAATGATTGCAGTATCCATCGCCATCACCATCTTCCTTGGCATTAAGGGTTTACAATCTTTCATCGTAAATGGTGTAAGCCCAATTGAGTTCTTAACCAGTATCAATTGGAACCCAACAGCAGAAAACCCGGAGTACGGCGCATTTCCTTTTATTTTTGGATCGATCGCCGTCACGCTTCTATCGGCACTTATTGCAGCGCCGCTAGGCATCGCAGGAGCGATCTTTATGACAGAAATTGCACCTGCATGGGGCCGGAAAATTCTCCAGCCAGTCATTGAATTGCTTGTAGGGATTCCATCCGTTGTTTACGGATTCATAGGTCTTACAGTATTGGTGCCGTTTATCGGACATTTCAAGTCAAGCGGCTCAGGGCATAGCGTGTTAGCAGGAACGATTGTCCTGTCTATTATGATTCTGCCAACCGTTACATCCATTGCAACTGATGCTATGGCTTCCCTTCCAAAAAGCTTACGTGAGGGATCGTATGCACTTGGCGCTACAAGATGGCAAACGATTAGACGTGTACTTGTACCGGCAGCTCTTCCAACATTAATGACAGCAGTCGTTCTTGGGATGGCAAGAGCATTTGGAGAAGCCCTTGCCGTTCAGATGGTCATTGGAAACACGCGTAATTTACCAGAGAGCATTATGGATACAGCTGGTACATTAACAACCATTATTACGTTAAACATGGGTCACACAACGTATGGAAGTGTTGAAAACAATACACTTTGGTCAATGGGGCTTGTCCTTCTAGTTGTATCGTTTATGTTCATACTCATTATCAGATACTTGTCGTCTAGGAGGAAGATTTAATGAATAGCAAAATGACCGATCGTTTTGCCACGTTTGTTTTTGGATTATGTGCTGCCATTATTACGGCGATCCTAGTTGGTTTGTTTTCTTATATCATCTTCAACGGTGCAAAAGAATTAAATTTCGACTTTTTGACAACCCGCTCAAGTGCAATTGGCTCTGGCGGCGGTATTAGGGATCAGCTGTTTAACTCGTTTTACATTTTGTTTATTACAATGCTGATCACAGTACCACTTGGTGTCGGCGGCGGAGTGTACATGGCTGAATATGCGCCTCAAAACAAAGTCACTGATTTTATTCGCACATGTATTGAAGTGCTGTCTTCACTTCCTTCTATTGTCATTGGTATGTTTGGTTTACTCATGTTTGTCAATTTAACAGGCTGGGGCTATACGATCATCGGAGGAGCTCTTGCGCTCACGGTGTTTAACCTGCCAGTGATGGTGAGGGTGACAGAAGACGCGCTTCGCTCTGTACCGAAGGATCAAAAGGAAGCATCACTAGCGCTTGGTGTGACGAAATGGCATACAGTGAAGACGGTCCTGATTCCAGGAGCGATTCCTTCTATTATTACCGGTGCGATTTTAGCATCAGGAAGAGTCTTCGGGGAGGCAGCAGCGCTTCTTTTCACAGCAGGCCTCACCACACCGCGTCTTGATTTTACAAACTGGAGTCCATTTTCTGATACGTCACCGCTGAATGTTTTTAGACCGGCAGAAACATTAGCCGTTCATATATGGAACGTCAATACACAAGGAATCATTCCAGATGCAGAGGCCATTGCAAATGGTGCATCAGCCGTACTTGTGCTTTCAGTTTTAGTATTCAACTTAGCAGCTAGATGGCTTGGTTCATTTATTCATAAAAAGCTTACGTCAAAATAATGTGAGAGAGGTGTGAAGGGGATATGGTTCAAATGCTAGCAGAAAAAAAAGAGATTGCAGCAAAAAAGGCTCCACTTCAAGCGGAACAGATTTTACAGGTGCAGGATTTAAGCATTTATTATGGTGAAAAAAGAGCAGTCAATCACATTTCATTTGAAATTGAGAAGAACGCAATTACCGCATTAATCGGCCCATCTGGCTGCGGGAAATCAACCTTTTTACGCAGCATTAACCGCATGAACGACTTGATCCCAGGTGCGAGAAGTGAAGGGGCGATCATGTACGAAGGGCTCAATATTTTGGATGACCGCATTAATGTGGTGAATTTACGAAGAGAAATCGGCATGGTTTTCCAAAAACCAAACCCATTTCCTAAATCGATCTACAATAACATTACCCATGCGTTAAAGTATGCGGGGGAAAAAAGAAAATCAGTGCTTGATGATGCGGTAGAGGAAAGCTTAACAAAAGCAGCGCTTTGGGATGAGGTCAAAGATCGTCTGCACCGCTCGGCTTTGTCATTATCCGGTGGTCAGCAGCAGCGCCTTTGTATTGCGCGTACACTTGCGATGAAGCCCAGCGTTCTTTTATTAGATGAACCCGCTTCTGCCCTAGACCCGATTTCAAATGCAAAAATTGAAGAGTTATTATCAGAGTTGAAAAATGATTATTCGATCGTCATTGTGACACACAACATGCAGCAAGCGTTGCGTGTATCTGATCATACAGCTTTTTTCCTGAACGGTGATCTAGTAGAATATGATGCCACTGAACGTATCTTTACACGTCCTGCGCAGCAAAAAACAGAAGACTATATCAATGGTCGATTTGGATAAGGCGGGTGGATTTTGATGAATGCAATAGCTACTGAAACAGCCAAAAAAGAAGTGTTTCGTGTGAATGATATGAACCTTTGGTACGGACAGCATCACGCACTGAAGCATATTGATTTAGACATTAGAGAGCATGAAGTCACAGCAATTATCGGTCCGTCCGGCTGCGGGAAGTCAACGTTTATCAAGACCTTAAATCTTATGGTCAAAACAGTGCCAGGTGTGAAAATCACTGGAGATATGATGTATAACGGCGACAATATTTTAAAAGGCCGCGTTGATCTAGTGGAACTGCGTAAAAACGTCGGGATGGTCTTTCAAAAAGGGAACCCATTCCCTCAGTCAATCTTTGATAATGTCGTCTACGGACCAAGAATTCATGGCGTGAAGAGCAAGCAGCAATTGAAAGAAATCGCTGAAAAAGCGCTTCGTGATGTTGCCCTTTGGGATGAAGTGAAAGATCGTTTAAGTGCGCCTGCATTAGGTCTTTCCGGCGGTCAGCAGCAGCGTCTTTGTATCGCAAGAGCTATTGCCACAAGCCCAGATATTTTACTAATGGATGAACCAACATCAGCGCTTGATCCTGTCTCAACATTAAAGATTGAAGAATTGATTATGAAATTAAAAGAGAAATACACGATTGCCATTGTGACGCATAACATGCAGCAAGCGGCGAGGGTATCAGATAGAACAGCCTTCTTTTTAATGGGAGAGCTTGTTGAGGTCAATGATACGAATGTGATGTTCTCTGAGCCAAATGATCAAAGAACAAATGATTATATATCTGGTCGATTTGGATAACAAAAACCCCCTGGAGGTCAGCGCCGCCAGGGGGTTTTTGTTGTTATTTTGTTAAGGCTTTGACGATTTGTTTAAACGTCATCCCTGTTTTTAAATTGAACTTGCCTGCACGAATTTCTTTATGGTAGCCGGCGTCAATCACGTAATCATTAAAATCTT
Organism: Bacillus sp. FSL K6-0994; assembly: GCF_038630815.1. Classification (NCBI taxonomy): domain Bacteria; kingdom Bacillati; phylum Bacillota; class Bacilli; order Caryophanales; family Bacillaceae; genus Bacillus; species Bacillus sp. FSL K6-0994. The sequence continues at coordinate 2,215,810 of NZ_CP152043.1, read as the reverse complement.
TAGACGAGTTGATGATTCCGTCCTTTTCAAGCATGTCTGAAACATCACTTGTGCTCATCCCGTTTTTAATAACAAATTTGACCGATTTGCCTTTAGGCTTGTCTGATGTTTCTTTATCATTTTTAGAATCGCCGTCTTCATTTGCCTTCAGTGCTTTTTCTTTATAATCAAGAAGCTGCTGATATGTTTCACGGCTGACGGAGACTTCTTTTTTAGAGTCTAAATAGTTTTTCACATCAGTGTCTGTTACTTTCGCTGCGAGCGTTTCTTTTGTGGTTGTATCAGCCGCCGCTTCATCTTTTCCAGTGAGGAAAAAAACGATCGCCAGAACACCAGTTGCAAGAATCATACCTGCCGCAAACGTTTGGATGCTTTTTTTCGTCATACAAGCACCTTCTCGTTGTCTTTAATGATCATGTTGACCTCATCTACAGATACATGCTCAGCGCGCGCAATGGCCTCAGGAGACATGCCGTTTTGATGCTTTGAAATGATTTGTCTTGCGATAGATGGATCAATTTCTGAATGTTTGCGGACGACAATGTTTGTTTCAAGCAATTCTTCTTCAAGAACCTTCATTTTCTTTTTCAGTTTATAGATTTCTTGCATTGCAGATAGTTGAAGTGTTTCAAGTTCCTGCTCGACTTCTTTAATCGGCTCTCTTTGAAAATATGAGAATGCGATCAGTACGATACTGACAACAAGCAATCCGATAATTGCAATTTCCATGTTTCATCACCTTTTATTCATATTTTAATGCTGAAAGCCATAAAAGGCTTTCATGATTGTTTCAGACAGTTTTTGACCCTTCTTTTTTATACCATAAAAAAGCTAGTTTCAAAAGGAATTGCTGAAAAAATCACCTTTTTTTCATCTTTTTTCTTTTTATATGAAAAACGAGTATGAAAATCTTGCTCGCTGTCAAAATAAAAGAGGGTTCCTCATGTATACAGTACGACAAAGATTGAGGTTTTATAGGGGAGCAGGCCATTTTTCATGAAATGACCTTGTGATATGGATCAGAACGCGGACGGGATTGACTGAAATTCAAATTGGTGAAAAAACATTCTAGCATTCCTAAGCTAGAAGTGGTATTATAGTTAGGTCTGAATGTGAATTGATTTTAGTTTGGAGGGAAAAACATGCGCGTAAATATTACTCTAGCTTGCACTGAATGCGGTGAGCGTAACTATATTACTAAAAAGAATAAGCGAAACAATCCAGATCGCGTTGAATTCAAAAAGTATTGCTCACGTGATAAAAAACAAACTTTACATCGTGAAACAAAGTAAGCAGCAGGGAATTTTCCTGCTGTTTTTTTATGATGGGAGATGATCTGTGTGAAAAAAGAGCTTCGTCTTCAAACATTAGCCAAGCTGGACCAGATGAGTGCCGAGGAATTCAAGCGAAGCACCGCTTTACTTCATGAGCACTTGTTTCAACTGTCAGCATGGAAACAAGCGGATACGATTGCACTCACCATGTCTAGAGGAAAAGAGGTACCAACAATGCCTCTAATTGAAAAAGCATGGCAGGAGGGGAAAACAGTATGTGTACCCACCTGTTTTCCGGAAACAAAAGAGATGACGTTTTATGAATATACACCGGAAACGAAAATGATATCCCGTTACTTTGGGCTAATAGAGCCAGACCCTCTGGCGTCGGCTGCTGCATCTAAAGAATCAATCGATTTGATCATTGTGCCTGGTGTGTGCTTCGATCGACAAGGCTACCGTATCGGATATGGGGGCGGCTATTATGACCGCTACTTAGCTGACTATCACGGCGAAACGCTTGCCCTTTGCTTGACAGTACAGCAAACTGAGCATATTCCGGCTGAAACGCACGACATCCCGGTCTCAATCATGGTCAGTGAGAAAGGTACCATATATCCAAAATAAAAGTCCGCTGCTTATACGTAAGAACGGGCTTTTTGTGTTGAGCGAAGGTCTTGTTTGTGATCAAAAGTCACAAGAAAGATAGCGATCAACATTCTTCATTAAAAGGCATTTTAGCTGACGGGGGATATGTTTTGAAAAAATTTCGCGGAAAGAAAAGATACTTCAAGTCATATGTGGGAGGAAGTAAATACTTGTGACTTAAAACTTGATCGTGATTCATGGTTTTATTTTTGGCATACGCACCTTGATTTTTTTGGAGTCGGGGGAAATAGCTTAAAAATAAGAAGAGAGCATATCAAAGCTCATATCGCTTTATATTATAGGCTGCTAAAACAGCTAGAAGGCTTTGAAAAGCCATACCAAACTTGGATTTGTATTCACGAACATGACCCTGTTTAGACGCTGTATATGTTTATACACCAAATTCATACGACAGTTACTTTCCGCACAAGGTGGAGGAGTTAGAGCAGAATTGTAAGCTGCCTCATACTTTCATGGGGACTAATCGACCTTCATCAATTTGACGTTTCTTATGATCAATCAGAGTGCGGAGAGGTCTATTATATTCAATCAAAAGAGCAAGGGATTAGATTGTGAAGGCCTGCTTATGAAATGAACCTTTTAAGCGATAAAAACGATGGTTCATGCATAAACAAATACTATTTAAGCCACGATACGAACATAGGAGGGAATATGGATGAATAAAATGATTTGGAGCATTGTGTTCACACTATTTGCATTCGTTCTCGTGCAAAATCGTTATCGGCTCATGAATTTGGTTTTAGGCCAAAATCAAGTCCGGCACTTTTTGATTAAATGGCTGATGAAAATCCCATATTTTCGGACGAAATTTATTCGCCAAGCATTCTAATCCCGCAAAAGCCGGGATTTTTTTGTTTAGAAATGCGGATAAGAACGATTCTTGCTATAATAATGTAAAAAATGGAGCGCGAATGTATGAATGTCATAGATAGTTTATTTTGGCGAGTTGTTGATGAACTAAGACAAAAAGGATACGAGATGATTCAAAGTCCGTACCCAGAAGATGAAATATTTTTTGAAGCACCACGAAACTCAGGTTATGATCTCATCCGTCTATATAGAAAAGATGTGAATTTCAGGCAGGAGATCGTTCGAGATATCGAGGAGCAAACATATCGGATCAATCAGCTGAGAGAAGCTATGCGTAAACGATCTCTTCATCTCCTGCAGCTGCAATTTACAACTGATGTTCCAGTAGATGATTGGGAAGACCTAAACGGTCAGCCGCAAAAAGAGAATAAGGTGACAGTTACTCCTGTGTTACTCAATGCAGACACGCTTCAAAACGATGTAAACGAACTGCAAAAATGGCTGAATACATCGCTTGCAGTAAATGTAGAAGAAGCGAAGAAAGACACAGCTGAGGATGCCATGCAGCTGAAAAGGAACGTGCTTCAGGCATTTGATGATCAGGAAAAGCAGCGAGAACGAGAACGGGCCGTGTTTCAAAATGGCAGACCCATTTTTACCTACTTGCTGATCGCTGTCCAAGTGGTGATGTTTCTTTTACTTGAGCTGTCAGGCGGAAGTACCAATACCGCAACTTTAACAGCATTTGGTGCTAAAAATAATGTGCTGATCTTAGAGGGTGAATGGTGGCGCCTGATGACACCAATGTTTTTACATATTGGCTTGACGCACTTACTCTTTAATACTTTTGCTCTTTGGTCCGTTGGAGCGGCTGTTGAGAGAATTTATGGATCGGGAAGATTTTTGCTCATCTATTTCATTTCCGGCATTTTTGGCTCCATAGCGAGCTTTGTGTTTAATACGGCAATTGCAGCCGGCGCATCCGGCGCGATCTTTGGCTGCTTAGGCGCACTGTTATATTTAGCCATCTCAAATCGAAAGCTTTTCTTTCGGACGATGGGGACAAATATTATTGTCATTATCCTCATTAACCTAGGAATAGGCTTCACTGTATCAGGTATTGATAACGCAGGGCATCTTGGCGGCCTGGTTGGCGGTTTTTTCACCGCATTAGCTGTCCGTCTGCCTAAACAGATCCAGCCTGTCAAAATGCTTCTTGCGAGTGCTGCTCTGCTCTTTATTGGCGGTTTTGGATTGTATACAGGGTTTCATTCTGACAATCAAAAGGAAGCAGCGGCAGCAAGTGAGGCAGCGAGTTTATTTGATGAGAAAAAGTACAGCGAAGCAAGTGAACGACTAGAGGAATATGTGCACAATAAAGATGCATCAGCTGAGGCACTTCATATCTATGCACTATCGGAAGCGCAGCAGGGCCGACTTGATAAGGCTATTCAATTTTTACAAAAGTCGCTTGAAAAAGATCCAGATGATCCAAATAAACTGTATCATTTATCGCTTTTATACGTAGAAAAAGGAGAGACAGCGAAAGCAGAGGATCTATTAGCGAAAGCGTTAAAACAAGATCCTCAAAATGATCAATTTTTAAAGCTGAAACAATATATCGAAAATAGTCAAACACGTTGAATGACTTGACTGAAAGCGCATTTATGAATACGCTTATCCTAACTGTTAATGAGAAGAAATGGTGGAAACAATGAAAACGTTATATGATGTACAGCAGCTGCTTATGAGATTTGGAAATTATGTGTATTTCGGAGATCGTGAAGTAGAATTAGAATTTATGGCAGACGAATTGAAGGAAATGTATACATCAGGCATCATTGACCGGACCGAATGGTCAAACGCAATGACGATTCTTCAAATGGAGCTAGCCAAATTAAATCGAAAAACAATGTGAAGGTGGAGGGCATATGACAGGGGATTGGTTTGTAGGTATTGATCTTGGCGGTACGACAATTAAGCTTGCGTTCATTAATCTATATGGTGAAATTCAGCATAAGTGGGAGATTCCTACGGATAAATCCGGGCAGACGATCACAGTCGATATTGCCAAATCAATTGACCATAAACTGGTTGAGATCAGTATGCCGAAATCAGCACTTATTGGGATCGGAATGGGTGCGCCTGGACCTGTAGATAAAGTATCTGGCATCGTCTATAAAACAACGAATCTGGGCTGGACAAACTACCCCTTGAAAGATCACCTAGAGGCAGAGACGGGACTTCCATCTGTCATTGAAAATGATGCGAATATTGCTGCACTCGGTGAAATGTGGAAGGGGGCAGGCGATGGCGCAAAAAATATCCTGATGGTCACACTTGGAACAGGGGTTGGCGGCGGCATCATCGTCAACGGTGAAGTTGTTCAAGGGGAAACAGGAGCTGGCGGAGAAATTGGCCATATTTGTGCTGTTCCATTTCAAGGTGCACAGTGTAATTGCGGAAGAACAGGCTGTATTGAAACGATCGCATCTGCAACTGGCATCGTCCGGATTGCAAAGGATAAATTAGAAACCGAGCAGCATACATCTTCACTTGGCAAGCTCGCTTCGCTATCGGCAAAGAATGTATTTGAAGCGGCAGAAAACGGAGATGATCTTGCAATGCGTGTCGTAGAAGAAGTGACGACACATCTTGGACTTGTCCTAGCGAATCTTGCTAGTGCTTTAAACCCAACAAAAATTGTGATTGGCGGCGGTGTTTCAAAAGCAGGTGAGCTTCTTCGCAGTAAAGTAGAGCGCATTGTGAAACAACATGCTTTCCCGCCTTGCGCTGACGATGTTGAAGTGGTAATTGCATCCCTCGGAAACGATGCGGGTGTTATCGGCGGGGCATGGATGGCAAAAACCAAATGGCTGTCTTGAACAAAAAAGTCATAATGATGTCATTTTTATTAAAAAAAGCGATAGATAGGCATGAAATTGGATGTTTAGCATATTCATAAGTTTGTCATGAGGAAAAAGACATTGATTTTCCATCATATACAGGATAAGATATACTTTAGTTATTTTTCTAGAAGCACCAATAATTAGGGTATATCCAGAGCCTGGGTGCGCGCTTAGCATAAGGAGGTTACAATGCGAAAGAATAGATTAAAGGCGATTTCATTTTTACTGATTGCGACATTGCTGATGTGGGTCAAAACCTATGTTATCTATAAATCTAGCTTCAATATTAAAATTGAAAATTTCATGCAGGAGTTTATCCTGTTTATTAATCCGCTTAGCTTTCTCTTGTTTATCTTCGGTATCGGTTTATTTTTCAAAGAAAAAAACCGCAATCGATATATCATCGTGACAAGCTTTATCCTAACATTCGTTTTGTTAGCCAACATTGTGTTTTATCGATTCTATAGTGATTTTCTAACCATCCCCGTCCTATTTCAAACAAACAATATGGGTGACCTCGGGTCAAGTATTACCTCATTAATTGAACCAGTCGATTTACTGATGTTTGTTGATATCATCATTTTAATTTGGCTCTATAAAAAACAGCCTTCCTTTAGAACAGATGTCACAATTTCACGAAAAGAACGAGCGGCCTATTACTTATTTGTGGCAGCTACATTCTTCTTTAACCTTGGTTTAGCTGAAACAGAACGACCAGAACTCCTTACTCGCTCATTTGACCGTGAGATGCTGGTGAAAAATATCAGCTTATATAACTTCCATATTTATGATGGGGTATTGCAATCGAAGCAGTCCGCCCAACGAGCTCTTGCTGACAGTAATAGCTTAACTGAAATTGAAAACTATGTAAGCGCAAATCAAACGGACCGTAATGAAAAGACATTTGGTCAAGCAAAAGGACGAAATGTCATTCTTGTATCACTTGAATCTACACAGAGTTTCGTGATCAATGAAAAATTAAACGGGAAAGAAATTACTCCGTTTTTAAACAAATTGATCAAGAAGAGCTATAACTTTACTAATTTCTATCACCAAACAGGTCAAGGGAAAACATCTGATTCAGAGTTTATTGTAGATAATTCTCTTTATCCACTTGGAAGAGGGGCTGTGTTCTTCACAAATCCAAGCAATGAGTTTACAGCGACACCTGAGCTGTTAAAGGATGAGGGCTACCACTCTTCTGTTATTCATGCGAATAACAAAAGCTTCTGGAACCGTGACCTTATCTACGATAGCTTTGGCTACGATAAGTTCTTTGATATTAAATCATTTGATGTGAATGAAGAAAACTCAGTTGGCTGGGGACTGAAAGATGGTCCGTTCTTTGAGCAGTCCGCTGAATTAATGAAATCGATCCCGCAGCCTTTCTATACGAGATTGATTACATTAACGAACCATTTCCCTTTTGATTTAGATGAAGAAGATAAGCTCATTGATGAATATGATTCAAAGAGCAAAACGCTGAACAAGTACTTCCCTACAGTGCGTTATCAAGATGAAGCCCTTAAGCTTTTCTTTAAAAAGATGAAGGAAGCTGGGTTATACGATAACTCCATTTTTGTTTTGTATGGGGATCACTACGGAATTTCTGAAAACCATAACGAAGCCATGGGACAATTTTTAAATAAAGAGATTACGCCATTTGAAGAAGTACAGCTTCAAAAAGTCCCGTTTGTTGTACACATTCCAGGGGTGACGGATCAACATCCAAAAGAAATTGATACGGTAGGCGGTCAGGTCGATATCCGTCCAACTGTACTCAATCTTCTAGGGATTGATACAAGTAAACAAATTCAATTTGGTCATGACCTTTTATCGAAAGATAAGAATGACTTTACAGTACTCCGTGATGGAAGCTTTATTACGAAGGACAGCATTTTTACAGATGGTGTTTGCTACAATAAAGAAACAGGCGAGCCAGTAGATGATAAAAACGTGTGTCAGTCTTATGAAGAGAAGGCGAAGCAGGAGCTTCAGTTCTCTGATCAAATCATCTACGGGGATCTCCTTAGATTTTATGATCGAAACAGCCCGGACCATTCACCATCCAAAAAAGAAGGTGAAACGGAGCTGAAAAAGGCGTCCTAATAGATGAAAAAACCTCTGCTATTTTAGAAGCAGGGGTTTTCTTTTTTTGCCTTCCGGCTCATATAGTATGAGAGGAGGGATGTAAATGAAGACAACGTCGTTTGGAAAAATTGAATGGCAGCTGGATGAAGCGGGGAGGGATGCTGTGGCAAAGCAGCTTGGCATAGGAAAAGCGGCTTTTCATTTATCAAATCAAACAAGCACTGATGAGCTTCTTTTACCAGGATATAGACTTCCAGAAGGAGTCCATGTATTTGATTCGATAGGTGATGTGCAGAGATTTATTGCACCTTACAGACTGCAGCAATCCGATGATTGGATCAATGGAACATTTGAATATGATAGCGCTCAATTAGAAGAAGAGCTGAGCCGCTTGAAAGCCGTATTTCCTTTTCTTCATATTAGCGTTATTGGCCATTCAGTGCTTGATACACCTATTTATGAGATCCGAACAGAGCCTGTTCAGCATTTACATTCTATTCATCTCAATGCCTCATTTCATGCAAATGAATGGATCACGACGTCTGTTTTATTAAAATGGCTGAAATCGCTTTGCTTAGCAGCGTCTGACCCAGTGCAGGCAAGACATTATGAAGCGGTTCATATCCTGCAGACCACCGCTTTATCCATCGTGCCAATGGTTAATCCAGATGGAGTCGATTTGGTACGTAATGGACCGGAGTCACTAGGTCTTCATCGTGAAGAATTCACTCTGCTAAACGGTGGATATTCCGATTACCGGGAATGGAAAGCAAATATTCGAGGGGTGGATTTAAACAATCAGTTCCCTGCTTATTGGGAGATCGAGTACTATCGTCATCAGGCGAAAGCACCGTCCTACCGGGATTATCCTGGGCGCGAGCCATTAACAGAACCAGAAGCGAAAGCGATGGCAAATCTTGCGTTGCGAAAACGATTTGACCGGCTGATCGCCCTTCATACACAAGGAGAAGAGATCTATTGGGGTTTTCTTGGCCATGAGCCAGCCATCTCAAAAGAAACGGTCAAACGATTCGAACAAGTGAGCGGCTACAAACCGATCCAATATCTCGACAGCTATGCAGGTTATCGCGATTGGTTTATTTATCAATTTCATAATGAGGGCTATACAGTCGAGCTTGGTCTAGGGAAAAATCCTCTTTCCATGGTTCAATTTGATTCGATCTATGAAAAAACAAAGCGGCTTTTGTGGGAAGCGTGTAAGTGTTAAAAGCACCTGTCTGGTGCTTTTTCATATTCTGAGAAACAATCAATTGCTTATGGTCAATAAAAACAATGTTGAAGCAATTGACGAAGGTCTCCTTGTAAGCTATTGTGAAAGATATGGATGTAAAAAAAAGGATATGATTTAGGGAGATGTCGACTATTGAGTGCGCAAAGCCTGTGGAAAAGAAATTTTACTTATTTATTTGTTTCTAAAATGTGCAAAATTACGGCTGATAGTTTATCTTTCAACACCATCTTGTGGCTTTTAGTACTAGGAGGGAAAGGGGCCATAGGGACAGCTTTTTTTATTGCGGTCAGCTTTGTCCCTCAAGCGATTGTTGGGCCATTTATTACGCCCATGATGAAGCCGCATCAATTGAAATTCTGGATGTGCTTTGCTGATTTAACAAGAGCAGCGATTATCCTTGTAATTGTGGTTAGTTACTTTTATGGTTTCACACCATTAGTCCTCATCATTGGCTGTATGCTGCTGCATTCGGCGACAGGAGGTTCCTATGAACCGGCATCTGTATCGATTATTCCAAAGCTTGTCCATGAGGACCTCATACAAAAAGCGAATGCAACCATCCAATCAGCAAGTCATGTAGTAAGACTTGTGACGGTCACGATTTGTGGTGTCATGATTGCATTTGCAGGCGTAGGTTATACAATGCTTGTGATCATTCCTCTTTACCTTTTGTCCGCTTTATTGGTGTTCTTGATTTCATATCAAACAGACGTCATCATCGATAAAGCCAAAAAAGGATTATCTTACGGCAAAAGATTAATTCGAGGTTTTTCACTTGTTAGAAGCCACCATATTTTGTTTCCATTAGCGATTTTTTGTGTCTGCTCAAACTTTGCTGCGGCACCATGGGAAGCATTGTCTGTTATTTATTTAACAGAAGACTTACATAGTGGACCGGTCGTCTATTCATTCATCAAAGTCACAACTGCACTAGGCGCATTTTTGATGGGGTTTGTTTTGACAAAGATAAAAGTGAATCGGTATGGATTGCTGTTTATAGGCGCTGGGATCGTTGATGGAATCGCCTTCTTCATCACAGGTATGAACGCATTGTTGCCTCTTGTGTTTATATCAGCTTTTGCTTTAGGAGCAGCAATTAGTGCAGTTAACGTACCCGAACATACGATGATTCAATTGTCAGTAAAGGCAGAGGATCAGCCGCAAGTGTATGCGATCATCAACATGATTTCCTACTTAATGATTCCGTTAGGCGCCCTCCTTGGCGGCTATATGGCAACAATATTTGGATCTGGGTATGTCATTGCGGCCGGCGGCATCATTGAAGCTGCTTCAGGTATATGCCTGCTTCTGTTTACAAAGATCGGGAAGGTAGAGAGAGCGGATTTGACGATAGAACGAGACAAACCTGCCGTAAACGCAACGTAAGCATGGCATGATTGAATGAGGATAGGTTACAATGAGGACGAGAAAACATGAGAATTTAATTGAAAGGGGAAAAACGATGGCTATAGCAGACGTCACCATCATTCCGATAGGCACTGAAACACCAAGTGTCAGTGCTTATGTAGCAGATGTACAAAGAATTTTAGAAGGCTTTCAACAAGAAGGGAAAATCAAATATCAATTAACACCGATGAATACGTTAATTGAAGGCGAATTATCCGTTTTATTTGAGGTCATTCAGCGCATTCATGAAGCCCCTTTTGAAAAGGGATTGCACCGAGTAGCGACCAATATTCGCATCGATGACAGACGGGATCAAACCACAACACTTACAAGCAAATTAGAAAGCGTGAATAAGCATTTAAATCAATAAAAAAGCCTGCTATAAGCAGGCTTTTAATGTGCAGTTGGATAACCGCTATAGATGATGGTCATGACAGTGAACCATCCAAAAACCAAAAATGTAGCGCCTGCAAAAGCGATGGCAAGTACGTTCACTTTTTTTAGTGAGCGATAGATGCCGAGCGCAGCTAAAATCGTGACTAGACCAAAAATAATGACGAGCATCATGTGAAAGTCCCCCTTTGTCATCAATCCCCTTGATTTCCTTTCTTTTCATTTTAACCGTTTTCATAAAGCTTGTCGAGTAGATTCCAGTTGACGATTGTTTGAATTTTTATTGAATAGCCTTCATAATAAAAAAGAATGAATAAAGTAGGTGATGAAAATGAATTGGAGAAGAATGCCACTAGGCTATGTACAAGCGAACGCATATATTTGGAAAAATGAACAGGGAGAATGCTTAATTTTTGATCCAGGCGGTGAAGCGCAAAAACTGATTTCCTATGTAAAAGAAAAACAGCTCACACCGCTTGCTGTCTTATTGACACATGCTCATTTTGATCATATTGGCGCGGCAGATGAGGTGCGCGAAGAGTGGGGAGTGCCGCTGTATGTACACGAAAATGAAAAAGAATGGCTCACGAACGCTGAATTAAACGGTTCAGCTCGATTGATTGGGAATGGAATTACGGTCAAAGAAGCTGAAAAATTGATTACGTCAGAAGGAACGCTTCAAATTGGGTCGTTTACATTAGAAATGTTCCATACACCAGGGCATTCACCAGGCAGTGTGTCTTACTATTCGGCGGAAGAGGGCTTTGTTATTTCTGGTGACACGCTATTTGAAGGCGGCATCGGGAGAACAGATTTAGTAGGCGGCAGTCAGGAAGTGCTGCTACAATCAATCCATCAAAAATTATTGTCATTGCCAGAATCAACTCTTGTTTTAAGCGGACATGGCGGGGAAACGACTGTGCTGACGGAGCAGGAGCAAAATCCGTTTATTAATGGATTTTCTCTTTAAACGTATGAAAAAAAGCATCTCTTTTTATAGAGATGCTTTTTTCAATTAATGTCCGGTACCGGGAACCATGATGAAAATCGAATAATATGTAAATCCGGCAAAGAAAATCGTCAAGTACGCTCCGAAAATGTAAATATACATTCTTTCGGATAAATTCAAGTAGGATAAAAATACAAAAAGAACGGTTTGACCGAAGAATAGCAGCGATGCATCTTTCATATGTCCTAAATAGAACATGACAGCAAAAATACCCGTCCAAAAGCCAAGAACGCGGAACATGCGATTCATTTCTTTCCCTCCCCTTAAAAACCCCTTTGATTCATATTATAGCTGATCATCACTTGTTATGTAAACATTTACATTTTTGACATCATGTGAACAATTTATTTTGAATGCAGAAAAAATTTTTTTGAAAAAATGATGAAAAAGTGTTTATGCCGAAAAACATGAGGGTACTTACTCCATAAGAGAAAAGGTTAACGACCTAAGGAGGAAGACTAATGAGTGACATTACTTTTTATTCATACCCGAGCTGCACGTCTTGCCGCAAAACAAAACATTGGTTAAAGGCGAATCAAATTGATTTTAAAGAGCGTCACCTTTTCAGAGAAACGCCAACACTAGATGAATTAAAAAAGATTCTTTCTTTAACAACAGAGGGAATGGATGAAATTTTAGCCACACGAAGTCAGGCTTTTAAAAGCTTAAATTTAAATATTAATGACTTAAAAGTAAACGAGGTCTTACAGCTTCTCATTGAAAAACCAAAGCTGCTCCGGAGACCAATCATCATTGATGGGAATAAATTAGTGGTCGGCTATAATCCCGGAGAACTCATGAAAATATCAAAGAAGAAAGCGATTCATCAATCGGTATCCTAATAAAAAACGAAGATCAGCTGAAACAAGCTTCAGCCGTCTTCGTTTTTGTGCTGAACTGGGCTAGCTGGGTTCGAACCAACGATCACGGAGTCAAAGTCCATTGCCTTACCACTTGGCTATAGCCCAATATCAAACGTGTAATGTTATTGTTCACCATCTGCGGTCATTTATACATAAAAGTTGTATGTCACGAGTTTTAGTGAAAAAGGAGCGAAAGAAATAAATGAAAAATGAAAAATCAAAGCAATTATACGAATTTATACTAAAAGAAGCCCCTGTCATGACCGAAGAATGGCTAAAAACAAGAACAGAAGAAGGCTCATTATATTCTAAACATGCTTCAGAGGAAACGGAAAAGAAGCTGAAGGAACAGAACACAGCGTTTATTCAAACCATTGCAGCCACGCTTGTGACACTGTCTGACAAAGTAGAAAACCATTTGAAAAAGTGGTCTGTTGATATTGCACGTGATCGAGCAGTGCACGAGGTGCCGTTATATGAAATCATTGGACAGTTTAAGATTTTCCGCCACATTTTCTGTTCGAGAATTGAGACATTCACCCAAGAAACAGAGCTTGAAGTGACGCTGCAAGATGTGTGTCAGTGGAATCAGCACTTTCACGCCACATTTGATGACATGATTGAGCGTTTATCAGAAGAATATGACCGCGTGACACTTAGTCAGCTGAATGCACAAAGAGAAATGATTCAAGAGCTAAGTGCCCCAGTTATTCCAGTATCAAAGGAAATTGGGATTTTGCCGCTGATTGGGGAAATCGATACGTACCGGGCCAAAATCATTCTGGAGTCCGTACTAGAACAGGCTTCAAGACTGCGTCTAACACACTTATTTATTGATATTTCTGGTGTTCCCGTTGTTGATACGATGGTGGCTTATCAGCTGTTTAAAGTGGTCGATAGTGCGAAGCTGCTAGGAATTGAGACGATTATTTCAGGCATCCGCCCAGAGATCGCTCAAACTGTAGTGAAACTGGGCATTGATTTCTCAAAAGTAAATACTGAGCATAGCCTTGCAAAAGCGTTAGAAAAAAGAGGATTTCGTATCTTTGAAGAGCAGCCGCAAGAAGCCACATCATGACCAAAAAACCTGTACTTGTAAAAGTCAGGTTTTTTTATATGCTCTTTTCTAAAAAATGATGTAATGCATCGTGAGTTGAGGGTTTTCATCATTGATTAGTCATGAAAATCATAAATTGCTCTTTTGTCATTCACGTTCCGCCATTCTACAATGTGATCAGAGAAAGGAGTGATCCACTTGTATGGGATTGAATATTTAAGGCAAGAGCTGCTAGAAGAAGCATGCCGCATGAGGGCTTCTGATGTGCATATTGTGCCAAAAGAAAAGGAAGCTTCGGTGTCATTTCGTGTTGATTCAGATTTAATCCAGCAGCGAACCATTGATAAAAAAAGCGGAGAGAGGCTTATTGCACATTTTAAGTTTTTATCTTCTATGGATATCGGGGAAAAAAGGAGGCCGCAAAATGGCTCACTAGCTGTGATGCTAAGAAACGGTCAAGTGTTTATTCGGATGTCTACCTTGCCGACAGTGAATGATGAGAGCTTAGTGATTAGAATTTTACCGCAGGATCATGTTCCGAAAATAAAACATCTATCATTATTTCCGAAAGCCTCAGCCAGATTATTATCCTTTTTAAACCACTCGCATGGACTCATTTTATTTACTGGGCCAACAAATTCAGGGAAAACAACAACACTATATTCATTGATTCAGTTTGCAAAAAAGAATTTTAACCGAAATATTATTACCCTTGAAGATCCTGTCGAAACAAGGAATGAAGAAGTGCTGCAGGTTCAAGTGAATGAAAAAGCCGGCATCACGTATGCCGCTGGATTACGCGCTATTTTAAGACATGATCCAGATGTGATTGTGCTAGGAGAAATAAGAGATGCTGAAACGGCCAGAACGGCGATTAGAGCAGCACTGACAGGCCATTTAGTATTGAGTACGCTCCATGCAAAAAATGCAAAAGGAGCCCTTTATCGTATGCTTGAATTTGGTGTGACGATGAATGAACTTGAACAAACAATGGTTGCGATTGCTGCCCAGCGATTAATCGAGCTCACCTGTCCTTTTTGCGGAGAAAGATGTCAGCTTTACTGTAAATTAAATCGACCGATCAGACGAACAAATGTATTTGAGCTGCTGTTCGGAAAAGAGCTTGGTGAGTGTATCAAGGAGGCTAAAGGAGAATATGCTCACTCGTCATATGAAACACTGCAAAGATTAATTCGTAAAGGAGTGGCACTCGGCTATTTATCAAAAAACACTTACCATCGCTGGGTTTATGAAGAAGCGAGCCTCTAAAGTATGGTCTAAAAAGGATCAAGCTGAATGCCTATCAAAACTGGCTCAATTAATTCAGGCTGGATATACATTGATTGAGGCATTGGTGATGGTGAATATCCAGTTATCAAAACAACAGCGGCAGCAATTAAAGCTAGGTATTCAGTGGCTGCACGAAGGCGAGCCTTTTTATGTAGTGCTGGAGAGACTCCATTTTCAGAGGGAAGTCATCGCTATACTATGTTTTTCTGAGAAGCATGGCAGTCTAGCCCGTGCTTTAGAACAAAGCGCCCGTTTTTTAGAGAAAAAAATCAAACAGTTAGACATGTTTAAACGTATGTTACGTTACCCGCTTTTCCTCATCTTCACGGTTTTGGTCGTGCTGGTACTCGTTCAGCAAATGATCATTCCTCAATTTTCTGTTTTGTACTCATCGATGGATACCCGCATGTCTTGGCTGATTCAAGGGATGTTTGGACTATTTCAATTCCTTCATGCTTTTCTGCTCATCACTAGTTGTCTGTGTATCTGTCTTATTGGATATTATGCTGTTTTTTTTAGGAAAAAGTCGACCCTTGAGAAATTGAGGGTGATGAGCAAGCTGCCTTTTTTATATAAAGGGATGCAGCTGATGCATACGTACCTTTTTTCTCTTCAGCTCAGCGGACTGCTTCAGGCTGGGTTATCGATGTACGAAGGTTTGCAAGCTTTTAAACAGCAAAGCTACCTGCCTTTTCTTCAAGAAATAGGTGAACAAATGATGGAAGAGTTAAGAAAAGGAGAAAGCATGGCCCATCAAGTAAGCGTGTCTCCTTTCTTCGAAAAACATTTTGCAGCCATCATCAAGCATGGTGAAGCCAGTGGAATGCTTGCGAGAGAAATGTACACGTACAGCCAATTTCTATTAGAGAATGCAGAGCTAAAAATTGAAAAATGGATTTCTTGGCTGCAGCCGGTTATTTATGGGGTAACAGCACTTCTTATACTCATCGTGTATTTATCTATTCTTTTACCAATGTATCAACTAATGGAGCAAGTGTAAGAAGGAGGACAGAGTCATGAATGATAAAGGATTTACCCTGTTAGAAATGTTAATAGTCATGCTTGTAATATCCATTCTTTTACTCATTACCATACCGAATATTACACGTCATCACCAAGCTATTCAGGCAAAGGGCTGTGAAGGGCTTAAATCAATGGTCAGCACACAAGTGATGGCATATGAATTGGAGCATGATGGGAAGACGCCATCTTTAGCTGAATTAGAAAAAGAAGGTTATGTCAAAAAAGGATTAACTTGTCCTAATGGAAAAGCGATTGTCATTCAAAACGGCAACGTGAAGCATGAATAAATTATTTTTACATGAGAAGGGTTTTACCCTGATTGAACAGCTGATGATCTTACTTGTTTTATCGATTGTATTGTCGATTATGGGAGGGAAAATCCCAAATATAATAGAGAGCGCTGAAGCCAAAAGACAAGTAAACCTCATGAAACAAGATCTTCAATTGGCATCATATACTGCATTTATCAAAAAAACACGTGTACATGTTGGGATTCATCCGCCGCATGTATCTTATCAGGTAATAGATCAAAAGAGTAACGAAGTCATTGCTTCTTATCAGCATAAAAAGGGCAGCATCAAAACTTCTACATTCTCGCAAGGTATCTATTTTAATGCAAAGGGACATCCAAGCAGCGGTGGATCTCTCATTGTCGAATTTGGCAGTCAATCGTATAAACTGACGATTTATTTAGGAAGCGGGCGAATTCATGTTCAAAAACAATAGAGGATTTAGTACGTTTGAGACGCTGTTTGCCTGTCATCTCTTTCTATTTGCTGCCCTAGTGCTCATGCCAGCCTATGAAAAACTCATGATGGGGAAAAAGGAAGTGAGAGCCAAGCTTGATGCATATCAGGTTTTACATGAACAGATGAATGAAGCGTTCATAAATGGGACAACATCTTCCATCAAAAAGAAGAGAGGCGAGATCATATATGTTTTCAATTGGCGTAAACAGAAGGGATGTGTTTCATACAAAGTACAAAAAAAAGAGACCATATGCTTTCGGCATGTGGAGCGATGACAAAGCTTTTACCCTTTTACAAGCTTTGTGGCAGCTGCAGCTATTTCTATTTCTTTCTTTTGGCTGTGGGCTGATCTTTTCAGCAGCTGAGAAAGCTCGTCCATTTGAAGACATCAACGGATTTTCCCAAATGGAGTGGAAACAGACTGTCCTGCAATTAGAAGAGGAATTAAGTCGTGCCGATGCTGTGAAATCAGTGAAAGGAGGAAAAGTGTTAGAGTATATTTCCGATCAAGGGCGAGTGGTAACAATTGAGCCATACCAAGAAATGCTTCGAAAACGAACGGATCAGGCTGGACATCTTCCTTTATTGCACAAGGTGAAACAATTTCACGTGAGAACGAGTCAGCATAGAGCGATTCTTAAAGTCACAGATGGATCTGGTAAAGTGTATGAAGCCGTTTTTTTCACATATAAAGGAGTGGTTCGTAAATCGTGAAAAGAGAGGAAGGGTTTATCTATCCGCATGTACTTTCGGCGATTTTATTTTTTCTCTTGATCCTAGGGTCGATAACGATGGGGTTTCAAAAAGAACTGAAAAGTGCAGAGCTGACGATTTCTTTTTATAAAAAACAGCAGCTTTTTAGGGTGGGTGTGAGTGAAGCTGCCAGCACAGTAGAACGTATTTGTGCGAAACAGAAAACCCATATTGATACTGAAGAAGGCCGTGTGACATTGAAGCGGATGAAATGCGATCTTAAGAAAAAGCTTGTCCTTGTTTTGGTGAAGGTGAAAACAAAAGATGGTTTATCCGATGAGCGTGAACTGATGCTGGATTGGAAGACCGGTGAAATCATGAGATGGGCAAATCCTGATTAGCCAGTGTATAAAATCATCCTCTTCCTGGTAAGACTTGAAGGAAGAAGAGGTGAAAGTGCTTGAAAACAAATGACTATGTAAAATATATGACGCAGGAAATCATTAAATATATGAATACACCACGTGACGAACGGAAGGAACACAAACAAGAAAAAATAGAAACGAAACCGCCGTTTTCACAGCGTTTATTTGGGGTTCTGCCGTTTGGCTTATCCATGATGCTTAAAAAACGCCAGCGCCATCGACGAAAGTAAAAAGCCGCCCAGCAGGCGGTTTTTCTATGCCGTTTTAGCTGTATTCCTCCACAACAATCACTTTATTCACCTTATTTGAGTAAGGATTATAGGAAATGGTGACAAACACCCCAAATTCCTTTGTATGGTCTTTTAACGTAATATGATACTGCTTCACAGATTCCTTATCGCGGTGGCGGTCCCATACTTTTTGTTTAAATAATACTTGCGTTAGCGGGTATCTTTTTTTTGCTTCTTTGACTGCCCGCGTTTCCCATTGATCTGCGGCGGCAGTCAAACCTCTCGCATCAACGGGTTTGAACTCTAGCATCATAGGACTCAGCAGTAAACTGAGCATGATTATGATTTTTCCATATTGCACTTAACATCACCTCACCTCTTCATATCCTGACCAAATCCTACATTTTTATGTAAGTTTTAAGAAGTACAAATGTCACACAAAAAAATATTGAATATGGTGAAAAAATGAGAAAATGGGAGAATTTTCTCGTAATGGTTCTTGTTTAAGAACAAAATGGACTAATTTGACGTTTTGGGTTTTATAGGTATTTCCTTATACTGTATATAATCGTTCTTTTTAAAGAACAAAAGTTCAAGGAGTTGAAGGAATGAATGAAACAGTCGCTCTTTGTACTCTTTTGTGCCATTTGTTTGATTTTGACGTCTTCCATCATGACACCAACAAATGCTTCTTTTAACGATGTCGAGCACAAAAACTTTGTCATGAAAACATGTGGAAATTTTGAACAGACAGATCAGCATTGTCAGCCTAAAAAATGGGATCAAAGTCAATTGGAGCTTATCGATCAAACGATGATCGAAGGAACAGTCTGCGCACCTCAAAAACTGAGCATGACACTAAAAAATAGTGGACAGCCTATTGCGTACTCTGAATGGAAGTGGGAATTACATAAAATAGGAAATGATCAGAAGCCATTACAAGATGGTCATATTCTTGAAAAGGGCTCCATAAAGTCCCTGTTGTCGCAAGAAACAGCGACTGTCACGACAGATAAAGCAAAAACAAATGGAAGCTATGCATTTAAAATCTATTATCCTAAAGGGTTTGACGCATCTGATCAGGCGTACTTTTGGTCGAAACCGATGGTGCTCTCAAAGTGTCAAGAAAAGGCGTCCTGAATGGAGCTGTCTTTTAAAGGGAAAAAATGATAGGCGAAGGGGAGAAGGGGTTATGAAAAAATGGATGAAGATGTCTGGGAGTATTCTTTATGTGATGGTGTTCACGGTGATGATAGCCTCTATTATTGTCGTGTTGTCATCAAGAACAACAGGAGGAGAACCTCAGATCTTCGGTTATCAATTGAAGCAAGTATTATCAGGTTCGATGGAACCAGAATTTTCAGCTGGGTCTCTAATTGTCGTAAAACAGGTCGCCTCACCTGAGACGCTCAAAAAAGGAGATATTATTACGTTTCAAACAAAGCAGGATCAGTCCTTTGTGACCCACCGAATTGTTGGGGTGAAGGGAAAGGGTGCATATAAAGCGTTTGAGACGAAGGGTGACAACAATATGTCTCAGGACGGCACGCTGGTAAAAGCGGATCAGGTAACTGCGCAGTATATGGGAGTGAACATTCCTTATGCGGGTAAGCTTCTTTCATATGCAGGGACATCTGCTGGAACTGCTTTACTCCTTATCATACCAGGTGTCATGCTGCTCGTTTATTCAACCATTCATTTTGTGGGCGCAGCGAAACATCGTAGACACACGGCTGATGTACATATGAAAGAGGAACAAGCTTAAATCGTTTGTAACCTAATCAGGTTTCAATAAAACAATAAATTAGGGGGTTTATTATTCATGGCAATGAAGAAATCAATTCGTTTAGGTGTATTATCAGGGGCTTTAGGTCTTGCATTAATTGGCGGGGGAACATGGGCGGCGTTTAATGATATTGAAAAGGCAAACGCGGTCTACTCAACAGGAGAGCTGGATTTATCTGCTAAAGAGAACTCCGGCGCCATCAACCTTGCGAACTTAAAACCTGGTGATCGGATCAAGAAAGAATTTCATTTTGATAATAAGGGATCATTAGCGATAAACCAAGTGCTGATGAGTCTTGATTATAGCCAGTTTACAGATGGATCTTCCGCGAAGAATGGCGGTAAAAATACAGCTGAAGAATTTCTCAGCCAGTTTCAGGTGAGTGTTCTTACGGTTGGAGCCGAAGGTGGAAATGGTTATCCGAAAAATATTATTTTAGACCATGCAAACCTGCTTGACTTGCATCAATTAACGTCAAAACAGGATCAGACCGCATTTGAAAAGCTTCGTCATGCCGTCGATGAGAAGTTTTTACATGAAAGTGGGAAAATTAATGTAGCAACTGTTGATGGAACAGTGGCTCCAGAGTATGACGGCATTCCAAAGAATCCGTTTGATTACGATAAAGTGGAAATGATCATTGAATTTATCAATGACCAGACGAAGGATAAAGCTGGTCACTATATCCAAAATAAATACCAAGGCGATGCGATTCAAATTGATCTTTCCTTCGAAGCGACTCAGTGGAATGGTTTAACGATCAATCCAAAAAAGCATACGGATGAAAAAGGCTACGTGAAAGAAAACGAAAAAGCACACAGCGAAGATAAAAAATAAAGCCAGTCTTTAGGCTGATATCAAGGTCTGCATAGCAATTGGAGGAGTATGCGCTAAAACGTGCGCTTTACTCCTCTTCTTGCTTTTTTCTCCAGATTTGATAATCTAAAAATTCACGAAATTGCTTTTTCGAAACCCCTGATGTCATTGCATCTCGAACTAGTTTTTCCCATTCACTATCTAATTGACCATCGTATTCGGTTTCATCTTTTTCGTTTAAAAGTGTATGAACCGAGACGTCCAGAACAGCGGAGACTTTTTCAAGAAATTGAATGGAGGGGTTTGTTTGCAAGTTTCTTTCTATTGAGCTTAAATAAGACTTCGCTACCCCAGCCTTTTCGGCCAGTTCTGATAGTGAGTAGCCTTTTTCATTGCGGTATTGTTTAATACGCTGGCCAATCAATGTCATCACCTTCCTTTCGATATTATAGCACATTCAGAAAGGTTTGATAGAATGACTTCTTACCAGAGGGGGAGACTCAGAGGACTTTTCATTTGATTTGAGGAAATGACGGACTTCTTCAACTGTTAGTCCTGCCTTGCGAGCTTCGCGTAATAATTGAATCCATTCACTGTCTAATTTGTTCGTTTTCTTTTCCATACAAATACCCCTCCTAAAATACTGAATCATGTATTTCAGGCACTTAACGCATGAAATGGAAAGACATAGGTGGTAAGACCTCATAGTTTGCTTGCGTCATGTTTCCGCCCAATACAAACAGACAAACTTTGCTTTAGACTGATCGAAAATTGTATGTCACATAAAAGGGGAGGGGGACCATGAGTCAACCTCCTCTTTTTTGCTGTAAGTAAAAAAGTCCGCCATTTTCAATCGTAAGACTGATTTTTGGTTCATATAAAGTTTTAAGTGCTTGTCTTTCTATTTCATATTCTACAGATTTGTCTGAAGTCCCTTCATAAAATTGGTTTAAAAGTTCGGAGTCTTCCTTCCATTTTTGAACGGCTCGCACTGCCCAGTCATCTGGCTCTTCATGGGCATAACGCTCCATGAGGCTGTAGAGCCGTTTGATTCCGCTTTCTGGCTTAATCATTGTACTCATCGTAAAGCAATAATCGGGAATTTGAGATGACAGCTCACGAGCTTCCAGCTTCTCTTGAAATTGTTCAATGACTTCTCCGCGAATGAGATGAAGGCCTAATGATAAAAGCTTATCCTTCTTCCGGTCTGCCAGATAAGAGATTTTTACATTGAGACCAAGCCATGGCTCAAGGGCGATCTGGTTGTTCGTGAGCGGGCTGACTCGTTCATAAAGCCGGATAAAACGGCCCTGCTCTTTGACCGCCTCAAATATTTGAAATAACCGTGGGGAGCCGAAATGGATAAATTCACCACTGGTCGTATCACCCGCTTTTTTTTGATCTGTGATGAATGTCAACTGCCGCGGTTCAGGTACACCGCCAGTTTTTTCAAGCCAGTGCCAATAAAAAGGACGGTTCATAATTAATTTATCCATTTCGATTGTCAGCTGTACGGTCATATGTCCTGCACTTTCTTCTAATATGCTGCATTGATTCGCCTTGAAAAAACGGAGAAGAAAGGTGTGAATGTCATGCTGCTCCATTGATCAACTCTCCTTTATGAGCCCTGCTGTCTTTTTTCTAAAAGTGGTGTTTGTGCTTCAGTTAAATAAGAAGCAAACTGGGTTAATTTCTTTTTCATGTCTCCGCCTGATTCATGCTGGAAGAGGATTTGATGCAACTTTGTTTCGACATCTTCAATATCAATTCTCGTTAAAATATCATCTAAATCGCCTATGACGTTTTCAAACAGCTGAATTTTCTCATATAAAAGCTTTAAAATATGCTCTTCAACTGTTCCGTTTGTTGACATATTGTAAATGTGCACATCCCGCTCTTGGCCAAGGCGGTGGATACGTCCAATTCTCTGTTCTAAACGCATCGGGTTCCACGGGAGGTCGTAGTTGATGATTTGGTTACAAAACTGAAGGTTGATCCCTTCGCCGCCAGCTTCTGTCGCAATTAACACTTGCGCCCGTTCTCTGAATAAATCTTTCATCCAATCTTTTTTGCCCCGCTTAAAGCCGCCCCGAAATGGCACAGAGCTGATGCCATTTTGCTGTAGAAACCATTGTAAATAAATTTGTGTGGCGCGGTATTCGGTGAAAATAATGACCTTCTCATTTAACTGCTGAATGAGTTTGACCACTTCAAGCGCCTTTGAGTTTTGCTCCACTTGATTGATTTTCTCCATAATTTGCGTTATAGCAGAAGATCCGAGAATATGCTTTTCTTCTTCCTGCATTTTTTTAATCGTCATATAAACCGCTTCACGGCTTGAACAGCATTCTCGTTCCAAGGTCATAATGGAAAACATATGCTTTGTATAAGACGGATTCTCTTTCAGCTTGCAGATTTCATCATACAATGCTTGTTCTGTCGGAGAGAAATCAATGGAAATCGTTTTGACATGCCGTTTTGTCCACTCGATGCCTGTGTCTTGTCTTCGGTTTCGAATCATCACTTTATTGACGAGCTGTTTTAATCGGTCATGGTCTTCAAGCTGCAAGTCCTTTTTGGCAAAGAGATCTTTAAATTGATGTTCATTTCCTAGGTGGCCTGGCTTCAGAAGGGAAACGAGATTAAATATTTCTCCGATCCGGTTTTGAATAGGTGTCGCTGTCAGCAGCAGGCAGAACTTCTTATTCAGGTTTCTCACAAATTCATAGTTTTTCGTTTTATTGTTTTTCAGTTTGTGTGCTTCATCGATAATGACCATATCGTACGCAATCGATAAAATCGTGTCTCGATGCGGCTGTCTTTTGGCGGTGTCAATGGAGGAAACCACAACGTCACACTGCTCCCACACATAGCTCTTTTTTTGTTCAACAGCATCAATATAAAATTTCGTCCGCAGCTCCTGTACCCACTGAGACACAAGGGAGGCGGGGACGAGAATGAGAATCTTTTTGGCAAGTCCACGAATCATGTATTCTTTGATAATGAGTCCTGCTTCTACGGTTTTTCCAAGTCCCACTTCATCTGCTAGAATGGCTTTCCCATTCATTTCTTCTACGACTCTTCTGGCTACTTCGAGCTGGTGCTTTAAAGGTGTGAATGCAGGCAGGTGCGCGGGAGCTTGCAGCCCCTCGAATGAATCAATGGCTGTGACTTTTTGAACCTGCGTCGCTAAACGATACATATCCCAGTTCGCCCAGGGGCCGTCTGCTGAAAGCCGCTGCTGAAATTCATTTGCCCATTCCTGATCAAAAATCGTTTGAATATTCAATGTGGTCGCCTGCCTTTCTTTCTAGTAGGGTCTGATAAAATTGTTCTGTTTTTAAACGCTTCATTTTTTAAGAGGTCTCTAAAAGACTAGATATATGAATAAAAGCGAACGATATCGAAAGGTTGTTTTAAAAATGTTAATGATTTTTCTGTTGCTCTTCATCCATTTCTAATGGTAGGATGTTGATAAGTGATCTAGAAAATAAGTCACCCATTTTGATAGTATGTCCAATAAATGTGAAAAATATGAGCGGATGATGGTATGGGGAGAGACTTGGCGGTTATTTTGCACTGGCAGGCGCCGAAGGAGCAAGCTGAATGATTCAGTGAATCTCTCAGGCAAAAGTACTCTTACCGGACGCAACTCTGGAGAGTGTTTGCTTAAGAGTTTTAGCAAACCACCAAAGGGGAAAACGCACAAGGATATTGTGCTGTAAACTTTCAGGTGCAAGGACAGAGACTTCTTTTTGATAAAAGGGAGCGCTCTGTCCTTTTTTGCTGTGATTTTTTTCTGAAAATTCAGCTTGCATTTGCACTGTAAGAAAAAAGGGGGAAACGATTGATGTTGAAACGAACACCGCTTTTTCATGCGTATGAAACGTTTGGCGCAAAAACCATTGACTTCGGGGGCTGGGAATTACCTGTCCAATTTTCTTCCATTAAAGAAGAACATGAAGCTGTTCGAACAAAAGCAGGGCTTTTTGATGTGTCTCACATGGGTGAGGTGGACGTCAAAGGTCAAGATGCCCTTCCATTTTTACAAAGGTTATTAACCAATGATGTGTCTAAGCTGACAGACGGTAAGGCACTATATACAGCCATGTGTTATGAAGATGGCGGAACGGTAGATGACCTGCTCGTCTACCAAAAAGAAAAGAATCACTATTTACTTGTCATCAATGCATCAAATATCGATAAAGATGTGGATTGGCTATTGAAGCACCAAGAGAAGGATGATGTATTGATCAAAAATATTTCTGATCAAACCGCCTTGCTAGCGCTTCAAGGACCTCTTGCAGCTGACATCATCAAAGAGGTGGCAGATGAAGAGGTGACATCGCTTAAGCCATTTACGTTTTTATCAAAAGCTGAGGTCGCAAATAAAGAAGTGCTCGTTTCCAGAACAGGCTACACAGGGGAAGACGGCTTTGAAATCTACTGCCAGTCAGAAGATGCGGTCCACCTTTGGTCAGCTTTATTAGAAGCGGGGCAGCCAAAAGGACTCATTCCATGCGGACTCGGTGCACGTGACACCTTGAGATTTGAAGCAAGACTTCCGCTTTACGGCCAGGAGCTGACAAAGGATATCTCTCCATTAGAAGGCGGCATTGGTTTTGCTGTCAAAACGGATAAAGAAGCTGATTTTATCGGAAAAGCTGCACTTAAAAAACAAAAAGAAGAGGGGCTGAAACGAAAGCTTGTCGGCATTGAAATGATCGATAAAGGGATACCGCGTACAGATTATCCAGTCTTTTCAGGAGAAAAGCAGGTTGGGATTGTGACAACGGGCACTCAATCCCCAACATTAAAGAAAAATGTCGGGCTTGCTTTGATCGAAACCTCAGTGGCAGAGCTTGGGGCAGAGGTGGAAGTACAAGTTCGCAAAAAACGTCTAAAAGCCAAAATCGTCGCAACACCATTTTATAAAAGAGCCAAATAACGAGGGGGAATAGAGGATGAAGCACAGGTATTTGCCGCAAACAGAGCAAGATCAAAAAGAAATGCTGGATGTCATCGGCGTTCAGTCGATTGATGAGCTTTTTTCAGATATCCCAGAGAAAGTTAGATTCAAAGGAGCATACAACATCAAAGAAGCCGCATCTGAAACAGCGCTTGTCAGGGAATTATCCCGACTAGCTGCAAAGAATAAGGATACAGTTTCCTATGCATCGTTTCTTGGTGCAGGTGTATATGATCATTACCAGCCTGTCATTGTCGATCATGTGATCTCACGCTCTGAATTTTATACAGCGTATACACCTTATCAGCCGGAGATTTCGCAAGGTGAATTGCAAGCGATCTTTGAATTTCAAACAATGATTGCTGAGCTGACCGGTATGGATCTTGCCAACTCCTCGATGTATGATGGCGGGACGGCACTTGCTGAAGCGGCAATGCTCGCTGCGGGACATACAAAGAAGAAAAAAGTGATTGTTTCTGAAACGGTTCACCCTGAATCAAGAGCGGTGCTGAAAACATACGCCAAAGGACAAAACATTGAAGTTGTTGAAGTGCCTGCGAAAAAAGGGCAGACAGATCTAGCTGCATTGGAAAAGACGGTCTGCGATGATACAGCAGCAGTTCTCGTGCAATATCCAAACTTTTTTGGTGTAGTCGAGCCGTTAAAAGACATTGAACCCATTGCACATAAAGGAAAAAGCCTGTTCATTGTCTCTAGCAATCCCCTCGCACTCGGACTATTGACGCCTCCTGGAAAACTCGGGGCAGATATTGTCGTTGGTGATGCGCAGCCGTTCGGCATCCCGGCTGCATTTGGCGGACCTCACTGCGGATATTTCGCCGTGACGAAAAAGTTGATGAGAAAAGTGCCAGGTCGTTTAGTCGGGCAGACAGAAGATGAAAATGGTGTTCGTGGATTTGTCCTGACTCTTCAAGCGCGTGAACAGCACATTCGAAGAGATAAAGCGACGTCAAATATTTGCTCAAACCAAGCATTAAATGCATTAGCTGCTTCTGTTGCCATGACGGCACTAGGGAAAACAGGCATAAAAGATATCGCCTATCAAAACGTGCAAAAAGCCCATTATGCCAAGACGCAGGCAGAAAAATATGGACTGCAGGCGGATGTAGAAGGAGCTCATTTTAATGAATTTGTGATCAAGCTACAGGAGCCTGTGAAAGAAGCCAATAAACGATTGCTTGAAAAAGGAATCATCGGCGGCTACGACTTGGGGCTAGACTACCCAGAGCTTCAGCAGCACATGCTTGTAGCCGTGACAGAGCTAAGAACAAAAGAAGAAATTGATACGTTTATCAAGGAATTGGGGGATCGCCATGAATAAACAAGATCAGCCGCTTATTTTTGAATTATCTAAAGAAGGAAGAATTGGGTACAGCCTGCCTGATTTAGATGTACCTGAACAGGAGATCCCGTCTTTATTTGATGAGACGTACATCCGTGATGAGGAAGCTGAGCTTCCTGAAGTATCTGAGCTTGATATTATGCGTCATTATACAGCATTATCAAGACGCAATCATGGGGTCGATTCCGGATTTTATCCTCTTGGCTCATGCACGATGAAATATAATCCAAAGATTAATGAAAAGGTTGCACGGCTTGCAGGGTTCTCACAGGTTCATCCGCTACAAGAGGCAGACACTGTGCAAGGTGCATTAGAATTACTATACGATCTAGGTGAACATCTTGAAGAAATTACGGGAATGGACGCTGTGACATTACAGCCTGCGGCAGGAGCACATGGCGAGTGGACGGGACTCATGATGATCCGTGCGTATCATGAAGCAAGGGGAGATCATCAGCGTACAAAAGTCATTGTGCCTGATTCTGCTCATGGAACGAACCCGGCATCTGCGACAGTCGCTGGATTTGAAACCATTACCGTCGCATCTGACGAAAACGGGCTTGTTGATTTAGAAGATTTACGCCGCGTTGTTAATGAAGAAACAGCTGCTTTAATGCTTACAAACCCGAATACACTCGGCCTCTTTGAAGAAAATATTTTAGAAATGGCTGAAATCGTTCACGGAGCTGGCGGTAAGCTTTATTATGACGGAGCCAACTTGAACGCTGTTTTAAGCAGAGCAAGACCAGGAGATATGGGATTTGATGTTGTCCACTTAAATCTTCATAAAACCTTTACAGGCCCGCACGGAGGCGGAGGTCCTGGCTCAGGTCCTGTTGGCGTTAAAAAGGAATTAATTCCTTATTTGCCAAAGCCAGTGCTTGTGAAGAAGGAAGGCCGTTTTTACTTTGATCATGACCGTCCAGAATCAATTGGGCGCGTGAAGCCATTCTATGGCAACTTTGGCATTAACGTCAGAGCTTATGCGTACATCCGCTCTATGGGGCCAGACGGTTTAAAGGCTGTAACCGATAATGCCGTGTTAAATGCGAACTATATGATGCGCCGCTTAAGTGCTCATTATGATTTGCCGTTTGATCGTCACTGTAAGCATGAATTTGTTCTTTCAGGTAAACGTCAGAAAAAATTAGGTGTGCGGACACTGGATATTGCCAAACGATTACTTGATTTCGGCTATCATCCGCCAACGATCTACTTCCCGCTCAATGTAG
This sequence comes from Bacillus sp. FSL K6-0994, assembly GCF_038630815.1. NCBI lineage: Bacteria > Bacillati > Bacillota > Bacilli > Caryophanales > Bacillaceae > Bacillus > Bacillus sp. FSL K6-0994. Next base: position 2,187,500 of record NZ_CP152043.1, on the reverse strand, counting down.
AGGAATGTATCATGATTGAACCGACTGAAACAGAATCAAAAGAAACACTTGATGCATTCATCGAAGCAATGATTCAGATAGCGAAAGAAGCAGAAGAGAATCCTGAAGTGGTGCAGGAAGCGCCGCATACAACGGTTGTCAAACGTATGGATGAAACAAAGGCCGCACGGAATCCAGTTCTCGTTTTTGAAAGAAAATAAAGAAAAAAGACTCAGGGGGAATCATGCTCCCAGAGTCTTTTTAGTTAGTTCTTCGTTTTAATGCGGCCGCCCCATTTTTTAAAGCCGCCTTTTAAATTATAAATCTCACGGCAGCCATTTTTACGTAAAGTTTGGGCTGCTTTTCCGCTTCTGAAATTATTTTGACAATAGAGATAAACAGGCTTGTCAGGACGTATTTCGTTTTTGCGCTGCTTTAGCTGGGAAAGGGGGATATTTCTTGCCCCTAAAATATGTCCGCCTTCAAACTCATTTGGCTCTCTCACATCAATGAGCTGGGCTTTGCGGTAACCTTTAATAAATTCTTCTTCCGTCAGCGTTTTCATAATGCGCTGCTGATAAATGTAGCTGCCGATGGAATAAAGAACGAAAAGTCCACAAAGTGAGAGGACGATATAGTTGAATATTGACAATACAACTCGACTCCTTCTTGAGCATCAGCACAGTAGCCTGTCTGATGGTACGTTTTAGACAAATACTATTATAGTAAAGCATAAGAAACTTGTCATCATAAATGGTAAGAATTATTTTCAATTCCGTCCCTATTTGATAGACTGATGAAGAGAGAAAACCGGTGGTCACCACCATCATCTAACATTGACTACGTAAAAGAGAAGGGATTTTATATGCAAAAAGAGAAATGGTGTTTCATTGATTCAGGAAACCAAGACCCTGCCTTTAACATGGCAATGGACGAAGCCTTGCTTTATTGGCATAGCGAGAAGCTCATCCCGCCTGTTATCCGCTTTTATGGATGGGATCCGGCGACATTATCTGTTGGGTATTTTCAGAACGTTGAAAAAGAAATCAACCTAGAAGCCGTCAAGCGATATGGTCTTGGATTTGTCCGCAGACCAACCGGAGGACGGGGAGTACTTCATGACCAGGAGCTGACCTACAGCGTGATTGTGTCAGAGGAACATCCAGAAATGCCAGCGACGGTGACAGAGGCGTACCGCGTTATTTCAGAAGGCATTTTAGAGGGCTTTAAAGAGCTGGGACTCGATGCGTATTTTGCCATTCCTCGTACAGATAAAGAAAAGGAAAGCTTAAAGAACCCAAGATCATCTGTATGCTTTGATGCCCCTTCTTGGTACGAGCTTGTTGTAGAAGGCAGAAAGGTAGCGGGCAGTGCTCAGACGAGACAAAAAGGTGTCATTCTCCAGCATGGATCTATTTTAATTGATCTTGATGAGGACAAATTGTTCGATTTGTTCCTTTATCCAAACGACCGGGTGAGAGAGCGGATGCAGCGAAGCTTTAAAAACAAAGCGGTTGCCATCAATGAAATCTCAGGCCGAACATGTACAATAGACGATGCGCGTGCTGCGTTTAAAAGAGGGTTTGAAAAAGGATTAAATATTGAGCTTGAACCTTATGAGCTGACAGATGAAGAATTAGCGTTTGTCCATCATCTCGCAAAAACGAAATATGCCTCAGATGATTGGAATTACAAGCGTTAAGCCGAAGGACACTCCTTGTTTTTTAATGAACGATGGTGTAGAATTGGGTTGATTATTAAGTAAAGGTGCATTATGGAGGGGTTTTATGACTACACCTAGTATGGAAGATTACATTGAACAAATTTATATGCTGATAGAAGATAAAGGATATGCCAGAGTCTCTGATATTGCAGAAGCACTCGCTGTCCATCCCTCCTCTGTAACAAAAATGGTTCAGAAGCTAGATAAAGATGAATACCTCATTTATGAGAAGTATCGTGGTCTAATTTTAACCCCGAAAGGCAAAAAAATTGGAAAACGTCTCGTATACAGACATGAACTGCTAGAGCAATTTTTAAGAATCATTGGTGTAGATGAAGAGAAAATTTATGATGATGTAGAAGGCATTGAACATCATCTCAGCTGGAACAGCATTGACCGCATCGGCGATCTCGTTCAATTTTTTGAAGAAAACGATGAGCGATCTGTTCAGCTGAAAGCGATTCAAAAGAAAAACGAACAAACAAATCAAGAATCTTAATCAAAAAGGACACCCTCAGCATGGGTGTCCTTTTTGATTAAAGTTCTAATTGAAAGCAAAAGCTCCTACACTATTATTAGCGTGAAATCAAAGGGGGCTCCTTGATGAAGATAGATGGTGTGTTCTCAGGTGGAGGCATTAAGGGGGCAGCGCTTGCAGGTGCCTATGAAGCGCTTGAAGCGAGAGGATTTCAATTTGTCCGTCTTGCTGGTACAAGTGCTGGAGCAATCATTGCTTCACTCATCGCAGCAGGTTTTACAAGCCAGGAAATTCGCACGCTTTTAGACGAAATGGATGAGCATCAATTGCTTGATAGGAGATGTCAATTCATCCCGTTTAAAATGCTCAGGTGGGTATCCATTTACTGGCGTCTCGGTCTTTATAAAGGAGACCGGCTGGAAAAATGGCTGACCGATGTGCTAAAACGAAAAGGGGTCACCGTGTTTGGAGACCTCAAAAAAGATTCGCTGAAAATCGTTGCGTCCGATTTAACGAATGGAAAAATCCTTGTGCTGCCAGACGACCTTCCTTCATACGGCTTAAATCCAGAGCGGTTTTCCGTTGCGAGGGCCATTCGAATGAGCTGCAGCCTGCCGTATTTTTTCGAACCTGTCAAACTGAAGTCTTCAAAAGGCATTTGTACCATTGTAGATGGAGGAGTGCTGAGCAATTTTCCAATTTGGCTGTTTGCTGAAGAGAAAAAAAGACCGTTCGTCGGTGTCACATTAACGCCAAACGAAAAAGAACGCCCTCAACACTCCATCCGCAATGCGTTTGAACTGTTTGGCGCTCTTTTTGAAACGATGCGTGGTGCTCATGACGAAAGACATATCGCCACAAAACACGAACGTCATATTATTTTTATTCCTGTAGAACACGTCATTGCCACTGATTTTCAACTCATGACAGAAAAGAAAAAGGCGCTCGTCGATCTAGGCAGACAGAAGGCCGAGCAATTTTTAAAAAGCTGGACATTTTAAAATAAGGCGCGATTCTTCTTTTTGTTTTTCTTGCCTTCAATCACAGTCAAATGTGTTTGGCTTTTCTTTTTGAGAAGGACGGGCTTAGACTTGTGGTCAGTCGGCACGCTTCGCAGATGAGTGACCCGATTTTTCATCTGGCTTTTCGTTTTTGGTTTAGGCTGCTGGTAGCGACGTTTTGATTGTTTGACTGCTTTACGATAAAGATTACCCTCTGTTCCAGTTCTTCGATTCATCAGCCATCTAAATAGGAAAAATAGAGCCGCTCCAACGATCACAACAGACAGCAGCATGGTAAAAAGTCTGCCTGGGTTCGTTGTGAGTAAGTACACAAACCCCAAAACACCTAAAGCGAAAATAATGGTAAAAGCAGGATGTACTCGGCGATTCATAACTGTCCACCTCCGAAGGAATTTACCGGATTTATAAGTTAGATCACTTGATGAGCAGAATCTGACGCTTGTTTCAGTGACGCTTCCTCTAAACGAAGAAGTTCATTAAAACTTGCAATGGCTACCTCGACTTGATCGTCAGAAGGTTCTTTTGTTGTGAGCAATTGCAGCCAAAGGCCAGGATAGCCAAGCACTTTAAGCACAGGCACTTCTCGGAGTTTGTTCGTGAGCTGAAGCACTTCAAATGAAATGCCCAGAACAACCGGAATAAGTGCCAAGCGGTTCAGAACTCTCACCCATAAAGGATCTGTCGGTACGAGTAAATAGACGAACATCCCGACAATGACAGTGAATAAAATAAAGCTGCTGCCGCATCGATAATGCAGGCGGGATTGCTTTTGGACATTTTCCACTGTGATGTCAAGGTTCTGTTCATAGCAGTTTATGACTTTATGTTCTGCCCCATGATATTGAAATACTCTTTTAATTAAAGGGGTCATGGAAATAAAGTAAATATAGCCTAATAAAAGGACCAATTTGAAGAATGTTTCCACTGCGATTTGTGCGAAATTCCCTGAAAAGATGGGGCGCACAAGCTCTGCTAAAAAGACAGGTACCAGGGTAAAGACAAATTTACTAAAGAGTAGAGAGAGAACTCCGATCACAGCAATGCCGAAGATCATGGATAATTTCGAGCCTTTTTGTTCTTTTTCAAGAGTATGATCTTCAGAAGGATCTAAGTCATATCGCTCACTGGAGAAGTTTAAGTGCTTACTGCCGTTTGCGCTTGCTTCAACAAGTGCAGCAACACCCCTGACAAAGGGGATTTTCTTGAGAAAGGCGGTTCGTTTATTGGAGGTCCGGGGAAGCTTCAAAAACTCAATGGACTGGTCCTTTCGCCGAATCGCTGTCACATAGTTCTTCTTACCACCGAACATGACACCTTCGACAACTGCCTGCCCTCCATAAGCTGGAGGTTTTGTTTGATTGGACATATTTCATCAACCTGCCTGTTTCCTGTAATTTACATGCATTTCCTTATACCTTTATTGTACAGGAAATGAGGGGAAATCACTAGCTCACAGGTCGATTATCTACTAGAATTCTATCTACCTCTTTTTAGCCAGTATACCCTGTTTTAAAAATTTTACACTCACGCATGGAAATCCTTTTTTTTCATGACATTTTGGACATACTACTTGCTGGAGGTGTTCACAAATGAAACGTGATGAAAAGAAAAACCAAGAAGAAAAAAATCAGTCCGTGCAAACGACATCACTTGTGGCAAGAGCGGCTGCTACAGGCTTTGTCGGCGGTGTTTTTTGGGGCTTTATCGGGTTTCTGACCCATGTGTTTCATTTTTCAGAGGTGAGTCCCAATATGCTGCTTCAGCCATTTGTACTTGGAGAATGGAAAAAGGGAGGACTTGGTACTTTTATCAGTATTGTGCTGTTAGGAATTTTATCGATTGGAGCCGCCTTTATTTATTTTGGGCTTTTAAAAAGGATCAAAGGCTTTTGGATGGGTTTAGTATATGGCGGGCTTTTATGGCTGCTCGTTTTTTACGTATTTAATCCCATTTTCCCAGATGTAAAGCAAGTACAAGAGTTGCAGCAAAGCACCATTGTCACGACATTTTGCCTATATATTTTATACGGCATGTTTGTCGGGTACAGCATTTCGTTTGAATATAATGAATTGACGAGTCAGAAGCTTGCGAGGGCACTCGGGAAAAAGACAGAATAAAGTGTAAATCACCTATTCATATGATAAAATATTTTTGGAAACGAAAGGTTTCTAAGGAAAAAGAAACAGATCTTGATATAGATTGAATTAGGGTGAAGGAGTGGTCATATGCCTCATTTTCTTGTACTAAATGGACCCAATTTAAATAGGCTTGGCAAAAGAGAGCCTGCTGTTTATGGAAGTAAGACGCTGACAGATTTAGAGACGGATTTGTTCCAGTTTGCAGAACGAGCAAACATCCAATTAACGTTCTTTCAATCAAATCACGAAGGGGATTTGATTGATGCGCTCCATGAAGCAGAAGATCAGTACGATGGTGTCGTGTTTAACCCGGGTGCATTTACCCACTACAGCTATGCGCTGAGAGATGCCATTGCAAGTATTTCTTTATCAGTCATTGAAGTACATATCTCAAATGTTCATAAGAGAGAGGAATTCCGTCATCATTCTGTACTTGCTCCAGTATGCCAAGGGCAAATCGTTGGGCTTGGCTTAGAAGGGTATAAATTGGCGATTCGTTATTTAGTCAGTGAAGGGGGAGCAGTATCATGAAACTTGAAAAACTAAGAACACTTTTAAGTGAATTAGAGATCGATGGCCTTGTCATTACAAGCAGTTTTAATTTACAATATATGACCAGCTTTACCGGATCAGCCGGTCTTGCTGTCGTTTCAAAGGACCGGGCAGCTTTTATCACGGACTTCCGCTATACAGAGCAAGCGAAGGATCAAGTCAAAGGCTATGACATCATTGAACATAAAGGAAACATTGTGGAAACGGCTGCTCAAACGGCAAAGGAATTTGGAGTGAAACGCCTTGGGTTCGAACAAAACCATATGACATTTGCCACGTACCAGCAGTACGCAGCCAAAGCAGGCGGTATAGAGCTTGTTCCAGTCTCTGAATCAGTTGAAAAGTTGCGCTTGATTAAGTCTAGTGAAGAGATTAAGATATTAGAGGAAGCTGCGAAGATTGCAGATCACGCCTTTGATCATATTCTCACTTACATCAAGCCGGGCCTGACGGAAATTGCTGTCATGAACGAGCTTGAATTTTTCATGAGAAAAGAAGGTGCTGAAGGATCTTCATTCGATATGATAGTAGCCTCAGGTGTTCGTTCAAGCCTGCCTCACGGAAGAGCGAGTGAAAAGGTGATTGAATCTGGTGATTTAGTGACACTCGATTTCGGTGCTTACTATAAAGGCTATTGTTCTGATATGACAAGAACGATTGCAGTCGGAACACCAAGCGACAAGCTAAAGGAAATTTATCATATCGTATTAGAAGCAGAAAACGTTGGTGTGGATAGAATCAAGCCAGGCTTAACAGGAAAAGAAGCTGATCGCATCACACGAGACATCATTGAAAAGTATGGCTATGGTCAATACTTCGGGCATTCAACCGGGCACGGGCTAGGTATGGAAGTACATGAAGCGCCAGGCCTTTCCTCACGATCAGAGGTCGTCTTAGAAGAGGGAATGGTCGTCACAGTTGAGCCGGGGATTTACTTGCCAGATGTCGGCGGCGTGAGAATTGAGGATGATATTGTCCTGACAGCTGACGGCAATAAACGATTGACCCACTCACCGAAAGAACTTATCATATTATGATGGTGAAATGTAGGAGGATGACAAAATGATTTCAGTAAACGATTTTCGTACTGGCCTGACAATTGAAGTGGACGGCGGTATTTGGAGAGTAGTGGATTTTCAGCACGTAAAACCAGGGAAAGGCGCAGCGTTTGTTCGTTCGAAACTGCGTAACCTGCGTACAGGTGCCATTCAAGAAAAAACATTCCGCGCAGGCGAAAAAGTAGCGAAAGCACAAATCGAAACAAAAACAATGCAATACTTGTATGCAAATGGCGATCAGCACGTCTTCATGGATACAAGTTCTTATGAACAGCTTGAACTAAGTGAAGCACAAATTAAAGATGAGCTGAAATATTTGCTTGAAAATATGTCTGTTCAAATCGTGATGTACGGTGATGAAACACTTGGAGTAGAACTTCCAAACACAGTAGAACTAGAAGTAGTAGAAACAGAGCCTGGTATTAAAGGTGACACAACATCAGGCGGCTCAAAACCTGCAAAAACTGAAACTGGTTTAATCGTCAACGTTCCTTTCTTTGTGAACCAAGGAGATAAACTAGTGATTAATACATCTGACGGCTCATACGTTTCAAGAGCGTAATGAACGAAAAAAGACTGTAAACCTCGTGTTTACAGTCTTTTTTTATTGGAAAAATGACTCCTCAAGACAGGCCTTCTCTCAATTCTCTCATTCATCTCTCTTCCTTCCTGAAAAACAAGACTACTTCCAGCTGGTCAAGCATATAGTGTAAAAAAAGCTGGAGGTTCTATATGAAACAATTTCTCCCAGGTCTACACCCGTCAGTCGCTGCAATGGCAGGCATGAGATTCTTATCCGCCGCCATTGAACTGACGGCAGCCATCCTTATTTTAATCACAAATGATGTACGGAAAGCGGTAGTCATCAATAGTATATTGGCAATCATCGGGCCGCTCATTTTTATTATCACGATGACGATTGGAATCTATCAAATTGCCGGGCAGCTATCCTATGCAAAGCTCGTGTTCATTTTCATTGGTGTCGTGTTTATTCTTGTTGGGATCTATAAGTGAAACGGCTTGGCATAATTAACGGCTCACATCATACATTTTAGAGAAGAAAAAAAGGAGGGGAATTCGTTGCGGAGTTTGTTGGATATTCTCCCGCACTCGATTGGACAAGAACTCAGGCTGCTGAAAGAGGCAGAATGGGCGCAAATAGAAGAAATCCGCATTCGCACGGATCGTCCTATCGAATTGATGCAGGGAGGAAAACCACGTTTCCTTTCTTATCACACCACCTGGGAAGATGCGTCTCAGCTATTAGGCAGGCTGAGCAATTACAGCATGTACACACTTGAGGAAGAGCTAAAACAGGGCTATATCACCATATCTGGCGGACACCGGGTGGGACTTGCAGGAAAGGTGATCGTTGAAAACGGATTCGTCAAAGGGTTAAGAGATATCTCTTCATTTAATATCCGCATTGCCAAAGAAAAAATCGGAATTGCGCTTCCTTTTCTTCCTTATTTATATGAAGAGCACTGGCACAATACACTCATCATCGGTCCCCCGCAAACGGGGAAAACCACACTGCTCCGGGATATAGCACGTCTTGCTAGTACCGGCACAAAGACAATCCCTCCTAGAAAAACAGGCATTATTGATGAGCGTTCTGAAATCGCTGGATGTATCAGAGGGGTGCCGCAGCACCATTTTGGCCACCGGATTGATGTACTCGATGCGTGTCCAAAGGCTGAAGGGTTGATGATGATGATTCGGTCTATGAGCCCAGAGGTCATGATTGTCGATGAAATCGGAAAAAGTGAGGATGTAGAGGCACTTTTAGAAGCGATTCATGCCGGAGTCAGCATCATCGTCTCAGCTCATGGCTATTCACTTGAAGATGTATATAAACGACCTTCATTTAAACCGTTATGGGAGCTTCGTGTGTTTGAACGATATGTTGAATTAAATCGAAACAATGGGCCTGGCACGATCGGGCGGATGTACGCCGGGGACGGCAAAGAGATGAAATGGAGGCGGGGAGTGGACGTATGTTAAAGCTCATTGGCGCTATTTTCATTGTCGCGGCCACGACATGGGGAGGATTCGAGTTTGCCAAACGATATAGCGACAGACCTAAACAAATTCGGCAGCTGCGGTTTGCTCTCCAGTCTCTTGAAGCTGAAATTATGTATGGTCAAACCCCTTTAGCACGGGCGGCAGAGCAAATTGCAGCGCAGGTAGGTCCACCTGTGAATCAGCTGTTTGAACAATTTGCAGAAAAGCTGAAAGTGGGGACCTTTTCTGCACGTCATGCGTGGAACGAAAGTCTTGAGGATGTTTGGAAAAAAACCGTATTGAAAAAAGGCGAATATGAGGCGCTGAAACACTTTGGAGAAACACTTGGCCAGCATGATGTCACTTCTCAGCAAAAGTATATCAAGCTTGCTTTAGGTCATTTGGAATCAGAGGAGAAAGAAGCTGAAATCGCCCAAGCGAAAAATGAAAAAATGGTCAGAAGCCTCGGATTTTTAAGCGGATTACTACTGATTCTTTTATTGATGTGAGAGGAAGGGAGTCGAGAGCATGGGCGTTGATGTAAACGTCATTTTTCAAATTGCCGGAGTAGGCATCGTCGTGGCCTTTCTCCATACGATTTTAGACCAAATGGGGAAGAAAGAGTACGCTCAATGGGTGACGCTGCTTGGGTTTATCTACATTTTGTTTATGGTGGCAACCATTGTAGACGATTTGTTTAAAAAGATTAAAGCCGTATTTCTATTTCAAGGATAGGGGAGGGCTTACAAATCGAAATCATACAAATTGTTGGACTTGGTTTAATCGCTACTTTTTTAGCATTAATCGTCAAAGAACAAAAGCCAACCTTCGCCTTTATGCTTGTTGTGTTTACCGGATGTGTGATTTTTCTTTATTTAATTGATCAAATCTATGCCATTATCTCGATGATTGAAAAAATTGCAGCAAGTGCGGGCGTCAATATGAAGTATGTTGAAACCATATTGAAGATTATTGGCATTGCCTATATTGCGGAATTTGGCGCTCAGCTGACAAAGGATGCTGGACAAGGCGCCATTGCATCCAAAATAGAGCTAGGCGGCAAGATCCTCATCTTGGTGATGGCAGTCCCGATTTTAACTGTCATCATTGAGACGATCTTAGGAATGATCCCGTCCATGACGTAAATGAAAAGAGGTGATGACAATGAAGCAGGTGACCGCTGTAATGGGATTGATGCTTTTCTTTTGGCTGATTGCTCCGCATGCAGGAGCAGAAGAAAAAGAACCTTTATCTAATGAACAGCCAGCAGCACAGGAAGTGGCGAATGGACAGGCTGATGCACTTGAGCTTCATTCCATCAGTGACTTTTGGGAAACCATTTTGGACGAGTATGGCGGCTTTTTGCCAGAAAGCCAAAAGGGCACAGTGAAGGAAATGATTGACGGCGATAAAGAGCTGTCTCCCCAAACATGGCTGAAAGCCTTTGTACATTATCTGTTTCACGAGGTCATTGCAAACGGAAAGCTCCTAGGTACTCTGATTTTACTCACCATCTTTTGTTCGCTTTTGCAGCTTTTACAAAATGCCTTTGAACAAAGCACCGTCAGCAAAGTCGCATATGCTCTTGTTTATATGGTGCTGATTATTATTGCACTAAACAGCTTTCATGTGGCGATTTCTTATGCCACAGAAGCCATTCAAACGATGACCAGTTTTATTCTTGCTCTTATTCCTCTTTTACTAGCGCTTATTGCTTCATCAGGCGGGCTTGTCTCAGCCGGATTCTTTCATCCCGTTATTTTATTTTTAATGAACACGAGCGGTGTTTTCATTCAGTATGTCGTTCTCCCGCTGATCTTTTTATCTGCAATATTGAGCATTATCAGTACGCTGACCGAACAATACAAGGTCACCCAGCTTGCCCAGCTGTTAAGAAATGTGGCAATTGGCGGGCTTGCCGTTTTTTTAACCGTTTTTCTCGGCGTCATTTCCGTTCAGGGTGCATCTGCGGCCGTTACGGATGGAATCGCTCTTCGTACAGCCAAATTCATTACCGGAAACTTCATCCCTGTCCTAGGCAGAATGTTTACAGATGCGACCGATACCGTGATCAGCGCCTCTGTTTTACTCAAAAATACAGTCGGACTAGTTGGAGTTGCCATTTTGATTTCAATTGCCGCTTTCCCGGCGATTAAAGTACTTTCGTTAGCCCTTATCTATAAGCTTGCTGCTGCCATCCTTCAGCCGTTAGGAGGCGGACCCATCATCAGCTGTCTTGATGTCATTTCAAAAAGTGTGCTGTATATATTTGCCGCACTTGCTGTTGTGTCGCTCATGTTCTTTTTAAGCATTACCGTCATCATTACTGCGGGTAACCTGACCATGATGATGAAGTAAGGAGGGGACACCTTTTGAGTTTTCTCACGGAATGGATCACAAGTATTATTCTCTTTATCTTATTTGCGATTGTTATTGATCTTCTGCTTCCCAATTCGAGCATGCAAAAGTATGCAAAAATGGTCGTCAGCCTGCTGCTCATCGTGGTCATGCTCAATCCGATTTTTGCTTTATTTCGAGCAGATCCTGATCAAATTTTTTCAGAATTGATGAAAGGGAAGGAAGAAGCGCAGTCAGAAGAAATAAAAAATCAGATGAATTTAGAAAAAAAAGAAATACAAGCCTCTCAGCGTGCATATATTTTAAAGCAAATGGCTGTCCAACTAGAAAAAAGCGCAAAGGAGCCACTGGAGAAGGAGAGCTATGAAATGAAACACGTAGAAGTGCTGGCTGATGAGGAGCATCTGGATCAGAATATGGAGGCGGATCAATTTCGCATCAAAGCAGTTCTTTCCCCGCTCACAGGTGATGCTGTAGAAACGGTGGCAAAGGTGGACATTGATCTCTCCAAGCAAAAGGAGGAAAGCGCTGGATCTTCTAGCAAAGAGATCACGAGGGTGAAAGAGACACTTGCTGATGTTTGGAATACGAGTCCTGAGCACATCGCGCTGAACATTGAGGGAGGTGACGCAGCAGATCATGAATAACAAGGACTGGAAACAAAAGCTGAAATCATTCTTCCAGCCGCCTGAAAAAGGTGAAGGGAAACCCAAATTAACGAAGCACCATTACTTGCTGCTTGTATTCATTATCGGCGTATCTTTCATGTTAGTCAGTCAGATCTTGTCACCGCCATCAAGCAAACAACAAGCTGCGGTTCCTGCTTCTAAAAAAACATCCTCAGAAGAGCAGGAGGTATTCAAACCGGCGTCCTCAGGTAAACCAAAGAATTCAATTGAGGACGTGGAGCGAGAATACGAAAATCAGCTGAAAGAAATTTTAGAGACCATTATCGGCGTTGAGGATGTATCAATCGTGGTCAATGTAGATGCAACGTCTTTAAAAGTGTTTGAAAAAAACAAATCCAATAAAAGTACAACGACCGAGGAAACAGATAAAGAAGGCGGCGTGCGAAGTGTCACCGATCAAACAAAGGAAGAAGAAGTCGTCATCATTAAAAATGGCAATGAAGAAACACCAGTCGTTGTTCAAACGAAAAAACCAGAAATCCGAGGTGTCCTCGTTGTTGCTCAAGGAGTAGACAACGTTCAAATAAAGAAAACCATCATTGAAGCGGTTACACGAGTGCTTGATGTACCGAGCCATAGAGTGGCTGTTGCCCCTAAAAAAATCAAGGAGGATTCGGAATGATGTTAAAAAAACAAACGGTTTGGCTATTAACGATGCTAAGTTTAGTTGTCGTATTAAGTGTGTACTATATCATGTCTCCACAGGGTGAAAATGCAGTGACAGTAGAAGATACGAAATCAAAAGGCACTGAAGAGAAAAAGGTTGAAACAGAAAAAGGGACGGATAAAGGAACGGAAAAAGGTGCTGATAAGAAATCCACTGACAAAGAAACAAACGGCAAACAAGAGGATATCGAAACAAGCGGTGAAGAAGGAAAGGCTGTGTCAGAGCAAACAGACGATGAGCTTTTTACAACATACAGACTAGAGCTTGAAGATAAACGAAGCAAGCAGCGCGAAGAATACAACGAAATTGTCTCCAGTGACGATGCAACAGCCCAAGAAAAAAGTGAAGCATACGATCAAATGACAGCGCTCAGTGAAGCAGAAGGAACTGAGCGTCAGCTTGAGACCTTGATCAAAACAAAAGGCTATAAAGACGCGCTCGTAAGTGCTGAAGGAGATAAAGTGAGTATCACGGTTCGTTCTGATAAAAAATCAAAATCTCAAGCGGCCGATATTATTGATATGGTCACAAAAGAAATGAGAGGTCTTGATAACGTAGCTGTCACTTTTGAGCCCACTAATCAATAAAAAAGAACTGGCGCCCTTTGCGGAAAAGGGCGTTTTTTGATGCGGCTTGACGCCCTCTCCAAGGTGCTTTCGCGAGGCGCTTCGCCACAATAGTAGTTGAATTCATCGAAATCCTCCTGTAAGATGGTTATAGTATGTACTTTTAGTACTAGCCTATAATAAAAAGATAAATCCATACATAGGGGTGCAAATCCATGTTAAAAATCGAAGAAATTCATGAACTGATTAAATTAATTGACGACTCTACTATCGATGAGTTTACGTACGAAAACGAAGGTGCAAAAATCAAACTGAAGAAAAATAAAGAAGTCGTTCAGCAAGTTGCGGCACAAGCACCAGTGGCTCCTGTCCAAGCAGCTCCAGCTCAACAAGCTCCTACAGCACAAGCTCCAGCTCAGACCGAAGCCCCTGCACAAGAGGCAGCTGCGTCTGAAAATCTGCATAAAATCACATCCCCAATGGTTGGCACATTTTATGCTTCCTCTTCACCAGAAGCAGATCCATACGTGACAACAGGTTCCAAGGTGAAGGAAAACACTGTTGTATGTATCGTGGAAGCGATGAAACTGTTTAATGAAATCGAAGCAGAAGTAAAAGGTGAAATCGTCGAAGTATTAGCTGAAAACGGTCAGCTTGTAGAATTCGGACAACCCCTCTTTCTAGTGAAAGCAGAGTAAGGAGTACGATCATGATTAAAAAGCTATTAATTGCAAACAGAGGAGAAATCGCAGTTAGAATTATCCGCGCTTGTAAAGAGCTTGGAATTGAAACTGTTGCGGTATTTTCTGAAGCGGATCGTGATGCGCTGCATGTACAAATGGCTGATGAAGCATATTGCATCGGACCGACTGCTTCTAAAGATAGTTATTTAAATGTCACAAATATTGTCAGCGTAGCAAAATTAACAGGAACAGATGCCATCCATCCAGGATACGGCTTTTTAGCAGAAAATGCAGACTTTGCAGAGCTTTGCGAGGAATGTAATGTGATCTTTGTTGGACCAACTGCGTCAGCGATTTCCAAAATGGGAACGAAAGATGTCGCGCGAGAAACAATGAAGAATGCAGGCGTTCCGATCGTCCCTGGTTCTCAAGGAATTGTAAAAGATCTTGATGATGCTGTTTCAACAGCAGCTAGTATTGGGTATCCTGTGATTATTAAAGCAACTGCAGGCGGAGGCGGTAAAGGAATCCGCGTGGCTCGTACAGAAGAAGAGCTTATTAACGGAGTCACCATCACGCAGCAGGAAGCGGCGCAAAACTTTGGGAACCCTGGTGTCTATTTAGAAAAGTTCATTGAAGACTTTAGACATGTGGAAATTCAAGTGCTTGCAGATCAGCATGGCAATACGATTCATTTAGGAGAGCGTGATTGCTCGATCCAAAGAAGAATGCAAAAGCTTCTTGAAGAAACGCCATCACCAGCACTAAATGCAGACATCCGTGAGCAAATGGGTGAAGCAGCCGTAAAAGCAGCAGAAGCTGTTGAATATACAGGTGCTGGAACAGTCGAATTCATTTATGATTATAATGAAGAGAAGTTCTACTTCATGGAAATGAATACTCGTATTCAAGTAGAGCATCCTGTGACAGAAATGGTCACAGGTGTAGACTTGATCAAAGAACAGATCAAGGTTGCATCAGGTGAGAAGCTTTCACTTACACAAGAAGATGTCGTATATGAAGGCTGGGCGATCGAATGCCGCATCAATGCAGAGAACCCAGAGAAAAACTTCATGCCTTCAGCTGGAGAAATTAAAATGTATCTTCCGCCAGGCGGTTTAGGTGTACGAGTTGATTCTGCCGCTTATCCGGGCTATGTGATTCCGCCATATTATGACAGCATGATTGCAAAAGTGATCACATATGGTAAGACAAGAGAAGAAGCGATTGCAAAAATGAAACGGGCGCTTCAAGAATTCGTCATTGAAGGAGTCTACACAACGATTCCATTCCACCTTAGATTGCTCGAGCATGAAACATTTGTGAGCGGTAACTTTAATACGAAGTTTTTAGAAACATACCAAATCATGAAATAATCACAGCTTTCGGAGGTGAATGATCGTGTCAGAAAACAATTTGCTTGAAATGAACCTTGATGAAGATCAATTGGGAAAAGTGCAAATTGCACCAGAAGTGATTGAAGTCATTGCTGGGATCGCCGCTTCAGAAGTCGAAGGAATTGCCGAAATGCGCGGCAATTTCGCTGCTGATGTAGCAGAACGCTTTGGTAAGAAAAATCACCGTAAAGGTGTAAAAGTAGATGTCTCTGATGAAGGCATCACAATCGATGTGTATTGTGTGGTTGAATTTGGCCTATCCATTCCAAAGGTATCCACTGCTGTACAAGAAAATATCCGTCAAACCCTTTTGAACATGACTGCCTTAACAATTAATGAAATTAACATTCATGTCGTTGGCATTCAATTTGATACAAAAGCACCTGAGGCTGAAGTAGATCAAGAAATGTAAAAAAGGGTTCAAGTGAAACCAAGGAGGCATTGCCTCTTTGGTTTTTTAAAGCCCATTTTTGAGTAATTTCCGAATATTGATAACGTCACACGTTGTTTGATTCGTTTTTCGTCACAGCTCGCATGGATCTTGGTGCGACCACGGTCAAAATATGTTATGATCTCTGTATGGCTTAACGACAAGCGGATAAAGTGGTTAAAGGAGTAAATAATGAAAAGAAGAACTGCAAGAGAAAAGGCGCTACAAACATTATTTCAAATTGATGTGAGCAATATTGATCCGAAAGAGGCCATTACACATGCGCTGGATGAACAAGAATCAGATCCTTTTTTCGAGGAACTGGTTTTCGGTGTGCTTGAACAAAAGGACAAGCTTGATGACATGATCTCACAGCATCTAGTGAATTGGAAACTCGACCGTATTGCAAACGTAGACAGAGCCATTTTAAGGCTGTCTGTGTACGAGATGGTGTATCAAGAAGACATCCCAGTTAGTGTCTCAATGAATGAAGCGATTGAACTCGCCAAATTATTCGGCGATGATAAAGCACCGAAATTTGTAAATGGTGTACTTTCGAACATTAAAAACGACCTAAAGCAGCAATAGGAGGATTCGACATGACAGCAACAATCATCGATGGGAAAGAAACAGCAAAAGAAAAACGTGAACAATTAGCAAAAGAAGTAGAAGAGCTAAAACAAAAAGGAGTCACACCTGGTCTTGCCGTTATTCTAATCGGTGATGATCCGGCCTCACTTTCTTACGTACGCGGGAAGAAAAAAGCAGCAGAAGCAATGGGCATGCACTTTCAGCTTGATCATTTAGATGCTTCTTTAACAGAAGAAGAATTGCTTCAGCTGATTGATCAGTACAATGCGAACGATCAATTCCACGGGATTCTTGTTCAACTTCCACTGCCAAAACATATTTCTGAAAAAGCCGTCATTGAACGTATTTCACCTGAGAAAGATGTAGATGGTTTCCATCCATTAAATATCGGGAAAATGCTGCTTGGAGAAGATACATTCCTACCTTGTACACCAGCAGGCATTGTTGAATTACTGAACAAAACGGGTGTCAGTCTTTCTGGAAAAGAAGTGGTTGTTGTAGGGCGCAGCAATATTGTCGGCAAACCAGTTGGACAATTGCTGTTAAACGAAAATGCAACGGTTACTTACTGCCATTCAAGAACGGCGAATATTTCAGAACATACGTTAAAAGCGGACATTTTAGTTGTTGCCGTCGGTCGAGCAAACTTTATTAAAGCTGACCAAATCAAAGAAGGCGCAATTGTCATCGATGTAGGAGTCAATCGTTTAGATACTGGGAAGCTTGTTGGGGATGTTGATTTTGAAGAAGCGAAAGAAAAAGCTTCTTATATCACACCAGTCCCTGGCGGAGTCGGTCCAATGACGATTACCATGCTTGCACACAATACGGTTAAATCAGCAAAACGTACATTAGCATAAGCTTTATCCATTCATCCACCTGCATGCTGCCGGTGGATGAATGTGCGTTTTTGAAGAGGAGGAATACGTCATGAGTGAAAAAGCCTTTGTGACGGTCACAGCCCTTACAAAATACATAAAAAGAAAATTTGATGTTGATCCGCATTTAGAAGATATTTGGATCAAAGGTGAGTTATCCAATGTGAAGATTCATTCAAGAGGTCATGTTTACTTCACCTTAAAAGACGAAAACGCACGCATGCAAGCTGTCATGTTTCAGCGTTCCGCAGCAAAGCTGCCTTTTTCACCAAAGAGCGGAATGAAAGTGTTTGTACGCGGCGGGATTCAAGTCTATGAACCAAGCGGCAACTATCAATTATATGCAAAAGAAATGCAGCCTGATGGTGTTGGTGCTCTTCATCTCGCTTATGAAGAGCTGAAGAAAAAGCTGGCAAGTGAAGGCTTATTTGATGCGCGCTATAAAAAATCAATTCCTGAATATCCAGAGGTTGTTGGTGTCATTACATCACCAACAGGAGCGGCTGTTCGAGATGTCATCACAACGATTAACCGGCGCTATCAGCAGGCGAAAATCATTGTGCTTCCGGCGCTTGTTCAAGGTGAAAATGCCATTCGTTCAATCGTAGAGCGGATCAAGGAAGCAAATGAAAAACAGCTCTGTGATGTCTTGATTGTCGGAAGAGGAGGCGGTTCGATCGAAGAACTTTGGGCCTTTAATGAAGAAGCTGTCGCAAGAGCGATCTTCGCATCAGACATTCCAATCATTTCTGCAGTAGGGCACGAAACGGACTTTACGATCAGTGATTTCACTGCAGACATGAGAGCACCAACACCAACAGGAGCAGCCGAGCTCGCTGTTCCAAGCACAGCCGATTTAATAGAACGAATCAAATCCATCGATATTCGGCTTACAAGGGCCGTAAAGAATCGAACTTCACAAGCGAAAGACCGTCTTGTGGCGCTGCAATCCTCTTATGCCTTCCGTTTTCCAAAACGTTTGCAGGAGCAAAAAGAGCAGCAATTCGATTTGGTATTTGACCGTTTTCAAAAACAGCTGACGAGACAAATTGAACAAAAACGCAGTCAACTAGACCGCCAGACATACAGGCTGAAGCCGCTTCATCCAAAAGAGCAGCTGCTTCAGGCGAAAAAACGCCACGCCAATGAAACAGAACAGCTCATCCGCAGCATGAATGTGCAAATGAAAACAATTCATTCGCAGTTCCAATCTGTTCTTGGTAAACTAAATGCATTAAATCCACTTCAAGTGATGGAAAGAGGCTATAGTTTAGCTTATAAAGACGATGAACTGATTAAAAGTGTAAACCAAGTCGATACGAAAGATCAGCTGGCTATCACCATGAAAGATGGACGGCTGATTTGTGAGGTTATTGAGAAGGAGGGGCAATCATCATGACAGAATCAAATAAACAAAAAGAAGAACAAATGACATTTGAAGAAGCGATGAAAGGTCTTGAGGAGATCGTTGGAAAGCTCGAAGAAGGAGATGTACCACTTGAGCAAGCCATTCATTATTTTCAAGAAGGCATGACACTTTCAAAGCTTTGTCATGAAAAATTACAGCACGTTGAAAAGCAGATGGATTTCATTTTAAAAGAGGACGGTGAGCTGGCTCCTTTCTCGGTGAAGGAGGCAGATGCTGGTGACAAGTAATTTGCAGGATTTTTTAACAACACGAAAACAGGCCATTGAAGAGTATTTATTTACATATGTTCAGGAATTGAAGATTCCAGAAGAACTAAAATCTTCGATGCTTTACTCTCTTGAAGCTGGAGGGAAAAGACTTCGCCCTGTTCTCGTTCTTGCTTTATTACATGCTTACGGAAAAAACGAAGAAGATGGCATACCGGTTGGCTGTGCTGTAGAAATGATTCATACGTATTCATTGATACATGACGACCTTCCTTGCATGGACGATGATGACCTTCGCAGAGGAAAGCCGACCAACCATAAAGTATACGGGGAAGCAACCGCGGTTCTCGCTGGTGATGCACTTTTAACGGAAAGCTTTCGCCTGATTACATCTCAGCTATCTAGCAGCGTCTCTCCTGACCAAAAGCTCAGAATCGTAGATGAGCTTGTGCGGTCAGCAGGTGCACTAGGAATGGTTGGCGGTCAATTTGATGACATGGAAGCAGAGCAAAAACAAGTCCCGCTTGCTGAACTAGAATCCATTCATGCCCGGAAAACAGGAAAGCTTCTCACATTCAGCGTCACAGCAGGTGCAATGCTGGCAGGAGCATCAGATGACGATATCGAAAAACTAAGAGAGTTCAGCTATCATATTGGCATTGCTTTTCAAATCCGTGATGACATTTTAGACCTCGAAGGTAGCGAAGAAAAAATAGGAAAACGGGTCGGCTCTGATACAGCGAATGAAAAGTCGACATATCCTTCTTTATTAACGCTTTCAGGAGCAAAAGAAAAGCTGCACGAGCACATCACACGTGCAAAAGAAATTGTCTCAAATCTTGAATTAGAGCAGCAATTGCTGCATGAGTTATGTGATCTGATCGCCTCAAGAGATCATTAAAAACAGCCTAGATTTGAGGGTCTTCGAGCAATTGTGGTAAACTGTAAACAGTTTATCATGATGAGACAACTCTTATTCCCGCTTGGTTTTCATAGGAATAAGGCATTATATATGTAGATAGAAATTTTGTTGAAAGCGAGTTGATCCTGATTGGATCTTTTATCAATAAAAAATCCAACGTTTCTAAAAGGAATGTCAAATGCAGAATTAGAGGAGCTTAGTGCTGACATTCGCATGTTTTTAATTGAGTCCTTGGCTAACTCTGGCGGGCATATCGGTCCGAACCTGGGTGTCGTTGAACTCACGGTTGCCCTTCATAAAGTATTTGACAGCCCGAAAGACAAATTCCTTTGGGATGTTGGACATCAGTCTTATGTTCACAAGCTGTTAACTGGTAGAGGGGCGGAGTTTGATACACTTCGTCAATATAAAGGACTTTGCGGTTTTCCTAAACGAAATGAAAGTGAGCATGATGTTTGGGAAACAGGCCACAGCTCAACATCATTATCTGGCGCGATGGGGATGGCGGCGGCGCGGGATATTAAAGGGACAGATGAATATATCCTGCCGATTATCGGAGACGGTGCATTAACCGGAGGTATGGCGCTTGAAGCTCTGAATCATATCGGTGATGAAAAGAAAGATATGATCGTCATCTTAAACGATAATGAAATGAGTATTGCACCAAACGTCGGTGCAATTCACACCATGCTTGGCAGACTGCGCACAGCAGGCAAGTACCAATGGGTAAAGGACGAGCTCGAATATTTATTCAAGCGGATCCCAGCTGTAGGCGGAAAGCTTGCTGCCACAGCAGAGCGTATTAAAGACAGCCTCAAGTATTTACTAGTGTCTGGCATGTTTTTTGAGGAAATGGGATTCACATACTTAGGTCCTGTTGATGGACATTCTTATGAAGATCTTTTTGAAAACCTTGAATATGCAAAGAAAACAAAAGGTCCTGTTCTGCTGCATGTCATCACGAAAAAAGGAAAAGGCTATCAGCCGGCAGAATCCGATAAAATTGGGACATGGCACGGCACAGGTCCATACAAAATTGATACAGGTGATTTTGTAAAACCAGCAGCTGCTGCACCGTCATGGAGTGGTCTCGTCAGTGAAACAGTCAGAAAGCTGGCGCGGAAAGATGAGCGTATTGTTGCCATCACGCCTGCGATGCCTGTTGGCTCAAAACTTGAAGGCTTTGCAAAGGAATTTCCTGAGCGAATGTTTGATGTAGGGATCGCTGAGCAGCATGCAGCCACAATGGCAGCTGGGCTTGCGACGCAGGATATGAAGCCATTTTTAGCGATTTATTCAACGTTCCTGCAAAGAGCTTATGATCAAGTGCTGCATGATATTTGCCGCCAAAACCTCAATGTTTTTATCGGAATTGACCGTGCGGGTCTTGTCGGTGCTGATGGAGAAACGCATCAAGGTGTGTTTGATATTGCCTTCATGCGTCATATGCCGAATATGGTGCTCATGATGCCGAAGGATGAAAATGAAGGCCAGCACATGGTCAATACAGCCATTCAGTATGATGACGGTCCAATTGCCATGCGTTTCCCGCGCGGAAATGGGCTTGGTGTGAAAATGGATGAACAGCTCAAAACCATTCCGATTGGATCTTGGGAGGTTCTTCGCCCAGGGAAGGATGCCGTCATCTTAACATTCGGTACGACGATTAAAATGGCGCTGCAAGCAGCTGAGGAACTTCAAAAAGAAGGGAAATCAATTCGTGTCGTCAACGCTCGGTTTATTAAACCGCTTGATGAAGCGATGCTAAACGACATTCTTTCTGAAGGGATTCCGATTTTAACGATTGAAGAAGCTGTGCTCCAAGGCGGGTTTGGCAGCAGCGTATTAGAATATCTACACGACAAGAAAGCATCACATATCAAAGTAGAACGCATGGGTATCCCAGATCAATTTATTGAGCATGGAAGTGTTGATGCCCTGCTTGAAGAAATTGGACTGACGAAAGCACATGTTGCTGAGACTTTACGTGACCTGCTTCCAGCAGCACCAAGAAAAGGAATTGGATCATGACATCAAAGAAAGAACGACTTGACGTTTTATTAGTCGAACAAGGACTAATGGAAACAAGAGAGAAAGCAAAGCGTGCCATCATGGCAGGGATCGTTTACTCAAATGAAAACCGTTTGGATAAACCAGGAGAGAAAATTGCTCGTGATACGCCGCTTACAGTGAAGGGGAACCCTCTCAAATACGTAAGCCGCGGCGGGTTAAAACTTGAAAAAGCGCTAAAAGAATTTGATCTGACAGTTGAAGGGAAATTGCTGATTGATATTGGCTCATCAACAGGCGGATTTACAGATTGTGCTCTTCAAAATGGAGCAGTCAAATCATATGCTGTAGACGTTGGCTACAATCAGCTTGCGTGGAAATTAAGGCAGGATGACAGGGTCATCGTCATGGAGCGCACCAATTTCCGCCATTCCGTCCCAGCTGATTTTACTGAAGGGTTGCCAGAAGTGGCATCGATTGATGTATCTTTTATCTCACTCAAACTCATTCTGCCGGCTTTAAAGCATATTCTTGTGCCGGGTGGTGACTGTATTGCGCTCGTCAAGCCTCAATTTGAAGCAGGCAGAGAGCTTGTTGGGAAAAAAGGCATCGTGCGTGAGCCCTCTGTCCACCTTGGTGTACTAGAAGAGATGAATCAATTTGCTGCAAAAGAAGGTTATGATGTAAAGGATGTATCATTTTCGCCTATCACTGGTGGAGATGGAAATATTGAATTTCTGCTTCATTTAGTGCTTCATCCTGATCAAGAAGAAAATGCGGCACTTCCTGCTTCACAACTTGAGAAGGTCGTGAAGGAAGCCCATTCTGTATTGAAAGAAAAGAAAAACAGCCCTGAGCCGGCTGACACATGAAATCATTGAAACAAAAGGAATAATAGCTCGCTATTATTCCTTTTTACATGGTCAAAAGACAAGAATTGGCCGTATCTCACGTAATGCTTGTTTTTTGAACTGTGCATCATATAACATAGAACGTAAAGACAAA
The DNA here is from genome assembly GCF_038630815.1 of Bacillus sp. FSL K6-0994. NCBI lineage: Bacteria > Bacillati > Bacillota > Bacilli > Caryophanales > Bacillaceae > Bacillus > Bacillus sp. FSL K6-0994. The sequence continues at coordinate 2,164,715 of NZ_CP152043.1, read as the reverse complement.
CTGAGAATAAAACGCCTAGGGGGGTCAAATATGAATAAAGGTCAAAGGCATATTAAAATTAGAGAAATCATTGCGAGCCAAGAAATCGAAACACAAGATGAATTGGTCGATATTTTGAAAGCCGATGGATATAACATCACACAAGCGACCGTTTCTAGAGATATTAAAGAATTACATTTAGTGAAAGTTCCGACGAACAATGGAACATATAAATACAGTCTTCCTGCGGATCAGCGGTTTAATCCGCTGTCAAAGCTGAAGCGGTCCCTAATGGATGCATTTATTAAAATGGATGCTGCCAGTCATTTGATTGTTCTGAAAACAATGCCGGGTAATGCTCAGGCGATTGGTGCTTTAATGGATAATTTAGATTGGGAAGAAATTATGGGAACGATTTGCGGGGATGATACGATTTTAATCATTTGCCGCACCCCAGATGATACAGAGACAGTTTCGAGCAAAATTTTAGAGCTTCTATAAAGAATCAGGTTTACTAAAAGAGGTGTCAAATGAGTGTTAGCAGAACTAACCATTAAAAACTTTGCAATCATTGAAGAGTTAACGGTTTCATTTGAAAAAGGACTCACGGTTCTAACGGGGGAAACAGGTGCCGGAAAATCCATCATGATTGACGCTGTCTCACTTCTCGTGGGAGGAAGAGGGTCCTCTGAATTTGTCCGCTACGGTGAAAAAAAGGCAGAGCTGGAAGGGCTTTTTCTTGTACCAGCCGATCACCCTGTATTTGCTCTATGCGAAGAGCAGGGAATTGACGCATCAGATGAAATGATGATCCTCCGCCGTGATATTAATAACAGCGGGAAAAGCATTTGCCGGATTAATGGAAAGCTTGTCACCATCTCACTTTTACGGGAAGTAGGCCGGCTTTTGCTTGATATACATGGACAGCACGATAATCAGCTGCTCATGGAAGATGAAAATCATCTGCATTTGCTCGATCAATTTGGAGCAGAAGACATTGCACCGGCTCTCATGCAGTATCAAGAAGCATATGATCAATATATGAAGACGGCCCAAAAGCTAAGGCAGCTGTCTGAGAATGAGCAGGAAATGGTGCACCGCTTAGATTTACTGCAATTTCAGCTAGAGGAGATTGAGGCGGCACAATTAGAGCCGGGAGAAGATGAGAAGCTTCAGGAAGAGCGTCATCAAATCAGCAACTACGAAAAAATCTATTCCTCACTCCAAAACGCGTATAACGCTCTGCGTAATGAGCAAGGAGGACTAGATTGGGTTGGTATGTCCTCAAGTGAGCTTGAGCAGGTGTCTGAGATCAACGATGATTTGAAAAAGCTATCTGAACAAGTGTCGAACTCCTACTACATATTAGAGGATTCAACCTTCCAAATGCGAAGCATGCTGGATCAATTAGAATTCGATCCGGCTCGTCTTGATTTTATTGAATCCAGGCTGAATGAAATGAAGCAGCTAAAACGAAAATACGGCACAACCGTTGAGGAAATTTTGGAGTATGCGGCGAAGATTGAAGAAGAAATAGATCAAATCCAAAATCGAGACAGCCATCTGCAGACGCTCAAAAATAAATTAGATGCGATGAGCCGTGACGCCCTGCTCGAAGCACTTAATGTTTCGGAGCTGCGTAAAAAATGGGCCAAAAAGCTAGCGAAGCAAATCCAAACAGAGCTCAAGGATTTGTATATGGAGAAGTCATCATTTGACACAGCTTTTTCTGTTCGATATGCGCCATTTGGCAGCACCGATTGTCCGCTATTAGACGGAAAACCTGTGCAGCTCGGGAAAAATGGAATCGACCAAGCACAATTTGTCATTTCTACAAATACAGGCGAACCGATGAAATCTTTATCGAAAGTAGCCTCAGGTGGAGAAATTTCACGTGTCATGCTCGCTGTGAAGAGTATTTTCTCAGCTAAACAAGACGTCACATCCATTATTTTCGATGAAGTTGATACAGGCGTCAGCGGCAGAGTGGCACAAGCCATTGCTGAGAAAATTTACAAAGTTGCGTCTGGATCACAAGTGCTCTGTATTACACATCTGCCTCAAGTAGCCGCAATGGCTGACACACATCTCTTCATTTCGAAACGCTCGAAAGCGGGCAGAACACTGACGAGTGTCAAACCATTAAGTCATGAAGAAAAAGTGAGTGAAATTGGCCGGATGATTGCCGGTGTGGAAGTGACTGAGCTGACAAAACAGCATGCAAAAGAACTATTGCACCAAGCAAATGATGTCAAAACAACAGGGTAGCTGAATCATCAGCTGCCTTTTTTATATGTTGTGTAAAAGCCGGCGTATATACCCATAAAATCGTCTTTTTCTTTTATCAATTTATCCAATCATTTTCTAAAGCTGCCGGTTATAAATCCTCTCGAAGAAGGCAAAAGTAAAGATGTAGCCAAAACATGAGTGTTCTGGTGTGGGTAAGGAGCGAGGAGAGTGAAAAATGAATGCCCGAAAAGATGAGAAAAGCCATTGGTGTGATTCTCCTTGTTTCTTTAATAAGTACAGGGTTTATGAGCATAGTGAAGGAATACATCAGCATTCCAACAAATGTTGCTGTATTTGAAAAACAGAAGCACTCAATTGACACATCGATTGAAGCGTCAGCCAATGCTTCTTCACCAGCCTTTAGCCTTTCAGAGAAAAAGAATCAGCTGGATATTACAGGACAAAAGGCGGGAAAAGCCGAAATTGTTTATGATTTTAAAGGATTTCCTATTAAGAAAACAAAAGTTGACGTTCTCCCTGAATTAAAAGTCATTCCTGGAGGTCAATCCATTGGCGTCAAGCTCCACTCTGTAGGAGTTCTCGTTGTAGGTTTTCATCAAATCACAACAGCAGACGGCAAAAAATCACCAGGTGAAGCCGCAGGCATTCAATCAGGGGATATGATCATTGAAATCAATGGTCAAAAAATGGAGAAAATGAATGACCTCACCCCATTTATTCAGAAAGCAGGGAAAACGGGTGAAACGCTTCGTTTGCTCATAAAGAGAGATCATAAAACCTTTCAAACAACATTAACACCCGCAAAAGATGCAAGTGAAGACATCTATCGAATTGGTCTTTACATTCGTGATTCTGCAGCAGGAATCGGCACGATGACCTTTTTTGAACCTTCATCTAAAAAATATGGTGCCCTTGGGCATGTGATTTCTGACATGGATACAAAAAAACCAATTGTTGTCGACAATGGTGAAATTGTTAGATCAACCGTGACATCGATTGAAAAAGGCACAGGAGGCAATCCTGGAGAAAAATTGGCGAGATTCTCTTCCGAAAGAAAAACAATAGGAGATATCTCCCGCAACAGCCCTTTTGGTATCTTTGGTACGTTAACCGAAAAGCTTGAAAATCATGTAGCAGATAAACCACTTCCAGTCGCTTTATCAAATGAAGTAAAAGAAGGCCCAGCAGAAATTTTAACCGTTGTGGATCATGATAAAGTGGAGAAGTTTGATATTAAAATCGTCAGCACAACACCGCAGAAATTCCCAGCAACTAAAGGAATGGTATTGAAGGTAACAGATGAGAGGCTCTTAAGCAAAACGGGCGGAATCGTCCAAGGAATGAGCGGAAGCCCCATCATCCAAAATGGCAAAGTCATTGGAGCTGTCACACACGTATTCGTCAATGATCCGACTAGCGGGTACGGCGTACACATTGAATGGATGCTGTCAGAAGCAGGAATCGACCTTTATCAAAAAAACAAAAAAGCAAGCTGATCAAAAACTGCCGCGAATCTTCCGGCAGTTTTTTTCTACCCTTTCTTTCTCTTCCATCATGTTATAAAATAAGGAAAAAGAGATTTTTCGACAAAATGGAAAAAAGCATGTTGTCAAATTGCAATAATCGTCGATTCGTTAAGAAAAACGTAGAAAAAGCTAGATAATGCTCTATTATTCGGAAAATTAAAGTTTTTTAAAGGGGATAGCATGGTTTTGTCGAATTGAACACTCAGAAGAGAAATGCAAAAGACTAAAGGAATCGACATTGGGGAGGAAAGAACGTGGAGAAAATTAAAGTGTGTGTAGCTGATGACAATCGAGAGCTTGTTGGCCTTTTGACAGAGTATATTGAGGGACAGGAAGATATGGAAGTACTTGGCGTGGCGTATAATGGTCAGGAATGCCTGACATTATTTAAAGATAAAGAGCCCGACGTTCTCCTCTTAGACATTATTATGCCTCATTTAGACGGTCTTGCTGTACTAGAACGCCTCCGTGAAAACAATGAAATGACAAAACAGCCAAGTGTGATTATGCTAACGGCATTTGGACAAGAAGATGTCACGAAAAAAGCAGTTGATTTGGGCGCATCCTATTTCATTTTAAAGCCATTTGATATGGAAAACCTAGTAGGTCATATTCGTCAAGTCAGTGGAAACGGCACACAAGTTACCCATCGCTCTTCATCAATCCAAAACAGTGTTCTTCGTAACAAACCTGAACCGAAACGTAAAAACTTAGATGCGAGCATTACGACCATTATTCATGAGATTGGCGTGCCCGCTCATATTAAAGGCTATTTATACTTAAGAGAAGCAATTTCTATGGTGTACAATGACATTGAGCTTCTCGGAAGCATCACTAAAGTGTTGTACCCAGACATTGCAAAGAAATTTAACACGACTGCCAGCAGGGTAGAACGAGCGATTCGTCATGCCATTGAAGTCGCATGGAGCAGAGGAAACATTGATTCCATTTCCTCACTCTTTGGTTATACTGTCAGCATGTCAAAAGCAAAACCAACCAATTCAGAATTTATTGCCATGGTAGCTGATCGTCTGCGTTTAGAGCATAGAGCAAGCTAGTATCTTTTTCATGAAAAAACGTTTCTTCATTGAGACGTTTTTTTATTTTGAAACATGTTGTCAAAAATTGGTTAGGTTGATAAAATCATCTTAATGTTTAAATTGGACAAACGGGCTGCTTTATTTTCAGAATAAAATGAAAAATAAAGCATGAAAAAAATAAAAAAGACATAAAGTAGTGGTAATCAGCTGCGCCAATCGATCATGAATTCTTCAAAATAGAAGAAGAAAACGCTCATTCGTAAGAAAAAGGATGAGAGGAAAAGGTCTTATGGATTTGGTAATTTAAGCAAACGAGATCGAAAGTTCTATTTCTATTGACCTGATTGGTTGGCGTTTTAAAGTCACTGGCTTCTTAGAGATTGTGCCATTTGAACTGAATATTCCCATTGTCGAATTTAATAATTTTCACATTCTTTTACTATGCTATAATAATGAAAAGAAGAGGGTGAGGTTATGGGAAAGCTGAAAATCCACTCTGCTGAGGTAGCGAACGAAATTAGCAAGTGGACGAGGGTCATTTCTCAGAATGACTTAGAAAAATCTGCTGTCTATAAAGAGAAAATTCAGAATTTGCTAAAAAATACAGATGAAGACCGTGAAGTTCTCCTTTATTATCAGCTTGTTGACGGCAGACATGAAATGTTACTTGGAAATATAGAAAAAGCCAATCAAATTATGAAAAGTGTCGGAACGCTCGATGAGAAGGCAGATGACATTATTAATTTTTATTTTTACTTTTACAAAGGCCAATATGCTGCATATGTGAAAAAGTATGATGAAGCCATTAGCTTTTACAAAATTGCAGAACAGCGGCTAAAACGTGTGAATGAAGACCTGGAAGTAGGAACTTTTCACCATAAGGTTGCTTCGATCTATTACGAACTGAAACAAAATTTCATATCCATTAATCATATTAAAAAAGCCATCGATACATTCAAAGCGCATGAAGAGTACACAGCGCAGGCGATTGACAGCTTAATTTTACATGCAAGTAATTGCATTGATTTGTTCCAATTCGATGAAGCAGAGAAAAAGTATAAAGAAGCACTTGAGAAAAGTAAGCGCATTAACAATGAAGTGCTGATTGGGAAATGCTATCACAATTTAGCGGTTCTTTATTATGCAAAGCATGATTATGAAAAAAGCGCACATTATGCCAAAAAAGGAATGGGCATTCAAATTCACCGTGACAATAGCCATTATTACATCCAATCTTTATATGTTCTGGCCAATGCTTTGGTTCATTTAGGAGATCAAGAGGCGAGGGAATATATTAAAGAGGGTATTTTGTATAGTTGCGATATCCAAAATAATGAATATATAGTAAAATTTGAAATTTTAGATTTGATGTGCGAGAATAGTGGGGCAGCAGACGTATTCTCAGAAAAATTAGACTACATAGAAAAAAATAGATTATATGTGGAGCTTGAGGATTTGTCTGAACAAATATCGAAATACTTCAAGGAACGAAATGATTATCAAAATGCCATTCGTTTTCTTGAAAAGAAATTCGATGCACAAATACTTCAAAAGAAAGTGGAGGTTATCTTATGAAAAAGTTGTTGTTAGGTGTAACCGTTGTTACAGCAGTCGCAGTTGTTTCTTCCCTTTTTGCTCTTGACGCAGAGACGACAGAGCAAGCCATCAGAGCGATTACGTGATCGAATTTATCTGTCAACCTCTTCGTATGAATCAGAAGAGGTTTTTTTATGCGCTCAAAACTGGAAAAACGAAAAAAGACACGTCATAATGTAAGGAAGCATCATATTTAGAGGTGACCTATGACGAAAATTTTTGCACACAGAGGCTTTAAAGGCATTTATCCTGAAAACACCATGATAGCCTTCGAGCATGCACTCCATTCGGGAGCTGACGGAATTGAGCTGGATGTTCAGCTGACGAAAGACGGCAGACTTGCTGTCATTCACGATGAGAAACTGAACAGAACAACGAACATGAAAGGTTTAGTGAAAGACCATACATATGAAGAATTAAAAGCGGGAGATGCGAGTCATTCTTTCTACGAAGAAACCGGTGCTGTATCCATTCCTCTTTTGGAGGAAGTATTAGAGCTAGTGACGCAGCAATCATCATTGATCATCAATATTGAACTAAAAAACTCCATTTATCGATATCCGGGTATCGAAGAGAAAGTAAAAAAACAAATCGAGCATTTTCAAATAGAAGACCGTGTACTTGTTTCATCGTTTCATCACGGCAGTTTAGCTCTTTTTCACAAACTGATGCCGCATGTTGAACTTGCGGTTCTCACAATGGATGTGATTCATCAGCCGGAGATGTATATAAAAACAGTACCAGCAAGGGGCTACCATCCAAATATCAAGGGTGCCGGCGTGACCAAAGAGGTTGTGGCAGCTCTCCATGCATCTCAGCAAGTGATCAGGCCGTTTACAGTAAATAGTGAAAAGCAAATGAAAAACATGTTTTCCTTAGGTGTCGATGGCATTTTTACTGATTTTCCTGACCGAGCCGTGAAAATAAGAGAAGAAATGAAATAAAGACCTGCTCAAAATCAGCGGGTCTTTTTTCACGTTTTATCTCTGCTTAAAGCGAGCAGTCACTTTATTTCGTTTACGGTCTCTATATAAAATAAAGCCAGCCACTACATAAAGACCTCCCCCTAAAAATAACAACCCTGCAATTCCTTGCAGCCATAAATATGGAAATGGTGCAATGATGATGCCGAAAACAGTGTCACGCAGCAGCTTAATCCCAAGTGCTGCAAGCGCGCCAGGTATTAAAATAATCACTAGTGCAAGTATTCTCCCCATTAAATGTCCCCTTAAACGTCATTTACTTCCATTGTCTAATTCAAAAAATATTTTGTCAAGAAAGGAAAACGTGGTAATATAAGAGTTGTGCAATTTTTTGCAACGGAAAAATATGGTGTGCAAATTTTTTCATATAAAGGGGTAACGGGATGCAGAGAGTCTTGATTGTCGGTGCAGGACAGGGTGGATCAGCATTGCTTGAAACATTGCTGAAAACAAATATGATTCAAATCATTGCGATCGCCGACCTTGATCTTGAGGCACCGGGGATGGTAGAAGCGAAAAAGAATGGAATTGACACGACAACGGATTGGAAAGAATACATAAAAGATGACATTGATATCATCATTGAAACAACAGGCAGTTCAGCAGTGCTGAAAGAACTGATTGAAAAAAAGCCAGAGCACGCAGTCATTGTTCCAAGTTCAATGGCTTACGTGATATCAGAATTAATGTCAGAAAAACAGCAGCTGATCCAAATATTAAAGGAACAAACCTATAAGCATGACCGCATTTTTAATGCAACGAACGACGGGATGATTTTTATAAACATGAATGAAGAAGTCGTCCTGTTTAATCGATCAGCGGCCAAAATGGTTGGATGTTCGCAAAAAGATGCGATTGGCCGTCATATACGAGAAGTGATCCCAAATACAAAGCTTCCCGACATTTTAAGATCGAGAGAGCCAGAATTTAATCAAAAACAATTTTTGAATCAGCAAATACAAATTGTTACAACGCGTTTGCCAATTATTGATGACGCGGGGAGAATGCTAGGTGCTTTATCCATCTTTAAAGATATTACAGATGCCGTTGAGCTTGCGGAGGAAGTAACCAATCTTAAAGAAGTGCGAACGATGCTGGAGGCGATCATTCAATCGTCGGATGAAGCCATATCAGTTGTTGATGAGCAGGGAAAAGGCATCTTAATCAACCGGGCTTATACGAAAATGACTGGATTAACAGATAAGGAAGTTGTGGGGAAACCAGCAGGTGCAGATATTTCTGAAGGAGAAAGCATGCATTTGAAGGTACTTGAAACAAGGAGACCCGTTCGAGGCGTCAGAATGAAAGTCGGACCGAATAAAAAAGATGTGATTGTCAACGTAGCGCCAGTCATTGTTGATGGCATTTTAAAAGGCAGTGTTGGGGTCATTCATGACGTATCAGAAATTCAATCACTCACAAATGAATTAAATAAAGCAAGGCAGCTCATCCGTACACTTGAAGCAAAGTACACATTTGAAGATATCATTGGAGAGAGTGAGCAAATGCTTGTGGCGCTAGAGCAGGCGAAGCTAGGGGCGAAAACGCCAGCCACCATTTTACTCCGGGGAGAATCAGGTACTGGAAAAGAGCTGTTTGCGCACGCCATTCATAATGAAAGTGACCGGAAATATAATCGCTTTGTACGGGTCAACTGTGCAGCCTTATCTGAGACCCTTTTAGAGTCAGAGCTTTTTGGCTATGAAGAAGGAGCATTTTCTGGTGCAAGGCGAGGCGGGAAAAAAGGGCTGTTTGAAGAGGCGAATCAAGGCAGCATTTTTTTAGATGAAATTGGCGAAATGACGCCAAGTACACAGGCGAAGCTGCTTCGTGTGATGCAGGAGAAAGAAATAGTAAGGGTAGGCGGAACAAAGGCTATACCGGTCGATGTTCGTGTGATCACGGCGACAAATGTCAATATTGAAAAAGCGATGGCGGAAGGAAAGTTCAGAGAAGATTTATATTATCGAATGAACAGATACCCGATCTCCATCCCGCCGCTAAGGCAGCGCCTTGAGGATATTGACTCGTTAAGCAAACGTCTCATCCAAAAGATCAATTTAGACTATGGACGGAACGTGAGCGGGTTAACGGAACAGGCACTTAATAGACTGCGATCATATAAGTGGCCAGGAAACGTAAGAGAGCTTGAAAATGTACTTGGACGAGCCATGATCTTTTTGAACCCGCAAGAAGAATGGATTGATGAAGGGCATATTTCTTTCATGGAGTCAGAAGATCAGGAAGAAAAAGAGCAGCAGGAACTGACTGTCAGTCAATTTGAGGGAGAGACGCTTTCGGATGCTGTTGAGGCATTTGAAGCGCAGCTGATTAAACAAACCCTTGAAAAGCATCAATTCAATCGCACGAAAACAGCGAAAACGTTAGGGATCAGCATTCGGAACCTTTACTATAAAATGGACAAATATCAACTTGCAAAAGATAGCATGCAATAAAATGCATGTAACCTGCAAAAGATTGCACGAATGTCATGCGAATTGCCTCATATTCACTGCATTTCAAACTGGCACGGAACTTGCATATAAAACATGAACCGAGCACAAGGAAAGGTGGGCATATATGAAGCTTGACGATCTGATTATGAAAGCCGCCCAGCTGCAGAACAAAACGGCGGCTGTGGCTCATGCAGAAGACGAAGAAGTGCTTCATGCCATCAAGATGGCAATTAAGCGAAAGGTCGCTCGCTTTCTCCTGGTTGGGAACAAACGCAACCTGAAGGAGCTAGTGAAGCAGCATGAAATCAATGAGGACTGGATAGATATTATTCATTCAGATTCTCCCGAAGAATCTGCCAAAATTGCCGTTCAGGCAGTGAGCGAGAAGCATGCAGATATTTTGATGAAGGGGCATGTCCCGACAGCCGTTCTTTTAAAAGCGGTACTGAATAAAGAATATGGGCTCAGGACGACAAGTGTCCTATCACATGTTGCGGCATTTGAAGTACCGGGCTTTGACCGCTTTATTTATGTCACGGATTCTGCGATGAACATCGCGCCCGATTTAAATATGCTGAAAGAGATTACGATCAACTCTGTTCAAGTAGCACAAGCTGTCGGAAACGACATGCCAAAGGTTGCAGTGCTCTCTGCGGTCGAGGTCGTGAATCCGGCAATGGATTCAACTTTGACTGCGGCAAGTCTTGCGCAAATGAATCGGCGGGGGCAAATTTCTGGATGCCTGATTGATGGGCCTCTTGCTTTAGATAATGCCATTTCTCAAACGGCAGCTTCTCATAAAAATATTACAAGTGATGTAGCCGGCCATGCAGATATTTTGCTTGTGCCAACAATTGAGGCAGGAAACATTCTTTATAAATCTCTCATCTACTTTGCACATGCGAAGGTGGGAGCTGTGGTGGCAGGAGCGAAGGCGCCGATTGCTTTAACAAGCCGGTCTGATTCAGCCGAAAGTAAGCTTTATTCAATTGCGCTTGCCATCTGTACATCAAATTAAGCGGAAGTAATAGGAGGAATAACACGATGGAACTTTTTAAATATATGGAACGATACGATTATGAACAGCTTGTATTTTGTCAGGATGAGCAGTCTGGCTTAAAAGCCATTATTGCGATTCATGATACAACACTTGGGCCGGCACTAGGCGGAACGAGAATGTGGACGTATGAAAACGAAGAAGCAGCCATTGAGGATGCACTGCGTCTAGCTAGAGGAATGACTTATAAAAACGCGGCAGCAGGACTTAATCTTGGCGGCGGAAAAACGGTCATCATCGGTGATCCGAGAAAAGACAAAAATGAAGAAATGTTCCGTGCATTTGGACGTTATATTCAAGGGCTGAATGGCCGCTATATTACAGCAGAAGATGTCGGTACAACGGTAGAAGACATGGATCTCATTCATGAAGAAACCGATTTTGTCACAGGGATCTCTCCTGCATTTGGTTCTTCTGGAAATCCGTCTCCCGTCACAGCTTACGGTGTATACAAAGGGATGAAAGCCGCTGCCAAAGCTGCATTTGGGACCGATTCATTAGAAGGAAAAACAATTGCCGTCCAAGGCGTAGGAAATGTCGCTTACAACTTGTGTAAACATCTGCATGAAGAAGGCGCGCAGCTCATTGTCACAGATATCAACAAAGACTCTGTCAAACGTGCTGTTGAAGACTTTGGGGCAAAAGCAGTCGACCCTGACGATATTTACGATCAAGCATGTGATATTTATGCACCGTGCGCACTTGGTGCAACCATTAACGATGTGACCATTCCTAAGTTAAAAGCAAAGGTGATTGCAGGTGCTGCAAATAACCAGCTAAGAGAAACGCATCACGGAGACCTTATCCATGAGATGGGAATTGTATATGCTCCTGACTATGTGATCAATGCAGGCGGTGTGATTAACGTGGCTGATGAGCTTTATGGCTATAATGCAGATCGTGCGATGAAAAAAGTCGAAGGCATTTATCAAAATATTGAACGTGTGATTGAAATTTCAAACCGTGATGCCATTCCAACTTATAAAGCGGCAGACCGATTGGCTGAAGAGCGAATTGAAAGAATGCGCAAATCAAGAAGTCAATTCTTGCAAAATGGTCAACATATTTTAAGCCGTCGCTAATTTGAAGAATGAGTTGAAACGGAGGTTTTGTTTTTGCTGACAAAAGAATGGCGTATTCTCACGATTAATCCTGGCTCTACTTCAACAAAAATCGGTGTGTTTCATAATGAACGTTCTATTTTTGAAACGACACTTAGACATACAGATGAGGAATTAAAGCAGTTTCCTCATATCATTGATCAATTTTCATTCCGTAAAGAAACCATTTTGAAAACACTGCATGAACAGGGGATGAATATCTCAAAGTTTGATGCAGTCTGTGCGCGCGGCGGTCTCCTTCGTCCGATTGAAGGAGGCACATATGAAGTCAATGAGCAAATGGTGGAAGACCTGAAAGAAGGATATGCCGGCCAGCACGCATCCAATCTCGGTGGAATCATCGCGAGAGAAATTGCACTTGGCCTGAATATCCCGGCTTTTATTGTCGATCCAGTTGTAGTGGATGAACTAAAACCAATTGCTCGTATTTCAGGGCTGCCAACGATCGAAAGAAAAAGCATTTTTCATGCATTAAATCAAAAAGCGGTCGCAAGAAAAACAGCGGCTTCTTTTGGAGAAAGTTACGAAGATTTGAACATGATTATTACTCATATGGGCGGCGGTATCACCATTGGTGTTCATGAAAAAGGAAAAGTCATCGATGTGAATAACGGTCTGCATGGCGAAGGTCCTTTCAGCCCAGAGCGTGCGGGAACCTTGCCGACAGGTGATCTTGTGAATCTTTGTTTTTCGGGGGAGTATACCCAAGAAGAAATGCTCAAACGCATTATTGGTGAAGGCGGGCTTGCGGGCTATCTTGGCACGACAGACGCTGTGAAAGTGGAACGCATGATTGAAGCGGGTGATGAGCGGGCGGCGCTCATTTATGAAGCAATGTGCTATCAGATTGCCAAGGAAATTGGTGCGGCTAGCGCTGTCTTAAAAGGAGCAGTTGACGTCATTGTATTAACAGGCGGACTTGCATACAGCAAACAAATTACGTCAAGTATTCGCGGCTATATTGACTGGATTTCAGATGTTGTCGTGTTTCCAGGTGAAAATGAGCTGCAATCGTTAGCAGAAGGTGCCCTTCGTATTTTAAAAGAAGAAGAATCACCGAAAGAATACCCAAATGATCAACAGGAAAAGAAAGGAGTGACAAGTCATGGCAACTGAATATGACCTCGTCATTCTTGGTGGAGGCACAGGCGGCTATGTAGCGGCCATCCGTGCCTCACAGCTTGGATTGAAAACAGCAGTTGTAGAAAAAGAAAAGCTCGGCGGAACATGTCTTCATAAAGGCTGCATCCCGTCTAAAGCGCTGCTCAGAAGTGCAGAAGTTTATCAAACCGTCAAACGCGCAGCTGATTTTGGTGTTGAGGCAGGAGGCGTTGCCTTGCAATTTGCCAACGTGCAGAAAAGAAAAACAGAGATCGTCGAAAAACTAGCAGGCGGCGTCAAACATTTAATGAAACAAGGAAAAATTGATGTATATGAAGGAATCGGCCGTATTCTTGGCCCATCTATCTTTTCGCCAATGCCAGGAACGATCTCCGTAGAAATGGCAAATGGAGAGGAAAATGAAATGCTCATTCCAAAGCAGGTCATCATCGCGACAGGATCAAGACCGCGTGTGCTGCCAGGGCTTGAAGCAGATGGAACACACATCCTCACTTCAGATGATGCACTTGAACTGCCAGAGCTTCCGCAGTCAATGCTAATTGTGGGGGGCGGAGTGATCGGAATCGAGTGGGCTTCCATGCTCAATGATTTTGGTGTGAACGTCACTGTGCTTGAGTTTGCAGACCGCATTTTGCCAACAGAGGATCATGACATTTCTAAAGAAATGGAAAAGCTATTATCTAAAAAAGGCATCACTTTTGTGACTAATGCGAAGGTACTGCCAGATAGCGTAGAAAAGCAGGAAAATCTCGTGACAATTCAAGCGGAAAAGGATGGAGACATTCAGACCTTTGAAGCGGAAAAACTCCTTCTTTCAGTCGGCAGAGTACCTAATATCGAAGGCATAGGTCTTGAAAACACGGACATCCAAACCGAAAAACAAGGCATTGTCGTAAATGAACATTATCAAACGAAAGAATCACATATTTACGCAATAGGAGATGTCATTGGCGGGCTTCAACTGGCACATGTCGCTTCTCACGAAGGGATGATTGCTGTAGAACATATGGCTGGGAAAGATCCAAAGCCGCTCGATGAAACGCTCGTATCTAAATGTGTTTACTCTCACCCAGAAACCGCTAGTGTTGGACTCACTGAACAGGCGGCAAAAGAGCAGGGCTTTGAAGTCAAAATAGGGAAATTTCCATTTATGGCAATTGGAAAAGCACTTGTGTACGGGGAGTCTGATGGATTCGTCAAAATCATTGCCGATCAAAAGACAGATGATATTTTAGGAATTCATATGATTGGTCCTCATGTAACAGATATGATATCTGAAGCTGGATTAGCCAAAGTACTTGATGCAACCCCGTGGGAAGTGGGGCAGACGATACACCCGCATCCGACCTTATCAGAGGCGATTGGCGAGGCAGCCCTTGCTGTTGACGGGAAGGCGATCCATTTTTAATCAAGGAGGGAAACATGATGAGTAACATGCGTCATCAGGAATTAGGATTATCAGATGAACAAGCAATTGATATATACAGAACAATGCTTCTAGCAAGAAAAATCGATGAACGGATGTGGCTTTTAAACCGTTCCGGGAAAATTCCATTCGTTATTTCTTGTCAAGGGCAGGAAGCGCAGCAAGTCGGCGCTGCATTTGCTCTTAATAGAGAAGAAGATTACGTCTTACCTTACTATCGTGATATGGGGGTTGTCCTTGCTTTTGGGATGACAGCAAAAGATTTAATGATGTCTGGTTTCGCAAAACAAGACGATCCAAACTCAGGCGGAAGACAAATGCCGGGGCATTTTGGGCAAAGAGCAAATCGAATTGTGACCGGATCTTCACCTGTAACAACGCAGGTTCCTCACGCGGTGGGAATTGCCCTTGCTGGACGATTAGAGCAGAAAAACTTTGTCAGCTTTGTCACGTTCGGTGAAGGCTCATCAAACCAAGGTGATTTCCACGAAGGCGCAAACTTTGCTGCTGTTCATAAACTGCCTGTTATTTTCATGTGTGAAAACAATAAGTATGCGATTTCCGTGCCATATGACAAACAAGTAGCCTGTGAACGCATTTCAGATCGTGCGGTTGGATATGGGATGCCTGGTGTCACTGTAGATGGAAATGATCCGCTTGAAGTATATGCCGCTGTCAAAGAAGCAAGAGACCGTGCGGCTAGAGGCGAAGGCCCGACATTGATTGAAACAATCTCTTACCGTTTAACTGCGCATTCAAGTGATGACGATGATTCAAGCTATCGAGAAAAAGAAGAAGTGCTCGAAGCAAGAAAGAAAGATCCGCTCATCCAATATGAAACGTATTTAACCGAAGGAAACGTCATGACTTCTGAAATGAAAGAAGAGATGACAAAAGAAATCATGCAAATCGTAAACGAAGCTACTGATGAAGCGGAAAACGCAGCTTATGCTGAGGCAGAAAGCGCACTTCGTTACGTGTATGCGGAGTAAGGGGGAAGAAAAATGCCTGTTATGTCATATATAGACGCTATTACACTGGCGATGAAAGAAGAAATGGAACGAGATCCGAAAGTGTTTGTGCTCGGAGAGGATGTCGGGAAAAAAGGCGGCGTATTTAAAGCGACAGCGGGTCTTTACGAGCAATTTGGAGAAGCGCGCGTCATGGATACACCTCTTGCAGAATCAGCCATTGCGGGTGTAGGTATTGGGGCAGCGATGTATGGAATGCGCCCAATTGCAGAAATGCAATTTGCGGATTTCATTATGCCTGCAATCAACCAAATCATTTCAGAGGCTGCAAAAATTAGATACCGTTCAAATAATGATTGGAGCTGTCCAATGGTCATCCGCGCACCTTATGGGGGCGGAGTACACGGGGCACTTTATCATTCACAATCGGTCGAAGCTATTTTTGCTAACCAGCCTGGTTTGAAGATTGTGATGCCTTCTACACCTTATGATGTCAAAGGTCTTTTAAAGGCTGCAGTGCGTGATCCAGATCCTGTATTGTTCTTTGAACATAAACGTGCATACCGCCTTATTAAAGGAGAAGTGCCTGAAGAGGATTACACTCTTCCGATTGGAAAAGCAGATGTGAAGCGTGAAGGCGATGATATCACGGTCATTACATATGGCCTTTGTGTCCATTTTGCGCTGCAAGCAGCAGACCGCCTTGCAAAAGACGGCATTTCCGCTCATATTCTCGATTTGAGAACAGTGTACCCGCTTGATCAGGAAGCGATTATAGAAGCGGCTTCTAAAACAGGGAAAGTGCTTCTCTTAACGGAAGATACAAAAGAAGGCAGCATCATGAGTGAGGTTGCAGCGATCATTTCGGAGCATTGCTTATTTGATTTAGACGCACCAATCAAACGTCTTGCTGGACCAGATATTCCAGCAATGCCTTATGCGCCGACAATGGAGAAATTCTTCATGGTCAATCCGGATAAGGTAGAAGCTGAAATGAGAGAGCTGGCGGCGTTTTAAGAAAGAGGAGGGTTTCAAAGTGGCAATTGAACAAATGAAAATGCCTCAGCTAGGTGAAAGTGTAACAGAAGGAACCATTAGCAAATGGCTCGTTTCACCTGGCGATCATGTGAATAAATACGATCCGATTGCGGAAGTCATGACAGATAAAGTGAATGCAGAAGTTCCGTCATCTTTTACAGGAACGATTACAAAGCTATCGGCTGAGGAAGGCGAAACGCTGCAAGTAGGAGAAGTGTTCTGTGAAATTGAGATAGAAGGAAGCGAGCAGCAGAGCGAGAAAGAAGAAGCAGCACCTGAGCAAAGCGAAGCGCCTGAAGCAGATCAAACAAATGAGAATCAAAGTCAAAAGAAACGTTATTCTCCAGCCGTTCTTCGTTTAGCAGATGAGCATAGCATTGATTTAGCCGCTGTTCAAGGTACAGGAGCAGGCGGCCGAATCACTAGAAAAGATTTGCTGCAGCTCATTGAAAACGGCGGCGTTAAAGAGAAGACAGCACCTGTCAATGAACGTGCCGTTCAACCGGAGCCTGCGCAGCCATCTCAAGCAAAAGCGGCACCTGCCGTCCCTTCTATGCCTGGTGATGTTGAGCTGCCAGTCACGCCGATCCGTCAGGCAATTGCGGCCAATATGCTGAGAAGCAAACATGAAATTCCGCATGCATGGACGATGATGGAAGTCGATGTGACAAATCTAGTGACAAGAAGAAATCAGCTGAAGGATCAGTTTAAAGCAAAAGAAGGCTTTAACTTGACGTTCTTTGCATTCTTTGTCAAAGCAGTGGCTCAGGCCTTAAAGGAATTCCCTGAAATGAACAGCATGTGGGCCGGAGATAAAATTGTGCAAAAGAAAGCAATCAATGTTTCGATTGCTGTCGCTACAGATGACGCGCTTTTTGTTCCAGTCATTAAGGATGCGGATGAAAAGACCATTAAGGGCATCGCCAAAGAAATTCATGAGCTGGCGTCTAAGGTGAGACAAGGAACGCTTAAGCAAAGTGATATGGAAGGCGGTACCTTCACTGTCAACAACACGGGATCATTTGGTTCGGTACAATCAATGGGAATCATTAATTATCCGCAAGCGGCGATTTTACAAGTAGAATCGATCGTGAAGCGTCCAATGATAGTAAACGGAATGATTGCGGCAAGAGACATGGTCAATCTTTGTCTTTCATTAGATCACAGAGTACTAGATGGGCTTGTATGCGGCAGATTCCTTCAGCGAATTAAACAAATCCTTGAAGGCATTGACGAGCAGACATCTGTTTATTAAAACAACAATTTTCCCCCTCCCGGCATGAGAGGGGGATTTCCACATCTAGGAGAAAGGAGCGATGATATGTCTGGACTAGATTTTTTTGCTTTTCTAACGATTGGTCTCATGTTTATCACAGCGATTGCCTTCGCTTTTCTGCGGTACATTTCTAAATCACGCAATCATCCTGAACGATTACTGCTTATCATATCGATCGTTTCAATCATTCAAATCGTGTACTGTCTGCTGATTGTCGGCGGATTTAAAGGAGCAGCCAATAGCTTTTTAGGAATATCACTTCTCGCCGGGACGCTTCTCGGATATGCACTTGAATATTTATACAGACGATATATCAAAAAAACGCCCGAATCAAAATGATGTCGGGCATTTTTTTATTCTTCTGGAACAATAAAGGTCAAATGCTGTTTTAACACTTCTAAAGAAGAAGGGGCCGTCATATAAACCTCACCATCTGTATCAGCATCCATTTCCTCTTTTGTGTGGATATGAATACAGGACGCTTGAATGAGAGACAGATCGCCGGTGAAATCCTCCAGCTCTTCCCGGTTCATTGAGAAGATTTCTTTTAAAGCAGAGAAACTCGTATTTCTGCAAATTAAGATTTCTGCTTTTCCATCATCAATGGCTGCATGAGGCAAATCAATTCTATTTGTACCGATAAAATGTCCATTCATGACAAGAACGATGACAGCTTCCTCATCCCAGCTTTCCTCTTCTGTCTCAATACGTACGTGAAAAGGATCTGTTTGCTGCAAGGTGCGCAGCGCACTTGTGAAGTAGCTGATTTTGCCGAGTACGGCTTTTTCCTTGTCGTTAATATTGTTGGACGTGTCTGCGATCAGCCCAATTCCCCAAAAGTTTAACACGTATCGATCTTCTGCTTTGATTAAGTCGACCTTTTTCTCTTTGCCGTCTACAATCATTTGAGCGGCTTTCTGCATTTGTTGAGGAATACCTAGTGTTCTAGAAAAATCGTTGCATGTCCCGCCTGGTAATATCGCTACAGCGGGCCTTTTTTCTAAACCTCCAATACCGTTCATGCATTCATGCACGGTACCGTCTCCGCCTAATATGATGAGCAATTCCACCGTTTCATCAATTTGACGGCAGAAATCATAAGCATCATTTGGCTGCTTTGTTGGTTTCAAAATGAGTTCATCAATATGTAGAGAAAGAAGAGGCACTGTTTGACCGAGTGTTTTTTCCATGTTTTTTTGTCCGGCATTTCCATTATAAATGAGCATCGCTTTTTTGAATTGTGCCATCACGCAGTTCTCCCTTTCATCTCTTTATCATCACTTTTCCCCAATTTGAAAGCTCATAAACGATGTTTGGAAAAAGAGGCGGAGGAAAAGACAACACATTTGCCCGCAGGCGTTTTCCTTGATATGATGGAGTTAAAATGGTTTTGGTACGCAAAAGGAGTGGACGAACATGAATATTGATTTTAATTTATTTATGAATGATATTGTGAAACAAGCGAGAGAAGAAATTAAGCAGGCAGGCTACACTGAGCTCACATCAGCTGAAGAAGTAGACGAAGCACTGACTAAAAAAGGAACGGCACTTGTCATGGTGAATTCAGTATGCGGCTGTGCAGGCGGTATTGCAAGACCAGCTGCCGGCTATTCTGTTCATTACGATAAGCGTCCAGATCAATTGCTGACAGTGTTTGCTGGGCAGGACAAAGAGGCAACAGCAAGAGCGCGTGAATACTTTGAAGGCTTCCCGCCATCTTCACCATCTTTCGCCTTATTAAAAGATGGAAAAATCATCAAAATGGTCGAGCGTCATGAAATTGAAGGGCACGAGCCAATGGAAGTCGTTTCAAAACTACAAGCCGCTTTTGATGAGCATTGCGAAGAAATCTAACATATGACGTTTGAATGAATAAATATAAAGCAGTCCGGTCTTTAGATCGGTCTGCTTTTTGTTTTATAAGACAATAGAATCAAAATAATTTTAGCAAAATACTATTGCATCTTAAAAAGAAAGTGTTTAAAATACATTATAGTGAATAAATATTCAAATCAATACATGATTTTAAATACTGGGAGGCATCATCATATGAAAAAGTGGTTATTATTACTTATGACAGCTGGTCTTGCAGCTGCACTCGCAGCATGCGGAACTTCTTCTAATAATTCAAACGCATCAGGAGATGACAAGACACTCGTGATGGCGACATCAGCAGATTATCCGCCATTTGAATCAAAAGACGGAGATAAAATTGTCGGTTTTGATGTAGATCTTGCAACAGCACTAGCGAAAAAGAACGGCTACAAGCTAGAAATTCAAGATATGGACTTTGCTAGCCTTGTATCAGCTCTTAAAACAAACAAAGCTGATATTGTCCTTGCAGGAATGACACCTACAGAAAAACGTAAAAAGCAAGTTGATTTCTCTGATGTTTATTACAATGCTAAAAACTTGGTTGTATCAAAGAAATCTAGCGGTATTAAGGCAGAGAAAGATTTAAAAGACAAAACAGTCGGCGTTCAATTAGGTTCTATTCAACAGGATGAAGCGAATGGACTGCAAAAGAAATATAACCTAACAGTTGAAGACCGTAATAAAATTTCTGATATCATTCAAGAGATTAAAGCAGGCCGTTTTGATGCAGCAATTATTGAAGATAAAGTAGCTGCTGGTTACTTAAAAAAGGAAAAAGACTTCCAAGCATTTGGATTGAACAGCTCAAACGAAGGTTCAGCCATTGCATTCAAGAAAAACAGCGACTTAACAGCGAAATTTAATAAATCATTAAAAGAAATGAAAGATAATGGCGAACTTGATAAATTAATTAAAAAATGGTTTGCTGATGAAAAGTAAGTCAGGAAAAGGATCAGCGTCATTCCAGAAAATCAAGTAGAAAAGCGCTGAAAAGTTCAACTCATGTTGAACTTTTTTCCTGTTTTGTATGAAGGCAGAAAAAAGGAGAATGTCATGTTTGATTTTAAAGATGTAATACCTCAGATGCCCTTTATTCTAGAAGGACTTAAGGTCACGCTTTCTATAGTAGTGGTATCCCTTTTACTTGGATTTATCTTAGGAATTTTATTAACGCTTTGTAAAATTAGTGTGTTTAAACCGCTCATTTGGCTTGCAGATTTTTATACGTCAATTTTCCGAGGCACACCGCTTGTGCTTCAATTGCTCATTATTTATTTTGGTCTGCCTCAGCTTCTTGGGTTTCAAATCGACCAATACTGGGCTGCTGTAGCGGCATTTTCACTCAACTCGGCGGCATACGTATCTGAAATTATTCGTGCGGGTATTAATGCCATTGATAAAGGTCAAAAAGAAGCAGCCGTTGCTTTAGGCATCCCTTATGCTAAAATGATGAAGGACTTATTGCTTCCGCAGGCGTTTAAAAATATTTCACCTGCACTTGTGAATGAGACGATTACACTGACAAAAGAATCAGCGATTGTAACAGTCATCGGACTGGGTGATGTCATGAGACGAGCCTATCAAGCAGGGGCCGTCACGTATAATTATCTTGAACCGCTTATTTTTGCGGGTCTTATCTATTATGTCATCGTGCTTGTTCTCACCTTTGTCGGCAAATCGGTGGAAAGGAAGTTAAAATCAAATGATTAAAATAGAGAAACTCACAAAATCTTTTGGTAAAAACGAAGTTTTAAAGGGGATCGACACCACCATTAAAGAAGGGGAAGTTGTTGCGGTTATTGGACCATCTGGTTCAGGAAAATCGACGTTCCTCCGCTGCATGAATTTACTTGAAAAGCCGACTTCTGGTGTCATTACGATTAAGGACACCGAAATCACCAATCCAAAAACGAATGCACTAAAAGTGCGTGAGAACATCGGAATGGTGTTTCAGCATTTCCATCTCTTCCCGCATAAAACGGTGCTGGAAAATATCACGTATGCGCCAATGAATGTGAAGAATCAATCGAAGGAAGACAGCATCAAACAAGCTGAAGACCTGCTCAAAAAGGTAGGGCTTTTAGAGAAAAAAGATGATTTCCCGAACCGTCTGTCAGGCGGTCAAAAGCAGCGTGTAGCGATTGCGCGTGCGCTTGCGATGACACCAGACATTATGCTGTTTGACGAACCAACGTCAGCCCTAGATCCAGAAATGGTCAAGGAAGTATTAGAGGTCATGAAAGAACTGGCTCAATCTGGAATGACACTCGTCATCGTCACACATGAAATGGGCTTTGCAAAAGAAGTGGCTGACCGCGTGATCTTTATGGATGATGGGAAAATTGTAGAGGATGCAAACCCTGTACAATTTTTTGAATCACCGTCTTCACAGCGTGCGCAAGACTTCTTACAAAAAATATTATAAAGAAAAAGAGAAGGAGACTTAACATCTCCTTCTTTTTTTGATTATAATGGGGAAAGTAAAAAAAGTTCATCATTTCACAAAAGTGAATGGAAACAAGACAGAAAAGAGTGAATCACATCATGTTTAAAATCGGCTACCGAACGCTGAAAACAGCATTAGGAACAGCGATCGCTATTTATATTGCACAATTGCTTGGCTTGCAAAATTATTCAGCTGCCGGGATTATTACGATCCTGTGTATTCAGGTGACAAAGAAAAGATCCCTGTTAGCATCGGGAGCCCGCTTTGCAGCATGCAGTCTTGCTATTTTATTTTCTTATTTATTTTTCGATCTGATTGGGTATCATCCTTTTGTGATCGGTTTGATGCTGCTTGTCTTTATTCCGACAACGGTTCTGCTTCGAATTAAAGAAGGGATTGTCACAAGTTCAGTCATTATCCTCCATTTATACATGTCTGGCGGGATTACCCTGCATCTCATTTGGAATGAACTGCTGCTGATTACCATTGGTGTAGGGGTAGCGCTGATTATGAACCTCTATATGCCAAGTGTTGATAAAAAGCTCAAACGCTACAGCGAACAAATTGAAGCCAACTTTGCTAAAATCTTTGAGGAAATCGAGCAATACTTAATGACAGGGAAACAAGACTGGACAGGAAAAGAAATACCAGAGACACATCAATTGATCAAAGAAGCGAAAGCTCTTGCATATCGTGATGTTGAAAACCATGTATTAAGACATGAAAACCTGTATTACCATTACTTCAACATGAGACAAAAGCAATTTGAAATCATTGAGCGTGTGCTGCCTAAAATTACGTCGATTTCCGTCACAACGGAGCATGGACAAATCATTGCAGAATACATTAGAGACTTACGCGAACATATTCACCCAGGGAACACAGCGCATAAGTTTTTAAGACGTCTCATTGATATGAAAGAAGAGTTCGATGCACTTCCGCTCCCGCAAACAAGAGAAGAATTTGAGGCAAGAGCGGCACTCTTTCATTTCCTCGGTGAAATGGAACAATATTTAGTGCTGAAAAGCTATTTTAAAGGGATGAAAGAATAGAGACGCATGAGTTCCTCCTTCATTGGTCAATCTAATGAAAAAGGAGGAGCCTATGCGTCTTTTATTTTATACCGTACTGACCATGTCCCTTTCACCAATCTGGCCGCTTGGACAAAACCCGCTGCCAGGTGACCCGTTTGTCATTATTAATAAACAAACGAATGAACTTGCCTTCATTAATCAAGGAGAAATCCAAAAAGTATATTCTGCTTCAACAGGAAAAACAGCGGATTTAACGCCAGAAGGTGAATTCACGATTATGATCAAAGCGAAAGACCCCTATTATAGAAGAAAGAATATTGAAGGGGGTGCAAAAAATAATCCTCTTGGGCGAAGATGGATTGGATTCGATGCACGAGGAACAGATGGCAGAACCTACGGAATTCACGGAACGAGTGACGAAACTTCGATTGGGAAATTTATCACAGCAGGCTGTGTAAGGCTTCATAATCAAGATGTAGAGCGATTGTTTGATCAGCTTCCAATTGGTACAAAGGTATGGATTACAACCTCAAGCGATTCTTTTGAAAAGCTTGCCAAAGACAAACAGGCCATTCGTTGATATCGCGAATCACCTGCTTGTCTGCTTTTATTCAAACCTTATAAAAAGGCTGCTGCTCCTGCTAAAAGTGAAGAAACTAACAGCAGGCTAATCATAAGCAATACCATAAATTTCATGAATTTTTGAGACATATCGCACCCCTATAACCGAAGATTTTTGCGACAAGCGCACTTGTCTTTATTTTATCTGGTTTTTTCATATGCGACAAGTGATCAGCAAAGGAAGTGAACGGATGAACCAAATCGATCATATTGCCATTGCCGTCTTTTCTATTAAAGAAACATCTCAAACGCTTCATCAGCTATTTAACTGGCATTTTTCAGACATACAAGAGATTCCTGAGCAGGAGATTAAAGCGTCCTTCGCTTTACTTGATGATCTGCACATTGAATTAATTGAGCCCATCTCAGCCCGCAGTAAACTACATACCTTTTTAACAAAAAGAGGAGAGGGGCTCCATCATATTGCGTTAAAGTCAGATGACATTCAAATGGATCTTAGCCGTCTCGATCACCTTGGCGTGCAGCTTCTCCAAAAAACAGCACAGATGGGCGCCGGCGGAAAGCAGATTGCCTTTATTTCACCTAAAGAAACGTCAGGTGTGTTATTTGAATTGTGCGGGTCCTTGAAAGGAGAGAAACATTGCGATGAATGAATCGTTCAATGACTTGACTGAATGGCGGAATAAAGCGTTAATGGGCGGCGGCGAAAAACGAGCAGCCGCTCACAGAAGCAAAGGAAAGCTGACGGTTCGAGAGCGGCTGCATGAACTTCTTGACGAGGGCAGCCTGATGGAAATTCAGTCATTTGCAACAGGCGGTCTGTCAGAGCATGTTGGTGACGGTGTCGTCATTGGAACGGGACTCATTCATGGTAAGCCTGTCTGTGTTTATGCACAAGATGCAACCGTATATGGGGGCTCTTTAGGCGAAATGCATGCGAAAAAAATAGCCTCTTTAATGGATCTGGCAGCTAAAAATCAGATGCCGGTCATCGGTCTAAAAGACTCAGGTGGTGCGAGAATTCAAGAGGGTGTGGTATCATTAGAAGGATACGGACAGATTTTTAAACGGAATGTGCTGTACTCTGGTCTAATCCCGCAAATATCTGTTATTTTAGGTTCATGTGCTGGAGGTGCAGTCTATTCTCCTGCATTGACTGATTTTGTCTTCATGACAGAGCAAACAGCTCATATGTTTTTAACTGGTCCGAAAGTAATAGAAAAGGCAACAGGAGAAACGGTCTGTCCTGACCGTCTTGGCGGTGCAAGTGTTCAGCATCAGACAAGCGGAAATGTGCACTATACTGGGGAAGATGAGAAGGACGTGTTAAAAGCGGTTCGAACTCTTTTAACGTACATACCAACGAAACAACAGGCTGTCATGCAGGCTGAAGCACGAAAGCAAGATACCGCTGATCCAGGCAGCATTTTGCCAAAGGATCCATCACGCACCTATGATGTCAAACAAGTGGTGACAGCGATAACCGATCCAGACTCATTCTTTGAAACGCAGCCTTGTTTCTCAAAAAATATTGTCACTGGTTTTGCCAGACTACAAGGAGCTTCCATTGGTGTTGTTGCCAATCAGCCAAAGGTGCTGGCAGGCAGCCTTGATCTTGACGCGGCCGATAAAGCGGCCAGGTTTATTCGATTTTGCGATGCATTTCATATTCCGATCTTAACCCTTGTGGACGTTCCTGGTTTTTTACCAGGGGAGAAAGCCGAGCATGCGGGAATTATCCGCCACGGTGCAAAGCTTTTATATGCGTACGCTGAAGCAACCGTTCCAAAAATCACTGTGATTTTAAGAAAGGCGTTTGGCGGTGCATATGTCGCGATGAATAGCAAGGGCTTAGGCGCTGACTTTGTTTATGCATGGCCAGAGGCCGAAATTGATGTCATGGGGAAAACGTTCGCAGACGAAATCGTTCATCCTGCTTCGCGCGAGACTGAGAACAAACCAAGTGTATGGAAAGCGGCTCAGGCAGGTCTGATAGACGATATTTTCATGCCGGCTGAAACGAGAGAGCGATTGATCCGCTCATTTGATGTGCTTCGCAGTAAGGAAGAAGATAGACCGTTAAAAAAGCATGGCAACATGCCGCTATAAGAGGAGGAGCATCATTATGATCAATGAAAAACGCTTACTAGACGAATTTTTAGAATTAGTTCAGATTGATTCAGAAACAAAACACGAAGAGAAAATTGTTGAAGTCCTAAAAGAAAAATTCTCGCAGCTTGGTCTAAAAGTGGTTGAAGACGATTCAAAAGCGGTAACAGGCCACGGCGCAGGCAACCTTGTCTGCACATTAGAAGGAAATCAAGAGGCAGATACGATTTATTTCACTTCTCATATGGATACAGTTGTACCGGGGAATGGCGTAAAACCAGTCATTGAGGACGGCTATGTGAAAACAGATGGAACAACCATTCTTGGCGCTGACGATAAAACAGGACTTGCTGCTATGTTTGAGGCGATCCGCGTGCTGAAAGAGAAAAATTTACCGCATGGAACAATTGAATTTGTGATCACAGCAGGTGAAGAATCAGGACTTGTTGGAGCAAAAGCGTTAGATCCGAATTTGATGACAGCGAAATACGGCTATGCCCTTGATTCAGATGGCAAGGTTGGTACGATTATCGTAGCTGCACCAACACAGGCAAAAGTACGCGCAACGATTTACGGAAAAACTGCTCACGCAGGTGTCGCGCCGGAAAAAGGTGTGTCTGCGATTACCATTGCATCAAAAGCAATTGCCAGCATGCCGCTTGGCCGTATTGATGAAGAAACAACGGCGAATATCGGCCGTTTTGAAGGCGGAACACAAACGAATATTGTGTGCGATCAAGTCGATATTTTGGCGGAAGCACGCTCTTTAGAACCAGCAAAAATGGAAGCTCAAGTAGCGAAGATGAAAGAAGCCTTTGAAAAAACCGCTAAAGAAATGGGCGGAAGTGCCGATGTACAAATTGACATCATGTATCCAGGCTTCAAATTCTCACACGGCGATCAAGTCGTAGAAGTGGCGAAAAAAGCGGCAGCAAAAATTGGCCGTCCTTCAGAACTGCAGACGAGCGGCGGAGGCAGTGATGCAAACGTCATTGCAGGCAACGGCGTCCCAACTGTCAACCTAGCTGTTGGATATGAAGATATTCATACGAAAAATGAGAAAATGCCGATTGAAGAATTAGTCAAAACAGCTGAAATGGTTCTCGCCATTATCGAAGAAACGACAAATCCATCGTAAAGGCAGGAGACTCTGTGAGCACGCAAAAGATTATTATTTTTCAGGTGGGACAAGAGGAGTTTGGCATCAGTGTAGAGCATATTCGTTCGATTGAAAAGGTCCCTTACTTACAAGAAGTATCGAATCTTCCAAAAGAAATTAAAGGCCTGATGTCATTAAGAGGAGAGGTCATTCCTGTCAGTGATACAGGCGTGATGCTTCACGGAAAGCCTCTTGATGTGAACGAGCAGTCAAAGGTGCTGTTATTTGAAGTTAACGATCAAATGATTGGCTGTCTTGTCTCAGATGCAAAAGATATCATCGATATCGAGCAGAGCGAGATCAAGCCATTTCATATGAACACGAAGGCCTCTGAATATTTCTTCGGCGTTGTGGAGAGAGAAAACAAAATGATTTTACAAGTGGACCCAAATAAGTTCCTTGGGAAAATTGAGGACCTCGATCAATTGCCAGACCGGTTGAAAGAAGAGTTGGCATAATGAAAAGCCCCTTATCTAAAGATAAGGGGTTTATTTTTATTCAGCAGCTGGTTTGGCTTGTTCGTTAGCCGCAGCTTTCGTTTTTGATTTTTGGTACATGACATTTAAAATAATTGTTTGTATCGTGAGTAGTAGTCCGCTTGTCATCCAGTATAAAGGAAGAGCAGCGGGTGCATTAATTGAAAGAAACAGCATCATGATTGGGAAAATCATGCCCATTACTTTCGCTTGCTTCAGCGCAGCCTCTGTCTGGGTGCCTGATTGCTTCGCATATTTTTGCGTGACATAAAATTGCAAGAAATACATAGCCCCTGCAAAGACTGCCACCAATAAATCGGTTTGTCCTAAGTTAAACCATAAGAACGTATGAGTTGCGATCTCAGGTGTTGAGCGGATTGCTGAGTAAAAGCCAAGAACAATTGGAATTTGAATCAGCATAGGCAGACAGCCCATTGCCAGCGGGTTCACATTGTTCTCTTTATATACTTTCATCATTTCCATTTGCAGTTCTTTTTGTTTTTCAGGATCTTTCGTTTTCTTCAATTTGCTTTGTATTTGGTCAATCTGAGGTTTCACCAGTGCCATTTTTTCCTGCATGACTCTTTGCTTCTTAAATTGATTCGCAAAAAGCGGGAAAATCAGCAGGCGGACAATCAAGGTGACAAACATAATGGATAAACCATAATCATCATGGAAAAAGTTCGCAAGCCAAATGATCAGCTCAGAAAAAGGCTGAACAAAATAATGATGGAAAAACCCATCAGAGCTCGTATTCGTTTGCGCACTCGCTGCAAATGCAGGTGACGCAATCATCATCAAACATAAAGTCGTAAAAACAGTCAATAAACGTTTCAATTCGTTTCCTCCTCATGATTAAAAAATTTAATTAGTGAGAGGAAGCGAATGGTCTTCATCATCATTAGATGATCTTTTCATTCGAATGACTTTACTAATCCAAGTTGTAATGCGATCATATATGATAAACAGAAAGTCTGTTCGATTCAAGCAAGATGCGTCCAACTCTTCCAAACGATGTCCACCAAGGTGTTCGTTCATACGGCAGTCTTTTAGTAAAAACGCAATGCCGATGGCCGTCAGCGCTGGAAGAATAATCGTAAAGAATTCAACAAGGAAAAAGACTTCATTGAATGTATCAATAATCATGATTATCACATCCATTTCATTACTCACAGTGTACTATACACATGGTTAAATGTCTAACAGAACCACGTGTTTTCTATATTAAATAAAATTCCTTATTTTGTATAAAATAGTAAATGTCATCCAAACTTCATATTTCCTATCCTATAATGAGGGGGATGAAAAGAAATGGAGGTTTTGAATATGACAAGTATTTACCCAAAGTTTCGAGCAGCTGCGGTACAAGCAGCACCTGTCTATTTAAATTTGGAAGCAACCGTTGAGAAATCATGTGATCTGATCGACGAGGCAGCTTCAAATGGTGCAAAGCTTGTGGCATTCCCAGAAGCATTTTTACCTGGTTATCCTTGGTTTGCTTTTATTGGTCATCCAGAATACACGAGAAAGTTCTATCATGAATTATATAAAAATGCAGTTGAAATCCCTAGCTTAGCCATTCAAAAAATCAGTGAGGCAGCAAAAAGAAATGAAACGTACGTTTGTATATCATGCAGTGAAAAAGATGGCGGCTCTCTCTATTTAGCTCAGCTTTGGTTTAATCCGAATGGGGATTTAATTGGAAAACATCGGAAAATGAGAGCTTCTGTAGCAGAAAGACTCATTTGGGGGGACGGAAGTGGAAGTATGATGCCGGTGTTTCAAACTGACATTGGAAACCTTGGCGGATTAATGTGCTGGGAGCATCAAGTTCCACTTGATCTTATGGCGATGAATGCCCAAAATGAGCAGGTACATGTAGCCTCTTGGCCAGGTTATTTTGACGATGAAATTTCAAGCAGATATTATGCCATCGCGACACAGACATTTGTGCTGATGACTTCATCTATATATACGGAAGAAATGAAAGAGATGATTTGCTTAACGCAGGAGCAAAGAGATTACTTTGAAACATTTAAGAGCGGGCATACGTGCATTTACGGGCCGGATGGGGAACCGATCAGTGATATGGTTCCAGCTGAAACAGAGGGAATTGCTTACGCTGAAATTGATGTAGAAAGAGTCATTGATTACAAGTATTATATTGATCCGGCTGGACACTACTCCAATCAAAGTTTGAGTATGAATTTTAATCAACAGCCCACTCCGGTTGTGAAACAATTATATCATCAAAAAAATGAAGTATTCACATATGAGGACATTCAATATCAACATGGTATACTTGAAGAAAAAGTGTAAATGAACGTGAAACCCAGCGCGCAGACAAACCCTCGCATTCGGTGTCAGTCCTGCGCTCCGATGCTCGTCCTTCCTAGGGCTGCCAAGGTTTTTGATCACGCTGAAAAGAAGACAAAGGGCTAAAATCAAGATCAATTTAGCCCTTTGTCAACAATCTGGAACCTTCTCTTTTTTAGAGAAGGTTTTTTTGAGGAAAGATGAAATAAATCAATGTATAATTGAGCATAAAAGGGATCCATCATGTTTGATATATGAGGAAACAGCTGATCAAAATACAGGTAGACAAGAAAATGGGGTTATGCCAATGTCAAATATTATTTTTCATATAGACATGAATGCTTTTTATGCCAATGTAGAAATGGCGTATGATCCTTCTTTGCGGGGGAAACCTTTAGCCATCAGCGGAAATGCAAAAGAGCGTAAAGGGATTGTTGTGACGTGCAGCTACGAGGCAAGAGCACTAGGTGTGAAGCCCCCGATGCCCTTATGGGAGGCGAAGCGGCTATGTCCGGGACTCATTGTCCGCACACCGAACTTTGACCGATACCGCAGCTCCTCACAAGAGATGTTTACAATACTAAGAGAATACAGTGATTTAGTTGAACCTGTATCGATTGATGAGGGCTATATTGATTTAACGCATACACCATATGCCGAGCATGCGGTAAAAACGGCTCATGATATTCAAACAAGGCTTGTAGAGGAGCTGATGCTACCTTCAAGTATCGGCATTGCACCGAATAAATTTTTAGCGAAAATGGCGTCTAATTGGAAAAAGCCAATGGGCATCACCATATTGCGTAAACGAGATGTTCCGAATATGCTCTGGCCGCTCCCTGCTGGTGACATGCATGGGGTTGGACAAAAAACGGCAGATAAATTAAAAAAAATCGGAATTCATACTATTGAAGACTTAGCGAAAGCGAATGAGTATACGCTAAAAGAATTGCTTGGCATTAATGGACCGAGATTAAAGCAAAAGGCGAATGGTGAACATGACGGCATCGTGGACCCAGAAAGAATATACGAATTTAAATCCGTCGGCAATTCATCCACTCTGCCTCATGATTCGGATGATTCAGATGAACTTGTCACGTTAATTGATAAGCTGTCACAATCTGTGAGTGCAAGGTTAAGGAGAAAAGAAGTGATGGCAAATCGTCTGCTCATCATGATTCGGTATGCAAGCTGGAAAAATATCACGCGAAGTGTCATGCTCACGAATCCAACGGATCGAAAGGAAGATATATTTGAAGCGGCAAAGCAGTTATTCCTTAAACATTGGAATGACCAGCCAGTGAGGCTCTTAGGTGTGACGGGGACAGACCTTGTCGAACGAAAAGCAGCTGTTAAACAGCTTGATTTATTTTCATATACAGAAGATGCAAAAGAAGAGCCCCTCCAAACCATTTTAGATGGACTGAAAGAAAAATATGGAAAGTCATTGGTGCAAAGAGGGATCACCATTAAGGAAAAAGAGAGCAAAACAAGCGGGACAAGTTTTAATAAAGATTTTTTTCAGGACGAAAGAGGAAATGACTAGCCTGAAAACTTGATAAAAGAGGTGATGTTGTGGTAATTTCAAAGGGTACATCATTTCAGCAGTAATCAATATAGTGTGTTAGAAGGGACGTCAGAATTATGTCAAAACAACAAATCGGTGTGGTTGGACTAGCCGTTATGGGGAAAAACCTTGCCCTCAATATTGAAAGCCGCGGTTTCTCCGTATCCGTTTATAACAGATCTAGCAGCAAAACAGAAGAGTTTCTTCAAGAAGCAGAAGGAAAAAACGTTGTTGGCACATACAGCATCGAAGAATTTGTTCAGTCGCTTGAAACACCGCGTAAAATTCTTTTAATGGTAAAAGCTGGTGCAGCAACAGATGCAACCATTCAATCATTACTTCCTCACCTAGAGAAAGGTGACATTTTAATTGATGGTGGAAATACATATTACAAGGATACACAAAGACGTAACCAAGAGCTTGCAGAGAGTGGTATTCACTTCATTGGTACAGGTGTTTCCGGCGGTGAAGAAGGCGCGCTAAAAGGCCCTTCCATCATGCCAGGCGGTCAAAAAGAAGCGCATGAGCTAGTGAAACCAATCTTAGAAGCGATCTCTGCGAAAGTAGATGGCGAGCCTTGTACAACGTATATCGGCCCAGATGGAGCAGGACATTATGTCAAAATGGTTCATAACGGTATCGAGTACGGAGATATGCAATTGATCTCTGAATCATACTTTATCTTGAAGCATGTTGCTGGTTTGTCAGCAGCGGAGCTTCATGAAGTATTCTCAGAGTGGAATAAGGGCGAGCTTGACAGCTATTTAATCGAAATTACAGCTGACATTTTCACAAAAGTGGATGAAGAAACAAACCAGCCGCTTGTGGATGTGATCTTAGATAAAGCTGGTCAAAAAGGAACTGGAAAATGGACAAGCAAAAGCTCACTTGATCTAGGTGTCCCGCTTCCAATCATTACTGAGTCTGTTTTTGCGCGCTACATTTCTGCAATGAAAGATGAGCGTGTGGAAGCAAGTCAATTGATCGAAGGTCCTGAGCCAGCGCAATCAGCTGAGAATAAACAAGAGCTGATCGAAGCGGTTAGAAAAGCCCTATTCATGAGTAAAATCTGCTCTTACGCACAAGGCTTTGCGCAAATGAAAGCAGCGTCTGATGAATATAACTGGGATTTAAAATACGGTGAAATTGCGATGATCTTCCGCGGCGGATGTATCATTCGTGCAGCCTTCTTACAACAAATTAAAGAAGCATATGACCGTAATCCTGAACTGAAAAACCTATTGCTTGATCCATACTTTAAGGATATTGCTCAAAACTATCAGTCATCACTTCGTAAAGTCATTTCACTTGCAGTGGAACAAGGAGTTCCTGTTCCTTCATTCTCAAGTGCACTTGCTTACTTTGATAGCTATCGCACAGCTGTCCTTCCAGCGAATTTAATTCAAGCACAGCGTGACTATTTCGGTGCACATACGTATGAGCGCACAGATAAAGAAGGCGTATTCCATACTGAATGGATGAAATAAATAGAGAACGACTGAAAAACCTTACCTTTGGTAAGGTTTTTTTGTTTGTATCTTTTCGGCTAAAAATGTGAAAAAGAGGGATGCTATGTAAAAAAGACAAGAAAGTAGGGATAGAAGTGGGCATTTTATATGCACTTCTCCCAGCGATATTTTGGGGAAGTATTGTTCTCATCAGTGTCAAACTAGGCGGGAATGCGTATCAGCAAACCCTCGGCATTACGCTCGGCGCATTTTTATTTTCGATTGCAGCGTTTCTCATCAAAATGCCAGAGCTGACACCGCTTATTTTTGCGGTTTCCGTCATTTCAGGCATCTTCTGGAGTATTGGACAAATGAATCAGCTTTCAAGTGTTGCTTTTCTCGGTGTATCTAAAGCGGTTCCTTTATCAACGGGCATGCAGCTTGTGAGCACAACGCTATTTGGTGTCATGGTCTTCAAAGAATGGCAGACGATGACGGTCATACTCATTGGTTCTTGCGCCATTTTACTGATTATTGCAGGTGTTGTGATGACATCGCTCGGTCAAAAAAAGAATGGCGGCGGGGGGGATGGCAGAGGCAATTTTAAAAAAGGGATTATTATTCTGCTCATCTCAACCGTTGGCTACGTCGGATATGTCGTCATTTTAAGATGGTTTGATATTGATGGCTGGTCTGCACTTGTCCCGCAATCCGTCGGCATGCTGCTTTCATCCTTAGCGATTAGTTTAAAGCAGGACCCATTTAGTAAATATACGTTTAGAAATATCATTGCCGGTCTTGTTTGGTCAACAGGAAATCTTGGTCTGCTTTTGGCCATTCCATTAATCGGCGTAGCCGTAAGCTTTTCGATGTCACAAACAGGGATTGTTATCTCAACACTAGGCGGCATTTACTTATTAAAAGAGAAAGCATCTAGAAAAAGCTTTGTCATTGCAGGCTGCTTGATGATTATTGCAGGCGGTGTACTGCTAGGCTTTACAAAATAGGAGGTTACACGAATGTATCCAGATTTAGAAGGAAAAACAGTTCTGATTACAGGTGCAGGTACAGGGATTGGTCAAGCGATGGCCCGCCGATTTGGACAAGAAAAAGCCAATGTGGTGATCAATTACTTCTCCGATAAAGAAAATCCGGATGATACCATTGCAGAAATTCAAAAACATGGCGGACAGGCTGTGAAAATCAAGGGAGACGTATCAAAGGAAGAGGATATGCAGGCGATGATTGATAAAGCTGTTGATACATTTGGCAGTCTTGATGTGATGATCAATAACGCAGGCATTGAAAATGAAGTACCTTCTACCGAAATGACGCTGGATAATTGGAACAAAGTGATGTCTACCAATTTAACAGGCATGTTTCTAGGGTGCCGTGATGCACTGAAGTATATGACAGATCATGGGATAGAAGGTTCGATCATTAATATGTCGTCGGTTCATCAGCAAATTCCTTGGCCTCATTTCGTGCATTATGCAGCCAGTAAAGGAGGGGCAAAGCTTTTGACAGAAACATTGGCGCTTGAATATGCCCCTAAAAAAATCCGTGTAAACAGCATTGCACCTGGCGCCATTGATACCCCGATTAATGCGGAGAAATTCGATGATCCAGCATTGAAAAAAGGCGTGATTGAGCTGATTCCAATCGGTTATATTGGAAAGCCAGAAGAAGTGGCAGCATGTGCTGTCTGGCTGGCATCAAAAGAGGCGAGCTATGTCACAGGCCTGACGTTATATGTAGACGGCGGCATGACAAAGTATCCTGGGTTCCAGGCAGGAAAAGGATAAGACAATGAAGACAAAGAGCGTAAAATACGCTCTTTCAGCGTGTAGACAAACCCTCGCATTCGGTGTCAGGTCTGCGCTCCGGTGCTCACGAATGTCAAATTCGCTCCGCTCCTGTGCTCGTCCTTCCTAGGGCTGCAAAGGTTTTCTATCAGGCTGAAAAGAAGACAAAGGGCTAAAATCAAGCATTTTAGCCCTTTGTCAACAATCTGAACGAGCGTACAATACGCTCTTTTTTTATATTAAATACAGACAAATGAAATTAAATGTCTAGACATTTAAAAATAAAAATATATAATATTAATTGGAAGCGCTTTTATTACAACAATGGGGTGAGAGAAATGAAACGTATTTTATTAGCATGCAGTTCGGGAATGTCTACGAGTTTACTAGTGACAAAGATGAAAGCACATGCCGATTCAATTGGGGACGAAGCAGAAATTTGGGCAGTTGGTCAAGATCAAGCAAAAAAAGAAATGGCGAATGCAGATGTTGTGTTAATCGGACCGCAAATGAGCTTTTTAAAAGGAGACCTCCAAAAAGAAGCAACAAAATACGGGATTGAGGTAGAGGTCATTGATATGCAGGCATACGGGCTTGCCGATGGACAAAAAGCGTATGAACAGGCACTTACATTGATGGGGGAATCTTAAAGGATGGAAAAGAAAACACTCGAAGGGCTCACGGAGGAACAAGTGAGCTTTCAATTGATCTTACACAGCGGGAATGCACGCAGCAAATTGCTTCAGGCTCTAAAACAATATCGAGAAGGTCTAGAAGAAGAAGCTTTTGATCTTATGAAAGAAGCGGAAGAAGATTTACGGCTTGCACATGACATCCATTTTCAACTCGTGCAGAAAGAGGCAGGCGGAGAAAGGGCATCCTTTTCCTTACTGCTCATGCACGCTGAAGATCACTTAATGTCGACCATTACCATCAAGGAGCTTGTGGGAGAGCTCCTGCCGATATTCCAATCGCTTAAACAATAAAGGGTGTAAACAAGGGGGGAAACCAATGTTTGATAAAATAAGTGCCATTTTGGTTCCGATTGCTGGGAGATTGAACAACAACCGCTATTTAGGCGTTTTACGTGATGCCTTTATGCTTGCGTTCCCGCTCACCATCTTTGGTTCCATTATGGTTGTGCTGATGAATTTGCCATTTTTAGATAAAATCATGAGTAAAACCGTACTGGAAGGCGTCCAGTCTGCACTGAATATCGCACCGAGTGCGACCATCAGCATTATGAGTGTGTTTGTTGTATTTGGGATCGGCTACTATTTATCAAAAAGCTATGATGTAGAAGCTGTCTTTGGCGGCGTGATTGCTTTAGCCTCTTTCTTGCTTCTAACTCCGTTTTTACTAGAACAAGAAGGCGGTGCAACGATTGCAGGCGTTATCCCAGTTGATCGTTTAGGTGCAAAGGGAATGTTCCTAGGAATGATCACAGGCTTTTTGTCTGCTGAAATTTATCGTTATTTTGTCCAGAAGAAATTTGTGATCAATATGCCGCAAGGGGTTCCGCCAGCTGTTTCCAAGTCTTTTGCTGCACTGATCCCGGCTACTTTGACACTTACAACCTTTTTGTTCATTAATATCATCATTACACAAGGCTTCAAAACAAATATGCATGATTTGATTTATCATGCCATTCAGGCGCCGCTTGTCGGTCTTGGAAGCGGTATCATTCCGACGTTGATCGCTGTTTTCTTTATACAAATTCTTTGGTTCTTTGGGCTCCATGGCCAAATTATTATCAACTCTGTCATGGATCCGATTTGGAATACATTGTCCATACAAAACCTAGAAAGCTATACAAAAACAGGTGAGGTTCCTAATATCATCAGCAAGCAGTTTATTGAAATTTATACGGTTGGAATGGGTGGAACCGGTATGACGCTTGCTGTTGTGTTTACGATTTTAATTTTCCTGAAAAGTAAGCAATTAAAACAAGTAGCCAAGCTTGGCTTAGGACCAGGATTATTTAACGTCAATGAACCGATTATCTTCGGTTTACCGATTGTCATGAATCCGCTTATTCTCATTCCGTGGATTTTGGCGCCAATGGTCATTACATGTATTACTTATTTTGCGATGGCATCAGGCATTGTACCGCCGCCGACAGGCGTGAATATCCCATGGACAGTACCGATCTTTATTAGCGGAATGATGGCAACAAATTCACTAGCGGGCGGTCTGCTTCAGCTGTTTAACCTGATGATTGTGTTTGTCATTTGGTTCCCGTTCCTGAAATTTATTGACCGTATGAATGTGAAAAATGAAAAAATAACGACAACAGAAAAAACGAAGGCAGCAAATATCAAAGGCGAAGGAGACTCAATACATGTCGATGGAAACTAACAAGCAATCATATACATTCCCAGAAGGTTTCTGGTGGGGATCTTCTGCTTCTGCGACGCAAACAGAAGGGAGCGTCCCCGGCGATGGAAAGGGACCGAACATTTGGGATCATTGGTTTGAACAAGAGCCGACTCGTTTTTTTGATGGCGTAGGGCCGGACGTGACATCTCAATTTTATCGAAAATATAAAGAGGATATCCGTCTCATGAAAGAAATTGGCCACAATTCATTTCGGCTGTCGATTTCATGGTCACGCCTCTTACCTGAAGGAACAGGTGCCGTCAATGAAGAAGCGGTGTCTTTTTACAATGATGTGATCAATGAACTCATTGCACATGATATCGAGCCATTTGTGAACCTATACCATTTCGATATGCCAATGGCGCTTCAGGAGAAGGGCGGCTGGGTGAACAGACAGGTGGTCGACGACTATGTCAGCTATGCGGCATTATGCTTCCAATTATTTGGTGACCGGGTGAAAAAATGGTTTACCCATAACGAACCGATTGTGCCTGTAGAAGGCGGATATATGTATAGCTTTCATTATCCAAACGAAGTCGATTTCCAAAAGGCTGTACAGGTCGGTTTTCATGAACTTTTATCAAATGCGAAGGCGATTGCGGCTTATAAAAAGCTGCAGCAAGGCGGTAAGATTGGCATCATCCTAAACCTGACTCCTTCGTACCCGCGAAGCCAGCATCCGCGCGATGTAGAAGCAGCAGAGATGGCCGATGCTTTCTTTAACCGTTCCTTCTTAGATCCTGCGGTGAAGGGGCATTTCCCGGAAAAGCTAGTAGAAGTCTTAAAGAAAGAAGGCTTTATGCCAAGTATGGAAGAAGGGGACCTTGAGCTCATTCGAGAGAATACGATTGATCTTCTTGGCATCAACTATTATCAGCCAAGAAGAGTGAAAGCGAAAGAGCATATGCCGCACCCTCAAGCACCATTTATGCCGAACCATTATTTTGATTCTTTTGAGATGCCGGGAAGAAAAATGAATGTGTATCGAGGCTGGGAAATCTATGAAAAGGGCATTTATGACATATTGAAAAAAGTCCAAACAGACTATGATAATATTGAATGTTTTATTTCTGAAAATGGCATGGGTGTCGAAGGAGAAGAGCGGTTTAAGGATGAAGAAGGAATGATTCATGACGATTACCGCATTGACTTTATTTCTGAGCATCTCAAATGGGTTCATCGAGCTATTCAAGAAGGAAGCAATGTGAAAGGCTATCATCTATGGACCTTTATGGACAACTGGTCCTGGTCGAATGCATATAAAAATCGTTATGGATTTGTCTCAGTCGATCTTCAAAAAGACGGGAAACGAACGATTAAGAAAAGCGGATACTGGTTTCAATCCGTTTCAAAGAATAACGGTTTTTAATCAAAATACTTGCTCTTTCCTTGAAAAGAGCAGGTATTTTTCTTATGTGACGGGAAGTGGATGAAACAAAAATGGCTGGCACCTTTTAAGCTCACATCCCTTAGTGTAAAATGAGAGGAAGGCTAAAAAACGCCATATTTCCTTCTAGAATAAAGCGCTATGAAAAAACAAGTCAGTTGGTGGTGTGAGATGAAGAAGTATGAACTCATTTCAGAAGAAATCAGAAAACGAATAGGAACAGCATATTATCCAGAAGATCAACCCATTCCAGATGAAAACTCGCTTGCCGCCGAATTTCAATGCAGCAGAATGACAATGAAACGTGCGCTCGATCTTCTCGTTGCAGAAGGCCTGCTCTTTAGAAAAAGAGGCCACGGTACATTTATTGTAAA
This sequence comes from Bacillus sp. FSL K6-0994, assembly GCF_038630815.1. Lineage (NCBI taxonomy): Bacteria > Bacillati > Bacillota > Bacilli > Caryophanales > Bacillaceae > Bacillus > Bacillus sp. FSL K6-0994. Next base: position 2,125,917 of record NZ_CP152043.1, on the reverse strand, counting down.
GGCAGCGCTCAATCAAGGGGCAATCAATGTATCAGGCCATGAAAATAAAGGGTTCACAAAGGTCATGGCAGATAAAAACGTCACGACTCAAATCATTCATTTTGATGTCCATTTTCCAAGCGAAGAGGTGGCAGCCCACTTATCTATTGACTCAACCACACCTATTTATGATATCATCCGGCTCCGTCTTGTGGATGAAGAGCCTTATGTATTAGAAAAAACGTTTATGCCTGTTAATCTCATTAAGGGCATAGATGAAAAAGTTCTACTGGGTTCTATCTATGGCTACATTTCAAATCAGCTTCATTTAAAAATAGCAGGAGCGCACAAGAAAATTAGAGCGGCTAAATCAGATCAGCTGGATCAGCAGTATTTAGGGTGTGACCCCACAGATCCTGTGCTTGAAGTCGAGCAGGTTGCTTATTTAAACGCAGGGCAGCCGTTTGAATATTCATTTAGCCATCATCGCTATGATAAATTTGACTTTTCAACGGTTGAAATAACAAAAACAGGACGTTAAAAAAAGAGCAGAACCCCCAAGGGAGACTGCTCTTTTTTCATATGATTTTATATATTCCACCAATGGTATCCATCTTTTTCTAGAAGCTCATCAGCTTCTTTCGGTCCCATAGAACCAGCAGGATAGTTTGGTTTTAATGTTTTGCTTTCTGCCCATTTCTCAGAAATCGGATCAACAAAGTTCCAAGAAAGTGCCACCTCGTCCCAGTGAGCAAAGTTTGTCGCATCGCCTAGCAAGCAGTCATGAATCAGCTTTTCATATGCTTCTGGTGTATTCATGATGTCGTTATAGTTTGTTTGGTAGTCAAGCTTAATCGGTTTCGCATATGTGCCGCCATCCAGCTTGCGAGCATTTAAGTGAAGGGTGATGCCTTCATCTGGCTGAATATGAATGACGAGTAAGTTTGGATGCATGGCATTTCCGTTTCCATAGTACAGGTTCATTGGAATGTCTTTAAATTGAACCACGATTTGAGTAGATTTCTTTTCTAACCGTTTTCCTGTTCGAATGTAAAATGGCACCCCGGCCCATCTAAAGTTATCAATCAGCAGTTTCCCTGCCACAAATGTTTCTGTGTTTGAGTTCGGGTCAACATTTTGCTCTTCCAGATAAGAAGGAACGACATTGCCATTCATCGTACCAGTATCATACTGACCGCGGACAAAGAATTGATCGACCTCATCTTTAGAGAAAGGACGAAGAGCGCGCAGTGCTTTCCGTTTTTCGCTGCGGATTTCCTCTGTATTCAGTTTAATTGGCGGCTCCATTGCTAAAAGGGCAACCATTTGAAGCATATGGTTTTGGACCATATCTCTTAGTGCACCAGAATTTTCGTAATATCGAGCCCGGTCTTCAACCCCTAAGGATTCACTGGATGTAATTTGAATGTTTGAAATATAGCGGTTTGTCCAAAGTGGTTCAAAGATGGCATTTGCAAAGCGGATGACTTCAATGTTTTGAACCATTTGTTTACCAAGGTAGTGGTCAATACGATAAATTTGATCTTCTGTGAATGCATCACGAATTTCTTCATTTAATGTTTTGGCACTTGGCAGATCGTGCCCAAATGGCTTTTCAATGACAAGTCGTGACCAGCCGGTTGTTTCTGATACGCCCTCACTCTTTAGGAACTTCGCAATCGTTCCGAAAAATTCTGGTGCCATAGCTAAATAGAACATGCGGTTATTTGGGATACTGTACGTATCTTCAAGGCCTGTTAAAAGCGTGTTTAGCGATTGATAGGAAGCAGGGCTTGATACGTCAAAATCGTGATAATAGAAATGTGAAATGAATTCCTCTGTTTTCGCTTCTGCATCATCAGAAGAAACAGATTCCTTTACCACAGCTCTGAGGTCCTCATGAGACCACGGGCGGCGTCCAACTCCGACAACAGCGAATTGATCACCTAGCTTTCCGCTATGGTAAAGTCTATGTATAGAAGGGTAGAGCTTGCGTTTGGCAAGGTCTCCTGTTGCGCCAAAAATGACAATGACTGCTTTAGGGTTGTTAGTTTCTGTATTCACGAGAAGTACCTCACTTTATTCGTAGCATTGTTGTAAAAACCGAGAATGTATGTACATTTTCTTTATTTTAAAGCTTCATTGTTCGTAAAGCAAACATTTGATTCGACTTTTTCTGCTCTCGTTTCACTTTTTTCAATAATTCCGCTGAATTCACATTTACCTTGTCTTCATGTATTCTATATGAATGAAGATATTGTATACCGGCTTTAGGAGGAAAAGTAATGGAACTGCTCTTTTTAGGAACAGGTGCAGGCATACCTGCAAAAACAAGAAACGTCACTTGCACAGCGCTAAAGCTTTTAGAAGAAAGAAATGCAGTGTGGCTTTTTGATTGCGGAGAAGCAACGCAGCATCAAATCTTACATACAACGATTAAACCGAGAAAGATCGAGAAAATATTTATCACACATATGCACGGTGATCATGTATATGGTCTTCCGGGACTCCTTGGCAGCAGATCCTTTCAAGGCGGGGAGGATGAATTGACGATCTATGGACCAAAGGGCATCAAGGCCTTTGTGAATGCAGCACTTTCAGCTACACAAACGCATTTGACATATCCGCTGCATATCATAGAAATAGATGAAGGGATCGTCTTTGAAGATGATACCTTTCAAGTAGAAGCAAGAAGAGTCTCTCACGGGATTCCAGCTTACGGCTATCGGGTTGTGGAAAAAGATATGCCTGGTTCATTAAAAGCCGAAGACCTAAAAGAAATCGGTGTAAAACCTGGACCTTTGTATCAGAAGTTGAAAAATGGGGAAACCGTGACACTCGAAGATGGAAGAACCATTGATGGAACCGATTATTTGGAACCCCCTAAAAAAGGGAGAATCGTTGCATTTTCAGGAGATACCCGTTTGTGCGAGAATATAACAAGGCTTGCCAAAAATGCGGACGTGTTAGTCCATGAAGCAACATTCGGTAAAGAAGATGCAGATTTAGCCTACAATTATTATCACAGTACAACAGAACAAGCAGCGAAAACAGCACAGGAAGCGGGCGCAAAAAGGCTCATTTTGACCCATATAAGTGCACGTTACCAAGGAGAAGAGGCACTGAAACAACTGTTGAAAGAAGCCCGCGATATATTCCCGCTGACAGAAGCTGCACATGATTTCTCTTCTTTCCCCATTGAACGCACCCTGTAAAAATTGGATGAATCGTCAAAAAAAGTTGTGTGATTTTTTTGATATTTATGATGACGCTCTTTTTCAGGTAGTGGTAAAATGGTGAAGAAAAAACAAATGACGAATTAAACTATGAAGAATACGGGAGGCACAATCAAAGATGAGCGGTTTTACAGCATTAAGTGAAGCAGAATTGAATGACCTATATGTGGCACTACAAAATGAGTATGAAACTTACAAAAGTAAAAACTTGCACTTAGACATGTCTAGAGGGAAGCCTTCACCAAAACAGCTCGATTTGTCTATGGGCATGCTCGATGTTGTGACATCAAAGGATGCAATGACAGCTGAAGATGGCACAGATGTGCGAAACTATGGCGGCTTGACAGGCCTTCCTGAAACGAAGACATTTTTTGCAGAAGTACTCAATTTAAAGCCAGAACAAATCATCATCGGCGGTAATTCTAGCCTGAATATGATGCATGATACCATTGCACGTGCGATGACTCACGGCGTATGTGACAGCAAAACTCCTTGGGGAGAGCTGCCAAAGGTAAAATTCCTTGCACCAAGCCCAGGGTATGACCGTCATTTTGCCATTTGTGAGCTATTTAACATAGAGATGATCACGGTCGATATGAAGGCTGATGGACCTGATATGGATCAGGTAGAAAAATTGGTCGCAGAAGATGAAGCGATTAAAGGCATTTGGTGTGTACCGAAATATAGCAATCCAGACGGCATTACGTATTCAGATGAAGTCGTTGACCGCCTAGCTTCAATGAAAACAAAAGCAGACGACTTCCGCATTTTTTGGGATGATGCATATGCAGTCCACCATCTAACGGATACACCTGATACGTTAAAAGATATTTTTCAAGCAATTGAAGAGGCAGGATACCCGAACCGTGTGTTTATGTTTGCGTCTACGTCTAAAATTACATTCCCAGGCTCAGGTGTTGCACTGATGGCGTCTAGCCCTGACAATGTGAGCTTCACTCAAAAGCAATTATCGATTCAAACGATCGGACCAGACAAAATCAATCAACTAAGACATCTTCGTTTCTTCCAAAATCCAGAAGGTTTGAAGGAACATATGAAAAAGCATGCGGCGATCATTAAGCCAAAATTTGACCTCGTTCTTTCCATTCTTGACGAAAAACTTGGCGGGAAAGACATCGCTGAATGGCACAAGCCAAATGGCGGATATTTCATTAGTTTAAATACACTTGATCATTGTGCAAAAGCTGTTGTGCAAAAAGCAAAAGAAGCAGGTGTCACAATGACAGGTGCAGGTGCAACATATCCATATGGAAAAGATCCGCTTGATCGCAACATTCGCATTGCACCAACATTCCCGGCTCTTGAAGAACTAGAGCAAGCGATTGACATCTTTACATTATGTGTTCAGCTTGTCAGCATTGAAAAGCTGCTTTCTCAAAAAAGTCAATCTGCTCCAACGGCATAAATAGAAGAAACTCCTTGACTCATAACGGGTCAAGGAGTTTTTTATTTTAATTAGCAGTTTGGTAATAGGAGACAGGTTGTTTGGCTGCGCACCATACATCATAGATAGCAAGCTGTACAATATGCGGTTCATCATGATGAATATAGTGCGAGCTGTTTTGCGCCTGAATCCATCCGCTTTGGGATGACAAAGACAGCATGCGTTTATGAAGTCTGAGCCAAGCTTCATGAGCTGGGTGAAACAATCGGCTCTTACCTGATGAAATGACAAGAAGCGGCATCATTCCAAAATGAGTTTGCTCCTCTTTCATTGTGCTTAACATTTGCTGAAAGTCCTCATGCGTACATTCTGCTGTAAACTGCGCCATATATGAAGTGCGTTCTTCCTTTGATAAAAGCGGCAGGATCATCTGCTCTTGCTCCTCGCTTGCTGGGTCTAACAGCACCATGCCAATGACATCATCTCCTCTGCGGCTTGCCCATAACCGGCTGACAAGAGAGCCAAATGAGTGAGCGACAATAAGAAATGGCGGCTGAATATTGGCTTCTTTCAGCAGCGCATCTAAATCATCAGCGAGGTCATGCAAGGTTCTTCCTTCACCACTCTCACTGCTCTTTCCAGTTCCTAAACGGTCGTATAAGAAAACCCCAAGCTCTGGGTCAATATCACGTGCCAAATTCGACCACGTATCACTAGAAATGCCGTAGCCTGCTTCAAAGATAATCGTGGCTTGCCTTTTGCCTTGACGATGTTTTGTATAAAAGTGGTGTCCATCTATATGATACATTTTTTCAATCATTACCGAATTCATTCTTCCATCTCCTCTAAGCAGTTCTTTAGCTAAAAGACGGCACAAAAGGCAGATATGTTTCTCTTAAAAACAAAAAAGATGCCTATTTCGAAAAATAGACACCTTTTTTCCTAAGAGCTTTTACCAAGCGCGATCATATTGACGCGGGCTTTCGATGGATGTACGGAGTTCTTGAGCAGCTGTTTTTGGGAAGTATGGATCCCGTAAAAACTCTCTGCCAATAAAGATCAAATCCGCACGCTGATTTTGTAAAATCTCCTCTGCCTGTACACCAGATGTGATGAGACCGACAGCAGCTGTTTGAATGCCGGCACCTTCTTTTATTTTCTCTGCGAATGTGACTTGGTAGCCGGGGAATGTATTGATTTTCGCCTGTACGACAGCACCTGAGCTGACATCGATTAAGTCGACACCTTGCTCTTTGAGCCAAGTGGCAATCCCAATATAATCTGCAATATCAAGTCCTTTTGTCGTGTAATCAGAAGCCGACACACGGACAAATAAAGGTCCGTCCCATACGGTATTGACTGCATCTACGACTTCTCTTAAGAAACGATAACGGTTCTCTGGTGAACCGCCATAGTCGTCTGTTCGGTGGTTCGCCAGCGGTGAAAGAAATTCATTGATCAAATAGCCATGTGCACCATGAATTTCAATGATGTCAAAACCCGCTTTTTTTGCCCGTACAGCTGCATCCTGAAACGCCTGAACGGTATCTTTGATTTGGTCAACAGACATCTCGACAGGGGTTTTAGATGTTTCATCAAATGGGATGCTTGATGGTGCAAGAATGTCTCCATCAAGTTCAGCCTTACGTCCTGCATGGGCTAGCTGGATGGCTGTCTTCGTTCCGTATGCTTTGATTTGTTCGTTTAATGAAGCGAAACCTTCAATGTGCTCATCGCTCCAAATCCCGAGGTCTTGATCACTAATTCTTCCCTCGGGAGATACAGCACTGGCTTCCACCATGATGAGACCAGCCTGACCTTGTGCACGGGAAATATAATGTGTGAAGTGGAAAGGCTGTAATTTCCCATCACGGTCATAGGATGAATACATACACATCGGGGACATCACGATGCGGTTTTTCAGTGTAACACCTTTTAATGTCCAAGGTGAAAAGAGTTTTGTTTCCAAATACCTTCGCCTCCTCATGGAATTGTATAGCCGATTATAACAGCCATTCAAACTTTCGTCATAAAAGGTGCTCAAAGAATATAGCTTTTATACACGTTTTTGTATAATGGAGAGATAGAGACATCAAAGGGGGAGAACGGATGAAATGGCAAAAAGAGAGTGAACTAAAGGAGCTCCTGACAGCTCTTATGCAGTATGAAAGCATATCAGGTACAACAGGAGAAGTCGCGTTAGCGGAATATTTATATTATTTGCTGAGGGAGCGGCCTTATTTTGAGCAGAACCCTGATCATTTGGCTTTGCATCCGATGAAAGATGGCCGGTATTATTTAACGGCACTTGTGAAGCGAAGTACGCTGCAGCGTACCGTGCTGCTTCTTAGTCACTTTGATGTAGTCGATACAGAAGATTACGGCGAATTTCAAAACATGGCATGCAAGCCTGAAGAGTTAATGACTTCCTTTTCGCAAAAAAGTGAGCTTCTTCCAAAGAGGGCAAGAGAGGACCTTGCTTCAGGCGACTGGCTGTTTGGAAGAGGGGCCATGGATATGAAAGCAGGTCTCACCGTACAGCTTTCTATGCTGGAAAGAGCGATGACAGAAACATTTGATGGAAATGTCCTGCTCGTCACAGTTCCTGATGAGGAAGTAAATTCACAAGGAATGCTTGAGGCTGTGCCGAAGCTAAAAGAGCTTAAAGAAAAATATGATCTTGACTATACCGCGTGTTTAAACAGTGAGCCGATGTTTGAAAAGTATCCAGGGGATGAACATCATTATATGTATACAGGCAGTATAGGAAAGGTATTAGCCGGATTTTTCTGTAAAGGGATCGAAACGCATGTAGGAGAGCCTTTCTCAGGCTTAAATGCGAATTTTATGGTATCTGAACTAAACCGGCTGTTAGAGCTCAATAGTGACTATTGTGAGGAAGTAGATGGTGAAGTAACGCCGCCTCCAACGAACTTAATGCAAAAGGATTTGAAAGAAGCCTATTCCGTTCAAACACCTCACACAGCCGTATCTTTATTTAATGTGCTCATGATGAAACGTTCAAGTGAAGAACTGCACGGACTTCTCTATGAAACTGCGAAACAAGCAGCAGACCAAATCGAGGCAAATCTTCGGCAGAAAACAGCTGACTTTCGGCGCTTTAAACACTTTACACCAATAGACACTCAGGTGACGGTTCTCACATATCACGAGCTGTATCAAAAAGCCGCAGATCGCTCTGGTGAACAGGAAGTCGAGCGCATTGTCAACTATGCATTCGCCAACCGAGGTGAACTTGGAGATCGTGATTTTTCAACGAAAATTGTCTCGGAGCTGACGACACTATGTAAGGAAGAAGGACCGCTGATTGTTCTATTTTATAGTCCGCCATTTTACCCTTCGGTGTCCTCAACAGAAGATACGCATATTCAGAAGACATTCAAGAAGATTCAAAAAGAGGCAAAAGAGGTATATGGACTTGAAGTAGAGGAAGTGAAATATTTCCCGGGATTGTCTGATTTAAGTTACTTACAGCTCGAAAAGCAGGAAGTAGGTCATTATACAACCAATATGCCGCTTTACCAAAAAGGCTATTCTTTACCGCAAGGAGAAAAGGAAGCCCTTTACGTTCCAGTCATCAACGTAGGTCCACTAGGAAAGGACCCGCACAAATGGACAGAGCGGCTGCACGTCCCGTTCTCTTTTGGCATTTTGCCAGAATTATTAGAATCAACGATTCATGCTTTATTAGAGAAAAGTAAGTAGATGTAATGAAGAGCCCTATCTTAATGATAGGGCTTTTGGTTGTGAATGTTCAGTCTATATTTTCATGGTTATACCAAAAGTTTCATACGTAAATTGTATATAAAACAATAGTCCTTACAAAAAATAGTGAAAATGATTGAAATATTCAGAAAAGTCTATTATAATCAATTATGTAATTAAGTTACAATTTATCTAATTGAAAGGAGGTGATGAAAATGAAGCGTAACGAGTGGATTGCAATCTAATGAATAGAATCAATACTTACTGTAAAGAGTGTTTCACAGAGAAGTGATTTTCTTAGCTTCTCTGTGAATTTGTATGTGGGATAAAAATAGACGAGAGTTGGGTGAGAGAATTGTCAAATATGAAAAGTTATTATGATGAGCATCCGTCTTTATGGAATTTTCTTTATCCTTTTTTTGGCCAAGCGAGCCAAGAAGGAGCACAATCTCGTGTGACAGAATTCATTCAGAAAGAACGAACATTTCAAAAAGGGAAAAACGCTTTATATTTACATATCCCTTTCTGCGATACGATCTGTTCGTTTTGTCCTTTTATTAAATCTACGAAATATGAGCCCATTATCGGAAAGTATATAGATGCTTTAATCAATGAGATGCGTATCTTATCCCAATCCCCTAATATCCAAAAAATGACGTTTGATGTGGTGTTCGTTGGTGGAGGTACTCCTTCCATAATGCCCCCAGAACTAATCTATCGACTTTCGACCGCTATAAAAGAAAATTTCTCATTATCTGCTGATTATGAATGGACATTTGAATGTGAAGCAAAAACAGCTACACCAGAAAGAGTGGCTGCTATGGCTGAAGGTGGAGCCAACAGAGGGAGCTTTGGTGTCCAAACATTAAATGAACACTATCGGAAAATGTTCAACTTAACGGCTAGTTTTGATCAAATCTCTCAGACTGTGGACTTAATGAAACGTCATTTCCAATCTTATAACATTGATTTGCTTTATCAGCTGCCTGGACAAACGAAAGAAGAGATGATAGAGGACATAAATGGAGTGATGTCATTAGGAAGCACAAGTATTGATACGTATCCACTAGAATATATTGCTTGTTCGAAGGGATGGTTATCAAAAATTAACAAAGGCAAGGTGCCAATGCCGCCAAATCCTAAAGAAAAATTTGAGTTTAGTGATACATTATATCGTCATTTAAAAAAGAATGGCTGGCATCAAAATTATGTGTATACGTTTATGGCTCCAGAGCATCAGAATAAACGTTTTCAATATGGCGAAGTGATTTACGGGGGATATGAAGATCAATATATTGGTTTGGGAACAGGAGCGATCTCCTACATGCAAGGCATGATATGGTCAAATGAAGGAAATACGCAAAAGTATATCGAAAGCCTGACGAATCAAGAATTACCTATTGTTAAATCTAGAGAATATCATGCTTTTGATAGAAGACTCGTCTTCTTCCCTAAAACAATGAAAATAGAAAAAACGCATCTCAATCGAATGCCAAAGCGTGAGGAAATCTATCGTAAACTACAACTGCTCATAATGAAAGGAGTAGTTGAAGAAGCGGAGCAATATTTTGTAATCAAAGAAGAAGCGAAGCCATGGTATCCAGCGATCTTAGTTGATCTTATCCCAGAAAAAGAGAGAGAAAATTATGATCAAGCCGTGGAGTTTATGCAAAAAGAGTTAGGTTGGTACGAGTCGACTGAGGTGCTCCTCTAATGATTTCAAAGAAAGAAACGACATCGCTATTCAAAGATCAAAATTTTGTCTGTTTCTTTATTGGGCAAAACTTATCTGCTTTTGGAGATTGGTTTAGAACGATAGCGACGATTGGTTTAATTTATGAACTTACTGGGAAAGCGACCCATCTAAGCATTCTATTTATTTGTTCCATGCTCCCTCTCATTTTAACATCCATGCTTTTGAGCCCAATTATAGATAAGTTTTCTTACAAAAAAGTTGTGATATTCGCAGATGTGGCACGTTTTATCATTGGACTGGGGTTTGTTTTAGTTGTCACAATGAATGTTACACCGTTTATCCTTTATTTATTATTAGCGTTAAATGGTGCTTTCTCTGGTATATATCTGCCTGCTCGTTCATCTATGATACCTGAAATCCTTGATAAGGAGCAGCTTTCTAAGGGGAATAGTATACTGGCCACATCTTTTAGCGCATCGATGCTCATTGCGACAGGATTAGGCGGGTTGGTGACAGAAATTTGGTCAATTTCCACAATTTATTTAGTAGATGCGCTGACATTTTTATTATCAGCTATGCTGTTAATTCCAATTAAAGCGAAAGAAGCGTCTGAAAAAAAAGAGTATGTGTCATATGTTCAAAGTTTTAAAGAAGGAATTAAAGAAATCAAGGGATCACCCAAAATTCAAAGCGCCATATGGATATTGATGTCAAGAGAGTTTGCTTTAAGCATCGTTTATGTTTTATTTAGTCTGTATATTTTAGAAGTGGCAAGAGAAGGGAATTTTGGCTTGGGGCTTGGTCATACAATTAGTGGACTAGGGCAAATTATCGGTGGACTTACACTTGCAGCGTACTTCAAAAAAGTGAAATTCTCCTTTCAATTTTATAAAAGGTGGTCTACATTAGCGGTTATATTGCTTGCGATATTACATGCATTGTCGTATCAACAAACGACTTTTATTGGATTTTTGATTGTTGTTTTATTAGCCAATCTATTATATAGCCCAATCGAAGTTTTGTATTCTACTAATATTATGACATATGCAAGCAGTCATTTAAGAGCCCGTGTGTTTTCAGCAGGTCTTGCATTATCACGCATATTTTATATTAGTGGGTTTATCCTCATGGCATTTATCGGAGATTTGATTCCTATACATGTCATCGCTATAGGGATGGCAGGGCTTGTGATAGTAGCAGGTTTGATGAACAGCTTACTGCTACTAAAAGGAAAGCATCAAGATAAATCAAAAGTAGAAATGCATTCACTGTAAAGGAGACGTTGATTGCGTAATGGAAACTGGGAAATTAACAAAAACAGACATCATCACATCGCTTCAGGAAAGTATGAGTGAACTAGAGAAAATAGTGAAGGCTTGTGATGATTACACACTGGATCAATCTTTGGGGGAGGGGAAGTGGTCAATTAAGCAGCTCGCCGGGCATTTGTATGACACAGAAGAAGTCTGGTCAGAGCGGATAGAGCAAGCGATATCAGATGATCACACGCCCTTTCAATCGTATGATCCTGAAATATACGTGAAAGAAAGAGCGTATGAATGGTATAACGCTGACGATATCAAAGCATTGATCAAACGGATGAAAGAGAGAAGAAACAACACTCTTCGGCTATTAGAAAAAGATATTTGGGAACAATCAGGCCTGCATCCGGAAGAAGGAGTGATGACCGTCCAAATATTAGCTGAAACTATCGCTTTACATGAACAACATCATCTGGATCAAATCAAAGCCATCATGTCAATGAGTGAATCATCTACATGAGGAGGTGCTAAAGTGAAGCATCAAGAATTATTAGTTGATGTGAATTTTTATCAGGCACGTGATTCTTTATTAGAACAAGCCATTTCTAGTAAAGAACAGAAAGAACCGAAGTGTGAATCACGCAATTCACACCCAGTGGCCAGCGAGAAAAAATAGAGGGTCATATGTGAAAAAGCACCTGTCATCAAAACAGGTGCTTTTCAATTTCATTTATACGTGCTTGCTGAAAACATTTCGTTTAATTCTGCTGCACGTTTAGTGGCTGTTTTGACACAATCGACAACGGCCTCTTCAAATTGATAGGCAGCCAGTGTGTTCAGGCCGGCTTCTGTTGTACCGCCTTCACTTGTAATTTCTTTGCGCAGTTGGGCAGGCTCTTTTCCGCTGTCTTGAAGCATATTGGCGGCGCCTGCAATCATTTGGCAAATGAGTAATTTCGCAGTTGCTTGGTCCATTCCAAGTTCCGAAGCTCCTCGCTCCATTCCTTCAATCAAATGATAAATGAAGGCTGGGCCGCTGCCTGCGATGGCTGTCACAGCATTTAGCTGCGATTCATCTAATACTGTGACATGCCCGATTGTTTCAAACAGCTCGACTGCTTTTTTCTTTTGCTCCTCTGTCACTTCATGACTTACGGCAATACCTGTTGCTGACTGCTGAATCGCCGCTGATGTATTTGGCATCGCACGAACGACTGCTGTCTTTCCGCCAGCATAGTGTTGAATCGTTTCAATGGAAATACCAGCTAAAATAGAAATGATCAGCTGTCCATGTAAATGAGGCTGGACTTCAGAAATTCCGCTTTCTGCATCCTTCGGTTTTAAGGCAAAAACGAGAATATCCGCTTCTTCATAAATAAAGGACCGAGCGAAATCCGTTTTGACCCCATAACGTACCTGTAATTCTTCTAATCGTTTTTCATTCGTTTTGTTTGTAACAATGATATCTTCATTCGACATCATTCCGCTTTTTAATAAACCTTTGATCATAGACTCTGCCATTGAGCCTGCACCGATAAATCCAATTTTACTCATAAGCTGCTCCTCCTTGTAGAAAATAAAAAAACCTCTCGCCTGAAAAGGACGAAAGGTTTTTCGCGGTACCACCCTCAATTAGCATGCAAACCTGCATACTCAGCTCTAGTCCCTTAACGCGGGAAACGTTTAGGTTTGCCTAACAGCTCAAAGGGCAGGTTCAGCAAATAAGAGGATGGTGAAGTCTTTCAGCCGGCGGACCTCACTCTCTTGCATCGTTATTTTGCTTACTAATCCTTATCATCGCGCATCATATATTTGTTGTTCATTATGCAACGATGGACAAGTTTATGTCAATAGGGCAGTTTAAAAAATTGCCCATCTAAACCGCATGACAGTCTGCCTTTTGCAAGATACAATGAAGTATGAAGGCTTAAGTACCCACAATCATGAGTCAAAAAGCAGGAGATGACGTATAAAAGTGAAAGAAAACATCATTCAATTATCCATCCCGACGCCGTTTGCCGTTGGGGATGTGCATGCATATGTATTAAAAGGAGAGGCCGTCACCTTAGTAGATTGCGGTCCGATGACAGAAGAGGCAGAGCATGCTTTTGTCACGCAATTAAAGGAACATCGTTTATCGATAGACGATATTGATCAAGTGGTGCTGACCCATCATCATGCAGATCATGTCGGTCTGTTAAATCTGATGAAACCTCATGTCCGTGTGATCGGACACCAGCTAAATGAGCCGTATATTAGTCAGGATCCAGTGTTTAAGCAGCGCCAAGTGGACTTTATGATTCCTTTTTTTCAGCAGTTAGGTGTCCCGCTTCGGCAAAATGAGTGTGAAAAAATGGTGAAGCAATCTTATACATATTCTTGTACTTCACATGTAGATGAGGTCATAAAAGAAGGTGATCGTTTAAGCGGGCATGAACACTTCTTTGTGATGGAAACACCCGGACACGCACAATCTCATCTTTCTTTTTTAGATGAAAGAACGGGGAATTTTATTGGCGGCGACCTGCTTTTGACAACCATTTCTTCAAATCCGTTAATGGAAGCACCGTATGAAGGCGAGGAACGTCAAAAATCACTGCTTCAATATAAAGCATCACTCAATCGGTTATTGCGTCTGCCAATCAAGACGATTTATCCAGGACACGGTCAGCTCATCACGTCCCACCATGAGTTGATTGAAGAAAGATTTAAGAAACAAGAGAAACGAGCAAATACGATGTATCAGCTGCTTAAACAAAAAGAAATGACGGCCTTTCATCTTTGCCGCAAGCTATTTCCTGTGATGTATGAAGAGGCCTTGTTTTTAACGATGTCTGAGACAGTCGGTCAGCTGGATGTGCTCTTAGAGGCTGGGCAAATTAAAGAAATGCAAAAAGACGGAATCGTCTATTACAGAGCAAACTAAGGAGTGAAATGCATGGGGCGATTGACAGGAAAAAGGATTTGGATTACTGGCGCATCTGGGGGCATTGGTGAAAAAATGGCGTACTTGGCAGCAGAAGAAGGCGCAGAGGTCATTATTTCAGCAAGACGAGTGGAAAAGCTTACTAGTGTGAAAGAAAAAATTATGAGTGCTGGCGGGGTGTGTCACATCGCTCAGCTTGATGTCAGCCAGCTTGAGGACATTGATCGCGTGTATGAAGAAGTGGGGCCGGTCGATATTTTGGTCAACAATGCCGGCTTCGGCGTATTCGATCTTGTCGAAGATGCCTCCATAGAGGAAATGGTGTCGATGTTTGAGGTGAATGTGTTTGGCTTAATCGCCTGCACGAAAAAGGTCATCCCTGAGATGAAGCAAAGAGGGCAGGGACATATTATCAATATCGCGTCCCAGGCAGGAAAGATTGCGACACCCAAATCAGCTATTTATTCCGCATCAAAGCATGCCGTTCTTGGATTTTCAAACAGCCTCAGAATGGAGCTGGCAGACTCAGGCATTCACGTGACGACAGTCAACCCAGGACCAATTGCCACAGACTTCTTTACCATCGCTGACCGCAGCGGTGAATATGTGAAGAACGTTGATTTTATGATGCTGAGTGCGGACAAGGTGGCAGGGAAGGTCGTATCTGCCATGATGACGAAAAAGAGAGAGATTAATCTGCCCGGCTGGATGAACGCTGGCAGCAAATTGTATCAGTTATTCCCATTTTTATTTGAAAAAGCAGCACGAAAAGCGATGATGAAAAAGTAACAAAAAAGAAACCGGTTTTGAACTGGTTTCTTTTTTTGAGGTAAGGCTTCATTGTGACACTTTCTATATCCGTCTTGCCGCTTGCTGAAGCGGGTCCCATACACTGTTAAAAGGCGGTGCATAGCTAATATCTAAATCTTCAAGATCTGTTATGGTCAGCTCTTGGTAAAGGGCAGCCGCCACGATATCGATCCGTTTATCTACACCGTTTCTGCCGATGATTTGGGCACCAAGCAAGGTATGGTCATCGCTTCTGTAAATCAGTTTCACTTTCATTTTCTGCGCTTCTGGGTAATACTTCGCGTGATCTGTACTATCAATGGTGATGACGGAGAAAGGAATGTCTGCCTCTTTTGCTTCTTTTTCTGATAAGCCTGTTCGTCCCGCTGTCACGTCCATAAATTTCATGACGGCTGTTCCAGTCACGCCTTGAAATGCCCGGTTTGTTCCTGTCATATGAAATCCTGCGATTCTCCCTTGTTTATTCGCAGTTGTGCCAAGCGGAATATAATCCAGTGATTTTTTGATGCGGTGATAGGTTGCTGCGCAATCACCGGCAGCATAAATGTCTTTTATATTGGTTTGCATGTATTCATTTACTGCAATAGCGCCATTTTGAAGACGCTTGATTCCGGTATGATGTAAAAAGGAGGTTTGCGGAGTGACACCGATGGCCATGATGACCATATCTGTTTGAATGGTTTGTTTGTCTGTGATAACAGCTGTGACATGTGACTTGCCTTCTAATTGCTGTACCGTTTCTCCGAGCGATACGTGAATGCCCTTGGCGTCAGCCTCTTCTTTAAGGTGTTTTGCCATATCGGAGTCAAAGCCCGGGCCGAGTGCTGCTCCCCGCTGAATGATATGTACGTTTTTTCCGAGCGCTTTTAAATTTTCAGCCATTTCAAGACCGATATATCCACCGCCAATGATCGTGACATGTGTGACGTCCTTTTTTAAATGGTCTAAAATGGACAGCGCATGCGGGATGGTTTTTAATACGTGTACGCCTTCTAATGGCTGACTGTCTAAATCCAGTGTGACAGGGCTTGCTCCTGTCGCAATTAAGAGGCGGTCATAGCTTTCTGTAAAGGGTTCTTTTGTTTTCGTATGATGACCCGACACTGTTTTTTGCTCTGGGTCAATAGAGGTCACTTCGTGTAAGCATCTGGCGTCAATTCCATATTTCTCGCGAAAGGTTTCAGCACTGCGTGCGATCAGCTTTCTGTGATGATCAATGAGACCGCCGATCAAATAGGGGAGTCCGCACTGTCCATATGAGAAAATCTCTCCTTTTTCAAAAGCAACAATGTGTGCATCTGGATCCTCTCTATATATTTGCATAGCGCAGCTCATTCCTGCTGCGTCTCCGCCAATCATCACATATTTCATTTGGTTTGCTCCCTTCTATCTATCGTACTGAATACTCTTATTTACCCTCATATTCCTTTTTTTAATGCTTTTTTTTGCAAAAGAAGTAAACTTTCGTTGAAAAATAAAGACAGCGCCTTCATTTTAAGCTACAATCGGATTATCGTCTTTTTGGGTTACGAGTTTAGTGAAGATTGGTGGGAAAGACTTTGAGTGACACGAGACTAGATTTTAATACGCTATACACGCGCCATACGAGAGAGGCTTGGGCAGCTCTTGGAGAATATATGCCGGTATCTGTTTCAGAAGAGGAAGCGAGAGCGCTGCAAGGGTTAAATGACTATTTATCGCTGGAAGAAGTTCGAGATATTTACATACCGCTTATTCGTTTTTTGACATTACATGTCTTTGCAGAAAAACAAAAAAACCAGCATGTGAATGCCTTTTTAAACTACCCGCACCATGCCAAAATTCCCTTTTTAATTGGGATTGCTGGAAGTGTAGCTGTCGGGAAAAGCACAACGGCTCGTATCATTGAAACGCTTTTATCGAGGCTTGGAGATGGGCTGAAGGTGAGTCTTGTGACAACAGATGGCTTTTTATATCCTCAAAAAGAATTAAAGGATCGAGGGCTGATGGAAAAGAAGGGCTTCCCGGAAAGCTATGATGTCAAAGCCCTGCTGTCTTTTTTGAATGAATTAAAATCAGGTAAACAAACTGTGCATGCCCCGGTATATTCGCATCTGACCTATGACCGGCTAGAAGGGGTGTATGAAACAGTAGAGGATGCGGATATTGTCATTATTGAAGGAATCAATGTGCTCCAATCACCAGCGCTGGATGATCTGAAGGATGAACCGCGTGTGTTTGTATCAGATTTCTTTGATTTTTCGATTTATGTAGACGCCGCTGAAACGCAAATTCAATCATGGTATAAAGAACGATTTCGTTTGCTCAGGGAAACAGCCTTCCAAGACCCTGAATCCTTCTTTCATCAATATAAAGATTTGACGGATGAAGAGGCAGATCAAATGGCAAGCACCATTTGGAATACCGTGAACCGCCCAAATTTATATCAAAATATTTTACCGACAAAATATCGGGCTGATCTCATTTTGAAAAAAGGGGATCAGCACAAGGTGGAAGAGATCGCCATCCGCCGGGTATAAAGAAAAAACCGCTCAAACGAAAGAGCGGTTTTTTTAATGATCTCCACTTACTTTAACAGCTATGGCTGCTGCCGATCGCTTTTTTAGACGGTAATATCCAATGAGTAAAAATGGAACGCCTGCGATGGTGATCATTGACAAGACCGTAAAAATGGAGAGGGGATGGGCTGCGCCAAAATAGTCAATGCACAGTCCGCCGACAAATGGTCCGATGACGCTGCCGAGCTGAGAAAATCCCATCGCCCCAAAGTACGATCCCTTCACTTCAGGCTTTGCAATATTGTCTACAAAAAGATCCATCATCGCAAACAGCAGAACCTCCCCAATCGTAAACACGACAATGATGAAAGCAAGCATGCCGAGACTCTGTGAAAAAGCAATGGCAAACAAACTGCCGGCAAGAAGAATATTCCCGGTGGTCAGCGACAAAATGGTGGAGTAGCGCTTCGCAATCATGATGAGCGGATATTGTACAACAATGACAACCACTGCATTTAAAGATAAAAGATATCCAAACAGTTTAGGACCATCCTCAATCATAGGTGACGCTGATAAGTATTGAGGCAGCGTTGAGCTTAAATGCGAATACCCGAACGAACATAAGGTAACGCCGATGAGGATGATGCTAAAGACCGTATCTTTTTGGATAATGGAAAGGGCTTTTTTGACGCTGATTTGTTTCGTACTTTCTGGAGCAGCAACTGGATGCTTCTGAAATTGCCAGGCCAGTGTTAATCCATATAACAAATAAATGAAGGCAGCGACAAGAAATGGAAATGTTGTTTTCGATGATCCTAGATATAAGCCAAGCAGCGGGCCGAAGATCACCCCGATATTAATGGCCGTATACCGTAAATTAAAAACAAACAACCGAATACTTGATGGGGTGACATCGGATAAGAGTGCCTTAGACGTCGGTTCAAACAGTGCCCGGCACAGTCCATTTAAAGCGTTCATGAGAAAGAAGACCCAAATGGCATCTGCAAACGCAAAGCCAACAAAGACAAGTGTCCAGCCGAAGATGGATAGAAGCATGACCTTTTTCCTGCCGATTCGGTCAGAAACATAGCCGCCGTAAAAACTCGCCACGATCCCAATAAGGGAGCTGACGGCAATGATTAACCCAGCTGAAGAAGCTGAAGCCCCTTTGACTTGTGTCAAATAAACGGCCAAAAAAGGAATGCTCATGGACGTCGCCATTCGGCCGAATATGGTGCCGATGATGATCGTCCAACTAAGTGGATGTAAAGTACGTAAGTTATTTTTCATGCTGTTTCTCCCCTGAGTGTTAAGATGTTCCAATCATACATGAAAAATTGTGCAAATTAAATACACAATTTGATGGAGGAGACATCCGCCATAGGACAGAGGAGCCCCAAATAGCTCGCAAATTTGGAGAGCATGTTTTTTTCTGCCGATGCTTCTATGTCTTTTAGATCTTCTGATTCGTATGGTCACTTAAAGACCATTTAATCAAGATCAATCGCGACAATTTGCTGCAAGGACAGGTGGAGAACATCTTCATCATTGACGATTTTTATGCGCTGGGTTTCATAATGAATGGTTTTCACCCAGCCCCAAAACTGCTGTTTCATACCTGCTGCGGCATATGTCACGCAAATCGCTTGGTCCTCTGTAATCGACTGTGTGATCAAAAAATTCATTTCCTCTAGCTGATCAGTACTCAGCGGAGGAGGCGTGTATTCTTTTTTCTTCCGTTTTTGAGCAAGCAGCTGTTCACGGTGCTCTGGGAGCATCATTCGGCTTGATTCCCACATGAGGTTGTATCCAGGTGTTAATTTATTGGGATTCATGGCTGTTCGCCTCCGTTATTTGTAATGTCCACCAATTTTTTCGGCGCGGTGATACGCCTGCCCTGCGCTTGTTAGTGACGAGGCGTGCAAGAGTGCAGCAGGTCCATACTTCATATGGATCGCATCAAATACTTTGCTGAGTCTGTCTTTTTTAAAATGGTGATCAAATAAACTCAGCTGATATTGGCTGTCAGGCTGCAGCTGCGAGAGAGTAATACCTACACTGCGAATGGGCTGGCCGTCCCAGTGCTGCTGGCATAGCTGAATAGCTGCTTCTGCAATATCTGTCCCATACTGTGTGGGTGAATGGAGCTTGATTTGTCTATGAAATCCAGTCGGATGAGAAAAATCAGCACCTCTTACGCCAACAGACACCGTTTGCCCAACATAATGCTTAAAGCGCGCACGTCTTGCCACTTCTTCACTCAATTCAAGAAGGGCGACTTTGATGTCCTCAAAGGACGCATAATCATGGGGAAGGGTCATATGATGCCCAACCGCTTTTTGCTGATCATGTGTGTGAAGAGTGACCGGGGAAGGGTCGTGGCCTAAAGCAGTTCGCTGCAGAAGCTCCCCGTTGATTCCCCAGCGTTTTTTTAGCCGGTCTAACGGATAAGCAGCAAGTGTCCCGATGGTACTGATGCCCATTCGTTTTAAGTGGTGCTCCATCCGTTTGCCGACACCAAATAATTTTCCAATCGGAAGCGGCCATAAATCAGCCGCAACCCGGTCTGCACGAAGTTCATAGATGCCAGATGTGTTTTTTTTAGCAAAATGGTCACAGGCCATTTTAGCGAGCACTTTATTAGGACCAATACCAACACGTGCGTAAATGCCCGTCTGGTTCATAATGGTCGTTTGTATATTTTGAGCGATCTCGCGGGGTGAACCGAGTAGTGTCACACTCCCCGTAATATCGAGAAACTGTTCATCAATTGAATAGGGTTCGACAAGATCTGTGTATTGTTCAAGCAGTTCTGTCATCATGACAGAGACATCAAGGTAGCGCTGCATACGTGGACGTACAACGACGGCTTCAGGGCATTTCTCCTTTGCTTCCCATAATCTTGATGCATTTTGTACGCCCCGTTTTTTAGCGAGCGGGCAGGCCGCAAGTACGACCCCGCTCCGCCGCTCGGGATCTCCTGAAACGATGAGCGGCACATCCTTCAAATGGGGAGCCTCCACTTTTTCGACTGACGCATAAAACGACTGCATATCCACAAGCAGAATGGCTCGTTCATTCATGATTTTCACCTCTTAGAACGTATGTTCTGTATACATTTTAACCGCCAGAAGGTGAAATTGATACTGGTAAATCATTCAAAGAGAAGAGTGTAAATCCATACAAAAAAGACGAAGTGTCTCCACTTCGTCTCATCTGGGTAAAATGAGTCATTTTAAGCATGTGCCAAGTTGTTGGATGTTTGGAGCGGCTCAGAACGCAAACGATAGGCCGTTAGTTTTTTCTTAGGCTTATGGGTAAACTGCCGCACCACATCCACGTGGTCATCGTAATGATACAGATAAAGGGTTACATCATGCTTGCCAAGCTTTGTTTGCATGGTAAGCGGCGCCGGTCCTTCCTGTGGATGAAGAAAACGCTCTTCGTCACCAGGGTAAATATAGTAGCGTTCAATAAAGATCGCATCATTAAAATGTTGAATAATTTCAGATGTTTGCTGATCATCGAGTGGACGTCCTTGAAACGTCATCGTTGTTTGATCACTTGTTACTTTTGCATGCACCGCATAACGACTAAAAAGGCGTTCAACAACACCCGAAGGCAGCGAAGTGACAAGCAGCTTTAAAAGACTAAACACAACAAGTGAAGTAACAATCCAAACCAATATCATCATCTCCAATAAACGTTTGTTCCATTTCCTATATGATTCATCTTAACATAACAAAAGAATAAAACTTTCGCACAAAAAGTGAACTTTTTGAAATAAGTGTGAAGATTTAAAAGGAGATGACAGCGAAAGAACGAAGAACCAACAAAGCTGAAAGGAAAAAAGGCTGATACATCACCTTTACAAACAATTGATCAGATAGGTAGACTATTGAAACAGTTGATTTTTTGTGAAAAAAGAGCGGTACAGCTAAAAATGAAAAGGGGCGAGGTCATCATGATACGTCAAGTAAAGCTGTCAGATTTTTATGCGGTCACATCCGTCATTCAAAGCTGGTGGGGAGGCAGAGATTTGCGCGCAAAATTGCCAAAGCTATTTTTCGAACATTTTCAGCAAACAAGTTTTGTTGTTGTTGAAAAAGGTGAACTGATCGGCTTTTTAGTCGGTTTTTTATCGCAATCACATTCAGATGAAGCGTATATTCACTTTGTCGGGGTACATCCAGACCACCGGAAATTAAAGATTGGCAAAATTCTCTATCAAGCGTTTTATGAAGCGGCTGAAAAGGAAGGAAGAACGACGATTAAGGCCATCACAGCTCCTGTCAATAAAGTCTCGATTGCTTACCATACAAAGCTCGGTTTTCAGATAGAAAAGGGAGATAAAACAGTGGATGGCATTTCAGTTTTTTCAGATTACGACGGCATTCATGAAGACCGGGTGCTATTTGTGAAAAAGCTGGAGGCGAAAGCATGATCATCAGACTGGATCAAAAAAATAAAGAAATAGCAAAAGAGCTGTTACATATACAATTAGCCGCATATCAGCGGGAGGCAGAACAAATTGGCTATCAAGATTTACCGCCCTTAAAAGAAACGGTTAAAGACATAATAGAAACAGATGAGATTTTCATAGGATTTGAAAAAGAGGGGCATTTGTTAGGGATCGCTTCATATGAACTACATGACGATCGGATCATCCTCAGCCGGTTAGCTGTGCACCCACATCATGTCAATCAAGGAATCGGGACAGCGCTCCTGCAATCCATTATCCAGCATCAAAAAACAATCGAGCTCACAACAGCAGAGGCAAATACACCAGCAATCAAGCTTTATGAAAAATTAGGGTTTAAACAGAAGGCCCGTTTGCAGGTGGAAAACAATCTGATGTTAACAAAGATGGAACGTTTGATGCTTCGAAAGGTGGAAGTGATTGAATACCAATCGAGCTGGCCAAAACAATTTCAAGATGAGCATGACAAGCTGAAAAAGATAGTTGGCGACAACTGGGTATATGGCCACCATATTGGCAGTACGTCAGTCATAGGAATGGCGGCTAAGCCAATTATTGATATCTTGCTAGAGGTGAAGCATATCAGCAGCTTAGATGAGTGTAACCATCTGTTTCGCCAGCTTGGATATGAACCGCTCGGAGAAAATGGACTCAAGGGAAGACGTTTTTTTAGAAAAGGCGGCTTGAACCGAACACATCACGTTCACGCCTATGAAGCCGGACATGATGATGTAAAAAGGCATTTGGTGTTCCGAGATTATTTAAAAGCTGCACCTGACCGTGCCAAAGTCTATGCAGATAAAAAGCGTCAATTGGCAAAAGCCTATCCTGAAGATATGGCAAGTTATATCAAAGGAAAAGATGAGCTCATTAAAGAAATTGAACAAGAAGCGTACAATTGGTCAGACCAGTTAAAGACAAATGATCAGACATAAGAGCTGACAGGGCGTGAACATGTTTAATTGATGACTGATATGTTACAATGTAACAATCAACGAAAAAAGGATGTTCGGCATGTATATTCATATAACAGAACCAGCAGCAGCGTTCCTTACAAAACAACAAGCAGGGCATGAAACAAAAGAACTGCTCCTTCGATATGATTCAGATGGGTGCGGCTGTGCGGTAAGCGGTGTCCCAATGATTTGGCTCACAGGCGAAAGAACAGGCGAATGGGAAGAACTCAAGCATAATCAGCTCTTTAAGCTGTACATACACACAGCACAAAAGGTCTTTTTTGACGAGGAAATGACGATTGATTTTAACGAAAAAGCCAACACACTCATGTTGAAAAGTCCTCAACAAATACTCAGCCCGAGAATGGGTATACTTGTAAAGTAAGGTGGAAATGTAGTGGATCAAAAGCTAAAAGCAATACAAAATACGGCACAAAATAAAACATGGGTGTCGTTTTTAAATAACAATCATCCCTATAGCCTTTTGCACTGGTCAATAGGTGGAATGGATTCGGTGAAAAAGGACGTTTGGCTTCTTCAAGATGAAGTCACATTTGAAACAGAAGAATTTCCAACGCTCGATTTAGCTGTCAATTGGATCAAAGAGAATATGGACCAAGTAACAGATATATTATAAAAGCCCTTTTTCGGAAGGGTTTTTTTCGTGCGTTCATCATCTCATCACACCGCATGGCTGTCTAATCCGGAAAATGAGCTTTTGGGAACGGAAAAAGCCGTTTTTTAACAAACAATTCGACAAAATGAGCAAGCTGGAAATAAAAAAATAATGGCTGTAAATGCCGAAAAATAGGCATTTGCAGCGTTAATTGCGGGATACCGAAAACTTTGCGAAAAATGACATTTCATATTTCTTCCATTCGAGGAAATGTGATAGAATACAACATGTATCGTATATGAGAAGGGAGGTGCTAAAGTGAATTGAAGCTCAAGCTGTCATCGCCTCAGGTTGGAATCAAAATAAACGAATGGTATAGGCAGATTTGCGGATTTCATGTGATGAAAGCAGAGAAGCTGAAGGCGGAGATCGAGCAGGAAATCCTGGAGATGGAGCAGGATCAAAACTTGTTATTGTTTTACCAGCTGATGGATTTTCGCCACAAGGTGATGCTTGAATATTTTGAACCGGCAAAGAAAGCCTCGAATGATGAAGAGATTAAGAATTTGCTAGAAACGATTGAACATTCACAAACGAAATTAACGGATATGCTTGAATACTATGTTCATTTTTTCACAGGAATGTTTGAATTTGAACAGAGAAACTATTTAAGTGCCATTGCTTATTACCGCTCAGCAGAAAAAAAGCTCAATCTCATATCAGATGATATAGAAAGAGCAGAATTTTACTTTAAATTAGCAGAAATTTACTACCACATGAAACAAACCCACTTTTCGATGCACTATGCCTTGCAAGCGTTAGATACGTATTCTGCCTACAGAACGTACACGCTGAGAATCATCCACTGTGAATTTGTCATTGGTGCAAACTATGATGATTTGAAATGCTATGAACATGCATTGCCCTACTTTAAAAATGCTCTAAAGCGAGCACGCTCAATTGGAAACCCTCGAGTCATAGGTTCGGCCCTTTTCAACTTAGGTAACTGTTATTATCAAATGAACGATCTTGCGGAAGCAAGGCGTTATCTGAAAGACTCTATTGAAGTGTTTGAAAAGGAGAATTTAACCCATCTTAATCGCTCTCTAGACCCACTATTTATGCTGACACAAATCCTGTTTAAACAAAAACAAATAGAAGAGTCATTAACCCTCTATCAACAAGGTATTATAAAGGCCTGTGAATTAGAAGATGAAATTTACATCTGCAAATTTCAATTCTTAAAAGCATTGTACGTTGATGCAGACATAACAATCATAGACGATACATTAGACCTGCTCGAGGACAAGCGCTTATACCCAGATATTGAGGAATTGGCACTTGATGCGGCTCATTATTACAATGAGCTTGGACTGTTTGAAGTATCTACCCGGTTTTACGAAAGGAAAATTCAAGCCATATCAAAAATCCAAAATGGGGGTCATTTATATGAAAACGAGTTTGATAGTTCTTTTATTGGCAGCAACTGCAGGATTATCGGTCATGAGTCAGCAGCAATCGGAAGAGAGCCATATGGAGCTTGCGGGCAGACACCATACAACAGTGGTGACTATCGCATAAGTTAGCTCAAAAAGAGGGGACGAACTGCTGTTCATTCTCCTCTTTTATTTTCATTCAATTCAAATCTTTGAAGAAATGCTTGAATTTCTTGCTCATAAGCTTCCTTATTTTCGCTAAAAGACATTGCATGCGCACCGTGTGGCGCAATAAATAACTGTTTGTCACCCTTTTTTCGAGTATATAACTGCTGACTTTGCTCACAGGGGATATAGTCGTCATGGCGGCTATGAATAAAAAGTACAGGTTCTTTCACCTGATCGATCACATCAAGAGGGGAAACTTGCCGGATGCGGTATCCGTCCCGCCATTTTAACACTTGATCACTTAGTGGAAGAATCCATTTTCCTGAAAGGCGAAAATCTGTTTTTAATCGATAAAGAAGCTGGTCCTCAAAAGAAGCAAAAGGGCAGTCTGTTATGTAAAAATTGGCGTTTGCTTCCGGCTTTGCAGCATATAACAAGGTCGTGACTGCACCCATTGATTCTCCGTGTATCCCAATGATGGCACTTTCTCCGAGTTTTTGTCTGAGCCACTTTACGATCTTTGCTAGATCTTCTTTTTCATAATATCCATAACTTGTGGTTTTCCCGCCGCTCATTCCATGTCTTCTATGATCATAAAGCATCACATTCCATCCGAGCTTTTGGAATAATTTCATATACTTAACGGAGTTAATCAAACTGACTGTAACACCGTGGCAAAGGACGATTGTTCGTGTTGTATGGGGATACGGCACAAAATAGCCATGGAGATCATAACCAAATGCTGAAGGAATACACACTTTCTCTTTTTTAAGCTGTTGAAATTCCTCGTGGTGATAATGGCCTCCATCTGATTCTCGTTTGATGAGCTCTTTATCCGTTAATTTTCGAATATACATCATTTTATTGGTGAAAAAAATACCAATTGCAGCGAGTGGACATAATATGAAGGCAAATATAGCGATCCATTTCTTCATCTAGCCGATTCTTCCTTTCCGGAGTTTTTTCTATGACGATCATACCACATCTTGGGAGATTGGCGTGCCTCTTGCTCAGAAAATAAAACGGATGATACACTAAGTCAAAAGGAGAGAGGCACAATGAAAAAGACCAAACAAGATCAAGCAAAATTAAAGGACGGCATAAACGATGATGTCAAACAGCAGCTTCTTCAAATGAAGAAAAACCTTGCCGTCGAGACAGAAAAAAGAGAAGAACAAAAACGAAAAGACCTCCTTCGGCAGCAGAAAGAAAAAGAAAAAAACAAAAGTTTTTCAGAGCTGCTAGATGAAAGCCATTTAGACTGGAGAAAGTATAAAAGCTAAAAAAGAGGGCGATGATGCTCTCTTTTTTTCTTAAGATAGATCCACAGCAGAAACATAGAAGTGTTTAAAAAGAAAAGCACTTCTTCCCCCTTCACATCACTTCATTTCAGAATCGTGACAGTATGATATTTACAGTCAAACGAAACGAAATCCCATAACTTGTGTTTAAGATAGAAGTAAAAAGGTGAGTATTGAATTATTTAAATTCCTTTTTATTGAAAATATGGTTATTAATACCCTTTTGATAGAGGATCATTCTCCTTATAATGAAGGTGTATTACAAAATTTGGGAATGGAGATGATTCACATGAAATTGAGAAAAACAATGGCTGGAGTCGCTTTATCTTTAGGATTGCTTTTACCTGTTTCTGGACAAGCTCTTGCTACAAATGATTTAACGAATGCGGATTTAAGTACAAAGGCTACTTCAATTGTTGATTGTTCTGTAACCCCTTTTAAAGGCGCAAGTAATCGACTATGTATGTATTCAGATAATGGTTCTTTTGCAAATAGTTTCAGTCGCTTTGGTACTACATTTTATCTTAAAGGCAAATCTGGAAATTATGCATATTATGAAAGTGCAAGATAAGGACAACGGGGCTTTTAGCCCCTCTTCATTTTTAATAGAGAAACACTAGCATCATACATACGCTAAAATAAAAAGATTGTAGAAAAACATGAGTTTTTCTACAATCTGAGAGATCACATCATGTGATCTTTTTTGTTATTTGAACCGGTGCGTTTCATACACAGATGGTTTTGTATAGTAAGTTAATGCTTTGACTTCTTGGTCACTTAATGTACGTGCATTTGCTGCTGCTATATTTTCTTTTAACTGATCCACTGAGCTTGCACCAAATACAACGGAACTGACCGTAGAATGTTTTAGTATATACTGAATGGACAGTTCAGTGAGTGATAGGTCATAAGCGACTTTCTTTAAAGAAGGAATGATCTGCTGAAGCTCTTCAAATGAATATTGAAGATAGCCGTTTTTTTGAATCGCTGCACTTGCTTGAGAAAGTGGCTTTTCAGTTAATAATCCTTTCGCTAAAGGACCTCTTGCGACGACACTAATGCTTTGTTCTTCAAGTAGAGAGAACCATTCTTCTGGGCGGCGGTCGAGTAAACTATATTGCATCATCACGCTTACGATATTGGACTTTTTGGCATATTCTTTAATGACATTTGGACGGATAGATGAAATGCCATAATAGCGAATTACGCCTTCCTCTACCAATTCTTCAAAAGCCTCAATCGTTTCATCAATGGGGTCATCAATCGTGCCTCCGTGCAATTGATATAAATCAATATAATCTGTTTGAAGCCGCTTGAGGCTTTGTTTTACTGCTTCCTTTATGTACGCTTTTGAAGGGTCCCAGTCCCAGCCTGGTTTGCCTTTTTCAAAGCGGTTGCCGCCTTTTGTCGCCAAAATCAAATCCTGACGTCTGTTTTTAATGGCTTCCCCGACAATTTCCTCATTTGTCCCAAAATCATATAAATCGGCTGTATCCAGATAGTTAATTCCGAGATCAATGGCCTCATCTAATAAAGAGAGCGCTTTTTCTTTTTCCGTCCCAAGAGACATGCATCCTAGTGCCGCCTCGCTCACTAAGAGATCTGAGGTGCCAATTCGTCTTTTTTTCAATTCCATCACACTCCTATCCCTTCACATTAAGTGAAAAAAATCAGGAATTCAAGCTAGGTGATTTCAAATGGCGTATTGAAGCAAGCGTTTCGCTTTTCGCTTCTCTTAAATCATCTATGTTAAAATAAATGAAGTAAAAAGTGAAAGTAGAACGAGGAGCTGACAAAATTGAAGGACTTTGAAGAAAAAACATTATCGTCGAAAGAATTATACAACGGAAAAATCATTGATTTGGTTATTGAAGATGTAGAATTGCCTAACGGAAAACAAGGCAAACGCGAAATCATTAAACATCCTGGTGCAGTAGCCGTCATTGCACGTACAGACGAAAATAAAATCATCTTGGTCAAACAATACCGTAAAGCACTAGAGAGAGCCATCGTTGAAATTCCGGCCGGAAAACTAGAAAAAGGGGAAGAGCCGGCACATACAGCATTAAGAGAATTGGAAGAAGAAACAGGATATACAACCCAGCAGCTTCAAAAGCTGACGGCCTTTTATACATCACCTGGTTTTGCAGATGAAATTGTTCACATCTATCTAGCAGATCAGCTAGTTCCGCTTGAAGAAAAAAGAGAGCTGGATGAAGATGAATTTGTCGAAGTAATGGAAGTTTCATTAGAAGAAGCTCTGCACCTCATTGAAAAGCAGCATATTTATGATGCAAAAACAGCCTATGCCATTCAGTACTTACAACTGCAAGAGGTACTTGAGTCAACAAAATGAAGGAATTTTTTGCAGACATCCATATCCATATTGGCAGAACAAGAACAGGCAGAGCTGTCAAAATTACAGGTGCAAGGTCACTGACAATTGACCAAATTCTTATTGAAGCAGCAGAAAGTAAAGGGATGGGGATGATTGGTGTGATTGATGCACAATCTCCAGAAGTCCTAGAAGAATTAATAGAAGGTGTAGAGGAAGGCAGGTACACGGAACTAAATGACGGCGGTTTATCATTTGGACAGACAGTGCTGCTTTTAGGCAGTGAATTAGAAATCAATGATGACCATTCAAAGGGTCCGATTCATGTGCTGGCATTTATGCCCACACTACACAAAATGTCTGAGTTTTCCGCATGGCTTTCGCTTCATATGAAAAATGTGCATTTGAGTTCACAGCGCCTCTATGTTGATGGGAAAACACTTCAGCGCAAGGTTAAGGAGCTGGGAGGATTGTTTATTCCTGCTCATATATTCACGCCTCATAAAAGTCTATACGGCAAAGGGGTCAACACTTCTTTAACGGAAGTATTTGATCCTGACCTTATTGATGCTGTTGAGCTTGGTCTTAGCTGCGATACGTCAATGGCGTCCCAGCTGAGTGAGCTGAACCGTTATCCTTTTTTAACGAATTCAGATGCTCATTCTTTAGGAAAAATCGCGCGGGAATATACAAAAATCAAAATGGATCATGCCTCTTTTGCCGAATTCAAGCTAGCCCTTGAAGAAAAAGATGGCAGAGCCGTCACAGGAAATTATGGACTTGCTCCGCGGCTTGGGAAGTATTATCATACGACCTGCGAGAAATGCGGGGTTAGACCTCACGCACCAGATCAAGAAAAGTGCCATGTATGCGGACATACACGGATGACAAAAGGAGTAAGTGAACGTTTAAAAGAGCTTGCTGACCAAGAAAGTGAAAAAGGAACGAGACCTCCTTATGTTCATCAGCTCCCGCTTCAGTTTATTCCGGGTGTTGGACCTAAAACGCTGGAGAAGCTAAAAGCCGTGTTTCACACAGAGATGAATATTCTACATCAAGCAACAGAACAAGAACTAAAAGCCGTTCTGCCAGAAAAGACAGCGGGCTACATCATCAAAGCAAGGAAGGGCGAAGTCGAACTGATCGCTGGTGGAGGCGGAGTGTACGGTAAGGTGGATATCAATCATGAGTCACATTAAATGGACATGTCAAACGTTTGAACAATTGTCAAAAGAGGATCTTTACTTGATTCTTATGGAAAGAGTCAACGTGTTTGTTGTAGAACAAACATGCCCTTACCCTGAAATTGATCACCGGGACCAAGATGCGCTTCATCTCATCGCAAAAGAGAACGGCACGATTGTGGCTTATTGCCGAATTTTCCAAAACGGGATCATGTACAAGGAGGCGTCCATCGGCCGCGTGCTTGTGACGCAGGCCGGGCGGAAAAAAGGCTATGGAAAGCTGCTGCTCATCAAGGCTTTGGAAAAGCTTAGTGAACTAGGTGAAACAAGTGTCAAAATACAGGCGCAAGGCTACCTGAAGTCATTTTACGAATCATTTGGTTTCAAGGCTGTCTCAGATGTTTATGATGAAGATGGGATTCCGCATCTTGATATGGTGAAAACAGAAAGATAGACGTTTTTACGTCTATCTTTTTTATGTAACATCGTGTATCATAACGTCAACGAAAGGGGTTTTGCCAAATGGGAAAAAGCAAAGCAAAGAAAAAACGAGAGCATATCCAAAGGCAGCAGAGCCGAAATCCAGAACTGTCGAGAGGAAACATGCCGCATTTTAGCACACACGAAAGGAAGACAAAAACAAAACAGGAAGCCTTGCAGCATATGATGAAGAAACATAAAGGACGAAATGCTTATGATCACTATCAAGAGGATCATAAGCATTTTTATTTTGCTTTTTTGTGACAACTAGATCAAATAAATGGAAAAATTTAAAAAATAGGACAAACGGTCGTTTCTTTTTGTCTAAATATGTAGTTAAATGACAAAAAGAAACGAAAGGGAGAGTGAGTATCGTGAACGTCAAGTCATTTGGAGCAGGGCTTTGTATGGCAAGTGTGCTTGTGACATCCGTCATGTTTGGCGCGTCAGATATTTCTGCAAAGGAGCAAACAAAAAAAGAGTACATGATCGGCTTTTCTTCTTCCGTTCAAGACAAAACACAAAAACAGCTTGTAGAAGAAGCTGGCGGGCATGTGAAAGAATCAATAGAGCAAATAGATATGATGAAAGTGTCGCTGAATGAGACTTCGAAAAAGAAACTGAATGAAGCAAAAGAAGTGACCTTTATCGAGGAAGACCAAAAAGCAAAAACAAGCGCTCAAACGATTCCATACGGCGTCAAAAGCATCAAAGCACAAAAGGTACATAAACATGGATACGCTGGACAGAATGTCAAAGTAGCCGTTCTTGACAGCGGCATCGACGGCAAACATGAGGATTTACATGTCACCGGCGGGGTGAGCTTTGTACCGGCAGAGTCTGATCCGTTTGTTGATCCGCATAAACATGGAACGCATGTGGCAGGCACAATTGCAGCATTAGATAATAAGGTAGGTGTCGTGGGTGTTGCACCAAAAGCTTCTATCTATGCTGTCAAGGTGGCAGATGAAAATGGTGACGGCTACTATAGCTGGATCATAAAAGGGATTGAATGGGCCATTGAGAATGACATGGATGTCATCAATATTAGTATGGGGGGAGCAAGTGAATCTGAGGCGCTGAAAGAAGCGGTAGATCGAGCGTATGATAAAGGGATTCTCATTGTGGCTTCTGCAGGGAATGAAGGAAGCTATGGCTCTCTCAATACGATTGACTATCCGGCTAAATACAGCTCCGTGATGGCGGTTGCCTCTGTTGACCAAAAAAAGCAAAGAGCTTTTGATTCATCTGTTGGCGAAGAACTGGAAGTCTCAGCACCAGGCGTTTCAACGCTGAGCACCATTCCTCATAACGAATATGGCTACATGAGCGGAACGTCAATGGCATCACCGCATGTAGCGGGCGCTGCGGCTGTCATTCTATCAAAACATCCGAATCTGACAAACGATGAAGTACGCGAGAGACTGTCAAAAACGGCGACAAAGCTTGGAGAACCTTTTTATTACGGTGCCGGGCTTGTGAACGTACAAAAAGCCGCACGATAAATGAAAAAGAGAAAGCAGTGAGCAGGCTGCTTTCTCTTTTTTCTTTCGATAAAACTGTCATGTTTCGTAATCTCTCTCATAGAATCTAGTAACCTTACTATTTGGGAGGAAGACACATGCGGAAAAAGTCTTGGAAGGAGCATCTTCTTCAGCACGTAAAAGATCATCTCTCGATTTATTTATTTGTCTCTGTACTCTTTTTAATGGGTGTGATTTTCGGGGCCATCATTGTCAATAGCATGACATTCAGCCAGAAAGAGGATTTATTCTATTATTTAAATCAATTTTTTGGTCAGCTGACAAATGAGAAAGCAGCAGAATCAAAAGAAATGTTTTTACAAAGCTTTCTGCATCATATGAAATATTTAGGCCTTATGTGGATTCTGGGAATCTCCATCGTTGGTCTGCCGCTTATCTTTCTTATGATCTTTTTAAAAGGAATTGTTGTTGGGTTTACTGTTGGTTTTCTCGTGAATCAAATGGGGCTGAGTGGATTTTTTCTCTCGTTTGTATCGGTGCTTCCGCAAAACATTTTGCTCATTCCAGCCTATTTAGTGATTGGCACTTGTGCAATTGCGTTTTCCATCCGTCTCATTGGACAGCTCTTCATGAAAAAAACCATCAGTCAAGCACCCGTCCAGTGGTTTGGCCGGTATGCATCTGTTCTGCTGATGATTTTAGCGCTTGCTGCACTGTCGTCTTTTTTTGAATCGTACATATCATTCATGCTGATGAAAAAGCTGGCAGGTGTTCTTTTATAATTGTTATTAATTAATAATCAATTTATTTATCAATTTAAAATGATTATAGTTGGCTCTCAGCACATCATTTGATATAATGATCAAGTAATGTGGCGTAGGAGGGAAAGTCAATGGAAAATAGGATTGATCGAATTAAGAAACAGCTTCATTCTTCCAGCTACAAGCTCACGCCACAGCGTGAAGCCACAGTAAGAGTACTGCTTGAGAATGAAGAAGACCATTTAAGTGCAGAAGATGTATACCTCCTCGTAAAAGAGAAGTCTCCTGAAATTGGTCTTGCTACTGTTTATCGGACGTTAGAATTGCTCACTGAACTGAAAGTTGTTGATAAAATTAACTTTGGAGACGGCGTTTCGCGATATGATCTTCGCAAAGAAGGAGCCGCTCACTTCCATCATCATCTTGTCTGCATGGAATGCGGAACAGTCGATGAGATAGAAGATGATTTATTAGAAGATGTCGAAGAGATTATTGAACGTGACTGGAAATTTAAAATTAAGGATCATAGATTGACATTCCATGGTATTTGCCACCGGTGTCATGATGATGAATCCGGCAAATAATCCGAATTGGAACCTTTTCATTTAAGATGAAGAGGTTTTTTGCATTTTCGCTGTATATTCCTTGTCCCACCTGGCATATGCTGAAGTAATGAGAAGGTGAGAAAGGACTTGAAGTTTATGCGAAAATGGCTCAAAACAACAGGTGAAGTGATCAAAGTATTTATCTTGTTCACTGGTTTTACCGTCCTGTTCTATTATGCTATGATATGGATAAATTCAGAATATGAAAGCTACCATCGTTATGATAAACCAGAGGGTGCAGCAATTAAAGTGATGGAAATGGATCAGCCGAACCAAGACAATTGGCAAGACCGATTGATTTATTTTTATCAAAACGGGGAGTAGAAATCATTGAACGATCAATTATCCGACTTTATTCATTTTATGACCGTAGAGAGAGGACTCTCTGAAAATACCATTGTTTCTTATAAAAGAGATTTACAGAACTACTTGTCTTTTTTAATGACACATGAACAGCTGACGGATATTCGCGATGTCACGCGTCTGCATATCATTCATTATTTAAAGCAGCTAAAAGAGGAAGGGAAATCGAGTAAAACGTCTGTACGGCATCTATCATCGATCCGTTCCTTTCATCAATTTCTGCTTCGGGAAAAAGTGACAACGAATGACCCGTCATGGAACATTGAAACGCAAAAAACAGAGCGGACTTTACCGAAAGTTTTATCATTAGGGGAGGTCGAAAAGCTGCTTGATACACCAAATCAGCACACTCCCTTTGACTACCGAGACAAAGCAATGCTTGAGCTCTTATATGCAACGGGGATTCGCGTCAGTGAAATGCTGGATCTGACCCTTGCCGATGTTCACCTCACAATGGGCTTTGTCCGCTGTTTTGGAAAAGGAAGAAAAGAGCGTATTGTGCCAATAGGTGAAGCTGCTGCAAGCGCAATTGAAGAATATATCGAAAAGGGAAGAAGCAAGCTGTTAAAAAAACAGCCGTCCGATGCCCTATTTCTCAATCATCATGGGAAAAAAATGTCGCGTCAAGGCTTCTGGAAGAACTTGAAAAAACGAGCCATCGAAGCAGGGATTCAAAAGGAACTGACGCCTCATACGCTCAGACATTCATTTGCTACACACCTGCTTGAAAACGGTGCGGACTTAAGAGCTGTACAGGAAATGCTCGGACATGCCGATATCTCAACAACACAAATTTATACACATGTGACGAAAACAAGACTGAAAGATGTGTATCACAAATTCCATCCAAGGGCATAAGTAAAGCATGACACAGTGAACGGGTGTCATGCTTTTTCATGTTTACACCGTTTATGGTTGTCAACTGGCTTGTAAACGGTTTATACTTGAGATGTCTGACCTCTCACTGTTTGTAAGGTCAAAAGACAAGAATATTGAAGGAGGCGCTTTTTAATGCCTGATTATCAGTATAAACGCATTTTCCTCGTCGTCATGGATTCAGTAGGAATTGGGGAAGCACCAGATGCTGCTGATTTTAATGATGTAGGTGCAGATACACTTGGACATATTGCTGAAAAAATGAACGGGCTTCATATGCCGAATATGGCGAAGCTTGGGCTGAGTCATATTAAAGAAATCAAAGGAATTCCAGCGGATGAAAAACCGCTTGCGTATTATGGAAAAATGCAAGAAGCATCAAACGGTAAAGACACAATGACAGGACACTGGGAAATCATGGGTCTTTACATAGACACACCGTTCAAAGTCTTTCCAGAAGGATTCCCAGATGAACTATTAAATGAACTAAAAGAAAAAACAGGCCGAGGTATTATTGGAAATAAACCTGCGTCTGGTACGGAAATTTTAGATGAGCTTGGCGAAGAGCACATGAAAACAGGTGATTTAATCGTTTATACATCTGCGGATTCTGTGCTGCAAATTGCTGCGCACGAAGAAGTTGTGCCATTAGATGAGCTTTACCGTATTTGTGAAATTGCCCGTGAACTTACATTAGATGAAAAATATATGGTTGGACGGATTATCGCTCGTCCGTTTGTCGGAGAGCCTGGCGCATTTGTTAGAACGCCAAACCGTCATGACTATGCGTTAAAACCATTTGACCGTACAGTCATGAATGAACTGAAAGATGATGGACTCGATGTCATTGCGATCGGAAAAATCTCTGATATTTATGACGGCGAGGGTATCACATCATCTCTTAGAACAAAATCAAACATGGATGGAATGGACAAGCTGGTCGATACACTTAAAACAGACTTTACAGGACTCAGCTTTTTAAACCTTGTTGATTTTGACGCTCTTTACGGACATAGAAGAGATCCAGAGGGTTATGGAAAAGCACTAGAGGAATTTGATGCACGTCTTCCTGAAGTGTTTGACCTGTTGAAAGAGGATGACCTTCTTGTGATCACAGCAGATCATGGTAATGACCCAGTTCATCACGGAACAGATCATACAAGAGAATATGTTCCGCTCATTGCTTACAGCAAAAAGCATCAGGAAGCAAATGAACTGCCAACAGCAAAAACGTTTGCTGATCTTGGGGCAACCGTTGCAGATAATTTCAAGACAACGATGCCAAAATACGGAACAAGCTTTTTATCTAAACTCAAATAGGGGGAAATTTCGTGGGAGCACAGTTTTCAGAAGCGGCGGCATACATTAAACAAGCATCGACATATGTACCAACAGTTGGGCTCATTTTAGGATCAGGACTTGGCATTTTAGCAGATGAGATTGAAAATCCAATCAAAATAAAATATGAAGATATTCCTGGATTCCCTGTTTCAACAGTAGAGGGACATGCAGGGCAGCTCGTGATCGGAACGCTGAAAGGCACTGTCGTTTGCGCTATGCAAGGACGTTTTCATTTCTATGAAGGATATGATATGAAGCAAGTGACGTTTCCTGTCCGTGTGATGAAAGAAATTGGCATTGACACATGCATTGTCACAAATGCAGCCGGCGGTGTGAATACGTCATTCCGCCCAGGAGATCTCATGCTGATCACAGATCATATCAATATGATGGGAACCAATCCATTAATTGGCCCAAATGACAGTCAAGGCGTTCGCTTCCCTGATATGTCTGCACCGTACGATAAAGAACTATTGGCACTTGCAGAAGAAACAGCCAAGTGTTTAGGTATATCTGTACAGCAAGGGGTTTATGCAGGGATGACAGGGCCTTCATATGAAACACCTGCTGAAGTTCGTTTCTTAAGAACACTTGGAGCAGATGCGGTCGGAATGTCGACTGTTCCAGAAGTCATTGTTGCGCGTCATGCAGGAATCAAAGTACTTGGCATTTCATGCATTTCCAATGCGGCATCTGGTATTTTGGATCAGCCGCTGTCTCATGATGAAGTGATCGAAGTAACGGAAAAAGTGAAAGCAAGTTTTCTTGATTTAGTAAAAGACATTGTCAAACAACTTTCATAGCATGTGTCCAGAAGCCTTCTGCTACCCAAGCAGAAGGCTTTTTTTATTTGCAATCATACGATCTCTGAATAAAACAGCCTGTATGAGGAAAAAATAGAAAGGATTACGATAATGGAGGTCTGCCACTTGAAACGTCATATATGTGCATTGTTTATTTTAATGATCCTTATCTCAATGGTTTCACCATCAGCGATAGCAAAAGAAAAGATTGAAAAACCAGGAGAAAAACAAACATCAGAATTGGCACACGAAGCCAAATCAGCGATCTTAATAGAACGAGACACTGGAAAGGTGCTTTACAATAAAAACAGCGATGAAAAGCTTGCACCCGCAAGTATGACCAAAATCATGACGATGCTTCTCATCATGGAAGCCATTGATCAGGGTAAACTAAAAATGACAGACAAGGTCAGAACGAGCGACTATGCAGCGTCCATGGGAGGCTCACAAATCTTCCTTGAACCAGGAGAAGAAATGACCGTGAAAGAAATGCTGAAAGGCATTGCGATTGCGTCAGGAAATGATGCTTCAGTTGCCATGGCAGAGCATATTGCAGGATCTGAAGAACAGTTCGTTGAGCAGATGAACAAAAGGGCGAAAGAGCTTGGCCTCACCTCAACGGTCTTTCAAAACCCAACAGGACTTCCTGAAAAAGACCATTACAGCACAGCTCACGATATGGCAAAAATGGCAAAAGAGCTGTTGAAATATGAACAAATCACCAAATTCACAGGTGTCTACGAAGACTATTTACGGCAAAACACAGATAAAAAATTCTGGCTTGTCAACACAAACCGTCTGATTAAATTTTATCCAGGGGTCGATGGGGTGAAAACCGGTTTTACAGGTGAAGCGAAATACTGTTTAACTGCATCTGCTAAAAAAGGCAACATGCGCGTCATTGCGGTTGTCTTCGGCGCAAGCACTCCGAAAGACAGAAATGCTCAGGTAGTCAAAATGTTAGATTACGCATTTAGTCAATATACGACTCATCCGCTTTACAAAAGAGGGCAAGATGTGGCGGAGGTCAAAGTGAGCAAAGGGAAAAAGAAAAACATTCAGCTCGTTACTTCTGAACCGATATCCCTTTTAACGAAAAAAGGCGAAAATGTGGATCAGATCAAAAAAGAAATCAAATTGTCTCATGATGTCAAAGCTCCATTTTCAAAAGGAACGGAACTTGGTACGATCGTCTTGAAAAAAGACGGAAAAGTGCTGCATGAAAGCCCTGTAGAAGCAAAAGAAGGAATGGAAAAGGCAGGCGTTTGGACTTTCTTCAAACGAGCAATGGCTGATTTTGTGAAATGGAAATAAAAGGCGAAAGGCTGCTGTAATTGGCAGTCTTTTTGCTATGAGGAAAAGAAAAGAACATCTAAATGTGACGAATGGTCACTAGTTTTGTCATGGTGAAGGATTTACTTCATATAAAAGAGAAACATTCTTTATCCGAAATTAGAGCAAGGAGGAATAAAAAAATGAGCCTTGGTATTGATTTTCAAGTAAAAGAGAGCGTACTTTGCATTCGGTTAACAGGAGAGCTCGATCATCACTCCGCAGAAACATTGAGACAAAAGGTGACGAATTATTTGGAAACAGAGGACATTCGCCACATTGTGCTGAATCTGGCTGATTTATCGTTTATGGACAGCTCTGGACTCGGAGTGATTTTAGGAAGATATAAAGAAATTAAGCAGCTTGGCGGGGAAATGGTCGTCTGTGCCATCTCGCCAGCGGTGAACCGGTTATTTGATATGTCTGGTTTGTTTAAAATCATTCGGATGGAGCCTTCTGAGCAAACGGCTTTGCAAACATTGGGGGTGGCATCATGAGAAATGAAATGAACCTGACTTTTTCGGCATTAAGCCAAAATGAATCGTTTGCGAGGGTGACAGTCGCGGCATTTATCGCCCAGCTTGATCCGACTTTAGATGAATTAACAGAAATCAAGACCGTTGTATCTGAGGCAGTGACAAACTCCATCATCCATGGCTATGATGGGAATCCAGATGGCAAGGTGCATATTCATGTCACACTTGATGACCATGTCGTTTACCTCACCATCCGTGACGAAGGTATGGGTATTACAGATCTTGAGGAAGCAAGACAGCCGCTTTTTACAACAAAACCAGACTTAGAGCGCTCTGGAATGGGCTTTACCATCATGGAGAATTTTATGGATGATGTCATGGTGGACTCATCACCAGAAATGGGCACGACCATTCGTTTAACAAAGCATCTATCAAAAAGCAAAGCGCTTTGTAATTAAAGGAGCTGCTCATATGGATGTGGAGGTAAAAAAGCAAGCTAAAAAAGCCCAGCTGTCAAATGATGAAGTCAAAGAGCTCATCAAAAAAAGCCAAGACGGTGATCAGCAAGCAAGAGACCTCCTCGTAGAAAAAAACATGCGTCTTGTTTGGTCCGTTGTTCAGCGCTTTTTAAATAGGGGATATGAACCAGATGATCTGTTTCAGATTGGCTGTATTGGACTGCTGAAATCTGTTGATAAATTTGATTTGTCATATGATGTAAAGTTTTCAACGTACGCCGTTCCCATGATCATTGGTGAAATTCAACGATTCATTCGGGATGATGGAACGGTCAAAGTCAGCCGGTCACTAAAGGAACTCGGAAATAAAATTCGGCGGGCAAGGGATGAATTGTCTAAGTCTCATGGAAGAATGCCGACCGTTCAGGAAATTGCTGAATATCTTGATATCACACCAGAGGATGTCGTCCTCGCCCAAGAAGCGGTGCGCTCCCCATCATCCATTCATGAAACGGTGTATGAAAATGATGGGGATCCGATTACATTGCTTGATCAAATTGCTGATCATTCTGAGGAAAGATGGTTTGACAAAATCGCACTGAAAGAAGCGATCAAGGAATTAGAAGAACGGGAAAAACTCATTGTGTATTTAAGGTATTATAAAGATCAGACACAATCTGAGGTTGCAGAAAGACTTGGCATTTCACAAGTACAAGTCTCACGGCTTGAAAAGAAAATTTTAAAACAAATCCAAATGCAAATGGATCAAAAAGACAGCTAGCCAATTCGGCTGGCTTTTTTTGTGTGGTAATTACCGGTAAATCAAGTTCTATCAGTATGAGAACCATTTTTCACCACATACTATTTTTAACCCATCGTATAGGAAGTGACTTGGATGGACGGACAAATCTTTATTCGGCTGCGCCATCGAATCAAAACTGGTATTGATCAGCTCATTTATTTAGAGGATATCGCCCAAATCACTGGTGATGAGTTTGCTGTGCAAAAGCTTAGCAAAATGCCGGTGTATCATGTCAGCAAAAAGGATCGTCACATCGTCGTACTTGATATCATGCATGTCGTCAAAACGATCAAAAAAACGTGGCCGGATATCGACATTCAAACCGTCGGCGGCTCTGAAGCTATTGTTGAAATTGATACAGGCAAACGCCAGCTTTCTCCCGTTTTATTTGTGTTTGTATGGCTCTTATTATTTGTCGGAGCGGCCCTTGCCATTATGAATTTCCACGAGGATGTCAGTATGAGGCTCGTTCATATCCGTCTATATGAAATGATCACTGGAAAAACGGTTGAGCATCCGTATTTATTACAAATTCCATATAGCTTTGGACTCGGCTTTGGCATGATTTTGTTTTTCAATCATGTATTTAAAAAGCGTTTAAATGAAGAACCAAGTCCGCTCGAGGTGGAAATGTTTAAATATCAGCTTGATCTCGATCATTACGTCGCACTCAACGAAAATAAAGAAACATTGAAAGATATCCATGATCGGTAAATGGCTTTTTGTCGTACTCGTTGGACTTGGCGGCGGTTTAACGGTTGGAGCAGGATTTGTGGCATTTCTTACAGTGCTTGGCATCATTCCCCGCTTAATGCAATTAACCAAAACGCAGCGCTTCATACAAGGGTACGAGGCGGCTGTCATTAGCGGTGCAGTCGTTGGCGGCTGGGCCACCTTAAGTCAAATACATCTGCATTTAACCAAATGGCTGGCACTGCCGGTCGGTCTTTTATCAGGTATCTTTGTCGGCATGCTTGCAGCTGCACTCACTGAAGTATTAAATGTACTTCCTATATTAACGAAAAGAATTGGAATGGACGGGAAAATTGTTTTGCTGCTCATGGCCATCGTCTTAGGAAAGGTATTTGGTTCACTATTTCATTGGCTTATTTATATTTAAGAAATTGGAGGGAACAACACGTGTCGAGTTTAAAAGAGAACTATCCATCTAAGGTAAAAACGTATCAGCCCAAACCTCCTTATGTCATCAACTGCATCAAGGCGTTTTTAGTTGGCGGCTTAATCTGTCTGATAGGTGAGGGGCTGCAAAATTTCTATATCCATTTTTTTGATTTTAACGAAAAGACAGCAGGGAATCCGACGGTGGCAACCCTCATTTTAATTTCTTCTCTATTAACGGGTATCGGTATTTACGATAGAATCGGCCAGTTTGCTGGAGCCGGATCGGCCGTACCAGTGACAGGTTTTGCTAACAGTATGACAAGTGCTGCCCTTGAGCATAAAAGTGAAGGGCTTGTTTTAGGTGTTGCCACAAATATGTTTAAACTCGCTGGGAACGTCATTGTGTTTGGTGTCGTTTCCGCATATGTCGTAGGGATCATTCGATACGTCTTTGAAAAGATGTTTTCGTAGGAGGAATGAAAGGTGAAACTAACAGGTAAACAATCTTGGGTATTTGAGCACAAGCTTTATGTCAATGCAGAAGGAACTGCTGCAGGACCGAAAGAAAAAGAAGGCCCGATTGGCCATTTAATTGATAAAACGTACGATGAAATGCACTGTGATCAAAAGAATTGGGAAATGGCTGAAAGGAAGCTCATGGATGATGCGATATCAACCGCTTTATCAAAAGCAAATTTGCAAAAAAGCGATATTGACCTGTTGCTGGCTGGAGATTTACTCAATCAGAACGTCACTGCAAACTATGTGGCAAGAGAGCTGAAGATCCCGTTTCTTTGCTTGTTTGGGGCATGCTCGACTTCAATGGAATCGGTTGCCATTGCGTCAGCGCTCATTGATGGCGGTTTTGCAAATAGAGCCATTGCAGCGACAAGCAGCCATAATGCGACGGCAGAACGCCAATTTCGTAATCCGACAGAATACGGCGGACAAAAGCCCGATACAGCAACAAGTACAGTGACAGGAAGCGGAGCCGTTATTATCAGCCAAGAAATCTCTGACATTCAAATTACAAGCGCAACAGTAGGCAGGGTCATGGATCTTGGCATTACAGATCCATTTGATATGGGATCGGCCATGGCACCGGCAGCGGCAGACACCATCAAGCAGCATTTAGAAGACTTAGGAAGAACAGTAGATGATTACGATCTGATTTTAACTGGTGATTTATCAGGCATTGGTTCACCGATCTTAAAGGATCTTCTGAAAGAAGACGGCATTCAGCTTGGGCGAAAGCACGATGATTGCGGTTTAATTATCTATACACCCGACCAAAACGTATTCGCTGGAGGCAGCGGCTGTGCTTGTTCAGCTATTGTGACATTTAGTCATATTTTTCAAGAAATGAAAGCAGGGAATTTGCAAAGAGTACTTGTTGTGGCAACCGGGGCGTTACTCAGCCCGATGATGGTTCAGCAAAAAGAGACCATTCCAACCATTGCGCACGGTGTCGTATTTGAGCGTGCAGGAGGAGAGAGCTAATGGATTATCTTATCGCTTTTGTGGCAGGCGGACTTATTTGCGTCATTGGCCAGCTTTTACTAGACGTACTTAAACTCACGCCTGCACATGTCATGACTACTTTTGTTGTAGCGGGTACCATTTTAGATGGATTCGGTATTTATGATAAATTTATTGAATTTGCAGGTGCGGGTGCAACCGTACC
Source organism: Bacillus sp. FSL K6-0994 (assembly GCF_038630815.1). Classification (NCBI taxonomy): domain Bacteria; kingdom Bacillati; phylum Bacillota; class Bacilli; order Caryophanales; family Bacillaceae; genus Bacillus; species Bacillus sp. FSL K6-0994. The sequence goes on along the minus strand of NZ_CP152043.1, from coordinate 2,083,316 downwards.
AATCGTCAGCTTTGGTCATAGCTTGCTTCATGGGGCAATGCATCAGGCAGATGTACATGGATTCATCGGCATCGGTATCGGTATTTTTGAATTAACCTCTGCTGGAATATCAGCTGCGATTTTATTCTCATTTATTGTCGCACTTATCTTTAAACCGAAAGGATAACCGAATATGGGGCAAAGACGGAAAGTCATTTTAGTGACAGACGGAGATATATATGCTGCCAAAACCATAGAGCTTGCTGCTAAAAACGTCGGCGGACGATGTATTTCCAGTTCAAAAGGAAATCCAAGCAAACGGACAGGACCTGAACTTGTTCAGATGATTTTAAAAACGCCGTATGATCCAGTCTTTGTGATGTTTGATGATTCTGGTCTGACAGGTGAAGGAACAGGGGAGACGGCGATGAAACATGTGGCGCGCCACCCTGAAATCGAAGTTATTGGTGCGATCGCAGTTGCATCCAAGACGCATCAAGCAGAATGGACAAAGGTTCATGTCTCGATTGACCGGGAAGGTGAACTGACAGAATATGGTGTCGACAAACACGGTCTTCCCGAAATGGAGCCCCATAAAATGAGCGGGGATACAGTGTATTGCCTTGATTCCCTCAACCTTCCGTTAGTTGTCGGGATTGGAGATATTGGCAAGATGGGACGAAAAGATGATCTGAGCAAGGGATCTCCAATCACGATGAAAGCAGTGGAATTAATACTAGAAAGGAGTGGTTACCATGAAGAAAGACAAGGTAAACGTGTACCGAGACCCGAAGAAAAATGAAGATTACTTCAAGGAAAATGTCGGGATGGGTCTCAGCTTCGACCTTGGTGTTCGGAAAATTTATATACACGATCAGGAAATCCAGCTTTACTATGTAAACGGATTGTGTGATACACAGTATGTCATCTACTTATTAAAAGAGCTAATCGAAATCAATGACAACGAACCTGAATCAGATGATCTTGCACATGTAGTCGAGAACCGCCTTGTCAATCAGCAGGTGTCCAAGGTAGAAACGCTGGATGAAGCAGTGGATCAAGTACTGTCTGGGCTTGTAGCAGTCGTTGTAGAAGGTGAAAACTACGCCTTTATCATTGATGTTAGAAGCTATCCTGGCAGAATGCCTGAGGAGCCGGATACAGAAAAGGTGGTCCGGGGAGCAAGGGACGGATTTGTTGAAAACATTATTGTAAACACAGCGCTGATTCGAAGAAGAGTACGGGATGAAAAGCTGCGATACAAAATGCTCAAAGTAGGCGAACGTTCAAAAGCGGATGTCTGTGTTTGCTATATTGAAGATATTGCAGACCCTGACTTAGTAGATATTATAGAAAAAGAAGTATCAGGAATCAAAGTCGATGGGCTGACGATGTCTGATAAAACGATTGAAGAATTTATTATTAAGCAAGGATATAATCCCTTTCCGCTAGTGCGTTACACCGAGCGTCCAGATGTCGCCGCTAACCACATATTAGAAGGGCATGTCATCATCATTACGGATACATCCCCTAGTGTCATCATTACACCAACCACTATTTTTCACCACGTTCAGCATGCAGAAGAATACCGCCAGGCACCTGCCGTTGGTACATTCTTAAGATGGGTACGCTTTTTAGGCATTTTATGTTCTACCTTTCTTTTGCCGATTTGGTTTCTTTTTATCCTCGAACCAAATCTCCTGCCAGACAATTTAAGCTATATTGGATTTAACAAACCTTCTCATATCCCTGTGATTCTCCAAGTATTTCTTGCTGATTTCGGGGTGGAATTTTTAAGGATGGCTGCGATTCATACGCCAACCGCATTGTCGACCGCCATGGGGCTGATCGCGGCTGTTTTAATTGGACAAATCGCCATTGATGTTGGTTTATTTACACCAGAGGTCATCTTATACGTCTCGCTGGCAGCGATCGGTACCTTTACAACGCCAAGCTATGAACTGAGTGTCGCCAATAAGATTGTAAGGCTCATCATCCTAGCACTAGTAGCGATCTTTAAGCTGAATGGACTCATCATTGGTTTTACGTTGTTAATCATTTATTTAACATCCATTCGTTCATTGCAGACGCCTTATATGTGGCCGTTCATTCCTTTTAATGGAAAGGCTTTGTGGCAAGTGCTAATTCGGACGTCTGTTCCTGGCTCAAAAGTAAGGCCGAGCATCGTTCACCCTCAAAACAGATCAAAAATTCCGCCAAATTCTTAACGCTCATTGAAAGTGGCTGAAGATTGTGATATTGTATTTTTAACTTTGAGACACGGCAAAAGGCAGCTCACGCAGCTGCCTTTTTTCAGCCGAAGCGGAGAAAGAGGGAATGACATTGTATTTACACGGCACTTGCAGACAAAATGAACTCGGTCATTTAGAAATTGGTGGTGTTGATGCTGTTTCTTTAGCTGAAACGTATGGGACACCACTTTATGTATATGATGTGGCTTTAATACGGGAGCGCGCAAAAAGCTTTCAAAAAGCGTTTATAGAAGAAGAATTAACGGCGCAGGTAGCATATGCGAGTAAAGCATTTTCCTCCATCGCCATGTTTCAGCTTGCCAAAGAAGAAGGATTATCTCTTGATGTCGTATCAGGCGGTGAGCTTCACACAGCCATTTGCGCTGGATTCCCAGTAGAAAAAATTCATTTCCATGGCAATAATAAAAGCAGAGAAGAATTAAAAATGGCTTTAGAGCATGGGATCGGCTGTATTGTTGTGGATAATTTCTATGAAATGAAGCTCATTGAACAGCTTGGTCAAGAGCTGTCAAAAAAAGTCAAAGTATTGCTCCGCATCACGCCTGGTGTCGAAGCGCATACGCATGATTACATTACGACAGGTCAAGAGGATTCAAAATTTGGCTTTGATCTTCACAATGGACAAGCAGATGAAGCGGTGAAACAAGTGCTTGGTTCAGAAGTGATCGAGCTTTTAGGTGTTCATTGTCATATCGGTTCACAAATTTTTGATACGGCTGGTTTTGTCCTTGCAGCAGATAAAATCTTTTTGAAGCTGGATGAATGGAGAGAATCATTTGGTTTTATTTCTACAGTATTAAACTTAGGCGGCGGTTTTGGGATTCGTTATACAGAAGAGGATGAACCACTTCCTGCAACAGAATATGTCGAGAAAATTATCCAAGCTGTGAAAGAGAACGTTGCCCGCTATGAGTTTGATATGCCAGAGATTTGGATAGAACCAGGCCGTTCTCTTGTTGGAGATGCAGGGACGACTCTTTATACGATCGGATCATCAAAACATGTACCTGGCATCCGCGATTATGTGGCGATAGATGGCGGAATGAGTGATAACATTCGTCCAGCTTTATATCAAGCGAAATATGAAGCCGCAAGTGCCAACAAAATGAGCCAAACGCATGATCAAACGGTTTCAATTGCCGGTAAATGCTGTGAAAGTGGAGATATGCTCATTTGGGATATCGATCTGCCAGAATTATCACAAGGGGATTTATTAGCTGTCTTTTGTACCGGAGCTTACGGCTATAGTATGTCAAACAACTATAACCGTATCCCGCGCCCAGCTGTTGTGTTTGTAGAAGACGGGGAAGCGCAGCTTGTGGTTGAGCGTGAAACATATGAGGACATTGTCAAACTTGATTTACCGTATCAATCAAAAGTGAAATCATCTACTTAAAAAAGCCGCCTGGTGTTCAGGCAGCTTTTTTTCATGAATTATTTTCCTCCAGTGAATACAGAAACGATCGCGTTCCAAATGGAGACAAAGAAATCCCAAATCTTTTGAAGAAGGTTTTTCCCTTCATCCGATTCTATGAATTTAGTAATCTTGTCTTTTGCTTTATCAATTTGAGATCCTACTTGATTCCAATCGATATTGATGTTTTTCATTTTATCAAATAGCGAGACAAGCTGATCTTTTTGATCCTGCGTCAGATTTAAGTTCAATTCAGAAGCAGCCTGATCCACTTTTTCTTCTACTTCTTTTGTGGTTTTAGGAACACCATTTTTTGCAATGTCATCTTTGATTTTTGCAATAAGGGCAGAAGCGTTGTCTTTTCCGATAGAGTCACCCAATTTAGAAGTTGTCACAAGCTCTTCGTTTGCCACCTGCTTCACATCTTCTGGAATGGCTTTGTCGCTTGACACCTCATACGCTTTTAGTAAGCCCGTCAGTGCGGCTGTACCAGATACTTCAAATGGAGCAGTCACGACAACCTTGGCATCTTTGACACCTGCTGTCATTAAAGCATTTAAATACATCTCATCTGTAATGGTCTTGATGTTGTGTGTATCCACAGTCAGACCAGTACCTGATTTTTCAATGGTGATCGATGAAGATGATAATGCTCTCGTCCCGATAGAAGAACGAGGGATATACTTTCCTAAATATTCGTGCTCTTCTTTATTGGTTACTTCAATTTTTGTCGCATTTTCAGGTGGGTTCAACTCGTCAAGCACCTTCTGGCGATCAGCCGGTGTTAGGTCTTGCCCGAGTGTGACGATGACATCGCCGACAGCTGCATCCGCTAAGCTGACTTTTGGCGCACCAATTAGGAAAAGGAGCGCTGCCATCATACCAAGCATCATTTTTTTAAACATGTTGACCTCCTTCAAGTCGAAAGCGTTCCTCTTTCAAGAGAAACTCATCTTTTGAGTACACGTGATGAAGTGCACTCCATCATATAGACGTAACAAATTGGCTCGACGTTTCAATTTTCTTTTTAAGATGTGTTCCTTTTCCAATAAATGAAGACATGTCATTTAGTCAAATATCATTTTATTAGGAAAAAAGAATCAAGCAACCCTATTTTATCAATCATCAGTTAAGAGGTAAATGACAATCGAAGAGCAGGGGATGTTTAACATCACCGAAAATGTGCTATAATGAGCGTTGTTTAACCTGAAAGGAGAATGTGAAAAATGGCGAAAAAAGGATACATACAATTAACGAATGGAAAGAAAATTGAGTTTGAACTTTACCCAGAGGCTGCTCCAGGTACAGTAGCAAACTTTGAAAAATTAGCGAATGAAGGCTTCTACGATGGATTGAAATTCCACCGCGTGATTCCAGGTTTCGTCAGCCAAGGCGGCGACCCAAACGGTAATGGAACGGGTGGTCCTGGTTACACAATTAAATGTGAAACAGAAGGAAATCCACATCAGCACGAAAGAGGTTCATTATCAATGGCGCATGCTGGTAAAGACACAGGCGGCAGCCAATTCTTTATCGTACATGACCCGCAGCCGCACTTAAACGGTGTTCACACTGTTTTTGGCAAGGTAACATCTGGTATCGAGGCTGTACTTGATATGGAGCAAGGCCAAGGCATGGAAAAAGTTGAAGTTGTAGATGCTTAATCTAAAACACCGCTTAATTGCGGTGTTTTTTTATTTTGTTTCTGATTCTACCGTGATTTGTTTCGTTATGCGGTAGGTGATGAGCCAATACAAAATGGCTAAAGCGCTGATAGAGGCACCAAAAAGACATACTCCGCTCCAGCCATAGGCTGCGTATATGCTGGTTGAAACAATTGAACCGGTCGCACTTCCGATGGAGTAAAAAATCATGTAAGCGGCAGTAAGCCGGCTTCTCGCCTCAGGCCGTACTGTAAAAATCATACTCTGATTGGTCACATGTACTGCCTGCACAGATAGGTCAAGAATAATAATGCCAATGACTAATGCAATAAGTGAATATTCAGTCAAACTGATGAAAAACCATGAAATGAATAAGAGGACAAGGGCTATACCGGTTGTGAACTGTCCAAAACCTCGATCAGCAAGGCTGCCAGCCCGAGCAGCTCCTAACGCTCCGGCTGCCCCAGCAAGACCAAATGCGCCAATAGCAGTATGTGAAAGAGAGTATGGCGCTGTACTGAGAGGCAGCACGAGTGAAGTCCATAACGTACCAAAGACAATAAAAATCAGAAGAGCCAGAATCCCACGGATGCGGAGAATTCGTTCTTGTATAAACAATGTAAACATTGAACGAAGCAGATCAGCATAGGATAATGATTCTCTTTTGCTGTCATCATGCGGGAGCACTCGGAACAATACGCCAGTCAGGATAAGCATGATGACGGCAGAAACAAGATAAACAAACCTCCAGCCAGCAAAATCGGTTAATACACCGGCAAAGGTCCGGGCGAGAAGAATACCGATTACAATTCCACTTTGCACCAAGCCGACTATCCGGCCGCGCTCTTCTGGAGCAGCCCAACTTGCTGCAAACGCAATGAGTACCTGAGTGACTACAGCGAGCAGTCCGACCACTGCTAATCCTAGAAATAGGACGGCGATGATAGGAGCAATGCCGACTAGAATGAGGGCAAGCACAGATAAAAGCATCTGACCAATGATGAGCCGGCGTCGATTCAACAGATCACCAAGTGGTACTATCAGTAGCAGCCCCGCTGCATAACAAAGCTGAGTAATCGTAATGACAATACCGATGGATGAATACGTGATACCGAACTCGTCTGCCAGTGAATCTAATAACGGTTGTGCGAAGTATATGTTTGCAACAGCCATCCCGCACGATGCTGCAAAAAGTAGTGCCATATAGTGAGTCATTTTTGATCCAGGCTTTATTCGAAAATGAGCCGTTTTCATATCAGGATGATCTCTTGGAGTCATTTTATCTTTAACCATTCATTGCATCCTCTCCTTTTTATACTAAGAAGTATAATATACCGATAAGTATAAATTGATTTCTGTTAAGGATAACCAACAAAATGTTTTAAAGTCAAGAGTTTAATCCAGTTATTCTAAGTTAATTTTGAAAGTAAAAAGGTATTTTGACAATTTTACATGAATAAAATAAAATTATAATGTACTGATTGGTAATAAAAAAGAAAATGATATCCTTACAAATAAATAAATGAATAATTGTTTTGGTGAAATGATTTTATTATTGAAAAGAGGAATTGATGATGGTTCGACAGCGTGAGTTTGATGAGGAAAAAGCGTTGGATGATGCAATGGTGCTTTTTTGGGAAAAGGGATATAGAGCTACAACGTTAAGCGATTTGACTGCAAAAATGGGAATACAGCGGCCAAGCTTATACTCAGCCTTTGGAGATAAAGAGGAGTTATTTGAGGCTGCCTTACGCAAATATACAAAGCAGCATGCAGCCCGTATTCGAACAAAACTTCAAAACAATCAATCTGTAAAGGAAGCATTTCATACATTATTTACAGATGTAGTGGAAGAGGAATACAGGGATGGCCCGAGTAAAGGCTGTTTTTGCATTAATACGATAGTGGAACTTGCTCCACACGAAGAGAAATTTGAAATTCTGACAAGAGAGCATCAGATGTATCTTTCGGTCATATTTGAAGAAAAGATTGTGCAAGGTATTCGCTCGGGTGAGCTTGAAAGCAGCTTGAATGCTAAAGCCTTAGCACAGACGCTGGTCGTTTCTTTCATCGGGCTTACCGTCCTCATGAAGTCACGTCCAGAGCGTTCATTTGTAGATCATTCTGTAGCGACGATCCTATCCATTTTAAAATAAAATGGACAACACGCTATGACAGCTTCCGTGAAAAAATCATACAGCATAGTGAAAGCGTATTTGATCCATTACATCAAAATACGCTTTTTCTTATAGGGCAGTCATGCACAGAATATGTTTTTATGATATGATAAGAGAACAAACATTCGTATTCGCGCGGGCTCCAGCACATCCAGAATGCAAATGTAGAAAGCGAAAAGAAAGAAGGGGAGACTTTGAAACCACTCACAAAAGAAGAGAGAAATCAAATGACGATGGCTATTCAGCGTTATTTTGCCGAAGAACGAGAAGAAGAGATTGGTGAATTAGCAGCCATTAATATACTAGAATTTATCACAAAAAACCTTGGAAGCTACTACTATAATCAAGGGGTTCGCGACAGCCGCAGCATCGCTGTTCAGCGGTCACAATTGTTAGAGGAAGACTTATTCGCACTCGAAAAAAGAATATAATGAAAAGCTTGCAGTATGGTGTGTTACGAACTAATAAATAGGAAAAAGACCCCCTTAATAAAGAACGCATATTCGTATCATATGTAATGATTAAGAGGTGGAACCAAAGGGCCATCTGAATCGTTATATAAGTAACCATTAATGAAAATCAGCTTTTTTGGTTTTATTTCAATAAAAGAAGGAATAAAACATACAAATAGGCGAAGTGCAGATGATGGAGGTTCTAAATATGGGGAAAATTAAATTAAAAATTGCGATCTTATTTGTTTTACTGCTTTGTTTAGGCGCAGGTTATTTATACATGAATGGCATGAAAATTGAAGATGTGCCAACAGCTATTGGCGAAAGCTTAACAAATAATGATAAAGATTACACCATCTATGAATATACCATTACGAAAATTGATGGAGATGAATATTACGGTCAAGCGAAGAATGGCACAAAAATCATTTTTAATGGTAAGAAATTTGAAGATGATGTGGCCGTTCTGAAAAAAGGAGATCGTATTAAAGCCTACTTTAGTAATGAAAAAAGAATAGATGGGCTGATAAAAGTTGTAAAAGTCGTCAATTAACATGTCTCCTTTCCTATAAGGAGGCTTTTTTTGTGAAGAAATCTTGATTGTTGCATTTGACAACAAGGATCGCTATAATAGCCCCTAAGGACAGCTAAATATCGATTGTATCCTTCGGGGCAGGGTGAAAATCCCGACCGACGGTAATAAAGCAAATGCTTTACAGCCCGTGACCCGTTAATTTATTAACGGTTGATTCAGTGAAAAGCTGAAGCCGACAGTGAAAGTCTGGATGGGAGAAGGATAAAGAAAGCTATGAACGAAAAATATTTGTTGATCATAGTCTTATTTCTGATGCAAAAAAACCACAGCCCCGGAATTTTTTCCGGGGCTTTCTGTATGATTTTGTCGTTAATAGACTGCATGCAGTGTTTATTAGGTGATCCCTCATCTACCTTGTATGGACCATAAAAAGCGACGAAGGTGCTCAATCGATCACATGTCCCTAACATCGCTTTTTTTAAAAGTGAGAAATACAAATGAAACGAAAGGGAGGATCACATGTTTACGGGGATAATTGAAGAAGTTGGCACCGTTCAGTCATTAAGTAAAAAGTCAGCAGATGCCATGGAAATTGTCATTACATGCAGCCGTGTGCTGGAAGATGTTCACCTCGGAGACAGTATCGCCATTAATGGAGTATGTCTCACAGTCACTAGCTTCACAAAAGAACAGTTCGCGGCAGATGTGATGCCAGAGACGGTCAAAGCCACATCGCTGGATCAGCTGACAAAAGGCAGTCCAGTAAATTTAGAGCGAGCCATGTCCTCAAATGGACGATTTGGCGGCCACTTTGTCTCAGGCCATGTTGATGGAACGGCTGTCATTACCCGGATAGAAAAGAAGAGTAATGCCATTTACTATGATTTAAAGATGAACAAGACCCTCACAGATATGCTCACCCAAAAGGGTTCGATCGCAATAGATGGTGTCAGCTTGACCATTTTCGATTTGCGAGATTCACATGTCACAGTCTCTATTATTCCTCACACGCTTGAAGGAACTATTTTCCCGACTAAATCTATGGGGGATATCGTGAATATAGAGTGTGACATGATCGGTAAATACATTTATCGCTTTTTAACAAAAGAGCAGAGCGAAAAACAGCCATCTCGATTGACCCCATCATTTCTAAAAGAGCACGGATTCTAGGAGGCGATTGTATGTATCATTCCGTTGATGAGGCAGTAAATGCCCTTAAACAAGGAGAAATCATTATCGTAGTGGATGATGAAGACAGAGAAAATGAAGGAGACTTTGTGGCACTTGCTGAGCATGCCACACCTGAGGTGATTAACTTCATGGCTTTACATGGAAGAGGCCTCATTTGTACGCCAGTCCATGCGTCGATCGCAAAACACCTGAATCTGCATCCAATGGTTGAACATAATACGGATGCACACCATACAGCATTTACAGTAAGCATCGACCATGTGACAACGACAACTGGTATTAGTGCTTTTGAGCGCTCCACGACCATGCTGGCCATGTTAAATAAAGACGCAAAACCAGACGAATTTGCCCGTCCAGGACATGTTTTTCCGCTTATTGCAAAAGAGGGCGGCGTACTAGAAAGACCGGGTCATACAGAGGCGGCGGTTGATCTTGCTAAACTGGCAGGCTCAGAGCCAGCGGGTGTCATATGTGAAATTATGAATGCAGATGGATCAATGGCGCGCGTCCCTGAACTAAAGGAGATCCAAAAACAGCATGATTTAAAGATGCTGACAATCGAAGCATTACAGACATATTTAAACAACAATCGAACAGCCGCTATTGAAACAAAATAAAAATCACAAAAAAGGATGATCAACATATGAATACAATACAAGGTCATGTAGTAGCAGAAGGACTAAAATTTGCAATCGTTGTAGCGAGATTCAATGATTTTATTACAAGTAAACTGTTAGATGGAGCAGAAGATACATTACTCAGACACGGAGCAAATGGTGATGATATCGATGTTGTGTGGGTACCAGGCGCTTTTGAAATCCCGTACATGGCAAAAAAATTAGCAGAAACCAAAAAATATGATGCAGTCATCACACTTGGAACCGTGATCAGAGGCGCAACGACTCACTATGATTACGTTTGTAATGAAGCTGCTAAAGGAATTGCTCAGAGTGCTATGTCAACAGGGGTACCGATTATCTTTGGTGTACTCACAACAGAATCTATTGAACAAGCCATTGAAAGAGCTGGTACAAAAGCAGGAAATAAAGGCAGCGAATCGGCTGCTGCTGCTATTGAAATGGCGAATCTCAATCGAACGTTCTCTTAATTTAGTGAAAAAGAGTTTAAAAACGGTATAAAAATGTTTATAATGTGTGATGAGCAAATGAATCATAAGACATTTGCTGGAAATTAGGATAATTTGAATATTGAGGGGTATATATGTTAATTCGTTACAAGAGGTCTTTTGAAAAAATTGCCATGGGACTTCTGTCCTTTATGCCGGGTGAGAAAGACGTCAAACAGCTTCAGCAGACGATGAAGTCATATGAAATGGATGAAGATCGGCAGCTGTTCCTATGGAAAGATGGCGAGGATATTGTAGGTGCTATTGGTGTGCTCAAAACAGACGACCAAGTAAAAATTGAGCATATTAGTGTGAATCCATCCCATCGTGATCAAGGAATCGGCAAGGAAATGGTTTTAGCCGTGGAAGAAATATTTAAAACCAAAACACTCATTCCAAATGAATTAACGCAAGGCTTCTTTCATAAGTGTCACAGCGAATCAAATTAAATATCACACATGTAAAAGCAGAGGCTACAGTCCTCTGCTTTTTTTACGTTCAATCTGCTTTTTTCGTTCAAGCAAAACTTCTGTCCGGTCACGGAGTCTATGTTTTTCGATTAAAAATGTATGGGATAAGTTGCTTTCCTGTCCAAAGAGCAGTCCTTCTTTTTGGGCCATTTCTTGGCATAAAGAAAGAAGTGCTTCATCTTTGATCGGCAGCATCACACTCTCATAGGGCATATCTTCATCCATTTTCTTTTTCAGCGTTCTCAGAAGCATCAGAAATGCCTCATCATCCAGACCGAGATTCGATAATACTGAACGGTTTGCTTCTAACAAATGAAGACTGTTAGAAATGAGCCGTTTTGCTCCTTTTCCATTTCCCCGTCTTTGATGATACAAGGCAACAGCGAGCTGAATGAGCCCGACCCAATATTCTTTGCGCTGCTCAGGGGGATCTTCTTTCCAATATTCTTCCAAAATTTCATGACACTCAAAATAATCTCTTGTCGTATGAAATTCGTGTAAAAAAGCCACGTACGCTTCAGGATACACAGCGGTCATCTCCTTTTCCACTCTCAGTCTAACATATCGAAAAGAAAAGAAGAAAGAGCGTCCCTTTAGTGAAAAGGACGCTCTGTTTCTTTAATAAACCCAAGCCGCGCCAACGATGATCAGCAAGATGAAAAGCACGACAATAAGCGCGAATCCTCCACCGAAGTTATAGCCATCTCCCATAATGATACGGCCTCCTTTTTCATCAGTTCTGATTACAATGGTATTCTATGTATAAATGCCCTTATTGGTATGGGCGGATCCACTGTTTTTCTTGATTTGCCTAAGGCATTATGGCCGAAATTATATTGGACGAGAGCTTTATCCTGTCTTATACTAAAGGTTAGCCGGTGAAACGGTACTTAGAAGACAGTAGAAATGGTGAGAAAAAGATGCTGGAATATCAGGTGAAAATAGATTCGTTCGAGGGTCCTTTGGACTTGCTTTTACATTTAATTAACCGGTTGGAAATTGATATTTATGATATTCCCGTCGCTAAAATTACGGAGCAGTATTTATTATATGTCCATACGATGAGGGAGCTTGAGCTCGATGTTGCGAGCGAATATTTGGTCATGGCTGCAACCCTCCTGAGTATTAAAAGCAGAATGCTTCTTCCAAAACAAGAGGAAGAGCTGTTTGATGAAGACCTGCTCGAAGAGGAAGAAGATCCTCGAGAAGAGCTGATTGGCAAATTGATTGAATACCGCAAGTATAAAAATGCAGCACAAGAACTAAAGGAACGCGAAGAAGAAAGGCAAAATGCCTTTACAAAACCACCGAGTGATTTAAGCGAATTTGCAAAAGAATCAGAAGCGAAGGACACAAATTTACACGTAACGGTGTATGATATGTTAGGTGCGTTCCAAAAGGTATTAAATCGAAAGAAAATAACGAAACCAGCACCATCAAAGATTACAAGACAAGAAATCCCGATTGAAGACAAAATGAATGAGATTATGAACCATTTAAGAAAAACAAAAAAGCGGACCAATTTCATGACTCTATTTCAACATGATCAAAAGGAGCACCTTGTCGTGACGTTTCTTGCTGTTCTCGAATTGATGAAAAGTCATCAAATCTTGCTAGAGCAGGAAGGGAACTTTGAAGACATTTATATCATAGGGAGTGAAACGATTCATGACGCTTGATATCGTGAATTGGAAAGCCATCTTAGAAGCGCTGCTGTATGTAGCAGGTGACGAAGGCTTAACAAGAAAACAGCTCATGTCTGTTCTTGAAGTAGATGAGTCGGTATTACTCGACATTATGTCTTCCGTAAAGGAAGAATATCAAAAACAAGAACGAGGGATTGAGCTCATTGAATATGCAGATTCATATATGCTGCTGACGAAAAAAGAATACAGCATGTATTTAAAAAAATTAGTCGAGACACCATCCAAGGGTTTGTCGCAGGCAGCGCTGGAGGTGCTTGCCATTGTTTCTTATAAACAGCCGATTACACGCAGTGAGGTAGAGGAGATTAGAGGAGTCAAATCAGAGCGGGTACTTCATAGCTTAGTAGCCAAAGCACTGCTCTGTGAAGTAGGACGTGCCGATGGTCCGGGACGAGCGATTCTTTATGGGACAACCCCTACCTTTTTAGAGCAATTTGGCTTAAAAGCCTTAGATGAATTACCGCCGCTTCCAGAAAATGTGGAAGCAGACGGGGTACAAGAAGAGGCTGATCTATTTTTTGAAAACTTCAATCAAACATTTGAAGACATAAAATAGTTCAAAAGAAGGAAAAATGTATGATAAAATATAAAAAAGATTTTAGGTCTAAAATCTTTTGATGACAGATAAAATGGTGTCAAAGCCATGAGGGGAAGGTAAACACGAAACAAATGGCACATATGAATGTAAAGGCTCAAGTTGATCAAGCAGGCGTCTTTTTATCAAAGGTTGCAATTGAAATGAATGGTTTTCTGAACGAAGCCACCTTATCAAGCTTGAAACGATTAAACCCCGAAGCGGAAGCCTATTATTGTGACATATTGAGTACATTACGGAAGCTTGCAGTGTACAGCGAGGATGCAGCAGCAGTTTGCAGGAAAATGGGCCAGCAGCAGACATTCCCGCAGCAGGCCGCACAGCAGATGCTTCACCGTATTTATCATCAATGCATTGAAGAATTTTTCACGCCAAAAAAGGATACATGGTATGAAGACAGCCGATCGGCCTATACAGGAAAAAGCAGCATTGTCTTTCACCATGAAGTATCCGCTGATATGAAACAATTATTTTCTTCATTAGAAAAAGACTTTTTAGCGATGAGAGAAGAGCTGGAATATACGGCATCTCATCAGCAAGTGAAAATGGTATAAGCAACTTGAAGAAGCGCCTCTACATGTAGAGGCGCTTTTTTTTATGGACGAGGCATCATAACTTTTTCAGCTGAGCATACACTTGTACAAAACGGACAAGGACGTGAATGAACATGCCCTATTTAAAAATTGGAACAGCAGTCCTTCTTCTATTTACACTCTTACTGCCTTTTTCTTCACATGCCAAAGCAGACATTTCATTATCAGTGAGTGCAAGAAGCGCCATTTTAATAGATGGACAGTCAGGCAGAGTCCTATTTGGAAAGGACGAGCACGAAAAAAGAAGAATCGCCAGTATTACAAAAATCATGACGGCTGTATTAGCCATTGAATCAGGAAAAATGAAAGATACCGTTAAAGTATCAAAACGTGCGATTGGGGCAGAGGGGTCATCCATTTATTTAAAGGAAGGGCAGAAGGTGAGCTTAGAAGATTTGACATACGGGCTCATGCTGCGTTCTGGAAATGATGCAGCTGTTGCCATTGCAGAGCATGTTGGCGGCAGCTTAGAAGGCTTTATTTTTATGATGAATCAAAAGGCGGCTGAACTAGGAATGGAGAATACGAATTTTCAAAATCCGCACGGACTCGATGATCATAAAAATCATTATTCATCAGCCTATGACATGGCGATCCTAACAAAATACGCAATGAAGCATAAACAATATCAAAAAATTGCCGGTACAACTTTCTATAAAGCGAAGACAATGGAAGGCTATTGGAAAAATAAAAACAAGCTGCTCACCGGTTTATACGAATATTCCACTGGAGGGAAAACAGGATATACAAAGCTTGCAAAACGAACACTTGTCTCCACCGCTGCAAAAGGTGATGCCGAGCTGATCGCTGTGACCATTAATGCGCCGGACGACTGGAAGGATCATATCTCTATGTTTGAATATGCATTTGATCACTATAAAACGTATGTGCTTGCTGAAAAAGGAAGGCTTGCTTCGTTAAAAGGGACCTTTTACGAAAAAAAAGCGTTTATCAAGCGTGATGTGGACTATTTTTTAAATGAAGATGAAAAAAAACTTGTGAAAATTGAAACGGAAATGCTCGCTCCAAAAAAGAAATGGAAAAAAAACGCCGAAACCATCCCAGATGTTGTCGGAAAAATGACGATTTTATTAGATGGACAGGTGATCGAGCAATTACCGATTTTTTATGAAAATAAACGAAACCGCATGCCTCAAAAAAGTTTCCAAGAAATGTTTAAGTCTGTCTTTCAGACATCTATAGGCGGATCTTCATGGTCAATCTAATTTGGGTATTTCTCACTGTCATCGGTCTTGTCTATGCGATGTTTAATGGAACGATGCAGGAAGTGAACGAGGCTGTATTTAAAGGCTCAAAAGAAGCGGTTACTATTTCAATTGGTTTAATTAGTGTCCTCGTTTTTTGGCTCGGGCTTATGAAGATTGCCGAAGAGGCAGGGCTGTTAAATTTCTTTAGTAAATTGTGCCGGCCCTTTATTTCAAAGCTATTCCCGGATATTCCGCCTAATCATCCTGCAATGGGGTATATTTTGTCCAATCTCATGGCGAATTTCTTTGGTCTCGGGAATGCCGCTACACCGCTTGGAATTAAGGCGATGGAGCAGATGAAATCATTAAACGGCGGGAAAAATGAAGCAAGCCGTTCTATGATTACATTTCTAGCGGTCAACACATCCTCTATCACACTTGTGCCAACAACCGTCATTGCAATAAGAATGACCTATGGGGCAGATCAGCCAACAGACATTGTAGGGCCAACCATTTTAGCAACACTCATTTCAGGAATCGGTGCAATTATCATCGATCGTTATTTCCACTATCGCAGAAGCAGGCGGGGGTGATCTTGTGGCATTTATTAACTGGCTGTCACTTGCTTTGATACCACTGATCATCGCAGGAATTTTGATTGCTGGAACCATTAAAAAGGTACCAACCTATGAAACATTTGTGGAGGGAGGAAAAGAGGGCATTCAAATTGCCTTTTCAATCATTCCCTATTTAGTCGGTATGCTTGTAGCCATTACGATATTCCGTGCGTCAGGTGCGCTTGATTTTGTTATGGGACTATTAAAACCAGTCTTTACAGCGATTGGTTTCCCGCCAGAAGTGGTGCCGCTTGCGTTTATTCGTCCGATATCAGGAACGGCTGCACTTGGAATGACATCAGACTTGATAGCGACATATGGTCCAGATTCTTTTATTGGCCAGCTTGCAGCTGTCATGCAAGGGTCAACAGACACCACCCTTTACATTTTAACGGTCTATTTTGGAGCAGTTGGGATTAAAAAAATGGGAGATGCGCTGAAAGTAGGTTTGTTAGCAGATCTCATTGGTGTCATTGCATCTGTCATTATCGTCAGTTTGTTATTTAGCGGCGCCTAATCAGGCGCTTTTTTGTATTTCATGGATGGAAAATCGCTTTTTAGCTGAAATTAGACAGACGAAACGCTTATTTTTCCACGAATGCTTGTTTGTTTTAAGTCAAGCAAGTAAGATAGTACATGAGGTGAAAGACAAATGGAACGTTTACAGAAAGTAATTGCACATGCCGGCGTCGCTTCAAGACGAAAGGCTGAAGAATTAATTAAAGAAGGACGAGTTACCGTTAATGGTCAAACAGTGACAGAGCTCGGAGTGAAGGTGGGCTCTTCAGATAAAATTGAAGTCAATGGATTAAAGCTTGAAAGAGAAGAACCGGTTTACTTTATGCTTTATAAACCGCGCGGCGTCATTTCGGCTGCCGAGGATGATAAAGGACGCAAGGTCGTCACAGATTTCTTTGATGATGTCCCGCAGCGTCTTTATCCAATCGGCCGGTTAGATTATGATACGAGCGGTTTGATTTTGATTACAAATGATGGGGAATTTGCCCATAAGCTCATGCACCCGAAATACGAAATTGATAAAACGTATGCAGCGAAGCTAAAAGGCATTCCTTCAAAGGAACTGCTTAGAAAGCTAGAAAAAGGGATCATGTTAGATCATAAAAAAACAGCACCTGCTCGTGCGAAAATGCTTTCTATTGATAAACGAAAGCAAACTTGTATTGTTCAATTAACCATTCACGAAGGCAGAAACAGACAGGTGCGCCGCATGTTTGAAGCGATTGGACATGATGTGTTAAAGCTAAAAAGGGAGCAATATTCGTTCCTTCATATTGAAGGTATGAGACCAGGAGACCGCAGAGAATTGTCTCCGCATGAAGTAAAGCGCCTGAGAGCAATTGCCGATCATGGGAAAAGCGCTTTTTAATTTTCACATAAACTTCAAAAAATGAAGAAGCATCAAAAGAAGGAGAATGCTATAATTTACCTGAATGTCTATGGGGAAGGGGTACTTCAGATGAAAAAAAGACGGTTTTTCATACGGACGGGCATTCTCCTCGTGATGCTTGCGGCACTATGTTATACAATGTATAACTCAGTATTTGCCAAACAGGATCGAGTCAAAGAAGGATCTATTGCGCCAAACTTTGTCCTTCAATCTGTCGATGGGGATCGGATTGAGTTAAAGGACTTAAAAGGCAAAGGTGTCTTTCTTAATTTTTGGGGTACATGGTGTGGACCGTGTAAACAAGAATTTCCTTATATGGCGAATCAATATGAAGTGTTCAAGGATCGCGGTGTGGAAATTGTTGCAGTCAATGTTGCGGAATCCAAGATTGCCGTGAAAAATTTTATGGAATCCTATGGCGTGAATTTTCCTGTTGCCATGGACAAAGATCGTCAAGTGACAGAGGCATATGATATTACGCCGCTGCCAACCACATTTTTAATCAATCCTGAAGGCAAGGTAATCAAAGTCATAAAGGGAACGATGACAGAACGTAATGTCTATGAATATATGAATTTGATTAAACCAAAGGGGTCATAGAATGAAAGAGGTAAAGTGCGAGTGTGGACATATTAATCCAATCGGTACTGTTCTATGTGAATCATGCGGGAATCCCATTGCGGCTAAAGAGAAAAACTCTTCAAAGCTGCTTGATATGAGATATGACGGCAGTGCAAGACGCTCGCAAACATACAACAAAACGATTGTTGATAAAGTATGGAACTTTTTTTCTTCCGTTAAAGTGGGTGTGTGGCTGATTGTCATTACACTGCTCGCTTCTTCGCTTGGAACGATTTTTCCGCAGGAGCGATTTATTCCGCCAGGTGCATCTGCTTCCACGTATTATGAAGAGCAATATGGATCGTTTGGCAAGCTGTATTACACACTTGGATTCCATGATCTTTATAATTCTTGGTGGTTTTTAGCTCTTGTCGCATCAATCGGAATCTCCCTTGTCATTTGCAGTCTCGATCGCGTTATTCCTCTTTATCGTGCACTCAAAAACCAAGGGGTTATCAAAAAAGAAGGCTTTATGAGAAGACAGCGTCTGTTTAGCGAGACAGACAAAACATTAGATCAGCATACATATGAAGGCATCATAAGAGCAATGAAACAAAAGCGTTACCGCGTGCGAGAAGAAAATGGGCATATTTTAGCCGAAAAAGGACGTTTTTCACGCTGGGGACCTTACGTCAATCACATTGGACTAATCATCTTTCTCATTGGAGCGATGCTCCGGTTTGTCCCGGGCATGTACGTGGATGAAACGCTTTGGGTCAGAGAAGGGGAAACTGCACCAATTCCAGGTACGGATGGTCAATACTTCTTGAAAAATAATGCGTTTTCAATTGATCGCTATGAAACTGGAAATGAAAAAGAAGTGTTTGAGAATGCCATTGAAAAAGCTGGCGATGGTCAAGTGGTGAAAAGCTATAAAACGGATGCCATTTTATACAAACGTGAAGGAGAAGTTGTATTTGGTGAAAAGCCCAAGCTGAAGCAGGTAACAGAACACGATATCAAAGTGAATGAACCGCTCAAGTTTGACAATTTCTCATTATATCAAGTGGATTTTAAACAAAATGAACTCGATCAAATGGTCTTTCAGCTGATTCGTAAAGATACAGAAAAATCTTTCGGTACAGTGAAGATTAATCTGCTGGAGCCTAAGTCAGAATATGATCTTGGTAGCGGTTACAAAGTCAAGGTGATGAGCTATCTGCCTGATTTTTATTTTGACGATGATGGAACGCCAAGTACGAAAACAAGGAATCCGAATAATCCTGCTTTCGTGTTTGAAATGATTTCTCCTGAAAAACCTAAAGGTGAAAAAAGCTTTGTCGCCATTCAAGAGACAGTAGAGGGTTCTGATAACAATCTATATAAAATGAAGTTTGATCGGGTCGAAACGAAAAACGTCACAGGGTTAACAGTGAGAAAGGATTTAACACTTGGCGTGCTCATAGTAGGCGGAATCATCTTCATGATCGGTGTCGTGCAGGGGATGTATTGGCAGCATAGAAGAATCTGGCTGTCGGCAAAGGATGGAAAAGTATTGGTGGCAGGACATACAAACAAAAACTGGTTCGGCTTAAAGTCCGATCTTGGTGTGTTACTGCACGGCAGTGGCATCAAACAGCCAGTTGATCAAAAAGAACTGCCTGATACAACAAGTATCAGCAAAAGCAAGGGGGAAGGATTAGATGGCGGCAGTCAGTGAAAATCTGTTATTTGCAGCTTTTCTATTTTATTTAGCGGCAGTTCCTTTTTTTGGTGGTGCCATTAAGGGAAAAAAGAAAGAAGAAGGACCGCGCAGAAATAAGGCGGCACTCATTGGCATTACGCTTACCATCATCGGTTTTTTGAGCCAGTTGGGCTATTTTATTTCAAGATGGATCGCATCTGGTCATGCACCTGTCAGTAATTTGTTTGAGTTCACAACGGCTTTTGGCATGATGCTGGTGCTTGCATTCATCATTTTATATTTTGTGTATCAAGTGTCTGTACTTGGTTTATTTACACTTCCAATCGCTTTATTGATTATTGCCTATGCAAGTATGTTCCCATCAGATATTTCACCGCTGATTCCTTCACTTCAAAGTAATTGGCTTTATATTCACGTGACAACAGCAGCACTTGGCCAAGCCATTTTAGCCATCAGCTTTGTGGCAGGTGTCATCTTTCTACTAAAGCATGTGGATCAAACAAAGCCAGGGAAGAAGACGTTTGGTTTAGAGCTTGTCATGTTTATGATTGTGGTCACACTTGCATTTATCGCTGTTACGTCTATCTTTAGAATGACAGGATATGAAGCAACATTTAATTGGATTGATAAAAATAAAGAAAAAAGTGAGATGGTCTATGAGCTCCCAGCTCTTGTCGGACCTCATAAAGGGGAGCTTGTGACGGAAGATCGTTTGGAACCGTTTGTTGAGCTGCCGCCTGTTTTTTCAGGTAGAAAGGTCAATACAGTGTTATGGTCATTTGGCGTAGGGCTGATTATATACGGACTCATTCGATTGATCATTCGCAAACGACTGAGCGCACTGCTTCAACCGTTAGTGAAACAGGTGAACCTAGATTTAGTCGATGAAATTGGGTATAGGGCTGTTTCGATTGGTTTCCCTGTATTTGCGTTAGGCGGGCTGATCTTTGCCATGATCTGGGCGCAAATTGCATGGACTAGGTTTTGGGGCTGGGACCCGAAGGAAGTATGGGCATTGATTACGTTTCTCTTTTATGCTGCCTATCTTCATCTTCGCTTGTCGCGAGGCTGGCATGGTGAAAAGTCCGCATGGCTTGCTGTGATCGGCTTCGCCATTATTATGTTTAATCTCATCTTTGTTAACCTTGTCATTGCGGGGCTTCATTCTTACGCATAATCACAAGGAAAAGCCAACTTTTATGATTCAATTCGGCTTTTTGTTAAAATGAATGTAACAACGGAGAAAGCAGGAGGACTGTCTAATGGAACACACAACTCAAACGAAAATATTAGTCGTAGATGATGAGGCAAGAATTCGCCGCCTTTTAAAAATGTATTTAGAACGTGAAAATTATGAAATCGATGAAGCGGAAAATGGAGATGAAGCGATTCAAAAAGGGCTTCAAACCGATTACGACCTCATTTTGCTCGATTTAATGATGCCTGGTACAGATGGAATCGAAGTGTGTAATCAAATTCGAGATAAAAAAGCGACTCCAATCATTATGCTGACGGCAAAAGGAGAAGAAGCCAACCGTGTTCAAGGATTTGAGGCAGGAACGGATGACTACATCGTCAAACCTTTCAGCCCGCGTGAAGTGGTTTTACGCGTAAAGGCATTGCTCAGAAGATCGTCTCAAACGTCTTATTTGAATACTGGGACAACAACAAAGGATGTTCTTGTGTTTTCTCATCTTTCTATTGACCATGATGCACATAGAGTGACGGCTGATGGCAAAGAAGTCAGCCTCACGCCGAAGGAATATGAGCTTTTATATTTCCTTGCAAAAACACCAGATAAGGTCTATGACAGAGAAAAGCTGCTAAAAGAAGTATGGCAATATGAATTCTTTGGAGACTTACGAACAGTTGATACTCATGTCAAACGACTTCGTGAAAAACTGAATAAAGTGTCACCAGAAGCAGCGAAAAAAATCGTAACTGTATGGGGTGTCGGGTACAAATTTGAGGTCGGCGCTGAATGAAACTGTGGAAAAGTGTTGTAGGAAAGCTATGGTTAACCATTCTTTTCCTCGTCTTGATCGTTTTATCTATTTTAACTGTGCTTCTTTTAGAGTTCATTGAGAATTATCATGTAGAAGAAGCAAAATCTGATTTAACACAAATGGCAAACAAAGTAGCGGTCATTTTAGAAAGCCATGAGGATCAATCGCTTGCGAGGTCGATTACATCAGAACTCGCTGACAAATTGACGAGTATTGCGATCATCCAAGAGGACGGGCTAGAGTGGTATTCGTCTGAAAAAGACGGGAAGCTTCCTGCAATTACAAAGAAACAAATTGAAGCGGACAACGATTTAAATCAAGCACTGAAAGATCGTAAAAAAATCAGTAAACGTGCAGAACCTGATGCAGGCAATCGAAAAGATGAACGGATTGTAGTCGGTGTTCCATATGAGGCGAACGGAAAAAAAGGCATGGTCTTTCTTTCTCAATCACTCCTCGCTGTAGAACAAACAACGAAACATACGACACGCTACATCTTTTTAGCCGCCGGCATTGCGATTGTACTGACCACTATATTCGCTTTCTTCTTGTCAACACGTGTCACCTATCCTCTCAGAAAGATGAGAGAGGGTGCACAAGATTTGGCGAAAGGGAAATTTGATACAAAGATTCCTATTTTAACGCAAGATGAAATTGGAGAACTGGCAATCGCCTTTAATCAAATGGGGAAGCAGCTTAAATTCCATATCACAGCCTTAAATCAAGAAAAAGAACATTTATCTAATATTTTAAGCAGTATGGCTGATGGCGTCATCACCATCAATATTGATGGAACGATTTTGATGACAAATCCTCCCGCAGAACGATTTTTGCAGGCATGGTATTACGAGCAAAATATGAAGATCAAGGATGGAGATGAACTGCCGCCAGAAGCGCGCGAGCTATTTCATACAGCTGTCAGCACAGAAAAAGAGCAAATGATCGAAGTTACGCTGCAAGGGCGTACCTGGGTTCTTCTTATGTCTCCGCTGTATAATCAGCAGGATGTCAGGGGAGCAGTTGCAGTCCTTCGTGATATGACGGAGGAACGAAGACTTGATAAACTGAGAAAAGACTTCATTGCCAATGTCAGTCATGAACTTCGTACACCAATTGCCATGCTGCAAGGGTACAGTGAGGCAATTGTAGATGATATTGCGGGATCAGAAGAGGAAAAGAAAGAGATTGCGCAAATTATCTATGATGAATCACTTCGAATGGGACGTCTTGTGAATGACCTTCTAGATCTAGCGAGAATGGAAGCAGGTCATATTACACTGAATCTTGAATCAACAGATACGGAAGAGCTGACAGAGAAGATCTTCCGTAAGTTTCTCGGGATTGCGAAAGAAAAACAAATCGACCTTACGTATGATATTCAAGTGGATGAACCGCACTTTGTATTCGATCCAGATAAGATTGAGCAAGTGTTTACGAATCTCATTGATAATGCTATTCGTCATACACCAGAGGGCGGCGAGGTTCACTTCTCGGTTCAATCGGTGGAGAACGGACTGAAAATGGATGTAAAAGATTCGGGGAGCGGAATTCCGGAAGAGGATCTGCCCTTTATTTTCGAACGCTTTTATAAAGCCGATAAAGCAAGGACGAGAGGGCGTTCTGGTACTGGACTTGGCCTTGCGATTGTGAAGAACATCATCGAGGCGCATCAAGGCTCTATACATGCTCACAGCAAAGCGGGGGCAGGTACACACTTCACATTCTATATTCCGAGAAAAAAGCAGGAACTCGTCTAATCTTGACGAAGAATCTTGTTACATGAGAAACACTTCTTTTCGTAAAGAAAATGAAGTGTTTTTTCTATTTTAAAATTTTTAAGGAGAAGTTAAACAAAAAGCCCTTTCCAAACTGTCGAACTTGTAATATATTTGTCATAAAGTTGTAATGTAACGTTTTATAAGAGTCACTCGACAAAAATAAGTGAACGGAGGGGTTTCCTATGCATGAAACCTTTCAAAAAATATATGATTCGTACCATCAAGATTTGTACCAGTTTTTATTTTATATGGTTAAAGATAAAAATCAGGCAGAGGATCTCGTACAGGAGGTTTACATTCGGGTACTTCACTCATATAAAACTTTTGAAGGAAGAAGCAGCGAGAAAACATGGCTGTTTTCAATTGCAAGGCATGTGGCGATTGACTGGTTTCGCAAGCAGCAAACCATTAGACAACGGGTACTCGGCACGTTTGATTGGGATAAGCAGGATGTAAAAGACCCAGACTTGCTCCCAGACGAACTGGCTGTACAGGATGAAAATACTAAAGAAATTTATGCCGCGCTTGATCACTGCACGATTGATCAAAGAGCTGTCATCATTTTAAGGTTTATCCAGGGCTACTCAATCATGGAGACGGCAAAGGCGCTAAAGTTCTCGGAAAGCAAAGTCAAAACAACGCAGCACCGAGGCCTGAAAGTGCTCCGAAAACATATGGAGCTTTTGAAGGAGGAGCTAGTGAATGAAAACGAACAGGTCCGATTGGAGCGAAGAACGAATCAAGGTGTTACTAAGTCAGCTTCCAAAGGTGGAGGACAACCGTTCATCTAAGCAGATATACCAGCAGGTGCTGATGGCAAGCGGGAAGAAAAAGAAAAGTGTCAAATGGATCGGTCCAGCGGTGGCAACCGTTGTGGTTTTATTTATGGCGTTTTTAATTTCTCCTCATTTATTTCAGCCGGCTGCTCAAGAACAGCATAAACAGATAAAAATGGACTCAAGTGCTGACAAAGGACAGGCAAATGCCACATTAGAGCCCGTCAAACAGGCAAATGGTACCACACACGTTGTTTCTCATGAAGACAAGCAAAAGTATATGACGGTTGCATACATAGATGAATCGACGTCTCAAGTGGTTCCCATTAGTATTGAAAAAGAGAATGAACATGACCATTTGCAGGAAATGATGAACACATATGAACAGGTGCAGCTGCCTGAAATGACAAAGCCACTTCAATCTTATCTTGAGATGGTGGACCTTCGTGAAAATGGGAATACACTTGTTTTTCAGTTAAAAAATGATTTGTCCCTTGATACGATAAAGGAAGCCAATCGATTTAAAGATATGGTAAAAGAAACGCTCAAATGGAGCAGGTATAAACAAGTGGAAGTCAAATCAGTCAAAGGCTCTCATCTTCAATTAGGGGCTAGCAGCATTGGCGCAATATCAATTGATAAACAAACGAAGAAAGCTTATTACGTGTTAGAAAATAAGAGCGGGACTTTTTTGGTGCCCTCCAAAACACATTATTCTTCTTATGAAGAAGCTGTAGAGGCCATGAAACGCACGAGTGATTCTGGACTTGAACCATTAATTAAAGAAGAACCCATTAAAGAAGTGACATCAAAAGGTAAGCATGTAACCATCACGTTTGGAGCATCAGCACAATTATCGGACTCAATTGATCATACTCTACTCATTGAAGGTCTGCTGCTCACAGCGAAAGATTTTGGTTTTACAGATGTCACCATTCAATATGAAGGAACAGATCAAGTAGGACCATATGAATTAAATGAACCAATAGAGGTACCGGCCCTGCCGAATCCAGTTGTCATAAAAGATCGTTAAAGGACGCAAGCATTTCATTGCGTTCTTTTTTGATGTATAGAAAAGGGTCTTCTTGCTGTATACTAAGCTGTCATGAAAAGAACCTCAAAAAAGGGGAGTCACTGATGAAAAGGTATTGCTTCATAGGTGCCAGCTGTTTTTTGCTCTTGATCTTAGCGCCATTTGCCCATGCGCAGAGGACAAACGAATGGGTGGAACCAGTGAAAGGAGAAGTCACTGACTTGTTTGGGACAAGGGGCGGCTCGCATAAGGGATTAGATATAGCTGCGCCAGAAGGAGAATCCATTTTTGCTGCAAGTGAAGGTGTGGTCACGCGTTCATATGTATCGGCTACATATGGAGAAGTTGTATTTATTCAGCATCCAAATGGATACGAAACCGTCTATGCTCATTTACACGAGCGTTTTGTGAAAAAGGGTGACCATGTACAAGCGGGACAGCCGATTGGCATAATTGGCAACACAGGAGCCTCCAGAGGCACTCATTTGCATTTTGAAGTACATCGTGGCAATTGGTCAGTCAGCAAAAAGGATGCGGTAGATCCGCTCAAAATGATTGCTGTGGAACGTTTCCAAGAGCCGGCTCTTCATGTAAATGGACATGAAAAAAATACATATGTCATTAAACAAGGGGATACCCTTTGGTCGATAGCAAAGGCGCATGAAATGACTGTGGAACAATTGAAAAAGATCAATGAGCTGACGACTCATCTCATTCGAACAGGAGACCGTTTAATGGTTTCAACAAAATAAACCTCATGCTTTTGCATGAGGTTTATCACTGTTTTTATAGATCAATCAGGCGGACAGAAAGAATATCCTGCACTTCAGTTAATTTTTTCACAATTTCGTCCTCTAGATGCTTGTCGAAAGAAAGCATCATAATGGCTTCGCCGCCTTTTTCTTTACGTCCCACCTGCATTGTGGCGATGTTGACATCATGGTCGCCTAAAATCTGTCCAACCTTTCCAATCACACCAGGTGCATCTGTATGCTGGATATAGACAAGGTGTCCATCTGGATAAAAATCAATATTAAAACCATTAATAGAAACAACGCGCTCCCCTAGATGCGGGATGTAAGTCGCTTTTAGAGTAAAGGTTGAAAGATCACCTTTGACTTCAATAGAAATACTGTTTTCGTAACCAGATTCGCTGGAAGAAATTTTTTCACTAAAGCTAATGCCTCGTTCTTTTGCGACCATTCCAGCATTTACTTCATTCACAGTCGAATCAACACGCTCTTTTAAAAAGCCTGACAGAAGACTTTTTGTGATAAAGGATGTTTCGAGTTTTGAAATAGAGCCTTCATAAGAAATGCCTACTTCTTTTACAGGTTCTCTCATGGATTGAGAGACAAGACGTCCAAGTTTTCCTGCAAATTGATGATAAGGCTGAATCTTTTTGAACTCGTCTTTTGTCATCGCTGGTAGATTAATAGATGACATGACAGGAAGGCCTTTTGCAAATTGAAGGACTTCTTCAGATACTTGCGCCGCTACATTTAATTGTGCTTCTTTTGTAGAGGCACCAAGATGCGGAGTTGCAATGACGTGTGGATGATCCACAAGCGGATTATCAGTTGGCGGTTCTACCTCGAATACATCGAGTGCAGCTCCTGCCACATGGCCGCTTTCAAGTGCCTCAAGAAGGTCAGCTTCGTCAATAATGCCGCCGCGCGCACAGTTTACAAGGCGAACACCTTTTTTCGTTTTTGCAATCGTTTCTTTATTGAGAAGTCCTCGTGTTTCTTTTGTTAATGGCGTATGTACAGTAATAATATCTGATACTTCGAGTACTTCATCAAGTGATTTCGCATTGACGCCAATTTTTTCTGCACGTTCCTTTGTGAGAAATGGGTCAAACACGTTGACTGTCATGCCAAATGCTCTTGCACGCTGGGCGATTTCACTTCCGATTCTGCCTAAGCCGACAATCCCAAGAGCTTTTCCGTAAAGCTCAGCACCAACATAAGCACCTCTGTTCCATTCTTTTGATTTGACAGAAATATTGGCCTGCGGAATATGACGCATAAGTGATGAAATCATAGCAAACGTATGCTCAGCTGTCGAGATCGTATTACCGTTTGGTGCATTGATTACAATGACGCCATGCTTGGTCGCTTCATCAATGTCAATATTGTCTACTCCCACACCGGCACGGCCGACAATTTTTAATGAAGTCATTTTTTCATAAAGCTCTTTCGTTACTTTCGTGGCACTTCTGACAAGTAAGGCATCAAACGTGTGTAATTCATCTTCTGCTTCTGCTACATTTTTTTGGACAATTTCAACAAAATCTGATTCTAAAAGTGGTAGAAGACCATCATTGCTCATCTTATCTGAGACTAATACTCGAAACATCGTAAGATTTCCTCCTAAAATAAACGTCATAAATATCTGATAATTTACCATATTCCTTTTCACTGTGTCAATCAAATTAAAGCAGTAAAGTGAAAAAGAAAACACGAACATTTCTTTGTGTCTTTATAAAGAATGAACACCTTTAAACAAAAGATAACCAATTTTTGCGCATTTGTCATTATAATTTTTGTGTTTTTTACGATTTCTTAAAACTGATGAATTTGCTCAGGATTTTTATCTGTACAAATGCTCATATATCATATATAATGATGTCGAATTGAATAATGATCAATCTTCGGGGCAGGGTGTAATTCCCTACCGGCGGTGATGAGCATAGTCTCTAAGCCCGCGAGCCTTTTTGGCAGGATTCGGTGTGATTCCGAAGCCGACAGTATAGTCTGGATGGGAGAAGATGGAGGTTCGTAAACGTTGAAAACATTGATGTTCACACGTTTATTTGTCTAGCCCAATTTCCCCGCTCCTGTTTTCAAGGGCGGTTTTTTTGTGGCTAAAATGGAACAATCCTCTTTTCGAAAGATTTGATCGAAAAGGAGAGAGAATATTGAATCAAAGTAAAGTAAAGCGTTTAGTTGTTACCAGTATGCTCAGCAGTATTTCGTTTGTGTTAATTTTATTGGATTTTCCTTTCCCGGGTCTTCCAGCGTATTTGAAAATTGATTTCAGTGATATCCCGGCGATTATTGCGATTTTAATTTATGGACCGGGTGCAGGGATTGCTGTTGAGGCATTAAAAAATGTACTGCATTACCTCATTCAAGGCAGTATGTCCGGTGTTCCTGTTGGGCAAGTAGCGAACTTCATTGCAGGCACATTATTTATCTTGCCAGTCGCCTTTATGTTCAAAAAAATCAAATCAGCAAAAGGGATGGCATGGTCTATGATCGCGGGTACATTGCTTATGACTGTGATGATGAGTATTTTAAATTACTTCTTATTCCTGCCAGCTTACACATGGTTCTTAAACGCGCCAGAACTATCCGATCATGCGCTCAAGACGACCATTACAGCAGGGATCTTACCATTTAACTTTATTAAAGGAATCATCATTACCATCGTGTTTAGCCTCATTTTTGTGAAAATGCGTCCTTGGTTTGAAAATAAACGCCGACTTCAAAATAGTTAATATAAAAAAAGCCCCTGCATAAGGGGCTTTTAGATTGTTGACAAAGAGCTAAAATGATCTTTATTTTAGCTCTTTGTCTTCATTTCAGCGTGATAGAAAACCTTTGCAGTCTAGGAAGGACGAGTACCGGAGCGGAGCGAATTGAATATTCGTGAGCACTGGAGCGCAGACCTGACACCGAATGCGAGGGTTTGTTTACATGCTGAAAGCCCCTGCATAAGGGGCTTTTATACTATTCGTGCTTAAGCGGGTCACCATCGAAAGATTCGTCCGCAACTTTGATTGAATCTGTTGGACATCCTTCAAATGCATCAAGCATATCTTCTTCAAGCACTTCTGGAACTTCTACAGTCCCTTGGTTGTCATCAAGCGTAACAAATGCAATGCCTTCATCATCATAATCATAAATGTCTGGAGCAGCTGCACCGCATGCGCCGCAAGCAATACATGTGTCTTTGTCTACAATTGTATATTTTGCCATGTTAAAAAAATACCTCCCAGATTGTTCGATGGAACAAATGGTCTAACCTTTTTAGTTTCACCGATAAAAAACAATTTCCTCAAACCTTATTGTAATGATTTTAATTTCACATTTCAACTGTAAAGTGATTGAGAATGCTTATCACATAAGGGTTTGTTCATAACTTTCCCCCACAAATTGAGTTTAAACATTTCTTCTTCTATGAAATCTGTTAAAATAAAGGGAGAAAATATTCGAATTTTGTCAGGAAGACAGGTGCTTTGGCGAATGACTCTTCATTATTTGGATGTCATGTTAATGGACAGCGTATATAAATTGAACGGCGAACGCTCCATAAGTGCTGTCTACCATCTTTTTAAAGGAAAAAAATCATCACAAACCATACAGGATGCCAGTTTGTTTCAGCTTTCAAAGTATTTCGGCTGTTACCCGGGGTTTACGAGGAATCAGCTGAATCGCTCTACTATAAAACTTGACGAAAAGCACTACATCAAAAAAACAGGGGAGACATTCACTGTTACAGATGCAGGACAGCATATGCTAAACCAGTATTTCTCAGAAAAACCGATGCCCGCTTATTTTCATGGTGCCAAATATCATGATAAAGCAAAGGTGCTATGGATGAGGCTCTCGTTACTTGTACAAGTGCTGTCTCACCATCTGGCTGGATCGCATCAATATGTCCCAATACAAAGAGATGTATCTGTACAAAGCTGGACGAAATCCTTCTTAAAACAGCATCACGAGAAGAATAAGCTTTCGGAAGAGCTGCATCATGAACTCGAAAAGCTCCTTAGCCGTATAAGTGATCAAGAGGCGCTGATATTTGTTTATTCATTGACCTCAAATGAAAGAATTGGGCGTACGTATCAGCAAATGGCAGAGTGGCTAAAAGAAGATGTGTGGTATGTGTACCTGCTTTTTTGGAATGTCCTCCATTATTTTATTCATGCTGCCCAAAAAGGTGAAGCGCAGGTCATGCAGCAGCTCATAGGTGACCTTGAATTCAAACGCGTGCTAACAACCTCTACCCATAAAACGCTCGAGCTTGTGCAAAAAGGCTATGATATTGATCAGATTGCTCACATTCGTTCATTAAAAAAGGCAACGATCGAAGACCATATTGTCGAGCTGTCCATACATGAACCGAGCTTCTCAATAGAGCCGTATGTGAGCGAAGAAGAGCAGCAGGCCATTCATGCAGTAGCCAGGGAGCTTCAAACAAATAAAATGAAGCTGATTAAAGAAAAACTCGAACATCCATTTACTTATTTTCAAATAAGATTGGCTCTGACAAGGATGGTGAAAGCAAATGGATAAGCTTCATCAGACGCTCATGCGATATTTTGGTTACGACTCATTTAAAGCAGGTCAAGAGGACATTATTCAAAGTGTACTGAATCAGAAAGATACGGTTGCCATGCTGCCTACTGGCGGAGGGAAATCCATCTGCTATCAAATTCCCGGCTATATGACTGAAGGATTAGTTCTCATTATTTCGCCGCTGTTATCGCTTATGGAGGACCAAGTCGAACGAATGAAAATGCGCGGAGAAAAACGAGTGGCGGCACTGAACAGCACATTATCTTTTCAGGAGAGACGGCATATCATTCGGCATTTGCCATCATATAAATTTTTATTCGTCGCGCCTGAGGCATTAATGTCAGAGGTGCTGCTAGAACAGCTCAAATCGATGCATATTGGTCTGTTCGTCGTCGATGAAGCCCATTGTATATCCGAATGGGGGCATGATTTCCGTCCGGAATATTCCAAGCTGGGAGAATGGAGAGAAGCGTTAGGTCATCCTGTCGCCTTAGCACTCACGGCAACTGCAACAAAACAAACGCTAAAAGATACCGTGCAAACGTTAAGATTGCAGCATCCAGACTTTCATATCCATTCTGTCAACCGGCCAAACATCGCATTAGTCAAAGAAGCGCATGAAACGAAAGAAGCAAAAGAGAAACGGGCCATTGAGCTTGTGGAATTCCTGCAAGGCCCTGGCCTGATTTATTGCCCGACCCGGCAAATGACAGAAGATATGGCGCTCATAATGAAACAAAAAACCCATCAGCGTGTAGAGTATTACCATGGCGGAATGGATGCAGGAGACCGCATGCTTATTCAGCAGCAATTTATCAGCGGACAGCTTGACCTCATTTGTTGTACAAGTGCTTTTGGAATGGGAATTGACAAAGCAGATATACGATTTGTTATTCATATGAGCCCGCCGCAGTCTATTGAAGCATTTATGCAGGAAATTGGAAGAGCAGGACGGGACGGGAAAAATAGTGTGAGCATTCTTTTATATACAGAAGAGGACGCGGATATTCAACAGCATTTAATACAAGCAGAGGGCTTTGATGATCCAGAAATTGATTTTTTCTTAGCCAGGCTGACACAAATGCAGACAAATGATGAAAAGAAACTACGTGAACAATTGATGGAATCAGGGCTTCAGGAGACACGTGCAAGAATGCTGATCCATTATTACAGGATGTATCAGTCTGACGAGCCTCGTGTGCTCCTGATGAAACTGAAAGAGAAATTGCAGGACAGACAAACTGAAAAACTGAGAAAAGTGTGGCAATTTAAGGAGCGGATCACAGATCATAGCTGCTTTAGACAATCTCTGTTATCATACTTTTACGAACAGCTTGATCAAACGGAGAGCGCATCCTCTGGCAGCTGCTGCTCTTCTTGCGGACTTGACCTGTCTGATTATGAAAAAAAAGATCAACCATTGGAGCTGAATGAAATGAAACACTGGAAGACCGTGCTGGACCATATGTTTCATCTGACAAAAGAGGCGCAGCATTGATTGAACAACATCGCCGAATCATCGAAAAATTAACCGATCGACAAGTTGTAGAACAGCTGTATTTCACGCAGCTGCTGATGCTGATCATTTCTTTTTTACTAGGTATATTTATGTTCAATCATTGGACAGATTTTACATCCCTTTGGGAGATCCAAGATGCGCGGATACTGACTTATGGAATTGGCGGCGCTGCGGTTGTGATTATTGTGGATGCGATTGTTATGAAGGTGTTTCCTGCTCATATGTATGATGATGGCGGATTAAATGAAAAAATGTTCAAAAATCGCAGCATCCCGCATATTGTTTGGTTAACACTGCTCATCGCCTTTTCAGAGGAAATTCTATTCCGAGGGATCGTTCAGCAGCAATTTGGATTGGAGATTGCCAGTATTGTGTTTGCGCTCCTTCACTTTCGCTACTTATCAAAAATACTCTTGTTTATCCTTGTGGTTTCTATTAGTATTTTTTTAGGACTTTTATACGAGTGGACTGGGAATTTATTTGTTCCTGTCATGACCCATTTTGTCATTGACTTAGTCTTTGCTTGTCAAATTCGTTTGAAATATAGGGGGAGGGATGAACATGGAAGAAATGTCGAGAATGAAGAGAAAGAAGGAGCAGCTGACAAACATCCATGACGATGATGCAGAGAAAATTTTTGAAGAAGAAGTGCAGCCTTCAGATGACTCTCACTTTCCTACACGAGAAGATTTTCATGAATATAAAAAGCAGCGCACGAAAAAGGTGCGTAATCCATTGTTTACAACACTTGCTATTATCTTTCCTATTATCGTCGTCACAGTGTTCTTCCTTTTGATCTACTACACATCAAAGGAAATCAACCATAATAATAATCAAGATGTATATAATATTGATTCTACATCAAGTGCTGACACAGACCCAGTCCCGTCAGCACTTGTCGAAACGAAAAATGACTCAAGCGTTGATAAAGCGGATGCGTCTGATGATGAGAAGCAAAAGAAAGAGAAAGAAAAACAGCGGTCGAAAGAAAAAGCTGAACAGCAGAAAAAAGAAAAAGCTGCTAAAGAGAAAGAAGAGCGTGAACAAGCAGCGAAAGAAAAAGAACGCGCGAGAGCCGAAGCTGCCAAAAAGCGTGAACAGCAGCAGCTAGCCTTGCAAAAGCAACAGGAAGAGAAAAAACGAAAAGAGGCCGAAGAGAAAAAGAAGCAGGAAGAAAAACCAGTTCGTGTCGTGCAGCACACCGTTGGTCCAGAGGAAAACCTGTATCGAATTTCAATGAAGTATTACAAAAACCGTTCGGGTGAAGAGAAAATTAGAGCCTATAATCATTTGAAAGGTAACAGCGTGTATAGTGGTCAAGTGCTGAATATTCCACTAGAAAACTAATCACCTGACATGAATGAAGAAGCACGCACATACATATGTAGAAAAAAGGGACAGGGTGTATGTGATGACATTGCACGCAATCAGCCGATATATGGATCAGCCGACACGGAAAATGATGGAAACATTGATCAAAAGAAAGCATAAATATGAGGGCTTTGCCAAGCAGTGCAAAAGATGGCAATGGACAGCCCTTCTATCGCTGGCCATTCTTTTGTTTTATTTTGTGATCACGGCAAATGCGGGAGGCGGCTCGCTTCAGCCGGAAGCCATGATTGCCACACTGCTTGGTCATGAAGTTTTTCTGTTTTGGATCATGGCTGAAGTCTTTGCTTTTTACGCCTCTTATTACTACAAGAAAAAAGAAGAAAAGGCTGAGGATGAATATCATCGGCTTCGATGTGAAATTATACAAAAAAGCACAGATTTATGGCCGCAATCAAATCAGTGGAAAGAGCGCGAGACGGTTTTTCACTATATGCAGAAGCAATACGACATTAATCTCTATTATGAAAGTAAATAAATGAGAAAAAAAGACGTTTAACAGTTGAAACGTCTTTTTTCATTCAAGCGTCTTATGAAAGAAAGATATGTAAGGGAGCCATTTGTGATGAAATATGCCATCGGATTTACTGCCGCCATTGCGGCTGTTACAACAGGTGTGTGTGTAACGGCAAAAATGGTGAAAACGGCAAAACAAAACAACATCAAAAAGCATTACTTTACAATAGAAGCACTTCAATCAGACCGGCCTGCTGTCATTTTCTTTATTTCTGATACACACAGACGTCTCATCAGTGACACTTTATTAGCAGAAATCAGACAGGAAGAGCCAGATGTGATTATGATTGGCGGAGATTTAGCAGAAAAAGGTGTACCCTATGCAAGGATTGAAGAAAATGTGAAACGTTTATCAAGAATTGCGCCGGTTTATTTTGTTTGGGGAAATAATGATCATGAGCTGCACCAGCAAAGGTTTAAAGAGATTCTTCATGCATACGATGTCACGACTTTGCAAAATGAAACGGCTGTATGGAATTTCGAAGGGCAGCGAATCAAAATCGGAGGAATTGATGATATTCGGCTTGAAAAAGCAGATTATGAAGCGATACGGCCTGAGTTTGTGAAAGATGATGTCAATATTCTCTTATCACACAATCCAGATGTACATCATTTGATGAGTGAAGAAGAAGGAATCGATCTTGTCCTGAGCGGTCATACGCATGGGGGACAGATCCGAATTGGGAAATTTGGGCCGTATGAAAAAGGAAGAACAGGCCAGGTCAAAGGTGCGTTCTTTCTCATTAGTAATGGCTACGGAACAACAAAAATTCCCTTGCGTCTCGGAGCAGAACCAGAAACCCATCTGATCTATTTAATGCCTCTAAAAACGCGTTAACTTGCGGCACCCTCAATATTTTCCATAAAAGTCACCGTAAGCGTAGCTTCGTGCTTGTCTTCCGTCTTGACACAGTGTAAACTGAATACAAAATTAAGAACCTATGACTCATCATCTCATATACTACAGTATGATGTGTGTTTAGAAGAGGCAGGAGGGAACGTTATGCGACTGGAGCGTCTGAATTATAATAAAATCAAAATTTTTCTCACACTAGATGACCTGACAGACCGGGGTCTTACGAAAGAAGACCTTTGGAAAGATTCGTTCAAAGTCCATCAGCTGTTTAAAGACATGATGAACGAAGCGAATCAAGAGCTCGGTTTTGAAGCGAGTGGACCGATTGCTGTTGAAGTATTTTCACTTCAGGCGCAGGGGATGGTCGTCATTGTCACAAAGAGTCAGCAAGATGATGCTGATGATGATGAGTTTGATGAAGATTACATTGAGATGCAAGTCAAGCTCGACGAGAGTCATCATGTACTCTATCAATTTGCCTCATTTGAAGATGTGATTCAACTGTCCCATAGTTTAAGTCGTATTGGACTTTTAGGGGGTACAGTTTACCATTATGAAGGTCAATATTTTCTCAGCCTAGATGATTTTGAAGAACTATCAGCTGATACCGTCATTTCCATTTTAGCGGAGTTCGGTTCTCCTACGACATTAACGATCCATCGGCTAAAAGAATACGGAAAAGTGATCATGCAAGATGATGCAGTGAAAACGATCCAAATGTATTTTTAATCACTTTTTTCTATTATATTTAATACTGTTGTGATGAAACAACAGTATTTTTTTATATCCTTTTTATATTTATAAACGCTGATATTTTATTTTGATAAAAAACGTTTTTTACCTTTGCTTTACCAGTACGAAGGTGTATACTATTGCTTGAAAGGGAGCAGTAGATCATGAAAGATTTCTAGGGGGTTTATTTTAATGGCAGCCGATCAAAACGCCGCTCATAACGCAGAAGATAAGCTAGATGTTTTAAAGTCAACTCAAACCGTCATACATAAAGCGCTAGACAAATTAGGGTATCCGCAGGAAGTGTATGAATTGCTGAAGGAGCCAATTCGTCTATTAACGGTCAAAATTCCAGTACGTATGGATGATGGATCGGTGAAAATTTTCACTGGTTACCGCGCACAGCACAATGATGCTGTCGGTCCAACAAAAGGCGGAATCCGTTTCCACCCGAACGTTACGGAAAAAGAAGTAAAAGCGCTTTCAATTTGGATGAGTTTAAAATGTGGAATTGTGGATCTTCCTTATGGCGGAGGAAAAGGCGGTATTATCTGTGATCCAAGAGAAATGTCATTCAGAGAGCTTGAAAAACTAAGCCGCGGGTATGTTCGCGCCATCAGTCAAATCGTTGGACCAACAAAAGATGTTCCAGCACCAGACGTGTTTACGAACTCTCAAATTATGGCATGGATGATGGATGAATATTCTAGAATTGATGAGTTTAACTCGCCGGGATTTATTACAGGAAAACCAATTGTTCTTGGAGGATCACACGGACGTGATACGGCAACAGCAAAAGGTGTGACGATCTGCATCAAAGAAGCGGCGAAGAAAAAAGGAATTGACATTAACGGGGCTCGTGTTGTCGTACAGGGATTCGGAAATGCAGGAAGCTATTTAGCTAAATTCATGTATGATGCTGGAGCAAAAATCGTAGGAATTTCAGATGCGTACGGCGGATTATACGATGAAGATGGTCTAGACATTGACTACTTGCTTGACCGACGTGACAGCTTTGGAACCGTCACTAAACTATTTAACGATACAATTACAAACCAAGAGCTGCTTGAGCTGGATTGTGATATCCTAGTACCTGCAGCCATTGAAAACCAAATCACAGAAGATAATGCGGCAAACATTAAAGCCAAAATTGTCGTAGAAGCAGCAAATGGCCCAACGACACTGGAAGGAACCAAAATTCTTTCAGATCGTGGTGTACTGCTTGTTCCAGACGTACTTGCGAGTGCGGGTGGTGTAACTGTTTCTTACTTTGAATGGGTTCAGAATAACCAAGGGTTCTACTGGACAGAAGAAGAAGTTGAAACTCGTTTAGAAGATATGATGGTGAAATCATTTAATAATATTTATGAAATGGCGCAAAACCGCCGAATTGATATGCGTCTTGCTGCATATATGGTCGGTGTACGTAAAATGGCTGAAGCTTCTCGATTCAGAGGCTGGATTTAAGCGGCTGATTTGCATCGCGCCTTAAAATCTCCTATCCTTAAATAGGAGATTTTTTTATGGAATGGAACAAAGAATCAAACAGCCCAGCAATTGTTATTGCAGTGAAATGACAGGAGTGGAACAAATGAAACAAGAAAAAGCGATCATAATAGGAGGCGGCCCATGCGGGTTATCAGCTGCCATTGCATTCAAGCAAATTGGGATTGATGCACTTGTGATTGAAAAGGGGAATGTCGTGAACAGTATTTATCATTACCCAACACATCAAACCTTTTTTAGTACAAGTGAAAAGCTTGAAATCGGTGATGTTGCTTTTATTACTGAAAACCGTAAGCCCGTTCGTATTCAGGCGCTTTCCTATTACCGAGAGGTCGTCAGACGAAAAAAACTGCGTGTGCATGCTTTTGAAAAAGTAAACGCCGTGACGAAACAAGATGGCCGTTTTACGGTGAATACATCAAAAGACGACTATGCATGTGATTACGTCGTCATTGCGACTGGCTACTATGATCATCCAAACTATATGAACGTCAAAGGAGAAGACCTTCCCCACGTATATCACTATTTTAAAGAAGGACATCCATATTTTGATAAAGATGTGACGGTGATCGGCGGGAAGAACTCCAGTGTTGATGCTGCGTTAGAACTTGTGAAATGCGGAAGCAGAGTCACTGTGCTGTATAGAGGAACTGAATATTCATCCAGCATCAAGCCTTGGATTTTACCAGAGTTTGAAGCGCTTGTCCGTAATGGAACGATTCGAATGGAGTTTGGTGCGCAGGTGAAAGAAATCACAGAAGAAGATGTGATCTTCACAAACCAGCAAAATCAAACGGATCGAGTGAAAAGTGACTATGTATTTGC
This sequence comes from Bacillus sp. FSL K6-0994, assembly GCF_038630815.1. Lineage (NCBI taxonomy): Bacteria > Bacillati > Bacillota > Bacilli > Caryophanales > Bacillaceae > Bacillus > Bacillus sp. FSL K6-0994. The sequence goes on along the minus strand of NZ_CP152043.1, from coordinate 2,045,397 downwards.
CATGACTGGCTATCACCCAGATCATTCTTTCTTAGAAAAAATGGGTGTCACGATTGACCAAGAATCAGGCCGTCCAGCATTTGATGAAGAGACGATGGAAACGAATGTTGAAGGCATTTTCATTGCAGGAGTCATTGCAGCTGGAAATAATGCCAATGAAATTTTTATCGAAAATGGAAGATTTCATGGCGGACTCATTGCAGAAGAAATCAAAAAAAGAATTAACGGATAAAAAAAGAACTGAATCCTTCAAAGGGGTTCGGTTCTTTTTTTATAAATTGGGATTATATAGAAAGGTATTTTTAGAAAAATGGGCCCGAGTCATATAAAAAAAGGGTAAATCATGGTACGATAATGAAGGATAATGTAGGGAAAGAGGTCTGGTTATGATCGCAATCATCTCAGCAGGTTTAGCTCCCGGCATCGCACTTTTAAGTTATTTTTATTTGAAAGATCAGTACGACAATGAGCCGGTTCACATGGTCATCAGATCTTTTATGCTAGGTGTCATACTTGTGTTTCCAACCATGTTTATTCAATATGTCCTTCAAGAGGAAAATATTGCAACAAATCCTATCTTGATTTCATTTGTGACGTCGGGCTTTTTAGAAGAATCATTAAAATGGTTTATTTTAATGGTCAGCGTTTATGCACATGCCCAGTTTGACGAACACTATGACGGAATTGTGTATGGAACGAGTGTCTCACTTGGTTTTGCAACACTTGAAAATATCCTTTACTTAGTCGGCCACGGGGTCGAATATGCGTTTACCCGTGCTTTATTACCTGTATCAAGTCACGCATTATTTGGTGTTGTGATGGGATTTTATATCGGAAAAGCCCGCTTCTCTGATAAAAAAGAGCAGCGCAAATGGCTGATCCTTTCTTTAACGCTCCCTGTACTGTTTCACGGCCTGTATGATTTCATTCTATTAGGGATGAAAAACTGGGGATATATCATGGTGCCGTTCATGATTTTTTTATGGTGGTTTGGTTTAAGGAAAGCAAAAAAAGCCCGTGCGGTAAAAATGGTGCAAATTTAATTTGGAAAACGTCCTATTTGTTTATAGGGCGTTTTTTTGTCTTTTCCATCCAATTCTCTCCTGTGTTGAATGTATAAAAATAGGGATCGGAAGAAACATATATTCAAACATCAAAAGTACAGGAGGATCAAATATGGATAAAGCTCGTTTCATGAAACAAATTGTTCTTATCTTCTCAATCGTTCTTCTTGCGTCTTCACTTTTGACAGCCAGTAAAAGTGAAGCATTCACCGGCCAAGTCATCCAGCGCGGGGCAACAGGAGAAGATGTAGTCGAGCTGCAAGCGCGGCTCCAATACAATGGGTTTTACAATGGCAAAATCGATGGCGTCTATGGCTGGGGGACGTACTGGGCCGTTCGCAACTTTCAAAGCCAATTTGGCATGAAGAAGGTCGATGGACTTGTAGGTGAGAAAACAAAAAACTTATTAGTTCAAAAGACGAAATACTACAAAGAGTTTGTTCAAAAACAGCTGCAGCAAGGGAACCAGTTTACCCATTATGGCGGAAAGCCTCTTGATCAGCAAACAAAGGCTCCTGCGCAAAAAAGCTCGCAAAAAAAGACAGCCCAAGGTACAAAAGAAAATCAAAAAAGTCAAAGTGGATCATCTGGGAAGTCCGGCAATCAGTCAGGCAGCCAGCAGGGAAATCAAACACCAAAACAAACAGCAGCCAACATGCCTGGTGGTTTTTCTAGTAATGACATTCAGCTCTTGTCGCAAGCTGTTTACAGTGAAGCAAGAGGTGAGCCGTATGAAGGACAGGTGGCCATCGCGTCCGTTATCTTAAACCGCTTGAACAATCCGACCTTTCCAAATACGATCGCAGGAGTCATTTTTGAACCGCTTGCGTTTACTGCTGTAGCAGATGGGCAATTTTATATGACGCCAGATGAAACGGCAAAAAAAGCTGTATTTGATGCAATCAATGGCTGGGATCCATCTGAAAGCGCCATCTATTACTTTAATCCTGATACAGCAACAAGTCCATGGATTTGGGGAAGACCACAAATTAAACGAATCGGGAAACATATATTCTGCGAATAAAAAGGGGTGTAAATAAATGATCAGAGGAATATTGATTGCTATTTTAGGAATTGCTGTCATCTCAACAGGTTACTGGGGCTATAAAGAACATCAAGAAAAAGACGCCGTCCTGCTTCATGCTGAGAACAACTACCAAAGAGCCTTCCACGATTTAACGTATCAGGTGGATCAGCTGCATGACAAACTGGGCGCAACACTTGCGATGAACAGCCAAACATCCATCTCACCAGCACTTGCAGATGTATGGAGAATGTCATCAGAAGCGCATAACAATGTCAGCCAGCTCCCGCTTACATTGATGCCTTTTAATAAAACGGAAGAATTTCTGGCGAATGTCGGAGACTTTAGCTACAAATCATCAGTCAAATCTTTATCAGATGAACCATTAAATAAAGATACACACAAAACCATTACAGCTCTATATAATCAAGCGTCAGATATCCAAAACGAACTTAGACAAGTGCAGCACCTCGTACTTAATAAAAACTTAAAATGGATGGATGTTGAAATGGCGCTCGCTGACGGCGATCGAAAGAACGACAACACCATCATTGACGGGCTGAAAACAGTCGAGAGAAATGCAGATGCATTTGCAGATGTCGATCTTGGTCCTACAAATGTGTCCACAGAAAAAGAAACACAAGGATACAATCATTTAAAAGGCGATAAGATTTCAAAAAAAGAAGCGATCCGCATTGCACAGCAATTCACACCTGACCATAATCAACATTTTAAAGTGAGAAAAAGCGGCAGCAAAACCAATCGCGACGTGTACAGCTTATCGATGTCTGATCCAGACAGCCATGCAAACTTTTATTTAGACTTAACTGAAAAAGGAGGACACCCAGTTTACCTTCTTCAGAATCGTGACGTGAAAAAACAGAAAATCAGTTTAAATGATGCATCAGAAAAAGCACTCAGCTTTTTAAAGAAGCAAGGGTTTGATACAGAATCGTTCCATTTAGATGAAAGTGCACAATTTGATAATATCGGTGTATTTACCTATGTTCCTCTTCAGAAAAATGTTCTGCTTTATCCAGATAGCATACGCATGAAAGTCGCATTGGACGATGGTGAGGTTGTTGGGTTTTCAGCGAAGGATTATTTAACGAATCATAAAACACGTGACATTAAATCACCTAAAATCTCGCAAAAAGAAGCGAAGAAAACATTAAATCAGCATGTAAAGATCGAAGATACTCATTTAGCGATTGTGCAAAATGATATGTCAGAGGAAGTTCTGTGCTATGAGTTCCTTGGAACGATAAAAAACGATACGTATCGCATGTTCATTAATGCAGATACTGGAAAAGAAGAACGAGTAGATAAACTAAAAAACGCAGAACCTATATATAAAGACCTATAGAAAAGGAAACAAGGAAAAGGCTAATAAGTCTTTTCCTTTTGTTTTAGACATGGTTTAATATAGGAGAGGATACGATTTCACAGATGAAAAGAGTGATGAGGAATGTTACAAATAGGGGATGCAATCACAATTGAATATGTCAATGAGAACAAAGAAGTGAAAACAGCAAAATCGAAGGTTTTGGAAAATAATAACGATGATATTTGCATTAATTATCCAGCTGATAAAGAAACGGGACGCACCATCTACTTAAACCAGCAAACAGAAATCACCGTCTTCTTTTTTGACGAAAACCAAATTCCATACAAATGTACAAGCGAAGTCATCGGAAAAAGAAAAGAAGATATCCCGATGATTGTTATTTCCATTCCGCCAAAAGAAGAAATGATTCGGCTTCAGCGAAGAGAATATCTGAGAGTGGATACGATGGTCAAAGCCACCATTATGCAAACGGATGAAGAGGCCTTTGAAACGTTTATTGTGAATATGAGTGCTGGCGGCGTAGCAATCTCTGTTCCTGAGGGCGTGTCATTGAAAGAATATGGAGAAGTGGTCACAGAGTTTGAACTTCCCCTAAAAGAGCCCGTGAAAATAAAAGCGGTTGCAGAGATGAATCGAGTATATCAAGATGAACAGTCTGGCAAAACAAGAGCGATCATGGAGTTTTCAGAGATCACAAATGATCACCAGCAGCACATCATGAAATACTGCTTCCAGCAGCAGCTTTTAACACGTGTGAAAAAAGCATAAGAATAAAGGGTGTAAAAAGCTTCCATACTAGAGAGGAAAGAATCTAGCGTGGAGGCTTTTTGTATGAAGACAATGGAAAGATGGTTATTGAAAGTGGTGCTCATTCAGCTTGTTTTATTGCTAACTGTTCAGATTACACTTCATTTGACGAAAGGAGAGCTTTTTTTGTCAAAAGTCGTGCAGTATGAGGGTGTGAATAACATGAGTATTGAAGAATGGATTGAAACGTTTAAGCAGAAGGATTGATAGAAAATTCCCCCGTTTGAGCGGTGATCGTGTTACAATTCATAAGGGAGATTCAATCAAGGAGAGGTATTATGAAAAAGAAATTATCTATAGCAATTGACGGTCCTGCAGCAGCAGGCAAAAGCACTGTGGCAAAAATTGTCGCAGCCAAAAAATCATATATTTATATTGATACAGGTGCTATGTACCGCGCGATTACACTTGCGGCACTCAATCAAGGTGTAGACCTTGAAGACGAACAGGCACTTGATTCATTACTGAAAAAAACGGTCATTGAACTAGTAACAACAGACGAGGGTCAAAAAGTCCATCTAAACAATACGGATGTCACAGAGGATATTCGCACAGACCGCGTAAGCAACCAGGTATCGGTTGTTGCAAAGCACAGAGCTGTTCGGGAAGAAATGGTCCGCAGGCAGCAAGAGCTTGGCAAACGAGGCGGCGTCGTTATGGACGGAAGAGACATAGGTACTCATGTACTTCCAGATGCTGAAGTGAAAATTTTCTTGCTTGCATCAGTAGAAGAAAGAGCAAAACGCCGCTTTGAAGAGAATCAGAAAAAAGGCTACGATGTCAATTACGATCAGCTGATCGAAGAGATTGCAAGACGCGATAAGCTTGATTCTGAGCGCGAAGTTTCACCTTTGAAGAAAGCGGATGACGCCATTGAAATTGACACCACTTCCCTTTCTATTCAAGAGGTGGCAGGGAAAATTTTAGATGCAGCAGACCGCGTGGAGAAACAGTAAGAAATTTTAGAAAACTTTTATAAGTTAGAGGTTTATCTCTTGACAAACAAGGTCTTTTATTAGAAGTTTATACTAATACTATTTTTATTGATCATTCAAGCAATTATATTGATTTGAATGTTTCTATAATACATATTCGGCTGGCAATCATCATGCTTAAGACACATATTCGCCCAGTCGTTTTAACTAAGCTGTGTAGGTTTGGACCAAGGAGGTTATCGAAATGACAGAGGAAATGAATCAAATCGATGTTCAGGTACCAGAGGTTGGAGATGTAGTGAAAGGGATTGTTTCTAAAGTTGAGGACAAGCATGTTAATGTAGATATCGTCAATGTGAAACAACCTGGTATCATCCCAATCAGTGAATTATCAAGTCTTCACGTTGAAAAAGCATCAGATGTCGTGAAAGATGGCGACGAGTTAGAGCTTAAAGTAACAAAGGTCGAAGACGATGCTTTGATTTTATCTAAACGTGCTGTTGATGCAGACCGCGCTTGGGAAGACCTAGAGAAAAAGTTTGAAACAAAAGAAGTATTTGAAGCTGAAGTAAAAGACGTTGTAAAAGGTGGTCTTGTCGTTGACATTGGTGTGCGCGGATTTATTCCTGCATCTCTTGTAGAAGCACACTATGTAGAAGACTTCACAGATTACAAAGGGAAAACACTCTCACTTGTCGTGGTAGAACTTGACCGCGAAAAAAACCGCGTGATTCTCTCACACCGTGCAGTCGTTGAGCAAGAGCAATTAGACAAAAAGCAAGACTTCCTGCAAAAGCTTGAAGTAGGCAGTGTGATTGATGGTAAAGTGCAGCGGCTTACTGATTTTGGTGCATTTGTTGACATTGGCGGCATTGACGGATTAGTTCACATTTCTCAACTATCCCATGCGCATGTTGAAAAGCCATCTGACGTAGTAGAAGAAGGACAGGAAGTCAAGGTCAAAGTACTTGCTGTTGATCGTGATAACGAACGTATCTCACTATCTATTAAAGAAACATTACCAGGACCTTGGAGCCAAATTGGTGAAAAGGTAAAACAAGGTGATGTGCTTGAAGGAACCGTTCAACGTCTTGTGAGCTTTGGTGCATTTGTTGAAATTCTGCCAGGTGTAGAAGGACTTGTGCATATTTCCCAAATCTCTCATAAACATATCGGCACGCCGCAAGAAGTCCTTGAAGAAGGGCAGACTGTGAAAGTGAAAGTGCTTGATGTGAATGAAGACGAAGAGCGCATTTCACTAAGCATCCGTGATTTAGAAGAAAATCCTGAAAAACAAATCGAAGAAGATTATCGTCAATATCAGGCGAAAGAAGAAAACACAAGCGGATTCCAGCTTGGTGACCTGATCGGCGATAAACTCAATAAACTAAAATAATTTGGTGATCAAAATTGACGCGAGCAGAAAGAAAGAAGCAGCATATTGAGCATGCGTTGTCCACTGGCCAGCATGCAGCAACAGGTTTAGATGATGTTTCCTTCGTTCACGCCAGTTTACCAGATCTTGCGACATCACAAATTGATACACAAACGACAATTGGCGGACTGACTTTCGGTTCGCCAATTTTTATCAATGCAATGACTGGCGGAGGCGGAGAATCCACCTATGAGATCAACCGCTCTTTATCGATCGCAGCGAAGGAGACCAATATCCCAGTAGCAGTTGGATCACAAATGGCTGCACTGAAAGATAAAGAAGAAAGACGAACATATGAAGTCGTTCGTAAAGTCAATCCGGATGGAATTGTATTTGCGAATTTAGGCAGTGAAGCGACAATGAAGCAAGCTCAAGAAGCAGTCAACATGCTCGAGGCGAATATGCTCCAAATTCATCTGAATGTCATCCAAGAGATTGTCATGCCTGAAGGCGATCGCGATTTCAGGGGGGCACTTGAGCGGATTGCAGCGATCGTTGAATCTGTTGGTGTGCCTGTTGTTGTAAAAGAAGTCGGGTTTGGCATGAGCAAGGAGACGGCAGGAAAGTTATTTCATGCTGGGGTTGCAGCCGTTGATGTAGGCGGATTTGGTGGAACGAACTTCTCCAAGATTGAAAATCTCCGACGCCAAAAAGCACTTCGTTATTTTGATCAATGGGGAATTCCAACTGCAGCGAGTCTTGCTGAAGTACATACAGCCTTTCAGAGTCAAACGATTTTAGCCTCCGGAGGTATTCAAGATGCTCTTGATGTAACCAAATCAATGGCTCTTGGCGCATCTGCTGCTGGTCTAGCTGGATTTTTCTTAAAATCATTGACCAGTGGAGGAGAAAGCGGCCTCATCGAAGATATCATGGAACTTCAAGAAGATATCAAGATGATGATGACAGTGCTTGGCGTGAAGACGATTGAAGAACTGAGACAGGCTCAAGTTGTGATCTCAGGGGAAACAAGTCATTGGCTCAAAGAAAGAGGCGTTGACACAACGTACTATAGTCAGAGAGGCATGTGATATCACATGCCTTAGCGCGTAGACAAACCCTCGCATTCGGTGTCAATTCTGCGTGCCGGTGCTCACGAATGTCAAATTCGCTCCGCCCCGGTACTCGCCCTTCCTAGGGCTGCAAAGGTTTTCTATCACGCTGAAAAGAAGACAAAGATCCAAAATAAAGAACATTTTAGCCCTTTGTCAACAAATCTAAGGCATGTGATCATCACATGCCTTTTTTTATTGATTTCTTTTTCGAGCGCTTTCTGGACCTTCTAATGCTGTTGCACCTTTATGATGAATGGATTGATCGCGGTCAGATTCCACTCTTTTTGACGCCTTTAAACGTTTTTCCTGTCTATCTTTTCCCATCATGTATCCCTCCTCAGGTTATTAGGGTGTCACCTCTTGTTTATTTCATACAGAGCCGGTAACGATCCGCATGTTTAAAAATTGGAGATTTTCCCATAATGTAATTGAGGTGATGAGGCGTTGGAGGCTTTGTACTATTATTGGTCTATATGGTTCGTTTGGATTATGGTGACATTTATCATGGAAAAAAGTTTGTGGCGCAGCGTGCTGGGCATCTGTGTACTTGTCCATATTATATTCAGTCATATCATGATATCCGTTTTAGATATGAGCATCAATGCGGGATTCTTGATGACTTTTTTATATGCATGTGCTGCTTTCGTCATATATAGGCCTAGTTACCGAATGATGAGAATCATGCAATTGGGCTCGATGGTGAGCGCGTATGCCTTTTTTATGATGTTTGCATTATATGACCCTGTTTGGTTCACGATAATAAAGGTGGATTGGGTCGTATTTATCCTGCTGATCTTAATGTGTATGACATATGGACAGCCGTTAACGGAAAGAATCACCTTATGGATGATGTCAGTATGTCTCGGCGAAGCCCTTTATGCGCTGACGATTCACCGCCTCACATCATCAATTGTCCTAGGAGATCTCTCTTTTCTTTCCTTCGTTGTACAAGGAGCGGTCTTCCTATTAGGTGTCGATCAGCTTGAAAAGCTCTTAAACGCCCGTTCATCAAGAAAATCAGTAAAAGGGGCTGCAAAATCAACATGACAGACTATACGTTTCCTGTGATTATTGGTGTCATCTTTGGGATGGCGGCCAGACTTTACATGTTAAGAACGGATTACCGGCAATACCCAACGTATATTCATGGACAAGTGATTCACATTGCACTTGGTTTTATTGCGTCAGGATTAGGTGCGATCATTATGCCTGCACTAATTCAGGAGGAATTTACAGCGATTACCTTTCTCACTTTGGCAGCCACACAATTTCGAGATGTCCGAAATATGGAAAGAAATACGTTAACCCAAATGGATTCGTATGAGCTTGTCTCACGAGGCAGTACATATATAGAAGGCATTGCTATTGCCTTTGAAAGTCGAAATTATATTGCCATTCTCACTGCACTTATTACAACGACAGCCTGTATTTTCTTCTCGCTTGTTGTTGGAACAGTAGTCGGTATTCTTTGTTTTTTCATGGCAAAGCTATTAATGTCAGGCAGTCAATTAAAGGATATCGTCAGCATTCAAAAAGGGGAACTTCGCTTTGATGGGGCAGGGCTTTATGTGAATGATATATACATTATGAATATCGGGCTGCCTGAAAAGCAAAAACTCATTTTAGAGCATGGGATGGGCTTTATTTTGACGCCGAAAAATTTCAACTCTGCTACAACGATTGCCAACCTTGGACAGCGGCAAGCCATTTTATTTGATTTATCAAACGTGCTTGGCGTGTACCGCGATTCTGGTGAACCATCGCTCTGTCCGCTCGCAAAACGTGATCTGAATACCGGTACACTTGGTGTGTTCATTTTACCGCAATGGCAGCGTGAAGATTTGGCTGTACGTGTATTAGAAGAGGTGCCTATTTTAGAAAATGCCATAAGAATGCCGACAGATTTCATTAAAAAGAAAGTGAGGTAATAGGGCATGGCGAACACCATTGAACAATTTATATTGGCTGTGGCAACAACTAATAAAGAGCGGGTCATTGGCGGAACAGCGGTTTTTTTCTGTGAAAATAAAGAAGAGCTCGACATGTATGCCATGAATTTAGAGGCCATTTTAGATGGAATTGCACACGGCATTGGAGAAGATCTTTACTTGATTGTCAAACATTTTTAAGTTATTCATTGTGGTCTGATTAAAAATTGATATAATATATAAGTTGAACCCTTCATGTTTGAAGGGTTTATTTCATAAATCTGAATGAAAATTATAAATCCCGGTTGAAACATGATGATGAACATATTGAATCGCGGCTGGATTGAAAGGAAGGGTACTATGGGTAAACCTGTCGTAGCCATTGTTGGAAGGCCCAACGTTGGAAAATCTACAATTTTTAATCGAATCGCAGGCGAAAGAATATCGATTGTAGAAGACACACCTGGTGTAACAAGAGATCGAATCTATAGCTCTGCTGAATGGTTAAATTATGACTTTAATTTAATAGATACTGGTGGAATTGATATTGGAGATGAGCCATTCTTGGCGCAAATTCGCCATCAGGCAGAAATCGCAATGGATGAAGCGGATGTCATTATCTTTATGGTGAATGGTCGAGATGGCGTGACATCTGCGGATGAAGAAGTCGCAAAAATTTTATATCGTACGAAAAAGCCAGTTGTACTTGCTGTCAATAAACTGGACAACCCTGAAATGAGAAGCGATGTGTATGACTTTTATGCACTCGGATTTGGCGAGCCGTTTCCGATTTCTGGAACGCACGGATTAGGTCTTGGTGATCTGCTTGATGCAGTGGCAGAACACTTTAAGAACTTACCGGATACGCAATATGCTGAAGAAGTTGTTCAGTTTTGCTTAATTGGCCGCCCGAATGTAGGGAAATCTTCTTTAGTGAATGCGATGCTCGGAGAAGACCGCGTCATTGTCAGCAACATTGCTGGTACAACAAGAGATGCTGTCGATACGATGTTTACGTACAATCAGCGTGACTTTGTCATTGTCGATACAGCAGGTATGAGGAAAAAAGGGAAAGTATATGAAACAACAGAGAAATACAGTGTACTTCGTGCATTAAAAGCCATTGACCGCTCTGATGTTGTCGCTGTTGTACTTGACGGCGAGGAAGGCATTATTGAGCAGGATAAACGAATTGCGGGCTATGCACACGAAGCTGGTAAAGCTGTTGTCATCATTGTGAACAAATGGGATGCTGTTGAAAAAGATGAGCGCACGATGAAGGAATTTGAGCAAAACATCCGCGAACATTTTCAATTCCTTGATTATGCACCTGTCTTGTTTATGTCAGCTCTTACGAAAAAGAGAATTCATACATTAATGCCGTCCATTATCACAGCAAGCGAAAACCATGCAATGCGCGTTCAAACCAATATTTTAAATGATATCATCATGGATGCGGTGGCGATGAATCCAACGCCGACCCATAACGGACAGCGCCTAAAGATTTACTATGCAACACAGGTGGCCATTAAGCCTCCGTCCTTCGTTGTGTTTGTCAACGATCCAGAGCTTATGCACTTTTCTTATGAGCGTTTCCTAGAAAACCGCATTCGAGATGCATTTGGTTTTGAAGGAACACCAATTAAAATATTTGCGAGAGCGAGAAAATAAAAAGGGTGAGAAGGATGAAGAAAATTTCAGTACTTGGAGCAGGCAGCTGGGGAACAGCACTTGCGCTTGTATTAGCTGATAATCATCATGATGTACACATGTGGGGACATAGACAAGAGCTCATTGATCAAATCAATGAGAAACATGAAAATCATGATTACTTGCCAAATGTCGAACTGCCAGCGTCTATTCAGGCGACAACCGATATGAAGCAGGCTTTAGAGGGGACAGAGGCGGTAATTGTCGCTGTGCCAACAAAGGCCATTCGTGAGGTATTGAAGCAGGCAAATGAGCTGATCTCATCGAAGGTGCCATTTGTCCATGTCAGTAAGGGAATTGAACCAGATACACTTCTTAGAATTTCTCAAATGATTGAACAAGAAGTTCCATCTGAGAAAAGAGAGGCTGTCGTTGTCCTATCAGGGCCGAGTCATGCAGAAGAAGTAGGTCTGCGTCATCCGACAACTGTCACTGTCTCGTCAGAAAACATTGAAGCAGCTCAATTTGTTCAAGATTTGTTCATGAACAATCATTTTAGAGTGTACACCAACCCTGATGTGATTGGGGTGGAAATTGGCGGCGCATTGAAAAATATCATTGCTCTTGCGGCTGGTATCACAGACGGACTTGGATATGGTGACAATGCAAAAGCGGCGCTTATCACTAGAGGACTTGCTGAAATCGCACGTCTTGGCACAAAAATGGGAGGGAATCCCCTTACATTTGCCGGATTAACAGGCATTGGTGATTTGATCGTGACATGTACAAGTGTTCATTCGCGTAACTGGCGCTGCGGGAATTTACTCGGTAAAGGATACAAGCTCGAAGAAGTGCTTGAAAAAATGGGCATGGTTGTCGAAGGCGTCCGCACAACAAAAGGCGCTTATCAGCTCTCAAAAGAATACAAGGTCAGCATGCCGATTACAGAGGCTCTTTACGGCGTCCTGTTTGAAGGGAAAAAGGTTGACGATGCTGTAGAATCATTGATGGCACGTGTGAAAACACATGAGATGGAAGACCTTGTGAACATGTTTGAAAACCAAACAAAATAAAAGGAAAGACTGAACTTAGGCATGTAGAGGATGCAAGAAGGGGAAGACTTGCATAACATAGCAATGAAGTTTGAATAGAGCTTTGCCTCTACAGAATGAGGAAAATAGTCGATCCAATGACTGAAGCAGAGTCCCCCTCTTTGCTTCAGTTTTTTTATGCGCTTTTTTCTGAATGATTGGAAAAATGATTGATATTTACCTTATTTTTGGTTTAAAATGAAATATAAACGCTTACAATTCGTTCGTTTTGAAGGGGGACAGGCACGATGAGTTTTGCTTTAATCAAGATGTGGTTTGCGCTTGGTTCAATGGGGCTCATGTTTTTAGCCGTAGTAACCATTTATTTCAGCAGGTTTAAGCTGAAAAGCAAATTTCTTAAAATAACGGCCTCGACCGTTGCGTACAGCTTGATGCTGATATCAGGTATCATTGTGTTTTTAGTTGTCATTAGCGGACCGGTTAATGAATAAAGAAAAAGGAAGAATGTGATGATCAAAGCAAAAGTCAGTGTCACGCTGTTAGCACTTATTTTATTAACAGGATGTCTGTATCCAGAAAATCGCAAAGCTGAGAACCGGGTGCCATACGAAGAGCAGCTGCAAAGTGTACAGACAGCGATTGAGGAATTTCAAAAAGCAACAAATGGTCTTCTGCCTATAGAAACAAAAGAAGCAGACACGCCGGTTTATCAGAAATATGTCATCGACTTTAAGCGCTTGTCACCAAGATATTTACACGATGTACCGTCTACATCTTATGAAGGCGGGGGCGAATATATTTATGTCCTCACAGACGTCGAAAAGAAACCCACTGTGAAACTGCTTGATGTCAAAATGACGCAGACCATCAATGAATTACGGCTTAGAATCAAGGTGTATCAAGATGAACATACATATCCGCCATACGGCAAAGTCGTATCAGCCAATTTATATACGTTAAATGAAAAAAAACTAGGATTAAAATCGCCGCCTGCGGTGATAAGTCCTGTGACAGGGAATTCCCTCCCATTACTGATTTCATCAAACGGTGACATCTATGTGGACTACCGCAGTGATTTTGCTCATATTTTGAAGAATACGAAGCAAAAGCTGAAACCAGGTGAAAACATTCAGGATGTATATTGGCAGGAAACCCCGTTTGTACCCGCGTTTTCTGTCCCATATACCATCAACAAAAAAGGTGAGCCTGCCTTTTTAGAAAAAAAGACGTCATAAACAAGAATGAACCTTTTTCCTCTGCATATAAATGAGGAGAAAGGTTTTTTTATGGCTAAACTTACTCTCAAAACAAAAAGGTGTCATATTCAAATAGGACAACGTCATACACATATATTGTCCAGACACCTTTCAAGCACAGTTTGATTGAAGAATAGAGTATTTCATTTGAAAACGAGGATAGCAAGTCCGGGAGGGGATCACTTGGAAAAAGTCGATATTTTCAAGGATATCGCTGAACGAACAGGAGGCGATATATATTTAGGAGTCGTTGGCGCTGTTCGTACAGGGAAATCTACGTTTATTAAAAAGTTTATGGAGCTCGTGGTGCTCCCGAATATCAATAATGAGGCAGATCGTGCAAGAGCACAGGATGAATTGCCGCAAAGCGCAGCAGGAAAAACCATTATGACCACAGAGCCAAAATTTGTACCGAATCAAGCCGCATCAATTCACGTGAGTGACGGCCTTGATGTCAACATCAGACTTGTCGATTGTGTGGGATATACTGTCCCTGGTGCGCGCGGGTATGAAGATGAAAATGGCCCAAGAATGATCAATACGCCGTGGTATGAAGAGCCAATTCCGTTTCATGAAGCAGCGGAAATTGGTACACGCAAGGTCATTCAAGAGCATTCAACAATAGGTGTAGTGATTACAACAGATGGTTCCATTGGAGAAATTCCAAGACATGATTATATTGAATCTGAAGAACGTGTGATTGATGAACTCAAAGAGGTTGGAAAGCCGTTTATTATGGTCATCAACTCTGTGAGGCCATATCATCCTGAAACAGAAGCGCTCCGGCAGGAACTTAGCCAAAAGTATGATATTCCAGTACTCGCCATGAGCGTAGAGAGTATGAGAGAGCAAGACGTACTCAGCGTTCTTCGTGAAGCATTATATGAATTCCCAGTCCTAGAGGTGAATGTGAACCTGCCAAGCTGGGTGATGGTGCTAAAAGAAGATCACTGGCTGAGAGAAAGCTATCAGGATTCAGTAAAGGAAACTGTAAAGGATATTAAAAGATTAAGAGATGTCGACCGTGTCGTTGGTCAATTCAGTGAATTTGATTTTATCGAAAGAGCGGGTTTAGCAGGAATTGAAATGGGTCAGGGGATTGCAGAGATTGACCTGTATGCGCCAGATGATCTATATGATCATATTTTAAAAGAAGTGGTTGGTGTAGAAATTAGAGGAAAAGACCATCTTCTAGAGCTGATGCAAGATTTTGCTCATGCTAAGACAGAATATGATCAAGTATCAGACGCATTGAAAATGGTGAAGCAGACTGGTTACGGGATTGCAGCGCCAGCGTTGTCCGATATGAGTTTAGATGAGCCAGAAATCATTAGGCAGGGATCAAGATTCGGTGTGAGATTAAAAGCGGTCGCTCCATCTATTCATATGATCAAAGTAGATGTAGAGAGTGAATTTGCACCGATTATCGGAACAGAAAAACAAAGTGAAGAGCTCGTCCGCTACTTAATGCAAGATTTTGAAGATGATCCGCTTTCGATTTGGAATTCAGATATATTTGGCCGCTCCCTCAGCTCCCTTGTCAGAGAAGGCATTCAAGCGAAGCTGTCTCTTATGCCGGAAAACGCAAGATATAAGCTGAAGGAAACGCTTGAAAGAATCATTAACGAAGGATCAGGCGGTTTGATCGCGATTATTTTATAGCAAGTGAGACCTCTCATTGATGGGGTCTTTTTTTTGCGTGTAGAATGAGTCATAAAAAGACAATTGTATAAAGATTAGTCAGATTCAGGCTGAAATTAGGAATATTCGTTCGCAAAAGTGCCCTTAATCCTTGACGAATAAGGATTCTTCCCTTTAAAATGCTTGATATGGTATTTCATATGTGTTAATCTACTTACAGAAAATCTTCACTTTGTTGGACAAACATTCCTTCAAAGAGATGTTTTCTAATGAAAAGCCATGTATAACGCTTTCTAGACGCTCTTTTTTTCTGAAAAAGGGTATAGAAAGAAGATGAATTGTGAAGAAATGATAACAATCTACTGAATGCATATTTTTGGGAGGAGGTGAAAGGCATGAACAAGACAGAACTTATTAACGCGGTTGCTGAAGCAAGCGAGTTATCTAAAAAAGACGCGACAAAAGCAGTTGATTCTGTTTTTGATACAATTTTAGATGCACTTAAAAATGGTGACAAAATCCAACTTATTGGTTTTGGTAACTTTGAAGTACGTGAGCGTTCAGCTCGTAAAGGACGTAACCCACAAACTGGTGCAGAGATCGAAATCCCTGCAAGCAAAGTACCTGCTTTCAAACCAGGTAAAGCACTTAAAGACGCGGTGGCAGGTAAATAATCGTTATGTGTAATGATCCTGTTGAAGGAGTTATACATATACAGTTTCACACTGGTCTAGAAAAGCCCCTTTCATAAGGGGCTTTTCCTTTTGAATCAAAAGGTTCTTTTAGAACGCTCTCCTTTGCTTTTAGGATCTGAAGTGTGCTAGAATCTGAATGAAATGTAATCGCCTTTGGAGGATATAATACATGAGTGAAATAAATAAAGAATTAATCGAACACGCAGTACGCGATATATTAAAAGCAATCGGAGAAGATCCGGATCGTGAAGGACTTCTTGATACCCCAAAACGAGTTGCAAAAATGTATGAAGAAGTGTTCTCGGGATTAAATGAAGATCCAAAAGAACATTTTAAAACCATTTTTGGCGAAGACCACGAAGAACTCGTCCTTGTAAAAGATATTGCTTTCCATTCAATGTGTGAACACCACCTTGTGCCTTTCTACGGGAAAGCCCATGTCGCTTATATTCCGCGCGGAGGAAAAGTAACGGGACTTAGTAAGCTGGCAAGAGCTGTAGAAGCCGTGGCAAAACGCCCGCAGCTTCAGGAACGCATTACATCAACGATTGCAGATAGTATGGTGGAAACACTTAATCCGCATGGCGTGATGATTGTCGTTGAAGCAGAGCATATGTGTATGACGATGCGCGGAGTGAAAAAGCCAGGCGCTAAAACAGTGACCTCAGCCGTCCGCGGCACATTTGCAAATGATGCAGCCGCAAGAGCAGAAGTGCTTTCCTTTATTAAAAACGACTAATTCAATAGATGGAAGGTGAACAAAATGAGTGAAAATAAAGCATCTGATTTTGTGGTGATTAAAGCCATTGATAATGGTGTAAACGTCATCGGCCTAACAAGAGGCTCTGATACAAGATTTCACCATTCCGAGAAACTCGATAAAGGTGAAGTGATCATTGCACAATTTACTGAGCATACGTCAGCGATCAAAGTAAGAGGCGATGCTGTCATTCAAACAAGCTTCGGCGAAATTCAAAGCGAAGCAAAGAAATAAAGAACTTGTAGCACTTGATAGCATAAAAGTGAGAGCTGATATGGTATAATAAATCTCTATACAATGTGCAGGTCTACATATGAAACTGTAATTTTTGGGACAAGGGTGATATCTTTGCAAGACATCTACGGAATTTTATCTAATCTAAATATAAAATTAAATAAAAAGCTTTCTCATCCTTATTTGGCGAAGCATTTACGCGCACCACTCATCGATGAAGATAAGCTCCTTCTTTTTCATGCAATGTTTGAAGAAGCTCAAATTGATGCAGAGAAAAAAGAAAATTATATTTTAACGGCGATGCTTGTGCAAATTGCCCTTGATACCCATGACGAAGTCACAACTGCTGCAGCCATCAAGCAAGACGAATTCAAAAATCGTCAGCTGACCATCCTGGCAGGAGACTATTTCAGTGGTCTCTATTATTCTCTTCTCTCTGACATGAAAGACATTTATATGATCCGCACGCTCGCTACGGCGATCAAAGAGATCAATGAACATAAAATTAGACTGTATGACCGGTCCATTCAAGATGCAGCGCACTTTTACAAAAGTGTAGCTACAGTTGAATCTGCGCTTTTCCAAAGGATTTCTGAGCACTTTCAATTAACGCATTGGAATGAGATTGCAAGTCGTTTTCTTGTTTATAAACGCTTCATGAAACAAGCAGAAAATGACAAACATTTAAAACTTTTTTTGAACGATCGTTATACGGACGCCTATTCATGTTTTGACAATTTTGAGAATGAAGGCTATGAAAAGGCCAAACGACCGATCAAGGAGCATCTTGTGTCATCTCCGGTCGTTCAAAAAGAGCTATTAAATCGCTTGGATCATATGAAAAATGAGCCTGCGTACCATCAGAAAGTGGAAGAAGGGTAAGTCATGCAGCAATCAAAAGAACAGCGAGTACACGGTGTATTTGAAAAAATTTATAAAAACTATGATCAAATGAACTCTGTCATCAGCTTTAAACAGCATAAAAAATGGCGCGATAAAACAATGAAACTTATGAATGTGCAAAAAGGGTCTAAAGCATTAGATGTATGCTGCGGGACAGCCGATTGGACAATTGCGCTTGCAGATGCTGTTGGGGAAAAAGGCGAGGTCAAAGGCCTTGATTTTAGTAAAAACATGCTGAGTGTTGGAGAAACGAAGGTGAAGACTGGGGGCTACAAACAAATTGAATTGATTCATGGCAATGCGATGGAGCTTCCTTTTGAGGATAACTCATTTGATTATGTCACCATTGGTTTTGGACTTAGAAACGTTCCTGATTATTTAACGGTGTTAAAGGAAATGACAAGAGTAGTGAAGCCTGGCGGAATGGTCGTCTGTCTTGAGACTTCACAGCCTGAGATGATCGGTTTTAAACAGGGCTACTACATCTATTTCAAATACATTATGCCGCTCTTTGGTAAACTGTTTGCCAAAAGTTATCAGGAGTATTCATGGCTTCAAGAATCAGCCAAAACGTTCCCTGGTATGAAAGAGCTGGCGGCTCTATTCGAAGAGGCCGGGTTGTCTGATGTCTCGTATCATCCATTTACAGGCGGTGTAGCAGCAACACATATCGGAAAGAAGCTTTGAATAAACGATATTTGGGTGAAGATAATGAAATTAAAAGCAATGATCTCTTTTTTAAATCATGATATCGATATAATTGAAAAAGAGCTTGAACAAACCGTTCGCTCTGATTATGCATTATTAAGTGAAGCAGGTCTTCATTTGCTGCAAGCGGGCGGAAAACGAATCCGCCCCGTTTTTGTTCTCCTTTCAGGCATGTTTGGTGACTATGACATTAATAAAATTAAATATGTTGCTGTTGCCCTCGAGCTGATTCATATGGCATCACTTGTTCACGATGATGTTATTGATGATGCAGAGCTGAGAAGAGGAAAACCAACGATAAAGGCAAAATGGGATAACAGAATTGCCATGTACACAGGGGATTATATGTTTGCGAGATCACTTGAATACATGACAAAAATCAATCACCCAATGGCACATGAAATTTTGTCAAAAATGGTCGTCGAGCTTTGTCTTGGTGAGATAGAGCAAGTGAAAGATAAATATAATATGGAACAAAACCTCCGTACATATTTAAGAAGAATCAAACGAAAAACAGCCTTGCTCATTGCAGGTAGCTGTCAATTAGGCGCCATTGCAGCAGGTACAGATGAAAAAACACATAAAGCCCTCTATTGGTTTGGATACTATGTCGGCATGTCTTATCAAATCATTGATGATGTCCTTGATTTCACATCAACTGAAGAAGAGCTGGGCAAGCCTGTCGGAGGAGACCTTTTACAAGGGAATGTCACACTCCCAGTCTTATATGCACTGAAAAATCCGACACTAGAAGGTCAATTGAAGCTGATCAATAGTGAAACGACGGAGAAGCAGCTGAAGCCTGTCATTGAAAGCCTCAAACAAACAGATGCGATCGACCGCTCGATTCGAGTGAGTGAAATGTATTTGAAAAAAGCTTTTGAACAGCTCGACAAACTTCCTCGAGGACGTGCGAGAACGTCACTCGCCTCCATTGCAAAATATATTGGGAAACGAAAATTCTAATCAACGTGATGTTGATTGGTTTTTTTGTGAAATTTTTTGTCAAAAATTGATTATTATAAAAAAAAATGATACGATCACTTTGTAACAATGTAAGCCTATACATACATAACGACGGGGTGGAAAACGTATATGGACAAAACATTTCTTATGGTCAAACCTGATGGTGTGGAAAGACAATTAATCGGTGACATTGTGTCAAGATTCGAAAAAAAGGGGCTTCAGCTTGTTGGTGCAAAACTAATGAGTATTCCAAAGGAAGTAGCAGAAACCCATTACGGAGAGCATAAAGAAAAACCGTTTTTCGGGGAATTGGTTGACTTTATTACGTCAGGACCTGTATTTGCAATGGTATGGCAAGGTGAACAGGTAGTAGACGTGACAAGACAGATTATCGGCAAAACAAATCCAAAGGAAGCGCTTCCAGGCACAATAAGAGGAGACTATGGATTGACTGTTGGGAAAAACATTATCCATGGGTCAGACTCACCAGAAAGTGCTGAAAGAGAAATTAACTTATTCTTCAAACAAGAAGAACTCACAAGCTGGGATCAAACCATCTCAAGCTGGATTTATTAAGATTCAAGCCAAGGTGTTCATCTAATGAGCACTTTGGCTTTTTTTATATTGAACTTTCTACACGAAATTTCGCATGAGAAGATACAAATTTTCGATAAAAACAGCTATACTAGGACAAAGATAGATGAGACAGGAGAGGACATTGATGGATCCATATCAAGTATTTGTTGGAAAATGGAAAAAACTAACCGGAGTTGATCTAAATTTATATAAAGAAGCACAAATGAAACGGAGATTAACATCACTTTATGATAAAAAAGGATATAAAGATTTTGAAGCATTCGCGGCCGCGCTTGAAAAGGATAGAGCATTATTAGATGAGACGATGGACCGCATGACGATTAATGTGTCAGAATTTTACCGAAACTATCAGCGCTGGGAAGTACTTGATCAAAAAATCCTGCCGCTGCTTTCGAAAAATGGCGGCACCTTAAAGATTTGGAGTGCAGCATGTTCGACAGGAGAGGAGCCATATACACTCTCCATGCTGCTGTCAAGCCATCCTCTTGTGAAAGACTTCCAAATTATTGCAACTGATATTGATGATAAAGTTCTGCAGTCAGCTCAAAAAGGCAGATATCATGAACGCTCTCTGCAAGAGGTGCCAGATCATATCAAGCAAAAATATTTCACAAAAGAAGATTCTTCATTTTACACTGTGAAGGATGAGGTTCGAAAGCATATTCAATTTAAGAAGCACAACCTTTTAGCAGATCCATATGAAAAACAGCTTGACCTCATCGTCTGCCGAAATGTACTGATTTACTTTACTGAAGAGGCAAAAGAAGAAATTTACTTAAAAATGAGCAGCAGTTTAAAACAAAATGGCGTATTATTTGTTGGTTCTACAGAGCAAATTTTTCATCCAGAAAAGTTTGGACTGACATCTGCTGATACTTTCTTTTATCAAAAGAAGGGTATGTAGCTGACTTTTTAGTAGCAAGTGTGTTATTATATTTTTACTTAAAAGCGTTAATGCGATGAAGGGAGATTGAGTCATGAGGTACTTAACAGCAGGTGAATCACATGGTCCACAACTGACCACAATTATTGAAGGAGTTCCAGCGGGACTTTACATAGAGCAGGATGACATCAATTATGAATTGGCTAGAAGACAAAAAGGTCATGGCCGCGGAAGAAGAATGCAGATTGAAAAAGACCAGGCGAAAGTGTTAAGTGGTGTTCGCCACGGGAGAACATTAGGTTCCCCAATCGCACTTGTTGTTGAAAACAACGACTGGAAGCATTGGACAAAGGTGATGGGGGCAGAGCCGATCACGGAAGAAGAAGAAAGTGAAATGAAACGTCAAATCTCCCGTCCAAGACCAGGACATGCGGATTTAAATGGGGCGATCAAATATGGACACCGTGATATGAGAAACGTATTAGAGCGCTCATCAGCCCGCGAAACAACTGTTCGAGTAGCAGCAGGCGCAGTTGCCAAACAAATCTTGGCGCATCTAGGGATTAAAGTAGCTGGCCACGTTCTTGAAATTGGCGGAGTAAAAGCAGCTCATACAGCATATGAGTCTATTGAAGATTTGCAGAAGGTAACAGAAGAATCACCTGTTCGCTGCTATGACAGTGAAGCAGGTCAGAAAATGATGGATGCAATTGATGAAGCGAAGAAAAACGGCGATTCAATTGGCGGAATTGTTGAAGTCATCGTTGAAGGGATGCCCGTTGGGGTTGGCAGCTATGTTCATTACGACCGTAAATTGGACAGCAAGCTTGCTGGCGCTGTACTTAGTATCAACGCTTTTAAAGGGGTTGAATTCGGTATTGGCTTCGAGGCAGCCTCTAAAAATGGCAGTGAGGTCCATGATGAAATCATCTGGGATGAAGAAAAGGGCTATACGAGAAAAACAAATCGCCTAGGTGGTCTTGAAGGCGGAATGTCAACGGGTATGCCAATTGTCGTAAGAGGGGTTATGAAACCAATCCCAACGCTTTATAAGCCGCTTCAAAGCGTTGACATTGAAACAAAAGAACCTTTCTCTGCAAGTATTGAACGATCTGACAGCTGTGCTGTTCCTGCTGCAAGTGTTGTTGCAGAAGCAGTCGTTGCATGGGAAATTGCCAATGCAGTTGTGGAGCAGTTTGGCCTTGACCAAATCGACCGCATTAAAGAAAATGTTGAGAAAATGCGCCAGCTTCAGAGGGAATTTTAATGAAAACACTGGAAGTTAAGACGTCTTCAGCCACTTATCCTGTATTTATCGGTGATGGGATTAAACGCAATATCGTCGACTTGATAACTTCCACTGGGCATTCCTATACGAAGCTCTTAATCGTCACAGATGCAGCTGTTGATGCCATTTATGGTGATGAGATGGTTCACTTACTTCAGCAGAAGTGGCCAGTGAACAAAGTGGTTGTGCCGAGCGGAGAGCAGTCGAAATCCTTTGCCGAATTTGAGCATATTCATACGAAAGCCATTCAATTTCAGCTTGATCGTTCCTCCTGCATCATTGCGCTGGGAGGCGGCGTGATTGGAGATTTGGCTGGCTTTGCTGCTGCCACTTATATGAGAGGCATTGATTTTATCCAAGTGCCGACGACGCTGCTGGCACATGATAGTGCAGTTGGCGGGAAAACAGGGATCAACCATCCGCTCGGTAAAAATTTAATCGGTGCGTTTCATCAGCCGAAAGCTGTAATCTATGATACTAGTATGCTTGAGACACTATCTCAAATTGAACGAAGATCAGGTTTTGCAGAAGTCATCAAACATGCACTGATTTCAAGTGAAGAATTTTTATCAGAACTCATGTCCATTCGTTCTTTGACGGATTTATCAAAAAGCGAGCTGGCACATATGCTGTATCAAGGCATTCAAGTCAAAGCGTCAATCGTTCAAGAAGATGAAAAAGAACAAGGTGTGCGTGCATTTTTGAATTTAGGCCATACACTGGGGCATGCCATTGAAGCAGAGTATGGATATGGCGCCATCACGCACGGAGATGCCATTGCAATCGGCATGCAGTTTGCGCTGTATGTGAGCGAAAAGCAGCTGGGGCTCAGCCTTAATCGTTTGGAACTAAAAGAGTGGATGAAAGAGCTTGGATTCCCTGTACAAGTCACACAAGATATTTCCACGAAAACTTTTGTTGACCGGATGATTGGAGATAAAAAGGCAAGAGGCGGCAGTGTTCAATTTGTTTTATTAAAACAGGTTGGAGACGTCACCTTGCAGTCTTTCACAAAAGATGAGCTGCACTACTGGCTCGAAGAATGGAAACGGGAGGAGGGATGTCTATGATGTTTCGCGGGATACGTGGGGCTACAACTGTGATAGAAGATACAGAAACAGAAGTGTTAAACAAAACGAAACAGCTGTTAGAAGCGATCATTTCAAGAAACCAAGTAGATCCAGAACGTGTCGTGCAGATCTTGATTTCAGCTACACAAGATATTCACTCCGTTTTTCCGGCAAAAGCACTTCGTCAGTTTGAAGGATGGACATATGTACCGGTTACTTGCATGCAGGAACTGGACATTGATGGCGGTTTAAAGCAATGTATTCGTGTCTTAATGACTGTCCAGACAGATACAAAGCAGGAAGACATACAGCATGTATACTTGGAAGAAGCTGTGACGCTTCGCCCTGATTTACAGTTGACAAAAAACAAGGAATTATAATACGATATGAACAGCCGAAGTTTACACACAGGTGTAAACGGCATTGCAAGCTTAGAGAAGATGAGAATGAGACTAGGGTAGTTGAGATGAGTAGAGTTGAGCAGAGATACGATACTTCTATTTAATCATACTGCCTAAAAGAGCAACCCTCTTTTAGGCTTATTTCGTATACTCATACAAACCCTCTATATGTCCCCTCATTCTCCTTAATCCCATTTAAGGAGTGTGCTTATGAATTCCCAATCAAACCTGACCCAATTTTTAAAGGACAGTGAGTCCTACAAAACGATCCCAATTGTTGAAACCATTACAGTCGATACGCTCTCACCGATTCAAATTGTTGAAAAACTCAAACAAGATATTGTGTATTTGCTAGAAAGCAAAGATGAGTCTTCTAGCTGGTCGAGATATTCCTTCATTGGATTGCACCCATTTTTAACCTTACATGATGACCAAAACAAATACGTTGCACGTGACGCTGCGGGGCAGGAAGTCATGCAAAAGCAAGAGCTGAAAGAACTGCTGGATTGGATGAAAGAGCAATATCAAATCAAAACGCCAGATATTGATATCCCATTTACAGGCGGGGCTGTTGGGTACTTAAGCTACGATCTGATCCCAAACATTGAACCTTCTGTCAGGCCTCACCGCAGCGCATCGCTGGCAGAAAATTGCACATTATTTGTCTGCCAAACGATGATTGCCTTTGACCATGAAACAAATCATGTTCATTTTATCCAATACACTCAGCTGGCCGGACATGAAACAGAAGACGAAAAAATTCGAGCTTACAAAGAAAATCAAAAACAGCTTGAACAGATGATTCACAAGCTCCATTCAAAGGTTGATATGAAAGAACTGATTTTATCAGGGAATATGAATGAGCCGCCATCCTTTGAACATGTGACGTCAACCTATGAAAAAGCGCAATTTTTAAAGGATGTAGAAAAAATCAAAGAATACATTCGAGCGGGTGACATTTTTCAAGGCGTACTCTCGCAGCGATTTGATATCCCTGTATCAGTGAGTTCATTTGAGTTATACCGCGTGCTTCGGATTGTGAATCCATCGCCTTATATGTATTTTATGAAATTAAAAGATCGTGATTTAGTCGGCAGCTCGCCAGAACGATTAATCCATGCCAAAAATGGGCATTTAGAAATTCATCCTATTGCTGGCACAAGAAAACGAGGAACAACAAGAGAAGAGGATGCTGAACTAGCAAGAGAGCTGCTTGAAGATGAAAAGGAAAAAGCCGAGCATTACATGTTAGTGGATCTTGCCAGAAATGATGTAGGCCGTGTGGCAGAATACGGCAGTGTATCCGTACCTACCTTTACAAAAGTAGTGAATTTTTCACATGTCATGCACATCATCTCCATTGTGACAGGAAAGCTAAAGCGGGATACACATCCAGTTGATGCGCTCATGTCCGCATTCCCAGCAGGCACATTAACAGGTGCCCCGAAAATAAGAGCGATGCAATTATTAAATGAAATGGAGCCTGAGCCAAGGGAAACGTATGGCGGCTGTATTGCTTATATTGGATTCGACGGCAATATCGACTCCTGTATTACGATTCGTACGATGAGCGTCAAAAATCAGACCGCTTCTATACAAGCAGGCGCCGGCATTGTGGCTGATTCTGTCCCGGAAAATGAATGGGAAGAGACTTGTAATAAGGCAGGAGCACTTCTGAAAGCCATTCAGCTTGCGGAACATATTTTCTCAGAAAAGGAGAGTGTGCAGGATGAATCACCGACTATCAGCTCTTGTTAATGGAGGCTTTCTATCAGAAAATGAAGCAAATAAACTCATGCATGATATGATGAGCGGCTTTTTAACAGATGCTGAAGTCGCTGCAAGTCTCTCGATTTTAGCGCATAGAGGAGAAACGGCTGAAGAAATGACAGGCTTCGTGAAAGCCATGAGGCAAAATGCAGCACCAATGGAACGAGCGCTTGATGTTGTAGATACTTGCGGCACAGGAGGCGATGGACTCTCCACCTTTAATATATCAACTGCCGCTGCCATTGTCGCTTCCGCTGCTGGAGCCAAAATCGCCAAACACGGAAATCGATCAGTTTCTTCTAAAAGCGGGAGTGCCGATGTACTAGAGTGTCTTGGGATTCATATTCAATCCACACCAGAAGAAACAAGAAGACAAATACAAGAGAAAAACATGGGCTTTTTATTTGCACCATTGTATCATTCATCTATGAAACAAGTAGCCGCAGTCCGCAAGCAGCTCGGCTTCCGGACGGTATTTAATCTCTTAGGACCGCTTTGCCACCCAATGCAAGCCAAAAAGCAAATCATCGGTGTCTACTCAAAGGAAAAGGCAAAATTAATGGCAAAAGCCCTTGCACCGTTAGAGCCAGAACATGTGCTGTTTGTTTGCGGAGAAGATGGACTGGATGAATTAACGATTACAGCAAATTCATATGTGATTGAACTCAAAAAAGATGTCATGACAGAATATACACTCAATCCAGAAGACTTTGGGCTGCAAAAAGGATACTTATCAGATATTCAGGTCCAATCACCGGAAGAGAGTGCTAAATTGATTCAGAATATATTGAATCATCAAACAGGAGGGGCGCCGCTTCATATTACGGCCCTGAATGCTGGCGCCGCTTTATATGTCGCAGGGAAGTCAGAAAGCCTCATGGCCGGAACATTAAAAGCGATTGAAACGATTAAAAACGGCGCAGCCAAAGAACAATTGGCTCGTTTAAAACAAAAAACGAGAGAGGAAGAGATCTATGCTTAATCAAATCATTGCCCGCAAAAAAGAACATATCCAAACATTGCAGTTACCAGTAGATGGACACTTTGAAAGACGATCATTTAAAGAAGCACTCATGAATCCTCATCGCTCAATTGGTCTAATTGCGGAGGTGAAAAAAGCGTCTCCTTCCAAAGGAATCATTCAACCGAATTTTGATCCTTTACAAACAGCAAAAGCTTACGAAAAATCAAACGCTGATTGCTTATCTGTTTTAACGGATGAACCGTTCTTTCAAGGGAAAAACGAATACTTATCCCTCATTAAAAAACACGTAGATCGTCCAATTTTAAGAAAAGATTTCATCATTGACTCCATACAGGTAGAAGAGTCAAGACGTATAGGGGCAGATGCCATTTTATTAATTGGAGAAGTACTTGAGCCGCAAAAGCTGCACGAGCTCTATGCTGAAGCGAAAGAGAAAGGCCTTGATGTCCTTGTCGAAGTACATGCAGCAGATACACTGGAAAATATTTTAAAGTTGTTCACTCCTGAAATCATTGGAGTGAACAACCGGAATTTAAATACATTTACAACAACAGTCGAACAAACAAAAGAGATCGCACCCCTTGTTCCAAAAGATGTTTTACTAGTGAGTGAGAGCGGTATTCAAACATTTGATGATCTGGCCTTTGTGAAGAAACATGGAGCGGGTGCAGTTCTTGTAGGAGAATCATTAATGAGAGAACAATCACAAGAAAAAGCCGTTCAAACATTGTTTGGAGAATGAACAGGATGAAGCCTTATGTAAAATATTGCGGGGCAGTATCACAAGATGATGTGGAATGTATTGCGCAATCTCACGCAGATGCCATTGGATTTATTTTTGCTCCAAGTAAAAGACAAGTCCAGCCAGATCAAGTGAAACAATGGCTCATCCAAACAAAGTGTGAGAAAAAAATTGCCGGTGTATTTGTAAATGAAAAGATCGAAAAAGTGTGTGAGATCACAAAACATATACCTTTAGATATCGTACAGCTTCATGGAGATGAAACACTGGATGACGCAAAAGAAATTAAACATCAAACAGGGGTTGTCGTTTGGAAAGTGTTCCATCACGAGCCCAATGTCACAAGTACGCTCGAAAAAATGACGGCATTTGCGCCTGTTGTCGATGGCTTCCTCATTGATGCGAAAGTAAAAGGGATGAGAGGCGGCTCTGGAACAGCTTTTGCTTGGGAGGCGGTGCCTGCATACGTTAAGCATGCAAAACGGCTTGAGAAAACTTGCATAATTGCAGGCGGTATCACACCAGAAACGGTAGCAGAGCTCCTTGCCTATGGTCCAGAAGCGCTCGATCTTTCAAGCGGTATAGAAGAAAACGGGAAGAAAAGCAGCGCTAAGATCGAAGCGCTCGAAGAAAGGATGTTAAATGATGTACGCATATCCAAATGAGATTGGCAGATACGGAGAATTCGGAGGGAAATTTGTCCCGGAAACGCTCATGCAGCCACTTGCAGAAATCGAGCAGGCATTTCGTGAATTAAAAGAAGACCCTGCTTTTCAAGCAGAATATGTATCACTACTTCGAAACTATTCAGGCAGACCAACTGCGCTTACATATGCTGAACAATTATCAGCATACCTCGGCGGCGCAAAGATCTATTTAAAAAGGGAAGATTTAAACCACACGGGTGCTCATAAAATTAACAATGCGCTTGGTCAGGCCCTGCTTGCGAAAAAAATGGGGAAATCAAACATCATCGCGGAAACAGGCGCGGGCCAGCACGGAGTAGCTGCTGCAACGGTGGCCGCAAAGTTCGGGTTATCCTGCACGGTATTTATGGGAAAAGAAGATGTGGAAAGACAATCACTCAATGTCTTTCGGATGAAGCTGCTTGGCGCTGAAGTCATACCTGTCACAAGCGGGAATGGCACACTAAAAGATGCAACCAACGAAGCTATCCGCTATTGGGTTCAGCACTGCAGTGATCATTTTTACATGATTGGCTCCGTTGTAGGCCCTCATCCGTATCCTCAAATCGTCAGTGAGTTCCAGCGGATGATTGGTGATGAAGCAAAAGAGCAGCTGCTTGAAAAAGAAGGAAGGCTTCCTCATAAAGTCATTGCCTGTGTTGGCGGCGGAAGTAATGCCATTGGAATGTACCGGGCATTCTTAGATGAAGAGGTAGATATCATTGGTGTAGAGGCAGCTGGAAAAGGAATCGATACGCCGCTCCATGCTGCAACCATCACGAAAGGAACCAAAGGTGTGATCCACGGGTCTTTGACATACTTAATCCAAGACGAATTTGGCCAAATTATTGAGCCATATTCGATTTCCGCTGGTTTAGATTATCCGGGAATTGGACCAGAGCACGCATATTTACATGCGAGCGGGCGGGTTCAATATGTGAGTGCAACAGATCAAGAAGCACTAGATGCCCTAAAACTGCTGACTGAAAAAGAAGGAATACTTCCAGCAATTGAAACTGCACATGCGTTAGCCAAGGCGTTTGAGGTAAGCAAGACGATGAATGAAGATGAAATTGTTCTTGTCTGCCTGTCAGGAAGAGGCGATAAGGATGTGCATACATTAATGAACGTGCTTGAAAGTGAGGGAAAAACAAAATGATCACGTTTCAATTAGAGCAAGGTGAAAAATTATTTATCCCATTTATCACAGCGGGAGATCCGTCAGAAGACATTACGATTGATTTAGCTGTCTCTCTTCAAGCAGCCGGTGCACATGCGATTGAACTCGGTGTTCCTTATTCCGATCCATTAGCAGACGGTCCTGTCATTCAAAGAGCCTCCAAAAGAGCTCTAAATCATGGCATGAATATCGTAAAAGCGATAGAATTAGCAGGGAAGATGAAAAAAAACGGAGTAAAAATTCCTGTAATTCTATTTACGTATTATAATCCTGTGTTACAATTAGACACAGAATACTTTTTCGCTTTACTGCGCAAAAATCATATTTCGGGACTCTTAACACCCGACTTGCCGTTTGAAGAGAGCAGCGAGCTGCAAAAGAACTGTCAAACACATGGCATTTCATATATTTCACTCGTTGCACCAACAAGCAAGGAACGATTAGTAAACATTGTAGAGCAGGCAGAAGGTTTTGTGTATTGTGTTTCATCTCTTGGTGTAACAGGTGTCAGGCAATCCTTTGACGCGTCAATTACAGATTTTATTCAACAAGTGAAACAGCTGAGTCACATACCGGTTGCTGTCGGTTTTGGCATCTCAACAAGAGAGCAGGTAGACTCAATGAATAAACTGAGTGACGGTGTTGTTGTCGGAAGTGCACTTGTGAAAAAAATTGAAGAGCTTCAAGAACAATTGCTGGCAAGTGATACACGTCAAGAGGCTTTAAGAGAATTTGAAACATATGCAAAAACATTTAGTCCCCTCTATTCATTCAAATGAGGTGAAACATTTTGCAAATCAAAGATCAATTAAAACAGCTAAAACCGTATCAACCTGGGAAACCAATTGAAGAGGTCAAAAAAGAATATCAATTAGACAAAATTGTGAAATTGGCTTCAAATGAAAACCCTTTTGGATGTTCTGTACATGCAAGAGAGGCAATACAAGCCGAGCTCGAACATCTAGCGATTTATCCTGATGGATACAGCGCAAGTTTAAGAACGGAGCTTGCTGAGTTTCTTCAAGTAAGTGAAAAACAATTAATTTTCGGGAATGGCTCAGATGAACTTGTGCAAATTATTGCGAGAGCATTCCTTGACCAACATACAAATACCGTCATCCCATCTCCATCTTTTCCGCAATACCGTCACAATGCAGTGATTGAACATGCTGAAATTCGAGAAGTGCCTCTTTTAGAAGGAGGAGCTCACGATCTGAAGGGCATGCTGGATGCGATCGATGAAAACACGAAGGTTGTCTGGGTATGTAATCCAAATAACCCGACAGGAAATCATTTGTCAGAATCTGAGATTGTGGCGTTTTTAGATAAAGTGCCAGCTCACGTGCTTGTTGTCCTAGATGAAGCGTATTTTGAATACGTTCGTGCGGAAGATTTTCCAAACAGTTTATCTTTATTACACAATTATCAAAATGTCATTGTACTTCGAACGTTTTCTAAAGCATATGGACTTGCAGCGCTTCGAGTAGGCTACGGAATTGCATCAGAAGAGCTGATTACTGCCATTGAACCAGCGAGAGAGCCGTTTAATACCAGCCGTATCGCTCAGGCAGCTGCTCGTGCAGCGATCAAAGATCAAGATTTCATACAATCATGCAGACAGAAAAACGAAGCAGGTCTCAAGCAATATCAAGATTTTGCTGACCGTTTTGGACTATATATCTATCCATCTCAAACAAACTTTGTGCTGATTGATTTTAAAAGAGATGCCGATGAATTGTTCAATGCATTATTGAAAAAAGGTTACATTGTTCGTTCCGGTAAAGCACTTGGTTTTCCGACTTCTTTACGTATTACCGTCGGAACAAAAGAGCAAAATGAAGACATTCTAAGCACACTTGCCGATTTACTGCAAGGCATTCGTGCGTAGCATAACCAGAAAGTCATATCCTAAGGCAGGATATGGCTTTCATTGTACCAACCTCAATACATATAAGCTGTTGAAATAGGTTGTTTAATTTTCGCGAAAAATCAGGTGATGAATATGAATGATGCAAACGAAACAATATTAATCGCTGGACTCGGTTTAATTGGGGGATCCATTGCACTCTCAATTAAAAAAGAGCATCCTCATAAAAAAATTGTAGGATTTGATGTTTCCAAAGAACAAATGGTTGCTGCAACAAAGCTGGGAATTATTGATGCAACAGCTGATTCGTTTTTGGCTGGTTTAGAAGAATCTTCGACCATTATTTTGGCAACTCCTGTCCAGCAAACAATAAAGATGCTTAGTGATATTGCAGACTCTGGAATTGAAAGAGAGCTCACAATCACTGATGTCGGCAGCACAAAGCAAAAGGTCGTCCATTTTGCTGAAAAAGCGCTGCCTGAGCAGTACCAATTTATTGGTGGACATCCAATGGCAGGCTCTCATAAGTCAGGTGTTATTGCAGCGAAAGACTTTTTATTTGAAAATGCGTTCTATATTTTAACGCCTGCAAAGGAAACAAACCGTCAAGCTGTTGATCGGTTGATGGATTTGTTAAAGGGG
The DNA here is from genome assembly GCF_038630815.1 of Bacillus sp. FSL K6-0994. NCBI lineage: Bacteria > Bacillati > Bacillota > Bacilli > Caryophanales > Bacillaceae > Bacillus > Bacillus sp. FSL K6-0994. The sequence goes on along the minus strand of NZ_CP152043.1, from coordinate 2,013,825 downwards.
ACACATGCTCATTTCATCGAAATGACACCAGAAGAACATGATGCTGTGACAAGTGTTATCAGCCATTTCCCTCATATTGTTGCAGCCAGCCTTGTGCATCAAGCACATCATTTTGAAGAACAATTCCCACTTGTTAAACGGTTTGCTGCTGGAGGCTTTCGTGATATCACACGAATTGCTTCAAGCAATCCTGCAATGTGGAGGGATATCCTGCTGCACAATAAACACAAGATTTTAGACCGATTCCATGAATGGAAAAAAGAAATTAACCGCATTGAAACCTTCGTAGAGCAAGAAGATGCTGAAGGATTGTTCTCTTATTTTCAAGATGCTAAGGAATATCGCGATGGACTTCCTCTAAGGAAAAAAGGAGCCATTCCTGCTTTTTATGATCTGTATGTCGATGTTCCGGATCACCCTGGGGTCATATCGGAGATTACAGGGCATCTAGCAAGTGAAAACATTAGTATTACAAATATCCGTATTATTGAGACGCGGGAAGACATTAATGGGATTTTACGCATTAGTTTTCAAACAGATGACGACCGCAAGCGTGCAGAAATCTGTATAAAAAATAGAGCGAATTACGATACATTTTATGCTGACTGAGGTGACAAACATGAAAATTCATAAAAATGCTCCTATGAATGGAGAAATTCATATCCCAGGTGATAAATCTATATCACATAGATCAGTGATGTTTGGTGCAATTGCTGAAGGGACCACAGTAGTGAAAAACTTTCTTCCTGGAGCTGACTGTTTAAGTACGATTGATTGCTTTAGAAAGATGGGCGTTGAAATTGAACAAAAAGGGACAGATGTTGTCATTCATGGTAAAGGACTGAAAGAGCTCAAGGAGCCGTCTGACATTCTCGATGTTGGCAATTCTGGTACAACCATTCGATTAATGTTGGGAATATTAGCTGGTTGTGAGTTTCACAGTACACTAATTGGTGATGAGAGTATTGCCAAAAGACCAATGAGACGGGTGACGGGTCCGCTTAAACAACTAGGAGCCAAAATAGACGGCAGAGCAAATGGCGAGTTTACACCACTGTCTATTCGTGGCGGTCATTTAAAAGGAATCTCTTATGAGTCTCCAGTGGCAAGTGCACAAATTAAGTCGGCTGTCCTTTTAGCTGGACTTCAAGCAGAGGGAACAACGACTTTAACTGAACCTCATAAATCAAGAGATCATACAGAAAGAATGCTCTCTATGTTTGGTGTAAAACTAGATGAAGATGAACAAAGTGTTTCCATTGAAGGCGGCCAGACATTAACAGCAACAGATATATTTGTTCCAGGAGACATCTCTTCAGCTGCATTTTTCCTTGTAGCTGGATCAATCGTTCCTAACAGCCGGATTGTCTTAAAAAATGTCGGGTTAAACAAAACGAGAACAGGTATTATTGATGTGCTGAAACTTATGGGTGCAAACCTTGAGATTAATGAAGTAGATGCCAAAGGCGGAGAACCGTATGGTGATTTAACGATTTCTACTTCATCATTAAAAGGGATTGAAATTTCTGGTGACATGATTTCAAGACTCATCGATGAAATTCCGATTATTGCGCTTCTTGCGACCCAAGCAGAAGGAACAACGATCATTAAAGATGCTGCTGAGTTAAAAGTTAAAGAAACCAATCGAATTGATACAGTCGTATCAGAACTTAAAAAACTCGGTGCTGATATTGAAGCAACAGATGATGGTATGAAGATTCATGGTAAAACTACGCTTCAAGGCGGCGCAGTCGTCTCAAGCTACGGAGATCACCGTATCGGTATGATGCTGGGAATTGCCGCATGTGTGACAAAGCAAGCAATTGAGATTGAAGATACAGATGCTGTTCGTGTCTCATACCCGAATTTCTTTGAACACATTGAATATTTAACGAAAACAGTCTGAGGAGGTCCTCAGGCTTTTTCTTTCCTTTTGCATATTTGTCAGAAATATAGCATAGCTTGTCTCAAGGTGAAACCTTGAAAAAAAACATTTTGTCCGATAAAAATAGTGTCTGCAGTTTACAAATCATCAGTTTCGTATAGGATGAAATGAAAAACAGTCTTTAAAACACAAAAATGGGTTCATTTTAAAAGAGCAACATATTTGCTGGATGTGTACCTGTCGATTATGATATGAAGTAACAATAGTTTAGGTTTTTGGAAACAGAAAGGAACGGTTTGATTTGAATAGTTCATTACAAGAAGCAATAAAATTAGTTGAGGCGGGTGAGACTGAAAAAGGACTCCAAACACTTGCTCAAGCAGAGAAGCATTTGCATGATGAAGAAAAGGCGCAAGCGGCTCAATTATATTATGATTGGGGAGATATCGATAAAGCACGGAATCTCATCAGTGATTTACATGATTTATATCCAGAGGAAACAGGTTTAACGTGTTTTTATGCAGAGCTGTTGATTGACTCTGATGAAGAAGAGAAGGCGATTTCAGTATTAGAAACGATTCCTGAAGATGATGATGCGTACCCAGAGAGTTTATTGTTAATGGCAGATTTGTATCAAATGCAAGGACTATTTGAAGTCAGTGAACAAAAGCTTTTAAAAGCGAAAGAACTACTTCCGAATGAAGCCATCATCGATTTTGCATTAGGTGAGTTGTATTTTTCTCAAGGCCTTTCAAAAAAAGCGGCCGATTATTTCTACAAAGTGGCAGATCAACAGCATGAGGTTGGCGGTGTCAATGTGTATCAGCGGCTCGCTGAATCGCTCAGCACAGCTGGAGAATTTGAGGATGCACTTGAATGGTATGAAAAGGCAGTAAAAGATCAAGCAGACCCGAATACTCTTTTTGGCTACGGATTTACAGCAATGAGGGCTGGCAGAACGAAAACAGCCATTCAGCAGCTTACAGAACTGAAAGATATTGATCCCTCCTATTCGTCACTTTATATGCCTTTAGCGAAAAGTTATGAGGAAGAAGGACTATATCACGAGGCTTTAGAGGTAGTAAAAGAGGGTATTAAAGTTGATGAGTATAACAAAGAATTATATTTATATGGTGCCAAGATTGATTTGAAAAATGGGGATTCAGAAGATGCGAAAAAACTGCTTCAAGAAGCACTTGCTCTCGATCCGGGTTATATTGAAGCAGTTCAAACATTGCTGGCGATCTATTTAAATGAAGAGCTGTTTGATGAAATTTTGGATGTTATTAAAGAGGTTAAAAGCTTTGGGGAAGATGATCCAAAATGGAATTGGTATGCTGCTTCTGCTTCTGTCGGGCGAGAAGAATACAAAGAAGCTGCCGAGTATTTCAAGCTTGCCCTGCCTGATTTTGATGAGGAACGTGACTTTTTATATGAATACGCTTCGTTCCTTTTAGAAGAGGGCAGACAAAAAGAAGCATTGCCGTTATTACGCAAAGTTCTAGAGAAAGATGGCACGAATGAAGAAATTGAAGAAACGATTTTAAGAATTGAAGACGAAATTTCCTTATAGTTTGCAGGAATGAAGAACTGGTTTGTTGAATAATTCATGTATAGCAATTTAATTTACGATAGAGGAGGGAATAACATGCAGACCCCTGTTTCTGTCAATGAAAAAAAGGAATTTATCCGGTGGTTCTTAAACCATTATCAGCTAAAGCGAAGAGAGTGTGTTTGGATATTAAATTATTTAATGAGTCACGACTCTTTGATGGAAAAGGTTCATTTTGTAGAGCAAGCAGAATTTTGCCCAAGGGGAATCATCATGTCAACACACTGTGTGGATGAAGTTCCCTTTAGATTTTATAAAGAAAACATTATGACGACAGATGCTGAAAAGTCATTTCATGATATTCGTTTGAATAAACAGCAGGATTTGTTTATTCAATTGAATTTCCGTTCTGCTTATCGTTCGCCGGAATATGCAGCTGTTCTTGAAACAAATCCTCATATTCCAAAGGATCTTTATGAGAACGAAAAAGATAAGGATCTTGCTGAGAAAGTGCTTGAGCACTCAATCGCAACTTTCCAAAAAGAACGGCTCATGAAAGAGATAGATGAAGCACTTGACCGTCATGATCAAGAAACATTTAATAAGCTGGCAAAAGAATTAAGCCTATTGTCATAAACTGAACGAATAAGCCTTGCCCTATACAGGCAGGGCTTATGTCATGAAAGAGGGGAATTTGATGAGATTTCAATCAGAGGACGCGGATCGCTTTTTGCAATCTAAAGCTTACATTGATACCGCTGTCATTCCATTAGTTGGGATGAATGCGGATCAAATGAAACAAACCGTGTCTTTAGGAGAGTTTACTATTCTTGTAGCAGATGAACTTGAAAGACAGTTAAAAGGGCGGGTTTTTCTTTTTCCGCCACATACATATTTGGAAGTAAGTGACCGGAAACAAGAAGACATACTCACAATGAAGCAGTCGCTCAACGATCATTTTCAGCATGTCGTATTGATCACATCTGATCACCAGTGGAAAGAGCATACTGAGATCAGTGAATCGCTATTTTTGCTCAAGCCGGTTCCGCTGGAGCATTTGAAGGTTGAATTAAAGCAAAAAGTGATTCAAGACTGTGTAGAACAAATTTTGAACTTTTTGTTACAAAAATGGAACCCTTCATAAAAACCCTTACATTTGCATTGTACATAGCTTTTTAGGATGTTGACCTTGTGAATAGATTGATATATTATGAGGGTGTCCTAGTTTTATGAAATTTTTTCTAATTCAGTTATAAAGTAGCTGACGACCTGAGGGGGGGAGAAAAAAATGAGCGAGAAGAGACATGGAGTGTCCAGGCGTCAATTTTTGAATTACACGTTGACCGGCGTGGGGGGATTTATGGCCGCTGGAATGCTCATGCCTATGGTTCGCTTTGCGCTTGACCCTGTGCTAAAAGGAACAGAGGATCAGGATATGGTTCAAGTTGTCAGTGTAGATGAACTGACAAAGGAACCGAAGCGCTTTGACTTTAAAATTGATCAAGTAGATGCATGGTACGAGTCAAAGGAATCTAGGTCAGCATGGGTGTACAAAGAAGGGGATGAAATTGTCGCTTTATCGCCAATCTGTAAACATTTAGGATGTACAGTGAACTGGAACAGTGATCCGAAAAATCCAAACAAATTTTTCTGCCCGTGCCATTATGGGCTGTACGACAAGGATGGTACAAACGTACCCGGAACTCCACCGCTTGCACCGCTTGACCATTATAAGCAGCAAGTGAAGGACGGATACCTCTATCTTGGAAAAGCTGTGCCGAAAGGGGAAGGGTAACGATGCTTAACAAGATTTACGATTGGGTAGATGAGCGGCTGGACATTACACCAATATGGAGAGATATTGCAGATCACGAGGTGCCAGAGCACGTCAATCCAGCACATCATTTCTCCGCTTTTGTGTATTGTTTTGGCGGTTTAACGTTTTTTGTGACAGTCATTCAAGTCCTTTCGGGCATGTTTTTAACGATGTATTACGTGCCGGATATTAAAAATGCCTGGGAATCTGTCTATTATTTGCAAAATGAAGTGGCATTTGGCCAGATTGTCAGAGGGATGCACCACTGGGGTGCGAGTTTAGTTATTGTGATGATGTTTTTACATACGCTAAGGGTCTTTTTCCAAGGGGCGTATAAAAAGCCTAGAGAGCTGAACTGGATTGTTGGTGTGCTCATTTTCTTTGTGATGCTTGGACTTGGTTTTACAGGTTATCTTTTACCATGGGATATGAAGGCGCTGTTTGCGACGAAGGTTGGTCTTCAAATAGCAGAAGCAACACCTTTCATTGGTAAAGAGATCAAAACGCTGCTTGCAGGTCATCCTGACATTGTAGGGGCACAAACGCTGACGAGATTTTTCGCTATCCATGTCTTTTTCTTGCCAGCGGCATTATTTGGGCTGATGGCTGCCCACTTTATTATGATTCGTAAGCAAGGAATTTCTGGACCGCTATAAAATGCTGCGTTTGATGAATGTTCAATGAGGAGGGGATGACTTTGCATAGGGGAAAAGGGATGAAGTTTGTCGGAGATTCCAGAATACCGGCAGAAAGAAAACCTAACATACCTAAAGACTATTCCGAATATCCGGGAAAAACAGAAGCCTTTTGGCCGAACTTTCTTTTAAAGGAATGGCTTGTAGGTGCCGTTTTTTTAATTGGATTTCTTGTCCTAACTGTTGTTCATGCGCCTCCGCTTGAGCGGATGGCTGATCCAACAGATACTGGCTATATTCCGCTGCCAGACTGGTATTTCCTATTTTTGTACCAATTATTAAAATATGAATTTGCTGCAGGAAACTTCACTGTCGTCGGCGCGATGATTATGCCTGGAATTGCGTTTGGTGCACTTTTGCTCGCACCATTTCTTGATTCAGGTCCAGAACGCAGACCGTATAGAAGACCAATTGCAGTCGGGATGATGATTCTTGCAGTCGGCGCAGCAACATATTTAACGTGGGAGTCTGTTGCAACTCATGATTGGGAAGCAGCGGCAAAACAAGGTGAGATTAAGAAAGAAGCAGAGATTGATACTTCAGCTGAAGAGTATAAAATTTATCAAGAGCAGACATGTATCTCCTGCCACGGGGATAACATGCAGGGCGGAGCAGCCGGACCGTCACTCGTTGACAACGGTCTTTCGCCTGAGGAGATCGCTAAAATCGCTGTAGAAGGAAAAGGCAACATGCCGAAGGGTGTCTTTAAAGGCAGTGATGAAGAACTTGAGAAGCTCTCTAAATATTTATCTGAGGTCAAATCAAAATAATTCAGTTGTTTAAATGCAAGTACAAGGATATACTCAAAAGAGAAAAAGCTGGCGCTGTCAGCTTTTTTCTGATTTTAACAGATCGTGAGTGAAGAGACATATGAGATGGATTCAATATTTGCTAGCGACGCGCTACATGCTTGTGCTGGTGCTTATGATCAATTTCCTTGGCACTGTGTACGGCTACTATTGGTATATTCCGCAGCTCGTAGAGACACCGGCTGTCTTTTTAGCTTTTGTACCAGACAGTCCAACGGCCAGCTTTTTCTTTTTATTTGTATTACTTGCGTTTTTGATGAAACGAAATGCTCCTTATTTTGAAGCACTTGCTCTTGTGACCTTGATTAAATATGGGCTATGGGCGGTAGGAATGAATATCTTTGTGCTTTTATCTGTTGATGATTTTCCGTGGGAAGGATACATGCTGATTGGGTCTCACTTTGCGATGGCGGTTCAGGCTGTATTGTTTGCGCCCTATTATCGTTTTCAAATGCGTCATCTCGTAGTAGCCGGCATTTGGATCTTACATAATGATGTGATTGATTATGTATTTGGTATGATGCCGCGTTATTCTATGCTGTCTGCTTATTCAAATGAGATCGGCTACGTGACGTTTTGGCTAAGTATTGCGGTTCTTCTTGTTTCGTATTATCTCGTTCTATCGAAAAAATCGGTCAAGCTGGAACTCCCTTAACAATGTTGGTCTAACCTTGTCCTTTTCTTCATACGCTGTAAGGAGAAGGGCTAGGAGGGACTTGCATGAAACGAAAGCCAATCGCGATGATTCTATTATTTTTTCTCGTATTACAGCCAGCAGTTGCCAAAGGTGAGGAAACAGCTGCTAACACGCTCCAAGAATTAACGGAACTATCAGATTCCATCTTTCAATTAACGAGACAAGCTAAATATGATGAGGCGTTACAAGTCGCATTGTATGTTGAAAAGACATTTAAAGCTGAGAATTGGCGTGGTACTTTGACGAATACGCAGATTCGGCAAATTACACTTGGCTATCAAGATATGATAAAAGGGCTGCCGCAGGAAGAATTGAATGAGCGCGAAAAGCTTCGTTATGCCTCTCAATTTAGAATGCTGCTTGATGCGATCCAGTCGGATTCTGAGCCTCTTTGGGGTTCGCTGGAGAAGCCTATTATGGGGTCTTTTCCTACATTGAAAAAAGAAGTAAAAGATCCAGAATCGACGACATTTTATGAAACTTGGAATGAGCTGGTTTCTTTATATGATATGATCTATCCAAGTTTAACCATTGATATTTCGCCTGAAAAGCTCCAGACGATTAAGCAGCACATGGAAGTGATTGAGCAAGGTGAGTTTTTAAAAGCATCAAGTGGGACAAAGCTTGAACGTCTCACGAAGCTGGAAGAGGATTTATCGAGTGTGTTTGCTCACGTCGATGAAGATGAAGCTGATCCATCGCTTTTATGGGTCATCTTAACAACCGGGAGTATCATTTTATTAACGTTAACGTATGTTGGATTTCGGAAATATCGTGCTGAAAAAGAAAAGAAGCAAAAACGGCAGGCTGATTATCCTAAATCATAAAAAAAGAAGCCCAAAACTGGTGCTTCTTTTTTAATGTGGATTGAGCGGCTTTTTGTGTTCATCTAATGTAAAGCCTTCACCGAGTACATCATGCACGTCACTGACAGATACAAACGCATGAGGATCGACTGAGGTCACGACGCTTTTAAGGTGGACAAGCTCGTTTTTCGGAACGACGCAATAAAGAACGTTGCGCTCCTGTTTCGTATAGGAACCGACCCCTTTTAAGATGGTGACACCGCGCTCCATCTCATCCGTGATTTTCTTTTGAATGATGTCATCTTTTTCAGAGATAATCATGGCGCCTTTGGCAGCGTAAGCGCCTTCTTGCATGAAGTCAATGACCTTCGCAGCAACAAACACTGCGACAAGTGTATACATCGCTTCTTTATAATTTAAGTAGGTCAGAGAGATGGTAATGACGCATGCGTCGAAGATGAACATCGTTCGTCCCATTGCCACCTGATAATGCTTGTTGATCAGTCGTGCAATGATGTCCACACCGCCTGTTGTACCGCCGAATTTAAAGATGATTCCGAGGCCTGTTCCGATAAATACACCTGCAAAGAGGGCGGCTAAGGCTAAATCGTGCTGGAGAGGCATATGTATTTGAAAGCGCTGGAAGATGGCAAGAAAGACAGAAAGACTCACTGTTCCTACAATTGTATAAGTAAACATCGTTCTGCCGAGCATTTTCCAGCCTATAAAAAAGATCGGAATGTTTAAGACAAGGTTTGAAATAGATGGGTCAATGTGAAATAGAAAATATAAAAGCAGTGTAATACCTGTAAATCCGCCTTCCGCCAAATTGTTCTGCATATTAAAATGAACAAGACCGAAAGAAAAAATCGCAGATCCTATTAAAATAAATACGATATTTTTAAGACGAATTTCTTTTAGCAAGAGACCACTCCTTTTTTTGCTTAGACAGCGATAATATTATATGGTATGGGAGAGAAACAAGCAAACTGAGTCTTAAACATTTGTCAAATATTTATGATTTCGCTAACATGTAAGAGATGGATAGGAGGATGAGCTTCATGACGAAAGAAAAAACGCTGCGTCACGTGCAGCAAGAAGTAGATGATTACATAGGACAATTTAAAGAAGGCTATTTCAGCCCGCTTGCCATGATGGCCCGCCTGACAGAAGAATTAGGGGAGCTGGCAAGAGAGGTTAACCATTACTATGGAGAAAAGCCGAAAAAAACAACGGAAACAGAAAAAAGCATGGAAGAAGAAATTGGTGATGTTTTGTTTGTGTTAACATGCCTCGCTAATTCACTTGATATTTCACTAGAAGAAGCACATGATCGTGTGATGCATAAATTCAATACAAGAGATAAAGACCGCTGGACGAGAAAAGAAGGGAAGTAGAGACGATGACGAACGAAACCATCAAAGTAGTAATCGCTGGAGCAAGAGGAAGAATGGGGATAGAGGCTGTGAAGCTGGCGGAAGAAACAGGCCATTTTGAGCTGGTGGCAGCACTTGATCACACGCATGAAGGAAAAAAATTATCTGATGTGATTCATACGACATCTAATGCACCGATTTATACGGATATTGATGTATGTCTTTCAGAAACAGCACCAGATGTATTAATTGATCTGACAACACCAGAAATCGGGAAAGTACATACAAAAAAAGCACTTGAACATGGCGTGCGTCCAGTCGTAGGAACAACTGGATTTTCAGAAGATGACCTAAAAGAGCTTCAGCAATTAACAGAAGAAAAGGGCATAGGCTGTATTATTGCACCAAACTTTGCTGTCGGTGCGGTCTTAATGATGAAATTTGCCAAAATGGCCGCGAATTATTTCCCTGACGTTGAAATCATTGAGCTTCACCATGATAAAAAACTAGATGCCCCAAGCGGTACGGGCTTAAAAACGGCTGAAATGATTGCAGAAGTAAGAGAAAGCAAAAAGCAGGGACATCCAGAAGAGAAAGAATTGATCGAAGGGGCACGAGGAGCTGATTATGATGGTATCCGTCTGCACAGCGTGAGACTTCCTGGCATGATTGCACATCAAGAAGTACTGTTTGGAATGGACGGACAGACGCTCACCATTCGTCATGATTCTTATAACCGTGCATCCTTTATGTCAGGCGTGAAGCTTTCAGTAGAGCAGGTCATGCACATTGATCAGCTCGTTTATGGTTTAGAAAATATCATCGACTAATAAGGAGTGGATTCCTGATGAACATTGCTTTAATCGCTCATGATAAGAAAAAAAGTGACATGATTCAGTTTGCCACCGCGTACCGTGATATTTTGGCAGATCATACACTTTACGCAACAGGTACAACAGGCTTGAGAGTGAAAGAAGCGACGGGGCTTCCCATTCATCGTTTCCAATCAGGACCACTTGGGGGAGATCAGCAGATCGGTGCTTTAATTGCTGATAATGCAATGGATCTTGTGCTCTTTTTTAGAGACCCGCTAACTGCGCAGCCGCATGAACCGGATGTATCTGCACTCATCCGGCTTTGCGATGTGTATACCATTCCATTAGCCACCAATATGGGAACTGCTGAAATTTTAGTCAGGAATTTAAATAAAGGTACGTTTGATTTTCGAGATGTAGCAAAAAACGGAGGAACAAATGAAACGACTTGATATCCTTGCATTCGGTGCCCATAGCGATGATGTAGAGATCGGAATGGGCGGAACGATTGCAAAATACGTAAAAAAAGGGGCGCGCGTCGGGATTTGCGACTTGACCCAGGCCGAATTATCTTCAAATGGAACAGTAGAGAGCCGCAAAGAAGAAGCAAAAGCCGCCGCCGCTATTTTAGGTGTCAGAGCGAGAATCCAGCTTACACTGCCAGATAGAGGGCTTTATCTAAACGACGAAGCGATGAAGGAAATTGCGGGCGTGATTCGAACTTACAAACCGAAACTGATTTTCGCTCCGTACCACCAAGATCGGCATCCAGATCATGGCCATGCGGGCTCACTTGTAGAAGAGGCCGCTTTTTCTGCAGGTATACATAAATTTGAAGATTCATACAAGCAGCCAGCGCATAAAATAAGCCAAATGTATTATTACATGATTAATGGGCACCATCGTCCAGATTTTGTGATCGATATTTCTGAGGAAATGCACCAAAAAATTGATAGCTTGCATGCGTATAAAAGCCAATTTGTTAAATCGGCAAACTCAGTAGAGACGCCTCTTGTGAACGGTTATATTGATTTTGTCAAAATGAGAGAGTCTATGTATGGAAGAGAAGTCAACAAAGCTTATGCAGAAGGGTTTATCACAAAGAAACCACTTTTGTTGGACGATGACTTACTTGGGGGGTAATTATGAAAAAACTGAAGGTCGGAATTACTTGTTATCCAAGTGTCGGCGGCTCAGGCATTATCGCCACGGAGCTTGGAAAACGTCTAGCTGAAAAAGGGCACGATGTTCATTTCATTACCTCTAGCATTCCGTTTAGGCTTAATAAAGTATATCCGAATATTTATTTTCATGAGGTGGATGTGAATCAATATGCAGTTTTTCAATATCCGCCTTATGACCTTGCGCTGGCAAGTAAATTGGCAGAAGTCGCAAAACGAGAAAAGCTTGATATTATTCACGCGCATTATGCAGTCCCGCACGCTGTCTGTGCGTTCTTAGCCAAACAAATGACTGGACACTCTGTGAAAGTCGTTACGACGCTTCATGGAACGGATATTACGGTTTTAGGCTATGATCCATCATTAAAGGAAGTGATTCGGTTCGCCATCGAATCATCGGACCGCGTAACAGCGGTGTCGCATTCATTAGCTGCGCAGACATACGATCTCATCAAACCAGATAAAAAAATTGATACGATTCATAATTTTGTTGATGAACGGGTGTATTTGCGTGAAGATCACGATTTGCTAAAGACACATTATGGTCTTTTACCGAACGAAAAGGTCATCATCCATGTATCAAACTTTCGAAAGGTGAAACGGGTGCATGATGTGATTCATGTGTTTCAAAAGATTTCTGAACAGGTGCAGGCAAAGCTGCTGCTCATTGGTGATGGTCCTGAGAAATCGGTTGTATGCGAACTCGTGAAAAAATTAGGACTGACAGACCGCGTATTGTTTTTAGGCAAGCAAGAGAAGGTTGAGGAGCTATATTCAATAAGTGATTTGAAACTGCTTCTTTCAGAGAAGGAGAGCTTTGGGCTTGTGCTTCTTGAAGCAATGGCGTGCGGTGTCCCTTGTATCGGTACGGATGTCGGCGGTATTCCAGAGGTGATTACACATGGAGAAACAGGGTTTCTTGTCCCGCTCGGCGATATAGACGGAGCAGCAAAGCACGCAGTGTCTCTGCTGAAAGACGAAGCGCTTCATGAAAAAGTGTCAGCGGCAGCTCAGTCTAGTGTTCAGGCTCATTTCTCCTCTGATAAGATTGTGAGTGAATATGAGAAGCTTTACCTAGAATTGATCGAAGGTGATGACGAAGATGAATGAACCATTCACACATGCGATCCCTATATTACATACACTGCACGAACATGGGCATCAGGCTTACTTTGTCGGCGGAGCGGTGAGAGATGTTCTATTAGGACGGGAAATCGGTGATATCGATATTGCGACAGATGCAACACCTGACAAGGTTGAGTCTTTATTTGAAAAAACTGTAGATGTCGGTAAGGAGCATGGCACTGTCATTGTGTTGCATGATGGTGTCAGCTATGAGGTCACGACGTTTCGAACGGAATCAGAATATGAAGATTTTCGCAGACCGAAAGAAGTGGCGTTTATCACGTCGCTTAAGGAAGATCTTTTAAGAAGAGATTTAACGATTAATGCGATGGCCATGGATATAAATGGGGAAATTATTGATCATGTAGGTGGTAAACAGGATATTAAGCGGAAACGAATTCAAACTGTTGGAGATCCTGCGTGCCGCTTTCAAGAAGATGCGCTTCGCATGATGAGAGCTGTCCGTTTTTTAAGCCAGCTTGGCTTTGAACTCGCTGATGAAACGGCTGAAGCTATGAAAAAGGATAAGCATCTGCTTGCCAACATATCAGTTGAGCGCAAAAAGATTGAAATGGAGAAGCTTTTAAAAGGCCGTCATTGTGAGCAGGCCATTCAAGTACTCATTTCAACCAAATTATATGAAGAATTGCCAGGTCTCAAAGAGGAGCGTCTTCATGAATCCTTTCAAGCCTTTCCATATTACTTACTGGATGGACTAGAAGAGGTATGGGGGGCTTGCATCCATTTGCTCGGCCTAGATGAAGCGGAGGCTGCGGCCTTCTTAAAAGAATGGAAGCTGTCAACCAAGCTTTTGAAAGAAGCAGTAGCCATTAGTAAATACGTTGATTGTGACTGGGATGCGGAAAACATGTTTGAAGCTGGTGAACACGTGCTCTTATCTAGTTTGAAGATCACACAGCTAAAACATGAGCGCCGCATTTTCTTTGATGAGCTGGAGGCAGCGAAGCGTTCTTATGATGCACTGCCGATTAAAAAGCTCCAAGACCTCGCTGTTTCAGGAAAAGATTTAATGGCATTTCGGCAAAAGTCGTCTGGGAAATGGATTGCAGAGGAGCTCAATTTTGTGAAAAAAGCCGTTTTGCAAAACCGTTTAGAAAACCGAAAAGAAGCCATAGAGGAGTGGCTTAAAGCATGCGATCCGCAATTAGAAAACGATTAATTGAACTATTTACAGCATCCAGTCAGGATTTTGTCTCAAGTCAGCAGATTTGTGATGAACTTGGCTGCTCCCGAACAGCTGTGTGGAAGCATATGGAGGACTTGCGAAAAGAGGGGTATGAGGTAGAAGCAGTTAGAAGAAAAGGATACCGTCTGCTTCGTAAACCGGACAAAATTAGTGAGGACGAAATTCTGTTTGGTCTGGAAACAGAGAGTTTCGGCAGGCATATTTACTTTCAGAAAGAAGTCGCTTCAACTCAGCTGATTGCCCATGATCTTGTCAATGAAGGTGCGCCCCACGGCACAATCGTTGTCAGCGATCATCAGACAAACGGAAAAGGGCGTCTTCAAAGAACGTGGCATTCACCATACGGGACAGGCATTTGGATGAGTCTTATTCTCCGGCCTGAGATCCCGCTGCATAAAGCGCCGCAAATGACGCTTTTGGCATCTGTAGCCATCGCAGAAGCGATTGCGCAGCAAACGGGACTCAATCCATCTATTAAATGGCCAAACGATATTTTGTTGAATGGAAAAAAGGTCGTTGGCATTCTGACGGAATTAAAAGCAGAAGCTGACCAGGTTCATGCGGTCATCATTGGGCCGGGCATTAATGTGAACCAAACAGCTGATGACTTCCCAGATGAACTAAAGGATGTCGCCACAAGTCTGCGAATGGAACTGAATGAAAAAGTGGATCGGGCTGCACTCATACAACAGATGATGTCCACTTTTGAGAAAAGGTATGACGATTACATGAAGCAAGGATTTGCGCCGATTAAACAATTATGGGAATCGTTTGCGATGACGATTGGTCAACATATTGTTGCCCGCACTGTCAATGGGCAATATACGGGGAAGGCGCTTGGCATCAATGAAGAAGGTGTGTTATTGCTTGAAACGGAGGACGGTATCCAAAAAATCTACTCCGCAGACATTGAGATCAAGTCAACTTGAGTGGAACACCCGGCACATTTTTGATATACTTCGTGTGGGCAGTATCTGCAAAGAACTGTACCTGTTAGGAAGAAAAATTCGATAAATTTCTGCCTTGATCCTAAGGGACTTGGACAGAGGGATGATTCGCCGCACATGAGAAATCAAAGCATGTGATGTGAGGCAAGCCATCTCCTCTCCAGAATGAGGAGGAACAAATGAAGACAAAGCTAGATTTTTTCAAAATGAAAGAACAAAACGAACCTATTGTGATGCTGACCGCATACGACTATCCAGCTGCAAAACAAGCGGAAAAAGCGGAAGTCGACATGATCTTAGTTGGTGATTCACTTGGGATGGTTGTACTTGGACTAGATTCCACAGTTCAAGTCACGATGGATGACATGATCCATCACACAAAAGCAGTGAAAAGAGGCGCAAAGGACACATTTGTTGTGACTGATATGCCATTTATGTCTTACCATTATTCGTTAGAAGAAACAATGAAAAATGCAGCACGCATCATGCAAGAAAGTGGTGCCGATGCCTTAAAGCTAGAAGGCGGAGATGGAGTATTTGAATCCATTCAAGCTCTAACAAGAGGCGGAATTCCTGTCGTCAGTCATTTAGGCCTCACACCTCAATCAGTTGGTGTACTTGGCGGGTATAAAGTGCAAGGAAAAGACCACGAAAGTGCTCAAAAGTTGATTGAAGACAGCTTGAAATGTGAAGAAGCCGGTGCAATCGCTCTTGTGCTGGAATGCGTACCTGGCGAACTGACAAAACGAATTACCGACATGCTGAAGATTCCTGTGATCGGAATTGGTGCAGGAGCTGAGGCAGACGGACAAGTTCTCGTTTACCATGATGTGGTAGGATACGGGGTGTCTAGAACACCTAAGTTTGTGAAACAATACGCGCAAATTGATACTGTTTTAGAAGAAGCGCTCATTCAATATACGAAAGAAGTAAAAGCACGCACATTTCCAGAGGACATGCACACGTTTCATATCAAAGAAGAAGTCCTTGATGGCTTATATGGGGGAATCAAAAAATGAACGTTGTCTCCCATATTCACGAGCTAAAAGAATTAATCAAGCAGCATCAAGAAAACCAGCATTCCATCGGCTTTGTCCCAACGATGGGCTTTCTTCATGAAGGACATCTGACGCTTGCGAAAGAGGCAAGAGGACAAAATGACATTGTCGTGATGAGTATTTTTGTCAATCCGTTGCAATTCGGACCAAATGAAGACTTTGAATCCTATCCAAGGGATATGGAAAGAGACCAGCGTCTTGCAGAAGCAGCAGGGGTGGATATTTTATTTACACCTGATGTGAAGGAAATGTACCAAAATGAACCATCTATTACGATGACGGTTCAAAAGCGGACGGATGTCTTATGCGGAAAAAAACGTCCAGGACATTTTGACGGCGTTGTCACTGTGCTCACAAAGCTGTTTCATCTTGTGTCACCAACAAATGTCTACTTTGGTCTAAAGGATGCACAGCAAGTCGCTGTGATCGATGCGATGATCAAGGATTTCTTTTTTGATCTTCACCTTGTATCTGTACCAACAGTCAGAGAAGAAGACGGCTTAGCGAAAAGCTCAAGAAATGTGTACTTGTCAGAAAAAGAAAGACAAGAAGCACCCGCTTTATACCGCGCATTAAAAAAAGGCCGGTCAGCTGTTGAAAAGGGTGAACGTGATGTCAGTCGTGTGTATCAGCTGATTGAAGAGGAACTTGTTCAGACGTGCGGAGAAATTGATTATATTGAGATTTACTCATATCCAGAACTTGAGCCGCTTGAGCAGTTAGCAGGTCAAGTCATTATGGCGATTGCGGTGAAATTTTCACGGGCAAGACTGATTGATAATGTGATTTTCCATGTTCCTGAAAGCGGTGAAAAACATGTATAGAACCTTTATGACATCTAAGCTTCATAAAGCAACGGTAACAGAAGCAAACTTACATTATGTAGGAAGTATTACGATTGACGAAGATTTACTTGATGCGGCAGGTATGATGGCAAATGAGAAAGTACAAATTGTCAATAATCATAACGGTGCGAGACTTGAAACATATATTATTCCTGGCGAAAGAAAGAGCGGTGTCATTTGTCTAAATGGTGCGGCGGCGAGACTCGTTCAGCCAGGGGATGAAGTCATTATTATCGCTTATGGGATGCTGTCAGAAGAAGAAGCTAAGACACATACACCAAAAGTGGTCGTGTTAAATAAACAAAATCAAATTGAACAAATGATTGGGCAAGAGCCTGCGAGAACAATTTTATAACGCAGACTCCGTGGAAACAGAACAGTTTCAGGAAGAGAGGCTGTTCTGTTTCATCTATTTTGTCCAGAGCGTGTTTCACTTCAGGGTGAAACGAGGAATTGAGGTGTCCATTTTATGACCGATCAAAGGTTTGTTGTCGTTGATATTGAAACCACCGGGAATTCACCTAAAAAGGGTGATAAAATCATTCAAATAGCTGCGGTGGTCATTGAAAATGGACAAATTGTCGAACGGTATTCAAAATATGTGAACCCGGGAAAAGCAATCCCTGGATTTATTGAACAGCTGACAGGCATTCAGCAGCACATGGTTGACGATGCGGTGTTTTTTGAGGACATTGCCCAAGAGGTGTATGATCTCATACAGGGTGCTTATTTTGTTGCGCACAATGTTCATTTTGACTTGAATTTTTTAAATGATGAACTAAAAGCATGCGGGAAACATGAGCTGGATGTGCTAGCAATTGATACAGTTGAGATCTCTAGAATTCTTTATCCTGAGCTTGAAGGTTATAAGCTCACTGAATTAAGTGAAGAGCTCATGCTTCCACATGACCACCCGCATAGGGCGGATAGTGATGCGGAAGTTACTGCCATGTTATTTTTAACTTTATTACATCAATTAAAACATACACCGAAAAATGTGCTGAAGCAGCTGCGCAGATTATCCTCTTATCTCCTAAGTGATATAGGACTTTTAATTAAGCAGCTTGAAACGAGCCATGCTAGCCGGGAAGATTCTTTGGTGGAAGTCGGCTCTTTTGCTGTAAAAGATGTCACCAATCCTATCAGTAGGGCGACACATTCAGTAGGTGAAGATGATGAACAGCTGTTTGAGGAGATCAAAAAGAAGCTTCCGCAAACGGTAGAAGGCTATGAGGTAAGAGAAGGCCAGCTTACGATGATGAATAAAGTGAGAGACGTGTTTCATGAAAGAGCCTATGCATTAATTGAAGCGGCACCGGGTATTGGGAAAACGCTCGCTTACCTCATCCCAGCTGCTCTAGAAGCAAGGAAATCAGGAAAACCTGTCATTATTAGTACATATTCCATACTTTTGCAGCAGCAAATGCTTCAGCGCGATGTGCCGATGTTGAATCAATTGCTCCCGTTTGAGCCTGCTGCCTGTGTATTTAAAGGTCGAGCGCATTATATTTGTTTAGATAAGTTTGAGCATGTGCTTCATGAGGAAGATGATAACTATGATGTCGTCTTAACGAAGGCGCAAATTTTAATGTGGCTCCTTGTAACAGAAACAGGTGATTTATCTGAACTGAATTTACCGTCAGGAGCTGCCAATATAAAAGACCGCATTTCCTGTGTGCATATGCCGTTTACATCGAAAAAGCGCCGTTTTAAAGAGTATTGCTTTTATGAGCGCGCCAAAAAAAGGGCAAAAACAGCTGATTTAATTTTAACGAATCATCGTCTGCTCTTATCACAAACGGAGGCATCGTCTATCTTTCAGCATGCTGACGTATATGTGATAGACGAAGCCCATCAATTTGAGAAAACAGCCAATGAAACACTAGGGGATAGTGCGTCTTATATCCAGCTTCACGCGAAATTAACGCAGCTTGGCTCCTTGCAAGGCGGACTGTTAAAGAAACTGAAAAAGAGATTTCATCATGCAGGGTTACAGACAGACACCTTTATTGAAATGGATGAGTATCTCAATCAGCTTCAAATGGAAAGTGACGCTTTCTTTAGCACCGTCCATTCATTTGTGAAAAGGACAAAACCAAAAGCCGACATCAATCGTCTCATTCATAGAGTACGTCATCATTCAAAGCATGCTCAGTGGAAACGAATTAAAGAAACGGCAAGTAAGCTTTGTTCCTTGTTAATTGCTTGTGAGAAGCTGTATGAACAGCAAAAAAGTGAGCTTCTTCAAAAAAGTGATCAGCTGACAGGACACTTTGCCTTTGAAGCAGAGGAATACGACCAAGTCATGTCGTTTATGCATACTTTTTGCAGTACACTGTACCGATTTATCTTTGAACCGAAAAACGATGAAACGGTTTGGATTGAAATTGATGCAAAAGGTGCCAAAAACGCAGTCTTTATGCATGCACAGCCGTTAGATACTGGGGAGCTTTTGGCTGATCGTTTCTTTATGAACAAAAAGAGTGTTGTCCTCACATCAGGGACACTCACCATCAATCACCGCTTTGATTATTGCTTGGAACGGTTTGGCCTGCAAGATTTTTACCCTCATCTTGTGCAAATTGATTCACCTTTCGAACTTGAAAAACAGCTTAAGGTCATTGTTCCAGCAGACATGCCGCCGATTACGAACCGTGATGAACGAGATTATGTAAAGCAGGCTGCGCAATATATTAAGGTTATGGAAAAACAGCAGCATGCAAAAATATTGGTTTTGTTTAATTCACATGAGATGTTAAAAGCAGTCTATGAAGAGCTAAAAACAGAAGGGATGCAGTCAGCCCTTTTTGCTCAAGGTCTGACAGGCGGAAGCCCCGTAAAATTAACGAAAATGTTCAAATTAGCAAAACAGGCCATTTTACTTGGTACGGGTAGTTTTTGGGAAGGTGTTGATTTTCCGGGCTCAGAGCTGACAACAGTCATCATGGCACGTCTTCCGTTCAGGCCGCCTGATTCTCCGCTCATTGAAGCCAAATGTGATGCAGCTAAAAAACAAGGAAAAAATCCGTTTAAAGCCGTCGCTTTACCAGAAGCTGTGTTAACCTTTAAGCAAGGAGCTGGACGCTTGCTGCGCTCTGAAAAAGACATAGGCACATTGCTAATTTTAGACCGCCGAGTGAAAACCGCTTCATATGGAAAACTATTTTTAGAATCACTCCCTCATGCGCCGGTTCACGAGATGTCAAAAGAGTCACTTGAGGCGTATATAGAAAACCTTAACAACGAAAAGCCGCTGTCATAAGCGGCCTTTAGCTGGTGTGGGTTTGGAGTTAATTTATCGTAACGGCTTTTTGTGTTCCGTTGTAAAAATAGTATCGGTTCCTGTGCAGAAAAGTATGTCTAACAATATTTACGTACCGAGGAGGAATTAGAAGTGGAAAGTAAAATAGAGGTACTTTCAACTGTTCAAATTAAGCATTCAGAAGACCTATACAAAATCGTTGACTTATTGAACAGAACGCTTAAAAGAGAAGATCTCATGTTTGGATTAGCATTAGATCAAGAAGACCAAAATCAAGCGGTATTTACGATATATCGCACATAGGGGAAGCTTGACATGAAAAAAATAGTCTGGATTATTTCATCTGTAGTGGCTCTCGTTCTGCTTATTGGCATCATCAGCTTTACGTGGATTTATCAAATTGCCATGGGACAAAGAGAACAAGGGCATGAAGCAGCGATCGAACGAGCAAAAGAACAAGCAAACATCGTACAAGTGGAGCAAGTGGAAACCTTTGTCGGGAAAGAAAAACAATTTATTGTTGAAGGGAAAAACAAACAGAATGAAACGACCTACGTTTGGGTTCCTGCCAGCAAAAAAGAAAAAGTGATCGCAAAAAAAGCAAAAGAAGGCATTACCTCGAATCAAGCAGTACAAGCCGTTCAAAAGGAGAACACGGTCTCTAAGCTAAAAGAAGTCAAATTAGCAAGAGAAGGTGACGTACTTCTTTGGGAAGTGACATACTTAAATGAAAACAATCAATATAGCTTCAGCTATGTCGACTTCTCGACAGGACACGTCGAAAAAAATTTAACACCGTAGTTTCTCCTGTCTTGCGTTGACCATGCTGATTTAGAACGGTTATAATAAAATGTATGAAAAAAGATTCACACCTGTCTAAAGGTGAGTTTCTTTCTGGCTTTGGAGGGAATTATGTTGAAAACAACGATTAATCAAGTGTTCAAACACGTCGATCAAGAAGTAACCATCGGCGCATGGATTGCCAATAAACGTTCAAGCGGAAAAATTGCATTTTTGCAGCTGCGTGACGGGACAGGCTTTATTCAAGGAGTCATAGTAAAAGCAGAAGTGGAAGAGGAAGTCTTTAAGCTTGCGAAATCAGTCACTCAAGAAACATCTGTCTATGTGACAGGTCAAGTGACAAAAGATGAGCGTTCACCGCTAGGTTTTGAATTGCAAGTGAAATCCATTGAAGTGATTCATGAAGCGACAGATTATCCAATTACACCAAAAGAGCACGGAACAGAATTCTTAATGGATCACCGTCATTTATGGCTTCGTTCTAAAAAACAGCATGCCATTATGAAAATCCGTAACGAAATTATTCGTGCTACATATGAATACTTCCATCAAGAAGGTTTCGTGAAAGTAGATCCGCCAATTTTAACTGGAAGTGCACCTGAAGGCACAACGGAACTGTTTGCTACGAAATATTTTGATGAAGATGCATACCTTTCTCAAAGCGGCCAGCTTTACATGGAAGCTGCAGCAATGGCACTCGGAAAAGTATTCTCATTTGGCCCAACATTTAGAGCTGAAAAATCTAAAACGAAACGTCATTTAATTGAGTTTTGGATGATCGAGCCGGAGATGGCTTTTGTCGAATTCAATGAAAACCTTGAGTATCAAGAAAATTATGTGTCTCATGTTGTTCAAAGTGTACTTGAAAACTGTAAAGTGGAGCTGCATACACTAGGCCGTGATACAGCGAAATTAGAAAACATCAAAGCACCATTCCCGCGCATCACTTACGATGAAGCGATTAAATTCTTGCAGGAAAAAGGATTTGATGATATCGAATGGGGAGATGACTTCGGAGCGCCTCACGAAACAGCGATCGCCGAAAGCTATGATAAACCAGTGTTTATCACTCATTACCCAACATCATTAAAACCGTTTTATATGCAGCCAGCACTGGATCGTGAAGATGTTGTCCTTTGTGCAGACTTGATTGCACCAGAAGGCTACGGAGAGATTATTGGCGGTTCTGAGCGTGTTCATGATTTAGAGCTTCTTGAAGCAAGATTGAAAGAACATGGGCTTGATCAGGAAACTTACAAATGGTATACAGAATTAAGACAATACGGTTCTGTACCGCATTCAGGTTTTGGTCTTGGACTTGAACGTACAGTTGCTTGGATTAGCGGAGCGCCGCATGTGCGTGAAACCATTCCTTTCCCAAGATTATTAAACCGTTTATACCCTTAAGACGTGAAAGCCTCCAACAAATGGAGGCTTTTTCAAACGTCTTTTTAGAGGGGCACGTGAAATAAAACGTGATATACTTAAAATGAAGAGGTGTATCCGATGAATAGACAGCAATTTATTAATATGCAGCAAATGGGGTCGACAAGTTTGCCTAATTTGCTGATTGCTCATTATGAGCAGTTAGGACTGAATGAATCACAGATGATGGTGATGCTTAAAATTAAAATGAATGAAGAACAAGGCATTTTCTTCCAAACGTTTGAAGAGCTTTCTCAAGGCATGACCATTTCAGCGGAAGAGTGTGCGTATATGGTTCAGCATCTCATTCAAAAAGGATTTATCTCGATTCAGCCATTTGAAGACAGGTCTGGTATTCAGCATGACCGCTATTCAGTAGAACCTTTATGGGGCGTGCTATATGACTTTTTAGAAGCAAAACAGGCGAAAGAAGCGCAAAAACATCATGTGCAGGCTGAAAAATCTTTATATGCTTTATTTGAAGATGAATTCGGCAGACCGCTGTCTCCTCTTGAAGGAGAAACACTTTCGATCTGGATGGATCAAGACCATCATGATACTGAGATGATTCGGCTAGCGCTAAGAGAAGCCGTTTTATCAGGGAAATTAAATTTCCGTTATATTGATCGAATTTTATTTGAGTGGAAAAAGAAAGGGCTGAAAACAGCGGAAGAAGCAAAAGAGCATAGCCAGCATTTCCGGTCTCAGCAGAAAACGCCGCCTTCAAAAGAAGAGACGTCCACCTATAAACGACAAGTTCCTTTTTATAATTGGCTGGAACAATAACCAATAAAGGAGAAGGCATGTTAACAAAAAAACAAATCAATGAGTGTTTAGATATTATAGGAGATATGTTTCCAGAGGCTGAGTGTGAGCTTGTTCATGACAACCCATTTGAGCTTGTGATTGCTGTTGCACTCTCTGCTCAATGTACAGACGTGCTTGTAAACAAGGTCACCAAAACG
This sequence comes from Bacillus sp. FSL K6-0994, assembly GCF_038630815.1. Lineage (NCBI taxonomy): Bacteria > Bacillati > Bacillota > Bacilli > Caryophanales > Bacillaceae > Bacillus > Bacillus sp. FSL K6-0994. The sequence continues at coordinate 1,990,558 of NZ_CP152043.1, read as the reverse complement.
CTTTTTCAAAAATATAAAACACCAGAAGACTATTTAAGTGTACCGCTTGAAGAACTGCAGCAAGATATTCGCTCGATTGGTCTTTATCGAAATAAGGCTAAAAACATTCAAAAGTTGAGCAAAATGCTGATTGAAGAATATGGCGGTGAAGTACCAAAGGACCGGGATGAGCTTGTTAAGCTTCCTGGGGTTGGCCGGAAAACAGCAAATGTCGTCGTTTCGGTCGCTTTTGGTGTACCGGCAATAGCAGTAGATACACACGTAGAACGAGTCAGTAAACGTCTAGGCATCTGCCGCTGGAAAGATTCTGTGCTTGAAGTAGAGCAAACCTTGATGAAAAAGGTGCCAAAAGAAGATTGGTCTGTGACGCATCACCGCCTGATCTTTTTTGGGAGATATCATTGTAAGGCGCAGCGGCCGCAGTGCGAATCGTGTCCGCTTCTTGATATGTGCAGAGAAGGGCAGAAGAGGCTGAAAAAAGGATTGGTGAAGCTGGCATGAGCGGGGCAGCTGTTTTCACCTCATATGTCGAAAAGCTAAAAGAAAAAAAGGTAGAGATTAAAGGTGATCGAGTAGATATACTGAGGGCCAATCCGCTCGCATATGATCTATCTTCAGAACCTTTAACAGACGAGCTTCCATGGCAGGAAACTGAAGAATTTGTTCCTGTGATGTTTGAGCTGTGGGGCGAATTAAAAGAAAAAATGCTTCCTCGTTTCCAAACAAGAAAATCCCGCTGTGAAGAAGATGATATGCTGCAAGGAATCGTCAGTATGATTGCGATGTTTTACTGGATCAAAGGGGAGAGTGTCCAAACGTTTGAATGGGAACATATCAAGCAAGAGACATTTCCTGTTGCTCCGATTAATTGGACGGAACGTTTAGAGTTCATCTTGCTAAAACCAACTCAATATCACTGCTTTATTCAATTGGACGAGCTATACACGGAATTAAAAAAGCAGTATGGAAAATATGAAGCACTTAAAAAAATCAAACAGCAGCGTTAAAAAAAGCACTTGCCATAGGAGGCAAGTGCTTTTTCATTATTCATCTTCTTTTCGAGAAGTAGCATTTGATTGCGAATTGGAACTTTGAGAGTTGGCTTTCTCATCATCTTTCTTTTTATCTTTATTATCAGTTTGCGAGTTGCTGTTCCCATTTGTACTGTCTGAGCCATTATCTGAAGAACCATTATTTCCGTTTTCTGTATTTCCACCTTGGTCCTGATCCTTATCCTTATCTTGATCTTTTCTGTCATCAGGCTTTTGCTCATCAGTGCCAGGGGGCTGATTTTTGTTATCGTCTGTTTGGTCTGTCTGCTCGTCGTCAGGCTGCTGCGGTTCTTCTTCTTCTTTATTCTCATCATCCGCTTTTTCTTCCTCATCTGCGTCATCCTTAATGGTGAGGAAGGTAGATGCCGCTTTACTCGTGACATCATCTACAGTGGCTGTCACTTGGAATTTATATGTGGAGCCAGGCTTCACATCAGAGATGACCGCTTCTTTAGCAGAGCTGTTTTGAATCTCTTTATAGCCGCCATTATCAACTGCTTGCTTGACATTAAATGTAGCATCAGCGTCGTCAGAATAGCCCCAAGTTAGTGTGATGGATTTTTTCTCTTCATCATACACCGCTTTTAAATCAGAAGGCTTATCGGCTTCTTTTTTCTCGTATGTGTCAGAGACTTTTGTTGGTACCGTTCCTTTAACAAAGTATTCTGTTGTCTTCTTGTCACTTGGTGTATTTGGTCCGGCTAATTTTGCTGGATCGGATCCTTTTTCAACCGTAGCTTCAACGACACTGTCTGGTTTTTCAAATGAGCCGCTTCCATCATCAATTTGAGAAATCAATCGCTGGAAGACGATTTTGGCAACACGCTGCTCGTAATCATTCAGCCATATCTTTCCGTCTGCATCTTTTGAATTACCGATTCCAGTCCAAACGGCCGCTGTATATTGCGGCGTATAACCGACAAACCATGAATCTTTTGCACCGCCAGAAGGGATATTGTGTTTATTAATAACATCTTGTGTGAAGTTCGTTGTACCTGTTTTACCAGCTACTTGAACGTTCGGTACTTGTGCAAGTGTACCAGTACCAGATTGGACAGCAGTTTTCAGCATATCTGTAATCATAAATGCTGTGTAATCACTCATTGCTGCTTTTGAGTCCGGCGTAAGGTCAAGCTTTGTCCCGTCATTAAATTCAACAGATGTAACAGCGTGCGGTTCATTATAGTATCCGTTATTACCGAATGCACTAAATGCACCTGCCATTTTTAATGAAGACACACCATCTTCAAATCCACCAATGGAATAAGATTCTGGAATATCAGAAGGTAAGTCCATGCCTAAATTATTAGCAAATTGAGCGGCATTGGCTGAACCAGCTTCTTGGAATGCTTTAAGTGCAGGGATGTTACGCGATTGTGCCAAAGCACTTCTCATCGACATTTTACCTAAATGTCTTCTGTCAAAGTTATTAATCGGTGTACCATCTGAGTACGTATACGGTGCATCATCAATTTGCTGATATGTTGACCATTTTTTGTTTTCAATGACTGGGCCGTAATCTAAGATCGGTTTAATTGTGGACCCTGGCTGTCGTTTTGCATCCGTCGCATAGTTAAAGCCGCCTGCTGGTACATCACGTCCACCGCCAATGGCGCGAATTTCACCATTTTTCGTATCAAGCAGAGTCACACCCGCCTGCATCCCTTTCGTAAATCCAACTGAATCTCCATTGATGATATCATCTAAGTGATCCTGTGCTTTTCGATCAAGTGATGTATAGATTTTTAATCCATCAGTTGACGGATCAACTTTGGCTTTTTTCTGAACTTCTTCCATCACTTCTTCAATGTAGGCAGAATACTTACTAGAGTTTTGGCTCTTATATTTATCAGCAGGAACGACGGTCTTACTGATAGGGGTTGCTTTCGCAACGTCATAGTCTTTTTCTGAAATGTAGCCTTGTTTTTTCATAAGGCTTAAAACAATATTACGGCGTTTTTCCGCTGCCTCGGGATTTTTAACTGGATTATAGACAGTAGGACTCTGCGGCATCCCTGCAAGTGTGGCTGCCTGTGCAACGGTTAGTTTATTTAAATCTGTCACTCCAAAAAATTGTTCAGCTGCTTTCCCCACACCATAAGCATAAGGAGAGAAGAAAATACGGTTTAAATACATTTCTAAAATTTCATCTTTAGAGTATTTTTGCTCAAGCTGAATCGAGAGCCATATTTCCTGTACTTTCCGTTTTAGCGTCTTTTGCTTGCTTAAAAGGGTGTTTTTCACGACCTGTTGTGTAATTGTACTTCCGCCTTCAGCACCAAAGCCGTCCTCAACGTTTGCGACAAGTGCACCGCCGATACGGATTGGATCAATCCCGTGGTGCTTATAAAAACGTGCATCTTCAGTCGCAATAAACGCGTCTTTTACTACATCGGGTATATCTTTTATCGAGACATACGTTCTTTTTTCTGCACCAACTTCTGCAAACACTTTCTTGTCTTTATCATAAAGCTTTGAAGAGTATGGTGTTTTAAGCTTACTATCATCAATAGAAGGAGCGCTTGATGCAAAAACGGCAAAAGTTGTGATTCCGGCAACTAAACAAAGTAGACCGATCACGAGTAAAGATAAAAATATTTTTTTAAATAGACCTGCTTTCTTTTTGCCTTTTTTGTTCTTTTGCTTCTTATTGTTTTCTTGACTTGCTTTACGTCGCTGTTCACGACTTGTAAATTGATCAGACATCACATCTCAACCTTTCGTGTTAAACCTTTTTCGAACGTAATTGCTGCTTGCTTTCATCCGAAAAATGAAGTGTCTCCACTACTTTAATATAATCAATTCTTGGCGAATATCCAAGTGTCATTATGTGGCCAGCTTCCATTAATTCGTCTTTGCTAATGGATTTACGGCCGTTTTTTTTCTGCCGCTCCCAGAAGAAAAAGAGATCTGAAGCGGGCAAATAATAAACGGAGCCAAAAGCGGATATAATAACGAAACAAATACCGCCTTGCTTTTCAACCTGTTTCATATGCTCAATTTGATGGTCGTGGAAATTTTTGAGCGGAAACGAGGTAGTGCTTTTGGTTTCCTTTGCTTCAAAATCGATATAGCGGCCTTTGTAAACCCCGTTATAGTCTGTTGTGGATGATTGTTTAAAATAGGCTTCTTTAATGACAGCAGCACTTCTTTTTGGATAATCCACATTCACAATTTGAACTGGGGTAGGCTTTTTATGAATGACTGCGATCCCGTTGACCAAATAGTATTGGTTTGTTTCATTTAAATCAGCCTCAAGCGTCATCCCGCGGTTACTATAAGAGGATTCGCCGCTGATTCTTTTTTTTGTCCCAATTTGTTGTATGGGCTGATACGATTTTCCGTTTGGATACCGAATCATCAAGTTTCAGCCTCCTTTTAATGCATTTTGTATTGGAGAGATCACCATGTTGTCCCAAGAAGAGCATATCATCACTCAGCAAATTTTGCGTGATACGAAAGCAAAAAATAAAGACAACCTGACGAGGACAAATGCCTACAAGCGCTTTTATGACCGGCATCCAGAGATGAAATGGTCGCTGCTCGCTTCCTTTGTCTCGAGAAATGCTGGGTGGTCCATGACGGATTTAAAAGGCGAGCTCTTCCATCCAGGTTTAACGGATCAGCAGGGGCACCTTTTTTTCACAGCATATGAAAGAGCGAATTGGCTGATCTTTTCGGATGCTTACCCTCAGCTTCTTTTGTACGAATGGTCTAAGCGATGCAGTAAACCTTTGTTTCATCTGCTTCCTTATTTCTCCGTGTCTCGTTTTATGAGCGCTGAGTGGGAACGCTTCTGGCTAAAGCGTGACACAGAGCGTCTGCTTTATGCACTCATCATAAATGAACAATATACTATACAATCTCCTATTATACAAAATCCTCTTCTGAAAAAGAATGTTTTTCACTCGATTCAATATCTTTTCAGCGAGTGGGGACATTTCCAAACCGTTGTTTTTCCAACGGTGGACGGGCATTTGTACGGCTTAACCATACGGAAGTTTTCCAATGTAAAGGATCGCATTACATTAGGTAAAAAACTAGCGAAACTATTATTTCGAGCCGATTTGTTTTCGGATTTTTATCATTTTTTGCATACCGTTCCGCATACGGGGTCTCGGTTTGATTTTGAACCGTTTTTAGGGATCGCTAGAAGGTCAACACCTTTTCTTAGGACGGTTTATCCGGTGATGACACATTCATTAGACGATCAAAGGGAAGATTGGTTTCAAAAGAAATTGAGTCCATCTTTATTTGAGGCAGAGCCGCTGCCAAAGCAGATTGAGCTGACCGACTGGTATTTTCATAAAAAAAGACAGCTTCGTTTTCTTTTCTCATTAGAGCACTATTTTTTGCATAAATAAAAAGCAGGGGGTGCCTGCTTTTTTTACGTAGATGGACGATTAGGACCGCCGAGCTTTTTATCCAGCTGATCTGGACTGTTTTCTTTCCCTTTTGGCTTTTGCTCTTTTGGTGCTGGCTGCTTTTTCATGAAATCTACCTCCTTTTGTCTTTAGAATTTACACAATCGGACGCAATCATACAAAGAAGGACAAGCATCTGTCGAAAAGGAAGAAATAACGCTTATCTACACTTAGATTGGCGATTTGCTTCTAGTTTTGTCATGTGTGAAGGAGGGTGAGAAAGAAAAGAGAATGTAACGAAAGACGATAAAGGAGGAATCTGATGATGAGCGAATTTGTATCAAAAGAATCCATTATGCAGTTGTTAGAGGAAATCGAACGAAAAATTGATGCGGTGGAGGAAGAGCTGTCTCTTGCTGTGAAGCAGACGAAACGTGCAGCGATAGAAGAGCAAGAACAAATGATTGACCGGCTTGAATCAGAAGTAAAGGACTGTGAAGTGAAGCTTCATGCAGCCGAGTATAAACTGGCAGCAAGACCGGCATATCACGCCGGATAGCTTTTCTATTTGAGCAATAGGTAAACGTTTGATAGGATGGTTCATAGAGGTGAACACTTTGGATAATCAAACATTACTTGAACATACACAAAACTTGAGAATATGGATCGAAGAAGCGTATGAGCAGTACCAAAAGGGAAAGGCTGAAGAGGAGTACCCATCGTATGATTTTTATACGGATATTCAGCCGGCCGTTGTTACATTTGATCAGAAAATGGAGGAGTGGCTCACTGCTGCGATCTCGTTTATTGAGCAGGCCAAACCTAGATATTTACACCAAGAACAGCTTGAAGCCGTAAAAGAAAATGGAAAAGAGGTTGTCCTGCAATCTTATTTTGGTAAACAGCACGCACCCCGTGTAAAAAATTTAGTTGAGTCAGTGGTTTACACTCTGAACCTTTTAATAGAAGAAATCAAAAAGCGCAGCTAAAGACATGATGCTGCGTTTTTCTTATGGCTTCTTTAGGCACATCTTCTGCTCTTGGTCATAATATATGAGTGTCATCAATATGTGTTGAGAGCGAGAGGAGCGAGATAGATGTTCCCTTATTCAAACCAGCCGCCTTATGAATTCAATCAATTCAAGCAAAGGCCTTTTCCGTATCCAGAGATGCAGCAGCAGCCTCCGCAGCCTCCAGACTATTTCATGCCGCCGTATCAAGGTGGAGGGGGAATGAATCAGGCACCATCTACTGTTTATCAGCCGCCTTATGGATACCAAGAAAACGTGCCGCCTTTACAGCCGCCTGAAGCGATGAATCCACCCCAAATGCAGCAGCCTCCAGGCATGATGCCCATGCAGCCGCCTATGAACCCTTATCCATTGCCAAGGCCGCAAAAACAGCAGCCATCTCAATTTAAAAGTGTGCTGTCACAATTCAAAAAGACGAATGGGCAATACGATTTTAACAAAATGTTTGATACAGCTGGCCAAATGATGAGTACAATGAATCAAGTAGGCTCATTGGCGAAAGGATTTACAAGCATTTTTAAAGCATAGCTAAAACCCAATAGATTGATCTATTGGGTTGTTTGCTTTGGCGCAGACACATGAAGCGATTGATCTTTCCACACACTCTTCATTTTCGTTTCATCTATTTTTGCCGGCATTAAAATGGTTTTGGTAAAGCTTGAATACGAAGAAGTCGTATCTGTTTTGATTTTTTCCTGTACTGATAAGTGTAAATATTGGGCTTTTACTTCTAGCGCAATGTCTCCTTCGACAAAATGGTCTGGAAATTGAATCTCGATATACACATTCTGTTCATCCTCTGTCACACCGGTCGTAATGGATGCAAGTGAATGCGATGTGGTCATGAGTGCCTCTGCACTATTTAATATTTCGTGAAACGGGGAGGATGCAAAAAATTGTTCAATCGCTTCATATAGCATATCTTCATTTGCCAGCATTTCATGTTTTTTTTCGCCTTCATGTTTCATCTGAATCACCTCTCATCTACAGCCTATGCAGAGGGGCTCAGGCGGTTATCAATTGATGAGAGGAAAAAATTATGATTAAATAGTGTTGAATGAAGCAAGGTGTATGGGCGTAAAGTTTCATACACGAAATAGATTTAGGAAGCAAAGCTTGAAGGGAGCAAATTGACATTGCTGAAAAAATTATTCGGTTTCGGAAAAAACCAAGATGATGTAAAGGAAGAAGTCATTTATTCTCCAGTTGATGGAGAGTTAATGGATATGACTGATGTACCAGATCCCGTCTTTTCTCAAAAGATGATGGGAGACGGCGTAGCAGTAAAACCAAAAAGTGGGACGATTGTGTCACCAGTAGAGGGTGAAATCATTCAGCTCTTCCATACAAAACATGCAATTGGCATTCGAACACTCTCGGGGCTTGAGCTTCTGATTCATATCGGACTTGAAACAGTTGGGTTAAATGGTGAAGGATTTGAAGCCCACATGAAAGAAGGGGATAAAGTGAAAATCGGTGATCCTCTTATTACATGTGATTTAGAACTGATTGAAGAGAAAGCATCAAGTACAGTGACACCGATTGTGATTATGAATGGTGACCTTATCGAACGACTTGATAAAGAACCAAAAGGCTCTGTAGAAAAGCAGATGTCCAAGCTCTTTACAGTGAAAATGAAATAATCCATGAATAGAAAAAACTACCCACTGATAGGGTAGTTTTTTATTGTGCTGAGGACATTAATCCTCCATCGGAACCCAGCCTTGACTTGCTTCCATGACAGACCACAATCCTTCTGGAATGAGATACTTGTCTTTTTGGCTGCGTTTAATGACGGTTTCAATCTCTTGTTCTCTGCCTTCTTTAATCTTCTTAGCCCAATCTGGGTCGACGATCAGCTCTCGTGCGACAGCGATGAGAGGAATCCCTTGATTGTAAGCATGGAGTGCATCTTCAGCTGTAATGACACTGCCTACTCCAATAAGCGGAAGAGCATCGCCGCAGCGTTCTTTTAGCAGTTCCATACGAGTTTTATTAGAATCTGCGCCTCGTCTTGCTTTAGAGCCAATCTCCATTAGAGAGATATGCAAATAATCGAGGCTTTTTGTTTTGAGAACATCCACTAATGTAAACGTCTCTGTCATTGTTAAACCAGGTGTTTCTGGTTCTTCAGGAGATAACCGGTATCCAAAGATAAACGGTTTAGCCGCATGTTCTTTGATGGCCTCTTTAACTGCATCTACAACAGCAATAGGGAAAGCTAGACGTTTTTCTTCATTTCCTCCCCATTGATCTGTACGCTGATTGCTATGCGGTGAGTAAAATTGTTGTAATAAATAACCGTTTGCTCCGTGAATTTCCACGCCGTCAAACCCTGCTTGAACCGCTCGTCTTGCCGCTTCTTTAAAGGAGTCGATAATATGCGTAATTTCCTCTTCTTTTAAAGCGCGTGCAATTTGTTTTCCATCTTTAAACACATCACTTGGCGCAACCACATCACCGTTTGGAACTAAATGAGGGAGAGCCTGAGAGCCGCCGTGATGAATTTGAATGATGGCTTTTGTTCCTTTTGCCTGGATAGCTGAAGCCAGTTTTTTCAGGCCAGGGATATCTTCATCTCTTGCGATAGAAGGCTGTCCTTCAAATGCCTTCCCATCTGGAGTCACATTCGCACATGCAGTAATCACCATGCCCATTTCACTTGATCTAGCTGTAATGAAGTCAATTTCGTCTTTTGAAATGGTGCCGTCGTCATGAGAACCGAAGTGTGTCATTGGAGCAACCACTAACCGGCCATCAATAGAGGCGCCTCCTGGAAACGTAAATGGTTCAAATAAAGGCTTAAATTCGTTTTTCAATCTGATCATCTTCTTCCTTGATAAAATCATTTCACTTTAGAAGTGTAATAGATATTGTTACAACAGTTCAAAGTATTTGCTCATAATTCTGCATCAAAAAATTGCCGCCTAGTCATGCAAACGAATATTCGGTACACTAGAATGAGAGGTGGACGCAATATGAAAAAGAAAACAATGAACGAACTGATAGAAGAATTAAAGAAAGACGAACAGGTAGAGCATTGGCATGAAATTGAAGCAAAGCCTGCACAGACCTCTCCCGTTCCTGAAAGAGTGGACGATAGGCTAAAAAAGGCGCTTGAAAAACGAGGCGTGAAAGAGCTGTATATTCATCAAAAGGAAGCCTTTGAACGAGTAATGGATGGTGAGCATGTAGTAACGGTTACACCAACAGCTTCAGGTAAAACGCTTTGCTACAATCTGCCTGTTCTTCAGTCGATCGCAGAAGACCAGACAAACCGCTCTCTTTATTTATTCCCAACAAAAGCGCTCGCACAGGATCAAAAGAGTGAACTTAACGAGATCATCCGCGAGATGGATGTTCCGATTCATAGTGAAACATATGACGGGGACACCTCCCCGGCCATTCGGCAGCGAGTCAGACAAGCAGGGCATATTGTCATCACAAACCCAGATATGCTGCATTCAGCTATTTTGCCTCATCATACGAAATGGGTCAGCTTGTTTGAGAATTTGAAGTATATTGTCATTGATGAACTTCATACATATCGAGGTGTGTTTGGCAGTCATGTGGCCAATGTGATTCGAAGATTAAAGCGAATTTGTGCATTTTATGGAAGTGATCCGATTTTCATTTGTACTTCCGCAACGATTGCGAATCCAAAAGAGCTGGCGCAGCAGCTAACAGGGAGCAAAGTGCATCTTATTGAACGAAACGGAGCGCCCAGCGGTAAAAAGAATTTTGTGTTTTATAACCCGCCAGTGGTGAATAAACCATTAAATATTAGACAAAGCGCTGCCACTGTCGTCAACCAATTGGCTAAAACATTTTTAAAAGAAAAAATTCAAACGATCGTTTTTGCTAGAAGCAGGGTACGAGTAGAAGTGATTTTAAGTCATATTCAAGAGCTTGTGAAAAAAGAAATCGGTCCAAAATCGATTCGCGGGTATCGCGGAGGCTATTTGCCAAAAGAGCGCCGCGTGATTGAAAAGGGGTTAAGAGAAGGAGACATTCTAGGTGTCGTCAGCACGAACGCACTAGAATTAGGGGTAGATATAGGTCAGCTAAAGGTATGCATTATGACGGGGTATCCTGGCAGTGTAGCGAGTACATGGCAGCAGGCAGGACGTGCTGGAAGGCGTCATGAGGAGGCGCTCATTATCATGGTAGCAAGTTCCTCACCCCTTGATCAATATATTGTCAGACACCCTGAATATTTCTTTAATAGACCGCCTGAAGCAGCCAGAATCAATCCTGAAAATCTCATTATTTTAGTGGATCATCTAAAATGTGCTTCCTACGAGCTGCCATTTCGGACGGATGAACAGTTTGGCGGCATGGAAGTAGAAGACATTTTGCAATACTTACATGAGGAAGGGGTTCTTCATTTTAGCGGGAACCGGTATTATTGGTCAGATCAATCGTTCCCAGCGCATGGGATCAGCCTGAGATCTGCAAGTCAGGAAAATGTGGTGATTGTGGATCAATCCGACGTAGCGAATGTCCGGATTATTGGAGAGATGGATCGATTCAGTGCAATGACACTGCTGCATGATGAAGCAATTTATTTACATGAAGGGGTTCAATATCAAGTAGAAAAGCTAGATTACGAGCATTTGAAGGCTTATGTGAAACAAGTGGATGTAGAATACTATACAGATGCTAATTTAGCTGTTCAGCTCAAGGTGCTGGAAATCGATCAAACAACAGAGAAAGAAGCGGTATCTGTTCACTACGGTGATGTGACTGTCAACGCAATGCCAACAATTTTCAAAAAAATCCGGCTCAGTACCGGTGAAAATATCGGCTCTGGTCCAATTCACTTACCGGAAGAAGAAATTCATACGAGTGCGGCTTGGTTTGAATTACACGAGGCAGAGCGGAGATTTGAAGAGAAGACACTTGAACAGCTCCTGCTTGGCATCGCAAATGTTCTTCAGCACATTGTACCTGCTTTTGTGATGTGTGACCGATCAGATATTCATGTTGTTTCACAAATTAAAGCGGCACATACCGGTAAACCGACAGTCTTTTTATATGACCACTACCCTGGCGGAATCGGCTTAAGCAAAGAAGTCCAAGCTCGTTTCGATGAAATAGCAGGTGCAGCCATTCAGCTGATAGAGCGGTGCCGCTGTGAGAACGGCTGTCCATCCTGCATTGGCATGGAAATGAAAGAGGTGAGCGGAAAAAGCAGCATTGTTGAATTGATGTCTGCATTTTAAGAGGAAGGAGGAAGATACCTACTCATGTCTTTAAAAGGGAAATTAAATCGAATGAAGAAGCACCTATCGCACAACCAGCCAAACGAAAAACGTCAAAAAACAGTGGAAGGGCAGCCTCAGCCTGTGACGGCCGAAAACATTCCATTTTTAAAGGAATGGGAGCAATTGGGTGCAGCTCCTTATCACTTTGAGAATTCCTTTTGTCTCATTCGAGAAGTCACCTATTCATTAGATGATAAGCATGGACTCTACTCGTTTGCGGAACTGCCAAAGATTATCGAGGCATGGAACAAAAGCAGCATCCAGCATTCTCTATCGGCTAAAGGTTACAAGCCGCATGAACTGTTTTTCTTTGATACAGAAACAACTGGATTATCTGGCGGAACGGGAAATATGATTTTCTTGCTAGGACATGCGCGGGTTTTTGCTGACAAAGTAGTGGTGAAACAGCACCTGCTCACAAATCCGGGAAATGAAGCGGCTCTTTATAAAAGCTTTCTCGATGAAGTGAACGTAGAATCACTCGTTACATATAATGGAAAATCATTCGATTGGCCGCAAGTGAAAACGAGACATACTTTGTTGCGAGATCAAATCCCTGCGCTTCCAGAGTTTGGCCACTTTGATCTTCTGCATGGATCAAGACGATTGTGGAAGCATAAATATGAACGAATGGCGCTGTCTGTGGTTGAAAAAGAAGAGCTGCACGTCCACCGGGAAGGCGACACACCGGGTTTTTTAGCACCGATGATCTATTTTCACTTTTTAAAGGAACAAAAACCGAAGCTCATCGAAGGAATTTTGACTCATAATGAATTAGACGTCCTTTCGTTAATCAGCCTTTACATCCATCTATCCAAAAAAATTCTATCTATGGATGCGGTAAAGGAGCATGATGAGAAATACGCGCTGGCTAGGTGGCATCTTGCGCATCGTGATGTACAGGAAGCTACGAAGCATTTGCGGGAATTAACAGGTGCTGATTTTGAACATGCCAATCAGGCGGCATTTGATCTCTCATTACAATATAAACGGCTAAACGAGTGGGATGAAGCAGTTCGAATTTGGGAAACATTATTTGAATCAAGTGATGTCCATTTGGCATTAAAAGCAGGTATAGAGCTTGCGAAGTGTAAAGAGCATCGCCAAAAAGATGCAAAGTCAGCTCTTTCCATCACAGAATCTTTATTATCTTTCTCATCGTTAAGCGAGCGAGACACAAAAGAGCTTGAGAAGCGAAAAAAACGGCTATTGAGAAAAGCTGGGCAATGAAATATTATTACCCGGGAAAGCGCAAAAAATGACAACGTTCGGCTCTCGGCCGAAAATAAAAATTGTTTAGCACTTTTATTGTAGAAAGTCCGCGAATCCTGTAAAATAACGTTAGATATTGAATGAGGAGCGTATAGCATGTATAAGGGTCTTTTCTACTTGTTTTTTCTTGTGGTCATTTTGGTCGCTTTTGTGTTTTCAAACTATAAAGATATTTTTCTTGCCAACTTTTAAAATAGGTTAATGCATTAGTACATGTACACCTCTTAATTCATACATTGTTAATGTAAGAAAATAAAGGAGAGGGGAATGCTACATGTACCATCATCATCATTGCCATCCGAATGTTACACAGCCAATTGTTCATCCGACGAATCATTGCTGTACACACAGCGAGTCAACAACAATTGTGCCGCATATCCACCCGCAGCATGTGACAAATGTTCACCACCATAATTTCAAACATGTTCACTACTTCCCGCATACGTTTTCTCAGGTGGACCCGACAACACATCAACACTTTAACTGCGGTGGACCTTGCTGTAACAGATAAAGTGAATGGGACTTTTATAAGTCCCATTTTTTAAAAGCAGGTGAAAAAATGAAAATTATTGCTGTCACAGGGTACAAGCCGTTTGAGCTTGGGATATTCAAACAAGACGAGCCTGCACTTCAATACATAAAAGCGGAGCTTCAAAAAAGGCTGACAGCCCTTATCGAAGAAGGTCTGGAATGGGTGCTCATATCGGGACAGCTTGGGGCAGAAATTTGGACAGCCGAAGTGGTGTTTGAGCTTCAGGAGGAATATCCAGCGTTAAAACTTGCAGTCATTACGCCATTTTATGAACAGGAAGAGCGCTGGAATGAACAAAACAAAGAGTTGTATGAAGGAATTCTTGCACAGGCCGATTTTGTAGAAAGTGTCACGCATAGACCGTACGAAAGTCCGGCACAATTTAAACAAAAGAATCGCTTTTTTATTGAAAAAACAGATGGTCTTCTCGTCTTATATGATCCCGAGCATGAGGGATCGCCGAAGTATATGATCAGGGAGGCGGAAGCCTATACCGATTACCCCATTATGTACATCACGATGGATGATCTAAGAGCGCAGGTTGAGGCGGAAGATCCGTTTTTTGATTAAAAGCAAGAGAAAATTTGACAACGTCACGTATTTCTGAAAAAATATACTATGAATTCACGATATGAGGTGAAAAAGATGCTTGCTGATAAAGTAAAGCTTTCTGCGAAAGAAATTTTAGAAAAAGAATTTAAAACAGGTGTCAGAGGGTACAAACAAGAAGAAGTCGATAAATTTTTAGATATGGTCATTAAAGACTATGAGACATTCAACCAAGAAATCGAAAAACTTCAACAAGAAAACCTCCACTTGTCAAAACAGCTTGAAGAAGCTGTTGAACAAGGGAAAAGACAGCCTGCACAGTCTAATACAACAAACTTTGATATTTTAAAAAGACTATCGAACCTTGAGAAACACGTTTTCGGCAGCAAACTTTATGATTGAGTCTTGCTGAAAAAGCTTGTGTCAGATGTCATTGTCGTTTATAATAACGCTTATTGATTAACGTTCGGGTAATCGCTGTAATGCTATTTAGGGCATTGCAGAGGAAAGTCCATGCTCGCACGGTGCTGAGATGCCCGTAGTGTTCGTGCCTGGCGAAAAAATAAGCCAGGGCAGCCTGGGAAAGGCTGACGGCAGGAAAAATGCCTACGTCCTTTTTAGGATATGGCAAAGTATCCTTGAAAGTGCCACAGTGACGAAGTCTCATTAGAAATGGTGAGAGTGGAACGCGGTAAACCCCTCGAGCGAGAAACCCAAACTTGGTAGGGGAACTTTCTCAAAGGAACCAAACGGAGAGAAGGACAGAGAATTCTGTAGATAGATGATTACCACCTGAGTACGAGGCATTTGCCGTTTGCAGTACGATGGAACAAAACATGGCTTACAGAACGTTAAATCCGTTATCATAAACATGATGAAACAAAGCTCTCCTATTTCAACATATGGAGAGCTTTTATCTTGAATACATAAAAGGACGAGAAAACAGGTGATAAATCAATGAAAACCTATACACTCATCGCAACAGCTCCAATGGGAATTGAAGCAATTGTTGCAAAAGAAGTAAGAGACCTTGGCTATGAGTGCACAGTCGACAACGGAAAAGTGATTTTCAAGGGGGATGCTCTTGCGATTTGCCGTGCAAACCTTTGGCTGCGTACAGCAGACCGGATCAAGGTACAAGTTGCTGAATTTTCGGCAAAAACATTTGATGAGCTTTTTGAACAAACGAAAGCGATTGACTGGGCCGCTTTTTTACCAAAAAACAGTACGTTTCCTGTCATCGGGAAATCTGTGAAATCTCAGCTTGCCAGTGTGCCTGACTGCCAGCGCATCGTCAAAAAAGCCATCGCTCAAAAGCTTAAATCCTCCTACAACATTCAGTCTGAATGGCTTGAAGAGACGGGACCTGAATATAAAATCGAGATCGCTCTTTTAAAAGATAAAGCGGTTCTTACGCTTGATACATCTGGTGTAGGTCTTCATAAACGCGGATACCGCATGGATCAAGGCGGAGCACCTATTAAAGAAACGCTTGCTGCTGCGCTCGTCTTATTAACGAACTGGACACCTGACCGTCCGTTTGTTGATCCTTTCTGCGGATCAGGAACAATCGCCATAGAAGCGGCGATGATAGGACAAAACATTGCTCCAGGATTTAACCGAGATTTTGCGTCTGAATCATGGGAATGGATCGGTGAAGACGTATGGAACAAAGCGCGTGTGGAAGTCGAAGAAAAAGCAAACTATGATCAGCCGCTCCGCATTATTGCAAGTGACATCGACCATCGTATGGTAGACATCGCAAAAATGAATGCAGAAGAAGCAGGACTGAGTGAACTGATTGAGTTCAAACAAATGCAAGTAAAAGACTTTCAAACAAAAGAAGAGTACGGTGTGATTGTTGGAAATCCTCCTTATGGTGAACGACTGAGTGATAAACCAGCTGTTGAAAAAATGTATCAAGGAATGGGTGAAGCGTTTAAGAACCTAGATACATGGTCCATTTACATCTTAACGTCACACGAAAAATTCGAAGAGTGCTTCGGAAGAAAAGCGACGAAAAAGAGAAAGCTGTTTAATGGATTTATTAAAACAGACTATTATCAATATTGGGGAAAACGCCCGCCTAGAAAGCAACCAACCGAATCGTAAGAAATGGCCGCACCGAAAAAAGGTGCGGCTTTTTTATGCTGAAAAGGTATAACTCTCAGCAAGACGGAATAAACTGAACTTGATTTTAAAAAAAGAGGTGTCTTCATGATTCATTATGATCAAATTCAGTTAATCCAAAAAGCACTCAATTCGACTGCTCAAGAAATAGAAGGGCATGAAGGTGGACAATCTGCTCAGCTTACGGCAGCCATCGAAGATTTGGCGCTGGCTCAGGCATACATAGAACGTTCTGAGCATGCATTTTTAATGAAGGAAAGCTATCAACATCGCCTGCGCTCATAAAAAAAGATTGTTTTTCCCCAGCGTAAATGGTACTATTGAATGTCTGAATGATTCAAAAGTTGGGGGTTGAAGCAGGTGACAGCATCTCGTTTGCCTTTTTCATTATCAAAAGAACACAATTTTTACGAAGAACTGGGCAACTGGATTGGTGATGTGTTTTATGACATTTTGCCAGAAAAGGGCTTTGATCTTCGAGATGAACAAATATTTATGGCTTTTCAACTAGAAAGAGCCTTTAAAGAAAAAAGTGTGATGTTTGCCGAAGCTGGGGTAGGCACAGGCAAAACTATCGTCTATCTATTATTTGCCGTCACATATGCAAGGTATACAGGGAAGCCTGCGATTATTGCATGTGCAGACGAAACGTTAATTGAACAGCTCGTTAAACAAGAAGGTGATATCTATAAAATTGCCAATCACCTTGATATTCAAATAGATGCGAGATTAAGTAAATCGCATGATCAATATTTATGCTTAAAGAAGCTGGAGAAAACGATGCAGCGTGAAGATGATGAAAAGTGGCTCGATATTTATGAATCACTGCCTTCATTTGTCCATGAATCACATGGCATGCAAACCTTTTATCCGTATGGCGATCGAAAAGAGTATCCAGAGTTATCAAATGATGAATGGTCACGAATTGGCTATGATTCGTTTCAGGACTGCCTGACGTGCGATATGCGTCATCGCTGTGGTTTGAATTTATCAAGAGATCATTACCGGAAAGCGACAGACCTCATCATCTGTTCACATGATTTTTACATGGAGCATGTGTGGACGAAGGAATCCCGGAAACGTGAGGGCCAGCTTCCGCTGCTTCCTGAGCATAGCTCCGTCGTATTTGATGAGGGACATCTTCTCGAGTTTGCCGCACAAAAAGCGTTAACGTACCGAGTGAAGCAATCAACGCTCGAAACATTTTTGGAACGTCTTTTGCAAAACGACATACGCGAAGAATTTGCAGAGCTTGTTGAAGATGCACTTGCAACAAACGATGAGTTCTTTTATCTCTTAAAAACACATGCCAAAGAAGTCAAAGGCTCGCACCGGCTTGAAATTGGGCGTGTCGATGAGGTGAAGCGTTCTGCAAGTGAATTGTGTGACTTGCTTGAAAAAATCGGAGAAGCGCTCGTGTTTGAATCTGAGATGTATACGATCGATCAATACGAATTATCTGTTGTGGAAGAATACATTGAACAAATGGCGTATTCTTTATCGCTTTATCAAAAAAATGCCATTAGCTGGCTGGAAAAACAGGAATTAGATACAACATTTGTTGTGATGCCAAAGACGGTTGCAGAGGTGCTTGGCGAAAAAGTATTCTCGCAAAAAAGACCATATATTTTCTCTTCCGCTACATTGTCTGAGAATCAATCCTTTGATTATTTAGCTGAAAGTCTTGGGATTAAAGATTACTTATCAATGAGTGTCGCTTCGCCGTATGATTACGATGAACAAATGAAGATTTATTTCCATGGAATTCAGCAGCTCGCTGAGCAAGAGGCAAAAGCACAGCAAGTGATCACTCAGCTGAAAGAAAATGGAGGACGATCTCTGATTCTCTTCCCTTCATTTGATGAACTTCATTTCTTTAGAAAACAGCTTGAAGCATCAAATGAATCACTGCCGTTTGACGTATATTTTGAGGGAGACGAGGAAATCAGCACGATTGTTCAAAAGTTCCAAGCAGATGAAACATCCGTGTTATGCTCTGTTCATCTGTGGGAAGGGCTTGATATTCCAGGTCAATCATTAACGAATGTGATCATCTGGGGACTTCCTTATCCGCCGCATGATCCGGTATTTGAAGCGAAACGGAATGAAGCAAAGGATGCACATGCTGAAGTTGACCTTCCGTATATGCTGCTTCGCTTACGCCAAGGGATCGGAAGACTGATCCGGACAAGCCAAGACGCAGGAAGCATTCATATTTACTTTGATCGTAAAGAAGATACTAAGCTTCAAAGTAAAATTGAATCCGTCCTGCCAGTGAAGCCCATCATCACATCTTAAATAGCTGAAAACTTGCAAATGAGGAGGATACCACGGTGTATCCTCCTTTTTCATTGACAAAAGAACATTCATTGAAGTAGCCTTGAAACGTACATACATATTTTATTGATTGGGGGAACAAACGCATGAGTCTTGAAGCAACTGAGAAAGCGTTTTATCAATTACTAGGGAAAATCGCCCATTATACAGAGGCGCTCCATTTACTTTATTGGGACTCTAGAACACAAGCACCTAAAAAAAGTGCGGATTTTAGAGCTGAAACGATCGGTCAATTATCAAGTGATATTTTTAATATGAAGACTTCTGACGAAATGAGAGATCTTCTTCACGCATTAAACAAACATCGAGATGAGCTGTCAAAAGATACACAGAAGGCGCTCGAATTATCACAAAAAGAGTATGATGAAAACAGTAAAATTCCGAAAGAAGAATTTAAAGAATACTCGATTTTACAATCAAAAGCGGAGCATGTTTGGGTAGAAGCAAGGGAGAAATCAGACTTTTCACTCTTTGCACCATACTTAAAACAGCTTATTGACTTTAACAAGCGTTTCATCCAATATTGGGGCGTGGAAAAAACGCCTTATGATGTGCTGCTCAATAACTATGAGCCAGATATGACGGTTGAACAGCTTGATCAAAAGTTTGGTGCACTTCGTGACGCTATTGTTCCTCTTGTGAAAAAAATCGAAGCCTCACCTAATAAGCCGGATACTTCATTTTTATCGAAAAGCTTCCCAATCGATAAACAAAAGGAATTGAGTCTCTTTTTCTTAAAAGAATTAGGATATGACTTTGACGCAGGCCGCCTGGATACAACAGTTCATCCATTTGCTGTAACGTTAAGCAGAGGCGATGTACGTGTGACGACCCGTTATGATGAGCATGATTTTCGAATGGCGATCTTTGGAACGATTCATGAATGTGGTCATGCGATCTATGAGCAAAACATTGATGAAGCACTGAGCGGAACACTTTTATGTGATGGGACTTCGATGGGAATCCATGAATCACAGTCTCTTTTCTTTGAGAACTTTATCGGCAGACACGAAGATTTCTGGAAAACGTATTATCAAAAGCTGCAAGAAGCTTCTCCTGAGCAATTTAAAGATGTTTCTTTAGAAGACTTTGTGCATGCAGTGAATGAATCGAAGCCGACTTACATTCGAATTGAAGCCGATGAACTGACGTATCCGCTTCACATTATCATCCGCTATGAAATTGAGAAAGCGATTTTCAATGAAGAAGTAGCAGTTGAAGATCTGCCTGCACTTTGGAATGAAAAATATCAAGCGTATCTTGGCATTACGCCTCCTAATGATGCACTCGGTATCTTGCAGGATGTTCACTGGTCTGATGGAAGCTTTGGCTATTTCCCTTCATATGCCCTTGGTTATATGTATGCAGCGCAATTAAAGCAGCAAATGATCAAAGATTTACCAAATTTTGATGAGCTTATTCAAAATGGTTCTTTTGCACCGATAAAAGAATGGCTGACGGAACATGTTCACCAGCATGGAAAACGGAAAAAGCCATCTGAAATCATTCAAGATGCAACAGGCGAAGAATTAAATGTTCAATATTTAATCGACTACTTAACAGATAAATATACAAAACTGTATTTATCATAAAAGAAGGGCACCCTTTCATGAGAGGGGTGCTTTTTTGATGCTTGAATATTCTAAAAACGAACATTTTGTTCTGATCTATTATTTAAGTTCGGTATTTTTCTAGAAAAGTGCTTTCCAAGCGTCTGAAATCTTGTTATAATTTGAACACTATAACACTCATATAATCGCGTGATGATGGCACGCAAGTTTCTACCGGACACCGATAAGGTCCGACTATGAGTGAGCAAAATGAAACAGCTCTTGTTTGAGCTGAAGATCCGTTGATCGTTTTCGCATTGCTTGCTCCTCATGGACAGCAATGCTTTTTTTATGCCAAAAATTGAATGTTTGCCAATTATGCTAGGGGGAAGAATGATGGAATTGTTACGTCAAAAAATTGAGAACGAGGGAATCGTTCTGTCAAATCAAGTGTTAAAAGTAGATGCTTTTTTAAATCACCAAATTGATCCTGTGTTAATGCATGAGATCGGGCAAGAGTTTGCTAGATTATTTAAGCACGATGGCATTACAAAAATCATCACAATCGAATCTTCTGGCATCGCACCTGCTGTGATGGCTGGGCTTGCTCTTCAAGTACCTGTTGTGTTTGCAAGAAAACGTCAATCACTCACATTAACGGATAACCTGTTAACGGCCAGTGTGTACTCTTTTACGAAAAAAGTAGAAAGCACGATTGCTGTCTCAAATACGCATCTTAGTGAAAATGATTGTGTGTTAATCATCGATGACTTTTTAGCGAATGGTGAAGCTGCGAAAGGACTTGCTGCAATTGCAAAGCAGGCGAAGGCAAAAGTAGCCGGATTTGGCATTGTCATCGAAAAATCATTCCAGCCTGGAAGAAATGCGCTTGTGCAAATGGGCTACCGCGTTGAGTCCCTCGCACGTATTGAATCACTTGAGGAAGGGAAAGTCACGTTTGTACGGGAGGTACAATCATGAGTGCCGTTAAAAAAGTCAAAACGCTCTCACTGGGTATTCAGCATGTACTGGCAATGTATGCAGGTGCTGTTCTTGTACCGCTCATTGTTGGAGATGCGCTCGGGCTCACGCCTGCACAGCTGACTTACTTAATCTCTGCGGATATTTTCATGTGCGGGGCTGCCACATTGCTTCAAGTATGGAAAAACCGCTTCTTTGGGATCGGTCTGCCTGTTGTATTAGGTTGTACATTTACTGCAGTTTCGCCGATGATTGCGATTGGCTCTAAGTATGGCATTTCGTCTATCTATGGAAGTATTATCGCTTCTGGATGTATTGTCATTCTTCTTTCTTTTTTCTTTGGGAAGCTTGTGAAATTTTTCCCGCCTGTTGTCACAGGTTCTGTCGTCACCATTATTGGTATCACCCTCATTCCTGTAGCGATGAACAATATGGCAGGAGGAGAAGGAAGTGCAGACTATGGTTCTTTTGAAAATCTAGGGCTCGCTTTCCTTGTGCTGTTTATCATTGTACTGCTCTATCGGTTCACGAAAGGGTTTATGAAGGCGATCGCCATTTTAATCGGTATTCTTCTTGGGACAGCAGTTGCTGCGTTTATGGGGAAAGTGGAGACAGCTGAGGTGGCAAAAGCCCAAGTTTTCCGCATGATTGAGCCATTTTATTTTGGCATGCCGACCTTTGAATTTGCACCGATCATGACCATGACGTTAGTTGCGATTGTGTCATTAGTTGAATCAACAGGCGTTTATTTCGCATTAGGTGATTTAACAAACCGGCCATTAAAAGAGAAGGATTTGGCTAAAGGCTATCGGGCAGAGGGGATTGCTGTGTTATTAGGCGGAATCTTTAATGCTTTTCCATACACAGCCTACTCGCAAAACGTTGGATTGATCCAGTTAACAGGAGTCAAGAAAAACCAAGTCATTTTTGTAACAGGAGCATTGCTCATGTTATTTGGTCTTTTTCCTAAGATCGCTGCCTTTACGACGATTATTCCAAAGTCAGTCCTTGGCGGTGCAATGGTTGCCATGTTTGGCATGGTCATTGCATACGGTATTAAAATGCTCTCGCGCGTGGACTTTGCAAAGCAGGAGAACTTGCTGATCGTCGCTTGCTCCGTGGGAATCGGCTTAGGAGTTACTGTCGTACCGCAAATGTTTGAGCATCTGCCAGATTCGATTAAATTATTAACAAGTAACGGCATTGTGGCCGGAAGCTTTACCGCTATTTTGCTTCATATTATTTATCACATGATTCCTTTTAAAAAAGAAGCCGGGCATGACCTGGTAGAAGAACCTAAGCAATCTGTTATGTAAACCCCTCTCTTGGAGAGGCGGTTCAGATGATGGACAAAGAGCTAAAATGACCTTTTATTTTAGCTCTTTGTCTTCTTTTTAGCTTGATAAAAAACCTTTGAAGTCCTAGGATCCTAGGAAGGAGCGTGTGAGGGTTTGTCTACAAGCTGAAAGCCCGCATCTTTTGGATACGGGCTTTTTGTGATTAGCACTATTAATGTTGTACCGGCGGCATTGTTTCGTTAATGACTGCAAATGTATAGCCCCTTGCTTTTAGCTGTATAATCAGGCTATCTAAATAGTTTGTGGTAGAGGGTTGATCATGCATTAAAATAACTTTTGGTTCCCATGGTTTATTTTTCTCAAACATTTGCAATTGATTCAATACCTCTGGAACATATTGTGCGTTTTTATATCTCCAGTCAAGGCTATCAATCGTCCAGTCCCAGTAAATAAAGCCATTTTGGTTTAAACGTACTTTTTGATGATATGTTAAATTTGGAACACTGCCAAAGGGGGTTCTTACAAGACGGCTGTAGACGCCTGTAACAGAGGCGAGAATACGCTGAGCTTCTATCATTTCATATGCGGGAGACTCGCTGTTCTGATAAAAGAGGTTTATATCATGCGTCATGCCATGAAGACCTAATTGATGTCCTTCTTGATAAAGTCTTTTCACAGCTGATTGGTGTGCTTGGATTTGCGGTCCAAGCATGAAGAACGTCGCCTTCACGTGATGTGCTTTTAATACATTTAACAGCTGATTTGATGTAGCAGAAGGACCATCATCAAATGTTAAAAAGACCGTTTTATTCGTTGCCTCTTGGTTTGGATTGGTCTTAAAATGTGTATCCAATGTTCTTGTAGACTGATCTTTTGCTTTCAGACTGATGCTTGTGTCACGGAAGTCACTGCTGGCAGCATTTTTTGCTTGCCCATTTGTCGCCTGCAAATGGGGTTTAGACATATCCCAGATAAAAAAGAGAAACAGTGTAAGAAGCACTAAACCAATTACCTTTGAGAGAAGTATCGTGTTGTAGGGTGTCTTTTTTTTGGAAACCTTTTTCATTACAATCACTCCAGTCAATTAAATTTTGAGCCGAACCATGTTGTAGATTCTTTCTTTTTTCACTGTTTTTCCTGGTACTCATATTGATTAAATATATAGTGGAAAAAATCCTTTTTATATAGAAAATTCAAATGAATTAGAAATTTATGGTTGTTACTTTGTGTTGATCAGCAAAAAAAAGTGATCCATTCATGTTTAAATGAAATCATTCTGAATAATGATCGAAACGTTAATATTTATACGCTAAGATAGCAGCGGATTTGACCATTAATTCGAAGCGAAAGGGAGATTTTGTATGAAAGTGTTGTATAAGTAAAGGGGGGTTGTCTACGTTCTGAACACTTCTCTTTTAGAAGTGTTTTTTTGCATAAAAAAAGCAGGTTCGCTTGGCTTAGAACGAACCTGTGAAGGAGGAAAACTACATCATGTTTTCACCTATATTATCCAATATTTATCAATTGTCGTCAAGACAAAAAGTTAGCCGGAGGAAAATATTTTGACTGAATTGTGACGTTTTGGCATGTATATCCTTTTTTCGATAGGGGATATTAATCGAAAAAAGAGGTGAAGCCGATGGCGTACATTCTTTCTGTTGGAACGAGTCTGCCAAAACATCATGTGGATCAGAAAAAGGCGGCTGATTTTGCTAGATCCCAATTTAAACGATCGTTTAAAGATATCGACCGGCTGCTGAGAGCTTTTCAAAACGGAGAAATCGAGAGCAGACAGTTTGTGCAGCCAATTGAATGGTATCAGACGCACCACTCTTTTGAGGAGAAAAACAATCTCTATTTGGAAAAAGCATTGGCTCATGCAAAAGAAGCGGTCATACACTGTCTTCATGAGAAGGCGTTCCTGAAAAAACCGATTCCGTTTGAAGAGATCGATGCATTGTTTTTTATTTCAAGCACCGGACTTTCGACACCAAGTCTTGATGCAAAACTGATGAATGTTCTTCCTTTTTCGCCTTATACGAAACGAGTGCCGATCTGGGGATTAGGGTGCGGGGGCGGAGCGGCAGGGTTGTCCCGGGCTTACGAATACATAAGGGCATTTCCAGAAGCAAAGGTGCTGGTTGTCGCCTGTGAACTTTGCAGTTTAACTTTCCAGCCGCAAGATCAATCAAAAAGCAATTTAATCGGGACATCTTTGTTCGGAGACGGGACAGCAGCGGTACTCTTAACTGGAGAAAAAGGTGTATCTGAATACGCCGATCTAAAAACAGTTCCTAGAGTGATTGGTACACAATCCGTCACAATGAAAGAGTCTGAGGATGTGATGGGATGGGAATTTACAAGTGACGGCTTTCGGGTTATTTTCTCCCGTGACATTCCTTCCATTATTTCCGGCTGGTTAAAAGAGCAGGTTGATCAATTTTTAGAGCAGCAAGGGTATTCGGCAGAAGATCTATCAGTTTTTCTTGCCCATCCTGGAGGAAAAAAAGTGATTGACGCCTATATTGAAAGTCTATCCTTACAAGAGGATCAACTTTTTTCATCAAAAGAGGTACTTAAACAACACGGGAATATGTCCTCTGCCACAGTTTTGTATGTGATCAAACATTATCTTGAACATCAATCCGCTGAAGCGGGAGATATGGGTCTTTGCGGAGCGCTTGGTCCGGGCTTTTCCTCAGAGCTGCTGCTCATGAAATGGGAGGAGGTCTTATCATGATCATTTGGCTCGTCATTGGTTTCTTCGTTTGTCAGCGGCTTATTGAAATGCTTGTGGCTAAAAGAAATGAAAAGAAAGTAAAAGCGATCGGTGCCATTGAATTTGGTGCAAGTCATTATCCTTATATGGTCGCTATGCATGCGGGCTTTTTTGTCTCACTTATGGTTGAGGTATGGGGGTTAAACAGGCCGCCGTCGCCCTATTTTCTTGTGGTGCTCATTTTTCTGCTGGCCGCACAGTTGATTCGATACTGGGCATTATGTTCTCTTGGGACGTATTGGAATACAAAGATTTTAGTTGTACCAAATGCGATGATGGTGAAAAAAGGACCTTATCGCTGGTTAAAGCATCCTAACTATGTCGTGGTGGCGATTGAGCTTTTGCTGATCCCGCTTTTGTTTAATGCTTATTTTACCGCCATTTTGTTCACATGTTTAAATGCATGGATGATGGCTGTGAGAATTCAAACAGAAGAGAAAGCGCTCAATCAGTATTTGTTAAATTAATATTGAAAATCATTATCAATTGTGATACACTTTCATTAATGATAAGCATTCTCAATCACGAAGGATGGACGGTGATCACATGACAATGGTTTTCTTACTCGGTACGGTCTGTGTATACAGCCTATTAATTGGCTTCGTATTAAAAGGTGTTTCTAAAAAATCTGCTTCCTGATCCCAGTCAATTGCGACTGATCGGGAAGCAGATTTTTTTTATTTCCTCAGATCAGAAGAAAAATCTCTTCATTTTGTGTAAAATGGTATCACATACATAACTGACTTTTCTAAAAACAAAGGGGTTTATCGTCATGGAAGACTTGTCTATTCGAGATTCGCTCGTTCAAACTACAGGTGCTTTATATCAAAGCCTTCTTAAAAGGGATGATCATGAACGCGCAGCCAAACTTGCATCGATTATCAAAAAGGAAGCAGAAGAAGAAGTGTATATCGCATTTACCGGCCACTATTCAGCTGGAAAGTCATCTCTTGTGAATCATCTGCTTCATGATCACATCCTGCCAACGAGTCCAATTCCAACAAGTGCCAACTTGGTCGTCGTGAGGAAAGGGAAGAGTGAAGTAAAGCTTCACACCTCAGATGGCCGCTTTGCAAAAATGAGCGGTTCTTATGATAAAGAAGCAGTTCAGCGTTTTTGTAAGGATGGAGAACAGATTGAAATGGTGGAAATTAGCGGGGACTATAGAGGACTGGAAGAAAAGGTAGCAGTGATTGATACGCCCGGAATTGATTCAACGGATCATGCTCACTTTTTATCTGCTGCGTCTATTCTTCATCAAGCAGATGCTCTTTTTTATGTCGTTCATTACAACCATGTTCATTCTGAGGAAAACATTCGTTTCATTCGCTCCATTAAAGAGAAAGTGCCAAATCTTTATTTCATCGTCAATCAAGTCGATCGACATGATGAGCATGAGACAGCATTTGAAGACTACAAAAATCAAGTAGTTGATATGCTTCAAAAAGAAGGCATTGAAGAAGAACATCTATACTTTACATCTGTAACCGATGAGTCGCATCCAAGAAACGAAATGATTCGTTTAATCGAGAAACTGCAAGAATTACAAACATTGCCGAAAGCATCGCTTCGCGCCTATACCGAGCAGAAAATAGAGCATGTTTTAAAAGAACATATTGACTCATTTAAAGAAGAGCTGCAGGAAGAGGATCTGGATTTACAGCTTCAAGAAAAAAGAAAAGAAGTGAAGGAACTTGAAGCGAGAAGCAGCTTCATTGAAAATGGAGCAAAACAGTTAGAAGATGAAGTGTCTTCTGAAGTCGAGAACATTTTAAAAAATGCAAATCTAACCCCATTTAAAATGAGGGAGCTCGCAAGTGATTATATTGAATCGAAAGCACCTGGCTTTAAGGTAGGTCTGCTGTTCGCTAAAAATAAAACCGAGCAGGAAAAAGAAAAGCGGGCGAACGAGTTCTTAGCAGATGTCAAAGCAAGAATGAAAGCAGAAGTAGACTGGCATATTGCTGAGCTGCTCAAAAAAGAAGTCAAGAAACATCAGCTTGGTGAAGAGCTATTAAATCAAGTGATGGCATTTGAAACACCTGTAGAAGAATCACTGCTTGAAAACGTGATCCATCACGGTGCGACATTTTCAAATGAATACGTTTTGCAATATGCAAAAGATGCGGGTGAAGCACTGAAAAGACAGACGAAACAGAAAGCAATACCATTGATTGAACAAATGACCGAGATGCTGAAAACCCAGCTCATGAATGAAGAGGGAAAGCACCAAGAAAAATGGGTCCAGGCAGCACAGGAGCTCCAAGCGCTGGAGCAATGCATGGAAAAAAATGATCACATCAGAAAAGATATTGAGCATGTATGGGATATATGGCAAAACGGAACAAATGAGCAGATCGAAGAAGATTGGTTTTATGTGAAAAAACACCGGATGCAGCATGACGAGCTAAATCAGAATCAAACATCAACTCATACCGAAGAAAGCGAAAAAGAAAATCAGCAGCAGACAGAGCTTGATCAAATGCGACAATCACAGCATATCCCGACAGCGCAGTCGATTGACCAGTTTGAGCAGCTTTCTCAAATTTTAATGCCATTAAACGCGCTTGGGTCTCAAAGAAAGTCCTTTGAAAAACGAACAAAGCGGCTGCAAGCGAAGGAATTTACACTCGCCTTATTCGGTGCTTTTAGTTCGGGGAAATCTTCGTTTGCCAATGCCCTTGTTGGGAGAAAGGTGCTGCCATCATCTCCTACACCAACGACGGCCACGATCAATAAGCTGACGCGGCCGACAGAAGACCATCCTCATGAAAGTGTGAAAGTGGTGTTCAAAACCGAGCAGGAAATATTAGAGGAGCTCGATCAAATTCTCGGGTTTTCTATAACAGAAGAAAAGGGAGATACGTTTCAAGCGAAACTCGAGCGGACGCTGAAAAAAAGAGAGCTTGAACAGGATCACCGCATCATTGTTGACCATTTTTTAAACGCTCATGAAACGTTCCGTGATTCGATTCAAAAACAAACGCCGCTCAATGTCACCCTGCAAGAATTAAAGCCATATGTGGCTGAAGAGGCTGTTTCTTGTGTGGTGAAGGAAGTGACGGTCTATTTAAGTACACCTTTAACAGATAAAGGACTGACGATTGTTGATACACCAGGCGCCAGCAGTATGAATAAACGTCACACAGAGATTGCCTTTCAATATATGAAGGATGCTGATGCCCTTCTTTATTTAACTTACTACCAGCATTCTTTCTCAAAAGCAGACCGGTCATTTTTACGTAAACTCGGGCTTGTAAAAGATTCATTTAGCATGGATAAAATGTTTTTTATTATCAATGCAGCTGACCTCGCAAAGGATCAAACAGAGCTTGAAACCGTCTTTGACTATGTGAAAAATGAGCTCACAAAAGAAGGCATCCGGCATCCAAACCTTCATCACGTATCGAGTAAGGAAGAGATCGAAGGAAAGGGACAGTCGCCTTATAACCAGTATGCACAGCTTAGAACACAGCTCGACTATTTTATTGAGGAAGAATTAACGAAAGATGCGATTGAGCTTCTGTATTTTGAAGCCAGTACATTATGTAGAACAGTTGACAAGCTGCATGAGACGCTGCATCAGTCGGAAGATGAAAAGCAAGCAGAAAAGAAAAGGATAGACTCATCCTATGAAGCGATCGTTGATCATATGAGTCATATTAAACGATCTAAGCTAGTGACAGAAAGTGTGAAAAAGGACTTGCAGGAACAGCTTTACCACATTGTTCAGCGCTTGTCACTTTATGCAAATGATCTGTTAAAGACAGCCTTTTATCCTGGAATATCTCAAGGGGACTTCAGACAGGAGTTGAAAAAAGCGCTTGAACAGGCGCTAAAGGATTATGAATTTGAATTTGTACAAGAGCTAAAGGCACTTGATATTCGAATGGAATCGTTTATCACTCAATATTTCAAAGAGGAGTGGGAGAAAGGATTGCAGGCCGCGTGTGCAGAAGATCCTTACTTTTCTCTCCGGCTGTCGCCGCCAGATGAGAAAAATGCCGAGCTGAAACAAATTGAAGTGGAAGCGGACCTGACGCCGTTTGAGCCGCTCTTAAAGAAGCAAAAATCAGCGAAAGCTTTCTTTGAACAGAACGGGAAGGCAGCGTTTATTGAAGCGATTCGAGATGTCCTTTTCCAATTAACGACGAAATGGGCAGATAAAGAAAAAGAAGAACTACAGAGCAGATACGATATGATGGTGAAGACCTTTACTGAAAGATATGAAACAGAAGCGCTTAAGCAGCTGAGTGAACAAAAACAAACATTTATCATGAGCTTGACGACAGATGCGAAAGAGCAGGCGATGATAGAACAAGTATACAAGCAAACAAATGAATGGAAGAACCAGTTGAAAACCATTTGATTCATGATAGACTAAATAAAAAAGAAAGCAGTTGATAAAAAATGACAAGTGTACACGAAGAAATTTCCGCACATTCACAAAAACAGAATGCTCATATCAAATCGTTTCTTGCGCTTGAGCAGAAAAGAGAGCAGGCAATAGAGACTGCTGTTTTGAAGTGTGAGCAAAACGAACCATTTACAACTGACGAGATCAATGAAATTACTTCGAAGATGAATGAGCTTGCACGAGGCGGAATTGTTCCGCTGCGTAAGCATGTCACGATTGATATGGTCAGGGAGTATGTCGAACGAAAACAGAAGTAAAGAGTAACTTTCTCTTTTTTGGTCATCTTAACAAGTGAACCGAGAAAGGGGAATGATGATGGAAAAAAAACAGCATGCAAAAAAGCAGGATGAGCGTCACCCTAAACAAAAAGAGATGCCGTCCTACGCAGAAGCAGAATCGAAAAAAATGCAATACGGTCAAAAGTAATCCCCAGGTGCCACTTCTTTTCCAAAAGAAGAAGGCGCCTTTTTTATGTCGAATTCTATGTTCTATGATAGAATAGGAGTATTGTTTTGAAAAAGGGAGTTTATAAGAATGAATAAACACGTATTGCTTGTTGATGGCATGGCGCTTCTATTCAGATCGTTTTATGCAACGGCTGTCCATCGAAATTTTATGATAAATGATCACGGTGTCCCGACGAATGGAGTAAATGGCTATTTGAAGCATTTATTAACCGCTGTTCAAACATTTGAGCCAACCCATATTGTTTGCTGCTGGGATATGGGAAGCCAAACATACCGAAATGAATTGTTTCAAGATTATAAAGCAAATCGAGGAGAGGCACCTGTCGAGCTCATTCCGCAATTCGATTTAGCAAAGGAAGCGACAGAAGAACTAGGAATTGTAAACGTTGGTATAAAGGGCTTTGAGGCAGATGATTGTATCGGCACGCTGGCGGCAGTCTATCAGAATGAAGCACGTGTGACTGTCCTAACTGGGGACAGAGATTTGCTGCAAATATTGAATGAACAAGTGACGGTTGCTCTAATGCAAAAAGGAATCGGGAACTATAAACATTATACTAAAGCTTTATTTGAAGAGGAAATGGGCATCTCTCCAAAGGCGCTGATCGATATGAAAGCACTTATGGGGGATTCAAGTGATAATTACCCAGGCGTCAAAGGAATCGGAGAAAAAACAGCATTAAAATTTATTCAAACATATCAAACCATTGACGGATTATTAGAAAATGTTCATGAACTAACGGCTGCCCAGCAAAAGAAAATGCAAGCAGGATTAGAAGATTTGAAGCTTTCCCGTTTATTGGCAGAGATCAAATGTGATGTCCCGCTGAGCTGTCCAATTGATGAGACGAAGGTGAACATCAATCAAGAACGGGCTGCTGCCATGCTGCGATACCATCAAATCAAAGGAATTGAACCGATGGTGAATCGTTTAAGTAAAATAGAGATCAGCTAAGCTGATCCCTAAATTCATCTTTTTGTATTGCTTTTCTTCGCTCTATTTTCGAGCTGAGATAGTGGCTGCTTATCTTTTGTTTGCGCATCACCTTGAGGCGTTGTCCCATTTGTGACACGACCTTTATTTTCTTTATCCAATCAGTATCACCTCATACATTAGCATAACCGAAAAAAAGCGATTCATCCTTTAGAAAGGTGAATCGCTTTTCTAGCGAGCTGATCAGCTACTTGATTTTCCTTGCTTGGAATCCACTTAATGAAAAATAAATCAAACTGGCTTTGAAGCTCGATCATCTCTTTTATAAAATGCTGAAAGGCTGGATTTTTAGCAAATCCTGCATTGGCTGCACGGTCAACTACCTGTGAATCTGTTCGAAACGAAACGGATCGCAGTCCTTTTTCTACGCAGATTTTCATCCCTTCAATGAGAGCGGAAAATTCTGCTTCGTGATTGCTCATTGATCCAAGAGGAATCGAGAAAGATTCTGCCTTTCCATCATATTTAATGAAAATGCCGATGCCAGAAGGACCCGGATTGCCTGCGCTAGCACCATCAATGTATATTTCAGCTGGCAATTTATTTCACCCTTTCATCAAGCGGAACCATTTTTTTCGCTGCATACGCGTATGGTGTCGCAATCGCGGCGACGATAAATTTAATCACATAAGTCGTGATGAAGATTTCGATCCATACATGAAATGGATAGGTGCCAAGAAAGGCAATTGTTGTGAAGATCAGTGTATCAAGCAGCTGGCTGATCATCGTACTTCCAGCGTTGCGCACCCAGAGCGCACCATCGGAAGGAAATATCCGGCGAATAAACGAATATACATAAACATCTAACATTTGACTGATGATATAAGCAGCAAGACTGCCAAGTGCGACCCTTGGCATAAAGCCAAAAATGGTTTCCAGGGATGTTTGAGAAATGTCGGATGGAGCGGGATGGAAAAGTAAAGCCTCCTGCATGACAACGGTTAGTGTTAAAAGAGTGGCAAAACCAATCCAGACAGCTTTTCTCGCTTCATTTTGTCCGTATTTTTCATTCAATACGTCCGTTGCAAAGAATACACTGCCGTATAAAATGTTTCCAAGTGTTGCCGTTAAGCCAAACAATTCAACGGTTTTGACCACTTGTAAATTTGCAGCAACCGTCGCAAAGCCAATCCAGACGAAAAGGCCCATCTTGCCAAATCCTTTATAAAATAGAAGAACAATGATAAAATTAATGATCGCAAATAAGATCCAAATACCTTCATTAAACAAGTGACATGAACTTCCTTTCTCATTGTGAAATGTAACTTTTTGATTATAGCATAACGAACGTTTACCTTAAAAGTACGGGAAGGCGATGTGATCAATGAAATTAAGAGCACACTATACAATGAAAGTGAAATCGATTGGGTCCATTGCTTTTTTCCAAGAAGATTGGATGGAGCTAAAAGAGGCCTTGATTTTAGCAAAACATATCGACAAAAAAGAACCACAGTCACTCCTATCATTTGAAGATGAAAAAGGGGCGATGTGGTCTATTAAAGAACTTGAAAAACTAAATGAAGAACTAAAGCTTGAACCTGATCAGCTTCAGGTCTATTTTGATGCAAGTTTTCACAAAGAAACAGGCGACTCTGGTCTTGGGGTTGTCGTTTACTATAAGCTCGGAGAAGATGCTTATCGTTTGAGAAAAAATCAGCCCTTCCAAGGAATCACCAATAATGAAGCAGAATATGCGGCTTTATTTGAGGCTGTCAAAGCTTTAAAAGATCTTGGAGCAAGCAGAAATTCTGTCACGGTTAGAGGCGATTCACTTGTTGTCATGAATCAATTAAAAGGAGAATGGCCTTGTTATGATGATATACATAACAAATGGCTCGACCGGATTGAAGCGGCTTTAAAGGAGCTGAGGCTTACGCCAACATATGAAGTCATCGATCGTAAACAAAATGCAGAAGCGGATCAGCTTGCAAGGCAGATGCTTGCAGACGTTCCAATTGAAAGTAAATTGAAATTAGAAGCAGACGGAGCTGAATAATGTGGATAAAAAAACAGCAGTACAAGAATTGACGGATCTCCAAGACACGTATTGTTCAGATTGTTTGATTAAGAAGCACTTTCGAAAAGAATATGGAAAAAAATACGCCCACTCCTTTTGTATTCAGCAATGCACAGTAGGAGAGAAAATAAAAGAATACGGACAGACGCTGCTTAAAAAGTAAGCGGCTGCCGCCCCGTTTTTCCCTGCTCAAACATCCGCTCATGAAAAAAAACGGATAGAATGTGTAAAAAGAGAACATATTCTGAAAAATGAGCCGATATAACTATAGAAAGTTTTGGTTGAGTTACTTTTTGACTAAGTGACGGATAATAGAGGAAAAGGGGAAGGCCGGCATGGATAATAAGGATTTCGAAACGGTATTACATCGAACATTTCAAGAGGTATACAGCGATCTAGAGCAGCTAGTAGATGTAGCAAAGAAGGGAAGACCTTTTCTCGAAAAAGATATTTCTGAAATTGAACAACGACTGAAGCAAAATATTTTAGCAATTGAAATTCAGCTGAAAATCAAATAAGAGAGGCATATGCCTCTCTTTATTTTGTCGTTTCATCATTGATTTAGTTGATTAGATTTTTGTTACGTTTGCAGCTTGAGGTCCACGATTACCTTCAACGATTTCAAAAGAAACTTCTTGTCCTTCTTCTAAAGACTTGTAGCCGTCACCTTCGATAGCTGTGAAGTGAACGAATACATCGTCTCCGCCTTCAACTTCAATGAAGCCGAAACCTTTTTCATTATTGAACCATTTTACTTTACCGTTTTGCATATTGCTTTTTCCTCCTAGTACTGTAGCACACCTTTTGGCATACTAAAAAAAATTTTCATCACCTAACGACTTTGCAGTTGTTAAATGATGGTTCCACTATACACCATCAAAAGTAAAGCGTCAAGCAGGCGAGCCAAATTTTGAGCAGAATGTTTGATTTTTTTGTTTTTTTGGTGAATAACAATGAAATATAAAACGTTTTCGGAACCTCACGTATAGCTTGTCCGTATATAAAAAAAATACAGAAAGAGGTGCAATCATGAATCGTTATACACTTGAAGAATTTGTTCAGAATACGCAGCAAGAAGATAAAGGAGAAGGGGTCTTCGAACTTGAAACACCAAGACTTTTAGAAATTAATTTGACTGACACGATTTGGGCAAAAACGGGTTCCATGGTTTCCTATCGAGGGAAAATCAAATTTGAACGTGAAGGTGTTTTTGAGCACGGCGTCTCCAAGATGTTCAAAAAAATGCTTTCAGGAGAAGGCACCTCACTAATGAAGGCGACAGGTGATGGGAAATTATATGTGGCAGATCAAGGTAAAAAAATCTCGATTCTTCGTTTGGCTCAAGGAGAATCCATTTTTGTGAATGGAAACGACCTGCTTGCGTTTGAACCATCTGTCCGCTGGGATATCAAATTGATGAAAAAAGTGTCTGGTATGCTTGCAGGCGGATTATTTAATGTCAAATTAGAAGGGGCAGGCTTAGTTGCAATCACAAGTCATTATGAGCCGCTGACACTCATTGTTCAGCCGGGTGATTCTGTTTATACAGATCCGAATGCGACTGTTGCGTGGTCAGGGGATTTAAAAACTGAATTTGTGACAGATGTTTCCTTTAAAACGTTTATTGGCAGGGGAAGCGGAGAGTCCATTCAAATGAAGTTTACCGGAAGCGGCTTTGTTGTCGTTCAGCCGTTTGAAGAAGTATACACAACAAATGGAAATCAAGGGTGAGGAAAAAGGTGTCCGTCAATGACGGACACCTTTTTATGATAATGCGCGAGCATATGTTTTCTTATTCATGATGAGATCTGACTGCTCAACGATATCTTCCAAAATGGTTTGAGAAGATTGTTTTAAGTGCAGTTTTTTCATGTTTTGTTTCATTGTTTCTAATTTTTCTTCGTCCTGCAGCAAGTTGGTCACAGATTCTAAAATGTCTTCATGTCGGTTAATGACAATGGCAGCGCCATAATCCTCAAAGAAAAGAGCATTTTCCTTTTCTTGTCCAGGGACAGGCTTATAAAGAATGACCGGGACACCGATTGCAGTTGCTTCTGTTAAAGTAATGCCGCCTGGTTTTGTAATCATACAATCTGTTACTCTGAACAATTCATCAATTTGTTCCACATATCCAAGCGCCTTCAATTGATCTGGGTGTGCTTGTTCAAGAACGCTAAGCGATTGTTTCAGCGCGGCGTTCTTTCCGCATACAACAACAATTTGTACTTCACTGTCGAGAAGCAGCGCCTCACATAATTCCTTCACATTTTTTAGTACACCGTGAGCACCGGCCATGATGAGAAGAACTTTTTTATCTGATGATAATCCATATTTCTTATAGATCATCGATTGTGGCACGTCTGCTTCAAACTGTGGTCTAATAGGAATACCTGTCACCTTGACATCGCTTGGATGTGTGCCGATTTCCACTAATTTTTGTTTCACATAATCGGTTGCAACATAGTATCGGTCGATGTTTTCATGTACCCAAATCTTATGGAGACAAAAATCTGTCATGACATTAAAAGTCGGAATCACTTTACCTGTTTTGTTTCGGTATTCTGGTACAACAATCATCGGGAATGTAATAATGATGATGTCCGGATTGTGTAACTGAATTAATTCATCGAGACGCTTATTTCCCATCTTTAAATAAATGTTAAATTTGCGTTTATTGTAAATTTTATCTACACCGTAATAAAACAAGCGATAAAATTGTTTCCCAATGGAAAAGCTCTTCAAGTATAAATATTGAGTCACTTCTGACACAATGGGATTCGATTCTTGATACAAATTAGAAACTACAACATGTTCAAACCCTTGGGATTTGCATTCATCATACAGTGTTTTTGCTACCTGCATATGTCCATTTCCATAATTTGCGGTCAAGATTAATATTTTTTTATTGGTATTCAAGAATATTCACCTCAAATGTAATCAACAACAACAAAACTTCGTACGAAAACTATTAATCTCATAGGTCTACATATACATAAAGATAACATATAAACAGTTAGAGCATATCATTCGTTACGAAAGAATTAAACTAATTTTAAAAAACAAACAGATTCAATTGATAATGGAAGACAGAGCCATTTGTATTTTAACACATTTTGACGATTTATCATCAGACCACAGTCTATTTTATTCCCAAACGTATGGTGTTTCTTGATAAACATAATAATTTAGCCAATTCATAAACAATAAGGTTGCATGGGCTTTCCAGCGATTTACTGGGATTAATGTGTCACCATCTTCTATAAAATAGTGGACAGGTTTTTGGACTGTATCATGTTTCAACAAATCTCTTTCATATTCCTGCATCAATGTATCTGTATCATATTCAGGATGTCCAGTTAAAAATACTTGTTTATCATCATCTGAAACAATTAAACAAACACCCGCTTCTTCAGACATACTCAAGACTTTCAAATTCGGCGTGTTTTTTAATTGTTCTGTATTAATATCTGTATGCCTAGAATGTGGGACATAGTATACTTCATCAAAACCTCTGACTAATCTTTCTTTTTTCTCTTTCACAATATGCTCAAATACACCAAATTTTTTCTCGGGAAGCTTGATTTTTTCAATCCCGTAATGGTGATATAAACCTGCCTGTGCACCCCAGCAAATATGAAGGGTAGACGTTACATTGGTTTTACTCCAGTCCAAAATGTCCTGCAGCTCTTTCCAATAAGAAACTTCTTCAAAAGGTAAGTGCTCAATTGGTGCGCCAGTGATGATCATTCCATCAAATTTTTTATGGCGGATCGATTCAAAGGTCGTATAAAATTCATCTAGATGCTCTCTCGACGTATTCTTCGGTGTATGTGTACTTGGAATCAAAAACGTGAAGTACACTTGTAAAGGAGAATTTCCGAGCATTCTCAGCAGTTGCGTTTCAGTTTGTATTTTTTTGGGCATTAAATTTAAGATCACGATATTCAAAGGACGGATATCTTGCTTGAATGCCCTTGTCTCATCCATGACGAAAATATTTTCGCTCTCTAGTATTTGTTTTGCCGGCAGATGAACTGGTATGTTAATAGGCAACTCGCCACCCCCTGAACCAAAGCTAATTTCACTTCATTATAGGAACTTTCTGGCGATATTTCAATGTTTCAATTATGTTACAATGAAAAATAGAGCAAAAAAGAATGCTGTTTTTGTAAAAAAAGGAGGCCATTTTGTTATGATCACAAAGCATTTATCTGATATTGACATTGCCCAAAAGGCTAAGCTGAGACCGATTCAAGACATCGCAGCAAAGCTGCAAATACATGACGAAGAATTAGAATGCTATGGTTTCACAAAAGCGAAAATATCTTTGACTATTTTTGACCGTTTAAAGAAACAAAAAGAAGGACACGTGATTCTTGTCACTTCAATTAACCCTACGCCAGCAGGTGAGGGGAAATCCACGGTAACAGTCGGCCTTGGTCAAGCCTTCGAAAAAATTGGCAAAAAAGCGATCATTGCGATGCGTGAGCCATCATTAGGTCCTACAATGGGAATTAAAGGCGGTGCAGCGGGCGGAGGATATTCACAGGTGCTGCCAATGGAAGAAATCAATCTTCATTTCACAGGGGATTTTCATGCCATTACATCTGCACATAACGCCTTATCTGCATTTATTGATAACCATATCCATCACGGAAATGAACTCGGTATCGACACGCGGCGCATTGTGTGGAAGCGGGTGCTTGATTTAAACGATCGTGCATTAAGACAGGTCGTTGTCGGACTTGGCGGTCAGTTAAATGGGTATCCTAGAGAAGACGGATTTGATATTACAGTGGCTTCCGAAATGATGGCGATCCTCTGTTTAGCAGAAGACTTAAACGACTTAAAAAAACGTCTTTCTTCTATTGTTGTTGCCTATAATCAAGAAGGCGAGCCAGTCACAGTGGGAGCACTTGGATATGAAGGTGTTCTGACGCTACTTTTAAAAGACGCACTCAAACCGAACCTTGTTCAAACGATTGAAGGAACCCCAGCCCTTGTCCATGGCGGTCCTTTTGCTAATATTGCACATGGATGCAATAGTTTAATTGCAACCAAAATGGCAGCAAAATTAGCTGATTATGTCGTAACAGAAGCAGGATTCGGAGCAGACCTTGGAGCAGAAAAGTTCCTGCACATTAAAACAAGAGCTGGTGAATTCAAACCTAGTGCAGTTGTCATTGTCGCAACAGTGAGAGCATTAAAGATGCATGGCGGAATGAAGAAAACCGAACTCAAAGAAGAGAATGCACACGCCGTATTAGAAGGTATACATAATTTAGAAAAGCATATTGAAACCGTGCAAGCTTTTGGTCTTCCATATATTGTGGCGGTAAACCGGTTTATAACGGATACAAAAGAAGAGATTCAAGCGATAGAAGATTGGTGCGGCAAACATGGCCATCCAGTCAAAGCCGTGAATGTATGGGAAGAAGGAGGCGAAGGCGGAACAGCTCTTGCCGAGGAACTAGCAGCACTCATTGAAAAGAAAAAGAACAACTTTACCTATTTGTATGAAGAGAACGATTCCATCGAAGAAAAGTTATCTAAAGTGGCCAAAGTGGTTTACGGTGCAGATGGGGTCACGCTCACAACTAAAGCA
This sequence comes from Bacillus sp. FSL K6-0994, assembly GCF_038630815.1. Lineage (NCBI taxonomy): Bacteria > Bacillati > Bacillota > Bacilli > Caryophanales > Bacillaceae > Bacillus > Bacillus sp. FSL K6-0994. The sequence continues at coordinate 1,951,916 of NZ_CP152043.1, read as the reverse complement.
AGAAAGCAGCTGGCTGCCATTGAAGAAAACGGCTGGGCTCATTTACCGGTTTGTATGGCAAAAACACAATATTCTCTTTCAGATGATCCAGCTTTAATCGGCAGACCTAAAGGCTTTACCATTACGATTCGAGAGTTAAAGCCATCTGTAGGAGCAGGGTTTATTGTAGCCTTAACCGGAAGCATTTTAACAATGCCTGGCTTACCTAAAAAACCTGCGGCTCTCGAAATGGATATATTAGAAGACGGCAGTGTGACAGGACTCTTTTAAACGGGAGCATAAAAAGCGATTTTCTAAAAGAAGCATGTTACGATAGGAAAAAGTGAATCCTAGGAGGCTATGAGATGTCAATTTATGATATTCAGGTCAAGACCATTAACGGTCAGGAACAATCGATGGCAGATTATAAAGGAAAAGTGCTCATTATTGTAAATACAGCAAGCAAATGTGGGCTGACTCCTCAATTTAAACAATTACAAGAGCTATATGATCAATATCATGAAAAAGGCCTTGAAATTTTAGGATTTCCGTGTAACCAATTTATGAACCAAGAGCCAGAAGGAGAAGAAGCCATTCAAGAATTCTGTTCTTTGAATTATGGAGTGACCTTCCCTATGTTTGCGAAAGTAGATGTCAATGGCGAAGAGGCGCACCCGCTGTTCAAGCATTTAACAAGTCAAGCGAAAGGTGTGCTTGGGACAAAAACAGTGAAATGGAATTTCACAAAATTTATCGTGGACCAAGACGGAGAAGTTATTGAACGATTCTCGCCGAAAACACCACCAAAAGAATTAGAAAGCTCAATCATCGCTCTGCTCAACAAATAAGATGCTGACAGTCATGCAGCGAAAACAATTGGAGGCAGCTGCCTCCTTTGTTTCAGACAGGCTGAAGGATGAACCGACTGGACACGATGCGGCTCATGTTGCTCGTGTGCGCCAGCTTGCCGTCCGTATTGCAAATCAGGAAGGCGGCTCTCTATTTATCATCGAGATGGCAGCGATTGTACATGATGTCATTGATGAAAAGCTGTCAAGTGAATGGAAGGTCACTGAAAAGCAGCTTGAGAACCAGCTCCTTTTGTGGGAATTGGACACGCGGGATGTCAGCTATATCATGGACATCATTACAACGATGTCTTTTCGTCATCGGCATAAGCAGTTTAGGCCAATGACGTTAGAGGGGGCCATTGTTCAAGATGCCGATAGGCTGGATGCGATAGGAGCAAGCGGTATCGCTAGAGTGTTTACGTATGCTGGCGCAACAGGTGAGCCCCATTATACAGAGGACATGCAGCAGGGCTCTGTGCTAAAGCATATGGAAGAAAAACTGCTCAAATTAAAAGACTTGATGAACACTCATGCAGGAAAGCAGCTTGCTGATGAGCGGCATGAATTGATGAGTTTATTTATCAAGAAGTGGAAAGAAGAATGCGGCCTTACAGATGAGTAGGGTCTTTATGTGTGTAAGGAGGATATATCAATGAAAATAACAGCTATAGAACCAACGCCAAGTCCGAATACCATGAAGGTAATTTTGACAGAAGCACTTGCTGGCGGTAAAAGCAACAACTACAAAAAGGATCAAAAAGACGAAGCGCCAGAAATGATCAAGCGTATTTTAAGCATAGAAGGTGTAAAAGGGGTTTATCATGTTGCAGATTTCTTAGCGGTTGAGCGAAATGCAAAGTTTGACTGGCAGGGTATTTTACAACAGGTTAGAGAAGCCTTTGGACAAGAAACAGAAGGTCTTCAAGAAGGATCGCAGTCAGGCGATGACACATTTGGTGAAGTGAAAGTGTTTGTCCAAATGTTTAATGGGATTCCAATGCAGGTCAAACTGTCAGACGGTGAAAGAGAAGAGCGGTTTGGCATGCCTGAACGTTTTCAAGCAGCCATTTTAAAGCTTAGAAGCAGCTCAGACAATGTCGTGTTTGAACGTGTGTGGAAAGAACACGGCGTTCGTTTTGGAGAATTTGCTGATATCGGTGAGGAAGTCACAGAGGAGCTGCAAGCAGCCTATGATGATGAGCGTTTAGCCCGCTTAACAGAGGCAGTGAAAGAAGGGCAGGAAGCTGTAGATAGACAGGTGAACCGAAAGGCATATGATGTAACAGAAGACATGCTGCAAGAGGAAGATTGGAAAAAACGTTTTGCCCATTTAGAGCAAATGCAGCCAGAGCTAAAGGATATACCTGTTTTAATGAAAGCAATGGAGGATCCTAAAACGTCTATTCGCAGACAAGCCGTTGTGAATGCTGGCATGATTGAAGATCCTGCCATTCTGCCTATTTTATATAAAGGGCTCAAAGACAAAACAGTGACGGTCCGCAGAACGGCTGGTGACTGTATTTCTGACCTTGGTGACCCGAGTGCTATCAAAGCCATGATCGCAGCATTAAAGGACCCGAGTAAGCTCGTCCGCTGGCGTGCAGCTATGTTTCTTTATGAAGAAGGGGACGAAACGGCACTTGAAGCATTAAAAGAAGCAGAGCAAGACCCTGAGTTTGAAGTCAGTCTTCAAGTGAAAATGGCGATTGAGCGCATTGAGCATGGAGAAGAAGCAAAAGGCTCTGTATGGAAGCAAATGACAGAAAGTAGAAAGAATTCATCAGAATGATGAGAAAGATGAACAAGCTGCCAATGAAAAGCAGCTTGTTTTTCTAAAAATGATAGACAGAAAAATTTTTTTAGAAAAATTATTTTGAATATTGTTGAAATATGCGAAAAAACTCTATATAGTAGTACCAATATAGAATATTGGAGGTCAGATTTTATGACACGAACCTTGCTGAGCGCTTGCTTCAGCAGCCATGTTAGTCATCGGTCATTCATAGGTGGCTAAATAAACAGAAAATTTGTAAAATAAAATCAACTCAAAATCATGCAGTCAACAAGACTTGTAGTATAGGAGGCTTTTTAAACAGATGGCAGAACTACGCAGTAACATGATTAAACAAGGAATCGACAGAGCACCTCACCGAAGCTTACTAAGAGCGGCGGGGGTAAAGGATGAGGATTTCGGCAAGCCATTTATTGCCGTATGTAATTCCTATATTGATATTGTCCCAGGACATGTCCATCTTCAGGAATTCGGGAAGATTGTGAAGGAAGCCATTCGTGAAGCTGGCGGAGTGCCATTTGAATTCAATACGATTGGCGTCGATGATGGAATTGCCATGGGTCATATCGGGATGAGATATTCATTGCCAAGCCGTGAAATCATTGCGGACTCTGTAGAAACCGTTGTATCTGCTCATTGGTTTGATGGAATGGTTTGTATTCCTAACTGCGATAAAATCACACCAGGAATGATGATGGCAGCGATGCGCGTGAATATCCCGACTGTCTTTGTGAGCGGGGGACCGATGGAAGCGGGTAGAACAAGTGACGGCAGAAAAATTTCTCTTTCTTCTGTATTTGAAGGCGTTGGTGCATACCAGTCAGGTAAAATCAATGAAGAGGAGTTAAATGAATTAGAGCAGTTTGGCTGTCCAACCTGCGGATCTTGTTCAGGTATGTTTACAGCTAACTCAATGAACTGTTTAGCGGAAGCACTCGGGATCGCTCTTCCTGGAAATGGAACGATTTTGGCGACATCACCAGAACGAAGAGAATTTGCGAAGAAGTCTGCAAAACAACTCATGGAGCTCATCAAAAAAGATATTAAACCACGGGATATTGTCACTGAAAAAGCAATTGATAATGCATTTGCATTAGATATGGCACTTGGTGGTTCAACCAATACCGTTCTTCACACATTGGCAATTGCGAATGAAGCAGGTGTTGAATATTCACTTGAACGTATCAATGAAGTAGCAGAACGTGTGCCTCATTTATCAAAACTTGCTCCAGCTTCAGACGTTTATATTGAGGATTTACATGAAGCAGGCGGTGTTACAGCGGCACTAAATGAATTGTCTAAAAAAGAAGGAGCTCTTCATTTAGATACAATGACTGTCACTGCGAAAACGCTTGGCGAGAACATTGCGGGGCATGAGGTAAAAGATTATAACGTCATTTATCCAATCGACAAGCCATTTACTGAAAAAGGCGGCTTAGCCGTTTTATTTGGAAACCTTGCGCCAGATGGAGCCATCATTAAAACGGGCGGGGTACAAGACGGGATCACACGCCACGAGGGGCCTGCGATCGTATTTGAATCCCAGGAAGAAGCCCTTGAAGGTATCATTAATAGAAAAGTAGAAGCAGGACATGTTGTCATCATTCGCTACGAAGGACCTAAAGGCGGACCTGGCATGCCTGAAATGCTTGCACCTACTTCACAAATCGTCGGCATGGGACTTGGACCAAAGGTTGCTTTAATTACAGACGGACGTTTTTCCGGCGCTTCTCGCGGATTGTCTATTGGGCACGTCTCTCCAGAGGCAGCTGAGGGCGGCCCGCTTGCATTTGTTGAAAATGGTGACCATGTCGTTGTCGATATCGAACAGCGCATTTTAAGCGTAGATGTTCCAGAGGAAGAATGGGAAAGAAGAAAAGCAAACTGGAAAGGCTTTGAGCCAAAAGTGAAAACGGGTTATCTTGCTAGATATTCAAAACTTGTGACATCAGCCAATACAGGCGGAATCATGAAAATTTAATCTGATATCGAACATTTGAAAATTGGCTCTCTCTATAGTATCCTTTATTCACAACATAAGGATTATAGAGGGGGCTTTTTTATGTCAATGGCATATGAAGAATACATGCGCCAGCTCGTTGTACCGATGCGTCAAGAGCTGACAAGTGCAGGATTTCAAGAACTAACAACGGAAGAAGAAGTAGAACAAACGATGCAAGAAGCAGAAGGAACGACATTTGTAGTTGTTAATTCTGTATGCGGGTGCGCTGCCGGCTTAGCACGCCCAGCTGCTACTCAAGCTGTGATGAAGGCAGAAAAAACTCCAGATCGAATTGTCACAGTTTTTGCTGGTCAGGACAGGGAAGCAACGGCAAAAATGAGAGAATACTTCACAGGCGAAGAGCCATCGTCTCCATCTATGGCACTTTTAAAAGGAAATGAACTCGTTCATTTTATTCCGCGTGACGAGATTGAAGGTCATGAAATGGAAGACATCATGAACAACGTCTTATCTGCATTTGAAAAACATTGCTAATACACATGTTGAAATGTCCTGTGATCAAGTCAGGGCATTTTTTCTTGATCATGATGGAGGAACCGCATGCTTATCACAACAAGCTTTAGAGCAAATGAACAAACAATTGAAACAGCAAAAGCCCTTGCAGAGGATTTACATGGTGAGTATGTAGAAAGGCGCAAACAATCCGTCAAGCAGCTTGCGATGAAACGAGGAGATGTCCTTGTTGTGGGGAAAGAAAGATTTGAATGGTATCAGCCAAATGGTGAAAAGTTCTTCTTCCATCCAAGCTCAGCGATGTTCAGGGTGAAGCGGCTCATGCGCGGGGAAAAGGATCCTTTAATCGAAGCCACGCAGCTTCAGCCGGGCGATTCCTTTTTAGATTGTACGCTTGGCCTAGGATCAGATGCCATTACAGCAAGCCTGCGAGTAGGTGCGAATGGAAGGGTCGTCGGTATCGAAAAGAATCCGATGACAGCATTGCTAGTGCGAGAAGGATTAAACACATGGGAGACAGGAGTAAGAGAGGCAGATGAAGCGATGAACCGGATATCTGTTGTAAGTGGAGACAGTATCGAGCAGCTAAAAAAGCTCTCTGATGAATCATTTGATGTCGTCTATTTTGATCCGATGTTTGAGGAGACGATTCAAGAGTCTGCAAGTATCGCACCGCTCCGTCATGCGGCAGAGCACCACTTTGACCACGAAACAGCCGTCCAAGAAGCGCTGAGAGTGGCGAGAAAAAGAGTGGTTTTAAAAGATCATTGGAAAAGCACCCGATTTCTAGCAGACTCCTATCAATTTCACGTTTTAAAACGAAAAACAGCCCAATTTCATTATGGATATATTGAGAAAGAAAAAAGCCCTCGCTAAAGGTTCAGGTGTGCAGACAATTCTTTTTAATTCCTTGTCAATCATCTAAAAAAGCCCTTATTCAGGGCTTTTAATCTGTAATCTCCATATAGACAAAATAAAATAATGTCAGCAAGGAAGCCGTAATAAAAAAACCTTCAAGCATACCCATTCCTCCCAAATTTTAGTCGTCATTACTGCCATTGTAAACGTTTTATTATGAAAAAGAAAGTCTCAAATCGGTGACCAAATTGAATGACTGAAAATTCATTATATGCTAGAATAGCAGTATGATAACTTATGGAAGGAATTAGATATCATGAAGATGTGGATGAGAAAAACGCTTGTTGCGCTCTTTACGATTGCAACTTTTGGTTTAGTCTCTCCTCCGTCGGCTTTGATGACAGACAAGCCCTCTGAACTTTCTTCATCTGATAAAACGCCTTATACAGCTGTTTATGATACATCAGATGAAATGCGCAGCTGGGAACTAACGCAAGAGGAAAGCAAAGAACAGTTAGATCCCTTTGAGCAATATAAGCAAGAGGTGCTGTCAAGTGCAGAAAATCAATCCTTTCTCAAATTTGGCCGTAAAATCACACCTGTCATTGAGGACGAGTACAGAGAAGAGATTCAGCCGAAGATTGAACAAGTGTTAACTGACTATTTAACAAATTTCAAAGATGACGAAAAATTTCAAGATGTTGTTTTAACTGATCAGCCTTCAAGCGGAAATGGCGAAAAAATCTTCCACATTTACAACCGCAAGACCGGAGAAGATTTGCTCCGTTTTCATGTCAGAAGAGATCAGCCGCCTCACAGCGGATATTGGTTTAACTTTCATTACCATACAGCAGAAGATGGATTCCAGACGCATCACGAACTCGGTAATATTTACTGGGACAAAAACACCCCGCCGAGCTGGATGAGCCACTAGAAGGAGATGTCATGCCAATTGAAAAAATATACAATGAACGAAATGGTGCAAATTACAAAACAAATGTTAAACGATCGCGGAGTGAAAATTGAAGATATCGCACACATTGTGCTGAAGCTCCAAGAAAAATATCATCCAAACCTTCCACTTAGTGTCTGTATTGAAAATGTTGAAAAAGTGCTGAATAAAAGAGAAATTGTCCATGCAGTTTTAACAGGACTTGCCCTTGATCAGCTGGCAGAAAAAAAGCTCTTGCCAGAACCTTTACAGCACTTAGTTGAAACAGATGAGCCGCTATATGGAATTGATGAGATTATTCCGCTTTCCATTGTCAATGTATATGGATCAATCGGTTTGACCAACTTCGGTTATTTAGATAAAGAGAAATTTGGTATTATTCGTGAATTAGATGAAGGCCGTCCAGGTGAAGTGCATACTTTCCTTGATGACCTAGTCGCTGCACTTGCCGCCGCAGCTGCAAGCCGCATTGCTCACTCACACCAAGATATTAAGGATGAAGAGCAGGAACGAGTGAATCAAGCATAAAAAGAAAAACATGTCTGCTCATCATGCAGGCATGTTTTTTTGGTTTCAAGAAAAGCCGAAATAAGGTAAACTACAACAAGAACATAAATAAAGGATGAAAAAAATGAAACAATACAAAGAGTTATGCCGTCATGTATTACAGCACGGGGATGAAAAAGGTGACAGAACGGGTACAGGTACAATCAGCACGTTCGGTTACCAGATGAGATTTGATTTACAGGAAGGATTTCCTCTTTTAACCACAAAGAAATTACACCTGAAATCGATCATTCATGAGTTGCTTTGGTTTTTAAAAGGTGATACAAATGTCAAATATCTTCAAGAAAATGGTGTCCGCATTTGGAACGAATGGGCAGATGAAAATGGAGAGCTGGGCCGTGTATACGGTGCACAGTGGAGATCATGGGCGAGCGGAGACGGCGAGACAGTGGATCAGATCACAAAGCTGATTCATGATATTGAGCACAACCCGAATTCAAGACGACTGATCGTCAGCGCTTGGAACCCGGGGGAAATTGATCAAATGGCGCTGCCTCCTTGTCATTGTCTATTTCAATTTTACGTATCAAACGGGAAGCTTTCCTGCCAGCTATATCAAAGATCGGCAGATATCTTTTTAGGCGTGCCATTTAATATTGCTTCATATGCCCTTCTAACGATGATGATTGCCAAAGTCACAAATCTTGAGCCAGGAGAGTTTATTCACACACTCGGAGATGCTCATATTTATCAAAATCATCTTCCACAGGTGAAAATGCAGCTAGAGCGCGAGGAACGCACGCTTCCTACGCTTCGTATTACAAGAGATGTAAAGAGCATTTTTGATTTTACGTTTGATGATTTTGTGCTTGAGAACTATGATCCGCATCCGCATATAAAAGGAGAAGTCAGTGTATGATTTCCATGATTGCGGCGACAGGAGAAGACAGAGTCATTGGTCTAGATAATCAAATGCCTTGGCATTTACCAGCAGATTTAGCGTATTTTAAAAAAGTCACAGGCGGTCACACGATTGTCATGGGCAGAAAAACCTTTGAATCCATTGGACGAGCGCTGCCTAACCGCCGAAATATTGTGCTGACCACAAGTTCTTCTTTTAAAGCAGAAGGATGCGAGGTTGTTCATTCAATTGCTGATATTTTGGCAATTGGGGAAAGCGAGACAGAGCTATTTATCATTGGCGGGTCTAAGCTGTATGAAGAAATGATGCAATATGCTGATCGTCTCTATATCACGCACATTCACCATGCGTTTGAAGGAGACCGCTATTTCCCGTATTACAATGAAGATGAATGGACGATTGTATCACGCGAAAAAGGCCATCGTGACGAAAAGAACCCCTACAATTATGAATTTGTCGTATATGACAAAAAAGGATAAGTGAGTAGGAGGAGTACGGTTGTTTCGTTATTGGTTTTTAACGATTTATGTTGTTGTATCCTTTTTAAAAAGTATGAGGCATTTGTACGATCATGAATTAACGGATCCACGCATTTCCTATACGAAACGAATGCATCTCATTCATGAGCATGTAAAAAGGTTTTCCCGGGGATGTATTGATCAATCAGGATCAGTCATGACCATTCATCAGCAAAAGAAGCTGCCAGATGGCCCGGTTATTTATGTCACAAAAGAGCTGAATCCAGTCACGACGACATTATTGATCGGCCACCTTGAGAAGCCATTTGCTTTCATGGCAAAGCCGAAGCTCTTTCGGTATCCGATTTTAAAACAATGGCTCAAAAAAATGGCGGTTATCCATCAGAATCAAACGGATGAGGTCTTATTAGAAGAAGCAAAGGAAAGAATCGTGTCTGGGCAGAGTCTATTGCTTTCAGAAGCGTATCGTCATATTGCAGAGGCGCTTGCTGAAGAATACGATTGTCCGCTTGTACCAATTGAAACTAGCGGAACGGATCGTCTTTTAACTGGGAAGATCGTGAAAAGACTGCGTCCTGTTAATGTCGATATTCATATTAAAGCTCCTGTCATGATCAGTGATTACGCACAAAAACGTGCATAGAAAAAACCAGCATCCGAATAGTGGATGCTGGTTTTTTCATTCTATGCAGCAGGAATGTTTACGCAATAGAATAAAATACAGAAGAACATCGATGCGCTGCCGCCAAGAACAAAGCTGTGCCAAATCGCATGATGATAGGGAATTTTCCGCCAAATATAAAAGATGGTTCCGACTGAATATAATATGCCGCCTAACAGTAAGAGGCCAAATCCTGCACCTGTTAATTGGATATAAAGCGGTTTGATGGCGATGATGATCATCCAGCCCATTAATAAATAGACAAGGGTAGATACGATAATAAAGCGTTTGACGAAAAAGATTTTAAAGACAATCCCACCAGCAGCAAGCGCCCATACAATGGCAAGGAGCGTATAGCCGAGTGCACCTTTTAGTGGTCCAAGTAAAAAGGGTGTATATGTACCAGCAATCAATACATAAATAGCCGAGTGGTCGAGGATTTCAAAAATATCTTTTGTTTTTTTGTGCCGAATGCTATGAAGCAGGGTTGAGCTTAAATAAAGCAGCAGCATGGATGCACCAAATATCGAAAAGCTGATAATGTCTGTGACAGTGCCGTATTGAACAGCGAATAAGACGAGAAACACAATGGCTGGGATGGATAAAATAACACCTATGCCATGTGTAATGGCGTTTGCAATTTCTTCTTTTACAGTAAACAATGGATGTCCTCCTTTTATTGAACCGGTATATAACCATCAAGCGACTTCAGGAATGAAAGACCTTCAAGTGTAATCTTCGTTCCGGCCCTGCCTTTTCCTTTCGTCACGTATGCTTTTTTCTCAAGATCATCTAAGCGGTTTCGCACCTGCTGAGGGGTCAGCGGGATATCTCCTTGTTTGCTTAATTCAGATAAGATGCGCCTGCTGGCTGCTTCTCCTTTTTCATTAAGAGATTTAATGGCTTCCAGCAAGAAAACAAACTCTTGTTTTTCCATTAGTGTGAGCTGGTGTTCTTCCTTTTTACCTTTCACGGCTGAGGGAAGAGGTGCTAACACAAAGGGCGGTAAATGATGTAAAAATACCGTGTGGCCTTCGAGTATGGACGCAGCGTAATGAACAATATTTTTGAGTTCTTTGACATTTCCTTCAAATGGATACTGCTGCAAGGCTTCCCAAACACTTGGATCAATATCAGGTGCCATGTTCAGCTTTTGAAAGAAAGCATTTGTTAACACAGGAATATCTGTTTTTCGTTCGGCTAAAGCTGGAAGGGCCAAATGAAGAACATTCAGACGATAAAACAGCTCGGGTAAAAAGGTAGAAGAAACCCTGAGTGCCTCTATTGATAAAGACGAAGAAGCGATTACTTTTGTTGCAGGTGACGTTTCTAGAAAGTGAATGACCTGGTGCTGCATAGAAATACTTAATGCACCGATTTCATCTAAATAAAGAATTTGATTGTTTTTTTCTGTGAAGGCTTTCTGTAAGGTTTCTTCATTCAAGATAGGGCAATACATGTGTGTCAGTGATGCGTGTGGAACAGATACGTTCGCCATTTCTTGGGCGAATAGCGTTTTGCCTGTGCCGATGTCTCCTGTTATCAAGACCGGCTGTTCGTTTTTCGAAAATTGTTTTGCCAGATGAATTGCATGCTTGATATCTTGATGATCACCATAGATAGATGCGAATGATTGAGTGGCCATTGGGTGATTCCTTTCTTTGTGGTTCTAATTGGTTCAATTGTAACACCCAATTAAAACAAATGTACAGGAAAACGAAAAAGTTTATAAAATTTATGATGGATCCATGATCTATTGGTTTATTTTTTGAATATTCATGTTATAATGACAAATTAAATAAGGTTAAAGAGAAAGGATCTTGTACATGAAACCGTTGCTCAAAGAAAATACGCTAATTCAAGTGAAAGACATCTTAAAAGCCCATCAAAATTTGAAGGATGTAGTCATTCATACACCACTTCAAAAAAATGAGCGACTTTCTGAACGATATGAATGTAATGTCTACTTAAAAAGAGAGGATCTTCAAGTAGTTCGTTCCTTTAAATTAAGAGGCGCTTTTAATAAAATGAGCCAGCTTCCAAAAGATAAACTAGAAAATGGCATTGTCTGTGCAAGTGCAGGAAATCACGCACAGGGTGTTGCCTATTCTTGTAAATATTTAGGTATCCACGGGAAAATCTTTATGCCTGCTACGACGCCAAGGCAAAAAGTATCACAAGTGGAGCTGTTCGGAAAAGAATATGTTGAAATTATCTTAACCGGAGATACGTTTGATGATTCGTATCATGAAGCCGTAAAATGCGGAGATGAAGAGAAGCGCGAATTTATCCATCCGTTTGATGATCTGGATGTGATGGCAGGACAAGGAACGACTGCTGTCGAAATCTTAAATGATATCGAAGTGGAGCCTCACTTTTTATTTGCAAGTGTCGGAGGTGGAGGTCTGTTATCTGGTGTTGGTACATATATCAAAAATATCTCACCAGAAACCGAAATCATTGCAGTCGAACCGCTTGGCGCAGCTTCACTGCATGCCTCGCATGAGAAGGGCGAGGTTGTGACACTTGATTCGATTGATAAGTTTGTAGACGGAGCAGCGGTTCAGCGGATTGGCGAAAAGACGTTTACATCGCTTCAGTCTGTTGTCGATAAAATCAGTCTTGTACCCGAAGGGAAAGTGTGTACAACGATTTTAGAGCTGTATAATCAATGTGCGATTGTAGCAGAACCGGCAGGCGCATTGCCAATCGCAGCATTAGATGCTCATCGCGAGGAGATCAAAGGGAAAAATGTTGTCTGTATTGTCAGTGGAGGAAATAATGACATCGGCAGAATGCAGGAAATCAAAGAACGCTCGATGATCTATGAAGGGCTTCAACATTACTTTATTGTCAATTTTCCGCAAAGAGCAGGAGCGCTTCGTGAATTTTTAGATGAAGTGTTAGGGCCAAATGACGATATCTCACGCTTTGAATATACGAAAAAGAATAACCGAAGCAAAGGTCCTGCGCTAGTCGGCATCGAATTGAAAGAAAGAGATGACTATGCAGCGCTGATTGAGCGGATGGATAGAAAAGGCTTTCACTATGTTGAAGTGAATAAAGATCAAGATTTATTCCACCTATTTATTTAGGCTTAACAGATAATTGGAAAAGAGGATTGATCGTTTGTGCTGCTCAAAACAATATGTTTTAGACGGATGGATGGAGCTCAGATCAAGGTAACAGAAGTCCCTGTTCTAAAGGGAGATGAGACGTATCGTTTCATGCTCACCTTTAGACTTGAAGCTTTCTTGAAAAAAGTCTATGTATCTAAAGGAAAGAGAACTGTGTACTCTTTCAGAGAGGATGTGAAACGTAACGTCAAGTGGAGCACATATGAACAGATCTATCAGGAGCCTACACTGAAACACAATGCGTAAGCAGGAATCTTTGTCAAAAGGGGTAAGCAGCCATTTTGAAGTGGCTGCTGCTCAGTTTGGCAAGGATTTTTTTCTTGACAAGAAGAAAATGTGACAATTTCAAAAACGTTAGGTCAGTTGTTTTCAAGTGTGCAGGAAATAAGGTAATATCATAAGTAAAGACTAAGACAGCAAGGATGAGACGATAGTGAAACAAATTAAAATTGTAACAGATTCAACTGTGGACCTTCCGCAAGAAAAAATCAATGATCTTTCCATTCACGTGATTCCGCTCAATATCTCCATTTCTGGAGTTGATTATATTGACCGGGTGAATATACAGCCAGATGAATTTATTGAGAAAATGGAGGCCGCTGAGGAACTGCCGAAAACGTCTCAACCTGCGATCGGTCAATTCGTCGAATTATATGAAAAGCTGACGGCAGATGGAAGCGAAGTGATCAGTATCCATTTAACTGGTGGTATGAGCGGTACTGTTCAAACTGCTGAAAGCGCTTCGGAAATGGTAGATGGAAATATCACGGTGATTGATTCGAATTTTATTTCCTATGGATTAGGATTTCAAGTCATCAAAGCAGCAGAACTAGCCAAAAAGGGTGCAAGCCGTGAAGATATTATCACAGAATTAGATAAAATCCGTCTTCAAACAAAGCTATATGTCACGATCGATACATTAGAAAATCTCGTCAAAGGCGGCAGAATCGGAAGAGGAAAGGCGCTGATCGGCTCACTTCTTCACATCAAACCAATTGCCAGCTTGACAGACGGGGTATATACGCCAGAAGCGAATGTGAGAAGCTACTCTGCGCTTGTCCGCCATCTGACAAAACAGTATGTACAGGCGGTGAAGGGAAAAACAGTTCAAGCCATTGGGATCGCACATGCAGATGCATTAGAACTCGCTGAAAAGCTAAAAAAAGCGCTGCTTGATCACACACCTGAAGCACTGATTGACATCGCCTACACAACACCGATTATTTCTTGTCATACCGGAAAGGGCGCAATAGGCTTTACTTTTTATACCGATTGATAGAAAAAGGGGATGGACATATCATGTATAGAAAAAGGGGAGCCTTACTTGGTGCGCTTATGATGGTAAGCGTGCTTCTTTTAGTCTCATGTTCAAATGGACAAATCAAGGATGCTTTAAATTATCAAATAGAGCCGTTTGAGTTTGAAAACCAAGATGGCCAAAAGGTGTCATTGGATGATTTGAAGGGGAAAGTATGGGTAGCAGATTTTATTTTCACAAGCTGTGAAACGATTTGTCCGCCGATGACTGCTCATATGACAGAGCTGCAAAAACGGTTAAAAGAAGAAAAATTGGATGCGCATATCATTTCCTTTAGCGTGGACCCAGAGGTCGATTCACCGAAAAAGCTAAAGGAATTTGCAAAAGCCTATCCATTGTCCTTTAAAAATTGGGATTTTCTCACTGGGTATTCACAGTCAGAAATTGAAAAATTCGCAATGAAAAGCTTTAAAACCATTGTAAAAAAACCTGAAGATGAAGACCAAGTGATTCATCAGTCTCTGTTTTTTCTTGTCAATCAAGATGGGAAAGTGATGAAAAATTATGATGGCGTGCAAAACACACCTTATGATGATATCATCAAGGACATCAAAACGCTGAACCGAAGCTAGCATAAGGATGTTCAAATGGGCGAAAACATGATACACTTTTTTAATCAGAAAAAGGAGGGACATCATCGTTTGAAGGCTCGTTTGATTTTGATTGTGATGTCTCTAGCTTTTGTTCTTTCTGCATGTTCCGCGCAAGAGGCTGGCATAAAGGATAAACTAGAAGACACACCAAAAGTAAAAGAACATATTACCATCGCAGCGGTTGGAGATTCCTTAACAGAAGGAATCGGAGATCAAGATAAAAAAGGCTATGCAGGCATAACCCGTGACAAGATAGAAGCAGTGGACGGCGTGCAGTCTGTCACATTAAAAAACTATGCCATTAAAGGCAGTAGAACAGTAGATTTATTAAAAAGATTAAAAGAAAAAAAGGTGCAGGACGGACTGAAAGACGCTGACTATATTTTCTTTACGATCGGCGGGAATGATCTCATGCATGTTGTCCGTCAAAATGTGCTTAATTTGACGTTTGCTCCTTTTCAAAAAGAGCAGGGTCCTTTTGAAGAGCGCTTTAAAACCATTCTTGCTCAACTGAGAGAACAGAATGACCATGCGAAAATCATGTATGTCAGCATGTACAATCCTTTTAAATTCAGTTTGTCTGAGCTGCGAGATATTGATGAAGTCGTTCAAGACTGGAATGCCGCTGCCAAAAAGGAACTCAAAAAAGACGGCAATGCGGATATGATCAATGTAGCAGATTTATTTGAAGAAGGTTCTGATGAAAAATTACTGGCAGAAGATGATTTCCACCCAAACCAAAAGGGGTACTCTCTTATGGCAAATCGTTTATTCTCCGAAGTGAAAAAAGAAGGACTGCCGAAGGAATAGGGTGAAACAGATGAAAAAATGGAAAAGCTTATTTTTTATTTTACTTGCAATCAATCTATTGATTGTGATTGGCTGCGGTATTTTGATGCTGCTGCCAGGCGGTCAATCCGCTTCAACCAAAGAAGTGAAAAGCGAATATGCTTTTAATATATCCAGCTCAAAGGAATCACTCACCAGCTTTGTGAATGATTATTTGAAAAATCAAGGATCAAATGATATGCCAGACTTTCATGTAGCAATCGATCAAGATGTGAAAGTAACAGGCGCAATTAAAGCTTTCTCTTCAACGATTGATGCAAACGTCTCATTTACGCCAACTGTTGAAGATAATGGTGATGTGCTTTTGAAAGTGGATGACTTTTCAATTGGACAATTGAGCATTCCGATTAGTTTTGTTTTAAGCTACATGGGTCAGTTCTATGAGCTGCCAGAGTTCGTTCATGTAAAACCGGATCAAAAAACGGTTGAAGTGCGTCTTTCAGAAATGCCGCTGACGAATGATATGTATGTGAAAGCAAATAAAATTGATCTGCAGAACGATGAAATTGAATTCTCATATTATCATCCAAAGCAATAGAACGTGTGAGTCAGGAGTGAAATCATGAAGCGAGTCTATCAATATTTTAGTTTACTGTCGTTTTTATTTGCTGCGTACTTTGGCATAACAGCTGCCAATGCTTTAAAAGCAGAAAATATCGATCAGTTTTACTTAAATATTGCCTACTGTGCATTATTTCTAGGCACGATGATTCTTGCTTTTGATTTTCAAAAGCAAGAAAAAGCTGAAGATGTCTCGTAAGGAGCCTTTTCCACTTTAGGAAAGGCTCTTTTTTATAATTGCCGAGACAAGACCACCTTTGCCATAAGTTCAGGATCTCCGTTAGCAAAACCATGAAGCAGAATCAGGTATGCACGCTTTGTTTGCAGATGAACTTTTGGGATATCAAGCAGTACACTTTGAGTGCCGGCGGCTTTCAATTCAAAATGATATTTGTTCGGGGAGAAATGATGAATGTGGGTGCTGTTTACATAATCAAGCTCCTTCGATATAACCCCATGGTCTCGTTCGTATATATCTATAGAAGGAAGGTCCGGAGACAGCTGTACAAATGTAAGTGCTGACAGGTCTTCTTGTTTGATCAAAGTAGCCTGCTGCTCAGTCAAGAGTGCAAAGCCTGCACGGGCACCTGTGATACATAATGTGTAGACCTTGCCGCTCTTAAATCGAATGCGGGAATGAAGAATTCTCTCATTTGTAGCCAGTTTGAACACTTCTATTTCATACATTCCCTCATCCCACTCCATATAAGCGGTCAAATGGCTGTAAGGCATTGGTTTCATTATCTGCTTCCGGTTCACATAAACAGCGAGCTCACTGAGATCTGGTGCAGCGTGAAATAATCGAATAAAGGCTTTTGATGAAGGGCTGCTTTGAAGATGCTCGTAGGTGTCAGCGAATGGCCGATATGGAAAGTCATGATAAAAGAGCTGCTGCATGTCATCAATCCCTTCTTTCTCATGCAATGGTGTTTTTTGTAGCGTATGCATGAAAAAGACGATCTGTATAGGCAAAAGAAGCATAGAAAAAAGCCTGACGTTTTCCGTCAGGCCGGCATGTTAAGAAGGAGAAGAATATTGATGATATTCAGCTAGTTTAATGAACGTTTTTTCATCCTCAATTAAACCACAAACACCGCACTGGACTTTCATTTGAGGACCTTGATAGCTCAAGTGAAAAGGAGACAGCTGTTCTCCTTCGTATCTTTCAACAACTGCTCCTGTTGCTGGATCAAGCTTTACAGGTTCTGAAAGCTGCTCAATGAGATTAAAGCGCGTTCTGTTTGTTTTACAGTTTGGACAAAGATAAGGGCTTGTCATGGTTTGTTCCACCTCTTTTTATCCGTAGCATGTCCTGAGCGCTAAAATCTATGCTTAATCCTTTTGACTTTTATCCAGCTTTTTAAATAATTTGATCATGGTTTTTAGTTCTTCGTCATCAAATGATTCAAATCGCTCCATAAAGTATTCGGTTTTCTTTTTCTCAAAATGCTCAGTAATTTTCTTACCCTTATCGGTTAAGTGGATTTTGATGATGCGGCGGTCCTCTTTTGAGCGGATACGGGTGATCCAGCCTTTTTCTACGAGTGTGTCAGTCACAGCGGTAATATGACTTGCTGACACTCCAAGAATGGAAGCGAATTCCGTTACTTTTTTTGCACCTTGCTCACGGAGCAGATTTAAAATAAGAAATTCATTCCGAGATAATTCGTTTTCGAGCAGGCTGTTAATTTCATAACGGATCTGCTTAAATACGGTTCTCAGTAAAGTGTCCATTTCGTACATCATTTGTTTTCTTTGTTCCAATCATTAAACCCCCATTATATTTTAAAGATACGACAGAATGCTTTCTTTTATTTTAGGTATACAAGTCGTATCATTTTCATTATTTTTTATCATGTTATAATATGATGATACCATTTTTTAAATGAAGGGGGCACTAATATGTCTGAAAAACAAGAATTAGCCACATTTGCAGGAGGCTGCTTCTGGTGTATGGTTAAACCTTTTGATGAACAGCCGGGCATTATCAAAGTTGAATCAGGGTATACTGGCGGACATACAGTGAATCCGACCTATGAGGAAGTATGTACAAATACAACGGGGCATAGAGAAGCGGTTCAAATCACGTTTGATCCTGACGTGTTCCCGTATGAGAAGCTGCTAGAGCTGTATTGGCAGCAAATAGACCCAACAGACGATGGCGGGCAATTTGGCGATAGAGGGGAATCTTACCGTACAGGTATTTATGTTCATCATGACGAGCAGCGAAAGCTAGCAGAAGCATCGAAAGAGCAGCTGAGCCAAAGCGGGATTTTCAAAAAGCCAATCGTTACAGAAATTTTAGACGCAGGTCCTTTTTATCCAGCAGAGGAATATCATCAGCATTATTATAAGAAAAACAAAATGCACTACGAACGATATCATGTCGGTTCGGGCAGAGCCGGTTTTATTGAGTCCCATTGGAGTGATAAATAATGGCAAATGAAAAAGAAAAGCGTATAAAAGAATTAAACCGCATGCAGTACGAAGTCACGCAAAATAATGGCACGGAGCCGCCATTTCAAAATGAATTTTGGGATCATAAAGAAGAAGGTATCTATGTGGATATCATTTCAGGAAAGCCGCTTTTTTCTTCTTTAGATAAGTTTGATGCCCACTGCGGATGGCCAAGTTTTACAAAACCGCTTGAAGAGGAAGAAGTAGCAGAGAAGGTTGATACGAGTCATGGAATGGTGCGGACAGAGGTTCGCAGTAAAACAGCTGATTCTCATCTAGGTCATGTTTTCCCTGATGGCCCAGGGCCAAACGGTCTTCGGTATTGTATTAACTCAGCCGCTTTAAAGTTTATCCCAAAGGATGATCTTGAAAAAGAAGGCTACGGGGATTTGAAACATCTATTTGATTGATCCATTTAAAAATCGTCACATGGAAAGCAGCTGCTTCCGTGTGACGATTTTTTATTTTTTATGATGTGTATGATGTAATTGTTCGATGATGTGGAACAGCTTTTCTTTTGTAATGAGCGGTGCTTCTTTTGAGGTGTAATTCGTTAAGTCGACTTTTTGAAAGGCAGGGTGCAAATGTGGTCTTGGTAAAATGGCATAAAATTGTTCATGTTCAAACAGTGCATCTGCTTCGTGCGGGAATGTGAGCTCCTCGTGAAGCTTTTCGCCAGGTCTTTTTCCGACTACAAGAACATCTGGAGATTGAGCATTGATTTGAGCGGCATATTCGTGAAACGCTTTTAAAAGATCGGCAAGCTGTAAGGACTCCATCTTGAGAATGAAGGTTTCGCCGCCTTTCATCATAATTGCTGCTTGAAGTGTGAGGGAAACAGCCTCTTCAATAGACATAAAAAAACGTGTCATATGAGGATCAGTCACGGTCAAAGGTTTTTCATTTAATAGCTGCTGGAGCATGATTGGAATAACGGAACCTCTAGATCCAAGCACATTGCCAAAGCGTACAGAGCAAAACCTGGTTTTTTGATTCGGAATACTTTCGTTTGCTTGGAAAAATAGTTTTTCTGAAATCAATTTTGTTGCACCCATGGCATTCGTCGGAGAAACCGCTTTGTCAGTTGAAATGTTGACGACATGACTCACTTCATGTTCGAGGGCGGCTTCAATGACGTGCTGTCCGCCGATGATATTCGTTTGAACGGCTTCGAACGGATTATCTTCACAAGTGGGTACTTGTTTTAAGGCCGCTGCATGGAAAATGATATCCACACCCTTGACGAGCTGTCTCACGCGGCTTGCATCCCGGACATCTCCTAAAGCGAATACGACTTCTGGATGTTCTGCGTACTCATTTTTCATCATGTATTGTTTGCTGTCATCTTTACTGAAGACGATTATCTTCTTTGGAGAGCAACTTGTTAATTTATTCACGATTTGCCGGCCGATTGACCCCGTACCGCCTGTAACCAATATCGTTTTGTCACGAAAAAAGGTCTTCAAAGTCGTTTCTATCTGTTTGGACATATCTAATCCCCCAACTCTCATTTCTCTACTTTGCATCATATGTGAAAGAGCGGCATTCGTTTGAGGAAAAGAACCACTTCATGCATAAATTAGGTGAACAAATTATAACCATCTGCTAGTCGTCTTAATAGAATATGGAGAGATAAGAGATCAACTAGAAAAACGAGAGACCTGAATACTTCAGTACTGCGGTCAGCTCGGGAAGAAAATGGTAAGGGAGCTGTGCGCGAGGGGAGAAGAGAAGACATGTATAGGGGAAATCGTATTTTAGCTATGATACCTGCATTTAGAAGTCACGACGGCCAGCATGATGAACACATACGCATATTGGCAGAGAGGCCGCTTATCTATTGGACCATTCAGCCGTTACTGCAAATGATTGAATTAGATGAAGTCATCGTCTCCTCAGAGGATGTCAATACGCAAATCATTTCATCTCACTACGGAGCAAATGTGATTGAACTGCCAAGCACACATGTGACAGAACAAACGCCGTCACTGTTAGCTGTGAAGCATGCGCTTGCTTATTTAGAGCGGGAGGGAAAAACCTTTGATATTGTGCTGTATCTGCATCCATCGTCTCCTCTAAGACAGCCGACAGATATCGAGAAGTGCTTGCAGCTTTTAGTGGAAGGGGGATATGACTGCACCGCATCTTTTACAGAGGCGTTAGAAAACCCAAATGAAACTTGGACACTGCATGAAAACAATGAAGCTACTTTATATAAGGACAATCATTACTTTTTCATGCCAAAGCATGAGCAGCCATATACGTATGGCCGGCTAAATGGTGCGGTATATGCTTTTCATGCTCATTATGCAAAAGAATGCATTCATTCCTTTTTAGAAGGATCTGTCGGAGCATATATGATGGATCGCACGCGGTCGCTTGTGGTGAAACAGGAGGCAGACCGGAAAGAGGCAGAGAAAATCTTATTAGCTCACCGAGATGCGGAAGATCATGCATAAGCTGGCATTCAATGAGAAAAAGCGCCCAGTTATAGGGCGCTTTTTACAATGTCATAAAGCCTTTGTGGCATCGTATCAAATGTATTCCAGCGAACGGTTTGCTCGTAGTTGTTCAGTGCGGCCGCCTTTCTTTCACCTGCATTTGATCCATAGTATTCAACCTGTTCTATCAAATCGTCCTCATCTTTGTAAAAAGCAAAGCTTGAAAAAGCAGGCGGCGGAGGTAGATCCGTCAATTGAAAACTCCCAGTTGCAGCAATGTCAAATGCTCTGTTATTGAGGCTCATATTTTGAATCATGGCTTTGTTTTTGTTATACGCAAATTGAGCCGGCCTATGCGGATTCAGGACAATTGCTGTCTGCTGATAGATGTCCGCCATTTGCTGAGGACTCAGCCAATTCGTTATCAGTGTGAAATCACGATAATGTCTCCGTGATTTGTTTAAGTGACGGTGCCATTCCTTACCTGCAACGAGAATACGCCATTTGTTTTGCTGCAAGAGTGTATCGATGGCTTTGATGCGGTTGGGATAAGGGTAGCCAATGAGTGCAATGTCATACGTGCACATCTCTTCTGGCGATTCATTTTTCTGAAAGACACGTGTATTTGCCGGAATGGGAAAGTAGTGCGTATGATCAGCGCCTAATTGTTTATAAAATGGCAAAACCCCTTCATCAATCGTTAATATAAGCTGAGCTTCATGTGCGCAAGCAGCTGACACATCTGTATAAAAGGGATCTTCTGTCATCCAAAGAACAATCGGGATTTTTTCTTGTTTGAATTGATGAAGCACATCTTTCGGAACATGATCACCGATCATTATCAAAACAAAATCCGGAGAAAATGTCCGGATTTTGTGCATGTTCGTGGGTAGAGATTCTCTATCAATCTTTACACATGAAAAGGGGGAATCAATGAAGCTTTCTTCTACCCATTGATCAAACATGTGATAGATTCCGCCGTAGCCAGAACTGATATAAAGAAGCTTCATGATGATCCTCTCACATTAAGATGTGAATGTAACACTTTCAACTTTATCTACATCTAATAGAGTCGTTGCTGAGCCTGTAGGTGTGACAGAGCTTTCTTGTGTAACAAATACAACGCCTGTTGAAGCATCGAATGATACAAATTGAACTGGCCCAATTAAATCTCCTGAGTCAGTGACAATGCTAATGACTGTTCCTGGTGCAAGTCTTGCAAAGATCCATCTTGCTGGCTGAGATACATCGAGTGTTGTAGCAGAATCTGAAGGTGATGCCTCAGCTGCCACTTCACTTAATAAATCGTTCAATTTTTCTTCCATTTGAACTCCTCCTTCTTCGAGATTAGCTGTTAATGCATGAGTAATTGGTTTGAAAAACACTTTCAATAGTTCCTTTTTTAATTCAGCACGCTTTTCGCTCATTTTTTCCCCATCCTTTCTTCATCAATTCAAACTCACCCCTATGTATATGCCGTTCTTTTTTTTTGGCATAAGCAGAACGCTGATTCCTGATCTTTTTTTCATTTAATCACTTCACACATTTTTAAAAATGTTTTCAAATGCTGAGGCTAAATGAAGTGACGCTCATACTCTAGTAAAGATTAAATGTGAAGAGAGAGGGATTATGAATGGAATTTGAACAATTATTAGATGGTTGGAACGAAGAATTAGTAGAGTCGGAAGGAGTGCTTGAAATCATCTTGATTTTACTTCTTCTTCGTCTTTTAGAAGAAAGTGGGGAAGAGAATGTGTCAGACATCAAAGAATTACTTCGTCCATGGCTTGAGCTTGGCATTCCGTTGCCGCGTGTTCATTTGGTCAATGGAGATGTACTTCAAAACGTGGTTGTCGTGCAATTGTTTGATACGGTTGCAGTCTTTAAAAACGCGACAAATCAGCTAAGAGTGAGTGTTCCTTATGTGAACATTGTCAGCTGGGGGGCTTTTTAATCTAATCAAAAAGGATAATGATCATGAAAGTATCGGTGATTTTAACAAGCTACAATAAACCAGATTTCATTGATCGTGTGCTAAAGAGTATGGTAGATCAAACGTATCCGCATTGGGAGCTTTTGATTATGGATGATGGCTCAGAAGAGGGCACCATTCAAAAGATCCAGCCCTATTTAAGTGATGAACGCATTCAGCTGTATTCGCACACAGTTCATCCAGCAAAACGGCTGTTAACCGCACGATATGCGACGCTTATTAATGAAGCATTAACCCGTATAACAGGTGAGCTCATTTGTTATTTAACCGATGATACCATCTACCATCAAGATCGTTTGCTTAAAATGGTGGATGTTTTTCGGTCGAAGCCTCACATAGATATTGTGTATTCCTCGCAGCGGGTCGTGCATGTTGATCAGCATTTAGTGGAAACGATGAGTTTTATTCGAGAAGCAGATCAAATCTTAGAGCATGCGTCCTTTCAAGTGGACCATTGTTCGGTCATGCACAGAAGCTGCTTGCTTCCACTGATCTATGAAAAATACGGACAATATTGGGACGATGAGCCAAAGCACTGGCATCATGCAGATTCTGTATTTTGGATGAGGCTGAATCACTTCGCTGCGTTTTTTCCATTAAAAGATGTACTGGATACAACGTATAAAACGCCCCATTCCTTTCATCATCTGTTTTCGAGTATGCCGTATGATTTAATTGACGGAACGGTCATTGAAAAAGAAGAAGATTATTATCAAATCGCAGACGGGAAACTTCATGGAATTGAAAAACGCTGGATCAATGAAAAGAACAGGCGTGCGATCCGTGTTCCGCTGTTATGTGAGATGAAATATGAAATGAAAGAGAAGCTGGCAGTACCCAATTATACAGTCGTTACCGCAGATAATGGGAAAACGTTCTTTTATATTGAAGATCAGAAAAAAAGACGGTTTGCTTCAAAACGTGACGTGCAATATTTTCAGTTTCACCCTAAGGAGATCTATACGATTTCAAATGATCAGCTTCAGGCATTTGAGGATGGCGGCATAATTCAGGCTTCTCCAGTTTTCAGTCCGCCAAACAGGCGCCTGTTTAAATGGAAACAAGATGTTTATTTACTTGTGCATTATGCCTTTTGCCGTATTGATCCTGAGGTCGTGAAGCGATTCGCTTTTTATCATCAGCCGATTAAGCTGTACCCATCCCAATTTGCGTTTTTTCAGGAAGGAAAGCCGATTGTGCCGCTGTATAGGGAATCGCTGCAAGAATTCGATATGTCTCTTTATCAAACATCCGGACGAAAGCACTCCTCATAAGAGGGGTGCTTTTTTCGCAATGATTGCAGGAAGTAGAAAGGAAAAAGCGAAACATGAAAAGGACAGGAACCTTTAAGAATTGATCAAGCCGCTGAAAACTTGGCAATTGATGCCGGTTTTTTGGCACTGAAAGTGAGGGGGAAAGAATGGGGAAGGTTGTCGAAAGAGCAGATTGGTTTGAATTGATTTTAGAAGCTATTGATGAAGCCATTCACGTTGTAGATGATCGAGGGATGACGATTTTTTACAATCATAATGCCGCTAAGTTTGACTCTTTACAAAAAGAAGAGGTGATTGGCAAGTACATCCTTGATGTGTATCCCTCTTTAACTGAAAAGACAAGTACGCTCATGCATGTGTTGCGAACAGGAAAGCCCATTTATCATTCGCTGCAAACCTATTTGAATAAAAATGGAGAAAGGATTGAAACAGTGAACACGACATTGCCTATTATCGAAGATAACGAGTTAATAGGCGCGGTCGAAGTCGCAAAAGATGTATCAAAGCTGTCGGCTCTTTCCAATCGGTTAGGGCAAAAAAAGCGGACACAAGACGCGGCTGAGGCCGTACAAATGCATGATTTTGCTTCATTTTTAACAAATGATCCTCTTTTAAAAGAAATGCTTGAAAGGGCAAAAAAAGCAGCTGCTTATCCATCATCAGTTGTTGTCTACGGGGAAACAGGGACAGGAAAAGAAGTGCTCGTTCAAGCCATTGTCCATGAATCTGACCGGAAAAATCAAGTGTTCATTCCGCAAAACTGCGCAGCACTCCCAGAATCATTACTTGAAAGTTTATTGTTCGGATCTGTCAAAGGGAGCTATACGGGCGCACTTGATCGCAAGGGACTTTTCGAATTAGCTGATGGGGGCACACTTTTTCTTGATGAGCTGCAAGCGATGCCGCTCACGCTGCAGACGAAATTATTACGTGTGTTAGAGGATGGCGTTGTCCGCCGCATCGGTGACGCAAAATCCATTCAAGTGGATGTTCGGCTCATTACTGCGCTCAATATGGACCCATTCGAAGCAGTGAAAAAGCAAATTTTAAGAGAAGATTTATTTTATAGATTGCATGTATCATCTTTTTATATCCCGCCGCTTCGTGAAAGAAAGCAAGATATCACGCTGCTATCCCGCCACTTCATTCAAACCTATCATCAGCAGTTTTCAAAAAACGTTACACGCCTTTCTGAAGAAACGGAACGATTGTTTATGGCGCACCACTGGCCTGGGAATGTCAGAGAATTAAAACATACGATAGAGCATGCCGTGTTGATGATGCCAAAGGAAGCGGAAGAGATCATCCCTCTATACCTTCCGGCTCATTTACGTGAGCAAAAGCTGGAAAAAGAAACATCTGAATCCTCCTTAAAAAATCAAGTGTCTTCATTTGAACAAACATTGATCCAAGAAGCTTTACATCAGCATAATGGAAATATTAAAAAAACCGCCGCTGCTTTAAAAATCCCTCGACAAACGCTGCAATATAAATTAAAGAAATATGCAGATGCCGAAATATAGGCACAACATCCAATTGAATATGACGGGTAAAAGCTCCTTTTGTAAAGAATAGGGGCATTTTCCCATGTTGGCACATAACTTGCATAGTATAAAGTGAATGCTGATAGGGGGAATGGATATGAATCAGAAATTGTATGAACCGGCACGTCACTGGAAGGACATTGAGCTTTGGAAGGATGTACCTGAGGAAAAGTGGAACGACTGGATTTGGCAGCTGACGCATACCGTGAAAACGCTTGAGGATTTAGAAAAAATCGTAAACTTAACAGAAGAGGAACGAGAAGGGGTGAAGATTTCCACTAAAACCATTCCACTCAACATTACACCCTACTATGCCTCACTGATGAATCCAGACGATCCAAGATGTCCAATACGTATGCAATCTGTGCCAATTGCAGAAGAGCTTCATAAAACAAAATATGATCTGGAAGACCCGCTGCATGAAGATGAGGACTCACCTGTCCCGGGGCTCACGCACCGATATCCAGATCGTGTACTGTTTCTTGTGACAAATCAGTGCTCCATGTACTGCCGTTATTGTACGAGAAGACGTTTTTCCGGCCAGATTGGTATGGGTGTGCCGAAAAAGCAGTTAGATGCTGCAATTGGATATATTAGAGAAACACCTGAGGTGCGGGACGTGTTAATTTCTGGCGGAGATGGGCTGTTAATCAATGATCAAGTGCTTGAATACATTTTGAAAAACTTACGGGATATTCCGCACGTTGAAATCATTCGGATTGGAACCCGCGCGCCGGTTGTCTTTCCGCAGCGTATTACAGATGAGCTGTGCGAGATTTTGAAAAAATATCACCCAGTTTGGCTGAACACCCATTTCAATACAAGTATTGAAATCACAAAAGAAGCAAAAGAAGCGTGCGAACGTCTTGTGAATGCCGGTGTTCCTGTAGGGAATCAGGCCGTCATCCTTGCAGGTATTAATGACAGTGTGCCGATTATGAAGAAGCTGATGCACGATCTTGTGAAGATTCGGGTCAGACCATATTATATTTATCAATGTGATTTATCTGAGGGCATTGGCCACTTTAGAACGCCGGTATCAAAAGGGCTTGAAATCATTGAGGGTTTAAGAGGACATACGAGTGGTTATGCAGTACCAAGCTTTGTAGTAGATGCGCCAGGAGGCGGAGGGAAAATTGCTTTACAGCCAAATTATTTATTATCGCAAAGCCCTGACAAAGTCGTCCTTCGTAACTTTGAAGGTGTCATCACCTCTTATCCAGAACCAGAGCATTACGTCGCAGGCCAGGCAGATGCGTATTTTAATGAAATTTATGAAGAGAAACAAGAACCGGCAATTGGTATTACCGCACTATTAGAGGATGAAGCGAGATCGTTTACGCCTGAGAATTTAAGCCGAATGAAACGTAGAGAAGCATATGAGACAAATCCTGAGCACGACACACTTAAAAACAAACGTGAAAAACGAGATGAATTAAAAGAGAAGAAATATCAAGCGCAGCTCAAAAAAGAACAAACCGTAAAGGAGGAGAAATAGCCTTGCTGACATGTGATTGGTGTGAGGAAAATAAAGCAAATGCGGAGCAGACAACAGTCTATTGGGAACTGATCACGGGCACACAATCAATTGAAATCATCGAAACGCCGTCCATTTCCTGCACGCACTGCGGGATGACCTATCAAAAGGATGAGACGGTCAAAGAGATTGAAGATCAATTAATTTTAGTGGATCAGACAAAACTTCCAGAAAAAATCTCCTATGAAGAATTAATGAGCATGGAGCGGTTATTAAAGCGAAATTACTTTGACTTTTCATCATAAGTTGTACCTCCGCCTATACAAGTCATCAAATTGCTGTATAATATAACAACAAAATAGTGTGTCGCGGAGGGAAAAACAGGTGAAGTCGTTTTACCATTATTTAATGAAGTTCAGACATCCAAAACCGAAAGATGAAATCAGCCATTTCGCAAATGCTGCGTACGAGGATCACAGCTTTCCTAAAGCTTCCACAGATTATCATGAGCTGTGCGCTTATTTAGAATTAAATGGTGATTATTTAAGCTCAATGACAACATTTGACGAAGCGTTTGAGCAATACGAAGTAGAAGTCAAAAAAAAATAACACACAACCGCTTATCCGGATGGAGAAGCGGTTTTTTCATGAGAAATAAAATGGCGTTTTGCATGGTGTGGTTGCCCATGCAGAATTCCTTGCGCCGGCATACGATACGTTAAGACCAAAAGTCGGGCAAGGGGGAGACAGAATGAAGGCGAAAGCACCAAAATATCAAGTAGGGGATATTGTCGTCGTTGTCATGTACGGCACAGTCGGAACGATTACAAAAGTCCATCAAATTGACCAGCACTATTTATATGAGGTCAATCATAATGAGGTGCTTTATTTTGAAACATCACTTCAGCTTTACGATGAGTATAGCGGAGTGATTGTCGATACAGAAAAGCTGGACATTGAATATGAGTTCCTCATTGGCGATGTTGTATATGTAAAAGATTACGGAAAAGAGCTGTTTAAAATCATCGGTCATCGGACTGAAATTTGGCGCTACCTTGAAGATGGCTGGGAAGATGTCATTTACGAACTCACGAGGCTGAAAGACGGAGAGTGGCTGGAAACAGAAGAGGAAGATTTAACGCTTGTCCTAAGAAAATATGAGATGGACCAGTTTGTTCATCAGCTTCTTTTTGTGCATTACGTCGGAGAAACCTCAAAAGAGTTAGAAGAAGATATGGTCCAAACGGCTCTATTGCAGCTGGAAGAGAAACAAGAAAGCGAATCTTCACTTGAATTTCTGGCTGTATCTATAGTGGATGAGCTTCTTGATATTTATAACGATTATAAAATTCTCTATGAATTTTTCAAAGATCCAGAATATAAGGATATGATGGATTTTATTTTGGAAAGTTTACACGAACATTTTGGTTAAAGAAAGACTTGTCCTAACACGAATAAAAAATAAGGCACACAGAAAAATGCAATCACATAAAACCATCCCCTCAAGATACGGCCCATCACCTGATCAAAAGTTTCTCCATCTAATATGCTTAACCATTTCATTGCCTCAAGCCCCATTTCTTTTTGTTTACTGCATTTATATGTATGGAATGAGCCATTATGACAAACTGTAATAAAAAACAGCCGGCGTTCATACATCATAAAAAAGGAGGCGGAATGCAATGAAAGAAGCAGATTTGGTGATTGATACAGAGGAAATTGCGGAGTTCTTCTACGTGGAGCTGATCAAAAGAGGGTACATACCTGCTGAGCTTGAAACATTTGAGCTGGCCGACATTACATTTGAATATATGCTGAAAAAAGCAATGATAGTTGAAGAAGAGGCGTGGTAGGTACTATACTTTGAAGAGATTCTGAAGAGAGAGGGAGGGGAATCTTTCGCGTGTACATCCTATATCTTTTCATTTTATTTGGCGCCATTGCTGCGCTCATGGTATCTGGGGCTTTTCAAGATTTGGACAACCAGATCATCTTATGGTTTGAAAGCATCAGACTCCCTTTTTTAAATGATGTCATGCTGGCTTTGACGGACTTAGGCATCAGCGCGCTGCTCGTTCCAATCATGCTCATTTTTAGTGTGGTCTTGTTTATGTATAAGCGCTACTACTCTATCATGATGCTTTTTCTACTATATCTCACAGAAAAAACAATCAATCATGAATTAAAGGGGCTGTTTGCTAGAGAGCGTCCGGCCTTTGATCACCTTGTAGGTGAAACGTATTACAGCTTTCCGAGCGGACATTCGATGAATGCAGCCACCATATACCCTTTTATGGCTTATCTATTAGTTGAAATGATCCCATGGCTGAAAGAAAGACAAAAAATCGTCTATTTGATCACAGGGCTTTGCATTCTGGCCATTGGCATCAGCCGGATGTATATCGGGGTGCATTATTTGACAGATGTTGCAGGAGGCTTTGCGATAGGACTCGCTTTATTTCTCATTTGTAAAAAGATTGACGAAAGATTGCCTGTCATTCGACAAAAATAGAAGAAGGAAATTGACAGATCCCAGCCAATTTTATATAAAAGGGGAGGGATTTGAATGCAATTGACGTTGAGATTTTTTCAAAAGAAACCTTCAGCATTTCACTTAACCATTTATCAGACACCTGAATATGGCGCTGCAAGCGGGCATCTGCCTGTGTACCGGACAAAGATTGGCGGCAGAACACACCTTGATGTACTGGAAAAAGCATTCTCGACATTTAATGTACATGATACAGTCCCTAATGATTACAATGCGCGGTTTATCACAACAGGTGATATTGTTGTGATTGATGATAAGAAAAAGGGGAAGTGCTATTATCAGCTCTCTCCGGCAGGGTGGAAACGCAGTGAACGAATGATGACGATAAGTTAAATAGATGATTGATGATGCCAGCTTGAGATTCAGCTGGTATTTTCTTTTTTTAGCTCAATCGTTTATAATAAATAGGATAAAATACATAGTAAACGTAAGTGGAGGCTAAAAAATGAGTGTACATATTGGAGCAGAAAAAGGACAAATTGCAGAAACGGTATTGCTGCCAGGCGATCCGCTGCGTGCGAAATATATTGCAGATACATATTTAGAAGATGTTGAGTGCTATAACGAAGTGCGCGGAATGTATGGTTATACTGGAACCTATAAAGGAAAACGTGTTTCTGTACAGGGCACTGGGATGGGCGTACCGTCTATTTCGATTTATGTGAATGAACTCATTCAAAGCTATGATGTTCAAAACTTAATTCGCGTTGGATCTTGCGGAGCCATCAAAAGAGATGTCAATGTACGTGACGTCATTTTAGCCCAGACATCATCAACAGATTCACAAATGAATCGTGTGGCATTTGGACCGATTGATTATGCGCCATGCGCTGATTTTGGCCTGCTCAAGAAAGCCTACGACACGGCAGAAGCAAAAAATGTCGCTGTACGTGTCGGAAATGTATTTACAGCAGACCAATTTTACAATGAAAAACCACTTGAGCTCATGGCTCAATATGGTATCCTAGCGATCGAAATGGAGACAACCGCTCTTTATTCTCTTGCAGCAAAATTTGATCGAAAAGCGTTATCAATTTTGACTGTGAGTGATCACGTTCTAACAGGAGAAGAAACAACAGCTGAAGAGCGTCAAACAACGTTTGATGAAATGATCTTAATTGCGCTAGACTCCGTTTTATAATAGTATAAAGGGTGTGCTACAATGTAGCGCATCTTTATTTTTTTAGAAGAGCAAAAGGAAGGTATGTCATGAAGAAAAGCTACAAAATACTCTCAATCGCATCGATTCTTGGTTTGACAGCCGCGCTATCAGGCTGCCAGTTGCTGGATCAAAAAAGCGGTACATCTGACTCAAACAAAACAAACGAACAAAAAAACGCAGCAAGTTCATCTCCCCAGCACAACTCAAACGATAAGGCAGATTCATCGAATCAAGAGCTGACGTTAAAGAGTGAATATTTCAATGACATCAAGGTTGTGAGCGGTCTGAAAACCATTCAAAATCCTGAAAATGTGCTAGCACTTGTCAACAAAGAATATGCATTACCAGGAACCTATAAACCTTCTGATCTCGTTGTACCAAAAGTAGAATTCTCTTTTTCGGAAGATATTGAAAAGCGATATATCCGCAAAGAAGCAGCGGAAGCGCTTGAGAAGTTATTCAAAGGTGCAAAAAAGGAAAACTTCGAGCTTGCTGCAGTATCTGGCTATCGCTCCTATGACCGTCAAAAAGTCATTTTTGATAGTGAGGTCAAATTAAAAGGCAAAGAAAAAGCACAAGAAGCAGTCGCTTTACCAGGCGAAAGTGAACATCAAACAGGTTTAGCCATGGACATTTCCTCAAAAAGTGCCGGTTTTGAGATCTCTGAAAAGTTTGGTGAAACACCAGATGGCAAATGGGTGGCTAAAAACGCCTATAAATATGGCTTTATCATCCGTTATCCAAAAGGAAAAGAAGACATTACGAAATACGAATATGAGCCGTGGCATCTGCGCTATGTGGGAAAAGAAGCCGCAAAAGCGATGCATGATCATGATTTAACATTTGAAGAATACATGAACAAAGTAAAGAAAATCTAAACAAGTTAAAGGCCTCCCAGCTATTCGGGAGGCCTTCTCTTATTCTTCTTTTAAAAAAAGAACAATCCTGCTAATGCGAAGCCGGTAATGAAACCGAGGCCGATGCCATACGCTGCACCCCAGCCATAATATCCGCCCCAATAGCCAAAGCCAAAGCCTCCGCGAGACCCGCCGACTGGACGAATATAAACTTTACGGTTTGTCACACGCTCAATGCGTCCGACGTGTACTCTGCCATTACGGTCAGTGATTCTAGCGACTTTCCCCATGTGCTGCTGACAAAGCTTGTAGTAGCGCTCCATGTTTTTCCTCCTTATGACAAACTCTTTTCACTCTTATCCTATGCGAGAGACTTCATAGAGTTTGGACAAAACATATAGGAGATTCGCTCATTTTATACGGTACATTCAAATAGAATGTGACTTAGCTGCTTTCGGTGTGCTTGAATGAGATCGTAGTGTGTTTGCAGCGTTTCGTAAAGAGAAGGGGGTATGTGTTCAGATAATTCCATCTCTGTCGGCTCCTCCTGCCCCATATGTTCATCGAATGAGAGAATCTGAATGTCACGGAAGCCCGCTTCGGTTAACTGCTCCTTCCATTCTTCAAGCGACAAGAGCGAGTGGAAGCCGTAAAAATTCCGAACCGCTGCAAGCTCTTCAGGCGTAAGAGGGGCTTTTAACACAGCTTCATTTGCAATCAATTGGCTGCCAGGAGCAAGCACACGTTTGATCTCAGCTAGTGCATCACGCAGCTTGGTAAAGCTTAAAACAGATTCACTGATGAGTAGAGAGAACGCTTGATCTGGAAAGGGCAGCTGCTCAATGGATGCCTCTAAAGCACGGATCGGCAGTTCCTCCCGTTTGAATCGCAGGTTCGCCTTTTCAATCATCAATGGATGCGTATCAATGGCCTCCACCTGATAACCTATATTTCCTAAATAGGCGGCGGTCTGTCCTGTACCGCATCCAGCGTCAAGTATTCGTGCATGAGGCGGCAGTTTTATATGCTCAATCATCGTTTTTGTTAACTCAATTCCGCCAGGATGGGCACCTGATACGCCAAAATAAGCAAGCATTTCTACATAATCACTCATATAATCCCTTCTTTCCTTATCCTGTTCCTCTCTAAAGATTATGCAATAGAGGGGCAAATGGCTTATCTTTTCAAATAGAAGTTGATCCTTTGGTTGACGGATGAAGCATCGTCCTTGATAATAATGAAAGGAGATAAAGGTGGTGTTTTTTTGAAAAAACAAATGAAGTTCGTGGTAGCCATTCTGGTGACTGCTGCACTGTCCTCAGCGATTACATTTGTGATCACAAAACAAGGTGCTGTCAGCGTCTCAGGAGACGAGAAGTTTAGTAAACTCATGGCTGCGTATACGAAGGTAAAGGATGAGTATTACGAAAAAACGGATGATCAAAAACTAGTAGATGGTGCGATCCAAGGAATGATTGCATCACTTGATGATCCATACTCTACATATATGGATCAGGAGGAAGCCGAAGGATTTAACAATACCATTTCTTCTTCATTTGAAGGAATTGGTGCACAAGTAGAAGAGAAGGATGGACAAATTTTAATTGTCGCGCCGATTAAAGGCTCTCCTGCTGAAAAAGCTGGTTTGAAACCTCATGATCATATTTTAAAAGTGGATGGAAAAAGCACCAAAGGAATGTCGGTCAATAAAGCAGTCTCTCTCATTAGAGGGAAAAAAGGAACGGATGTTAAGCTGCATCTCAATCGTCAAGGAGTCGGTAATGTAGATGTGACCATCACAAGAGACACGATTCCGCTTGAAACGGTGTATGCAAAACTCACAAAAGACAAAATAGGAGAAATCCAAATTACGTCCTTTGCTGAAACCACATCGAAAGAGCTGGATAAAGCAATTGATGACCTCGAGAAAAAAGGGGCAAAAGGTTTTGTCATTGACCTGAGAGATAATCCAGGCGGCATCATGACAGAAGCCATTGAAATGAGCAATGACTTTATTGATAAAGGAAAAGTCATCATGCAGGTTGAAGAAAAAGGGAAGAAACAAGTGTACAAGGCTGAAAAAGAACGCAAAGTCCATCAGCCGGCAGTTGTCCTTGTAAATGGAGGATCAGCCAGCGCTGCTGAAATCATGGCGGCGGCTCTGCACCAATCTTCAGGCATTCAAATTGTGGGTGAAAAGACGTTTGGCAAAGGAACTGTTCAAAATGCGCAAAACTATAATGATGGTT
This sequence comes from Bacillus sp. FSL K6-0994, assembly GCF_038630815.1. Classification (NCBI taxonomy): domain Bacteria; kingdom Bacillati; phylum Bacillota; class Bacilli; order Caryophanales; family Bacillaceae; genus Bacillus; species Bacillus sp. FSL K6-0994. The sequence goes on along the minus strand of NZ_CP152043.1, from coordinate 1,917,976 downwards.
CTAGTGTCAAGTTAACCATTGCAAAATGGCTGACACCAGACGGTTCTTGGATCCACAAAAAAGGTATCGAACCACAGGTCAAAGCAGCTCTTCCGAGTTATGCAAAGCTGCCTTACTTAAGCCCGAAAAAATCATATGAGCTAAATGACAATGGAGATGAAGTCAAAGCAGCTCAAAAAATGTTCCAAGCGCTTGGCTACAAAGCAAAAGCAAACGGTGAGTATGATCAAGCATTCCAGTCTATCGTCAAAAGCTTCCAAACAGACAACGATCTTAAATCAGACGGTATTCTGACAGGAGATACAACGACCGTTCTGATGACAAAGATCCAAGATAAGCTAAAGAACAACGATACACAAATGAAAAAAGCCATTGAAGTCTTGAAAAAAGAAATGAAATAAAAAAAGCAGTCCTCATCAGGGGACTGCTTTTTCTTATCCTTACACTTCGTTTGTGAGCGCTTCTGTTTTTTCATGATCCTTTTCAAATAGATCATTCATGACAGAATTGGATGTGACCTTGTTTTGGAAGAATGGATTCAAAATCAAGATGACGATGACGTTTGCTAGTAAACCAAGAAAACCTTCATAAAGGCCGAACGTGACTTGTGAGATATTCGCTGTAAAGGTAACGATGATTCCAATGAGTAACCCGGCAATCGTTGCTTCTCTCGATTGTTTTTTCCAGAATAAGCTGATGGCAATAGCTGGGAAGATTTGAACCATTCCTGAAACACCAATGAGCTGAAGCGTGACAAGTGCAGTTGGGAACAGCATCCCGAATAAAAGAGCGAGTCCGATGACGATAAACACCATCGAACGTGTAATGATGGTCAATCTTTTAGGTGACACATTCGGATGAATTAAGTCACGGTATAAATTATTGGCAAATAAATTCGATGCGCCAATGGCCATGATGGAGCATGGAATGAGGGAAGCCAGTGCAATCGTAGAATAGGCGAGTCCCTGCATCACGCCGCCATATGATGTTTGAATTAAATGAAGAAGAGCAAATCTCGGATTTGTATCTTCTGGTAAGACTAAAAAAGCAATAAATCCAAGGAAGATGACCAAAATCAATACAATATTATAAAGAGGCAAAAACATGCTGTTTTTACGGATGGCATCTGCGCTTTTGGCTGTAAAAACCCCAGTTGCTGCGTGTGCCCACATAAACAAAGCAAGAGCAGAAACGCCTGAAGCAGTAATAAACCATAAAATGCCTTTAGGACCGCCTTCAGGAATCGTTAGAAGCTGAGGTGCTTCTTTGGCTAACGTATTCATCATCGGTGTCCAGCCGTTAAAATGAATGATCGGCAGTGAAACGACCATAAACAGCATGATCACCCAAACGAGAATATCTTTAATAATGGCTGTATATGTAGGACCTTTAATACCACTGAAAAATGTATAAAGTGCGACTAAAATAAATGAAATAATAACAATTGCATTCACATTAATATAACTAGTTCCAGCGACAGTTAACGTATCTTGAATCCCGCTCAGCTGAAGACAAATATAAGGAATCAGCATAAGTACTCCAACAATCGCAATCAAACTGGATAACAGCTTGCTGTCAAACCGCTCACGTGCATAATCGGCAAGTGTTGTAAGGTTGTGATTTTTCGCAACAGTCCATAGTTTCGGTAAAAAGAAATAAGCAATAAAATAAGCTAGGACGGAATAAGGAATAGCGAAAAAAGCGACGCTTCCAGCTGTATAAGCTGTACTTGTAAGCCCTAAAAAGGTATAAGCTGTATATAAGTCTGCGCCAACGAGGAACCAGACGAGCAGTCCGCCAAATTTTCTTCCGCCGACAGACCATTCTTCTACTGACTGTCTTGATGATTTGTCACGACCAGCGGCAAATCCGATGACCACGACGATGAGAATAATACTTGCAGTAATCAATAAAGCTGTTAAATTTCCTTGCATTAGTCAGTTCCTCCATTTGAATGTTGCATCTTATAAATGATAAATGTGCAAATTGGTGTGAGTACAATCCATAGCAAGAGCCAGAAGTGGAAAAAGGGCAGGCCGATGACAAATGGATGAATGCGATTTGCAAAAGGCAGCAATGCGAGCTGTCCGATGAATGGAATCGCGATAAGTAGTGCCAGCATCAATTTTTTGTTCATGATTTCCTCCTGAATATTTTGTAATTTCATAATAATAGCAGTTGTCAGATTAGATCACAAGACCATTTTCAGAAAAAACAATCATTTTGGTGAATATCATACTAATATAACGCTTTCATTCTTGTCAAAGGAGAAAGAGTGAAGATGTAAAGAGGGGGAAGGTGAAAGAAAGTATGTAGAAATAATATTTAAAGCAAATAAAAAAGCCCCAGCATAAAGGCTGAGGCTTTTCCAATTTTTAAAGGAAATCAGATACTTCTTCGATGTCGAAACGATTGCTTTTATGAGCTTCTTTCGCTGCTTTACCAACTGAAATCAGCATAACCGGCTCGTAGCGGCCGCTTACATTGAATTCTTTGATGTACGCGTCTTTACTGAAACCACCCATTGCACATGTATCATAGCCCATTGCTTTTGCCGCAATCATTAATTGCATAGCAGCTAATGAAGCATTTGAATACGCTGCTTCGCGTGCATATTGCTCGCTTTGGTATGCGCCATTGATTTGAGTCATCAATGTTTCTTTAATGTCTTCAGTAATGAAGCCTTGTTCTGCCAGTTCACTGTAGATTTTTTCGCCATTTTGGTTAGCTTCAAGGTCACCTAGAACTGCAATAACAGCTGATGCCTGTGATACTTGCTTTTGGTTGTAAGCGATTGGAAGTAATTTTGCTTTTGCTTCAGCACTATGGAAAACAGTGAAATGCCAATGCTGAAGGTTCCAAGCAGATGGTGCTTTTGTTGTGATTTCAAGAAGCTCTGTTAACTCTTCTTTTGTCATTTCATGAGAAGTATCATACTCTTTTACTGAAGCTCTTTGTTTTAAGATATCAATTGTTTTTTGATCGGTCGCCATATGGATATTTCCTCCCGTTTTTGCAAATAATATGATACAATAACTAAAAAGTGAGAAACTTACTTATTGTAACTAGAGATAGTTTAAATTGTACACCGTTAGTTTGTCAAACAATCATGAAAAGAAAGGCTGAAATTTATGGAATTTCAATTATGTCCACACATTCAGCAAGCTTTTTTACTCCTAGGCAAAAGGTGGAACGGTCTCATTATACATGTATTGCTTGATGGACCAAAGCGTTTTAAAGACCTCACAGACACGATCCCGTCGATCAGTCAAAAAATGCTCGCAGAGCGTTTAAAAGAGCTCGAGCAAGAAGGGATTATAGAGCGGACCGTCCTGCCTGAGACGCCTGTCAAAGTCATTTACAGTTTAACTGAAAAAGGGAATGCGTTACATGATGTGTTTCATGAGGTATCTCGGTGGGCAGGGGAGTATACAGACTCTCACGGGAAAAAGGAGCAAGCCTAGTTTCAGGTTTGCCCAAACATTTTGACTCCTGATGAATATGCTGATGTTAGGCACATGACAAAGGAGGAGAAATGCATGTACCCTCATACTCCGTATTTTCGAGGCGGCGCCCCTGGCATTCCGCCATATGAATCCAGAGTCCCTTTGTTTTTTGGTTTTGGCGCTCCTTTAGTCGGCGGACTGCTTGGCGGATTTCTAGGAAGTGCGATTTTTAATTATCCCCGTCCATATTACCCGCCGCCACCACCGCCTGCTCCACCACCTTATGGCGGCGGATATCCACCATATTATTAAGAAAAAAGAGTAAGCCTGCTTCCGTTCTTAAAGCAGGCTTTTTATAATGGAATATCAATTTCAGAAATTCCTGGATCATCATGCTTTAAAAACATAATTTCCAATATACCATCTTGATACGACGCCTTCGTTCCTTTTCGTTTCACAGCAGCAGGGAGGACGACTTTCTTCTGCGTCCCTTCTTCAGGAAAATGATCAATAAACAGCAGATTGGCTGTATGTTTGATTTTGACTTTTTCTGTGTTCGGACGAGCAATTTCAATTTTGACAAACACATGATCAGTCGTCTCGAACACTTCGACTTCTGGCTCTTTTTCTTTTTCGACATCAGTTTCTCTCGTTTTTTGATTTTGAGAAAGGGGGTCCTGAAATGGGAACTGAGCAGGATAATTGGAGCCGAATACACTTTCCATGACTTGATTGACATACTGCTCAACGTCTTTAGGATCTGAATTCTTTAAGGCTTCTTTTGAGAACTGCTTTTGAAAAGGGAATAATCGGTTCCAGTCGAACATGCGAATCATCCTTTCTAAATGCCCTGAATTAGTATATGCCCATTCGCCTGCGTGCGTGCTATAATATACGTTAGATTTAGAAAGGGATGGTTACATTGAACGAACAGCAATCAAAAGGTGTTCTCTACACGGCAGCATCTTTTACACTCTGGGGTTTATTCCCGTTATATTGGAAGCTGATGGAACATATTTCGTCAGGCGAAATTTTAGCACACAGAATTTTATGGTCATTTGTGTTTATGTGCGGTATTCTTTTGTATTTAAAACAAGTCCGCCCAGCGATGCAGACAGTAAAGGGTCTCATACTGGATGGTAAAGCATTTTTTTCATTACTTTTATCTGCTATTTTAATTTCAGTCAACTGGTATGTCTACATTTGGGCAGTCAATCATGGTCTTATGCTAGAAGCAAGTTTAGGGTATTATATTAATCCGCTTGTATCCGTTCTATTAGGGATTATTTTCTTAAAAGAACGACTAAATAAATGGCAAACCATTGCCATTCTTATTGCCGCATTTGGGGTGATCCTTTCAACAGTTCAATACGGGTCATTTCCTGTCGTTGCTTTCTTATTAGCCCTTAGCTTCGGCTTTTATGGTTTGATCAAAAAAAGGATGAGCTTCACGAGCGCGATTGGTTTGACGATTGAAACGCTGCTTCTCGCACCGGCTGCACTTGTGTACTTATTATTTTTCTTAAAAGAACCTGTGGTGACTATGAATCCTAACAGCTTCGGGTCGCTCGGTCTCTTATTTTTTGCAGGCGTTTTTACAGCCGTGCCGCTTCTTTTATTCTCAGAAGGCGCAAAAAGAATTCCACTTTATCAAGTGGGCATTTTGCAATACATTGCACCGACAATTACGCTGTTTTTAGGGCTGTTTGTCTATCACGAACACTTATCCGCAGCTAAAATTGTGACGTTCCTTTGTATTTGGGTGGCGATTTTACTGTTTACCACCTCTCAATTACGCATGAAAAAAACAGCGAATTCTCATTAAGCCAAACGAGCAGTTTGCTTTTTTTTGCAGGCGGATCATGTCATAATAAGTTGTTAACAAAACTGTAGAGGTGATCATATGTCGTCAGCTCATGAGCTTGCAGCCGCCTATCAATCTTTATGGAAAAATCGTCAGCTTGATGTTGATGATATGTCTTCTTTACACGAGGCCATATGTGATGATTTACTTGATGCACGAACACATCCGCGGGCGAGGAAATCCTTACACCAAAAGTATGTGCTTGCTGTGGAGAGAATTTTAGAAAGTGAGCTTAAGCATGATCATCAGCTGCAGCTGATCAGCTTACATACGAAAAAGCTGCGAGAATTAATTCAAAATGAAGGAAGGAACCACTCATGAAACCAATTCAAACGGAAGATGTCACAACACATCTTGAATCGTTTTTAAATCGTCCAGTCTTCGTTCATCTTGAAACGACAACTGGTTCTTATTCAGCTCATGTAAATGAACAAAATATGACGGTTGTGGCGTATATCCGCAACGCGAAAGTCGTCTATTCACAGGCGAAAATAAAAGGACAAGGTCCATACCGTGTTGGAATGAAAACAGAAGATGGCTGGATTTACGCAGAAGGATTAACCGATTATGTGTTTGATGACCAAGGCCGCCTGCTATTAGCTGGACACTTGCCAGACGGCAAACTAGCGATCTCATTACAAATTAGTGAAACACCATTTCAGGTGTAGAAGAAAGGGTGACAAGTCATGAACGAACATGTACTAGTGATGCTGCCTCACCCCGATGATGAATCCTTTGGGGTTGCTGGTCTCATTGCACAAAGCAGAAAACGGGGAATTCCCGTCACATATGCATGCGGGACACTTGGGGAAATGGGCAGAAATATGGGAAGCCCAACATATGCTAACCGTGAAACACTTCCTGAATTAAGAAAACAGGAATTAATCAATGCCTGCAAAGAAATGGATATCACTGACTTACGTATGCTTGGACTGCGTGATAAAACATTGGAATTTGAAGACGACGAGTATTTGGCAGATGTGATGGAAACCATCATTGATGAAGTCAAACCGACACTCATTGTGACGTTTTATCCAGGACACGGTGTACACCCTGATCATGATGCGACAGGTGAAGCTGTGATTCGTGCTCTATACCGCAAGAAAAAAGAAGACCGTCCTGTCACATACTGCATGGCCATTACGAAAAATAGAGAAGAAGTACTTGGACATGCGGATATTGTGATTGATATTACAGATGTGGCAGATATCAAATTAAATGCACTGAGAGCGCATAGAACGCAAACAGAGGGCATGCTGAGAGAGCTTGAACAAAAGCTGAAAAATAAAGAACCAGTCGTCCAAAAATGGTTTGATGAAGAAATTTTCTGGACGTATCAATGGAATGATTAAACAAAAAAGCAGCTGATCTATGTCAGCTGCTTTTTTGTGTTGTATTTAGTGATTCGATACATGCCTGAGTTGACGTTTTTGAATCAACTTAAGACGGATAAAGAGGACGATGGCACCTGCGGCAAGTCCGGCAATCAGTCCGATCCAATAACCAAACGCCCCAAATGAGGTATATGTGCCAATGAGATAACCGGCAGGAAGACCGATGACCCAGTAAGAGACAAAAGCAGCAATGAGCGTATAATTCACATCTTTATAGCCGCGCAGAGCCCCTTGAATGGGTGCAGCAATCGCATCTGACAGCTGGAAAAAGATCGCGTAAATCAAAAAGTGCTGTGTCATTTGTAAAACAGCTGATTCAGCTGTATATAAACCAGCGATCTCTGGTCTGAATAACAAGATGAGGGCGGCCGTACATAATGAGAATAAAACCGCCGTTCCAATGCCGATATAGCTGTAGCTTTGCGCGTCTTTATACCTCTTAGCCCCCGCTTCAAACCCAACAACGATCGTTAACGCCATTGAGATGCTAAGCGGTAAAATATAAAGAATAGAAGCAAAGTTCATCGCTGCTTGGTGACTGGCGATTGTAATGGTATCAAAGTGACCCATTAATAGCGTCACTGCTGCAAAGATACTCGTTTCAAAAAAGATCGCAAACCCGATAGGAAGGCCAATTTTCAGTATTTGCCCTATACGGGAGATATTCATTCGAGGCAGTTTTTGAAACAAACGAAATGAGGCAAATGGTTCTGCTTTAATGACAATACAAATACTCATGATGAAAATCGCCCAATACGTCATTGCAGATGCAAGACCGGCACCCGCACCGCCAAGCTTTGGAAAGCCCAAATTCCCAAAAATAAATACGTAATTTAAAACAAAGTTAATAGGAAGTGCTGTGAGCGTGATGAACATTGTCACACGTGTTTTCCCTAATGCATCAATAAATGACCGTAGCACCGAATAACCAAACAGCGGGAGGATGCCAAAAGCAAGAAAGCTGAGAAAATGCCGGGCAATATCCTCTACAGAGTGCTCGAGTCCAAGTCCTCCTAGTATGTAAGGAACGCTGATCGTACCAATCACAATCACAGCGATACTTAAAAGAAAGGACAAATAGATCGCCTGAAAGACAGCCCGGGGAACATCTTCTTTATGCCCAGCGCCCATCAGCTGAGCCACAATCGGAGTAACGGCCATCAAAATCCCGGCAAGTCCCGTATAAACAGGTGTCCAAATACTAGAACCGATCGCAACACCCGCAAGGTCTTCTGCACTCACTTTTCCAGACATCACCGTATCTAAAAAGGTAATAAGCGAAAGACCTGCTTGGGTAATTAAAATCGGAATCAAAATGGTTAAAAATAGTGTCAGCTTTGCTCGAATGCTATTCGTTTCTCTCATTATAAGTTCCTCTCTGAACAGAAATAACGAGAGGAATTATATCATGCTATGTAAAAAAATCAATTCTCCGTCGGATTATTTTTCTTAGATGGCTTCGTTTTTTTAAACATTTGGGCATAAATAAAAGAAAGACTGACAACACCTAAAATGCTGCAAGCATATTGAATGATTTTCTGAATGGTCATATTAAGCTCACCTCCATACAAATAGAATGTGCAAAATTTGCTATTTTATAACAACAAGCGAAAGAAGGAGGGAAAAGATCAGATGATCCATCGGACGAACGAAGAAGTGATATTTAAAGCCGGGATGAGAACACATTTGATGAACATTATGAAGGATGCAAGTGACATCATTGATTCTCTTGATGAAACAGAGCAGTGTTTACTTTGTGATCTCGAAGCATTGCATGATCAGTTTAATGAAATGCATGCAGAGGCTTCGTCGTTTTATTTACAAGCGTATATGAAAGAATTCACACCAGGATTTGCTCAATTTTCTTTAGCCATTGAGAATTTATCAAAACAAAAGCATGGAGCACTCATTGTGATTCAAAGACGCGATGAGGTTGAGGATTTTATTCAAAAAGGGACAAACCTTCATGCGAAAATTAGTGCTTCCTTAATAGAAAGCATTTTCTATCCGGGAAATCCACTGCATGACGGTGCTCTTTTAGTCAAAGAAAATACACTTGTCTCTGCTGCAAATGTGCTGCCGCTTACATCGAAAAAAGTGAGTCCTTCGCTTGGCACAAGGCACAGGGCAGCGATCGGACTCTCTGGTATGACCGATGCACTTGTTCTTGTCGTGTCAGAAGAAACGGGAAAAATGTCGTTTGCGAAAGAAGGCGTGCTTTATCCGCTTACCGTAAAAGATCCGGAAATAAGAAAATAATAACGAACGCTGCATTCTTCATTCGGAAGGATGCTTTTTTATTTGCGGAGAAAAATCAGCCAATTAAGTAAAAAGTCATTTGATACAGAAAAATTTGTCATGTAGAATAGAACTATGAAACTAGCAGCGTGCTTGTTTTGACAAATTTCTAAACGTCAACTTAAAAATTCCTTAAAAAATGTTTATAAATACAACAAACAGCCGATAGAAACGATATGGCTTTGTTTTAGCATTTTGAGTTGGCTGCTTTAGCCTATTTGTTATTGCCCAACGTCTTCATGTCGAGTAATATAATAGAAATAAAGATAAAATAGTGCAAGAGAAGCAGAACCATTAAATGCTAAACTCAAAACTAGTACATAAGTCTTATTGAACAAAATCATGAAAGGCGGAGATTCCTCTATGAAGAAAAAAGTAGTAACCGGCCTCACAGTTTCAGCGATCGCTGGCTCAGCTGTGTTTGCTGCACCGGCAGAAGCACAGACGATCAAGGTGAAAAGCGGTGACTCACTTTGGAAGATTGCCGAACAGTACAATACAAGTATTTCGGAGCTTCAATCTCTTAATCAATTAAAAACGACAATGATTTTTGCAGGACAAAGCTTGAAAATTCCTGGCGAAAAAAGCAAGAAATCCAGTTCATCAACAGGGTCAAAAGCAACGAAATCAAGTGCTTCAAAGACTTCCAGCTATACTGTAAAGCTTGGCGATTCTTTATGGCTGATTGCAAAAAATCATAAAATGTCAGTTGCGAGCTTAAAAAGCCTAAACAGCTTAAACAGCGACCTGATTCGTCCTGGTCAAAAGCTAAAGGTATCTGGCAGCACGAAGACGAGCGGAAACCAGTCATCAAATTCAAACTCATCTTCAAATTCCAGCTCAAGCAATAAGACAACGAATTCAAATAGTTCATCATCAAGTACATACAAGGTTAAATTAGGGGATTCACTTTGGAAAATTGCGAATTCGCTAAATATGTCGATTGGTGAAATCAAAACATTGAACGGATTAAAATCTGATATGATTTATCCGAATCAAGTATTGAAAGTAAAAGGGACGGCTGCATCAAAACCAAGTCAGCCGAAACCTACTAAACCAAGCAATTCAAACAGTAACCAGTCTTCTAGCGGGAAAACAACATCTTATACTGTAAAATCAGGTGATTCGTTATGGAAAATTGCGAATCAATTCAAAGTACAGGTTCAATCAATCCGCACAGCCAACAACTTAAAAAGTGATGTGCTTAGAATTGGACAAGTATTAAAAATCAATGGTGCAGCTTCCGGTTCAACTGGATCGAATGGTTCTACGTCTAACGGTTCAACAAAGCCAGTCGACAATAACAAAAATGATGTACCAATGAATGCAAAGATCACGACAATGATTCAAGAGGGGAAAAAGCTGACAGGCGTTCCTTACAGATGGGGCGGTAATACACCAGCAGGATTTGACTGCAGCGGCTTTGTTTACTATCTCATTAACAAAGTTTCATCTGTATCCAGATTAAGCACAGCTGGCTACTGGAATATGATGACTCCTGTAAGCACACCACAAGTTGGAGATTTTGTTTATTTTACAACGTACAAAGCAGGCCCTTCTCATATGGGACTATACCTTGGCGGAGGAGATTTCCTTCATGCAAGTGACAATGGAGTAGGAATCTCGAACTTAAGCAACCCATATTGGAAAAAAGCCTACTTAGGTGCAAAACGCTTCTTCTAAAAAAAGCCGATTTTCGGCTTTTTTTGTTTGCCAGCTGCTGTGATTGTCCATACTGATAACAAAAGGGGGCAGTCATAAATGAAAAAGTCAGTGTGGATGATCATGATATGTTTGATCTTTACCGCATCAGCATGTCATGCACCGCCGAAAAAAGAAACGACAGAAGAAACAAGCGAAGTTTCAGCACCTAAACAAGCACCAGTCACGACGCCACTCATAAACGAAAGCGGGCAAAAAATAGGAAGCATTGAAATAAGAGAGTCCTCAGAAAATGGGCTGGATCTGCATGTGAAAGCGAAAGGGCTGCTGCCAGGTCCTCACGGTTTTCATATTCATGAAACAGGAATATGTGAAACGCCAGATTTTGAAACAGCAGGAGCTCACTTTAATCCAACCCATAGAGAGCATGGTTTTGACAATCCAAAGGGGCACCATGCTGGAGATATGCCTAATTTAGAGGTAGGAGCAGATGGACAAATTGATGTGGTTGTGAACGTACCAGATGTGACGTTAAAGGGAGGCCCGAATCAATTAATCGGTCAAAATGGGCGAAGCTTTATCATTCATGCAGAAGCAGATGATTACTTAAGTAACCCTTCTGGTAACTCAGGGAAACGTATCGCTTGCGGAGCGATAACAAAAGAAATGGCAAAATAACAGAAGTCTAACCTTTATGTATTGAGTGCATAAAGGTTTTTTTAGTATACTTGGTGAGGAAAATGATCGAAGAGAGGAATTAATCATACATGTTTAACGAACAATCACTCCCAGAAGAAATTCAAGCAATGATTAAAGCAAAAGCAAAAGTGCTGGAAGAAGAATTTCGTCCACTTATTGGAACAGGCGGCTATGAATCACAGGATACTTCTATCATTCAAGATGCCATGATTGCATTAGCACTAGGAAAAAACGTTCTTTTAAAGGGACCGACCGGCTCAGGTAAAACCAAACTAGCAGAAACATTATCCGCTTTCTTTCAGCAGCCGATGCACAGTGTGAACTGCTCGGTTGATCTTGATGCTGAAAGCTTGATTGGCTATAAAACCATCCACAATGATGGTCAGGTGGCTTCGATTGAATTCATTGAAGGACCTGTGACAAAAGCAATGAAAAAAGGCCATCTTTTATATATTGATGAAATCAACATGGCGAAGCCAGAAACACTGCCTATTTTAAATGGTGTACTCGATTACAGAAAAATGATGACAAACCCATTTACAGGTGAGGTTGTTAAAGCAGAAGAAGGCTTTGGGGTCATTGCGGCAATCAATGAAGGATATGTCGGCACAGTGCCTCTAAATGAAGCGTTAAAAAACCGTTTTGTGGTCATTGACGTTCCATATATCGGCGGCGGTATCCTGAAAGATGTACTGCAATCTCAATCTGTTTTAAAGGATGAGCGGTTAATTGATCAATTCGTTCAGCTCTCATCAGACCTTATTACACAAGCTCATAACGGACAGGTGAGTGAAGAAGCAGCATCCATCCGCGCGCTTCTAGATACTTGTGATCTTGCGCAATACATCCCGCCGCTTCGTGCCGTTGAACGAGGCATTGTTGAAAAGCTGGAAGATGACCGGGAAAAAGCAGCGGTAAGAAATATCGCCCAAACATTATTCGAGTGAGGTTCTAACTTTTGAAATTCATCAAATTTAATGACAGCAGAATCGATTCATTTTTATTTATGGAATTAACGGATTTAGCCAAAACGTTAGCAAAAAGTGATGATGTCGAGCTTGAATACGGTGTGCAGTCCTACTATGAACCGTTTGAAAAGAAAATTTTCATCAGTCATTTTTGGGATGATCGTAAACAAGAAGATATGCTAGCAGGGCTGAAAAGTGATGTGTTCCTTCGTGCAGTAGGCACGGTTTATAGTGATCTTACGGTATTTCAGGAGATCATTCGCTTTGCTCATACATTATCCATTCCTGATGTATGTAAACAATTGTTTATGCTGTTTGAAGATATCCGGATTGAAGAGCGGATTAAGCATGACCGCCCTGGAACAAAAAAGGTATTTAAACGAAGAAGAGAGCTGTACCGGCGTCACTTTAAGACACAATTAACGATTAACCAAGAACGAAGTATTTTAACAGATGCACTCTTTTGTGCGATTTATGTGAAGCTGACAGCTGATTCTCCGCTCGAAGAGATTCCGCCTCTTCATGAGCAGATCAACCCGATGATTCCGTTTATTGAGTCAAGTCTTGAACGTGTATATGATGCGGGTTCAACAGCAGACATCGCAGCTATTGTCAAAGAATTGATGGAAGGGTTCGATGAACTGCTTGAAAAGGATATGCTGAATACGTACTTTTTCTTCCCTGAATTGGACTATGAACAAGCGGCAAAAGAACCGCTGTTCCATGACTTAAAAAGAAAACCTACATTAAGTGAGGACATCAAAGTCGACCGAGAAAAAGAAGGCGATGAAGACATTCACCAAGAGTATATGGAAGTGTGGCATCGAGAAACCGAAGCGCCATCCAAAAGCTTCCTTCAATTTGATTTAGAGCACGGCGGTAAAAGTGATCTTGGTAAGGATGCGGCAAGAGAAGGTGATGACGGAGATCAGGCACTCGGAACTGTCCAAGGCTCTGCAAAGCAAACACACCGAAAAGATTATTCAAAGCTTGAAGCGCTGGAAGAGGCTGAAGGTGAAGAAAGCGGAGCAGATGGTCATGAGAATGGAAAAGAAAACAAATATGCGTTTCCAGTCATGATTTCACCAGATCCTCCTAAGCCAGAACAAATCGATGCATATAAGCAGCATGCGAAGGAAATTGAGCCTTATCAGAAACGCTTAAAGCAAATGATCCAAAAAACACTTGAACATAAAAAATCATGGCCTAAAACAGACCTTCATGCAGGACGTCTCAGCAAAAAGCTGATTCGCTACTTTACAGAGTCTAACCCGCGTCTTTTCTATAAAAAACAGGCACCGTCTTCTCAGATTGATGCTGTTTTCACCTTATTAGTAGACTGTTCAGCGAGCATGTTTGACAAGATGGATGAGACGAAAAAAGGCATTGTTCTCTTTCATGAAGCGTTAAAATCCGTGCAAGTCCCACATCAAATTGTTGGGTTTTGGGAAGATACAAACGACGCAACAGAAACAAGTCAGCCAAACTACTTCAACACAGTTGTGTCGTTCAAAGATTCTCTATTTGACGCAGGGCCTTCTATTATGTCTCTTGAGCCAGAAGAGGATAACCGGGATGGCTATGCGATCCGCCAAATGACAAAGATGATTTTAAAGCGAAGAGAAGAGCAAAAGTTTCTGATTGTCTTTTCAGACGGAGAGCCAGCTGCGTTCAGCTACGAACAAAATGGGATTGTCGATACACATGAAGCAGTTCTTGAAGCGAGGAAAAAGGGCATTGAGGTGATCAATGTGTTTTTATCCAATTCGCCGATAGAAGAAGCACAGATGAAAACCATTCAAGATATGTATGGCAAGTTCAGCATTTTTGTACCAGATGTCGATACATTGCCAGATGTTTTATATCCATTACTGAAGAAACTGCTGCATAAAAGCATTGGGGCATAAGGTTTTGCCCCTTTCTTCAAATTATTTTTCGGAATGATTTAAATTTTTTGTTTTTCTGTGAATTTTTTATCTTTAATTGAACAAAGAATGTAGAAAGTAATCCAAAACAGTGGTAGAATATTATTGGAAGCGTTTTATTACATAAATTTGGTCATTGTGTTCTGGAAGTTATATCGAGATAGTGTTCAATCACTTGATGATCAAAGTTGGGGGTAGTGTTCAAAATGTTTCAAAATGATGTGAAACAACCGTTGAGTTGGGAAGAATTTCATGGTCCGAACCTCGGCTATGTGCTCGAGCTCTACGATCAGTATGTCCAGGATCCTACTAGTGTTGATGAAGATCTAAGAGGCATATTTGATGAACTTGGTGCACCACCGAGTGAAATGAAGGAGGAAATTGGGAAAAAAGAAAATAGCGTAGTTACTTCTGAACAAATCCAAAAGATAGCATCAGTCGTTAAACTGGCAGAAGACATCAGAACGTATGGCCATTTAAATGCTTCCGTCAATCCTCTTCGCAAAGAAAAGGAATTACAAGAGCTGTTTCCTTTAAAGGAGTACGGTTTAACAGAAGAAGATGTCAAGAATATTCCGATATCTATTATTAGTCCGGATGCACCAAAACACATTTCAAACGGCATAGAAGCCATTAACCATTTGAGAAATACGTATAAACGTACCATTTCATTTGAGTTTGATCACGTGCATGACTTCGAAGAGCGAAACTGGCTCTCAAAATCAATTGAATCTGGTGAACTATTTAAGAAAAAACCAGCAGATAAATTAGTTTCTGTTTTCAAGAGATTAACAGAAGTTGAGCAGTTCGAGCAGTTTCTTCATAAAACATTTGTTGGGCAAAAGCGCTTCTCTATAGAAGGTTTAGACGCACTTGTCCCAGTACTTGATGAAATTATTTCAGAGTCTGTTACACAAGGGACTTCAAATATTAACATTGGAATGGCACACAGAGGCCGTTTAAATGTATTAGCACATGTGTTAGGAAAGCCATATGAGATCATTTTCTCAGAATTCCAGCATGCGCCAAATAAAGAGCTCGTTCCATCAGAAGGCTCTATTGGCATCAGCTACGGATGGACAGGGGATGTTAAGTACCATCTTGGAGCTGACCGTCAAATCAAAGACGAAGATACAAAGAGTGCGAGAGTTACGCTTGCTAATAACCCAAGTCACTTGGAGTTCATTGATCCAATCATTGAAGGAAGCACGCGTGCCGCTCAGGAATCACGTACTCAAAAAGGCTATCCAGTTCAAGACGTTGAAAAAGCGTTAGCCATCTTAATTCATGGGGATGCAGCATTCCCTGGAGAAGGAATTGTGGCAGAAACATTAAATTTAAGCCAACTTGTAGGCTATCAAGTAGGCGGAACCATCCATATTATTGCCAACAATATGATCGGGTTTACAACAGAAAGCAATGAATCCCGCTCGACGAAATATGCAAGTGACCTTGCAAAAGGATTTGAGATTCCTATTGTTCATGTCAATGCAGATGATCCAGAAGCGTGTTTAGCGGCTGTTCAGCTAGCAGTAGAATACCGCAAACGCTTCAAGAAGGATTTCCTTATTGACTTGATTGGTTACCGCAGATACGGTCATAACGAAATGGATGAGCCTTCTACAACTCAGCCAATGCTGTACGATGCGGTTAGAAAGCACAAAACGGTCAAGAATATCTTTGCAGATAAACTTGTCTCAGAAGGTCTTTTGACAAAAGAGCAGCGTGAAGAAATCGAGCAGGCTGTGACGGCAAAAATAGAAGAAGCTTATAAAAAGGTGCCTTCAAAGAAAGAGCATACGATTCAAGAAATCGAGCTGCCAGAGCCTGTATCAAACGGCTTCCCAGCAGTGGATACATCAGTAGAATTTGATGTACTCAGAAAGCTGAATGAAGAATTGATCAGCTGGCCGAATGATTTCCAAGTATTTGGTAAGCTGAAGCGGATCCTTGAAAAACGTGCAAAAGTGTTTACAGATGACCGTAAAGTAGAATGGTCACTTGGGGAAGCACTCGCATTTGCATCTATATTAAAAGACGGTACGCCAATTCGAATGACCGGACAGGATTCAGAGCGTGGTACTTTTGCTCAAAGAAACCTTGTTCTTCACGACAGTCAAACGGGAGATGAGTTTATTGCTCTTCATGAACTAAGTGATGCGAATGCATCGTTTACAGTTCATAACAGTCCACTGTCAGAAGGCTCAGTCATCGGGTTTGAATATGGTTATAATGTCTATTCTCCTGAAACGTTAGTGATTTGGGAAGCTCAATTCGGAGACTTCGCAAATGCGGCTCAAGTGTATTTCGATCAATTTATCTCAGCTGGCCGTGCAAAATGGGGACAAAAATCAGGTTTAGTCATGCTGCTGCCGCATGGATATGAAGGACAAGGTCCTGAGCATTCAAGTGGAAGAACAGAGCGCTTCCTGCAATCAGCTGCTGAGAATAACTGGACAGTTGCGAACCTCACAAGTGCAGCGCAATATTTCCATATTCTTAGAAGACAGGCGAAAATGCTGCTTCGTGAAGAGATTCGTCCGCTTGTCATTATGACACCGAAGAGTCTGCTTCGTAACCCGAACACATTGTCTGAAGTCCAAGAATTAACAGATGGACAGTTCCGTCCAGTTCTTGAACAGCCAGGTCTTGTACATGATCACGAAAAAGTATCGCGTCTTGTGCTATCTAGCGGGAAGGTATCCATTGATATTAGTGATCGTTTTACTCAAATGGAAGAGCCGAAAGATTGGCTTCACGTTGCAAGAGTGGAACAGCTATATCCGTTCCCAGCCAAAGATATTAAAGGAATTTTAACAAAGCTGACAAACTTAGAAGAAATCGTATGGGTGCAAGAAGAACCGCAAAATATGGGAGCTTGGGGATACATTGAGCCATATTTACGTGAAATTGCACCTGAAAAAGTAAAAGTACGTTACATCGGCCGAAGAAGACGTTCAAGTACGGCTGAGGGTGATCCAACTGTGCATAAAAAAGAACAAGAACGAATTGTATCTGATAGCTTGACTCGCAAAAACTAAGGGGGAAATGAAAAATGGCGGAAATTAAAGTACCTGAATTAGCGGAATCAATCTCGGAAGGAACGATTGCTCAATGGCTAAAGCAGCCGGGCGATTATGTGGAGCAGGGGGAGTACCTGCTGGAACTTGAAACAGATAAAGTCAATGTCGAACTGACTGCTGAAGAATCTGGTGTATTAAAAGAAGTACTGAAAGATTCTGGTGACACTGTACAAGTTGGAGAGGTCATCGGAACGATTGCAGCAGGTGAAGCCGGCGGAAGCGAGTCCGCAGCTCCAGCACCTGAGCAAGCTTCTGCACCAGCTTCGAAAGAAGAACCGGCAGCTGCTCAAAAAGAAGAAGCAGTGAAAGAAGAGCCGAAAGCTGGTAATGGCAGAACTATCGCTTCTCCTGCAGCTAGAAAATTAGCGAGAGAGAAGGGGTTAGACTTATCTGAGATTCCAACCGTAGATCCGCTGGGCAGGGTACGAAAGCAGGATGTCGCTTCTTATCAAAAGAATGAAGCACCTGCAAGTGCACCAAAAGCCGCGCCAAAAGCAAATGCTGCGGTGCAAACTGAACAACCAGGAAAGCCAGTTGAACGTGAAAGAATGTCACGCCGCAGACAAACAATTGCAAAACGTTTAGTTGAAGTTCAACAAACGGCTGCGATGCTGACGACATTTAATGAAGTCGATATGACAGCTGTGATGGATTTAAGAAAGCGTCGTAAAGATGCCTTCCTAGAACAAAATGATGTCAAGCTTGGCTTCATGTCCTTCTTTACAAAAGCAGTTGTAGCAGCACTGAAGAAATATCCGTTGCTTAACGCAGAAATTCAAGGTGATGAGCTTGTCTTGAAGAAATTCTATGACATCGGCATCGCTGTTGCTGCAAACGAAGGACTTGTCGTACCGGTTGTCCGTGATGCAGACAGATTGTCATTTGCGGGGATTGAAAAAGAAATTGGTCATCTTGCGAAAAAAGCAAGAGATAACAAATTGTCTCTTAATGAGTTACAGGGTGGATCATTCACGATCACAAACGGCGGAACATTTGGTTCTCTGCTATCAACTCCGATTTTAAACAGCCCGCAAGTTGGAATTTTAGGGATGCATAAAATTCAGCTTCGTCCGGTGGCGATTGATGAAGAACGTTTTGAGAACCGTCCGATGATGTATTTAGCTCTTTCTTATGACCACCGTATTGTCGATGGTAAAGAAGCAGTTGGATTCCTCGTTACGATTAAAAATCTGCTTGAAGATCCTGAACAGCTATTACTTGAAGGATAATCTTCAATTATAAAAAGCTAGCACCTGTTAAGGTGCTAGCTTTTTTTCTTTTCACTGTCATGTTGTCCTCGTTTTGACCAATACGTCGCAAGCCAGGAACCAGATAAATTATGCCACACACTAAAAATCGCACTTGGTACGGCTGCGAGCGGTGAGAAGTGTGCTGTTGCTAGCGCTGCACCGAGCCCGGAGTTTTGCATGCCTACTTCGATCGAGATCGCTCTACGAGAAGGGATATCCATTCTGCACCACTTTGCGATCAGGTAACCAAATAAGAGACCAAGTCCATTATGTAATATAACAACGGCAAATATCAGTAATCCAGATTGAAGAATCTGCTCTTTATTTGCACTGACAACCGCTGCAATGATCAACACAATTCCAGCAACAGATACAAGCGGCAATGCTTGAACTGCATAGTTTACTTGTTTTTTGAAAAATACCTTAACGATAACACCTAGGATAATAGGAATTAGCACAACTTGGACAATCGACAAAAATAATGCCTCCGGTGATACAGGTAACCATGATCTTGCAAAAATATAGATAAAGAGAGGCGTTAAAAAGGGAGCAAGAAGGGTCGATATAGTTGTGACCGCTACGGATAATGCCATATTGCCTTTTGCCAAGAAGGTCATGACATTGGATGCTGTACCGCCCGGGCAGCAGCCCACAAGAATAACGCCTACAGCAATTTCAGATGGCAGCCGTAATCCGTAAGCTAATAGAAAGGCGATCAGCGGCATGAGTGTGTACTGCGCCAAAACCCCGATTAACACATAGAGAGGTTTACGAAAAAGCTCCTTAAAATCTTCACCAGATAACGTAAGCCCCATCCCAAACATAATGACACCTAATAAAAAAGGGATATACGGTCCAATCTGAGAAAATACGTCAGGAAAAGTAAATCCAAGACATGCAAAGATAATGACCCAGATTGCAAAGGTTCTTCCTGCAAATTGACTAATGGTTAAAAGAATGTTCATTCATTGCTTCATCTCACTTTCCTCACATATCTTTCCTATTTTAAACGAATTTTCTGAAAAAACAACCCATTCTTTATAAAGGTGTTAATAATAAAATTATGTAAACTAAAAATACCCCATATAAGCATTAGCCTATATGGAGCATCGTTTTAAAAAGGGGTCCATCTCACTTGTTGTGCCTGCTTAAGCCTAGCTTCTGGCTCACGCCAGTCGACTACACTCCACCAACGATCTACGTATTTCGCTTTTTCATTCAGATATTGAAGGTAGTAGGCGTGCTCCCATACATCAAGGGCTAGAAGGGGGATCACGTCCCATTGTGACAAAAATTGATGGCGTTCTGCTTGTAAAATCTCTAATCGCTGAGATCTGGGCGCCCATACGAGAATGGCCCAGCCAACACCCTCTACTTGTTTGGCTGCTGCTGAAAATTGAGATTTAAATGCATCATAGCTGTCAAACGATTGTTCAATGAGACGAAGCATTTGTCCAGTGGGCTTTCGTTTTCCTGAAGGACTCATGGAAAACCAAAAAATACAATGTAAATAGTGCCCCGCACCATTGAAGGCAAGCTCCCGTTCCCAATGCTTAATCATTTTAAAATCATTGGTTCTTCTTGCATTTTTTAATGCAAGCTCAGCTTGGTTCAAACCATCTACATATGATTGATGATGCTTCTGGTGATGCAAATACATAATTTCTTTTGAAATAAACGGTTCTAGTGCATCATACCGGTAAGGGAGAGGAGGTAACTTGTGACTTCCAGCTGCTACCTCCCGCATGTCTTCTTGTGGGTTCATGTCCTCAGCAATACGTTCTGCCAGTTCGTACCACTCTTGTTCACTGGAATGTTCATCATCCATTGAGAACCATAAATGGTCTACTTTCTGACGGATGTTGTCATCTTGAATCGCGGGTTGAATGGAGCTAAGCCACTCTTTGAGCTGCAAACGGTACTCTTCCTTATTCATTCTTACGCCTCATTTCTTCTAAAAATGTGGAACAAGCCATCATCGGAAAGACAAATGGGTAGCTATGATAAGTGATGTAAAATTGCTTTGGCAGGCCAATGCCTACTGGATAGTGCAAGGCTTCATTCGTGTGCTGATGATGGATCAAAAATGAGATGGCTTTTAAAATCGTTTTGTCATCGGGCTTCTCATATTGTAAAAGTGCCTCTGCTGCCCAAGCCGTCTGAACCACTGTGCCAAACGGGAGGGGGACATACGTTTTTACCTCTGCACTTTTACATGATTCTCCGAAGCTGCCATCTTCTCGTTGAATCTGCTTTAAAAATCGGCATGCTTTTTGGACAGCAGGATGGGTGGAGGGGATGCCGGCAGCTTTTAGACCTGTTAATGCTGCCCACGTTCCATAAATATAGCAAACACCCCATCTGCCAAACCATGATCCATTTTTCTCTTGATGATCTAGGAGCCACTTGACACATTGGTCTTTTTGCCTGTGAATAGGCGGTGACATGTTTTTCTCTTCAAGACCAATGAGATGAAGCACGCGGCCTGTAATATCGGGAGTCGATGGATCAATTGCTGCATCCTCCGCAGATTCAAGCGGCAGATGTCGAAGCAGGAAGTGATCTTGATTTTTTTCAAAAGCAGAAAACCCGCCATCACGGTTTTGCATGGAAAGAAGCCAATTGAATCCTCGATTCCACTGAACTGGTGCGTACGTTCGAGGAATGGCTTTTAAGACAATTTGCGTATCATCACAATCAGGGTTATTCGTATTGATATCTGAAAAACCAAAGCCTCCCGGAGCAGCATGCCGGTTATGAATCGCCCAATCTGCTTTCTTCATTTGCTGCCGGTTCAGTAAGTATGAGAAAGATTTTGTGATGACTGGGTCTTCTTGTTTTTTGCCAGCTTTTTGAGAAGCATAACTGACAAGCGCTGTATCCCAAACTGTGGATGTGGAATTTTCTGCATACATTCTGCCCTGACAGTCAGTGACTAGCTTTTTCATGCCTTTGACTGCTTTTAAAATGAGATGATGTCCTGGGGAGTACCCAAGACTCATAAGTGCGTAGACCATAAAAATACTTGCACTTAAATAGCTGTACAGTGTGCCATCTTTTTCGAGGCGGTCAAACATATATCGCTTTGCTGCTTCATATCCGAAAAAGTCCAGCCGGCTGTCGAGTGCTGTATACGATCGCATGTAAGTCAGAAAGTGATGAGTGGAACGTTCTTCTCTTGCCATAAACCAGTCAAATGGATTCTTAGACATATTTGCATCAAGGTGTGCTAGGCTTGGAAATTTCTCATGAGAAGTATATCGTTTGTTGAGTGCAATCATCATTGGCACAAAGTGAATTCTTGCATATGCACTAAGATGATAGAAGTGAAGTGGAAAGTATGTAGGGATGAGTAAAAAGGAAAGTGGTGCATAGAAGTACGGCCAAGGGTGCATGCCGTTGACGGCGAGCATCCACTTTGTCATAAAGTGAACGTTCTTTAATCCGCCATTTGATCGAATATATTGCGCTGCTTTTTCCATATGAGGCTCATCTTGTTGAAACCTGCCTGAAACGAGCATTCCGCAATAGCCCTGCACAGTGGCTGTTACATGTCCCGTTTGATCATGATACAAAGAAAAAGACCCATCCTCATTTTGCTTTTCGCGTATCGCTTCTGCTAATTGATCAACGAAAGCCTGATCCGTATCGCCGACAGCCTTTAACAGCATAATCAAAAAAGCATTTGTCATCATTGGACCTTCAAAGCAGAAAACAAAGGCGCCATCTTCTCGTTGTCTTCGCTGCATCTCTATGTGCAATTCTTCGATAAATTCGTTTACTTTTAATTTAAAATCTTGCATATGCGGCCATGCTCCTTTCCTTTCATACTATATTCAGGAGCCGGCCTGTCACATGCAAACACAAAAAAGCCGATGACACGGTCACCGGCTTTTTTGACGTCATTAGTCTTGGAGATTAATCCATACACTTTTGACTTCTGTATAGTTGTTAAGGGCATATGATCCCATTTCTCTGCCAAGACCTGATTGCTTATATCCTCCAAACGGAGAGGCGGCATCAAAGACATTATAGCAGTTGACCCAAATCGTTCCTGCTTCAAGACGTGCAGCAATATCATGGGCATGCTTTAAGTTTTCTGTCCAAAGTCCTGCTGCTAATCCATATTCAGACTGGTTGGCACGTTCGACCACTTCATCAATGGAATCGTAAGGAATGGCAGATAAGACAGGTCCAAAGATTTCCTCTTTAGCAATGGTCATTTCATCTTCTACATCTTTAAAAATAGTAGGGGAGACGAAATAGCCAGCCTCATAAGGGCAATCGCCCCCGACAACGGCTGTTGCCCCTTCGGATTTACCTTTTTCAATATAGCCTAACACGCGTTCGTGCTGTTCTTTACTTACAAGAGGTCCAATTTGCGTATCTTGATGAAGACCAGCGCCTTGCTTGAGGGATCCTGCGTATTTGGCCATTTGATCGACCACTTCATCATATTGGCTCCGATGAACAAAGACTCTGGAACCCGCGCAGCATACTTGGCCTTGGTTAAACATGACGCCATTTAAAGCACCTGGAATGGCTTTCTTTAAATCGGCATCAGGTAAAATAATATTCGGTGATTTTCCGCCAAGCTCTAATGTGACCCTCTTAATGGTTTTAGCCGCTTTCTCCATAATTAATTTCCCAACACTTGTTGACCCTGTGAAGGCCAGCTTGTTCACGTCAGGATGATCAGTTAAGGCTTCTCCGGCTGTTTCGCCAAATCCAGGAACGATGTTAATCACGCCTTCTGGGAAGCCGGCTTTGTCCACTAATTCTGCTAAGTAAAGAGCAGAGAGTGGAGTTTGTTCGGCTGGCTTTAAAACGATGGTGCACCCTGTTGCAAGTGCGGCGCCCATTTTCCACATAGCCATGAGCAGAGGGAAGTTCCATGGGATGATTTGTCCTACAACACCAACCGGCTCATGGCGGGTATAATTAAAATATCCTTGACTGACAGGAAGGGTTTGTCCATTCATTTTTGTCGTCCAGCCCGCATAATAACGCATGTGCTCAATGGCGAGGGGGATATCTGCATTTGTTGTTTCATTAATTGGTTTTCCGTTATCTAAAGTTTCTAGCTGTGCAAGCTCTTCCTGATTTTCTTCCATTAAATCAGCAAGCTTGAACATGAGGCGGGCGCGTTCAGCGGCAGACATGGAGCGCCAAGGACCATGAAAGGCTTTTTTTGCAGCTTTTACTGCCTCATCAATATCTTTTGCACCTGCTTCATAAACATCAATAAGGGTTTCGCCTGTGGCTGGGTTAGGAGTAGCAAAGGTTTTGTTATCGTGACTTGTGACAAACTGACCATTAATGTAGAGTTTTTTCGTCCCTTGGAGAAAAGATTCGAGTTTTGAACTAATTTGAAGTGTTGTAGAGCTCATAAATAAACAAACCTCCTTAAAGATATGGATTGTTTTCTGCGAGTTCTAGGTGGGAAAAGCGGACATGCAACGAAACTTTATACGCACAAAGATGTAAACGTATACAATAATCATATTACACGACATGTTTGAAAGCAATCCATAACACTCATTGCATTTCGCGAAAATTTGGCTACAATAAATGTATAGATGAAAAAAGGAGTTTTTAAATCATGATCCATCAAAACTGGCAAACGGCTCAAACGTTAAAACAAGTAAAATGTGTACATACAAATGCGAAAAAATATATGGTCGATCGGGCATTAACGGTTGGAAGCACATATGAAGTGAAAAATGAAACAGAAGAATTTCTGTTTGTCGTTGACAACACGGGTAAAGTAGGCGGGTATTACAAGGAGTATTTCGAAGATATTTCAGCTGAATGATTTTGAGGACCATCACTCATACTAAGAAAAACAGTAAAGGGTGATGATGATGAAAAAGCAGCAAAATGACGAGCAGAAAAGTCAACATGCTTGGCATGAACATGAGGACGCTGATATGGCGATTACGCTTGAACAGATTTCCGATGTGTATGCCGAGGGAACCATTGATACACCAAAAGATGAATAGTCATTTAAAAACAGTGATTTGCATAATCACTGTTTTTTTTATTGGAATGAAGCAGCATTTTTTCTCGAAAAGAACTGAAACTTTTTTCCTGCTTTAACAGTCTAAATAAGTAGAGGAAAGAGCATCGGATCAAAAAGAAAAAGTTAAATGAAATTTAATCTATTCGTAATGGAATAACGACCATTTATAGCGTATTCTATAAGTGAGAATAAAACGTACCCACAGAGCCGTGTGGCCGTTTTGTCATAAAGGAATTTGATGCAGGAAGAGGGGGTTTACGTGGGTATTTTTTCTGTCAGTAAACAAAATGATAAGAAATTCGAATCCTTATTGATTGAAGGGGAAAGAATTGAGGCTGTTTACAGATTGCGTCACGACCAAATTTGCTTTACCAATAAACGACTGATCTTTGGCGATAACCGCGTATTTTCTAAGAAGAAAGTCAGGGTCTCCTTGCCGTATCGATCAATTGAAAGTTTTGCCATACAAGAAGCTGGCGTGTTTGATCAGGACACAGGTATGCTGCTTGTCACAAGCTCAAAAGTATTTGAACTCGACTTTTCCAAAGAGACGGATTTGAGTGATGTGCAAGCCATTTTGACAAAACATCTTTGCTGATCAATCTTGCGATTACATAGATCATATGCACTTTTCTCATTCTTCGTTCTTATTTTTATAGATCGCACATTGCTAAGTCCTTCCCATCTGATGGGAAGGGCTTTTTTCTGCTTAAGTGTTTGAATGATAGCAAAAAAGGATAAAGATGAAACAGATACAGAAAGGAGAATGAACAATGAAAGTGTTAGTTGCAGGAGCAAATGGACATACAGGCAGACTTGTCGTTCGTTATTTAAAAGAAAAAGGACATGAGCCGCTTGCTCTCATTCGAGATGAAAAACAAGCTGATGCACTAAAGGAACTTGGTGCAGCACCTGTCATCGGTGATCTTGAAAAAGATGTGACAGATGCTGTAAAACAAGCAGACGCTGTCATCTTTGCAGCTGGTTCAGGCTCAAAAACAGGGGCAGATAAGACCATTGCGGTCGATCAAGAAGGTGCAAAACGCCTCGTTGATACAGCGAAAAAAGAAAACATCCAGCATTTTGTTATGCTTAGTGCCTATAATGCAGATGATCCGAACCAAGGAAAAGGGCAAGGAAGTATGGAAACTTATTATGAAGCAAAAAGAAAAGCCGATGAGCACTTAAGACAGTCTGGTCTTTCCTATACGATTGTCCGCCCAGGTGCCTTACTGCATGAGGAGAAGACAGGAAAGATTGAAGCTGCCGAACATATTCCAGATGATCAAAACATCGAGATTTCAAGAGAGGACGTAGCCATTGTTCTTGTGGAGAGCTTAACAGAATCCAATGTGAAAAATAAGTCCTTCGACTTGATGAAAGGCGAAAAATCAGTAGAAGAAGCACTTCGCCATCTGTAAGAAAAGAAAGCTGCTGCCAAAGAGGCGGCGGCTTTTTTGATGTTTTCTTTTCCCTTTCAGCGGGAAGGTAATGAGAAAGGAGTGATTGACCGTGGGCTTAACGAAAGAACAACAAGCTGATTTATACGAAAGATTGATTCAATTAAAAGAAGATGTGAAGGGATCAAAAAAGAAAGAAGAATCGATGCTCGTTGAATCGAGTGAGATTTCAAATGGTGTTGGAAATCATATCGCTGATCATGGGAGCATCTATTTAGACCGCATGACAGAACAAACGCTGGATCAAGTCGATGATCAGCTTGAAGGTGAAATCGATGCAGCACTGAAACGAATGGAAGACGGAACATATGGGATATGTGAGAAAACGGGGAAAGAGATTCCATACGAGCGTTTAAAAGCAGTTCCATATACACGTTATTCAATCGATGCAAAGAAAAATGAAGAATCCACTCAAGATCCAAACGAATTTGACCGTTCATTCTCCGATCAAATGCGCGATTTAACAAATAGAGAAACAATGGATCAGATGCATTCAGATACGTATGAAAGATTAGAGGAAGAGCAGGATGTTGATGTAGATGAGGAAAAATAGGATCATAAGCGAAGGTTAAATTTTTTCAGAATAATTTTTTCTTATGTACACATGAACAAATAACTTGTATACATGAGTATTTCATAGAAAAAAGATCTCTTGAAATTTAATAAACTTTCGTGTAATATAGTTTAAAGGCTGCGATGCGCGTAATGTTAATTAAGTTTTAACCTTTAAGCTGTAATAGGGAGTTTTATATTGAAGCCGGAATGTCATGCCTCCTTAGCGAGGAAGACAGGAACGTTTCTGCAAACACCCACTTTGAGGAGTGGTGGTTTAAAACTTTCTTACTTAGATTACGGCATCCGCAGCTTTTCCTAGGATGATTCAAGCCATTTTCCATTGCGGAAAATGGCTTTTTATTTTGTGAAAAAACGAAATTGCACAGTCGGCCGGAAGAGGCATGAATGTATGTTAAAATAGACAAAACAAAAGACGGAGAGGGAATTGGATGTTAGAACAAGCAGAAGCACTCCTGAAACAATACTTTGGCTTTGACGCATTTAGGCAGGGACAGAAACAAGCCATTGAATCGATTGTAAACAAACAGAA
Source organism: Bacillus sp. FSL K6-0994 (assembly GCF_038630815.1). Lineage (NCBI taxonomy): Bacteria > Bacillati > Bacillota > Bacilli > Caryophanales > Bacillaceae > Bacillus > Bacillus sp. FSL K6-0994. Next base: position 1,890,800 of record NZ_CP152043.1, on the reverse strand, counting down.
GGATACCGTCTGTATTATGCCGACAGGCGGAGGGAAATCGGTTTGCTACCAGATTCCTGCCCTGATGATGGAAGGAACAACGATCGTTGTATCCCCGCTAATTTCTTTAATGAAAGATCAAGTCGATGCGCTAAATGAGATGGGCATACGATCATCCTTTTTAAACAGCACACTTTCCGCAGCTGAAATGAATAAAAGGCTGAAAAAATGTGAAGATGGGGAATATCAGCTGCTTTATATCACACCTGAACGTTTACAAAATGAGCGTTTTTTTCAGCTGCTTGATCGGTTAACGATCCCTTTAATTGCAATTGATGAAGCGCACTGTATATCTGAGTGGGGGCATGATTTTAGGCCAAGCTACCGCTTTATTCAAGAATGCTTAAATCAGCTGACAAAAAGACCAGTGATTGTCGCATTAACTGCTACAGCCACGAAAAAGGTCCACCGAGATATATGTGAACAGCTTGGCATGAACGAAGAAGAAACCATTTTTACTGGGTTTGCTAGAGAAAATTTATCTTTTCAGGTGGTCAAAGGAGAAAATAGTGACCGCTTTATCACACATTATATGAAGAAAAATAAACTTGAGTCCGGCATTATCTATACTGCTACAAGAAAAGAAGCCGAAAACATTTACAATCGGCTAAAGAAACAAAAGATCAAAGCTGGCATTTATCATGGCGGGTTAGATGACAATGTAAGAGAAGAGCAGCAAAACCTGTTTTTAAATGATGACATCCAGGTTATGGTCGCTACATCTGCATTTGGCATGGGAATTAATAAATCAAATGTCCGTTTTGTGATTCATCACCAAATTCCAAGGGATATTGAAAGCTACTATCAAGAAGCTGGACGCGCCGGCAGAGACGGGCTCAAAAGTGAATGCATTTTACTGTTCTCGCCGCAGGGCGTACGAATGCAGCGATTCCTCATTGAACAGTCAACAGAAGATGAAGTGCGCTATCAGCATGAACTGCTTAAACTAAGACAAATGGTCGATTACTGTCACACTGAGCAATGTCTGCAGCAATTTGTGATGAACTACTTTGATCAATCAGCAAGTACCCCTTGCCAAAAATGCAGCAATTGCCTTGATGAAAGAGAGCGTGAAGAGGTCACTCGAGAAGCGCAAATGGTTTTATCGTGTACGGTTAGAATGAACGAGCGGTTTGGAAAAATGATGATTGCTCAAGTACTGGCAGGCTCTAAAAATAAAAAAGTGCTTGACCTCGGTTTCGACCGTCTTCCTACATACGCTTTAATGAAGCAGCAATCAGCCCAGCAAATCAGTGATTTCATCGAATTTTTAATTACAGAAGAGTATTTGCACATGTCTGAAGGAGCTTATCCAACATTAAAAGTGACACATAAAGGAAAGAAAGTGTTAGTCGGGCAAGAGGCTGTGTATAAAAAACAGGCAGTGAAAAGAGAGGCGATTCAAGAAAACGATGCATTATTTGAGCAGCTGAGAGCGGTGAGAATGAAGCTGGCGAGAGAGCAGGGTGTTCCGCCATTTGTTGTATTTTCTGATCAAACCTTGAAGGAAATGTCAGCCGTTCAGCCTAAAACAGAAGAAGAACTTCTCCATATTAAGGGAATAGGCGCTCAAAAAAGAGAGAAATACGGGGATGTTTTTTTAGAAGAAATCCGTTTATTTATAGAAAAAGAAAAAAATAAAGAGGTTGAAGAAGAAAAATAAATTTTTTTCGCTGCGTTTGGACACGTTTTCAACAGGAGGTTTCTGATCCTTTCAAAACCTTGATATGGCGGGTAATCGAGCTGTTTTGTGGTCTGATTTACCAATGGAGAGAGATGTTTCATGTAAAGGAACTGTAATCTAAAACATATCGTTTTGTTATTGAATTGACATTTACATATGTTACGATAGCACTCGTTAGCCGCCATAAAAAGCTAACAAGGGAGGATTTACTTTATGAAGAAGACTATTATGTCCTTGGTTGCTGTTGCAGCAATCTCTACAACAGCATTTGGAGCACAGCAAGCTTCTGCAAAGGAAATCACTGTGAAGAAAGGTGATACACTTTGGGGAATCTCTCAAAAAAATGATGTGTCTCTAAAGGACCTAAAGGGTTGGAACAATTTATCTACAGACATGATTTATGTAGGTGATAAATTGACAATCTCTTCAAAAGAGAAAACTCAGGAGCAGTATAAAGTCCAGAAGGGGGACAGCCTCTGGAAAATCGCTCAAAAATTCAATGTGTCAATTAGCGATATTAAGTCTTGGAATAACTTAAACTCAGATATAATTATGATTGGTTCAACACTAAGTGTTGCTGGTCAAAGCTCAGCTCCGGTAAGCTCAGAGCCTGTACAAAAACAGGAGCCTGTCCAAAAAGAGCAAACAACACAAAAAGCTGCTCCTAAACAGGAAGCACCGAAAAAAGCTGCTCCTAAACAGGAAACAGCTAAAGCAGAATCATCTTCTGCTAGTCAAAGTGTACAAAAAGAAATGACTGTAACGGCTACGGCTTATACAGCAAATGATGGTGGCATCTCAGGTATCACTGCAACAGGGGTAAACTTAAACAAAAACCCAAATGCGAAAGTGATTGCAGTAGATCCTAATGTCATTCCATTAGGAAGTAAGGTTTATGTTGAAGGCTACGGTGAAGCCATCGCAGCAGATACTGGCGGCGCAATTAAAGGTAACAAAATTGATGTTCATGTACCAAGCAAATCCCAAGCAAAAAATTGGGGCGTAAAATCAGTCAAAGTGAAAGTACTTAACTAGTAACTTATTGTTTTTTGGAAGAAAGCATCAGGTGGCGGCCTGATGCTTTTATTGTACCCTTTTTTTGGTCAAAAAAACACACATTTTTCAGAAAAATTTGCATTTTCGACAAAAACCAGCGTATATTCCATCATCCACGCTGGTTTTTTGTCGTTAGTTGTCCACCCAATAAATTTCTCCGCTTTGTTCTTTCCAATTGATTTGGACATCAAATTGATGCTTTTCATAAAAATGAATCAAGCGGTCCACATGATTCCAATCTCTTTTGACGAGGTCACCTGTGATGACTGGGATGTTCTGCTCTCTTGCGATTTCTTTTAAATGCTTCATACAGATTGAGCCGTACCCATTATCGGGAGGGCCTTTTATATCAGCAATATGAATCTTTCCTTCTTCAGGATATTCCGCAATTAAGGAAAAATCAGATTGTCCGCGAAAAGCTTTTTCACAATCGGTCAGCATGATTTTACATGTATCAGCATTTTCAATGGCAGAGACAATCATCCATTCATCTTCTTTCGCCTGATCGATGCCAATGATCTTTGCCTTTTTCGAAATATCTTTCATATTTTCTTGCATTCGATACATTTGGAACTGCAATTGCTGTAATTCTTGCTCTAACGCCTTCACATCTTTGGGTGTTTCCTGTAAGATTGACAAGTCCATTACTCCTTTCATATAAGAAATGATAAAAATCACATAAATTCCAATTTTAAAGGAAGTGGATGAATCTTTCAACCCGTTAAAACGCCAGTAATCGGCAAGTTTGTCTAAAATTCGACGAAGACAGCGAATTCATTGACTTTATAGAGAAAGTTAAATAACATACTCTTAGTCGGAACTAATAAAGAGAGGTTTTCAAACATGAACGAACAGAATCAAAAACCGAAAAATTTCACCGGCATTGTTGTCATTTTAACAATTGCCATAAACGGATTAATCGCTTTATTATTTTTAATGCCAAAAACAGATAAATTTAGTCATCTGGATATTACATTTCTGCCGTTACTGAATGCCGTGATGAACAGCTTTACGTTTATCTTCTTACTTTCAGCACTCATTATGATTAAACAAAAGAACATTAAAGCACATAGACGATTTATCTTTGCTGCATTTTCAACAACACTTGTCTTTTTAATTTCCTATGTGACATATCATTCAATGGCAGCTGATACACACTTCGGAGGAGAAGGGATCATCCGTCCGATTTACTTCTTTATTTTGATTACACATATTGTACTCTCAGCTATTATTGTACCGCTTGCACTGATTACACTATTTAGAGGCGCACAGATGCAGGTCGAGCGTCACCGTAAGATTGCCCGCTGGACGATGCCGCTTTGGCTCTATGTTAGTCTCACTGGCGTCATTGTCTATATCATGATTTCTCCATATTACAGCTAACGTATGTCCAACTGGACATACGTTCTTTTATTTACAAGATGAAGTGCTTTGGATAGAATGGAAATTGGATATCCGACTAGCACGGTATCTTCCCATCTATAGATTCACATCATTTCTGGCCGTTTGCTCGTTTGGAGATCAACAATTGGACGAAACGGGGGTTATATGATGACTGAACAATTGCAGTATAAACCGGGGCTTGAAGACATTGTGGCAAGCGAAACATCCATATCATACTTAGATGTGGAGCAAGAGGAAATTGTGATTCGCGGGTACGACCTCATTGAGCTGACACAAAACAAGACATATTTAGAAACAGCCTATCTGCTTATTTATGGAAGATTACCAGATCAGATGGAAGATTACCAATTTCAGCAAGATATATCCTCACAAACGAGCTTACATCCAACCATTCAAACCATATTAACGAATCTGCCAAAAACCACTCACCCTATGGATGCGATGAGAACGTGCTTATCTGCTCTTGCAGGGTATGATGACGCATTACATGATCGATCTGAAGCGTGCCAAGTAAGGCGTGCAGTTCGATTATTAGGCCAGCTGCCGGCCATTGTTGCTGGAAGCTATTATATTCTCACAAAAGACGCCGCTATTTCTCCAGATCAGACCAAATCCTACACTGAAAACTTTTTATCCATGTTAACAGGACGCACCCCGGCACAAGACGAAATTACCGCTTTTGACCAAACACTCACATTATATAGCGAACATGAGCTGCCGAATTCAACGTTTGCGGCTAGAGTGATTGCATCCACGCATTCTGACATGTATGGTGCTTTTACTGGAGCGATCTCTTCATTAAAAGGTGACCTCCACGGAGGAGCAAATGAAGCTGTCATGCACATGCTTCTTGAAGGAAAAACAACAGAAGGATTTCTTGCGCTCATTGAACGAAAATTAGCCGCAAAAGAAAAAATGATGGGCTTTGGCCACAGAGTATACATGAGAAAAATGGACCCGCGAGCCGCTCTTTTAAAACGTTCATTGAAAACGCTTACCGAATCAAAGGGAGATACCACGCTATATGACATGTGTGTAGCAGGAGAGGCATACATGAAAGAGCAGAAAAACCTTTATCCAAATCTTGATTATTATGCTGCACCGATTTATTACGTGCTCGGAATTCCTATTTCACTTTATACACCCATTTTCTTTGCTGCAAGAGCTAGCGGATTAGCCGCACATGTGATTGAACAGCATTTGCATAATCGCATTTTTAGACCGAGAGTCCGGTATTTAGGGCCAAGAGGATTAAAGGTTTCAAATGATGATGGAAAAACGGGGGAATGAACATGAACAAAACAGCAGTCGCCAATCAAACAGATCAGCTATTAGAAGAAATCGCTGCCTATGCAGTAGACGGAGAAATTACAAGCAAAGAGGCCATTGAAACCGCGCGGTATGTGCTCATAGACACGCTCGGGTGCGGAATGCTGGCGCTCAATTTTCCAGAATGTACGAAGCACCTTGGACCTATCGTACCTGGAACTGTTGTGCCTAACGGAGCAAGAGTTCCCGGCACTTCGTTTGTGCTAGATCCTGTTCAAGCGGCTTTTGATATTGGCTGTATGATCCGCTGGTTAGATTATAACGATACGTGGCTTGCACAGGAGTGGGGTCATCCGTCAGATAACTTAGGCGGAATATTAGCTGTAAGTGATTATATCAGCAGAACACGCCTTGCAAACGGAGAAGAGCCGCTAACGATGAATGACGTACTCCATGCAATCGTCAAGGCACATGAAATTCAAGGTGTCCTTGCTTTAGAAAATTGTCTAAATCGAAATGGATTGGACCATGTGTTATTTGTCAAAGTGGCAACAAGTGCAGTTGTGTGTGCAATGCTTGGCGGAACAAAGGAAGAGGTCCAGCATGTTTTATCACAAGCGTTTGTTGATAATTCCCCCCTTAGGACGTATCGCCACGCCCCAAACACAGGATCGAGGAAATCATGGGCAGCGGGGGATGCAACAAGCCGCGGAGTGAGGCTGGCCATGATGACACGTAAAGGGGAAATGGGTTATCAAACGCCTCTCAGTGCAGAGAAGTGGGGCTTTGAAGATGTTCTTATGAAAGGAAAACCACTTACGCTCGCCCAGCCCCTTGGATCATACGTCATAGAAAATGTTCTTTTCAAAATTGCTTATCCTGCTGAGTTTCATGCACAGACAGCTGCAGAGGCGGCTGTGATGCTGCATGACGCTGTAAAAGATCGTTTAGATGAAATTGACCGGGTAGAGATTACGACACATGAGTCAGCAATTCGGATTATTGATAAGAAAGGGCCGCTTTATAATCCGGCAGACCGTGATCATTGCTTGCAGTATATTACAGCCATTGGACTGATCTATGGTGAACTGACAGCTGACCATTATGAAGAAGAAACGGCGCAAAATCCAGCCATTGATCGTCTTCGTGATCGAATGATTGTGAAAGAGGATAAACGTTACACAGAGGATTATTTAGATCCGAAAAAGAGATCGATTGCAAACTGTGTACAAATTTTCTTTAAAGACGGGACGATGACAGACCGAATTGAAATTGAATACCCGCTTGGTCATCGCAGAAGAAGACAGGAAGGCATTCCGCTGCTTGAAAAGAAATGGGTCTATCATTTAAAGACAAGATTTCCACAAAAGCAAGTGGATCAAATTGTGTCACTCTGCCAAAATCCAAATCAATTAAAAACAACAACAGTACCAGCATTTATGGACTTATTCGTCATATAAGGGGGAGCTAGCGTGTGGATCGTGAATGAAGAAAGAAGTCAGGCTGATTTAGCCGCAGCCTTTAAAGAACAAATGAACAAATCAGCTTTATTTCAAATTCCAGGCGTTCACGATGGAATGTCTGCGCTCTATGCGAAAAAAATGGGCTTTCAAGGGCTCTATTTATCAGGTGCCGCTTTTTGTGCCAGCAAAGGACTGCCTGATCTCGGCATGATCCATTCAACAGAAATGGCAGAAAAAGCGAAGGAGATGATTCGAGCTTCCCAGCTGCCGCTTTTGGTCGATATGGACACAGGTTATGGCGGTGTTTTAAATGCAGCAAGAGCGGCAAAAGAAATGGTTGAGAGCAAAGTGGCAGCTGTTCAAATTGAAGATCAGCAAATGCCGAAAAAATGCGGGCATTTAAACGGGAAATCACTCGTTCCAGTAGAAGAAATGGTCTCAAAAATCAAAGCCATCAAACAAGCGGCACCAACGCTTTTGGTGATTGCGAGAACCGATGCAAAGTCCGTAAATGGAATGGAGGATGTCATCCGCCGGGCCAATCTTTACGTAGAAGCAGGAGCTGATGCTATTTTTCCTGAGGCACTCATCACAGCAGAGGAATTCACGCATGCCTCAAACCATATTAAAGGTCCGCTCCTTGCAAACATGACGGAGTTTGGCAAGACGCCTTATTATCATGCAGACGAATTTTCTATGTTTGGCTTTCAAATGGTCATTTACCCTGTATCATCACTCAGAGTTGCTGCAAAAGCATATGAGCGTTTATTTACAGAAATCATGGAAAAGGGAACGCAGCAGGGGATACTTGGGGATATGCAAACGAGGAAAGAGCTGTATGAAACGATTCATTATGATGAATATGAGGAAATGGACCAGCATTTAGCGAAAACAATCCTGCCGGAAATTGGGAAAGAGCAGCGATAAAATGAAAAGCACTTCCTTTACGGAAGTGCTTCAGCGTGTAGACAAACCCTCGCATTCGTTGTCAGTCCTGCGCGCTGGTGCTCACGAATGTCAATTCGCTCCGCGCCAGTGCTCGTCCTTCCTAGACTGCAAAGGTTTTCTATCACGCTGAAAAAAGACAAAGTGCTAAAATAAAGATTATTTTAGCACTTTGACAACAATCTGAAACACTTCCTTGACGGAAGTGCTTTTTTACGATGATGGTGTGGATGAAGAAGCCAATTTCATCTTTTCTTCAACTGTTTTCGTTTTTTCTTTTACTTTTTCAGCGTAAGTGAAGTCACCGTAGCAATACGGATAGCGGAAGTTATCTTTGTTGCCGCCGCACGTATAGACCTTGGGATTTCGTTTCACTTGCTTTTTGGAGTATTGCTTTGCCAGTTTCTCGGAATGTTTTCCCCCGTTTTTTGCAACAAAATCAATATAGCCGATTCCCATGTTATAGCTTTGAATAATGGTTTCCAAATCAACGCCTTTTTTCTTCCCATGCTTGTACATAGTCGAAAAATGATGGACTCCTTGTTTAATGCTTTTCTGAGGGTCATTGATTTCATTTCGTTTCAAACCAAGAGATTCAGAGGCCTGCATTGGATCTCCGCCTCTGCCTTTTGATTCTTGATACATCATACCGAGGATTAACCCGGTATACTGATCTAAATCTTGATCTCTTAACTCTGTTTCTACAAGCGGTTTGTAATCATCCAATCTCGACAAAACAATTGATTCCGTATCAATCGGCAGCTTTTTTAACTCCTTTTGATTAAAGGAGATGGCAATGGCTGCTAATACGAAAACAAAGAGAAAAATCGTGAAACAGCCTGAAATGGCAAAACATCCTGTTTTTTTCTTTTTCAAGGTCAGTTCACCCCTGTTTTGCCCCGCTTTTAAAAGGGAAGTACAGCCTTTTTATTATGCCATATCCTGTGCAGGATACCAAGTGAAAACCTTATAATCAATCATATCCAAACGTAAATTCAGGTCGTGTTTTCAGCCTGAAGCAGAAATAAACAAAACCGATAATCAGCCACATCATGCCAATGATTAATGCATTTGTACTGATGCTCGTTAACAGCCAAATGCAAAACGCCGTCCCGCATAGAGGGATCACGGCATATCTCAATGTATTCAGTACACCTCTTTGTTTTTGTCTGACGAAAAAGTATGCAAAAACAGACAAATTCACAAAGGTAAATCCAATTAACGCGCCGAAGCTGATAAAGGAATAAATGACTTCAAGTTCGCCAACGACTGCGGTTAAGGAGAAAGCTCCGATTAATAGAATATTAAAAACAGGGGTTTTTAATCTCGGGTGAATATACCCGAAGAAACGCTTCGGTAACGATTGATCTCTTCCCATTGCATATAAAAGCCTTGCTGCACTCGCATGTGACGATAAGGAGGAAGAAATGACAGCGACCATTGTGCCTGCTAAAAAGAACGAGTGGAGAAATGCGCCGCCCACAAATTCTGCAATTTCAAGTGAGGCTGCATCAGGATGCTTGAACTGCTGAAAATTTGGAAACACCTGCTGCAAAAAATAAGACGTCAAAGTAAACAGTACGCCTCCAATCGCAACTGTTAAGAAAATGGCAAGCGGAATCGTCTTTTTTGGTTTAATGGTTTCCTCAGACATCGTCGAAATGGCATCAAATCCTAGAAAGGAGAAACATAAAATGGTCGCTCCTGAAAAAATAAGCGCTGGATCTAAGCTCGCTGAATAAAAAGGCCGGGCTGACAATAACTCTCCACTGCCAGTGTTTTGTGTGAGCCCATAAATAACAAACCCAACAAAGGTGACGGCGACAATGACCTGAAACGTCACAAATAGCGCCGTAATGTTGGCTGTAAGCCGTATACCGATGACATTGACAGTCGTTATGGCGATAGCAAGTATGATGATCCAAATGTAATGAGGTACATCAGGAAAGGCTGCGGTTAAATAAGCACTACCGATCGCAAAATTCACCATAGGCAGAAATAAATAATCCAGTAAAAGTGTCCAGCCCACAAGGAAGCCGACATGAGGATGAATACTTTTTTGCGCATATGTATAAGCAGATCCTGCTTTTGGAAAAGCCTTCACCATATTCCCATAGCTAAGCGCTGTCAATAGTAATGCAAGTAACGTAAATATATAAGCTGCAGCGACGTGTCCTTTCGTCAGCTGAGCAACAATGCCGTATGAATCAAATACGACAAGTGGATCCATATAAGCAAGCCCGATCACAACAAGTGGAAAGACAGTCAGGCTGCGTTTTAGTCTTGGCTCTTCAGTCAATTTGCCTATCAGCTCCTCTAAAAAAATGAATAAATAATGCTCATTTTAAAAAGAATGCTACCAAGTGTCAATGCTATTTGAATAAATCTTTTTTCTAAAGTGTGCCCGCTTTGCACGCCGGACGTTTTAGTATATGATGATACATAGAATAAGTCGTGATTTGACTAACAAGAAAGGTGAAGCGAAATGAAGGAAGAACTGAATACAAATCAAGAACAGGAACGGATGGAGCTGGATGAAGAAAGTTTATTTCTTGTCTCCCAAACGTTTAAAGCCTTATCTGATCCGACACGTATTCGTATTCTGCACCTGCTGTCTCAAGGTGAATACTCGGTAAATGATATCGCAGAAACACTGAATCTCATGCAATCAACTGTTTCTCATCAGCTGCGTTTTTTAAAAAACCTTCGTCTCGTGAAATCTAGACGAGCAGGGACATCGATTTTTTACAGCCCTGAAGATCAGCATGTGATGGAAGTGCTTGAACAAATGATTCATCATGCACAGCATGACTAATAAAAACCTTCCTACTCAAATAGGAAGGTTTTTACGCATGATGCGTATGTGCTACTCGTTTACCTGCTTTCATCATTTGATAAGAAAAAACAACATAGTAAGCAGCTAACAGAAAAAAGCTGAGCATGGTCATGGCATCATCACTCACAATATGCTGATACAGTTCAACGACACCAATCTTTGTGAGCGAATGGTTCGTCAGTTCACCCAGCTTAAAACTAAGTCGAGATAAAAATAAGCATAAAATGAAGCTTTCAATCCATTTACTCGTTTTCACGTAAAGACGGCCATTTTCTTCTTTCATGCGGATCGTCTCATAGGCATGAACGGCCAGACTGCTTCCAAAGAGCATACCAATAGCGGCATAGATGAAAATGCTGTGATTTTGCCAGCCTTCTAATAAGAGAATAAGGGCAGTGAGTCCAAATACATACATTCTCATCAAAAGACTGATCGGGCGCACAAGCTGATAGCGTCTCATTCGATTCATTCGAAAGATGATGCAGATCAGCATAATGCTCCCAATGATGAATAACTGCCACACGTGATGTGTCATGATGCAACCTCCTCCTGCATGTGCAGGGATGTAAACGAATGCTGGCTGTTCCTTATCTTTACCATTCTTTCTTTTTTTATCAAATCAAAACCTACATTTATGAAAAAGAGGAAAAGGCATGAAAATCGATCGTATTTTGTCTATTGTGATGCTGCTCATTAGCAAAAAGCAAGTACAAGCGAAGGACCTCGCTGAACTTCACGAAGTGAGTGTGAGGACGATTTATCGCGATATTGAGACCATCAATCAAGCCGGGATTCCTATTGTGACAACACAAGGAGCTGGCGGGGGCATTTCACTCGTTGACGACTATCGTTTAGAGAAAAAATTATTTACCGATGATGACATTGAGCTGATTTTAACAGCCCTTGAAAGCATGACGAGTGCATACTCCTTTAAAGAAAGTGAACATGTACTGAAAAAAATCAAATCTCTCATTCCCCCACATACCGATGAAAGCGAGAAACAGCACCATGTCTTTATTGATTTAAGCTCCTGGGGGAAAGACAGCCAGGCAGAGAAGAAGCTCCAGCTGATCCATACAGCTGCTTCCGCGCATCAATTCATTCAATTCACTTATCGCAACGCAAAAGGTGAAACACTTCCACGTAAAGTGGAGCCTTATACGCTTGTCTTAAAAGGAAGGCATTGGTACTTGTATGCGTTTTGTTGTGTGAAAAATGATTTTCGTCTATTCAAGCTGACCAGAATGACAGACCTCATCACCATTTCAGCTTATTTCAGGCCGAAAAGAATCAAAAACGAAGAGAAGCCTTGGAATGACTCTTGGCATGAAGAACCTTCAGTCACAACGCTCACGCTTAGGTTAACGGAAACATCAGTTGGCAAAGTGAAGGAATGGGTGGATGAGAACGAATTGATCATATGTTCAGACGGAACCTATCTGGCAGCATTGACCGTGCCGCAAGATGATTGGCTGCACAGTTTCCTATTCCATTTAGGACCGGACGCCGACATTCTTTCACCTCAGCACATCAAGGAAGCATTTGATCTCCAATTAAAACAATTTATGAAGCGAATAGAAACTTGACACACTGTTGTCAGGTTTCTTTTTATATGATGGGAGAAAAGGAGATGAGAATGTATGTACGATATCGTCACATTAGAGAAACAATGGATCAAAGGGTTGTCTGTTCGAACAACAAACGAAATAGAGAAGACAAAAGAGCGTAAGATTGCACCGCTCTGGCAGGAATTTTTTGCGCAGCAGCTACATGGGGGACAAGCTCCAGTCATAGGGCTGTATTCAGATTATGAAAAAGATGAACATGGTTCTTATTTATTTACAGCTGGAGAGTTCGCGGATCAGCAGATCGAACATGTAAAAGAGATTCCTGCGTCCACCTACGCAAGATTTCAAACGAGAAAAGGACCGATTGAAGAGGTCGTGCTTGAAACATGGCACAAGATTTGGACGTGGGATCAGCGTCAATACCGCACTTATACAGGTGATTTTGAATGGTATGATGAAAGATCTATTGATCCAAAAGAAGCGCAAATTGATATTTACATTGCGGTTGATGAAAAAATGATTGCTAAAACTAATGCTATTAGTTAATATAAAACTAACGATATTAGTTTTAGGAGGGCAATCATGAGATTAACAACTTTTGACCGTCTGCACCAGCTTACATTGATGCCGCGATTATTTCCGGTAAATTGCTATGTCTTTGAGGAAGAGGAAGGACTCATCTTAATTGATGCTGCTTTAAAAATGGCGGCGAACTCGATCATCGAATTTGCCCGTAAAAAGAACAAACCAATTCATAAGATTATTCTCACTCATAGCCATATGGATCATATCGGCGCATTAGATGAGGTGAAGAAGGCTTTTCCAGAGGCAGTTGTCTATTTATCAAAACGTGATGCACGCCTTTTTGAAGGTGACTTTTCCTTGCTCCCTGATGAACCTCAGCAAAAAATTAAAGGCAGTTTTATGAAAAATATTCACACAAAACCAGATGTGCTTGTTGAAGAAGGAGATGAGATTGGGCCGCTCAAAGTGATTGCAACACCAGGGCATACACCTGGCAGCATTTCTTTATACGATGAAAGGTCAGGAGTTGTCATTGCAGGGGATGCACTTGTGACAAAAGGCGGCTTATCAGTAACGGGTGAGTTTCGGTGGAGCTTCCCGTTCCCGGCTTTTGCCACATGGGATGCAGAAACCGCACTAAAAAGCGCTGAAAAGTTACTGACATTGCGCATATCCTGTCTTGCTGCAGGACATGGTGACCTTATCATAGAGCCTCATGAAAAGCTTCAAGCTGCCGTTAAAAAAAGACAGCACCAGCTAAAAAAAGGAGGGCAGTAAACCGTGTCTCCAAGAATGGGAATTACACAAAAAAAAATTATGGATACAGCGGCTGCATTTGTTGATGAAGAGGGCTTCTCCGCTTTGACTATTGCTACATTGTCTAAAAGACTGAATATCAGGCCGCCTTCTCTTTATAATCATGTATCCGGCCTTCATGAGATTCAGGCAGCACTCGCAGTAAAAGGGCTCTCCATGCTTTGTGAGGAAGGGATGCAAGTCACAGAGGGGCTGGAAAAAGGAGAAGCTGTTTTAGCCTTTGCCAGACAATATGTGCACTTTGTCCGAGAACACCCAGGTCTTTATGAAGCTGCCTTTTCACATATGAACGAAAAAGAAGTACGTATTGCAGCAGAGCGCCTTGTTCAGTTTGTCCAAACCATCATGTCACGCTTTGGTGTAAAGGAAGAGGAAATGACACATGTCGTCAGAGGACTGAGAAGCTTACTGCACGGCTTCGGTGATATTTCTAATAAAAAGGGATTCCAACGAAAAGAACAGCTTGAAGAAAGTGTGAGTTATGCAGTTCGGCTCTATATCACAGGTGTATTGCAAAAAGAAGATCTGTCTATTTGACAGGTCTTTTTTTTACAGTGAACCGATATCATAGAGAAGCATCCTTCTGGAACCATTTTTTTGAGAGAAAACGAATAAAGATTTGACAGTTTTGTGAAACATGGTATGCTTATTATGTGAAATAATTCACATAGAGGAGTAGAGGCAGATGAAAAGAAAGCCTGTTTATGTGGAAACAACCATTCATGCACCTTTAGAGAAAGTATGGGAATATACGCAAAATCCAAAGCTTCATGAACAGTGGGATTTGCGTTTTTCAACCATTTCATTAAATGGACCTCAAGATGAACAGCCCCAAACCTTTTTGTATGAAAAGCATCTTGGATTTGGTGTAAGTGTCACAGGGACAGGAGCATATCGAACTAGAATGATGGATGAACGAAATGAAAGGTCATCCTCACTTAAATTCAAATCGTCACACCCGTTGTCTTTTATCAAAGAAGGCGGCGGCTATTGGAAATATGTGAAAACGAATGATCATATTGTGTTTCAAACGCAATTTGATTATGAACCGAAAGAAGGAAAAGGATGGGCGTGGGCAGATCGATTACTTTTTCGCCCGATGATGGGGCTTATGACGGCCTTTAGTTTTGGCGCACTAAAGACGTGGCTTGAAAAGGGTACGCACCCTCGGTTGTTACTGGAGAGAACACTTGCCCATTATGGAATTTGTTTGCTGTTTGCCATCGTCTGGCTATGCCAAGCGGTTATCCCTTTTTCACATTCTGCTTTTGATCATAGCACCGGATTTCGGTTGTTTTATGCCCTTATAGGCGTATCATGGCTGATACCTAAGCTATCAAAGAAATATTTGTTCATTCTTCAAAGTGTGTTTCTGCTGCTGATGCTTTGTATCGGGATCCTATCCCCCAAAACGACACTCCATGAGCCGCTTGTGATGAGTGCATTTTTGATCCTATCCATTGCAGGAATGATTAATTTAAAAGATTGTATAGACGTATTCTCGATCAAACGAAAAAGGGGAGGTAGACATGGTCGTTCATCGTCATCAAGTAAAGGATTACGATAAGCTTCATCCAAAATTAAAAGAGAGATACAACCGTGCGTTTACCGCTGAAGGCACTATGGAGGAAATAGGCGGCGGAACGAGGCTCATTCGATTTTTCTTCAAAATTGGTCCACTCTTTCGCTGTTTTTTCCCTGAGAGAGGAAAAAACATTCCCTTCCGAATTGTCAATAAACCCTTTATGACAAATAAGGGAGAGGAAGGCATGCACTGGTTCCGTACGTTTTATTTCCCAAAGAAGGAACGTCACTTTGATGCAGATATGATCATTGATCAGAAGAGTCATAAAGTACTAGACTATTTTGGAAAGCCTAGACTTCTTATGTCAGAGCTTCATTTTACAGTAACAAAGCATGGGTTCCTTCACATTCAATCCGGCCGGCAGAAGCTGTTGATGTTAGGACGTGAGTGGCCGCTGCCTTCATGGCTTTACGGTGTGTCAGATGTCACAGAAGGCTACGACGAGCACGCGGGTGAGTATACCATTGATGTGCATGTGAAAAATCGACTGTTTGGGACCCTTTTTACATATAAAGGCCGGTTTACTGAAAGGGTGATGTCTCATGATGAATAAATGGCATTTGATATCAAGCTTCCTCTTTATGTGCTGGTTTATCGCCACCCGTTTAATGACAGGTCCGTTAGCAGAGTTGTTTGTACTGATAGCGATTCTGTTTTTCCTTCCTGCAGTTTTAGCCTTTTTTGTGAAGGAAGAGAGGGAGAGTAAGCCGTGGATACTGCTCGGCTTTTTAATGAAAGCCTTTCCATTAGCTGCTCTTTGTGCAACGGCTGCATTCATCTATCATTCTGCCTTGTTTGCATCGGGATGGTTTTTGTATACGATTCTTTTGGCGTTATATGGCTGTACTCGTTTGCTGAAAAGGGGAATCTTTCCACTTCATGAATTGATGACGGGTGGTGCATGGATGTATCTCGCTTTAGGAGGGCTTTGGTTTTGGCTGTACACGGCAGATATACAGGTAATGACCTTTTCACCAATCATCGTGCTTTTGACCGCTATTCATTTTCATTACTCGGCTTTTTTTATCCCGCTTTTCTATGGATTATTAGGGAGAAATCGAGAAAAAGAGACAGCTTTATACAAAGCGGCAGGATGGGTGATTTTGCTGTCGCCTGTGATGATCGCTGTTGGGATTAGCTTCTCCCGTCTATTTGATACGTTCAGCGTCACGCTATATGTCATTGCACTCTACTTGTACGGTATTCTTTGTATGAAAACAAGGTTTCGATCGACTGTGGCAAAAGTGCTGATTGTGTTTTCTAGCTGCGTCTTAATGGGAACAATCGTGCTATCTCTTCTTTATTCCGCTGGCATGCTCATGCGCGTGACCTACATCAGCATTGATCAGATGATTTGGTTTCATGGCAGTATTAATGCCTTTTTTGTGATTTTACCAGGTTTGATTGGATGGCTGATCGAAGGGCCAAAGGATCAATTGAAGCAGAAGGACTTTCCGATATCAAAAGTGCATGGCCGTTTTCATTTAATCTCTTTTCAAAAGGAAAGAATGGGTGATCGAGAGAACCTAGGTTTAGTCAATTCACTTGATGATTTAAATGGAACGACATTTTCAGCTGAAAGGGTGTCACCTGTGATTCGAAGGTTTTATGAGAATACGATGGCGTTTACGTTAAAAGCAACAGTCTGTTTTCATTGGTGGGTGAGGCCGTTTGTTTTTTTACTTCAGCCCATGTTTAAGAAAATAGGCCAGCTCTATTTGGGAACATCTCGTAAGCCGTATGAAATGAAGGGACGTCTGACTGCATTTCAACATCCTAAAGAAGAGCGAAAGGATGTCAGGGCGTGGATTCGTTATAACGAAAAGGGGGAGCAGGTCTTTTTTGCACTTTATGCTCATCATCACGATGCAGCTGCGGGCTATATGAATATTGCGCTGCCGCTTCCATATTCTCAGCTGACCGCCATTTTAAAACCTTTTAATGAAAAGGAAGACTTTCTATTAAAAAGTGCATGTCCAAAAGGCAGTACCGGTGACGAAGGGTTGTATTTGCATACACCTTTTATCACCATGAAACTGCCAATGGAAGAAAGCTTTCATATGAAGCCGGAGACAGATAAAAGTCTCACAGCGGTTCATCAAATGAAGCTATTCGGTATTCCCTTTTTAACAATTCATTATCAAATTGACAGCGGGAAGCCATCCTGTTAGTCAATGATGTCACATGGTTCACCGTGCCGAATGATGTTCACAATCGCTTGCCCATCACTCGGATGATGATCTGCATACTGGACTGGCAACAGTGCAAAAAATACATAGTAGACTGAGAAGTAAGCAAACTGATAGAAAAATTGATGTTCTGGCAGGATATCATTGGCGATCATTGTATTCAGTATGAGAACACTGAGCAGGTTGCATAATGATCCGCCTAGGTAGACAAGAATGTGCGAGAACCGGTTATTTTTCCTCATTTCTTCATAGTGGCAAAATGCATCTAGAAAATAGATTCGTCTAATTTCAACAACGCCTACTTTCAATACTTTTTTGCCTCTGCCAAGAGCAAAAGAAACCTTTGCGCCAAACATCCATGCGACCATAATATGGCCAAGCTGATGCAAGATGGCAACGATAGGAAGAATGACGAAAAACGACCAGCAAAATGTCCACATATCTGATAATGTAAACAAGTGTTAACCCCTCCCCAATATATTTGGGAGGAAGCAGTAGGATTATTTGCCATTTTACTGAATTCATTTTCAGGATGCAAACATTTAATACACGACGATAAAAACATTATGTAAACTAAAGGGGGGTTTTTGCCGTGAATCGGCTTTTTGACTCACTTTTTTACGAAATGAATGTGCTACAATGAAAAAAACAATAGATGACTCTAGTAAATGAACTTACTCTTGAAAGAAGAGGAGAGAAACAGATGGCAGATATTGAACAGTTTTTGGCGTTAGATATTCGTGTTGGAACGATCATTGAAGCAGAATTCTTTGCAGAGGCAAGAGTTCCTGCATTGAAACTCAAGATTGATTTTGGTGAAGAGATTGGTTTAAAGCAATCCAGTGCTCAGCTGACAAAACGTTATACGGCTGAGAATCTCACTGGCAGACAAATCGTAGCAGTCGTCAATTTTCCGCCAAGAAGAATTGCAGGGTTCAAATCAGAAGTGCTTGTCTTAGGGGGCATGCCGTCAAAAGAAGACGTGGTTTTACTAGCCACAGATGAGCCTGTTGAAAATGGAACAAAAATAGGATAAGAAAAAAGACATCTTCCTGAGAAGATGTCTTTTGCGTATTGAGGCGGAATAACCACACGCCACATTCGTGTGTGTCTCAAGGAGACATGTTACCCGACTTACACAATTCAGCTCATCGCTTGATAAATATAGCATGGGATGAGCTGAATTGCAAGGCTTATTTTGTTATTGTGAGTGAAATAGTTACAAAAACTCATCTTATTTCGTTTGATATTGTCGAAAGTAAGTGAAAACAAACAATTCCAATCATAATATTGTTAATATTTAGGAATGAATTTGTGTTTTATCATTCAAACTTAGAATAGAGACTTAACAGTTACCCGAAACACAGTTTTGTGAATTTGAATAAACGAGGTTAAATCATCTAAGAAAGATCGTTGAAATCAGATGAAACGTACAGGGATTATTATCATATTTCCTCAACTCTTGGTGGATAATGAATAATGTTAACTGAATTTTCATCTGATTTTTTTATCCCTAAAGCATACTTAATAATATTAACTTTTTCAATTTCAGCACCTGCTAGAGAAAATGAAAACTTCCACCTTTTTGGGATTGAGTTGCTTTCTGGTTCTATACAAGATAAATGGTAAACCCACCTACTCGAACTCTTGTCAGGCGGTGTCATTTTTAATCCACCACCAGTTAATATATCGCCATCCCATTTAATCCAATAATCAAGACTTTGGGATTTTTTGATCTCAATATTTATGCTGTTATTTATCCTTGGACGAATACCTATTGCTAGTGCTGTGACCTCGTATGATTGAATAGGGGGGGATGTTATTTTATTTAATTCAACTTCCCAGGTATTTGAATCTACAGGGGAAGAAGACAAAATGCTCGTATCAATATTAAATGTATTTTGATCACTACCATTTATTGAAGTACCATTATTATCAAAAATATTGAACGAAGCCCAACCACTAGTGAGATAATAATCATTAGGTATAGTAACACGAGCAACTTCAGAATTATTAGTTGAATGCATAAAAAGCTTTACATCCCAATCATCAGCAGGATCAAATATAGCTACGACATAAAACCAAATATATCTAAACAGTGGATCATATGTTTTTGTATCAGCTTTTAATTTTGTGATTGACTCGGGATAAACAAATGGCGCAGGCCCTAAAGGTTTGTAATGTGACCAACCACCACCAATAATTTTATAACCTTTTGGAACTTCACAAGAAATATCATCTGTAAGATTTTCAGTATTACGTTTAAACCAAAATTGCTGAATATTAAGTTGTGGAGGTGCAGTTGCATCAACTGTATCCATTATACTTCCTTTATTAGTGATTATATTGATATCAAGAGCTTCGTCAGTGTTTCTTGTTATTATAAGAACTATTGGAAACCTAATAACATCGCCTTCTTTTAATACTGTATCACTAGTACCGCCGTGAATCTTAAACTGGTTTACAATGGGGTATTCATCCCCTTGACCAGTAGCTTGATACCATAAGGTTAATTTCCATTTGGAACCTGTTTGATTCAACTTAGTTAAAGTGTGTTTTAACCCAGGGCTATATTCAACTGGTTTTGGATCTTCATTTGGATCTTTAATTGGATCTTTACTTGGATCTTTTTGAGATGGATTGATTAGGGGTAATTCAATTTTCATACATGTTAACCAGGCTTCCAGAGCATCCTTATTTAATGTTGTAGATAGAATTTTCAAAGATTCTTTCTTGCTGATTTTCTTGATTTTTCCTTCGTTAAGATAATTCTGAAATCTTTTGAATTCGTCTCTTGACATATTTCCGTCTAAATCAAATCCGATTGGAAGTTCTTCAAATACAAATTCAACACCGAATGATAAACCATCTTTTTTTTTCTGTTGAAATTCTTCATAGGTACAAACTTTTAGCCATTCAAAAAGTAGTTCTTCAAAATTTCGTTGGTTATCTGTAATAATTTGGTCGAATATTCCATGTTTTAATAACTCATTACATTCTGCTGGCATAATACATCACCTTTTATTTTAGTTTTACTATAGAGTGTTAGTGATTTTGTTGAATTCTATTCTTACTTATAAAAACTAAATGGGATTATAAACAATTTTGAGGATATTCATGACAGGGAAAGTATTCCTAACAATTTTCCTCCGTTCGCACAGTAAGAAGAGCGGTAGAGGCAACCAGAAGCATATTCAAAAAGGCATCACGAAGAAGAAAATTGATTGGACCATTTCAAACTTAGACGTGCATCATGACAACTACTATATTGCTCATGACATATCTTAAGATGAGGGAGCCTCTGGGGTTAGAATCCAAGAGTATTAATTGGGAAAAAGCGTACATCTCAATACGCTAAACACAATGTAGGAAAGGTGATAAAGGTAACTCTGGTTTAGAGTCAGAAGTTAATTCATACATAAATGCTAAATACCTGAGTCACTATTTGATCGCTTGCAGAAGCATAAAAGAGTAGTTGAGAAGGACAAGAAAGGAACTGAAGTGGTTGCCATAATTGGATAAGGGGATTCCACTCATTACGTAAACAGCTAGGGTTATTAAAGATTAAACCTGTATTAAGACTCACTTGCTACGTATCTATTTAGTATTGGTGAAAGTCCAAAAATAGTAAGAGAATTGTTTCTTTTTGCTCTTAAATCTCTTACTCCAATTGTTCTGATAAGTTCTAACACCTTTCCCAGTCCATACTTCCATAATTTTTGAATTATCACTTTGTATAATCGTATTGTTTTCATGACTCCAGCTAGTAGTTTTGTTGTCCCAGAGGCAAATGTCTTACTTCTTGCTTCTGCTATTTGAAAAATTTACTAGGAAACTTTATATCTCGTTTTTGTCTTTTGACATGCTGTAAAAAAATAATAAGAAATCAATTATTTAGATTATTTTTTCAAAAAATATTGAAAAGTCAGATCAGATTTTATAAAATGAATTCATCTTAGTTTGTTTAGTCGATAAACTAAGATGAATTCCAAGTGATGATCCGACTATTAAAGGGGATGATTCCGTCATTCAAATCATTTGCTGCGTGTGTGGGCTAAGCTGAAAGATCAGATGTTCAGCTTCATTTTTACAACAAATTGAAAGCGCTTTATATTCTTCGCATTGACTGCTGCTGCCCTCCATCATCTGTTCGTTAGAAGAGGCTAAGAGAAGAAGGGAGAAAGCTCATGGTAAGTGAGAATTTAAAAAAGATTCGTATGTCTGAAAAAGTGGGATATGCTTCAGGAGATTTCGCATGTAACTTAATTTATGCAACTGTCTCTACGTATCTATTATTTTTTTATACAGATGTGTATGGTTTATCAGCGGCGGCAGCAGGGACGATGTTTTTAGTTGTCCGCGCCATTGATGCGCTTGCAGATCCGTTTATTGGTGCATTGGTGGATCGAACGAACAGCCGTTTTGGCAGGTTCAGACCTTACTTGTTATTCGGTGCGTTTCCTTTTGTAGTACTTGCTATCCTTTGCTTTACAACACCTGATCTTTCTGAAATGGGTAAACTCGTTTATGCCTACATCACGTATGTTGGTTTATCGCTTACATACACATTCATCAATGTTCCTTATGGTGCTTTAACATCAGCAATGACAAGAAATAACCAAGAGGTTGTCAGTATTACGTCTGTTCGTATGCTTTTTGCTAATCTCGGAGGTCTAGTTGTTGCTTTTTTTGTTCCTTTTCTTGCGACTTTTTTGAGTGATAAAACAGGAAATACAGCCCTCGGCTGGCAGATGACGATGGCTTTTCTCGGCGTTCTTGGCGGTGCATTACTTATTTTCTGTTTTAAAAGCACGAATGAACGTGTCACGCTTCAAAAGCCGGAGGAAAAAATTAAGTTCAGTGATATCTTTGTGCAGTTACGTGTCAATCGTCCGCTTGTTGTATTAAGCATTTTCTTTATTATTATTTTTGGCGTGAATTCGATCAGTAATTCAGTTGGGATCTATTATGTGACGTATAACCTCGGCAGAGAAGATTTAGTGAAATGGTACGGACTCATTGGCAGTCTTCCAGCATTAATGGTGCTGCCGTTTATTCCAAAACTGCACAAGCTGTTAGGAAAGAAAAAGCTGCTGAATTATTCATTATTGCTGAATATTGTAGGTCTTCTTGCGTTACTTGTGATACCGCCGAGTCAAATCACTTTAATACTGATTTTTAGGCTCGTTGCAGCTGCAGGAAGTATTACAGCCGGTGCTTACATGTGGGCGCTCATTCCTGAAACCGTTGAATATGGCGAATATAAAACAGGGAAAAGGATGGGCGGGCTCATCTATGCCATCATCGGATTTTTCTTTAAATTTGGGATGGCATTAGGCGGGATTGTGCCAGGGCTTGTACTCGATCGCTTTGGCTATGTTGCCAACCAAATGCAAACACCAGAAGCTTTACTGGGCATTTTAATCACGACAACGGTGATTCCTGTATGCTTACTGATTTTAGCGATGGTGGATATTAATTTTTATAACCTAGATGAAGAAAAACATAAAAAAGTCGTACGGGAGCTTGAGAATAGAGACAAAGTGTATCTCGATCATATGGACGATTTTAAAATGTAGGTCTCTGAAAGAGGAGGAAGTTCAATGAAGATTACCAATCCAGTGCTCAAAGGATTTAACCCCGATCCAAGTATTTGCCGTGTTGGAGAAGATTATTATATGGCCGTCTCTACATTTGAATGGTTTCCAGGGGTTCAAATTTATCATTCGAAGGATCTCGTCCATTGGCGCCTTGCTGCGCGTCCTTTGCAAAAAACGTCGCAGCTGGATATGAAAGGAAATCCTGATTCTGGCGGAGTATGGGCGCCGTGCTTAAGCTATGCCGATGGACAGTTTTGGCTTATTTATTCAGATATCAAAGTAGTGTATGGTCCATTTAAAGACGGTCATAATTATTTGGTCACGGCAAGCGAAGTGGACGGCGATTGGAGTGAACCGATCCGGCTCAACAGCTCCGGCTTTGATCCATCTTTATTCCATGATCAAAGCGGGAAGAAATACGTCTTAAATATGCTGTGGGATCATAGAGAAAAGCATCATTCCTTTGCAGGTATTGCCTTGCAGGAATATAGTGTGGCTGAAAAGAAGCTCATCGGTCAAAGGAAGGTCATTTTTAAAGGCACACCGATTAAACTGACAGAAGCGCCGCATCTGTATCATATCGGTGACTACTACTATTTATTAACGGCAGAAGGAGGTACCAGGTATGAGCATGCAGCAACGATCGCCCGTTCCTCACATATTGAAGGGCCTTATGAGGTTCATCCTGATAACCCGATCTTAAGTGCCTTCCACGCGCCTGAACATCCGCTTCAAAAATGCGGGCATGCTTCAATCGTTCAAACGCATACAAATGAATGGTATCTCGCTCATCTCACTGGCCGTCCGATTCAATCAAACAAGGAATCTATTTTTCAACAGAGAGGTTGGTGTCCTTTAGGAAGAGAAACAGCGATACAAAAGCTTGAATGGAAGGATGGCTGGCCTTATGTTGTAGGCGGAAAGGAGGGGACGCTTGAGGTTGAAGCGCCAAAGATCGAAGAAAAGGTTTTTGCACCAACCTATCATACAGTCGATGAATTTAGAGAATCAACACTAAATAGACACTTCCAAACATTAAGAATTCCGTTTACCGATCAGATTGGTTCGTTAACGGAGAAACCTCAGCATTTAAGGTTATTCGGCCGCGAATCTTTAACGTCTAAGTTTACCCAAGCATTTGTTGCGAGACGCTGGCAAAGCTTTTATTTTGAAGCAGAGACAGCTGTTTCGTTCTTCCCACAAAACTTTCAGCAATCAGCTGGTCTTGTGAATTATTATAATACGGAAAACTGGACAGCACTCCAGGTGACATATGATGAGGAACTTGGCCGCACGCTTGAACTATCTGTCTGTCAAAACCTTGCCTTTTCTCAGCCATTGGCACATAAAATCATCATTCCTGACGAGGTCACTTATGTCTATTTAAAAGTGACCGTTCGGAAAGAGACATATAAATATTCTTATTCATTTGATCAGAAAGAGTGGAAGGAAATTGATGTACCGCTTGAATCCATCCATTTATCCGATGATTTTATTCGAGGCGGGGGGTTTTTTACAGGGGCATTTGTCGGTATGCAGTGCCAAGATACGAGCGGCGAGCGTCTTCCTGCTGATTTTCACTATTTTCGCTATGAGGAAACAGACGAATAAGAAAGACAACTCGCTACGAGCTGTCTCTTTTTGAAAAACAAATAGGTCATGTTGTGAGGGTGGCATCTTGCAGAAAAGCTTCTATGACAAGAGATGTCATCCCCAATACTGGTGCATTGTGTCCTAATGATGAAGGGAGCAGCTCTACATGTGAGCTGAATTGCGTATCCATTCGCGAGGATACCTCCTCCTCAATTACATGTAGAACCGCCTGATGTGATTCGATCACTTTGTTTCTTAAAATAATGGCTTGCGGGTTAAAGGTATGCAGGACGTTTGTGAGACCGACACCAAGGTAAAAGCCAAAGTTGCGCAGGGCATTGAGCGTTTTCATATCATTTAAATTGGCAAGCTGATCCAGGTCTTGATGGGAGATGTGCTGATCATCTGTTTGAAGAGACTGAAACAAGGCCTTCTCAGAAGCATACAATTCCCAGCACCCGCGGTTCCCGCAGCTGCATGTTGGTCCGTTAAAATCGATTGTCATATGTCCCATTTCACCAGAAAAGCCGTACGCTCCTCTGTATAAATGATGATTGATGATGATTCCGATCCCGATGCCAGTGCCGATGCTTGCATAGATCAAATGGTCATAATGTTTAGCGGCACCAAAGATTTTTTCACCATATGCACCGGCATTTGCTTCATTTTCAATGAAGATCGGTACTTGGAATGTGTCTTGGAGCGTGGTTTTCAGATCAACATTTTTCCATTTTGAATGAGGCGTAAACACGATTTGTTCACCTGCATCCACTAAACCATGTATGCATAGGCCAATGCCAATGAGCCCGTATGGGGAAGAGGGCATTTGTGTGATGAGCTGCTGTATTAATTCAATTAATTTACGTATCGTCACCTCAGGAGAGCTGGGTGGGAGCTTGATCTGCTCTTCGTAAAGAATAGACCCTTCAAGGTCAGTTAATATGCCATTGACGTAATCAACGCCGACATCGATTCCGATGGAACAGCCAGCACGTTTATTAAACATCAGTAAAACCGGTCTTCTCCCGCCGCTAGACTCACCTTGACCGATTTCATAGACAAGATGTTCTTTCATTAACGTACTTACTTGAGAGGAAACAGTCGATTTATTTAATCCAGTGCGTTCAGATAATTTTGCTCTCGAAATGGGCGCATGCTGGAGAATTTCTTTTAATAATAGTTTTTGATTTATTTTTTTTACAAAGTTCTGATCAGCGATATCCACGTTATCCACTCCATTTGTTTCGTCTTTAGATTAAGTTGAGAAGAGCTGCTTTTTTCAGCATGTATTTAGTAAGATAAATGATTTTAACTTTATTATAACGAAAATATTTTTAAAAAACTAAAAAATATGGAAAATTCAAAGTGATTTTTTCCATAGATTGATCATTAGTTTGTTTAATCAACTTACAAAGTGTACTCAGGAGGAATGAAGAATGACCAAATCAAATATGAAAACGTTATACAGCTTAGAAGGAATCGGCAAAATTCAATATGAAGGAAAACAATCAAAAAATCCACTCGCCTTTCAATACTATAATCCAAGCGAAGTGATTGGCGGAAAAACAATGAAAGACCACCTGCGTTTTTCAGTCGCTTATTGGCATACATTAACTGCTGATGGAACAGACATGTTTGGAACTGGCACGATGCAAAGAGCGTGGGACTCTTATAGCGGAATGGATTTAGCAAAAGCTAGATTGGAAGTCGCCTTTCAGCTTTTTGACCTATTGGATGTTCCGTATTTTTCATTCCATGATCGTGACATCGCGCCAGAGGGGGAGACGCTTCAAGAGACCAATCAACAATTAGACATCATTTTAGAAAGAATGAAAGAATACATGAAGCAAAGCGGAGTAAAGCTGCTGTGGAACACGGCCAATATGTTCAAGCATCCTAGATTTGTACACGGTGCTGCGACATCTTGTCATGCAGATGTCTTTGCCTATGCGGCCGCACAGGTCAAAAAAGGCATTGAAACCGCCAAAGAACTCGGTGCAGAAAATTATGTTTTCTGGGGTGGACGAGAAGGGTACGATACGCTGCTCAATACAGATATGAAAAGAGAGCTTGATCACATGGCGGCATTCTTGCATATGGCTGTTGATTATGCAAAAGAAATTGGGTACACTGGCCAATTTTTAATCGAACCAAAACCAAAGGAACCAACCACTCATCAATACGACACAGATGCAGCGACATCCATCGCCTTTTTAAAACAATACGGATTAGATTCCCATTTCAAATTAAATATCGAGGCCAATCATGCGACACTGGCCGGCCATACGTTTGAGCATGAATTACGTGTCGCAAGAATTCATGGGCTGCTCGGTTCTGTTGATGCAAACCAAGGAAATTCGCTTCTTGGGTGGGATACAGATGAATTTCCAACCGATCTGTATGCCACAACTCTTGCCATGTATGAAATTCTGCAAAATGGCGGTCTAGGGTCTGGCGGTCTTAATTTTGATGCAAAAGTGAGAAGAGCTTCCTTTGAACTTGAAGATATTTTATATGCCCATATTGCCGGGATGGATGCATTCGCAAAAGGACTGCGGGTCGCTCATAGACTCATAGAAGACCGTGTGTTTGAAGATGTTATAAAGCACCGGTATCGCAGCTTTTCTGAAGGAATTGGACGTGATATTTCAGAAGGAAAGGCAAACTTTCATACATTAGAAGAATATGCGCTGAAACATCCTTTGATCAGAAACGAATCGGGAAGAGAGGAACAGCTGAAAGCCCGTTTAAATCAATACTTGTTAGAAGATTAATTGAAGGGGCTGACCTGTTTTGAAGGAGTGAAAACATGAAATATGTGATGGGAATTGATCTTGGAACAAGCGGGGTCAAGGCGATATTAGTGGATGAGAGCGGGAAGGTGTGCTGCGAAGCCTCTAAGCCGTACCGCCTCATTCAAGAGAAGCCTGGATATTGTGAGCAGCACCCCGAGGATTGGGTAAAGCAGACAATGGCTGCGATGAAAGAACTGATGGCAAAGCAGCCTGTTCATTCAAGACGAGTTGAAGGCATCAGCTTTTCCGGCCAGATGCATGGATTAGTTCTATTAAATGAATCTCGCGAAGTACTCCGCCCTGCAATTTTATGGAATGATACACGGACGACAGCACAATGTACGCACATGACAAAAAAGCTGGGAGACCGGCTGCAAAAGATCACAAAAAACCAGGCGTTAGAAGGATTCACACTGCCAAAATTATTATGGGTAAAGGAACATGAACCACATATTGATCAGCAAATCGACATGTTTTTACTCCCAAAAGATTATGTCAGATTTCGTTTAACAGGCGCAGTCCATATGGATTATTCTGATGCGGCTGGCACCTTGCTGTTAAATATCGGTGAACAGACGTGGAGTGAGGAGATTTGTCAGGCGTTTGATATTTCTCCTCACATTTGCCCGCCGCTTGTCACATCAGAGGCAGAGGTTGGTACACTTTTGCCGCACATTGCACGTGAAGTTGGGATGAAAGAAGGCGCAAAGGTTTTTGCCGGCGGGGCAGATAATGCCTGCGGAGCAATTGGTGCTGGCATCTTGTCCTCTGACCGCACGTTATGCAGTATCGGCACATCTGGGGTCATTCTTTCCTATGAAGAGGATCATGAAAGGGAGCTTCAAGGGAATTTGCATTTGTTTCATCATGCAAAAAAAGACGCTTTTTACACAATGGGTGTCACCCTTTCAGCAGGATATAGCCTGAACTGGGCAAAACACTTACTGGCTCCTGAGGAATCGTTTCAGTCACTTTTAGAAGGTGCGGCTCATGTTGCACCAGGAGCGAAAGGATTGCTCTTTACACCCTATTTAGTCGGGGAAAGAACACCTCATGCGGATTCGATCATTCGCGGCAGCTTGATTGGATTAGACAGCAGGCATGAAAGGGCACATGTTGTCAGAGCTGTTTTAGAGGGAATTACCTTTTCGCTAAATGAATCTATCGCATTATTCCGGCAGGCAGGAAAAAACATAGATTCTATTGTATCTATTGGCGGCGGTGCGAGAAGCCGGACATGGCTTCAAATGCAAGCAGACATTTTTCAGGCTGAAGTCATCCAGTTAGACAATGAACAAGGGCCCGCTTTAGGTGCAGCGATGCTTGCCGCAGTTGGCTGCGAATGGTATCCGTCACTTGAAGTATGTGCACATCAGTTGATCCATCAAGCTGCTGTTTATGAGCCAAATCAGCCGCACGCAGAAGTATATGCCGATCTATTTCATTTGTATCAAAGGATTTATACACAAACAAAAGACATCCATGCCGGGTTAAAGCAGTATCGTTCCATCTAGCAGAAAGGGCTGCATGAAAGGAGGTGATGGGTTTTTCACCTTAGGGATGACAGAACAATACGGATGAAAAAAGGAGAGGGATGGAAAATGAATTTGAAAAGATTGAGGCTGTTGTTTGTGATGTGTATTGGATTTGTGCTGACACTGACGGCTGTGCCAGCTCATGCGGAAACGATTTATGATAATAGGATAGGGACACACAGCGGATACGATTTTGAATTATGGAAGGATTACGGAAATACCTCGATGACACTCAATAACGGCGGGGCATTTAGTGCAAGCTGGAACAATATTGGAAATGCCTTATTTCGAAAAGGAAAGAAGTTTGATTCCACTAAAACTCATCATCAACTTGGCAACATCTCCATCAACTACAACGCAGCCTTTAACCCGGGCGGGAATTCCTATTTATGTGTCTATGGCTGGACACAATCTCCATTAGCTGAATACTACATTGTTGAGTCATGGGGCACATATCGTCCAACAGGAACGTATAAAGGATCATTTTATGCCGATGGAGGCACATATGACATATATGAAACGCTCCGTGTCAATCAGCCTTCTATCATTGGAGACGCTACCTTCAAACAATATTGGAGTGTACGTCAAACAAAACGCACAAGCGGAACTGTCTCCGTCAGTGAGCATTTTAAAAAATGGGAAAGCTTAGGCATGCCAATGGGAAAAATGTATGAAACAGCATTAACTGTAGAAGGCTACCGAAGCAACGGAAGTGCGAATGTCATGACGAATCAGCTGATGATTCGATAAAAGCATATGAAAAAAGCCAGCAAAAAACGGCTGGCTTTTTTCTATGATAATTTTTCAACTTCCACTCTGCCAGAAAAGAACGTCGCGCCGCCGCCCATGTCTGCCAATCGATCAGGTGTTAATCCATTCACTAAATGCTTTTTGCCTTTTTGATCTGCCCATAATCCTTGACTGACCACAACACCAGATAATACATTTTGACCGACTGACACGACAAGCTCACACTCTCCTCGGTCGTTTAGCACACGCACCATGTCACCATCTTCAATTTTTCTTTCCTTTGCATCCTGTTCATTCATGTGAAGCTTCGGAAATTTCTCAAGCTTTTGATGCTTTTCATGAAGTGAGAAGGTGGAATTCAGAAAATTATGGTTCGGTCCCGGTATAAAGGTAAGCGGATAATCGCTTTCCTGATAAAGGGGCACATAGGTTGGAAGTGCTGGATACCCGTCTTTTTTCATTTGTTCAGAATAAAGCTCAATTTTCCCGCTTGGGGTTTGAAGCTTTAATTCCTGGAAAGGTCCACGTTTCGCTTTGATCCATTTCTTTTCTTTTAATGCTTCGTATGAAATGTCCTCATAATGTGGATTTTCTGGATGATGAAGAGCTTGTTCCATCAGTTCAGCGTCTGTCTCGCGGAAGGCTTCATCTTCAAAGCCCATCGCATGGGCTAACAGGCGGAATACTTCAGTATTGGATTTGCTTTCTCCGTAGCGTTCTATCACTGGCTCCTGAATTTGAATATAATGATGCCAGTATGATGTATAGAAATCCTCGTTTTCAAAGGCTGAAGTCGCCGGCAGGACAATGTCTGCATACGCCGCTGTTTCTGTCAGGAATAAATCATGAACCACTGTAAATAAGTCCTCTCTCATCAAACCTTCTCTGACTTTATTCGCTTCAGGTGTCACAACCGCTGGGTTGCACGAGTAGATAAAGAGAGAATCAACGGAAGGCTCTGCGCTTGTCAGCACGCTGCCCAGCTGATTCATATTGAATGATCTAGGCGTGCGTTCTTTTAATAAATCCGGCCGCTGAAGAGCTGGTTCATTATAGCTGAGAAAAGAAGAGTTTGATTTCATTGCTCCGCCGCCCTTGTGCAGCCATTGACCAGTCAGGGCAGGGAGGCAGGAAATGGTTCTAATACTCATCCCGCCATTATCATGGTGCTGCAAACCATTCCCAATGCGAATAAGAGAGGGTGATGTCTCAGCGTACATTCTTGCAAGTGTAATGATATCGCCTTTAGGGACACCTGTGATGCGCTCAACCGTGTCTGGATCATACTGCTTTACATGCTCGCGCAGCTCTTTATGGCCGACCGTGTAAGTCTCTAAAAAGGCTTCATCTGTAAGTTCCTCTTTAAAAAGGACATGCATGATGCCAAGGGCAAGTGCACTGTCAGTACCAGGACGAAGCGGAATGAACCAATCTGCCATCCGGCCGGTTTGGTTCTTGTGAACATCAATCACGACAATCTTAGCTCCTTGCTTTCGCGCTTTTTGTGCCAAGGTGATTTGGTGCATATTGGTCGACACGGCATTGATGCCCCAAAAGATAAATAGTTTCGTATGAATGGTGTCTTCAGGATCTGTCCCAATGCTTGCGCCCATTGTATATTTATAGCCAGTCGTTCCTGCTGACTGACAGATCGTCCGGTCTAATTGGCTTGAACCAAGACGATAAAAAAAGCGGCGGTCCATTCCTTCTGCGTTGAGATTGCCCATGTTTCCATAGAAGCTGTAAGGCAGAATGCTTTCTGGTCCTTTTTCTTCGATCAGCTTTGTCCATTTTTGCCGAATGGTTTCAATGGCTTCTTCCCACGTAATCGGTTCAAACTGACCTTCGCCTTTTTGGCCAACACGTTTTAAAGGAGTGGTCAGCCTTTTTTCATCATATAAACGGGCTGTGACATTACGCACTTTGTTGCATATGTTTCCTTGTGTGACAGGGTGGTCCGGATCTCCCTGCACTTTCACGATCTTTCCATTTTCTTTATGTATTAAAAGACCGCACTGATCCGGGCAATCTAACGAACAAACTGATTTGAATATTCCGTCTTTCATCGCTGTATAATCGGTCATGAGTTTTTGGCTTCCTTTCTTCATTCCGTTATCACTTTGTATGGACTTTATTTTAGCATGTTCGGAGGTGGAAGGTAAGAAAGAGGTGATGAATTGAAGAAAATGAAAAAAAGCCCCTGAAAAAGGGACTTTTAAAAACGGGTGACATGTACAGGAAATTCTTTTACCCCGAAAACAAACGTGCTTTGAATAGGTTTTAGCTGTTCTGCCACGCAGGTGATGTCTTGAAACGTATGGAGTAAAACGTCAAGCGCAATGTTGCTTTCCAGCCGGGCAAGCGGTGCACCGAGACAAAAATGAATGCCAAATCCAAAGCTCATATGCGGATTTGATTTTCGGTCAAGCCGGAACGTATCTGGATCTTCAAACTTCTGTTCATCCCGATTTGCTGAAGCAACCCAGCTGATGAGGTAATCTCCTTTTTGAATGTGCGCGCCTGCAATTTCAACATCCTCTGCGGCGATTCGGCCAATGGCTTGAACAGGCGGATAATACCGCAGCGTTTCCTCAGTCAATTGAGGAATAAGAGAGGGGTCCAGCCGAACTGATTCAGCAATATGCGGCTGCTCTGTCAGCAGTCGTACGGCATTGGTTATTAAATTGGTCGTTGTCTCATTGCCTGCAACGAGTAATAGAATACAAAAGCCAAGCAGTTCATTCTCGGTTAAACGCTCTCCATCAATTTCTGCTTGAATGAGAAGCGAGATCAAGTCATCGGCAGGCGTTTCTTTTCTTTTTTTGATCAAATGAGCAAAATAAATGGACAGCTCCTCTTCAGCGCGTTTCTGCATATCTACAACAGCCTGAATGGCTTCCTTTGATTCATCCTTAGCACCTGCCACGAGGGCATCAGAATGTTTTTTAATCAGCTCTCTGTCCTGCACCTCTGCACCGAGAAGCTCAGCGATGATCATCACTGGCAGGGGAGCTGCTAAATCTTGCACAATATCAAACGTACGTTGATCCTTTACTTGATTTAATAGATCATGTGTCAGGTCTTTGATCTTATCTTCTAATTGCTTGATCGCTTTTGGGGTGAATGCTTTATTCACAAGCGCTCTCATCTTTGTATGTTTTGGAGGATCCATCGTTAAAATACTTGTTTTAGACGTGCTTCTTCCTCGCTGTGAAGAGAACACTTTAGGCTGCTTTAGAACAGACTGGATATCCGCATATCGAAAGAGATCCCAGCATTTTCTTGTCTCATCATATCTAATATCACTCTCTGCACGCAACTCATTGTAAATAGGGAATGGGAAAAGAAGGTCATCAGTAGAACGGATTTCTTTCATTGGAATCACATTGACATAGTTTTCTTTCACTTTCATTATGAACGCTCCTTTTTCACATGATTTCTCTTTCACGGTATCACCAGTAAAATATCATTTCAACGGACATGTTTTCTAAAATATGTCAATAGTCTAATCGAAAGATTCAAGCACATTCACCATATAGGAAAATAGAAAGTCATTAAAATGAGAGCGCTTTCTAAAAAATAGAATTGAAGTCACCGAAACCAAAAATAAAATGGTGAATTCAGTCGAACGAAAGGGTCCTATGATTCAAATGATCATAGTTCTTTTGATCTAAAATGCTGTATTTAAAAAACACGGCTAACATACTTGCAGCAAGCTGCCGGCCATGCATTCGGGACTTTTGAAAAGCGCAGGCTCTTTCTTGACACGATTTCTCATCATGTTACGATTACTAACGTGCGAAAAACACGAACAAAAAGCGAACAAGGGAGAGGATCAATATCATTGATCAAAAGAAAGTTGCTTTCATTGGAGCAGGTTCTATGGCGGAAGGAATGATCGCAGGGATTGTGCGATCAGGACAGATGCCGCTAGGCCAAATTTACGCAACAAACAGACAAAATCAACTTCGATTGAATGAACTAACGAAACGATACGGCATCCAAACAGCCGCAATGGATTCATTTCCTTTTGAAGAAATGGATATATTGATCCTGGCCATGAAGCCAAAGGATGCTGAAGCAGCCCTTGAATCATTAAAACCTCGTATTCAGCCAGATCAGCTCATCATGTCTGTCCTTGCAGGTGTTAAGCTATCGTATATTGAAGACATGCTGCATGAAGGCCAGCCTGTTATGAGGGTCATGCCAAATACATCAAGTATGATCGGGGCGTCAGCGACTGCTTTATCTGCTGGACGTTACGTGAAAAACGACCATATGAGCATAAGTCAGGCTCTTTTATCTGAAATGGGCGAAGTCTATACCATTCAGGAAGAACAAATGGATATTTTCACTGGAATTGCTGGAAGCGGGCCCGCCTACTTTTATTTCTTAATGGAAAGAATCGAAGAAGCAGGAGAAGAGGCAGGTTTATCAAAGGAATTGTCTCGCCAAATTGGCGCGCAGACACTCCTCGGTGCGGCAAAAATGCTGCAAGAAACAGAGGAAAATCCTTCTGTCCTAAGAGAGAAAATTACGTCACCAAATGGAACAACTGCTGCAGGACTGAATGCATTAGATGATTTTGGCGGGGGAGAAGCGATCAAGCAGGCTGTCAAACATGCGGCTAATCGTTCAAAAGAGATAAGCAATCAGCAAAAACAAAAAGTATCTATATAAATAGAGCTCAGGTACAGGAGTGATTAGGTGTACGCAGATAAAGAGAGAAAACGAATTGTTGTGAAAATCGGAAGCAGCTCTCTTACTAGCTTTCAAGGTGAGATTAGTTTGAAAAAACTAGAAAACCTCGTCAATCAAATTGTGAAACTTAAAGATGAAGGACACGAAGTCATTTTGGTTTCATCTGGTGCGGTTGCAGCTGGTTACCGAAAACTAGGATTTATCGATAGACCCAAAACACTGCCGGAAAAGCAGGCATCTGCCTCAATTGGGCAAGGGCTATTAATGGAATCATATTCTACTTTATTTTTATCACATGGTTATATTGCTTCACAGCTCTTAATCACAAGAAGTGATTTTTCTGATGAAACGCGCTATCAAAATGTGCGTAACACAATGAACGTGTTATTGGATCGAGGCATCATCCCAATTATTAATGAGAATGATACAGTGACGATCAATCGGTTGAAGTTTGGAGACAACGATACATTGTCTGCAAAAGTAGCTGGACTCATTGATGCGGATTTCCTTGCTATTTTATCTGATATTGATGGCTTGTATGAAGATAATCCTCATACAAATCCAAATGCGAAGAGAATTCTTGAAGTGACAGACATCACAGAAGACATCGAAGCAGCTGCTGGAGACGCAGGAAGCAGCGTAGGTACAGGCGGAATGAAATCAAAGCTCGATGCCTTTAAAATATCAATGGCCGCAGGGATCAACGGCTTTTTAGGAAAAGCAGATACGCCTCACATTTTAGACAAAGCGATCAATGGGACAGAGGACGGCACTTATTTTACCGCTGACGAAAATGTAGCGCCGCTCAATTATAAGAAGCAGTGGATTGCCTTTCATTCTGGACCAAAGGGTGAGATCGTGGTTCAAGAGAAAACACAGGAATTCCTCATGCACCGAGAGGGAAGCCTTGATTCTGATGGGATTGTCAATGTGAAAGGTTCATTTAAAAAAGGCGATGTGGTCCGTATTTTAGATCAAGATGGAAGAGAAATAGGGCTTGGCGTTGTGAATTATGCATCAGATGAACTCGCACGTAATAGTGACTTGTTACAAGATGAAATCGTGCATGTCGTCGATCTTGAAGCATTTGTTTGTCATTTAGATTTATCGATTCCAGTTTGTTAACCAAAAGGGAGGAATTCCATGACATTGACAGCTGAAGTTGTCACATCGGTCAAAGAAAAAGCGAAAAAAGCAAAGCATGTTTCAAAAAAACTAAGTTTACTTCAAACAGAGGAAAAGAATGACGCGCTTCTTAAAATGGCAGAAGCATTAGAGCAAAACAGCCGCTTTATTTTACAGGAGAATCAAAAGGACTTAGATGCTGGGAAAGAAAAGGGCTTCTCAGAGGCACTCATGGATCGATTAATGTTAAATGAAGAAAGAATTCACGAGTTTGCTGAAAGTTTGCGGCTTGTGACGAGATTAACAGATCCTGTTGGAGAAATATTGGATGAATGGACTCTTGATAACGGCTTACACGTGAAAAGCCGAAGAGTACCGCTCGGCGTGATCGGGATGATCTATGAAGCGAGACCGAACGTCACTGTCGATGCAGCAGGCCTTGCCCTTAAGGCAGGCAACTCAGTGATTTTAAAAGGCGGTTCCTCCGCTATTTCTTCCAACAAAGCCATCGTCAGTGTGATCCATGAAGCATTGGATCAAACAAAGATTCCTCGTGATGCGGTGCAATTAATTGAACAAACAGACCGTTCATCGGTTCAGGCGATGTTTCAACTAAAAGAATGGATTGATGTTTTAATTCCGCGAGGCGGAGCATCTTTAATCAAAACAGTGGTAGAAGAATCCACTATCCCAGTGCTTGAAACAGGGACAGGAAACTGTCATGTCTATGTTGATCAAACCGCGAATGTGAAAAAAGCCATTGAGATTGTAATCAATGCGAAAACGAATCGTCCGGCCGTATGTAATGCACTTGAGACGCTGATTATTCATCGCGATTGGCTGAAAGAGAATGCAGCCTCATTAAATGAAGCTTTGCAGGAGCACCGTGTCACTGTACATGGCGACCAGGCAGCAGAGTCTTACTTCTCAAACGCGGTTCCTGCTTTGGAAGTGGATTGGACAGATGAGTATTTAAGTCTGGATCTTGCAGTAAAGGTAGTCGATTCAATTGAGGAAGCAATCAGCCATATCGATCAGTACGGCACAAAGCATTCAGAAGCCATCGTGACAGAAGATGAAAAAAATGCACTCACGTTTCTAAACGAAGTCGATGCGGCAGCCGTTTACCATAACGCATCGACTCGCTTTACAGACGGCGGCGCACTTGGCTATGGAGCTGAAATCGGCATCTCTACTCAAAAACTGCACGCAAGAGGGCCAATGGGACTCCCTGCACTTACGACAACTAAGCTGCTTCTGTGTGGTGACGGTCAGATTAGAAGCTAGAAAGATTCAAGAAACACTACCTTTTTATGAGGTAGTGTTTTTAACTTTATTTAAAAGAAATACACGTTATCCTACGTTTGCACAATTTTTCTTCATGACCTTCTCAAATTTAAAAAATTCAAATTCCTCAGGTGCTAAAGGTTCATTGCCGTGATGTGCTTCATGAGGTGCGTTTGGATCTGGATGGTGTAAGTGATAAAATTCAACTATTTGAAAACCGCATTTATTGACATAAAAATGAATGTTGCGTTTTTCAAAGTATGGAGTCACAACCTCCCATACAATCGTTTCTGGATATTGCGCCTCGATGGCTTTCCATGCTGCCTGACCAATGCCCCGGCCGTGAGAGGATGATGAGATGTATAGCAAATCAACCGAGTTGTGATGTGTCTCTTGGTTGATTTTGATCACAACGCCGCCTGCCTTTTCACCATTTAGCATAATATGATAAACAATGTGTTCATTTGAATGAAAGGATTCATCAATCACTTCATCTGGAGGAATTGGTCCACCATGCACATCGCCAAATGCATCGATTACGCCAGCTGTAAAAGCTTTCTGAAGCTCTTTTTTCATAGAAGGGAAATCCTCTTTATTTGCATGTGCTAATGTCACTTCATGTTGAATTATTTTGTTCATTTTCTTATCCTTTCCCTGCGTAGTGGTGTTTCTGCATGTTATGATAAAGGATGGAGTTACTCCATAGTCAAGAAAGGAGCCTTCATCATGATCAATGATGTGCAAAAAACGTTTTTCACTGGAGAATTTGCCAAGCTATTTGATGTCAAAAAAGATACGCTTCTGTATTATGATAAAATCGATTTATTTAAGCCGGCTGGTGTTCACGAAAATGGATACCGTTACTATACACTTGAGCAATTTGACCATTTTATTGCGATTCAATCGTTGCGGGCTGTTCAATTTCCGATCAAAGAGTTAAAACAATACTTCACAGAGCCTTCCCGTGAGAGACTGCAAAGCCTAGCGGCTGACCAAATAGAAAAGGTCAAACAAGAGATTGAAAAACTTCAAGACATCCAGGCTTTTCTTATGCGGGTGATGGAGACGACACATGAATTAGCAACTGTGAAAATAGGGGAGGTCCTGTTTCAAGAGCTGCCAGAAGAACCCGTTGTACTAAGTGCATCAAACCCGATCGACTTCAATACACCTGTAGAAGAAATATCACGTATTGTAGGAGAATTTTTAAAGGGAGTTGGCATAAAAGGGGCTGCGGCAAATGGTTCTGTCTTAAAAAAGGAGCAGTTCCGTAAGCGGCACTATCATCAGTCAGATCAGCTGTTCTGCCGAATGGATGACCCGGGGGCAGTTAAAAAACCTGGCGGGCTCTATGCGGTGATGTATAATCAAGGAACATTTGAGGAGATCGAATCTGCTTATTCGCATTTGTTAGATGAAATCGAGAAAGAGGGCATGATGCTGGATGGAGATGTATTTGAGGAGTATTTACTTCATTCGCTCATGTCTAAAGATGAAGCAGAGTATATAACGAAGCTCAGTGTAAAAGTGAAGAAGCGAACAGATGACAATTGA
Source organism: Bacillus sp. FSL K6-0994 (assembly GCF_038630815.1). Lineage (NCBI taxonomy): Bacteria > Bacillati > Bacillota > Bacilli > Caryophanales > Bacillaceae > Bacillus > Bacillus sp. FSL K6-0994. The sequence continues at coordinate 1,852,481 of NZ_CP152043.1, read as the reverse complement.
AAAGAGGATAGACAGCATGTGACATGCGTGTGTCTATCCTCTTTTTTGATGTTATCCCACTTGATTTTCGGCAAATTGACTCATATATAAGTCTGCATAGAAGCCTTTTTGTTTTAAAAGTTCGCTGTGCGATCCTTTTTCAATGATGCTTCCATCCTTCATGACTAAAATAAGGTCTGCATCCTTAATCGTTGAAAGTCTGTGTGCAATCACGAAGCTCGTTCTGCCTTTCATCAATTCATTCATTGCTTTTTGAATATGCATCTCTGTCCTTGTATCCACACTGCTTGTTGCTTCATCTAATATCAAGATCTTTGGATCAGATAAAATGGCACGGGCGATGGTTAACAGCTGGCGCTGACCTTGAGACAGGTTGCCTGCATCTTCTGTTAACAGTGTGTCATATCCATCTGGAAGCGTGCGGATGAAATCATCTGCATAGGCATGTTTGGCGGCTTTGATGACATCCTCTTTGGAAACGTGCTGCCTGCCATAGGCAATGTTGTCGTAAATCGTTCCTTCAAAGAGCCACGTATCTTGAAGAACCATCGCAAATAAGTCTCGTACTTGCTGACGGCTGAGGTCAGTTGTTTTGACACCGCCAATGCGTATGGAGCCTCGATCTAATTCGTAAAAACGCATTAAAAGATTAATGATGGTCGTTTTTCCCGCGCCTGTTGGTCCGACAATAGCCACAGTCTGTCCTTCTTGCACATCTAAATTCAAATCTTTAATAATCGGATGATCTTTTTCATATCCGAATTGAACTTGTTCAAAGCTCACATCGCCTGAGAGTGATGCAAGATCAATTGCCGCATCTTCTTCGGTACTTTCTTCTTCCTCATCGAGAATTTCAAAGACCCTTTCAGCAGAAGCGATCGCCGATTGAACTAAGTTTGCGACACTTGATGCTTGCACAAGAGGCTGAGACATTTGCTGTGTGTATTGGATAAACGCCTGCACATCCCCGACACGAATATTCCCGTTAATGACTAGAATCCCGCCGGCTACACTGACTGCCACATAGCCAAGGTTCCCGATAAAGGTCATCATTGGCATCATTAAACCAGAAATGAACTGCGCTTTCCTTGAGGTTTCATACAGCTTTTCGTTTAATTCATCAAATGTATCGATTGCTTTCTTTTCGTAGCCATACGCACGAACTGTCTGATGTCCTGTGAACATCTCATTAATATGTCCATTGATCGTGCCAAGCTCTTTCTGCTGCGCTTTAAAATGCTTTTGAGAAAATGACGTAATGCCGCGAATCGCAAACAGGCTGAGTGGCAGCGTCAAACAAACAAGCAACGTAAGCAGCGGACTGATGAAGAGCATCATGACGACAATCCCAATGACTGTAATCACAGAAGTGATCACTTGGGTGAGCGCCTGCTGAAGCGATGTATTAATATTATCGATATCATTCATCACACGGCTTAGTGTGTCGCCGTGGGTTGTTTTATCAAAATAACGAAGGGGGAGACGTGTGAGCTTGTCATTTGCTTCCTGCCGTAATTCAGCAATGGTCTGTTGAGAGACACCAGCCATGACATATTGCTGAACGAATGAAAAGAGGGAAGCAACGACGTACAGCACGACAAGCAGCAAAAGAATCCGTGAAATGACATCAAATTGAACGCCTGTTCCATTCGTAAAGCTGTCAAATAAGGAAGAGGTGGCATCCCCAAGCAGCTTTGGACTAATGACGTTAAAGACAGTTGAACCAATCGCTGCAATAAGGACGATGATCAGCTGAAATTTCCTTGGTTTTAAATAGCCTGTCAAACGAAGCAGTGTTTTCTTAAATTCCTTCGGTTTTGCGACTGGCCCTTTAGGGTGGCCGCCTTTATGGCCCATGCCGGAAGACATTTTCTTACTCATCCTCGCTCACCTCCTGACCTTCCTGAGATGCGACAATCTCTTGGTATACAAGATTGTCCTTTAATAATTGTTCATGTGTTCCGATACCTGCAATTTTCCCTTCATCAAGTACAATGATTTTATCACTATGCTTCACTGTACTGATTCGTTGAGCCACTATGATGAGGGCTGCATGAGCTTTTTCTGCTTCTAATGATGCCCGCAGCTTCGCATCTGTTTTGTAATCAAGTGCTGAAAAGCTATCGTCAAACAGATAGAATGATGGTTTTCTCACTAGCGCCCTTGCAATGGAAAGCCGCTGCTTTTGGCCGCCAGATAGATTGGAACCACCTTGATCAATTTCTGCATCAATTCCGCCATCTTTTTGCAAAACAAATTCTTCGGCCTGCGCAGTTCGCAGCGCCTGCCAGACGTCTTCATCGCTTGCATCCTGCTTGCCAAAGCGTACATTCTCGGCAATGGTTCCGCTGAATAAAACAGCTTTTTGAGAGACATAGCCCATTTGGTTTCTCAGTTTCTCCTGAGGCAGCTCTCTAATGTCTACACCATCTAGTGTAATCCGGCCTTCTGTCACTTCATAAAAGCGCGTCATCAGCTGGAGAAGCGTTGTTTTCCCAGAACCCGTACTTCCGATGATGGCTGTCGTTTCACCAGTTTTGGCTTCAAACGTGATACCTTGAACGGCCGGTTTCTCAGCATTTGAGTAATAAAATGACACATCTTCAAATCGAATGGATTGAGCAGGCTCGTGAAGCTCATTCATAGGCTCTTCTTTGTCTTTAATCTTTGGTTCCATGTTTAACACTTCATTCATGCGTTTAGCTGACGCTTGTGCTCTTGGGACCATAATAAAGCTCATTGACAGCATAATAAGTGCCATTAAAATCATCATCGCATATTGAATGAAGGCAATAAGATTCCCAACTTCCATTTCTCCGGCATCAATTCGGTTTGCACCAAGCCAGACAATACCGATATTCGTGAAGTTCATGATGATCAGCATAAATGGAAACAAGTAAGCCATTAATCGGTTGACTTTAAGACCAGTGTCCTTATAGGACGTGTTGGCTTCTTGGAATCGCTCCTTTTCATCATCCACACGGTTAAAGGCACGAATGACCCGGATGCCTGAAAGAGATTCCCGCATAATTAAATTCAGCCGGTCTGTTTTTTTCTGAAGCTGGCCAAATAGAGGGATGGCTTTTCTTGACACCAAATAGATAAATCCGCCAAGAAGGGGGAGGGCCGCTAAAAAGATAAGAGACAGGACAGCATCCCTGGAAACAGCCAAAATAATTCCGCCCACAAGCATGAGCGGGGCCCGCGTCATCATTTGTAAAATCATGATCGTCACATCTTGGACTTGTTTCACATCATTTGTTGATCTTGTAATAAAGGAAGACGTGCCGATCTTTTGAAATTCTTCTAATGAAAATTTTTCGACATGTTCAAACAGCTGTCTTCTCATATCACGCCCGAAGCCAAGTGCTGTTTTTGATGACAAGTAAGACTTCCAAATGGTGAGCAAAATGGCGAGTAAAGAACAAGCCACCATCCAGCCGCCAACCTTCCATATGTAAGCAATATCTCCCTGGACGATACCGACATCAACGATATCTGCTGTTAACGTCGGTAAATACAGCTGGAGCATACTGCTTAAAAAGGTGAGAATGACAATGGACACAACGGACAGCCGATACGGCTTTAAAAACGATAAAATTGATTTCATATAAATACCTTTCTTCCATATAGTCTTTTGTTCTGTAACCCATCATATACAAAGTGGGATTATTTCTACAAATGAAATGTCTTGTTTTAGTGAATTATTTATATTGTTCAATTTTAGAAAAGAAATCCTTCACAAACACATAAAAATCATGGGCAGAAGGAGACATTTCGCGCGTTTTAGATGCAATAATTCCAACCGTTCTTCTCACTTGAGGGAAATCGATCGGAATTTTCACTGTAAATCGCGGTGTTGTTTCATAAAAGGCGCTTTCGGGTAATAAGGTAACGCCCATACCTGCAGATACGAGACCTTTAATGGCATCCAAATCTTCTCCTTCAGATGAAATGGTAGGCTCATAGCCTGCCTGCTTGCAAGCATCAACCGCAATTTGTCTCAACACATACCCTTCAGGAAATAACACGAAATGATCCTTTCTTAAATCACTTAAATGAATACTTCTTTGTCCACTAAAGGGGTGGCTAACCGGTAAAAGGGCATAAATGCTTTCGGAAAACAAAATATTTCCTTCTATTTGAGAATCGTTTGTCGGTACGGGTCCTAAAAAGGCGAGATCGATATCTCGATTTTTGACCGCTTCAATAAGAAATTTATAGGATCCTTGACGAAGTAAAAAATCGACCTCTGGATATTCCTGCTTAAAGGCGGAGATGACAGAAGGGAGTACTTGGCTTGCTAGACTTGTAGGAAAGCCAATATTCACCGTTCCTTTGTGCGGATCTAAGTATTCATCAATTTGCTCTTTCGCATAATCAATGGCTTTGAGTGCAGTTCTGACATGCTCTAAAAATTGTCTGCCGATCTTCGTTAATTTGATATTTCGTCCTTCTCGTTCGAATAAGGCCACTCCAAGTTCTTCTTCTAAATTCGCAATCTGCCGGCTGATGGCAGATTGGGCAACATGTAAGTTTTCAGCCGCTTCTGACACGTGTTCACGGTCTGCGACTTCTACAAAATAACGTAACTGACGAAGCTCCATTTTTGCACTTCACACCCATCTATCTCAAAAAGAGATTGTTTTGATCTAAATTATATATTGTTTATATCAATTTGAAAACTTAAAATAAGTTACAGAGTTTGTGAGATTTTATTACTGTGAAAAAACGGATCTTTTAAACGGGGGAGAGAAACGATGACTTATAATCAACTACCACAACCACAAGGTCTCTACCGTCCTGAATTTGAACATGATGCATGTGGAATCGGACTGTACGCCCATTTAAAAGGGGAGGCGACACATAGCATCGTCAAAAAGGGATTACAAATGCTGTGCCAGCTTGATCATCGCGGCGGGCAAGGCAGTGATCCGTATACAGGTGATGGTGCCGGTTTAATGGTACAGCTGCCAGACGCTTTCTTTAGAAAGAACTGCAAAGAATTTGCACTTCCTGAAAAAGGCCGTTACGGGGTAGGAATGGTCTTCTTTTCAAAAGATGATGACGAAAAAACGCGTCAAGCCATCGAACAGAAAATCAACGGGTTCATTAAACAAGAAGGCCAAACATTAATTGGCTGGAGAACGGTTCCTGTCGATGCCGGAAAAATTGGTACTGTCGCAGCGAAGAGCTGTCCGGTTGTGAGACAGGTCTTTATCGGAGCAAACGACAAGATCACAGATCGTTTGTCATTTGAACGAAAATTATATGTCATCCGTAAACAGGCTGAGAACTGGGGAACAAGAGAAGAAAAACAATTTTACTTTGTCAGCCTGTCTAGTCAAACCATCGTATACAAGGGGCTTTTAACATCAGATCAAGTCGATGCTTTTTATCTTGATCTACAGGATGAAACATTTGTTTCTGCATTTTCGCTTGTTCATTCAAGATTTAGTACAAATACATTTCCTACATGGGAAAGAGCCCATCCAAACCGTTACTTAATTCACAACGGAGAAATCAACACATTAAGAGGGAACATCAATTGGATGAGAGCAAGAGAACAACAATTCGTATCTGAAGCCTTCGGAGACGATTTAGACAAGATTTTGCCAGTACTGAATGCAGACGGAAGTGATTCATCCATTTTAGACAATGCCTTTGAATTCTTTGTGCTTGCAGGCCGTACACCTGCTCATACAGCAATGATGCTGATTCCTGAGCCTTGGACGGAAAACACGCACATGTCGAAAGAGAAACGGGCATTTTATGAATACCATAGTTCTCTCATGGAGCCGTGGGATGGACCAACAGCGATTTCCTTTACTGACGGGAAACAAATCGGGGCCATCTTAGACCGAAATGGATTAAGACCGGCAAGATATTATGTCACGAATGATGATCATATCATTTTCTCTTCTGAGGTTGGCGTAATCGACACAAATGAAGAAGATGTTAAGTATAAAGATCGACTTGAGCCTGGTAAAATGCTGCTCATTGATCTAGAAGAAGGACGAATTATTTCTGACGAAGAAGTGAAATCGACCATTGCGAATGAACTTCCTTATCAAAAATGGCTCGATGAAGAAATGGTCCACGTCAATCGCTCGGAAGAAAATTCAGAAAATTCTAGTATAATGGATGATTTATTGACACGTCAGCGTGCGTTCCATTATACGTATGAAGACATTCAAAAGTATTTAATTCCTTTACTAGAAGAAGGCAAGGATCCAATCGGTTCAATGGGAAGTGACACACCGCTTGCTGTGTTATCAGATCGTGCGCAGTCTCTTTTTCATTATTTTAAGCAGCTGTTTGCACAAGTCACGAACCCGCCGATTGATGCCATTCGTGAGCAGCTCGTGACATCAACCATGACTTGGTTAGGTGCCGAAGGCGATATTTTACATCCGAATGAATATTCATGCCGAAGAATTAAACTTTATACACCGGTCTTAACGAGCGGGCAATTTAACGGCTTGAAAACGATTGTTCATAATGCCTTTAAAAGCAAAACAATCCATACACTTTTCACCGATGATTTAAAACGCGGACTGGATGCGATGTTTGAAGAGGCGGAAAAAGCGATCAGAGAAGGTGTCTCTTTATTAATCCTTTCAGATCGTGAAATGACAGAACAAAAAGTACCGATTCCACCACTTCTTGCGCTAAGTGCACTTCATCAGCATCTTGTGCGTCAAGGCCTGCGGACAAAGGTCAGTCTGATCGTTGAATCTGGAGAGGTGAGAGAGGTCCATCATTTTGCCGCACTAATTGGCTACGGCGCAGATGCGATTCACCCTTACCTTGTCTATGAAACGTACAAACAGCTGATTGCAGACGAAGCGATTTCGATCAGCTTTGATGAAGCTGTTACAAAGTTTGGTAAAAGCGTGACAGAAGGTGTCGTCAAAGTCATGTCCAAAGTGGGGATTTCCACTGTGCAAAGCTATAGAGGCGCGCAAATCTTTGAAGCAGTTGGGATTAGTGAAGACGTCATTCAAGTGTATTTCACAGGAACAGCTTCTCAGCTTGGCGGAATTGATCTTGACACCATTGCTCATGAGGCAAAACTCCGCCATGAAGCAGGGTATCAAGCAGCAACTGACCAGACACTTGAATCAGGCAGTGAATTCCAGTGGAGAAAAAATGGAGAACATCATGCTTTTAACCCAAAAACGATCCATACGCTCCAGTGGGCATGCCGTAATGAAGATTACGATCTATTTAAACAATATACAAAAGCAGCGGATGAAGAAAGAATCGGCTTCCTCAGAAACTTGTTTGCATTTCAGCCAAAACAAAAGCCGGTTCGTCTGGAAGAGGTTGAATCTGCTGAATCCATCGTGCGCCGCTTTAAGACAGGTGCCATGTCATTTGGATCTTTAAGTAAAGAAGCGCATGAGGCACTTGCGATTGCGATGAACCGAATTGGCGGTAAAAGTAACAGCGGAGAAGGCGGAGAAGATCCTGCCCGCTTTACAGTAGATGAACATGGTGATGACCGCAGAAGTGCAATTAAACAAATCGCTTCTGGCCGATTTGGTGTGAAAAGTCATTACTTAGTCAATGCAGATGAACTGCAAATTAAAATGGCGCAAGGAGCAAAACCTGGAGAAGGCGGACAGCTGCCAGGAAATAAAGTGTATCCTTGGGTTGCCGATGTACGTGGTTCTACGCCAGGTGTCGGATTGATTTCACCACCGCCGCATCATGATATTTATTCCATTGAAGATTTGGCACAGCTGATTCATGATTTGAAAAACGCGAACCGTGATGCACGCATCAGTGTCAAGCTTGTATCTAAAGCCGGCGTTGGCACGATTGCAGCAGGTGTAGCAAAAGGAACTGCGGACGTCATTGTCATCAGTGGTTATGACGGCGGTACTGGAGCTTCACCGAAAACGAGTATTAAACACACAGGGCTTCCTTGGGAGCTTGGATTGGCAGAAGCGCATCAAACCCTTGTGTTAAATGGTCTTCGCGAGAGAGTCGTTCTTGAAACAGACGGAAAGTTAATGACTGGCCGCGACGTTGTGATGGCTGCGATTTTAGGAGCAGAAGAGTATGGCTTTGCGACAGCTCCACTTGTCGTGCTGGGCTGCGTGATGATGAGAGCATGTCATTTAGATACTTGCCCAGTCGGTGTAGCCACACAAAATCCAGAGCTCCGCAAAAAATTCATGGGTAACCCCGATCACATTGTGAACTTCATGATGTTTATTGCAGAGGAAGTAAGAGAAATCTTAGCGGAACTCGGCTTTACATCAATGGATGAATTAATCGGACGCACGGACGTCCTAGCGGTCAGTGAACGAGCAAAAGCTCACTGGAAAGCAGGGCAGCTAAACCTTGAAACATTGCTTTATCAGCCAGAAGGAGCGCGGACATTCAGAACACCACAAAATCATAAAATTGATGAATCGCTGGATATGAATGAAATCCTTCCTTATGTGCAAGAAGCGCTGAATCATCAAACACCGGTTGATCTATCATTGAACATTCGCAATATCAACCGTGTGGCCGGAACTATTACTGGCAGTGAAGTGTCTAAGCGCTACGGGGAAGAGGGCTTGCCAGAGGATACCATCACACTAAGATTCACTGGTTCAGCTGGACAAAGCTTCGGCGCATTTGTGCCAAAGGGCATGTCTCTCTATTTAACAGGTGATTCAAATGACTATATCGGCAAAGGACTCTCAGGAGGCAAAATTGCTGTTAAAACGTCTGATCATTTTGTACAAAATGGACATGAAAACGTCATTGTAGGAAACGTCGCATTTTACGGCGCAACTAGCGGAAAAGCTTATATTAACGGGCGTGCTGGTGAACGATTTGCTGTTCGTAATTCAGGTGTACATGTGGTTGTTGAAGGAATCGGAGATCACGGCTGTGAATACATGACTGGCGGACGTGTCGTTATTTTAGGAGACGTTGGGAAAAACTTTGGTGCAGGTATGTCTGGCGGTGTGGCTTACATCCATACATCGGATGCAAAACAGTTCAAAAGAATGTGCAATATGGAAATGATCATGTTTGAAAAGCTCACAGATCATGAAGAAGAACAAGAAGTGAAACAAATGATCAAGGAACACCTTGATTATACAAACAGCTCAAAAGCAGCAGCACTTCTTGAAAACTGGGAGCAAGAAAAGGATCAATTCATCAAAGTCATTCCGAGAAATTACAAAATGATGCTTCAAAGCATCGAAGAACAAAAACAAGCGGGCCTCAGTCATGAAGAAGCGGTGATGTTTGCCTTTGAAGCAAACACAAAACCGAAAAATCAAGAAACGGCAAACGGGCAAAAAGCAGCCCTCGCTCATTAAGAAAGGGGAGAGGACAATGGGCAAAGCAACAGGTTTTATGGATTATAAAAGAGAAAAGCCAAATGAACGTGACCCTCTCACTCGTCAAAATGACTGGAAAGAATATTCAGCTCCTTATACAGATGACGTATTGAAAAAGCAGGGCGCTAGATGTATGGATTGCGGAACACCGTTTTGTCAAATTGGGATGGAGATCAGGGGCGGCGTGTCTGGCTGCCCGATCTACAATTTAATTCCAGAGTGGAATGATCTTGTCTATCGCGGAAGATGGAAAGAAGCTCTCGAAAGACTTCAAAAAACAAATAATTTCCCAGAGTTTACTGGGAGAGTATGTCCGGCACCTTGTGAAGGGTCATGTACAGTCGCTATCAATGATCCAGCTGTTTCGATTAAAAATATCGAACGTACGATCATTGATAAAGGCTTTGAAAATGGATGGATCACACCAAGAATCCCTTCAAGCCGTACAGGGAAGAAAATTGCCATTGTCGGCTCAGGACCAGCAGGACTTGCAAGTGCTGATCAATTAAACCAAGCAGGGCACGCTGTAACAGTGTTCGAGCGTTCTGACCGTCTTGGCGGACTGCTGACATACGGGATTCCGAATATGAAGCTCGATAAAGAAGTGGTCGAGCGAAGAGTCAAACTTCTAAGACAAGAAGGCATTGACTTTGTGACGAACACAGAAATCGGTGTGGATATTACTGCTGATGAACTGAAAGAGCAGTTTGATGCCGTTATCCTTTGTACAGGTGCACAAAAGCAGCGTGATCTGTTGATTGAAGGCCGGGAAGCAAAAGGAATTCACCTTGCGATGGATTATTTAACCCTCGCAACGAAAAGCATGCTTGATTCAGGATTTAAAGACAAAAACTTCATTGATGCAAAAGGAAAAGACGTGATTGTGATTGGCGGAGGAGACACAGGTGCAGACTGCGTTGCAACTGCACTTCGCCAAAAAGCAAAAAGTGTTGTTCAATTCGGGAAGCATCCAAAGCTTCCGGATACACGTGTAGGGGATAACATGTGGCCAGAACAGCCTTATGTCTTCTCGCTGGATTATGCTTATGAAGAAGCACAAGCCAAATTCGGAGAAGATCCGCGTCAATATTCAATTCAAACCACAAAAATTGTGGCAGATAAAAATGGGAAATTAAAAGAGCTTCATACCATTCAAATGGAAAAGGTGAAAAACGAACAAGGGAAGTTTGAATTTCATGAGATTCCAGGAACAGAGAAGGTATGGCCTGCTCAGCTCGTCTTTATTGCAATTGGTTTTGAGGGAACTGAACAGCCGCTTGTGAAACACTTTGGCGTGGACAGCAAAAACAATCGCATTGACGCAAAGTATGGGGAATATACAACAAATGTAGAAGGCGTATTTGCAGCGGGAGATGCAAGACGCGGGCAAAGCTTGATTGTCTGGGCAATTAATGAAGGCAGACAAGTGGCGCACGAGGTAGACCGTTATTTAATGGGGAGTTCAGTTCTGCCAAAATAGGTCAAACAAAGGGTGTTACAATATAAAGAAAAGCCATGACCAACGTGTGGTCATGGCTTTTTATGATTCAGAAATGGTATGGTTGATCAACACTTTTTTACGTTTAAGCTGCGATACGACTAAACAGAGGAAGACAATAAGAACAAAAAGAGAAATGGTCAAAAAGCCAAACGTATATGAGCCAGTCAATTCTTTTAAACTGCCAAGAATATTAGGTAAAAAGAATCCGCCAATGCCTCCAGCAGCCCCAACAATTCCGGTCACAATCCCAATTTCTTTATGAAATACTTGAGGCACCAGCTGAAAAACAGCGCCATTCCCCATCCCAAGACACATCATCCCGGCAAATAAAAGCGCAATGACCACAGGTAAAGCTGGAAGACTGCTCACTCCCCCTAAGCAGATGCCGATGATTCCGAATAATCCAAGCAGTACTTTCATTCCACCTATTTTATCGGCAATGAGACCGCCTACAGGACGAAAGAAGCTGCCTGCCGCCACACAAAGGGTCACAAAATCACCAGCATGAATCTTCGAAACCCCATATTGATCCACAAAGAAAATACTGAGGAAACTAGAAAGCCCGACAAACCCTCCGAATGTGATCGCATAAAGCAGACAGAAAAACCATGTCGATTTCACTTGAAATACTGAAAAGTACGACCGAATCGGCTGAGGAGCGGGCTGATTTGGTGCATCTTTTGCAGTGAAAATAAAGAACAAAAAGACAAGACTTAACGGAATCAGAGCGAGCCCCATTACGGCATGCCACCCGTAAATCTCCGCAAGCCTTGGACCAAATAATGTGGAGATCAGTGTTCCACTATTCCCCGCGCCTGCAATCCCCATAGCTACTCCTTGTAAGTGAGGAGGATACCAGCGGCTTGCCATTGGCAAAGCAACAGCAAAACTTGCTCCTGCTACTCCAAGCAAAATCCCAATCAGTACGAGCTCTGAAAGGGTTGTACCAGCGATAAACCCCCAAATGAGCGGAATGGTCGTTAAAAGCATTCCCATCACTGCAGTCTTTTTAGGTCCTATTCGATCGGTGAATAAACCGAGCACAATCCGAAAAAAAGAACCAGATAGAATTGGAATGGCCACAATCATGCCTTTCTCTACGGTTGATAAAGCAAAATCTTGCGCAATAAAAGCACCCAGCGCCCCTAACAAAACCCAGATCATAAAGCTCACATCAAAATATAAAAAGGAACCAAACAATGTCTTAGGATGACCACTTGATTTTAATTCTGAGAGTTTCATAAAACGCCTCCTCTATTGAATTTTCTGACTTAAAGATAGCGAGTTCACTTATATAATGAAAGTATTATGTGAGAAAAATTGACATGAATAAACACTTTTTTACAAGTGTGTGCCATAATCAATCCATACAAAGTGCTCGAGCCAGAGGCTTAGAAAGGTTGATTTCAGATGACAAAACGCAAACTTGTGTTTATCGGAAACGGCATGGCGAGTATGAAATGTATCGAAGAGATCATTCAAAAGCAGCCAGAACATTACGCCATAACAGTCATTGGAAAAGAGAAGCACTCTGCCTACAATCGAATAAAACTTTCGCCCATTTTACAAAAAAGCGAATCATTAGCTCAAATTGAACTAAAGGATAAAGAATGGTACACAGCGCATGACATCACATTGTACAAAGGAGAATCAGTTATACATATCGATACAAATCGAAAATGTGTCATGACAGATGCGCGCCGGGAAATTCCCTATGACAAGCTCGTCATTGCAACGGGTTCATCGCCGAATTTTCTTCCTATTCAGGGTGTGTCCAAAAAAGGGATATACGCTTTTCGGACAATTGATGATTATGAGGCCATTTGTGCGGATGCGGTGCATTATCAACAAGCAGCAGTGATCGGAGGCGGCGTGCTTGGTGTGGAGGTGGCAGCTGGTCTACAGATGGCGGGGCTGGAAACCACCATCATTCATCATACGGAGCGGCTCATGCAGCGACAATTAGATGAAACAGCCGCCGGATTATTACAGCGACAATTTATACGAAAAGGGATTCAGGTGAAAACAAATGCCCATACCATTGCATGCTTAGGCGGTGAGAGGGTAGAAGGCGTTCTATTGAAAAATGGCGACATCGTGGAGGCTGATCTTGTTGTTTTTACAACAGGTATCCGTCCGAATATACAGCTTGCAGAGAATTATGGCATACACACGAGAAAAGCCATTGTTGTCAATGACGTGATGGAGACAAATATCCCAAATATTTATGCGATTGGAGAATGTGCAGAGCACAAAGGGATGGTGCACGGTCTTGTTCAGCCCATTTATGAACAAGCAAGCGTGCTCGCTAAGCATCTTTTAGGGGAAAAAATCACACATACACCCAAGCCCATTTACTCAACAAAATTAAAAGTACCTGATTTGCCGATTTATTCTGCTGGATGTATTGAACATCATTCTCCGTTTATGTCAGCTGTGACTTATTTAGATGAAGAGCAAGAGGTATATAAAAAATTCGTTTTTGAACGTGAGGCGCTGGCAGGCATTTTATTCGTCGGAGAGCTGGAGCATGCCGATCAGCTTTTGCAAGATGTGAAAGTGGGACGTGATAAAAGTGTGGTCATGAAATCCCTTTATGAAAAGCAAGCATCCCCACTAGATTCATTAAAAATGGAAGATCTCGTCTGCCAATGTCAAACCGTTACAAAAGGGACGATTTTAAAAAGCATTTCGGTTCATCAGCTGACAAACTTAGAAGAGGTGAAAAAACAGACAGGGGCAGCAACCGGGTGCGGCGGGTGTCAAGAGCTCGTCCGTGCTTGCTGCCAGTTATCATCACATGAACAAACGGAATTGCAGGCCTTTTATTGTCCATGTACAGAAGTAGATGAGCAGACCATTTTTTCGTTTATTCAAAAGCAGCAGCCGGTGAATGCTGAAGAAATAAGAAGACATTTTCAATGGAAAACGAATCACGGCTGCGGCATCTGCCGGCCGGCCATTCAATACTATCTCGAGCAATTTCAAGGATCGGTGGAAAAAATCGGCGCTGCTGAGCAGGAAGACATGTTGATTCCTCAATTATATGGAGGCCGGCTTGATTTGGATTTTTTGAAAATCATTACGTCTTTGTTAGAGAACAGGCTGATTGAGCAGGCAGAGCTGACAAAGCATAAACGAATACGGCTTATCGGTGTGTCAAAACAGGCGGCACAAATCGTCAAAAATCATTGGCCAATTATGCCCAATGAGAAAAGAAGACTATCTCATATCCTTTCATGCGACTGCAGTGATCCAGCAGTCACGTCACTTGTGATAGAGCTGGAAAGACAAGTGGAAGATACACTTTTTCCAGCTGTCACCTCCATTCATATCACCGGTGCTTCCTGCACGTGTAAACTTGCTCCAATTGATGACATCTGTCTGAAAAAGCAGCTGGGTGAATGGAACATTTATATAGGAGGCCAGCTTTTTTACACCTTGGCTCATTCAAGTGAGCTTATTCCTTTTTTAAAAGCGCTGCTTGAAGAGTATAGAAAAAATGCTTACTTTCAAGAATCCATTGGTGATTGGCTTTCCCGGCAAGGGAACATTTCTATTCGAGAAAAGTTACTTGATGAGGAAATAAGAGAAGAGCTCTGTGCGCAATTTGACCAAAGCAGACAAGAAAATGTAAGTCATAAGGATGTGAAGGTATGAGTCAATCTTTTTTACAATATGCCCAGCAAAAATCAAAGCAGGAAGAACAAAAGCGAGTGTTCCCAGCCCAATGTCCTTTTTGCAGTATGCAGTGCAAAATGCAATTAATCGAGCAGCATGTGGAAGGGCGAACACGCTACCAAACGATTGGTGTACACAATCCAACTACGCACGGAAGACTTTGTATGAAAGGACAGCATGCCCACCAGCACGCGCTTCATAAAGATCGCCTGAATCACCCGCTGATCAAAAGAAACGGACAATTTGTAAAAGCAACATGGCAGGAGGCTCTTGAGGAAATCAAAACAAACATAGAATCCCTTCAGCTGTCACATGGCCATGATGTGATCAGTGTGTACGGAAGCGCATCAATTACAAATGAGGAAGCGTACTTACTCGGGAAATTTGCAAGAGTGGCGCTGAAAACAAAATACATCGATTATAACGGGAGACTATGTATGTCTTCGGCAGCAACTGCCGCAAATCAAACATTCGGACTTGACCGTGGCCTGACCTTTCCTCTCAGCGACATCAAGCATGCACGAGTGTTGATATTGGTTGGAACGAATATAGCGGAATGTCAGCCAACCTTCCTGCCCTACATCGAAGAGGCGAAAAACAATGGCGCATTTCTCATCGTCATTGATCCGCGCAGAACTCCGACAGCCCAATTAGCCGATTTACATGTCAGCCTAAAACCAGGGTCAGATGCCGCACTGGCAAACGGCATATTGCACATCATGATGCATGAGCATTTAATCGATGAATCATTTATTCATCAACGAACGTCAGGTTTCCAAGAACTAAAGGAGCATATCTCACGCATCTCCCTGCCAGACATAGCTGAGCAAACCGGCGTGACGATTGATGTGATGCAGAAAATAGCAAGGAAATTCGCACAAGAAAAGACAGGCATGATTTTTACAGCAAGAGGCATTGAGCAGCAAATAGACGGTACAGCCTCTGTGCGTAATTTCCTGAATATTCTGCTTGTTACTGGGAAGATCGGCCACTTTGGATGCGGCTATGGCGCAATAACCGGCCAGGGAAATGGCCAGGGAGCAAGAGAGCATGGGCAAAAAGCAGATCAGCTTCCAGGATATCGAGATATCTCAAACCCTGGTCACAGAAAAGAAATGGCTGAACGATGGAACATTGATGAAAAAGAACTCCCAGGAAAGGGTGTGTCTGCTTTTGAGATGTTTGAAAAAATGGAGGCAGGTGAGATCAAAGCGCTCTTTTTAATGTGCTCAAACCCTGTCCAGTCAGGGCCGAACGCGCACTTGATTCAGCAAGCCATCAAGAACTTGTCCTTTTTTGTTGCCGTTGATTTATTTATGTCTGAGACAGCTGCGCTGGCAGATGTAATTTTACCGACTTCGTCATATTTAGAGGATGAAGGTACCGTGACAAACATAGAGGGGCGCGTTACGCTTAGAGAAGCAACATATCCACTTAAACACCAAAGAAAGCACGATTGGCAAATCATTTGTGAAATAGCAGCTGTATTAGGCAAAGGCAGCCATTTTTCCTTTTCATCCGCAGAAGAGATCTTTGAGGAAATAAGAGCCGTTACGAAAGGTGCAAAGGCTGATTATTCAGGCATAACCTATGAAAGGCTGAGGAAGGAACAAGGCATAAGGTGGCCTTGTACTCATTTAGAAGACCCAGGAACTGAAAGATTATTTGAACATGCATTCTCACATTCTGACAGTTTAGCGAAGTTTGCCGTTGTCACACATGGAAAAAAGGCTGCAAAGGAACCCGTCAGTCAAGAATACCCTCTTTATTTAACGACCGGCAGGGTGATGGCTCATTACCAAACAGGCGTTCAAACAAGAAGGAGCACCTCTCTTGTTGCCAGACAGTTTGAAGCATATGCAGAGCTTCACCCTGACACAGCGAAAACGTATGGACTTCAGCACGGGGAGCTCGTGACCATCAAGTCAAAAAGAGGAAGTGTCATCATCAGATGCCGCATATCAGACACCATTCGAAAAGATACCGTATTTGTTCCATTTCACTGGAGCAAACATCAATCAATTAATCAATTAATTGATGACCAACTAGATCCGCACAGTAAAATGCCAGGCTTTAAATATTGTCCTGTACAGCTGTCAGCCTGCGTGAATGAAAAACTATGTGAGAAATTTTAACATGTATTTTCCATCTATGTTTAGATTATGGTACTTTCTAAAAAATGATCACATGAGGGGTGTTTTATCATGAAAGAAAAACTCGTATTAGTGGGGAACGGTATGGCCGGCATTCGAAGCCTTGAAAACATTTTAAAAACAGACAGCGAACGTTTCGACATGACGGTATTTGGGACTGAACCGCATCCTAACTATAACCGAATTCTTTTATCGAAAGTGCTTCAAGGGGATACGAAGGTCGAAGATATTACGTTAAACGATTGGAACTGGTATCATGAGCATGATATTCAGCTGTTTACAAACGAGACTATAGTGAAGATCGATACAGAGAACCAAACAGTCACCAGTGATCAAGGACGGACCGTGCATTATGACCGATTGATTTTAGCAACAGGGTCACTTCCATTCATCCTTCCAATTCCAGGGAGTGATAAAAAAGGCGTGACGGCTTTTCGTACATTGCAAGACACTGAGGAAATGGTCAATGCCTCTACTATGTACAAAAAAGCAGCAGTCATCGGAGGCGGACTCCTTGGGCTTGAAGCAGCACGCGGTCTATTAAACTTAGGCATGGAAGTGAATGTCATCCACCTCAGCTCTCATTTAATGGAACGCCAGCTAGACCCTATTGCAGGCCAGCTTCTTCAAAAAGCATTAGAAGAACAGGGGATGAAATTCCTGTTAGAAAAACAGACAAATGAGATTTTAGGAGATACAAGAGTAGAAGGATTATCATTTTCAGATGGCACTACACTTGAGACAGACCTAGTCGTCATGGCTGCGGGAATTAAACCAAGTAAAATGCTTGCAGAAATAAGCGGGCTTGAAGTGAACCGTGGGATTATCGTCAATGATTTTATGGAAACAAGTGTCCCGAGCATTTATGCCGTCGGAGAATGTGTGGAACACAGGGGACAAACGTACGGATTAGTTGCTCCTTTATACGATCAAGCGACTGTACTTGCCAAGCATGTATGCGGCTTGAACCCTGCTCCATATGAAGGCTCTGTTCTGTCAACACAGCTGAAAGTATCAGGAGTTGATGTATTTTCAGCTGGTGATTTTATTGAAAACGATGAGAAAAAAGCGATTAAGATTTTTGACGAACAAAAAGGCATCTATCAAAAACTCGTCTTCCAGCAAAACCGATTAGTAGGCGCCGTCATGTTTGGAGAAACAAGCGACGGACCTCGTTTATTCTCGTACATTAAAGAAGGAATAGATATGTCGGATATGGAGAAGGTATCTGTCTTAACCTCCAATGATCCGGCGCAAGAAAGCACGATTGACAGCATGGCAAACGACCATATCGTTTGCGGCTGTAATGGCGTGTCAAAAGGGCAGATTGTGGAAGCCATTCAGAAAGAAGGCTTAACAACGTTTCAGGAAGTCAAGCAATGTACAAGTGCCTCACGATCTTGCGGAGGCTGTCAGCCTGTTGTCGAAGAGATTCTTTGGCATACGCTAGGTGAGGATGCAAGCCGGACAGCCCAAAAAGAAACCATCTGCGCCTGCACTACCCTTTCACGAGATGAAGTCATTCATGAAATCAAAGAGAAAGGGCTGCAGCATGTCAAAGAAGTGATGAATGTACTTGACTGGAATACAGAAGAGGGCTGTTCAAAATGCCGCCCTGCACTGAATTATTATTTAGGCATGCTTCATCCACTTGAATACAAAGATGAAAAGAGCTCACGCTTTGTAAATGAACGCATGCACGCCAATATTCAAAACGATGGCACCTATTCAGTTGTTCCGCGAATGTACGGCGGCGTCACCAATGCAAATGACTTGAGAAAAATAGCCGATGTCGTCGACAAATATGAAATACCGCTTGTGAAAATGACTGGCGGTCAGCGTATTGACCTTCTAGGTGTCAAAAAAGAAGATTTACCTAAAGTGTGGGCGGATCTAGATATGCCATCGGGTTATGCATATGGAAAATCTTTAAGAACAGTTAAAACATGTGTTGGAGAACAATTTTGCAGGTTCGGCACGCAGGACTCCATGGCTCTTGGAATTGCACTTGAAAAGAAATTTGAAGGTCTTGCGACACCGCATAAAGTAAAAATGGCCGTCTCTGCTTGTCCGAGAAACTGTGCAGAGTCCGGAATTAAAGACCTCGGTATTGTGGGGATAGATGGAGGGTTTGAATTGTACGCCGGCGGAAATGGCGGCACACACCTGCGGGCTGGAGATTTATTAATGAAGGTCAGTACAGCAGAAGAAGTAGAGCAAATGGCCGCAGCATACCTGCAATATTACAGAGAAACGGCAAATTATTTAGAAAGAACCTCTGCTTGGGTTGAGCGACTTGGGTTAGATCATATTCAATCAGTACTCCTGGATGATGAAAAACGAGCAGCCTTAATCGAAAGAATGGACATTGCGCTTTCAACATATGAAGAGCCTTGGCAGGAGCTTCGCGAGAGTCAAAAAGACACGAGACAATTATTTCAAAAAGCGACGGCTTCCGTATAAATCAATTGAAGGGATGAGATCATATGACAGTTTCAGTTGTTAAAGTTCACATTGGCACCCTATCAGATTTTCCGCTCCAGCTAGGGAAAACAGTTGAAGCCGGTACACTTGAATTAGCTGTTTTTCAAACCTCTAATAAGCAGTTCAAAGCCATTGAAAATCGCTGTCCTCATAAAGGCGGCGTTCTGGCTGAAGGCATGGTCAGCGGGAATCACGTTTTCTGCCCAATGCATGATTGGAAAATTGATCTTTCATCAGGAAACGTGCAAGCACCAGATCACGGATGCGTTAAAACATATGAAACATTCGTTGAAGGGGACAATGTCTTTATTTTATTGCCTTCATAAATGGTTTAGATCCTTCCTTTCATGTATATGCTGTATATAAATGCAGCAAGAAAGGAAGGAATTTTTGTGCCGTTCGTTAATATTTTGATTGAACTCTTAATCGGATTTTTCGCTTTATTTTTTATTACAAAATTATTAGGGAAAACACAATTTGCACAAATCACACCGTTTGATTTTATTTCTGCACTAATTTTAGGCGAAATGGTCGGAAACGCCATTTTTGACCCAGAAGTCAGGATTCAGCACATTTTATTTGCTGTTGCGGTATGGGGCGTACTTATTTATACAGTTGAATGGCTTTCACAGCGCTTTAAATCCATTCGCGCTTTTTTAGAAGGAAGACCTACTCTTGTGATTGATAAGGGGAAGATTCACTACAATCGGTTAAAGAAGAATATGCTTGATATCAATCAGCTGCAGACACTGGTTCGCGCAAAAGGCCATTTTGCACTGAATGAAATTGAATATGCCATTTTGGAAACGGACGGTTCTGTCAGTGTTCTTCCGAAAATGAAATACGCGCCAGCCACAGCAGAAGATGTGAACGTGAAGGGAAAAGAAGTGAAATTGCCTAGAACATTTATTATTGACGGCGAAATCTTAAAAGATGATTTACAAGAAGCCGGCTTTGATGAATCCTGGCTGAATAAGCAATTAAAAAAGCAGCATATTTCCTCTTATCGAGACGTTCTATTTTGTGAATGGGTTGAAAATGAAGGGATTTATGCGATGCAATATGAAAAGTCTAAAAAAACATCCACAACATAAAAACGTGGGTGTTTTTTTGTGCGTGTATGGAATAGGATCAAAAAGAATGTTTGGTGAAAACGTTCACAAAATGAGGAGGAGATATGTGATGAAATATAGAAACGTATGGATTGTTATGGTCTTGTCTTTCTTTCTTTTTGACTTCGCTTCACTTCAAGCAGCAGAAGCCGGGCATAACCGCGTCCTTGTCGTTGATCAAAAGGGAAGCGGGACATACCGCACCGTTCAGTCTGCCATTGATGCGATTCCAGCAAACAATCAACAACCGGCAACGATCTATATTAAAAATGGCGTATATAAAGAAAAAATTTTGCTTCCGCAAAATAAACCACACGTATCCTTTATTGGCGAAAACCAGCACAAGACGATCCTTACGTATGATGATACAAATGCAAGCACTGGGAGTACAACAAACAGCTCAAGCACAATGATTCGTGCAAACGATTTTTATGCAGAAAATATCACCTTTCAAAATACAGCTGGCAGACATGCTGGTCAGGCAGTTGCGCTGTATGTGTCTGGCGACCGGGCTGTGTTCAAACAAATACGCGTGTTAGGCTATCAAGATACACTTTATGCAACAGGCACAGGGCGGCAATATTATGAAAACTGCTATATTGAGGGCACGGTTGATTTTATTTTTGGATCAGCCACAGCTGTGTTTAAAAGAGCTGAAATAAAAAGCCTTGGAAATGGGTATATTACTGCAGCATCCACAACAGAAGCGCAAAGGTACGGCTATGTATTCATGGACTCTACGCTGAAAAAGGGGACGGCAGCTGCGCAATCGGTTTATTTAGGACGTCCGTGGAGACCTCATTCGGCTGTAACATTCCTTCATACAAAAATGGATGATCATGTGAAAGCAGAGGGATGGCATAACTGGGATAACCGTGACAATGAAAGAACGGCCAGATATAAAGAATTTGGATCGACAGGAGCGGGAAGCAGTCCAGCAAACCGCGTAAAATGGTCAACCATTTTAACCCAAAATGAAGCAAGTCAAATCACGGTTCAGGCTGTTCTTCGCGGAACCGATGGCTGGAATCCAGAAAAGAGGTAAGGGGCTTGTCAGTTTTCGTCAAAGAAAGCTGACTTTTCTGTTTAAAAAACCTTTGAGAACAAACGTTCTTTTGTGTATAATGAACATATTCTTCTAAAATTGGCTGCAACAAAAAGGAGGGATTGCGTGAAGCGTTTTTCACAGCTCATGTTTTTACAAATATGTATCCTGTCGATTTTATTTCTCCCTTTTTCAGCGAAAGATGAACAACTCAAAGCTCGTGACGATTCACTTCAATGGATGACAGCTTTAGACGAATTCATACGAACAGCACCTGATTTAGAGGGCGCGATCTCTGGCATCAGCGTCCGCGATACTTCTGACACCTCTCTTCTTTATGAACATCAAGCCGATATTCGTCTTACTCCTGCTTCTAATATGAAACTGCTCACATCAGCCATCGCACTTGATATACTTGGAGAAACACACACATTCCCTACAGACATCTGGATGGATGGTTCCATTCAAAAGAAAACGCTACATGGCAGCCTTTATCTTCGCGGCACCGGCGATCCGGCTTTATTAGAGGAGGATTTTGCAGCACTTGCCAAACAAGTCAAAAAGGCCGGAATACATACCATTCGCGGGCAGCTTGCGGCAGATGACACTTGGTTTGATGACACGAGATACTCCATTGACCTGCCTTGGAGTGATGAGGATCAATATTACGGGGCACAAATTTCTGCTCTCACGGCTTCACCGAATCAAGATTATGATGCAGGGACCGTGATTCTCGAAGTAAAACCAGGAAAAAAAGCAGGACAGAAAGCCGCATATGATATGATCCCAAAGACGGATGTCGCTCAAGTCATCAATCAAGTGAAAACAGTTCCAGAAGGTGAAAAAAAGAAAATCTCTTTTAAGCGCTCTCACGGAACCAACAAGATTACGTTGACTGGGACTATTCCGGTTAAAGCGAGCTCATCTAAACAATGGGTAGCTTTATGGGATCCGTCCGTCTATGCTTTAGACTTAATGAAACGAGCGTTAAAGGCGGAAGGGATTCAAGTAAAGGGACCGCTGAAATCAAAACAAGTTCCTAAAAAAGCCAAAAAAATTGCCTCCCATACATCGATGCCATTATCTGAGCTGCTTGTTCCTATGATGAAATTAAGCAACAATACCCATGCAGAAATTTTGCTAAAGGAACTAGGGAAAAAAGTGAAGAACAAAGGGAGCTTTGAAGCTGGGCTGGACGTCATGAATGAACGGCTTCCTGCGTTTGGCATCGATCCTTCGCTTGCAGTGCTGCGTGACGGATCGGGGATATCACCTATTAACCTTGTCTCCGCTAACCAGTTCACTTTATTTTTGACAAACATTCAAAAGGAAAAATGGTTTAAAACCTATGAACATGCGCTCCCTTTAGCAGGGGCAAGTGAACGAATGGTAGGGGGAACGTTAAGGAACAGATTGAAGGAACCAGCTACACTAGAAAAAGTACGTGCAAAAACAGGGTCGTTAACAACGGTCAGCACACTTTCTGGATATATTGACACGCAGGGCGGGAAAACGCTCGCTTTTTCCATCTTATTAAATCACCTTGTTGATGACGAAAATGGGAAAGAGATAGAAGACCGTATTGTCAGCATACTAGCTGAGAATCTTTAGATTTAGAGAGAGAAGGAGAACCATCATGACGTTAGATAATAATCAATCTTTAGTAAAAACCATGTCCATTTTTCTCATCCCGCTTTTGCTAAGTAATATTTTGCAATCGATCGGACAATTAGTGTCTATTGTTCTTGTCGGAAGATGGATTGGAGAGGATGCAGTAGCTGCCATTTCTGCATTCTTTCCGCTTTTCTTTTTACTCGTTTCTTTTTCCATTGGAATTGGATCGGGAAGCTCGATCCTTATTGGACAAGCGTATGGAGCAAAAAATGAACAGAAATTAAAAGAAATTATTGGCACAACGCTTTCATTCACTTTTTTGATCGGAGTATCTTTAGCGATCATTGGAGGTTTTTTCGCAACAGACATCTTAAACCTTATGAGAACACCCGCCAATATCGTGGAGGAAAGTGCGGGCTATGCTAGAATTCTATTCATCTCAATGCCGATCTTATTTCTTTATTTTGTTTATACGACCTTCTTGCGAGGGACAGGGGATTCGAAAACGCCATTTTATTTCTTAATGATTAGTACGGCAACGAATATTTTGATGCTGCCCATTTTATTATTTGGATGGCTGGGACTGCCAGCGTTCGGCTTATACGGCGCTGCGTATGCTTCTGTGATTTCAACAATTGTGACATTTATCATTCTACACATCTACTTATATAAGACAAAGCACCCGCTTCGCATTGATGCATCGGTGAGAAAGCATTTATTGATGAAAGGGGATCTATTAAAAACGTTATTAAAGCTCAGTATCCCATCAAGCATTAATATGATCCTCATTTCTTTATCAGAAATTGCCGTTATTTCTTTCGTCAACGATTATGGATCACAGGCGACAGCTGCCTATGGTGTTGTCAATCAAGTTGTGAGTTATGTGCAGATGCCGGCAGTGAGCCTTGGCATTGCGGTCTCGATCTTTGCAGCTCAATTCATTGGCGCAGGAAATATGAATCGACTGAAAGATGTCATTAAAATTGGGTTAGGTCTTAACTTTGCCATAGGCGGATGTATCATTATTTTCGTTTATATTTTTGCACCGCAGATTTTATCTATCTTTTTAACAGATCCTAAGACGATAGACATTGCCTATAGTTTGGTCGTCATTACATTATGGAGCTATCTCATTTTTGGAACGGCCCAAATTGTTGCAGCCACAATGAGAGCAAGCGGGACGGTTCTTTGGCCGACGATCTTTAGTATTTGTTCCATTTGGCTTGTAGAAGTACCAGTCGCTTATGTGCTATCACACTATACATCCCTTGGCATTAAAGGAATATGGATTGGCTACCCTGCAGCTTTCTTTGTAAACTTACTCCTCCAATACAGCTACTATCAGCTCGTATGGAAGAAAAAACAAATTGTAGCGCTTGTTCAATCATAATGTAAAGGGTTAAAGCAGCATATACATACGAAGATCTCTCACTTTAAGGAGGCCGGATCTTCTATGTTTTTGAATCAAAGAAGTGAACTGAGCTCGTACAATATCGGTGACTTTTCTTATGCCGGACCAGATTTCCAAGTGCTGACGTGGGGGGAAGGAACGACATTAAATATTGGGAAGTTTTGTTCCATCGCAAACGAAGTGAAAATTTTTCTAGGCGGGGAACACCGTACAGATTGGGTCACAACGTATCCGTTTAATCAAATTTTCAAAGAAGCTGCCGACATTAAAGGACATCCCAAATCGAAGGGAGATGTTCATATTGGACATGACGTATGGATTGGATATGGTGCGACGATTATGTCAGGAGTATGTATAGGAAACGGGGCCGTGATCGGGGCAAATAGTGTGATCACAAAAGATGTGCCGCCATATGCAATTGCCGCAGGAAATCCCCAGCAGCTCATGAAATATCGATTTTCATCCGAAATAATCGAAAAACTGCAGTTATTAGAATGGTGGAATTTAGAGTTTTCAATCATCCAATCTATTTTTCATCTTTTGCAATCGTATGATATTGAACAGTGTATAAATGTAATAGAAGACATAAAAAAGAAAGGCTGAAAAAGCCTTTCTTTTTTTAGTTTAGCTAAGACGTATGATGGTCAAGGCTGCTCCAGCAGCACCACCTCCGCTAACTAAAATAGCTGTGACAACCGCCCCAAAAAACTGCAGTGAGATGGTATTACCAGCTGTTAAATTAACAATAACAGTGTTGTTGATTAATGAAGTTGAGATAACAGGTGATTGAACAGAACCAGAAATAGTAGTTGTTCCATTTAAAAGCAAACGTGTATTAATCAAAAGAGCTGTAGTGGTGTTGATTTGATACGTAATATAATATTTACCAGTTTGCAGAACGGTAAAAACAGTACTAGTGCCGTTTGCTGTAAAACCAGTAATGTTTTGAAAGTTTGGCAAAGGAATATTCGTTCCTCCTGCTACAGTAACGATGGTAGGGCCAGAACTATTAGCAGCATAAAGTGCTGTATCTGTAAAACCACCTGTTCCAGTAGCCCCAGTGACACCTGTCACGCCAGTAGGACCTGTTGGTCCAGTAATCCCCGTGGCACCGGTAGGTCCGGTAGCTCCAGTAATCCCCGTGGCACCGGTAGAGCCAGTTGATCCAGTAATACCTGTCGCACCAGTAGGTCCGGTAGCTCCAGTGATCCCCGTGGCACCGGTAGGACCCGTAGATCCGGTAATACCGGTGGCACCAGTAGGTCCAGTTGATCCAGTGATACCCGTTGCGCCGGTAGAGCCAGTTGATCCAGTAATCCCCGTGGCACCGGTAGGTCCAGTTGAACCGGTGATGCCCGTGGCACCCGTAGGACCCGTAGCTCCAGTGATGCCCGTGGCACCGGTAGGTCCAGTTGAACCGGTGATGCCCGTGGCACCCGTAGGACCCGTAGCTCCAGTGATGCCCGTGGCACCGGTAGGTCCAGTTGAACCGGTGATGCCCGTGGCACCCGTAGGACCAGTAGATGCCCGTGGCACCGGTAGGTCCACCAGTTGGTCCAGTGATGCCCGTGGCACCGGTAGGTCCAGTTGAACCGGTGATGCCCGTGGCACCCGTAGGTCCAGTGATGCCCGTGGCACCGGTAGGTCCAGTTGAACCGTGATGCCCGTCCAGTAATCCCCGTGGCACCCGTAGGACCTGTTGGTCCAGTGATGCCTGTCGCACCAGTAGGTCCGGTACCCAGTGATGCCCGTGGCCCAGTAGGACCAGTTGAACCGGTGATGCCCGTGGCACCAGTAGGTCCAGTTGAACCGTGATGCCCGTGGCACCAGTAGGACCCGTAGGTCCACCAGTAGGATAGCCCAGTGTGCACCGGTAGGTCCAGTTGAACCGGTGATGCCCGTGGCACCAGTAGGTCCAGTAGGTGATGCCCGTAGCCGGTCCAGTATGCCCGTGGCATCCCCGTGATGCCCGTGGCGCCAGTAGGACCCGTAGCTCCAGTAATACCAGTAGGTCCAGTTGAACCAGTGATCCCCGTGGCACCGGTAGAGCCAGTTGATCCAGTAATACCTGTCGCACCAGTAGGTCCGGTAGCTCCAGTGATCCCCGTAGGCACCAGTAGGTCCAGTTGAACCAGGTGATCCCCGTGGCACCAGTAGGACCTCCAGTTGACCAGTAGGACCAGTAGATGATGCCCGTGGCCCGTGGCACCAGTAGGACCCGTAGCTCCAGTAATCCCCGTGGCACCAGTAGGTCCAGTTGAACCAGTGATCCCCGTGGCACCAGTAGGACCGATACCAGTAGGTCCAGTAATACCGTAGCTCCCAGTAGGACCGGTCCCCGTGGCACCAGTAGGTCCAGTTGAACCAGTGATCCCCGTCGCGCCGTAGGCCAGTTGATCCAGTAATACCTGTCGCACCAGTAGGTCCGTCCAGTGATCCCCGTGGTCCCAGTAGGACCCCGTAATACCGGTGGCACCAGTAGGTCCAGTTGAACCAGTGATAGGTAGGACCAGTTGAACCAGTAATCCCCGTGGCACCAGTAGGTCCAGTTGAACCAGTGACCCGTAGGTGGCACCAGTAGGACCCGTAGCTCCAGTAATCCCCGTGGCACCAGTAGGACCCGTAGATCCAGTAATCCCCGTGAGTAGGTCCAGTGTGATGCCCGTGGCGCCAGTAGGACCCGTAGCTCCAGTAATCCCCGTGGCACCAGTAGGTCCAGTTGAACCAGTGATCCCCGTGGCCGGTAGAGCCAGTATCCAGTGTCGCACCAGTAGCTCCAGTGATCCCCGTGGCCCGTAGGACCGTAGATCCAGTAATACCCGTGGCACCAGTAGGTCCAGTTGAACCAGTGATCCCCGTGGCGCCAGTAGGACCCGTAGCCCAGTAATCCCCGTGGCACCAGTAGGTCCAGTAGCCCAGTGATGCCCGTGGCACCGGTAGATCCGGTAATACCGGTGGCACCAGTAGGTCCAGTTGATCCAGTGATCCCCGTGGCGCCAGTAGGACCCGTAGATCCAGTAATACCCGTGGCACCAGTAGGTCCAGTTGAACCAGTGATCCCCGTGGCACCGGTAGGCCAGTTGATCCAGTAATCCCCACCGGTAGTGGCACCCGTAGGACCTGTTGGTCCAGTAATACCAGTGACACCAGTAGGACCGGTAGCTCCGGTTGAACCGGTGCATGCCCGTAGGACCCGTAGCTCCCCGTGGCACCAGTAGGTCCAGTAGTGATCCCCGTGGCCCGTAGGCACCAGTAATCCCCGTGGCACCAGTAGGTCCAGTAGTGATCCCCGTGGCACCAGTAGGACCAGTAGGTCCAGTTGAACCAGTGATCCCCGTGGCGCCAGTAGGACCCGTAGCCCAGTAATACCCGTCACCAGTCCAGTTGAACCAGTGATCCCCGTGGCCCAGTAGGACCGTAGATCCGTAATACCCGTGGCACCAGTAGGTCCAGTTGAACCAGTGATCCCGTGGCACCAGTAGGTCACCAGTAATTGAACCAGTGGCACCAGTAGGACCAGTTGATCCAGTAATACCCGTGGCACCAGTAGGTCCAGTTGAACCAGTGATACCCGTGGCACCAGTAGGTCCAGTTGTTGATAGTAGGACCGGTATCCAGTGATACCCGTCACCCAGTAGGACCAGTTGGTCCAGTGATCCCCGTGGCACCAGTAGGTACCCCAGTAGTAGTAATACCCGTACACCAGTAGGTCCAGTTGAACCAGTGATGCCCGTGGCACCAGTAGGACCCGTAGTCCAGTAATACCCGTGCACCAGTAGGTCCAGTTGAACCAGTGATGCCCGTGGCACCGCCCGATCCAGGTCGCCCGTAGGACCGGTAGATCCAGTAATACCCGTCACCCGTAGGACCAGTTGGTCCAGTAGCTCCAGTGATGCCCGTGGCACCGGTAGGTCCGGTAGGTCCAGTAATCCCCGTGGCACCGTAGGCCAGTTGATCCAGTAATACCCGTCGCACCCGTAGGTCCAGTTGAACCAGTGATACCCGTGGCCGGTACCAGTAGTAATCCCCGTGGCACCCAGTTGATCCAGTAATCCAGTGACACCAGTAGGATCCCGGTTGAACCGCCCGTACCACCAGTAGGTCCAGTTGAACCAGTGATGCCCGTGGCGCCAGTAGGACCCGTAGCCAGTAATACCAGGTCCACCAGTAGGTCCGGTAGGTTGACCCGTAGTCCAGAATCCGTGGTAGGTCCAGTTGAACCAGTGATGCCAGTAGGTCCGGTAGCTCCAGTGATCCCCGTGGCCCAGTAGGACCAGTGATCCAGTAATACCGTGGCACCAGTAGGTCCAGTTGAACCAGTGATGCCCGTGGCACCGGGACCCGTAGTCCAGTAATCCCGTAGTAGGTCCAGTCCAGTAATACCCGTAGCACCAGTAGGTCCAGTTGAACCAGTGATACCCGTGGCACCGGTAGGTCCAGTAGTAATCCCCGTGGCACCGTAGGACCAGGTAATACCCCGTACCAGTAGGTCCAGTTGAACCAGTGATGCCCGTACCGGGACCGGTAGATCCAGTGATCCCCGTCCACCGTAGGACCAGTTGGTCCAGTGATCCCCGTGGGTCCGGTAGATCCAGTGATACCCGTCACCCAGTAGGACCAGTTGGTCCAGTGATGCCCGTGGCACCGGTAGGTCCAGTCCAGTAATCCCCGTGGCACCGGTAGGTCCGGTAGGTCCAGTAATCCCCGTGGCACCGGTAGAGCCAGTTGATCCAGTAATACCTGTCGCACCCGTAGGTCCAGTTGAACCAGTGATACCCGTAGCGCCGGTAGAGCCAGTTGATCCAGTAATCCCCGTGGCACCCGTAGGACCTGTTGGTCCAGTAATACCAGTGACACCCGTAGGACCGGTAGATCCGGTAATACCGGTGGCACCCGTAGGTCCAGTTGAACCAGTGATGCCCGTGGCACCGGTAGGTCCGGTAGCTCCAGTGATACCGGTGGCACCAGTAGGACCGGTAGATCCAGTAATACCCGTAGCGCCTGCAGGCCCAGTTTCACCTGGTGCTGCTAAAAGTGTGTAATCTGACGACGTATCTGGCGTACCTGAAGGTGGTGCAGAATCCACTATATACGTACCACCACCATAAGTGACCACTTGCCCTACTGAATATGTTGTTGCCATAACAGGATCATAGGCTTCAACACCACTTAATCCGATCCCAGTAGGCCCCGTAGGCCCAGTTTCTCCAGAAGCAGCCAAAAGGGTATAGTCGGGGGAGAGTCCAGGTATTCCTGATGGATCGTCAACATTGGCAATGTAAGTACTGCCATTAAACGTGACCACTTGCCCTGCATCGTAATCTTGTGATTGTGAGGGATCAAAAGGAAGAGCGCCGGTTAACCCGCCAGCAGGTCCAGTAGGTCCGGTTGGTCCAGGGGGACCTGCTGGGCCTGCCGGGCCTCTTGGTCCAGCTCTTTGATTTGGTTTTGATTGTTTTATTCCTTTTGCAATCTGGCAAGGTTGATTCCCTTGAGATATCTTTTGTGTTGGATATTCTTGTTTAATGAATGGACAGTCTCTTTTTCGAGGACGGTCATGACGTGATCTTTTGTAATGAGGCTGTTCATGGTATTTACCGCAAAAGGGACATTTGTGTTCGAATTGATTGTACAAATTGCCCATCTCCTAGAATTGATATTTCATTCTATGTGCAAATTTTCAAATTGGAAGTAAAACCTAGGAAATCATCATTTCGAAAATCATCGAATCAAATCATTTAAATCTTTCATGGATTTGTGTTATGGTGTTGAAAGTATAAAATAGTATGATTTTTGACAGAAATGGGGACATCATTTATGAGTCAATCAGTTTTACAAGGCAAAGCCTATTCCGTTTTAAATTTATCCTCAGTGACAGAAGGAGGTACCATTAAAGAATCTTTTGATCGTAGTATGGATTTAGCAAAGAAGGCGGAGAAGTGGGGCTATCATAGATACTGGCTGGCAGAACACCATAACATGGAAGGGGTAGCGAGCTCTGCAACGTCTGTTTTAATTGGATATATTGCGGGAGGAACCGAAAAAATTCGAGTAGGATCTGGCGGGATTATGCTGCCAAACCACTCTTCACTTGTCATTGCCGAACAATTTGGCACACTTGAGACATTGTATCCAGGGAGAATTGATTTAGGTCTTGGCAGAGCACCAGGGACGGATCAGTTAACAGCAAGAGCGCTTAGACGTAATCTTCATAACGGAGAAGATTTCCCAGAGCAGCTTGAAGAACTTCGTCAATATTTCAAGCCGACCGGTCAGGTTAAAAAACATGTAAGAGCTGTTCCAGGAGAAGGTCTGGACATTCCAATTTGGCTCCTTGGTTCAAGTGGTTTTAGCGCCAGACTTGCAGGAGAACTTGGATTACCATTTGCCTTTGCAGCACATTTCTCACCTAAAAATACAATTCCCGCGTTAGAGTTGTACAGACAGTCATTTAGACCTTCTGATGTATTAAAAGAGCCTTATGCCATGGTCGGTGTGACGGTTTTTGCTGCAGATCAAAAAGAACGGGCTGAATACTTGGCAACCTCTCATTATCAGCGGTTTTTAAGTCTCATTCGCAACACACCAGGAAAACTGAAGGCGCCTGTCGACAGCATGGACGGTCTTTGGAGTCCATATGAAAAGGCGATGGTGGATGAACAATTAAGCTCGACTATCATTGGGGATAAAGAAAAAGTAAAAATAGAATTAGAAGCCTTTATTGAAGCTACTCAAGCAGATGAAGTGATGATTAATTCGGATATGTTCGATCATCAAGAAAGAATGCGTTCGTATGAAATCATCGGAGAGATCTTTCAAGAGGCACAAGAAAAATAAACATAAAAAAAGAACTGCACAGAGCAGTTCTTTTTTATTTAAGCTTTTGTAAAAATGCGAAATGGTTGTCCGATTGGCAGAACAATACGGCCAAAATGTGTATTAAGGACAACAGCTGCAGAACCATAAAATGAAAGCAGGGAAATAATCAATTCTGCAATACCAGCCATGGTATGAGTCACATCATACATCACACCAAAAGTGCTAAGGGAAAGACCAATGAATAAGAAATCAATAAAGACGAAAATTAAAAATAATACTTTATGTGTTTCCATTGCACCAATCGTCATAAACAAGCTGAAAATCAAATAACCAATAAACGCAAAACCTAACTGTTTTGGATCTGCTGCTCCCGCAAGCGTTTTCCCAAAAACGCCGGCTTGAATGAGCCAAGTTGTTCCAACGCCCATCCAGAAAAGACCGAATGCGCCAAAAGCAGTGGCTCCAAAAATATTATGATGCTTTGAATCTTGTATGGACGCGATCAGCTGCGCGATTCCTCCAAGGAAGATAGCCCAAGGTAAAATAAGGGAAGTGCCATCTGTGATTCCTAGTTTTTGTGAGGACGCAACGAGCGTCACCATTGCTAAACCAAACAAACCAAGTGGTGTTGGGTCTGCAATTGATAATCGAATTGCTTGAACATTCTGTTTTTCCATAATGACCTCCTACAATTTGCACTTACAAAAGATACTCGAATTCGATAGAAACGTCAAGCTCTTTTTTAGTAGACACTTGCATCGTCTTCCAAATAAATCTATATTTAATACATATCAAATGTGATAGAAAAAGAGGGATAAAATGAGGAAGGGCTTATCTGGAAAAACGATTGCCATTTGTGGAACGAGAAAAACAGAAGAAATGCGTACACTTGTCGAAAAGCAAGGGGGACAAGCCGTTATTCGCTCTCTTCAAGGAACCGTATTTTTAGCCAAAGAGGAATTAAAGCCAGGCATAGAAACCTTTGTGAAACAAGGGGCCGACTGGGTGATCTTGACAACAGGCATCGGTACAGATACATTGATTGAGAGTGCACAAGAGCTGCAGCTTGGTAAAGAATTTATGAACATTCTATCAAATGCCCATATTGCTTCAAGAGGGTACAAAACCTTTGCTGCTTTGAAAAAACACGGAATTCAGCCTGAGGTCTCTGATGAAGACGGTACAGTTCGTGACTTGATTTCAAAGCTTGAAGACAAGGAATTTCAAGGCAAACGTGTGATGGTGCAGCTTCATGGTGAAAATGCACCAGCTCTCATTCAGTTTTTACATGAAAAAGAGGCAGATGTTTTGCCGCTTTTACCATATCAGCACACACCTCCTGAACCAGAGGCAGCTGAAACGCTGCTGAAAGAAATGAAAGATGGACAAGTTCATGCCGTTTGTTTTACAACCGCTGTCCAAGTTCACGCCTTTTTCAAACTAGCTGCAGAATGGGGAAGAAAAGAAGAATTGCAAGCATTATTCGAGCAGCACGTGCTTGCAGTAGCCGTCGGGAAAGTCACTGCTGAAGCTTTAAAAGAAGAGGGAATAGACCGAATTCTTGCCCCGTCACTTGAGAGAATGGGTGCAATGATAATAGAGCTATCCCGATATATGGAAAAACAATCAGCACACTCATAAAAAAACGCCTTTCACCAGATCAGTGAAAGGCGTTTTGGTTAGATTGTCCGTTTTCGATTCGTCCGAATTTTTTTGAGTACAAAGTAGAGAACAATCAGGACAATGGCAATGACCATAATAGGGGTTGTATAAGCATGAGCAACACTTTGAATATGATCCCATTTTGTCCCAAGCTGCATGCCAAGATAGATAAATAAGATAGACCAAGGGATGGCAGCTAATCCTGTTAAGAAAACGAATTTCAAAAAAGGCATCTTGGCAATACCCGCTGGAATCGAGATGGCATGACGGACAACAGGGATAAAGCGGGCGGTAAAGACTACACCGGTTCCATACCGGTCAAACCAGCGCTCTGCAGTCGCGATATGATGTTCATAGATGAACAAATACTTTCCATACTTTGTTAAAAAAGGTCTTCCGCCGTACAGACCGATCCAGTAAATAAAACACTGGGCGAGCGTACCACCGATGACGCCGGCAATCACAGCTCCTACAAAACCAATTGTGCCTGTTGACACCATATATCCACCATAGGCAAGTACAATTTCACTCGGAATGATTTCAATCATCAGCCCTAGTGCTACACCTACATAACCAAGGCTTGTCAGCCAGGTTAAAATTTCATTAAAAAAGGTTCCCATTCATTTCACTCTGCCTTTAAATACGATTTTTCTTCAAGCATCCTTATAAGAGCCTATGCTTGTTTTGCTTTTCTCATGAGTATGCTTTCTATATATGCCAGCATGGCTTGCGGCTCATACAGACACCACTGAACCTGGCTTTTTCATCAAGTCTATGTTAAAAAGCTCTCGTCTAGCAGATTTTATCATACCATATTTGCCGGCATTTAGACGATCTACTTGCTATGTGAAAAATAGTCACCATAAAAGAATAGGCTGCATCCGTTTTTTCAGCAGAACATGATATAATTTTCTAGATGAAACGAACGGGTGGTGCACAAACATGTATTTAACAATTGCAGAAACAGCTGAATACTTGGAAGTATCAGAAGCGTATATTAAAAAATTAATCCAGCAAAAAAAGATCCGTTACGTATTTGACGGGGAATCTTATCTTATTTATCAAGGGCAGTTTCAAACGCATTTAAAGCAGCTCGAACAATATAAAGAGCTCGTCCAAGAGATCTTAAATGAACCGATTCCGGAAGACCCCGATGTAAAGGATGAAGATTAGAATATTGTCATTTTTTCAATTGATTCAACATGGATCAATGTAGAAAGAATAATCTTTATATTAACTTATGCTCAAATGGTTCCCGCTCTTTCTCGAATGACAATCATTAGCAGTAAAAGGAAGTGAAAATGGTGGGGACAACTACTTTATGTGACGCCTGTCAAAAAAACGAAATGAATGTTGTAGAAGCGTCTGATGAACCGAAACAGCCATTCTCCTAACCAATTTTTACTGCACGATGATTTTTATGGAGAAGACGGACAGGCTTTCCAATCAGAGAAGGACGTCATCGTCACCAAAAGTGAGAAAGCAACAACATTACACGTCGTTAGGCATGATTTGGCGTCTTTAATGACTTTTCAATTACTAGATGGTTTCTTGAGGATGATGTCATCGATGCGCTGAAACAGCACGACCGGCAAAAAATCTTGGATTCTGTTCATAGTAGGTTTTATGAAACGGAGCATGCCGAAGTGAAATCACGAATGTTAGAAATCGCAGCTGATGTTCTAGGTACAGTTGCCGCTGAATGGGTAAGGGAACTTTTGGATCAGGCGGACGAAGAATTCCTTTATCCGCTTTCGTGGGCAGCAGCCAGCTGTTTGCCAGAAGATGAGGGATTACACCATATATTGAAAAAAATGAAATCGATCAGTGAAAAAGAATTGCCGTTAGAGGCTTTTATTTGCCTGCACCGTTTCCGTTCTCACAAAATATTGGATTGGATGGAGTCAAATTGCACCCATTTTCACGATCAGTGGGGAAGGCTGGCAGCCGTCAGCTGTCCAACCTGGGAAAGAATGAAGTCTTGGCTAAACAAAGGAAGGCCTTTCAGCTTAATTGCACTAGATACAATGGCAAACTGTGCAGGAAATAGACTGGCCCTAGTGGAACAATTTTCACCTAAAATCCTTAAAACTGATAAAATGAAGTAGAGAAGATTTTACATGATGTTAATCAAAAAGATCAGATTCCACGAGTGAAAATGAAAGTGTCCAAAATCTTGGAGAACAAACAAGACATATTTGAATAAGCCTTTTTATTGGCTGACTCCCGTTTGAACAATTTTCATGCGGCATTTCACTTTTACATCCGCATCAGGATAAATGTCTTGCCATTTTTCTGGTGTCATTGCCTTGTCTTTTGATCTATATCTAAGGCCCAGTCCAAGCGGGTCTATGTTTTGCTTTTTAAAGGACTGTACAAGATCTTCTCCTTGCTGAGTGATACGTTTTTCAACTTCTTTTTCGACTTGGTCCAATATATTCGGTTTATCAATTTTTTTGGACTTCATGAATTCTTTTAATTCGCCTTTTAGTTTGATATCAATCGTGATATGAGGCTTTTTTGTTAGGTTTTTCGTCGGTTTGATCTGGTAAGACACATGTGATTTGATATTTTCAATGACAACATGAGTCTTTGCTCGATCATGCAATTGAAACTCATAGATGCCATTTTTATGATTTTCAATCATCGCTTTAAATGTGAACGTGTCTTCTCCTGGAATATGACCCACCATTTTTTCTTGATCAAATAGAGCAACGCCCGAGACCTTGATGGCATTGCTTGTTCTTTCAATGTAAGGGAGATAAGCATCGACCCCTTTTGCCATCATCTGATTCATAAAAATATGCTGATTTGTGACTGGCTCATTGCCATTTCGCATATTTTGCGCTAACAGATCAGAGAGATATACACCTATATTTAAGTTCGTTTGATTCATTTTTGTGTATAATAATTCTTCGACTTCTCCGCCAACAATCGCAAACACTTGGCGTGAACCAATAATAGGATCACGATAAATGTAATTCATTAAATCGATCATGCCGACTTCTTTTGCTAACTTTTCACTGACTAAAATAACGAGCACCTGGCCCATAACCACCGGAAAAGGCGATTTTTCTGACACGAGAAATTGGATATTACTAATCGTGTTTGACTTTGCACTTAATATTTGATAGCTGCCTTGCTCTTCACTTTTAAAGACGGGAAAGACAAAAAAGCCCTTCATTTCGCCATCTTCCATTAAATCAAATCCTGCCGCCTGAGAGATATTTAATTCATCTAATAGCCGGGGCTGTGCACAGCTAGTTAACAAAAGACTAAACAACATAAGACCTATGAGTACATACTGTTTCATGTTCGTTTTTTCACCCACCTTTTTTTCAGCATCAGTCCAATGACCATACAGACAATCAATCCATAGATCAGAATGAATCCGCTATATTCCACCCATTGATTAAAGGTTTCAAAAGAAGTTGCACCGGCAAAAAACGAAAACATGATCAGAATGAGAATGCTGAGACCGATTAAATTGACGCGCTGGCTTGTATGAAATACTTGTTTCGCCATTCGGCTCGCAGCCCATAATGGAATCGCGATATTTGGAATAATAAGAAGCAGCCAAAGAGACACTTCAATAAATTCAAAGCGCTGAATGAAGGGAAGTTTCACAATGCTTGTTAACGTCAATGTTGGCCATTTTGTTAATTTAAGCTGAGCACTCGAATAATACGCAATGGATACGAGAAAGACAAGTAAATTTAAGCATGTCGTGAATAATGCTCCCATGTGGGCAAATTTTTGTGACGTTTGTGCTTTTTTAATAAAGGGATAATAGACAAGCAGCGTTCCAAAACCAAACATGGGTAAGGAGGCATCTTTGAGACCCATTACCAGCTGCGAGAATGTATGATCAAACATTGGAAACATAAAGCGAATGTGACTATATTTCATGACGTAAAAGCAAATAAACGTCATCCAATATGTGAGTATAATGCTAAAAAACGCCCATCCTGCAATGGTTCTAAAGCCGCCGGTATGAATGTAATACACTAGCACAAGCAGTACAGCAGCAAACAAAAAACCCGGAATTTCTTTAAACAGCCACACATGGATTACATCCATATAATGGACGAGGACAGTAAGCGACAAACATGAAAAGTATAAGATGTAGAGAATATTGAATAATTGCCCAATCCATTTACCAAATACGAATTTTGTAATATGAACAAATTCATCCGAAGGAGCCTTTTTAAACATCAAGTAAATCAGAAAGATCATCACATTGACACTGATGCCAGAAATTAGAATGGCGATCCATCCGTCATTATTCATGGAACGGACAAGGTTCGTTTGAAAGTTTAAAATGCCGACACCTACTTGATTGGCATTAATGAGAAAAAACACAAAAAAAGGGGATACTTGAAATTTCTCTTTGACAGAAGAAGAGCTCATGCCTTCACTTCCTTATTCATAAAAATCATTTTTCCCCTTCCGGCCTTGCTTAGGCTTTGGCTGGTGAATGGTTCTATTTTGTCCGCGTAAATTATCCGGCCTTTTATTCAAAAAGCGAAGCTGAGGGCGAATCAAACTGCTCTTTAAATCAGCTAGACGAGGTGGATAAATGGGTTCAAGGTATGGCTGCCCAATAGAGGTTAATTTCATTAAATGGGTGATCAGAAAAGCGCCCATCAGTGAAATTCCTAAGGCTCCCCAAACCTGTGCTGCAAATAGAAAAGGGAACCTCAAAAGCCGGATGGCATTTCCCATTTTATAGATCGGGGTGACAAAGGAAGCTAGAGCAGACAATGCCACAATGATCAGCAGGATATTACTTGTTAAGCCCGCTGCCACTGCCGCCTGTCCAATGACGATCCCTCCAACAATCCCGAGCGTTTGACCGACTTTAGCTGGGAGCCTTGAACCTGCTTCTCTTAGTAATTCAATCGAAATCTCTAAAAATAGTGCCTCAATGATCGGAGGAAATGGCACAAGATAGCGCGAGGAGACAATGGTTTCTAATAAATCCTTTGGGATCAGCTCATAATGAAAGGTTAAAACGGCGACATATAAAGGTGTCGCAAAAATGGAAAATATCACAGCAAATATGCGTAACAGCCTAAAGCAAGAAGCCGCAATCCATGACATATTGTAGTCTTCCATCGTGGAAAAATACTCAAGTAAAATAGTTGGGGCAAGCAAGACATGAGGCGAACCATCAACTAATATGGCAATTTTCCCTTCTGATAAGCCTGAAGACACGCGGTCGGGTCTTTCTGTATTCAAAAACAACGGAAAGATCGTATTGGATACATCATAAAGCATTTGAGCGAGGTAATTCGCATCTAAAATCTGATCATAATCAACGTCCTCAATTCGCTGAAGAACCGTTTCGATGTTTTCTGGGTTGGCGATTTCTTCAATATATAACACGGCAACTTTTGTTTGAGAGAGCGTACCAACCGTCTTTTCCTCAACTTTCAGGTTAGGCGTCGGCAGCCGCCGTCTGACCAAATTTAAATTGGTATCTAAAACCTCCACAAATGCTTCCTGTGCACTGATAATCCCAAATTCAATTTCAGGCGGACCTATTTGTCTGCCTTTCTTTTCTTCAATCGGCAAGAGAAGCGTTTTGCCCCAGTCTGTCTCAAGTCTAATCGCAATGCTGCCCCGGTGAAGGGCTTCTTGCACTTTTTGAAGATCGCTCGTGATGACAGCCTGCTCAATGGGAATTCGTTCTTTCAGCTCTTCAAGAGTGGGTGACAGGTGCAGTTGTTTGAGGGAGGGGAGAATTTGTTCATGTAGAAGATGTCCATTAATCAATGAACGAAAAAAGGAAATCCTATACAGAAAATCTCCATTTCGAGACAGCTCATTTGTAAAATCAGCAGAACGTGACAATGCTTCAAATACTGAATTCGGGTCCTTTTGTTGTTTGTTTTTCTTCAGCATTTGGACCAGCTCCTTCGGCGATTTGCCTCTATTATCTAACCGATTGTCTAAAGATATGCATGAAAAAAGCGTTCAGCTTGATGGGCTGGACGCTTTTTTTCCATATAGAACGGCTTCTAATAATAAATCAGCTAGATGGACGGCACGCATGCTCGGTGAGTGCCCTGAGCGTTTGATGCCTGCTGCCATTTGTAGCTGACAGCCTGGATTAGATGTAACGATGGCAGCCGCCTTTGTTTGGCTGGCTTCTGTCATTTTATGATCTAAAATTTGCATTGACATCTTTGGCTGCAAGATGTTGTAAATGCCAGCTGAGCCGCAGCACCGGCCCGCATCCTTCATTTCTTTAAATGATACACCCTGAATGGCCTTCATCAGCACCCTTGGCGTATGCTGTACACCCATTCCGTTCCGCAAATGACAAGAATCTTGATAGGTGATGACTTGCTCTGGCAAAGCAAGCGGCATGCGGCGGTGAAATTCCAGCTCCACTAAAATGTCTGATATATCCGTGATTTTCTTTGAGAAGTCTTCACTTCGCTTTTGAAAATCCGGATCATCGCAAAGCAAATGATCGTAATCACTTAAAAAAGCGCCACAACCGCCCGCATTCATGACAATGGCATCCGCATCTATCTGTTCAAAAGCTTCAATATTCCGCTTTGCTAACTGTTTCGCTTGTTCTTTTTCACCGCTATGGCCATGGAGCGCTCCGCAGCACGTCTGAATAGGAGGGACGATGACGTCACAGCCTGCCAGCTGCAAAAGCTGGATGGTTGCTTCGTTTGTACTGGAAAAAACCGTGTCCATTAAACAGCCAGTAAAAAAGGCGACACGTTTTCTCGCTGGCCCGGCGGCTTTGTATTCCATCAAACGGCTTTTCTGTTGACGCGGCACCTTTGGAAGCGCCTGTTCCATCAGGCGTAAGTGCGGTGGAAGCACCTTCAGCATGCCAGTTTTGCGGGCAGCCGTTTGCAGACCAGATGTTTGATAAAATCGAAGAAGTCCTGCCGCTTTCCGCATTCGGCTTTGTGAAGGAAAGAGACCTTTAAACACGACACGTCTTACAAGTTTGACAGGGATGGATTGTTTTTTGTGCTGCTGAATGATGTCTCTTGCATCCTCAAGTAACCTTCCATATTTGACGCCGGAAGGGCAGACCGGTTCACATGCACGGCAGCCAAGACAAAGATTCAGTGAATGCTCGACATCTTCATCTGGCTCAATGACGCCGTCTCTCACCGCCTTCATTAAAGCAATTCGGCCGCGGGGAGAGTGTGTTTCTTGTTGACCAGATTCAATATAAGTAGGGCAGGAAGGGAGGCAGAAGCCGCAGCGCATGCAATTGAGCAGCTCTTTTTCGTCCATCTGCTGCTGAAATGTTTGCTGAATCTCTGTTTGTTTAGAACTCATGAGACCACCACCCGCTTTCTTTCGGCTTTTCCAAACACTTTATCAGGGTTCATGATATTTTCCGGGTCAAGCGCTTGTTTGATCGCTTTCATTGCCGCAATGCCTTCTTTTTTAACCTTTAGTTCTAAGTAAGGGGCTTTCATAAGACCTACGCCATGTTCACCCGTAATGGTGCCGCCAAGTGAGACTGCTTTTTCAAAAATGGCCTGAAAGGCTTCTTCCACCCGTTTCATTTCTTCTTCATTTCTTGCATCTGCTGCACAAGTAGGATGCAAATTGCCATCACCTGCATGACCAAATGTACAGATTTTCACTTTGTACTCCTTCGCAATGTCTTCGATCGCACGCACCATGCTGGCAATTTCAGACCGGGGAACTGTGGCATCTTCTAAAATGGTCGTCGGGCTTAAGCGGGCGAGGGCAGATAAAGCGGATCGTCTCGCTGTTAAAAGTGCATTTGCTTCTTCTTCAGAATGAGCGATATTCACTTCTTTTGCACCGTACTGCTGGCAAATTTTTGCGATGCTCTGCATATCACGGGCAACCGCCTCAGGATGGCCGTCTTGTTCGATTAACAGCACCGCTTGAACATCAGTCGGCAAACCGATTTTTGCAAAATCTTCAACGACTTCCAGAGTCGGCTGATCCATAAATTCTAATGTGGCGGGGATGATACGCTCTGCAATAATCGCCGATACTGAAGCGGCGGCTTCCTCTAAGTTTTCATATAAGCAAAGCATCGTTTGTTTTGTTTCTGGAAGCGGCAAAAGCTTCAGCGTGGCTTCAGTGACAATCCCGAGCGTTCCTTCTGAACCTACGAACAAACGGGTCATATCATACCCGGCCACGTCCTTTGCAAGCTTGCCACCTGTTTTAATGATGTCACCGTTTGGCAGAACGACTTCAAGTCCAAGGACATAATCTCTTGTCACTCCATACTTTAACCCCCGGAGACCGCCTGAATTTTCATTAATATTTCCGCCTAATGTAGAGATTTTCATAGAGCTTGGATCAGGTGGATAGAAGAGGCCTTTCGCCTCTACTTGGCGAATGAGTTCCTGTGTGATCAAACCAGGCTGCACCGTTGCTGTCAGGTTTTCTTCATCTATTTCTATTAATTGGTTCATTCTTGTAAACAGCATCACAAGTCCGCCTTGAGTGGGACATGTGCCTGCACAAAGGTTCGTTCCTGATCCTCTTGGCACGATCGGTATGTTATATGAGGCGCAGAGCCGGACAATTTGCTGGACTTCCTCAGCCGCGCGCGGGCTTACGATGACATCTGGCATATGCTGAAAATTTGGTGTTGCATCATAAGAGTAGGCAAGCCGATCGGCTTTACTGTCCTGCATGTAAGAAGCACCGACAATCTTTTTTAATTGATTTAAAAATTCAGAATGTAACATACGCATTCAACTCCTATTGATGAGACGTATCGTTTCTTTCAGTATAAAAAAAGAATCGCCTCATGCCTATGGACGATTCTACAAAATATCGGGCTGTTCGCTTCGTTTTTTTGGATCATGATCTAATAACATGAAGGCTAAATAAAAGAGCATTGCATCTTGCATACGCTTTGGATCAAGTGTCGTTAAATCTTGGATGCGTTTTAGCCTGTAATGCAGTGTATTGATATGGACATGCATCGCTTCTGCTGTATATTTCAATGAGCAATCTGATGTCATAAGCACCCGCAATGTTTTCACTAATTCAGGATAGGGGAGAAGAGGGGCGATTGTTCGATCAAGAAACACTTCTTTTGTTTCCTGACTCACTTCCTCCATAAAAAGTTCAAGCGTTAAATCTTCATCAAATACAATCGGTGTATCAGCATGTGCCATTTTTAATGCTCGAAAGGCTTGTTGAAAGGATTGCTTCATCAAATGAGCAGCTGCTGGTTTTCCTGCTCCAATCAAAACCCCCTGTGTGCCCTGCGCCGTAAGGGAGGCATGGATGTGAAACAGGCGCTGCTGCAAGGCTTTACGATCATCTGCTGTTGTCTGCAGCATGAGCAAAAAACGGGCATGCCCCCAGCGGACGATGATCTCCTGCATAGTGAGATGCAGCGTTTCCTTCAATTCTTTGTATTGATTCTGCTTCATAAACGATTCATCCTGACAATCGATCAGGACAACTGCGCGCTCCTTATTGATATCAAGCTGAAGCCGCGACGCTTTTTCAGTGAGATCAATCGCTGTCTCTGGCAGATGAAGCCAGTCGAATACAAACGCTTCGAGCTGACGTTCATCCGTTTCAGTTTCTTGAAAAAATTCATGTTCATGAATAAGCAGCTCGGTCATTTTTCTTAATATTTCGCCAAAAGGAGACACATGTACAGGATCTCCTGTCAATCCAATGACCCCGATGACCTCTTGCTTAAAATAAATAGGCAGATTGATGCCAGCTTTGACGCCTTTCATGTGCTGCTGGTCATCCTTTGTGAGAATTCGTTTCTGTCCTTCAAAAGATGTCAGATACGCTCCTTCATGAAATTGTCCAACGCGCGCTGGATCTGTTGCTGCAATGATGGTGCCGTTTGTTTGTGCGATGATGATTTCCTCAGTCAGCACCTTTTTAACCTCGTCTACGATTTTTTCTGCCAGTGTCATTGTGAGCAAAACGTACCCCTCCGAGATGTTTCTTTTGACACTATCATACCATCATATGCTGGGACATATCTTTCTTTTCATGAGTTATGCTAAAATAATAAACACACATGAAGGAGAAGAAAGGAGACATAGCCATGTCACTGCAAAATCGCTTACAAGACTTACTAAAAGAAGGACAGGCGCTGACCGACTTTGAATATGATGAAGCGGCGCGCCGCAATTGGACATTAGAAGGGGCGAGAATAAAAGAAGAAGCCCGTTTTGGCGATGTATATATAGAGCGTGTAGACAAGGAATCAGAGAACATGATTCAAACAGAAAACGCCTCATTTCTAAACACACCGCTTACATATGTGAAAAAACATCAAAAAGAATTCATTTATATCGAATCCAAGTGGTTTGATGTCGTGAAAGTGGATGGCTTGGCCATTGAATGGGATGAAGTGTTTCAAACGTATACCGTCCTATTCGGTTTAAAACGTCCTAAAAAAGACACGAATATTCTAAAGGACATGCTATCGCCATTAAATGGTGCTCAGCTTCAATTTAATGGACAAGATGGCTTATTTGATGTGAATTTGCAGCTTCTTGAGCTTGAGGATATCCACGAAGATACGGCTTTCATTGACGTCATCTCGGCCGTGTATCGATTTTTATTCCGTATGATCATGCAGCTTGAAATCAATGAATCAAAAAACGGCTCAAATTCCTGAGCCGTTTTTTTGTCCATCTATTCATTCGATGAAGGTATGACAAACCGTACATCATGCTCTTTTCCATATTGAAGATAATCTTCATTTGGCTCCTGATTGGTCACGACGATATCAATCTCGTGCAAATCACAAAACGTGGTCAAGGCGTAATGATCGAATTTGCTATCATCCACTAATAAAAAGGTTTTGGCACTTTTTTGAACAAGCGTCTTTTTAATATCGGTTTCAAGCGGAGACGAATTCGTGACGCCGTGATCAATGGATAAACCAGTTGATGCGATAAAGGCTTTATTGACATTGTAAGCTTTTAAGCGCTCAACACTTTGATAGCCAACGAAAGAATTCGTTTTTCTTTCAAGCATCCCGCCAGTGGAAAAGATGGTGAGATTTTCATAAGGCATCGCCTGTGTAATGAAATCCACATTATTGGTCACAATGGTCACCTGTTTCTCAGTCAAATAGGGGAGCATCTCAAGCGTTGTCGTACCAGAATCAATAAAAATCATATCCCCGTTTTCCACAAAAGCGGCAGCCGTCTGACCGATCAATTGCTTTTTACTGAGCTGACGGGTCTTTCGCTCCTGATACACCACTAACGTTGAATGGTTCACAGCCACTCCGCCATACACTTTTTTGAGCACGCCAGACTCGACCAATGCCTGTACATCTCGGCGTATCGTGTTTTTTGAGACACCAAAATGCGCCACAAGCTCATCAAGTGAGGCAGATTCCCGGTCAAACACATACTCTTTGATTTGCTGAATCCGTTTTGTTTTTATCATACTTCATATCTCCAATCAATCCGAATGTCCTTTTTCCATTATAACAATAAATTCTCTTACTGGGATTAGGCCAATTGATTCTCTTTTCTCCTTTGATATAAAAGCGTATGATAGAAAAAAGAAAGAAACCAGAAAGGAACTTTCACTTCTATGAATCAATCAAACAACCCATTTTCAAAGCTTGCGAATTTTAGAGAAGTAGGGGGACTTCAAACAACAGATGGGATGGTGATCAAACAGGGAATGATTTATCGATCCGCAGACTTATCCCGTTTGTCGAAACAAGACATCAGAATATTCTCAGCACTTGGGATTCAAACCGTTTGTGACCTCCGTACAGCCTCAGAACGTAAATCACATCCGCCAAAGATCAAGGAACACGACAAAATCGTCCATATTCCGATGCAGCCTGACAGTAAGATGCCAAGTAAATGGACCATGTTTCGTATGCTGGTAAC
Source organism: Bacillus sp. FSL K6-0994 (assembly GCF_038630815.1). Taxonomy (NCBI): domain Bacteria; kingdom Bacillati; phylum Bacillota; class Bacilli; order Caryophanales; family Bacillaceae; genus Bacillus; species Bacillus sp. FSL K6-0994. The sequence continues at coordinate 1,807,764 of NZ_CP152043.1, read as the reverse complement.
AGAAGGGAAGTCTCTCTCATTTACACCGATCATGAAAGAGTTATATGAAAGCATGCTGACAGAGCGTAAAGAAGAGATTCGGCAGCTGTTCACACTGCTTTCAGATCAAAGCCATTACCCGCTGATGCTTCACTGCACAAGTGGCAAGGACCGTACAGGTTTTTTATCTGCCCTGATTCAGTTAACAGCAGGTGTACCGCTGGCTGTCGTTTTAAGTGAATATATGCGTTCCAATGAAGGCGTGCAAATGCTCGTCAGAAGGCAGGAACGATTTGTCCGATTGATGAGTTTATACCGGGTGTCAAAAGAACAAATTCAGCCGCTTGTCGGTGTGCAGCAAGATTATCTTGAAGATGTGCTGCACGAAATGCTGGAGACATACGGGAGTGTAGAGCAGTATTTAATTGAAGCCTGCAAAGTCCCTGAAGCTCAGCTCAATGAAATGAAAAACATTCTGCTTACACCATCTGCTGGCATTCCATCACAAAAAGCGGAATAAACTTAAGGTGAGGTGATGCAAAACATGCTGAAAAAGATCAGTATGACAGTTTTAACACTGATGTTGATGTTTGTATTTTTATTGATTCCTTCTAGCAGTCTAGCTGCTCGCCCAGTGCCAAAAGGAAAGCTTGAGAGCACAAGAGAGATGCGCGCGGTATGGATTGCATCGGTTTATAACTTAGATTGGCCCTCAAAGAAGGGGCTGCCCGTAGCAGAGCAGAAACAAGAGTTTATTCGTTTGTTAGATGAGATCAAAGCGATGAATATGAATGCCGTCATTATGCAAATTAAACCAACAGCAGATGCCTTTTACCCTTCAGCATACGGGCCGTGGTCAGAATATTTGACTGGAACACAAGGGAAAGATCCTGGGTATGATCCGCTTGAGTTTATGATAGAAGAAGCTCATAAACGCGGCCTTGAATTTCACGCTTGGTTTAACCCTTATCGAATCACAATGAATCATACTGATCTCAGCCGTTTGTCAGCCGATCACCCTGCAAGAGAGCATCCTGATTGGACGATTGCATATGGTAATCAGCTTTATTACAACCCAGGCATTCCTGAGGCTCAGGACTTCATTGTAGGCGGCATAGAAGAAGTTGTGAAAAACTACGATATTGATGCGGTGCATATGGATGATTATTTTTACCCTAATAAAATAGCTGGTGTCCCGTTTCCAGATCAAGAAACGTATGAAACATATGGAAAAAAAGCATTTACACATATAGAAGATTGGCGAAGAGATAATGTGAACCAGCTGGTGAAGCAAATCAATGACACCATTAAGAAAGAAAAACCTTATGTGAAATTTGGTATTAGTCCATTCGGTGTATGGCGCAACATAAAAGATGACCCGACTGGTTCAAACACAACAGCAGGTATGACCAACTACGATGATTTGTATGCTGATACAAGAGAGTGGATTCAGCAGCACGATATTGATTATGTCACTCCGCAAATTTACTGGAGCATCGGCTTTCAAGCTGCCGCTTATGACGTGCTGACGAAATGGTGGTCAAATGAGGTGAAAGGGGAGCCGGTTCACCTGTACATTGGTCAAGCGGCGTATAAAATTAATCAAAACAGTGATCCTGCTTGGTCTGATCCGGAAGAATATTTTAGGCAGATTGAGCTGAACAGGCAGTCACAGCTCGTGCAGGGAAGCATGCATTTCAGCCTGAAGGATATCAATCGCAACCCTTTGAATGTAAAGGATCGATTGATAGAAGAGTCATACCGCAAACCAGCTCTCATTCCAGAAATGCCTTGGCTTCATCAGAAAGCACCTAAAAAACCAATCATTCAATCTGTGAAAAAGACATCGGATGGTGCGAATTTACAAATCAAAAATGATACAAATTCTACCGTATCCTATTATGCGGTCTATCGATTAACAAATAAAGGAACATATGAATTGCTGCAAACGGTTAGAAAAGAAAAAGGCGCCATAACAACTATTAAAGACCTCCCAGTCAATCAGAAGAAAATGGATACTTACAAGATTACGGCTCTTAATCGTCTTCATCACGAAAGCAAGCCTTCTACAAAAATAGTGAAATAACAGAAAAAGCATGAATGAGGATTTTTCTTCAATCATGCTTTTTTTCTATTATTTTTGTTTTAATTTTCTGAATTCAATCAAGCTTGGCATGAAGCAGCTGCTTGATTAATAAATATGATAGAAAAGAGCCAAAGGGGGAAACAAGATGGATTTTGAATTAACGAAAGAACAACAAATGATCCGCCAGATGGTCAAAGATTTCGCCAAAGCAGAAATTGCACCACTCGCTCAAACCATTGATGAACAGGCCGTATTCCCAGCCAAAACGTTTCAAAAAATGGGGGAGCTCGGCTTTATGGGCATCCCCTTTCCAGAGAAATACGGCGGCTCAGGAGGAGATACGATATCGTATGCACTGGCTGTAGAAGAAATCGGAAAACAGTGCGGTAGTACAGGTCTTAGCTATGCTGCAGCCGTCTCCTTAGGCGCAAGCCCGCTTTATTACTTCGGTACAGAGGAGCAAAAGATGGACCACCTTGTCCCGCTGGCTTCTGGAACAGCACTCGGTTCCTTTGGATTAACAGAACCAAACGCAGGATCAGATGCAAAAGGGACGAAAACAAAAGCAGTCAAAGACGGACAAGAATATGTCATCAGCGGGGAGAAATGCTGGATCACAAACGCCAATTTTGCCAGAACCATTATCGTCACTGCTGTCTCGGATCATGATGAAAACGGCCGCCCAATCATCTCCGCCTTCATTGTGGAGAAAGGGCAAAAAGGGCTGACCATTACAAATCCATATGACAAAATGGGCGTGCGCGGTTCAGATACAGCAGAAATCATTTTAGACAGTGTACGTGTACCCGCCCAGAATATTTTAGGAGACCCAGCGAAAGGCTTTAAGCAATTTTTATATACATTAGACGGGGGACGCATTTCAATTGCTGCGTTATCAGTTGGTATCGCACAAGCTGCACTAGATGCTTCGCTCTCGCATGCAAAAGAAAGAAAGCAATTTGGGCAGACCCTTTCTTCCTTCCAAGCGATTCAGTTTAAGCTGGCAGATATGGCGATGCAAATAGAGCTCGCCAGACAAATGGTTTGGAAAGCCGCTTGGCTGAAAGATCACGGCAAGCCGTTTACAAAAGAAGCTGCTTATGCCAAGCTTTTCGCTTCTGAAATGGCGACAAAAGCAAGTCTTGATGCTGTTCAAATTCACGGGGGAACAGGCTATATGAAAGAATGTGGTGTAGAACGGCTTGTGAGAGATGCGAAGCTAATGGAAATTGGAGAAGGGACATCTGAAATTCAGCGTCTAGTCATCGCAAGACAACTGTTAGCGTAATCAGATAATGAAAACGCTTACCATCAATGGAGGAGGAAAGCCATGATGTCGATTCATCCACAAACGATCGGTTCCTTATTAAAAGGGAAAATGGAGCAGCATCCAGCACATGAAGCCATTGTGTATCCAGAACGTTCCTTACGTTTTTCATATGAAGCGTTTTATCGAGAAGTCAAGGAAACCGGGAAAGGTCTTATGGCATTAGGTGTTCAAAAAGGCGATCATATCGCCATCATGGCGCCCAATGTACCCGAATGGCTCATGCTGCAATTCGCCTGCGCGTCGATTGGAGCCGTTCTCGTCACCGTGAATACAAACTTTCAATCACAAGAACTCGCTTATTTACTCAAGCACTCTGATAGCAGCATGCTGTTTATCGTAGACGGGTTTAAAGAGACATCCTATGTCAAAATGCTTGAAGAACTTATACCGGAGCTTCAAAACACTCATCAAGGAGAGATCACATCCTCATCTTTTCCTTATTTAAAAAGTGTCGTCTATATTGGCGAGCACACGCCAAAGGGCATGCGCAGCTGGGATAGTATTCAAGCAGCTGCTAAAAGAACAGAGGATCATGAGTGGGAGAAACGAATGGATGAGCTTGCACCTGATGATGTCATTAATATGCAATATACTTCAGGCACAACCGGCTATCCAAAAGGAGTCATGCTCAGCCATACAAACATTGTCTGCAATGCCAGCCAAATCGCAGATTGTATGAAGCTCACCCAAAAGGACCGAATGTGTATCCCTGTTCCTTTCTTTCATTGCTTTGGATCCGTTCTTGGCGTGCTTGCTTGTCTCACAAAAGGAGGAACGATCATTCCAATTGAATCTTTCCACCCAGAGCGAGTTCTTCAAACCGTAGAAAAAGAGAAGTGCACCGTCCTTCATGGCGTCCCGACAATGTTCATTGCAGAGCTCGACCATCCGAATTTTCACCAATACGATCTGTCCACATTACGAACGGGCATTATGGCAGGATCTCTTTGCCCATCCCATGTGATGAAAGCCGTCATTGAACAAATGGGAATGAAAGAGCTCACGATTGCCTACGGACAGACCGAAAGCTCTCCTGTCATTACCCAAACAAGAACGGATGATTCATTTGAAAGGCGGGTTCAAACGGTCGGCCGGGCGCTTCCTCACATTGAAGTGAAAATCACCGTTCCAGGCACACCGGAGGAAGTACCAAGAGGAGAACAAGGCGAGCTGTGTACAAGAGGTTATCATGTGATGAAAGGCTACTATAAAAATGAAGAAGCCACAGATGAAGTGATTGATCAGGACGGCTGGCTTCATACGGGTGATTTAGCAGAGATGGATGAGGACGGCTATGTGAAAATCACAGGACGGCTGAAAGATATGATCATTAGAGGCGGGGAAAATGTATACCCAAAAGAGATTGAGGACGTTCTTTATACCCATCCGGACATTCTTGATGCACAGGTCGTTGGTATACCTGACGAGACGTATGGAGAAGAAGCCGCCGCATTCATTCGGCTCAAGCAAGGCAGGGCGGTGACGATTGAGACACTCACCAGCTATTGTCAGTCGCAAATGGCACGCTACAAAATTCCTAAATATTTTTTCATCACTGACGAGTATCCAATGACTGCATCAGGGAAGATTCAAAAATTTCGTCTGAAAAAGCAGGCGCTTGATCTAATAAAGGAGTGAAGGCAGCAATGTTTCAAAAAGTACTGATTGCAAATCGAGGCGAAATTGCCAGGCGAATTATTCGAACGTGTAAAAGGCTCGGGATCTACACCGTCGCCGTTTATTCAGAAGCAGATCAACATACACTTCATGTGCAAGAAGCAGACAGCGCCTATCCGATTGGAGGCGCGAAAGTATCTGAAAGCTATTTAAACATGGAAGTAATCATTAGGGCAGCCAAACAGACAAATACAGATGCCATCCACCCAGGATATGGCCTCTTATCAGAAAATGCAGCCTTTGCAGAACGCTGCCGCAGCGAAGGAATCGCCTTTATTGGCCCATCCGCACAAGTCATTCAGCGAATGGGGAATAAAATTGAAGCAAGAAAAACGATGGCTCAAGCAGGTATCCCCATTGTACCAGGCGTTTCAGCTCCGCTGCATGATGCAGAAGAAGGGGTCAGTCAAGCGCAGTCACTCGGTTATCCGATCATGCTCAAGGCATCAAGCGGGGGCGGAGGAATTGGCATGCAGCTCGTGCAAAATGACGATGAGCTGTACAGGGCTTTTGAAGGGAATCAAAAAAGAGCGCAAAGCTTTTTCAACGATGGGACGCTGTATATGGAAAAGGTCATTGAAAACGCGCGTCACATTGAAATTCAGGTCCTTTTTGATTCCTTCGGCCATGGGGTCCACTTATTTGAGCGCGACTGTTCACTCCAGCGAAGACATCAAAAAATCATTGAAGAAGCACCAGCCGCCTGTCTCGATGAATCGGTGAGACATCAAATGGGGGAGATGGCCGTCAAAGCAGCTAAAGCGATTGGGTATGAAAATGCAGGAACGATTGAATGTTTAGTCGATCAGCATCAACAATTTTATTTCCTAGAAATGAACACGAGATTACAAGTAGAGCATCCTGTCACAGAAGAAATTACAGGCATTGACCTTGTTGAGGAGCAGCTGAAAATCGCTGCACGTGAGCCGCTTTCCTTTAATCAGGAAGATATTCATCAAATTGGTCATGCCATCGAGGTTAGAATTTATGCGGAAGATCCCGTCACCTTTTATCCATCACCAGGAACAATCACTCGGCTCTCCACACCTGAAGCTCCGTATATCCGTCATGAGTCAAGTGTGACAAATGGAAGCCTCATTACCCCTTTTTACGATCCTATGATTGCGAAAATGATCGTTTACGGTGATACGCGAAAACTTGCAATAGAACGATTAAAAGAGGCATTACAAGCATATGAAATAGAAGGGATCAAAACCAACTTACCGCTTTTAAGGGAAATGGCCGGATCTTCTGCTTTCTTACAAGGCAGCATCACAACCGATTTTCTCATGAAAAAAAGGGAGGGAAACCGTTCATGAAAACTGTCACGATTCAAATGGCCGGAAACTTATGGAAGCTTCTTGTGAAACAAGGCGATGAAGTGCAAAAAGGACAGGAGGTTGCCATCTTAGAATCAATGAAAATGGAGATTCCGATCGTTGCTGAAGAGACCGGAACCATCAGCAAAGTGCATAAGGCAGAGGGAGAGTTTGTCGATGAAGGAGACGTTCTTCTAGAACTGACAGAATAGGAGGGAGCCAGATGGCATTACCAAAGAGTGTGATTATCAGGGAGGTCGGCCCGCGGGACGGACTGCAAAATGAATCAGTCTGGCTGGACACAGGCGAGAAGCGAACGTGGATTGACCTGCTCGCAGCAGCCCAGCTCCCTTATATTGAAGTCACATCATTTGTTCATCCTAAATGGGTTCCAGCCTTAAAAGATGCCAAAGAACTCACCCAATCCTTTAACAAAAAAGACGACATCACCTATGCAGCACTCATTCCCAATGAAAAAGGCTTAGCTCATTTTTTTGAAGCCAATCTTGACACAGGCGCTATGTTTATCTCTTCGAGTGAAACACATAACAAGAAAAATATGAATCAATCCATCCATGAAACACTTCCTGTTATCAAACAAATGACAGCTGATTTAAAAGCAGCAGGAAAAAACACGCGCGCGTATATTTCCACTGTGTTTGGCTGCCCGTATGAAAAACAAGTGCCAATGGATCAAGTCCTTCGGTTAACGGATATTTTGCTTTCTTATGACATTGATGAAATATCTCTCGGTGACACCATCGGTGAAGCCCATCCGCTTCAAGTAGAAAGGCGCTTAGACATTTTACTTGAACGTTTTCCTGCTGATAAAATCGCTCTTCATTTTCATGATACGAAGGGGATGGCTCTTGCCAATATTTATACGGCATTAAAAGCAGGGATTACCATATTTGACTCCTCCAGCGGCGGGCTGGGCGGATGTCCCTATGCACCTGGTTCCAGCGGAAATGTGGCGACAGAAGATGTGGTGCATATGCTTCAAAAACTAGGAATTGAGACAAATATTCACCTACCTGCATTAATTAAAGCGGCAGAATGGATTGAAGCAAAAGTAGATCGAACCCTTCCTAGTCACTGTTTACGCGCTTTTCACTCTCAGACTACTTCATAAAGGATGAATAACATGACATCATTGGTCCATTTTTCGATACAAGATGAACAGATCGGCATCATGACCTTAAACAGGCCAGAACAAGCGAATTCCCTATCTGCTCCGATGCTGGAGGAGATCAATCAAATCATTCAAGAAATCAAACATGATGAAAGCATTCGCTGTCTTCTCATTACAGGAGCCGGTTCAAAAGTCTTTTGCGCTGGAGCAGATTTAAAAGAACGACGATTGATGACAGAAGCAGAAGCAAAAGGAGCTGTTCTTTCGATTCAGCAAACGTTTATCGAGATTGAATCCATTCCTGTACCTGTCATTGCAGTGATGAACGGACACGCACTTGGCGGAGGACTTGAGCTCGCGCTCGCTTGTGATCTCCGCATCGCACGAGCCGGAGCCAGACTCGGCCTGCCAGAAACAGGACTAGCTATCATACCAGGAGCCGGAGGGACGCAGCGGCTTCCGCGCCTCATTGGACTCGGTAAAGCAAAAGAACTTATTTTCACAGGCGCATCATTACAAGCAGAAGAAGCCATTCAAATTGGGCTCATTGAGCATATCTCTTTAGCAGATTCCCTCATGAACGATGCCATCTCTCTTGCACAACAAATCATCAAAAATGGCCCGCTTGCCTTAAAAGAAGCGAAACAAGCGATTCAATCAAGCCTTGATCACGATTTGCATACAGGTTTGACAAAGGAATACGAAGCCTATCTACGGCTCATTGAGACAGAAGATCGAACGGAAGGTCTTCAAGCCTTCCAAGAAAAACGAACGCCTCAATACAGAGGCAGGTAGCAAGAAAGGGGAATGGGTATGATCGAAGAATATGAACTGAAAAAACAGCAGATTCTGAAAGGCGGGGCAGACCGATACCATCAAAAAAACAAAGAAAAAGGAAAATTGTTTGTCCGTGACCGCCTCCAGTTGTTATTAGATGAGGATTCTTTCATTGAGGATGCCATGTTTGCCGAGTGTCAAAATGAACATTTACCAGCAGATGGTGTTATCACAGGGACAGGGCGGATGAATGGGCAGACTGTTTGTGTCATGGCAAATGATTCTACCGTCAAAGCAGGATCATGGGGCGTCAAAACGGTAGAAAAAATCATTAGAATCCAGGAATCAGCCGAAAAGCTCAACTGCCCAATGCTGTATTTAGTTGACTCTGCGGGTGCTAGAATCACCGATCAAATCGCCATGTTTCCAGGCAGAAGGGGTGCAGGCCGCATTTTTTATAACCAGGTGAAGCTGTCTGGACGTATTCCGCAAATTTGTTTACTATTTGGTCCTTCGGCAGCCGGAGGTGCTTACATTCCTGCTTTTTGTGACATCGTCGTCATGGTCGAAGGGAATGCCTCAATGTACTTAGGCTCACCGCGAATGGCCGAAATGGTGATTGGAGAGAAAGTATCACTTGAAGAAATGGGCGGGGCAAAAATGCATTGCAGCATTTCTGGATGCGGCGATATTTTAGCAAAAACAGAGGAAGAGGCCATTCAAATCGCCCGCACTTATTTAACTTACATGCCTGCCAACTATACAGAAAAACCAAAACGGGCAGCCGCAATCGCACCTAAACCATCAGAGATCACCATCCAAGACCTTATCCCTAAGGGGCAGAATACCCCTTTTGATATGTATCAGCTCATTGATTTACTCATTGATGAAGGATCATTTTTTGAAATCAAAAAACTGTTTGCCGCAGAATTGATCACAGGCTTTGGCCGCATGAATGGTCAGCCTGTCGGTCTTATTGCCAACCAGCCGAGGGTAAAAGGCGGCGTTTTATTCCACGATTCAGCCGACAAAGCCGCCAAGTTTATTCAGCTATGTGACGCCTTTCATATTCCACTCCTTTTCCTTGCCGATATACCGGGGTTTATGATCGGAACAAAAGTGGAACAAGCAGGCATTATCAGGCACGGGGCGAAAATGATTTCCGCCATGTCGGAGGCAACAGTTCCGAAAATATCCGTCATTGTTCGTAAAGCATACGGTGCAGGTTTATATGCAATGGCAGGTCCAGCCTTTGAACCGGACTGCTGTCTCGCTCTTCCATCTGCGCAAATTGCTGTCATGGGGCCAGAAGCCGCTGTAAATGCTGTCTATGCGAATAAAATTGCCGAACTGCCTGCTGAGGAAAGAGCAGCATTTATTCAAGAGAAGCGCAAGGAATACCAGGAAGATATGAATATATATGAGCTTGCCTCTGAAATGATTGTCGATGGTGTCATCCCATTTGACCATTTGCGAGATGAGCTTTGTCATAGATTACAAGCCTATACCTCTAAAGAGATGACATTTACAAGACGAAAACACCCGGTTTATCCGGTCTAAAGGGGGCGGCCTCATGATGAACCTAAAACCAGCGTGGATACCCGAAGAGCAGATGATGAAACAAACACGCCTTTACAAATGGATGCATTCACTTGGTTTTTCTACTTATGATGCGTTCTATCAAGCTAGTATCGAGCGCACCGATTGGTTTTGGAGAGAAGCCGAAAAGGCGGTCGGCATCGTGTGGAAGGAGCCGTATGAAGCCGCATTAGGCCAAGATTCATTCATGTGGCCCAATTGGTATAAAGGCGGCCGGCTCAACGTGGTCGAAACGGCTGTTGACAAATGGGCAGAGAATGAAGAAACCCAGCATCAACCAGCCGTGATTTGGAGAAATGAAGCGGGCGAAGAGAGAAGATGGACGTTCCTCGAACTTCAGGAAAATGTCAATCGTCTCGCTGCTGGTTTTTTGAAGAAGGGGATTCAAAAAGGGGATGTGGCAGTCATTTATATGCCGATGCTTCCGGAAACGGCTGCTGTCATGCTTGCCTTTGCAAAGATTGGTGTCATCTTTAGCCCAGTCTTTTCCGGCTATGGAAGCGAGCCTCTAGCCGTACGTATTCGTGCTTCCGGTGCAACCATTGTCGTCACAGGCTCGAGCGTGACGCGCCGGGGAAAGACGATCAACATGCGTGAATGTGCGGCAGAAGCAATCGACAAAACCAAGACTGTCCAAACAGTCATTGTACATGCTTCCTCTCCTACTGGATATAAAGAGGATATTCAGCTAAACGATTTGTTAAAAGAAGAACCAATGAGTGAAACGACTTATCTTTCAAATGAAGATCCCCTTATGATCTTATACACGTCTGGAACAACCGGTACACCCAAAGGGGCTGTTCATACACACGCAGGCTTTCCTGTAAAAGCGGCTTTTGATGCCGGTCTTTGTATGGACGTTGCAAAAGGAGACCGTTTGTTTTGGCTCACAGACATGGGATGGATGATGGGGCCCTTTCTCGTCTTTGGCGGCTTGATCAATGGAGCTGCAATTGTTTTATATGACGGCGCACCCGATTATCCAGATGAACAGCACCTTTGGTCATTCATCCACGAGCAAAAAGTCACCCATTTTGGACTTTCACCTACTTTTGTTCGATCTGCGATGCAGCAAAACCTTTCAGACATTGAGCTGCCGCATGTCAAAGCCATCATTTCTACAGGTGAACCGTGGAATGAAGCACCATGGCAATGGCTTTTTGACACCATTGGTCAAAAGCACATTCCGATCTTAAATTACTCAGGGGGAACAGAGGTTTCTGGCGGAATTGTAGGAAGTACGCTGCTTCGCCCAATCAAACCGATCCTTTTTAATGCGGCAATCTTAGGAATGGCGGCAGATGTGTATAATGAGGCAGGAGAGAGCGTCCTGAATGAAGTAGGAGAGCTTGTTGTGAAAAAGCCGTGGGTCGGCATGACATGTGGGTTTTGGAAAGATCCGAAGCGATATGAAGACACCTATTTTAAACGATTTGATGGGGTGTGGACGCACGGTGATTGGGTGATGCAATCAGAGGATGGCGCATTCCATATCACGGGCAGATCGGATGATGTCATTAATACAGCTGGTAAACGCATTGGTCCAGCTGAAATTGAATCCATTCTTGTCGGGCATCCAGCCGTACATGAGGCTGCTGTGATTGGAGTAAAGGATAAGGTGAAGGGAGAAGCACTAGTTTGTTTCATTGTGGCAAGTTCACAGTCTTTCGAAGAAGCAGCATTCATTCAAGAGCTCAAAATACATGTTGGTTCATATGCGGGAAAAGCGCTCACACCAAAGGAAATTCATCTCATTTCAGCTTTACCGAAAACAAGAAACGGAAAAATCGTCCGTCGTTTATTAAAAGGAGCTTATGAACAGCATCATTCACCAGATCTTTCGTCTCTAGATAATCCTGATGTGTATAACAGCATTTGCGAATACTTGAAAAGAAAACAAAATCCATAAAAAAAAGACAGGAGAGCGTCCTGTCTTTTTTATTGCACATGAAAATTCGTGCCATCTGTTGTTTCTTTTACAATACCTGCCCGAATCACAAAATCACCGAAATGTTCATGTTCCTCGCGTTCTTTTGCATAGCGGGGGAGAAGAGAGCCAAGCTCGTTTAAAATGTCTTCTTCTCCTACATTTTCTCGGTACAGTTTACTTAATCTGCTGCCATCAAACGCAGCGCCAAGATACATGTTGTATTTACCAGGTGATTTCCCGATAAAGCCAATTTCACCAAGCGCATGACGGGCGCATCCATTTGGACATCCAGTCATACGAATCGTGATTTCTTTATCACTTAAGCCATTTTCTTCGACAATCTCTTCAATTTTGTCAATCAAGCGCGGGAGGTAGCGTTCTGCCTCTGCCATTGCTAAGCCGCATGTCGGAAGAGCAACACAGGCCATTGAACTGCGGCGCAGTGCAGAGTGCTGCTGTCCATCTGACAAACCAAACTCCTCAATGAGCTGCTCGATTTGTTTCTTTTTGTGAGATGTGACGTTTCCAATGATCAAATTTTGATTCGCTGTTAAGCGGAAGTCACCTGTATGAATCTTCGCGATTTCACGAATGCCTGTCATCAGCGGGTAGTCATCGTAATCCGTGATGCGTCCGCCTTCTACAAACATCGTATAATGCCATCTGCCATTGATGCCTTTTACCCAGCCATAGCGGTCACCGTTATGATCGAAGTGATAATCTCTTGCATCTAATAGGGTAAATCCAAGGCGGCGCTCAAGCTCTTCTTTTACATTCTCAAGACCGAGGCGGTCCACTGTATATTTAAAGCGGGCATTTTTTCTCACCGAACGGTTTCCATAGTCACGCTGAATGGTGATCACTTGTTTGGCAATCTCTACAACTTGTTCCGGTGTACAAAAGCCAATTACTTTTGCAAGCTGAGGATAGGTCGCTGTATCACCATGAGTCATGCCCATTCCGCCGCCAATCGCGACATTAAAGCCGACTAATTGATCATTTTCAATAATCGCAATGAAGCCTAAATCCTGCGAAAACACATCAATATCGTTAGCAGGAGGGACCGCCACACCAATCTTGAATTTTCTTGGCAAATAAAGCGGACCATACATCGGCTCAACCTCTGTATCAGGCGTTGCTGCTACCTTTTCCTCATCAAGCCAAATTTCATGGTACGCTCTTGTTTGCGGAAGCAGGTCATCACTTAATTTTTTGGCAAGCTCGTATACATCATGGTGTACTTCTGATTGATAGGGGTTTGATGTACACATGACATTACGGTTCACATCGCCGCAAGCAGCGATCGTATCAAGCATAGTGGAATGGATGTCTTGAATGGTTTTTTTCATGTTCCATTTTAAAATACCGTGAAGCTGAAAGGTTTCACGAGTTGTCAGCTTTAAAGTACCGTTTCCGTATTGATGAGCAAGCTCATCCATCACAAGCCACTGCTTAGATGTAGCGATTCCGCCAGGCAGGCGGACGCGCAGCATAAATTGATAGGCAGGCTCAAGCTTTTGTTTTTGCCGTTCATTTCTCAGGTCACGATCATCCTGTAAATAACTGCCGTGATGCTTCATCAGGCGGTTGTCATCATCAGGGATACCCGCTGAAATCGGATCAAGCATCACTTCTTTTAAAGTACCCCGTAAATAATCACTTTTTTCTTTGATTTCCTCTACGTCGCTCGGAGGTCCATCCGGCGCTGTTAATGCTGTCTTCACCATGTAAGTAAAAGCTCCTTTCTTTCAAGCATTCAATCAATATACGTCACGCTGATAGCGTTTTTGCTGCTGCAAGTTGGCTAGATAGCTTTCAGCTTTCTCTTTGCTCATCGCACCTTCTTCTTGGATGATTGATAGAAGGGTATCATGAACATCATGCGCCATATGTTTTTCATCTCCGCAGACATATACATAGGCACCTTGCTCCAGCCATTCGAATAATTCTTTACTTTGTTTCTTCATTTGATGCTGGACATATACTTTTTCCTCTGAATCTCTTGAAAAAGCCACATCCATTTTCGTTAACACACCATCTTTTAACCACTTTTGCCATTCGGTTTGATATAAGAAATCCGTCACAAAGTGCTGATCACCGAAGAACAACCATGACTTTCCGTCTGCACCGACTTCCTCGCGCTCCTGCATAAAGGAACGGAAAGGCGCAATGCCTGTGCCTGGTCCTACCATAATGATCGGTGCATCAGGGTTTTCAGGAAGCTTAAAGTTTTGATTGTGCTGGATATAAACAGGCAGCTTATCACCTGGCTCTAAGCGCTCCGCACATAAGATTGAGCAGACACCTTGACGTTCTCTTCCGTGAGCATCATATCTCACAGCACCGATCGTCAAATGAACTTCTTCTTCATTTGCTTTAAGGCTGCTTGCAATGGAATAAAGGCGTGCCGGAATTTTTCTTAAAATGGCAGTGAAGTCTGCCGCTGTTCCTTCAAAAGGACCGAAATCACGAGCAGCATCTACTAAATCTCTTCCTGCTATATATGCTTTTAACTTTTCTTCGTTTCCTTCTTCTAAAAGGGCCTGCAAGGCTTCGCTCTTTGTAAAGGACGTCATCTTTTGAAGAAGAGGTTTTGTTAAGACAGTAATCTCAAAATGAGAGGTGAGTGCTTCCTTTAAAGGAAGCGTGTCGCCGTTTTTATGAACGGTTACGGCTTCCTCTGCATCCCATCCGCATGCCTTGATCAGTTCATCAACAAGCGCTGGATCATTTGTTGGATAAATACCAAGGCTGTCACCCGGCTCATAAACAAGTCCTGAACCTTCAAGAGAAAGCTCCAAATGACGGGTTTCTTTGTTAGAACCGCGGCCATTTAGGTTGATATTTTCAAGCACTTCAGCATAAAAAGGATTTGTTCTTGAGTATTCAGATGCAGCTGTTTGAGTGTTTGCTTCCGCTGATTCCTGCGGGGCTGCTGCGGCTCCGCCTTCGCTAAGTGAAGATGCCACCCCTTGAAGCCATTCAGAAAACGGCTCATCATAATCAAGATCACAGTCCACTCGATCGAAAAGACGCGTTCCGCCAAGCTCTTTTAAGCGCTCATCAAATTCTTTACCTGTTTGACAGAAGAATTCGTAAGAGCTGTCACCAAGTGATAGGACAGAAAAGCTTAAATGATCAAGCTTTGGTGCACGTCTGCCGTGAACATATTCATGGAAAGAAAGGGCATTATCAGGCGGATCTCCCTCGCCATGTGTGCTGACGATAATCAGTAAATTGTTTATTTTTTTCAGACTATTTGGTTTAAAATCTGACATAGAAGAGAGCGTCACTTGAAAACCTTTCTCTTCAAGATGCTGCGCTGTCTTTTTTGCTAACCCTTCAGAATTGCCTGTTTGCGAGCCATAAAGCACGGTCACATCTTTACTGACAGGCTGCGCTGGTGCTGCAGCAGAAGGAGAAGGGGTTTGGGCAGTATTTTCTAATTCGGTTAAAGCTGCCTGTGCTGATAAATAACCGGTAAGCCAAATTTTTTGCTGATCTGTTAAAGTCGGAAGCAGCTGATTAAGCAGTTCTGCCTGCTCCTGACTAAACGGACTGTTCAATACATGAAGTTGCAACGATATCCACCTCACAAGGAATATAAACATAGATTAATTCGATAGGAATTATATATATAGGTTCAATTTGAACTTTACCGAAAGTTTGCCATTAAGTAAAATATATAATATTGATTGTCATGATTAAGATTTCTAATACCTTTGCAAGGTGAAGGAACATGAAGGTGAATCGTTTAGCTGGATAAAGCACCTTTAGAAAAATGAGCCGTTTTGAATGAAGAAGCGATCGTAAGGAATTGAAAAGGGGTGTATGAAAGTTGATGCAGCTAAAATTTAAAAACACAAAATATTTTCGGCTTGTCATCTTGTTTTTTCTCATTTTATTAGTAGCGTGCCATTCTCCAAAGGGCAATATAAAGGATTCAGACAATAAGAATAAAATAACAGCACCTTTTTCAAAAAAAGGCATCCTGCTAAGAAAAGGGGAGACGAAATTACTTCTTATTAACAATAAAACGCCTCTAAAAAGCGATGATTCATTGAAAACTCATCTTCTTATTGAAAAGTATAAAAATAATCTCATCGTTATGGATTTAACAAAAGTAGATTCTAAAGAGCTGTCACAGGGTCAAACGATTGAGGTTTGGTTTGATGAGTTACAAGAATCGTTTCCTCCTAAAGCAACGGTCAAAAAATATCACATCATGATGGATAAGTAGGGGAGCAGGGGCAGATTCTTTCTATCAAGAAAAAGGAGAAAAACCCTAAGGTTTTTCTCCTTTCTCAAATTATGCTGTTGGAAGTCCCATCACAGCTTTCACTTCTAAATATTCCTCGATCCCGAAGTCTCCCCATTCTCTTCCAATACCAGATTGCTTAAAGCCGCCAAACGGGGCAAAGTAATCTGTTTCGGCATTGTTGATGGTAATTTGACCGGCACGAATATGTTCAGCTACATATTTTAATGTTTTTTCATCTTTTCCAACCACATAGCCAGCAAGGCCATACACTGTATCATTGGCAATCTCAAGGGCATGATCAAGGTCCTTATATGTGATCACACTCATGACGGGTCCGAATATTTCCTCTTGCGCAATGGTCATATCATTTTTCACATTTGTGAAAATAGTATGCTTGGCGAAATATCCTTTGTCTAGTCCGTCCGGCTTACCAGTTCCCCCAGCAAGCAGGTGAGCACCTTCTTCAATTCCTTTTTCAATATAAGACTGCACGGTATCCCATTGCTTTTTGGAGACAAGCGGACCAGTGGCGTGATCTTCTCGCGGATCACCAACTGTAAACTTCGGCAGAGCATTCAGCAGCGCTTTTTCAAATGCGTCTTTCATTGATTCAGGAATCAGCACACGTGTAGCTGCGGAACACACTTGACCTGTATTCATCGCAATATGATGAACGGCTGTTTCGGCTGCCTCATCCACATCTGCATCATCTAAGACGATAAGAGGGGATTTCCCGCCGAGCTCAAGAGCCACTTTCTTAATATTGTCTGCAGCATTTTCCATTATTTTAGAGCCGACAGCGCCTGATCCTGTAAATGAAACAAAGTCAATATCAGGGTGTGAGCTAATGCCGTCACCAATGACATCACCAGTTCCGTTAACTAGGTTGAAGACGCCTTTCGGTACGCCAGCTTCATCAATGATGTCTGCAAGAATCATTGCGGCAAAAGGTGTAATTTCCGCAGGCTTTAAGACAACTGGTGAGCCTGCTGCAATGGCACCCGCGATTTTAAGTGATGTTTGATTTGTTGGGAAATTCCAAGGTGTAATCAATCCGCTGACACCAATCGCTTCTTTTATAATGGTGTGTCCGCCGCGGTCCTCAGTAAATGTATACGATTTAAGTGCTTCCGCTGCTTTAGAAAAATGTTCATATCCCATTTTGTAATGAACCTCTTCTGATACTTTCAGTGGTGCGCCAAGCTCTTGTGTCATGACTTCTATCAGTTCATCCTTACGCTTTTCGTAACCGCGCACAATGTTTTCCAGCATCTTTACGCGTTCATTTCGAGATGTTTTTGAGAAAGAAGGAAAGGCGGCACGAGCAGCTTTGACTGCCTTATCTAAATCTTCTTTTGTTCCTAAACTAATGGTGCCAATGACTTCCTCTGTAGCAGGATTGATGACTTCCGTCGTTTCGTTTCCTGTTGATGCGATCCATTCTCCGTTAATAAAATGTTTCTCTTGATTTCTCATTCTGACATGTCTCCTTTTTATATGTGATTCCATTCAATATTCTGTTTTCAGGTGATATAAAACTGTACCCACTGTGAAAAATCTAAAACGATGAAACTGCAAAAGAAAAAGTTTCTGATATAATACGCAAAGTGGGACATATGTCCTTTTCAACATCAGGGCATCTATCATTTAATGGAACTAGACTGAAAAAAGAAGGAGCATTTGAACGAATGAAAGGTGTTATTTTCGCTTTATTAGGAGGCGCTTGTATTACACTGCAAGGCGTAGCAAACGCAAGAATCAGCCAGGATATCGGGACATGGCAGGCGGCAACCATCACGCAGCTGACCGGTTTTATTATTGCACTGATCATTTTACTGATCGTACGTGACGGACACTTCAGGGAATATCGAAAGGTGCAGCCGCTTTATTTAGTAGGCGGTGCATTTGCAGCCATTATTATTTTCAATGAAGTCACTGCAATTCAAATGATCGGTGTCACACTGACCATTGCTGCTTTACTCATTGCACAGCTTGCTTTTACCTTTGC
This sequence comes from Bacillus sp. FSL K6-0994, assembly GCF_038630815.1. Classification (NCBI taxonomy): domain Bacteria; kingdom Bacillati; phylum Bacillota; class Bacilli; order Caryophanales; family Bacillaceae; genus Bacillus; species Bacillus sp. FSL K6-0994. The sequence continues at coordinate 1,789,666 of NZ_CP152043.1, read as the reverse complement.
AATCGATGCAAAAGGATGGTTTGGTGTACAGAAGAAGAGAATGAAATGGCCGCATTATGCAGGAATTCTATTGATGATCGCAGGCGTCATCATTTTAAAGCTATAAAGGAGGGCGTCAGATGGAGGAGCTTCATGATGAATCTCTATTTTCCTCTTATCTCAAGGCACATGAATTAGAAACCGTCTTTCATCAGAAACTCATATCACACGTCAGCTTATGGCGCTATGAGCAAGGTGAGCTGATTTGTTCAAAGGGAGATCAGAGGGAGCACTTGTACTTGTTAGTAAAAGGAAAATTAAAGATTTTCACCACCACAAAAGAAGGGAAGACCTTTATTCTTTGTTTTAAACATCCTCTTGAAGCGATTGGAGATATTGAATACGTTCAGCAGACTGATATGGTCAATACAGTGGAGGCTGTCACAGAAGTACATATGCTAAGGATTTCTCATCAAGCGCTCATGCGCCATGCGAAGGATGCCCCCCGCGTTTTAACCTTTTTACTAAAGGGCATCACAAACAAATTTTATACGAAATCAAACGATTTGAGTTTCCACCTTTTATATCCTGTAGAGGTCAGGCTTGCAAGCTACTTATTGTCTGTGTTAACAGGGGATAACAGCGCGAGCGCACTTCGTCTTACTGATGCGGCGAGCTTAATTGGTACAAGCTACCGTCATATTAACCGGGTGATTCAGCAATTTTGTGAAAAAGGGCTGATAGAGAGGCGAAGAGGGAAGATTACGATTCTTGACCGGGAAGGACTCTTAGAAATAGCGGAGCGAAACATTTATGAATAGAAGAAATGAAGGGATTCAGACATGATTATAGGAATAGGATTAGCCATCACGGCTGGCGCACTCGTCAGCTTACAAACCATTTTTAACAGTAAGGTCAATGAGCAGACAGGCTCTTGGTCAACGACCACTCTCGTTCTAGGTATGGGCTTTATTGCTTCACTTTTGATGGGTCTTTTGCTAGAAGGAACCGGCATGTTTCAATTAAGACATATGGAAGCGTGGTACTGGATGAGCGGAGCCATTGGAGTAGGGGTGGTCATCTGCCTCGTTCAAAGTATCAAACGTCTTGGTCCGACTTATGGAATCTCGATTGTCCTGATTTCACAGCTCGGTTCTGCGCTTTTGTTCGATTCGCTTGGCTGGCTTGGGTTAGAGAAAGTGGAATTTTCTCCCGCAAAACTACTAGGTGTCATTGTGATTGTTGCGGGGATCCTAGTGTTTAAATTGACCAAATTGGAGTCAGCAGAAGAGGATCAATCAGAAGAAAAAGGGCTGCCACAAGAGTAGCTGCCCTTTAAATCAACCGCCGCCATAGAACGGTGATCGCGGATAAACCATTTAAAAGGAGCCTTTTCATCAAAGGCTTTTTTTTCTGCCCATAGGACTGCGCTTTATAGGCTGCTTTGTCCTTCGCGACAAGTATACTATAGGCAATTTTACGTTCTATTGCCTGAGTAAGTGATAGCGCAAAAGGGGCACTATCAATGACCAAAATTGACTCTGTATTTAAAAAACTAGACCTCGCATCTAAATTATATGTGCCAATAATACTTAAATAATCATCAATGACCATTGATTTCGCATGAATGGAATACGGGCCTTCATATTCGTACAAATGAACGCCTGTTTTCATCAGTTCCTTTTTCGTGCTTAAGTAACCTGCAAAAGCTAACGGATTTGGCGTCGCTGTAAGAGAATTCGTGACAACTGTCGTTTGAATCCCGCTGGCTAAGGGAGTGAGGCCGTCTTTCATGGGTCGTGTCGGGATGACATAAGGCGTCTGTATGAGCACAGAACGCTTTGCCCGGTGGGCTAGATCGTTTAGTTTTTTGAGCACAAGAGGACGCTTATTGAAGCGCTCCACAGGATTTGTAAAAAATGCAATCTGCTTTACTGAGGTGCCATCTGCTGCCCAATTAAAGGACGACATCACAAAAGGTTCTTTCGCATGCACTGCCTCCTGATAGGATCTAAGCAGTTTCTTTCTTAGTTTTAAGCCTTTCTTTGCTTTTTGTTTGGAGAACACAGCTTTTGTTCTTTTCGTAAAGTCATGATTCCATAAATAAACGAAATATTGCTCCATTTCATCTAATACTTTTCCTTTTTTGTCGTTATAAAGCAGCACATCGCGGTCAAATGCAAAATCTTTCGGGGGCTGATCTGCAAAGTATTTATCACCGATATTTCTTCCGCCCATCACAGCCACTCGGCCATCTGCCAGCAGCAGCTTATCATGAAGGCGGTTATGCCACGTCCATGGCTTAAATAACCTAAAGGGCTCATAAAAACGAATGGCCATGTTCGGGTGATTTGCCACGGCATATCGTAAATGCTTCAGCGGTCCACGCAAACTGTGGCAGATGCCGTCTAAAAGCAGCTGAACTTTCACCCCTCGATCAGCAGCTTCAATTAAAGCACCTAGTACCCATTCGGCTGTTTTTCCCTTTTGAATGGAATAATAACTTAGGCGGATCATCCTCTTTGCCTCACGAATCATTTGGATTCTGGCCTGACCAGACTCAAATCCATCGTCAAGAAGCATCACTTGATTTGTGCCCTGATCGTCTCCTGAGATCGAAGAGGCTTTATAGATACAATGTTCTTTGCATGTTTTTTGGATCGGTAAATAAAACAAAACAAATGCGGTCAAAAAGACATAAACGACATAGAGAAGGATCAGAAAAAACAAAAGATGAAGCATACGGATCAGCTCCTTTCACATAGACACAACTTTTCCTTAGTTTATGTCAAAAATAAAATTTCACTCATTTTCGCCTTTTATCTAAATACATGACAAAAGAATCATCTTGTTTTTATTGGGCATTTAATTATAGTATGAAATGAATAAGGGGGAATCGAATTGAATGAATCATTATTTAACATCCCAAGTGATGTATATCAAACGTTAAGTGAAACAGAACGATATTTACTCAATTATATTCACCAGCATTTAGAGGATATCTCCACCTTATCCATTGTCACTTTAAGCGAAAGAGCCAATGTTTCAACGGCCACGATAGTCAGGCTGATGAAAAAAATTGGCTATAACGGCTATACATCCTTTAAATATCGATTGAAACAAGAAAAGAAAATGACAGATGCAAGCGACCAGCTCAAAAATATTGATGAAGACATCAAACTAGCAATTCGGAAAAATGAAGAAGAGGTTTTAAAAACGATACAGCTGCAAAGTATTGGACAAATTGAAGATGCCGTTCAAAAAATACATAATGCAGACAAAATTTATATTTTCGGCAGGGGCTTCTCAGAGATGATCGCCAAAGAGATGACCATCAAATTACAGCTCATCGGGAAAACATGTGAAGTACACGACGATCCGAATATCATTCGGCTGAAATCGCGAGACATTGATAAAAGTGAGCTTGCCATCTTTGTTTCATTAAATGGCGAAACAGCTGAGCTTGTTGAAGCATGTCAAAACCTCAGCATGAAGCAAGTCACAACTATTACGCTTACGACAAGAATAGATTCTACATTAAGCAAAATATCAGATATGACACTAGTCGGATATAAAGGGGAACAATCTTTCTTCCCAGATTATGAAGTGAGATCCCGCCTGTCTCTTCATGTCATTGCCCGCATTTTACTTGACGCCTATGTGATCCGAATGAAATAACCAATAAGAAAGCCTTCGAGACTTTGATCTGGAAGGCTTTTTCTCATGAAAACCTTTACACATTCTGAAAACATTTTCACTGAATCGTATGAGATACTTTCTTTAGAGAAAAGAAAGAAGGTGAAACCAATTGATTTATACCTGCACCTTAAATCCTGCTATTGACCTATATATTGCATTAAAAGAAATGCGGGCAAATGCAGTCAACCGGACGGAAGATGAAGATTATCAGCCGAATGGAAAAGGCGTGAACGTGTCAATTATGCTAAAGAAATATGGCTTCACCAGCACTGCATTAGGATTTATCGCTGGGTTTTCAGGCTCTTATATTGAACAATCTTTAAAGGATCTCTCCATTCAGACCGAATTTATCTCGGTTGAAGGAATCACACGAATTAATGTTTTTATCAATACGACAGAAGAATACAAGCTCGTGAATCAGGGCCCTACGATTGAAGAAAATGCGCTTCACGCCTTTCGTGAGAAAATTGCGGCTATCCCGCAAGGAGGCATCCTCATCATGTCAGGCAGTCTGCCAAAAGGCGTTCCTGCCAGCATTTTTTCAGAAGTAGCAGCTATTTGCCATCAACAGAAGGTCAAGTTCATTTTAGACACAAGCTCAGCAGCAGTTCTTGAGACGCTTCAATACAAGCCGTATTTACTAAAACCGAATGAAGAAGAAATTGCTGCTTTTTTCGGCAAAACACATCCTTTGTCAGAAATAGAACTCATTCAATCAGGAGAGAAACTCATTGAGATGGGTGCAGAACAAGTGCTTATTTCCCGAGGCGAGGAAGGGGCTTTATTCATTACGAAGGACGCAGTGTTTAAAGGAAACGCACCAACAGGCACTGTCGTAAACACAGCTTGTTCTGGAGATGCGATGCTCGCAGCTTTTCTTAGTAAACATCTTGAAGGACATTCACCTGAAGAATGCTTACGCTACGGCATTGCAACGGGAGCATCCACTGCGTTTTCAAAAGGCTTAAGTGATTTACATGATATTGATTCATTGATTGAGCAAGTACACATTCAGAAGATCTAAGGGGGAATAACACATGAGCCGTAAAAAAATTGTCGCTGCAACCGGCTGTCCAACAGGCATTGCACACACATTCATGGCAGCTGAAGCATTAAAAATCGCTGCTGAGCAGCTAGGGGTCGACATTAAAGTCGAAACGCATGGTCAAGTAGGAATTGAAAACGCTTTAACTGATCAAGACATTATGGAAGCAGATGGGGTCATCGTGGCAGCCGACAAAGATGTGCATACAGATCGTTTTCACGGCAAACCACTCATTGAAGTGCCTGTAGCCAAAGGCATTCGCACACCTACTGAGCTGATTCAGAGCATTATAAGTGGAGATGCTCCCGTTCATCAAGTGAAAGGAAGAGCTTCTGGAACAGAGAAACCATCTGCTCCTTCATCCTCTCAACAAAAGTCGGCAAATAAATGGATACACACCATTTATAAGCACTTAATGAACGGTGTATCACACATGCTGCCATTTGTCGTTGGAGGCGGTGTTTTAATTGCCCTTTCTTTCTTATTTGGTATCTACTCTGCTGATCCTAAGCACGAAACGTATCATCCGTTTGCTGCCTATTTGAAAAGCATTGGCGGACTTGGCTTCAGCTTAATGGTACCAATTTTAGCAGCATTTATCGCTGATTCGATCGCTAGACGCCCAGGGATGGTCGTCGGATTTATAGGGGGTCTCCTTGCAAATGATGGAGGTGCTGGATTCTTAGGCGGTATTATTGCAGGTTTTGCAGCAGGATATATCATTTTATTGCTTCAATTCTTGCTTCAAAAATTACCAGCATCACTTGATGGATTAAAATCGATCTTCATCTATCCTGTCATCGGTATTTTCTTAATCGGGGCTGTCATGACCCCGCTGTTAGTTCCAATCACAGGGCTAAATAATTCCTTAATGGATTTTCTCTCATCTGTACAATCCACAAACCCTCTGCTTTTAGGCTTAATTGTTGGAGCGATGTGTGGATTTGATATGGGAGGACCTTTTAACAAAGCAGCCTATGTCACAGGAACGGCTTTACTTGCAGAAGGTAACCTTTACTTCATGGCAGGTGTGTCAGCAGCATGTATCACACCACCGCTTATCATTGCGATTGCTACAACGATTTTCCGAAAACATTTCACGCCACAAGAACGAAATGCAGGGGCAATCAACTATATTCTAGGAGCGACACATATTACAGAAGGAGCCATCCCATTTGCGGCCAAAAACCCGGTCGTTGTCCTGCCAATTATCATGTTTGGCTCGGCTATCTCTGCTATATTGACGTATCTCTTTGGCGTACAGGTTCCAGCTCCGCATGGCGGGTTCCTTGTTCTTCCGGTCGTCACAGGTGCATTCCAATGGGTGCTTTCCATACTAATCGGATCACTCGTAGGTGCGATTCTCTACGGACTTTACCGTAAAAAAATAGACAAACCAGCAGTTTAAAAGGGAGGAAGAGAAATGATGGAACATATCTATATGAATCTTCACGAAACAGCTTCTTCACAGGCTGGCGTGTTCGCAGCCATTGCAGACATTGCCTATAAAGCAGGTATTTGCACCTCACCAGAGGATGTCAAAAAAGGCTTAGCGGAAAGGGAAGCACTTAGTACAACCGGATTTCAAGATGGATTTGCCATTCCGCATACACAAACAGAAGCCATCACGAAACCAGCACTTGTGATCGTCCGCACGGAAACAGGAATTGAATGGGACGCTTTTGATGGGAAGCCTTGCTTTTTCTTCTTATCCTTACTGATCCCTAAAAGTGAAGCAGGGACGACTCATTTAAAAGCACTTTCAGCCCTTTCACGAGTCTTAATGGATGAAACGAAACGTCAAAAACTGCTGGAAACAAGAACAAATGAAGACATGCTTGCTGTATTAGAAACGGATATTTTAACTAGAGAGGATGTTTGATCATGCCTTTACTTTCAACAACACCAATGCTTGAGGCTGCGAAAAAAGAAAAATACGGAATTGTGGCATTCAATGTACACTCCTTTGACAGTATCTATTGGGTGCTCGAAACTGCTGCAGAATTAAAGTCACCTGTGATTTTGCAAACAACGGTTGGAACGGTTCAATCTCTTGGAGCAAAAGCGATTGCAGATACAGTGAAGGCGGCGGCTGATCAATATCAAATCCCAATCGGTCTTCACCTGGATCACTGCACAGACTTTGATGTGATTCTCACCTGTATCAGAGCTGGATATACATCCGTTATGATCGATGCATCTATGCACTCATATGAAGAAAATGTACGCCGCACAAAAGAAGTCGTAGATCTTGCCTTAAAAGTCGGTGTAAATGTCGAAGCAGAGCTAGGCAAGGTAGGCGGCGTAGAAGATGATATCGTCGTCGACGAAAAGGATGCTGAAAAAGCCGTTCCATCAGAATGCCGCCAATTTGTAGAAGAAACTGGGGTGCCTACTTTAGCGCCTGCGATTGGTACTGCCCATGGCATTTATAAAGGGGTGCCGGATATTGACTTTGCCCGCATTGAAGAAATTGCAGCGCTGGTCGATGTACCACTTGTCCTGCACGGTGGTTCCGCTGTACCAGATGAGGATGTCAAGCGATGCGTTGCACTTGGTATGGCAAAGGTGAATGTCTCAACTGAACTGAAAAATGCGTATTCCGAGGCGATACGTGATCATTTCTCAAACGAACCTGAAAGCTTAGATCCACGTATGTATTTACAAAAAGCAAAACAAGCAGCGAAAGACATGGTCCAGTCGAAAATACGAATCGTTGGCAGTGAGGGCAAAGCCCATCCGTTATATCAATAAGAAAAAAAGCAGAGCTGCTATCGCTCTGCTTTTTCCCTTTATTCGTTTTCCTTCATTTCATTAGATGTGCGTACCCGTGCATTTCCCATAAATACGACCGTAATCGCCGCAAGTGCAATAGGGAATAATGCAAGCAAAAATACGTACGTAATACTTTGTGACATCGCATCGATGACTTTATTTAAAATATCAGGCGGAATTTGTGAGCGGGCACCTTCTTGGAAAATAGCCTGTGGATCGCCTACTTGAGAAGGGGCTCCTTTCATTCCGCTAAAGGCATCAGCTAAACGATTTGTCAGCACATTGGTTTGAATCGTCCCGAAAATCGTTACACCGAGCGTCATTCCAAGTGATCTCATAAATGAATTGGTCGAGTTTGCACTGCCTCGGTAGCGCGGCTCAAGATCATTCATTGAAGCTGACGGCAGAAGGGAGAAGCTGAACCCGACGCCAAAGCCTGATATCATCATAAAGAGTGTGAGCCACAGTCTTGCTGTATCTGGTGACATATTGGCAAGCAGCAGCATCCCAGCGAAAAATGAAATGACAGAAATAGTCATAAGACGTCTGAAAGGCACTTTCGTCTGCATCGTTCCGCCAATCATACTGCCAATGACTGATCCAATCATCATCGGTGTTAAAATGAACCCTGCACTTGTCGCAGATTCACCGTACACAGCCTGCACGAAAATAGGAATAAAGACAGCAAGAATAATAAATGTCCCGCCATATAAAAACGCCAAAATTTGAGATGTTGCAAATAATCGATTTTTAAACATCCAAAATGAGATAATCGGTTCCTCAGCTTTACGCTCGACAATAAAGAAGATCGTACCGAACACAAGAAACACAGCAAAAAGTGTGAGGATTTGCACCGAATCCCAAGCATAAGATTTACCGCCAAGCTCAAGCGCGAACATTAAGCTGACAACCGCAACGACAAGTGTAATAGCACCTGACCAGTCGATTTTCTGCTTACGATGTTCAAGCGATTCCTGATAGTATCTGGCGATCAAGAAGACACTGACAATACCAATTGGCACATTAATATAGAAAACCCAATGCCAGCCGATCGAATCCGTAATAATAGCACCTAAAAGCGGTCCGAGTACACTTGATAAACCAAAGACTGCTCCAAACATACCAGACATTTTTCCGCGCTTTTCAGGCGGGAAGATGTCAAAGATAATCGTAAATGCGATCGGAAGAAGTGCACCGCCCCCAAGCCCTTGAATGGCTCGGTAAATAATGAGCTGATCCATCGTTTGCGCGATACCGCACAGCGCTGATCCAATTAAAAAGAAAATAAGTCCAAACAGAAAAAAACGCTTTCGACCATACATATCAGAAAGCTTTCCGTAAATCGGCATTCCCGCCATCACTGCCACCATATAAGAAGCCGTCACCCAAGCAAATTTATCAAAACTGCCTAAATCTGCTACGATGCTTCCCATTGCTGTTGCAACAATGGTATTGTCCATCGCTGCCATAAAAATCCCTAACAGCAAACCGATGACAACAAAGCGAGTGGATGCCTTGCCTTTATCCACATGATTCATTTCATTTACCTCCTGCTTACGTTCTCTCATTATTTTTGCTATGATCAACTTAACCATAAAGTAAGAGAACATTTATCTTGATGATCAAGATAAATTGATTTTAAAGGGAGGAGAACAAGTTGTCAATAAAGAACGAGGCTGAAGACAGAGCAGCCCAGATCATCCATACAATGAGGCGCCTCGCCACACGAACCGTCTTGTTCCACCAAGCGGCCGCTCAATCGCTCGGCCTTTTTCCAACAGATCTCAAATCCGCCGATTTATTAAACGAACTCGGTCCTCTCACAGCAGGAGAATTAAGTGAAAAAACAGGCCTTAGCTCAGGTGCAGTCACAGCTCTCATTGACCGGCTTGAAAAAGCGGGCTACGCCAAAAGAGAAAAAGACCCAAAGGACAAACGAAGAGTCATCATTGTCCCACTAACAGCAGGAAAATCACAAGTGAAAGAACTTTTCCAATCCTTATCAGCATCAACTAAACAGCTTACAAACGAATACAAAGCAGAAGAATTAGATTTAATTATTCAATTTATAACTGAAGCAGCAGATATCATGGAGCAAGAGCTGCAATTGCTGAAGTCTAAATCGTAAAAAGTACACTGATGCGGGTGTGCTTTTTCTAAGTGCATTCCTAATTCATGTAGGGATTGCCTCGACTAGTGACATCTTCCTTACCATGGAATTGCTCTATAACAATTTTATAATGAAGTAGCTTAAAAAAATATTTATTTAAAAGATGTTCTAAATATCGCATCATAATTATTACTGACAAAAGTGGAGCTAAAGTATTCTATTGAAACATTGTTCATTTACATAATAAGTACTGTTTTTTTGTATCAATATTCCTATTTAATGACAAAATTTTTATTGGTAAAATTGACCTTGTCAATGAATATGAAGGAGTGAATTCTGCTGGGGAAGATACTTGATGCAAAAGCACTAACCAGTGCCATGGACACAAGGGCAAAACACTATCAGGAACTCCGCGAACAAATGATAGATTTAAAAAAGGCATTACAAGGTGTTGCCAACCTCGGTGATGATTTCACTGGGAAAGGTGCAGATAACATTAAAAGTTTCTATAAAGAGCTCGCTGGAAATGTAGACATGTTTATCAGCTTCATTGATAAGCAAAAAGCCTTTCATGAAGGTGTTTCTGGGACACTGGATGATACGAGCTTTGGCGGCGATACCTTTGTAGAAGAACACTTTTTAGACAACGCAGTACATATGGGCATCAAGAATGCCAAAAGCATTGTGAAGGATCAAAAAAAGGCACTCAAAACGATTTTTCAAGACATTGATGACCTCATTTCCCTAGAGGTATTTGATAGCCAAACCTTTGATGAAAAAATAGAAGATGCGGAAGATGAACGAAAAAAGACGGTCAAAGAACTAAGAGAGCTTGATCAAAATTTAAAAGATGAATATGCTTTGTCAGAGACGGAGCAGCAAGCTACAATGGCATTGTATGCTGAAATGATGAATGCGACAAATGACGGAAAAGCGATTTCGCCTATGAATTTTGATAAGAAAGCGTATCAAAATAGCGAAATTTACAAGGCAAAAAGCGATATTGAGAAGCAAACTGCTGAATATCTGAAAATCAAAAAAGAACAAGAAGAAGCCCGCAAGATCGCAAAGGAACAAGAAGCCCTCGCCAACCGCCCTTGGTATGAAAAAGCCCTCGATTATGGTGGAAACATCGTGAATGAACTGACTGGCGTGAACGATGCAAAACGTGCCGCAACAGGCGTTGATCCAATCACAGGCGAGGAACTCACCGCAGGCCAGCGAGTCGCGGCAGGCGGCATGGCAGCCGCAGGCTACATCCCAATCGTCGGCTGGGCAGGCCGCATTTTCAAAGGCGGAAAAGCTGTCTATAAAACGACCCAAGCCACATCAGCCGCGGTCAGGGCAGTCGACATTTACAAGACATCACAAAAATCCTTTGACGCCCTAAAGACATCCCAAAAAGGTTTATACGGCCTCACCGCCACCAACGGCTTCAGCGAAGCGATCACTGGCCGAGATATGTTTGGAAATAAAATTTCTAAAGAACAGCAGGAAGCGAGTATGAACGCGGCTCTGGGGATGCTTTTGCCGTTTGGGGCGAAAGGCTTTCGGGGGAAGATGGGAATTACGGGTAGGGAAAAAGTTAAGTTCTCATCTAACTTAGAAGATCATATAAGAAAAGTTGATCCCAATGTTCCAAGGAGAAGAGGAATTGGTGGGGCGCATAACAAAGATGAATTTATGAAAAATGATGTAAATATATTAAATGTTAAGAAGCATGATGCTTTGCCAGGAGTGGAAAAAATAACTTACCAAGTTCCTTCTTTAGATGCTAAAACAGGTCAAAAAATTGGATGGAAAGCAAAGCCATTTGATAAAACTGTTTATGATCCTAAGTTAATTTCTGATGAAGATTTTATTAAACGAGGAAAAGAAGCTGTAAATAATGCTTCTTCAAAAGGTGTTTTAGGGAGAGAATGGGAAGGTTATGATGGACAAGGTATAAAATGGAGAGGTTATACAGATAAGGATGGGGCAGTGACCTCGTTTTATCCTGAATTATAGGTAGGAGGATTCAGATAGTATGTTAAAAAAAATTTTAGAAACTCAAATGTTAAGAGATGAACACTTTCCTGTGGTGGCTTTTTTCAATGCCATTACTGATGATAGCTTTGTAAATATTGTTCAGCATTTATCTACGGGGGTAGGTTATGGAATTAACGATGTGGATTGCACATTTCCAAATGATCTGGAACCCGACGAGGAGCCCTTTCATGGAGTACTATTTGCACTTCATGATGATGAGGTTATTGTTGATTATCAGACATTCTACTATTATCTTGAGCAAGCCTGTAACACGTACATTACAGAGTATCCTCAGGATAAGAAAACTATTAGCGAGGTGTTAAGGAAGGTTTTTGAAAAATATAGATTGGCCAATTGACAGAAGCAACCTCTGAAAATAGTTGAAGTAGATTCATGGTATGATGACGGGTGTTTGATTGCTAGTGAGATACTCTCTGATTTTAGCCTAAACGACTGGGAAGAACTATCAAATCAGGTTCTTAATAAATCAATAGAGTGGCAGCGTAAAATCGCTTATTGTATGGATAATGAGTGCAATGAATATGAGTTAAATATATTTTAATAGATTTGTTGAATACTAATGATAACGAATTATTTGAGATTTGTATTGATACATTGAGAAGTTTCCCAATTGAAGAAGGCAAGAAATTGATATTGAAGCATCCTCAAATTTTAGAACGTGTAAATCATGTAGTGGCTACTACTGAGAATTCACTAGTAAAAGTAATTTTTCAAGACTTTCTTTCAAAGATGAATTCAAATTAGTTCGTTTTTAATGAGATTACGCAAAAAAAACTTGATTGGCTTAATGCCTTTCAAGTCTTTTTGTGTTATTGGACTTCAAATTAAAAAAACGACCAAAAGGGGATCGGGACCTCATCGTATAACTTCTTCATAAGAAAATGAAGTTGGTACAATAAACAGAAAAACACCCTCTAATAATGCATAGAGAATGCTGCTCTGTTTAGAAGGGGGAAATAATTTTAATTTATTTGTTTCATCAGATTCACAAATTCGAGTTCAATATTCCCCTTTAATTTTAAAATATGACCCACGAATCGTTCCAGCTAGTTTAGACTTCTGCCTAGCAAATTTAAATTTCCCTTCTAATTCCTTTGGTACTTCCATCCCTTCAGAAAGCTTAAAACCAACAGCACGTTTTTTTGGGTCATCGACTGTATACAGGACGTTAATTGCAAGACCATCTTCATAAAAGACGTAGGTCCATTTGATATTTTCTACTTGAAAACTTGCCGTTTCTAAAGGTTTGGCTGCAAACTCTAGTTCACGTTCTTCTTTTAACACTCGGTTCACATAGTCAAGGGTCTCCTGACTTTCGCTGGCAGGTAATACTGTCAATTCATGCTTATATTTGTTCATAAAGTAACGAGCCTCATTCGCTCGTAAGCCAGCAAGTGCGTCTGCTACAGGTGAAGACTCTAAACCAATCGTAGACACATTTTTAAAATCAACGATATAGGCCATTTCTATCCCTCCATATCCTCCTTATTTTCGTACAACAGGAATCCACATCTCACCAAGTAATAAGCCGTTTCGCTGCCCCATCTCTACCACTGCATTTGGTCCACCAACATAAGCGAAATTCTTTGCTTCAGGCAAGACTTGACCAAATGCAATACCAGTAAGCGTTTGATGCAATTCATCAGCGGTTTTAGCTTCCCCTTTAACGATTAGATATTCCCCTTTAGGAAATTGAATCACTCTGTCCGCTTCTGGTAACGATTCCTCTGTCATGACCCCGACATAATGCATCAGCTTGTTATTTACCGCTTCGTTTACGATAAAAATATAGTCATTTGAGGCAATGGCTTTTAAGGTGTCAAGCTTACCTTCTTGTGTGACTGCTTGCCAAAAGTCTGCTTTTTCCTTCGTTATGCCCGCATAGTCTGTGTAATGACTCTTAAGTTCAGTTCCAATACCTAACACGTGAAAGCTGTCTTTTTGTTCTAGTATATAATCTGCCATATTCAACACTTCCTTTTGAAAAATTGATCAAATGTTTTTTCTTTTCACTTGATAAATATATAATAGGCTTAAACCATGTCAAAAAATGATACTGTTTAGGGGGATCAGATGAAAAAAGTTGAACGGATTAATACCATCATGCGGTATATTAACAACCGCGCCAACTTTACAATTTCTGAAATCATGAGAGAATTTAATATCTCTCGTTCGACAGCAATTAGAGACATCAGAGAAATTGAAGCTATGGGGATGCCGCTTGTCGCAGAAGTCGGAAGGGACGGGGGATATTTTGTGATGAACAACTCTGTCCTGCCAACTGTTCGTTTTACCGATAATGAGATTAAAGCTCTTTTTATTGCCTTTATGGCTACGAGAAACCAACAACTCCCTTATTTAAAGAGTCGTCAGTCTTTAGCTGAAAAATTACTAGGACTCATCTCAGAAACCCAGCAAGATGACCTTGTTCTTTTAAATCGCCTCTTACTATTTGAAGGGACTAATCCGAATAATCCTGATCTGCTTGATTTGACAGATCTCCCTCATCCCATGTTAGAAAAATTAATCCAACTGCTTATTTTGAATCGATATTTACTGATTACCATAAGAGAGGAGAACGTGATAAAGTCCTATCCTATTTACCTCTTGAATCTTTATCGTGAAAAAAGCCTGTGGCTGATTGAAGGCTTTGATTTAAAGGAGGAGAAGAAACGGATTTTGCCTGTCGACCATCTCACAGATGTAGAACCATGCTCTACAAATATTCGATTAAGCAGGAAAAAGATTTTAGAAAAACTAAGTAAACAGGAAGAAGTAATTAACCTTGTCCTTGAACTTGGTCCAAAGGCAATTGCACAGTTCAAAAAATACCATCCTTTCAAAATGTCAATTTCTTATACGAATCCTTACCAAACTACAGCCATTTTAAAGACTTTTATCGATGTTAATCATACAGAAGAAATAACCGAAATAACAAATTGGCTATTTTTCCTAGGCGATGATATCAAGGTCAGGGAAATGCCTGTAGAAATCTTGGAAGGTTTACAAGAGAGACTCCTCCTATATTGTCCATAATCAATGCTGGTTAGACCTCACAGCGATTCCTATGAATTTTGACAAGAAGGTAGTTAAATAAATACATTTAGATAAAGGGGTTCATTTTATTGAATTCTTATGATGAAGATCTAATAAAGGATTTGGAATTAAAAGACCTACTTAAATATGTCAAAGTACATGAAAATCCAGAAATTTATTTAGATTTAATAGAACAAAAATTTGATTTTGCTGGTTCAAAAATAAATTGGTTACAAACCAATAAACACCATAGTAAGAGCTCAAATAATGAATCGTTACTTTCTGATGCTCTTCTATTTATAACTGAATTAAAAGAAAAATATTTAGCTAATGACTTACAAGTAATTTACATAGGGGATAACCTTACAGAGTTTGGGTACCAGTTTGAATTAAAACATTTAAAAGAGTTACTAGTCTATTTTTTAGATATCCCACAGCATCACTACTTTATATCATTAGAAGGGGATTGGTGTATCTGTCTTTCATTTGAAAACTATTTGGATTTCGGATTTAGTTTAAACAGCAAATAATTTTGAGCGTCACGTATAGGAAAAATAAAAGATGATAAGAAGTGAAAAAACCTTGAATGGCTTTATACCAATCAAGGTTTTTTGCTTTTATTGGTCCTTAATCACGTAAAAAAGACAAAGGACTCTTTGTATACAAGCCTTATAGTGTGTTTTTCTTATGAAAAGAGCACACAATCGCTGCACAGCACGTGCTGAAGACATTTGGGCTTCTTTGATGCATGTGAGTTGATTAGACTTATAACCAAAGGGAAGAAGGGAGGAATTCCAACTGTACTTAACCAAAAGGGGCACTACTTTGCTATCTATGCTGCTTCATACGACATCTTATCTATCAATAGAAGATTTACAGAATCGAATGAATGTCTCGACTCGAACCGTTTACGCTGAAATCAAACGAATGAACAGCTGGCTGGAAACTCATCAGCTTAGTGGTGTGCAGCGAAAAGGCCAACTGGGCTATTATTTAAATCCTCATGAAAAAGAAGTCATCATTCAAAAAGCTGACACCCTCCTTATTGGTCACGATTATGAACCATGTGTAAAGGAGCGAAGGGCCATCTTGCTTTTATCCATTGCATGCAGCGAGCATTGCCTAAGAATTGATGATTTTATGAAGATGACAAAGGTGAGCCGAAATACATTGCTTGAGGATATGAAGCAGCTAAAAGAAGCGCTTTTAAAGCAGGAGATCACGCTCCGCTATCAATCATCCAGCGGCTATGTGATGTCAGGAGACGAAAGGGCCATTCGATTAGCACTCAAACCCTATATACATTTCATTCGCACAATGATAAAAAATGAAAAAACGTTTCCGTCGTTTTGGTTAAAGGGACCTATTTCATCCAAACGGGTACACCATCTCCTCCAGCAGTCAGAACAAGAACTTAAGCTTGAATTTGCGGATGAGATGCTGGATCAGCTCTCTTTGGATCTCTTTTTCTACTTCAAGCGGATGAAGCTGGGGCATGCTGTACACATTTCAAACGAAGAAAAGCGAACATTGCAGGAAACAGAGGAATGCTTGGCTGCTATTCGTTTCATGGCGCAGATTCAAAAAGAGGCCAGTCTCATTGTTCATGATGATGAGATCTATTTTCTTAGCACCCTATGGCTCAGTGCCAAAAAACAAAAACTTCCATCAATTAAAAAACCAGAAGAACATCTCATTCGCACCATCGCCAGGCAAATGATATTGGACTTTCAGCGATATGCTTGTATTTCCTTTCAAGAACCAAAAGCATTGGAGCAAAACTTAACAATGCATTTAATTCCAGCTTATTACAGGCTCATCTATCACATTGGTATCATCAATGAATTGACGGATTCTATAAAAAAGGCACAGCCAGAAGTGTTTGAAATCACTCAAAAAGTTGCTTGTCATTTAGAAAAGGCGGCCTGTTCAAAGTTGAGTGACCATGAAATTGCATATCTCGCCATGCATTTTGGCAGCTGGATGAGAAGAGAAGGAATTTCATCCATTGTCAGGCGTTCTGTATACATTGTCTGCGGAGAAGGAATCGGCACAAGTAACATGCTGAAAACTCAGCTTCTCGAATTAATCGGCTACATTGAAGTACGCGGACTGTTATCAAAGCGTGCATATGAAGAATTAACAGCCGTTGATGCAGATTTCGTTGTGTCCACAACACCTATTTCGTTTAAAGGAAAACCAGTTCATCTCGTTCATCCTATTTTAACTGCCTATGAGAAAAAAACATTACTTCAATACGGGAAAGGCTCAGAAACGAAGATTGAAGAGAAGCATGTAAACGCTTTATTTAACATCATTCAGCAGCATACCATCGTACAAAATAAACAAGCACTGCTTCATGATATTAGGGAGCTGCTTTATCCCACATATGTATCCTATCAGAAAGGGTGGAATCCAGTGTTAAATGATTTATTAACAGAACAAACCATCAAGCTCCACCAAACAGCAGACACATGGCAAGAGGCGATTACAAAAGCGGCGCAGCCTTTACTTGATCAACATGCTATTAAACCAAGTTATGTAGAAGCCATGATACAGTCTGTTCTTCAAAATGGTCCTTATATTGTCATTGCACCACAAGTGGCCATTCCACATGCAAGGCCCGAGGACGGCGTGAACAAATTGAGCATGACACTCATGTCATTCAAACAGCCCATTTCGTTTTCAAAGGATGGAAAAAAGCAGGTGCGGCTCGTCATAGTGCTAGCGGCTATTGACAGCATGAGCCACCTGAAAGCACTCAAACAGCTGACCATGCTGTTAAGTGAAGAGAAACGGACGAAACAATTGATTGAAGCAGAAGATTTAGCATCGGTTCAAAAACTAATCGATCAATTTTCACAAGTATAAAGGAGGAGTAAGAAAATGAAAAAAATTCTTGTTGTATGTGGAAACGGGTTAGGAAGCAGCTTTATTGTAGAAATGAATGTCAAAAAAGCATTAGAAGAATTAGGTCTTAAAGCTGAAGTGGATCATACCGATCTCAGTACAAGTAAAAATGAACAAGCAGACCTTTATATCGGAGCAGCTGATATTATTGACCAGCTGAATGACGGCACAAGAAATGTGGCTGGCTTAAACAATTTGTTAGACCAGGAAGCCATTAAAGACGTCCTTCGTCAACATATTTAAGTCATGAAAAAGGGGGATTCACATCATGATAGAACTGATCATGAACGATATATTGGGCACACCTGCCATTCTCATCGGTTTGTTTGCACTAGCCGGTTTACTTTTGCAGAAAAAATCAGCCGCAGATACTGTGTCAGGCACCTTGAAAACAACCATGGGCTTCTTAATATTAGGGGCTGGCGCTACAGTCGTCTCTGATTCACTCGGGGTTTTTCGAAAGATGTTCGAAGCAGCCTTTCACATTCAAGGGGTTGTCCCAAATACAGATGCTATGGCCGCCATTGCTCAAAAGGAATTCGGTACACAGACAGCACTTATCATGATTTTTGGTATGCTGGTCAATTTGTTACTCGCCAAATTCACACCCTTTAAATACGTCTTTTTGACTGGTCATCACACGTTGTATATGGCGGCTATGCTCGCCGTCGTTCTCTCGACAGCCGGCCTGCACGGATGGCTGCTCATCTCTACTGGCTCAATGATATTAGGTGCAGCTATGGTCATTGCACCCGCAATCCTTCAGCCGTTTACGAGGAAAGTCACCGGAAGCAATGATCTCGCGCTCGGACACTTCAGTACTTTCGGGTATTTTACTGCGGGAATGATCGGCAAATGGGTTGGTTCTCCTGAAAAATCAACGGAAACCATTCAAGTGCCTAAATCACTCGGTTTTCTAAGAGATACATCTGTTGCCATTTCGATTACGATGGCTTTACTGTTCTTTGCAATTGCACCGTTTGCAGGAATTCCTTATATAGAACAAATTAGCGGGGGTACGAACTTCGCTGTCTTCATTCTCATTCAGGCGATTACGTTTGCTGCTGGTGTGTACATTATTTTAGCAGGGGTACGGATGGCCATTGGCGAGATCGTGCCTGCATTTAAAGGGATTGCCGATCGATTCGTGAAGGGGGCAAAGCCAGCACTTGATGCGCCAACCGTTTTTCCATTTGCGCCTAATGCGGTCATTATCGGTTTTTTATGCAGCTTTGCAGGAGGCATCGTATCCATTTTTCTTTTACCTTTGTTTGGTTTAACTGTCATTGTCCCAGGTCTTGTCCCGCACTTTTTTTGCGGTGCTACAGCAGGCGTGTATGGCAATGCAACTGGAGGGGTTAGAGGGGCTGTGGCTGGGGCCTTTGTAAATGGATTGCTTCTTTCCTTTTTACCTGCTTGTTTATTACCTGTGTTAGGAACCCTTGGCTTTGAAGGGACAACGTTTGGAGATACAGACTTTGGTATCATCGGAATCTTGATTGGATTGATCAAGTTTTTATTTCAACTGTAAAAAGGAGGAGCCTGAGAATGACAGCCGTTTTTTCACCTTCACTGATGTGCATGGATCTAACGCATTTCCGTGAACAAATTCATCTTCTCAACACGAGAGCAGACCGGTACCATGTCGACGTGATGGATGGGCATTATGTGAAGAATATTACGTTATCACCCTTTTTCATTGAACAGCTTCGGAAACTGACAAATTTACCGATTGATGTTCATCTAATGGCCGAACATCCGCAGGAATTTTTAATCGATGCATGTATTGATGCAGGCGCAACGATGATTTGTTTACACCCAGAAGTCGTGCAAAAAGATGCCTTTCGAATCATACGCCATATTCACCAAAGAAAATGTGAGGTTGGCTTTGTTCTAAATCCCGCCACACCTGTTGCAGCATTAGATTCCTTTATTCATTTAATAGACAGAGTGACGATCATGACGATCGATCCAGGCTTTGCCGGACAGCCTTTTATTAAAGAAATGCTTCAGAAAATTAAACAGGTGAAAGATATCAAAAAACACGAAGGATACTCGTTTTCAATTGAAGTAGACGGCTCTTGTAATGAGAGCACGTTCCGGCTGCTTGCTGAGGCTGGAAATGAGATCTACATCATCGGCACCTCAGGTTTATTTGGACTTCATAAAGAACTCGACACTGCTTGGGAAAGAATGAAGCAAATATTTGCAAAAGAAACAGCCTCAATCGAATCACGTTAGTAAAAGAGAGGATGAAAACCATCCTCTCTTTTTACGCAAATTTTACTAAAACACAATTCATTCACCAAAACTTACCCAAAAACAAAATAAAAATCAAAAATTCATAATTGAAAGCGCTTTATTTATGTGTTATCCTTCAAATATCTTTAGTAAATATTTAGTCAAATAACGATGAGGAGTTTGCCTATGACCACACTCAAAGATATTGCTCATGATGCAAAAGTGTCCGTTTCCACTGTATCCCGTGTGTTAAATGGCGATCAAACGCTTGCCGTTTCACACGCAACGAGACAAAACATCCTCGACATTGCTAAGAAGTTAAACTATACCCCAGTGAGAGCAAGAAAAGCCGATCAAGCAGAAGAAAAAAGCCCATCTGAATCCCCAGTCATCGGTGTCGTTGTCGCTCAATCCATTGACGAAGAATTAAATGATCCCTTTTTTTCATCGATTCGAAAAGGAATTGAAAAAGAATATGCCAAACAAGGCCTGTCCACTCTCCATACCTTTCGCCTAAGAAGCATGGATAAAGGGGCGATGCTAAAGGATATTGACGGCTTGATCGTCATTGGGCGAATCAGCTCGGATACGGTTGAAAAAATGACAAATCGAATGGAACACATTGTTTTTATCAATCATTATGCGGATGAAGATCTGTATGATTGTGTACATGTTGATTTTGTCAGAGCGGCAGATCGCGCCATTCGTCATCTGCAATCTCTCGGCTATACACATCTAGGCTATATTGGCGGGAAAGAGCGGGAGCATTATTTCGAAGGTAATGCTGTGATTGAGGACGAAAGACAAACGACGTTTATGAAAAGAATGCAGGAGACGGGCGCTCTTCATATGGAAGACATCCACATTGGTGAATACTCCATGCAAGAAGGCTATACGCTTATGCAGCAAGCGATCAAAAAGGGAAAACTGCCGCAAGCCTTTTTCATTGGAAGTGACTCTATGGCAATCGGCGCAATGCGCGCTCTGCATGAAGCCGGTCTACACGTACCTTCAGATGTATCCATTGTTGGGTTTAATGACATTGAAGCCGCGTCATTTTCAAGCCCGCCGCTTACGACCGTCAAAGTATATACAGAAGAAATGGGGGAAGTCGGTCTGAAGCTTTTGCTTGAGAGAATAAACGGAAGAAAACTTCCTCTGAAAGTCGTCGTGCCAACAACACTCATCGAGCGAGGCAGTACATGTCTCATCCATGAAAGGGGGTGAACCATAGATTTCAGCTAACAAAAAAGAGACAAAAAAGCAGAAAGCAAGCTGCTTAGCATGATGGCCAGATCATGCTAAGAACAAGGCAGCCTGCCGCTATGCTCTCTTATCTCTTTGAAAAGAATAGAATTCCAGTATAATGGACTTCCTTTGTTTCCGCAACTGCATGAATTCTACCGATAATCGTCTGAATTTTCAGTGATCAAAAGGAGGAAACCATGAATAAAAAAATCATGCTGCTGACTGCAGCCATGTTCTTGACCATGATTTTGTCTGCTTGCGGTAATAACAGCTCATCTGAAGCAAATGGAAAGGTCACCTTGACGCTATTTTCAACAATGAGCAACAGCGGGGAAAGAAAAGCGTTTGAAGAAGTCATTCGCGAGTTTGAGAAGAAGCATGAGCAGATTCGAATCGATGCTAATTTCCCAGGCAACAGCTATGAAGATATGATCCGCGTCAAAATGGGAGCAAACGATATGCCAGACCTGTTTGATACACATGGCTGGGCCAAACTGCGCTATAGCGAGTATGTGGCTGATTTAAAAGAGATGGATTGGGTCAAACAGCTTGATCCTTCACTCGACCAAATTTTAAAAGACCAAGATGGGAAAGTGTACGCTTACCCGCTGAATCAAGCAAAAGATGGGCTTAGCTTTAATGCCAATCTATTAAAGGAATATGGCATAGAAGTCCCTAGAACACTTGATGAATTAAAATCTGCTTTGCTGACAGTGAAAGAAAAGAGCAAAGGAGATGTTGTGCCGCTCTGGATACCAGGAGGAGATAACTCAAATATTGCCCAAGTCTTTGATGAGCTGGCGACGCCTTTATTAATCACCGATCAAAAGCATCAATACGGAAAGGAACTTGAAAACGGATCATTTGATTGGTCTCTCTATACACCGCTTGCACAATTCATGAAAGATCTGAAGGATCAAGACCTTTTAAACAAGGATGTCCTGACAGCGAAACTATCTCAAGCGCCTGAACTCATGGCACAAAACAAAATCGCCTTCACCTTTGTCGGAGGATCTTTAGGACCTGAAGCAACAGAGCTGAATTCATCGATCAAAGTAGGCACGATGCCTGTTCCAGCCATTCATGAAGGAGATGAACAAAGCTGGATTGGCGGAGAACGTTTTACTGTTGCTGCTTGGAAAGACTCTAAGCATCTAAAAGAAGCAAAACAATTCATCGATTTTTTAGCAAAACCTGAAAACGCAAAAAAAATCGCCGAGGGCACATCCTCTGAAACAGCTCTAAAACAAGTGAAAGCGAAAAACTATTACTCTGCATTTTACGATCAATACGAACAGGTGAAGATTGAACCGTATTTCGATCGAAAATACTTACCAAGCGGAATGTGGGCGGTCATGGCAACAACGGGTCAAGAATTATTAGCAGGCTCCATCACACCAGAACAGTTATCAAAGAAAATGGAAGAGGAATATAAGCGTTTGAAAAAACAATAGCCGATGGATGCTGAAACAGGAGTGAAGCCAATGAATGACATCACAAAAGCAAAACAGCCCGCCGCATTCACCTCTTTACCAAAACAAAAGATACAAAAACGCCAGAATTCATCACTTTGGTGGATGTACATGCCAGCTGTTCTCGTCGTCAGTACCTTTATCATTTATCCTTTTTTAAACGGCATTCAGCTTTCTTTTACGAATTGGAACGGTTTCTCACAAACTTATCAATGGATTGGTCTTGAGCAATATGGGCGGCTGCTTCAGGATCAAGCGACATGGCTTGTTGTCAAAAACACGCTTCTCTATGGAATCGGGAGCACTGTCTTACAAAATATCATCGGACTTGGATATGCTCTTTTATTAAATCAAAGCTTAAAGATGAAAGCCATCACAAGAACGGTCATCTATTTACCTGTCATGATCAGCCCGATTGCGATGGGCTATATTTGGTATTTTGTGTTTGCTTACCAAGGTGGTGCCTTAAATGATGTGGTGACGCTTTTTGGATTTGATCAAATAAATGCGCTCGGCAACCCGCAATTTAACACATGGATCATTGTGCTTGTCAACACATATCAATTCGTCGGGATTGCGATGATCATTTATTTAGCAGGACTTCAAAGTATTCCTAAGGATTATTATGAAGCGGCTCAATTAGACGGCGCATCGAGCTTCCAGCAATTCAGGCGGATTACATTGCCGCTGCTTATGCCGTCGATCACCATTAATGTTGTGCTGAATGTCATTGGCGGGCTCAAGCTCTTTGATGTCATTGTGGCACTCACGGGCGGCGGACCTGGAGATTCCTCGCAATCCATGTCGACCTTTATGTATGATCTGTACTTCAAACGTCAGGATGCAGGCTATGCAGCGACGCAAGGGGTGTTCATGGCGGTCATCATCCTTGTCATTAGTGTCGCAGCGCTGATTTATTTCAAACGAAAGGAGACCGAGGTGTGATGGATAACGCCTATAAGCGCAAGAAAAAATGGTACTCCTTCCTCGCACTATTGATCACATTGCTGCACCTCATTCCATTTTATATTTTGGTGACGACATCATTAAAGGGGATAGGAGATTTTAGTTCAAAATGGCTGTTTCCGAAAGCACTGCATCTTGAAAACTTCCGCACAGCATGGACAGAGGCTCAGCTTGGCCAGTCCTTTTTGAATACAGTGATCATTACGTTCAGTTCCGCTGTATTGCTTATTATGTTTGGATCTCTTGCAGCCTATCCGCTCGCAAGAAGGAACACAAAGCTGAATAAAGCAGTCTATGTTTTATTTATTGCCATTATGGTCATTCCACCGCTTACAGCCCTTGTCCCGCTCTATAAAATGGTCGTTCAAATCGGGATGATGAACACCTATCAAATTGCTGTTTTAAATAATGTGGCTGCTTTTTTGCCGCTGACAATTTTCTTATACGCAGGCTTTATCCGGTCGACAATTCCAAAGGAGCTTGAAGAAGCTGCCCGTATTGATGGTGCAGGGACACTCAGAGTTTTTTTCACAGTCGTTTTTCCGCTTCTGAAGCCCATTACCGCTTCTGTATTAATTATTGCCTGCGTGTATATTTGGAACGACTATCAATTTGCTATCTTCTTTTTGCAAGATAAAGAGATGCATACACTCACAGTCGCCTTATCCCATTTTTTTGGTCAAAATCAGCATCAGCTTCAGCTCGTTGGGGCAGCTGCACTCATTGCGATGCTGCCAATGGTCACGATGTTTTTACTTTTGCAAAAATATTTTATCGCAGGGCTTTCACAAGGCTCTGTCAAAGGCTAGCCCAATATAGATGTAAAAAGGAGAGTCGTCTATGTCTAAAATTACATTTATCGGTGCAGGGAGTACCGTGTTTGCTAAAAATATATTAGGAGATTGTCTGTTTGTTCCCGCCCTTGCAGGCTTTGAATTCGCATTATATGATATCGACCACAACCGGCTGAAAGAATCAGAAACGATGCTCCGGCATTTAAAAGCAAATTACGGTGCAAATGTGACCATCCAGTCCTATCACAACCGGAAAGAAGCCTTAAAGGATGCGAAATATGTTATCAATGCCATCCAAGTTGGAGGCTACCGGCCAAGTACTGTCATTGATTTTGAAATACCTAAAAAATACGGATTAAGACAAACGATTGCGGATACGGTAGGGATCGGCGGCATCTTCCGCTCCCTTCGAACGATTCCTGTCATGCTGGAATTTGCAAAGGACATGGAAGAGGTTTGTCCAAATGCTTTATTGTTAAATTACACGAACCCAATGGCCACACTGACAGGTGCGATGCTGCGCTATACTCAGGTTCAAACGATTGGTCTCTGTCATAGTGTGCAAGTCTGTACAAAGGACCTATTTGAATCTCTTGAAATGGAACATGAAGGCATTGAAGAAAAAATTGCCGGTATTAACCATATGGCATGGTTATTAGAGGTAAAACGGGACGGAAAAGACTTGTATCCAGAAATCAAAAGACGGGCAAAAGAAAAGCAGCAATCGAGGCATCATGATATGGTACGTTTTGAACTGATGGATAAATTCGGCTACTATGTCACAGAATCCTCAGAGCACAATGCCGAATACCATCCATATTTCATCAAATCACGGTACCCAGAACTAATCGGTCAGTTTAACATTCCGCTCGATGAATACCCGAGACGCTGCGAGGAACAAATCAACAATTGGAATACAATGAAGCATGACCTTGTGGGCAATACACAGATCACACATACTCGCTCAAAAGAATATGGTTCACGTATCATTGAAGCGATTGAAACGAACGTTCCCTTTAAATTTGCCGGGAATGTGCTGAACACAGGTGGCCTCATTCACAACCTGCCTGAAAAAGCGTGTGTCGAAGTGCCGTGTGTTGCAGATCGAAGCGGCATCATGCCATGCTATGTCGGAGAGATCCCTGAACAACTGGCGGGACTGAACCGGACCAATATTAGTTCACAGCTCATGACCATCGAAGCAGCAATCAGCGGGAAAAAAGAACACATTTATCAAGCGGCATTACTGGATCCACACACAAGCGCTGAACTATCAATTGATGACACCATTCAATTATGTGATGAACTCATTGAAGCACATGGAGAGATGCTGCCAAATTATATAGAACCAAATCACTATGCCGCATCAACCAAATAACAGAAATGAACCAGCCTCTACCTGATGCACCGCGCATCAGGTTTTTCTTATGAAGCAAAAAGAGGATTGACTGAGACCCATTTTAATATTATGATTTTTCTAAAGTTACCCAATAGTTAATCAAAAACACATCATGAAATTTCGGTATTCTAGTGTTAAATGTCACAAACAAACCAATCTGTGTTGAACAAGAGCCTGACTAAAGCGGTTTATCACAACGTAAACCAAAACTGCCGTTTGATTTGACAAAGAGTGTATACAGATGAATGCCCGTTAGATGAGACAATGACGATACATACACACCCTTTAAGCATGACATTCTTTAACAAAGAGGAGAGAGGGAACATGACCAAAACAGATGTACAAACGTTGAAAAATTATATCGGCGGACAATGGATTGAGGCAGAAACAAGTCAAACAGAGGCAGTGTATAACCCAGCTACTGGCGAAATCATCGCGGAAGTGCCGCTTTCAACAAAAACAGATGTCGAACATGCGGTACAGGCAGCACAAGAAGCATTTGCCACTTGGTCGAAAACTCCCGTTCCCCGCCGTGCACGCATTTTATTTAAATACCAACAGTTACTCGTTGACAAATGGGATGAGCTGGCTGAACTCGTAACGATTGAAAACGGAAAAAGCATCACAGAAGCAAAAGGAGAAGTGCAGCGCGGAATTGAATGTGTCGAATTTGCCGCTGGTGCACCAACCTTAATGATGGGAAAACAATTACCAGATATCGCATCTGGACTCGAATCTGGCATGTACCGCTATCCAATTGGCGTCATCGGCGGAATTACACCATTTAACTTTCCAATGATGGTTCCTTGCTGGATGTTCCCGCTTGCCATTGCCTGCGGAAATACGTTTGTTTTAAAACCTTCAGAGCGCACGCCGATTCTTGCCGCACGATTAGCCGAATTATTTGAAGAAGCTGGTCTTCCAAAAGGGGTTCTCAACATTGTCAATGGAGCTCATGATGTCGTCAATGGTCTGCTTGAACACCAAAAGGTCAAAGCCATTTCATTTGTCGGCTCTCAGCCAGTTGCAGAATACGTCTATAAAAAAGGCACAGAGCATGGCAAACGTGTCCAAGCACTTGCAGGAGCAAAAAATCACTCCATTGTCCTCAAAGATGCAGATTTAGACGCGACAACGAAACAAATCATTGGTGCTGCCTTTGGATCAGCAGGAGAGCGCTGCATGGCCGCGGCCGTTGTCGCAGTGGAAGAAGAAGTGGCAGATGATCTCATTCAAAAATTAGTTGATGAATCGAATAAGCTTGTCATTGGAAACGGAATAAATGAAGAGGTCTTTCTTGGTCCAGTCATTCGAGAGGAACATAAGGAGCGAACGCTTCAATACATTCAGTCAGGGATTGAAGAAGGCGCAAGTCTCATTCGAGATGGCAGGAAAGATCACGAAACAAATGGAAAAGGGTATTTCGTTGGACCAACGATCTTTGACCATGTGACAAATCAAATGAAAATTTGGCAGGACGAGATTTTCGCCCCAGTCTTATCAATAGTTCGTGTCTCTTCACTGACAGAAGCGATCGACCTGTCTAATCAATCAAAATTTGCAAACGGTGCCTGCCTGTACACAGACAGTGCATCAAGCATCAGAGAATTTCGCGAAAATATTGAAGCAGGGATGCTCGGCGTCAATATCGGTGTTCCCGCACCAATGGCATTTTTCCCGTTTTCCGGCTGGAAGGATTCTTTCTACGGGGATTTGCACGCCAATGGAACAGACGGAGTGGAGTTTTACACAAGAAAGAAGATGGTGACCGCTCGTTATATGTGATCAACACTCATCAATTAACTTAGAAAATGCAGTTCCAAAAGGAGAACTGCATTTTTTGTTGTCTTCTAGTCAAAAAGTAAGGGTTTTCATCATGATTACAGCAAGGATTTGCACTAGAAATCATTCTTTCTATTCATTCTTCATCAGTATCTATCAACATATTTTGAAATTGGGCTTAAACCCCAATATTAGGAAGATGAAAACAGGAGGAAATGAAACGATGAGGACGAGGATGAAGTGCGGCGTTGGTTTATTGATTTTTGCTTTGGTACTGAGTTGTTTACCGGTATATGATGCGAGTGCGGCAAGCACAACAATTGCAAAACGTGTAGGAAATGCAAACCCGCTCATAGACCACCACTTGGGCGCTGATCCGTTTGCGCTCACCTATAACGGAAGAGTGTACATTTATATGTCGAGTGATGACTATGAATATCACAGCAACGGTACGATTAAAGATAATTCTTTTGCCAATTTGAATAGGGTCTTCGTCATCTCTTCAGCAGATATGGTGAACTGGACAGATCATGGCGCGATTCCAGTAGCCGGTGCAAATGGGGCAAATGGCGGCAAAGGGATTGCTAAATGGGCAGGTGCTTCCTGGGCTCCATCAGCGGCGGTGAAAAAAATCAATGGGAAGGATAAATTTTTCCTTTATTTCGCAAACAGCGGCGGAGGGATTGGGGTTCTGACAGCAGATTCCCCAATCGGTCCATGGACAGATCCTATCGGAAAAGCGCTTGTCACGCCAAATACACCAGGAATGTCCGGGGTTGTATGGCTGTTTGATCCAGCCGTTTTTGTAGATGATGACGGCGCTGGTTATTTATATGCCGGTGGAGGCGTACCAGGCGGTTCTAATCCAACGCAGGGACAATGGGCCAATCCTAAAACAGCAAGAGTCCTAAAACTAGGGCCTGATATGACAAGTGTTGTGGGCAGTGCATCAACCATTGATGCTCCTTTTATGTTTGAAGATTCGGGGATGCATAAGTATAACGGAACCTATTACTATTCCTATTGCATCAACTTTGGCGGCTCCCACCCAGCAGATAAACCACCTGGTGAGATCGGTTATATGACGAGCTCAAGTCCGATGGGTCCATTTACGTATAGAGGGCATTTCCTGAAAAATCCGGGTGCATTTTTTGGCGGCGGCGGTAACAACCATCATGCGGTGTTCAATTTTAAAAACGAGTGGTATGTCGTGTATCATACCCAAACGGTCAGCTCTGCTTTATACGGGGCAGGAAAAGGCTACAGATCTCCGCATATTAATAAGCTTGTGCATAATGCTGACGGCTCCCTTCGAGAGGTTGCAGCCAATTTTGAAGGGGTCAAACAGCTTTCCAACCTGAATCCTTATCAGCGGGTAGAAGCTGAAACATTTGCATGGAATGGACGCATTTTGACAGAGCCCTCTTCAGCTCCAGGCGGACCGGTCAATAACCAGCATGTCACAAACATTCAAAACGGAGATTGGGTGGCTGCCAGTAACGTCGATTTCGGATCAAACGGCGCAAGAACATTTAAAGCGAATGTAGCATCAAATACAGGCGGAAAAATAGAAGTACGCCTCGGAAGCCCTGACGGCAGACTCGTCGGAACACTAAATGTCCCTTCCACAGGCGGAACAAACAATTGGCGAGAAGTAGAAACGACAGTAAACGGAGCAGCTGGCGTGCACAACGTATTTTTTGTCTTTACTGGAACAGGTGCAAACCTATTTCAGTTTGATTCCTGGCGGTTTACTCAATAACAAAGGATGAGAAAATGATAGGAGAGTGGAAAAATTTGATGTCAATGATCAAAAAAACAATCTGTACTTTATTGATCTGCTTCACCATGCTGTCTGTCATGTTCATCGGACCTGGCGCAACTGAAGTTTCAGCAGCAGATGCCAATATTAATATCAATGCAGAAAGACAAGTGATTCGCGGCTTTGGCGGAATGAACCACCCGGCTTGGATTGGTGATTTGACCGCACCTCAAAGGGAAACCGCTTTTGGCAATGGGCAGAATCAATTAGGGTTTTCCATTCTAAGAATTTTTGTAGATGAGAACAGAAATAATTGGCACAGAGAGGTCGCCACAGCCAAAAGAGCAATAGAGCATGGAGCTTTAGTGATCGCTTCACCTTGGAATCCTCCAAGCCATATGGTCGAGACTTTCAACCGTAATGGTACAACTGCAAAGCGGCTGAGATACAATCAATACGCTGCATATGCTCAGCATCTGAACGATTTTGTGACGTATATGAAAAATAATGGCGTCAATCTCTATGCGATATCAGTACAAAACGAGCCTGATTATGCACATGAATGGACATGGTGGACTCCTCAGGAAATCCTGCGTTTCATGAGAGAAAATGCCGGCTCCATTAATGCCCGCGTGATTGCGCCAGAATCCTTTCAATACCTTAAAAATATATCAGATCCTATCTTAAATGATCCGCAAGCGCTTGGAAATATGGACATTCTCGGAGCCCATTTGTACGGAACCCAAATCAGCCAGCTTCCATATCCTCTTTTCAAACAAAAAGGAGGGGGGAAGGAGCTTTGGATGACAGAGGTCTACTACCCGAATAGCGATAACAATTCAGCGGACCGCTGGCCTGAGGCATTAGGGGTTTCAGAGCATATTCACCATTCGATGGTAGAAGGGGACTTTCAGGCATATGTTTGGTGGTACATCCGCAGATCCTACGGCCCTATGAAGGAAGATGGCCTGATCAGTAAACGCGGTTACAACATGGCGCATTTCTCCAAGTTTGTACGCCCAGGATACGTCAGAATTGATGCAACGAAAAGTCCTGAACCAAATGTTTTCGTATCTGCCTACAAAGGAAACAATCAGGTTGTCATTGTCGCGATTAACAAAAACAATACAGGAGTCAATCAGCACTTTGTGATGCAAAATGGAACTGCTTCGCAAGCATCAAGATGGATTACAAGCAGCAACAGCAACCTTCAGCCCGGTACAGACTTAAATATATCAGGCAATCAATTTTGGGCTCATCTCCCGGCTCAAAGTGTGACAACATTTGTAGTCAAACGCTAGAATCAATTGAATCACCAAAAGCCAATTTTCTCATTTCAAAAGAAAATTGGCTTTTTTTATGCAAATAGGAAGTTGATTTTTTCACTATGTTCTTACATTGGGTATAATAATGGCAATGACTTCAGGAGAGTGATCAATGTATGCCAAAGCATCAAAGCAAAGTATTAATGATCGATGACGAAAAAGAAATTTTGGAATTAATCAACACAGTATTAACAAGAGAAGGCATTGATCGCGTTATAACAGCTTCAACTGCCCGTGATGGGCTCACGAAATTCCATCAAGAACAGCCTGATCTTGTCATACTTGATATTATGCTGCCAGACGGTGAAGGCTATGATATTTGCAGACAAATCAGAGAGACCTCCCATGTTCCGATTATCTTTTTATCAGCAAAGGGAGAGGAAACAGACAAAATTGTAGGACTTGCCATCGGCGGGGATGACTACATTACAAAACCGTTCAGTCCAAAGGAAGTCGCCTACCGGGTGAAAGCGCAGCTGAGACGGCTCTCATACTTGCAGTCATCTCAAGCCGATCCCGTGATCAAAAAAGGGCCGTTTGAATTAAACGAGCAGCAAGCAGAACTGAAGAAAAATGGCGTGGTCATTGAGCTCACGCCGAAAGAGCTTCTGCTGATGACCTACTTCTTGCAGCATCCGAACCGCATCATCAGTAAAGAAACGCTTTATCAAACTGTTTGGGGGGAAGACTTCTTCGGTTCTGACAATACGGTGATGGTTCATATCCGAAGACTTCGGGAAAAAATAGAAAATTCCCCGTCCACACCAGAGTTTCTCGTCACAGTCAAAGGGCTTGGCTATAAATTTGTTGTAAAGGATGCGTAAGGATGAAATGGCGATTAACAGGCAGGTATATGGTCTCTGTCATTATCGTGACCATTATCACGGTCTTTATCAACTTATTCGTATTTATGATTTGGCTCGTACTTCAGGCAAACAGCCAGCATAACGAGGAAAATACGCCCGAAACCTTCACAAGATCATTTGAACAATACATCTCTTTTTCTGATCAAGGAATGACCGTAAACAAAGAAGGGCAGAAAGCCTTAAAACAACAGAATGCATGGATTCAAATTTTAGACGAAAATGGCCAAAACGTGTATCATGCGCAAGCACCTAAAGGATTAAAGAACAAATATACACCGATAGAAATCGTGAACTTACATAAATATAAAGATAAGCAATTATTATCGACCATTTATGCTGGCGGAAAAAAAGTAAAGGGCAAAGAATACAGCTACTTTATCGGTTTTAAAGACCCTTCCATCGGAAAATACCTATTCTCGTTTGACACGAAGGATTTAGTAACAAGATTCAATATCGGGACGATGATTTTATTATCAATTGATGCCATCATAGCGTTACTCATTGGTTACTTATTCAGCCGGCAGCTCACAAAACCGCTCGGCCGTGCCATTCATAGCATCCAGCGGCTGGCAAACGGAGATTACACGACAAATCTGCCTGCTAAAGGAATTTATAAAGATGTCTTCTATAATGTCAATCACTTATCAGAGCAGCTCGCTTCAAGCAAAAAAGAAAAAGACAAACTAGAGCAAATGCGGGAAGAATGGATCAGCCATATTTCTCATGATATTAAAACGCCGCTCGCTTCTATTCAAGGCTATGCAGAAATCATGAAAGACCCAAAGTATCCTCTTTCAAAGCAAGAAATCAGACATTACGCGGGCATCATTGAGAATAAATCATTGTATATCAAAGATGTCATGGAGGATCTGAATTTAACGACAAGGCTGAAAAATAACGGCGTCATGCTCAATAAAGAGCTGGTCAACATCGTGTCACTGCTGCGGGAAACGTTAATTGATATTTTGAACGATTCAAGATATGCGGATCAGACGATTGAGCTTCAAACGAATGAAGACAAGCTCATGCTGAATATTGATAAAATCCTCATTCGAAGAGCGGTCACCAATCTGATTTTAAATGCCCTTGTTCACAATGATTCTGATGTGACAATCATTGTACAGCTTGAACAAAAAGAAAAAACCCTTATCACGATTAAAGACAACGGCAAAGGAATAGAAGAGGCAGAGCTGGAAAAAGTGTTTGACCGCTATTACAGGGGGACGAATACAGGTGTTTCACATGCTGGCTCTGGTCTTGGGATGGCCATTGCAAAGGATATTATCGTCAAGCACGGCGGGGACATCACGATCCGCAGCAGTATAGGGAAAGGAACAACAATTGATATCCAACTACCAGCATGAAAATAGACAAAAAAACGGTTCTGATCAACAACAGAACCGTTTTTTTACCTATTATTTATTCTGAAAATACTTTGATGCCTTTCACAATGTTCCAAATGAAGAAGTAGATGGCAACAAGGAATGTCACTGCATATGTCGCAATTAAGAAAGGCCCCGCATGGCTGATATCTTTCATACCAAGTAAACCTGAACCAAGGATGCCAATACCAAAAATCAAATAAGGTATGACATGCGTCCATAATGATTTTTTCGCATGATATTTCACTTCGTCCTGACCTAAAAAATAGACGATAATTGGGAACAAAAATGGTGCAAAAAAGATACTGAAATAACATAATGATGACAAGACTTTATTTCCTTTCATAACGTTTCACCTCTATGATTTATTCACTACAAACACATTGTACTACCTCAACCTTAATCCGTATTAATCTGAACCTTACAGCAACCTTAAAAATGTTTACCTTTTAAAATAATTTATAAACGACATACTATAATATAGGTATTTAAATCTATTTTACCGAAAAAAATAGTTGACTTTGGTTTATCCTGTGTTTACAATAAAATCGTAACCGATGCAGGAGTGTTACTGATATCATCAGGCACCACCAAGTCAGGTAAACATGTTGTACATTTGTACGTTGTTTGCTGAGATTTTGGTGTTTTTTTTATGCTTTTTTAGCAGTTTTAGGTAAGGTGGGATGAAGATGTTCACCGTCGTTAAAGTTTTAAACAATAATATCGTATTAGCTCTAACAGACACTCAAAATGAAGTAGTTGTTTTTGGTACAGGAATAGGCTTTAAGAAGAAAAAGGGTGATACTCTTGATGAGAGCGCTGTCAGTAAGACATTTTATTCTGATCAGACGTCTCCATTAGAATCTCAACTTGCCGCTATCCCAACTGATATTCTTTTATTAACTGAAAAAATCATTCATATGGGCGAAGAGATGTTGAATAAAAAATTAGGTTCTAGCATGCTGTTTTCGCTATCTGATCATCTGACTTTTTCAATTCAAAGGCATCAAGAAAAAATGGAGTATGAAAACCCTATTGTATGGGAAATTCCACATCTATATTTTCAAGAATATCAAATTGGGAAAAAAGCACTTAAAATTATTCAAAAAATGATGGGGATTACTTTTCAAGATACAGAGGCTTCACTCATTGCCCTTCATTTTGTAAACGCTCAAATAGATGGTCAGTCTATGGGAGATACCATCAAAATGACCCATCTCACGAAGGAAATCGTTAAGATTATTCAAAACATTTTCGAGATGGTATTAGATAAATCATCGATAGATTATTCGAGGTTTATTACTCATTTGAGATATTTTATTGTCAGACAAGAAACAAATCAACCGTCGCAGCAGATGGATGATACATTAAAGGAATTAATTCAGGATCGTTATATGAAGAGCTATGCATGCGGATTGATTATTAAAGAAATGTTAAAGCGGGAATTCAATTGGAATGTCACTGAAGACGAACTGGTTTTTCTAGTCATTCATATTGAAAGGATTACAAAGAAACATCAACAGAATAAATGATTTCTTTTAGGCGTGTTATGAAAAAGCATTAACCTAAACAAATCTCCATTTAGAAGTCTTTCTAATGGTGGATTTTGTTTAGGTTTTTTTTTGTGAAAATGAAGGGGTGAAGACATGGGAAACAAAGAATTGGCGCAAGAAATTATCAAATTAATCGGTGGAACCGGCAATATATCTCAAAGCTGGCATTGTATTACGAGGCTGAGATTTAATATCAACGATGAAAAACAGGTGAAAGTAGATGAACTGAAAACAGTAGACGGTGTGCTGGGAGCACAATTCCAAAGCGGACAATTCCAAGTCATTATTGGAGCAAAAGTTGCAGAAGTCTATGAGGAAATCGACCATCTGATTGGTGAGAGCAGCAATGATTCTACTCCTGCTAAAAATACGTCAAAAATGAATCCAATCGAAGTCGTATTCGATGTCATTAGCGGAATTTTCACACCAATTTTGCCGGCGATTGTTGGTAGTGGATTGATAAAAGGGATCATGGCTTTGTTCGTTAGTTTAGGCTGGATGACGGAAAAAAGCTCTACCTATGCTGTACTTCAAATCTTTTCAAATGCTGTCTTTTACTTTTTACCTTTCCTCATTGCTTATTCTGCAGCGAAGAAATTTAAAACACGAGAATCTCTCGCGATGGCACTTGCTGGGATTTTATTATATCCGACAATGGTGGAAGGGGCAGCAAAAGGGGCAGATCCACTTAGTTTTTTAGGATTGAGTATTCCATTAAATAATTATACTTCTTCAGTCCTGCCGATTATTTTAGGCGTGCTGCTTCTTAGCTTTATTGATAAGTGGATGACGAAAGTGATTCCAAAATCCTTAAGTATCGTATTTACACCGGTACTGAGCTTAATGATTACAGCGCCTCTTACACTAGCTTTCATAGCGCCTATTGGAAACGTTTTCGGTCAGTATTTAGAGATCTTTTTCACTTCTTTATTCCATTTTGCTGGACCGATTGCAGGTTTATTAATGGGAGGCCTCATGCCTTTAATTGTGCTAACTGGGATGCATTACGCATTCTTCCCAAGCACGTTTGCCAGCTTTGAA
The DNA here is from genome assembly GCF_038630815.1 of Bacillus sp. FSL K6-0994. Taxonomy (NCBI): domain Bacteria; kingdom Bacillati; phylum Bacillota; class Bacilli; order Caryophanales; family Bacillaceae; genus Bacillus; species Bacillus sp. FSL K6-0994. Next base: position 1,754,232 of record NZ_CP152043.1, on the reverse strand, counting down.
AAAGTTGGTTACGATGTCATGCTGCTTCCGATGAACTTTATTGCCAATATGGCACAAGCAGGTGCCGTTTTAGGTGTTATCATTCGCACAAAACGAGTAGAAACAAGGTCTTTGGCGTTATCAACATTGCTTCCGAGTTTCTTTGGAATTACAGAACCAGCCATTTATGGAGTAACACTGAGACTGAAAAAGCCTTTCTATGCTTCATTAATAGGCGGCGCAGTTGGCGGATGTTTTTATGGTTTATTCTCCGTCAAAACGACAGCATTTTCAATTCCAGGAATGACATCTCTGCCAACTTACATTATGAAAGGCACAAATAATTTCCAGCTGGCTTTAATTGGAATAGCGCTTAGCTTTTTGGTCTCACTGCTTGCCACTATGTTTCTTGGCTTCAAGGAACCTGCCACAAAGGATGAAGGTCAGCCGGAAAAACAGGAAAAGCCATCTAAAAATCCAGAAAATGCAGTCAATCAACAAGCTGTGAGACAAGTAAATCCTTATGAAGTACAAGCACCTATAACTGGTAAAGTCGTTCCTTTATCTGACGTAAATGATGCCGTCTTTTCAAGCGAAATGATGGGCAAGGGAGTAGCGATTATGCCTGATAAGGGGGTGGTACAAGCGCCGTTTTCCGGAAAAGTAGTGACCGTTACACCTACTAAACATGCAATAGGTTTGGTTTCAGATGATGGGGTTGAATTATTAATACATGTAGGGATTGATACCGTCAGCCTAAATGGTCAATTCTTTGAGGTATTGGTGGAAGAAGGAGATGAAATCAACATCGGGGATCATTTATTATCATTTGATATAGAAGCAATTCAATCAAAAGGATTAGATGTCGTGACACCTATTATTGTCACTAATTCCTCGAAGTACCTGGATGTTATCTATACAGGTGACTCTTATGTCAACGCAGGAGAAAATAAACTCTTAATGCTTATTCATTAATCATAATAGAAGGGATGATTGAAATGAAAGAATTAAAAAAAGGATTTTCAGATAATTTTCTATGGGGTGGCGCAACCGCTGCCAATCAAATAGAGGGTGCATATTTAGAAGGCGGAAAAGGGCTGTCAACTTCAGACTTCGCTGCATATAAAGATCCATATGCAAAAGGAAAAGTGAACAACTTTACATTCGATGTTAGTTCAGCTGAACTAAACAAGTACAAAGAAAATCCTGATGCATTTGATTTCCCAAAAAGACGCGGAATTGATTTTTATCATCGTTATGAAGAAGATATTGCACTGTTTGCAGAAATGGGATTTAAAGTCTTTCGTTTGTCTATCTCATGGGCAAGAATCTTTCCAACAGGTTTAGAGGACAAGCCGAATGAAGAAGGATTGGCTTTTTACGATAAAGTATTTGATGAATGTGCGAAATATGGAATTGAACCGCTAGTAACGATGTCTCATTATGAAATGCCGATTACTTTAACAGAGAAATACAATGGATGGATGAGTAGAGAGCTTGTCCCATTGTTCGAAAAATACGCACGTGCGATTTTAGAAAGATATAAAAACAAAGTGAAGTACTGGATTACGTTTAATGAAATGAATATGAACCTCAACAGCCTTTATACAGGTGCTGGAATTTTAGAGGATCTAGTAGACCATAAATTACAAGCTGCTTACCAAGCATCTCATCATCAATTTGTGGCAAGTGCCTTAACAGTGAAGGCTGCGAAGGAAATCATTCCAAATGTCCAAATTGGCTGTATGATTAACCAAATTGAAGCCTATGCAAAAACAACAAAACCAGAGGATCAGCTGCAGGCAGTTAAATCGAATCAATTGAATATGTTCTATCCTGATGTTCAAGCTAGAGGCGAATATCCAACATACATGGTGAAATACTTTGCTGATAATCAAATCAAGCTTGATATTAAAGAGCAGGATGAACAAATTTTAAAAGAGGGCACTGTTGATTTTGTTGCGATCAGCTATTATATGTCCCACGTAGCAGAAGCACGTGAAGATGCAGCTGAGCTAGCGGGTACGTTTGACAGTCCGATTAAAAATGAACACTTGGAATTATCACAATGGGATTGGCCGATCGATCCAATGGGTCTGCGCATTTCATTAATTAAACTGTACGACAGATACCAAAAGCCTTTATTTGTTTGTGAAAATGGACTTGGTGCAAGGGATACATTGACAAAAGACGGAAAAGTACACGATGATTATCGAATTGATTATTTGAAAAAACATATTGAACAGATGAAAGAAGCCGTAAAAGAAGGTGTTGACTTAATGGGATATACACCTTGGGGCTGCATTGACTTAATCAGCTGCGGAACATCTCAAATGACTAAACGCTATGGTTTGATCTATGTGGATCAAGACGACCTAGGAAACGGTACACTGAATCGTTACCGGAAAGACTCATTCTTCTGGTACAAAAATGTAATCGCATCAAATGGGGAAGATCTATAAAAGCAGATTGAATGATGTAAAACACCATCGCGGGGCGCCTTAACCGGCTGCATGCGATGGTGTTTTGTTTTTTACGAAAACGTATCTTGACCTTGAAGTATCGTTCAACCTTTATAATGTAAATATAGAAAGACAAAATCACGAAAAAGGAGTAACGACTTGAGTTGATGACTAGAGGAGAACTTGCCAAACAAACAGGAATAAGCCCTGCCGCAATTCGTTACTATGAAGAACACAACATTTTACCTGTCCCTAGACGCCGTTCGAACGGTTATAGACTATACACAGAAGATTATATCGTGAAAATTCAATTGATCAAAGATGCCAAATCATTGGGTTATTCACTAAAGGAAATAAAAGGAATATTGGAAATGCTGAGTCAAGACATAGAACTTGATACTTTAAAAAGAATTGTACATCAAAAACATGAAGAAATTGAAAAGAAAATTAACAGTCTCCGTCTCATACAAGACCTTTTATCTAACTTATTAAAGACTCCTGAGAAAGAAGTACAAGTGTATCTCAAATCATTTCGTATGATGAATCAGGATGACGAATAAACATATATGCTTAAAGGAGAGAAAACAAAATGAGTGTCGACATTTTTAATGGAGAACGTTCTGAAGAAAGTATTCAATTTGAAACATTATTCACGTCCCAAAGTAATAAAGAAAGTTTTGCTAGTGTCGAAAAAACCAAAAAACTTCTGTCTCAAATAGAAAATATAAAGCCTTATGCAATCGGAGACGATGTGAAATTAAAGAGTGAGATAAAGGAGCAGTCTTTCGAAGGAATGCAGGTTTTCACATTGAATGACCAAATGTCGCAAAAACAAAAGGTGATTTTATATATACATGGTGGTGCCTGGGTAAACCAGCCTCTCGATTTCCATTGGTGGTACATGGATAAATTGGCTAGGTCCCTTAACGCCAAAGTGATCGCTCCTATTTACCCTAAATTACCTCATTACAGCTACCAAGATACCTATCCGAAAATCTTAAATCTATATAAAGAAATACTAAAAACGGTTGAGAGTACCGATCAATTAACGATCATGGGTGATTCAGCGGGCGGAAATATCTCTCTTGGCCTTGCGCACCTCTTAAAGATGGAAGATCTGCCGCAGCCGAAGGATATCATTTTATTATCTGCATGTGTTGATATGAGTTTAAGCAATCCTCTTATATTTGAATATGCCGATAAAGATCCCATTCTAGCGCCAGAAGGAATAGATGTCATTACAAAAATGTGGGCAGCAGATAAAAAGGTAACTGACCCATTAATCAGTCCAATTCACGGTGACTTTAACGGTCTTGCGAAGATCACTCATTTTATTGGAACACATGATATTTTATATCCAGATGCACTAAAGCTTGATGAAAAGCTAGCAGAACAAGGAATTGACATGAAAACCTTTGTTTATCCAGAAATGCTACATGTATTTGTCGTCATGCCAATCCCTGAGGCACAAGACGCTCAGGAAAAAATCATTCAGGTGATAAATAGTTAGATTCTCTTTTCACATATCAAAATGCTCCGGCTTGAATATTTGAAAGCTTAGCGAAATGGGCTGCTTACTGAAAGCAGTCTTTTTCCATTCAACATGACATACATTCGGAATGTCAATTCATCTCAGATTAAATATTCCTTAAATTCCAATTTTTGTTTACAACGTGCTAATTTCCTATTAATATGATACATATTCGGTTCTTCACCGGTTCATAAAAGGAGAGTGACATGATGAGTGCTTTCTTTCTCAATCCCATGGCGCTGATCTTATTTACATTGCCTTTATTATCTTTGATATGGGGGATTGTTGGCTACTGCATCTTTAAGCGAGTTTACATCGTTCTTATCATCACATTTGCAGTCTCCACTATTTTCATATTTGCCTATACTGGGTTTGACATGTCAAATATGTATTGGGTCGTGGTGATGACCTTTTTATGCATGTGTACCTCTGTCATCACAAAAATCATTCGATATATGTATGCCCGCTATAAAAGAGCATAACGAAGAAGCTGATGGTCAAAAAATCAGCTTTTTTGTACCCATTCTTCATCTTGCGGAACCGCCCATTAACTGAAGTTTGGTATAATAGATCAGTACATTCAAAACGAGCATAGAAGGGCGAAGGGAACACAATGCACACATTTGATCTTACTCCAAAAGATGTAGAGTTAATAGACGAAGCAAAAAAGAAGATTATGAGCCTTTATGAAGAGGATAAACACCATGTAGGAGCCGCTATCCGCATGAAAACAGGAGAAATGATCTCGGCTGTCCATATAGAAGCCTATATCGGACGGGTAACGGTTTGTGCAGAAGCCATTGCAATTGGCAGTGCTTTATCGAATGGATATAAAGATTTTGATACCATTGTTGCCGTTCGACATCCATATTCAGATGAAGAGGATAGAAGATTGAGGGTCGTAAGCCCTTGCGGCATCTGCAGAGAGCTCATTTCAGATTTCGGACCAGAATGTTTTGTCATCATAGAAATAGATGGCGGACTAGTCAAAGTGAAAATTGGAGAACTCATTCCACTCAAATATACTCGAAGTTGATATACGACCTTGAGAGGGATGCAGCAAGCATCAAGTGTTTTCTTTATTGCATTCTAAATAACTGAAAAATCGCTCCACAAAAACAGCTCCATGTATTTTCTCCATTTGCGCCGTGTTAAAAATATATTGTTCCATATGCTCAAGCTTGCGCAGTCTGCGTACCAGTACTTTGCGATCCTCGTCAGAAAGTTGACAGTCATTATTTATCTTCGTCAATGCAGATTTGACACGCGCGGAGATTTCTTCAACATATAGATGGTTTTTGGATGCTGGCGGAATACATTGCGATAGGTCACAGCCTTTAAAACAAACACCGTCAAGGGTGCAGTTTTCAAAATTGGCAATCAGCTTTTGTTTACCATTTCCCTCAAACGTTATATCCACCAGCTTACCGGTAAAGGTACAATTTACGATATTCGCTGCTTGTAAAACGCGGTCATTAAACCTGCATTGATAAAATGTACAGTTGATAAACGCAGCATTTTCCAATGTCATTCCTCTCATATCACAGGAGGAGAATTCGCAATTCGTAAAAACAGCCTCGTCTCTAGCAATTCCAACAGAACGCAAATCGGAACGAATAAACGTACAATGCTCGATCGTACTACCTGCAAAAAATCTCGCATTCGTTAGATCACACGTATCAAATACAAGATGACGCAGGTGACAGCTCCAAAATATAGGTGAATGAACATTCGAGTTGTTGATCGTCGCTGCGCTTATTGTTTCATGTTCATACCTGACAATATCAGAAAATATTTCGTTGTCTACTGACATTCCAGACTCAAGCCTTCTCATTGTGATCACCTATCATTTCTTCAGAATCTTTTCCAATGATGAATACCTTCCAGCAAGTTCATTTCGGTTTCACTAAGCGGTTGGCACTGACAAGTTATTATATCATAAAGCTAGAAACATAAAGAGAGCGGTCATCGTTTTGAAAAGCGCTTATATCACAATGTGTATTTCACATTCATTTTAAATCAAGAAGAGGGAACAAAAGAATGAAAAGGTATGACGCTTTCCCAGAACCAATCGGCAGCTATACTGCCGGACGCACACAGATGGATTTAGAGTACACGGCATCTGATCACTCAAAAAGAGAACTGACCGCATTTGTATACTATCCGTCTGATAGCAATGAAGGGAAGACCCCATCAACGTACATGTTTCCTGAAGTATACGAAATGCTGCATGACCAGCCGCTTGTCACAGAGTATATGAAGGAAAAGGATTTTTTCTCTATCGATATTCAAACGTATTGTTACGACGACCTGGCTCTTTCCGGGAAGGAAGAACGCTATCCAGTGTTATTCTATGTTTGCGGCGGGGGCGGTTCTCCAGAATGGGGGACAGTGATCTGTACAGACCTTGCAAGCATGGGGTACATTGTCGTCAGTATCGGTCATCAGAATAGCACGATGTATAAGTGTAAAGATGGACGCCTGTTTAATGTATCAAAGGATTTTTCAGATGACATTATGGCGTTTTCTGAAGATCCAGAAATGATGGCGCTGGCTGGTCAGATGACGATGCGGCCAGACGATGAAACTGCCATTGAGACATGCCGTAACGTCCTTACACTGCCAATACTTCATCAGTTAACTAAATATAGTGAATTACAGACAGAGGATGTAAGGTATGCAGCCGATTATCTTTACAAACTAGACGCTGGGGAACTTAATTCCATCTTTAATGCCAGATTGCTGCTTGACGCCGGCATGGGCATAGTCGGACATTCTTACGGAGGGCCTACGACAGCGATTGTTTGCCGGGATGACGACCGATTCGCCTGCGGGATTGGCCTCGATAGCGGTGCCTTCGGTCTTCTTGACAGCGATCTGAAAAAACCCTTTTTACTGCTGTTTTCTGAGCCTAACTATCATATGAATGCGATCATTGGCGCTAACAATAGCATGGAAACCTATTATTTCTCTGTTGACCATGCTGCACATTTAGATTATTGCGACATCGTGTTTACCGGTGTGAACGAAGAACTGAGAGGCGAACGCGATGCAATGGAGATGCGGAATCTTGTCACAGACTATACGAGGACCTTTTTTGATCATTACATTCTGCAAAAGCCTGTACATGTGGAAAGTCTGTCATACGATGGCGTGGACTTGATTAAGAAAACGAGCAGAAAGTGATCTAGCTGAGATTTCCCCTTTTATACAAGCTTGAAAAGATGGTCGAGTGAAGAAAGGCAATTTTTCACTGGAGGGATTTAGAATCTAAAGTTAGAATAAAGCTATCAGGAAAGAACGGAAAGGAGCTTTTTTATGACTGATAAATCTACCTCCCAAACTTTACGCAGAGGTCTGCATATTCTAGACCTTTTTCATAAAGTAAATAAAGAATTTACCGTAAAAGAAATAACAGAAAAAATGGGTATATCAACTACAGTTACTTTTCGTTTAGTAAATACTTTAATGGAATGCGGCTATCTCACTAAGAATACATCAACCGGAAAAATAAGACTTGGGTTAAATGCTTATAAATTAGGAATTTATGCAGATCCCATCCCAGAACTTCGTGAAATTGCGATGCCCTTTATAGAAGATATTGCTCAAAAGACGAAAGAAACCGTCAGTTTAAATATCATGGATCCAGTGACGAAAGAGGGCGTATGTATTGCATCTATCGAAAGCCCTCATGATGTTAAATTTTCAAGACCTATCGGATTAAGCAAACCTATTCATAAAGGAGCATCCAGGAAGGTATTACTTGCATTCATGGATCATAAGCAGCAAGAACTGATGATTCGAAGATTGTCGTCCAAATATGAGATAGAGATTGATAGACTAAAAGAAGATTTAGATCAAATAAAAACTAAGGGGTTTGCCTATACAGAAGGAGAAGTAAATGAAGGCGCGCTAAATGTCGCTGTGCCCATTCTGTCTCAAGAAGGACACATTCTTGCAGGTCTCTCTATACATTGCCCTACTTATCGAAAAAAAGATGACACTGTTGAGTACTTTGCTCAACTTGCCAAAGAAGCAGCACTGGAGATAGAACGTCATGTAGAAAAAACAGAGGCTGCACCCTCTTAACGGATGTGCAATACGACCAATCATTTTTATTCTCTTCATATGATAATATAAATATCGTTTTTTATAGAAACTCCCTCTAGTTACTTACTGATATAAGTAATTCGAGGGAGTTTCTTATTTTTTCAAAAAAATAAAATCAAAACAAATAAACAGAATTGTCAAACTTTTTATTGAACACCATCAATTCTCGTGCTAAAATTCTGATTATCGGAAATATAATCCGATTATCGGCATAACGTGAAAATACACTTAACAGCTTCATCACTAAGATAGGAGGATTATGATGAAAAAGGCATTGGAAGATATTGTTGTTTTAGATTTAGGTCAAATCTACAACGGACCTTATTGTTCACTCATGTTAGCTTATCAAGGCGCTAAGGTTATTAAAATAGAACCGCTTAAAGGAGAAAACCTGCGTGTAAGGAGAAAAGGAGACTGTCATGAGTTATTGATGCTGAATTCAAATAAGTTAGGCGTATCATTAGATCTTAAGTCTCCAGAAGGAAAAGAAGTATTTATTGAATTAGTGAAAAAAGCGGATGTTTTAGTAGAAAATTTTTCGCTCGGCGCGATGGAACGGCTCGGTTTAGGATACGACGTCTTGAGTGAAATCAATCCTCGCCTTATTTATGCGTCAGGTAAAGGCTACGGTTTAGATGGTCCTTATGCCGCCAGGCCAGCAATGGATCTGACTGTTCAAGCAATGGGAGGCGTGATGGCGACCACAGGATTTGCAGATAAACCACCAGTAAAAGCAGGACCAGCCATATGTGATTTCCTCGGGGGCATTCATTTATTTGGAGGAATTACAACAGCTCTTTATCAGCGAGAGAGCACTGGGAAGGGTCAGCTAGTAGAAGTATCTATGCACGATACAATCTATCCAACACTAGCATCTGCACTAGGAGCGTTCTACAGCCAAGGGGGAAAAGTGGCAGAAAGAACAGGAAATCAACATAGCGGGATGGCAACGGCTCCTTACAATGTCTATCCGACACAAGATGGTTATATCGCTATACTCTGTGTAGCTGATCGTCAGTGGCAGTCATTACTGAAGGTGATGGAAAAAGATGAATTATTAGATGATCCACGTTTTCAAACAAATATCGATCGTTCAGCCAATACGTACATTGTCGATGAGATCGTGACAAGCTGGACTTCTAACAAAAAGAAGATGGATATTGCAGATGCTTTAATAGAAGCAAACGTTCCTCATGCACCTGTTCAATCGATCGCTGAAGTAGCAGACGATCCTCACCTAAAATACAGAGGAATGATTCAAGAAGTTGAACGTCCAAAAGAGGGGAAAATCAAAGTTCCTGGCTCACCCATTCGATTATCGGCTTCTCCGCTTGAAAAAGTCTTTGCAGCGCCCGCAATTGGCGAACATACAGATGAAGTTTTACAAGAATTATTAGGGATGAATCATGAACAGTTACAGGATTTGCGTCATAAAAAAGTCATTCGCTCCAAAGAAGAAATGACAAACAAAAACTAATGCGTTTAAGGGAGGCATCAAAATGGAACCAACCATTTTAACGGCAATTCAAAACCATGTTCAAACCATTACATTAAACCGTCCAGAAAAGAAAAATGCATTAAATAAAGAAATGATAGATGAGTGGGTAGCTGCTCTTCAAAGTGCTAAAGAAAACGATGACGTTCATGTGATTTTGCTAACGGGATCAGGTAATGCCTTCTGTTCAGGCGGCGATGTGGGCGGAATGACAACAGACCCAACACCACTAAACAATAAAAATAAGCTTTGGGAAAATATTCACCGCATTCCTCTTGCCTTAAGAGATATTGATAAACCGATCATCGCTGCAATTAATGGGCCAGCAGTTGGAGCAGGATTAGATATGGCTCTCATGTGCGATATTCGTACAATGATTGATGATTCAAAGGTGAGTGAGGGTTATGTAAAAGTAGGACTTATACCTGGAGATGGAGGCGCTTTCTTTCTTCCGAAAATTGTAGGTGAAGCAAAAGCCCTTGAATTATTATGGACTGGAAACTTTATTGGCTCACAAGAGGCTTTAAGCTTAGGGATTGTCAACCATGTTTATCCTCAGAATGAGTTTATGAAAAAAACAATTGAGTTAGCTGAACAAATTGCTAACGGACCTCAAATTGCGATTAAGATGACAAAAAGAGCCGTGAAGTACTCTCGAAATATGGAATTAGAGCCTGCACTTGATTTAATTTCCTCTCATTATGCAATTATCAAAGAAACAAAGGATCACAAAGAAGGTGTCGCAGCATTTAAAGAAAAAAGAAAACCAAACTTTATTGGAAAATAACATTGATAGGAGGTTCATCAATTGAAACCAATCCATTATGAAAAAAAAGGTGAAATCGCCTACCTTTATATAAATAAACCCGAAAAAAGAAATGCAATCGATTCCATCATGTCGGATTTATTTTTGGAATATTTAGAGAATTTTAAAAGCGATTCGAAAGCTCGTGTTCTTATTTTAACTGGGAAAGGAGATAAAGCTTTTTGCAGCGGCAGGGATTTAAAGGAAGCAAAAGAAAATCCAGAGGCTTTTAAGAAGAAACCTTTAAGAGGGAGATTGTTTAACGCCATTATCGAAACGTATAAACCTGTCATATGTGCCATGAATGGTGTAGCTGTTGGAGCGGGTTGTGAAATCGCCTTGGCAAGTGATATTCGTCTTGCCACTGTAGATTGCAAGCTGGGAATGCCAGAGGCGAAAAGAGGAATGGGTGCTACCTTTGGAGCGACAATATTACCTAAACTCATTTCACCCAGCTTTGCAGCTAACATGTTGTATACGGGTAAATTAGTAACAGCTGAAGAGGCTCTAAGGATAGGCTTAGTCGATGAAATATTAGAAAATCAAGAACTTTTATTAGAAAGAGCCACTGAACTAGCACTAGAAATTTGCGAGTGTGCGCCCCTTTCTGTACAGAGAATCAAAGAAACGATATGGAAGACAATGGATGTCCCTTTATTCCAAGCTTTGCAGCTGGATATCGGACCTAATGTATATGAAAGTGAAGATCGAATTGAAGGAGCGCAAGCCTTTCTTGAGAAACGAAAGCCAGTTTGGAAAGGAAAATAGAATGTCTTTACGCTTCCAAATAATAGCGCTTTCAAAAGGTCTACAGAATTTCCACCATTTTTGATAGAGGGTGAAGGAATTGTTTCAGCACATAAAAGTTGAAAGAAATAAGTACGTCGCAACGATTATGATTGATCGGCAAGAGGTTAGAAATGCTTTAAATAAAAAGACCATTGAAGAACTGCAAAAAGCCTTATACGAATTAGAGCAGGATGAGCATTTGAGGATCATTGTGATCACAGGTGCAGGCAGCAAAGCATTCGTAGCAGGGGCTGATATCACAGAATTACATGAAAGAACAATGCTTGAAGCGCTCATGCCGGGACTGCAAAAAATGTATCAAGAAATTGAACAATCCAATAAAGTGACCATCGCTGTCATAAATGGTCACGCTTTAGGTGGAGGCTGTGAGCTTGCCTTAGCATGTGATATAAGAATTGCCTCAACCCAAGCAAAAATAGGCTTGCCAGAGCTGAACCTAGGTATTATTCCTGGTGCAGGAGGAACTCAAAGATTAACAAGAATGATCGGTAAAGGCCGCGCTCTAGAGATGATCTTAACGGGTAAATTAGTTGATGGGGCAGAAGCAGAACGTATCGGCCTCGTAACGAAATCAGTAGAAAATAGTGAATTAAAGTATGAATTGGACGAATTCATCAATTCACTTTTATCGAAGGGGCCTTTAGCACTCAAACTCGCTAAAATGGTAGTGAATCAAGGGCAAGATGCAGATTTTCATACTGCTTCGATGTTAGAAAAATTTGCTCAAACCATTTTATTTAGTTCGGATGAAAAACATGAGGGTACGAAAGCGTTTCTAGAAAAACGAAAACCTACTTTCTATAAAGAATTATAAACAAGGTGGCGAAAAATAAATGAACGAGGTCGTGATCGTAGAATCCGTTCGAACTCCTATTGGAAAGCTAGGCGGATCGTTAAGTTCGGAACTAGTAGATTTCTTAGCTGCAAAAGTGATAAAGGAAGTTTTGCAGCGTGCCAAGCTTGATCCAAATGCAGTGAGCGAAGTCATTATGGGTCAAGCAAAGCAAAGCGCAGATTCCTCTAACCTTGCCCGCCTTTCATTATTAAGGGCAGGACTGCCTGTTCATATACCAGGTTATACAATTCACAGACAATGCGGTTCAGGCTTACAATCCATTAATACTGCTGACATGCAAATTAAATTAGGTTTGAGCGATGTAGTGATTGCAGGCGGCGCAGAAAGTATGAGCACAGCTCCTTACTATTTACGAAATGCTCGATATGGATATGGTGCAGGAAATGGCTTATTACTTGACCCAAATACCGAAAGCCAGCCTTATTCACAGCCGATTGAAGATTACGGACATCTCACAATGGGTGCTACAGCTGAAAATATAGCCAAAAAATACAAAATCGATCGGCTAGAACAAGATGAATTTGCTCTTCGAAGCCAAGAATTAGCAAGAAAAGCAATAGAAAAAGGCGTATTTCTGAAAGAAATTGTGCCATATGAGGTCAAGAGAAAGAAAGACGTCTTCTTGTTTGAAACAGATGAGCATCCCCGCCATACGACTATGGAAAAACTATCAGCGTTGAAACCCGTATTTCAAACAGATGGTACAGTAACAGCTGGCAATGCAAGCGGAAGAAATGATGCAGCTTCTGCCGTACTTATGATGAATAAAACCATTGCGATGGAAAAAGGATTCGTGCCTAAAACAAAAATTATTGGGCAGGCAAGCACTGGAGTTGCCCCAGACATCATGGGAATTGGCCCAGTATCTTCAACAATAAAAGCATTAGAAATGTGTCATTTAACAATAGATGACATTGGATTAATTGAATTAAATGAGGCTTTTTCTGCTCAAGCTTTAGCTGTTATAAAAGAATTGCATTTAGACATAGAAAAAGTAAATGTCAATGGCGGAGCGATCGCCCTCGGTCATCCAATAGGGGCGACTGGAGCGATCTTAACTACAAAACTACTCCATGAAATGGAACGCCGGGGAGAAAAATATGGTTTGGTGACTTTATGCATTGCAGGAGGTCAAGGAATTACGACTATTTTTGAAAATTTACAAGTTTAAAAGGAGGTAAACCTATGACTAAGATGGCGATTATAGGCTCAGGAACAATGGGTAGAGGGATTGCTTATGTAGCAGCCCTCAATGGGTTCTTTGTAGCGATACATGATATCAATACTGAATCGCTCGCAATAGCAGAAAACTATATTCAACAAGAACTCATTAAAAGTGAACAGCGAGGATATATCTCCAAACAAGATATCAAGACATGTTTAGAAAATCTTACTTTCCATTCAGATTTAACATTTGCTGTAGAAGATTGTGATATCGCGATTGAAGCAGTATTAGAGATTATGGACGTGAAGATAGATGTATTTCAAAAGCTCGATAAACTCTGCCCGCCTAGAACAGTTTTAGCAACGAATACCTCTACAATGAGCCCTACAGAAATTGGTGCGCAAACTGGACGTCCAGATAAAGTGATCGCTATGCACTTCTTTAACCCTGTTCATAAGATGAAGTTAATTGAAGTGATCAGAGGACTGGATACATCACAAAAAACCGTGGACTTTGTAAGAGACATTGGAACAAAAATGAAGAAAGAAACAGTAGAAGTGAACGAGTTTCCAGGATTTATTACTAGCCGTATGAACTGCCTCATTGGAAATGAAGCAATGAATATGTTACAGGAAGGAGTTGCCTCCGCAGAGGATATTGATAAAGCGATCAACTTAGGATTAAACCATCCGATGGGACCGCTGGCGTTGGCAGATTTAGTCGGTTTGGATACGAGATTGAGAAATATGGAATATTTGCATCAAACGTTGGGGGAAAAATACAGACCATGTCCTTTACTAAGAAAATATGTGAAAGCTGGCAAACTAGGGGTAAAAACGGGCTCAGGATTCTTTCATTATACTGAAGCCAAATGATATGTGATCGTAAATAGTGTGGAATAAAGTTGATATATTTCACACTTAAACATTTTTTGTAAGCGTTATCAAAACGGCCAGCTTTGGGAAATAAGAGAATGCAAGGGGGAACGTACATGTTGACAATACTTGGGGTAACGATGATAACAGTCTTTACATATTTTATTATGTCAGGGCGGTTATCATCGTTCACGGCTTTAACCATCATTCCAGTTATCTTTGCTATTATTGGAGGATTTGTGACAACTGTAGACGACATGATGCTTGAGGGAATTAAGCTTGTAGCGACTTCAGCTGCATTTCTATTATTTGCACTTTTATTTTTTGGGATCATGATTGATGCAGGTATGTTTGATCCTTTAATTAAAAAAATATTAAAAACAGTTAAAGGAGATCCTTTAAAGGTAGCAGTTGGGACAGCAATTCTAACACTTTTAGTAGCATTAGACGGGGACGGTACGACAACTTTTATTATTGTCATTTCTTCTATGCTTCCTTTATATAAGAAATTAAAAATGAATCCTCTTGTTTTAGCGACGATTTCGATGCTTGCTTTTAGCGTCGTGTGTGGTGTTACACCGTGGGGAGGACCTGGAATTCGGGCTTTATCAGTGCTCGGACTTAGTCAATCGGACTTCTTTGTTCCCCTTATACCAACATTAATTTTAGGTTCTTTATGGGTCTTACTTGTCTCCTTTATTCTAGGAAAGATGGAAAGAAAAAGATTAAGTGTGGTTGATCTTAAGGAAGCTGCTGCTGCGAAAGAAGAATCATCTGCGAATATAGCTTTTGACCAAGATGAATCGATTAAACGGCCAAAGCTGATTTGGGTGAATCTAACCTTAACTGTTACTGTCATGGCGTCATTAATATTAGATCTTATGCAGCCGGCGATCTTATTTTTAATTGCTGTCGTCGTAGCTATGCTCATCAATTATCCTACCCTGGAACAGCAGAAAGGGAGAATTAAAGACCACGGTGGCAACGCTTTGTTAGTATTACTTGTCGTGTTTGCAGGCGGGGCCTTTACAGGGATATTATCAGGCACAAAAATGGTGGATTCCATCGCCTCAAACTTGGTTTCAATTATTCCTGAAGCTTGGGGGCCATTTTTTCCTATCATTGTGGGGTTAATCAGCATTCCATTTACATTTGTTATGTCCAATGATGCCTTTTATTTCGGAGTCGTTCCAATCTTTGCAAGTACCGCTCAAGCTTACGGAATTGAACCAATAGAAATTGTGCGAACTGTCGTTTTAACACAAGCTGCCCACTTCTTATTGCCACTGGTACCCGCTACAATTCTATTAACAGGAATGCTCAAGCTGAATATTGCCGAATACGTACGTTTCGCCCTTAAATGGTCCATACTCACATGTTTAGTTCTCATGTCTATTGCATGGCTGACAGGTGCTATCATGGTCAGATAACAGCATATAAAATGAAAAAAAGCCTTGGAATTAGGCTTTTTTCAGTTTCTACATGGTAGAAAACAAGAAGGATCATTTTTTATTTGTTTCTATTTTTGATCCCTAGAATATATATCCGCGACGATTTTTAAAAAAGCCTTCAAAGCACGTGTCTTATAACGATCTTTCTTCACGACAATTCCAATTTTCCAGGGAATATATTGACTGCTAATTGGTTTTACACAAATGTCCTCTTTGTACATGTTCTTTAAAGGACTTGGAAGGATCGCCACTCCTAGTTCATCACGAACTAATGTCACCAATAAATCCCATTGTGTTGTGCTGTAAGCGATTTTGGGAACAAAATGTTCCTTACGGCAGCTTTCCAAAATCACTTGACTCAACGCAAATGAAGAATCAAACAATATCCAGTTATCCTCTTTAAGCTGTTCGAGTGAGAGCTGTTGTTCATCTTTTAAAGCGTGATTTTTTGGTAAACAAGCCACAAACGGCGCTTCAAAAATGAGTTGTTCTTCTAATTCATGACTTTGCGCAGGTATGACAACAAAGGCAACATCTACTTCGCCATTCTCAACGAGTTTTTCTACATGCAAGCCGCCCTCCTCAATCATTTCAAGCGTCACATCTGGATGCTTTTTAGTAAAAGCTTTTGCCACTTTCGAAAAGAAAAAGGTTCCAATCACTTGCGGCAGTCCGATCTTTAAATGGCCGCGAATATGCGTTTCTGTATCACCCAGCTCCATTTGCAACTCATTCATTTGCTGCAGCACCGTAATCGCTTTTTCATATACAAGCTGTCCTTCATCCGTTAACCTGAAAATTCGATTTGACCGATCGAAAAGGATGACACCCAATTTTTTCTCTAATTTTTGAATGGTTTTAGAAAGGGAAGGCTGGGCAATAAAAAGCTTTTCACTTGCTCTTGAAAAACTTCCACATTCCGCAATCGTTTTAAAAATTTCAAAGTCCCGTATGTTCATTTGATCCTCCCATTATTCCAATAATGCATACTCATTATGATGATGATATATTGTACATTATAATCGGTTGTTTTTACACTAAGACTAAGGAGGGGTTAAGATGTCAACATGTAGAGTTGCTGTTGTGCAAGCTGCTTCTGTCATTATGGATAGAGAAGCCTGTACTGAAAAAGCCATTTCATTAACACTTGAGGCCGGAGAAAAAGGAGCCAATATTGTTGTCTTTCCTGAGGCTTTTATACCTGCTTATCCAAGAGGACTAGCTTTTGGCGCCACAGTAGGAAGCCGTTCTCCAGAAGGAAGAAAGGACTGGCTTCGTTACTTAGAAAATTCAGTTCCAGTTCCTAGTCAAACGACAGACAGATTAGGAGAAGCAGCCCGCAAAGCTGGTGTCTACCTCGTCATTGGTGTCATTGAAAGAGATGATGAATCAAGTCGCGGGACCTTATATTGTTCCGTATTGTTTTTCGGACCAGATGGAGCCTTACTTGGAAAGCACCGTAAACTAAAGCCGACAGGTTCTGAACGACTCATATGGGGAGAGGGGGATGGCAGCACACTGCCGGTTTTCGATACACCGTATGGAAAAATAGGCGCTTTAATTTGCTGGGAAAACTATATGCCATTAGCTAGAGCAGCGATGTATGCAAAAGGTGTCCAAATCTATATAGCCCCTACGGCAGATTCCAGGGAGCTATGGCAATCTACGATTCGCCATATTGCCGCAGAAGGCCGGTGCTTCGTTCTATCTTGTAATCAATATGTGAATAAAGAGATGTACCCTAAAGATTTAGCCTGCTATGAAGAATTAGCATCTTCTCCTGATGAAATGTGCCGAGGGGGAAGTGCCATAGTCGGTCCGTTAGGCGAATATATAAAAGAACCTGTCTATGGTCAAGAAGAGATACTGCTGGCAGAACTTGATTTGCGTGATATTTCTTCTAGTCAATTTGACTTCGATGTCGCAGGGCATTATTCAAGGCCTGATGTCTTCCAGCTCGTCGTCAATGAAGAGAAAAAAGAAAATGTAAAGTGGATGAATCGATGAAATCCCAACAAAAAAAGAGCAGCCATCAGCCGCTCTTTTTTTCGTGTGTCAACCTTGATGAGTTTTTAATGGACCTTTTGTGATATGAGTAAGATGAGCATTGATGTCAAAGATTTTAGCGTTAATGTCTGTTATTCCAAAGCTAGTGATTCTTTTAGAATGCATATCAAGATAGTTTTCAGCTGCTTCTTTTGTTTCGAATAAGTAGATTCCGCCAGCCTCATTTTTCTCCGGATTCTCCGTCCATATTTTCCATATGAATCCGTCTTCCACATTTATACTTTTCGCTAAATCAGAAAACTCTTTGGCCATTTCATCACCGAAAGGACCCTTCATCTTAAAATCTATCTGTAATAAGTGTACTATCGTCATTCTCCTTATGTTGAAGTTGTAAAATAGAGTTCTCCCAGCACTTCTTTCATTTGATACTGCTCTCGCGGAAGTTCCTTCTCCATAAAAAAACGTACATCTGATGGGTCAACTAGCAGGATTAATTGGACTTGTTGTTCTAATGGCGGATTGTGTTTAGGTTTTTTAGCGATTGAATTGTTTTCGAAGAACTAGGCATGAGACAGCGAATACAGCGAAAGCGCCCGCTGATCCAGCAGTAAACACCAGCTCAAATTGTTCTGGTTTGGACTTGAATAACAAAGGGACAGAAAGAATGAGAGCAGCACCACTAAAGCCCAATCCTAATATCAACGTTGCCAATAATTTATTCATAGAAACACCTCTTACACTCAGAATTAGAACAATGGAAACGACTGATTCAAGAATCATCGTTATCACATTCCTAGTTGGAGTGTATCATATGATGGCGGACGATTGGTTTCTTTTCATTAAAACACACAATCGTGAAATAAACTTTTTAAACGAACAGTGTTCGTTATAATATAAGTGTGATGTAGCTTTAAACGATTTCCATAAAGAAGAGGAGATGCATACGATGACGGCATTTCTTTCATCCATAGCCTAAAAGAAGAAATGTTTGCAGGTGATACCGTATCAATGGAACGGTTCAGGTGGGGAATTGAAGTCATTTTGTATGGAATACAGCAAGAAATCAATTAGAAAGGAGCACGACCAAAAAGCAGTCAATGGCTGCTTTTTTTATATTTTCTCAACCTTTTCAACATATATAAAAAAATCTATATATTGTTTTTATATATAAAAAATTATATAATATAGTGGAATAAACAAATGAGGTGCTTAGGCATGGAAAATACGAAGAATTTATTAGAGAGCTATATTCCTTTAGCAAAATCTACGGCAAAAATGTTTGGACCAAATTGTGAAGTAGTGATTCATGATTTAACGAACCCTCAAGCATCTGTCATGTTTACAGTAAATAACCATGTGACAGGAAGAGAAATCGGTCAATCATTTGATCATCTAGTCAAGACTGTATTACAATCAGAAGATTTTAAAGAAGATTATCTTGCTGGGTATACATTTAAAACAGAAGACAACCGTACCATTCGTTCTTCGACTTCATTAATTCGTGATTCTAAGAAAAAGGTGGTTGGAGCATTCTGTATCAATTTTGATGTTGAAGCATTGAATCAAATGCAGCAATTTATGGATACTTTTCTTTCTACAAAAGTTGAAGTTCAAGAGAATGAAACAACATCAAATGATGATTTTGATAATGTGGAAGGAATAGTAGATCAATTGATTCAACAGATCATTCAAAACAGTGTCCACCCAGTTATGAAACGTCATGAAAAAATTGAATTAATAAGGTTCATGGATGAAAAGGGAATCTTTTTAATGAAAGGTTCGGTTGAGAAGGTCGCATCTATGTTAGGTATTTCTAAAGTCACTGTCTACAGCTATTTGGATGAGATCAAACATAAATCGAATGAAGGGAAAACGAAATGAAAAGTATCCTTGAGGTAGGGAATCTAAAATCCAACGGACACTATGCATTCGCAACCATTCATCAAAACACGGTCTACGTTTCAGGACAATTTGCCATCAATCCAGAAACGAGAGAAAAAGAATTCGGCCCCATTGAAGAAGAGACATTACAAGCGCTTAAGAATGTGGAGATGATTGTAGAAGCAGCCGGAAGTAAAAAAGAAAAGATTTTGCGTATGACATTATACATTTCGGATATTGAACTATGGGACAAAGTAGATGCGGTTTATACTGAATTTTTCGGTGAACATCAACCAGCACGGACTGTTGTACCAACGAATGAATTACATTTTGGTTTCAAAATTGAAATTGATGCTATTTCTTATATTTAGAATATTTTTTTGCCCATGTTATATAAAAAAATATATTTCATATAAAAAATTATTTAAAGGAGCTGATGATTGATGGATCAATTGATTTGCAACCATTGCGGCAAAAAGTATGAGATGACACCAACTTTATGGAAATGTGATTGTAACGGCGTATTAAATCTGGTGAAAGATACCCCTAAAATAGATATAGAGGCTTGGAATCACTACCCAAACTCATTATGGCGTTATGTTGAAACCATGCCATTTTCAAAAGGTTCTAAGACTTGGGAATCTGTGACAATGGGTGAAGGTCAAACTCCGTTAATCGTTTTAGATCCTAATGAGCCAAACACTTATGTAAAAGTTGATTATATGATGCCTACGCTATCCTTTAAAGATCGAGGAGCTGCTGTTTTAATGACAAAAGCAAAGGAATTAGGGGTATCAAAAGTCATTGCGGATAGCAGCGGGAATGCAGGAACGGCGATTGCCGCTTATGCAGCTCGCTGCGAGATTGCATGTGACATCTATCTAAGCGATGAAACTTCACCTAAAAAGGTCGCTCAAATAAAAGCCCATGGAGCAACGATTAAAGAAATTCGCGGTACACGAGAGGATATTGCAGCCGCGGCCCAAAAAGCAGTAGGCGACGAAAACGTTTTTTATGCAAGCCATGTGTATCAACCTTATTTTTTTGAAGGAACAAAAACATACGCCTATGAAATTTATGAACAAATAAAAGGAGCACCTGATGCTATAATCATTCCGGTTGGAAATGGTACTCTCCTCCTAGGTGCGTATTATGGTTTTAAAGAGTTATTTGAAAATGGTTTGATTCATCAAATACCGAAAATCATTGCCATACAAGCGAAAAACTGTGCACCTCTTGTGAAAGCTTATCAAAATGCGAAAGAATCAGCATCGCCTGTTACGAATACAGGAACCTTGGCAGAAGGGATAGCCATTGCTGCCCCGGCGCGCTCCAAACAAATTCTAGAAGCTGTACAAAATACCAATGGCACATTTATAGATATTGAAGAAGAAGAGATATTGAATGCACGCTCTAAGCTAAGTGAGAAAGGATTTTATGTGGAAGTGACATCTGCAGTCAATTTTGCTGGCTACATGAAATATAAAAAGAAATCAAAAGAAACAATCGTCATACCTCTTTGTGGTGCAGGAATTAAATCAAAATAACCCAAACTTGAAATCGGAGGAATGTTTCATGGGTTTGGATTTTACTCATTGCGAAGCACATTGGTCATACAGTGACTTCCATGGTTTTAGAAAAAGATTAGCTGCTTGTATTGGTATGAATTTAGATGATATGGAGGGGTTTGGTGGGGAAATACCCTTTGAAAACTACCAGGATGACATCATCCCATTGCTGGAACAGCCCGATTCTGATCGTTACTTATCACCAGATGTTTGTCAGACCGTTGCAGCTAGATTGCGTCAACTGATCCGCCATTGGCCAGATGATGATATAGATAAAGGGAATGGAACTAGCGCATCAACAAAATGAGATATTGGGATTTATATAGGAAGCAGATATATGGTAGATCTTGAATATAAATATGAAGGGTATCTCAAGAGAGATGCTCTTTTTCTTGCCTGAATGTACAATCCCTTTTGCCCAAAAGTACAATTTTACTTCACTATTTCATTGCGTAGAATAAAGAGGTGAATATCATGAATTCGATGAAAAAGGAGTAAGTGAATGGCTAAATTTTTATATAACTTAGGAAACTTTGCTTTTATGAAGCCTAAACGAATGTTAATCGGTTGGTTACTTATTTTAGTAGCTGTAGTTGCAGCTTTGAGGAGAAAGATTTGCCAGCCTAACTATTTCATTTTCATTTGTTCTTCTCCCCAATAACAAATCTCATCTAATACAGGGATCAATGATAATCCCTTTTCCGATAAACTATATTCTACTTTTGGAGGCACTTGAGGATATTCTTTACGATTAATTAACTGATCTGCTTCAAGTTCTTTTAGTGTATTGGTTAATGTTTTAAAAGAGATTGCCCCAAGCATTCGTTTCAACTGATTATAGCGAATAGGCGCATTGTTTGCATATAAAGCATACAGTACCGTCATCTTATATTTCCCACCAATTAATGATAAAGTGTACCCAAATCCAGTTTCTTTTAGATCAACATGAGCTGTAAAGGATTCTTTAGTCATTTTACACTCTCCTTTAGGTTAGTATCGCACTTTAATTACCGTACTTGTAGTACGTTATAGCATACAATAAAATGAATGTACATCAAAATATGATGAAAATAACAAAAAAGGGTGAATGAATCATGAAAACAATTGTCTATGCACATCCTTGGGACGGAAGCTATAATCATGCCATTTTGACTTCCATTACAGAAAATCTAGAAACAAAGAGAGAACCATTTCAAGTGATCGATTTATATAAAGATGGGTTTAATCCTGTTTTTTCAGCTGAAGAATTGCAATATTTTAATAAAGGAGATACACCTTATCAATTAGTTAAGGATTATCAAGAGAAATTAAATCAGTCAACTGAATTGATATTTATATTTCCTGTCTGGTGGTGGGATTTACCTGCAATTTTAAAAGGATTTATTGATAAAGTCATGTTAAGAGGTTTCGCATTCTTGGAAGATAAAAACACTGGGGCTTTAAAAGGTTTATTGACAAATATAAAAAAAACAACCGTCATCTCAACATCTACAACAGATAAGGATTATATAGAAACTGAAGGCGGGAATGCGATTCAAAGCGTTTTTATTAACAGAACCCTTGCTGACTTGGGAATTAAAAATGAATCCACGCAATGGATTCATTTTTCGGGAGTTAACTTAACAACAGATGAAAAGAGAAAGCAATTTTTAAAAGAAATATCCCAGAATATTTGATTTACAGTACCAACAAATTCGGTAACAAATCAAGGAAGCCCAAAAAGGCCCAACCTCTACGACCGATTTAATTTATTGAGAAGGTCGTAGAAGTTTTTGAAATTTAAAAGAGGTGAGATTTAGACAAACAAAAGGATAGACCTGTACAAGAAGGTAAAGCTTTGTAACTTAAGTTCTATACGTTCAGCAGACTCTTAATCACCAGTCCTTTAAGCAAAAACAAATCGAGCCTGCTCATAACCGGCAGCTAATACTAATTGACCTCTTGCAGGCGATTGATCATTGCTTTCTCCTCTAAATACCCCATTATTTTTAGCTCTGCCAGCTCAAACAGAGTGCTAACAGCAGAATGCCCACTGCCAATTACAGCAACTGTTTTATTCTAATAACGATTTGTTGCGTAATTAATAAAGGCTACTTTAAAATGGCTGAAAATAATTGATATTCATTAAAGAAAATACTTACTCATACCATTTTTAAAGATAGGCAGGGTCTTAGTCACTAGCTCTTCTGATGAAATAGGTCTACCATCCTTATTCCATGTGTATGCAGCTCCGTATATCCCCCAACTTAGCATAGTAGATAGGATTGTTATCAATTGTTTATCCTCTAATTCAATCGTATTTTCAGTTCCTTTTAGCACAAGATCAGCTATGAGCTTCTGTAACTCCTCTTTAATTTTACTTTCTATAATCGTTCCTAAAGAATGATAACCTTTAGGACATAATTCGCTTAGCTCTTTATGGTGATCACACATGGCTAGAAAAATATTTGCAATGACTTTTTCATTGAATCCATCGTGATCATTTAATCTTTTTTTCAATTTGTCTGTAAATGTATTGGTGATTGTAGAATGTAATAAATCAAATTTATCGTCAAAGTGCGCATAAAATGTAGCGCGGTTAATAGTAGCCTTTTCTGTGATATCACGTACCGTTATATTGTTGAAATCTTTTTCACTAGCTAACGAAAGAAAAGAGTCTACAATCAATTGTCTTGTACGAAGTGTTCTTGGATCTTTTTTTGGCATAATCATTTTTTCTTCTCCTTTTAAGGGTTCATATGGTGTTTAAAAACGACAATACAATAGAAGTGTTGCGTAAACAACATATCGGCTATTTTGGTTATTGTTTATGATTCTTTTTCATCTTATCATCAAATTATACAACGCGCGTTGCTTAAATAACACATGTTATTACGAAAAAGTTTTGATCAAGGAAATAATTGTGATCATTCAGAATAACAAAAGGAGATAGAAGACCATGAACATCACTATTTTTGGGGCAACTGGTGCAATCGGTCAACTTTTAACACAGTTTGCATTAGAAAACGGAGATTTCGTTACGGTATATGTGAGAAACCCTGAGAAAATCAAGCAAAAGCATTCGAATTTACGCATTGTAACGGGGGAACTAACGAACAATTCAGCTATTGAAACGGCAGTTTCAGAAGCTGATGTCGTGATAAGCACCTTAGGCCCCGGGATTGATTTGTCGCGAAAACGAAAAGGCACACCGATTGCCGAC
Source organism: Bacillus sp. FSL K6-0994 (assembly GCF_038630815.1). Classification (NCBI taxonomy): domain Bacteria; kingdom Bacillati; phylum Bacillota; class Bacilli; order Caryophanales; family Bacillaceae; genus Bacillus; species Bacillus sp. FSL K6-0994. The sequence continues at coordinate 1,730,035 of NZ_CP152043.1, read as the reverse complement.
GGACATAACCGGATTGTCAAAGCGATGAAGAAGTTCACCAAAAAAAGGTTGATTACACTCGCGACGCCAGCCTTGCAATCTAAAGACGATAAGAAAAGCTTATCGACGATACTGCCGAGAATACTGCCTAAACTTTTCATGCCAAATGGTTATGCCGAAATGAAGAAGATAGGAGAACTGATTAAACAATCAAACCTGGATTGGACAGTCGTTCGAATCATTAATCCTAATATCAAATACAAAGGGCAATCTTACGGTTATTCATTCGGCGATCAGCCAGCTAAAATGTCCGTATCAAGGGAAAATGTCGCTAAACTCATGTATGACGCCGCTAGGCAACGCCAATTAATCGGAAAAATGCCCATTGTCTATAATCATTAATTCAGCTTTTTGTGTGAGGGTGTTGATTCAGCAAAAATTGTAGGGATCATACTGAAAATATTGTTTAGATGAAACGTGTAAATTCTTTTAATAAGTATTCAAAAAATGTTTAGGAACAAAAAACATTCATCAAAATCATAAAGGGGAAATGATCATGTCAAAAGTATTATTTGTTAAAGGAACACCCCAAAGTGAGGAACAATCAAGAAGTACGCAAGTTGCTAGAGCATTTATCAATGAATATAAGGAAGTAAATCCAACGGATGAAATAATAGAAGTAGATGTCTATTATGCAAATGTTCCATTAATTGACGCTGATTTTTTAACTGGACAAAAGAAGTTAAGAAGTGGCGAAGCGCTAACAGATGTTGAAGCACAAAAAATAGAAGCAGTGAATGCATTCACAAAGCAATTTATGGAAGTAGATAAATACATCATTCAGTCTTCAATGTGGAATTTAGGAATCCAACCATTATTAAAAGCCTATTTTGATACAATCATGAGTGCTGGAAAAACGTTTAAATATACAGCAGAAGGTCCAGAAGGATTGATGAAAGGAAAAAAAGCAATCCATATTCATGGAATGGGAGGATTTTATTCGCAGGCAATTGGAATGGAACATTCCGATTCTTACGTGAGAGGTGCGCTAAAGTTTGTTGGAATTGAAGTGGAACCAACGATTTTTGTTGAAGGTATTGACTATGATCCAACTAAGAAAGAAGAAGTTGTTGCTGCAGCAATTGAAAAGGCAAAAGCGGCAGCACGAACTTTTTAAAAAAGAGCTTTGGTGGGATTAGTTAAAAAGATGTTTATTAACATAATCCCCCTCGCACATTCATCAAAATCATAAAGGGGGAACATATGATGAAAGTAGAAATTTGGTCTGATTTTGTTTGTCCGTTTTGTTATATTGGCAAACGTCAATTTGAAATAGGGTTAGAACAGTTTGAACATAAAGAAGAGGTAGAAGTCTTATTTCGTCATTTTCAATTAGATCCATATGCGAAAAAAAATACAGGAATGGATATCCATCAAGTATTATCCTCCAAGCATGGTGTCCCATATGAAAAAGCAAAAGTACTGAACAATCAATTGAAACAGAAGGCAAAAGATGTTGGATTAGATTATCAATTTGATACAATGATTCCCACGAATTCATATGATGCACTTCGTCTTTCTTATTATGCAAAAGAGAAAGGGAAGATACGGGAGTTTATGGAGCGTATTTTGAAAGCTCATTTCACGGATTCACTAGATATCGGTGATCACGCAACACTTGCTCAACTTACAAGTGAAATAGGTCTTGATGGCAACGAAGCTTTGGATGTTTTAGCAAATGATAAATATAGCGAGAATATTGCAGCTGATAGAGCCGAGGGATCAAAAATTGGGATTCAGGGCGTTCCCTTTTACGTAGTGAATGATAAATATGTCATCTCAGGAGCACAACCTAGCGAAGTATTTTTAGAAACATTACAACAGGTTTGGAAAGAAGAGTACGCGAATGCTAAGGTTGAAGAGCATAAATTAGAGTCGTCGCTCGATGATTATTGTTCAGATGGGACATGTAAATTTTAATGGATAATCAAAAAAGATAGAAATTACAAAAAAATAATATAGTATCTCAAAGCTCAGGTATTGTTGTTCTAAATCTTGTAGTAGTGCCAACATCATCGGTGCTTGTGTTATATAGCTACATTAAATACTACTTTATAATTAATTGTTTACTTCCAAAAAAATCAAAGGGGTTTAGCGATATGAAAAATACAATTTTTCAAGGCACAATAGAGCATTCAGGATTTGTAGTACCCGATATCGAAGCAGCAGTTGAATTCTTCACTAATATTTTGGGTTTTGAAGTCTTGTTCCGGCCAGGACGGATGCACTTTATGGGGGATGGAGATTCAAATAATGGAATGACGCTAATATGTATTCTCATTTCCTAGTTTACATAATATATATTCTAGGAAGTTATCCATTAAACGAATTTCTCTTGTCTCATAATTAAGTATACTTATCTTATTGAGACAAAATAGAAAAAATCAAAATCTGCCGTTTTATTCGCCAGATTTTGATTCATCAAGATATTTAATGATTTTCGCAGGATTTCCGCCAACCACCACGTTTGCTGGAACACTTTTTGTCACAACGGCACCAGATGCAATGACAGCATTGTCACCAATTGTGACACCTGGATTAATAATAGCACCGCCGCCAATCCATACATGGTTTCCAATGGTGACTGGTTTGCCGAATTCAATGCCCTTTGCACGTTCTATCGGATCAAGCGGGTGTCCAGCCGTATAAATATGTACATTCGGACCTAATAAACAGTGATGTCCAATGGTAATTTTGCAAACGTCTAAAAATACTGCATCAAAATTTGCAAAAAAATGCTCACCAATCTCGATATTGTATCCGTAATCGCACTGCAGTCTTCCTTCAAAAACGACATCATTTCCGCAAGCGCCTAATAATTCCTTTAAAATGGATGTTCTTTTTCTTTGCTGATTGGTTTGCTGATATGCGTATGTCAATTGTCTGGCTCTTTCACGATCTGCGATCAGTGTTTGGTCACTAGATACATAATGTTCTCCTTGGATCATTTTTTCCTTTTCACTTTTCATGTTGATCTCCTCCTCCCTTCTATTTATACCGATGCGATATGATTACATCCTACCGCCCCCTTTATGTTTATTTTACCTTCTCATCATAAGAATTGGGAAGGAATGATTTCTTTTGACTAGAATTGACCTTGTTCCTCCAGCAAGTTATTTACGAATCAGCAAGTCTCATTTATAATCGAGTAGATTTGTTCAATAACATATATATCTTTAAATGTGAGGGATTTGATGGAATTAAAGTGGTATAAAGCAATTATTGTGATCTTTACGATGTCTGGAATCTCCATTTCTACATGGTTTTCACGGACACCGGAAGTGAGAGATTTATTACAAGCAAACACAGGAACAATGGGTCTTATTTTACTTGGTTTATCCGTTGGTTCAATTGTTGGGCTTGTTCTTTCAAATGTATTCGTCCGCAAAAAAGGCGGCCGAGTGGCGATTGTGATCAGTGCTTTTTTGATGTTCCTTGGATTTACTACTCTTGCCATTGGTTCAACACTCTCTTCTATCTTTGTCGTCACTGCCGGTCTTTTTCTTTTTGGCGCAGGCTCTGGCATGTGTAATGTAGCGATGAACTTAGAAGGAACAGAGATTGAATACAGCATCAAGAAAACCATTCTGCCTATATTGCACGCTTCCTTTAGTATTGGGACTTTAATTGGAGCAGGTGCTGGTATTCTTTTTATCCATCTAGGCATCTCTGTATTGATACACCTTCTCGCTATTGCCCTTCTGCTGTTCCTCAGCATATTGATTTGTACACGGTTTATTCCGCATGGGACAGGAAAGGATCAGCATGAGAAGCTGCCCGATACAGTTGAGTCTAGTCAAACGGCATGGCTGAACAAACGAACGATATCTCTTGCGATGATCGCCTTATGTCTTGCGTTTGTCGAAGGCTCGGCCAATGATTGGATTCCACTTGCAATGGTAGATGGCTACCAAGTTTCACATTCCATGAGTACAGTCATCTATGCTTTGTTTTTGTGCGGCATGATTAGCGGCAGACTGATCAGCGGACGTTTGATCGATCGCTTTGGCAGAGTGTTATTGCTAAGAGTTGCGATTTTATCAGCAGCTGCCGGCCTATTTTTAGTCATTTTAAAAATTTCACTTGTTGTATGTATGATATCGATCTTTTTATGGGGACTTGGCGCATCTTTAGGCTTTCCGCTGACCATTTCTGCAGCTGGCGATGATAGCAGGTACGCTGTCAAACGCGTCAGTATTGTGACCTTATCTGGTTACACAGCCTCCCTTTCCGGTCCTCCTATATTAGGGCTGCTTGCCAATCAAGTAGGACTGCTTCATGCCTTTATCTTTGTTCTATTTGCCATATGTATTGCAGGAATCTTTACTAAAGCTGTAGCAAAACCGCATTCATTACAAGCTCACTAAAAGTGTCTGATCCATGATCATGGCACTTTTTTTAAATTTAAAAAATAAAATTGAAACCTTTCATGAAGTGAAACAGTCCTATAGATGTCCTGATGTTTATCGCTTTTTTAAAGAGGGAAAGTAAAAAAATAAGACTTTTCAAATAACTGAAAACGTGGTAAGATCATGAAAATAACCAGGAAGGGGTGAGAAAAATGAAAAAAAATATGCTATTAAAATTAGGTGTTTTATGCATAGCACTTGCAAGTTTTCATTTGTTCTCAATGCCTCATTCCGTTCAGGTATACCATCATGCAAAGGTGGTTGCCGATCAAGAATCACATGAAATGAAAATCGTTCAGACAATGGGCGATGAAAAGAAACAAAAACATGTGAGCGCAGTATTTGCCGCATTTACAGCACTGCTGATTATTGGCAGTATGACAGCTGGATTTGCACGCATCACTCATACTGATCGATTTGACCGGAAAAAGAAGCATTTACTTGCAGTGTTCTACCAATCTTCTTATTTCCGACTAGCTCGTGTTTAACCCAACCATCTAAATCAAAACAAAAATTGGGAGGTTTTACACGATGTTATTTTTCTTAAGAATTTTCATTCTAGGTCTATTCTCTGTCACTTCACTTTCTCTTTTCGTCTACCAAGGAATTGAAGTAGTGCACGCCATTTCAAGCATGTTTGGCAACCACGAGAGCTAAAAGACCCGTATATAAAAGAAACCCCCTGCGACTGGCAGGGGGTTTTCGTTTGCTTATTTATTGTCATCTGGCACACGTTCAGGCGTCAGAAGGACATGAGTCACTTCTCCCTGCTCTTCCTCATCTACAATAAACGATCCATTGCTATAACGGTCATTTGCTCTTAGAGTAGAGATTTCAAGCGGAATCGTTGTACCCTTTTCTGTATCTATTTCAAGTGTATCGTGCAGAGATGCAGCGATCACAGCCACAATACGGTGCGGGTTTTTCTTTAATTCTCTCAGCATAAGAACCCCGCGTTTCGCTCTTGATGTTTTATCAAACTCAGAGAGGTTCATTCGCTTTACAGCCCCTCTTTGTGTCGTGAGCACAAGGACATCGTTTTTCGGATCGATGATCTGGCCAGAGACTACCTCGTCCCCTTCCTTCAAATTGATTCCTTTGACGCCGGCCGCTCTCGGTCCAACAACACTTACTTCTTCTTCATCAAACCACAAACCGTAACCATTTTTCGTTGCAATAAACAATTCCTGCTGTCCTGTTGTGACATGAACATCGACGAGTTCATCGTCACCTTTTAGGTTCAAGGCGACAAGCGGTTTCGAATAACGCTGCGCTTTATATTGAAGAAGCTCTGTTTTCTTCACCATTCCACCTTTCGTAAAGAATAAAAGATATGATGTTTCATCAAATTCTTTTATTGGAATGGCTTTTTGGATTGATTCCTCGCGATCAATCGAAATGATATTCGTAATATGCTGCCCCATGTCTTTCCAGCGTATATCTGGCAGCTGATGAACAGGACAATAAATGTAGCTTCCTTTATTCGTAAACAGCAGAAGAACATCCGTTGTATTCATTTCAAACTGATGAATCAAACGGTCAGTATCCTTCATGCCAAAGTCCTTACCGTTAGAGGCAGCATAGGAGCGCTGGCTTGTTCGCTTGATGTAACCATCCTTCGTGACTGTCACATAAACATCCTCTGAGGCGATCATCACTTCAAGGTTAATCTTAATTTCTTCGATTTTTTCCTCAATAACGGATCTTCTCTCATCAGCATATGTCTTTTTGAGCTTTTTCAGGCTGTTTGTAATGACCTTTAGCAGCTTTTTCTCGTTCGCTAAAATGTCTTCTAGCTCTGCTATCCGCACATCTAGCTCTCTTGCTTCCTCTCTTAATTGCGTAATATCTGTATTGGTTAAACGATATAACTGGAGTGAAACAATCGCTTCTGATTGTGCTTCTGTAAAGTCATATTTCGCCATCAAGTTGTTCTTTGCATCACGCTTATCATTAGAGGAGCGGATTGTGGCAATGACTTCATCTAAGATGGAAAGTGCCTTAATTAAGCCGTCGACAATATGGTGGCGTTCCTTCGCTTTTCGAAGCTCGTACGCTGAGCGGTTCGTCACCACTTCTTTTTGATGGGCAATATATGCATCTAGTATAGTTGTCAGCGTCATTAAAGTCGGTCTGCGATTATGTATCGCTACCATATTAAAGTTATATGGGATTTGCAGATCTGAGTTTTTATATAAGAAATTCAGCACACCATTTGCATCTGCTTCTTTTTTCAGCTCTACTACGATTCGAAGCCCAGTACGGTCTGTCTCATCTCGGACCTCTGAAATGCCTTCTACTTTTCTTTCAATTCGGAACTCGTCCATCTTTTTGACAAGATTGGCTTTATTCACTTCGTAAGGAATTTCTGTAATCACGATTTGCTGGCGTCCGCCGCGGATGGTTTCAATCTCCGCTTTGCCTCGAATCATAATCTTTCCTTTTCCTGTTTCATACGCCTTCTTAATACCGTCTACACCTTGAATGATACCGCCTGTTGGGAAATCTGGCCCTTTGATGACCGTCATTAAATCCCCAACCGTACAATGCGGCTGTTCGATTCGTTTAATAACGCCATCAATGACTTCTCCCAAGTGATGCGGCGGGATATCAGTGGCATACCCGGCTGAAATCCCTGTTGATCCATTCACGAGAAGGTTTGGGAACATCGCTGGTAATACAACGGGCTCTTTACTTGTATCATCAAAGTTTGCGACAAATTCGACCGTTTCCTTGTCTAAGTCCTTTAAAAGCTCTGAAGCAATAGCAGACAGCCTTGCTTCCGTATAACGCATGGCAGCAGGCGGATCACCATCGATACTCCCGTTATTCCCATGCATCTCAATCAGTACATTTCGTACTTTCCACTCCTGACTCATTCTTACCATCGCTTCATAAACAGATGAGTCTCCGTGCGGGTGATAGTTACCAATCACGTTACCGACTGTTTTAGCGGCTTTACGGAAGTTTTTATCCTGCGTATTTCCTTCTGCATACATCGCATATAAAATTCTTCGTTGTACAGGTTTTAGTCCATCACGTGCATCTGGAAGCGCACGGTCTTGAATAATATATTTACTATAGCGGCCAAAGCGGTCGCCGATTACTTCTTCTAATGGTAAATCATGAAATCGTTCTTGTTGTGCCATGTTTAAACCTCCTCAGCTAGCGACAAGTTTTCATTTTCAAGAATGTTGCTTTCCTCATCAAGTCCAAAGGCGACATTCTTTTCAATCCATTTACGGCGTGGTTCTACTTTGTCACCCATTAGAGTTGTGACGCGGCGTTCCACACGTGCAGCATCATCAATTTTGACCCTGACAAGTGTTCTCGATTCTGGATTCATTGTCGTTTCCCATAGCTGGTCGGCATTCATTTCACCTAACCCTTTGTAGCGCTGAATCGTGTACCCTTTTCCAACTTTCTTCAGTACGTCATCCATTTCTTCATCAGACCATGCGTACTCAATAATCTCTTTTTTCCCTGAGCCTTTGCTGACTTTATATAAAGGCGGGAGTGCAATAAACACTTTGCCATGCTCAATCAGCGGCTTCATATAGCGGTAGAAGAATGTTAAGAGAAGCACTTGAATATGCGCTCCATCCGTATCCGCATCTGTCATGATCACAATTTTGTCATAATTGATGTCTTCTACATTAAAGTCGACTCCAACGCCTCCACCAATTGCATGAATAATGGTGTTGATTTCTTCGTTTTTGAAAATATCAGCAAGCTTTGCTTTTTCTGTATTGATGACCTTTCCGCGCAGCGGCAGCACCGCTTGGAATTTACGGTCGCGCCCCTGTTTTGCTGACCCGCCCGCAGAGTCACCCTCTACTAGATATAGTTCATTTCTTGCTGGGTTTCTAGATTGAGCAGGTGTTAATTTTCCGCTCAGTGTTGCTTCAGACTTTTTCCGTTTCTTGCCGCTCCTCGCTTCTTCACGTGCTCTTCTAGCAGCCTCTCTTGCCTGCTGCGCTTTAATCGCTTTTTTCACAAGAAGAGTGGCTGTTTCCCGGTTTTCTTCAAGGAAATACGCAAGCTTTTCAGAAATAACAGCATCAACAGCTGAACGAGCCTCACTTGTCCCAAGCTTTCCTTTTGTCTGTCCTTCAAATTGAAGCAGCTCTTCAGGAATTCTGACAGAAATAATAGCAGACAGTCCCTCACGAATGTCAGTGCCTTCTAAATTTTTGTCTTTTTCCTTTAAAAGAGCGACTTTGCGAGCATATTCGTTAAAGGCTCTCGTCATGGCCGTTTTGGCACCAGACTCATGTGTACCGCCATCTTTTGTTCTGACGTTATTAACGAAGGAAAGGATATTTTCCGAATAGCCATCATTAAATTGAAAAGCAAAATCTACTTCAATGGACTGATGCTCTCCTTCAAATGAGACGACTTCACTCAGAACATCTTTTTCTTCATTTAAATAAGCAACAAAGGCTTCAATGCCTGTCTCATAATAAAACGTTTCTTGTACATCATGCCGTTCATCGATCAGCTCTATTTTTAACCCTTTTAATAAAAAGGCAGATTCTCTTAAACGCTCTGATAATGTATCGAAATTATAAGTCGTAACACTGAACATGGTAGGGTCAGGCTTAAAATGAATCAGTGTTCCCGTTTTTTTCGATTTTCCGACTTTTTCAAGTGATGTGACAGGTTTACCGCCGTTTTCAAAGCGCTGATGATAAATAAATCCGTCACGTTCAATTGTGACAGTGAGCCATTCTGACAGCGCGTTCACAACAGATGCCCCAACTCCGTGAAGTCCACCACTTGTTTTATATCCGCCTTGACCAAATTTTCCGCCTGCGTGCAGGACCGTTAAAATGATCTCGGGTGTCGGTTTTCCAAGCTTATGCATACCAGTAGGCATTCCACGCCCTTTATCTTGAACGGAAATGCTGTTATCTTTATGTATTTTGACAATGATATGATCTCCATGGCCAGCGAGCACTTCATCGACAGAGTTGTCTACAATCTCATAGACAAGGTGATGAAGACCGCGTGAATCCGTAGATCCAATATACATCCCTGGACGTTTACGGACCGCTTCAAGCCCCTCTAGCACCTGAATAGAATCATCGTTATAATCTACTTGCTGCTTTTTAACCAAATGCTTAATCCCCTTTCACTAACAAACATAACCGGCTAATCATCAAATGATCTCTCTAGATTTTAATGATGATCATGCTGCTCATTACTGTCCACTTTAATAAGCTGCATCATCATCATGCATGTGTAATTCACCAATACATGCTCTTTTGCACAGCTATGAGAATCATTCTACATTCTGCAATCAGAACTAGAAGTCCATTATAAACAAGACTGTTTCATAAGCCAAATGCAATCATATGATGGTTTTAGCAAATCAGAACAAATGTTCTATATTTATCTTATCGCTCTTTTTCTCGATATGCAAGGCCGCCGATATGTCCCTGTCGCCTTATTTTATCGCTTTCTTTCAGAATCGCAAATATATTTCTTCAACAAAAAAGCAAAAATCCTTGAAAAACCAAGGATTTTTGACGATTTAATGAGTTTTTGTCATCGCATGAGCCACCTTGATACATAAATCCATGATGGCGACCTTGCCATTTTCCTCAATCAGCCTTTTCGCTTCTTCGTGATATATGCCTTGCTGCGCCCAAAAAACAGGTGCGTCTATTTCGAGAAACTCTTCTGCCACCTCTGGCAAAAACTCTGAACGTCTGAAAACATTGACGATATCAACAGGCTCTTTTATGTCTTTTAAAGAAGCGACTGCTTTCACACCGAGAGCTTCATCAATCGTTGGATTCACTGGAATGATCTCATACCCGGCATCCTGCATCGCTTTAGACACCATATAAGACGTCCGGTGCGGCTGATCTGATAAACCAACAACAGCAATTCGTTTACTGCTCTTTAATATACGGCCAATTTCTTCTTTCGTAGGATTGTTCATCAAGACACTCCTTTTCCTCTATTTTAGCGAATTTCTGCTTAAAAACAAAGCTGAATCCATCTGCTTTCGATTTTTTCAAAAAAAGTTCCCCATGTTTTTCACAAGATCATGTTAAAATGTAAGACAAGAGGGAGAATATAAAGGAGTTATGCAGATGTTAATTGCTTTGATGTTTATTTTGGCTTATCTTCTCGGCAGTATTCCATCCGGTCTCATTGTCGGGAAAGCTGCAAAGGGAATCGATATCCGTGAACATGGCAGCGGAAACCTAGGTGCGACGAATGCATTTCGTACACTTGGCGTAAAAGCAGGGTCTATTGTGATTACTGCTGATATCCTAAAAGGGACGCTTGCTTCAGCTCTACCGTTTTTCATGCAGCTGGACATCCATCCCTTATTAGCAGGAGTTGCTGCTGTTATCGGTCACAGCTTTCCTGTCTTTGCAAAATTTAAAGGGGGAAAGGCAGTCGCTACATCAGGCGGTGTGCTGCTATTTTATGCCCCATTCCTATTTATCACGATGATCGCTGCTTTTTTCTTATTTTTATACATTAGTAAATATGTTTCACTATCATCTATGCTGACCGGGATCTATACATTCATTTACAGCATATTCACCAAAGACCTTTTCTTAATCATTGTTGTTGCCGTTCTTGCTGGCTTTGTGATCTACAGACACATCGCCAACCTCAAACGAATTCTCAACAAAACTGAACCGAAAATCAAATGGCTCTAGCCGTTTCATCCATTTAAATATGTGGTAAAAGTAAAGAAAAGCTGTTTTTGCATCCTGCATTTTAAAAACAGCATGACTTCAAAAAGGGGCGATCACATTGAAATTAACGATAAAAAAAGATGCACTCAGTTGGTACAAGGATGAATTAGATTTAGAAAAAGGTGATCAAGTTCGCTTTTTTGTGAGATATGGCGGGTGCAGTAATGTACAAAAAGGCTTTTCTCTAGGCGTCGCAAAAGATGAACCTCAAAATGCCGGCGCAACCGCTGAAATAGAAGGTATTACTTTCTTTATTGAGGAAAGTGATATTTGGTACTTTGACAACCATGATCTGCATATTGATTATAACGAGTCCGTGAAAGAACCAGAATTTCATTATGAATAAACAAAAAAGATACCTCATCCCTCGGGTATCTTTTTTGTTTTACACTTCAATATACAGCCCAAACTCCTGAATGTTCCCTAAAGATCGTTCCTTTTGCAGAATTCTTTTTTGCGGCTCACCGATCAAGTCAAAATGAGGAAACCCTTCGCGGTCATGAATCCATTCTTTTTTTAGTCCATGTCTTTCTCCCCACTCAACTAACCGCTTCATATCCTGACAGGCTGCTTTTGTGACAGTATTGGCATTTGGAAAACGGTCATCAAGCCAGTAGTGTGTTAAAAAAGCAACTTTTCCTTGCTGGACAGCTGATTTCCAAGCGTTTAAATCGCTTCGTTTAATACCAAAAGCCATAAATTAAACCTGCTTCTTCTTCGACTGTTCATATACTTTATGCCAGGCAGGAAAGGCTTTTCTAAATTGAATAGGTCTAAAGGTGTCTTTATCCACACATATATGTGAGGTTGTCCCTGTAATCGCTGTTTGTCCATCAGGTTTTTGAATTTCATAGCCATACACCGTTTTGACACCATTATATTCTTCAATCCATGTATGAACGGTTGCTGTTTCACCGTACAGCAATGGTTTTTTATATTGAACCTGCAAGTCTATCACAGGTGCAAGAGCGCCGTCTGCTTCTAGCTGTGCATAGGAAAACCCTAATTCTTTAATCAATGCTGTTCTGCCGACTTCCATCCAAATTAAATAATTGGCATGATACACGATGCCCATTTGATCTGTTTCTGCATAACGGACTTCTATTTCTTTTTTGGATACATACACGTTTTCATCGCTCTCCTATCAAAACCTAAGGTCTGTCTCTGCCATTTTACCACATTCCAAATGGTTCTTCTAAAAAGAGGCAATAAAATAAACCAGGAATCCCTGGTTTATTCGGTATAGCCATTCTTTCTTGCCGCTTCTTCGTCCTTGATCTCAGAACGCATCGCGTCAATACTCATTTTGCGGTTTTCGTTTTTTTGTTTGATCATTTGCTTTTCTGTCTCTGTTGAAACGGACATCGCTGCTTCAGATTCATCAATATTGTCAAGAGTGTTCTCGATCATATCTTGCAGCTTTTCAACATTATCAGAACGATCATCTGGATTGGATTGATAGGACTTGTCATTCATCATGATTCCCTCCTTATTCGCCCTTCGTCTGTATCACATCAGGCTGTTCATTTGATTTATTATGCATCTTTTTACCTTTATTCCGTTTGTATGCTACAGGTTTTGTCCCTAAATGGTCTGGTGTAAACTGCGCTTGTTTATCATGCTCTCTACCCATTATCATCCCTCCCTCTTCTTTAGGATGAACGAAAACGGATAATTCATAACTTATTTCTGTCTAAATCGCTCTTCCAACTTTTCTTCAAGCTGGTTTAAAAATTCCTCATTGCTTAATAATTCTTTTTTATTTTCAAGCACAAGCTCTTCAAATGTGCGTCGTTTTCTTCTTCTCATTCCACTCACCTCCATATATGTATGATTACATTTTCGCCAAAACATTTAGAAAATAAGCAAAAGAGCTGAATCATTATAGATCCAGCTCTTTTTCAATTTCTTTTTTTGTCAGCATTTGATGCTTCACAGACATGATGCGTCCTTTTTCGTCTAATATGTATGTCGTTGGGTATGAGAGCACCTGATATCTTGCTTGAATGCCTTTTTGGTCCAATAAAACAGGAAAGCTCACCTTTAATTCTTTTGTGAATGCTGCCACATGATCCACACTCTTTTCAGTGGTCGTTAAATTCACCGCTAGTACTTCAACTTGGTCATTTTCGCTCCTAATCGCGTCTAAATCCGGCATTTCCGTCCTGCACGGCTTACACCATGTCGCCCAAAAATTGACGAGCACCTTTTTCCCTCGGTAATCAGATAACGAGGCGGTTTTGCCGTCAAGGGTTTTCAGTTCAAAATCAGGGGCCTGATCGCCTTTTTCAAGACCGATTGCGGGCTCTTTTGGCCCAAATAAATTCCACGCAAGTAAACCAATCAACACAAGTAAAACAGCGCTTGCCATTCCTTTTTTCCACATGATTGATCCTCCACTATTTTAAAAAAGAAGAGAAAGCTGTTGGATCGCCTTCTCTTCTTTGCTGTATTAGTTGCTTGCCAATTTTTCGCGAAGTACCATTTGAAGGATACCGCCATGACGATAGTAGTCAATTTCGACTTCACTGTCAAAGCGAACCACCACTTCAAACGTTTTCTCGTTTCCATCTGTGTCAATTGCTTTCACAGTGACGAGATCACGTGGACGAACTGTTTCGTCAACATGAACTTCAAATGTTTCTGTTCCTGTTAGACCATGAGTTTCTGCACTTTCTCCGTCTTTAAACTGCAAAGGAAGTACGCCCATGAAGACAAGGTTACTTCTGTGGATACGCTCAAAGCTTTCAGCTAGAACAAATTTAATTCCAAGAAGGTTTGTTCCTTTTGCTGCCCAGTCACGTGAAGAACCCATTCCGTAGTCTTTACCTGCTAAAATCGCAAGACCTGTTCCATCCTCTTTATAACGCATGCATGCATCATAAATCGATGTCACTTCACCAGTTGGCCAGTAAGTTGTATAACCGCCTTCTGTTCCTGGTGCAATTTGGTTCTTAATACGGATGTTTGCAAAAGTCCCTCTCATCATGACATGGTGGTTACCACGGCGGGATCCATATGAGTTAAAGTCTCTAGGCGATACGCCTCTTTCTTGCAAGTATTTGCCCGCCGGTGTGTCCTTACCAATCGCTCCAGCAGGAGAAATATGGTCAGTTGTGACAGAGTCACCGAACTTCGCAACGACGCGCAAGCCTTTAAGCGGTTCAACTTTACCAGGTTCAACTGATAAGTTTTCAAAGAATGGCGGGTTATCAATGTATGTGGAATTTTCATCCCATTTGTACAATGCATCATCCGTCGTTTTAATTTCATTCCATCGTTCATTGTTGTCAAAAACAGTTTCATACTCTGAACGGAATAGCTCAGGTGTGACAGTGCTTTTAACGACGCTGTTGATTTCGTCCATTGATGGCCAAATGTCATTGAAATAAACGTTCTCGCCATTTTTATCGACACCGATAGGATCTTTTGTTAAATCAATATTCACCGTACCAGCAAGTGCATAAGCCACAACTAATGGTGGAGATGCAAGGTAGTTCCCTTTCACGAGCGGATGGATACGACCTTCAAAGTTACGGTTACCTGATAAAACAGAAGTGATCAGCAGATCATTTTCAGAAACTGCATCTTCAATTTCTTTCTCAAGCGGTCCTGAGTTTCCGATACATGTTGTACAGCCATATCCAACAATGTTAAATCCGAGGTCTCTTAAATATGGAAGAAGTCCCGAATTCACAAGGTAGCCTGTTACAACTTTAGAACCCGGTGCTAGTGACGTTTTGACGTAGTTTGGCACTTTCATACCGAGCTCACTTGCTTTCTTCGCAACAAGACCTGCTCCGATTAACACGTATGGATTCGATGTATTTGTACAGCTCGTAATCGCTGCAATGGCAATCGCACCTGTCTTCATCACAGCTTTTTCACCGTTTGCAAGATCAAATTCGATTTGTTTATCAAGCTCTGATTTATCTAAGCCAAAACCTTGGTTACCAGCTGGGCTTTCGATGTGTTGATGGAACGTTTCTTTCATTTGAGAAAGTGGAATCAAATCTTGTGGACGTTTTGGTCCAGATAAGTTTGACTCAATTTTAGAAAGATCAATTTCCACAACATCAGTAAAAATTGGCTCTTCTGCATCTGGCGTATAGAATAAGCCATTTGCGCGAGAATATTCTTCAACGATATTAATTTGCTCTTCATCACGTCCAGTAAGGCGAAGGTAAGCAAGGGCTTCTTCATCTACTGGGAAGAATCCGCAAGTAGCACCGTATTCTGGCGCCATGTTCGCAATCGTTGCACGATCTGCTAATGGCAATTGTGCAACACCAGGTCCGAAGAACTCAACGAACTTGTTCACTACGCCTTTTTCACGAAGGACTTGTGTGACTTTTAATGCAAGGTCAGTTGCAGTTGTTCCGTTTGGAAGCTCTCCAACTAATTTAGCACCAATCACTTCTGGTACTGGGAAGTATGAAGGCTGACCAAGCATACCAGCTTCCGCTTCGATACCGCCAACGCCCCATCCAAGTACACCGATACCGTTAATCATCGTTGTATGAGAGTCAGTTCCAACTAATGTATCTGGGTAAGTGATGATCTCGCCATCTTCTTCAATCGCATGAACAACACTTGCAAGATACTCTAAGTTCACTTGGTGAACAATTCCTGTTGCAGGCGGAACAGCTTGGTAGTTATTAAACGCTTTCTTTGCCCAGCTAAGGAAGTTATAACGCTCTGCGTTACGTTCGAATTCTAAGTCCATGTTAATGTTTAATGCATCTTCAGTTCCAGCTTTATCAACTTGTACTGAGTGGTCAATCACAAGGTCAACTGGAATTTCAGGGTTGATTTTATCCGGATCCCCGCCTACATCTGCCATTGCTTTTCTTAAAGAAGCAAGGTCAACGACTGCTGGTACACCCGTGAAGTCTTGTAAAATAACTCGAGAAGGTTTAAATGGAACATCAATTTCTTTTACCTCGGCAGTTCCCCATTTTGCCAAGTTTTCAACGTGTTCCTTCTTGATCACTCTACCGTCTACTTGCCGAAGCACTGATTCTAAAAGTACCTTAATGGAATAAGGCAGCTTAGAAACATTTCCAATTCCTTGTTTCTCTAGTGCTTCTAACGAATAATAGTGATACGTTTTCCCATTTGTCGAAAACGTTTTTCTAGATTGAAAAGCGTCTTGTTTAGCGACTTGCTGCTGTTTCGACATGTCCAAAATCCCCCTTTTGATGATCAAGATCAATTTCAATTCTCAGAAAAATCGTCGTATTTCACCACAATTTTCTCACAATTTCATCTTAAAACAAATTCATACATAAGTAAATAACAATGCTTTTATTAAATTCAATAAGTTTAACTTATCATTAGGAAATGATTACTCTTCATAAACGAAGCGGGGCGGGCTCATACTACAAATGAGGTGATAAAACATGACAAAACGCAAAGCGAATCATGTCATTAATGGCATGAACGCAGCCAAAAGCCAGGGTAATGGCGCAGGCTATACGGAAGATGATCAGCTCGTTTTAACAGAAGAACAAAGGCAAAACAATAAAAAACGTAAAAAGAATCAATAAGAAGGAGCCAAACATCATGACGAATAAAAACACAGGGAAAGACATCCGTCAAAACTCTCCTAAGGAGCATCAAGGCGGTCAGCCTGAGCCGTTATCAGGCAGTAAAAAAGTGAAAAACCGCAACCATACAAGACAAAAGCACAATTCTCATCATGATATGTAATTATCCCCCTCTCATCCCGTGACCACACGGGATGTTTTAGGTCTTTCACACATTTCTATTTTCATCATATGATTTATTATGAGATGTGATGGAGGAGTGTTTATGGAGAATGAAAAGCAATCGAATTCCTCTGATTTTATTGAAATAGATGATTGGCTCAATGTTTTAATGGATGATCCATTTGCCTGGTATGATGAACACCTCCCAATTGATCTTTATGAAACAAGCCGTGATTATATTATCGAAATCGATGTCTCCACCTTATCGATCACTGATGTAAAGCTGACCTTCGCTGGACATGAGCTGACGTTGACTTACACAGTACAACATGCAAATGGTGAAGGCGAACAGCCAATTGAAAAAAGCGTGATGCTCCCTTTTTATTTAAACGACAAAGACATTGAAACAGATTATGAAAACCGAGTCATATCGATCAAAATTAAAAAATGTTCCGACCATCCAAACGGTGCATTTTCCTTTCAAATCCCGCACTTCAAACATTAAGAGCCCACCTTTATATAGGTGGGCTCTCTTCCCGTTCGTTTCAAGTCAATACCTTTTGCGAACCACCATGGCCAAATAGTAGAGTCGCTATATGATAATGTATTCTTTTTCTATTAATTGGTTTGGGTCATTCTAGTAAATGGGCGGCTATCAATGAAAAAGGGCATTTATAGAGATCATAGACATACATTTTTGTTATTTTCTTCTATCCTCTCTTCATGTAATATAAAATAGAGAGATAAGGGGTATAAGGAGTGAGAACATGTTAAGCGGCTGGTTTTTGTGGTTCATTTTATTTTGGGGTACAGTGATGATCGGATTACTCGCAATCGGTGGCTTTTTTATGTTTCGCAAGTTTTTAAAACGATTGCCAAAGGAAGATGGGAAATCAGAGCTTGATTGGCAGGATGAATATATTCAAAAGAGCCTTCACCTATGGCGGGATGAGGACAAACAGCTGTTAAATGAACTCGTATTACCTGTTCCAGAGCTGTTTAGAGATGTTGCCAAAGAAAAAATTGCAGGTAAAATCGGTGAGCTGGCATTAAAAGAACAGGCTGCCAGCATTAATTTAGACTTAATCATTCGCGGCTACATTATGGCCACACCAAAGCGGGATCATAAGTTTTTACTGAAGCGCCTTCAAGAAAAAAACATTGATCACTCGCCATATGAATCGTTATTAAAATAACCTCCTTTTATAAAGGAGGTTTCAGCGTTTAGACAAACCCTCGCATTCTTTGTCAGTCCTGCGCGCTGGTGCTCACGAATGTTAAATTCGCTCCGCGCCAGTGCTCGTCCTTCCTAGACTTCAAAGGTTTTCAATAACGCTGAATAGAAGACAAAGGGCTAAAATAAAAGATCATTTTAGCTCTTTGTCAACAATATGTAACCTCCTTTATTAAAAGGAGGTTTAATTCATTTGAATCTGCTGCGGATCTAATTGTTTAGACAGCTTTCTAAACGATAAATACATGGCAACCCGCCAAGGCACGATCATGCCAAAGGCAAGAATCCAAAACATCCCGCTTAATGAACCATAATCAATAGAAGAACTCAAGATGGTCTTCATCCCGATACGAAGGACAAGAAGTCCAATGAGAATGAACACAAATGCTTTTGACCGTTTTAAGTAGATGTCATTACCTCTAATTTCAAACTTCGATGTTTTGATTAAAAATATGGAGAAAAACATCCCCACTGTGATCGCTTCTAGAAATTCAGCTCCAGTTACCCGAAACATAGGAACAAAAAACATCAATGCACCAGTGCTCATGAAAATAGGAGGTAAGATAATTTTTTTCGCAGTTGCAGGTTTTGCAGATGACTTAATGCGAATAAACATGACGGCCACCGCCATACATACCGCAATTATAGAAGAGATCAAGATCATCATATCAAATCATTCCTTTATTCTTTAAGGTCAGCCTATGTATAATATACTCCAATTGACGAAAAAAAACCATTCGCCGCGACTGTAGAAAACGATTTCAAAAGCCTGTAAAGCCGCCAAACAATGATGAGAACATGATGATAATCCATGTCAGAAGATCAAAGAACAGCAAAATCCCTACCACAATCATAATGATTCCGCCAATTCGCATGATGAGCTGCTGACGTTTTCTGATCCACGCCATTTTCGTAATGAAAAAGGAGAGAATAAAAAACGGGACGGCAAATCCAAAAACATACGCAATCATATACATAACCGCCGACTCAGGATGGTTACTCGCCAGTGTGATAACAGCGGATAAAATAGGTCCAGTACAAGGTGTCCATCCAGCGGCAAAGCCCATACCGATGAGAATGGATCCAAAAAAACCAGCAGGACGATTTTTGAACTGGATTCTCTTTTCGCCCATGAGAAAAGAGGGCTTGAATACACCAAGAGTCATAAAACCAAAGAAAATAATGAGGATGGCTCCAATTTGACGAATCGCTTGATGATAATCATTAAAAAACTTCCCGACAAACGATGTCCCAAAGCCAATCGCAATAAATATAATAGAGAACCCAACTAAAAAGAATAAAGTATGAAGCAGACTTCTTCTTCTCAGCATCACCTTCTCGGATTTCACTTCATCTATACTAACGCCCGTAATATACGATAAAAATGCTGGATAAAGCGGCAGACAGCACGGTGAAATAAAAGAAAGAAATCCTGCTCCAAATGCTAAAAAGTAATTCAAATCTGTCAAAAGAACACCCCCTTCTTACAATATACAATAAGAGATGACAAAATCATTTCATTTTTTTTACATCACCTCAATAAAGATGGTCTATTCTCTTAAAACCTTATATAATTTAATTTGACATCAAGATAATGAATCCTTTAAATTTGAAAATAAACCTTAAAATGGATATAATAGAATCGATTCTTTTTATCAAGATTTGCATGAAAGGAACATGACTTTGGTAAAAACATCATTATTAACTCAAATCGAAGAAAAAAGAGAAGAGCTGATGAAAGTTGTCTTGCATAATGGGATGACATCAACAGTGACCATCGAACATAGCCAGCAGCTAGATCATCTCCTCTTACAATATCAACGACACTTACACTCAAACTCAGCCAACTAATCATACTTCATGATATCAAACATGCCGCACCATTTTTAGAACAGTTGATATGTGTGACCATAAACGAAACAAAAACCTCTAACATAGGGGTTTTTTGTTTTTTACATACTCTTGACGCCATAATAAAAACCACCTTCCCTGCTTCATTCATGCAAGTACAGTGGTTTTAAGCGTCTGATGAAGGTGAATTGAATAAAGAAAGGACAATGCTTGTCCATTCTTTAAAACCATGTTCCATCTATGATCATAATATCGTACGTATTATTTCGCTTGGTTGTTCATGGCTTTCATCATTTGATTGATTTTCTTCTGGGACGGTTTCATGCCCATTTGCATCATCATCATTCGAAGCATTTGTTCATTAATCGGTGGATTCTTTTTCAAATAGCTCATCATATACTTACGAGCAATAAAGAATCCGAGTGCAACTCCTGCAAGCAGTGCAACAACGCCTACAAGGATGACAACCCATAAATCCATAATTCTTCCTCCTTCATGTTGTCTCGTATAAAGTGTACTAAACAAAAGGCTATTATACAACATTTCACGTTCAATTTTATTTTTTTAAACAAAATTCCTCACTTTTACTGGATTGAGCCATCCGTGTTTCTTTGAACTAAAGTCCATCGCAAGAAAACAAGGGCTGATTTTTCTCAGCACTTCAAAAAACACCGCTTCTGCCTCATAACTGCCAGTGGCAGACATTTGAATATACCGGTCTTTAATAATAAATGCTGCAGTTCCTTTTCCATCTGGTAAGGAAGCGCTGTAAATCGAGCCTATTTGTGTATAGTGAATGTTCGTTAAGTTATTCATTAGACGCTGGTGCATATGAAAAGCAGGGATTCGTTTCGTCACATAATCCACTTGCTTCACAAGCATTACAAGTTCATCGTCAGTGCGGTTCGTCCAATGTAACGACTCAAACAAATGAAACAAAATCGATTCTCTGCCAAAATAGTGATGCGCAAATTCATCCTCAATCCAATAAATATAATAATGACGTTCCATGTCTATCCCTTCCTTTCACATTTCGTCAATCTCGTTTATTGCTTGTATTATACAAAAATGTGAAAGAAAGAATTGTCTATATATGAAGCAAGAAGAAACTAGTTTTGTCAAAAAAACAAGAAAAAAGAAAAAAGTTTGCAGAGCGGATGAAAATGCTCTGCAAACAGATAGCAAAAAAGCATGATGCTTGGAGTTCGTTTATTTATTCAGCTTCGCTTTCACACGGCTGACTACATTGCTGACAGTAAAGCCGTATTTCTCGATAATGGTTTCTCCTGGTGCAGAAGCGCCAAATTTATCAATTGCAATCACGTCACCATCAAGCCCCGTGTAACGCTCCCAGCCAAGTGAAGCACCCATTTCAATTGCAATACGTGCACGTACTGCTTTAGGAAGAACGGATTCTTTGTATTCGTCTGACTGCTGATCGAAGCGATCCCATGCAGGAAGGCTGACAACAGACGCGCGGATACCTTCTTTTTCAAGTGCCTTTTGTGCTTCAATGGCTAAACCAACCTCAGATCCTGAAGCGAGTAGAAGTGCTTCCGGCTGTGCATCAGCTGCTTCAACCACAACGTATCCACCTTTTTCTACTCCCTCATATGCCTTCTCTGGTGCCTGGTCAATTGTTGGAAGGTTTTGACGAGTAAGAACTAGTGCTGTCGGTTTATCCGTTGAAGATACAGCTAGTTTCCACGCTGCAGCTGTTTCATTTCCATCTGCTGGGCGGATAACGGAAAGATTAGGCATCGCACGCAGTGAAGCAAGCTGTTCAACCGGTTCATGCGTTGGACCATCTTCACCAACAGCGATACTATCATGAGTAAAGACGTAAGTGACTGGAAGTCCCATTAAGGCAGCAAGACGAATCGCTGGTCTTAAGTAATCTGAGAAAACAAAGAACGTTCCGCCGAATACACGAAGACCGCCGTGAAGTGCCATACCATTGAGCGCTGCACCCATTGCAAATTCTCTGACCCCGAACCAAATGTTTTTGCCGGCATAATTATTTTTCCCGAAATCATCTGTGTTTTTAATCGTTGTTTTATTTGATCCAGCAAGGTCAGCAGACCCGCCAATAAAGAAAGGTACTTGCTTTGCAATGCCATTTAACACTTCACCTGAAGATGCGCGGGAAGCAAGGCTTGAACCTGCTTCATAAACAGGAATTTCTTGATCCCAATTCTCAGGAAGCTTTCCTTCAATCGCAAGCTTCAGCTGTGCTGCCAGCTCTGGATATTCTTTTTCGTATTGCGCAAACAATTCATTCCACGCTGCTTCTTTTTTCTGTCCAGCGTCTTTGACAGCTTCTTTGAAATGATCGTACACTTCAGAAGGTACATGGAAATCTTCTTCAAACGTCCAAGAGTAAGCTTCCTTCGTCAGCTTTGCTTCCTCGCTGCCAAGCGGTGCACCATGCACACCAGACGTTCCCGCACGGTTTGGAGATCCGAAACCGATCGTTGTTTTCACTTCGATTAATGTAGGTCTGTCTGTGCTTTGCTTCGCCTTTTCAATAGCAGCTGTTACTTCTTCGATGTTGTTGCCGTCTTTCACGTAAAGAACTTCCCAGTTCATCGCTTCAAAACGATTCTTCACATTTTCAGAGAATGAACGATCTAAATCGCCATCTAAAGAAATGTCATTTGAATCGTAAAGAACGATTAAACGGCCTAAGCCTAAATGACCAGCAAGTGAAGCTGCTTCAGAGGAAATTCCCTCCATTAAGTCTCCATCTCCACAAATGCTGTATGTATAGTGGTCTACAACATGAAAGTTGTCTTTGTTATACGTTTCCGCAAGATGTCTTTCTGCAAGTGCCATTCCTACTGCCATAGCAATTCCCTGGCCTAAAGGACCCGTTGTCGCGTCTACGCCTTCTGTGTGTCCAAATTCAGGATGTCCAGGTGTTTTGCTTCCCCATTGGCGGAATTGTTTTAAATCTTCAATGCTCAGATTGTATCCGCTTAAATGAAGCATGCTGTATAGAAGCATAGAACCATGGCCCGCAGATAAAACAAAGCGGTCTCTGTTAAACCAATTTGGATTTTGCGGACTTACGTTTAAGTGATTCGTCCATAAAGCGTATGCCATTGGTGCAGCACCCATCGGCATTCCTGGGTGACCGGAATTCGCTTTTTCAATTGCGTCTATGGAGAGAGTACGTATTGTTGCAATAGATTTCAATTCAATCGTTTCCATATAAATCCCCTTCCGTATCTTGTGTACACCATTATCATAAATCTACTGTCCTTTTTTCACAACTATTTCACGCTGAAAAAGAAGGATTTTGTCACATTTAGTTTATCGATCACCTAAAAAGTTATGCAAATATGAAAAAAGACGAGAATATTCTTCCCATCTTTTCAAAATTCAAGAAATCACAGCCTTAATGAAGGTTCTGATCTTTTTCTCTTTTTAATTTTTCTGGTGTGACATCGTTTCCTTCAGGGTCAACGATTTTGACAGTTTTAAGTGTATTTTTCATAGAAGAACGAAAAGCTTTTAAATACTCTTCTCTCAACTGCTTTTGTTCTGTTTTTTCAGCGTCTGATAAACCGGTTTCTTTCGACTTTTTTGAAAGCTCATTTATTCTTGCAAGCTGTTCTTTAGAAATCATGACAAACTCCTTTAAAGCATTTTCTCTACATACTACTAAATATCAATCATTTTGACAACAAATCACGCTTTAGGTGGTAAGGCCTTTTTCATATTCTTGATACCTTCTATGCACTGTTGCTTTTGAAATGTCAAAACCTAATGCCTGAAGAGTTGCGGCAATTTCGGCGAACGTCATGTTATTTTTTCTTAATCGAACAATTTCTGAAATAGGCACTTCAATACGCTCACGGCCAGGTGCATGGTCCTGCTGCCTTAAATTTAGTTCAGGCTGATATCCGCGCTCAACAGCCCTTTTCATCCCCCGCTTGATTTTCAGGTTATGAATTTTCCGTTGGTACTCTTCGACGACTCCTACAATCTCGATGACCATTTCATCTGCTTCTGAAAGCTCAAGCTCTCCTCTATGAAACACGCTGTATACCTTTACGTTCTCTTTAAATAGACAATGAAGAAGCGCAATTTTAGCTTGTCCTCTTCCAAGACGTGTTTCATCTTGGATAAGAACGGCATCGATCGACTCTTCCTTCAGTGCAGCAAGCATTTCAAACACGCCATCACGATCTAGCTCATATCCACTTGCTTTTTCTTTGATGACTTTGACCACATTCATCTTGTGCATGGCAGCTAAAGCCAGCAGTTCTTCTTCTTGTCTTTTCAGCGAGGTTTCCTGCTCTTCTTTCACAGTGCTTACTCTCGCATAAATGATTGCGTTCATGTCTTCAATCGACCTTTCTACTGTACTGTTGCAAGCTGATATACGACTGGATGCTCTTTTTTCACGGGTATGACAAGAATGTCTCCAGGCTGGATTTCTGTTGAAGCAAGATCATTGTGTTCTGTTACCCAGTCAATAAATGCATTTTTGTCGATTGATTTGCTGTCATTTACTTGATCAGCTAATCCCCAAAGAGTATCTCCTGATTGAACCTCTATTTTAACATATTGATTTGAATCATTATGGCTTGTGACTGCAATAAGTGAGAGAAATATGCCAACGATGAATGAGAATACCCCAATAAAAATAATAGATTCTTTTAACCTCATAATGTCATCTCTCCTAATAGAATGTGTGTTCGCTCTTTCTGTCTCTCATTATAAATACGAACAAACGTTTCTGTCAAACGTTTTTTCGAACCTATGTTTGTACTGTTAGGAAAAACATGCTATAATTTCTTTAAAATTGACGTTTTGAGGTGCAAAAGATGACGAAGCTATCAAAAAGACAACTCGATATCCTGAAATTCATCAAAGATGAAGTAAAAAGCAAGGGTTATCCCCCATCCGTCCGTGAAATTGGAGAAGCTGTCGGTCTAGCATCCAGTTCAACGGTCCATGGACATTTAGCTAGACTGGAAACAAAGGGCTTAATAAGAAGAGACCCGACAAAACCTAGAGCGATCGAAGTACTAGATGAAGAGGAAATGAATATTCCAAAGAGTGCTGTAATGAACGTTCCAGTCATCGGAAAAGTAACCGCCGGCCTTCCTATCACAGCTGTTGAGAATGTAGAAGAATACTTCCCTCTTCCAGAGACTTTTGCAGCACCAGACGAACAAGTGTTTATG
Source organism: Bacillus sp. FSL K6-0994 (assembly GCF_038630815.1). NCBI lineage: Bacteria > Bacillati > Bacillota > Bacilli > Caryophanales > Bacillaceae > Bacillus > Bacillus sp. FSL K6-0994. Next base: position 1,704,868 of record NZ_CP152043.1, on the reverse strand, counting down.
CTTGAAATTATGGGAGAAAGTATGATTGATGCAGGAATTTTGGACAAGGACTATGTCATTGTGCGTCAGCAAAGCACCGCTAACAATGGAGATATTGTGGTCGCCATGACAGAGGAAGATGAAGCGACAGTGAAACGTTTCTATAAAGAAAATACACACTTTAGATTACAGCCAGAGAATCCATCTATGGAACCGATTATTTTACAGAATGTGAGTATACTAGGTAAAGTGATTGGCGTATTTCGAAATATTCATTAAAAAAAGCCGGTATTTCATCAGCTGCTGATGAGAACCGGCTTTTTCTTATGCACAGGAATATGCAAGAATACTTGAACTTGGGAAGGAGCCAAAAGTAAAGTTCGGCCATATAAAGCCAGTTGTTCTGCCAAATGGCTGTGAGGAAAGGACAAACATTAAAAATACTTGACCGTTTCTCAAAAGCACAATCGTCCATCTTCTATTACAGCCCGCTGCAAAATGAACAGCTTGATGGCCTCCTGCACTTTGCGCAGATATAAGCGACTGCATACTTTGAGGCTGAGAGAGTGCTTGCTGATACTGCGAAATGATATGCTGCGGCGGAGCTGGCGGTGCCGATTGCCCGCCTGACCCTTGACCTGGCCAAGTACCTCCTCCAATCGGAAACCCAGGAAAACCTCCAATTTGAGGAATAGAAATCGATGGCAATCCCTGCATCTGCCTATCATATGAGTAACCATTCCACATATCTTCATACGGTTGATACATACGAAACACCACTTTCTTTAGACTTTCATCACGACAGTATATGTCATAAATAAAAAAGAGTGTTAAACGTCTAAATAGAAATTTTTCCAAAAGACGTTTCGTTCTTCTTTAGAACGGTTAAATAATGATTAAGAAGAAAAATAAAAAAAATGAAAACTTTTTGTCTCCCTCAAACGTTATATAATTAGAAACAAAAGAAATAAAAAACATTTAGATTTAATACTTGTAATATCACTGTAATTATTGTAACATTTGTAACATAAGAAGTTTTCATTGAGAAAAGGAGGCAATCGCCTTGAAAAAATTATTTGTTTTATTAACTGCTATTATGCTTATGATCTCATTACAAACAACAACATTGGCCGCTTCCAAGAAATCAGCCGCTTTGACAAATAAAGAAGCGTTACATATTGCCCTTGATGCAAGAGAACATTTTTGGAGTGCAATGTCAGGCTACAAAATTAAAGACCATTCTAATGTCAAATTAAAATCATTTACCTATAAAGATATGACGTACAACTATCTTTCTAAAACATTTGATACAAAGAAAAAATTAAACAGCTACCTATCTCAAGTTTTCACTCCAGATGCCATCAAACATGGTTTAAAAGATTATCAGTTCATTGTTCATAAAGGCAAAATGGCTGTTCCAGTCGGTGATGGAGACAACATGCTCAATTGGGAAAAAGCCACACCTAAACTTGTTTCTAAAAAACAAACGGTCCGCACATATGAATTTACTGTCCCAACACTTGATGGACGCAAAGTAAAACGAACTGTTACGTACGAAAAAGTACAAAAAAATTGGAAAGTCACACAAATTGACGCTGTCATCTAAATAAAAAACCAGGCCTTTCATCGGCCTGGTTTTTATATTGAAGAAAATTCAGTCATTCGGTCCAGCGCGTGAGCAAGTGATGATGCCGTGCGAAATTCATTAAAAGGAAGCCCAAGCTGCACTGCTGTTTGGGCAATTTCTGGTCTAATCCCTGAAATGGTCGTCTCTACTCCAATTAACCGAAGTGACGTGACAAGATCAAAGATTTGATGAGCCACCATTGTATCAATCATGACGACACCCGATAGATCAATACATAAATGCTGAACACCTTTTTGCGAGCACTGATTTAGCGTATTTTCTAAAATAATCTTGGCTCTCGCTGTGTCAATGTCACCTACTAATGGCAATAACGCAATCTGGCTTTTTAGGACAATTACCGGCGAGCTCAATTCATAAATCATATCTCTTTGAGCCACGAGTTTTTCGGTTGTATTTTTCACATATTGCTGGATAAACACATGGATTGAAATATTAAACGCTTCGGAAATTAAATCATACCAATAAAAGATGCGCTCAATATCAATTTCATCTTGACGCTGTTTGATAAATTCTTTTAAGTAATGCAGAACCACTCTTTGATTGGACATGTATTCTCTCACGACATAATCTAATGGTGTATTTAAATGCTTTGGGTCACTGGCTAAATCCTCAGACCATTTTTTAAATTCAGTATGTAAATACGTCTTATCTTCAATAATAGCTCGTATAAAATGCTGGTAATAATCTTGATTCTGCCGTTTTAGCTCAGCTATGATGCTGGAATCTGTTGAACGATATATGGATTCTGGATCATCGTCCTCAATTGATTCATACCATGTTTCAGTCAGCTTCTCTGCATGCTGCATAAAAAAATCGTATAATGCACGGTTCTTATCCATAAGCAAATGTCCCTTCACATTTTCTTCTTGTCAGTCTTTGTACCTTATAGATTGATTGTACCACTGAATCTTTTGACCCTGCTAGCTCGAATAGGCTCTGATGATAAACAAAAGAGCTCCCCACTCAAGGGAGACTCTTTCCGATTTATTTCACAATGAATAATATTCTTTTCCCATCAGGAAACCCGCTGATTTGATGCCCGACCCATGAGCCTGCCCCCCTATTATCAGATGGACTGACATATTGAACGCTTGCGCCTTTTCCTCCCTCAAGACAAACCGCCATTGGCCATTCATCCCGGTCAAAGCCAGGTTTTGTCGGAATTCCTTTTAATGATTCTTGCCTGCGGGCATCTGCTCCATTTCGGTCAATGGTACACACATCTGAATGCCCTTTTCGAATGGCTTCTTGAATATGACTGCCTGTTTCAGGGTACCTTTCCTTTGGAAATTGAACGACATGATCATATCGATCAGCCCCTTTTGCTGCCTGCTTCTCTCCAAATCCGCCAAACAACGTGCCCATCCATATCACAAAACATAAGGCGACAGCAGCGATCCAGCCTCTTTTCATCTTCAAAAGCGTGTGACCTCCTCATCCATCTTCAGCATCATCTTGACTTAAAGGAAATGTGTCATTTTAATGTATGAGTGGTGCGCAGATGACATGAGAAAAAAATGATGAGGCTCTCAATCTCAAATCTCTCAGGTTAGAAATATGAATCCTATCAAATCGATTCATACAAAAAAGCTTGTCCCCTATGAAGGAAACAAGCTCTATTTTTTATTGCGCTTTCGCATAGTTTATAAACTCAACAAAGGCAGCTGTCGCTTTCGGCCCGCCATTTATCGTTCCGTTTGAATACCCAGCGTTATGAACTCCAACGATTTGCTGGTTCTGATCCAGCATGGCAGAACCTGAATTTCCGCTGAATGTATCAATCGTATAGTATGCTAGATTCGTATCTTCTCTCGTCACAGGACCCGACATCTCCCATTGTGACACCTTGCCAGTCGATCTCATTTTATCACCAGGATATCCTGAGATTTTAATGGTTGTCCCAGTCAAGTTTGTCACCTGACGGATGGATCGGTAGCCGACCGTATTGCCAATGTTCGTATCGGTTTTAATCACGGCAAAGTCATATTGGCTTGCACCAGTATTAATATACCCGCTTGGCACATAGAACTCAGTCATTTTTGCTGAACCGTTCACCGCAGTACTATCATTCATACCAGGATATACAGTCCCTTTCTCACTATAGCTTCTCGATGCCGTATTGTACACACAGTGTCCGTTTGTCAAAATTTTGTTAGGAGCAATGAGTGTTCCCGTACAGCTTGAGCCGCCAAATGTAATATAAGCAATCGAATTGTATGGTGCCACTCTTGTATTTGCTACTTTGGTTCTACCATCGTCTCCAATGACGACTTTCGTTTGAAAATCTTTTAAATATTTTGATAGTGGTTTTACTTTTTCGCCAACAGTAGAAGAAAGATCATCCACTTTGTCAAAGGATGAGGGGGCTTTCGTATCATTGTGGAAATCACTTGAAGAAATCACTTTACCATCAGAAGTCACCATGTCATAATCAGACGTTAGTACTGAATCCGATGCGGCATGGGCAAAACTAGGCACACTTAAAGCACCAAAAACGAGAAGAGAAGGGAGTAACATTTTCACCTTTTTCATCATATTCCTCCTTTATGTCCTATATCAAAAATCATACGATTGTTTCATATTGGAGTAAATGAGAGAATATTCTTATTTTTTACAAAATATTTCATTTCCAAATTAGGTGTTTTGTATCTTCCCAATCTTCATTCTATCGATCTCTTTCTATGAGAACAAAAAAAACCGCCTAATAGGCGGTCTTTCCTCTTTGTCAGCTCCACACATCTTTTACATATCTATTGTCATTTGCGAGGGTTGTCAGCCATTTTTCAGCTGTTTCTCTCGAGCATTGTTTCTCGTTTTGATAAAGATCGATCAGTGTAGCCTCTACATCTGGGGCCATAACTTTTCCGTCTCCGCACACGTACAGATAAGCACCTTGATCAAGCAATTCGATCAGCATGCCGCCGTCTTCTTTCAACAAATGCTGGACATATACTTTTTGCTCATCGTAACGAGAATAAGCGCGATGGATATGGACAACTCCGTTTTGCGCTGCAAGCTGCATTTCATCATAATACAGATCATCTTCCTGAGGGTGACGGCAGCCAAAATATAGGTGGGCTTTGCCTAGCTGCTTCCCTTCCTTCTGCCACACTTCTCTTGCCTGAACAAATCCTCTAAATGGAGCGATTCCTGTACCTGGTCCAATCATAATCATCGGTATGTCTGATGAAGGGGGCAGCTGGAATCCGTCTTGCGCTTCATGCAGGAAGCAGGCTACTTCTTCCCCTTCTTTCAGACCACATAAATAGGTTGATGCGACTCCGGCATATTCTCCGCTTCCGCTCCATGCTTTACCTTTGACAACCGCCACTGTGATACTGACTTTTTCTTCATCTACCTTTGGCGAGCTAGAAATCGAGTAATAACGCGGCTTCAAACCTGGTAAAAGCGCCAAAAAGTGCACAAACGGCAGCTCACACGCTTCATATTGATCTAATAAATCCAGCATGGTTACTCGTTTCTTTAAGATGGCTTCTTGATATGCTTCACCAGCCATTTGTTCAAGCTCCACGCGGTGAGGCGGACATACAGTATGTGCTGCGAGCTCTCTTAACTGTGTACGTGTTGCAGGCTCTTGAAGCTCAACATGCGAGGCAAGTAATTCTTTGATTGGAATCGGCTGATCTAATGGTAAATGACTTGCCTCTTTCTCAGATGAAAGCTTAATGTGCTGTTCAGGATCTAGTTTAAAGCGGCGGGTCACACGCTGAACGAGTGCATCACTATTTTTCGGTACAATCCCAATATGATCGCCTTCTTTGTATGCTTTTCCAGCAGGTAATTTTAATTCAATATGTCTTGTCTGCCGTGTGCTTTTTTCTGATTGTAATTCTTCATTTTTCAATACAACAGCTGAAAAGGCATCATATATTTTAGCTACAGGACGTTCCACTAGCTCATTAGTATAAGCAAATGATAGGTTTGGTTTTTCCTTACCTTTTTCTTTGAAGGTGAGCTTAAATTCTTTTGCAAGCTGTTCGAAGACAGTTTTCTGGAAGATTTCTTTATCCTCATCCATATCACCGCCTGCATCGCCTTCACCTATATCCGTTACACGCTTCGCCCCTTTTCTTTCAAGTGCTTCATCAATCAGACGAGGAATACGCTGGTACGTACTCGCCCAATTTCGATCTCCGCATCCAAAGACCGCAAATATCACGTTTGATAAATCCTGCTCCTCATCCTGCGCCAGCCAATCCACAAATTGCTTCGCATTGTCAGGTGGATGTCCGTTGTATGAAGCGGTCACGATGAGGACAGCACCTGTATCTGGCAATTGGCGTGTAAAGTCATCAAGCGGTGCAGTGGTCACATCAAACCCTTTTGCTTTCCCGTCTTCAGCCAATTCGTTCGCTATTTGCTTTGCTGTGCCAAGATTTGATCCGTACAAAACTAGCAGCGGTGTACCGTGACTCGCCACTTTTGACTCACTAGAATTGGTGTTTTTCTTCGGTTCTTCCTTCGGTGGTGCCATAAAGAATTGCTGCTTCCTTGGCCGCACTTTGATTTTAAAATCGTTAGGTTTAATTGTGAGAGATTCTTTTAAATCTAGCTCATAAGATGTGTGATCAATTAACTCTAAATTGTGCAGAACCATCGCGAGAACCATCGTAGCTTCATGCAGGGCGAACTGCATACCGATACATGCACGCTGGCCATTTCCGAACGGTTTATAGGCATGCTGCGGAATTTTCTCAGGGTGCATAAACCGCTCTGGTTTAAAGTCTTCTGCATCCTCTCCCCATACCGCTTGATCACGGTGTAGTTTAGGGAGCAGAACAGAGACACTTTGATTCTTTTGAATCGGATATTTCCCCCCGATTACTGTGTCCTCTTTCGCATAAAGAGAGAACGTAGGCGCTGTTGGCCAGAGGCGGAGAGCTTCATTTAACACCATACGAGTGTAGCTTAGCTTTTGCACCTGTTTAAATGCCGGAAGCCCGCCCTGCAGCACCTCATCTGCTTCCTGGACGGCTTTCTTTAATTTCTCTGGATTCTTCAGTAAGAAATAAATCGCAAATGATAGCAGCCCGCTTGTTGTTTCGTGTCCTGCAATTAAGAAGGTGATGATTTGATAACGGATATTTTCATCGGATAAACGTTCACCTGTTTCAGGGTCCTCTGCATGCAGCATAAGAGACAGTAAATCATCGCCCGTTTTATCTTGTTTTCTTCGTTCCTGAATAATGTCATCTACTAATTTCTTCATAAAATCGACATGCTGGTCAAATTCTTTTCTTCTTTTGATCATCAGTTTATCTGCAATTGGCAATCGGCTCGACTGCTCCATTGCTTCATTTAAGCCTTTCAGCATGCTGTCGATGAACGGATGCTGATTTTCTTTATAAAAGCTGTTAAAGCGAAAATCAAAACCGCAAAGGCCGATTGTATCTAAAGTCAGCTTTGTCATATCCTCAGCTACTTCAATTTCTTCATCGCGGCCTGTTCTTTGCCATTTTTGCACAAGCTGAGTGGCAATATCGAGCATCATTTCATGATAGCCCTTCATGGCCTGCTGGCTGAATGCAGGCATCAAAATTTGATGCGCCTTTCTCCAGTTCGTTTCTTCTGTCCAGCTTGTAAATAGTCCATCCCCTGAAAATGCTCTAACTTTACTCAGACTAGTCCCAATATATTTATCAAAACGGCTCTCGTCACATACTTCTTTGACAAGTTCATGGCTGGAAACAAAAATACTTGTTGCATTTGAAAATTCAAACTGAAAGATCGGTCCTAATTCATCTGCCAGCCGCCAAAAGGTTTGAGAAAGCTCTCCCTTTTTTATATGGGGAATATTTTTAAAAGGTCCGTATGTTTTTGGTTTTGGAATGATTGATGTTTGCTTCATATGCCCACTCCCTTTATCTCTTTAAGATGCAACGCTGATGGCGCGCCATAAACATTGCTCAATATCCTCTAAAAAATCAATCGTTGGCTCTATTTCTTCTGCAAGAATTTGTTTATGCAACTGCACGAAGGCACCAAATACAATAGATAAAATGGTTCTGCCTGAGAGATTTGGATGTATTCCATCCTTTTTCCCTTCTTCAAAGATAAGGAATAGCTCATGTAACAAATGCTGCATTTTCTCTTTGCTCGTCTCGTCTAAGTAATGAGACCGTTTATCAATCTCTAAGAAATACAGGCCGCTTGGATTCTCCTTTGTAAATAAAACCAAGCAATAAAATACATGCTTAAAGTACGCCCGGATACTTAACTTTGGATCTGGACTGTTTGTGTTCATTTTTTCGATAAATGCTGAGAGACTGCGCTGGTACAAAATATTGACGAGCGCCTCCTTGCTGTCGAAATAACGGTAAATGGTGCCCGCTCCGACGTTTGCTCTTTTTGAAATCATCGGCATTGTGGTGCCGTCAAAGCCTCGTTCAATAAATAGTTCCAGCGAAGCCTTCATGATCTGTTCTTGTTTATCAGTCACTGCTGGCATTTCATCCCCTCCTTATAAAAATATAGGAATGAACGTTCATTCCGCCTTCGGTATATTATATTAATATTTTAATTTCATCTATTTATACTTAAACATACTTATTTTAATCCGTCATCACATTTTCTGAAAATAATAATAATTAAGAAATGCTACCTAGTCGTATGATACCCAAAGGACTTATAAAGATTGTCAAATGTGTGTCACACAGGTGTCATCAGCACTACACATTCATTCCTGATCGATTGGAGAATGAATATGGTCGTCATATGTATCAATATATAAGTTTCCATTACTTGAACGGACAGCATAAACAATGTCCTTTAAGGACAGCTGCCTTTTTTTAAGCTCTTCTTCTATCCATTGCTCTGTTAATTGATTTTCTTGTATGTTCTTTTGGATGAGTTTCCCGTCCATGATGACTTCAATCGGCATGTAACACTCTGCCTCCATGAATAAATGAAGGTCTTTCCGCGTGACTTTTTCAAACAAAGGGTATTTTTTCACTGACATATGCCCATCTGTTTCAATCATCGCAAATTCAACTTCGCTAATATCAAAGATGTCTTTTTCTCTCAGCTGTTGATTTAAATAATCAAGGGTATATCTCATCCCTTTCATATTTCCTTCAAGAATTTTTCCATTTTGTATGACAAGGGTTGGTTTACCAGCCATAAACCCTCTCATCGTCCGGCTTCTTAATGCAAGCAGGGAAATCACATAAATAATCATGACAAGTGACACAAAGGAAATCGTTGTGTGCTGAAGCGGGAGCGTTGTATTAAACGCCAGGTTCGCTGCAATTGAACCTAAGCTGATGGCTGCTATAAAATCAAAAATATTCATTTGCACAATGGTTTGTTTTCCTAAAAGACGTGCTCCTCCAAATAAAATTGCAAAAGCAAACATCGTCCGAAGAATGACTTCAATATGGTCAGGCATGCAAGTGTCCACCTTTCAATTGCATCAAAAAAAGCCTTTTCCTTAGAAAAGACTCTTTGTTAGACTATGCATTTATCCCATCATTATTCAATTGGGCAGTACCGCTTTGTTCAAATTGTGACCGCAGTTCAATAATTGAACTATTCCTCACATGATCTGCTTCTTGCTCAAGAAGCCACGTATAGAACCTAGCTTGCTCCGCTGTCTGCAACGCCTGCATATATTTTTGCGAGGAACGCTTCTCTGCAACGCGCTGCTTTATCCCGCGCATCTGCTTCCAGAATTGATAATAAGGAAGCTTGAGTTTGGTCATAAAGCCGCGAGCATCCTCAATGACATATCCCTCTTCTTTTATTGTGTCATCATGAGAGACCGCCTGATACCATTTATAAAAAGACGTCCAATCATGGAAAACAGCCACTTCCTGCTTACAGGATATTCCCAGCTGTTCACTTAATCTTTTCACTTCAGCGAATGGTGCCTTTTCATAGCTTAACTGCCGCTTCACTATATCGAGTAAAATGAGTTGATCTTGTTCATATGTGATAATATGCGGATCTTTTTCTGGCAAAATGACTTCAAACACAAGAGATACATGGTGGTCACGGACGTATGATTTGATGTAGTCAGCCTGCACATCACCGAAGGTTTTAAAAAATAGCTCTTCGACCCAGGAAGCATGCTGATTTTGTTTCACATGTGATGTATACGATTTGGACGTAAACACCAATTCATCTTCCATTTCGTTATACCCAACAGTGCCTAAGTATCCATTTGCTTTATCATATACGGCGACAGGGAATTGAAGATGGTTCACTAAATGCTGCATTCTTGTCTCCGGACGCTCATCAATGTTAAAAAATTTATTATAGCTTCTAGACACAATCTGCTTTGAAACCATATTGACAAACAAACCTCTTGCCTTCACATTCACATCATCCCACTGACGTTCACTAAAAGCCTTTTTCGTAAAATTAAAAGATGAAATATGGTGTGGAAGCTTTAATTCCTGTACGTATTCATGCTGATCTAAATGAGCTAAAAAGTCATCCAGTGAAATATCTGGCTGAACAGCAGCCGATTGTTTTTTCTCAGAGGCTCTGTAGACTGGATTGTCAATTTCATGAGTCTCAATCCCGTCAGCTGTGATTTTCAACACCCTCAGCTGCCCCCCAAATTCAACCTGGCCTTCTAGGTTATAAGATCTTTCCGCTGCGTGAATAGGCAGTCTGTATAAATTGCGATGCCCGTGAATTTGGATGATATCCAGCCCAGCTGTGTTTTGAACAAATAAGTGATCAATGTCATCTGAATATTCTCCTACGCCGTGAATGAGCTGCTGTGTTGAGACATGAAGAAGCTCTTTCGGCAAATGAGCAAGTCCGCCATGGGTAACAAGAAATGTCTGATCATGGTACGTAAAATAAGTCAGCTGATGAAAGGTTCTGACAAACTTTCGTACTTCCTTCAAATCAAAGTCTGCTGCTTCAATTTCAGGCGCAGTATGCCTGTTAAACATATTGCTTCTGACTTTTTCACCATGTGCAAATCGGTATAAATGCTGATCATGATTGCCTTCAATGACGATGACATTCCGGCATTCTCTATGGGCGAGCATCCAATCTAATACTTCTTTGTTTTCTATTCCCCTATCAAGTAAATCCCCTGTAAAGATATAAAGTTCGTTTTCTTTGATGTCTCCTTGCAAATAGGTGGTAAGTGCGGTGTAACAACCGTGAATATCTCCGAAAACATGAATGGCCTCATATTGATCAAAGGATCGAGGCTGATAGGTCATCACTTGCGGATATTCCTCCGGCTGCAAAACAGTCACCCATGACGGGACCTTTTCTGTTTTTAACCGCTCGTTCATTTGATACAAAACAGATTCCCGCACCACTTTGTGAGATTCACGTGAGCGATTTTGCAAAAGAGCTGTTTCAAGGGGCACCTGCGTGAAATCGACGACATATACCCTGTAACGATACGAAGTCGCTAAAGACTTATATTGAGAAATCGATTTACTTGAAATATGTGTCGCATCAATCACAGTAAAGTCTCCACGTTCCATACGGGCCGTGAGTAGATCGAATAATAAAGACCAAACTTTGTGGTCATGCTTGCTTGAAATGTCTAGTTTCCCATTGACTGATAGCTGCGGCGGCTGCGTCAACAGCCGGATTTGATCCGCTGATAAAGTGTAAGGCTCTAAGCCTTGTTCTTTAATCCATGTTGATTTACCTACGCCTGGGAGACCTCGTAAAAGGACTAAAGTTCTCATATTGGTTCTCCTTTAATGAGTGATATTTTACCTATTATAGATAAATTATGGATAAATCTCAATCTTTTATTGATTATGGTAATATATAGATAGAAAAGGAGGTTTTAAGCATGCCTAATGGCGAGAATATGGCATTCAACATGGGAGATCTTCTATTTCAAGTGTTCTCTCTTCTATTCATTGCCTTTATTGTGACAATCATTGTCATCGCGTTTCGCATAATCAGAAGAAAACGAATGGAATTGAAAAAAATCGAGGCAAGATTAAACAAAGTGATTGAAAAAAACGATTTAAAAGAGTAAAAAATCCGGGCGTTAACCGGATTTTTTTGTTTTCATCACGATTCCTTGACGCTGCTGCATCAAAAAGAAAAAGACGCCTAAAAGAACAAGCAGGCCGCCAAGCATTTGAAGCAGTGTGACTTTTTCTCCAAGCAGCCATACAGCAAGGATCGTTGCCCCAACAGGTTCACCAAGAATACTCATTGAAATGGTCGTCGCATTCACATAGGTTAAAAGCCAATTATTAATGACATGAGACATGGTGGGAATGATGGCGAGCAATAAAAAGATTCCCCACTCTTTACCCGGATAGCCTGTGAAAGGGGTTTGCTGAAGCAGGTTGAATAAAATTAAAAAAAGACCGGCAAAACCAAATACACAAAAACTATAAATCCAATGAGATATTTTTCTTACAGCCTGTTGGCCTATTAACAAATAACAAACAACAGCAATCACACTCAAAAAGGATAAAATATCTCCTAAGATGGCTTCCTTGCTATGACCAATATCTCCCCAGCCTATCATGAGGGCACCAACAATCGCTGCACACATCGTCAATAGAGCAGACATTGTTGTTCGTTCACGGAAGATGAGGAATCCGCCTAATAAGGAGACCATCGGCTGAAGGGCGATAATAATGGTAGAGCTTGCCACTGTCGTCAGCTTCAGTGAGCCAAACCACAACACAAAATGGAGCCCTAAAAAGAAGCCTGACATACATAAGAAAAACCAGTCTCTTCGCTTTATCGAGAGAAATTCTTTTTTTCTTGGCAGGATAAACGGCAGCATGAGAGCCGCCGCAAAGATCATTCGATACATACTTAAAATAGCAGCAGGTGCATTTGACCATTTCACAATAATTGCAGAAAACGAAATGGCAATAATTGAAATCACAAGCGGTAGTGCAATTGATTTCGTTTGAGCAGTTGTCTTCATTTCCATTAGCAGCTTCCTTTACATCAGCAGTAGATGAGCAGTTCATCTTGTATGTCGTCATCTTACTATGTCCATTCACCTAGTGGCAAGATGATTTTTTAAAACTGGCGTGAGCTTTTTGGATGAAAAAAAGACTTTCATGACGAAAGCCTTCATTCATCATCTATTAACAGATAAACGGCCTGAACTGGGCCATGAACCCCCACCACTAAATTCATTTCAATATCGGCAGAATTACTTGGACCTGATATAAAATGGATGGCGCCTTTCGGCTGCTCCCCCTCTTCTACTGAGCGATTGAGAGCCGAAACAGCCTGAATCATCCGCGGAACAATTGAGCTTTTCTCTATACACACGATATACATCATCGGTAAAAAATGCAGCGCTCTTCCTTGACCTTGGTGGGATGAAAGGACAACTGTACCTGATTCTGCAAGGGTATAATCACTGAACACAACTGCATATTTTGCTTGTTCTGCCTGCCTTAATTTTTCTTCTCTTGATGCATCTGTATTCCAGCTGGTGATGGAAATTCCTTCTTGTTGCAAGCTGTCAAACATAGGGCGGAAACCGTATTGTTCAAAACGCCGGTCACGCGATGTCATCACAGAACCCTCACCATATTCTGTCATCAATAATCGCAATACAGAGGGCGCTTCCTCCGGTGTTGTTTCGACCACTCTTGTGTGAATTTGCTGACATTGCTTTTTCAATTGCTCGACTAGCTCTTCTTTAGACAAACTTCCGTTTGTCTCCCACTGGACTTGATGCCTCCATTCCGGACGCTGAATAGATGCAGATGGGGAGGAGTTTTTGCCTAATTGATGCTGGATATGAGATAGAAACGACTCTCGGCGAGATATGGTCCCCTTCATCACTGCTCCTCCTTTTGTCTCTTTTTAAACCAATCCCTGAATCTTTCTTTACTTGGAACTGGCAGGTCACGAATATCTGTCCAATTCTTTAAAGGGCCTATTCCTTTTGAAATTTGTCCGTTTGAAGCCATACGATTCAAGAGCGCAGGGGCTGCTTTTGTTCCAAATTGATACATTCCAGGAGACGATGCCCCCATACCAAACATTTTCATCGCCATCATTTCAGCTTTAGGCGCTCTGCCCTCTTTTTCTACGATCACCTGTCTATGTTTAATCAATAACTCGTGAAGCGGAATCTTCACTGGACAAGCATCCGTGCAGGCTGCGCACAGACTTGATGCAAAGGGGAGCTCTTTATAGTCATCATAGCCGCCAAGAAGCGGCGAAAGAACAGCTCCGATTGGTCCCGGATAAATCGAACCGTACGAATGTCCGCCAACATGCCGGTAAACCGGGCATACATTGATGCAGGCTGCGCACCGGATACATTGGAGAACAGGCTGAAAGGCCGTTCCTAATATATTTGACCGCCCATTGTCCACAATGACCAAGTGAAATTCTTCTGGTCCATCCACTTCCCCTTCTCCTTTTGGTCCCACGACAGAAATATAACTAGTTAATTTTTGACCGACTGCGCTCCTGCACAAAAGACCCACAAGGACATCCAGTTCCTCCATTGTTGGAACAAGCCGCTCCATTCCCATAACGGCAATATGCGTCTTCGGTATAGCCGTGACAAGATCTGCATTCCCTTCATTTGTCACAAGGCAGATGGACCCTGTGTTGGCCACTGCAAAATTACAGCCGGTCACACCAATATCAGCTTCGAGGAATTTTTCACGCAAGATGGCTCTCACAAAACTCGTCATTTCTTCAGGTGTGTCTGACATCTCATACCCAAGCCTTTCATGAAATACTTCCCGTATTTGTTCCTTCGTCATATGAAGGGCGGGTGCCACAATATGTGAAGGCGGTTCATGGTCATCCACTTGCAGAATATATTCACCAAGATCGCTTTCGACTACCTCGCAGCCGATCTCTTCAAGCGCTTGATTCATCTCGATTTCTTCTGTGACCATTGATTTTGATTTGACGACCTTTTTGGCTGCTTTTTTCTGTGCCACGTCTTGAATATATGCTGATGCCTCTTCCTTTGTTTTCGCAAAAAAGACATGGCCTCCGCGTGCACTTACACTTTCACTTAATTGATATAAGTAATCATCAAGATGCGTCAGCGTATGCTGCCTGATTTCCTCGCCAAGCTCACGCCACTTTTCCCAATTGCCAAGCTCCTCGCTTGCAGTTAGCCTTCTTTTATACAGGCGTTCCTGCGCTGAGGAAACAGCTCCTCTCATGACAGCGTCTTCTAAGCCATCCCCGATCCGTTCTTTAAAGGCCTTTTCTCCAATTTTCATACTCATGTGCCGTTCCCCCTCTTAAAGTCCGCGGCTGTTTAATACTTCTGCGATGTGCATGACCTGAATGGGTTTATTAAGACGGTTCAGCCTCCCGCCAATGTTCAGCAGACACCCGCAGTCAGCACCAATGATATATTCGGCGCCTGTCTCCTCTATGCTTTGTACTTTTTCATCAACCATCTGCTCAGAAATAGGGGTCATTTTCACTGAAAAGGTTCCTCCAAATCCGCAGCAATTTTCTGCGCGGGGCAATGGTTTCATCGTCAAATCTTTGACATTTGACAACAGTGTAAAAGGCGCCTCCTTAATGCGCAGCAGTCTCGTCATATGACAAGAGGTGTGATAGGCTGCGTTTCCTTTCAGGCTCGCGCCTACATCTGTCACGTGTAATATATCAACAATAAACTCTGTTAATTCATATGTTTTTGCGGCAAGTGCCTCAGCCTTGGCCGACCACACTCGGTCTTCTCTTAAAAGATGAGGGTATTCTAAAAACATCGCCTTGCACGAACCTGATGGTGTCACAACATATTCAGCTGATTCAAAAGCTTTGATCATGTTTTTCGCTGCTTTGATTGCCTCTTTTGTATAGCCGCTGTTAAAGGCTGGCTGCCCGCAGCACACTTGTGTTTCTGGAAATTCCACTTCAACACCGAGTCTTTCCAATACTTCCACTGTCGCCTTTCCTACATTTGGCTGCATCGTGTCAATTAAACAAGTAACGAATAAATGGACTTTCATCGGCGAACTTCCCTTCTATTGCTGCATTTTGATTCATCATTCTGGTCATCTGATGACTCAATATCAGACCTTAATTTCATTTTAATCCCAAATTTCTGAAATTTCAACGAAGTGATTTGTCTAAAATTTGTCCTTATGATTCATGTGACTAAATGAAAAAACGCCCTTTTCATAGGGCGTTTTTGTTGTTTATTCTGAAATCAATTCACGGATTCTCTCTTCAATAGGTGTTAAAGGCCGGCCTAGTAATGTTTCGAAATCTTGGCTTTCGACGGCTAAAGCACCATCGCGTATGCCGCTTTGAATGGCTTTGACAAATGGCACTGCTTCTTTTGGTACACCATTTGAAGCTAAAAAGTCTCCAAATGTGTCTACATCTATTTTTTCTACTTTGATTTCTTTTCCACTCACCTTACTAACAATTTGTGCAAGTTCACTATGCGTCCGAAGCGGTCCTGACAGTTCATATATCTCCTGATCATGTACGGCAAGTGTTAACGCATTTGCTGCCGCTTCTGCGTAGTCATTTCTTGTTGCCCAGCCAACCTTTCCTTCGCCAATAGGGCTTAAAAATGGTGCGCCGCTGACTGACGCCAGAATCGTATCTTTTTCGTTTTCAACATACCAGTTGTTTCTTAAAAATACATGAGGAATGCCAGAGGCCACAATGGCTTCTTCTGTTTTAGCATGGTCATTTGCAAGGATAAGCTGACTCTCTCTTGCATTGACAACACTTGTATAAGCAATAAATGCCACATTTGCTGCTTTTGCCGCTTCGATTGCCGCTTTATGCTGCTCGACGCGGTCACCATCCGCTGTTGAAATGATCAACAGACGATCAATGCCCTTAAATGCTGATGTCAGAGTGTCTGGCTGAGTAAAATCTCCACGGCGTACATCCACCCCAGCATCCTTCAAATGTGCTGCTTTTTGCGGATTTCGAACACTGACTGCAATTTGTTCAGCCGGTACTTTTGTGAGCAAATGCTTGACGACGAGCGTCCCAAGTTGTCCTGTTGCACCTGTTACTAATAATTTCATTTGTTTGACCTCCTCATTTTTCGTTCAACGGTGATGTGCATACGTTATAATCAAAATGGTTACAACAAAGGTGTAAAAAAAGCTCCAAAGTACGAGCTTTTTTATTCCGCCTCTGTTAATAATTGCTGAATTGTCACTTGCTTTAGGTGATTCTCAAGTGCAGCTTGTGCTTCTTTTAGTTCATGCCGCAGTCTCGTATCCATCGCTTGACCAATCGGGCATGCGATGACGGGCTGATGAAAGTTAAATAATTCTTC
This sequence comes from Bacillus sp. FSL K6-0994, assembly GCF_038630815.1. Lineage (NCBI taxonomy): Bacteria > Bacillati > Bacillota > Bacilli > Caryophanales > Bacillaceae > Bacillus > Bacillus sp. FSL K6-0994. Next base: position 1,688,003 of record NZ_CP152043.1, on the reverse strand, counting down.
ATCCTCGCTTACATCCACAGCACGGTACACATCTAAGAGCGTGATGTCCTCAGCCGGTCTTTTTAAATAAGCACCGCCTACTCCGCGGCGAATTTCAATAAGACCCGCCCGTTTGAGCATTGCCATCATTTTTCGAACAATGGCTGGATTTGAATTCACGCTCTCTGCAATAAAATCACCTGTACACTCTTTTGGAACACCTGCAATAAATGACACAATATGAACAGCAATCGGATACCTACTGCTAATTTGTTTCACAATCTTTCACCACCGTTGTAATCAATATAGTTACAATGAGTGATTTTGTCAATCAATAAACGGATTTTTCTTTCGATCCCAGTTCTCATATGTCATGATATCGTAGTTGTCTGCTGTATCAAGTTCAAGCGGCGCAATGCATTCAAGCAGATTCTCATCTGGGTCAAGAAAATAGATCGCTGCATGAAATTGCGGCGGATTATCGAGAACTAAAGGCTGCTTTTCTTCTGAAAAACCAAACATTGGGTGAATGCTGATGTCTCTTTCAATCAGCCAAGTCTTAATCTGTTCGATACTGGACGTTGTAATTTGAAAGGCAACGTGCCGAGTCGAGGGATGGTATGGAAAATTGTTTATATCTACTTTCCACAGGCCAAGCCAGCTTTTTCCTTTCTCAATCCATAAAAAAGCAACTCGTTCATTTTCATGAGCAAGTGTCAATTCCAATTTTTCATAAAACGCAATCGATGCCTTCAAATCACTCACAGGTAAATGTGCTTCATACAAACCTTTCATCATCATCAAAATCACTCCTTTTCTACCTTCTATTCTGCGGGAATTGATGAGATTCTGCCTCAGCAAAACGATGTATTTTATCCCCAACATTGGATTGAGAGAACTTGAATGTTTGATCCATTACAGATGGGGGAAGGTGTTCAAATAAAAGAAAGGAGCGTTTCTTATGCCTTGGACAATGAACGATTATCCAGCTTCATTTCAATCATTAGACAACGTCATTCGAAAAAAAGCGCTTGAGATTGCTAATAAAATGATTCAGGAAGGCTATGAGGAAAATAGAGCCATTCCAATTGCAATCAGTCAAGCGAAAGAGTGGAAAAAGAACGCAACGGACAAAGAGGTAGAAAATTTCTCCTCTCATGGTTCTGTCAAACCTTCTGAGAACAGCAGCTCCGCAAGACCAGAGCTCATGGATCAGGCGCAGCATGTTGTGAAACACAAGGAAGGCTGGGCGGTTCAAACAGAGAAAGCGAAACGAGCAAGTGAGGTCAAAGAAACAAAACAAGAAGCAATTGACCGGGCCAAGGAGATTTCAGCTAATAAAGGAACTTCCGTTGTCATTCACCGAAAAGATGGGACGATTCAGGATGTGTTAAAGCCGCAATAAGACCGCTCGTCAGCGGTCTTAGCGTGTAGACAAACCCTCGCATTCTTTGTCAGGTCTGCGCTCCGGTGCTCACGAATGTCAAATTCGCTCCACTCCGGTACTCGTCCTTCCTAGGGCTGCAAAGGTTTTCTATCACGCTGAATGAAAACAAAAGGCTAAAATAAAGATCATTTTAGCCTTTTGTCAACAATTTAAGACCGCTTGTCAGCGGTCTTTTTTATGCATTCTTTTCTTTTTTCGCTGGTGTTTTTCTTTTCTTAGGTGCTGCTTTTTTCGCTTTGGCTGGTTTTGATCGGTCGATCGAAGCCTGTAGTGCGGCCATTAAATCTGTCACATTGGCTGCAGGATCTTTTTTGCCTGTCGTTTCTGGCTGAACGGTATGTTCTCCAGATATTTTATCGCCAATTAAATTCATCAGCTGTTCTCTGTATTCATCTTGATATGCCGCTGGATCGAATGTCGTGGTCAGCTGCTCGATTAAAAGGAGCGCTGTATCTAACTCTTTCTTTACAATGTTCTCCTCTTGGGGGATATTCGGTACATCTGATACTTGTCTAATTTCGTCAGGGAAATGAATGGTTTCCATAAGCAAAATATGTTCATAGCACCTAACGATCGCTAATTGCTCCTTTGAGCGGATCATAATTTTTGCGACACCAATTTTTCCCGATTCCTCTAAAGCTTTTCTTAATAATGAATAAGCCTTTGCTCCGCCAGTATTCGGTGATAAGAAGTAACTTCTTTCATAATAGATGGGATCAATCTCTTCAATCTTCACAAAATCAATGATTTCAACGGCTTTTTCTTCATTTTCTTTTCGCAGTTTTTCCAGCTCTTCATCGTCCAATTCAATAAATTTATTTTTCGCATATTCATACGCCTTGACGATTTGTTCCGGCGCTACCTCTTCACCGCAATTGGCACATACTTTCTTGTAGTTAATGGGCGTGTGACACTCTTTATGCAGCTGTCTTAATTTAATGTCTTTGTTCTCTGTAGCGGTAAACAGCTTGACTGGAATATTGACCAATCCGAAACTAATGCCGCCTTTCCATACTGTATGCATCGCGCTTCCTCCGTTCTTTTCTCCTTACTATGTAATGTTTTCATCAGACTTATGTATGTGATTGAAAATTTCATCCCACTCTAAGAACACATGATATAAGGAAGTGACATGCACAATGAAACCTATGCGATTAACACCTGCACATGATATACCTGCCGGTGCAGACTGGGTATATGAATTAAAATATGATGGCTTTCGGGCTATTCTTGTATGGGAAGAAGACGAGATTCGTTTAGAAAGCAGGACCGGAAAACGGCTAAATGAGCAATTTCCTGAAGTGATGGAGCAGTGCGAACAATTAAGAGACCAATTTGCTCCTTATTTACCGCTGACGCTTGACGGAGAATTGGTCTTTTTACTGAGTGAACAGCAAAGCGAGTTTGCGAAGGTTCAGCAAAGAGGCAGGCTGAAAAACAAAGAAGCCATCCAAAGACAGGCTGAACGATTTCCATGTCATTTTATTGCATTCGATCTATTAAGCTGCAAAGGGAAACCTATCGTTGATTCACCGTTGATGGAAAGAAAAAATCAGCTGCAGCAATTATTCCAAGAAGCAAAGCTCCCCTCATCAGTTCAGCTTGAGCACCCTTCCCTTTTGCAGGTCATTCATACAGATCCAGACTCTGAATACATGAAAAACGTGATGACGATGTATTTAGCAGAAGGACTAGTAGCGAAAAAAAAGATGAGTAAATGGCATGACAATACTCGTTCAAAAGAATGGCTGAAAATGAAAAACTGGCGGTATGTCTCTGTCATTGTCACCCGTTTTGACAAGGAAAATGGCTATTTCCAAGGTTCCATTTATCAAGATGCGGCTCTCATCGAGGTTGTACAATTCAAGCATGGATTTTCTAAAGAAGAAGAACAAACACTGCGTACGCTATTTCAGACAAAAGGCCAGTTAACAGGAGGATCATTATACGAAATCCCTCCTTCTATCGTTGCCAGCATTGCTTGTATATCCTTTGATGGATCGGCGTTAAGAGAGCCGCGTTTTTCTTCCTTTTTACTAGATGCTGATCCAGCAGCATGTACATTTCAGCACATGCTCAAACAGCTGTATCCACTCCCTGCTGCTATAGACGTCACTCACCCTGAGAAACCGATTGTCCCGGCTCTTCAACTAAACAAGGCAGATTACTTACTTTATTTAAGACAAGCGGCTCCCTACCTTTTGCCCTTTTTACGTGAAAGGCGTCTTACTTTAATTCGGTATCCACACGGCACTGGAGATGAATTCTTTTATCAAAAGTCGACACCTGATTATGCGCCGGATTTTGTTTTGACAGATGAAGTTGATGATATTTCTTACACGGTCTGTAATGATCCTCGTACGCTTCTTTGGCTTGGCAACCAGCTGGCAATGGAATTTCATATCCCTTTTGAAACAAGAGATACGAATCGGCCGACAGAAATCGTCTTTGATCTGGACCCGCCATCTGTAAATGAGTTTCATCTAGCCATAGAAGCGGCTAAACGCATAAAAGCGCTTTTAGACGGGCTTTTTCTCACAGCCTTTATTAAAACAAGCGGAGGTAAAGGGCTTCAAGTCTATATTCCTTTAAAGAAAAACGCCTTCACATACGAAGAAACAAGACAATTCACCGCGTTTATATGCCAATTTTTATGTGAGCAAGCACCGGATCTTTTTACTCTGGAACGTCTTAAGAAAAACCGCGGCAATCGCTTGTATTTAGACTACATTCAGCATGATGCTGGGAAAACAATCATCGCTCCATATTCCCCAAGAGGAAATGAGCTTGGACTTGTTGCGACACCGCTTGAATGGGACGAACTCTATCATGATGAGCTTCATCCTTCTCTTTTTACGATGCCGGCTGTTATAGAGCGTTTAAAGGAAAAGGGCGATCCGTTCCGCCGCATGAGGCACCTTGTGAATGATGATACTTTTAGACAAGTCTTACATCAGCTTGCACACATGTGACCATCTCATCAGATGGACATTCGCGGTCATAAAGCGTTACACTTATTCATTAGAGAGGAAGAAAGGGATGACTATTTTGACCGCACATTCATTTCGAAATACAGCTTTGGTTTTCTTATGTCTTTCCGCAGGAATTGTGGATGTGATTGGCTATTTAAGCCTAGGGCATGTGTTTACAGCCAATATGACAGGTAATATTGTGCTGCTTGGCATTGCAGCAGGAAGCTCCTTGCAGCTAACAGCCCTTCATTCCATCATTGCTCTAAGTGGGTTCGTTTTAGGGGTTTTACTTGCAGTTGTGATAGGCGGAAAGCATGAGAAAACGTTTTGGCCAAAAGCCGTTACACGCATTTTTATCATCGAATTGATGATTTTGCTTCTATTTGCTCTCATGACCGTTTTCCCTCATACACAAGGTGCTTACTTTATGCTGATCATCCTTTTAAGTATGGCTATGGGCATGCAGACAGCAGCCGCTCGTAAATTGAATGTTGCTGGCATTTCCACAACCGTTCTCACGAGTACACTTGCTAACCTATTTGAAGATGCAGCTCAGCGTATATCATACCGGAAAAAAAGAAAGGCCCCTATCCAGCTTGTAAGCTTGATGCGAATAGGCTCTATTGTCTTCTACTGCCTAGGTGCAGCTATTGCTGCATATACAGATCGTTACGATCCATTTATCATCATCTGGCTGCCTATCATCATCCTAGGGGTCATTGTGATAACTGCTGCATTAAAGCACTTTCACCAATTGAAATAGCCTCTCTGGCTATTTCAATTATTGTGCTCTTAAACTAATAACTCCTCACATAAAAACCAGGAGGGCGTCCCATGATGAACGTAGAGCCATACGGATATCCAGAAAATGTCCCGAATCCCCCGTACCCCGGAAAACCTCCCAAGCCAGAGAACACACCTGGGCTCAAATAAGACCCGCCAAAGCCGATATGGGAACCAACCGGCCCAATATGAGCCCCGCCTCCTGTAAATCCGCCTCCATGAAAACCACCATAAACCCGTGGATACATACAATCACCTGCCTTCGAATCAGACCTTATCTCATCATATGCATGACAAATGGGGCGGTGCCCCTGCTTTTTCTTTTCCTTCTATGTACATTAGACCAATTTGATAAAATTTGAATGAAAAGTCCTGCAAAAAATTAAATTAAGCAAAGAAAAGTGACCTTTTTAACTTGTTGCTCTGCCCTATGTTTATTTAGAATAATGGAGCAGGTAATAAATTTGCACACCCCCTTTGTTGCGAATTCTTCTTATTAAACGTTCTTGCAGCGTTTAATAAGAAGAGCCTATTAAAACACAAAAAACCCTTGCTGACGATATCAACAAGGGCGAGAGATAAATGGTATTAACCACCAATGATTTTTTCTGCAACTTCGAAAGAACCTGCAACGTTTTGCGTCAGAACAGTCGCAGCGACCGCTAAACCTACAACGAATAATACTTTTAATCCTGTTTTCATCTTAAATCAACCCCATTCTTTTCATATGTAAATCCGCTTCTAAACTTTTGTTCAAGTAAAAAACAGACTGCTCATAAAGTGCTTGCTTTTCACAATATTTTGCTGCAAATTGTGATAGCTCTTTTACTTCATGATATTCATTCTTCTCTTCTAACTTTCTTAATTTCTCATCAATTTGCTGAAATCTTTGCGGTGCATGCGTTAAGTAAAGATCATGTACGATGCCTATTTTTAGCTGAAACACTTCATGAGAAGCATCTTTCATTCTGGCATATGCAGCCTCTATATATTGGCTTGCACGCTGCTTTTCACCAATCACACAGAGTTCCCGGCTGATCAGATACGTAGAATGGAAAAAGAAATCTGAATCATAATACTCTTGATGGGACAGTGCTTTTTCAAGATGACGTATCGATTCCTTCGGTTTGTTCCAAAATGAATATAAAATGGCCACATTGTGATGATGCTGAGCCAGCATAAAATCATCCTGCTCGCTTGTCAAAACCTCTTCTGCCAAACGATAATTCTCAAGCGCCTCTTCATACCGGCCGATCTCTGTTAGATTCGCTGCTATGAGGGAGTATGAAAGGGCCGTTCTTCTTTCATACTGCTTGTGCCGCTTATAGACGTGCAGCGCTCTGCGGATATAGGTTAATGAGAGCATGATATGACTGAGCCGGTAATAAAGCCATGCCACTTTAAAATCGAAATCAGCACGTTCGATCTCACTTGGAATTTTATCTAAGAGCTTTTCAGCACTTTGATACATTTGCAATGCAACCTCATAATTACCTTGATGCTGCTCATACACACCCTCATAAAAATCAAAATAATAGGCAAGACGGTTAGACAGGTCATCTTCTTTTTTTCCATAATTACCCTCTATGCTTTTCGTTGAAACATTGCCCTTTTGCCCTCTTAAATTGTACATAAGAATGTGATGCCTCTTCTCAAGAAGAGAATAGTAAATGAGAATATCCGCATCGTCAATTTCCTCTACCGCTTGTTTCGCTTTGGCAAATAACCGTTCTGCCTCATCTGCATGATCTTTTTTGATTTCCATGTTCCAGTCATTTAATAGTGATGCCAATTCCGCAACAGGAACTTTGCTCATTCTACACCCCCAATCACCTTCAGCTAAAACACATGATTTCACTAAATATGGAACTTCTATTAGCAATTGCTAATTAGTCCATTTGACATCATTTTAATATGAATCACTTGAATCTTCAATAACCGTTTCCATTGAAAGTGCGTTTCTTTCTCCTAGTCAATGATATTTGCGAAAAAATTCCGCCTTTTTTTAAAATAAACATCTCGAGATGAAATGAAAAAAGCCCAATGTCGAGGCTTTCTAATCTTATGATGGTTCATAGCAGCTTTTCATTTATCCAATTTCTTTATATAATATGATCAATCACTTACACGCCTCAGTAGCTCTAGAAGGGAAGAGCGCCGTAAAACAAATTGTAGCTGGCGGGTCGCAAGGCAAGGGTTTCAGAAGCACCGAAAAGCACATGAGCTGAGACAGGTGAAATTCCTGTCGGTGAAATTCCGTAGGGAAGCGTGTTGCCCCTAGCCTATGCTTACGAAAGGAGTGCGGGTTCGAATCCCGTCTGAGGCTTATGAGGTAGATGGATTGGGAGGATAAAATATCATGCATGTGTTTGAAGAATATATCAGCAAAATCGGTAACCCAGAGCTGAAGCAGCGCACTCAAGACATCTTACAATGGGTAGAAGACACATTCCCTCAATTAGAGCCACGAATTGCTTGGAATCAGCCCATGTTCACAGATCACGGCACATTTATTATTGGGTTTAGCGTGGCAAAACATCACATTTCTGTCGCACCAGAAGCAAAAGGAATTGATCAATTTTCAGCTGACATTGTACAAGCTGGGTACGATCATGGGAAAAATCTGTTTCGCATGAAAGAAAGCTTGCCAGTTGATTATCCTCTCCTAAAAAAAATCATCGAATTTAATATAGAAGACAAAGCGGATTGTTCAACGTTTTGGCGAAAATAAACAGTACCCCGATCTGAGCCATAAACAGATCGGGGTATTTTGCTGCAACAATGTTATTTTGTTCTCTTCCCTACCAATTTTTGTTCAAGCCATTCATAACATGACAAGAGGGCATCTACGCTCTTTTGGCATAGCGGCAAATATACAACGGCGGCGGCTGTTAAACACGCTATAGCAGCTCCTGCTAAGACATCTAATGGATAATGAACACCTACCCAAATCCTTGAAAAACCAACAGCACACGCAATGATCAGCCAATACATATGGCGTTTGTGAAACAGCCAAAAGATCAGGCAAATTGAAAAAATAAAGATGGTATGATCACTTGGAAACGAGTTATTCACTTCCTTTTGAATCAAAAGATTGACGTGGCTCATTTCTGCAAAGGGCTGCTGATTGAAATAAAGGAGCCCTGCGATTTTCCCAAGTAACTCTGCCAATATGAAGGTCACTCCGGCAGATACGACCATCGCCCTATTGTACCTGCTGCGATTTTGAAACCATACGAACAGACACATGAGCGCTGCCAGCAGCACTGTATATTCAGCTAGTCCAATAAATATCGGATTCAAGTAACCATGATCGATACTGAACTGATTCACCCACCTAAATAAATCTTCATTAAGTCTCTGCATCTCATTTCATCCCTTTTTACTTGATTTATGATAAAGATAATTGAAATGAGATGTCTGCCTCCATCGATCGAACGAACAAACTATGGAATCATATGACATGTTTGTCACTTTGCTGTCACCTGAACATCGTGTACTAACTAAAAACTCATCAAAAGCTATTAAATCACAGGAACAAAACTGTTATAATAGAACATAAGTTTGCATTTTATCAAAAAGGGGTTACATCATATGATCAAAACGGTGGATGGCAACATTTTAGAGGCAAGCGAAGACATCATCTGTCACCAGGTGAACTGTAAAGGAGTCATGGGCGCTGGATTAGCAAAACAGATCAAAAGCAAATATCCGAATGTGTACAAAGATTATAAACAGTTATGTACAGAACAAGGAGATGACTTGTTAAGCTCCGTTCAACTCATCACAACAAAAGACGGAAAAACAATTGCCAACTTATTTGCCCAAGCTGGATACGGAAGAACAAGAAAGCAAACAGACTACGATGCCTTACGCAGCTGCTTTCAACACCTAAAGGATACAGTGACACAATCACCTGCTGAGAAAAACCAAACATCCATCGCCATTCCATACGGGATCGGCTGCGGATTGGCTGGTGGCGATTGGACGATTGTGGAAGAGATGATTGAAGAGGTGCTGGGTGATTGTGAAGTGACGGTTTATCGGTTTAGATAATGGAAATGAGGTTTTATGAAACATATATGACAAATACCCTCCTTAATCGGAGGGTATTGTGCGTTAGTTATCGTCTTTATTTTTTATATAATTTAATACGGCTTCTTTATCTTCTTCATCGTCGGGTAAAAATCCGAACGTTTCATATTCCCAAACTGCAATTCTTTGATCACCATCAATGCCTAATGAATAAATATCTTCGTACCCATACTCAATCGAGAATTTCCCTGGTTGCTCCATTTTTAAAATTGCTGTCGACCAATCTCCAAATCCATTTTTTACATATTCCTTTTTTAAGTCTTCAAAAGAATGGAGAAGTTTTAATAATAACTCTTTATAAATAGAGTTGCTAACACTATACTTTTCAGGAATATTATGACCATATATTAATTCTTCATTGCCTGGGTTGCAGAAATAAAAATTCACTTCTGACGAATCATCCACGATTTCTGCATACATCCAAACTTTATCCCATTCTACAGGAATCATTTCATTTATTATTTCCGCTATTTCTTTATAGTTTTCTTCTATTTTTTCCATACTTCAACCTCCTGGCTTATTTTTAATAGTTCTAAATCTCTTTTGGTCTCCGATTTTATATTCTACAAGAAACTCTGCAGGTCTTAATGAATCATTCATATAGACAGGTTCAATTTTAACCTCTACATGCTTTGGAGGGTCAGCCGTTAATGCTTTTTTCCACTTCTGCTCCATCTCATACCATTTTCCACCACTACGATTAATTTGTGAATTCATCGGAAGTAGGTTATCAATATCCCCTGAACCTTTAAAAATAGTTGCAATCAAGTGACCTCCATCATCATCTAGTAATCGATCCGGCTTCCCTGAATTGGATTGGGCATATTGGTTTCTTTTGACCTCTCCGTATTTTAAATCACTTGCTTCGACTTTGACAATTCTTCCGTAGTGATCGGTTGTGTAAGTGTAGCCTTGCTTTGTTGAATAAACAACATTTGGTTTTAATACTTTTTTACGTTTCCATCTCACATAGTGATCTCCGTAACTGACAACGGTTGGTGGTGATTTTGGTGCTGGTAAGCGTCTACCTGTCTTAGAGATGCCGTATCCTGAATTGTTGTCTAGACGCTTTGCCATAGAGGAGTTTATTTTTGAGATTTTCTCCGTCAAACACGTTATACGGCAGCTTCGGGCCGCCAGCCATTTGAAACTTTGGTGAGTATGGCAATAGATTCGGAATAGAGACTCTGTCTAATGATTTTGCTCCTTGTTCAAGGCCTTTCTTCATCGTACAGAAAATAGCCAATAAAAATAAGACACCCCAATAGAGGGTGTTTTTTAACCTCTCTCCTTAAACACTTTCAAGAAAACGTCACTAAGTAAGATTCCAAAAGCTCCTGTATCACTTTCAACATCTTCTTCAACAATAAATAACCCTCCTTAAATTTGGAGGGCAATGTGTTAGTTGTTTTCTTCTTTATTTTTTATATAATCTTCGAGAAATTCCCTAACCGATTTTCTTTTTGGGTATATTCCTAAATTCTCATATGCCCATATGGCTTTTCTTTGTGATCCATTTAAACCTGAATTTAAGACATCATCATAACCAAATTCAATTGATAGCTTTCCTGTGTGATCTAGTTCAAGGGTAGCTGTTGTCCATACCTGTTCATTATGTTTTATAAATTCTTCTCTCAATTGTATGAATAACTCTTGCATTCTAATTAAAATATTAACGTATACTCGTTCACTAACTTGAAAGTCGTCAGGAATATTATGGCCATAGAAATATTTCTCTTCATCAGTGCAAAAATAAAAAGCAACCTCTGATGAATCATTTAACACTTCGGAGTAAAGCCAAACTTTATGCCATTCAGTTGGTATGATTTCGTGTATATTCTCGGCAATTTCTTTATAGAGTTCTGACATTTTATTTGTTTCCACTAAGGTTAACCTCCATACTCATTTTTTATATAAATATAATCTGTGCTTTCCCCTATTTTATATTTCACTTCGAAAGCTGAAGGCCTTAAGGAGTCTGAATGGTAGACTGCCTCAATATAGACAGAGACTTTTTCAGGCGGAACCTCCTTGAGTGCAGACAACCATTCCTGCTCCATCTGATACCATTTCCCACCACTACGATTAATTTGTGAATTCATCGGAAGTAGGTTATCAATATCCCCTGAACCTTTAAAAATAGTTGCAATCAAGTGACCTCCATCATCATCTAGTAATCGATCCGGCTTCCCTGAATTGGATTGGGCATATTGGTTTCTTTTGACCTCTCCGTATTTTAAATCACTTGCTTCGACTTTGACAATACGTCCGTAGTGATCGGTTGTGTAGGTGTAGCCTTGCTTTGTTGAATAAACGACATTCGGTTTTAATACTTTCTTACGTTTCCATCTCACATAGTGGTCTCCGTAACTGACAACGGTTGGTGGTGATTTTGGTGCTGGTAAGCGTCTGCCTGTCTTAGAGATGCCGTATCCTGAATTGTTGTCTAGACGCTTCGCCATGGAGAGGAGTTTATTTTTGAGATTTTCTCCGTCAAACACGTTATACGGCAGCTTCGGGCCGCCAGCCATTTGAAACTTTGGTGAGTATGGCAATAGATTCGGAATAGAGACTCTGTCTAATGATTTTGCTCCTTGTTCAAGTCCTTTCTTCACCGTTGTTTTGGCCGCTGTTGTCCCCGTTTTTGTGATGGCACCTGCCCCTTTAGAACCAAAGACGATTTCTGCTAGAGAGCCAGTCGCATAGGCGAACCAGTGTGATCGAGAATATGCATCACCATTGACGACTTCTTTTTGGAATGAGTCTGAAATCGACTTTCCAATCGCTTTCGACGTTTCAATTGGATGTGAAACAGCCGTTACGACCGATTCAACGGCACCCCCAGGGTCTGTCACAAGATCGTAGATGCCAACTACTGTATCTTTGGCCACATCATATAGACCAACTGCTGCACCTTTTACAACATCAACGAATCCCTCTGATGCTTCTTCCTGCGCTTTGATCTGGAGAAGCTGGCTGTAATACATTTTTTGATCGTAAGAAAGATTTTCATATCCAATTTCGTCTACAATCTCAAAGTATTTTTCTTCTGATATACACGAAGGATCGTTGAGTTTTTCTTTTAATTCTTTGATTCTTCGTTTCTCTTTTTCTTCTTTTTTCACCTTTAAATATGCTTTCACCTGTGAATCGATTTTATCATGATTCTTGTACACATCTGTCTCATGAAATGCTTTTGCATCATAATACATGGGCTGCGCATTTTTCCCTTTTCCTGTAGCAGCCATCATTTTTGCATAAAAGGTTGCAAGATGTTTCTCAATCGCTTCTGATTTTTCGTACTCTGTTTTTAGGGCATGATCTAATTTATGTACAGCATCAATTGCCTCTTTTCTTTTTTTGTTTGCATCGTCTAAATGTTCATTGACCTCTTTACTTGAAAATACATTCAGTTCTATGAGATCACTGATGTCATCAAAAATAGTGGATAGGGCTTCTTTTTGTTCCTTGACCATATCTTTATTATTCTGAATCCCTTGTTTCAGTTGAGCGTCTAAGAAATGCTCATCAATAAATGTACTCCCGCCTAACGATTCATCATCAAGCTTTCCTTTTACCCCATCTAAAAAAGCTTTTTGCATATCGATAAAATCAAGATAAGTGTCCGTGTAAAGCGCAAGATCCTCATAAAAGGCTTTGATATTGTCTGCACCTTTTCCAGTAAATTCATCACCTAATCCTGACACACTTTTTAATGCTTTTTTCACATGCTGCATTTCGTCTCGAAGCTCCTGATAGACTTTTGATCTTTGTTCGACAGCTGACAGTAAAGATGGAGCATCTAATATTTTCATATAAAAAAGACTCCTTTTATGGAATATTCTTTTACTAGAATACCATAAGGAGTCTGACACTTTAATCCACTTTATCGTTTTTTAACCAATTATCCTCCAGAGCTCCCTCTTGATGCGACGGTTTGGACATCATCATGTTGAGGTTGAATGAAACCATTTGTAAAGAAAAGTGTACCTAATGCTACTACAGCTATTGATAATGGAATAAAAAAAGACTTTTTCATTTAATTCACTCCTTTTCCTACAAATTGACTTGCTTGTAAGGCTCTTTTATAATAACTCAATGATTGTTGCAACAAGCCTTTTTCCTCTAAATATTTCGCCACATCAACCAAGATTTCCTCTAAATCAACCCAAACTCTTCTTTCTTCAAGCTCTGCACACAAATTACTGATATTGGCTTGTTGAGTGTCATTTGTTTCATATAATAGTTCTTTTAACAATTTAAATTTAATTTGAAAAATGTGATGGTTCACTTGTTCCGACAAAGAAATGCCTAGATCAACCCACTCAATCACTTCATTGCTTTGATTTGATACTTCTATTCTGGCTAGTTCATATAAACATCTCATTTTTAATAACATTTGTTGCTCAATTTCTTCATAACTCAGTGTGCGTCTAAAAAATGCAGATGCTTTCTCAGCATTCTCTCTTTTGCTTTCCAAAAAACCCATGCTGTAATAGAGATGAATAATTAAATGATTATCATTGATACTTCGGATCATGTTCTCTGCTTCGTTAAAAAGTTCACTTGCTTTCTCATATTCAAATTGATCAATTAAGTTCAGCGCATGCAGCATTCTACAGTTAATTTGTCTTTTGATATATGATTCATGTGCATTAAATGTGTCACAAGCAATTTGAGCATGATATTTAGATAAGAAAGTCATTTTCAAATCATAAAATAGAACAGCTAATTTATAATGAAATTCTGCTTTTTCTATTTCATCATCAACATAGGCCAACTTCTTTTCAGCTATTCTGAAATAACTTAGCGCCTTATCATAATCTTGTAAGTAGTCATGATAGATCCCATTATAGAAATAGAAGTAATAGGACATGAGTTTGTTTGTCTTCTCTTCTTTTTCGTCTGGTGCATTCCTCTCAAAGAATGGCTTATCTAGGTTTTTGCTAATATTCTGAAGTTTCAGCTTAAGTCTAAAGCTTAATAGTTGATAATACAAAAGAATATCTTGATTTTCTTCCATTTGTTCGATTGCCTTGTCTATGTCATCTTGCATTTCAATAGCTGTCGACAAATCCCCTTTTTGTATGGCAAGATTCCAGGTGTTTAACATGTTTCCTACCTCCTGAGAGGCAATTAATTCTGTCATCCCTTTACCCCCTTCAAAACAAATCCCTTGTATATTCTAACACGTGATTTACAACATATGTAAAGTGAGTCTACTCATAATAGAAATTTTCGGTATCCCGCAAATATGATAATAATTGAATGGTGTGTAATTAGAAGAGTTGGTTATAAGAGAGGAGCTGCCTACTTATTTCTTTTAGAATGACCGCCTTCATGTTTTAAAATTGATATAAAAAAGACCTGACTGAGTTTCAGCCAGGTTCATGAAGGGGTCAATCATATTCTTATCATAATGAAATCAAAGTAGATAATTAAACATTTGTTCTCAACTACAAAAAGCTCAGCCCCCTTATTTTATTTGCCGATTGGTTTAATCGTACATCTAAAATTAGACCTACATATAGATAGAGATTCAAAGTTTCACAATCCTATTAACGGAAAAAGAGGCGTGGAATTCGGCATAAATTAACAGATATTTATAGAAAAAAATACAAAATTTAAATTCATCAGCTTTTTCACTTTTTCTTCTTTAGCCATTTCCGATAATTTCTCTAGAAAGGACAACTTAAGATCGTTCTACTAAGATAGAAATTCTGTTTCAATCGCAATATTTTCTCCGAGATTCACTAGTAGTGGGTTATCATTTTTTTCTAAAAATTTAACAATTTGATCCAGAATCTCACTAATTTTTTCGTTAATCGGCATATTTTGATTTAATAAGAAAATGCAGAGAATCGTATCAGCTACTTGATAAAGCGCATCTTCATCTTTTGTTTTTTCAATATGATATTGCATCTTTTTAAAAAACCATTCAATTTCGTTCAAATCAACCATTGGGTAATATTGAATTTTATGCAGATTTCCTTCATCAAGAACGTCCAACTCTAATATGGCTTCAAGTTCTTCTTTACTTAAATGATCTTCATGAAGTTCATATTCACCCTCTGCTGCTTCCTCATCAACAGTGTACTCAGCTGTATAAAGACCTTCAATAAACTCGTCAAAAGAATCTGCTAACTTAAAGTCTTCTTCCATCTCAACATCAAAATAATGAATTGGAGGATTCTTTTTCGTTTTTCGATAATCCATCGCTACCCAAGTATGGCCATCCCCGCTAATTAGAACAAGCCCTTCTGACAACTCCCACTCTTTTATTAAATAGGCACTATCCATAATTCCTTCATCTTCAGCAATTCCCAGCAAGTGATTAAATTGAATGTGATCCTCAGCCCATGAATTAGAGTGATGGGTTGGAAAAGCATTATGAAATATATAACCACCATTTTGTTCTAAAATGAGCTTTTTATATGTATCTGGCAAATTGACTCCAAGTTTCTTTTCAGCCTTAGATATTTCTGCTTCGTTGATCTTTTTTAACGTATAGTAACCTTCCTCGTCTATTTCCCAAAATGGTTTCAAGGTGAATACCTCCTAGTACAATATGCACATAAGTATACCATCCAGATGATTATTTTTAACAATTTAGTCAAAATAAAAGAATTAATTAGTTATTCACGCTGTCTATTTTTGTCGAAACAATAGTAAAAAGAAGGTACTTCATCTAAAATTTCCTTTGCACCTAAAAATCAGGAGGATCAATGATGAAGAAATTCTTTGTATTCATTTTTACTTGTCTCATTATGCTAACAGCTTGCCTTGCAGTAGCGCAGCATCTAATGAAAAACAGCTCACGACAGCCAATATTATTGAAGCTTTTAAAAATGCTGGCCTTGAAGCAGAAGAAAAACCATCTGCTCTTAAACAAAAAGAGTTTGGAAATATAAGAGAAGATGGAAAAAGAATTCTTATTCCTTCCTTAGGTGAAAATGCTGGTGGAAGGATTTTTAAATTCGGAAATGAATTGATAATAGATTAGAAGATCTTGATCCTCTTCCAATCTATCTATTTCTCATTCAACTTCCGCTTTCAAAATCTCTGCGTCTGGAACGCTGAATTGCCAAATCATTTTATACCATTCATTTATTTTCACAACTATAAAGACTAAGATAATTAGAGCACTTACACAGGCAAATAATTTACTACGTAACAGTTTTACTGAAAGTGAAATTGATTTATTTTATAAAATTATGAAAGAGTATGCTTATTGGATACAACGAATGTATAAGATTTTCTTGACAAATTATTGTTTGGGTTCTAAAATTTTATAGTTTAAACATTTTTTATTATATAAAGGAGTCCTAACTATTATGGTTATTTTAAGGAATGTTCAACTTGATGATTTAGATGAGTTATTAGTTATTGAAAATGAGGGTTTTTCCACAGAAGAGGCCGCTACAAAAGAAGCTATAATTGAGAGGATTCGATTAATAAATGATACTTTTATTGTCGCAGAAAAAGAAGGTAATATTGTCGGCTATATTAATGGACCTGTTATTAATCAACCTTATATTACAGATGATCTTTTTGAAGAAATTAAGGAAAATACCTCAAAAGGTGGATACCAAAGCATCTTAGGATTGGTCGTCTCAAAATCAGCTAGAAACCAAAGGATAGCAAAATTATTAGTAGAGAAAATGGAAGAACTAGTTAAAGAAAATAGGAGAGAAGGAATTACTTTAACTTGTAAGAAAGAATTGATTCCCTTTTATGAAAAACTTGGTTTTAAAAATCATGGAAGATCACACTCGCAACACGGTGGATTCACTTGGTACAATCTACTTAAATTAAGAAAAGATATGACTTGAAGTTTTCAATCTACAATACGCTTTATTTCATTATAAAAAAGGAGCTGTATAGGTTCCCTTAAATTTAGAAAGTACTACGGTTAAAATAAAGAGCCTCTCAAAAATGACAGAGGCTCTTTATTATTTTAATTACAGCAATAATTAGACCACCTAAAGCTATAGCGCTAAGATAAAACGCACCATTTAATAAAATCAAACCCACTCTGCTTCGCAGTGTGAGCCTAAATTCATAACTTCAAATTTTCTTGTTCATATTTTGGTCAAAGACCAAAAATATTATTCCGTTATTTTTTGACCAAAATAAAAACCCCTGAAGCCAATGGCTCCAAGGGGTTTTTATTATTAATACTGAGACATATACTGATCGCGTTCCCATGGGTGTACTTGGGTGCGGAACATATCCCATTCGATTTCTTTTGATTCGATGAAGTGCTCGAATAGGTGATCGCCTAGTGCGTTGATCATGACTTCGTTTGATTTCAGCAGCTCGAGTGCTTCTGCAAGTGTTGCAGGAAGGTCAGAGATGCCGTTTTCAAGACGCTCTTCTTTGTCCATGACATAGATGTTTCTGTCGATTGGTGCTGGTGCTTCTAGTTTGTTTTTGATTCCGTCTAGACCTGCTGCAAGTAATACACTTAGTGCAAGGTATGGGTTTGCAGATGGGTCTACGCTGCGCACTTCTACGCGTGTGCTGATGCCGCGTGATGCCGGGATACGGATCAATGGGCTGCGGTTTTGTGCACTCCATGCCACATAGCAAGGTGCTTCATAGCCAGGTACAAGACGCTTGTAAGAGTTAACCGTTGGGTTTGTGACCGCTGTAAAGCTTGTTGCGTGCTTGACGATACCTGCGATAAAGTGTCTAGCCGTCTCGCTTAATTGTAAATCTGCTTTTTCATCAAAGAATGCGTTTTTACCATTTTTGAATAATGATAGGTTACAGTGCATTCCAGATCCGTTTACACCGAACAATGGTTTTGGCATGAATGTCGCATGAAGACCATGCTTTCTCGCAATGGTTTTAACTACAAGTTTAAACGTTTGAATGTCGTCACAAGAACGGATTGCGCCTGCATATTTGAAATCAATTTCGTGCTGCCCTGGTGCTACTTCGTGGTGAGATGCTTCAATTTCAAAGCCCATTTCTTCAAGCTCAAGCACGATGTCGCGTCGGCAGTTTTCGCCTAGATCTGTTGGTGCAAGGTCAAAGTATCCGCCTTTATCGTTTAGTTCAAGCGTTGGCTCGCCTTTTTCATCTAATTTAAATAAGAAGAATTCTGGCTCAGGTCCAAGGTTGAAATCACTAAATCCTAGTTCTTCCATTTCCTTTAAGATACGCTTTAAGTTGTTACGCGGGTCTCCATCAAATGGTGTCCCGTCTGGCTTATAAATGTCACAAATAAAGCGTGCAACTTTACCTTTTTCTGCTGTCCAAGGGAAAATAACAAATGTGTTTAGATCTGGGTATAGATACATATCTGATTCTTCGATACGTACGAATCCTTCAATAGATGAACCGTCAAACATACATTTGTTATCGAGAGCTTTTTCTAACTGGCTCACAGGAATCTCAACATTTTTAATCGTTCCGAGAATGTCTGTAAATTGCAGACGGATGTACTTTACGTTTTCCTCATTTACTAATTTTACGATATCTTCTCTTGTGTACTTTGCCATTTCGTAAAACTCCTCCCCTACAAAAGGTAAAATGTGTATAGCAATGCTTTTGCTAATTGGTTAACGGAAGAACCTTGACATATCCCCCTGCCTAAAGGTCGTTCCTTGTTGGAAACGTCCAGCCTGAATGAGTTCCTTCTTCAGTAGCTTCCTGAGTTCATCATCTGTCAAGTTGTGCTTCGCTGTGGTTTTTTCCTCCGTCTTTGTATCAGACGATGGATTTTCTGCCTCAGCTTTGGCAAAAAGCTTTTTGATTCCTGCCATGTTTACACCTTGTTCGATGAGGTTTTTAATTTCTAGTAATTTATCAACATCATGAAAAGAAAATAATCGGCGGTTTCCATCACTTCTTGCTGGAAATACTAAACCATTTTCCTCATAATAGCGAATTTGTCTTGCAGATAATTCTGTTAGCTGCATGACAATCCCAATTGGGAATAAAGGCATTGAGCGGCGAATGTTATCACTCATCTCAACTGTCTCCTCCTCTTTGCTTAAATTTATTATATGTCATGTTATATTATGTGTCAACAAGATGTTAGGAATATTAACATGGATTTTTTTATTGAGCAGGTACTTCAATAAAACCTTGTTCCAATAAGGCATCGACAGCACTGCAAATCGCATTTTTCACATGGGCATACGTGAGTCCGCCTTGAACATAGGCAGTATAAGGCGGTCTGATCGGACCATCGGCTGATAATTCGATACTGGCCCCTTGTACAAAGGTGCCCGCTGCCATAATGACATCGTCCTCGTAGCCCGGCATATAGCTTGCATGTGGTGTGACGTGACTGTTAATCGGAGATGCATACTGGATTGCCTGACAGAACGCAATCATTTTTTTAGGATCCCCAAATTCGACTGATTGAATCAAATCCGTTCTTTTCGCATTCCACGCTGGGTTTGTTTGGAATCCGAGCTTCTCAAGAAAACGAGCCGTAAATACTGCGCCTTTTAAACTTTGAGCTACAACATGCGGCGCCAAGAAAAAGCCTTGATACATTTCCTGAAGCGCATACAGCGATGCACCCGCTTCACTGCCGATGCCTGGAGAAGTCATTCGATAAGAGCAAGCTTCTACCCATTTTTCTTTTCCAACGATGTAGCCGCCTGTTTTGGCAAGGCCTCCGCCTGGGTTTTTAATGAGTGAACCGGCCATGAGATCAGCTCCGACATGACACGGCTCTTGCAATTCAGTAAATTCACCATAACAGTTATCTACAAACACAATGATTTCTTCATTCATCTCTTTCACAAATGAAATCATTTGCTCAATTTCTTCTATTGTAAAGGATGGTCTTGACGCATAGCCTTTCGAACGCTGAATGCCGATGACTTTTGTTTTAGAGGAAATTGACTCTTTAACTTTCTCATAATCAACGGATCCATCTTGTCGTAAATCAATGGCTTTGTAGTCAATCTGGAAGTCTTTTAATGAGCCTGTCCCTTCTTTCCCGCGAATCCCGACAATTTCTTCTAGCGTATCGTATGGTTTTCCCGTCATATAGATCAATTCATCGCCAGGTCTCAGCACACCAAATAAGGCAATGGAAATTGCGTGTGTACCAGAAATAATTTGCGGACGCACAAGCCCGCTTTCTCCGCCGAAGACATCCGCATAAATCTTTTCTAATGTGTCTCTCCCCATATCATCGTAGCCATATCCAGTCGTCGGATTAAAGTGAGAGTCACTGACTTTGTGCTTTCGATAGCTTTCAAGCACCCGCCACTCATTTTGTTCACTCGTTTGATCAATTTGCTGATGCACGTGTAAAATCTCTTGTTCTGTTTCTGCTGCTGCTTTTTCTAAAATACTGCCGTGTTTTAATGTGTGAAACATCTTGATTTAATTCCTTTCCAACATATACTTCTTGATTTGACCTAAAATGGTCTGATCCTCACCACTATATCCGGTGATGTCATATATCTCTGCTTCTTTTTGAAATTCTAGTGATTCCACAAGCGTTTCTGATTTTAATGCGGAGATGAGCTTGCCTTCATGCGCTGGAATCTTTACATGATATGGCTTTAAAAAGGCTTTTTTCAGCTCGGCCATAATATCCGCTTTTAACCTTTTTACATCTTCTTTGCGCTTAGCACTGATTAAGATGTGGCGATGTTTTGAAGATGGGATGAAATCTGGTCTAATTTGATCTTCTTTGTTATAAACAGTCAGCATCGGAATTCGGTCCGCTTCTAATTCTTCTAAAAGCTCATGAACCGTTCGTTCATGTCCTTCATAATCCTCATTAGAAGAGTCGATGACATGAAGCAAATAATCGGCTTCCTTCACTTCTTCAAGGGTGGAACGAAATGCGGCAATCAGTGTGGTCGGAAGGTCTTGGATAAAGCCAACCGTATCTGAAATCAGCACACTGTAGCCAGATTCTAATGTCATCTTACGTGTCATTGGATCAAGTGTCGCAAACAGCAGGTCCTCTTCATGACTATCCGCTTCTGTTAATTGGTTAAACAAAGTTGATTTTCCGGCATTCGTATACCCGACAATGGCAATTTGGAACACACCATTTTTCTTTCGGCGCTCCCGGTATCTTGTTCGGTGTTCTTTGACTGCAGATAACTGCCCGTTAATTTCATGAATGCGGTTTCGAATATGGCGTCTGTCTGTTTCAAGTTTTGTTTCACCTGGACCTCTTGCGCCAATTCCGCCCCCTTGTCTTGAGAGGCTGATCCCTTGTCCACTTAGTCTCGGCAAGGCATACTGAAGCTGGGCAAGCTCTATTTGCAGCTTCCCCTCTCTTGTACGGGCTCTTTTTGCAAAGATATCTAAAATCAATTGCGTACGATCAATAATTTTCACATCTAAAGCAGTCGCCAAAGCTTTTAGCTGGCTTGGAGAAAGCTCGTCATTAAAAATAACGACATCACATTCGAGTTCCTCGCAAAGCACTTCAAGTTCTTCTACTTTCCCTTTACCGATATACGTTGCACTGTCTTGTCTATTTCTCTTCTGCGTCATCACGCTGACAGCTTCACCGCCAGCCGTTTTGGTTAAGGAAGCTAATTCTTCCATTGAGTATTGAAAGCGTTCATCCGTTACATGCGGCAATTGGCAGCCGACAAGGATCGCTTTTTCAGTCATTTCATGTTCATTCAACGTTAGTTGTTTCCTTTCTGTACTTAAGTTTTCAGTAGTACCATCATACCAAACACATCACACGTATACCACTATTCGGATGGTTTATTTTAGTGACTCTTTATAAAAAGGATACGCCATTTCAAGAAGGCGTATCCTCTTTCATTTGAAGATCGTGACTTTTAATGGTCAGCAGATCTTTTTTATCATAATGATCCACAAGAAGCAGTCTCATCGCCTGGGTTCGTATGGCTTTTTCAATGGTGTTTCGCACAAACCGGCCGTTGCTGAATTTTGCCGGGCTTGTGGTACTTTTAATGTGCATTAAATAATCCCGCAGCTTCCATTCGGCTTCTTGTGTAAATACATATTCTCTGTCTGCCATCATTCGTTTTGCAATATCCATGAGCTGATCGACTGTATAATCAGGAAAGCTGATGTTGATTGGAAATCTTGATTGCAGGCCGGGGTTTAAAGAAAGAAAATGATCCATTTCCTTGGAGTAGCCAGCAAGAATGAGAATGAATTCGTGCTGTTTGTCCTCCATATGTTTTACAAGGGTATCAATCGCCTCTTTTCCAAAATCCTTTTCTCCTCCGCGCGCAAGAGAATAGGCTTCGTCAATGAACAAAATACCACCTAGTGATTTTTTAATTAAATCCCTTGTTTTTTGCGCTGTATGACCAATATACTCTCCAACAAGATCACCGCGTTCTGCTTCAATTAAGTGACCCTTTGAGAGCACATTCATTTCAAAGAAAAGCTTCCCGACAAGTCTTGCAACTGTGGTTTTTCCTGTGCCAGGATTTCCTTTGAACATCATATGAAGCGCTTGTTTTCCTACCTTTAACCCTTGTTCCTGCCGTTTTTGATTAACAAAAATCCAAGCATAAATCTCTTTTATGTTTCGTTTCATTTCATCCATACCGACAAGGCTGTTCATTTCACGCTCTATTTCCCGTAAGATGCTGTGTTTTGCCTCATTTTTCTGCAAGGCTTCCAGGTATTCTGCCTCTGAGTCTGCATCAACCAATACTTGCTTTTGTCCGTTAAGTATAATATTGATTTGGCCGTTGTTTTTATATGTGACAGCTCGCTCCAACGTATTCACCTCTCGCTCTTCTCTCTTTATTCTATTCGGGTGGAGCTGTAATCGTGACAATCGCCCGCTTAAGCCCAAGTTTGCTGTCAAAATGACCCGAGACACCGAATATTGTAGGGATTTCTGCGGTTTCCCAGGAAATGATGTGCTATTTCCATTGTATTCATCCCGTTTGGGCGGACAAACCAACAATTTGCTTTTTCTTAGAAAAATGTAGCTTTTTGATCACAAATGATGCAGAAAAGAGTCTCAATGATTTCCGCATTTTGTACAGGCAATTCTTCTATTCTCTCATAAAATAAAGACGAGGTGATGAATAGATGGTGAAAATTTTTATTGATCCTGGCCACGGAGGAACAGATTCTGGAGCTAGTGCTAATGGACTTTTGGAGAAAAATATAACACTTCAAATCGCGCTTTTATTGAGAGACATGTTGATTAGTGAATATGATGGGGTTTCCGTCCGCTTAAGTCGTTCAACTGACCAATCCGTCACTTTGTCCCAGCGTACGAATGCGGCAAACAGCTGGGGGGCAGACTATTTCGTGTCTATTCATATTAATGCTGGCGGGGGCACAGGGTTTGAAAGCTATGTGTATCCTGGCGTTTCAGCACCGACCACCACGTATCGCAATGCCCTTCATGATGAAATTGTCCGCTCGGTTGATTTTGCGAACCGCGGCAAGAAAACTGCGAACTTCCACGTTCTTCGAGAAACTTCTATGCCCGCTATTTTAACAGAGAATGGTTTCATTGATACGGCAGCTGATGCTAATAAGCTCCGCAACGCAACCTTCCTTCAAGGCATCGCTCGCGCTCATGCGACTGGTCTAGAAGAAGCCTTTCAATTGAAAAAAAAAGCAAGTAATCTTTATAAAGTGCAGGCAGGAGCTTTCAAAGTGAAAGCCAATGCAGATGAATTAGCAGCAACACTTAAATCCAAAGGCTTTGACGCGTTTGTTGTATTAGACGGCGGCATGTTCCGAGTACAGGCCGGGGCTTTCCGTACAAAACAAAATGCAGATGATCTCGTCGCAAGATTGAAGCAGGCCGGTCACGACGCATTCGTTTTCCAATAAGCTGAAGCTGTTGTAACGAAACAAACCGGCTCAAGTCTTCTGCTGAGCCGGTTTGTTGTGTATTCATTTACGCTAGGATGTTGACAACAAATTGAGACCATGTTTCAAGACGGTCGAAGTATTCAGGCCTTTTCAAATCGGCTGCTTTCATCCATTTTCCTGAGATTTGATCTGTTTCTTTTACTTCCACATGAGCACCCGGAGATAGCTCAAGCGCTGATAACAGTCCGATGTGCACACGGCCGACACTGTTGTCATCGTCATTGATTAATCCAAGGGTTTTCATTTCAAGTTTGTCTTCTTCTTGAATAGAAAGTTCTTCGTCCAGCTCACGATCTGTATTTTCTTTTAGAATCTCAGCAAAGTTTTTTCCTTCGATGAAATTCATATGCCCCCCAAAGCCAAGAGATAACTTATGATGTAAGCGAGTCTCTCCCCCGCCTTGAAGTCTTTCGTATACATACACTTCGTCCTCACGCTTAATCACAACATAAGGAATCGGCTGCTTGAAGTCAGGATTTTCTTCTGCATCGCCTCTTCGCATTTGCTCGAAGTGCTCTTCGATTTCTTTCATTATTGTGCTGATTGTTTTCTCTTCACTGTTCACACCATTAAACGCAAGTGTTTCGTTTTGGAACACGCGTGCGCGTGGTGCAACTAAAATGATTTCGTCCATTTTTCCCATGTTCGGTAACCTCCAGTATGTAACACATTGTTAGAAATGGCAAAAAGCCAAAACGAGTGATGCGTTTTGACTTTTACGCTTTCCTTATGATTCATCTCCAAAGAAGAAGTCGTCATCTTTTAACGGCTCAACTGTTGCTTTTTTGTAGCCGTTCCCTTTCATTGAGAAGAAGTCATGCGACTTTGTTTTTGTATTGAGTCCATTCAATACAATAGGGTTGATCTCTTCTTCTTCAAAGTAAGGGGCAAATCCAAGGTTCATTAACGCTTTATTGGCATTGTAACGAATAAACTTTTTCACATCATGCGATAAATTAACTTGGTCATAAATATCTTCTGTGTAATGAAGTTCATTTTCATAAAGCTCGTTTAAAAGGTCAATAGAGAAATCATACAGCTCTTTTTGCACGTCGGGTGTTTGTTTGTTGTAAATTTCTTGTGCTAATAATCCAACATACACACCATGAATCGCTTCATCACGCAAAATTAAGTTGATGATTTCACCACTTTGCATGAGCTTTCCTTGTCCATAGAAATAAAGCGGGTAGTAAAAACCACTATAAAATAGGAAGCTTTCTAAATAAACAGAAGCAACCATTGCTTTAAAGAGAGAAATAGGATCGTCCTTTTGAATCGAACGGTATAAACTGACAATCATATCTGCTTTCTTTTGCAGGAATTTATTCTTCTTGACCCATTCAAACACTTCACTGATCGTTTCAGTTGGTGCAAGTGTCATGAAGATATTGGAGTATGATTTCGCATGCACCGCATTTTCCATCATTGCCATAAAGTTGAGTACAGCTTTACGCTGATGGCCGTCCACATGTTCAGCAACAATCGGCATCCCTGTATTTCCTTGTTCTGTATCAAGTAAAGTCAGTCCGGCAAGTACCTTCATGTACGTATCTCGCTCTTTTTCACCTAAATATTTCCATGTTAAGAGATCTCCGTTTAAGGAAATCTCTTCTGGAAGCCAGAACTGCTTCACATTTTGGTTGTAAAACATTTGTGTAAAATCGTCTTCGTGTTTTGACCAGTTGGCTGCATCATAAATTTTTGTCACGTTAAACTCTCCTTTAATCAAACAACACAAGAAAGACAGCCTTCCTGCCCTGTATCCTTCGTTCTTGCATAATAAAGTGTCTTAATGCCTTTATGGTGTGCATAAAGATCGATGCGGTTTAAATCACGCGTTGTCATCGTATCTTTTAAGAATAGTGTAAAGCTGATTCCTTGATCGACGTGCTGCTGAATTGTTGCGATCATATCGACCACTTTAAACATGTCCATATCGTACGCTTCTTTATAGAAGAACCAGTTTTGTGCTGAAAGACCTGGCATTGGGTAATAGGTTTTGCTGTTGCCGTATGTTCTTTCTTCGATACGTTCCATAATTGGCATCACAGAGGCTGTTGCCGATTGAACATAAGAAATGGAACCTGTTGGTGCAATACATAAACGATAGCTGTGATACATGCCATGTTCCGCTACAAATTCTTTAAGTGCTGCCCAGTCTTCTTTTGTTGGAATGTGCATGCCTTCAAATAGCGCTGCTGCTTTTTCTGTTTTTGGTGTGAAATCATTCTCCACGTATTTATTGAAGTACTCACCAGTTGCATAGCCAGAGCCTTCATAACGATGGAATGTTTCTCCTTTTTCTTTCGCAAGCTCACTTGAGCGTTTAATTGAATAATAGTTCACCATCATAAAGAATGTATTTGCGAAATCTCTTGCTTCTTCACTTTCATAGGCAATTTGGTTTTGAGCTAAATACCCGTGAAGGTTCATCGCACCAAGTCCGATTGACTTCATCGCTTTGTTCGCTTTTCGAACAGCTGGTGCATTGCGAATGTCTGTTGTTTCAGACACAAGCGTTAGTGAGTCTGTTGCAAGCTTAACCGTTTTTTCAATCGATTTGTTTTTCATGACATTCATGATATTTAACGAACCAAGGTTACAAGAAATATCAAGACCGATTTCATCTTCTTGATCATAGTCCGTGTAAGAAGAAACCTCTGAAGCCTGAAGCACTTCTGAGCAAAGGTTTGAGAATTTCACTCGTGAAATATGGTTCAAGGCATGCTCTCTGTTTACATTATCTTGGAACATGATATATGGATAGCCTGATTCTGAGCGTAGAACAGCCAATTTTTCAAGAAGCTTCCTCGGATTGACTTTTTCTTTTTTGACTTTCGGGTTTTCTACAAGCTCGTCATACATTTCTTCCATGTCCATCTCATCAAGATGCTGTCCATATTCTTTATAGACTGTATGCGGATAGAAGGTATAAGCTGTTTTATCTTCTCTAGCAAGCTCGATAAATTTATCCGGGATGACGACTCCGATGGACAGAGTTTTCACGCGAACATCTTCATCGGCAGAGATTTTTTTCGTATCTAAGAAATCATTGATATCTCTGTGGAAAATATTCAGGTAAGCACTGCCTGATCCTTGTCTTTGCCCCATTTGATCTGCATATCTGAATGCATTATCAAGAAGCTTCATCACGCCGACGACACCTTTTGTCGCGTTTTCGACATCTTTGATTGCTTCGCCTTTTGCACGAAGTTTTGACAGGTTCAAACTGACGCCGCCGCCTAGTTTTGACAGCTGCATGGAAATATCAATCGCTCTTGAAATATCGTTTAGTGAGTCATTTACTTCAAGCAAGAAGCAGCTCACAAGTTCACCGCGTCTTTTACGTCCAGCGTTCAAGAAGGTTGGTGTACTTGGCTGGTACTCTTGATTGATCATCAGTTCTACAAACTCAAGTGCTTTTTCTTTATCCCCACCTGCAAAGAAAAGTGCTACAACTGAAATGCGGTCTTCATAGCGTTCAAGGATTTTCTTTTTATCATTTGTTTTCAGTGCATAGTCATTGTAAAACTTAAACGCACTCATAAATGATGGGAATCTAAATTTTTTGGCATATGCAGCTTCAAAGACTTCTTTAATATCTGCCATGCTGTATTGTCTTAAAAATTCTTCCTCATAGTAGTCGTTTTCTATTAAGTAATCAATCTTCTCTTCTAGATTGTGAAAAAAGACCGTGTTTTGATTAATGTAATCTACGAAATAACTATGTACAGCTTCTTTGTCCTTATCGAACTGAAACTTTCCTTCTTTTTGAATCATAATCTCGTTATTTAATTGTATCCACTTTGGAACCTGATTTTGTGACAATTCTTTCTACCTCCTGTGTAAACAATTCAACATCCCTTTTTGTTCCGCTTAGTTCAAAGGTGTGCAAAATAGGAACTTGATATTGTTTAGAAATCGTATCGGCGCTTTTTGCAAAATTATCTCCCCACACTTTGTTGCCACTCACCGCAACACCTAGTAAAAGGTGAGCATTTTTCTCTAAAAAGGACTGAGTGGTACTAGGGACTTGTCCAAATCCTGTCGTAAAGGTGACGAGAATAAACGGCGTATCCAAAAACTCTTCTCCAGTCAATTTTCGTTTGTCTGTAAAAGGGGTCTTGTCCAAAAAGCGTTGAACATTTCCTGTTTTTGAATCAAATACGATTTGAATCAATTCCATCACGACCTAGTTTTTAGTATTGTTGATCATTTCGCTATTCACTATATATAGTATACTATGTTTTTTCAAAACACAACATATAGATGTTCGAAACGAAAAAAATCAACCAACCCGGCCGAACCTTCATAGCCGAACTCGTACGTTCAAATAAATAGAGCAGAACAGGATCTAAAAATAGACTGCTCTACTCCCTATTCAACTGAAACCGAAATCTATCATAACACGAAAAAAAATCGCTTAGTAGACTAGACTTTTTGTTTTATTTTTTGTAGGCATCGCACTGTAAATCTTCTGACACTTCTGTAATTTCCACTTCAACACCTAATTCTTTTAGCACCGCTTCAAGCGCAGAAACGATTGAAGCTTCTCTCACTAATTCTTTCCCATTTACAGAAACACTCGTTCCATATTCGAAACAGGAATCGTCTTCACAAGTTTGTTCCCAATGATTAATTTTAATTTTATGTGTCATGAACTCATCCTTTTCTGTCTAGATGTCTGATGCATGATTATAGTGTAGCGGCTTCACATTCATTTGTAAATTTACGTGCTTACTCTTCTTCATTAAGGTCATCATCATATTCTTCGTCGTCCCATTCATCTATGTATTTCGTTGTAACGAGAGTCAGCTCTCCTTCTTTTTCATCAAACCGGTACACATGTACTTGATCATCTTTCACAACAGCAAAATGATTATTTTTTAGTGCAGCAGATGATGGTAAAACGCCATCTGCATTTTCATGAGAATGGTTATTCCAACTTTCTTGTCTCGTTTCAATGTTTGAGATAGCGCACGATCCAAACAAGACAACAATTCCAATCAAAAGGAGGATCACTCTAATCCTTCTTAATTCAAGCTCTGCATTTTCCATATGAATCCCCTCACCCTTCTAATATCCAATAAGGAATTATACGGAAAATTGGCAGAAAAGTTTCATTGCATACAAAATAGCCCCTCTGCACTGACAAAAAACGTAGCGGGTTCCGGCCGGTTTATTCGCAGAGGCATGGGGCTATTTTAAATACAACATATCCTATTCTAATTCTAGATTTACATTCTTTTGAGGTGCAAATGTAGAAATGGCGTGTTTATAAATAAGCTGCTGCTTCCCTTCTGTTTCAAGCAGCACCGTGAAATTGTCAAACCCTTTCACTTGACCGCGAAGCTGAAAGCCATTCAGCAAGAATACTGTGACAAATGTATTGTCTTTGCGGATCTGATTCAAAAACTGCTCCTGAATATTAATCGGTTTCATGTTTCGTCCTCCTTGATTCTGATAACTACAGTTTCGCTTTAAGTCCAAGCTTTCCTGCTATATATGCGAAAATTTCCTCTTTTTTGTCTGAAAAGTGGCAAGGCGGTGTCATATCAAACCAAGTGACCGCCATTTTATTACGGAACCACGTGAACTGACGCTTCGCATATCTACGGGAATTTTGCTTTAATTGCTGGATGGCTTCATCAAGTGAGCAGTCACCTTGAAAATAGGCATACAGCTCTTTATAACCAATGGCTTGAACAGACTGACAATCCTTCAAGCCAGATTGATAAAGTGCTCTCACTTCTTCAATTAAGCCCTCATCTATCATCATATCAATTCTTTGATGAATGCGCTCGTACAAAACCTCTCGATCCATTTTCAGCCCAATGAAGGCTGTATCATAAAGAGGAACTTCTTGATGCCCGTTTTGCATCTCCGACATTTTCTGACCTGTTGTATGAATCACTTCCAGCGCCCGGATCACGCGGCGGACGTTATTTGGATGAATAGCGTTTGCCGCATCAGGATCTACTGCCTTTAGCTTTTCGTGCAGCAAAAGCGCGCCGTGCTGCTGTTCAAAGAGCGTCATTTCTTCTCTAAAAGCAGGATCACTTTTCTCATCCGTAAATGTGTAATCATATAAAACAGATTGGATATAGAGGCCTGTTCCGCCGACAATCATTGGCGTTTTCCCTCTAGCGGCAATCTCTTTGATCTTCGAACGAACCAGCTGCTGAAATTCAGCTGTCGAAAAAGATTCGTCCGGCTGTTTAATATCAATTAAATGGTGCGGGATGCCATTCATTTCTTCGGGGGTGATTTTAGCTGTTCCGATATCCATCCCTTTATAAATCTGCATCGAATCCCCGCTGATAATCTCTCCATTAAATGCTTTGGCTATATCAATGCTCAATTTGGTTTTGCCGACAGCTGTCGGCCCTACTAACACGATTACTGGCTGCTTCGCTTTATTCATAACATCACTCACTTTTACAAAACTGCCTACAGTATAGCATAACTTTTCTTACTCTCCTATATCCTGCCCATCACCAGCCAAGCGGTTCATTTCCAACCACTTCATATGTTTTTCCTTTTAAACGATGCTTATGGGTTGGCCGCTTCTCATCTGGACTATAGACGACACCTCCATATGGGATGGGTACAGAATCGAGATAGGCTGAATAGGTGACTTCCTCGATCTCGTGATAATGTGTTCCATCCACTCTCGGAATTGCAGGCCCTGTGACCCCGTAGTACCTGTGGAAATGCCCTCTTTCAAAGGAAGTGATTCCGCGATAAAAATGAGTATGCCGGTCGGTATTGCTTCCATTCACAGGCTGAGAAATACCTTCTATTAAATGATAATGCCCCTCTGTTACATCCGTACGTGCTTTATATGCATGAGCATGCGGCGGACACTTTGCCCAATCAGATGGATACAGGCCCATTTCTAACATTCCTCCTTATATTAGGCGTTCATCCAAACATATGTAGGCAACTGGAATACACTGATGTCAGTTACAGTGATTTTATGAGAAAGGAGCCTTTTATTATGAATTATTTTGACGCACCTCCGTTTATTCAAGAAGACATGAGAAGACCTTTTGGATTTGGGTTTGGCCGACCTGGTTTTGGATTTGGGAGACCCGGTTTTGGATTTGGCCGCCCAGGCTTTGGCTTTGGAAGACCTGGATTCTTTGGACCTCCATTTTTAGGTGGTTTTGCTGGCGGTCTGCTTGCTGGATCTTTGCTTGCTCCAGGATTTGGATATCCTTATCCGCCATTCCCGCCATATGGACCATACCCTTGGTATTAAATATGACGTTTAAGTGAAAACATCCGTTCATAAAATGAATCGATTGACACACTCTTTTTTCATGGGTTAACATTTACTTTACCGACTGTTCAGTAAAGTAGGTGTTTTTTTTATGTCTAAAACCAAAAAAGAGCAAATTTTTGACGCGGCTGCCAGCACAATTCTAAAAGAAGGAGTCAGCCAGCTCACCCTTCAGCAGGTGGCAGAGCATGCAAATATGACCAAAGCTGGTCTGCTTTATCATTTTTCAAGCAAGGAAGAGCTCATCCAAAAAATGAATGAGCATGCGATTCTTTGTTTTCGTCAGCAGCTCGAGACGTATCAAGAAACATACAAACACGAAAAAGCGCCTTATGTACGCGCATATATATTGGCCACATTACATGATTTAGATATGCAGCATACGACCCAGCTATGTACAAGTATGCTGGCTACGATGTCATTTGATGATGCGCTGCTGCAACCTTGGCGTGATTTTTATGCGGAGTTCAAAGAAAAAGCAGCTGAGGAAATAAGCGATCCTACACTGAGTCAGCTGATCCGCCTTGCATGTGATGGGATATGGTTTTCAGAAATGTTTCAGCTTGAACCGCTGAAAAGAGAGGAAAAAACCCTTTTACTTCATCGGATTTTACACCTATTAGAGGAGGGATGATCATGATCCTCGGATATCTTTTTTTGGCTGTTGCCATTTTTTCAGAAGCCATTGGCGCCGTGATGTTAAAATTATCAAATGGCTTTACGCGCTGGAAGCCTAGCGCTGCCGTTGTGGCTGGCTATACACTTGCTTTTTATATGCTGTCATTGACGCTGAACATCATTCCACTTAGCATGTCTTATGCAACATGGTCTGGGGTTGGTACGGTCCTCACGGCTATTTTTGGCGTGCTCTTTTTCAAAGAAACCTTGAACCAAAAAGCAGTCATTGGGATGGCGATGCTTGTCTCAGGGGTCGTACTATTGAATATGTCATAAAGGATGTGAGAGATCATGAAAGGAATGCTCTACTTAACAGGAGCCATTTTAACGGAGGTTTTTGGCAGTACAATGCTGAAGCTTTCACAAGGCTTTACGCAGCTGCTGCCGAGTATTGGGGTACTGATCGGATTTGGCTGCGCCTTTACTTTCCTCAGTTTGGCACTAAAAACCATTGAGCTTTCGTCTGCCTATGCAACCTGGTCTGGCGTTGGAACAGCCCTTACCGCTCTTGTAGGACTTGTGCTGTTTAACGAAACCATCAGCACGAAAGGCTTCATCGGCCTTGCACTTGTCATCTGCGGCGTGATTGTCTTAAATCAGTCCAAGAAGCAACAGAACGAAACCAAAGCACAACTCGATCAAACCGAATGGACGTCATAAAAAAAGTCATTTTCTCCATATTTCAAGAGAAAATGACTTTTTTGTTTTTAACGGCCGACTTGAATGGTTTCTTCTAAAGAAATGTTCACATTCCCCTGAACAGCTCTTGAGATCATACATGAGCTTTCGGCTTTATGTGCAAGCTTACGAGCAAGCTCAATTTCATGTGCAGAAGCGGACTCTTTAAGGGTGATGACAGGTCGATGAATGATTTCCTCATAAGTAAACACACCATTTGTCACATCTACGACGGCTTCAGAGCTCATCGATAGATCCTCTTTCTCTAATTGACTCCGCTCCATCATGGCTGCAAGTGTAATGATATAACACGTAGCCGCTGCACCTAAGAGCATCTCATCTGGATTGGTTCCAACACCAGGACCGTCCATTTCCTTTGGAATCGAAATCTTTGTTTTTAATTGTTCACATGCGATTGTACCCACATCGTTACGCAGACCGGGCCAGCTTGCCTGAAGATGAAAATGATGACGCGCCATATCCGTCTCTCCTTTTGTTATCACTGTTCATAGTGTAACAAGAATTCCCCTGCTTGTCTTAGCATGTGCACAGCCATTATGTATATTCTTCATCCAGCACTGTCCGAATCGCCCTGACATAACGATAGAATGTCTCGTTTTTTGTACTTGACCGCCTCCGAAAATCGAAACTGTCAAATAAAGCTTCACGCTGACTTCTACTAATCTCAAGCTGCACACTCTGCCCTGTTTTTGTAAGATTATTAATATTATGATTGCTTGTCCCGCTCAGGGTTGCGTGTGCGACAGCCAGTTCAGCAGAAAACCCGTTCCGCTCTAATGAGTTGACAATTTTCTCTGCACGATCGTAATCTGTTCCGCCGACGAGAGTATGGTCAATTCCTTCCTCGCCTTTGTATCCATGCACTGCTAAAATGTAATCATGTGCTTTTGCCTGCGCGACGCCGATTGGCTCATCAAAGTTTGTACTTGTAATATGAAGTTCTGATGCATTCTCTCTTAGACCTTCAAATAAATACGTCGAAAAATCGTTGTCAAAAAAATGGACGATCTCGCTCACGCCGCCTTCGATCCTCCCGCCATGAGGTGACATCACAAGAAGGCGGCTGCCGGGCACTGGGTTGGCTGTAATGTTATAGCTGCTCGTTGATTCGTTTTCTTCAAGTTCTTTAAAATTTCGATAAATATCATTTGAACCGCTTTCGTCTTCCCCACCTGATGACACTGGCTCATCATGTTCCTGTGCTTGCATGGTATAATAAACGCCCCATCCGATCGCAAGCAGGAGAAGCAAAGCAAAAAACTTCTTCATTCCCGTTCTCCTTTAACAGATTTCTAAGCCGTTTCTATGATTTATATTGAATCATCATTTCTTATCATTTTTTCCACATTTTCTCTTCACGTTTGATCATAACACTCTAGATCATGAGATTCCTCAAAAATAAGATAATTGCATTTATATACACAGAAACGCCTCTCCTCTTTGAAAACAGAGTTAGAATAGTATGACAAACAAATGACGTTATGTTTAATATGACCTAGTCCTATCCAGTCTGTTTTCTTTAATTCGGCTTTTTTTGATAAGGATTTGATGTTTTCCATCTGTCACGCATCACATTTATATGAGCATTGACCCTGTCCACAGCCCTCCTTTTTCTGCAAAATCCTTTGTTTCACTGGTTCTCTCAGAAGAACTCTCCCACCTATCATCGGCAGATTCTATATGATTTCCACCTTTTTCTATTATTTTACAAAATGTAAGCGCTTTTCTTTTTTGAAAGACATAAGCAAGCCGCCAATATAAAGAAAAGGAGGGACAAGAATCCGAACCAAGCAGTTCTCATTCTCATAACGTAAGAGTGTACGAGAATGGATAGCTGGAATGGAGGACATCACATGTTTGGATTTTCTATGGTGCAAATGGTCAGAACACATGCTAGTAAACTAGATCAGCCTTTAAGAGAGACCGTTCTTCACCTTTATAAACCTTTTAAATGGACGCCATGCTTTCTTCATCGTTTTTTCGAAGGCAGGCTGAAGAAGAAAAAGAAGCTTCGTGTGATCATTGAATTTAAGGAAGGTGCAGCCGAAGCAGGGATTCAAAGCACAAAACAGCTCATGAAAAAAAGCAGAAAAACAAATATAAAACGGCATTTTTCACATATCGATTGCTGTGCTGCTGATTTAACGCCTGCTGCTTTAGAGGAGCTATTAGCAAATGGGGAGCATATTCGTAAAATTTATTTAGACCGGAAAGTTCATGCGCTGCTGGATGTAGCCACACAAGCAAGTCATGCTGAAGAAGTCATCCGAAACGGGACAACTTTAACCGGAGAAGGAATTACGGTCGCTGTCATTGACACAGGAATTTATCCGCATGAAGATTTAGATGGAAGAATTCGAGATTTTGTGGATTTCGTCAAACAAAAAACAAAGCCTTATGATGATAATGGCCACGGTACTCACTGCGCGGGAGATGTCGCGGGAGATGGAGCCGCTTCAGATGGCTTATACAAAGGACCTGCCCCAAAAGCAAATCTGATTGGCGTGAAAGTGTTAAATAAACAAGGATCTGGATCACTTTCTACTATTATAGAAGGTGTTGAATGGTGCATACAGTTCAACGAAGACCACCCTGATGATCCGATTCATATTATCAGTATGTCGCTAGGCGGAGCTGCGCAGCGTTATGATGACGAACAGGACGATCCAATGGTGCGTGCTGTCAATGCGGCTTGGGATCAAGGCATTGTTGTATGCGTCGCCGCAGGAAACTCTGGTCCTAACAGCCAGACAATTGCAAGCCCTGCTGTCAGCCAAAAAGTCATTACGGTCGGAGCCTACGATGACAGGAATACACCAGAATCAAGTGACGATGTCGTGGCACCGTTTTCCAGCAGAGGGCCAACTGTTTATGGGGAAGCAAAGCCTGATATCCTCGCACCAGGCGTAAACATCGTTTCTCTCAGATCACCAAGATCCTTTCTGGATAAACTCGATAAATCAAGCAGAGTCGATGAGGATTATACAACGTTATCTGGCACATCGATGGCAACACCGATTTGTGCTGGTATTTGCGCTCTACTGTTAGAGCATTCACCAGATTTAACGCCAGATGAAGTCAAAACCCTGTTAAAAGAAAATACTGGCAAGTGGTCTGGGGATGACCCGATGATTTATGGAGGAGGTGCAATTGACGCAGAAAAAGCAATCAAAGAATAAAGAAAAAAGCCCTTTACGTTTATGCGTAAAGGGTGTTGTTTGTCTCATTTTTAAGTGTGAAGTCTTTCATCTACTTGAGCAGCTGACATGTTATGCTTCGTTCTCATACATCTCATCTCCTTTTTGAATGTGCGTACGCGCTTCGATCACAATCTCAAAAAAAGTGGAGGATTCCTTGTACATGTCGCGTTCCTTATAATAATTAGCCGCATCAAGTGCTAATTCCTCTAAATCAGCAAACATTTTTTTATTTCTCAGACCAAAAAGGGCCGACCTCAATTGCTCACAGCCGTCTTTCTCTATATAGAGCGCCTGCAAAAATTGGAATTTCAACTGATAAATTTCATCTTCCAATACACAAGCCTCTTTCATTCCTGTAGATATGGCCTCGCCCGCACGCTGAATATCTCCGAGTTTAAAACAAGTAAGGGCAAGTGAAAACAATGATTTGATCATCGTGGATGCTTGATCTTTCTGATAAAGTGAGATGGCTTGTTCAAAAAAGACAGTCGCTGTATGGTACGTTCCCATACTATAATGGCAAGTGCCTAAGTTATTAAGAGCCATTGCTTTAAAGTAAGATGTGCATTCTTTTTGTTCCATCGCTTCACAGACCTTTAACGCTTTTTCTAAATAAGGAAGCGCTTTTTGATACTGATTAACATCAATCCAATTACCTGCCATGACAAAATCACATTGAATGCTTCTTTTTCCATAAAGCTGATGTTTCTTGTAGATGTCTCTTGCCTTTTTAGCGTAGTGCATGGAGAAATAGGTTTGTTTCATATGATAGTATACTTCTGCGATTTTATAGTAAAATTCTGCTTTTTCAATCTCATCTGTCACTAAAATCAGTTGATGTTCAGCATGCTTGTAATATGAAATGGCCTCGATATAGCGGCGCTGGATAAACGCATACATTCCATGAAAAAAATGAAAATAATAGCCGAGTAAGCCTGTCATCTCATCTTCTGCATTGTCAATTTCTTTAGGAAAGGACACTGCTTGAAGCGTTTCACTCCCTGCATGGACTGGCGCTAAGTGCTGAAGCATCATTTGATGGCGAAAATCCATTAGAGAATAGTATAGGAGTAAATCTTGATCCTCTTCCATATCATGAATTTCTTCTTCAACAAGGCGCTTCATGCCGTTTGCCTGTTCAACTTCAAATTTGCAAATATGCGTGTACCATTGATTGATCTTTACACCTACTTCGGAAGATGGTATTTTGTGTGCCATCCACTTCAGCCCCATTCTATCATATCAAACTGATAACTATTATTTTACATAATTTATGTTTTTAAGGCAAATTGTAAGTTATTACATATTTTATGTTCAAATCGCATATTCCTATCTTTTTTACCAAGTTTAAATAGAGTACTTTTGCCCATCAAAATTGTTTTACGAAGAAGGGTCGAATTCTCTGAGCACTTCTTTTAACGCATTAATATAGCGTCTGAATGCTTTTTTCTTTCCCTTTCTCGTATCAAAATTGTCAAAAAAAGCTTCTCTTTGCGCTGTACTAATTTCGAGCTGAACGCTTTCACCACTCGCATTTCGATTATTTATATTTTTGGGATCTGTACCAGAAAGCCGTTCGCCTTTTTGTACCATTTCTGCGGAAAATCCCCGATCTTTTAGTTCTCGTACAACTGCTCTTTGCATTTTTTCATTTGTGCCGCCAACGAGCGTGTGTCTTTTATCACTTTTATAGCCGTGGATGGAAATTGAAAAAGGATACGTTTTAATCATTTGAACCAAAATGGGTTCATCAAAATTGGTACTCGTGATATGCAGGTCCCGGTTATTGTCTTGTTTTGTACCTTCAAACAAATACGTAGAGTAGCTTTCTTGAAAGGCTTCTACAATTTCACTTGTTCCTGGTTCAATGTCACCTCCATGAGGAGAAAATACGAGTAAATCACTTCCGCCCTTTTCGTGAAATTCTATCTCATAACCGTCTCTTTCATATCGCATGAGCTGTTTAAAGTTTTCATATTGATCGCCTTGTTTTCGCTCTTTTTGATACTTTTCTACCTCTTGATGATGCTGCTTTTGCTCTTTTTTTTCTTGAACAGAATGGCTGCATTTCACCATTAAAAGAGTACACAGAATAAGAAAGATGAATCCACATATTAGTAACCTTTTCATTTCACCGCTCCTTTTTTCTCTTAGGTGTCATCTTACCGCAATATTTTACTATCAATGGCTTAGAAAATTCAAAGGTTGTCCGGCTCATTTGAATGAATCAGGAGAAGTTACCTGTTTTTAATGTTATCTAGGTATTTCAGAGGTCTTTAAATTTTTGTTGTGAACGTAAAAACTAAATCGTATGACCTCATTTCAATTTTAGTTAAAACCACCTACAAAAATGGCAATATTACTCTTTTCTTCAAACAAAAAAGCTGTAAACAAAAGGAGTGCCCCCTTCAGTTTACAGCTAGTCTCTGTATATCATCATTACATTCTTAATTCATTCTCTAAAGCTGTCATCACTTCATCTTGCGTCAGTCCCTGTGCAAGTGAAATCTCACTCACTAACATACCTCTTGCATCTTCAAGCATCTTCTTTTCACTTGAATTTAATGCTTTCTTCTGATTTCGTCTCATTAGATCTTTGACAACGTCTGCACCATCTTCGATCGCACCTGTTTTTAGCTTTTTCAGATTTTCATCATATCTTTGCTTCCAAGTAAGCGTGTCGTCGTTTGTTTCTTCTGCAAAATTGTTCATCACAACTTTCAGCGTTGCTTGATCTGCTACCGGACGTATACCTAGTTGATTGATTCTGCCTTTTGGGACCATCATCTGCATATTCGGCATTTGAATCAGGAAATATTCCTGCGTCTTACCTAAAATCTCTTTTTCTTCCATTCCTTCAATCACACCGGCTCCATGCATTGGATAAACAATTTTATCACCTATTTGAAACAAATCCGCCACCTCCGAAAGTATTCACAATATCATTATAACACATTTCATCAGAGGATAAAAATTTATATTTTATCATGTTAATTTAGCACTAGTCAATTCTTTTTATTTGAGTTTTTTCAGAAAAAGGCCTTTTTTTATAAAAGAAGCAAGAGCATCCAGTCCTCATGACTCTTTCTTGCATATACTAGCATTGAGTCACATTTAGGAGGGATGACAATGTGCAAATGCAAGTGCAAACATTCCCACTCACACTGCCATAAAAAGCATGACGATCATTGCCATGAGGATCCATGTAAAGAAAAAAAGTTTTGTCATAAAAAAGATAAATGGTTTGAGAGCGATTTTTGGGATACCTCTCGAAGCTACGATCCCTGTTATTTTCCTAAAAGTGTCTGCAGCAGATGTAAAAAGCGTCGCAGAAGAAGACACAGCTACACAATTTAAGGCTTGACGCTTTACCTGCTTTTCCTTTTCCCGGCTGAAAGGCCGGTTTTTTCTTTTATATGGATAGGCTCATGAAGCAGATCTGTCTCATAGGATATGGCAACCTGACATAAAGGATGAGATATACATGAACGATATGAACAGCCAAATGAATCATTATCACCAAGAAAATCCCTATCACACATTTGAAAATGTGTATACAGCCAATCATGAGCATATGGTCGCGCCAAACATGCATGATCATATGAATATGCCAAACCATTATCATAGCGGCAAAAAAGATGTGTATAACGCGCACCATCCACATCATCATTCAGTTTATTCACCGTTTCCAAATCAGCATGATACCTTTTCAAAGCATGTTCCAATGAAGGACCATCATCATCTAGGCCATTATGGTGGATACGGGATGATGCCACATCATCCATATGGTTATCAAGATATGCATATGATGATGCCAACAAACCAGCAAATGCCAGGCCATTATTATGGAATGAATCAACCAAATGCGCTATTTCCTCGCTATTACTAAAGAATGACAAAATAAGGGTATAATATCCCATTTAATACCATATGGTAATATGGTAACATTATAGGTAAATAATGGGTGTAATCATCTATTATTTACCTATATTCAACAAGGGGGAAGGAAAAAATGAAAAAAACGTGGACGATTCTTATGATGGGGATGCTCACATTGGTTATGGCACTGTCAGTACCGCTTTCTGCATCTGCTGAGGAAGCCGGCAAAGCAACAACCAATGCAAAACCAGCTGCACTTTACGCAAAAATTACAGGAGCAAGTAAGCAGGAATGGTCTTTTTCTGACATTGAGCTGACGTACAGCCCAAATTCTGTTCTAAGTCTTGGTGCGGTTGAGTTCACTCTGCCAAAGGGTTTCCAAGCAACAACTAAAGACATTATGAACGGTAAAGCATTAAAAGACAGCTACATTTTGAACAACGGACAAACCGTTCGTATCCCGCTCAGATTGGATTTACTTGGAATTTCCAAATATACATTAAAGCTTTCACATAAAGTACTTCCTGCTGCAGGTACATATACGTTCCGTGCAGAAAATCGAGCCATCAGCATCGGTTCCACATTTTATGCAGAAGATACGATTGATATTAATACACGACCAGTTGTGGTCACACCGCCAGATCCTTGCGGATGCTAAATAAAAAAGCGCTCTGATTAGAGCGCTTTTTTTATATCACATCACCCGTTTAAACATCTTCTCCATTTCATAAGTGGAGTGATGAATGATGATCGGCCGGCCGTGTGGACAGGTGAATGGGTCCTTCGTTTGTCGAAGTTCATCTAATAAGGCTTTGATTTCATCATGACGCAAATGACGATTTGCTTTGATTGAGCCTTTACAGCTCATCATAATCGCCGCTTCTTCTCTCAGTTTCTTGATATCAACACGTTTTTCATTAAGCACTTGCTCTATAATCTCTTCGATCAGTTCAGCCTCTTCACCTTTTGGAAACCACTGCGGATGCGACCGAACGATGTAGCTACCTGAACCAAAGGGCTCTAAGAAGACCCCCACTTTCGCTAGAATATCCTTATGCTCTTCAATGATCAGCATATCGTTTTTAGAGTAGTGAAATGTTAAGGGGACGAGCATTTCTTGCACTTCCTGCTTGATCTCTCCCACCTTCTCACGATAATACTCATACTTGATTCGCTCTTGAGCCGCATGCTGGTCGATGATATAAAGACCTCGTTCATTTTGAGCCAAAATATATGTGCCGTGCATTTGTCCAATTGGATACATCACAGGGACGCGCTCATTTTCAGGAATTGTTTCTGTCACTTCTTCGTGCAGTACCGTCTCTTCATATTCAAGTGAAGCGGCGGATTCCTCTAAATGAACACGCTCAGATGAGGCTTCTTCATAACATACTGGTGATGATGCTTCTGTCTTCTCTTGTTTAGGCATTCCGTATGCATCGGTATGACTTGTCTCGTATACGATCGATTCGAGCGGCTCCGGCTGATAAGTTAGCGGTGTTTCCGCTGGGCTTGATTTCCTTTGTTTCGCATCGAAGGTTAAGGATTGCTGCTCATTTTTCACAGCTGGCATTGGTGCTTTTTTTGGTGCTGAAGCACTTGGAATGAGCTGCTGCTTTTGAAATACTTCCTTAATTCCTTGTTTAATCAGCTCATGAAGTTCCTGTTCTTTACTTAGCCGCACTTCTAGCTTCGATGGATGAACGTTCACGTCCACTAGAATGGGATCCATCTTCATCTCAATAAATGTAATTGGATGGCGGCCAATCGGAAGCAGCGTGTGATACCCTTCATGGATGGCTT
The DNA here is from genome assembly GCF_038630815.1 of Bacillus sp. FSL K6-0994. Classification (NCBI taxonomy): domain Bacteria; kingdom Bacillati; phylum Bacillota; class Bacilli; order Caryophanales; family Bacillaceae; genus Bacillus; species Bacillus sp. FSL K6-0994. The sequence goes on along the minus strand of NZ_CP152043.1, from coordinate 1,646,351 downwards.
TCACGAGCGGAAAATGTTTGACATATCGGCCGTTTACAACAGAAGACATATAATTCCGTGATGCCCTCGTCACTTCTGGTAAGGAAATATATCCTTTCACTTCAAAATCAAGTGATTGTACGTGAAGCGGCAGCATTTTTTTAGCCACAGCTGTCCCGTAAATGGCTGCAAGTACATGACGTACATCTCCGTTTCCATTCGTCTGTAGCAGGATTTTCCCTTGATGACGCAAACGGATCGAAACTTCGGGATGAGCTAACGCAATTCGATTGACCACATCCGATATGTTGCCAAGTTCCGTATGAACGGTTTTCATGTATTTTAGGCGGGCTGGCGTATTGTAAAATAAATTGGTGACCACAATCTCGGTGCCGCGGCGGCCAGAGGTTTTTTTCTCTGAAATAATCTTCCCGCCTTGCAAAGCTAAGTGTGTCCCAGCTCCTTCGCCAGTACTTGTTTTCATTTCTAGATGAGAGACGGACGCAATACTTGGCAGCGCCTCTCCTCTGAATCCGAGCGTTCTAACACGGAACAGATCATTTTCGTCTTTGATTTTACTCGTTGCATGACGCTGGAAGGCGAGCTTACAATCTTCAGCATCGATTCCAACACCATTATCAATAATCCTGATAGAAGAAAGACCTGCTTCTTCTACATCGATTTCAATGACTGTACTTTTTGCATCGATCGCATTTTCCACAAGCTCCTTTACAACAGAAGCCGGACGCTCAACCACTTCACCTGCAGCAATTTTATTGGATAGGTCATCGGATAACTGAATAATCTTTGCCATTTCTGCTCACCTCACCTTACATTATAATTTCTTTTGCAATTCATATAGCTTTGTCATGGCGTCAAGCGGCGTCATATCCATTAGGTTGAATGACTTTAATTCGTCGATGACCGCTTGATCCTTCTGTTTTAGGGCAGCTTTGGGCTGCGGTTTTTCTTCTAATTCAAAGAAAGATAGCTGCTGTTTTTCTTCAGCCTTTTCTGCTTTTGGTGCTGCAGATACGGTTGGGGTCACGTCATGTGATCCGCTCTCAAGCTCCGTTAAAATAGTCTGGGCTCTATTAATGATGGCATCAGGCAATTCCGCAAGCTGCGCTACATGAATACCATAGCTTTTATCAGCTGCACCTTCTTTGATTTGATGTAAGAAAACGACCGTGCCTTCATGCTCTTCAGCTCGCACATGAACATTTTTCAGCTCGCTTAATTGAGATTCAAGGACAGTAAGCTCATGGTAATGTGTAGAGAATAGGGTTTTGGCCCCAATATGATCATGAACAAATTCAATGATCGCCTGCGCAAGAGCCATTCCATCATAAGTACTTGTCCCGCGTCCAATTTCATCAAATAAAATCAAGCTGTTTTTCGTAGCATGCACCATCGCATTTTTCGCTTCGAGCATCTCTACCATAAAAGTACTTTGACCAGAAATCAAATCATCTGCTGCACCAATACGTGTAAAGATTTGATCGAAGATTGGAAGCGTCGCCTTTGACGCAGGCACGAAGCAGCCAATCTGCGCAAGAATCGAGATGAGCGCCATTTGTCTCATATACGTACTTTTCCCTGACATATTCGGTCCAGTGATGAGTAAGGTTTGTCTGCCTTTTCCCATCTGGCAGTCATTCGGTACATATTCCTGGTGATCCAGCACTTTTTCAACGACAGGGTGACGGCCATCTTTGACATCCACGTCATCCTCTGAGAATTCCGGCCGGATATAACGGCGCTTTTCACTGACAGTCGCAAAGCATTGAAGCGCATCAAGCTCGCTCATTTGTTTTGCAAGCAGCTGTAATCTAGGAATATAGCCTTTTACTTGCTCCCTAAGAACTGTAAATAGTTCATATTCCAATTCGTTAATATTTGATTCTGCTTCAAGAATCAGTGCTTCTTTTTCTTTTAATTCAGGTGTGATATACCGCTCTGCATTGGCAAGCGTTTGTTTTCTTTCGTAACGCCCCTCCTCCAGCAGATGTGTATTTGCGCGTGTCACTTCGATATAATAACCAAACACTTTATTAAACCCGACTTTTAAGGAGCGAATACCGGTATATTCTCTTTCCTGCTGTTCAAGCCGTGCAATCCAGTCCTTTCCGTTTCGGCTGGCATCACGGTATTCATCTAATTTTGCATTGTACCCATCTTTAATCAAATTGCCTTCTTTTATCGTCATCGGCGGATTTTCATGAAGTGCATCTTCTAATAACTCAAGCAAGTCACCACAAGGATCAATCTCATTCGCTCTTGATTTTGCCATTTCCTCTGGTAATGAATGAATGAGTTGTTTAATATCCGGTACTTGTTTTAAGGATTCTTTGAGCTGGATGAGATCACGTGCATTCACGTTGCCAAATGCCACGCGGCCTGCTAAACGCTCAAGATCATATACTTGCTTTAATCGTTCGCGCAGATCCTCTCGCTCAAAGAAATGATCCATCAGGATTTGCACCATTTCCTGACGCTCGTTAATTTGCGAAAGGCGAATGAGCGGCCGGTCGATCCATTGCTTGAGCAGTCTGCCGCCCATCGCTGTTTTTGTTTCATCTAACAGCCATAATAAAGAGCCTTTTTTGCTTTTTGAACGAATCGTTTCTGTTAATTCAAGGTTTCGTTTTGAGTAAAGATCGATTTTCATCGTTTGTTCAAGCTCAAATACTTGAACTTTCTGAAGATGGTCCAAGCTTCTTTTTTGCGTTCTTCTTAAATAGGCATATAGTGTTAAAAATGCTGTTTTTAACTTTTCATCAAGATGGGAAATGAGCTGTTCAGCTTCATCTAATAATTCATCACTATCTTCGTATGAAATGGTCGCTTGGCAGCGTTCTTTAAGGGTTTTGATTGTTTCCTCATCCAGCTGCTTTGACACCACAATTTCTTTTGCACCAACAGAATAAATTTCTGATACGACTTCATCTAATCGATCGATGAAAGCCGCCATGTTTTCACCTGTTGATAAATCAGACAGCGCAAGACCGTACCCATTTTGAAAGCTGGTAACAGACGCAATAAAGTTGTTCTCGTTTTCACTTAAACCTTTACCATCCATGACGGTTCCTGGTGTAATCAGTTGAACGACTTCCCTTTTGACTACACCTTTTGCCGTTTTAGGGTCTTCCACCTGCTCACAAATGGCGACCTTGTAGCCTTTTGAAATCAACTGTTCTATGTATGCAGACGCAGAATGATAAGGAACGCCGCACATTGGAATTGTGCCGCCGTCTCTGCTTGTTAACGTAATTTCTAGTTCTTGCGCGGCTTCCTTTGCATCATCAAAAAACATTTCATAAAAATCGCCTAGGCGAAAAAATAAAAAGGCATCTTGATAATCTGCCTTGATCTTTAAATATTGCTGTATCATGGGCGTATAACTTGCCATATTTCTAATCCCTCACTATATTACTTTCGAATTCATACCATCTTCAATTATAGCATAAAAAATCACCTTTTTTCTCCTAGATCAGGCACAAAAAAACTAGGGGGATATGCGCCCTAGTCATTCATTACTCTTCTGGCTCACCTGCTAGGAATTCTGGATGAATATCCTCTAACTCCTCATCCACTTCTTCTTCCCACTCGTGATCATCTTTTTCTTTCCAGCTTGAATTGACCTCTACGACAATTTTTGTTTCACCGACTACCTCAGCAATGAATTCACGCTCTGCCTGAACGATAATTTTATTGCCATTTGGAGAAATGGTCACTTCTAAGCAATTGGGCTGCTGCAATACTTTCGCAATTACTTCGTGCTCATCATCAAGGAAATTCTTATCTTTATATCTCAGTTTAATGATGTCTACATACTTCACACGCTCTGTGACGACTTCTGTTTTCGTGTTGTCGGCGTAAGAGTACCATACGTTAATATCAAATGTTCCTTCGATCTCAACGGTTTTACCGACCTTTTCAGCATCATACTTATGATTAATGATCCAACCACCTAGGATGCTGGTTGGTTTTTGCGATGGAGAAATGGTGTGTGTGCTTTGGGTGAATTTCCTCCCTTTTGCAACCACCGCTTTTGTAATAATTTCTCTGTATTCAGACATTCCGGCATGCCTCCTTGTTCTTGATCGTTTTATCTTATGCTGGGCATTCGTCTAGTGTGTCACGATTTTGAACTTCATGTTCAATTAAATTCATTTCTGTTTCAGTGTATGCATGGTCGCCCATAAACTTGCCTTGAAAATTGGAAAAGTTGGAGAGTGAGAGGTTTGGAGGCGATGAAGCATGAAAAAGAATGGGTAGTGCTTTTCAAAAAATGTTAATAGGAAAGCAAAAAACCCCGCATCTGCGGGGTTTTCTCATTTAATGGAGCAACTTGGTGATGAGTTTTTCACTTTTGAACCGGTTTCTCCTAATAAGAGGTCACCGCCGGTTGAAAGAATGATTTCATCTGTTACTTGATTCGAAATCGTGTGCGCTACAAGCTGAAGCAGGGAATTGACTTCCATTTGTGATTCTTTGAATTCTTGAATCACTGGGATGTCATCCAGTTCTTCTTGCAGGGCATCGATTTTTTCTTCGACTTGCTTTAAGGCTTCATGTTTGCCGTAATGCTTTAAGTTCACAGCTTGTTTTTGAAGCGCCTTAATTTGATTAATAATCGTTGAAATTTTTGTATTTTCATTGATTTGCGCTTCTGCTTTTTTGAAGAAATCAACTTCTTCCGTTTCAGAAATCATTTTAGCGAGCTCTCTTGCGCGCTCGACAATCTCTTTCTTTGAATAAAGTGTCATTTTAATTCACCTCGATAGCTTCTCCAACCATTTCTCCGTCAAGAGACCAAGTTTTGGCTTGTGTGATTTTCACTTTGACGATGTTGCCAATCGCTTCTTTTGGTGCTTTAAAATTCACAAGCTTGCTTTTACTTGTATATCCGGCTAGGATCTCAGGGTTGTTTTTACTTTCACCCTCTACTAATACTTCGACAATCTGCCCTTCATATTCCTTCATTTTTTTCGCAGAAATTTCATTCACAAGTGCATTTAGGCGCTGCAGACGTTCTTTTTTCACACGCATTGGCACGTTGTCTTTCATTTTCGCTGCAGGCGTTCCTTCTCTTGGAGAATAAATGAATGTATAAGCAGCATCAAACTCAACCTCGCGATAGAGGGAAAGCGTTTCTTCAAACTGCTCATCTGTTTCATTTGGGAACCCAACAATAATGTCCGTTGTTAATGAAGCATTCGGCATAGCTTCTTTGATTTTGCGCACAAGATCAAGGTAACGCTCACGGTCATATTTTCTCGCCATAAGCTTCAGCACAGAAGAACTTCCGGATTGAACTGGCAGGTGAATATGATCGAGAAGGTTTCCTCCCTTGGCTAAGACTTCAATTAAGTGATCATCAAAATCACGCGGGTGGCTTGTTGTAAAACGGATACGCGGAATATCAATTTTTCGCAGCTCATCCATCAGGTGGCCAAGACCATATTCCATATCTTCAAAATCTTTTCCATATGCATTCACGTTTTGACCAAGAAGGGTAATTTCCTTATATCCTTCTGCCGCTAAACGTCTGACCTCTTGAATAATTTCATCTGGGCGGCGGCTTCTTTCCTTGCCGCGCGTGTAAGGCACGATACAGTATGTACAGAATTTATCACAGCCGTACATAATGTTCACCCAGCCCTTGATTTTACCTTGACGGGCTCTTGGAAGGTTCTCAATCACGTCGCCTTCTTTTGACCAAACCTCAATGACCATTTCTTTTGAAAGGTAGCATTCAGATAACAGCTCTGGCAGGCGGTGAATGTTGTGCGTGCCGAAAATCAAGTCAACAAATGGGTGTTTCTTCAAAATACGGCTCACGACAGATTCTTCTTGTGACATACATCCGCAGACACCTAAAATTAAATCTGGCTTTTCACGTTTTAATGCTTTTAAATGTCCAAGCTCTCCAAACACTTTATTTTCTGCATTCTCACGAATAGCACAAGTGTTTAATAAGATGACATTTGCATCTTCCGTTGAGTTTGTTGGTTCATAGCCAAGCGCCATAAAAATACCAGCCATCACTTCTGTGTCATGCTCATTCATTTGACAGCCATATGTGCGAATATAAAACTTGCGGCCGTTTCCTAACCCTTGAAACTGCTCGTCAATTTGAAATTGATTGTATTCAACTTCTTCTTTACCCCGTTTTTTTGCATCTTTTAAGGAAGGCGGAATGTACACAGCTTCAAAATATTTGCTGTAGTCCTTCTCGGATTTTTTGTCCGATGAACTTACTTGTCCGCTCGCTTTTCTCTGCTCTTCATTCATGAATTTGTACTCCTTTCAAACCAAGTTCCACCCTACAGTATAGACTATTTTGTGATGAATTGAAAATAAATCATATACGGTTCTTCTATGAAAATTGCCAATTAGTCATAGCCATTTTTCACAAAAGAAAAAGAGAGCCTGCGCTCTCTCAATCAAGTATGTTTAGTTTTTTTGCTTCTTCTTCAATGATTGTCAGTGCCCGGTCTAGTTCTTCTTTTGTGTGCTCGGCTGTGATGATGGCTCTAATTCTTGCCTTGCCTTTTGCTACAGTTGGGAAGGCGATGCCTTGGGCAAACACGCCTCGTTCTATTAAAGCCTTTGAGAAACGAAAAGTAAGTGCTTCGTCTCCAATCATGATTGGGATAATCGGTGTCTCTGTTGGAGCGACTTGAAATCCAAGGCTGATGACTTTTTCTTTAAAATAAGCGGCGTTCTCCCAAAGTGTATCGATTCGCTTCGGTTCATCTAACAGCACTTCAATCGCTTCTTCACACGCTCTAGTCACAGCTGGCGGATGAGAGGTGCTGAATAAAAACGGTCTTGCTTTATGTTTTAGATAATCAATTAAAACCGCTGAACCAGCCACGTAGCCGCCGAGCACTCCGACAGCCTTGCTAAGTGTCCCGACCTGAATGTGCACTCTGCCGTCGAGTTTAAAATGGTTGACCGTCCCGCGGCCATTCTCGCCAAGCACGCCCGAGGCATGCGCATCGTCTACCATCACAAATGCATCATATGCTTCTGCGAGCCTGACGATCTCAGGAAGTGGCGCGATATCTCCATCCATCGAGAACACACCGTCTGTAACGATGAGGCGGACACGGTAATTCATTGATTTCTTCAAAATCTTCTCCAGCTCTTCCATATTAGAATGACTGTATACTTTCTTATCTGCTTTGGTTAATCGGATTCCATCAATAATGGAGGCATGATTTAGTTCATCTGAAATGACAATATCATCTTTTGTCAGGATACTGGATAAGACCCCTTGGTTGGTCGTAAAGCCTGATTGGAACACAAGAGCAGCTTCTGTCTTTTTAAATGAAGCAAGCTTTTTTTCAAGGCGTTCATGCATTGTCATTGTGCCGGCGATGGTTCGTACGGATCCTGTACCCGCACCGAATTCATCAATCGCCTCTTTTGCTGCTTTCATCAGCCTTGGGTGCGAGGTGAGGCCTAAGTAGTTATTTGAGGAGAGTTGTATGACAGATTGTTCATTTAATGTAACAGTGGATGATTGTTTTGAGTCGATCTCTTTCAAAGTTTGGTGGGTGCCTTGCTGCTTCATTGTGTCCAATTCATCTTGTAAATACGTGAATTCTTTCATCATTTCTTCCCCCTTTGATATGATGGCATCATCAGTACGACTTTTCCGCACGTACCGCTTTGCATAAGTTCAAATCCCTTTTCGAACTCTTCAAATGGCAGTGTATGAGTAACAACTGGCTTTACATCAATGGTATTCGTTCTTAACAGCTCAGATACTTGACGCCACGTCTCAAACATTTTTCTCCCCGTGATCCCTTGCACGGTTAATCCCCTAAAAACAATTTGATTCGTAATATCAATTGTCACTGGTCGTTCTGGCAAGCTTAGTATATTGACTTTTCCTCCATTTGCACAAGCTTCGAGTGCTTGATTAATGGCAGCTGGATGACCTGACATCTCACACATCACGTCTGCCCCTTCCATCCGCGTGAGCTGCTTAATCATCGCGACTGGATCATCTTTTCCAATATCTACAATATGATCTGCACCCATTTTTCGGGCAAGATCGAGCCTGTATTCATTTTTATCAACAGCGAACACTTGAACAGCCCCGGAGGCTTTTGCGACAGCAATTGCCATTAAACCGATTGGTCCGCAGCCAAAAATCGCCACTGACTTACCTGAAACAGGTGTGTGCAGTACAGTATGAACAGCATTTCCTAGCGGCTCTTGTATAGAGGCAAGCTCAACCGGCATTTGGGCTGGATTGTGCCACACATTTTGTTCAGGTACTTTGACATATTCAGCAAAACAGCCATCGATGTCTACCCCTAAAATTTTCGTTTCACTGCACAAATGCTGCTGCCCTGTTAAGCACATATAACATTGATTACATACAACATGCGTCTCAGCCGATACAAAGTCCCCTACCTTTGCTCGTGAGACCTGCTTCCCCACTTTAACAACTTCCCCTGTAAATTCATGTCCAAAAATGTAGGGCGCTTTGACTCTTCCCTTTGCCCAGTCATCCCAATTATAAATATGCACGTCTGTTCCGCATATCGAAGTGGCTTTCACTTGGATCAAAACTTCATGATTTTTGATTTCTGGAATCGGCATCTCCATCAACGCCGCTCCGTAAGCGCTTTCTTTTTTAACAATTGCTTTCATCGTTCCACACATGACGTACAACCCCTTTGTTAAAAAACTTCTCCCAATCAGATTTTAACACGACTTATTTTAGTCGTAAATACCACTGTCCACCAGATAAATACAAATGAACACCCCACATATTTTTTTGGATATTTTTCTAAAAAAAAGCAAATCTCCTTTCGATCGGAGATTTGCTTTCATCGTCAGCGTTTCTTTGAAACGGCAACATATAGGGCTGGCACAATGAATAATGTCAGAATTGTTGAGAAAAACACACCTGATACAATGCAGATTGCCAGCGGCTTAAAGAGTGGATCATGACTTAATGCAACAGGCATTAGTGCAACAAGTGCCGTAAATGCTGTTAAGAGAATCGGCTTAATCCTTGCTCTTCCTGCTTCAATGACAGCTGTCTGTTGATCAAACCCTTGCTTGCGCCGCTGCTCAATAAATTCGAAGAGGACGACCGCATTTCGGACGACAATACCAGCCAATGAGACAATTCCCATTGTTGCCATAAAGCTGAATGGTGTTTGTGTAACAAATAGTCCGATAATGGCTCCTGATACGGCTAAGTAAACCGTTCCTAGAACTAACAGCGGAAGCATCAATGAATTGAACTGGAATGCGATGGTCACATAAATGAGCAGCAAGACAACTGCAAATAAGAGACTAATTTCAATAAAGAACTGGGTCTGATTTTCATTTTCTCCACCTTGTGAAATGGTCAAATCCTTCGCTGCAGCGCTTTTTCCTACTTGATTGACGACTTCTTTCATATCGTCTTTAAACGAATCTGATGCACCGGGATACGCCTTCAGCGTAATGGTCGGCACTCCATTTTCATGTGGAATGCTTTCATACTGCTCTGTTTCTTTTTCTTTTACATATCGGCTAAGCGGCTCAAGTTGAGGCATACCGCCTTCATTTGTCTTCACAGGCACATTCATTTTTTTTAGCTTTAAACCATTTTGATGTGTGCCTATATCCTGTTTCACCACTAAATCGATATCATTTGTTCCTTGTTGAAAGGTACCTAATGGAATTCCTTCTGTCACAAGACCAAGCTGTCTGCTGACAAACTGAGCACTGAGCCCATCCTCTGCCATCCGCTCACGGTTTAATTCAAAGGAGATCGTTTTCACCGGCTGATTGACATCGTCCGTAATCAAACTTGCCCCTTTGTCTTTCATTTCATTTGTCAGCGTTTCTTTGACATCAATGAGCTTTGAAAAAGATTCACCCGCAACCGTTACTGTCACTGGCGCTCCAGCTGGCGGCCCTTGAACAATGGTTTTCATAAAGATTTCTGCCTCATTGAAATTCTCTCGCAAAGGCTCAGTCATACGATCTATCAATGCCTTACTAGTTATCTGATCATTGTCTACTCTCACGACAACCTGACCTGTATGGTCACTTGCATTTGAAATACTTTCATTAAACAGGTTCGGCACACCGCCGCCTGCAAAAATCGCCGTTTCTTCAATGCCTTTTTGCCGTTTGATCTCTTGTTCTATTTTCTTTAGTGTTTCATTTGTTTTGTCTAGTGTTGTTTCACTTGGAAGTGTGACAGTGACGACCACTTCTTTCTTATTCGCCGCAGGGAAAAATTCAAATGGTGTGACGAAAATAAGTAAAAAAGCAAGCGTTGCAACGAGCAAACCACTTAGTCCAATAACGAGCGGCCGCTTCACAATGTTTGTCAGCACACGGTCTGCATAGAAATCAGCCAGCCTTTTTAATGGTTTCCCTAGGAATCCCGGCTCTTTTTGACTGTTTTTGTTCTTTCTTTTCCGGTTGTTCACAGTATATTGATAGACCGGTACAAGTGTCAGAGAAATCACCATGGATGCAAGCACAGTCGTAACTAGAACAGACGGTAATGCCCGAATAAATGAACCGTTTGCACCTGATAGGAAAACAAGCGGCAGGAAGGCAAATACAACAGCTAGTGTTGATGTCAAAATGGATCCTGCGACTTCTTTCACTCCTGCAATTGTTCCTTTAAGCGGACTTTCGTATTTTTTCATTTGTCTTAAAATATTATCATTGACGACAATGGCATCATCGACAAGTATCCCTAAGGCAATAATAAAGCCGATGATCGAAATTTGATTGAGGTCCACTTGTAAAAATGGCAGTGGAATCGTTCCAATTGTAATCGATAGCGGAATGGCTAGTGAAACGATAAACGCCCCGCCAATCGTGAGTCCAAGTGTGGTAACAATTATGACAGCAATGACCGCAACAATGGCTTCTTTTATTAAATCATTGAAAATGGTATCCACTTCACTTTTTTGTGAATAGTAGTCTACCCACTCCACCCCATTTGGCAGCTGCTTTTCTTTCTCAATGACATCACTGACTTTGTCATACATTTTAGGAATATCAAGTCCTGGTTTAATATTCACAGTAAATGAATAAGCGGGCTTTCCGTTATACGACACAATATCACTTTTCTGTTTTTCTACTTCTTTTAAACTGCCAAGCTGACTAATTGTGACCGGCTCTCTTTTCGTTTTAGAAAAAAGCTCAATCTTTTTAACCTGATCTAAGCGGTCATATGTATCGATGGACAGCTTCACCTTCTCTTTGCCTGCCCGAATATCGCCTAGTGGAGATGTGTCAAATTCCTGATTGATGGCATTTGTGACATCAGTTACATTGAGCCCTTCACCCTCCAGCTTGTTTGAATCTAAGTTTAATATCGCTTGTTTGTCATTGAAGCCTTTGATAACGACACTGTCTACCCCTTTGATGTCCTCCACTTTTTCCTTCAATGCACGCAGCGATTTCTGACTCTTTGCTAAGTCCGATGATTCACTCGACACAATCATATAAGAACCAACCGGCACGCTGCCAAATTCATCCTTTACTTCCGGCTCCATCACCCCATCAGGAAAAGACGACGCAGCACTTGTGGTTTCATTCTTAATTTGACTTGCCGCCTTTTGAAAGTCGGCTTGGTCCTCAATTTCAATCACAATATTTGAGAAACCAATGGCTGAAACCGAGCTCGTTTTCTCTACACCGTTGATATCAGATAGGGCTGATTCCAGTTTATTGGTGACATCTCTTTCCACCTGTTTTGCATCTGCACCAGGAAAAACGGTAGAAATCGTGACGAGATTCGCCTCGAATTCTGGCAGTTCTCGTTTAGGAAGCTGCGCGAATAAATAGCCGCCAGCAATGAGAACGATAAAAAATAAAATAAAAACTAGCTTTCCTCTTTTCAAAAAAGCTTCGAACATTATTTCACCTACTTAAATATTTATTTTTGATGAAGTAAATTCAACTTAATCTTAATTTATCATCATGGTGAAAAAATGCAAGCTCTAATATGTCATTTTTATCTATTTCACGAACTGAATATGTTATATAAGAAATGTATAGCGGTAAACAAAAACAACCTGCTTACATGATGTAAGCAGGTTGAAAATAATAAAATTAGAATTATCGTGGCTCAACAATCAATTTGATGGCTGTTCTTTCTTCTCCATCGATCAGAATGTCAGTAAAGGCTGGAATGCATATCAAATCCACTCCGCTTGGCGCGACAAATCCCCTTGCAATGGCGACAGCCTTAACCGCCTGATTCAGTGCTCCAGCGCCGATTGCTTGTATTTCCGCTGCACCGCGTTCACGTAAAACGCCGGCTAATGCTCCTGCTACTGAATTCGGATTTGACTTTGCTGAAACTTTTAAAATTTCCATTTCTGCTCCCCCTTAAATTTACAATGGATAAGTGAGTGTTCATTAGAACAATCTTTGTTAGATGATGCTATTTTTTTGAAAATCCATCCCCAAAATGTTTTTCAAAAATAGCAGGCTACCTACCATTTTTACTATATTCACGATAGAGGGCGCATATTCCTTCTTTCTGATTAATATTTTTCTGAAATAAATATGTGAACATTTATTCAAAGAAAATATGGTCATCATTTATCAAAATTCGATCAATTTTGACAGCTTTTTTCGACTGTTCGTCAATTTCTACGATTACTGCACTTAACGTCGTGCGGCCTTCTGCAATTTCAAACCGGACTGGGAGACTTGTTTTGAATCGTTTAATGATCGTTTCTCGGTCAACACCTAAAATGCCATCATAAGGTCCTGTCATCCCGACATCTGAAATATACGCAGTTCCTTTAGGCAATACGCGGTTATCTGCTGTTTGAACATGTGTATGCGTTCCAACGACACATGATGCACGGCCGTCTGTATACCAGCCCATCGCCTGCTTTTCACTTGTGGCTTCACCATGAAAATCAATAAAAATAAACGGTGTCCGTTTGGATGCTTCCGCAATTAATTCATCTACTTTTTGAAATGGGCAGTCAATTGGCGGTAAAAACGTACGTCCTTGCAGGTTGATGACAGCCAATTCTTTTCCTTGTTTTTTAATAAAGGTGAGACCCTTTCCAGGTGTGCCTTCTGGGAAGTTAGCAGGTCGGACCATATTTGCTGCATCATCGATGAAATCGAAAATGTCTCTTTTATCCCATGTATGGTTACCCATTGTGAGCACATCAGCTCCTGCTTGCAGCAACTCATGATAGATTTTTTCAGTTAGACCTTTCCCGTGAGCAGCATTTTCTCCGTTGACAATGGTAAAGTGCGGCTGATATTTTTTCTTCAGCTTTGGCAAGTATTCTTTCAGTGTGTCTCTGCCAGGTGAACCGACGATATCTCCAACAAATAATATTTTCATGCGCTTTTGAACCCTTTCTCTTTTAAATTGATCTTCTTATCAGTGTTGCATATTTACACAAAAAAATAAAGCGGCGCTAAGCGCACCGCTCTATTTTGCATACTCTACTGCGCGAGTTTCTCGAATGACTGTCACTTTAATGTGACCAGGGTAATCGAGCTCGTCCTCAATTCGCTTACGAATATCCCTTGCTAGACGGTGAGCTTCAAGATCATTAATTGAATCTGGCTTCACCATAATACGTACTTCACGTCCAGCCTGTATCGCAAACGATTTTTCAACACCTTCATAAGATTCAGAGATATCTTCTAATTTCTCAAGTCTCCGAATGTAATTTTCAAGCGTCTCACTTCTTGCACCAGGGCGTGCTGCAGATAATGCATCAGCTGCCGCAACAAGAACAGCGATTATAGATGTCGGTTCTTGGTCACCGTGGTGAGAGGCAATACTGTTGATGACAACAGGATGCTCTTTATATTTCGTCGCAAGCTCAACGCCAATTTCTACGTGGCTTCCTTCTACTTCATGATCAATGGCTTTTCCAATGTCATGCAGAAGACCTGCTCGTTTTGCAAGCTTTGCATCTTCTCCAAGCTCTGAAGCCATGAGACCTGCAAGATGTGCAACCTCAATTGAATGCTTCAGGACATTTTGTCCATAACTTGTACGGAATTTTAAGCGGCCGAGAATTTTGATCAGATCCGGATGCAGACCGTGAACTCCGACTTCGAATGTCGTTTGTTCACCCATCTCGCGGATATAATCATCGACTTCACGGCGTGATTTTTCCACCATTTCTTCAATTCGTGCAGGATGAATGCGGCCATCCTGGACTAGCTTGTCCAGAGCTATCCTCGCTGTTTCACGTCTAATCGGATCAAAGCCCGATAGTATAACAGCTTCAGGTGTATCATCTATGATCAAGTCAATACCTGTTAACGTTTCTAACGTACGGATATTTCGTCCTTCACGTCCGATAATACGACCTTTCATCTCATCATTTGGAAGATTGACTACAGATACCGTTGTTTCAGCCACATGATCAGCTGCACAACGCTGTAACGCAAGTGAAAGAATATTTTTCGCCTTTTTGTCAGCCTCTTCTTTCGCTCGGTTTTCAGATTCTTTCGTCATGACTGCAATGTCGTGGGAAAGCTCATTTTCAACTTGATCCAGAATGATTTGTTTCGCTTCATCTCGAGTTAGACTTGAAATACGTTCCAACTCGGCTTTCTGCAAACGAATCATATCATCCACTTTGCTTTCCATCTCTTCAATATGTTGTTGTCGTTCATTCAGAGAATGATCTCTCTTCTCCAACAGGGACTCCCGTTTATCTAAAGATTCGTCTTTGCGATCAAGATTTTCCTCTTTTTGAAGTAAACGGTTTTCTTGTCTTTGAAGCTCATTTCGTCTTTCACGAACTTCTTGCTCCGCCTCTACACGAAACGAATGAATTTCATCTTTCGCTTCCAAGAGCGCTTCTTTCTTCAATGCTTCCGCATCACGCTTTGCATCCTCAACAATTTGTTCGGCCATGTTTCTTGCGCCGGATATTTTTGCTTCTGCAATGGTTTTACGAACAAAGTAGCCAACAACTAAACAGATTAGGCTCAGCAAAATGGAGATGATCGTAAACATCGTAGGCGACATATTTTCACCTCCTCTTGCTATGAACTTGGTTTTACAAATAAAGTGTCGGCATGTACATTGTTTTGTGTCTCAACATACAGGGCCTTCACAGGGAATGAGATCCTCACTGCCCTTGTCAAGTTTAAATTAGTTATCAATCATGTTAAGAAAAACAAGTGATACATTCCCATTGTAATTGTGTCGGAAATACTTGTCAAGCTAGTCAGACTGAGGCGTAAGTCGTTATTTCAAGCAAAGACAGAACTTTTGACCTGCCAGCTGTCATGTAAATGTAAAAAAAAGACGCTTTTCAGCGTCTTTTAGTCTTTTTAGTCATTAAACTCCAATTCTTCTTGTCCTTCTTCTTCAGCTGCTTTCACTCCGTTTGTATCCAAACCGTAGTGTTCGCGAATTTGCTCCTGGATCATCAGCATGATATCTTTATTTTCTTTTAGGAACTGTTTCGCATTTTCACGGCCTTGTCCAAGACGTTCCTCTTGGTAAGAATACCAAGCACCGCTCTTTTGTACGATATCCAGCTCGCTTCCAAGGTCGATGATTTCTCCCTCTTTTGAGATCCCTTCACCGTACATAATGTCTACTTCGGCAATACGGAATGGAGGTGCTACTTTGTTTTTGACCACTTTAATTCTCGTTTTATTCCCCATAATGTCATTGCCTTGTTTCAGCTGTTCAGCACGGCGCACTTCTAAACGAACAGACGAATAGAACTTCAGCGCACGTCCACCAGGCGTTGTTTCAGGGTTACCAAACATGACACCAACTTTTTCACGAATTTGGTTGATAAAGATGGCAATTGTTTTTGATTTGTTGATGGCACCTGATAGTTTACGGAGCGCTTGGGACATCAAACGTGCTTGAAGACCAACGTGTGAATCACCCATGTCTCCTTCAATCTCTGCTTTTGGTACAAGAGCAGCTACAGAGTCAATAACAACAATATCAACTGCCCCGCTTCGGACAAGAGCTTCTGCAATTTCAAGTGCTTGCTCTCCTGTATCCGGCTGAGAAAGTAACAGTTCATCAATGTTGACACCTAGTTTTTGAGCGTAAACTGGATCGAGTGCATGCTCTGCATCAATAAATGCAGCTTGTCCTCCCTGCTGCTGAACTTCAGCAATGGCATGAAGGGCTACTGTCGTTTTACCAGAACTCTCTGGACCATATACTTCGATAATACGGCCGCGGGGATATCCGCCTATTCCAAGCGCAGTATCAAGTGCTAACGAACCACTAGGTACTGTTGAAATACGTGTATCTGTTTGCTCTCCTAGTTTCATAATAGAGCCTTTACCAAACTGTTTTTCTATTTGTTTAAGAGCCATATCTAAGGCTGCTTGACGATCACTCATTCTATTGTTTCCTCCTTTATCAATTCCACTATCTATACTATACCTTGTTTTACGTCATTTGCCAAGAAAAAAACGAACACATATTCGATTTTTTCTTGGCAGATTTTTTAAGAAAAGAGTATTTTCTATTAGAAAAAACGCACTTTTATAAAGGAGTAAACCTAACAAAAAACAAAATTAACTCTCTTTTAATAAGTTGAGTAAGTGATGCAGACCATATTTCACAGCACGCTTTCGAATGCCCGACCGGCTGCCTGTAAACATCCATTCAAACACGTCCGTCTGGTCTTTCGTAGATAGTCCAATGAACACTTTTCCAACAGGCTGACCCTCTTGGGTATCAGGTCCTGCTACACCCGTAAAGCTAATGCCAATATCACTTCCGGTCAGCTTTCTAACTCCTTCAGCAAGCTCTAAAGCACACTCTTTGCTGACAGCACCATGAGAAGACAATGTTTCCTCCCGGCAGCCAAGTACCTGCTGCTTGACTTGGTTTGTATAACAAACCACACTTCCGTTCAAAATGGATGATGCTCCTTCGAGATCTGTCAGCCATTCGGAGAACATTCCGCCAGTCAGGCTTTCTGCTGCTGCTACTGTTTTTCCGTGCTCGTGCAAGGCTTTGGATGCTTCGCGGACAAGTGATGTATCCCCATATCCGTAGAAGTACTCACCTACCCGCGCCAAAATTTGCGCTTCTGTTTCTTTTAACAGACGCTCTGTTTCTTTTTCATCCTCATGCTTAGCAGTCAGCCTTAGCGTCACTTCACCGTCAGATGCGAGTGGTGCAATTGTCGGATTGGTTTGAGCGTCAATTAAATCTTCTAGGTCTGTTTCAAGCTGCGATTCACCGATTCCGAAGAAGCGCAGAACAACAGACACGATCTTTTCCTTTAAGCCAAGTTTCTCAGAAATCAGCGGCTTTGCCTCGTTTTCAAACATCGGGTGCAATTCACTTGGCGGTCCAGGAAGAAGCATATAAAACGTATCGTCTTCTTGAACAAACATACCCGGGGCCATCCCGAAACGGTTCACGAGCACATCAGACCCTTCTAGAACGAGTGCCTGCTTACGGTTGTTCGGTGACATAACGCGTCCGGTCTTTAGAAAGTAGTCTTGAATCGATTCAAATGCTTCTTCATTTAGTACAAGCTCTTTCCCAAGCGAGCTCGCAATGGTTTCTTTTGTTAAGTCATCTTTGGTTGGTCCAAGACCACCTGAGAAGATAATAAAATTAGATCTTTCCTGCGCCACCTGAATGGCCTGTTTTAAACGCTCTGGATTGTCACCAACTGCTGTATGGTAATAAACATTCACACCAATTTCGGCTAGTTGTTTGCTGATGAATTGTGCATTCGTATTCGTAATTTGCCCTAGCAATAGTTCGGAACCGACTGCAATAATTTCTGCTTTTCTCTCTGACTTCAAAGCGTACACGTCCTTTTTAGTTAGAATTCTTTAAAGCTTCCCAGTTTTTTGCAAAGTAATCCCAGCCTGAGACAACAGTGAAGAACACCGCTACCCACATCGCTAGATCACCAAACGGGAATGATACAAGTTCAAACGGCAGGTTATGCAGTAAAAGTGCTGAAATCGCAATGATTTGCGCCCATGTCTTCACTTTTCCAAGCATATTCGCCGCCACCACTTCACCGCCTCCGGCTAAAACAAGCCTTAGACCTGTTACAGCAAATTCACGGCTGATAATCACAATCGCCATCCATGCCGGTGTGAGGTTGTATTGAACAAGTATAATTAAAGCAGCTGAAACAAGCAATTTATCTGCAAGCGGATCTAAAAATTTACCAAAGTTCGTCACTAAATTAAGCTTACGTGCGTAGTATCCATCAATCCAGTCAGTTGTTGAAGCGATAATAAACAGGATCGCTCCAACAATGTGCGTCACTTCGATGCTGACGTCGCCAAAGCGTGCAACACCCCAATCTAACGGTGCAAGCATAATGATCATAAAAACAGGGATCAAGGCGATCCTAGAAAGGGTTATTTTATTCGGTAAGTTAAACATGAAATCCAATCCTCCAATAATGCAATTTTTTATGTATATAATAGTAGGAACAAAAGAAAAGTCATCTACTTGCTTAAGATGACTTTTCCTTTCCTTTATTCACAATCACAATGTTTTGTGTCATGGTGTTCTTAGGGTCTAATTCGTACTTAAGTGTCTCGTCATTTATCTTGATATTAATTCCAGACGCATTGCCTAGACGGATATCGACCTGAGAAAGCTCAGACAGGTCTGTTTTAAACGATTCGCCATCTTTTAGTTCACCCATCTTCAGCACTTTTCCAGATTTGTCTCTTACGCGCAGCCATGAAGCTTGCGAGGCAGAAATTTTTAACTCCATTTCGTCTGCACCTGATACTTCATACGTTGTTGTCGAGCCTTCTGTATTCGTCGCCTTTAAAGATACCGTTTCATCGTCTTTTGATGAATCATCTTTTTTAGATGATTTTTCTTTATCATCTGACGAAGCTTTTTCTTTTTTCTTTTGATCTTTTGCAAGAGATGAATCCTCAGATACTTCATATTTAGATTCTGATTGCTGAGGGGCCGCCTGATTATTCTTCTGTCCGCTATCATGATTGACCGCCTGCACGATCACATAAATGATGGCGATGACCACAATGATGCCTCCAATAATTAAAATTGTCGGCAATAGTTCAAGCACTTTCGAGGCAGGCTTTGGCAACTCTCTTTGCGGCTTAATATTCGATAATTTATCAGATACTTCATCGTTATACGTGCTTGGAACATCTTTACGAAATTCTTCGAACAATTGTTCAGGATTCAGTCCAACGGCTTCGGCATATTGTTTAATAAACGCTCTGACGTAAAATTTACCTGGAATAATATCATAGTTTCCTTGTTCGATTGCTAGCAAATAGCGCTTTTGGATCTTGGTAGCCGCCATCAGATCCTCCAGCGACATCCCTTTTTCCTCTCTGGCCTCAACGAGCCGTTTTCCCAATTCAGTCAAAACAAACACCTACCATTACCATATTAAAAATCGAAGCCGGAAAAACCAGAATGATCAAACACTTGTGGTTCTTCAGCGTGTTCATATGTAATTTCTTCGTCTGCGCTATTCCGCAATTCAATGATATAGTCGAAATCATCCATTGTATATTCTGAATTTTGAATAAAGATGTCTGGATGCTCGACCACCTTCGTTGCCGGCAGTCTCATAATTTCCCTTAAAAGCTGCAAATGCTTCTCAGAACCTCTTCTTGTCGACACAATCCCATCAATAATAAAGACGTTATCTGGGCTGTATTCATCTGCGATCAGCTGACTTCGGATCGTCTGTTTCAAAAGAGTTGATGATACAAACAGCCATCTCTTGCTTGCACAAACACTTGAAGCCACAATTGATTCTGTTTTTCCGACACGCGGCATTCCGCGAATCCCAATCAATTTATGTCCTTCTTTTTTAAAGAGTTCAGCCATAAAATCAACAAGAAGACCGAGCTCGTCTCTTTCAAAACGGAACGTCTTTTTGTCATCCGCATCACGCTGTATGTATCTTCCATGACGAACAGCTAAGCGGTCACGAAGCTTCGGCTGTCTTAATTTCGTTACTTTTATCGTTTCCATTGTATTTAAAATTGATTCAAGCCGCTTAATTTGATCTGTGTGGTCACAGCGTAAAAGCATTCCGCGTCTTGATACATCAACACCATTGATTGTCACAATATTAATTGAAAGCATCCCCATTAGAGAAGAAATGTCTCCTAAAAGTCCGGGACGGTTTACCTGTATCTCATATTCAAAATACCATTCGAGCTTTGCCAAATGATATTACCCCCTTCATTGTGGCAAATTTTTACCTTCCTTTATCATAAAGCATTTTCACATTTTTAGAAAGCACAATGTTGTGAAACGGTTAAAATAAAAAGAGAGGCACAAACGACCTCTCTTTTTGTTTAGTGCGAGCTATTATTTTCAACCAGCTTGACCATCATATTTGCAATGGCACGCTGCTCATCTTCTGATGCAACGCTCCAAAGGTCAGCAAGTACTCTTTCCTGCTCGTTCTTTGCCTCAACTTCGTTAGCTAGATATCCGCCAATTTCATACGCAAGGTTATTGATGGTCTCACCTTCTAAACCTTTATCCTGCGCATGATTTAAGCGATCACCTAAAAAGTTTTTCCAATGGTCCCAGTTCTCAAGTACAGACATGTCGATTCCTCCATTCGAAAAGATGAATTACAGCCATAGCTTTTGTCATGGAGAGACGAATTATACACGTTTTTTAACAGTACCAGCCGCCATTGACAGATAAAATTTGACCTGTGATATAACTTGACTGTTTTGAGGCGAGAAACCAGATGACATCTGCAACCTCCTCAGGCGATGCAAGCCGGCCAAGCGGAATTTCTTCTTCCAGCATCGCGATGTCTTCCTGCGTAAAACGATTCATCATGTCTGTTTTGACAGCACCTGGCGAGACAGCATTTGCTCTAATTCCACTTGGAGCAAGCTCTTTTGCTAATCCTTTTATAAATGCATTTTGCGCACCTTTGACCATGCTGTACAGCACTTCACACGATGCTCCCGTTTCTCCCCATATCGAGCTGATCGCAATGATATGGCCTGCTTTCTTTTGAATCATGGCAGGTAAAAGGGATTGGGTAAGCTCATATGGACTTGTGACATGAAGCTGCACCATACTGGCTAATACGTCTTTTTCTGTGTCTGTCACCAATCCGACATGGCTCCTGCCGCTATTTAAAACAAGAATATCTGGAAAGAGCGGCAGACGGCTGACAAGCTCATCTGCTCCGCCCGTTTTAGATAAATCTGCTTGAACGACATGCGTTTGAATGGAATATACCTCATCCAAATGAGCGGCGAGGCGCACAGCTGCCTGTTCATTTTTATAATAATGGAGCATCACATGGCAGCCTTCTTGGGCAAGCTTTTTGGCAGCTGCCTGCCCAATCCCGCCACTGGCACCTGTTATCAGCGCCCAACGACTCGTCACATTGATTCCTTCTTTCTATATAGAATACCTATTCTTTTCGTTTAAATGGGAACCAGTTGGCTGATCCGAACAATTTCACCATCACAGGTACGAATAATGGTAGCACAACGAGTGCGTACAGTAAAAGTCCTGTGAGGACAAGTGTTGCAATCTGCAGGAGAGACAGCACACCGGATGGAAGCATTGCGGCAAATGTTCCTGCCAAAATAACAGCAGCAGACATAATGACAGATCCCATATTTTTCATTGATTCAGTCATGGCAAACTGGATGTCTTTTGTTTTATATTCATTGAACCGCTCCATTAAGAAAATCGAATAATCGACTCCGAGCGCCATTAATATGACAAATCCAAAGAATGGCACAGCCCAGTTAATGCCTGGATACCCGAAGAAATGGGTGAAAATAAATTCAGTTACACCGATTGCGGTAAAGTAAGTCAATATGAGTGAACCTACCAAGTACAGCGGCATGACAAGCGAACGGAACAAAATCACCAAAATAAGGAAAATACCAATCATCATGTAAAGAACTGTCTTATTGAAATCTTGGTCTGACAGCTGTTTTAGATCAGCGTTCATACTTGATACACCTGAGACGCCAAATGACGCATCTTTTAGGTTTGTTTCAGGAAGTGCCCGCTCGACAGAAGCTTCCACTTGTTTAATTATCGACAAGGCGTCATTTCCATATGGATTTTTCTCTAAAATGACATCAATTTTTGTCATCTTGCGGTCATCTGACATGTATGAATCAAATACTTGCTTGAATGCTTTATTTTTTAAGACGTCTTTTGGAATAAACCAGCCGGTCATATCTTGATCTGGTGCATTTTTCAGTTCATCTAAGTAGTCACCTGCACCCATTAAGCCGCTTGAAATTTTCTCCAATCCTTTCACACTTTTGTTCAGACCGTCTGTCAGCTTGGTCAGGTTATCCCCAAAGCCGCCAATCTTTTCTTTCATTTGCTTTTGGCCATTCATGATGTCGCCCGCTCCATTTGCAAGCTTTGGCATATTATCAGCTAATTGTCCTTGACCTTTAGACGTTTGATCCAGTCCATTTTCAACTGCATCTAAGCCAGCAATGAGTTCATCGATTTGATTTGTCAAGACTTTTTGCTGCTCAGAAGCTTTTGCGATAAAGGCATCAGCTGCTTCAAGCTGCTTTCTAGCTTCTTTCGCTTGTTTGGCATAGCTGTCTACCTGTTTCGCCCCTTCTTGCAAAGTCGCAGAAAGTTCATTGTACGAAGCTTTAATCGCTTGATACGATTGATTTTCTTTTACCTGCGGGATTTGCTTTTCAAGGGTACTAAATTGTGTATTTGCTTGTTTGATTAACGCTTTTACATCTGCTGCGGCAGAGGATGACGTATCCACTTGCGCTAATGCCGCCTTTAATTCTTTGGAAATGCTTTTATACAGTGAGACTTGCTGATTCACTTGTGCGACTTGAGCCATTAATTCCTTTTTTGCACCTTTGATTTCATCTTTAATGGCTGCTACACCTTTTTTATTTTGGTCGATGCCGTTTTGCAATTTTCTTAAGGATTTTTCAACATTTTGAATCCCTGTTTGCACAGATTCTGTACCAGAAATCAATTTGTTAATGCCTTTTCCTGATGATTTGATTTGCGGCGTTTGATCCTCAATGGATTGACTCATTGTCGTCAGTGCATCTTGGATGTTTTTCAAGCCTTCATTGCTTTTATCAAGTCCTGTGTTCAGTTCTTTGGCTTGTGATTTTACGTACAGATCACTCAGCCCTTTACCGACAGGACGGGTGGCACTTCTGACTTTGCTGACGCCATCTGTTTGTTCAATTGCACGGCTGAGTTTTTCAATGGCAATCAGCCCTTCATTATTGTCTAAAACGTCAGATGATTTCACGACCACTGTTGCCGGAAGTGCTTCACCCGGTCCAAACTTATCAGAAATGGTATTGAATGCGTTAACCGATTCGTATTTATTACCAATTTCATCTAAGCTGTTATAAGAAAGAGTTCCTTTATACATGAGAATTGGCGGAAGCGTAATGATTCCTACAATTAATAAACTGAAAAGCGGTTTCTTAAATGAAAAACGGCCTGCTGTTTCCCACATTTTTGACTGCGGGTGGGCAATATCGCCTTTAATCGGCCAAAATAACACCTTTCCTAAAACTGCCATAAAGAACGGCACAATCGTGAGAAGAGCCACAATGAGCACAGCAACCCCAACTGCTACTGCTACTGCTGATTTATAAAGCTGGAATTGTGCCAAGCCAATACATGTAAAACCGATCAGAACCGCAATTCCGCTGAATAAGACGGTCTTTCCTGCTGTTTTATACGTAATCAGAATCGCCTCAATTTTATCTTTACCGTGTGCGATCTCTTCCTTAAAACGGCTGAGAAGCAGTATGCAGTAGTCCGTTCCAATTCCAAACATGATCGCGACCATAAAGATCTGAGTAAAGGTCGAGAGCGGAAAGTCTACATATTTCACTAAATAAGCTACGATTGATTGACTCACCAAGTAAGACAGTGCCACTGCGACTAACGGAACGAAAGGCGCCACAGCTGACCTAAAGACAAGAATAAGGACAACGAGAATAAACCCAATCGTAATGAATTCTGTTTTCTTCAGGCCTTCCTGCGAACTTGTAATAACATCATCATCAATTAACGGCTGCCCTGTCATTTCAAATTTCAGATTTAAGCTTTTCAGCTTTTCATTGACTCTTTCTTTAAAATCGGACGCTTTGATTTTGTTTGAGTCGTATGTAACTGGAACAAGGAGTGTCGTTTGATCTTTAGAGAGCATTTGTTTTTTGATATCTTTATTGGCTTCAAAGTAAGAAGTAATGTCCTCTATGTGGAGATCTTGATCCTTTTCTAAAATATCCATTGCCTTTTTTAAAGATGTTTCTCTTTCTTTCACAATGTTCTTTTCTTGAAAGACAATGACGATTGATTTTTCTGTATCGCCGTTTTCAGACATTTTCTTTAATAACTGATTGGCATATGAGGACGGATAGCCGTCTGGTACAGAAATTTGCCCCTTTTCTTTTGTTAATTGCGCCATATTAGGAGCGGTGATGAGTAACACTGCCGCTAATACGACCCACAGGATCGTGATCAGCCATCTACCCTTTATGATTGCTCTCATTAGAACTTTGTGCCTCCTCTTCGATGATCACTTGATAGATCTTTTCATATGTTTGAATAAATGATTCCATTTCTTTTTCTTCAAGCTTTTCAAAATAAGACCGAACTAGGTCTTGAAGCTGCTTTTCCATTCGGCTGACCACTTCTTTGCCCTCTGGCGTGACGTACAGGTGAACATTCCTTCTGTCAGCTTGATCATGTTCACGAAAAATATAGTTTTTCGTAAAAAGACGGTTGGTCATGGATGTTACAGCACTTTTGTTTACATTACATACATAAGCAAGGTCCGTAGATGTACACCCTGGATGTAAATTGATGTATCGAAGCGAGTAATATTGATCAAGTGTCAGCTCTTTATCAAGCTTTTCAGTGATCATACTCGAGACTTTTTTCTCCATCCAGAGATAGACATCTGCATACCTCTGGATGAGCTGGGCAATTTTATTTTGTTCCATACGCTACTCCTTTTTAGTTTAAGTGTTTAACTATTAAAGAGTTTAACTAATATCCAAAACAAATGTCAATGAATATCCTCGTAAATAAAGCGGCTTTTTCAATGAACATAAAAAAGACAAACTCTGCCGATATGAGTTTGTCTTTTTAAATTTATTTTGTTTTTGGAACGACTTTGAAAACAGACATCCGTTCTTCATCAATTTCTTCATCTAAAATTTGCTGAATATCAGCTAATTGAATTTGTTCCAGCATTGTGACGACATCAAATAAGCTCATGTCTAAGAATGCATATCGAGTAAATTGGTTCGCGATGTATTCTGGAGAATTCATGGCTTTTAAAAAGCTGCCGATTTTTTTCTTGCGTGCAAGCTCAATTTTCTCTTCTGTCATGAGGCTTTTTGCTTGAAGAAGGGTTTCTTTTAATACTTTTGCGAGTTGATCAGGATCATTTGTATCCCCTCCAACTGAAGTGAAGCCAAAACCGCCTTCTTCGGTATAATCGTAGCTGAATGTTTCATCAATTAAGCCCTTTTCATACATCTGTTCATATTGTAAGGAGCTTTTGCCAAACAGCGTCTCTAAAATGAGATTCATCCCAAGCTCATGCTTTAGCAGCTGATTTCCTTTTTTATGCGGATTCTTTGTTTTCAAACCGAACATACATTTAGAGCCTTGTACGTTCATTGGAAGTTCGTATTCTTTCCGGTATACACCTTCAGGCTCATTGATGTCTTTTCGTTTGATCTCCGGCTGGTCTGTAAATGGCTTTTTCGCCTGATTCGCTCTGACTTGATCTAAAATTTGCTTCGGATCAACAGGACCGACAACGAATAGAAGCATATTGCTCGGGTGATAGAACGTTTCATAGCATTCATATAAATGATCTTTTGTAATAGGGGCAATGCTCTCTACTGTTCCAGCAATATCTATTCTCACAGGATGCTCTTGATATAAATTTTCAATCAGACCAAAGAATAAACGCCAGTCCGGATTGTCATCATACATGTTAATCTCTTGACCAATGATGCCCTTTTCTTTTTCGACTGTTTTTTCAGTAAAATAAGGCTCTTGAACAAAATCAATGAGTGTCTCAAGGTTTTGTTCGACATTTGAAGTGCTTGAGAACAAATAAGCCGTTCTTGTAAACGTTGTAAAAGCGTTTGCGGATGCTCCTTGTTTACTAAAAGTATGAAACACGTCTCCATCTTCTTTTTCAAACAGCTTATGCTCTAAGAAATGGGCAATTCCGTCAGGCACTCGAATCATGTCTTCTTTTCCAAGCGGCACAAATTCGTTATCGACAGAGCCATATTTTGTTGTAAAAGTCGCATAGGTTTTGTTAAACCCTTGCTTTGGCAGCACATAGACGTCAAGTCCGCTTTCCATTTTTTCGTGATAGACCGTTTCTTGCAGCTGATCGAATTGAATTGTTTTCACTGTCATGAAGCACCCTCCGTTCCTTTAAGAAAATAGGTCGTATCCCATTCGATTTTCTGACCCACTTTGATGATGTCCTCTTTTGTCACTCGGTCTAATGCTTCTAAAAAGGAATCAAGGGTTTCCCCAGTTGGCACAACGGCATGCTGATACAAATATTCTGCTGTTCCATAAGACGTATCGATCGTTTCAAGCAGCTGGTTTTTGACGACTGCTTTTGTTTGATCAATTGCTTCATCTGAAAAATCACCTTTTTGCATCGCTTCAAATTGTTCTTTGATGATGTCCACTGCCTGCTGGTAGTTGCCGACTTCAATTCCTGACATCACCATCATCAAGCCTTTAAAGCTCTCAAGTCTAGACACAGCGTAGTAAGCAAGACTTGCTTTTTCCCGAACATTAATGAAAAGCTTAGAATGCGAGAAACCGCCGAATATGCCATTAAACAAATGCAGTGCCGGATAATCTTTATCTGCAATCGTTGTATGTGTGCGAAAGCCGATATTCAGCTTGCCTTGTTTTACGTCCTCTTCATCAATGACTTCTTTTGGTCCATTTTGAGCTCTTGCTGATTCAGTCTGCTTTTTGACTGGTTCTCTTTCACTTGTTTTAAAGTACTGGGAGACCATTCGGCTGATGTCTTCTTCGTCAACATCTCCGACAACATAAAGATCAAGCTGGTTTGATTGAAGCGCATGCTCATAAGCTTCAAAGAGCGAGTGAGCTGTGATGGCGTCAATGTCTTCCATTTCACCATTGACGTGCAGTGCATAAGGTTCTCCTTTACACATTTCCTGCACGAGTCTTAAGTTCGAATAACGCATTTTGTCATCATAAACTGCCTGAATTCGCTGTTTTAAAGTGCGTTTTTCTTGATCCACATATAATTGACTAAACACCCCATCTTCAACATACGGGTGGAATAATAGGTCGGATAGTAAGGAAATCCCTTTTTCTAGTAAAGGAGTTTGATCCTTTAAATATTTTTCATTCGCCATTTCTAGGCGGAAGGTAATGATGTGATTCTCACCTTTTTTTGCCATGTCTGCCGAAACGGTTGCTCCATAGAGCTCATCAAAATAGGCACGCAGTGCTCCTGTTTTGGGCATCTTTTCTGTTCCTCTTAACAGCACATGCGGGAAAAGAGAACGCATGGTGACGTCATCTTTGGATAGCGGTGCAAGCATTTTAAAAAGAATTGTCACAGTTTTAAATTTTTCTGTTTTGACAATATGAGTATGAAGACCAGGTGTGTCCAGTGTCTTCTCTTGTAAGTACGTCATGAGAAACCTCCTTTGTTCATCCTATTTATTATGTATTAGAACATGGCTGATATATACGTGAAACAGCCATTTAATAGACATTATATCAATCAGAGGAAAGGATA
This sequence comes from Bacillus sp. FSL K6-0994, assembly GCF_038630815.1. Taxonomy (NCBI): domain Bacteria; kingdom Bacillati; phylum Bacillota; class Bacilli; order Caryophanales; family Bacillaceae; genus Bacillus; species Bacillus sp. FSL K6-0994. Next base: position 1,618,560 of record NZ_CP152043.1, on the reverse strand, counting down.
GGAAATAAAAACGCCTCTGCTCATAGCAGAGACGCCAGTCGTTATTTCATTCTAAACGGCCACCAATTCCATTTACCAAAAATACGAACCATGACCGGAATAAAGAGGGGCAATACAACAAAAGCATATAATAAAAGTCCAATGAGTACGACCGTTGCAATTTCAACAAGCGATAATACTCCTGATGGCAGCATAGCAGCGAACGTACCTGCTAAAATGGCCACTGCAGAAATAATGACAGAACCCATATTTCTCATCGCTGATATCATCGATGCTTGTACATGCTCTCCCTTCCATTCATTAAAACGATCCATGAGGAAGATGGAATAATCGATCCCGAGCGTCACAAGAATGACAAAGCTGAAAAATGGGACAGCCCAGCTGACACCATCGTAGCCAAAAAATGTTTTAAAGATCCATTCTGTTAAACCGATTGATGTAAAATACGTTAAAATCAGTGAAAGTGTTAAGTATATCGGCATGACGATTGACCGTAATAAAATAATTAAAATAATAAAAATACCAATTAACATGAAGATAACAGTTCGAATAAAGTCACCGTCAGACGTTTCTTTTAAGTCCACATTTAAGCTTGAGATACCAGATACCCCGTATTTGGCATTTTTGAGTCCACTTACAGGTAAATATTGATCAAGGGTTTCCTCAATTTTCGCGACACCTTTCATCGCTTCATTGCTGTATGGATTCACATTTAAGATGACTTCAAAAGTCGTTAATTTACGATCTGGAGACATATACGTATGAAAGATTTGCTTAAATTCTTGGCGTTTCAGCACTTCTTCTGGAATAAACCAGCCCGTTACTTCTTCATCTGGCGCTTGCTGAAGCTGCTTTAAGTAGCCGTCAGCCTCGGTGAAGCCGCTTTTGACCTGCTCAAGCCCTTCAATACTTTCATCTAATCCATCTGTTAATAACGTAAGTTTCGATGAAAGCTGACTAAATCCTTTTTTGATGGCTTTTTGGCCTTCTGTCAGCTGATCTGCACCATCTTCGATTTTAGGCATTTCTTTAATCAATTGTTTTTGGCCCTCATTTGTTTGGTCAAGGCCGTCATAAATTTGATCAAGCCCGTCCATGAGCGCTTGCACTTGGCGTTTTACTTCTTTTTGCTTGCTTGATAAGGTTTGAATCACTTGATCTGCCTGCTTGATCTTTTGCTTAAAATGAGCGGCTTCCTCTTCATATACACTCATTTGATCCCCTGCTTGATCAAGCATTCCTTTTGTTTCTTTGAATACTTTCTTGATTTCTTTATATTCATCCATGTCTTTTACTTCTGGAAGACGATTTTCTAGTGCTTCAAATGATAGATTTTCATAGGATGCTTTTACTTTCTTAATGGTTGTTATCAGCTGCTGATTTGATTTCGCATGGCGTTCAAGTGTATTCACCACACGCTCTAACTCTTGAATCATCGTTTCGCTGCTGCGATATTCTTGCTCTAATTCTTTTTTCGCTTTTTTGATTTTACTTCGAATGGTGCCGACGCCTTCCTTACTGCGTCTCACCCCATCTTCTAAAGAGATTAGGGATTCCCTGACTTCTCCGACACCGCTTTTGATTGCTTTTGTTCCATCAATCAGCTGGTCAATGCCTTGAGCGGATTCTTCAATTTTTGGTTTTTGTTTGAGAAGAGCGAGATTTGTTTCGGTCAAGCCATCTGAAATTTTCCCGATTCCTTCATGGCCTTTGCCAAGTTCTCCTCCCAGCTCTTTCGCTTGAGAGGTGACATAAAGCTGGCTCAGCCCGTCCCCAACAGGACGCGTGACACTGCGGACTGTTTTGACTTCGTCAATGTCATTTAATTTACGAGTCAGTTTTTCAATCATGACAATCTTTTCTTGATTATCTAGCTTATCATCATTTTCGACAAGCACATTCAGCGGCAGCGCTTCACCAAAGCCAAATTGCTCTGATATCGTATTAAATGCAGACACCGACTCATACTTATTCCCAATTTCATTTAAACTGTTATAAGACAGGGTGCCGTCGTACATCAGAATAGGAGGTACCGTAATAAGAGCGACTAACCCTAAGCTGATGAGCGGCCTTTTAAATGAAAAACGCCCAGCCCATTCCCACATTTTACTTTGCGGGTGCCGAATGTTTTCTCTTTTAGATGGCCAGAAAAGAGATTTTCCGAAAACAGACATAAAAAAGGGAACGATGGTGACAAGGGCAATCAGAAGAATGCCCACTCCAACGGCAACACTAACGGCTGATTGATACAATTGGAATTTAGCAAATCCAATACTTGAGAAGCCGACTAACACGGCTAAGCCGCTGAAAAATACCGTTTTCCCTGCACATTGATATGTGACGATAATCGACTCTTTGACATCACGGCCTTGACCGATCTCCTCTTTAAAACGGCTTAACAGCAGGATGCAATAATCCGTTCCGATACCGAACATAATGGCTACCATAAAAATCTGAGTAAAATTAGATAGAGGAAATTGTGTATATTCTACGAGAAAAGCCACAATACACCGGCTGACAGCGTAAGAAATGCCTATCGTAATGAGCGGAACAACAGGTGCCAATATCGATCTGAAAACAATAATTAAAATAAAGAAAATAAAAATCATCGTGATAAGTTCGGTTTTCTTCAGACCTTGTTGAGAGCTTTGAATGACATCTGAATCCACAAACTTTTGACCCGTTATTTCATATGAGACATGATAGGGCTTTAAAACTTCCTCAATTTGTTCTTTAATCTTCACAGCTTTTGTTTCGTAGTGGTCGAATTTGAATGGAACAAGAAGTGTACTTTTATCCTTTGATAAAAGTTGTTTTTGAATGTCCGGATCTACATGAAAATACGAAGTAATTCCGTCAATGTGGAGTTCTGGGGCATTTGACATGAGTGCAGCTAAAGCCTTTTTTAATTCCTGCTCTTTCGCAGGGAACAGATGTTGTTCGGAGAATACAAGCACACCTGTATCTTTCTTCCCGTTCTTATCTGACAGCTTATCCAATAGGTGAAGTGCCTCAGCTGTTGGTGTCCCCTCCGGAACCTTTAATTGCCCTTTTTCTCTTGTTAATTCCTCTAAATCGGGCGCAGTAATAAACAGAATCACAGCTGTTATCATCCACACCACTAATACAATCCATCTTGCTTTAATTATTTGCAACATAGCTGCTTCAAGCTCCTTCTACTTCTTCAATCAATTTGCTGTATTTGAGCGTGTCTGAAGTGCTGACTGCGTCTCCTTCAAATGGCAGGATGACCTATTCAATTGTCCTTTCGTGTTGAAGAAGCATATCTCCATCATCAGCACGCGTGCTCAATTTCTGCCTAAAGAAAGACAGAAAATGAATGTTTTTGAACACCTCCAATTTGGGATAATTTAAAAGATATTACTATACATTAGTTTAACTATCAAAATTTTACATGTCAATTTATAAAAAAGAAAAAAGATGGCAAAATACCATCTTTTTTCTATATTTAAACCGTTTTTAATTGTTCACTCTCATCCTCTTCATCTGGCTGGATGAAAAAGAGGACCAAAAATAGTGAGATGAGACTGCAAATGGTCGAGAGAATAAAAACAATGGAGTCCCCTTTATCCATTAGATAGGCAAAAATCGGAGGTCCTAAAGCAACACCAATAAAACGCATACTGCTATAAAATGACGTAATGGTACCGCACTGCTCTTTTTCAATTCCTTCTGTAATCAGCGCATCAAGTGCAGGCAGCACAATACCGATGCCCACTCCGCCAATGCTTAAACAGATAAACAATACGTAAAAGCTGTGATTCCACCATAAAAAAATATAAGAAAGTGATAACAAAGCCATCCCTACAATTAAAAAGATTCTCATTTTTCCTTTTTCTTTTCCAATCGTTTTTCCAGCAATGTAGGAACTGATTGATAGAAAAAGGAGCGGAATACTCAGCAAGAGCCCTTTTTTGACGCCCTTTATTTGATAAGCCGCCTCTAGGTTATCGGATAGGTAAAAAAGCACACCAAAAAGAAGAAACATAATAAAACCGCCAATAGCAAAAATGGCATAAAGCCAGCGTCCCTCATGCTTAAAAATGGTCTTTGTTGATTTTAAAAATTCTTTAAATGTAGGCGGGTCCTCCTCTTTTTTCGCCGACTCTACCATGAACAGTACCATGAGAAAGCTGATGATCGAAAAGAACGGGATGAACCAAAAAGGCACAAACCAAAACCATGAAGCAAGAAGTGCCCCAATAATAGGGCTTAGTACCTTACCTGCTGTATTAGAGGTTTCAATGGCGCCAAGTCCTGCACTGACCTCTTCATCATCATGAAACAAATCTCCAATAAACGGCATAACGACAGGTGCGGCTCCAGCTGAACCAATACCTTGAAGGACCCTTCCAAACAGAATCCACATATAAGGTTCTTTCATGATCGTTGAGGCGACTGCTGCCACAGCTCCTCCAAGTCCGGCGATTAAAAGACACGGCAGCAGTACCTTTTTCCGCCCAATCCGGTCTGATAAGTAACCGGCGATTGGAATACATAAGATGGCTACAACCGAATATACCGTAATAATGAGAGAGACTTGAAAGGAAGTAATTGAGAGTTTCTTTTCTATCTCTGGCAATACTGGTATTAACATCGAGTTCCCTAGTGTCATGATTAGAGGGACTGATGATAATGCAATGATATTCTTTTTACTGACTGTTTTCTCGCCCAACATCATTCACCCAATTCTATATACTGTTACGTATTAGTGTGGCAAGTTTGACGAGTATTATGTATGGGCAAACAAAAAGCAGACGCCTATGGAAGCGACTGCTTGTTAAAATCGTTTGCGTATGACATGAAAGCTGAATTTATCCGCTCGAAAATAATTGAGGGAGTATAAGACCGGCTGATCATCCTGATCATAGTGCATTTGTTTCAGTAATAATAACGCCGTTTCAGGGTCACAATCTAGAATCGGTGAGACCTGATCGTGGTAGCCAATTGGTTCAATGTCAGCAACTGCATATTTAATCCCGCTGTGCGGTTCTCTTCCAAACAGCTCAAAAAGAGACTCTTCTTCATGTGTAAAAGAAGCGGGAAGATGTTTGACCGGAATTTTATCTAAACAATAAACAACTGGCTGCCCATCTGCCGTTCGAACGCGTTCCATTGAAAAAATCCCATCAGATTTATCACACTGAAAACGAATGACATCATTCTCTGTTGGCTCCCCTTCTTGCGAGGATAAAAAGATGGTGCCAGGCGTCATATTGACCTGCTCAATCATTTTCGTGACACTTGTCAGCTGTTCTATGCCTGTCGAAAAAAGTGGTCTTGAATTGACGAAAGTCCCTACCCCATGCCTTCTAATTAAATACTTCTCTTCTTCTAATATACGAAGGGCCTCACGCAGTGTCGCTCTGCTCACACCTAAAAGTTTTGAGAGCTCAAACTCAGAAGGCAGCTTTTCTTTTTCGGCATATACACCTGTTTGAATATCTTCTTTAATACGGTCAATCACTTTCAAATATAAATGGCGATTGTCTGTTTTGGTCGACATGTTTTCCCTCCGTCTAATCAATGCAAATGATAAGATGAGAAATCTCTATTCCGAGATAAGTTGAACATAACTATATCATGTTTTTGCAAATAAATAAATAGTCTGACATCCAGTTAACATAATCATACTATCGTTTACTATTTTTCAGGAAAGCTCTCTTCAATTATGAAGAGAGCTCGTCATATTGTTCTTTTGAGAGAAGAACTTCTCTCGGTTTACTTCCTTCATATGGGCCTACCACGCCCCGCTCTTCCATTGCGTCAATGAGACGTGCCGCCCGAGTATAACCGATGCGGAATCTTCTTTGCAGCATAGAAACAGAAGCCGTCTGCATGCCGATAATCAATTCAACTGCTTCATCATACAGATCATCTTCCACAGCCGCAAGCTGATCCTGCGTTTCTTCGCTCGGAATCATTTCCTCTTGGTATTGAGCTTTTTGCTGTGTGATCACGTGATCCACAACATGCTCCACTTCTTCATCTGATAAAAAGGCGCCTTGCACACGAACCGGCTTGTTTGCACCAACAGGTAAAAACAGCATGTCCCCTCTGCCTAGAAGCTTTTCTGCGCCTCCCATATCAAGGATCGTCCTTGAATCGGTTTGTGAGGATACGCTAAAGGCAATGCGGGACGGGATGTTGGCCTTAATGACACCTGTAATGACATCGACAGAAGGTCTTTGTGTGGCGATAATCAAATGAATTCCCGCAGCACGTGCCATTTGAGAAAGTCTTGTAATGGAATCCTCCACATCAGAAGAAGCGACCATCATTAAATCTGCAAGCTCGTCTACAATGACAACAATATAAGGAAGCTCTGGCTGTTTAGCATCTTCTGTTTGATTCATCCGTTTAATGTAATCATTGTATCCTTCAATATTTCTTGTCCCCGTATGCGAAAACAATTCATAGCGGCGTTCCATTTCGCTGACTACTTTTTTCAGTGCCTGCGAGGCTTTCTTAGGGTCAGTTACGACAGGAGCCAAAAGGTGCGGAATACCGTTATACACATTTAATTCAACCATTTTCGGATCAATCATCATCATTTTCACTTCATGAGGCTTCGCTCTCATGAGAATGCTTGTGATAATACCATTGATACACACACTTTTTCCGCTTCCAGTCGAACCTGCTACAAGCAAATGCGGCATTTTGTTCATTTCAGCAAGCACGGCTTCACCCGAAATATTACGGCCGAGTCCAATGAGGAGCTTAGCATTTGGACGGTCATTTTGCTTCGATTCTAATACCTCTTTTAATGAAACCATAGCAATTTCTGCATTCGGAACTTCGATGCCGATGGCTGATTTGCCAGGAATCGGCGCCTCAATTCGAATGTCCTTTGCTGCGAGCGCGAGGGCTAAATCATCACTTAGATTGACGATTTTGCTGACCTTCACACCAACATCTGGATATACTTCATATTTGGTCACAGCTGGACCTAAATGAACCTGTGTGACTTTTGCTTTCACACCAAAGCTTTGAAATGTTTTTTCAAGCTTTCTGGCATTTTCATAAATATTTTTCTTATCTGTTTGCTGACCTGAATGCTGGGGCTCTGCCAAAATATCAAGTGACGGCAATTCGTAATCTTTGTTTTCAAGTTCTGTAAATGTCATCGGAGGCGCCTCTTTTGGTTCATCGGCTGTATCTGATTGAACTGGTGCACTTTGCACAGAGTCCTGAAGAGGCGCTGTCTCTTTTGCCGCCTGCTTTTTTTGAACCGTCGGAGTGAGAATGTCATCTCTGTCTGCAAAGCTTGAAATAATCGGCTGGCTATTATCAGAAGACGGCGTTTCCTCTTCGATCAAGATCAGATCATCCTCGTCTTCTTCTTCTTGAATGCGTGAACGTTTTTTCTTTTCACCTGTTTTCTGAGAGGACGCGCTCTTTTTGGCCTGCCTGATTCCTTTCATATCTTCAACAAAGGCTTTCCACTGCTTCACCATAAATTGTGATAGAGGAATCGTCACTTTTTTCACCATTTCCTGAAGGGATCGGTTTGTAATCAGGACAATTCCAATCAGCATCAGAACAATCGCCATGATTTGCGAGCCTGCTTGTGCAAATAAGAAATAAGAAGCAGCAAACAATACGGCTCCGATCATGCCGCCCCCTAAATCAGGCGATCCTGTTTCACCTTTCATATCCATCAAGAAGAGCTCAAATGTATTTCTAATCACACTTTGAGAGCCAATGACACCAGCAGATGAAAGATGCTGAAAGAGCTTCACATGTGACAAAAGCAAGACGCTCGCAATGATGCAGTAGAGACCTGCTTTTCTTCTTGTTAAAATATCTGGGATTTGTTTTTTCCAGAAAATCGTCACACCAAAAAGAAATAATCCGATAAGACAGAGAATGAACCATTCACCTGCAAAGAATCGGAATAGATGTACAAAGGTTTGTCCAACAACGCCCAGCTGTAAAATGGCAATGATCGCTATGGCAATACAGACTAACCCATTTAATTCATATTTCAGTTTTAGCTGTTTATTTTGTTTTTTTCTCGTTTTCCGTTTTCTCTTTTTAGCCATACTCATCACCTTACTACGAAAGAAAATATAACCTACCGAAAGATCAGAAAGAAAGCAGCCTGGTTTTGGCTGCATCTTGTTGTAAGTTTTCCCTTTATTATAGCATAGAATCATTCATATGAGTCGGTTTGATTGGTGCCTAAATGTAACTTCAATCGCTTGCCTGGTGCAAGCTCTTGATTGAGAAAATCCATTGGATTGGTGCTCATGACTTGAACAATTTCTGCTTCATCTTCTTTCATTTCAACCATCACTGGCACACCTTGAATGTTTACCTGCTGGAGCTTGCGTTCTCCCTGTTCCTCAGCGTAAATGGCTTCATATGGCATAGGCGTATATAAAATCATTGGATCAGCCCCTCGTTTTGAGATGCCCTGTCTCCAATAAGTTCGTTCAACTTTTTAATCGCTTGTCCTACACCGCCCACTTCATTCATGAGTCCGTATTCTGCTGCCTCATGACCAACGACATTTGTTCCGATGTCTCTCGTCAAATTGCCTTTTGAGAACATGAGCTCTTTAAACTTCTCTTCTGTAATGTTGGAGTGGCTTGTAACAAAGTTAATGACTCTTTCCTGCATTTTATCTAAGTATTCAAAGGTTTGCGGAACGCCAATCACAAGACCTGTTAATCGCACAGGATGAATGGTCATTGTGGCTGTTTCTGCAATATACGAATAGTCACACGATACAGCAATCGGGACACCTATCGAGTGGCCGCCGCCAAGCACAATCGAGACAGTTGGTTTCGATAAAGAAGCAAGCATTTCTGCAATCGCGAGTCCCGCTTCAACATCTCCTCCTACTGTATTTAAGATGATCAGAAGACCTTCTATTTTCGGGTTTTGTTCAACAGCTACGATTTGTGGAATGACATGTTCGTATTTGGTTGTTTTATTTTGCGGTGGAAGCTGCATGTGGCCTTCAATTTGTCCAATAATGGTGAGGCAATGGATATTTGTATCTTGCGGCAGCTGCGGAACGGCTGTTTCACCAAGCTGCTGTATTTTGCTCATAATGCTGTCTTTTTCTTCTGGCTTTCGCTCAGGCTGCTGTTCATTCTTTTCGTCCATTTGTCTCCATCCTTTCCTCAAACTCTTCTCCTATTATGAACAAATAGGGCATATTCCATCCGCATTCCTCATGCCACATCAAAAAAGCCCAAAGAGCTTATGCTCCTTGGGCTTTATCATCACACTTCCATAATAATTGGAATGATCATCGGCTTACGTTTTGTTTTTTCATATAGGAATTGATTTAGCACATCACGCATGGATTGTTTCAATGTTGACCATTCAACAATTGAGTTTTCCGTTTGCTCTTTGACAATCTCTTTGACCATTTCTGTTGCTTTCACAATCAGCTCTTCGGATTCTCTTACATAGACAAATCCTCTTGTGATGATTTCAGGTCCAGAAATTAATTGTTTCTTTTGTTTATCGAGCGTAATGACAACAATCAAGATACCGTCTTGAGACAATAGACGTCTATCGCGTAACACGATGTTTCCGATATCACCAACGCCAAGACCATCGATCAAAATGTTTCCTTGATGAACTTTTTCACCGATTTTGACGTTCTGTCCTCTAAACTCAACAACATCTCCTTTATCAATCAAGAAAATGTCACTGCGTTTCATACCTACTTCTTCAGCAATACGAGAATGTGCTTTTTGCATACGATATTCGCCATTCACCGGAATTAAGTACTTCGGTTTTAGTAAGTTCAGCATCAGCTTTAACTCTTCTTGGCACCCATGTCCAGATACATGTACACGTTTTTGCGCAAAAATGACTTGTGCTCCGCTCCTTGTAAGGAAATCCACTGTTTTAGAGTATGTGAGTTCTTGTCCAGGAAGAGGTGTAGATGCAATCACAACCGTGTCATCTTTTTCAATATGAAGCTGTTTGTGATTTTGCTTCGCCATTTTTGTTAAAGCAGCAAGCGGCTCTCCGTGGCTTCCAGCGGTCAGGATGACCACGTCGTTTTTCGCCATTTTCTTCACTTCTTGAACGGGTACAAATAATTCTTCGTCTGCTGTAACATAACCAAGCTTGATCGCCAGCTGAAGGGTTGTCATCATATTCTTCCCTGCAACGGCAAGCTTACGGCCATTTTGATTTGTTGCATTAATGATTTGCTGCACGCGGTTAATATTAGATGAAGACACAGCAACAATCACACGATTTTCAGCATTGTACATCGCATTTGAGATTTCGTCTTGGACGAGCGCCTCAGAAGGTGTATAGCCTGGTTTTTCCGCATTTGCACTGTCTGAAAGTAGTGCTAAAACGCCGTTGTTTCCAATTTTCGCAATCTCTCCGATGTCACAGGCTTGGTTAAGCGCTGGGGTTTGATCAAATTTAAAATCACCTGTGCATACGATTGAACCAAGAGAGGTTTTGAAGCTGATCCCAACTGAATCAGGAATGCTGTGATTCGTTCTAAAGAACGATACTTTTGTTGTTTCAAAAGTAATAACTGATTTTGCATGTACCTCACGCAAATCAGCTTTTTGATTGAAGCCATACTGCTTTAATTTTTCTCGAAGTAACGCAAGGGTCAGCTTCGTTCCGTAGACTGGTACAGACAATTTGCTCAAGCAATGGAATACGCCTCCGATTGCTTCATCATGTCCGTGGGTAAGAAAAATTGCTTTCACCCGATCAGCACGCTCTGTTAAATAAGAGATATCAGGAATGACGACGTCAATGCCCAGCATTTCATTTTCTGGATGCATTAAACCTGCATCTACTACATATATGTCCGAATCAATCTCAATGACATATAGGTTTTTTCCGATTTCTCCAACGCCTCCGAGTGCAATAATTCTTACGTTCTCTGTATTTTTCTTTTTCAAAATTCTTATCCTCCTAGTCTCAAGCCCGTCCATCATCGCTTAATGCTATTATAACTGAATCTAATTTTAGAAAACAAGATGAAGTCACATTTTAAGAAAGTGTTTATGTATAAAAAACGGTCATACTCAGGGACATCTGAGAATGACCGCTTACGAAATCTTTTGTTTTGATCAGCTGTTTAAAACGCTGCTTAAATCCAGTCTCTCTTCTTCTGACAAAGGCAAAAGCGGAAGACGAACAGATCCGACATCTAGTCCTTTCAGCTGAAGGGCTGTTTTGACAGGTGTTGGATTTGGCGCTGAGAAAAGCTGTTTCATGATTGGAAGCAGCTTTTGATGGATCAATGCTGCATTCGCTGTCTGGCCTGAAGCATAGCTTTTCAGCATTTGCTGCATATCCAGCCCTACGATATGAGACGCAACCGAGACAACTCCTTTTGCACCAACAGATACAGCCGGAAGTGTTAAACTGTCGTCCCCTGAATATACGTCGAAATCTTCTGGCGTCTCTGCAATGATTTTTGTCATGGCATCAAGATCGCCGCTTGCTTCTTTGATGGCAACAATGTTAGGTATTTGCGCAAGCTTAATCGTTGTTTCTGGTGCTAATGACGCAGCCGTTCTTCCTGGTACATTGTAAAGCATGACAGGAAGAGATGTAGACTCGGCAATGGCTTTAAAGTGTGCATACATGCCTTCCTGTGATGGCTTGTTGTAATAAGGTACGACAAGCATCACTGCATCAACGCCCGCTTCTTCTGCTTTTTTCGTTAGTTTGATAGACGCATTTGTATTATTACTGCCTGTTCCTGCAATGATTTTACAACGACCATTTGCTAATTTGACCGATTGCTGAAAAAGAGCGACTTTTTCTTCATTCGATAAAGTTGGCGATTCGCCTGTTGTCCCTGCAATGACTAAGGAGTCACTGCCATTTTTTAACAAGTAATCAATGAGAATTGATAGCTTTTGGAAATCGATGTTGCCCTTTTTATCAAAAGGTGTAATCATAGCTGTTGCGATATTTCCGAAATTCATTTTTTTCACCTCATCATGATTCAATCACATTTATCTTGAAAGTTCAAACACTTCATGCAGGGCATTGACAGCCGCTCTCATGTTTTCTTCGTTCACTAACACCCAAATGGTCGTATGACTGTCAGCCGATTGTAAAATCGGAATGTTTTGCTCGGATAGAGCCGTTACAATTTTAGATGTGACACCTGGTACACCCATAATGCCTGCGCCAACAGCTGATACTTTCGCACAATTTGTTGTCACAATTGGTGTATAGCCAAGATCTTTTAGGATCGACGTTGCCTTTTCAGTCATTGCACCTGTCACTGTATACACAATTTCACTCGGTGTGATATTGAAGAAGTCGACACTGATTTGTGCGTTTGCCATTGCTTTGAAGACCTCTGTTTGTACGCTGTACTGACCTTCTTTTGCAGGGACTTTGATTTGTGTCACATCATTGACATGTGCAATACCCGTAATGAGGCGGTCATACACATCATGGCTCATTTTATCTGAGTAGTGTGATGTAACGAGCGTGCCCTCATCATCAGAGTATGTTGAACGCACCCTCATTGGTACTTTTGCCTGCATCGCAATTTCAACAGCTCGCGGGTGAATGACTTTTGCCCCTTGATATGCGAGGTTGCAAATTTCCGTATATGTCACGACTCTCAGCGGTTTTGCATTTTCAACAATGCGGGGATCTGCTGTCATAACGCCTTCTACATCTGTAAAAATATCAATAAAGTCTGCCTGCAATGCAGCGCCTAAAGCTGCTGCGGACGTATCACTGCCACCTCGTCCGATTGTTGTCACGTCTCCATTTTTCGCGGCTCCCTGGAACCCAGCGACAACGACAACATCATGTTCAGACAGTGCTGCTTCCAGACGTTCGCACTTCATGTCAATAATTTTCGCACTTGTATGCTCCTTATCTGTCACAAAGCCCGCCTGAGCTCCAGTCATCGCTACAGCCTTTAGACCGTTTTCATTCAGCATACTTGAAAACACAACAGCTGAGATATTCTCTCCGCAGGAAACAAGCAAGTCTTTTTCTCTGTTTGTCATATGCTGCGCGCTGCCGTAAAGCAGACCGAGCAGCGTATCTGTCGCATAGGGATCGCCTTTTCGTCCCATTGCAGAAACGACAACAACCGACTTATAGCCTTTCTCTTTTGCAGATAAGATATGTGCAAGTGCCCTTTTTCTACCTTGATCATCTTTGACAGATGTACCGCCAAATTTTTGGACAATTATTTTCACTGTTTTCACTCCAAGTTCATTCTGACGTAACAGAAGAGAGCAGGCGAAAGATGCCTAACTCTCTTCTGTTCGTCCTCATCATCCATTGAATGTTAAACTAATTTTAATGCTTTTAAGCTTTCTGCAATTTGAACAGAGTTCCATGCAGCGCCTTTAAGCAGGTTATCAGATACAATCCACATATGGAACCCGTTTGGACGGTCCAAATCTTTCCGAATGCGGCCGACAAATACGTCGTTTTTCCCAACAGCATCTGCTGGCATTGGATAAATTTGCTGAGACGGATCATCTTGCAGCGTAATTCCTGGTGCATCTTTTAGAATTGATTTGAGGTCTTCCACTGTTGCATCATTTGATTCTAGTTCGACGTAGACAGATTCTGAATGACCTGTTTCAATTGGAAGCCTTACGCATGTTGCCGCTACTTCCAGCTCAGGCATATGCATGATTTTTTTCGTTTCGTTGATCATTTTCATTTCTTCGAATGTATAACCGTTGTCTTGGAATTTATCAATTTGCGGAATCGCATTAAATGCAATTTGATAAGGCATGACTTCTGGTGTTACATCCTCTTTATTTAAAATGGCTTGTGATTGGCTGTATAGTTCGTCAATGGCTTCATGTCCCGCACCTGATACTGCTTGATACGTAGAGACAATGACTTTTTTCATTCCATATGCCTGACGAAGCGGTTCTAATGCCGCTACCATTTGAATCGTTGAACAGTTAGGGTTTGCAATGATCCCTTGATGATCATGCAAATCTTTTTCGTTTACCTCTGGTACGACAAGAGGGATGTTTTCGTCCATACGAAAAGCACTTGTGTTGTCAACAACAATCGCACCTCGTTTGACTGCTTCAGGAGCCAGCGCTTTAGAAACATTTCCTCCAGCACTGAATAATGCAATGTTCACTCCTTCAAAGCTTTCAGGTGTTGCTTCCTGAACAGTGTACTCTTGACCTCTGAATGTCACTTTTGTTCCAGCAGAACGTTTTGAGGATAGTAGAGTAAGTGTATCCATTTCAAAATCTCTGTCAGCTAGTGTATTTAACATTTGTTGACCGACAGCTCCAGTCGCTCCAACTACAGCTACATGCAATCCTCTTCCCATCAGTAAAACTCCTTCCGACCCATCCATGATTCTTTTCTTTCGGATGGCCATCCTATGACTTTTTACATTTTATTTTACCATAGAAAAGCAAGGCTTGAAGCATCTTTTTTGAATCTTTCATGATTTTCTAGTGAATCTATTATTCGTTTGGTCCAATTAAAATTGGCTGAATTTGTCTATGCTGGAGTGCCTCTTCTACTGTTTGAGTTAGCAGATTCATGTTCGCGACCATAGAGGTCGGTTTTTTGAATGGATCATCCTGACCAAACGGAATAAAGAAAATATTCTTTGTCGACATGAGCCTCATCAGATTTGTACCATTTAAACCTAACGCATCATTTGTTGAGATTCCTAAAACGACAGGTCGATGATTCCGTATGGTTGCTTTAGCAGCCATTAAAACAGGACTGTCTGTCATGGCATTTGCAAATTTCGCCATCGAGTTTCCAGTTAAAGGAGCAATGACCATACAATCAAGCGGCAGCTTAGGCCCGAGCGGCTCTGCTTTCACGATTGAGTCAATCGCTTGAAATCCAGTCAGCTTCTCAATCCGCTCGATCCACTCGGCTCCATCTCCAAATCTCGTATTCGTGCTCTGCACCGTGTACGACACCACTGGACGCACCTCTGCCCCTTCTTTTACAAGCGCTTCGATTTGCGGAAAAACAGCCTCATACGTACAGTGGGAACCTGTTAAACCAAAGCCGATTCTTTTCCCTTTTAATGTTGTCATGATTCCATCCCCCTTTTTTCCTCCGCAAGTTCACATAAAAGCCCGGAAAGCACTTTTGCAATGATTTGTCCTGCTGTTTTTGGTGCAACAATCCCCGGGAGTCCTGGTGCAAGAAGTGCCTTCACTCCGTGCTTTTGTGCAAAGTCAAAGTCTGTTCCGCCTGGACGGGAGGCGATATCCAAAATGAGTGTCTTTGGTGTCATGCTGACAATGACAGATGAATCTAATACAAGACTTGGAATGGTATTGATGATAATATCAACATCCGTTACTTCCTCTTTTAACTGGTCCATTGAAAATGGATGAAGTCCCATCTCAAAGGCCCGCGCTAAATGTGCTGTGTCTGCCGCCCCTACTTTTACGTCTGCCCCTAGTGCCCGAAATGTGCGGGCAATGGTGAGTCCTGTTCTTCCAAGTCCGAGGACTGCGACATGAGACCCGTGAATCGTATAGTCCGTTTGCTGAATGGCCATCATGATAATTCCTTCAACTGTTGGAATAGAGTTATATATGGCAATATCATCTCGCTCAAACAGCTTCACAAGCTTCCGGTTCACCTGCTTTGCCAGATTGTCTAAGTACGTATTTGAAATACCTGAGTACAAGATACAATGGGCAGGGGTTCTTTCTAAATATTTAGCTTCCAGCAAGACCTGCTCGTTTGAAAAAACTGTAGCAACAGCGCCTTCATCCGTTGTCCCAGATACTGGCAGGATCATACTGTCTACTTGTTCGAATGGAAGTTCAGACATTTTCAGCTTTTCAGCACCGATAAATCCATGATCCAGCTGGTCAAATCCAACCAAAAATACTTTGGCATGCTGCTGTGACAACTTGCGAATAATTTCAAGCTGCCTTGCATCTCCCCCGATCACCGCAACCGTTAAACCGCTCAACATACTGACCGTTCACCTTCTTTATTTAAAAAAGTCTGTAATATTTTCTGAATCTCCCTTTCAGCATATGAGGAGAGGATTCAGCCTGTGAACAAATCAGAGAGAGAAAAGAAAAAGAGCACCCATTATTGCGGGTGCTCTTTTTCTCCGTGCAGCTGAAGTTCTTCAGGCACATCGAGAATGATCATATCTGATCCTATTTTTTGAATGTGATTCCACGGGACGCGGATGTCATTTCCTTGTTTTCGAAAGCCAAACCACTTCACGGAAGGTATAATGAGTGCTGTAATTTGACCGTCCTGTTCATTGATTTCAAGGTCAGTTTGTCCAAGCACGCCAAGCCGCTCCGCTCTTTTAATATCGACGATCTCTTTTCCCGACAGTTCACTCAGCCTCAAAATCGCATCACTTCCCTTCCGTATCATATATGCAGCAGGCAAGAGAAATAGACCGGATCTCTTTAATGACTAGTTTGGAGAGGAAGCCGAGCCTCTTTCATGTAGTGATCATGCCATAATTCCAAGTTGTAAAGCATCCAGACTTTTTGATCCGCTCCATTTTTGTTTATCTGATTCGAATGATTTCGTAAAAATTGCTCTAGCGGCTTTCTTTGAAACAGTTCTGTTGCAAAGCTTTGTTGATCAAGAAGCTTCTCTTCGATTTCTTTCATCCTTTTGCTCATCCAATGATACACAGGAACCGGAAAACCCATTTTTCTTCTATATAATATACGCTTATCCACCGTTTGCTCCATTGTCTTTTTTAACATATATTTCGGAATGTCTTGTACCTCACTTGTTTTGAGACTCGACTGAAAAAAGGCTTGCAGCCTGCTAGGCAGTCCTTTATAAGGAAGCTTATATTTGAAGGGCATGTCATTGACAAATTGGATGATGCGATGATCAAGAAATGGAACACGCGCTTCTAGTCCATGTGACATCGTCATCATATCCAGCCGGTCTAACAGATTGGGTAAATGAATCTGCTGAAATAAATAGAGCAGTTTATTTTCATAAGACTCCCCCTCCATCTTTTGAAAACAATGGGCAATAAACTGGTTCATGTGCGAGTCAGGAGGATCAATTGAATCAGCGTGACGACTTAAAAGCAGCTCTTTTTCGCCAGCAGTAAACCATGCATACCTTTTTTTGTAATGATCCATCTCACCTTCAAGGTGGATCATTTGATGCACCTCGTGCTGAAAGGATGGTTCAAATAATACCTTAGAAAGGATGGAGGACAGTTTTCGGTTTTTTTGAAGCCATAAAATTTTCCGCCAATCTGCTGGACTCCTAAAGACACGTCCATAACCTGCAAACAATTCATCCGCTCCTTCACCACATAAAACAACCGTCACGTGCTTTTTTGCTTCCAGTGACATATGGTAAAAAGCGACTTCATGAGGAATCGAAAGAGGATGATCTCTTCGCTTCACAACTTCAGGCAGTAATTGAAAGTACTCTTCTTCACTCATTAGATGTGAGTGAAGCTTGACATTGTATTGATCTGCCGCGAGTTTGGCATAACTTTCTTCAGAAAAGCCTTCCTCTTCAAAGCTGGTCGAAAAACAATGAATATTCTCGTTTTTGTATTTGGACATCAAAGCGACAATCGAAGTCGAATCCACTCCCCCGCTCAAAAAAGCTCCCACAGGCACATCAGACATCATCTGTTTTTGCACACTATCTTGAATTAATTCAAACAATTCCTTTTGATAATAACGTTCTCCCCGATCGATCCCATCAGCCGGAAGCGGATATTGCCAGTAGGCCTCTTTTGTTATGCCTGTTTCATCTATTCTCAAGATAACACCTGGGGGTAATTTTTGAATTCCTTGAAAAAAAGTCTGCTCTCCGATCGAATAACGGAAGGATAAATAACTAAGAACAGCCTCCGGCTCAATAGCAGTTTTTATGTCAGGATGCTGAAAAAGAGCCTTCATTTCCGATCCAAAAATAAGCCCTCCCCGGCATTCTGAAACATACAGCGGTTTGATCCCAGACCGGTCTCTAAACAAATAAAGTGCTTTCTTCTTTTTATCCCATATCGCAGCTGCAAACATTCCGTTTAATTGCTCAACAAAGGAAATTCCGTATTCTTCATAACCATGAACAAGTACTTCTGTATCTGTCTGCGTACGAAACAAATGGCCTTTATTCCATAATTTCTCTCTTAAATCTTTGAAATTATAAATCTCACCATTTAGAATCACACAGATAGAATCATCTTCATTTGTTATTGGCTGCGGTCCAGATTGAATATCAATAATGGAAAGCCGCGTATGAACCAAACCAACTGAGTCATCTTGATATACACCACTATCATCAGGTCCACGCACAGCAAGTGCGTTTTTCATCTTCAGTAAGATGTGAGGATCTAGTGGTGCTTGGTTAAAATGACAATAACCTGCAATGCCGCACATAGACATGGCTCCCTTCCATTAATGATTTGACTGCTGAATCGTCATTGCGAAAATATGCATAAATGGATTATCTTGAAAGCGAATTTCATCAAAAACTACTTTTTTAGAGAAGGTGAGCGAATCAAGCCATAGGTTTGATGTCATATGATGATTAATGCCGGATACCGTATGAATATAATCAAATGCATATGCCGCTCGATCATGAAATGCAGGTTCACGTTCAATCACATCCGTTAATGAAAGCCGAGTCTCACAGACAACGTTCCCCTCTCGTAATAATGAAATCTCTTCGTAAAGATTGCCATTGGATGAACAGCCAACGACATGAAGCGCTTCTGCTTCAAGTGGCGGAAAATGAAGAGACTGTCCCTCTAATTCAATATTGTCTCCTTGATCTTGATATATGAACTGAAATGGAATCCCTTCGATAAAAGGATCTTGCACGTTCATAATTAACTCAGCCGGCAAAGAAGCTCCGCCAATTGTTAATTGGCCTTTTTCATATTCATTTTGATATGTGATGCCTCTGTTATTGACATAATTATGAAGAGAAAGAGTTTGATAAGTCTTCATTTTGAATCACCTCTTTTAGTTCTGTGAGCAGGCTGGTCTCCACTTCTAATGTTTTTTGAAACCGATTCGCCGTTCTTTCTATCATACTGCGAGGATTTTTACTGAGGCCTACTCTAGCCGTAAAATTGGCGAGTACTGTCCAGCTTTGATAAGCATCTTCAAACGCTTGAATAAGGGGATGTAAAAGCTCATTTTCATAAGAAGATAGGAATGTCACCATATGTTTTCTGGAGTTAGCCACATCCTTTAGTCCTTCAAAGTAAACATTGTCTAATAAATTTCCAGTTTCATTGTCTTTGATACTATCAATATAATCCCTTTGAATGACTGAAATAGCGCCCAGCCCTGTGACAGCTCCAGGCAAATCAAAATGCGGCGGTGCTCCTTCTAATATGGCCGCATGCTCTTTTAATATCACCAGCACATCCGGTTCTTTCTGAAGTTCCACATGTTTGATCCACTTATAACGATTTTCGGTTCGAGGTGTATGTTCATATACAGAGCGCGCAGCTTTCATAAAATGGTCTTTACTCAATGTGCCATGATAGGAGTATGCATGATCACTGACCACTGCATGATCATCATTCACCTCAAGTACTTCCAATGTGTGATACCCATGTTCTCTTTCGTAAAATGGACAGTACGGTAATTCAAATATATCTAGGGAAACAGACACAGTCCCTCCGCTTGGATGCTGTTTAAACACACGATTGATATAGAGGTCTAATTCCTCTTCCGTGTAAAAAATTTCTTCTAAATGAATGCCATTATGATGAAGAATATCCTCACGAAAATGTTTAAAGGAACCGATCAAAACAAACCCTTTGTTTTGGGGTCTATAAACAAGGCCTGCCTGCCTCCAAATCCTATCAATTTCAATCCCTTTTCTAAGAAGCATGGCTGCAATCGTTAATTGAGAACAGTTTAAGTAATTGTTCCGGTAAATAGGTGCTGCAGTAGCCACTTATGTCTCCTCCTTTTTCTTGCCATCATACCCATCGATTTTTTAACGGGATAATGCCCAGCTCTTTTTTCGCAATCACTTCTTTTAATAAATCTTCAGAAGGCGGATGAAATTTTGCCGCTTTCACATCTCGGCTTAAACGCTCGAGCAAAGCTCCTTGCTGTAATGAAGAAAAACCCTCGACCTGAGAAGCTAGCTGCACGATTTCTTCTGCTGCTTGCGTCACAAAATGTTTTGTAATCAGTGTCTTCGTATACAAATCACTTGAGTAATGATTTTGTTTCTTTTCTTGATCTGCTTGCTGAGCGCAAGCCATAAGCTGAGAATGTGCAACATCTAATTTAATTTTCATATCTGCAATACGAAATTGTGGACCTGGTAAAAAGGCTGATTTTTTCTTGGAAATTCGATCATTTCTTTTATATGCCATACCGAGGGCATGTTCATATGCTGCTTTTGCAATGCCATAATAAACAGCTGTAACAGCTAGACGAAACCAGTAAATTAAATTTTCAGTATCTTCTATCGCATAGCCTTCCCGTCCGATTAGCTGATGATCGGGTATAAACACTTGGTCAAAATGAATGTGATGACTCATCGATGCCCTCATGCCCGAATAATTCCACGATTCTTCAATCGCAGCGCCTTCAGTAGGTAATGTCATTAATAGAGCCGTCATTCCATATTGAGATGTGCATGACGACGGAGCATACTGACAATAAATCGGTAAATATTTAATGCGCGGTGCACCAGTTACTGTAAATTTAGTTCCGCTCACAAGATATCCGCCATCTGTTTTTTCTGCGGTAATGGTCGGAATTCCGTCCATTTGCTTACGCTGATAAATAAAAATCACATTCGGATCGCTAACAGAAGCGATTAGTTCTCCTGAACGCCGAATATCGTCAAAAACCATGGCCTGCTGCTCACTTGTAAGCACTTCAGAAAATGCGCCGAGCGAATAGTAATGCATCGCCATAATGAGTCCTGTCGACGCGCATCCTTTAGATATGTGTGACAAAAGAGTCACCGTTTCTTCAAATCCATATCCAAGACCCCCGTCTTGTTTCGGCATATTGGCGACATGTAATCCACAATCAATCAGTTCGTCTAGATTTTGATGCGGGAACTGAAATTTGTCATCAAGCTGACTCGCCCTTTCCGAAAATTGCAAAATAAGACGATCAATCGTTTCTTGACGTAGCTCTGTCAGTGTCATATTCACCCCTCCTTTGTGTAAAGAATAATCTATTTTGTTTTAATAAAAGATCATCCGGGGTCCCTCTCTCTCGAATGACATAATCGTTTCCTTCAAACAAAAGCAGCTCTAGCGGAGAAGAATGACCTAAAAATAAGGTAGGACTGTAGCAAAGTCCATATGCCCCAGATTTCTCAATACAAAGAAGATCACCTACATCGCCTTGCGGAAGCTCCACCTGCCGGCCAATTAAGTCTTCCGGAGTACATAGTGGACCTACAATCGATTGTTTCACTACAGCTGAGGGCTTGCTGGAAGGTTTAATGAGCCGCATTGGATAATTATTGCGGAGCAGCCTGCCTCTAAACGTCATCGCTTGATGATGATGCATTCCTCCATCTGCAATTAAAAACGTCTGTCCTTTTGATTCTTTTACATATTGTATAGTGGTTAAATAAACCCCACATTCCGCTAAAAGGAATCTCCCCATCTCAATAATAAACCTCGGAAATTCCAGCTCAGTTTCGTACGTTCGAATCAATTCCGCTACGTTTTGAAATAAACGTTCAGCATGAAGAGGTGTCTCATGCTGAAAATACGGAATGCCAAACCCGCCGCCTAAATCAACCATCTGGCATGTTAGTCCAAATTCATTCTTGATTCGAACAGCTGTATTGAGCGTGTATTCAAACGATGATAAAAGCGATGTTTCATCAAGAACCTGCGTTCCCAAATACATATGAATCCCTTTAAATAAGAGCGAATGATCATACTTCTGAAATAGGTCAAATACGTCTTTCAGTTTGGATTCATCTATCCCAAATGGACTTGGAACTCCACCCATTTTGATTTTTGCCCGTGACTCAATGGATTCAGGATTAATCCGAATTCCTACTGATACCTGTTTATCCTGATGCTTTGCAGACTCAGCGATATAAATGAGCTCTTCCTTTGATTCGGCGATAATACAATAGATCTCATGCTGAATAGCGGCATCGATCTCTTGCTTCTGCTTACCAGGGCCAGAAAAAATGATATGCTCCGGGGAATAACCTGCTTTTACAGCCATAAGGAGCTCTCCTGCAGAAGCCACTTCTATACCAGCCCCAAAAGACCGTAACAGTGACGCAATCGAGGCATTTCCATTGGACTTAAATGAAAAGAACACCTCAGCTGATTGATGGAGCCATGCTGTAATGTGATCATAGTGATCTTTTAATGCATCTCCATCGTATACATACATCGGCGTCCCATAACCATTCGCTTTCTCTAAGAGCGTAGCGTCATTTTTCGGCAAATTCCCTCCCCCTTTCAGCTGAAAATTCCATATCATCAAACTTTTTCAGCATATGAATCTGCTTGTCCTTCTTCATATGGTAAAACAATATAAACAGTCGATAGTGCCACATATCATCCGCTCTCGTTTTACCGAAAGTATAAATAAAAAACCCACCATCTTCTCCGGGATCGAGTGCTTCTGTTACCTCCGTTAACACATCTTCAAACGGCAGGTCGGCACTGCTTGAGAATCTTTTAAAGCGGCTTTCAATATATTCGTAGGTTGAAAAAAAACGGCAAATGATTGGGAGTAAATAAGTAACCTGCGTAAACCGTGCATTTATTTCAATGATCGGTATGAGCTGTTCATTTATATCAATGATCGAATCAACGCCAACCACGCCTCGATACCCTTCTGCATATAGAAGCTCTATGATTCGATGCATGCTTACTTCATATTCACGTTTTTTGTCGTGTTCATAAATAGGCGCAAAATTCGTCCCTAAGTAGATGCCGTCCTCATTGATTTTCTGTTCTGTAATTGAAAGTAAGTGTGAATCTTCCTCTTGAATGAGCAATTGGGCATTTAAAGATCGCTTAATTGGATGCCATCCCTCTAAGAGGAGGTCTGTTTGAATTTTTCTTCTTTCAATAAAAGTCACTAACTGCATGAATTCTCTCTCGTTTTTTAAAATACGAAGTCCCTTACCAGATGATCCATAAGGTAATTTCAGAACCATTTTTGAGAAATGATTCGCCCTTAATTCTTCATACGTCTGTTTTAACTCGTCAGCATTTTGACAAACAGCACCACACGTAACATTAAACTGATGTTCTTCTGCCCACTTTCTAGTCGAAATCTTATGATTAAATCGCTTTACGAGTGTTGGATTTGAACCATAAATCTTTCTTTTTTCAAGTGACGAATCTTGATCAACCGATTCATCTAAAAGATAGGGTACAATGAGTCCCTTTAAATTGAACGCATCTTCTTTTTGAATCATATGTGGAAGCTTGATACCCTGCTTTTCCAAATAGGCTAAAAAAGCAGGTTCTGGCTGATGATGCATGATGACATGATGATCCTTAGAAGCAATCAAAAGCAGTTGTTGTTCTTGCTGAAGAACGAGTTCATTTTGAACATGGTCTGTCATAACAGGTAAAGCCTTTGTTTGATCCCAGATTTGTTCTTGATTCATATTCCCAAACCATATCACGTCGTTTCTTCCCTTAAAATCAAATAGAGCTGCCGGATCTTTCATCACACTACTCCTTATGAACAGAATGCTTTTTAATTTCTAAAGACCGATTAATGTGAAAGAATCGTTTACGAATAGGCTGATTCCATGTATGAACGACATCATTTGCATCCAGCACTTCGGATAAATAAGCAAGTGATTCAGGCTGAAGTGCCTCCATGACAAGATCAGGAATCGTATGAGGAAAGACTTCATTCACATAATGCAAAGCAAAATAGACCATCTTTCCAAAGCCATACGCTTTCGTTCGACGGACAAACAACTCCACATCCAATAGGTCATCTCTCATAAACATGCCATATATATCAAGCAGCTTATAAAGCAGTAAATCTTTCATTGACTCCACTTCATTTAAATAAATCGCCTCTTTGTAAAAATGAATACATAAGAAAATCAGCATATCCTCTTCTTTTAATGACCATACAAGGTGCTCGTCAACAGACGTTTGAATTCGTCTAGACAGCATTTCTTGGACAATTGAATCTGTCCGGTTTCCTGTCATGAGGTCAACTGAAAACTGAACATCAATTTTATGACAGTCAATAAAGCGGCATTCTGGTGTAGGTTTCATGTAGGTGTAGGTTTGATGTGAGTTCATGATGAGGTAAAGAATGTCTTTTCGTTTCGCAGGTGTGACTGTCTCCGTTTCATAATTCCAAGAACCTTGAATATAGCCTAATTCTTTTAATACATGTCCAGTTTCTTGCAGCTGATCTTGTGAGATAAAGAGATCGTTGTCCCCAAATAAGCGAAGCCCTACATCGCCGTATGCCCACTGGCCAATCACACTTCCTTTTACAATGGCATATTCAATTCCTTTTTGATCAAGTGCTTGAAATAACTGATCGTTTAACGTGATATTGTCTCGTGCCGTTTCTAATTGCCCCTTATACATAATCTCTAATGACTTTAAAAAATAAGTTGCTTTAAAATCTTTTCTTAAATGAATGGCGTTACGTTTAATATTTATCCATGCAATACCAGCTGTCCGATGAACATGTAGCATTCCAAGAATGACATTCCAGTCTTGCTGCTGATACAGAAGCTCCTGCATCTCTTCTATCTGGCTGTCTTCTAAAAAAGGAGTAGATAAAATGAGGGCTGTGTGCTCTTCTTGAGTCAGATTACTTTGCAGCATAGTGACCCTCCTTTATATGAAGCATCTCATCCGGCCAATTCGTTTTATTTCGACCGTATGTTTGTAAAAATACTTGAACCCATCGATCGATACCAAATGCGGCACAACCCGAATAAAGCGGCTTATCATTTTCTCCCTTGATTTGGAACCTTTCACAAAGCATCTCTCCACAGTCGTTAAATGAAGCGATCGAAACGTCTTTCTTTTCTGTCACAGCTACTAACTCATATTTGCTGTTTGCCATTAATTGATAATTCGCTTTATCCATATCATCATAAAAGAAAAAGGGGTCATTTGCGGTGGTGACCTTACCACTAAGGCCAAGCTGATGAAAACATTGCCATGTGTGTTCAAGAAGTGTTTTTCTTGTTTCGTTAATGTATTCGTTATCACCGATAAAGACAATTTCACGCATACTAAATTCTAGTTTCCTTAGAGGATCTACTTTCCAAGAAATTTCATGTCTAAAACACTGCCCCGCTGCTGTCATCATTTGATTGTCTGTATAGGTCTTGCCTTCCCATTCCTCGTAGCAGTGATAACAAATGCACGGCTGTAAAAATCGACCTGCTTGCTGGAAGTGTTCAGGCAGAAAACCATGATGCTTTTCTCGAATGTCATCAATAACCTGGTAATCATGAGGTATTTCAAAAACAGAATAAATATTTTGCGGAAAATTTGTATGGTATTTACACTTTTCCATTAATTCTTTACTCATCGTAGAAGGGTATTTTCTTAATTTGGCCCCAAGTGAAGCCCCCATATTTAAGAATAATTGATCAAAATAGTGTGCGAGTTCCATTTCAATTTCGTCATAGAAAGTTCTCTTTTGGTCATCCCCGCTTAGTTTCGAATGAACAGGCTCACTTTTTAAATGAATATTTGATTTCATTTCCTTTTCACGAAACCTCCGCAGTTGAGCTACATTTGACGATAACTTTAAAAACGCAGCTGATATTGCCTCTGCATCTCCTGTATGATCGACTGTTACTTCAATAACAGATTCCTCTTCAAGAAGATCAACGTGCAAAATATGGGCTGATAGAAAAGAAACTCTTTCCACAAAATCTGGTATCATTGTATCTTCTATTGCATCTGGTAAAGGCAGCTGAAGGGTTCTCAACTAAATTCCTCCCTTTTTATTGATCACTTTTGATGCTTCTAATGGTTGTGAAGCTTTATCAAGATAATTATAAATAGACTCCCCCAGATGAACATCACATAACTCAATCGCCGATGGATGGCTATCTTGAACTGCCAGCCCCCACCTCGCCTTCTTGAGCAGCAGTCTGTCATTATGACCATTTCCAAAAGCAATCACACGATTTAAATCACTTTCTCCAAAACAATCTAATAAATGGCGTTCAAGCATATCCGCCTTACAAATTCCTTTCGGGGATACCACTTGTGCATTTAAAAACTGGGCATCCGCAACATCACAATGACAATCTCTTAATAGATGAGCGATATCTATTTTTTCTTTCGGTAAAATAAATAGTTTTGTCACACGGTCAAATGTGAATTCTTTCTGATGACCAACCTCTATTTTTTCTCGTGGAAATGTGTAAAGCATGCAATATTTCAACTTAGCGCTTTTACTTGATGCCACATGCTTCCCGTGTGATTCCATGACAAATTCAGCTTGACCATCAAGTGATGAGATAACCTGCCGGCATATAGCAGCATCTAGAGATTGTTTAACGTCAAATGTTTTCTTTTGATGATGGCAAATCACATTTCCATCATTCAGCAAAACATCATGATGAAATAAATTGAGTAAAGAAGGATCTAAGTTCAGAGAGAAGAAAGAATCATAGGTTCTGCCTGTGACAATTATTGAAATAATGCCTCTTTGGCGCAGCATGTTCACTGCGCCATAGACATCACCAATAAGCTCGCCTCGGTCATCAATTAATGTTCCATCCAAATCAAAAGCGGCAAATTTTATCTCGCAAAGATTTAGTTCTGCTTCCACTGATCACACCTTTTTCAGCTCAGCATTTGCTACATATTCATTGAATAAACGCAATGATTCTGAATCTACTTGTCCAATTGGAGGGCTTTTGAATAAGAATGGGCAGACGTCATGTATGACACCGCTGTGATTCATATCTTTAGCTGCTTTTGCTACGCGCATTGCGTTAGCGATAACACCAGCTGAATTCGGAGAATCTTCTACTTGTAAACGGATTTCAAGCGAAATGTCTGAATCTAAAACAGAATTTCCTTCCAATCGCAGGAAGCAGACTTTATGATCCCCTAAGTAGCTGACATAGCCATTTGGACCTGCTGCCACTTCGCTGGCATCAATACCAGAGGCAAATAATGCTTTTCTCTTCGATTTTTGTTTACTCGTTGATCTCATTGGGTTGGCAAGGTTTAAAAAGTCTGTATTACCACCGACATTCAATTGGTACGTATTGGTAATATCAATACCTCGGGATTTTAATAGCTCAATTAACGCTGTATGCAGTGTTGTGGCACCTAAATGACTTCTTAAATCATCTCCAAGGAGCGGGGTATTCGACTCTTCAAACATTTTGACAAATTCAGGATCATTTGCCACTGGTTCAGGTGTCGCATTAATAAAGGCAGTTTGCGCGTGTGCACACGCCTCTGCGTATACTCGAACTGCTTCAAACGAACCTGTCGGTAAGAAGCAGACTAGTACATCTGCCTGAACGTCCTTTAATCTTTGCGTCACATCATGTGTGTTCATTTTTAATGAATGTTCATGCGGCTGAATGCAGTTGGACAAATCTCCTTCAAGACCATCACATAAAGGACCTGCTTCAACAGGTACTTGGAAAAACGGAACATCAATATGTTTAACTGCAGCCGTTGGTTTAGTAAAAATAGCCTCTGATAAATCTTTTCCTACTTTATTTTGATCTACTTCAAAAGCTGCAACAAATTCCACATCAGACAAGTGATAACCTCCAATGACATCATGCATAACACCGGAGAGCGTATCCATCTTTTCCTTTGCCAATTCTACAAATTGAACGATACTTGAAGCGCATGATCCTACTCCTGCAATTGCTACGCGAACTTTTGTCATTTTCATAACCCCTTTTTTAGAATTTATAGAGCCAATTTTCGCTTTTGACGAGATTGAAAGATATACCATTCCTTGTAACCTAATTCCTTCAGTGTCTGTTTTACTTTCAGCCAATCATCTGCTACGCGGGCTGGCTGATGGGCATCTGAGCCAAACGTGACATCCACACCATAAAATTTGGCTCGCTCTAATAGATCCATTGATGGATACCAGCCGCCGCAGTCTTTTGTTTTGCCAGAGGTATTCACTTCAATGACAGAACCACTCTCCGCAATTGCTTGCAGTGCATCATCGACAGCTTCTGTTTTGAGATGAGCAATCTCTGGATAAAAACCTTTTAAGGCGTCAATATGGCCTAAAACGTCGAACATTTGACTCTCAGCAGACATTTTAATTAACTGGTAATACGTTTCTTTTTCAATGATGGCTTTCTGCTCTGTGATTTGTTCCCACCGTTTCCGGTTAAATAGGTCATATCCATTACTGACATGAACCGAGCCAATGATATAATCAAATGGATAATGTCGATACACGTCTCGGTAAAGGGTCTCGTGTTCTGGAAAATAGTCAGATTCGACACCTAACAGCACGTGAATTTTTCCGTCATATTCCTTTTTCAACTGCAGGACTTCCTCTATATATGATTGAAATTCACTTTTAGCCATCGCTACCCATGGTTTAAAGTGGTCAGCCTCTTCACCAAAGAACGGAGAGTGATCTGATATCCCAATAAAATCCAGACCTAATTTGACAGCCTCATCGATATATTCTCTGATGTTCCCTTCCGCATGACCACAGCGTTGATGATGTGTGTGCAGATCAAATTTCATGCAATTTTTACTCCTCTACATGGCAGTATAGCCGCCGTCAACCATCAAATTTTCTCCTGTAATAAAACTCGCTTCATCTGAAAGAAGGAAGATGACAGCAGATGCGATCTCTTCTGGATCAGCGGTTCGTTTCAACATGTGCATCCCGCCAATATCAGGATGCTGATTTGCTTGCTCTCTTGTCAATCCAAGCTCTTCTAAATGGAACCGCTCGTTATTTTTGTTCCATACCGTGCCGGGATTCACTGCGTTTACACGAATACCTGCATCCGCCAAATCCATTGCCATGCACCGCGTCATATTGACAACAGCTGCTTTTGTCGCGTTATATGTTAAATATTTCGGCTGGGCAATGTGGCCTGAAATGGAGGCAATATTTACAATCGATCCTTTTCCTATTTTCTCCATGTAAGGCGAAGTGTGTTTGACACAAAGCGCTTGTCCCATAATATTCAAATCCATAATGCGCCGCCATTCTTCAACGGTTGCTTCAAGACCCCGCATGATAAACACGGCTGCACAATTCACCAGCATGTCTATTTTCCCAAAATGATTGGCTGTTTTTTCGATCATTGAAACAATGGATGCTTCATCAGCAATATCAGCCTCTATAAACAAAACATCATATCCATTTGCTTTGAGCTGTTTTTCTGCTGCAATTCCGTAATCTACATGATGATCAGCAATGGCGACTTGTGCGCCTTCTTGTGCGGCTCGTTCTGCGACCGCATATCCAATCCCCTGAGCTCCGCCTGTCACAATAACTGTCTTTCCTTTCATACCTCGCATGTAGCTGCCTCCTCTTACCACTGAAGTCTTTGCCCGTCCCTCAACAATTCTCCTGTTGGTCCATCTCGGGGCAGCTGTGCCGCCCACACGATTCCTGATGCACCTTCCTGTATGGTTTTAACAGCCTCTGATGTCCCCATGTCCGTTTGTACCCAGCCGGGACACACTGCATTCGCAAGGATAGAATAGGGTGCCCCCTCTAAAGCTGTGACTTTTGTGAGAACATGCAGCGCCGCTTTTGACATCCGGTAGTAAGGACCGCTTTTTCCGTCACGCCTGACATCGCCTGAAGCGTAGATCGCAGAGAGCCTTCCCATACCGCTAGATACATTGACAATCCGTCCATATCCCGCCTCTTTCATGTAAGGGAAAACGGCCTTGGTCATTCTGACTGCACCATACACATTCACATTCATCGTTTCTTGGAGTGTCGATACAGGAAGATCTAGAAAAGATGGAAATGTGTGATCCTTTATGTTGTCATGAAAGACACCGGCATTATTAATGAGCACATCCACTCTCCCGAACGAATCTTTCATAAATGCCGAGAAACGTTCAACCGATTCTTCACTTGTTACATCCAGCTGAAATGGCACAACATGCTCAGTCATTTCAGACGCAGCTATTTTGGCACTTTCAAGCTGCCGTGCAGTTAAAATAACAAGCATTCCACACTGCGCAAGCTGTCTGCATACCTCTTTGCCTATGCCCCTGTTTCCGCCAGTGACAACAGCGATCTTCATGTTCTCATCTCCTTTTGGAGATACCAATCTTCCTTCAGCTGGTTCGATGCAGATTCTAGTGCTTCGAAAGACCAATCAATATACCAGTTTAGTAAGTGAGGTGTATAGGTATGCAGCAGTGTTAAATACCGCCCTGTTGGAATATATAAAAGTCTGATAAAAGCAGATATAGAACGCCATTCATATTCGGATAAGTCATCTGCATATGCCTTTAAAAATTGAATCGTTTTCACAATATCTAGTTGAAACGTTCCTCTCTTGATTCTCGTTAACAAAAAAGCAGATATGGCTGCATCATATATGCGCGGTCTAAAGCCTGCTGTATCAAAATCAAGAACCATGGCAAGCTTTTTGTTACGAATTAACAGGTTGCCGGAATGAAAGTCACCATGTGTAACAGCATGAGGTAATGCTTCATATATATTAGGGTTTAGCAGCGTGATGATATTCATTAGTTCCCGTTCATACACTTTGAGCAAAGCAGCAGCCTTTTTAGAAGAAACAACCTTTTTTAGGGCATAAGCCGTCTTGCCGAGCGTTTCGTCCGGAGAAGTAATCCAGTTCTTCAATTCGCAGTTTGGATTCACAGGTCCTTTCGGTAAGTTCTTCAGTGAATGGAGCTGTTTTAATACCCGGATGGCTTCTTGTTCATCTGAACGATTTCCCATTTCATATGGTCTTCCTTCGAAATAGGGCCGCAGCTGCCAAAAGTGTTCTTTGAATAAAATGGTCTTACGACGGTCTTCTGCCTCCACCATAGGTTGAATCGGGAATCCATGATCAAGCAGAGCATCTGTTAATTCCTCTAAATATTGAAGCCACTTTGCATCATGATTTCTCGCACATTTTTTTAAGACAAAACGGTTTTTGATCGTTTCGACAAGCCATCCTTCATTAGGGCTTCTTCCGTTTAAAGGTGTTAAGCGAATCGGCTGTTCAGAAAACCAATATTTCAGGACATTATTAGCATCATCTAGTGTCGTCATGTCCTCACCCCTTTTTCTCAAGGTTTTTGATTTTCATTAGCACCTGGTCTGCATCGTCTCGTTTGTCTATGCGCAAGCATTTCACATGAGATTTTTCTTTTAATTTGTGAAAAAGCTTTTCGTTTTGATGAATCACCTCTGGATAGACTTGAAAGGCATATGAGAAAAATTGGAGCGCGTTACCCATTCGCTCCTTATTTCCATTCCAAAGTTTCTCCCTTGTGATGAGCCGTTTGAATGTCCTTTTCATGAGACGGGGGAATGTCTGTCTTCTCTTGACATCAAGCCAAATGATCGTATCAGCATATTCAGCCAATATGTGGTGAACAGATGAATATTGACCATCGACGACCCATTTCTTTTGTTTGACAATTTCATGGACGTTATCGATAAACACCGGCTTATCTGTTTTTTTCCAGTTCGCTTGCCAGAATAGAGCATCGAGTTCATAGTGAGGTAACGTTAACTCCTGCTTCAATTGATGTGCAAGGGTTGTTTTTCCAGATCCAGGCGGACCGACAATCCAAATTCGCTGGTTAGCTCCTTTATTGTTCAAGTTGTTCCCTCCGTTACAGAACACGTTGATGCTTTTGAATGTCGTCTCTCACTTTTACTAGCAGATCAAGTGCTTCATCCCAATTTAGGTTTTCTGTTAATTCAAATACGGGCGTTTCGCTTGAATGAATGGACACATCTTTACATAATAGATCTAATGCTTCCGCCGAAAAGCCATTTTCCTTTAACAGCTGGCCAAAAAGTGTATGCGCGGGAGTCAGTCTTGTATCAGGTGTACTAAAATAGTGAATCATTCCCGCCATCGCTTCTACAGGACCCGGTGACAGGTGAATGCCATTAAACCGAGTACACACGTTAGATAAACCAAACCGTTTTTGCTCCGACAGCAGCATGTGTTTAAATGAACCCGCTTTAGCCTCTTTAGGGTCCGTTGCACCGATGAAATCTTCTCTCAACATCCTCATTGGCTGCTTTGAAAAACATTCAATGACGATAATAGACTTTGCAGGTGCAGTGAACCACTCTATTTGACAAGGGTGGAATGAATTGAGCAGAAGCATTTTTTCTCCATCCACCTCGGCCGCTATGGCGTATGTGCCCGCACCCAGCTTGTCTACCTTGACGTTTCGGGTTAAAAGCTCTAAACCATACGGCGTGAGCTCTTTGTACTTTTGTAAAAATTGATGGCCTCCATATATGAAATGTTCCTTCTTTTTAAACTCTGGGTATTTCAAAGCCAGTATCTTTTTTGCTGCATCTGACACTTCACTCAGACCATTTTTAGAAATTTTATTTAGCATCCCATATTGATTTTCAATTATTTTCTTTTCTTTCAAATATAAGGATGATATAACACGCACTGCTCCTATTTCTACATCACGATCATCTAATCGGTGGAGAAGTTCATCTAGTATGAGATCAAGCTGTACACCTTTATTGATGCTTGTTAATTCAGGCTTTAGCATCAACAGAAGATGGTGTTGTTTCAATTGTTGTTGTTGTTCAATTTCATAGGGATGAATGGTCACTGCCATAGGTTCTTTTGTATGAATACATGCATGTACGGCTTCAATGACTCTTTTTTTCATCCTTTTTACCACATTGTCACGCCTTTAAAAATTAAATCTGTTGTCACATCGCCCATTGAATGAACCGCATTCATGACGAGGTCTTCAATTCTTTTTCTATCCACTTCATTTCCATCCCACTGCTGGATACGAACGGAAATTTCATCAGGATTGTGGAGCGGTGCCTCTTTTGAAGTAAAGATATGCACTTCTGTTGGCTTTTGAATCGTCTCAAAAATTTGATCTGCCAGCCGTTGTGCGAGCACCCCATATAATTTTCCTGTATGATCAAGCGGGTTTTTCCCAGCCGGCGCTTCAATACTCATAGACCGCATTGGGGTGATCAGGCCATTTAATCTATTTCCTCTTCCAACAACTCCTACATCGCCGGTATCTGCTACAGAACCTAGCGCTGTTAAGTACGGACGGCCATTGCGATCTGTTGCGTTCAGCATGAGATCAGGCGTGAGGCCTAGCGTTTCATGAATATAGCGAGCAATTTGATCTTGGCATTCTTTTTTGCGGGCAAAATATTCCTCAAGACTATGAATATCTTTAGCTAGAAATGGCATGTTCACAATGAGTTTGAAATCTTCATGACGTCTGCTTCCAAATATTTTTACATCCCAGCCGGTATCTGGATTGACCTTTTTAAATTCTGGACCATTCACATAACGCTCTGTATAAAGAACCAGCTTCTCAAGACGGCTTAATGGCGCATGAGCATGCAGTAAGTTACAGTCGTTTGACACAAGCTTTGGATCACCGATTTCAATCATGTCCGTTTCAACCATCGGACGATATCGTGAGTTTTTGCGGCCTGCCCCCTGATGATCAACGATTCGGCAGTCGATGACGAGATGTTCTTCAGGATCAAATCCTGTTGTCACCTCTGATAACACATCCTTTGCCGCATCGAAAAGAATCTTTTTAAGAGGAATGGGCTCATCGCCGTATGCGTATGCCCCTTTTCCTGCAAACACAACTTGATACGGTTTGACCATTGTCCCTTTCCCATACGTGACATCAGCATCTCCGCCAAGAAGCATGACTTTGTCAAACCAGTGGTGTGCCACTCTGCCAAAATGCTCCATGCAATATTGAGAATAATATTGAGAAGCTCTTTCTGCTATAGCATCACACATCGTATCTGGATGTCCTACACCTTTACGTTCCACAAGCTCATATGGAATTTGTTCTATATCTTGGCCATCACCTTTTAAAATATCAAGAATGGTTTTTTGAATTGTTTTCATCATCTATCGCCCGCTCTCTTTTAAAATATAAAAATATTGATCGTTCATCTTAAAACAACATGAAACATTTGGTAATATATATATATTCTGTATGAAAGAGGTGTCTATTTTGATCAATGAATCGATCCTGCAGCGTCTGCAAGATACAATCACTAATATTAGGGAATTATTGGAACAACATCAAATTCCCGGCTGTTCCATTTGTATTTCTCATGAAGATGAGCACATTTGGTCGTGGCATGAAGGCCTCGCTGATATTGAAAGCGGCACCCCTGTTACAAAAGACACAACCTTTCGAATTGGTTCTGTGACTAAGCCTTTTACTGCAATGGTTATGATGAAATTGCGAGAGGAAGGATTCATTCAACTCGATGAACCCATTCATACTTACGAACCACTACTTTCTTTCATAAAAAGTCACTTGTCTGAACCAATTCCACTCACTTTCCGAATGATTGCCTCTCATATCTCAGGCCTGCCCAAAGCACTTGACAAAGCAGCTCATTTACGAGATATGACGCTAGCTCAGTGTATTGAAATACTCACTATTTTCACACCGCCTTGGTCTATCATCAATTATTCCAGTCTTGGCTACTCTATATTAAGTAAAGTGCTAGAAAAAGTGAGTCATCAGCCATATAGAGAATTAGTGCATACCCACATACTAAAACCGCTCGACTTGAAGCAAACTGGATTTATTGAAACAGCATCCACAGCCAAAGGGTATACAGTTTCTTCCTCAGGCCTGTCCGGCGTATCCTATCCAAGTGCTGAAACACCATCTTGGGAGGACGGTTCAAGCGGACTTATCTCCACAGCAGATGATCTGATTCAATTCATTCAAGCTCAATACGGTGCAAACAGCCTGCTTCAACAGCATTCGCTAAAAGAAATGCAAAGCCCCGTTATGCTTGAAGAAGATTTCAGCAGAGGTGCCGGTCTTTCATGGTTTTTGAGACCTTTTAACGGATTCACCTTAGCTGAACATAGCGGAGAAATTAAAGGGTTCACCTCCTATATTGGATTCATTCCAAAGAAAAAATTAGGTATTTGCATTCTAATGAACTCTGACGAAAGGCTCGCACGGCCAATTGCCGAAATGCTCTTTCAAATTTTGCTGCCAGCAGATCACGAGCAAATGAAAAAACGTGAAGACCGGCTCAATCGAATGTTTAGACAATCGTCTCTTTAAATCGAACTGACTTTTTTGTTTAACAGATCTGGAATGGCTTCTTGCAGGTGACGCGGATCACCCTCTAAATAAAAGCATGGCATGTTAAACAAGTGATGGATAAGCTCAGATGCCTTTTGTTCCAGAAAGGTATCTGACACATGCCGAAGTCCGAGCCAGCCTTTTAAATAGTCGGGATCTTCTGGTTCTCTTATATTTGCTGTCATAATTTCTTTTGCTCTTTGATCATCTTTTTTTACTGGCACAAGCCTAATCTCACCAGAACCTATTTTAAGTGAAGGAAAAATCACCATATCTACTTTCGTAGAGCTTCTAATCGTTGTTCCTGTCATTTCAGCAGCTTCTTTTGGTGTAATTTCAAACTTACAGCCGCTGGCCCATTTTTCTCTTGCCTCTTCCTCTGTTGATATGGTTTCATCCCATATTCTTTTATCTTGAGACCGGCTGAATTTTTTGTTTTTCAGTTCCTGTATATTTGTGGTGGCTTGGACAGTTCCTACTCCAAGCGCCAAGCACATCGGCCATCCATACACAATAAGTTCCTGATCTTCAAGCACTGAAATGGAACGATCGTTTGTGATAAAATCTGCTCCTCCATGATGCAAAAACTGCCACATAGTGGTTGACTTCCCGGCACCTTTATCGCCGATAATGAGCGCTCCTTTTTGGCCATCTTCAAAAGAGACAGCTGCTGCATGCGTAAAGCATCCGCCTTGATTTTCTAATGTTCTAAGGGCAATCTCTCGAACAATTCGCAGTGGACAGCGTATCGCAGACTCATTATTGTTTTTTCCAATCACAGCATAACGCCCGTTATTGACCGCCACACTGTGCGGTTCGTCACCTTCATGTGAGGCAAATAATACTTGATCGTCTAATGTTAATCGTTTGTAAGTAAACTTCCTTTTTGCAGTAATGGTTTCACCCTTTTGAAAGCAAACACTGCGAATAGACTGTTCAAGCTCCGGATCAATGATAAACCGTATTTCAATCTGTGATGGGATATCCCCCTCGCGGCGATCCAATTCTTTTGGGATATAGATATAATGTTCAATATCTTCAATCGCCAGCAATTCCATAGATAGAATATGAAAATGAATACCTGCAAACACAAATGATTTTTCATAAGGAAAATCGGTCTTCGGCTTTTCAAAAAACGCTTTTATATCCATATAGAATCCTCCCCTTCAATTTGCTATTGCCTTTCAGGAAATAGCTGTATGGCTGGTTCCTCTTCAAGCTCATTGCGATTATCCAAGCTGAAAAAACGTTCAATAAAGGATTTTTTCCATATTTTCGAAGAACCGAAATCATTCTCTCCATAGGCTTCTAAGAATGATTGGTCACTCATATCTAGCTGCTTCAATTCGTCAATATAGTTCGTTTGGTACAGTAAATCTAAAAACGTAAACGTGTAAAAAAGTGCTTTCTCGGCCCCTAATTCCTTCGCTCTTTCTTGCAAAGCATGCCAATCAAGCTGATTTTGCTCTTCAGCAAACATGACGTACTCCCTTACATCACAAAACTTAATCAAATTAAGATCTGCATGTAAGTAGACATACTGTACGTTTGTTGCCTCCTTATATAGATGGAAGGCAAGATGGATAAGAAAATCTAACGGCTGAAGCAAATAGACATCTGTTTGAAAAAAGGGCTTTTCTTCAGCAGCATCCAGCAAGGCATTTGTTGCTTCGTAGTTTTTTTTCAGCTCAACATCATAAGAGAAATCGACCCGGTGTACCTTCAAAAAATCTTCTCCGCTTCGTTTAATATGTGAATAAAGATTCCCGGCATTTATTCTCCACATCATTTCTTCTTCTCTTTCAATCGGTATTTCCTGATCGGCAGCCCAGTCATATTTCCCGATGATAAACCCTTCCTTCTTGAGCAATGAAGAGGCATTCTTCCGGTCATCTGGATGAATTAAGAAATCAAGGTCTGACATCATTCGCAGTCCATAATCTTTGTACACAAGCGGGGTTAAAATGGCGCCTTTAAGGGGGACCGTTTTTAGCTTTGCATTTCGGAATGTTTGTAAAAGACGTTTGAATTCCTTGAATCTCTCCACATTTTTTTGACGATTCCCTATATAGTGATAGTGAAGCAAAAATTTGTATGTCGTCGTAATGTTTTTTTCATCATCAAGGCGAATTAAATGAGGCGTCATCAGCTGAAGCACCTTATGTCTTGATGCCAGTCCAATTAATTTAGGCATATCGATGCCATCTTTCAATAGAGCTCTAATAGACTCTTCTTCTTGTTCATTTAATTGAATACGTGAGCTAAGTAATAACAGCCTCTGCTCATTTGAGAGAGTGGATTGATCCAAAACAGCCCGCATGTTTGACTACTCCTTCCCGTAAAACGATTGAAATCTAGTGATAAATCGAGAGCGCTTTCCTTTTCGATTGGCTGGCATGTCCAAATCATCAGTTAGTGTATGAAACAATTGATCTGCCTCATATGCTTTTTCACTGTCATATTCAATTTCCAGTTCATAATCTGTGATGCCAAGATAGCTGCTTTGATCCAAATCGATTTTAATGCCTTTCTCAATGTAAAAGGTTGTTCGCTCAGTGACCAATAGCCCTAACAATTCTGGCTGTTGAGTGATTGTAATTGGTAGAGACGTCATGATGTTCTGTACATCTAGTTTTTGCGGTAACTCCTCAATAGGTAATGACGTTTCTTCTCTTACTCTTTTATAGCCAGACGTTTGACTGGGGCATTTGATTTCAAGTGTTAGTTTGCCGCTGATTTGACGGATACGTACGGTATAACCAAATCGTTTTAATAAAAAATCTGGTGTGTCGTAATAGTAATTGAAATTAAGAACATAAGTAGGTGTATGATATTGAATGAACATGTCATATATGTGCTGAAAATCTGTTTGTGACAACAAATATTTGTACTCCTGCTCAACCATAATTCACCTCCAAAAAGTCTTACACGACAATGTCGGTTTGCTCAAGAAGCTCTTGAATGAGGGCAGTGCCTTTCTCTAAAGAAGTAAATGCCTGTTTTAATGAGTAACAGGGCACCTTTTCCGCTAGTGCGTTAAGGAATGGTTCTAGCTCTTCGGGTGTTGGCAATGTGAAATATGGTAATAAGAATTCATTATGTCTTCCTGGATTAATGACTGCATGCTGCTTCAAACGTTCCGCTGCTTCCTGCGGAGTCATTTTCGAAAGTTCTGCCCCAGTTTGCCCGTGAGGTAAAAATTCAGGAAACACAATCACATCGATTTTTCCCATTGTTTTGACTTCACGTAAAAACCATTTTTCTAGCTCCTCTGGATATACAAAATGATAGCTTTTATCATCCTCGTTAAATGGATGACTCGATGTTTGGAGTCTGTATGGGGTACCTAGCTTTTCAATGGCTTCAAACGAATCTTTCCGAATACTCATAGATCTCGGCCAGCCAGTTCCTGTGTACTCGGTGTTCGTATATGAAACACCTATATCATCGTTTGTGATATATCGAGCATCGGTTAATGATAATAAGGATAAGATGGTGGACGTTTTCCCTGCCCTTGATCCGCCCACTAGGGCAATTCCCTTTTGATTCATCTCCATCATGCCCCCATGCAAATAGATGAGTCCATCCTGATAACACAAAAGGCGAAGCAAAACTCTTATTAACCGAAGCGCATGCTGGGCTGTCCATCTGACATCTTTTGGTTCATCTATCACAATGATTTTTTTCTCTCCGTCATACAGGTAGCGGCAGCGGGGCTCCATCTTCGTTTGGTAAAAGAC
The DNA here is from genome assembly GCF_038630815.1 of Bacillus sp. FSL K6-0994. Taxonomy (NCBI): domain Bacteria; kingdom Bacillati; phylum Bacillota; class Bacilli; order Caryophanales; family Bacillaceae; genus Bacillus; species Bacillus sp. FSL K6-0994. The sequence continues at coordinate 1,579,578 of NZ_CP152043.1, read as the reverse complement.
TTCTTCAAGAGGTATTTCTTTTTGTATTTCTTGTGCATATTTACTGGTTAGAATCGTCCAAACGTCACCTTCATGTTTTTCTGTTATTTTGCTGCAGTAAATATATGGATGCACTTTACTTATCACTAAATTCTGAACTGATTCATCTGCACCTAATACGACACGAACATCATTTTTTTGATAGCTTACATATGACAATGAATGCCACCCCTTATGATAGATTTATAAAAACAATTGCATTTTTTTCCTTAATCAACCAAAATGTAACATATATCAATCTCTTAGAAAGGAGCCGCGACATGAATGAACTGACAATAACTGAAGTTGAAGAAAAAATTGTACAGCTTGTCATGAATAAGTTGTCTCTCAATGAGCAGCCAAGCCGAGATGATAGTTTAAAAGCTTTAGGATTAAATTCTGTCCAAATCGTCTCTTTTGTTATTTCATTAGAAGACACCTTTCATATTGCCTTTGAAGACGAAGAATTACACCCTGACCACTTCCGCACCTTAGAACGACTCTTCACTTTAGTTAAAAACAAACTGACTAAGACGCTGTAATTACCTGGGCCATAAATAAAGAGCGGTAATGCGAGGAGGCTTCCATCAGCTCCTCATGAGTACCGCAGCTTTGAACAGCACCGCCTTCAAGTACATAGATTAAATCTGCATTTTGTATGGTCGATAACCTGTGTGCAATCACAAGCAAGGTACCGCCTCCTTTGGCATCGTCTATCCCTTTTTGAACCTTCCTTTCTGTCTGCCGATCTAGCGCGGAGGTCGCCTCATCTAATATAAGTAAATCAGCCTGTTTTAAAAGCGCTCTGGCGATAGCTAAACGCTGTCTTTGTCCTCCTGATAAGGAAATTCCCCTCTCTCCAATGACTGTGTCAAAACCTTTTTCAAGCCCTTTGATGAAGGAAAGAATTTGTGCAACTTCACAAGCCTGTTCAAGTTGTTCTTCGGTCACATCATGTAATCCCATGATTAAATTCAGGCGTATCGTGTCTGGGAAAAAATAGGGCTCTTGCGGGACAACGGCTATTCGCTTTAATAAATGAGATGGATTGATCTCTGATAGATCAACCCCATTCACTAAAATTCCCCCGCTGTCTGGCCGGTAAAGTCCAAGTGTAAGCTTTGAAATCGTTGATTTCCCGCTGCCGCTCGCTCCAACAATCGCCACTTTCCTTCCCTTTGGAATATGAAGATTCAAGCCGTCTAAAGCGCCTTTAGATGTTTGTTCATAAGAAAAGCAAACATCTTCAAACACCACGTCTTCTACAGCATCTATTCGTTTTGTTCCTTTTTCTTCGTTTTCCATTTGCAGCACTTCTGCGATTCGGTGAACAGATGCACGCTGCTGGAAAAATTCAAATACATACTGGAATAACTCTTGATAACTCTTCATTAATTGAGATGCATATTGGTAAATGACGACAAATAAACCGATGGACATGTTTCCTGCTGCTACTTGATATGTGCCAAACACTAGAACTGATAGTATCCCAAACCATTTCAATGGCTCTGTTAAAAAAAGAAGCTTGTTTTGAAACTTACCTTCCTTCATGACACGATCCATCATTTTGTTAAACAGCTTTTCATACAAACCGATTTCCCACTTGCGTCGATCGAATGCGACAACTTCCCTTGTAGAAGAAATGCCTTCTTCTACATGCACGAATAGGTCTGATCTTCTCTCCTGCACATCTTTTGCTATGTTTGTTGCCGTTTTCGCCATTTTTTTACCGACAATAAAATAACAAGCGCTTGCAAAGAGAAGCAAGAAAAATAAGACAGAACTCACAGATAGCAAAATGATAGATAAAACAATGGCCATAAAAATCGTTTGTACAATTTTCGGTATATGTAAAGCAGCCGTAACAGCAACTGTCTTTACATCTTGATTAAGTTTGTGTAAATAAAAACTAACTGGGTGAGTTTTATATGATCTCATGGATACTTGCTGAAGCTGATCTAACATCATTTTCTGCAATGAATGATGGATGGTCAGATAGTTTTTATGCATCACATATGGGCTGGCAACAAACATCACAACATATACAAGAAATATAATGGCAAACAGCATCAAGATCTGGGAGAAATGTTGACTGATACCACTATTCAAAAGAACATCATCAATGAGCCACTTTTGCAGTCCTATCATGGCTAAATTAGCTGCTGCTTCAATCAAAACGAGTAAAAGAGCAAGGATGAGCATCCATTTTTGCCTTGTGATCAAAAGAAACAGCCAATTTTTTCTCATGTTACACCTGCCTCCTTTTCTGAGCGGTCAGACGCCAATTGATAAAAATGCCCTTTTTTCCTCATCAATTCATGAAATGGTCCAGTCTCTAACACACAACCATCTTTTATAAAAATAATTCTGTCAAAATGGCTGACCGTTGATAAACGATGCGCAACTGCAATGACAGTATATTCCTTAAATGTTTGGTGTAATGCATGCTGGACTTTTTGCTCACTGACATTGTCAAGAGATGCTGTGGCTTCGTCGAGTAATACAACTCTTGGATTTTTAGCAAATAGCCTGGCAATCGCTATTTTTTGCTTTTGCCCTCCGGAAAGTTTTAATCCCCTTTCCCCGAGTATGGTATCGTATCCATTTTCTAACTCTCTTATAAATGAATCACAGTCTGCTTTTTTTGCGGCTTCAATGATCTGTTGATCTGAAAGACTTGTATCTCCAAAACGAATATTGTCCTTTACACTCATATTAAATAAGAACGTTTCTTGAAAAACAAATCCCATCGCACCTCTTATTTGACTAGTAGGTAAACGGCGCAAATCAACTCCATTCATTGTAATCATCCCGGATGAGGGATCATAAAAGCGTCCAATTAACTTAAGAAGCGATGTTTTCCCTCCGCCGCTTGTACCGACAAGCGCTACTTTTTCACCCTTCCGAATATGTAGATTCATCTCTTTTAATAAAGGAGGATGATTTGGATAATGAAAACTGACGTCATGAAACACGATATCGCCTTCTACATGATCAAGGTACACCGGCTGCTGAGGCTCTCTAATATCAGGTGTTTTTTTCATAAAATGATATAAAGGTTCAATTTGAAATGTTAATATTCGTTGTTCTGTTAAAAGTGTGACAATGGAAGTAAGCATATGCATCGCTGAAAAATAATATAATATATATGCCACAAAACCACCTGTCGTTAGCTGTCCAGTCTTTACAAGGTGGATACCAATACCAAAAGTGGCAAGAGCGCCAATATAATAAGTCAGCCTGCGGTTGCTTCCTCGTAAATAGGCGAAAAAAACATTTTTCTCATGATCTTGGCGCACTTTTTCATGGAGTTTTTGAATTCGTTCCATATCCCATTTCATATAGCCTAAAATTCTAAGCTCTTCCATCGAAGCAAGACTTTCGTATAATTTTGTTTGCAGCGTGCGAAAACCTTCTGCACTTTGTCTACCGTAGATCGTGGCCTTTTTTTCAAGCCATGGCCCAAAGACATAGTAGAGAATAAAACTTGGAATGATGATTAGTGTGAGAAAAATAGAAATGTTTATCATAAAGTAAAGTGAGATGGCGATAAATAATATCTGATTGATAAATTGTGGGAAGTATCGTCTGTAAATTTCTTGTACAGCTCGTGTCTGTGTGTTAACAAAGGAGAGTGTTTCACTAACAGAATGTTGTTCGTAGTATGAGAAACCAAGTTGACGGATTTGCTGGAAGGCAGCAAATTGTGAATCTCTTGAGGCTTGTTCAATTAATTTTCTTTGCCATAAATTTCGTGCGGCTGTCAGTATAATACCGAGTACAATTAAGCCAGTCAGTCCTAACAATAAACCATTCATTTTTGAAAAGTCTTTTGCTGGCAAAATGGTCTCAATAAAATATTGAATAAATTTAGGTATGATGAGCTCGCTCAAGGTAATAACGAAACCACTCATAATAACTAGAATCACTTTACCTGTATAAGGCTTTAAGAATGAAAGTGTCCATAAATAAACACGCCATAACTGCTTTGAATCCTTGTCGATTTGTTTCAATCCACCACCAGCCTTTTGCTCTTTTTCAACAAAAAACGGAATTTTTTTACATCTTTTTCGATCCTTGTTTGGATTATATAAAATGTTTTTAGTCATGACAATGTGTAATTTGCATTATTATAACAAAAAAGGCAGTGACTTCCATCACTGCCCAATCGTCCTATATTTCACTGTTATCTAGTGATACGCGCATACCACTGAGGCTCTATTTGATTAAAATAATCATGTTCTTTTAGCACATTTTCTAGTCTTTCAATCATCTCATCCATTTGACCCGGATCGAATTTAATAACCCACATAATCGATGAAAAGATACTCATTGCGACATAAACAGAGTAAAGCAGCCAAAAATCATCTGGAATGTTCCCATCAAAATATCCATTGATTTGACCAGCTGAAAAAGCTTCACTTGTTTCTCTGCTGAAAAGAGCTACTTTATAAAAATCGTGAATGGGATCTCCCCAGTCAAAATTGTTAAAATCAATAACACCTGCATATTTATGATTGTTTACAATAATGTTCCCTAAATGAAAATCATCGTGCTGAAATTGATTAGGTCTGCCTTTCACTATATCTATGTGCTTTGCTATAAACTGAGCTACTTTTTCATCCCCTTTAAGGGAGAAACCGCTTTTCCGGTAAGCAGTTAAATATCGATGATGCTTTTTAATGACACGATCTTCCCAAGGTTCGATGTGTGAAGGTGCCGGATATTTATGCATATTTCGTAAATCCTGACCTGCACTTACCCCGATAGCATACTGCTGTTCTTCAGTTAACTGACTCATGATTTCTTTTGCTTCCTGGCCTTCTATAAACGATAAAATATAGTACACTTGCTGTTTTGCTTCTAGAACACCGATATTCACTGGATCAGCACACTGAACACCATGACGTCTTAATTCGGAAAGCAGCTCAAACTGCATCTTTATTTTGTCATACTGGTCTTGATCTGTGAATCGAAGGACATATTTTTCACCTGACACCGTAGTCATGACCCATTTTTCATCCCGAGAATATCCTTTATCAATGTGGTCTATGCTGACCGCTTCTTTTAATAAGGGAATGTGCTGCATAAGGTCTGTTTTATTCATGGATTGATTCATCCTTCCAGTCTCTTTTCTTCTCACTCTACCAAATATTTCATTTGAATAGAATGATCAACAATTCCTATTTATGTCGAAACTGCTTTACAATGTTTTTCCATTCTAATATAGTTAATTTATGTAAATGATAGAAAATTTGTAAAAGGGAGCGTTGCAGATGAATGAAACGACAGATGTCCTTTCACTTTCAAGTCAAGTAAAAGATTTGGTTCTGCGTTCTTTGGATGATAGCAGCAAGGTTTCTATTGGTGCAGATGAGGAATTAACAAATCACGGTCTCGATTCGATTAAAGCAGTTTCACTCATTTTGGAATTAGAAGAGGTTTTTGATATTCAATTTGCAGATGAGGAATTACTGACAGAGCACTTTTCAACAATCAATAAAATTGTTCATCAGCTGCAAAACAAGTTAGCTGATTAATCTTTTTTGTATCAAAAAAAGGCATCTCTTTAAAAGACATGCCTTTTTTGTTTAAGCAGAAGGTACATCACCCGTCGGACTAATAAGCGAGAGCGCATAATCTTCTGTAAAGATGCGTTTAGATAAGTTATTCACGCCGTCTAATGTGACGCTGTTGATTTCATCAATAATTTCATCGAGTGTCCGATGTTTGCCAAGGAGCAGTTCATTTTTACCGTTTCGGCTCATTTTGCTGTTTGTGCTTTCAAGGCTGAGCATAAGGTTGCCTTTCATTTGCTCCTTAGAGTTCTCTAGTTCTTTCTGCGTGATTCCCTCACGTTTTAAGACGTCTAATGTTTGTAAGATGGTCTCAGAGAGCAGGTTTAGCTGTTTCGCTCCAGTTCCGCCATAAATCGTCAGCATTCCATTATCTGCAAATGAACTGTGATAGCTGAAGACGGAATAAGCAAGTCCTTTGTCCTCTCTTACATCTTGGAATAATCGGCTGCTCATGCTTCCGCCAAGAACATTATTTAAGACGATTAAGTCATAGATGCCCTTATCTCCAGCTGGAAGGCCATTAAAGCCCAGGCATAGGTGCGCTTGTTCCGTTTCCTTTTTGCGTGTGAGCTTGCCATAATGAAATGCTGGAGCTTCTACAGGCTGCTTTTTCCCTTTTCCTTCATAAGAACCGAACAGCTTTTCAACCTCGCGAATAAAGGTCTCATCTACGTTCCCTGCAACTGAGATCACGACGCGGTCCGGGGTATAGAATTCATCCATGTATTTTCTAAGTGAGTCTCCGTTAAAGGTTGAGAGTGTTTCCTCTGTTCCTAAAATCGGATATCCTAATGAATGATCACCATAAATGGCTTTGCTTAATAAATCATGAACGATGTCATCAGGAGTATCCTCATACATTTTAATTTCTTCGTACACCACATTTTTTTCTTTTTTCAGCTCTTCTTCATCAAAAGCTGAGTGAAAGAACATGTCGCTTAATACATCGAGGGCGTAGCCAGCATGTGAATCAAGCACCTTCGCATAGTAGCAAGTGTATTCTTTTGATGTAAAGGCATTCACCTGACCACCAATGCGGTCAAAGGATTCTGCGATATCACGTGCAGATCTTGTCTTTGTTCCTTTAAAGAACATATGCTCTAAAAAGTGTGAGATTCCATTAATTTCAGGTGTCTCATGTCTAGAGCCTGTTCCAATCCAGACGCCAATTGCGACAGACCTTACAGTGGGATTGTTTTCGAGTACAATTCTTACTCCGTTTTGGCATGTATACGTTTTGACCAAGTTTTGCTCCTCCTATTCAACAAACAGATCGCATCACGGATGTCTTTTTTCACTTAGGAGGTCAGAAACCGTCCCTAATTCATATCCTCTTTCTTTAATTTGAGTGATAAGTGCGTCAAGACTTTTCGCTGTTGCATCTGTTGGATGCATTAATATCATCGCCCCATTGTGAATTTTCCCAAGCACCCGCTTTTGTAAAATAGCCGGGGATGGTTTTTGCCAGTCGATGGTGTCTACTGTCCACATAATGGTTTCCATGCCTTCTTGTTTGGCAAGCTTGACTGTTTCTTCTTTAAAGCTGCCGCTTGGAGGCGCAAACCATTTTGGTTTCTTCCCAAGGGATTCTTCAATTTGGCGATTTGTTTTCGTTATCTGCTCTAATGCTCGTTCTCTTGTCAGTGTGCGCATATCTGGGTGATTGTATGAATGATTTCCAATTTCATGACCATCTGCCGCGATTTTTTTAGCAAGCTCTGTGCTTTTTTTCACCCATTTGCCTTCTAAGAAAAAGGTCGCCTTGACTTGATGCTTATCCAGCGTCTTTAACATGTTGATTAAATGCTCGTCACCCCAAGCTACGTTGATGAGGAATGCATTCATTTTTTTATCTGGATGCCCTTTATAAATGGGCTCTGCACCAAGCTCATGTAAATGAATAGATGGTTTTGTTTCATTAAAAACAAGCAGCTTTTCATCGAATGACCCCTGTTTCTTCATTTTTTCATAAGAGGCATCGATATCAACTGTCTGTCCATTTAAGCCAGGCATCTTTTTCCACACTTTATCAATCTTAGCATTTTGCGCCTTTACTTCATAGTCAGAAGACTTCGATTCAATTTCCTGAAATAAAATATCTTTTGAAACAGATGCAACTTCGGCATGCTCTTTCATTGATTCAATATATGTAACAGCAGCCGGCTGCTTCATCGTTTGATATGACACGAGCAGTAAAAATACAAACACAATGAATGGTAACGTTTTTTTCAATGGTTGTCCCTCCCCTATATCACAAATTATGATGGGGAGAAACAAGCTAGAACTATTGTTAGCGCAAGAAAAGAAAGAAGCCTGGCACGGATACCTGGCTTCTAACACATTTTATTTGATCTCATTAAGACTGCTTTTCTTCTTTTTCCTTTTCTTCACGTAAAACAGCTTTTCGAGAAAGGTTCACACGGCCTTGTTTATCGATTTCAGTGACTTTGACAAGTAATTCATCGCCAAGTTTCACGACATCTTCTACTTTGCCCACACGCTCAAGCGCAAGCTCAGAAATATGAACAAGTCCATCTTTTCCACTGAAGATTTCAAGGAAGGCACCGAATTTTTCAATGCGTTTGACTTTACCTAGGTAAAGCTGTCCTACTTCAACTTCTCTCACAAGATCTTCAATAATTTTCTTCGCTTTTTGGTTCATATCTTCTTCTGTAGAAGAAATAAAGATTGTACCATCTTGTTCAATATCGATTTTCACACCGGTATCTTCAATGATTTTATTGATTTGTTTACCGCTTGGTCCAATGACATCGCGAATTTTATCCGGATTGATTGTCATCGTTAAGATTTTAGGTGCATAACGAGACAATTCTCCTCTAGAAGCAGGAATTGTTGACAGCATACTGTCTAAAATTTCCATTCTTCCTTTTTTCGCTTGTTGAAGAGCCTCTTCTAAGATGTCTTTTGATAGACCATCGATTTTGATGTCCATTTGAAGGGCTGTTACACCTTTTGATGTACCTGCAACTTTAAAGTCCATATCTCCAAGTGCATCTTCCATTCCTTGAATGTCTGTCAGCACTGTGTAGTATTCACCAGATTTCACAAGTCCCATTGCAATCCCTGCAACTGGTGCTTTAATTGGAACACCGGCATCCATCATCGCAAGTGTGCTTGCGCAAATACTTGCTTGTGAAGTAGATCCGTTAGATTCTAATACCTCTGAAACGAGGCGAACCGTATAAGGGAAATCTTTTTCGGATGGAATGACTGGTTCTAGTGCACGTTCACCTAGTGCACCATGTCCGATCTCACGACGGCCTGGACCACGCATTGGACCTGTCTCGCCAACACTGAATTGCGGGAAGTTGTAATGGTGCATGAAGCGTTTTGATTCTTCAACACCTAAACCATCAAGAATTTGCACATCACCAAGTGCACCTAATGTACAAATACTGAGCGCCTGTGTTTGTCCTCTTGTAAATAGGCCTGAACCGTGCGTTCTTGGCAGAAGTCCTACTTCTGAAGAAAGTGGACGGATTTGATCTACGCCGCGTCCATCTGGACGTACTTTCTCTTCAGTAATCAGACGGCGAACTTCGTTTTTGACAAGCTTGTTTAATACATCTTTCGCTTGTTTAATCGTTGCTTCGTCACGTTCTTCTGCTTCAAACTTCTCAACTACAGCTTTTTTCACAGCACTGATTGCATCCTCACGCGCATGCTTCTCATGTACTTGAATCGCTTTCAGCAGGTCAGCTTCAGCAAGTGCTTTTACTTCGTCTGCTAACGTTTGATCTACTTCATATAAAGGAATATCGATTTTTTCCTTACCGACTGCCTTCACAATTTCTTCTTGGAATTCGATTAAGCGTTTGATCTCTTGGTGACCGTACATGATCGCTTCAAGCATTGTTTCTTCCGGTACTTCATCAGCACCAGCTTCTACCATGTTGATCGCATCTTTTGTTCCGGCAACCACAAGATTGATGTCACTTTGTTCAAGCTGCTCCACATTCGGGTTAATGATCAGCTTTCCATCCACTCGTCCTACTGTAACGCCGGCGATTGGTCCCTCAAATGGAATGTCAGACACACATAAAGCTAAAGATGAGCCAAACATTGCAGCCATTTCAGATGAGCAATCTTGATCCACACTCATGACGATACTAATGACTTGTACTTCGTTTCTAAATCCATCTGCAAACAGCGGACGAATTGGTCTGTCAATTAAGCGGCTGGCAAGGATCGCCTTTTCACTTGGACGGCCTTCTCTTTTAATGAAGCCGCCAGGAATTTTACCTACTGCGTATAGTCTTTCTTCGTAGTTCACAGTGAGCGGGAAGAAATCAAGTGGTTTTGGTTCTTTAGAAGCTGTTGCTGAGCTAAGCACAGCCGTATCTCCGTAGCGTACGAGGACCGCTCCGTTTGCTTGCTTTGCAAGCTGGCCAGTTTCAACTGTCAGTTGACGTCCAGCCCAGTCTATGGTGAAGACATGTTTCTCTTGTCCCATTCTGAGATAAACTCCTCTCTTATCGTAAAGTTTTAGTTAGTTCTTATTATGAACAAAATGATTTTCACATATCAATGTGAAAGCTGTATGTAGAAGGGTTTTTGCCATTCTTTCAACATTTTAACCATAAAATATTAGTGATTATACGATAAAAAAGCGGGAATCCTCCCGCTTTTTACGATTATCGACGTAAGCCTAGTTTGTTAATTAACTCACGGTAACGAGTTACGTCTTTATTACGTAGATACGTAAGAAGATTACGACGTCTACCTACCATTTTCAAAAGACCGCGACGTGAGTGGTGATCTTTCTTATGAGTACGTAAATGCTCGTTCAAGTTGTTAATTGATTCTGTTAGGACAGCGATCTGAACTTCTGGAGATCCAGTATCAGATTCGTGTGTTTTGAACTCATTAATTAATTGCGTTTTACGCTCTTGAGTAATAGCCATCCTGTTTCACCTCCAAATCATGTTAGCCCCATCTACCTCGCAACCGTCGGTGAAGTCGGCCTGCCAAGTAAGTGGTTTTAAAGCTACAGGAATAATCATACTAAAAATATGCTGAATTTGCAAATGGTAGAGCAGTTTTTCTATGATTTTTTTGTTTGCTTGAGCTGATCTTGAAAAAACTGAATCGCTTCTTCTTTATCTTGACTGATTTGAGCCGTCAGCTCCTGGATTCCGTTAAATTTTCGTTCACTGCGAATGCGCTTGAACCATTGTAATTTAATCGGCTGGCCATATATTTCTTCGTTAAAATCAAAAAGGTTTACTTCAATGGCCGGCTGATCAGGACGTTTTTCATAAAATGTTGGTTTATAGCCGACATTACAAACGCCGTCATATACTTTACCTTTTACTTCTGCTCTTACTGCATATACCCCTGTTGGCGGAATAATGTATTCAGCAGATAAGCCGACATTAGCTGTCGGAAATCCGATCGTCCGTCCGCGTTTGTCTCCATGGATGACAATGCCGCGAAGCTGATAAGGTTTTCCTAAAAGCTCGCTCACATATTCAACATCCCCATTTTTTAATGCGGAACGGATGAGAGTGGAACTGACTTTTCGGTCTTGATTGGACAGCTTAGGTACGATGGTTGCATTGATACGGCCTTTTCCGTATTCATCGAACGTTTCCATTGTGCCTGCACCAAAACGGCCAAACGTAAAATCAAACCCCGCTACTGCGTGCTTCACATTCAATTCATCCAAATATTGATCCACAAACTCTTGAGGAGATAGAGCTGCAAAGCTCTCGCTGAATTGTACGATGTATAAATAGTCAGCGCCCAGCTGTTCGATAAAATCAATTTTATCCTCAAGCGGTGTAATTAAGTCTTTTGGTTCCCGTGCCTTTTGCAAAACATGTGATGGATGCGGATGAAAGGTCATGACTGCTAAGGCCAATCCTTCTTTTTTCGCAATGCTTTTCGCTTCGTCAATGACTTTTTGATGCCCGAGGTGAACACCGTCAAAGTACCCTAAAGCCATGACAGACGGGACTTGATCCTTTTGATTCAATGTATGTGGGTGTGAAATATGTATAGTCTTCACGAGATGTCACCTTTTCTTTAAGATTGCTTGTCCTGAGATAAGATTTTCGCCGGCTTCATCAGGTTCTGTTTGGTCGGGTGCTTCATATATATTGCCAGACAACGACCTGAAGGAGCAAATACAGCGACACGATCCTCCTCTGCGAAATGAGCAAATTCATCAGGCATTGGCAGGACTGCACCGTTTTCCACTTTACTTGCTAATGTATCATTTATCTCCCATTTCGGCAAATGATTGAGCGCGCGCTCGATCGGGACAAGGTGCTCATCTACAGTTCCTTCCTCGCTTATATCTCGCAGCTCATCCAGCGTAATACATTCATCAAGTGTAAAATCACCAGACCCTGTACGAATAAGATGTGACATGTGGGCTGGAAACCCTAGTTTCTTCCCGATATCAACCGCTAAGGTCCTCACATACGTTCCCTTTGAGCATAGAACAGTAAACCTAAATGACACGCTGCCATCCTCATATGTGACAGGTGTAGTCCGCTCGATACGGTGAATAGTAATTTCTCGGCTTGGCCGCTCAATTTCGATGCCCTCTCTTGCATACTCATAGAGCTTTTTCCCGCCAATTTTCACAGCAGAAAACATGGGAGGAATTTGTTCAATGGTTCCTTCAAACTGATTCAGCGCCGCATCAATTTCTTTTTCTGAGATCGGTTTTTCCACCTTTTTTTCTTCTACGATCTCACCTGTTTGGTCTTCTGTTGTTGTAGAAAAGCCAATCGTGATTTCTGCATCGTATGTTTTCGATTTATCTGTTAAGTATTCTACAATCTTCGTTGCTCTTCCGATACAAATAGGCAGAACACCTGAAACCTCTGGGTCGAGGGTGCCTGTATGGCCGACTTTTTTTGTGTGTAAAATTTTTCTTACTTTAAACACACAGTCGTGTGAGGTCATGCCTCTTTCTTTATGTAATAAAAGAACACCATTTATCATCTGCGTTCTCTCCTTTCATAAACGATGAAAAAGGACAGACGATCATCGCCTATCCTTATTTCAACGTCTTATTCGTGATCTTTTGTGTTTAACTCAGCAATCAGGCTTTCAATTCGGTTTCCGTAGTCTACGGATTCGTCGAATTCAAAATGCAGTTCTGGTGTTTTGCGAAGTCTGATTCGATTGCCAATTTCAGAGCGGATATACCCTTTAGCCTTTGCAAGACCTTTTAAGGTTTCCTCTCTTTTCTTCTCGTCGCCAAGAACAGAAATGTAGACTTTGGCAATTTGCAAATCACCGGATACTTCGACATCGGTTACAGTCAAAAAGCCGATTCTTGGATCTTTTAGCTTTCTGCCTAAGATGTCGCCCAATTCTTTTTTCATTTGCTCACCCACACGGGTTGCTCTCATACTCATGATCTTATCACCTCTAATTAAAACCACTCAGTTTTCGTGATCGTTCGTTCAATTTCAGGAAAAGAATCGATAAAGCCTAATACACGCTGAAGCTTCTTTTCCACTTGAACCCGAGATGAGGAAATCACGGCGATTCCAATTGATGTACGCTGCCATGTATCCTGGTAATCCATTTCAGCAATGGTTACATTGAATTTATGACGCGTTCTTGTCAAAATACGCTGAAGAACCGCACGTTTTTCCTTCAGTGAGGATGCATCATAGATCATGCACTCACATTCGGTATAACCGATCATTTTCTTTCGATTTCTTGCATAACGAATGATTCCATGACATCACCTTCACGGATATCATTGTATTTCTTAATGGTAATACCACATTCATAGCCTTGTGAAACTTCTTTCACATCATCTTTAAATCGTTTTAACACGTCAACTTCGCCTTCAAAAATAACGACGCCGTCACGGATTAAGCGGATTCCGCTATCTCTTGTAATCGTTCCTTCAGTTACATAGCCGCCAGCAATTGTACCGATTTTAGATACTTTGAACGTTTGACGAACTTCAACTTGACCGATGACTTTTTCTTCATATTCAGGGTCAAGCATTCCTTTCATCGCAGCTTCAATTTCATCGATGACTTTATAAATAATGCGGTGCAAGCGGATATCAACGTTCTCAGTCTCAGCTGTGCTCTTCGCATTTCCATCAGGACGTACGTTAAAGCCAATCACGATGGCATTAGAAGCACTTGCTAAAATGATGTCTGATTCTGTAATCGCTCCAACACCCGTATGGATGATTTTCACTTTTACGCCTTCGACTTCTATTTTTTGAAGAGCTGCTGTTAATGCTTCAGCAGAGCCTTGTACGTCTGCTTTCACGATCAAGTTGATATCTTTTACGTCACCTTGTTTGATTTGCTCAAATAGGTCGTCTAGAGATAATTTTGCTTTATCTGAACGCTGTTCGTCCAGCTGTTTAGAAGCACGCGCCTCACCGACTTGACGAGCTGTTTTTTCATCTTTGAATACGAGGAACTGATCCCCTGCATTCGGTACATCGTTTAAACCAGTGATTTCAACAGGTGTAGATGGTCCTGCTGTTTTCACGCGGCGGCCGATGTCATTGACCATTGCACGTACACGGCCAAATGTATTTCCGACAACGATTGGGTCACCTACTTGAAGTGTACCTGTTTGAACAAGAAGGGTTGCAACAGAACCTCTTCCTTTATCAAGCTCAGCCTCGATGACAGTCCCTTTTGCCGCACGATTTGGGTTGGCTTTCAGTTCTGCAACTTCGCTGACAAGAAGGATCATTTCGATCAATTCGTCGATGCCTTCACCTGTTTTCGCAGATAGTGGAACGAAAATGGTTTCGCCGCCCCAAGCTTCTGGTACAAGACCATGCTCAGTTAATTCCTGCATCACGCGGTCAGGGTTCGCTGTTGGTTTGTCAATTTTGTTCACAGCGACAATGATTGGCACTTCTGCCGCTTTCGCATGGTTAATCGCTTCAATTGTTTGCGGCATGACGCCATCATCTGCTGCAACGACTAGAATTGTTGTATCCGTTACTTCGGCACCACGTGCACGCATCGTTGTAAATGCTGCGTGTCCAGGTGTATCAAGGAACGTAATTTTTTTGCCATTTTCTTCGATTTGGTATGCACCGATATGCTGCGTGATTCCACCTGCTTCGCCTTCGACGACTTTTGTCTTACGGATGCTGTCAAGAAGAGTTGTTTTCCCGTGGTCAACGTGTCCCATGATCGTTACAACTGGAGGGCGTACTTGCATATCTTCTTCTTTATCTTCAACTTCATACTTTTCAAGTTCAGTTTCTTCTAAAATGATGACTTCCTCAACTGGAACACCATATTCAGAAGCGATTAATTCAACTGTATCTTTATCAAGTTCTTGGTTGATTGTTGCCATGACACCAAGCATCATCAGCTTTTTAATGATTTCAGCTGATTCTTTTCCAAGCTCATCAGCCAGCTGGCCGACAGTCATTGAATTTGTAAATTCAATTTTTTCAGGAAGCTCTTTTTTAGGCTTCACAGGTCTAGCTTGCTGATGCTGCGGTTTGTTATTTCCACCGCGTTTGTTTTTGTTTTTATTTTGGTTGTTGTTTTTTTTGTTTTTATTAAATTGATTATTCTGCACGTCATTCTTCTTTCTATCATTGTTTTTGTTAGATGATTGTTTTTTTTGTTCTGCGGGTTTCTCGTTAGCTGTCTCTTTTGCTTTGGCTTTTTTATAGATAGCGTCTAGCTTTTTCACAGTGTCGTCTTCAAGCGTCGCCATGTGGTTGTTCACTTCCACGTTCATATCCTTAAGCGCTGCTATAATATCTTTACTTGAAACATCTATGGCTTTTGCGTATTCATATACTCTCACTTTAGCCATTCGTTCACCCCCAAATAAATTAATCGAGCAAGCTTATGAGCTTCTTAGCGAAGCCTTGGTCAGTGACAGCGACAACTACGCGAGCTTCTTTCCCAATAGAACGTCCGAGAACGGAACGGTCTTCAACTTTTCTAACCGGAACATTATAAAATTTGCATTTGTCAGATACCTTTTTCTCTGTGTTAGATGAGGCATCTGCTGCAAGAAGAACCAGCTTAGCACGCGCATGTCTAATTTCTTTGATCACCAGATCTTCTCCTGACACGACTTTACGAGCTCGATTTGCTAGACCAAGCAAAGGATACCATTCAGATTCATTCATTAGGTTTTTTCACCTTTTCAGCTAGTTCTAGTAATTCTTCAAATATGTGTTCGTCAATCTGTGTCTGAAATTGCTGCTGTAAACTGCGTTTGTTCTTTGCCGCAAGAATAGTTTCTTTATCGAGAGAAAGGTAAGCTCCGCGTCCGTTCATTTTTCCGGTAGCGTCAACAGACACTTCTCCTTCTTTAGAACGAACAACACGGATCAGTTCTTTCTTTGGTTTCATTTCTCCCGTCACGACGCATTTTCTAAGCGGGATTTTTTTTCGGCTTTTCACCTTTAATATCACCTCTTATTCGTCAGATTCCTCAGCTACTGGTTCAGCCTCTAAGAAAAGAGATTCAGAGTCTTCAGTTCTTGGGAAAATACCGAGTTCCCTTGCATCTGTTTCGCTTTTAATGTCGATTTTCCAGCTGGTCAGCTTCGCTGCAAGGCGGGCATTTTGACCTCTTTTACCAATCGCTAATGACAGCTGATAATCAGGGACAATAACTGTTGTCGCCTTGTCTTCTTCATTCACAATGACATCAAGTACTTTTGATGGACTCAGCGCATTGGCAACAAATTCAACCGGGTCATTAGACCAATGAACAATGTCAATCTTTTCGCCTTTTAGCTCGTTGACAATTGCTTGTACACGCTGGCCCTTTGGACCAACACAGGAGCCAACTGGATCAACATCAGGATCATCTGTACGAACAGATATTTTAGAACGGTCCCCAGCTTCTCTAGCAACCGATTTAAGCTCTACAGTACCATCATAAATTTCTGGCACTTCAATTTCAAATAAACGCTTTAAAAGACCTGGATGTGTTCTAGACACATAAATTTGTGGTCCTTTTGTTGTTTTTTCTACTTTTGTAATGAACACTTTAATGCGGTCATGCGGTTTGTATTCTTCATTTGGCATTTGTTCATTGACAGGAAGAAGGGCTTCAATTTTGCCAAGTGACACGTAAATAAATTTACTGTCAATCCGCTGAACGATTCCCGTCATAATGTCTTCCTCGCGGTCGATGAACTCAGTGTAGATCACACCACGCTCTGCTTCTCTCACACGCTGCGTCACAACTTGTTTCGCTGTCTGAGCTGCAATACGTCCAAAGTCTTTTGGTGTGACTTCAATCTCAACGACGTCACCAACCATGTAATTCGGGTTAATATTGGCTGCATCATCTACAGAGATTTCAAGGCGAGAATCATACACTTCATCTACAACATCTTTTCTTGCGAACACACGAATCGTTCCCGTTTCGCGGTTTAAATCAACACGAACATTTTGTGCTTGATTAAAATTACGCTTATATGCAGAAATGAGTGCAGCTTCTATCGCTTCAATTATAATTTCTTTACTAATACCCTTCTCTTTCTCAAGAACAGTCAGGGCATCTAACAACTCACTACTCATTTTTATGGTTCCCCCTTATATCAATGAAAAGGTTAATTGAACGAAACTGCTAATCTTGCGTTAGCTATTTTCTCGTATGGAATATTGATCTCTTTCTTTCTTGTCTTGATCTTCACTGTCACTGTTGCAATCTCACCATCAAAGCTTGTAAGCTCACCTTCAAATGCTTTTTCACCATCAATTGGTTCATATGTTTTCATGAAAACATTTTTTCCAAGTGCTTTTTCAAAATCAGCTTTTTTCTTTAATGGGCGCTCCGCTCCAGGAGAGGACACTTCAAGAAAGTAGTTTTGGCTAATCGGATCTGCCTCATCAAGCTTTTCGCTCAAGGCTTCGCTCACTTTGGCACACTCTTCGATATCGACACCTTTATCAGAGTCAATAAACACGCGAAGGAACCAGTTTTGACCCTCTTTGACAAATTCAACATCAACGAGTTCAAGCTGTAAGCCATCTAAAATTGGCTGCACCATTTCGCTTACGACATCCACTACTTTTTTGCTCATTCTCTTCCTCCTTGTGCTTTCGATAAACGCTCTTATCAATCATTCTGCATAAAAACCCTGCTTTATGTGAGCAGGGGGAGCAGAAAACGGATGAATAATGTCGAGACAAAAATTGCCTGTTCAATACAAAAGAGCGGGTTTCCCCACTCTTGTCTCGGTAATCGTTAGCATTTCCATAAAAACTATACCATATCCAATTTTTTTATGCAAATGAAGTTCCTCCTTATAATAGGTACTCGCTCATCGATTAATGCAGCATGTTCAGTACCATTAATACCTCTCTCTTCCTTTATATATAAACGGAAAGCCACTATGAACAGAGCGGACTGATAATAATGCACCTGAATACAATGAGCGAACAACAGAGCTCCCTGTGAAAGAAAGTAACATCTACACTAAGTCATCTCTAATTCCAAAAAACTTTGTATGACACAGTATGGTTATTCATATAGAAGCAAAGAGTGTATCAGTAAACAGCCTTCACTTTCCACTTTCTCAACCCCCCTAATGGATAAGTACTTCAACGTTAAAGAAATAAGCAGTTCAATTTTAATCACCCTGCCTTTCTCCTTCACTTCAGAGAAACGCGTTCTCATTTTTAGGGAATCGCAATTTAAAAATCATTCATATTGAACTCTCCGAAGAGCAGGCAGAGACTAAACGGATAACCTTCATATTATACATAGAGAAAGAATCATGTTTATATGGAATGAATGTATCCAGACTGTTTAATCAGCCATGCATGTAAAAGTAAAGGTGTCTTCTGTGCTGAACTGCTATATTCATCTGGAACCTGCCTTAAGGTGTGCTGTAAATTTTCATTTCCTATTAACGATAAAAATTCCATACTAAATGGGCTGAATCCTCCAATTATAGAAGTACCAATCTTATACTTTACATCTTTTCTAGGTTGGGTAATATAGGTGAGTAACTGCTCGAACTCAGATAATGTCAATGAGGCGTGATATTGATCATATAAATACAGTTCTTCTTCTTTGTTCTGAACTGAACTCATTCCACTTTCTATACTATCTCGATTTAAATCAACTATATAAATAATAGATTCATTTGATAAATAAGGAAGGAACTGTTCTAATAATGCTACAGGATCTTCAAATAGCCCAAAACACAGATGTATTAAAATCGCATCATAACTTTTCGCATGTGATGAAAAATTTTCGATATCTGTACAAATAAAATTAGCTTTTATATTCAATTGATTTGCACAATGTATGGCTTCCTCTGATGAATCAATTCCTGTCAAATCAGCTAGAGGTAATTGCTTAGATAAATACTCAAGCATCTGCCCTTGTCCACATCCTATATCTAAAATAGAGGCAGGCTTTTTTTTGAATGTTAGTTGATAATAAGAAATGAAAGTTTCAGCTGATAGACATCGAGTAAATGGCGTTTCTCGATTATCATAATTTGAACTTATTTTTCTTTTTTCTGGATCCAAAAACCATGACTGAGCCAGCGCTCTTTTTCCTTTAAGCTCTTTCATCTTTTCTAGTATTATCACAGGGTTTACCACCTTTATAAAAGCCTCACCAATCAGTTTCAGATAATACGGGAGGTTTCGTTTTGAAGTTGTTTATTTTGAGAGGTTGAAAAAAATGAATGAACAGATTATGTGAAATATGAAATGCTATCGCTGCTAGAATACCAAATGTTAAGTATGAAATAACTGTGATGAATGTAAAAAGCGACATATAAGCAATAGACTTAACACCGCCTATTGGTATATGCAGCAAGATAAATCCTATTGAACTGATACAAATCGATACCGCCACAGATTCCACAGAATTTGTTAGTAATAATAACGGAAGAAAGAACCGCCAAATCAATTCTTCTGATAGAGCAGTTAATGGAAGAAAAAAGATTGAATCAACATTGACAGCATATCTGCCTCTTAATGCAACAACTTTGTTTTTTAATTTCCATAGAACTGACGGTATTAGGACACCTAATAAAAAGAAGAATAAAATACCATACACATTTTTATTATTAGAAATTTCAACTAAGAGCTCTTGAGAAAATGCTCCACAGCATATAGAAGCTCCGATTATCGTGAATCCATCATAGCTCCTCTGAGGAGTGATATATGTTATTAACTTTCGATCGGATATTGGTTTATCTCTCTTGATTTTGATAACCATTTTAGAGCTTAAGGGACCCAAAAAGTGAATGAGGATCCCTAAAGCTGCTACCATTGAAATCATCTATTTAAGTACCCGCAATCAATGTATAAATTGGAGCGTCATCTACTCCATTAAATCCACCGATCAGTTCCATTAACTCATCATCGATAAACCCTCCGAATGGTCGGCTATTAATCTTCTGTGCAGTAGATAGCAAAATCATATTTTGCATGACATGTCCTGCCTCCATAAAAACGAAGCGATAAGAACGATGTCCATACTTAAATCGAGAACGCCAAAAATTCGCTGAAATGACTACAGCAAATGTAAAATCTTGAACGGATTCTTCTTGTAACATTATTTTCTCAAATTCTTTTTCAGAGTAATCACCCATTTTAGTCAATCCTTTTCTATACGGATCGAAATGATAAATACCTTTGTCTAAAGAATCCACTTTGTTGGCTACAATAAATAGATCTAGAGGATAAAGTGCCCCGCCAGATGGTATAGGGCGTCTAGGTCCTTCTTTACGCTCTACCAATCCATAACTCTTCTGTAAAACTGTTGAGAGTTGTTCTAATGAAACACTCCCCCCGCTAAAATAATCTGCACTTTTTCGTTCCTGAATGACATCGTCTAAAGATATATTTGTATTTAATGGTTTAGGTAGTAAAATTAAAGGCAGGTCGTCAAATCTTTTACTTGCATGTGTAGCAATCTTTTGCAAAGTTTGAGATCGCAGCAGCCCTGCAACACCAGGTGCGTCCCATGCCATTGAACCCCTATAGATTTTTGTTGCCTCAAACCAATTTTCAGAAGGATCATCAAACCGTAATGCTTCGTTTCCATACACAACATCAGCCAAATTAGTAGCATGTCTTTCAATACTATTCATATATTTAATCACCTTTCTACGATATTAAGGAAATGGATGCGGAATTGGATTCAGTTCTTCTAACTTAAAAGGTTTATCTACTAAACCTAAATGATAAGAATGCTTTAAAATTCGTTCTCCGCCCAACATTCTACCTCTATAAAGAACATCAATCGGTTTATATCCAGGAATAATTGATTTTACGACATAGGCACCAGCATCTTTTATATCAGGGCTGGTTAAATCAAAAGTTGCCACATGATATCCTTGTTTTGATAAATGACTGACAAGGTTAGTCCATAAAATGTCTGGAGAACGATCATCAAACGGTGCATAGTCTTTAACGTCCACTAATTTCTCACTCGCTGTTAAAAAATCAGCTTCTTTCACAATAGCTGTTCCCGCATAGAGTTTAATATGATCTTCAAAACTGTTAATATCTCGATGATAATCTACATCCACTAAGGCGTTCCCTAATCGTTGTTCTGTTTTTACCCAAGTTCTTGTATACATTCCCTCTATTGCAGCTTTCTCACATGCTCTTTCAATTGAATGAGCAGAGGCCGCGCCAATAGCAAATGGAGCTAAATCTGTATGAGGATTTCTTATCACTGCCAAAATAGTAGGAACACCAGAAAAAATGCTCATGTCTACTAAATGCAAATCAAGAGAAGTAGGTTTAATATATCTTTCATAGAAGTGTTTTAATCTAGGTGAGGTATTAATATCGATCTGCGGTAAACTTAACTTATTGTACCAAGTAAGCATAAATGCATCTCTTTCAATTGTTTCAAATAAACCTGAGATTGCCGCTTCTTGATATGTAATACCACAAGCTAGTCCATTACTAGTTGCATGACCAATATTGGGGTCTCCTGGCCACTCAGTATAGTTTGCAATATGAATTAATTGAGCAGGCGTCCAAACTTCTTCATTATTTTCAGCAATATGACCTTTTCTCCACCATAATTTTGTATCTTCATTCCATCTATCATGAGGAAAATTCGGGTCTTCATATTGAGTGACAGCATACATCTCCCACTTATCAAAGCCAATTACTGATTTGCCTTCATTGATTAAGTCCTTTTGAGTACCAAAACATACAACATCAGAGTTTAAAGGTAAATAAGCGGCACTATATCTTTCCACCGTTTCACCTATAGCTGCTAATCTGGCTGCAGCTGGATTAGCAGATCCTCCCCCATTATAAGAATTAGACGGTACCCCAAATAAAATATTGCTGTCTGTACCATGCGCTCCATATGAATGACCCCATATATCATCAACGTCTCTGAGTTTTCTATACTCTCTACGGACTATCCCAACATAAGGATCTGCCAATTGGTCGAGTATTTCCCATGACTCTTCTAACGTTGTCCATTTATTAGCCATAATTAATTATTCACCTCACCATGAAACCAAACTTGAGGAAAACCTGTATCTGCAGCTGGGGAACACTTCGGGCATCTAGGTACTCTATAGACACGATGATGATTAAATGAGACACCTTTATCATCTAAATTAATTGTTGTAAATCCACCTGGTATTGCACTTGGTGCGTAATCTTTTAGTGTGAGCCATTCTAAAATTAAATTACTTGCAATTCCGATTTGAACTAAATGAATCGGCATATGATAAACCGGTTTCTTTTCAGGATTTATAGGCTTTATTTTCATTAAGTCTGAACGCAATACTTCGTCAGAAAAGTTTGCTGACTTTCGAAGGTTATAGCAATGTAAACAAGCTGATTGATGTGGTATGAAAAATGGACCTACCCAAGATGTCTGTCCATCATATGGCACAATGCTCAACCAAGGTATGTGGTCTTCTAATGCTAGATCATTTATTTCTTCAAAAATCGGGTCTAAATGAGAGTTGCCAATAGCAACCCTGATATCCGGCTGCTTATTTAATTCTCCTTTAAGCACTACATGTAGCCCTGCCTCTTGCAAATGACGAATAAATTCAGCAGCAACTGGATTATGATCTCGCGTAATAACTTCAACAATTCCTGTTTTTAAACGATCTAGTATATCTTCAACCAATACTTGTCCACCGGCTCTTTCATAAGACAAAAGCGCCGTCAAATCAAAGTTCATATCCGTCTTAACACACATTCCGTTTGTAACTAAAAATTCGAGGACATGTTTTAATTGATCACTCTCTACTTCGAAATTCTCCTCTAGTTCTTTAATCGAAACCCCATTATCTTCCGTGAGATAATTAGAAATTTCTTGAATAAATTCAATAATTCCGTCACCTTCAATTTTGGTGACAGTTTGCGCTTTTAAACCAATCAAACTGTCTTCTAGTTTACCTAGCGTAATGTGTGGTGCTAATTTATACCTCGTCATTTCTTGGTCTTTGACAAACATATATTATTCCTCCTTTAAGAATAATTAATTTGTATTTTAGATAATTGGGCCCGAGTTGGGGGGTGACCAATTATTTGTTCAAGCGTGTTCGTAAATGGCTGTAATTGTTTTGAAGAAGAAGCTTCTTGAAAACCGACTAACCATTCTAATACGTCTAAAGGCATATTGTTCTGGGACAATATTGATATGACCTCTTCTTTACTTTTACAATATAATTCAATTTTCATATTTAAATCCTCTTCAAAAATATCCTTCAGCCTACTCATACTTACTAACTCTGGTCCTGTTAAATCATATGCCTTTCCAGCACGATTCCTAACATCTTTTTTAGGGATTAAACATGCCTTTACAACATCTTTTGTATTGATCCAATTAACTCCCTCGGGAGAAAATGCAGTTATTAATTTACCAGTAGCACCTGCCCATCCTCTATAAAGTTCTATATTGATATCAAGCGGTGAAGTCCTATAAAGTATGCTATTCTGATAGATTTTCAATAATTCACTTTCAAGAGAACCTAGTTCATCCTCAACAGTATGCCTTCTATTAGATAAAATAATCGTTTCCGTTTGAAAATCAGTATTATTTATAAAGTATTCTTTGTCATAACTAACAGCCCCGCCCAAATCGATTATTTGAGCAGGATAGTCTTCATACTCAACTTTCATCTTCTCTAAATAGGCTTTGATTGGTTCTCTAATACCGACATAATGAATACTCATAAAGAGCCCCCTCTTTCCCGATCACATTGGGATAAAATGGTTAAAATCTAAGTGAATCAACTTATAATAGAAAAAGTAATCTTCTATTCGAGTTCTTCATAACATAGTAACCTCAACTTTTTTCATACATTTAATTAACTTAATATCTAAATACCCAAAATATTTGATCCAAAATAACGCCGCCCTTCAATCAAAAAAACAACATTAAGACCATATAAACCCTTTAAATACACAAAATTTTAAATATAGTATTATTTTCCATAGTCATATTAAACCACACTTTTTCAGGGTTATCAACGAACTTTTCAGAAAATATAAAACTTTCACACTTAATCATTGACAAATAAAGACTTATGAACCATCATATGTAATATATCAACTACATATCTATGTTGATAAATTTTAAATAAGGAGGTCTAAAGATGACTAAAATTACAATCCCAACTGCTTTGGCCGCTAAGGTACATGGGGAAGGTCAACATTTATTCGAACCAATGGCTGCGCGCTGCACTTGCACAACAATCATCTCAAGTTCTTCAACTTTCTAATCAACTTTAGTTTTTCGACATATCATTGAAAAGATCGCTCGCCCACCTAGCAAAGAAGACTTAGCTGGTGGGTGGGCATCTTTTATTTGAAAATAGAAGTTCTCCACATTTATTTTGCTTAACGAAAACCTTGCATTAAACTTTCATATCATGTTAATGGGGCAGCAAGAGATAGTGAATAAAACAAAAATAAAAGGCTATTGAGATTTTTCTCAATAGCCCCTGCTGTATTAAATATCGATTACTTCCACACCGCTTAAATCTGCCCCTTCTCCTTCTAAAATATGATAAGTCATTTTATCCATTGTCGCTCCAATAAAGTTTAATTTTTTAATCGTACATGATTTAAAATTAACATTGATTAATTTAGAATTCTCAAAAGAAATGTTTTTAAAATAACAATTTTCAAATAAAACATTGATTAAAGATGATTCATCCATACTAATGTTGGGTAAATGACAGCCATATAAGGATGAATTCGTTATCTCACAATGTTCAAAATGAGATTGAGTCAAATCACTCTTTTCAAAGGTAGTTGAGGAAATTTTAGAATGGCTAATATTAACTTTTCTCAGATAACACCCATTAAAATCTGAATGACTCATTACTTTTTGTACAATCGATAGTCCCTTAAAATCGCACAACTTATATTTAACATTTATAAATGTTAACCATTCTAAATCAGCATTAACAAATATTTTTTTCACGTGCTCTACGCGGTTATGATCATCAATTACTAATGTATGATTATCAATGCTTATTTCGCCTGATTTCAGCTTTTCAATAAGCATATCCTGAACCTCTGCATCTTTTAATCCATCATTTTCGAGTTTTAATTTAACATTTCCAAGCAGCTCTAATAATTCTTTTTTCTTTTCTTCATATGTTTTGTCTTTTTTATATGGGCGAAAACAACTTTCAACATACAGTTCTAACTCTTCACTTAACATTGCCTCACTCCTTTTTCTACAGACAGCATACATGCATTGATTTGGCGGTGCATAACATTTAGCTGAAATTTTTAGTGACTAGCCTCTGGCTCTCTTTATATATTTTTTATAGCCAACCAACGAAAGAATAAACCCTAACAGTGTATAGCCTATAAGGACTGCTGTTACTAAGATCAAATTCTCTCCTCCTGGTAGTGTTGATACTGATTGCACTAAGCCTTGATGTGCCCAATACTGCGGGAAGAGCATACCAATTATTTTGAGATAACTAGGTAATTGATCAAATGGAGTCCATAAACCACAAGCAACCGCTGTCCCTAAAGCAATCATGTTTGTCATCACTAAGCCTGTATTCTCAGTTTTAGCAAATGCAGCGATGGCAACTCCCCATGAAGTCACTTGCATTGATAATAGGACAACTACTAAGAAATACGAGCTGTATTGTGTTATTTCAATACCATATAAATAAACCCCTAAAATGGTTAACAGCAAAACTTGAAATAAGATAATAATAAAAAACGGAACGCACTTTCCAAGAAAAAAATGATGCGGCTGTAAAGGAGTACTTGCCAGCCTTGCCACAATTCCTTTCTCACGATCTTTTACAAAACTAATGACAATTGAAATAATGACAAATGTGGAGAAAAACACGCTCATCCCTGTCACTGATTGAGAAGCAACCAATGTTTTTTGTGCTTGAGAACTACCTGATGTAAATAATTCTATTAAAAGAATAATTGAAGCAACTGGTAATAAAATGGTCCAGAACAACAATGATCGATCTTTCACCTGTTTTATAGATTCGATGCGGACTAGTGGCCACATAAAAATCACTCCCGTTATATTCATTTGATTCCCTTCTATACAACTCTTAAATAATCACATTTTTTATTTATTTTACCATTTGCGGATGTGGCGAATTAGAATTAGTCAAATAATGTTGACTAATTACTTATGATTTTAAATCTACGGTACACACAAATTAATTCTGTTCGTTAGATTTATGTTCTTTCTACATCAGTCACTCTTTTAAGTTATTTTCATTGAAATACGAGAGTGGTTTTCATTCATAAAGGGCATTTTTATTGTAATTGATCACGTAAATCTGTTCCTGTTAATTGAAAAAAGACATCTTCAAGTCTCGGTCTGTACAAAGATAATTGTTGGGGAACCAATGATTCCTTCTTACTCAGTTTAGCCAAATCTTCTAAAGTATCTAATGGTTTTGTAGTTTTAACTAACACTCCACCTTGATAAGTTACAAAATCATACCCGAGATTAGTTAATGTTTTATTAGGAATCTTAGATTCAAAAAAGACTGATGTTTCTGCGTAACGATTCAAAAGCTCATCTATTTTGCCTTCTTCAACAATGTTCCCTTTATCAATGAAAGCCACATAATCACATAAACTCTCTATTTCCTCCATATAATGACTAACATAGATAATAGTTCTTCCCTCTTCCTTCAATTTGTTAATGATGTCGAAAATATAACGTCTTGATTGAGGATCTACCCCCACTGTCGGTTCATCTAAAAGAATTAACTTAGGAGCATGCATTAAAGCGCAGCCAATATTCAAACGGCGTTTCATTCCTCCTGAAAAGCTTTCAACGATATCATTTGCTCTTTCCCACAATCCTACATCTTTTAGTGTTTTTTCTACTCTTTCATCTAATGTTTTCCCTTTTAAACCATAAATTTGTCCAAAAAACTCCATATTTACTTTCGCTGTTAATTTTTCCTCTAAGCTGATGTCTTGCGGTATGTAGCCGAGCGCACTTTTAGATTCACCAACATGCTCAACTTTGCCTTCATATGATTTAATGATGTGAGATATAATTTTCATCAAGGTTGATTTACCAGACCCATTTGGACCTATTAATCCATAACAAACTCCTTCTGGAATCGTTAATGTAACACTTCTTAACGCTTGGGAAGTTCCATATTTTTTACTGACGTTTTCTATTTGCAACATTCGGCACCCTTTCCTTTCATCTCATTTATTTTTTAAAATGGCTTCAATAACACTCAAATATTCTTTGTAGGCTTGCTCTCCCAAATCTGTTATACTAACGATTGTTTTTGGTTTTTTATCCACAAAGGTCTTTGTAATTAGCACATAGCCTGCTTCCTCTAATTTTTTTAAATGCGAGCCCAAATTACCATCTGTTACAGATAAAGAACCTTTTAAGAAGCTAAAATCACATTTTTCATAAATCATTAATAAACTCATAATCCCTAACCGAACTTTTGGATGGATTAAATCATTTAAACTATTGACATTACTCATTTCCTTGTCCTTTTCTTTTTAAAATCACACCAGTTAATAACAAACTTCCTCCACCTATAAAAGCGAAGATAATGTTCATTAAACTAGGAAATAATAAAAATGTAGTTACACCTAAAACACTTAGCCAGAACCCCATAATAAAGATCTCTTTAGCCAGAACAATACCTAAGAGTAAATACATGATGGAAACCAATAAAACAACATAGAAGGGTAAATTATTTAATGTATATGGTAATAAACCAACACATATTAAAAAAATAAAGATACCTAAAATGATTCCAATACCAAGCCATGTGTATTGCAATTGAGTTCTTAAAAACAAGGGCATCGGTATCATTTTCTTTTGTTTAAAATAAGTAGTTAAAGTGATAACCCAGCCAGCAATGCCTAAAATAAGCCAAAAGACAGCTGCAGTTATAGAATGAGCAAAAAGTAAAGGTATTGAATATCCCATTATCCAAATAAGGCCCCAAATGATAAAATAAATACTGGTTTGTTTACAATACTCTGTTTTATAGTTTGTAATCGTCTTGATATGAGATAAATTCTCTAATATTTCTGAATTATTAAATTTTTCATTAGACATAAATAAACTCCTCTTCCACAAAGAACTCTGTACTACAGAGTATAGAATTAAATTTCCATTTAGTCAAGTTATTGGAAATACCTTTTTATGAATTAAAATAAATATAACCACCCCCTTCCTTTCAACGAAATCTCATAAATACCTTCTGCTTCTTGATCGTTTCTGGAACTTGGTCTCATAACCGCTTCATATTTCAAGAAATTTAAATATAGAAAAAGTGATAAATATTCTGTCTGAAAAGTAAGAATTACTAATTGGAGTGAGCGGTATAAACAGTTCCTTATTCAGCAGGCATTCGTCATCGGTTCTTTTTATTCATTCTTTTCGCATGTTCACTGATAAGTGCTGCCTCCCTGCTCCCTTTTATGATGCGGAAACCGTCATAATCCGGATAGAGCGAATCATCGTCCTGAATGCTTGTTAAAATCCAAAATTGACTGCCAGCCCCTCCGAGCCGCTCAACTGCTGACAGCCAGCTTTGGTATACGTCAGGACGAGCTGATTGATTTTGATAGCCAAACTCTTCTAGCACAACTGGCTTTCCGATTGAATTCCCGCGGGTGATATGGTCTTCGATCCATTTCACTCCCCAGGCAGCAGACTTGCTCCAGTGATCTGGGTACAGATGATAGGTTCCATAATCGATATTAGGAAGAGATGTTAAACGGTCCCAATCGACGCCTTCTCCTCCACCGTAAAACCAATCTTCATGTCCTGGTATGCGAAAGAATCCTTCATCTCCTACTGCAACAAGATGGTGACGATCCAGCGATTTGATCCATGTACTCATTTCATCTGCCCATTTGACTAGTACATTTCCCGTGGGATCTGACTGCATCCGCGGCTCGTTGGCTAATTCCCAAGTCATAATAGCTGGATCGTCTTTATATTGAACACCTGTATACGTATTGGTTCTTTCTAATACATAACGCACATAATTTTTGTATGCTTTTTGAATACGAGGATCTGTATAAAAAGCATCATGCGATTCTGCCCCGAACCACTTCACGTATTGATTCATCCCGCCAAAGTCATCCCAATTGTTCACTAGTGGGATCACAAGCTTTATTCCTTCCTGTCCTGCTTTATAAATCGCATAATCTAGTTTTTGAAAACCAGATTCTTCATAGACGCCTGGACTAGATTGTAAGAATGAGTTCTCTTGAGGGGCCCCGTCGTGAAAGCCCCAAATTCGTATGACCTTTAAATTCATTGCTTTCATATCATCGAACACAGCATCTACCATTTTTTTAGATTTGTAATGGAAATAGTAATTATTTGTGCCGGCGAAGTAAAATGGTTGATTGTTCAGCGTAAATTGTGTACCAGACGTTTGCACATAAGCGGCGGCCTTCATCGTAAGCGAAAACCAGCCAGACCATATAGCGGCTACAAGTATGAAGCAAGACACTCTTTGAGCCAACTTTTTCATTTACATTCTCCTCACAATCTATCTCTATCCTTCTTGAGGCAGGATCACATCTAGTTGATACGGTGTTTGTTCATTTGAATCAAGTGCAATCGTCTGCTGTTTCAACATTTTACTTTCTTTACCGATTCGAATCTCATATGTTCCGTGAAATGCTGGACATTTCACATGGCCATTAGCATCTGTTTTTTCAACTCTTTGGGTCGTCCACTCATTTAGAAGCTTTTCATAACGTCGGCCTGCTTCATTTAAAGACCAATCATAATTCACGATGGCTGCATGTTCACCTCTCCAATGGGCACCTGCCCAAAATCCCCACATCAGCACTCCTTTTACGGCTGGATGACTAAATGCGACACGATATAAAGCCTCCAGGTTATCCGCTCTTCTATTAGGGTCAGGGTGAACAGAATCGTACTCTGTGACCCATATTGGAAGACCAAGCTCAGCCAGCACATCGAGCCTCTCTTTGACAATGACTGGATCGACCCGTTCTTCAAAATGGCCTTGAACCCCAATCGCCTCAATAGGTGCGCCTAACTGACGCAGTTCATTGATATGCGCTTTATAGGCATGGTGTTCACCATAAGAGATCACATTATAATCATTCACAAACAATAGTGCTTGAGGGTCAATTTTTTTCGTTTCTTCATACATCCACTTCCAAATAGTTTTCCCAAAGCGATCTTTAAAAAATGAACCATGCATCATTTCATTGTTTACATCCCAATGACGGAACCTTCCCTTAAAGTGATTGCCCGCATGCTCAAGCCGGTTTTTCATAGCTTCATATACTTCGTGATTCGGCAGTGACCTTAGCCAGCTTGGATTCGCATCCTCTACCTCCCAAAATAAAGCGTGCCCCCTCACTGGAAGCTGATGTCGATCTGCAAAATTCAGCATCGCATCTGCTTTTTCGTAGGTGATTTTCCCTCTTTCTGGCTCATTCGCATACCATTTTGCTTCATTTTCAAAAACTGCCCAATTAAAATGCTTTACGAAAAAATCAGCATATTGTTGATTAAATAACACTTGATCATTCATCGCTGAACCAAAGGCGAATTCATGTCTGATTTGCTTTATTTCAACCTCTATACCTGCTATTGGCTTTTTTTCGCCGTTTGTCACGTTGATCACAAGATCTCTTTGTCTATGCTCTGAGATTCGATCATCCGCCTCTTTTTTCCACATCAGATTTTCCTGCCCATTTTCGCCTCTATTGAATGAATGATGAAGAAAGCTTCTTTCTTTGACCATGTGAAATCACCCTTATCTTCATTGGATTGATATTACTAATCAAACTGCCGGCTAGAAGCCGGCAGCTTGATTTTAACCTCTTAGTTGATCAGACGATGGTATTCAGCATAGGCAGTGGCCATATCCACTTGAGACCAGAAGCGGTGATAAGTGAAAACTGGTGCGCCATTCTCCCATTTGCCTGTAGCTTCATTAAATGAAGACTGATATTTACTTTCGAGTGAAGACCATGCTGGATCTTGTTTAATCTTCGGACGAAGATCAGCAAAACTCGTATAGACCCCATTCCCTCCTCGCTGCGGGT
Organism: Bacillus sp. FSL K6-0994; assembly: GCF_038630815.1. Classification (NCBI taxonomy): domain Bacteria; kingdom Bacillati; phylum Bacillota; class Bacilli; order Caryophanales; family Bacillaceae; genus Bacillus; species Bacillus sp. FSL K6-0994. The sequence goes on along the minus strand of NZ_CP152043.1, from coordinate 1,548,458 downwards.
CAGAAGGAATGGTGCTGGCTCCAGGAATCTGATTTCCTTGACCAAATGTCCCATTCCATCCATTTGGGAAATACACTTCTTTTCTAAAGAAACGGTCATAGTCTTCTCTATCTTCCTCTGTCACTATGCCGACGCCATCATTGTAATTCCATGCAACCTCTAGGAGCTGCGCGGCTGCATCTTTCGCTCTTGCACCAAGCGCTGTATAATCACCTGTTTCCTGCTTTGTGGCTGCAGCAAAGAATATCAAAGCTTTGGCTAGACTTCCTAATACGCCCGTATCCTGAGTCGGATCTTTAGTTACAGCTGTTAAATTTGGATTTCCTGTTGCAGACTGGAACCCATTCCAAGTATCAGGCTGTCCGCTCCAAGCAATATTTCCAGGAAGCCAAAACTCTCCAGGCGCACTTGTTGTAGCAACTGAAACATTCGTTCCCCCTAGAATTCTCTGTCCTTGCTCATCTAAGAAATAACCCTCTTCATCCGACACAGGACGACTGCCGATAAAAATGTAATCTAAGGCATAGCTGACCCATTTTGTTATGACAGATTTGGCCATTTGGACATTTTCAGATGTTTTGTCGCCATCTTTTACAAAAATATAATAAAGCTCTGCTACGCGCTCCATTGGCCACGCCTGCATTCCAAACCAGTTATTTGAAGGCGGGTCAAGGTAAACAGGTGCATCTTCATATGCCATATCATAAAAAGTACTTCTTCCTGCTGGATAAGCGCTATAGTCTCCATTCCAGCTATTGGTTGCGCCTCCTGCTATGGCTCCTTCTTTCGATTGAAGCCATACGTAAAATTCAAGCTGTCTCTTTAAGGTTTTTTCCCAATCGCTTGCCCCTGTTGACGAAGATGGCTTTAAGCCTCCTTTATCAGAGGATAAAGCATAAGCGGCGACAGGATTTTGATATCCCTGATGACAATGGCTCGCTCCGATACGCCATGACCAGTTTGCATACTCCCCAAGTCCTCCGCCCCAAGAGGTATACCACGCCATTAAGTAATGACAGGCGCCCTTTCCGTTTCCAGGATACGGATTCCCCTGCTTCCCGCTTCCAATCGTTTGAAAATATTTATCGTACATGCCGTAACGGAGGAAATCCCCCATTTTTTTCGCTTTATCAAGATAAGTTGACTGATTATAGCCGAGCTCCTTTGCCCAATACATCGCTTGTATCGCACGCGCATCAGCATCCGTTGCATTCGTATAGCGCCACTGGGCAGCTGGAGCTTGATTTTCTTTTGTGAACAAGCTCATAAAGCCTTCATTCGGCTTACCAAAAGATTTATCGTCCTGTGATGGATGAGGGATGGACTCCCATACAGATTCCTGCGGACCACGCTGGAATGTGTTCACATAGGCGGCTGTATGTGATGGGTTGAGCAAGTTGCCATAGCCATACCAGTTATCTACGTCAAGGAGCCAGTGCATTAAATACGTTTCATTCGTCCCATAGGTTGATTTCAATTCACTATCAATTGGATCTTGACCAGCAGGACGAGCACCGGTCAGCTGGCTTGGGTATTGATCCGGAAATGGTTTCTCTGCTGCGTATGTGGCTGGGCTGGACGGATTATAAGCGTTCATATGCGGCTGCTCATCATGTCCATCTTCATTGACTGGGATGATGTACTTCTCCATATTGTCCCAAGCTGCCTCTAATTTGCTCCAGTCCCCTGTGTAATGTCCGTACAGCACCTCAAGCCACAGCCAATAGCTATACGCTTCTGAAGTTGTCATATGTCCGTAATCAGGTGCTTCACAAATGAGCGTCTCGATTGAATGATACGGAATTCCTTCTGGTGAAAAATATCCATTCGCATCGCTTTTGATTTGATGATAAAGCGTTAAAAACCGTTCTTTGTTTGACAAGTCCTTCACCCTTTCAATAAAATCATTGTTTTTTTATTTGTCTGGAAGTGTGCCAAATACTAAAACACCATCGTCAAAGACAGGAATCTTCGTTGTTTTTTGCATATTGGATGTTAATCCTTGATAGGAATAATCATTTGAGGCATCCCATATATTCGATCCATTTGGAGCAGATAATCGAAATTGTATTTCCTTCTTATGCTCAGATTCTCCCCTAGGAGAAATAGCTACGCCCGTAAAATCGATTTCTGCAAAATAGACGCGGCTTGATGCGTCATATACCTTTAAAGGTGATAAGGAAGCGCCTTCATTGTAGGCTGCTGTCACTTGAATATCCTTTTCAGTGAACCCCTTTGCAAAGACCTCACTCAGATTAACGTAATATCTAAAGGTCAGTGTTTGACTGCTTCTTGCCGGCCAGCCTGACCTGTTGTATAGCACTGCTTTCACTTGAGTAGATGTTGTATCGTTATGCATCACAGCTGCCTCTACAAAAAACTCATCCTCCACCTGTTCTTTAGGCGGGAAATTTGGCAGCTTTGATTGCCCTTGACCAAACAGCTGCACCATTTTGGCGATATTTCCAGTGAAGGCGGCATTATAATCGGTCGCCACCTCGTTTGATACATAATCCGAGATGTCATCGTCATATTGATCCTGTGCATCAGGACCTCCAACAAGTGCTCCATAAAGTGTGTGCCGATGAACTGGAGGATTTGTCAGCTGGTTCGACCATGAGCCATGTGCAGTACGGTGGTGCGGGTGCTTCGGCGGATTCTGGCCAAAACCAACGACATAACTTCTATTCAGCGGATTATCCCCTAGCATATAGTGAGTTTGCTTAATCGCAAACGATTGGTATCGATTTTTCTTTTCTTGATCAGATACCCAATCAGCATAGACAAAGGCTAAAAATGCTGCATTGGCGGCATAACGAAGTGAACCCCATTGATCAAGCCATGCCAAACCGCCAGGCGTATAGGTGATTCTTTCTACTTTTCCATTTTGAACAAGACCTGTAGTCCAGTAATCAAGATTGCGCTCTGTCGATTCTATAAATCTGTTTTCTTTCGTGATTCTTGCTAGTAAGATTTGTGAGGCAAAAAAAGTATTGTCCCATGACATGGTAAACGTATAATCCCAATCCTTCGGCCATTCCTCTACCGCTTTTAATGCTTTGTTTAAATAGGTTTCTTCATTTGTCGCCAAGTACAGCCAGATCCCGCCCCAAATAAGTTCGTCAACATAGCCGCTCCAGGAGTTGTAAAATGGCTGCGCATTGGTGACACAATCTGTATATTTGCCGCGATACCTGTCAGCAAATGCATATAGCTGTTTGGCGTGTGTTAAAAGCTTTGCTGCATAGGACGCATCTGTTTCTTTAAAAATGATAGAACCTGCTGCTAAAGCCGCCGCAGTTTGTGCAGCTACTTCTGTGCCAGGGCAATGTTCATCAATTTTAAAAGCTGGCCGGTTCATCGGCATCACTTCTGCTGGACCCCACCAAGCATGATCGGCGTTTCCATCACCTACTTGCGCCCAAAATTCATTCGGTCCTGTATGTGCTTTCAAAAAATAATCCGTTGCCCACTTGATTTGATCTAAGATCTCATCAAGCAATTCTGCTTCTTCATAAGCTTCCCGGTATTCATATACTGTCCATGCAAGCACGGCTGCTGAATAAGCCATCGGAAGTCCAAATTTCACATGATCTCCTGCATCATACCAGCCGCCAGTTAAGTCATGCCCAACATCCTTCCCGTCCTCTAGTCCAGAATCTCCCCGCCAGTTAAGACGATTACTTTCCGGAAGCCGGCCTGACCGCTGCGCTTCATAAAACAGCATGGATTTTTGGAGAACCTCTACATAGTTGTAAGATGCCATTTCTCTATTGCTCACCCCTTCTTTTTAGTGAAACATTGATCAATAGACGCGACCGCCTCCTTTCTATCCTTCATTTCGTGATCTGTACAGTTTTGAAAAGAATCAAATATGTTTCAAAAATAAGCATAGTAAACAGCAATCAGCTTTACGCTCATCGAAGGTTTTCTCTTGATTCTCCTTCTGACTGTACCCAGAATGATCATATGTCGCTTGAGAACATTTCAGACGGCGAAATTCTCTTTTGAGCTCTATTTGGGTAGAAAGAATGACATACAATCTCTTCTCTTAAAACATCACGCTAAATCAAGATATATGAATGAATAAGAAAATAATTCCAATTGATGAGAAATCTTTATTAGTTAACATAATAAAATTATTGTATATAGAGAAAAGAACGCCCTTTTAGGGCGCTCTTATTTATCACATTAAAATAAAGAAAGCTGGTTTTGATCAGGAAGTGCTTCTAAACAGCCTTGACGATCTAAATATTCAAGGATGGTCTTCGACACTTTTCCGCGTTTTTGTAAATCTTCTTTTGAGAGAAATTCCCCATCTTGCCGCGCGCGGACAATATTTAACGCAACGTTTGTACCAAGTCCGGGGATTGAGTTGAATGGCGGTATTAAACCGTCTCCATCAATGATAAACTCCGTTGCACTTGAGCGGTAGAGGTCAACTTTTTTGAAGTGGTAGCCTCTTTCACACATTTCAAGTGCAAGCTCTAGTACAGTTAATAGGTTCTTTTCTTTCGGTGATGCATCTAGACCTTTAGAGTTAATGTCATCCATAACAGCTCGTATCGCATTCGATCCTTTTGTCATCGTTTCAATATCAAAGTCATCCGCACGAACGGTAAAGTAAGCTGCATAGTACAGGAGTGCATGATGCACCTTGAAATAAGCAATCCGAACAGCCATTAACACATAAGCAGCCGCGTGGGCTTTAGGGAACATGTATTTGATTTTTTTACAAGAATCAATATACCAGTTTGGTACATTATTATTCTTCATTTCTTCTTCCCATTCAGGAGGAAGTCCTTTTCCTTTACGAACAGATTCCATGATTTTAAAGGCAAGTGACGGCTCTAAGCCTTGATAGATGAGATAGACCATAATATCATCACGACACCCAATTACTTCACTTAGTTCACACGTTTTATTGTGAATGAGCTCTTGCGCATTTCCGAGCCAAACATCCGTACCGTGTGATAGTCCAGAAATCTGAACAAGCTCTGAGAAGGTCGTTGGTTTTGTATCCTCTAGCATTTGCCGAACAAATCTTGTCCCAAATTCTGGGATACCGAGTGTACCTGTTTTACAGCCAATTTGCTCTTCTGTTACACCTAGTGGCTCTGTCCCTTGGAAAATCTTCATGACTTCAGGGTCATCTGTTGGAATCGTTTTTGGATCGATTCCGCTTAAATCTTGAAGCATACGAATGACCGTTGGATCATCGTGCCCAAGAATATCCAGCTTGAGCAAGTTATCGTGGATCGAATGGAAATCAAAATGTGTCGTCTTCCAATCGGAACCTGTCGCATCTGCTGGGTATTGAATAGGTGAGAAATCGTAAATGTCCATATAATCAGGCACAACGATAATCCCGCCTGGATGCTGGCCTGTTGTTCGTTTTACCCCTGTACAGCCTTGTACAAGCCGGTCGATTTCAGCGCCTCTCATATGAAGGTTATGATCTCCTGCATAGCCTTTTACGTAACCATATGCTGTTTTTTCTGCAACGGTACCAATCGTACCTGCTCTGTATACATAATCTTCACCGAACAGCTCTTTCGTATAGTTATGTGCGATCGGCTGATATTCGCCTGAGAAGTTTAAGTCAATATCAGGTACTTTGTCTCCTTTAAAACCTAAGAACGTTTCAAACGGAATATCATGTCCATCTTTTTTATACGGCGTTCCACATTCTGGACAGTCCTTATCAGGAAGGTCAAAGCCTGAACCAACAGATCCATCATTAAAGAACTCAGAGTGCTTACAGCTTGGGCATACATAATGAGGTGCAAGTGGATTTACTTCAGTAATCTCTGTTAATGTCGCAACAAGAGATGAGCCGACAGATCCCCTTGAACCAACAAGATATCCATCATCAAGTGATTTTTTTACGAGCTTATGAGAGATTAAGTAAATAACGGCGAAGCCATGACCGATAATACTTTTTAATTCTTTCTCAATGCGGTCTTCTACGATTTTCGGCAAATCATCTCCGTAGATGCTGCGCGCCATTTGATAGCTCATTTCCCGTATTTCTTCATCTGCACCTTCAATTTTTGGTGTGTAAAGATCATCTTTGATAGGTTTAATGCTTTCGACCATCTCAGATACCTTTTGCGTATTTGTTACGACGATCTCTTTCGCTTTTTCGTCTCCTAGGAAGGAGAAGGCTTCGAGCATTTCATCTGTCGTTCTAAAATGAACTTTTGGCAGTTCATGGCGGTTCAGCGGATTCGCTCCACCCTGTGATGAAATTAAGATTTTACGATAAATTTTGTCCTCTGGATGCAGGTAATGTACATTTCCAGTCGCCACAACTGGTTTATTCAGCTTTTCGCCAAGCTTGACAATGTTTGTGATGATTTCTTTTAACGCACGCTCATCTCGAACTAGCTCAAGCTGCAGCAGGTGCTGATACACTTCTGGCGGATGTACTTCTAAATAGTCATAAAATGCTGCAATGTCTTCCACTTCATCAGGTGACTTTTGCATCATTCCTTCAAATACCTCACCCTTATCACAAGCAGATCCAACAATTAAACCTTCACGATATTTCTCAAGCTGAGAGCGCGGAATACGCGGGACCCGGTAGAAATAATGTATATGAGAAAGTGAAACAAGCTTAAATAAATTCTTAAGGCCAGTCTCATTTTGAGCAATCAAAGTCGCGTGGTAAGGACGTGAGCGCTGGTAAGCATTCGACTGCCCCATGTTTTCATTCAATTGATCGTGATAGGCAATCTCTTTTTCAGCCGCATCTTTTAGCATCTTCAGCATGAGATAGCCTGTCGCCTCTGCATCATAAATCGCCCTGTGATGCTGCGTCAGTTCAATATCGAACTTTTTACAAAGAGTGTTCAGCCGGTGATTTTTAAATTCTGGGTAAAGGAACCGGCCAAGTTCAAGTGTATCAATGACAGGGTTTGACGCTTTATCTGTTTTTAGCAGGCGTTTATACGCTGCATTTAAAAAGCCCATATCAAAGCTCGCATTGTGCGCAACAAGGATATCTTGTCCAATCCATTCTTTGAAATCCCGCACGACGTCGACGACATCTGGTGCATCTCTCACCATATCATCGGTGATACCTGTTAATTCGATGGTGGTCGCTGATAACGGGTGATGAGGATTAGCAAATGCCTCAAAGCGGTCAATGATTTCCCCGCCTTTTATTTTCACTGCTGCCAGCTCAATGATCGTGTCATAAACGGCTGAAAGTCCAGTTGTCTCTACGTCGAATACGACATACGTCGCATCCTCTAACAAGCGGTGCTCTGGGTTATATGCAATCGGTACCCCGTCGTCTACTAAGTTGATTTCCACACCGTACATCATTTTGATGCCATGCTTTTTACTTGCTGCATACGCATCTGGGAAGGATTGTACAACGGCATGATCCGTCAGGGCAATTGCTTCATGTCCCCATTTTTTTGCTTGTTCAACAAGTCTGCCAATGCCAGTCACAGCATCCATTTGGCTCATAGGGGAATGTAAATGAAGCTCCACACGCTTTTCACCCTCAGGTGCTGTATCTTCTTTCAGCTGCGGTTTCATTTCATTGACATCATTGGCGATCATGACAAGATCTCTGACAAACGTATCATTTTGAATGCTTCCTCTTGCTTTCACCCACATGCCTTTTTTCAATGATTTCATCAGCTGAGCATCTTCTTTTTCTCTTGCAAACATTTTGATCAAAATACTGTTTGTATAATCTGTGATCTTAAAGATACAAAGCGTTCTCCCGCTTTTCAGCTCACGCGTTTCTGCATCGAATACGTAGCCTTGAACGGTAATTCTTCTTTCCTCGTCCATGATACTATCAAGCGTACGAATTTCTTCATTGTCTTTGATTTGATAGCCAATCATCAGAGGGCCTGACGGAGCTTCATTCTGCTCCTCACTTTCTTTCTTCTCCATCTCAGTGAGGGCTTGCATGGCTCTTTCTTGATCTTCAGCAAGCTTTTGTTCTCTGAACTTCTGAATCTCTTGATCTGATACAAAAATTTCTGTATCGAATTGCAGCTCTGGAAAGCCCACTTGTTTAAATGCGGCCTGAAGCATCGGGCTGTACTTCTTCTTAATAGCGAGTGCCTCTGTTTCGCTTTTTGTTTTAATGATGATTTTATGTCCAGACAGCGATGGTTTTTGCTGCTGAAGCAAGCTGATGATTGGGGGAGAAATTCCTTGAAGTTCTTCCACACAATGTGACCAGTACGATTGCACGAGTTCTTCAGATATGTGCGGATCACTCACTTCAATCGTACAAGTGATTTGTGCAATATGTGAAAATGCATTTGTCAGCCTGCTGAGAAACATGGCGTATACTTTGTAAGGCAAAAGCGCTTTAAATTTAAAAAGGAAATGCCATGTTTTCGTCGCCTTATGCACCGTCAATTTGACGATTTCTCCTTCTTCAAAGTAACGACTGAGGTCATCATCTGTCATTTGAATCTGATTGAGTAATATATGAAATTGCCGCCGTGTGATCGGTAATTGTTCATCCAAGACAGGACCCTCCTTTTGTCAATCAGAAAGGTACCTCTTTTCTACAGGAGGTACCTTCATTTTTTTGTTCGCTTTATGCTTGGCGTATAAATGAAATCAGATCATCAACAGATACTTCATGTGATTCACCTGATTTTCTAAACTTCACTTCTACTATACCTTCTTCTGAACGTTTTCCGCAGCTAATACGAATTGGCAGTCCAATTAAATCACTGTCTGCAAATTTTACTCCTGCACGCTCCTGGCGGTCATCGAAAAGTACGTCAAAGCCTTCATCTTCTAAGCGCTCGTACAACGTTTCAGCCAGTTCTTTCTGCGCATCGTTTTTCATATTTAATGCAAGGAGGTGAAGGTCATATGGTGCCACTGTTTCCGGCCAAATGATTCCTTTCTCATCGTGATGCTGTTCAACAATCGCTGACAGCGTTCTAGAGATGCCGATGCCATAGCAGCCCATAATCATTGGCTGCGCACGACCATTCTCATCGAGGTACGTTGCATCCATCGACTCAGAATAACGAGTGCCCAGTTTAAAGACTTGTCCTACTTCAATCCCTTTTGCAAATTGGATTGTGCCTTCCCCATCTGGAGAAATATCTCCTTCTTGAATCAAGCGAAGATCTGTGAATTCTTTTACTGACACGTCACGTGCAGGATTGACATTGACATAATGATAGTCCGCTTCGTTTGCACCAGCGACAGCATTTGTCATTCCCTTCACAGCAAGGTCAGCATAAATATCGACTTCTGCTTCCAGTTTAACAGGTCCAACAAATCCAGGCTCAGTTCCAATAACTTTCAGCACTTCTTCGCGTGAAGCAAGCTCGACAAGCTGTGCTCCTACCAAGTTTTTCACTTTCACATCATTTACTTCATGATCGCCTCTAGTTAGGATCAGAACATACGCATCATCTGCTTTAAACAAAACAGATTTAATGCAAGCAGAAGGTTCAACTTCTAAAAAGCCAGCCACATCTTGAATGGTTTTCATTTGCGGCGTATGGACTTTTTCAAGCTCTTTGAAGTCCGCAGGATTTGCTTCTTTTCCGTGATATACAGCCTCAGCCATTTCGATATTCGCGGCATATGAGGACGTATCAGAATAAGCGATGGTATCCTCTCCGACTTCTGAGAGCGCCATGAACTCATGCGTATCTTTTCCACCCATTGCCCCTGAATCTGCAATGACTGGTCTAAAATTGAGACCCACTTTTGAGAACACATTAGAGTAAGCCGTAAACATTTTGTTGTATGTTTCATCAAGGCTTTCTGGTGAAGAATGGAATGAGTATGCATCCTTCATGATAAATTCACGTCCGCGCAGCAGTCCAAAGCGTGGTCTCTGTTCATCACGGAATTTTGATTGAATTTGATATAGTGTTAAAGGTAGCTTCTTATACGATTTCACTTCGCTGCGTACTAATGATGTGATCACTTCTTCATGGGTTGGGCCAAGCGCAAATTCGCGTCCGTGGCGATCCTTCATACGCATCAGTTCTGGACCGTATGTATACCATCTTCCTGACTCTTGCCACATTTCTGCCTGCTGCAGCACTGGCATTAGCAGCTCAGCTGCGCCTGCCTTTTCCATTTCCTTGCGGACGATCGATTGAATATGCTGAATGACTTTATGCGCAAGCGGCAGATAATGATAGATTCCACTTGTATTTTGTCTAATAAACCCAGCTCTTACTAAGAGTTGATGACTTTTTGCCTCAGCATCTGCCGGCACCTCTCGAAGAGTTGGAATAAAAGTCAGGGATTGTCTCATGTCGTTACACCTCATTTATGAAATAGGACTTCTCACAAAAACTCTTGTTTCCCGGAATGAGAAACAAGAGAGAATGGTTTTTATAAAAATAACCGCTGAATGTCATTCCACGTTACCACTAACATTAACAGCATGAGGAAAGCAACACCGATAAAGACAACAAGTGCTTCCTTCTCACGATTAATTGGTTTACCGCGAATGGCTTCAACAAATAAGAATAGTAAACGTCCTCCGTCTAATGCAGGAATCGGTAACAAATTCACGATGCCTAGGTTGATACTGAGGAACGCCGCAAACTGCATTAATGTTAACACACCTTGTTTGGCTACTTCTCCTGTCATGTCATAAATTCCAACAGGACCTGCTAACATGTCTAGTGAAAATTGTCCTGTGACAATTTTTTGCAAGTTCGTTAAGATCAGACCTGCCGTTGAAACGACAGTTGTTCCAGAGGATGAAATAACTTTCAAAAATCCATTTTCCGTTGGCGGATATGATCCGAAACGGCCAATGCTTTTCCCATCTGCTTTCACAGCTTCTGGTACAACCTGCACAGTGCTTTCCTTGCCGTCTCGGTCAATGACGACATTCATTTTTTTCTCAGGGTTCTTTTGAACTGTTTGAACGACGTCTGTCCAAGAATTCATTTTCTCGCCGTTAATGGACACGATGTGATCTCCCTGCATGAGTCCAGCCTCAGCCGCCCGGCCGTCTTTCGTCAGCTTACCGAGTACAGGATCATCAACGGTTACCCCTTGAATAAAACCTAAAGCAACCAAAATCACATACGCTAGAATAAAGTTCATAATCGGTCCAGCTGCGATAGCTTTAATTCGCTGCCAAACCGTTTTTGAACCGAATTGACGATTGTATGGTGCGATTTGAATTTCTTCACCATCTGCAATATAGAAGCTTGTTTGACTGACATTGTAGCCAGTCAGAATATCTTCATTTCCAGCTTCATATCCCGAGATTCTCATAGCATGATCTAAATCAATCTGCTCAACTTCGATGACAAGTGCATCAGGATATTTTTCTTTATCATTTAAAATGATCTTTTCTACTTCATTTTGCTCATTGAATAAGAGCCCCACTGTATGACCTGGTTTAATTTCAATAACTTCAGGGTCCTCTCCAGCCATTTTAACAAATCCGCCAATAGGGAGAAGTCTAATGGTATAAACGGTTTCTTTTCGTTTAAAGGAGAAAATCTTCGGCCCAAAACCAATTGCGAACTCGCGGCATAAAATCCCCGCGCGCTGCGCCATAATTAAATGGCCAAGCTCGTGGAAAAAAACGAGCGTTCCAAAAATAATAATAAACGCAATCACTGTATTCACGAACATACCACCTTATGTGAGGATTGATTGAACAAAGTCTCGTGTATCTTTGTCCACTTCATGGATATCTTGCAAACTAGGCGTTGAAATCACATGATGTCTGATTAGTGCCTTTTCAATCAATTCTTCAATTTGCAGGAACGTTACTTTGCCTTTTAGAAATGCATCGACTGCCATTTCATTTGCTGCATTAAGTACAGCAGGCATTGTCCCTCCTATTTTACCTGATTCATAAGCAAAATGTAAGCAGCGATACCTGTCAAAATCCGCTTTCTGGAAATTCAATTGTCCAATCTCCCAAAGGTTCAATGATTTCGCTTCTTGTAACGGCGCCCTGTCAGGGTATGTGAGTGCATATTGAATAGGCACTCTCATGTCAGGTGTCCCTAACTGAGCCATGACGCTTTTGTCGTGAAATTCCACCATCGAATGGATAATGCTCTCTTTATGTAGCAGCACATCAATTTGTTCATAAGGGATATCAAACAACCAATGTGCCTCGATCACCTCGAGCCCTTTATTCATCATCGTCGCTGAATCAATGGTGATTTTCGCTCCCATCGACCAGTTCGGGTGGTTCAGCGCTTCTTCAACCGTAACACCTTCAAGTTCAGTTCGTTTTTTATCTCGGAAACTACCACCTGAAGCTGTCACGATTAAGCGTTCAATATTTTTAGCTTGTTCACCTTGCAGGCATTGAAAAATAGCGGAATGCTCACTATCGACAGGAAGTAAAGGTACATCATATGTTTTAGCGTACTCTTTTACTATATGACCAGCTGTCACAAGTGTTTCCTTATTTGCGAGAGCAATCGTCTTTTTTTGTTCAATGGCCTTTAATGTTGGAACAAGTCCAACACTCCCTACAAGTGCATTGACCACTACGTCCACTGCATCATAGGTCGCTGCCTCGATGTTGGCTTCATCACCAGCAGCCAGCTTCACATCGTATGCAAATGAATGATTTTTTAGCATGTGATAGGTTTCTTCGTCTACACAGCCGACGAATTCAGGCTGAAAGCGCTCAATGATCGGAATCGCCTTTGCTATATTTCTGCCAAATGTCATGGCTTTCAGCTTAAACTTGTCCGGGTGCTGACTGATCACATCTAACGTTTGTTCTCCAATTGATCCTGTTGCGCCTAATAGCGAAATATATTTCAAATTGCCACTCCTTCTCTCGTTCAATAAGTTTCTATGAGGTTAGCTGGCAAACGTTGCGAGCAGTAAGTATAAAAACGGCAGAACGAATAAAAAGCTGTCAAACCTGTCCAAAATCCCGCCATGGCCAGGGAGAATTGTCCCTGAATCCTTCACGTGATAATGACGCTTTAAAGCAGATTCCACAAGGTCGCCTAGCTGTCCAAAGATACTGAGTAAAAGAGTAATAAACATCACAAGCAGATATGATGGCAAAAATCCTGTAACCGCCTGAAACACAAGTGACAACACGACCGCTGTGACGATTCCGCCGATAAATCCTTCTACTGTTTTGTTTGGGCTGATTTCTGGCCAAAGCTTTCGTTTCCCCATAGATTTCCCAATAAAATAGGCTCCTGAGTCAGTAGACCAAATAATCACTGCTGCGAAGAAGATCGCACTCATGCCATATAAGCCTCTAATTTGGATAAAATAATAGAAACTAACGCCAATATATAATGTGGCTAATACAACAAAAGCAACCTCATCGAATGTGAAAGAGTTTTTGCTCAAAACTGTATAAGTTAAAAGTATTAAGACTGCAAATAAAGCAATCTGCATTTTTGATGCGTCCACGTTTGGGAAGAAGCTGTTGTCTCCGCCCATTAAAAGCCAAAGCAATATTAAGCTGACAATACCAGGAAAGCTGAAAATCGAGATCTTTTTCATTCTTAAAAGCTCAAAGAGAGCGACACTTCCCATTAAATAAATCAGCAGGGTAAATGGCATCTGTCCATATATAACTGCAAGCAAAAAGACTGCAGCTGCCAAAACACCCGTCAAAATTCTTTGTTTCATCTGCACCACCCTCTAAATTCCACCGAACCTCCGGCCGCGGCGCTGGTACTCCCCGATAGCGCCTATAAGGTGCTCATCAGAAAAGTCAGGCCAAAGCACATCCGTAAAGACAAACTCGCTGTACGCAATTTGCCAAAGCATAAAGTTGCTTAATCTAATTTCTCCACTCGTGCGAATGAGCAAATCCGGATCTTGAAGAGATTCTGTCATTAAATAAGCTGAAAACATCTCTTCTGTGATGTCTTCTGCTCGAAGCTTACCTTCTTTGACCTTTTCAGAAATTTGTCTGCATGCGGAGACGATTTCTGTGCGCCCACCATAGTTGAGCGCAAAGTTCAAAATGAGTCCGTCGTTGTTCGCCGTACTCTTTACTGCGTTCTCTACCGCTTTTTTCGTATGCTGCGGGAGGCCGTTTGGATCACCTGTTAAACGCACACGGACATTTTCTTCGATGAGTTCAGGCAGGTAGATGTTTAAAAATTCTTCAGGAAGTTTCATTAAAAAGTCTACTTCTAATTTTGGACGTTTCCAATTTTCCGTAGAGAAAGCATACAAAGTCAGCACTTTGACATTCAGCTCATTTGCAAGCTTTGTCATGCGCTTGACGACTTTCATTCCTTCATGATGACCTGCTACCCGTGGAAGAGCACGTTTTTTCGCCCATCTTCCGTTCCCATCCATGATAATGGCGATATGTTCAGGAATTTCTCCATTTAATATGTCTTCTTTTGTCAGGCTTTCTAAGTTGGAAGCTGCTGTTTGCTGATTCTTCCAATTTTTGAGTATATTGAGCATGAGATTCCTCCATCACCCAAAAAGGTTGCGTTCCCGCTAAATAATATAGTCATCAACAGTATTAACAAAAAAACCCCCTGTAAACATGAAGAGGGTCTTTTCACTATTATCTATTGTACATAGTTTTTTCTTAAACTTCCATGATTTCTTTTTCTTTATCTTTCGTCACGTCATCAATTTTAGCGACATATTCATCTGTCAATTTTTGAACATCCTCTGTCGATGATCTTAATTCATCTTCAGTGATCTCCCCATTTTTCTCAAGCTTTTTCAAATCATCGTTTGCATCACGACGCACGTTACGAACAGCTACTTTTGCTTCTTCTGAGTATTTTTTCACGACTTTCACAAGCTCTTTACGTCTTTCTTCTGTCAGCGCAGGAATCGCAATGCGGATCACATTTCCGTCACTTGTTGGCGTGATGCCAAGGTCAGACTTTTGGATCGCTTTTTCGATATCACCGATTGCTGTTTTATCGTAAGGTGTGATAATCAGCATACGTGCTTCTGGCACTGTGATCGACGCAATTTGGTTAAGCGGTGTTTGTGCACCGTAATAATCCACTGTCACTTTATCAAGCAGTGAAGCATTTGCACGGCCAGCACGAACAGTTGCAAGCTCACGTCCGTAGGCTTGTACGGCTTTTTCCATTTTTTCTTTCGTTTGGTTCAACACTTCTTTTGACACGTTATTTCCCCCTCACGATCGTTCCGATTGATTCGCCGTTTACGGCACGTTTAATATTTCCTTCTTCCATAATGGAGAATACGATTAATGGAATGTCATTGTCCATACATAATGAGGACGCAGTAGAATCCATTACAGCAAGCCCTTCTTTAAGTACATCAAGATATGAAAGCTTATCATATTTTACTGCATCCGCATCTGTACGAGGATCAGCACTGTAGACACCATCTACATTATTTTTCGCCATTAAAATGACATCTGCTTCGATTTCTGCTGCACGAAGTGCTGCCGTAGTATCTGTAGAGAAATAAGGGTTTCCTGTTCCTGCAGCAAAAATGACGACACGTTTCTTTTCAAGATGACGGATCGCTTTTCTTCTTATGTATGGTTCTGCAACCTGTCTCATTTCGATAGAGGTTTGCACTCTAGACTGAATGCCAAGCGTTTCTAGGCTGTCCTGTAACGCCAGTGAGTTCATCACTGTTGCCAGCATCCCCATGTAGTCTGCTGTTGCACGGTCCATTCCTAGATCACTGCCTGTCTTTCCGCGCCAAAGGTTTCCTCCGCCTACAACGACTGCAACTTCAACATCGAGCTCTGCAATTTCTTTTACTTGCTTTGCAATTGATTGAATGACAGTTGGGTTAATTCCATTTCCAGCATCACCCGCTAGTGCTTCGCCACTTAGCTTCAGTACAATGCGATTATATTTCGGTTTGCTCATGATAACCTCCAAGTGTAAACTATACCGTCTCTTATTATGCGTAAGAAACTGTCTTTTGTAAATCAATATCCTCTAAAAAATAGGGAACACAGTGCTTGTGCTCCCTAAAAAAGCCCCAGAGAGCTTTTCAAACATTATTTTTTCACTTGGCTCATAACTTCTTCAGCAAAGTTGTCTTGACGTTTTTCGATACCTTCGCCCACTTCATAGCGAACATAAGTTTGAACAGTTGCGTTTTTCGCTGCTACAACTTGTTTCACTTTTTCATCTGGGTTTTTAACGAACGCTTGGTCAAGTAAGCAAATTTCTTCGAAGAATTTGTTTAGACGGCCTTCTACCATTTTAGCTACGATGTTTTCAGGCTTTCCTTCTTGAAGAGCTTGCTGTGTTAATACTTCACGCTCACGGTTTGCTTCTTCTTCTGACACTTGGTCACGAGAAATGTATTTAGGGTTTACAGCTGCAACGTGCATAGCGATGTCTCTTGCAAGCTCTTCGTCAGTTGTTCCGTTAAGAACAGCTAACACACCGATACGTCCGCCCATGTGCAGGTAAGAACCGAATGCAGCATTATCTTCTTTTGTGATGACAGAGAAACGGCGTAGAGTGATTTTCTCTCCGATTTTCGCAATTGCAGATGTGATATGCTCTTCAACTGTTGAACCGTTTTCCATTTTAGAAGCATGAGCTTCTTCAAGTGTTGCAGGTTTAGCAGCAAGCAAATGATCAGCAAGTTCGTTAAGAAGTGCTTGGAATCCTTCGTTTTTCGCAACGAAATCAGTCTCAGAGTTCACTTCTAGGATCACGCCTGTGTTGCCGTCAGTTTTGATAAGAGTTAATCCTTCTGCCGCAATACGGTCTGCTTTTTTCGCAGCTTTTGCGATTCCTTTTTCTCTTAGAAGGTCGATTGCTTTCTCGATGTCACCATCAGTTTCTGTTAACGCTTTTTTACAGTCCATCATACCTGCACCAGTTTTTTGACGCAGTTCTTTAACTAATTGAGCAGTAATTGCCATTTTACATTTCCTCCTTCTATGTTAAAACACGGATTACTAGGTGAAAAAAAGGTGATAAAAGGCATTTCCCTCTTATCACCTTTTGAATAGGTTACGCAGTTGTTGTTTCAGTTTCTGTCGTTTCTTCTACAACAGCTTCTTCTTCGCCTTGTTTAGACTCAAGAATCGCATCTGCCATTTTAGCAGTTAGAAGTTTTACAGCACGGATTGCATCATCGTTTGCAGGGATCACAACATCAATTTCGTCTGGATCACAGTTTGTGTCAACGATACCGATGATTGGGATATTCAATTTACGAGCTTCTGCAACTGCAATACGCTCTTTACGAGGGTCGATAATGAAAAGTGCATCCGGAAGACTCTTCATGTCTTTGATTCCGCCTAGGAATTTTTCAAGACGCTCTAATTCTTTTTTCAGTTGAACGACTTCTTTCTTAGGAAGAACTTCGAACGTACCGTTTTCTTGCATTTTTTCAATATCTTTTAAACGTTTAATACGTTTTTGGATTGTTTCAAAGTTTGTTAAAGTTCCACCAAGCCAGCGTTGGTTCACATAGAACATACCAGAACGGATTGCTTCTTCTTTCACTGAATCTTGTGCTTGCTTTTTCGTACCAACGAAAAGGATTTTTCCTCCGTCAGCAGCAAGGTTTTTCGTGAAGTTGTAAGCTTCTTCTACTTTTTTCACCGTTTTTTGAAGGTCGATGATGTAGATACCGTTACGCTCTGTAAAGATGTAACGCTTCATTTTTGGGTTCCAACGGCGAGTTTGGTGACCGAAGTGAACACCAGCTTCTAGCAATTGTTTCATAGAAATAACTGACATTTTGTTGCCTCCTAATATAATGGTTTTTTTTCCTCCGCTTAAGTCATGTTCACATAAAACTGCGCCACGGCAGCACCTTCATACGAATCATTAAGCGTGTGTATTTAACACCAAGAAATAATATAACACATGATGGACTGACAATCAAGAATCCTTTACAGCTTTCCGCTAAATTTTAATAAAAGCTCGATTTCTGTCTTGCCAGTTTTCATTTCTTTCGCTATTTCTTCTAGTGACCGCCCTTCATCATATAGGGACTTCACTTGGTCCTCGAATGTTTCTTCTATTTCACTTTTAGAAGGCATAGAAGCCTCTGTTTCGAGTTGTGGAACGGGTTCGTTTACCTTCTCTTCCTGCACCTCAACTTCGCTAAGGAGAGCCGACAGGTGCTCCGGTACGGGATCTTCACTTTCGACCGATTGCTGGGATTCAATTGGTGGTTGTGGCTGCTTTGGTGTCTGAAGATCCGATTTCAGCTCTTCAGCAGAAAAATCAGGGGAAGCGGCTGCCACTTTTGATAGTTTGTCATTCTCTTCTTTGACCTCCATCAAAAATGCAGCCAGGGTATTTTCCGTTTCTTCTAGAAGTTCTCGCTGCTTTTGTTCTGTTGCCTTCAGCGAATTCATTCTCGTATATAAAATAATCACAAAATAAATAAGTGCAGCATGAAGCATGAAGCTAATCAGCCATAACATATTTTTTCACTCACTAACTCTTTAAGATTGAATGGCTTTATCAAGCAGATGCTTAAGCTTGAACAAGGCCTTTGAATGAATTTGCGAAATGCGCGAGGTAGATAAATTGAGCACTTGACCGATTTCCGTTAATGTCAGTTCTTCTTTATAGAAAAGACTGATCACAAGCTTTTCTTTTTCTGAAAGCTCTGTGATTTTTTCAGAAAGCTGTTCAATTAATTCATCTTTCAGCATTTTCTCTTCTGGAGTCACAGACTTCTCGTCGCGAATCATGACTTGGACGTTCTCTCCGTCTTCTTGATCATGCAGCTTCTCATCAATTGAGAGCAGATTTGCAAAGAATCCTTCATTCATCGTTGTGACGACATCCTGTTCACTCATGCCGAGTTCCTCAGCCACCTCTGTCGGCGTCACATTACGCAAATACCGCTGTTCAAGCTTTTCAATAGCCGCTTCTACTTTTTTTGTTTTTTCTCTTGATGTACGAGGCAGCCAGTCCTCTTTACGAAGACCGTCGATAATGGCCCCGCGGATTCTGAAGGATGCATATGTATCAAACTTCAGATCTCTTCCGGGATCAAATTTTTCAAGGGCATCATATAAACCGAGCATCCCTAGACTGATCAAGTCTTCTTTATGCACTGACTTCGGGAGACCGATGGAAATTCTTCCAACATGATATGTGACGAGCGGCATATAGCGGCGCATAAGATCATCTCCAGCAGCTGGGTCTTTCCACTCTTTCCATCTAGCCCATAGCGCCTGATCTTCGTAATTTAAGGATTGCATCTTTATCCCCCTATACTTCCTTAGTTATATCTTCATAATGCCTTGCTTCACAGTACGGATCTCAAGCTCTGCCGTAAGCGGATCGAATTCAATTGTACGGCCACTGTTTCCGCCTGTATCCTCACTAATAATCGGGATATGATGAAGAGACAGATGTTCTTTTACAGCTGAAACGTTTCTAGGTCCAATTCTCATTAGATCATTGGTTGACTTAAACTTAAACATTTCCGCCCCGCCAGCAAGTTTTGCCTTTAGCGCATGTTTGCGTGCGCCTGCTTTTAGGAGCAGATCAATTGTATGCTTGACACCTGTATCTGCATATTTAGCCAAGTTCTCCACCGCCCCTTTTGAAAGAGAGGAGTCTGGAAGCATAACATGGACAAGGCCTGCCAGCCTTTTGTCTTGATCAAACAAGACAAGCCCTACGCAGGAACCAAGACCGGATGTCCGAATGCGGTCCGGTGATTTAACAAGCTGAACATCCGCAATACCAACCTTTACAACTGCCGGAATTTGCACGTTCATTATAGGTTACCTAATGCTTTGAATAGTTTTTCAAACGATTCAAAGTCTGGTAATAGAAACATATTTCCTTTCAGCTCTTGCTTATTTTGATCATCAAAAATAGATGTATCAATCACAATCGCCTGATCGCCAAGAGGACTGAATTGCATCAACCCTTCACTAATGACAGCCCCGAACATATCGAGCGTCACATCTGGAACACTTGGGTGAAGCTGCAATTTTGTTAAATCGGCAAGGGCTGATAAATAAGAGCCCGCTAAAATATTTCCCAGTTCATGAAGTGCTGACGTCCCCATCTCATGTTCATGAATCGTATCAATATCAAATGCCGGGTCCTGGACAAGCTCTCTTACAAATTGCTCCGCTTGCTCAAACGGCATAATGAAAAAGATTGAGCCGGTTAAATCCCCTTCCATTCGCAGGAAAATACTTGCAACAGGAAGGTCTGCACCGCCAAAGAAATCCATTAAATCTTCAAACGAGAGAACCTTGACAAAAGGAACAGCCATATCTA
This sequence comes from Bacillus sp. FSL K6-0994, assembly GCF_038630815.1. Lineage (NCBI taxonomy): Bacteria > Bacillati > Bacillota > Bacilli > Caryophanales > Bacillaceae > Bacillus > Bacillus sp. FSL K6-0994. The sequence goes on along the minus strand of NZ_CP152043.1, from coordinate 1,528,272 downwards.
TTTTGCGATCCAATAGGTTGGCAAGAGCAGACGCTGCGTGGCCTGCCCCGATATTCCCAACCTCTCCTAAAATATCTAGCTGTTCATCTTTAATTTCGTTGAAAATGCTCATTTCACATCCCCCTTAATGAACAGGTGCACCTTGAACGCTCTTGTCGAGGACAGCACCGGCATGAATAATATTGAAAAGACGCTGATCATGCTTAATGATACCTGTCACCCATGACTGTCCTTCTTTTTCAGCTGATTCAGGAGAAGATTCTACTTCTTCCTGATGGACGGTAATAACATCATTTGCTTCGTCAACAATCCAGCCGACTTCAATGTCACCAACTTGTACAATGATCATTCTTGTTTCATCTGTAATCTCGTTGTCAGTAGAACCAAGTCTGACTCTCAGGTCAATGACAGGCGTCACGACACCGCGTAAATTAATAACACCGCATATATAAGGGGCAACGCCAGGAACTCTTGTCGGCTGCTGCCATTTTTCAATGGACTTTACTTCTGATACTGAAATGGCGTATTCTTTTTTGTTTACGATAAACACAATCATCTTTTCGCCAGTTTTGATATCTGTACTCATTTCAGACCGCTCCTCTATTGTTTTTTACTTGATCAGTGCATTACAGTCAACGATGAGTGCAACTTGACCGTCACCTAGGATCGTTGCGCCGGATATCGCAAATACGTTTGGCAGATAATCTCCTAGTGATTTCAATACAACCTCTTGCTGACCAATAAATGAATCGACCACAAATGCTGTCAGCTTGTCTCCTTTACGAACAACAATGATGTGCAGTTCTTCCTCTAATTCATTCGCATTTGGTACGTGGAATTGTTTCTTCAAGTACACGACCGGTACGATAAATCCGCGGAAATCAATCACTTCACGATCATGCGTTTGCAGGATGTCACTTTTCTTAATGACCGCCGTTTCAATAATAGAAGAAATCGGAATCGCAAATGTTTCCTCTTCTAGTTTTACAAGAAGAACGGAAATAATCGATAATGTAAGCGGAAGCTGGATCGAAAATAGTGAACCCTGTCCTTCTGTTGAGTTAATGCTCACAGATCCGCCAAGTGATTCCAGCTTGTTTTTCACAACGTCAAGACCTACACCGCGGCCTGAGATGTCAGAAATCGTATCAGCTGTAGAGAATCCTGCTGCAAAGATCAATGAATCAATTTGATGATCTTCAAGCGTTTCTACTTCTCTTTCTGTAATAACCCCGCGCTCTAACGCTTTTTCAAGCACCTTTTTACGGTTAATCCCGCCTCCATCATCTTCTACTTCAATGAAGACATGGTTTCCGCTATGATACGCTTTTAATAGAACCGTACCTTTTTCCGGCTTGCCTTTTTTCACACGTTCTTCTGGTGATTCAATCCCGTGATCTAGACTGTTTCTAAGTAAGTGCAACAGCGGATCTCCAATCTCGTCGATCACTGTTCGATCAAGCTCCGTCTCAGCACCCTCAATAATCAGTTCAATTTTCTTATTAAGCTCTTTCGTCAATTGACGAATCATACGCGGGAATCTGTTAAAGACAGTTTCCACAGGTACCATTCTCATGTTCAGGATGATTGATTGCAGGTCTCCAGAAATACGAGTCATTCTTTCGACTGTGTCTGTGAGTTCGTTATTTTCTAGTTCTTTAGCAATCTGTTCCAATCGGCCTCTATCAATCACAAGTTCTTCAAATAGATTCATAAGAGAATCAAGACGGTCGATGTTGACACGAATTGTTTTCGTTCCGCCGGCAGCTGCACCGTTATTGCCATTTGCTTTTGGCGCATCATTTGCTGGCGCTTTTACAGCAGGAACGGATGTTTCTTCTTTTTTCTGTTCAGGCTGCACCTCTTGCTTTTCAGCCGGAGCTGCTTCTTCAAATGCGGAGACTTCAGAGATCTCAACCTTCTCAACCTCTGAGATCGCCGTGACGATTTTCTGCACTTCGTCCATCGGCTGTTTAGAAAGATAAGAAATGCTGAATTCAGATTCAAAATCTTCTGATTCTAACAGTTCTGCATTTGGAACGGTTTTGACAACCTCGCCTGCTTCATTTAGTCTTTCAAAAATCATATAGACACGAACAGCTTTTAGTAAGCACGCTTCGCTTAATGTCACGTTAAGTTCATAGCATTTGAAGCCTTGCTCTCTCGCTTCATCAAGAACCGTACGTTCAAATTCGTTATAATCTAAGTCATTAGCAGCAGCTGATGCATCTGCTGTTTCAACGCTAGAAGCTGCTTCAGCATGGCTTCCTGTCACATCTAGCTTTTTACTAATCTCTGTGACATCACGTTTCCCGTCTCCTCCTTCTGCAATCGATTGAACCATTGCTTCAAGATGATCGAGTGCTTCGAACATCGTATCCATTGACTCAGGAGTGACAATCATTTGTTCATTACGGATAGCATCAAACATGTTTTCTAAATGATGCGTTAAATGAGCCATATCATCAAAGCCCATCGTTGCACTCATTCCTTTCAATGTATGAGCCGCTCTGAATATATCATTCACTAGCTGCAAGTCGGTTGGGTTCTTTTCTAAATCAAGAAGTTTTTCATTACAAGTTTGTAAGTGTTCTCTGCTTTCATCTAAAAAGATATCTAAGTATTGGTTTACATCCAACGTGTTCACGCCCTCTCTTTTTTCATGGAGCTAATAATTGCATGTGCGATGTCATCCACATGCCTTGTTTCATGTGCAAGGCCTGATTTAATGACTGATTTAGGCATTCCGAAAACAACACATGATTCTTCTTTTTCTGCAATGACTTTCGTATGACCGCTTGCGACCATTTTTTTGACACCTTCAGTACCATCACTGCCCATACCTGTCATAATGACAGCGATTTTCTCGTAACCCTTTATGCTGCTGATGGATTCAAATAAATAGTTAACAGATGGTTTGTGCCGGCTTTCCGTGTCTTCAGGGGACAGCCTGATGACAAGTGACCCCCCTTGGTCATGAAGTGACATATTCATTCCACCAGGAGCTATGTAAGCCACTCCATTTTTCGCGATGTCTCCATCTTGCGCTTCTTTAATCGTAATTTGTGATAAATGATCTAACCTAGTAGCAAGTGATGCCGTGAATCCTGCTGGCATATGCTGCACAATCAATATAGGGGCCTCGATGTCCTTAGGCAGCTTCGTTACGACTCGTTGAAGTGCCCTTGGTCCCCCTGTAGATGTTCCGATAGTAATAATCTTTCGGAGTGAGCTGCCTTTTACAGATGGCAGCCGGGGTGCAGCCACTGGACTTGGCGGCTTTATCACCGGCTTAGGAGACACCTTCTCTTCAGTGCGTTTCCTTGACAGTCCTGCTGCAAGTACCCGCTCTACAATTTGCCCCCTCACTTTGTGCAAATCGAGAGAAATACTTCCCGAAGGCTTTGTCACAAAGTCAAAAGCACCGAGTTCTAAGCAATGAATGGTTAAATCTTTTCCTTGCTTTGTCTGGCTTGACACCATAATCACGGCAAGGTCGTGTTCAGCCAGAATTTGTTTTAATGCTTCTGTTCCATTTAAAACAGGCATTTCCACATCTAACGTGACAACATCTGGATTCAGTTCCTTGATCCGTTTTAAGGCATCTTCCCCATTTCGCGCCGTTCCGACGACTTCTATTTCTTGCTCGGCACTTAGAAAATCACTAATGAGCTTTCTCATAAAGGCCGAGTCATCTACTACTAGCACTCTAATCATGAGTCCACCTTCCTCCTTTTAAAAAAAGAGGACAACTTATCTATAAACGTATGCTGTTCTCTCCGTGCCTCTCTTATCTGCTGATGATATAGTGTTTCTGCCAGCATCTTAATGGTTTTACTCAGCCTTGAATGAGGCTGTTTCATATAAAATGGAATTTGTTCTGATACTGCTTTAGGAACCGCAGGATCATCAGGCACAGCGCCAGCAAATACAAGTTTTCTGTGAAGAAAAGATGTGACCACTCCTGCTAATTTCCGGTAGGTTTCAGACCCTTCTGACGGGGTTTTGCACCGATTGACAATGATTTGCACAGACCGTTCAAACTGATGAATGGCTAAGTGTTTAATCGCGCTGTAGGCATCCATGATGGATGTTGGCTCTGGCGTAGTCACAACGACCACTTCTCCTGCCGATAAGACAAAAGGCAGCTGATCTTTTGACAAGCCGGCACCCATATCGAAAAAGATACAATCGAAGTCCTGCATGATTCTTTCCATCTCTTCCAAAAAGAACGACCATTGATCTTTATCTAAAGAAAACAGCTGTTCAAGCCCGCTTCCGCCAGAAATGTAATATAGATTGTCCGTTCCTTTTGTCATGGCTGCTTTGAAGGATTTTTTTCTAACGAGAACATCTAATATAGAACTAGTCGATGTTTTCCCTAGTAAAATATCAATATTCCCCATCCCAAAATCAAGATCAATCACTAACACTCTTCTCTCTGTACTTGCGATAGACAGTGCCATATTCAGGGTCAAATTCGATTTACCTACCCCGCCTTTACCGCTCATGACGGCAATGGTCTTTGCCTGTCCGCTGGCGTTAAGAGGAGAGGGTGTGATGATTTGACTCTGCTGAACTAGTTTTCTTAACCCTTCTGCTTGGTCAGGCTTCATGATTGTAAAACCATCCTTGTAAGTTCAAGAGGAGAACCTTCAAGAATATCCTCAGGCACATTTTGACCATTTGTTAAAAAACCAAGTTTGATTTGAGAGTCAGCAATGATTTGAAAAATGGTTCCCATCGTGTCCGTTTCGTCCACTTTTGTAAAAATGAATTGATTGATTGGAACGTGCTCAAAGCGTTTGACCATGGCTTTCATGTCTTGATACTTCGATGTGGCACTCATCACGAGAAAACTTTGAATGCTCTCATCAAATGGAATAATGTCGGTCAGCTCTTTGATATACGCTTCTTCTTTAAAGTTACGGCCTGCTGTATCGATGAAAATATGATCATATTCTTTAAAGGTCTCTTGGGCTTTTACAAAATCCTCTCTCGAATAACAAACCTCAAGCGGTGCATTCAGAAGTTCAGCATATGTTTTCAGCTGTTCGATCGCTGCAATCCGGTACGTATCGGTTGTAATAAAAGCGATTTTCTTTTGCTGCTGAATAGCCGTTTTAGCAGCCAGCTTTGCAATCGTTGTCGTTTTACCAGCTCCGGTTGAACCGAACAGTACAATGTATTTTGACGAAATCATCGGCTCATCAGAGGTTTTAGCTGGCAGCATATCTGTCAGCAGTTGTTCAAGTTCTTTTTTTATGTGATTTTCTTTAACCGCACCCTTTGTTAAAAGACCCTTCAGGCATTCGTCTCGAATGGCATCATCAAGCCCTTGATCCTTTAGCTTTTGATCGATTGCTATAAGAGGATCAGGCAGAATACCCGCATGCCGTTCATTCCTCACATATTCTAAAGGCTGAGTATGAGAAGGCGCTGGTTTCGCCGCCTTGGGAACAAATGAAGGCTCTTCGGGCAGCTTTTCCTTTTTTGGCAACACTGGAAGAGGCGGCGCAGGGTTTAACCCTTTACCAGCTCTTTCCTCGAAATCTTGATCCAGCACTGCAATCACTTCGACCATTTGCTGTTTCTTCAAACCGAACAGTTTGCGTTTGACAACGGTTTTAGAATTTAAAATAACGGCATCTTTCCCAAGCTGCTGCCTGATTTGAATCGTTGCCTCCTGCATAGAATTTGCTGTGATTTTTTTCATTTTCATTAGATATCCACCACTCCGATGCTCTGTACTTCCACATTCGCTTCTAGTTCGTTATAAGATAGTACCGGTAAATCTGGGAAATATCTTTCTAACAACTGCTTAACGTACATTCTTATAGGAGGTGAGCATAATAGAACCGGCGTTTCCTGACGAAGCGAAAGCTGTTCAATTTCTCTCGCCACTGATTGAATCACACTTTCAGAGGATTCTGGATCTAACGATAAGTAGTTGCCATGCTCTGTCTGCTGAACGCTGTCTGCAATCACCTTTTCTACTCGGCCTGAGCATGTCACGACTTTGAGTGATTCATTTTCTCTTGCATACTGTGCGGTAATCTGTCTTGCCAGCGCCTGTCTCACATACTCTGTTAATAAATCTGTATCAGTCGTTAATTTTCCGTAGTCTGCAAGCGTCTCAAAAATGGTGACAAGGTTTCGGATAGAGACCTTTTCTTTCAGCAGCTTCGCCAGTACTTTTTGAATATCACCGACTGCCAGCGGATTTGGCGTTACCTCATCCACTAAGACAGGGTAACTTTCTTTCAGATGATCGATTAATTGCTTCGTTTCTTGGCGTCCGAGCAGCTCGTGTGTGTTTTGTCTAATCTTTTCTGTGATGTGAGTAGACACAACAGACGCTGGATCCACAACCGTATAGCCTAGCATCTCAGCCTGATCTTTTTCTGCTTCTGATATCCATTTAGCCGGCAGGCCAAAGGATGGTTCGATTGTTTCAATTCCTTCAATCGGATCATCATCAGGCGTTGGGGACATCGCTAAGTAATGATCAAGCAGCAGCTCTCCTTTTGCTACTTCGTTCCCTTTAATTTTCAACCGGTATTCATTTGGGTTCAGTGCAATATTGTCCCGGATTCGGACGACTGGAATGACGAGACCAAGTTCAAGGGCAAGCTGCCTTCGGATCATCACAATCCGGTCTAACAGGTCACCGCCCTGGTTTGCATCAGCGAGCGGGATGAGGCCGTAGCCAAATTCAAATTCAATGGCATCCATTTGCAGGAGATGAATGACACTTTCTGGACTTTTCATCTCTTCTACCTCTGCCTGTTCCTCCAGTACCTCTTCAATTTCTTCTTGGTCTTGTTTGTTTTTCGACATCAAGTATGCGCCGAGGGCAAGTAAACCTGCGATCGGTCCTGTCAAAAGTACGCCGATTGGCGTAAACAGCCCAAGAAGGAAGATCGTGCCTGCTGTGACGTAAAGCATAGCAGGGAATGCAAACAGTTGTTCAGTGATATCTGAACCAAGGTTCCCATTAGAAGCAGCCCTTGTGACGACAATCCCTGTTGCTGTTGAAATGAGAAGTGCAGGAATTTGTGAAACAATCCCGTCTCCTACCGTTAATAGCGTAAAGTGGGAAGCTGATTCTTGAATCGACATTCCTTGCTGAAGCATCCCGATAATGATTCCAAAAATAATATTAATAATGACGATGATAATACCTGCGATGGCATCCCCTTTAACGAACTTACTTGCACCATCCATCGCTCCATAAAAGTCTGCTTCTCTCGCTACTTTTTCACGGCGGTTTCTTGCTTCACTTTCTGTCAGCATACCTGCATTTAAATCTGCGTCAATACTCATTTGTTTACCTGGCATCGCATCGAGAGTAAATCTTGCCGCAACCTCTGATACACGCTCTGCCCCTTTTGTGATAACAATAAACTGAATGATAATCAGGATAAGGAAAACAACGAGACCAACGAGGATATTTCCTCCAACAACAAATGAACCGAACGTTTCTACAACCTTTCCAGCATCTCCTGTTGAAAGAATAGAACGTGTTGTAGAGATGTTAAGCCCTAAACGAAACAGCGTTAAGAGCAAAAGCAATGATGGAAAAATCGAAAATTGCAGTGGTTCTTGCATGTTCATTGTGGTGAGAAGCACGATAAGCGCAAGAGAAATATTAATAATGATTAAAATACTTAATAGCATTGGCGGAAACGGTATGACCAGCATCGCCACAATTAAAATAACACTGAATAAAACAGATAAATCTCTTGCTGACATGCCTGTTCTCTCCTTTTAAAACCAAAAATTCATAAAATCTTTTGTTTCGTTTTATAGACGTAAGCTAAAATTTCTGCGATGGCCTTAAAGTATTCTTCCGGCACCGCTTGGTCTATGTCGACCTGATCATAGAGCGCGCGGGCGAGCGGCCGGTTTTCTACGGTCATGATATCGTGCTCTTTCGCAATCGTTCTAATTTTCAAAGCCAAAATATCCGTTCCCTTTGCCACAACAAAGGGCGCGTCCATTTTTTCTTCGTCATACTTTAAAGCAATGGCATAGTGGGTTGGGTTTGTAATGATGACGTCCGCTTTTGGGACTTCCTGCATCATCCGTCTCATGGCCATTTCCCGCTGACGCTGTTTAATCTTTGATTTGATGAGCGGGTCACCCTCTGATTTTTTATACTCATCTTTGATGTCTTGTTTGGACATCCGCAAGTTTTTTTCATAATCAAATTTCTGATACATATAATCAAGCCCTGCTAAGATCAGAAGAGCACCAGCAGCATACAGCCCCATAATTAAGGTCATATTTGCAACGAAATGAAGGGTTTCCTCTGCTGTTAATAAAGGAAGCCGCAGAATTTCGTCAAAGTGCATCCAAAGAGCAATAAATGTCGCAAAGCCTACAAAGCCAATTTTCAAAATGGATTTTAATAGCTCTACGAGGGCTCGAATACTGTATATCCGTTTAAACCCTTTGATTGGGTCAAGCTTTTCTAATTTCGGTTTGATCACTTCTGGTGAAAAGAGAAAGCCGACTTGTAAATAGTTACTGATAATGCCCGCCAGCATACCAACACCAAGGATTGGCATGAGGAGGAGCCCTGTTTCCTGAAGCAATTCCAAGAATAATTGATGAATATTAGATGTGCTAACCTTCATTAGCATGGTTGTTGAATAAAAACGTTCTATGAGCGCGATAATCCGCTCTTTCATAAAAGGCCCAATAAAAAAGAATGATAAAAAGATTAATAGAAATGAGATGGCTGTATTGACGTCGGTGCTTTTGGCAACCTGTCCTTTTTTACGTGAATCCCGCCTTTTTTTCGGCGTTGCTTTTTCTGTTTTTTCACCTGCGAAAAATTGCAAGTCTAGTCTAAGCCTTGTCATCATGACGAACCACCGACCAATGCTAAGAAATTCCTCATGGTGAGTACAATCGTTTCAAATGTATTTTGGACAACACCGAAGATGACGCCCATACAGATGATGATCATAATAAAACTCACACCCATTTTAATAGGAAGTCCAACCACAAATACGTTCATTTGCGGAACTGTACGTGCCACAATCCCCAGCGCCAAGTCGACTAAAAACAGACTTGCCACGACAGGTGCCGAGATTTGAAAGGCGATGATAAACATTTGGTTGAAGCTCTTTGCGATAAAGTAAGCAAAGGATTCACTGCCGAAATTCAATGCGTATTGATCAACTGCAATGTATTGAAAGCTGTAATAGATTCCATCAAGCAGCAGGTGATGTGCGTTTGTTGCCAGCATCAACAGCAATGTGACCGTATAAAAAAACTGTCCCATCAGCGGCGTCTGCGCCCCTGTTTGCGGATCAATAATATTGGCAATCGCAAAACCCATTTGAAAATCAATGAATGAGCCAGCAATTTGAACAGCGGACACCATGATGTATGCAATCAGCCCAAGCAGAAGTCCGACCATTGCTTCTTTCACCGCAAGCATCATATAAAGACCGTCTATGTCGAGTGCTGGCGGTTCTTTTATGGTGCTAAAACTAATGACAGCTAAAAACAGTGAGAATCCAACTCTGTGTACAGCCGGGATCGTTCTATGCGCTAAAAGCGGTACTGTCACAAAAAAAGCGGTGATCCGAATAAAAACTAAAAGAAAAGCAGGGAATAATTCTATGATTGACATCGCTTATTAACCTGCAAATCGATCTAAATTCGAGAACAGCTCTGTCGTAAAGGACACGATTGTTGAAAGCATCCATGGACCAAACACAACAAGTCCAATGAGTACTGCAACAATCTTAGGAATAAACGCAAGCGTCTGTTCTTGAATTTGGGTTGTCGCCTGAAACACACTGACAATCAGTCCCACAATGAGTGCAAGCGCTAGAAGCGGCCCACTCACAAGCAATACCACATATACTGATCTTTCAGCCATCGTAATGACAAATTCTGAACTCATGTTTTAAGCACCTACTCTAAAAGCTTTGCAGCAAAGATTTAACAATCAAATACCATCCATCGACTAAAACAAATAACAATATTTTGAAAGGGAGCGATATCATAACCGGCGGAAGCATCATCATCCCCATTGACATCAGAACACTTGCGACCACCATGTCAATAATTAAAAATGGAATAAAGATCATAAAACCAATTTGAAATGCCGTCTTTAATTCTGAAATGGCAAAAGCGGGAACCATCGCCGTTAAAGGAATATCTTTAATCGATTCAGGTGTATCCATTTTTGCGTAGCTAAGAAATAAAGCCAAATCTTTTTGTCTTGTATGTTTACTCATAAACTCTTTAATAGGCACTTCGGCTTTTTCATACGCCTGATTTAACGTGATGTCATCATTTAAAAGCGGCGTCAGCGCCTCTTTATTAATCTGTGAGAACGTGGGTGCCATGATAAAAAATGTGAGAAACAACGCAAGTCCAACAAGCACTTGGTTTGGCGGCATTGAGTTGGTTGCAAGTGATGTTCTGACGAATGAAAGAACAATCACAATCCGTGTAAAACACGTCATTAAAATGAGAATGCCCGGTGCAACCGAAAATACTGTTAAAAGTAAAAGAAGACGGACAGATGTGCTGATATTTCCTGCACCGCTGGAATTAAATAAATCGATAAACTCATTCATTTTGTTTCGGGCCTTTCTTTCTGACTTCTGATTGGGTCTTTTTCAATTCGGCTAGCTGCGCCTTTAAATTGGCTGAAAAAGAAGAAGTGGTCGGCTGATCATGTTTCTTTATCTGCGATGTGAATTTTTGAACCATTTTTGGTAAATCGGTTTTGCTTTCCATCGCTTCTTCATATTGTTTCACGATCGCTTCACATTCTTGTTCATCATCAATTTCTTTTAGCAGCTGGATTGAGTCTGCTACGCCGACAACTAATACTCGTTTTCCCACTTTGATCAGCTGGACTGAACGGTTTTGTCCGACTGTCGTTCCGCCAATATTTTCAACATAGCGAAATGGTTTGAGTAAGCGGTTTTGCTTACCAACAAATCTCACTAAACCATAAATAAGCAGGATGACAAAAAGTAAGGCACCAATCATTTTGACAAAATCCATAATGGAGACAGAAGAAGAGGGAACTTCTTCTGCCGGATTCGTTTGATTGTCAGTGGTTTTCTTCTCTGTATCCTTTTTGCTTTCTTTCTCACCTTTGAGCCAGTCATTCACTGTGCCATTCTCAGGATCTTTCGTTTCGGCAAACAGTGAGGCAGGCTGCATCGTCAAGAAAAGCATAAAACTGATCATTGCTATACATATCAAACGTTTTTTCAACAAATCTTACACCCTTTTTTAGCCTAACGTTTTATTAATTGCTTCAAGTACGCGGTCTGCCTGGAATGGCTTCACGATAAAGTCTTTTGCACCTGCTTGGATCGCGTCAATAACCATTGACTGCTGCCCCATTGCAGAACACATGATGATTTTTGCAGAAGCATCGATTTGTTTAATTTCTTTTAGTGCAGTGATTCCGTCCATTTCTGGCATTGTGATATCCATTGTGACAAGATCAGGAGATGTTTCTTTATATTTTTCAACTGCTTGTGCACCGTTTTCTGCTTCTCCTACTACATCAAATCCGTTTTTTACAAGAATATCCTTGATCATCATTCTCATGAATGCTGCATCATCTACGATTAATACCTTAGTAGCCATTTACTTATTCTCTCCCTGTATGTTTGTTTATTTTAAATTAGAAAGTCTTTCTGACTGGCTTAAAATGTCAGTCACACGAACACCAAAGTTCTCATCAATGACAACGACTTCCCCTTTGGCGACGATTCGTTTGTTAACTAGGATGTCTACTGGCTCACCAGCAAGTTTGTCCAGTTCAATGATACTTCCTGCTGAAAGCTCAAGAACTTCTTTTACACTGCGCTGAGTTCTTCCAAGTTCCACCGTAATGGAAAGCGGAATGTCCATCAGCATGTCAAGGTTTCCAAGCTGGTTTGTTGTATGCTGAGGCTCACTGAACGATTCAAATTCAACTGGCGTCACATTTACAGGTGCTGCCGGCTTTGGCTTCGCCTGTCTTTTCGGCGGTGCTGCTTGCTGCGCTGGGGCAGACTGCGTTTGCGGAGCTGCCGGCTGAGGTTCAGGTGCACTCACTTCTTCTTGAACCGGCTCTTCTTCTTGCGCAGGATCTGTTAATTCTGCGATTAAATCCTTCGCAAATGTAATAGGATAAAGCTGCATAATATTTGAATCGATGAGTTCACCTATTTTTAATCTGAAGGATACTTTGACAAGCATTTCTTCAGCTGGAATGCGGTCTGTCCCTTCTCCTTCTTTCACATCAAGTAATTCGACGCGCGGCGGAGAAATATCAATCTTTTTATTAAAGACAGTCGACATGGATGTCGCAGCAGAACCCATCATTTGGTTCATTGCTTCTTGTACTGCACTTAAGTGAATTTCGCTTAAAGAAGGGTCAGCATTTGTCCCGTCTCCACCCATCATTAAGTCCGCAATAACTGCTGCATCTGTTTGCTGGACGACAAGCAGGTTACTTGCGCTGAAGCCTTCCGTATAATTCACTTCAATAGCAACATACGGATGAGGAAATTCCTCATTCAGCATACTTTTTTGAATCACTGTAACAGTTGGAGTTGTAATCTCCACTTTTTGATTTAATAGGGTTGAAAGTGCTGTTGCAGAGCTGCCGAATGAAATATTTCCGATTTCTCCAATAGCATCTTGCTCCATTGCAGAAAGGACTGTATCAGGCTCTATATCGTCATTGCTGCCTCCTTTAAGGAGCGCATCGATTTCGTCTTGTGATAATTTACTTCCGTTATTCTCCATCTTCTTCACCTCTTATGTCGTGATCTAGAATTTGAATCGCCTGTTTCCGATTCACGCGGCCGGCCTGTCCCAAGAATTTCGGTTTATTTCCGACCATAACAGTAAGAGGCGCATTTACTGGTTTGTCCAAGGCAATACAATCACCAATTTCCAAATTCAAAAACTCTTCCACCGTCATTTCCGATTGTCCCAGCTCTGCGACTACCGGTATTTTTGCCTTCATAATCCGTTTTTCAATGGCCTTTGTTTCTTGCTGTTTTGGTTCATTTCGTTCAGACTGCATCCAGTAGTGTACAGACAGCTTCGGAATAATAGGCTCTAATACAACGTGAGGAATACATAGGTTAATAACCCCGCTTACCTCGCCAATCTGTGTATTAAGAGAAATGACGACAACTGTTTCGTTTGGTGACACCATTTGAACAAACTGGGGATTTACCTCGAAATCTGCCATTTCAGGCTCGATGTCGGTTATGGACTGCCACGCTTCTCTGTAATTTTCCAAAGCTCCCTCAAACATGTTTGAGATAATCTTTGTTTCAATTTCTGTAAGTGATTCTGTCTTATTATGACTAATGCCAATCCCGCCCATCAGCCTGTCCATCATCGCATAGCCGATTGTTGGGTTTACTTCAAGCATGATTCTTCCTTCAAGCGGGCTGACATAAAATAAGTTTAATAATGTCATATTAGGAATCGAACGAATAAATTCTTCGTATGGTACTTGGTCAACCGAGCTGACAGTAATTTGAATATATGATCTTAGCTGCGCTGAAAAATGCGTGGTGAGCAGTCTAGCGAAGTTATCATGAATCCTTGTTAAACTTCGAATCTGGTCTTTTGAAAAGCGCAGTGCACGTTTAAAGTCATACACCTTCACTTTTTTCGTCGTTTCCTCTTTTTTCAGCTCTTCTGCATCCATTTCGCCTGTTGAGATGGCGGATAATAATGCGTCGATCTCATTCTGGGAAAGCACTTCTCCTGACATTTCTTCACCTCCATCGCGTTAATTAATCGCCTCTATTGCAGATTAAAGGAGGTTATATATACTTCTTTCACCTTGCCATCTTGCAAATAGTTATTCACTTTGTTTTTGACTTGTGTTTTAAAATGTTCTCTGCCTTTTTTGCCATCAAGTTCATCTGCATTCGTGTCTGATAAAATGTCGATTACAGCATCTTTTACTTGGAAACTTCTTTTCTCAAGCTCTGATTTTGCTTTTTCAGAGTCCGTTTCAATATTCAGGACAAGTTTGACAGCATTTCCTTCAGACTTTAAATTGGTGATAATCTCAGGAATTTCAACAGAAGCTTTTACGACTTCATCTGCTGTTGGCTCTTTTTCAGCTTTTGCTTCGTCTGACCCATTCAGCAGAAAAAAGATGCCTGCTCCAATTCCGACGATGGCAATAATCATGATTAGCATTACTACGACTAATTTCTTCTTCATTCAAACTCCTCTATTCCTTGATTCAATGAAATGACTTGGATTTTTCTGTAGAAAGAAATGATTTTCTCTTGAAGCTGCTCCTCATCTTCTTTCACAACGAATTTCTTTCCATTGGCCAAAGTAATGGTCGTGTCTGGAAAACTTTCGATTTGCTCGATATGGAGAGCGTTCAGCATAAATCCTTTGCCATTTAATCTTGTCACTTCAATCATATTAAGCAGAGAAGCGAGCATCCGCTCCCCCTACCTCCTATCGTTTCAGATTCACAAGCTCTTGCAGAATTTCATCAGATGTTGTAATCGTCTTTGCATTCGATTGGAATCCACGCTGCGCGATAATCATTTCGGTAAACTCGTCTGTTAAATCAACGTTTGACATTTCAAGTTTCCCTGTTTGGATCACGCCAGTTCCTTCTTCACCAGGTACGATAGGATTACTTGGTGCACCTGAGCTTAACGTTTGGCGGTAAAGGTTGTCACCAACTTTGTCTAATCCTCCAGCGTTACGGAAAGATACGAGTGAAATCTGTCCAACATTTCTAGATACGTTGTTTTCAACAACCGAAACCGTTCCATCTGGACCAACACTTACACTTGAAACGCCATCTGGAATCGTTATCTTTTGTCCATTCATTCCAAGTAGATAATTTCCATCAGGGGTGACTAAGCTTCCCTCTGAATCAGTGTCGAAATTCCCTGTTCTTGTATAAAGAATTTCTCCTTGACTTTCAATACGGAAAAACCCATCGCCATTGATATAGAAGTCGTAAGGTTCATTTGTATTTTGAGAAGATCCCGCTGACATGATTTTATCAATAGAAGATAAAGATGACCCTAAACCAATTTGTTTTGAGTTGATTGAACCAGAGTTGTTCGTTGGTCCACCTGAACTTCCAATGGTTTGGCTGACCATATCTTTAAACGTGATACGGCTTTTTTTGTATCCGTGTGTATTGACGTTGGCTACGTTGTTGGCTACCACATCTAATTTTGATTGGAAGTTTTTCATTCCGCTAATTCCTGAGTAAAGTGAGCGTAACATTTATTTTCCTCCTCGAATTACTTCGTTTTTTCTCCAACTGCTGTAACATCCCAAGGGCTGATTTTCGTTCCATCTTCTAAAACAAGTAAGTATTCATTGTCTATGTTTTTAACAGACTTCACAGTGCCCGATATCTCTTTATCATCCAATTTGCCCGATACTTCTTTACCAATCCAGCCTACATACGTCGTAAACGGATCTTGGTGTGCAACAAATGTAGACATGAGCTGATTCAGCTTGGTGATCGAATCGTTCATATTGGTTTGCTGTTCTAAAGATGAAAATGTCGCCAGCTGCGTGACAAACTCACGGTCATCAAGTGGGTTTGTCGGATCTTGGTTTTGAAGCTGCGTGAGCAAAATTTTCAAGAATTGATCTTTGCCAAGCGTATCTGTTTTCTTTTCTGCTTTTGAAGAAGTGTCTGCTTGTGCGGCTGTTCTATTCGTAGCATCAACTGTTGCCATTAGATCTCCTCCTCTTCTTCATCTGACCCAACAAGAGCATCCAGTACATCTTGGAATTCTGTTTCCTGTTCATCAGTCTGCTGGAAATTCTGTCCTTTTGGCTGCTGCTGCTTGTTTTCTTCACTAAACTGTCCAAATAACGGCTGCTCATTTGATTGAAGCGGTATATGGAAACGGTCCACTTGAACCGACATATTCGGAAGCGCCTGCTTGAGCTGCGGCAGATGATGCTCTAACAGCTCTTTCGCTGCTTGCGTCGAGGCTGTAATTTTACTCGCATACATACCGTTTTGCTTCGTTAGCTGAATGGTAATGAATCCAAGATTTTCAGGATTTAATCGAACGGTAAAGCGTCCGCTTGAATTACCAAACGGCGTGAATTTCATTTGCTTCCACGTGTTTAGAATTTGCTGATCAACCGTTCCTGGCTTTTCATCAGTCGTTTGTGTCTGCTGAACAGGAGCCGCTGACTGCAGTTGGAAAAACTGCTTATGACCTGGCAGAAGCGAGTGGGTCATTATTTTTTCAGAAGCTGGTGCAGCAGCGCTTTGTCCTTTAACGACTTCTTTTTTGATGAGCCACTCAAGAGATGCATTCCCTTTTGCCGGAGAAGCGAGTGTAGATTCTTGTTTTGGAGAGATTAGTTCCTTCAACTCTCCTAGTGAAATTTTCCACTCTTTGTCAGACCCTTTCGCATTCGCCATCATATGGTCGATTAGCTGATTAAAGTGCTTTAGCTCACTTTGAGTCATCGAATTGAGCTTTGGCGCTGATCCCTGCGAGAAGAACTGCTCTTTTACTTGCTGAATGAGTTTTTCATCTACCCCGTTTTTCGAAAGAAAGTGGATAAAGTCTTGACCTTTCCCTTCAATATCCTGCACAAGTTTCGCATCAAAGCTGAGCGGCTGTTGATTGAGCAATTGATAGATGAAAAAGTGGACTTGTATGAGCTGTTCACTATGTTCAGAACCTGGCTTTTCAGCTTGATCACCGTAAATGGAAGATTCCATTTTTTGAAATAGTTCTTCAAGTGACTTGAGATCAGATGATTCAAGCGTTTGACCTTGTAGTGTTTGAAGCGCACTGAGTAAGTCTGCGCTCATTCCTTCTTCAGGTGATTGCATCCATTTTTCAACAATTTGCATCGCATCATTGATAGAAAGAGAGGCAAGAGCGGCTGTTTCAGCATGAACAGGACCGCTTTGAGCGCCTGCTCCGCTAAGCAATTGTTTAAACAAACCGCGTGCAGATGCAGCGCCGTCTCCTTTTAGCCCTGAGAGACCTTGAGAAGATTGCTGTAAGGCTCCAATATCCAATAGCTTCACTTATTGTCCACCCCCATTTTCACTTTCTTCTTTTTTGGCAAGCTCTTTTGTAAACGTTGCTGCCTTCTGAGGTGTCAGTTTTGCTAATATGTCTGTCAGTTTATTTTTGCTCAGCTCTTCAAGGATTTTTAACGCCTCTTTATCACTTAATTCTGATAAAATTTTGGCGGATTTCCCTGGGTCCATGCTTTCATAAATGCTGGCGACCTTTCCTTTTGTCTGCTGATTAGAGGAAGCCGCTGTATCAGAGGACGCCCCTGCTGAGTTATTACCTGACGTGTTATTTGATGAGCTGCTGTTATTCGATGAGCCGTTATTCGATGAACTGTCATTGGCTGACGTATTCTTTGCATCATTTTCAGATGTTTTTTCAAGTGAGTTGATTTTTTGATTCAATCTTTTAATCTCTTCATCACTTGTTTTCAAATCTTTTTGTGCAATTTCGAGCTCATTTTTTTGCTCTTTAATGGTCTTTTTCAGTTCTTTCAACTCTGCATCGCTTTGATCATTAGGTGAAGATGACGTTTTTGAGGTGTCATCTGAACCAACCAAACTGCTGATCCCAGGAATGTTTTGGAGCGGTTTTTTTAGATCAAAACCTGCCATATAAAGGATCGTGCCAGTGACAATCACAAGCACAATCAATGGGATGATGACAATAAACAAGATCCATTGAAATTTTCCGCCGCCTGATTCCTTCGTTTTTTCCTTCTTAGGCATTCATCTCGACTCCTAATGTCCTTGAAACATGAATTGGCTGATAGAGATATCATCCATTTCTTTCATTTCAATTGCCTTATGTTCAAGGGAGAACTTTTCAAATTGCTTTTCTTTCATTTTTTCAAACTTTTTAAACTCAATGTTTTTTTCAGTTAAATCAGATTGTTTTTCATTCATTTGGTGACGTTTCATGATCACAAGCTGCTGATAATGCTGAATGGTGTTATCTAAGTTGGTCACAAATTGCTGGTAATGACGCATTTCTTGAACACTCATTCCACTTCTCAGCTTTTCTTCTTTGCTTTTTTCCATTAGCTCTTTTTTACTCATATTTTCATAGAGTTTTTCAGCGACTTGCTCAAATGCCGAAACGGATTGTTGGTACGCTGCGAGTGACTTGTCTTTTTCACTTTCTTTCAGTTCTAAGAGCTTTTGAAATTTGTATTGATATCTCACTGTTTTTGTCAATCCTCTCTATTCATCAAACTGAGCAATAAACTCACACTGTCTTCAATAGATACAGCCTCTTCTACATCCTGCTTCAAAAATGAAATCAGATGAGGATAAGCCTGCATGGCCTCATCAATATCTTTGGAGGAGCCTTTTTTATATGCTCCAATATTAATGAGGTCTTCAGCGTTTTGATAAGTGGACAAAAGCTGGCGGAACCGGTTAGCCGCTTCCTTGTGATCATGACTTGCGATATTACTCATGACACGGCTGATACTTTTCAAAATGTTAACAGCGGGAAATTGTCCTTTGTTGGCTAAAGCACGATCAAGTACAATGTGCCCGTCAAGGATCCCCCTCACTGTATCAGCGATCGGCTCGTTCATATCGTCTCCATCAACAAGCACTGTGTAAAACGCTGTGATGGAACCAAGCTGATTTGTCCCAGTTCGTTCGAGCAATTTTGGCAGTATAGCGAACACTGAAGGTGTATATCCTTTTGTTGTTGGCGGCTCGCCAGTTGCGAGTCCTATTTCCCTTTGCGCCATGGCGACCCTCGTAACAGAATCCATCATGAACATGACATTTTTGCCTCTGTCCCTGAAATACTCCGCAATAGCTGTTGCTGTATACGCAGCTTTCAGTCTCGTCAGTGCAGGCTGGTCAGAAGTAGCAACGACAACAATTGATCGCTTCAGTCCTTCAGAACCTAAATCCTTTTCAATAAACTCACGAACTTCACGGCCACGCTCTCCAACAAGGGCAATGACATTCAGGTCTGCTTCTGTCTGCTTTGCAATCATCCCCATTAAGGTACTTTTTCCAACACCACTTCCGGCAAAAATCCCGATCCTTTGACCAGTGCCAACTGTGAGCAGACTGTCGATGACTCTAACACCAACACCCATCTTTTCTCGAATAGGCGGCCTGTCCATTGGATTTGGGGGTGACTGATCTGTCGAAACAGGTGCAAGTCCCTTTGGAAGCATACTGCCATCAAGCGGATGACCGAAGGCATCAACGACTTCACCTATTAATCCAGTTCCTACTTTGACCTTCAGCGACTCACCCGTCGCTTCAACAAGACTTCCTGGTGAAATATTGGATGCTTCTACATAAGGCATGAGCAGAATGTTTTCATCTCTAAACCCTACGACCTCTGCTTTTATTGGATGGTGCTTGCTCCCTTTTTTATGAATGAGACAAACATCTCCGATCGAACTCTCCGGCCCCTTAGATTCAATCATGAGCCCAACCACTCGATTGACTTTACCAAATCGTTTATAAGGATCGGCAGTTTCAATCGTTTCTTTTAGTACATCCATTTTCATTTGTGATCACCTGAATCAATGACTTCTAATAATTTTTCTTTCAACTGATTCATTTGGGTATCAACACTCGCTTCCACTTTTCCAAAACTTGTTTCTACGTAACAAGTTCCTTTTGGCGCTTTTTCATCCGAGTAAATGGCAAGGTGTGTATCCTTTTGAAGGATTCTAATCAATTCGTCTTTATATTCCATCACATGCTCGTAATGTTCAGGGTCAACATAGATGGAAATATCATCATATTCTTTCACTTCTGAAATGACCTGCTTCACAAGAGCCAAAAATGGATCTTTCGTGTCCTCAGCTGCATTCCAAACGCGTTTGGCGAGTTCAAAAGCGAGTTCTACAATTTGCTCAGCAGAGCTTTCAATTTTTTCTTCGTAATCCTGCCTTGCAAGACTGACGATGTCATTTGCTTGATCAAGAATAGCTTGGTACTGCATATTCGCATCTGCTTCGCCCTTTTGGAAGCCTTCTTGATAACCTGCTTGTTTCGCTTCTTCAATGAGCTGCATTCTTTCCTCTTCAAAATCAGTCCGGCGCTGATTGATTTCAGCCATTGTTTTTTCCAGCTCACTGTTTGCTTGTTCTAATATGCGGCTCGCTTGATCTTCTGCATCACTGAGTACTAGCTGCGATGCTTCAGTTTCATTGACAAGCTCTTCTTCGTGATGTTCTCTTTTAAAGTTTACTTGCTGTAAAGGAATCGTTTGCCGCCCTTGTTCAGGAATAACAGATGTTTCATGTTTGATAATCCTAGACAATGATATCGTCTCCTCCGCCTCGAGCTATGACGATTTCTCCAGCTTCCTCAAGTCGTCTTACGATGCTGACAATACGGGTTTGTGCTTCCTCGACATCTCTAAGCCGGACAGGCCCCATAAACTCCATTTCTTCTTTGAATGTTTCGACCATCCGCTGTGACATGTTGCGGAAGACAATTTCTTTGACTTCTTCGCTTGCCACTTTGAGTGCGAGCAATAAGTCATCATTTTCAACATCTCTGATGACACGCTGAATCGCTCTGCTGTCAAGAGTGACAATATCTTCAAAGACAAACATACGTTTCTTAATTTCATCAGCAAGCTCTGGATCTTGAATTTCAAGTGTGTCTAAAATGGTTTTCTCAGTTGCACGGTCTACACCATTTAGCACTTCTACAACCGCTTCGACTCCGCCCGTTTGCGTATAGTCCTGCGTAAAGGTTGAAGAGAGCTTTTGTTCAAGAATACGCTCCACCTCATTGATGATCTCTGGAGATGTACGGTCCATTAAGGCAATACGTCTCGCAACCTCAGTTTGTACTTCCTCGCCTAACTCAGATAAAATTTGCCCAGCCTGCACTGGATCCAGGTAGGAAAGGATAAGTGCTATCGTTTGTGGATGCTCATGCTGGATAAAGTTTAAAATTTGTTCTGGGTCAGCCTTTCGAGCAAAATCAAATGGTTTCACTTGAAGAGAGGATGTTAGCCTGTTTAAGATGCTGTCCGCTTTATCCTCACCAAGCGCTTTTTCAAGCACTTGTCTTGCGTACATAAGACCGCCCTGCGATATGTAGTCCTGCGCGATGGCAATGCTGTGAAACTCTTCGATGACTTCATCTTTTTTAGCAGTATCTACACTTCGTACATTGGAAATTTCTAATGTTAATTTTTCTATTTCGTCTTCAGACAGATGTTTGTATACAGATGCTGACACGTCTAGCCCTAAGGAAATCATTAGGATTGCTGCTTTTTGTCTGCCTGTTAGTCGATTTGGATCTTTTCTCGACATGTGTATTCCTCCTAATCCTCGGACAGCCAGCTGCGTAGCAATTTAGCAAAGTCTTCTGGTTTTTCTTTTGCCATTTTTTCAAGCTGATTTTTTCTCACCATTTCTTCTGTTTCTGGTTCAGTGTCGATATCAGGAACATCGATTGGTGTACGTTCATCAAACTCAAACTCTTCTTCCTCATCTCTTCTACGCTTGCGTACAAGAAGAATGATAAGAGCGATAATTGCAAGTAGAAGCACACCGCCTACAATATAAACCCAAATTGGAATATTGTTTGAAGGGTTATCTGCCGCAGTTTGCTGTTTACCGTCTAATTTTGATACAGATAAAACGATTTTGTTATCTAAGTCGGCTTGAGTGAGCGCTTGACCATTTGTGTATTCTTTATCAATCGATGTGCTAATGATCGTTGAAAGAATCTTTTTGATATCATCTTGTCTTTCAGCCGTTAAAGAGTTTACATCGTTTGCAGTTGGTGGTTCGACCAATGCTTGAATGCCAACATCTCTAATTTTATAAGGGCTTTCTTTGATATCTTTATGAATGCGGTTGACTTCATAATTGATGCGATCTTCGCTCTTTTCGTAATCTCCGCTTCCATTCGCTCCATCGGCACCTTGATAATTTGTGACATCATCGTCACCTGTTCCAGCGGTGCCTCCAGCTGCTGCGCCGTTACCTGAATAAGTTTCAGCAATCTTTTCAGCGCTGACAGCAATCCCCTGCATGTTTTCTTTATCAACAGGTTCTACTAGGTCTTCTTTTCTTTTTTCTTCAGTAAAATCAATGTCTGTTGTGACCGATACAGCCACTTTATCTTGACCCATCATTGTTCCGAGCAGCTGCTGAATTTTTCTTTGAAGATTCTTTTCGATTTCCTCTTTTTTCTGCTGCTGTGCATCCATTCCACTTGCATAGGAATCGGAGCTGGTGTTTAAGTCGTAGTAGTTGGAATCTTGGTCCATAATGACAATGTTTTCTGTTTTTAAATTCGGCACACTTTTTGAAATAAGATGATAAAGGCCTTTTACTTGCTGCGGTGTGAGCGTGTAGCCCGGCTCAACTTGCAGCACTATGGATGCTGATGCATTACTTTGCTCTTCTCCAACAAAAACGGAATCTTTTGGCAGGTTAATCATCACTTTTGAATCTTTAATCCCATCAATTGTGTTGATCAGATTGGATAGTTCTGTCTGAGTTGCGTCTACTTTCAGAACATCAAATTCATTATCTGTTAAACCGAAGCCTGAATTGTTTGCAAAGAAGGAATAATCAATGTTGCCTGTCTTAGGGAGCCCTTCGGATGCGAGTGTTACTTTTAAAGAATCTGCTTGCTTTTCTGGAACGAGAATCGTTGTTCCATTGTTTGCAAGTTCCGATTTAACGTTTTTGCCATCTAGTTCCTGTTTGATTTGTCCAGCTTCTGCCTCAGACAAGTCTCTAAAGAGCGGAACCATTTTTTCAGAAGAAGCAAAGATGCTAACAACCGTAATAATGATTGCTAGGGCAGCAACGCCGCCAATCATGAGTATTTTTTGTAATTTTGATCGATTTCGCCAAAACTCAACTGTTTTTGTTCTTAATTGCATTAAAGTACGATTCATCTTAACCCCCGGTCATTCCATTCAGTCTTTTTTTGTCCACCAGCACCTCCTACATCTGCATTCTCATAATCTCTTGGTACGCTTCGACTGCTTTATTTCGAAACTCTGTTGCAGCTGTGAGTGTGACACTCGCTTTTTGTGAAGCAATCATGACTTCATCGAGATTGACATCTTTTCCTTGTGCAAGCGCATTTGTATACTGGTCTGATTTCAGCTGTGATTGATTTAATGCCTCAATGGAATTCTTCAGCACATCAGAGAAATTCGTTTGACTTTTAGGTGCAGCCGCCTGAATGGGCGTTGCATTCGTCAATTCACTTGCTTGCTGAGCAGTTTGAAGCTGGAAAGGAGATATTGCATTAACCAATTGTTTTCACCTTACTTTCCTATTTCTAAAGCTTTCATCAGCATGCTTTTATTCGCATTTAGAGCAGTCACGTTTGCTTCATATGATCTTGAGCTGCTGATGAGGTCGACCATTTCTTTTAATGGATCGACATTTGGTGTTTGAACATATCCATTTTCATTGGCATCGGGATTTGTAGGATCATATTGAAGGTTGAATGGAGTTTCGTCTTCAGTAATCTTTGTTACTTTGACGCCGTTTCCTAATTTGCCGCTCGAATTCATACTTGAGTTCAATATAGATGAAAACGATTCACCTGACGGCTGTAATGTGACAAGCTTACGTCTATAAGGCTCCCAGTTGCCATCAACCTGTTTAGCTCTTGTCGTATCCATATTTGCAAGGTTTGAGGATACAACGTCCATTCTGAGCCTCTGTGCCGTTAATGCTGAGGCCGAAGCGTTCACTCCTGAAAAGATCGACATCACTTACCTCCTGTCAAAACTGTTTTAAGAGAATTGAATTTCCCGCTCATTCTTTCCACCAGCGCATTATACTGAATTTGGTTTTTAGCGAGTTCACTCATCTCTTGATCAATATCGACATTATTTCCGTTTTCTTGATAAGAAGTACGGTTGCTCGAAACAACTGAATAATTAGACCCTGTTTTTGAAAAATCAATGTGACCTTGGTACGTTTTTTTAGCATCTAATTTGATTGACGCATCATTTAGCATGTCATGGAATGCGACGTTTTTCGACTTGTAGTTCGGTGTATCTATATTCGCGATATTATTGCTTATGACTTTTTGCTTAACATTCGCTCTGCCCAAGGCATTCTCAAGGTTGCTTATCGTTCCAGAAAATATATCCAAAACCATATACCTCCAATCATATGTATTTCATTCCATTTAATCATGTCGAGATTTGTAAAACCATATGTTCATTGTAAGAAATAATAGGATTAAAGTCTATGATGTATATGTAAAAAAAACTCGTAATATATATCTATTTTACGAATAGGTATAAAGGCCTAGATTCAAAGCACTACAGATTTGTAAGGGGTTTCTTGGAAAAAAGAGTGACATTTTTCGGACAAATCCTCATTTTTTCACATAAAAAAACCCTTTTCAGCATTTATTTCGGCCAAAAAGGGTTTTTGATTAATGAGATTTTAAATTTTCGAGTTCAATTAAAAATTTGTTGTTTAACACTTTGATGTACGTTCCCTTCATTCCAAGAGAACGAGATTCGATTACGCCTGCACTTTCTAACTTACGTAAGGCGTTTACGATCACTGAACGCGTAATCCCTACACGATCTGCAATTTTACTTGCGACAAGAAGACCTTCGTTTCCATCCAGCTCTTCAAAAATGTGCTCAATCGCTTCAAGCTCACTATATGAAAGAGAGCTAATCGCCATTTGGACAACCGCTTTGCTTCTTGCTTCTTCTTCGATTTCTTCTGCTTTCTCGCGAAGAATCTCCATTCCAACAACTGTTGCCCCGTATTCAGCAAGAATTAAATCATCATCTGTGAATGTATCTTGTAAGCGGGACAGGATTAACGTACCTAAACGATCTCCTCCGCCGATAATTGGGACAATTGTTGTTAAGCCTGATTGGAATAAGTCACGGTTCTCAATCGGGAAAGCTGTATATTCACTGTTAATATCAAGGTTTGAAGACGTTTCAGGGACATTGAATAGACTCTTTGTATATTCCTCAGGGAACTGACGATCTTCAAGCATTTTTTTCATACGTGCATTTTCGATCTGCTGATTAATGGAGTAGCCAAGAAGCTTTCCCCTTCTGCTTAATACGAAAATGTTTGAATCAATGACATCTCTCAGTGTTTCTGCCATTTCTTTAAAATTAACTGGTTTCCCCGCTGCATCTTGCAGCATTGAGTTAATAATCCTTGTTTTTTGTAGTAACGCCATAATAATGATCCTCCTAGATTACTTTATTCATTTGTTAAAGTATAAATTGACTTAAATCTTTGTTATTTGCAATCTTTCCTAGCTTCTCTTCGACATACTGAGGGGTAATGGTCACTGTCTCCATCGTAATATCAGGCGCCTCAAATGAAAGCTCTTCAAGCAGCTTCTCAAGTATGGTATGAAGCCTTCTTGCACCGATGTTATCTGTCTCCTGATTGACATGATAAGCCACTTCGGCAATCTTATGAATAGCATCGTCAGAAAATTCAAGAGATATACCTTCTGTTTCAAGTAAAGCTTTATATTGCTTTAATAATGCATTATCTGGTTCCGTTAAGATTTTCACAAAGTCTTCTATACTTAATTTATCTAATTCTACACGGATTGGGAAACGTCCCTGAAGCTCCGGAATCAAATCTGATGGCTTTGCCATATGAAATGCACCTGCTGCAACAAACAGCACATGATCAGTTTTAACGGCACCATATTTCGTCATCACAGTTGAACCTTCTACAATCGGTAAAATATCACGCTGAACCCCTTCACGAGAAACATCTGCAGATGATGCACCACCGCTTTTGGCAATTTTGTCGATTTCATCGATAAAAATAATTCCTTGCTGCTCTGCTTTGTAGACCGCTTCCTGACTGACTTCATCCATATCAATCAGTTTTGAAGCTTCCTCAGCCGTTAACGCCTTTCTTGCTTCTCTGACAGTCAGCTTTCTGCGTTTTTTCTTTTTAGGCATGAGATTGCCGAGCGCATCCTGCATGTTCATACCCATTTGCTCCATACCCGAGCCTTGAAGCATATCAAACATGGAAGGCTGCTGTTCTTCTACTTCAATCGTGACGTAATGATCTTCAAGTTCTCCCATAGCCAGCTGATGAGCGATTCGCTTTCTTGTCGATTCGAGTTCCACTTCTTCATTTGAATGATCTCGATCACGGTCATCTTCATCAGAACCGCCAAACAGCATCTCAAAAGGATTTTTCACAGACTGGCTCTTTTTCTTACCAGGAACAAGTAAATGAACAAGACGTTTATTTGCTTGTTTTTCTGCTTCTTCTTGAACATCTTTCATCTTTTCTTCTTTGACAAGTCTAATCGCTGTTTCAACTAAATCTCTCACCATGGACTCTACGTCACGGCCGACATAACCCACTTCAGTAAACTTCGTCGCTTCCACTTTAATAAAAGGCGCACCAGAAATTCGAGCAATTCTGCGGGCAATTTCTGTTTTCCCCACACCTGTTGGGCCGATCATTAAAATGTTTTTAGGAACGACTTCATCCTTTAGCTTATCATGTAAAAGACTTCTTCTGTAACGGTTTCTTAAAGCCACCGCCACTGCTTTTTTCGCATCAAGCTGACCAATGATGTATTGATCAAGCTTTTCAACTATCTCTCTTGGGGTAAACGGCTTTTTCTCCATACGTCTCATGTCCTTTCTATTCAAGCTCTTCTAAAGTGATTTGATCGTTCGTGTAGACACAGATTTCTCCGGCCGTTTCAAGAGCGGCCTTTGCAATTTCTCTCGCTGTGAGATGATCACCTGCATGGGTTTTGAGAGCTCTCCCGGCGCTAAGCGCATAGTTGCCGCCTGAGCCAATTGCCAAAATCCCATCATCTGGTTCAATGACCTCTCCAGTTCCAGAGACGAGCAAAATACTTTCTTTATTCATGACGATGAGCATAGCCTCAAGCTGCCTTAGCATCTTGTCACTTCGCCATTCCTTCGCTAGTTCTACGGCTGCCCGCTTTAAGTTACCACCATATTCTTCAAGCTTTGTTTCAAACTTTTCAAAGAGTGTAAAAGCATCTGCTACTGAACCTGCAAAACCTGCAAGCACCTTGCCTCCGAAAAGACGGCGCACTTTTTTTGCTGTGTGTTTCATCACGACAGCCTGCCCGAAAGTAACTTGACCGTCGCCAGCCATTGCACTTTTTCCTTTATGTTGAACGGCAAAGATGGTTGTTGCATGAAATGATGACATGAAAAAACCTCCTTTTAGGATCGTTTAAAAGCCCTTGGGTGATGAGACATGTACGTGTTTCTTAAAGAATCTTTTGATACATGCGTGTACACCTGTGTAGATGATAAATTTGAATGACCGAGAAGTTCTTGAACACTTCTCAAATCTGCTCCCTCGTTTAAGAGATGCGTGGCAAAGGTGTGCCTCAACATGTGAGGATGGATATGTAATGTACCTGACGCCTTTTTCATTAATTCAGTGAGAATGAATCGAACACCTCTGTCTGTAAGAGGCGTCCCGCGCTGATTCAAAAACACATGAGTATCAGCACGGTCTTTCCCCTTAGCTTTCAGCTTCTGCCTTCCATCCTCTAAATAAGTAATGAGCGCTTCATGAGCATATGACCCGAAAGGAACATACCGCTGTTTGCTGCCTTTCCCATGAACAAGCACTGTATCCATCGATAAATCAAGATCAGATTCTTTTAATGAACATAACTCACTGACCCTCATACCTGTTGCATAAAGAAGTTCTAAAATGGCTTGATTTCTTTGCCCAAGTGGTGTGCTGACATCAGAAACTGTAAAAAGCTCTTTTAGTTCCTCTTCATACAGAAATGAAGGAATCCGCTTATCCTGCTTTGGTAAGCTAACGAGTAAAAAAGGATTTTCTTTCACAAGCTGTTCTCTTAATAGAAATTTATAAAAGCTGCGAAGCGCAGAGACTTTCTTACTAATCGTTCTTCTTGTCAGGCCTTTTTCATAAGCTTCTGTTAAATAAATTCTCGTATCTTGATAGGATACCTCTTCAAAACCGTCTATTCCTTGAATGTTCATAAATCTGACAAACTCTTCAATGGCTTCTGTATATCCTGAGATCGTTAAAGCTGAATAGTTTTTTTCAATTTGCAGATATTCAATGAATAAGTGGACAAGACGCTGTTTATTCGTCATTTTTACACCTCTTTAAGGCTTTTAAATGGTATCACATATCTTGCTTTCCGTGCAATGTTTTACTACAGAGATTTCGAAATAGTTTGAATAGTTTCGATTGCACGCTTAGCGTACTCTGCATAACGTTCTTGTTTGTTTTTAATTCGAACTCCTAGATCTTTCAGCAAACCAAAATTCGCATTCATCGGCTGGAAGCTTTTCTTGTTTGTCGATGTGATGTAGTGAGCCATACTGCCAATCGCCGTTTCCTCAGGAAGTGTCACAAGCTCTTCTCCTTTGACAAAACGAGCGGCGTTAATACCAGCCACTAGTCCCGACGCTGCGGACTCGACATACCCTTCAACGCCTGT
This sequence comes from Bacillus sp. FSL K6-0994, assembly GCF_038630815.1. Taxonomy (NCBI): domain Bacteria; kingdom Bacillati; phylum Bacillota; class Bacilli; order Caryophanales; family Bacillaceae; genus Bacillus; species Bacillus sp. FSL K6-0994. Next base: position 1,499,762 of record NZ_CP152043.1, on the reverse strand, counting down.
CATTTGTCCGGCAAAGAATAGATCATCTCTATTTTTAAACTGATAAGTCGGTCTTAAAAGGCTTGGCGAGTTAATAAATGTATTACGGTGCATCACGCCGTAACGGACAATCTCTGCTTCTTCAAGACCTGGAATCAAACGGAATACTTCCTTTTGATCGCCCCACTTCAGATGTGTCTGGAAGCCAACGATGTTATATAAAGTACCTGCTGCATCATCCTGTCTTAATTGAACAACAGCGTAAGGTCTTTTGCCTGTTTTCGGATCTTCAAGTCCTACTGGCTTCATCGGACCAAACAGCATCGTTTTCTTTCCTCTTTTCGCCATGACTTCAATTGGCATACAGCCTTCAAAGAAGATTTCTTTTTCAAATTCTTTTAATGGTACAGTTTCAGCAGAAATGAGCGCCTCATAAAAACGATCGAATTCTTCTTCTGTCATTGGACAGTTTAAATAAGCAGCTTCTCCTTTGTCATAGCGAGATTTCAAGTACACCTTATCCATATCAATGCTGTCTTTCTCTAGAATAGGTGCTGCTGCATCGTAGAAATAGAGATATTCTTCTCCTGTTAACGATTTTAATTCTTTGGAAAGTGCTTCAGATGTCAGCGGGCCAGTCGCGATAATTGTCGGACCTTCTGGAATGCTCTGCACCTCTTCTTGAAAGACAGTAACATTCGGATGATTTTTCACGCGGTCTGTCACGTTTGCTGCAAATTCATGACGGTCTACTGCAAGCGCGCCGCCAGCAGGAACTGAGCTTTCATCTGCTGCTGCGATAATAGCTGAATCTAAATGACGCATTTCTTCCTTTAATACACCTACTGCATTTGTCAAAGCATTCGCACGCAGTGAGTTGCTGCATACAAGCTCCGCAAATTTATCTGTGTGGTGAGCCGGCGTTTGTTTCACAGGTCTCATTTCATATAAATTGACTTTAATGCCTCGTTTAGCGATTTGCCATGCTGCTTCACTTCCAGCTAAACCGGCTCCGATCACATTTACAAATTGACTCATTGTACAACTCTCCTATTTCGTAAGGTCTGTTTGATGACATAAAAAAGCAGGTGAACAAGGCTGCTCACCGCTATTTTTGTTGTTCCTCTTTATAATCACAGTTCACACATTGAACTTGAACGCCTTTTTTCAGCTTTTTCTCTACAAGCATATTTTCGCATTTTGGACACTTTCTTTCAATTGGTTTGTCCCAAGAGACGAATTCACACTCTGGAAAACGATCACAGCCGTAAAAAATGCGGCGTTTCTTCGATTTTCGTTCAACAATGTTTCCTTCATGACATGACGGGCATTTGACACCGATATCTTTGACAATTGGTTTTGTGTTACGGCAGTCAGGAAAGTTAGAGCAAGCCATGAACTTACCGTATCGACCCATTTTGTACACCATCGGATGTCCGCACTCTTCACAATCAACTCCGGCGTATTCCGGCTCAATCTCAACTTCTTGCATCTCTGCTTCAGCTTTTTCTACCCGTTTTGCAAAGTCTTGATAGAAGCTGTCGATAATACGAACCCATTCGATCGTACCTTCTTCAACACTATCAAGTTCCTTTTCCATTTTCGCTGTAAATTCAACGTTAATGATTTCAGGGAAGAATTCAATGATTAAGTTGAGTACAATCTCTCCAAGCTCTGTCGGAGTAAATCGTTTATTATCAAGTGCGACATAGCCGCGCTTTTGAATCGTATCTAATGTTGGTGCATACGTAGATGGACGGCCTATACCGAGCTCTTCAAGTGTTTTGACCAATCTTGCCTCAGTGTAACGCGGAGGCGGCTGTGTGAAGTGCTGTTCAGGTTCGATATCTTTTGAAAGAACTGTATCCCCTTCTTTGAGATCAGGAAGCATTTTGTCCTTTTCCTCTAGCTGGTCGTCCTTTCCTTCCACATAAACCTTCATAAACCCAGGAAATTTCACTTTACTGCCATTCGCACGGAAAGTAAGACCGTTATGATCAAGATCCACACTCATTGTATCAAGAACAGCCGGCGCCATTTGGCTTGCCACGAATCGTTCCCAAATCAATTTATACAGACGAAGCTGATCGCGGCTTAGCACATGCTTGACATCTGCCGGTTTTCTTAACGTAGAAGTCGGGCGGATGGCTTCGTGAGCATCTTGTGCATTTTCATTCTTTTTGGCCGGTCGTTTTGTTGTGTTTAAGAAATTCTTGCCGTACGTCTGATCAATGAAAGCAGATACTTCTTCAATTGCCGTATTGGAAATACGTGTTGAGTCCGTTCTCATATATGTAATGAGACCGACTGTACCTTCTTTACCAAGATCAATTCCTTCATATAATTGCTGTGCAATCATCATTGTTTTTTTCGCACGGAAGTTTAATTTTCTTGCAGCTTCCTGCTGTAAAGTAGAAGTCGTAAACGGAACGGCTGGATTACGTTTCCGCTCTTTTTTCGTTACTTTCTCTACAGAGAATTTGCTTCCTTTTAATTTCGAAAGGATTTCTTTTACATCTTCTTTTGTTTTCAATGGATGTTTTTTGCCATTGAGGCCAAAGAAACTCGCTTCGAAGCTTTCTTTTCCTTTAAGGAATGTACCGTCAATAGTCCAGTATTCTTCTGGTTTAAATTCATTAATTTCATTCTCGCGATCAATAATCAGGCGGAGTGCAACTGATTGAACACGTCCGGCACTTAAGCCCTTTTTCACTTTCTTCCATAAAATCGGACTGATTTTATACCCAACGAGACGATCTAAAATCCGTCTTGCCTGCTGCGCATCAACTAAGTCCATATTGATCATACGTGGATGCTTAAAGGAATCCTTAATCGCATCTTTTGTAATCTCGTTAAAAACAACGCGGCAGTCAGAAGAGAGGTCAAGGTCAAGGCTGTGTGCTAAATGCCAAGCAATCGCTTCTCCCTCTCTATCGGGGTCAGCTGCGAGATAGACTTTTTTTGCTTTTTTCGCCGCTGTTTTTAATTCTTTTAAAACCGGGCCTTTCCCGCGAATCGTAATATATCTCGGTTCGAAGTCATGCTCAGTATCAACACCGAGCTGACTTTTCGGTAAATCCCTTACGTGCCCCATTGAAGCTTTTACTTTATACTTTTTTCCTAAATAACGCTCAATCGTTTTCGCCTTTGCTGGCGACTCAACGATGACTAAATAATCAGCCATACTCAAAATCCCCCTTAAGAGGTGTTCTCTCTTTATACATTTCACAATTCATATTTATGTTAATTGCACCTATCTAACAGGCAATCATTAAAAATTCTTTATGATGAACATCATTATAAACACGAAAAACAAAGTGTAAACTTAAATCCTCACTATTATTAAATATTCCGATGTCTTTTGTCAAACGATATTTTTATGATGGTTCAGTATATTGAACGCTGCGGAAGGAGAATTCCTCTAAAATATCTTTTGTTGAATGAACAAGCTTTGCTCCCTGCTGAATGAGTCTTGCCGGACCTGTGGAATTAGGATCAAAGATGGATCCAGCAACCGCAAATACCTCTTTTCCTTGCTCAAGTGCTTGATAGGCTGTAATAAGAGAACCGCTCTTTTCTTTGCACTGTATCACGATTGTTCCTTTCGTCAGTGCACTAATTAAACGATTTCTCATTGGAAAATGCCACTTTTCTGGTTTGACATAAGGAGGGTGCTCTGACAAAAGCAAATGATGCTCGCCCATGTATTGAGCCATTTGCTCATGCTCTTTTGGGTATAAATGCTGAAAACCGCCTGCTATAATGCCGATCGTTTTTCCTTTTTTCCTGATGCACTCTTTATGTGCAAGTCCATCAATTCCTTTAGCTAAACCACTGACAATCATCCAATCTTCCTTTACAAGCTCACCAACAATTTTCTTCACACATGCTTCTCCATAAGACGATGGAACTCGCGTGCCGACTACACCTAAACTTTTTTCTTCATTTAAATATGATACGTTTCCTTTTAGGAATAACACAGGGGGAGGATCATAAATATTTTTTAGTGTGCTGGGATATAAGGGTGATGTGATGGGAATCATGTGAATGTTTTGCTTTAAATAGGCTTGAACGATGTGTTGAAAAATGGGGAATTCATTTTCTTCAGCTTGTTTTAAGCGGGTAAGGTCGATCGTTTGTAATGCTCGATCCTGTTTAAAATGATGTGTTTCTTCATTTATATATAGCTCAGGATCGACTTTCCACCATTTTGTTAATAATGAGGGTGAGATGAGGCCTTTTAAGCGGTGAAAAATCATTCTTTCGGACACGTTGTACATACCATTCCTCCAGTTTAAGATAGAAAGAAGAAGACTTGCCAAAGAACAAGTCTTCTTGTGTCATTAATGCGTTTTACAAGCTTCGAAGAGATTCTTCTCTTTTAATACTTTAATCAACGTTTCTCCCATGACAGATGGTGTTTCTGCCACTTCAATTCCACATTCACGCATTGTTTTTACCTTTTCATCAGCTGTTCCTTTACCACCAGAAATAATGGCACCAGCATGTCCCATACGTTTTCCTGGAGGCGCCGTTTTACCGCCAATAAAGCCAACGACCGGCTTAGTCATATTTGCTTTTACCCATTCAGCTGCTTCTTCTTCAGCCGTACCGCCGATTTCACCGATCATAATCACAGCATGCGTTTCAGGATCTTCATTGAATGCTTTTAAAACATCAATAAAGTTTGTCCCATTTACCGGGTCTCCCCCGATTCCTACAGCTGTCGATTGTCCAACACCAGCTTCTGAAAGCTGATGTACCGCTTCATATGTAAGCGTTCCAGAACGAGAAACAACACCCACATGACCTTTTTTATGAATGTAGCCAGGCATGATACCAATTTTACATTCTTCAGGTGTGATGACACCTGGGCAGTTTGGCCCAACTAGTCTTGTCTTTTTCCCTTCCATATACCGTTTCACTTTGACCATGTCAAGCACTGGAATATGTTCAGTGATACAAATGACGAGATCGACTTCTGCGTCAACAGCCTCTAAAATGGCATCTGCCGCAAATGGTGCTGGTACATAGATAACAGAAGCGTTCGCTCCAGTTGTCTGCACTGCTTCAGATACAGTATTAAATACAGGAACTCCTTCTACTTCAGTTCCACCTTTTCCAGGTGTGACACCGCCAACGATATTTGTTCCGTACTCAATCATTTGTTTTGTATGGAACAATGCGGTTGAACCGGTAATCCCCTGAACAATTACTCTCGTATTTTTATTAATAAATACACTCATTTAGGTTCCCTGCCTTTCTGCTCTACTTGACTAAAGATACAATCTTTTCTGCCCCGTCAGCCATAGACTCAGCAGAAGTGATATTTAAGCCTGAATCACTCAGGATTTTCTTCCCTAATTCAACGTTTGTTCCTTCAAGACGTACAACAAGTGGTAATGTTAAGCCGACCTGTTTCGTCGCTTCAACAACACCTTCTGCAATCACATCACATTTCATGATGCCGCCAAAAATGTTCACGAAAATCCCTTTGACATTTTGATCAGATAAGATGATTTTAAATGCTTCCGTTACTTTTTCAGCTGTTGCACCGCCGCCAACATCTAGGAAGTTTGCAGGGTCCCCGCCGTAATGCTTGATGATATCCATTGTAGACATCGCAAGTCCTGCTCCATTGACCATACAGCCAATATTTCCATCTAAAGAAATGTAGCTTAAGTCATATTTAGATGCTTCAATTTCTTTTGGATCCTCTTCATCAAGGTCACGGTATTCTAATATATCTTTTTGTCTATATAAGGCATTGCTATCAAAGTTTAATTTTGCATCAAGTGCCATGACTTTTCCATCGCCTGTTACAACAAGTGGATTAATCTCAGCAATTGAACAATCTTTTTCAATAAACGCATTGTAAAGGCTTGTCATAAACTTAACAGCTTGGCCAACTAATTTTGTTGGAATATTAATTTTAAATGCTACTTCTCTCGCCTGATAGCCTTGCAGGCCAATCGCTGGGTCGATGACCACTTTGACGATTTTTTCTGGCGTTTTTTCTGCTACTTCTTCAATTTCAGTACCGCCTTCTTCAGATGCCATCAATACAATTCTTGATGTCGCTCTGTCCAAAACTAGTCCAACATAGTATTCCTTTTGAATATCGCAGCCTTCTTCAATAAGTAAGCGTTTTATTTCGCGCCCTTCAGGCCCTGTTTGATGTGTGACAAGTGTCTTGCCGAGCAATTCCTCTGCAAACCCTTTCACTTCATCTTTCGTTTTTGCAATTTTTACCCCGCCTGCTTTACCACGGCCGCCTGCATGAATCTGTGCTTTTACGACATATACAGAGCTCCCTAGCTCTTCTGATGCTTTCACTGCTTCATCAGGTGTAAATGCTACTTTACCATTTGGAACTGAAACCCCATATTTTCTTAGGATTTCTTTTCCTTGGTACTCATGGATATTCATTTCCCATCCTCCCAACATATGTAGAAACAAAAATTATAAAATAGACTGCGCTTTCATTTTAAAGAATAAAAAAGAGAATGTCTAGGGTTCTATGTAAAATCGTAAAATCCTTCTAAACATTCAAACTTTTATTTTATTAAAAATATAAATTTTTCAGCCAAATCGCTTTTTTTACCTTATTTTTTCATTTTTTGATCTAATCTGTAGATAAACGAAAAAATTTCTGCTACAGTATCGTATAACGCTTCGGGGATCTCCTCATCTAATGTTAAGTGGCGCATGAGTTCGACTAAATTACGGTCTTCCTGGATTGGGACTCCCGACTTTTTTGCTTCTTCAATAATATGATCTGCCACATAGCCGCTGCCTGTTGCAACGACTTTTGGCGCTTTTTGTTTTTCTTCATCGTAATGCAGAGCGACCGCTCTTCTAAGCGGTTTTGAATCCTTCATACTCGTAAGTCCAGCCCTTTCTCGCTGATTTTATGAAAGTGTTCATCTAGAAATTGAGACGGATCTACTGGCTCTTGTCTCTTTTTCGCTGTAATTCCCGTTAAACTGTATCCTAGAGCATTTAAATTCTCCCGAACAGCCGGAATCATAGGATTAATGGTTCCTTGCAGTTCATGGGCTGTCTCGACAGTAATGGACATGACCTTTTGCTGAATCGTACAGTCTATTAAGGTTTCTTCAAGGTTTTCCATGTTTAGATAAAACATCAGGCGGCACTGAGAAATATCAATAGAGCCATCTTTTTTCTTATGTCCCTTTAGTATAAAGGTTAAATCTTGAACACTATGTTTTGAGAAAAGAGGATAGGAAACCATCATTTGACTGACGGTTTGGTTCTCCTGCTGCACAAATAACTGCCCATTCAATCTATGAAATAATTGATCCACTTCTTTTTTAATGGGCTCTGGTAAATCCGCCTGCTTCACATCATTCAGCACAAGCTTTAATTGGTGCAGCTCCTGACTTTTGACATCCTGGCTGCCTTTTTCGAGCAGTTTCAGCATACCGATTTCATCACGTACACCAATTGCCTTTTTCATCGTCATAAGTAAATCGAGCACATCAGTTTTATTGCTTAATGTTGGTTCAGTCTGCTGCACCACCTGGGCCAAAGCTTTTGCCTCTCTTTTTGACAGGAAGGGAAACTCTTTTTGAAGCACAGCTCCTTTTGCGTCAGGCTGAGATCCTGCCTGCTGGAGTCCTTGAAGCAATGCTGTGAGCTGTTTTAAGTTAGGCTCTTGCTGCCCGTCTGCACCTTGTTTCATCAAGCTTGTCAGTATCCGCTCAATTTGCTGAAGCGGAATTTGCAGCGCTGTTGGACTTGTTGACTGCTGCTGCACGTTTGTCTGAAGAACTTGGGACGGCTGACGCTCTTGAACAATTGAGGCAAGACTATTTTCTTTTTGCTGAGACGGATTGAGCGGAGTCGTTATTGGTGAATTGCCGTCTTGCTTCGCCACGCCTTCTCTCGCTGCTAGAAGGACCGATAAGAGCTTTTCTGCATGGACGGCTGTCTCTGCATCTACAACTGACCGAACGGCTTGTATAAGGGTCTGTGTGGCATCTGTGTGCTTCGGAAGCTGTGTTAATTGATTTAATAGCGCTGTTATATCCTGGTGAAGGGCAGAGGATGATTTTACGGCTAAAATAGATTGAAGCACCCCTTGCTGGATCGGTAAATCTTTCTTTAAAGCAAAGAGAAGTGCCTGGAGCCCTTTCTTCACATCAGCTCCTTGAAGCTGTTCGATCCACTTCACTGCCGTTTTTAACTCTCCTTCGTTGATGACCGGCTTTTCCTTTAAAAAAGCTGTAGCCGTCAGCATGTTTTCAATCCCATTTTTCAGTGAGAGACCTTCTAATAGTTTGGCTGCTGCATCCTTTAATGTCTTAGGATCTTGATCAAATTGCTGAACGGGTCTTAGTTTATTGAGGCTGCCTCCACCCTCTTGTACAAATTGGAACCAATAAAACACGTCTGCTTTAAGCTGAGCCGCCAGCTGTGCTTTTATTTTCGTTGAGCCTATTTGAACAAGGGCTGTATCATCTCCAAGCATTTTTAGTACCTTGCCGAGAATCAGCCGATGAACATTATCCTTCCCTTCGGTGTTTAATGGAACCGATTCGGCCGTATTCAGCCGGCTATTCAGTGCTGTATGTATGTCCTCAACTCTTGTCATCACAGGCAGCCTCCTTAGATTAAAATTTATGATATAACAGATTTCACCGGCGCAAACGATAATCGGTGGATTGGGGTAGCACCATGTGTTTGAATCGCAGCCAGGTGCTCTTTCGTTCCGTACCCTTTATGTTTTTCAAATTGATACTCAGGATATTTACGCCCGTACTCTTCCATCATCTGATCCCTTGTCACCTTCGCAATACATGCACCTGCTGCAATGGATGCACTTTTTGCATCTCCTTTGATGATATTCTCTTGGTGGGTAGAAAGCGGGAGTGTCATGGCATCTATGAGTAGATAATCAGGTGTATGAGTTAACTGCTCTACAGCTCTTACCATCGCCAGTCTTGATGCTTCATAAATATTGATTTGATCGATCGTAGCCGCATCAACAATGCCGATTCCGATATCAAGTGCTTCTTTTTGAATTAAATCATAATAAGCCAATCTTTTTTTCTCAGATAATTGCTTTGAGTCGTTTAAACCGAGCAGGACTGTCTCTTCCTTTAATATAACGGCTGCTGCCACAACTGGGCCGGCAAGCGGTCCTCTTCCTGCTTCATCTATTCCAGCAATACATGTGTATCCCTGCGCCTTTGCTTTGTTTTCAAATTGCAGCATGTCATGCCATGCTGCGTGAAGTGCTTGCTGCTTTTCTCTCTCTTTGCGCCATTTTTCTATCAGTTTTTGGACACTTTTTCTCGTATCATCTTTCACAAGCTCGCGAATGTATGACTCGTCGCCTGCATGCTTTTCTATTAGTTCTTTTATTTGCTTCACCGTGTACATAGGCTTTTTCGCAGCCTCCTTCTTTATATCGGCAGTTTTTCGCAAAAAATAAAGACCCGCATGAGCTGCGTGTCTTTTAGCTTTCAGGCTTCTCAAATGTGAGGGGACCAAATTTTTCTGTTCGAATATCCCGAATAATGATTTCGGTGGTTTTGTCATAGTTTATGAATCCCCCGCTCATTAGACAGCCGCGCTTAGTGCCAATTGCATCAAACAGCTCAACCGTATCTTCAGGTATCTCCGCTAGGTCATAGCGTTTTTTTAATCGCTCCGGGTAATTCTCTTCTAGAAAACGAAGTGCATACACAGCGACATCCTGTAAGTTGATGATCGAATCTTTGATCGCTCCAGTCACCGCAAGCCTGAGTCCTACCTGCTCATCTTCAAACTTTGGCCAGAGGATTCCAGGGGTATCAAGCAGTTCTAGTTCTTTCCCTACCTTCACCCATTGCTGTGATGTCGTAATACCAGGCCGGTCTCCTGTTTTGGCAATGTTCTTTTTTGCTAAACGATTGATTAAGGTCGATTTGCCGACGTTGGGAATCCCGATAATCAGTGCTCGAATGGCACGTGGTTTGACGCCTTTTGCTTTCATGCGGTCGAATTTTTCTTTTAAAATTTCTTTTGAAGCCGTGATGATCTGATTTAACCCTTGTCCATCGACAGAGTTAATGGCAAGTGACCGAACGCCTTGCTGCTCAAAATGCGCCTGCCACTCCTTTGTCATACGAGGATCTGCTTTATCTGCTTTGTTTAAGAGCATGATTTTGGGTTTGTTTTGAAGGATTTCTTCGATCATTGGGTTTCTAGAGGACATCGGAATTCTTGCATCGGTTAATTCAAATACGATGTCGATGAGTTTTAATTTTTCTGTGACTTCACGTCTTGCTTTTGCCATATGGCCTGGAAACCATTGAATCGTCATATGTGCACCTTCTTTCTTCTACCTGTTATCTCTATACATTGTACAAAAAAAGAGCCTGTTACAGGTAACAAGCTCTTTCCTTTGATATCATTATCGTCTGATTTCTTTGATACGAGCCGCTTTACCGCGAAGTTCACGTAGGTAGTAAAGTTTCGCACGACGTACCTTACCGTGACGTACAACTTCGATCTTAGCGATTTTTGGTGTGTGTACAGGGAATGTACGCTCAACGCCTACACCGTAAGAGATCTTACGAACTGTGAAAGTTTCGCTGATTCCACCACCACGACGCTTAATTACAACACCTTCAAAGATCTGGATACGCTCACGAGTACCCTCGACAACTTTAACATGTACACGTAAAGTGTCACCAGGACGGAACGCAGGAAGATCAGTGCGTAATTGTTCTTTTGTGATTTCTTCAATCAAATGTTGCATCGTTTTCAACTCCTTCCAACAGATGCTCATGTCCTCTTTCTTCATTGCAGCGGAACATCGTTTTCAAACTTGGATCAGCAAGCCGTCCAAGTCACAAGTAGTATCATATCATACCTCTATGCCGTGTGCAATACAATCTAGTCATTATGAAGCTGCCAAAGCCATCTTTTTTCTTCATCCGTTAATGTTTTGCAAGAATCGATCAAATCTGGCCGTCTTGTATAGGTTCGCTTCAAGGATTCTTTGCGCCGCCACTCTTCAATTTTGGCATGATTTCCAGAGAGGAGCACATCCGGCACTTTTAGTCCTTTATAATCCGCCGGCCTTGTATAGTGCGGGTGCTCAAGCAGACCTGTACTGAATGAATCTTCGATGTGAGACGCTTCTTTTCCAAGCACATGAGGCAAAAGCCTGACCACACTGTCTGCAATCATCATCGCTGGCAGCTCTCCGCCTGTGAGGACGAAATCTCCGATTGAGATCTCATCTGTGACAAGATGCTCCCTGATGCGCTCATCGTAGCCTTCATAGTGGCCGCAAATGAACATAAGATGCTCTTCTTTTGCAAGTTCTTCTGCTTTCTTTTGTGTATATCTTTCCCCTTGAGGACAGACAAGAATGATTCGGGGTTTCGTGCTTGCTTTCTTCGTTAAATCTTCTACCGCATCAAAGACGGGCTGCGCTTTCAGTACCATACCAGCACCGCCGCCATACGGATAGTCATCCACTGTTTTATGCTTATGATCCGAATACTCTCTAAAATTGACGACTTGAAATGAGACAGCTTCTTTCTCCTGTGCTTTTTTTAAGATCGATGAGTGAAGCACACCTTCGAACATTTCAGGAAAAAGGGTTAAGAAATCGATTTTCATTCGTCAATAAGTCCTTCCATCACTTCAATGTGTACGGTTTTGGATGAGATATCGATCTTTTTGACGACAGATGGTATATATGGAATGAGGGCATCTTTTTTGCCTTTTCTTCCAACCACCCACACATCATTTGCCCCTGGCGTAAGGATTTCTTTGATTTGGCCGATCAGCTTGTCCTCTTCATCGTATACTTCACAGCCGATGATTTGGTGGAAATAAAATTCTCCTTCGTCTAATGACCCAAGATGTTCTTTTTCTACCTTTAAGATTGATTCTTTCAAATGCTCTGCTTCATTTAATGAGTTGATTTCTTCAAATGTGAGCAAATCAAACTGTTTGTGCTGGCGATGCGATGCGACAGTCACTTTCAGCGGCTCGCTTTGACCTTGCTTAAAAATATAGAGGACGCTTCCCTTTTTGTAGCGCTCTTCTGGGAAATCCGTCTTTGACACGACGCGTACTTCTCCGCGCACTCCGTGTGTATTGACGATCTTTCCCACATTCAACCATTCTAGCTCCATGTTCTCAATCACCCCTGACGTATTTCCACAATGGTGCCGTCTTTCACGACGATGACATTATCTTGCATCTTGTCATCCCATTTATCACCTATTTTTACTTCAACCAGTGCATCCACTTCTGTTTCTTTCATTTCACTTCCAAGCGGCAAAATATGCAGCTGCTCTACTTGAAAATCAATTTGCCGGATCTTCTCTTGCCTTTTATCGATCGCTTTTTGAAATTGAGGGATGGCTTCTTGCTGATGTGGTTCTTTTTCATGTTTTTTTAGTTGAAAATATAGTTGATTGCATTCACGTTCTAGTCTTTCTTTTTTCTCCAAAAAAGTCGTTAACAGTTTGTCCTTACTGCTTTCAGTTAATACTTGCATCACGGTGACATGTTGAATGATCTGCATCTTCCTTTTTGTCCCCCTATCCGAAGGCATTTGTCCTCTACAGTATAACGAAAAATAGATTTAAACGTGTAAAAAAAGGGGAGGTCCTAAGCCCTCTCCCTTTTTAGTCAGCAATCTCAAGTTGAACTTTCTTAGAAGACTCTGCACTTGCTGCAAAAATGACTGTTCGTATCGCTTTTGCTGTACGTCCCTGCTTTCCGATCACTTTTCCGGTATCTTCAGCATTGACAGACAGTGTGTAAATCACCTGCTCATCTTTTTCTAATGAAGATACGTGAATATCTTCAGGGAAATCAACAAGTGGCTCGACGATGGACACAATCAATTCTTCCAAGGACAGCTCATTCATTATTTGCTGTTTTTCGCATTATGAAATTTTTCAAGAATTCCTTGGCTTGAGAAAAGATTGCGAACTGTATCAGATGGTTTCGCACCATTTTGAAGCCATTTAAGCGCTAATTCTTCGTTGATTTTCACCTCAGCTGGTGATACCACTGGGTTGTAAGTTCCAACTGTTTCAATGAAACGACCGTCACGTGGTGAACGAGAATCTGCTACAACAATACGATAGAAAGGAGATTTTTTTGCTCCCATACGTTTTAAACGAATTTTTACTGCCATTTTACTAGCACCTCCGAAAATATTTCAACAAGATAGTATATTAACAATGATAAAAGGGTTTGTAAAGTGTTTTTTCTTAACAACGGTTTTATCATGTATAACCAATTACATAAATGGTAATTTAAAGCCCTTTTTCTTTCCTTTGGACATGTTGGTCATTTGCTTCATCATCTTTTTCATTTCATCAAATTGCTTTAAAAGGCGATTGACTTCCTGTACAGATGTTCCGCTTCCTTTTGCAATCCGTTTTCTTCGGCTTGCATTGATGACCTCTGGCTGTTCTTTTTCCTCGGTCGTCATTGATTTAATGATCGCTTCGATATGATTGAGCTGCTTTTCGTCTACTTGGACGTTTTTGAGCCCTTTCATTTTACCGGCTCCCGGCATCATTTGGATCAGTTCATCAAGTGGACCCATATTCCGAACTTGGCCAAGCTGCTCGAGGAAATCATCGAGCGTGAAGCTCATTGTCCGCATTTTTTGCTCAAGCTCTTTCGCTTTATCTTGGTCGACGTTTGCCTGTGCTTTTTCAATCAGCGTGAGCACATCTCCCATGCCAAGAATTCTTGATGCCATCCGCTCCGGATGGAATGGTTCAATCGCATCAAGCTTTTCTCCTAGCGCAGCGAATTTAATCGGCGTGTTGGTGACAGCTCGAATAGAAAGTGCTGCACCGCCTCTTGTATCACCGTCTAGTTTTGTTAGAACGACACCTGTTAAACCAAGCTGTTCATTAAAGCTTTTCGCGACATTGACCGCATCTTGACCTGTCATAGAGTCAACAACTAGGAAAATTTCTTCTGGATTTGCTACTTCTTTTACTTGCTGAAGTTCATCCATTAATTCTTCATCGATATGAAGACGTCCTGCTGTATCTAAAATGACATAATCATGGTGTTCTTCTTTCGCTTTTTCAATTGCCTGTTTGGCAATTTCGACAGGGCTGACTTGATCACCTAATGAAAACACCGGCATATCAAGCTGTTTCCCAAGCGTTTGAAGCTGCTGGATCGCTGCTGGTCGGTAAATATCAGCAGCTACCATCATCGGCTTGCGATTATGTTTTTTGCGAAGTAAATTGGCAAGCTTCCCTGTTGTGGTTGTTTTACCTGCCCCTTGAAGACCAACCATCATAATGACTGTTGGAGATTTTTTCGCTACAGCGATCTTACTCTCTTCTCCGCCCATTAATTCAGTGAGTTCTTCTTTTACAACTTTAATGACCTGCTGTCCAGGGGTAAGGCTTTTCATGACCTCTTGTCCAACTGCCCGCTCACTTACTTTTTTCACAAAGTCTTTGACTACTTTAAAATTGACGTCAGCTTCAAGAAGGGCAAGGCGTACCTCGCGCATCATTTCTTTTACATCTTGTTCTGACACTTTTCCTTTGCCGCGGATTTTTGAAATCGTCTGCTGCAGTCGGTCGGCTAATCCTTCAAATGCCATACTGTGCCGCCTCCTAATCTAATTTCTCAAGCGATTCAATTAAAGCTTCTGCTTCTTCTGTTTGCGCAGAATCAGCTACAAGCTCTCTCATTTTTTTGAGAAGTTCTTTACGCTCTTTAAATTTCTTAAACAAGAGCAGCTTTTCTTCATATTGTTCAAGCATCGCTTCAGTCCGTTTAATATTATCATAAACAGCCTGCCTTGATACTTCATATTCATCCGCAATTTCACCGAGGGAAAAATCGTCTAGGTAGTAAAGCGACATGTAGCTCTTTTGCTTTGCGGTCAACAACGATTGATAGAAGTCAAACAAGTAATTCATTCTCGTTGTTTTTTCAAGCGTCATGGGCTCTCTCCCCTTTGTTAAGTTCATTCCCTTTACATCAACTAAGTTTACACGGTTCTCTTCTGTGTGTCAAGTTTTTATCTTGTCACTTCATGATGCTACGCATAAATAAAATGCCAGCAGATTTGCCGGCATTTTTTTGTTAGTCTTGTTGATCAATTACGTCTGAAAATAATCCATACACATACGATTCTGCATCAAACTCTTGCAGATCGTCCACCTTTTCACCTAAACCGACAAGCTTCACGGGAATGTTCAGCTCATTTCGAATCGCAAGAACAATTCCGCCTTTTGCAGTACCGTCAAGCTTTGTTAAAGCAATCCCTGTCACATTTGTCGCTTTAGAAAATTCCTTAGCTTGTGCCATTGCGTTTTGACCCGTTGTCGCATCAAGAGCGAGCAATACTTCATGAGGTGCATCTGGAACCTCGCGTTCAATGACTCTCTTGACCTTCTCCAGTTCTTTCATCAAGTTGACTTTGTTTTGAAGTCTTCCTGCTGTATCGCAGATGAGGACATCCGCATTTTTCGCTTTTGCTGATTGAACGGCATCATAGATCACCGCTGCTGGATCAGAGCCTGCCGTTTGTTTGACGACAGGAACACCTGAACGTTCTCCCCACACTTCAAGCTGCTCGATGGCACCGGCACGGAACGTATCACCTGCTGCTAAAATGACGGATTTCCCTTCATTTTTCAGCTTGTTTGCAAGCTTGCCGATAGTCGTTGTTTTTCCAACACCGTTGACGCCTACAAATAAAATGATATTCAAACACCCGTCTTCAATGTTCAGAGCAGAGATTTGTTCCTCTCCGCTATTGTAGATGTCAACCAGTTTTTCAGAAATGACCGCTTGTACTTCGCTTGGGTCTTGAATGTTTCTTAATTTCACTTCTTTTTTCAGCTCATCAATCAGTTCCATCACAGTTGTGAAACCGACATCAGCGCCGATCAGAACCTCTTCCAGCTCTTCAAAAAAGTCTTCGTCGACTTTGCGGTAGCGGGAAATCAGTTCATTTACTTTTCCTTGGAAGGAGTTTCTCGTTTTTTCGAGTCCATCTTTAAACTTTTCTGATACTGAATCGGTTTGCTGCGTAAATTTTTCTTTTAATTTCTTAAAAAAGCTCATTGGTTCAAAAACCTCCTTTAATTACTGGACAAGCTCTTTCGTTTCTTCTAGTTTGACAGATACAAGCTTAGAAACACCTGATTCCTGCATGGTCACGCCGTAAAGCACATCGGCTTCTTCCATTGTTCCCTTGCGGTGCGTAATGACAATGAACTGTGTTTCCTGGCTGTATTTCTTTAAATATTGCGCAAAACGGAAAACATTTGCTTCATCAAGCGCCGCTTCTACCTCATCTAACACGCAGAATGGAACAGGTCTCACTTTTAAGATAGAGAATAGTAAAGCGATCGCTGTTAAGGCTCTCTCTCCGCCTGAAAGAAGGCTTAAGTTTTGCAGTTTTTTCCCTGGCGGCTGCGCGACAATATCAACGCCAGAGTTGAGTAAATCATTTGGATCTGTCAGTTTAAGATCTGCTCTTCCGCCGCCAAATAATGCTTGGAAAACAGATTCAAAGTGACCGCGGATTTGAGAGAATGTCTCAGAGAAACGCTTTGTCATCTCTTGATCCATTTCTTCGATGACTTGGAATAATGTATTTTTCGCTTCTGTCAGATCATTTCGCTGTTCTGTTAAGAAGAGATAGCGTTCATTCACACGTTCATACTCGTCAATGCTGCCTAAGTTTACTGTTCCAAGCTCTTCAATGGCTAGTTTGATCAGCTTCACTCGTTTTCTTGCTTCATCTGGCGATAACGTCAACTGATACATCTCTTTTGCTCCTTCAAATGAAAGAGCATATTCATCGTTCAAATAAGCGATCAGGTTATCGAGCTCGACTTCCATACGGCCAAGCTTAATCTCTTCATCTTTTAAGCTTGTGGTGAGCTGCTTATACAAACGTTTTTGTTCTTTAAGCTCACGTTCAGCAAATTCTAATGTTTCAGAAAGAGCGAGACGCTGCTTACGGCGCTCTGAAATGAGTGCGGTTGTTTTGTTTTTGTTTTCCAGCTTCTCTTTCGCCGCTTCTTCCAGTTGTTCGGCTCCGCTTGAACTAGATGACATTTCACTTGTTAAGAGTGACAAATCTTCTTTTGTTTCCATCAGCGTCTGTTCAGCTTCTTCTAATTCAGCCATTAAGCTCGAAAGCTTTTCTTGTTCATTCGCTAAGGACTGCTCTTTTTTGGCAAGCGAGATTTTCAGCTCAGTTAATTCAGCAGAAATGGTTTCTTTCGTTGAGCTTTGCGTCTGCTTACGCTTTGTTAATGTATTGATTTCTTGATCAAGAGCCGTCAGTTTCTCACCTATAGAGACTTCAAGAGCGACCTGCTTTTTGTCCTTCTCCGCGAGTTCAGTAGAACGCTGCTGCAATTCTTCTTTTTCTTGATCATAAAGTTCAAGATGAGCATTGATATTTTTTTCTGCAACTTGCAGTTCGTATAGCTTCCCTTTGAGATCTTGCTGCTTTTCACGAAGCGTTTCGCCGCGCTGACGCAGTTCGTTTAATTGGCTTTCGTTTGCTCCGATCAATTGCTTCGTTTCTTTTGTTTCCTTTTCAAGGATCGTTGTTTTCTCTTCCATTTCAACGAGCTGCTTTGTTAACGTTTCGATCTCCCGGTTTCTTGAAAGAAGAGAGTTGTTCTTTTTCTTTACGCCGCCACCGGTCATTGAACCGCCGGGGTTTACGACATCTCCATCAAGAGTCACGATGCGGTAACGATGTCCAAGCATTTTCGCCAGTTCATTGGCGCCTTTTAAGTCTCTAACGATCAGCACAGTTCCAAGCAAATTCTGAATCACCTTTTGATACTTTTCGTCAAAGGAAACGAGGTGACTCGCTATGCCGATAAATGCAGCATGCTGCTCTGCTGTTTGAACATCTCTGAGCTGAATGGTTCTTTCTTTGATCACGTTCATTGGCAGGAAGGTTGCACGTCCAAAGGAATGCTGCTTTAAGTATCCAATCGCTTGTCTCGCAGCTGCTTCATTTTCTGTAACGACGTGCTGCGTGGCTGCACCCAGCGCAATTTCAATCGCTGTCTCATACTGCTGATCCGTTTGAATCAGCTCTGCAATGGCACCATGAATACCGCCTAACCGTTCTTTTGCCTTTAAGACTTCTTTCACTCCTTGGAAAAAGCCTGAGAAGTCTTCCTGCATGGATTCAAGCATTTCTTTTTTGGATTTTGCCTGCTGTACGTATTGATAGGCTTGGTAAAGAGCCGTTTCTTTTTTCTCGTATTGACGTTTCATTTGCTCAAGCTTTTGTTCTGCTTCTCTAAAGCGTTTTACTTGAGCTAGAATGTCTTCTTCCAGTGCTGAAAGCTGCTGCTCAGCTTCTGTTTTCTTTTCTTTAACAGACACTCGTTCTTCGATATGTTTTTGGTTATTTTGCGTCAGCCGCTCTAGCTGCATGGCAGCTTGGCGCTGCTGTTCTTCTAGTAATTTACGTTCATTACGGATGGAAGCCTGTTCATTGAGCAGATCAAAATAATCGCTTTTCAGCTGTTCAATTTGACCTTCCACATCTTCACTATGAAGCGACAGTTGATGCTGCTTTGTGTTCACTTCATCTTTTAGCTGCTGCACTTCTTTTTGCAGGCTGTCACGCGTGATTTTCTGCTGCTCAATCTTTTCGGTTAACAGCGCTTGCTTTTCAGTTAAACGAACGAGCGTTTCCTCAAGCTGTCCTTGGTTTGCGGCCGCATTTTTTTTCCGCTCTTTTAGCACTTCTTTTTTTCCTTCAAGCTTTTCTAATTCCTCACTTGTGAAAAGAAGAACTTCTTGGAGGTCATTAATTGATTCGTCAAGCGCTTGAATGCGGTCTCTCGACTCTTCAATTTTGGCTTCTTTTGCTTGGATATCTGTAGACTGCTTCATTTCATCTTGTTTGAAGCGCTCGACTGCTTCACCAAGTGTTGTCCATTTTTCATGAAGTGCTTCGATGTCATGGACAGTTAAGGCAATTTCCACATTTTCAAGCTCTTCTTTTTTTTGCAAATAGTCCTTTGCAATGGATGCTTGCATTCTTAATGGTTCTACTTGATCTTCTAGTTCATGCAGAATATCTTCTACTCGGTTTAAGTTGTCCTGCGTTTCAAACAGTTTATTCTCGGCTTTTTTCTTTCTTGTTTTATATTTCAAAACGCCAGCCGCTTCTTCAAAGATGCTTCTTCTCTCTTCTGCCTTACTTGATAGAATTTCCTCTACCTTTCCTTGGCTGATGATGGAAAAAGCTTCCTTTCCAAGACCTGAATCCATGAAAAGATCAATAATATCCTTTAAGCGGACAGATTGATTGTTTATGAGAAATTCACTTTCTCCTGAACGATAAACCCTTCTTGTCACACTGACTTCGTGAAAATCGATCGGTAAAAAGTGATCTTCGTTATCTAATGTTAAAGTCACCTCTGCTAGATTGACTCTTTTTCTTGAGTCACTTCCTGCAAAAATGATATCTTCCATTTTTCCTCCGCGGAGGCTTTTCGCTGATTGTTCTCCAAGTACCCAGCGGATAGCATCGGTAATATTACTTTTGCCGCTCCCGTTTGGTCCAACCACAGCTGTGACCCCTTTAACAAAGTCCACGGTCACTCGCTGTGCAAATGATTTGAATCCTATCACGTCTAAACGTTTGAGGAACATGAGAGTGATCCTCCTTATGTATTTAAAGTACTATCATCTTACCATATGAAGTGAAAAAAGATGATGGAAAACAGAGTGAAATCCCCCTGAATAACGAGGGGGATTTTATTGGTTCATATGATGTTTCTGCAATTTAGCAAGTGCTTCCTGTGCAGCGTGCTGTTCTGCTTCTTTTTTAGAGCGTCCATTTCCAATTCCGAGCACTTCACCTCGAAGGGATACATTTGCTTCAAATTCCCGGTTATGTGCAGGCCCTTTTTCATGCAGGATACGGTATTCGAGCACACCTTTTCCATCGCGCTGCACAAATTCTTGCAGCTGGCTTTTAAAGTCCATGACGTGCGAGAATGCTCCATCGTTAATTTTCGGATAGACGTACGCTTCTAGGAAACGTTCAACCGGCTCAAGCCCCTGATCTAAATAAAGTGCACCGATAAACGCCTCGAATACGTCCGCTAAGAGTGCTGGGCGTTTTCTGCCGCCTGTCATTTCTTCGCCTTTTCCTAAAAGAACAAGGTCTCCGAAGGACAGCTCATGTGCTAGTGATACAAGTGACGGTTCACATACGATCGCCGCTCTTAGTTTCGTTAAATCTCCCTCGCTCATCGCTGGATATTTTGCAAATAAAAATTGAGAGATGGTCAATTCTAAAACAGCATCTCCTAAAAATTCAAGTCTTTCATTATCCTCGTATGGCTTTTTCCGGTGTTCATTCACATAAGAGGAATGGGTAAAGGCTTGATATAGAAGCTTTTCATTTTTAAATTGTACAGAAATGCGCTGCTGGAATTCTCTAAATTGCTCTAGTTTTTTGCTCTGTTTCTGTTTGTCTTTATATTGTTTTGGCATAGCAACCTCCAGGTAGGCGTAATCGCCTTTAAGGATACTGATTATATGGAGTCTCTCTTTCTACATGCAGGGAAACATTGCTCCCAGCATCTGAAAAAGGCTGACAATTGATCAGCTGAATGTGTTGAAACTAACATAAATTTTCAAAGTCCCGTCAAAAGTAGACGGGACTTTGTTACACTTATTGCTGGTTATTTATGTAGTTCACAGCGTCACCGACTGTTGCAATTTTTTCAGCATCTTCGTCAGAAATTTCCATATCGAACTCATCTTCAAGTTCCATAACTAGCTCAACTACATCAAGGGAATCAGCGCCTAAATCTTCTTTAAATGAAGCTTCCATTTTCACGTCAGCCTCATCAACGCCAAGGCGGTCTACAATAATTTTTGATACACGCTCTAATACGTCTGCCATTGCCTTTCACCTCCCCTCAAAGTATTATAGTTGAATTGTTTTTAAAAAACTAGAGAAAACCGAATGAAATTTTGATATTTCTTAGGACATGACCATTCCGCCATCTACTTGGATGGTTTGGCCTGTAATATAACCTGCTCCTTCTGAAGCTAAAAAGACAACGACGTTGCTAATATCTTCAGGTGCACCAAAGCGTGCGAGCGGAATTTGCTTGAGCATTTCCGTCTGTACATTTTCATCAAGCTTGTCTGTCATATCTGTTGAAATAAAGCCTGGTGCTACTGCATTAACAGTAATATGACGGGTTGCCAGCTCTTTTGCTGTTGTTTTCGTTAATCCGATGACACCAGCTTTTGCTGCAACATAGTTTGCTTGTCCAGGGTTACCACACACACCAACGACTGAAGCCAAATTGATAATTCTTCCGCTTCTTTGCTTCATCATTTGACGTGTCACAGCTTTTGTACAGTTAAAAACACCTTTTAAGTTTATGTTAATGACATCATCCCATTCATTCTCTTTCATTCTCATGAGCAGGTTGTCCTTTGTGATCCCTGCATTATTCACAAGAATGTCAATTGAACCAAAGGTATCAATCGCTTGTTTCATCATGGCTTGTACTTCTTCAGCATTTGAGACATCAGCTTTCACAGCAAATGCCTGCTGGCCGAGTGCTTTGATTTCATCTACGACTTCATTTGCTTTTGCTTCGTTTCCAGAATAGTTCACGACAACATTTGCACCACTTTTCGCTAAATCAATCGCGATGGATCGGCCAATCCCGCGTGATGCTCCTGTTACAACGGCTGTTTTATTTGTAAGCATCAAGAATCCTCCTTCAATGTTTGAATGGCTGCTTCAATTGTTTCTTGATCTGAAACGGAAATCGTCGTCAGGCGGCGATTCACTTTTTTCACAAGACCTGAAAGCACTTTGCCAGGACCAATTTCAATAAATGTTGTGACGCCTAAATCAATAAGGCGTTCCACACTTTCTTCAAAACGAACAGGAGAATACAGTTGTTCAATCAGTTTTGTCTCAATTTCATCTCGGGAAGTCACGATGTCTGCTGTTACATTTGAGATGACCGGTGTTTTCGCATCCGCAATATCCAGCTTTGACAAAACATCCGTAAATTTTTCAGCGGCTGGTTTCATTAATGCAGAATGGAAAGGTCCGCTCACTTCAAGGGCAATTGCACGTTTTGCGCCTTTTTCTTTCGCTTTCTCTGAAGCAAGTTCTACCCCTTTTGCTGTACCAGATATCACGATTTGACCAGGACAGTTTAAGTTAGCGAGCTCTACAAGGTGACCGCTCTCTGTCACTTCTTTTGTCACTTCTTCAAGTGCCGCTTTGTCTAAGCCAAGAATTGCTGCCATGGCGCCTTCTCCTGCTGGAACAGCTTCATTCATTAATTCTCCGCGCTTTCTGACTGCATAAACAGCATCTTTAAACGAAAGTGCGCCTGCTGCAACGAGGGCCGTGTATTCGCCAAGACTGTGTCCTGCTGTATAATCTGCTTTGATTCCGCTCTCTTCAAATTTCTTTAAGATGGCGATACTTGTCGTTAAAAGAGCTGGCTGCGCGTTAAAGGTGAGCGTCAGTTCTTCTGCATCCCCTTCAAAAATCAGAGAAGATAAGTCAAACCCGAGGGTCTTGTCTGCTTCTTCAAAAACAGCTTTAGATACTGCTTCTTGGTCAAATAAATCTTTTCCCATGCCAATTTTTTGAGAGCCTTGGCCAGGGAATAAAAATGCAATTTTAGTCATGCTGCTTTACCTCCATTAAGACTCATTCGTTGTTTCTTTTTGGACTTCTTGATGAATGATGGCTGAAACGTCTTTTTCTACGATATCACGTGCCTGACGAATTGCATGGAAAATGGCATTTTCGTCAGAGGAGCCGTGCGCTTTAATGACAGGTGCCTTTAAACCAAATAAAGCGGCACCGCCATATTCGGAGTAATCCATTTTAGATTTCATCTGCATTAATTTTGGCTTCATCATGCCTGCTGCTATTTTTGCTGTAAAACTGGATGTTAATGTTTCTTTCAGCATTTTAAAGACAGAAAGGGCTGTGCCCTCAATCGTTTTAAGCGCAATATTTCCAGTGAAACCATCTGTGACAACAACGTCAGCAACACCTTCTAATAAGTCACGAGACTCTACATTTCCTACGAAATTCAAATCTGATGCTTTTAATAATTCAAAGGTTTTTTTCGTTAAATCGTTGCCTTTTTTATCTTCTGTTCCTACATTTAACAGTCCAACACGCGGATTGCTCTTTGGGAAGACACGCTCTGCGTAGATTGATCCCATCATGGCATATTGCACGAGATGTTCTGGTTTAGCATCAACGTTGGCACCAACATCTAGTAACAAGAAGCCGCTGCCATCCAGTGTTGGCAAGGTTGGGGCAAGTGCCGGTCTGTCAATACCGTCAATTCTGCCTACGATAAACAGTCCAGCTGTCATGAGGGCGCCAGTATTTCCTGCTGAGATGCAGGCATCTGCTCGTCCCTCGGATACTTCCTGCGCCATTTTCACCATAGATGAATCCTTTTTACGTCTAACTGCACGCACTGGTTCATCCGTCGGTTCAATCACTTCTTTTGCATCTAAAATCGTGATGCGGTCGTTGTTTGTTATGTATGGTTTGATTTTGTTTTCATCGCCGACAAGTGTAATCTCGATATCTGAAAATGCTGTTAAGCTTTTTTGCACACCGTCAATAATGGCTTTAGGGGCATGATCTCCCCCCATTGCATCGACTGCAATTCTCATATTACGTGCCACCTTTTACTTTTGTTTTGAGCGATACATGACGAAGTCACCTGAAAAGACAACTTCCTCACCAACATAGCTGTTTACTTCAACTACGGTTCTTCCTTTTTCTTTATCATGTGAGGCTACTTTGGCTTTAGAGACGACTCTTTCGCCTTGTTTCACCTGCCTTGTAAACCTGATATTCGCTTTTGCTGTCAAAGCCAGTTCATCGTCGATGACGGCAACTGCCAGCGAATTTGCCTGGGCGAAGAGATGATGTCCCCTGGCAATTTGGTTTCGGCTGAATACATGCTCTTTTCTCACTTCTAAAATGGAAATGGCTTGGTCATCAAGCTCTACATCAATCATTTCTCCAATCACTTCATCCAGTGGAAGTGACTTTACTTCATCCTCTAATGTCTTTTCGGCCACATGCTTAATTCTTTCGCGTAATTCAGGGATCGACAGCTCTAAACGATCAAGACGAACCGTTTGTATGCTGACACCGAATTTACTTGCCAATTCTTCATCAGTAATGAATGGAGTCGAGCTGATCGTTTGCTGGAGAAGCTTTTGACGTTCTTTTTTATTTAGTTTCATATGCAGACACCATCCGTACATTTATGACTAGGTACTAATAGTAGTATATAATCTCATAGATGATAAATCAATCCTTGTTTCAAAAAGACAAGAAAATTCCTCCAGCGTTTGATCAGCTTAATTTATCTCCGCCCAGCACACCACTGTCTATCAGCGTTTGCCGGAGTTCTTTGTATTCGGGCTCAGTCCAAAAGGCGTCCGATTGGACAAGGTCTGCTGCATCTTTTCTAGCCGTTTCCAGTGCTCTATAGTCATGAACCATATCTGCTACCTTAAATTCTGGCATCCCGCTTTGTTTTTTACCGAAGAAGTCGCCAGGTCCTCTTAGTTCTAAGTCCTTTTCAGACAATTCAAAGCCATCGGTTGTTTCGGACATAATCCGCATCCGCTCTTTCCCCGTTTCTGACTTCGGATCAGCCATTAAAATACAAAATGATTGATGCTCTCCTCGTCCGACCCGGCCTCTTAGCTGATGAAGCTGAGACAGTCCGAAGCGGTCTGCATCATAAATGACCATGATGGTTGCATTCGGTACGTTGACCCCGACTTCAACGACTGTGGTTGAAACGAGAATTTGTACATCATTTGCGGTAAAGGCTCTCATGACCTGATCTTTTTCATCACTCGCCAGCTTCCCATGCATTAAGCCAATCGACCACTTGCCGCGGTATGCCTCAGTGAGCATGCTATGGACATCAAGCGCATTTTGGACATCAAGCTTGTCTGATTCTTCAATGAGCGGACAAATAATATATGCCTGTCTGCCTTTTCTCAGCTCTTTATCAACAAAAGCAAGAATTCTCTCAAGCATGTCATGCTTCACCCAATACGTTTCGATTTGTTTTCTGCCAGCTGGCAATTCATCAATGACGGAGACGTCCATTTCTCCAAAGACAGTGATCGCAAGTGTTCGCGGAATAGGTGTGGCCGTCATAAACAAGACATCCGGGTCCTGCCCCTTGCTTCTTAGTTTTTTCCGCTGCTCTACGCCAAACCGGTGCTGCTCATCTGTGATGACAAGACCGAGCTGTTGAAATTCGACTTCGTCTTGAATGAGTGCGTGCGTGCCGACTAATATGTCAATCTCGCCTTCTTTTAAACGTTCAAGCAATTCTCTGCGTCGCTTTCCTTTCACAGAGCTTGTCAAAAGGGCAATATTCAGCCCCCATTTTTCAAACAGCTGGTAAAGTGAATCGGCATGCTGTTCTGCCAAAATTTCTGTTGGGACCATTAATGCACCTTGAAAACCTGATAAATGAGCGGCATAAAGCGCAATGGCCGCAACAGCTGTTTTCCCTGAACCTACATCTCCTTGGAGCAGCCGGTTCATTCGATATGGAGACGCCATGTCCGACATGATTTCATCAAGCACTCTTGATTGTGCCTTCGTCAGCGGAAATGGCAGGCTGTCAACAAACTCAAAAACTGCCTCTTTGGAAAACGGATGCTGGATGCCTGATGTTCTCTCTCGTTCTTTCTTTCTAATCGCCTGCATCTTCAGCTGAAAGATGAGAAATTCCTCGTACACAAAACGGCGTCTTGCTTGCTTGAGCGAGTCTCTTGTTTCTGGGAGATGAATGGTTTTTAATGCTTCCTGATAGGACATGAGTTTATAGGCAGAAACAAGCTGCTTTGGCAATGGATCTTCAGCTTTGTCTGCATAAAGTGACAAGGCTTGCTTTACAAAGCGCCTCATCATTTTCACGGTCACATTTTCTTTTACTGAATAAACGGGCTCTATACTGCCATCTTGCTCGTGCGTCCCTTTTTTAAATTCCTGCACCATGATAGATTGACGGTTTTTATCCCATTTTCCTGTGACGGAAACTGTACCACCTAACACAAGGCTTCGTTTTAAATACGGGCGATTGAAACAAATCGCCGTAATGAGAAAACGCCCGACAAGCAGCCTGAATGTCAGCCTGCTTCGTTTTTTGCCATAATAGGTGAGAACGGGCTCACTATGTACTTTTCCTTCAACTGTGACACGTTCGTCATGCCTTACTTCTTCTAAGTTACGAAGCTCATAGTCGTCATATCGATAAGGAAAGTAGCCGAGTAAATCGGCTACTGTGTAGATTCCAAGTTCATTGAGTGTTTTTTCGGTTTCCTCTCCAATCCCCTTCAGGACAGAGACATTATCTTGCAGTTTCTGTATCACGAGATGAGGTCACACCTCCGAAAATCTTCTTTTCAAGCTCTCTTGCTGTCGGTGTCGCTGCGAGACCGCCTTGGGCTGTTTCGCGAAGAGCCGTTGGCATCGTTTGACCGATTTTGTACATCGCATCAATGACTTCATCACATGGAATGCGGCTTGTGATGCCGGCAAGAGCCATGTCTGCTGCAATCATGGCGTTAGATGCACCCATTGCATTTCGTTTCACGCACGGTACCTCGACAAGTCCCGCTACAGGATCACAAACAAGTCCAAGCATATTTTTCAGTGTAATCGCCATCGCTTCTGCAGATTGCTGCGGTGTCCCGCCTGCCATCTCGACAATAGCTGCTGCCGCCATCCCTGATGCAGAACCTACCTCTGCCTGACAGCCGCCTGCTGCACCGGAAATGCTGGCGTTATTCGCCACAACAAAACCAAATGCGCCAGAAGTAAATAGGAATCTGACCATTTGTTCCTTTGTTGGCTTTAATGTTTCTTTTACTGCAAATAACGTACCTGGTACAACACCTGCTGAGCCTGCTGTAGGCGTGGCACAAATGGTTCCCATTGCAGCATTGACTTCATTTGTTGCAACTGCTTTACTGACAGCATCTAATATCGTATGACCAGACAGTGTTTTGCCTGATGCGATATAGGCTTGAAGTTTGACTGCATCTCCGCCTGTTAAGCCTGATAATGATTTCACACCCTTCAGCCCATTTTCAACGGCCTGCTCCATCACTTCTAGGTTGCGGTACATCTGGGAGAAAATTTCCTCACGTGACTTCCCTGTCACTTCCATTTCTTGCACAATCATAATTTCTGAAATGGAGGTATTCCGTTCTTCTGTTAGCTGCACG
Source organism: Bacillus sp. FSL K6-0994 (assembly GCF_038630815.1). NCBI lineage: Bacteria > Bacillati > Bacillota > Bacilli > Caryophanales > Bacillaceae > Bacillus > Bacillus sp. FSL K6-0994. The sequence goes on along the minus strand of NZ_CP152043.1, from coordinate 1,472,453 downwards.
AGTTCTTTGACGTTTTTAAACATCATTCATAACCTCCTTGTTGTTACTCTGCAATTTGTGTGACTTGAATAATGTTTGGCAGCGTTTCTAGCTCTGATAGGACAGCTGGGTCAATATTTTGATCTACTTCAATCGTCATCAGTGCCTCTTGCCCGACATCTTTACGCGCCACTTCCATATGACCGATGTTGATGGCGAATTTCGCTAAGACATTGGCAACTGCCGCAATCGTCCCGTAGCGATCGTTATGAACCACAAGAATAGCAGGATGATTCCCTGAGAGCCTGAGCTCAAAGCCATTTAATTCTGTGATTTCAATTTTACCTCCGCCGATGGAAATCCCGATTAGTTCAAGGCTTCCGTTCGCATCTGAAATCTCTACTTTTGCTGTATTCGGATGCGCCGGCACCGCCTCTTCTTCTTTAAATTCAATGTCAATCTCTTTGCTTTTTGCAATATCAATCGCTGTTTTGATTCGTTCATCAAATGTATCAAAGTCAAGAACACCGCCGATAATGGCGACATCTGTACCGTGTCCTTTATACGTATCTTTAAAAGAACCATAAAATGAAACGACAATTCGTTTCGGTTCTCTTCCAAATAAGCTGCGGGCTACTCTCCCTATACGAGCCGCACCCGCTGTGTGCGAACTTGATGGCCCAATCATGACAGGTCCAATAATATCAAACACACTTCTAAATTTCATAGGTCTTCCCCTCTCATCACCACTCGCGTATGGTTTGGTTCTTTCTTTAGACTAATGGATTCATTCGTTTCCCGCAACTCATTTCACCGTTGAATGGCTAGTAAAAAATTGCAAAAGAAGAAGAAGGGCTTTATTTGCCCTTCTTTCGTTATTCAACCGCTAAAATATATGAATAAAGCGGCTGTTTTCCATCGTGGACTTCAACTTCTACATCTTCAAATGTTTCTTCAATAAAGGCTTGTAACACATCCAGCTCATCAGATGATGCATCTTCTCCTTTAATGATGGTGACAATCTCATCATCTTCTGTCACCATTTTGGTTAGAAGTTCTTTTGCTGCATCTAATTGATTTTTCGCTGTTAACGTGATTTTCCCGTTGAACAGACCCATATAGTCACCTTTCGCAATGTCGATTCCATCAATTTGAGTATCTCTTACTGCAAAGGTAATTTGCCCGCTTTTCACATGGTCAATCGCTTCTAGCATCGCTCTTTCATTGTCTTCATTTGAAGCTGCTTCATTGAGAGAAAGAAGTGCCGACATTCCTTGAGGAACGGTCTTCGTCGGAATGACAACGACCTCACGGTTTGAGACAGTTGCCGCCTGTTTAGCTGCCATGACAATATTAGAATTATTAGGTAAGATAAAGACGGTTTCGGCATGTACGCTTTCTATTGCTGTGACAATGTCTTCTGTGCTCGGATTCATCGTCTGCCCGCCTTCAATGACGACGGAAGCTCCGATGCTTTTGAACAAGTCAGCAATTCCTTCTCCCATTGCGACACTGACCACACCAAAGCGCTGTTTTTCAGCAGCAGGTGCTTTTGGTGCAGTAGGCACATGTTCTCTTTCTTCGTTCACGATTGAGCTATGCTGCTCTCTCATGTTTTCAATTTTCATATTAATCAAGCTGCCGTAGCGCTGTGCATATGATAAAACATCTCCTGGCTGCTCGGCATGAATATGAACTTTCGCCAGTGTATCGTCAGACACCACAAGAAGTGAATCTCCGAATTCACTTAAGTCTTCTCTGAAGGCATTCTCATCAAAGGACTGTTTGTCTTCTTCAAATTTCACCATAAATTCAGTACAGTAGCCAAATTCGATATCTTCTGTGTTCATATGGCTTTGTGCACTTTTATGATGCTCTGCACTAACGAGTTCTTTTAGCGTAGGTAAAGAAGCCGATTTAGGAGGAAGCTCTTCACCTCTTAATGAAGCAAGGAAACCTTCATATACGCATAGAAGTCCTTTACCTCCACTATCGACAACACCCACTTCTTTTAAGACAGGAAGCAGATCTGGCGTTCGATCAAGTGATGCTCTTGCTTCCTCAATCGTTAACTCTAGAACGCGGTCAATTTGATCCTCTGCTGCTGAAACAGCAACCGCTTTCTTTGCTGCATCCTTTGCAACTGTTAAGATCGTTCCTTCAATCGGTTTCATCACGGCTTTATATGCTGTATCAACACCCGCCTGTAAGGCAAGAGCAAATTCTTTTGCATCAATTGTTTCTTTTTGTTCAATATGTTTACTGAAACCTCTAAAGAGCTGTGACAGGATCACGCCAGAGTTTCCTCTTGCGCCCATCAATAACCCTTTTGACAGGGCCACGCCGACCTTCCCAATATGATCGGTGTTTGTTTCTTCAACTGCTTTTGCCCCTGAAGTCATCGACAAATTCATATTTGTCCCCGTGTCTCCGTCTGGCACTGGAAAAACATTTAACGCATCCACAATTTGTGCGTTTTGAGAAAGATGGTGAGCACCTGCAAGAATCATTTTTGCAAATGAGCGGCCATCAAGATTTCTAATAGACAATATATTTCCTCCTTACTACGGGTTCGTAACTTTTACTCCTTGTACATAAATGTTGACCGAGTCAACAGAAAGTCCAATTGTATGATGAATCGTATATTTGACTTTCGTTTGAACATTATGTGCGACTTCTGATATTTTTGTACCGTAGCTGACGATGATGTACATATCAATATGAATGCGGTCTTCTTTCTGACGCACAAGAACACCCCGGCTGAAGTTCTCTTTGCGGAGAATATCCGTCAAGCCGTCCTTAATTTGGTTTTTGGACGCCATGCCAACAATACCATAGCAATCGATCGCAGCGCCTCCTGCCACCATTGCAATGACTTCATTTGATATATCAATTTGTCCGTATTTCGTTCTAAGTTCAATGGACACATTGGTTCCCCCTTTTTGAGAAATTGCCCTGAGTTATCACTATTTTACTATAAGACCCTTCTTTTTAAAAGAAATCATTCAATCCGACCCAATCCTACTTATACTATAGCCTCGATTTTTTATCAAGATGTCAAGGTATTTTTCTTGAAAGAGGAGTAAACAATCCTTGCAAACCCCTTGAAGCTGTGGTAAATTATTAAAGTATCTTGAGGCATCTCTAAGTACGTATATGAAGAATATGATGATGTTTTCGCAGTTAGGAGGGAAACAAATGGCACGTAAATGCGTTATTACAGGCAGAAAAACAAAAGCTGGGAACAACCGTTCTCACGCAATGAACTCTACAAAACGTACATGGGGCGCGAACCTTCAAAAAGTTCGTATTCTAGTGGACGGTAAGCCTAAAAGAGTATATGTATCAGCTCGAGCTTTGAAATCTGGTAAAGTTGAGCGTGTATAAGCAAGAAGAGTAAACGCCTGCTACAATAAACTGTAGCAGGCGTTTTTATGTGGAAATAAAGGAGATTACTCATTAATCTTTTTTAAATGAACCAAGCATCGCACGGACAATGCCGCCAAGAAATCTAGGCAGTTTGATTGTATAAAATTTCATTTTGTCCCCCTCCTAAAAGTACCGCTTGCAGCACAATTGAGCTTAATCAGCCATCCACATTGATAGGTTGGTCAATCTTTGCTTCTTACCATTATTAATATGCCTTCATGAAAAGAAAAAGTACCATTTGAGTGGATGAGTTCGTTACTAATACATAGTGTGGAACCAGGCTCAATATGACAATTTTTCAGAGGATATTTGAAACCTTTTAATGTCAGCTTTTCAACCGATGTACCAAAGGGCAGAAACGACACATATTTTTTATCAGGGTCTTCTTTTATTTCGTATGTACCAGGTCCAAACATTTGAATGATATTTTGCTTATCTACAAGAGTGATGTTCTGCTTGTGCTGAATGCCTTGATATAGAAGGTGAATATTTCCAAGAAAGTGATCAGCCCTTCCTCCTGTAATGCCGTAAATGTGAATATGCGCAGGGTGCTGGCGCATGGCCCAGTTCAGCGCAAGCTCTAAATCGGTTTCATCTTTTTCAGCCTGAAATACATTCAAGGCAGGCAATTTCTTTTTCAGCTCGCAAAGCTCTTCTTCTGTCACACTGTCAAAATCACCAAAAGCCTTGGCAGGCATGATGCCGTGCTCTAGTAAAAAGAGCGTCCCCCGGTCTACACCGACCCAGAGAATATCGTCCTGTGATGCTTCATGTTCAAGGGGCGGGATGTAATCAAAAGGACCGCCGGCTACGATATGTATGTGCATGATATACGCTCCTCTCCATGTAAAAAGAACCAAAGATCAGAGTGACTTTGGTTCCTTTTTTTACGCTTCTCGAATGGCCTGAATGGCTGCTGCACGGTTGTCTTTACCGTATACCGCTGAGCCGGCCACAAGTAAGTTAGCGCCCGCCTCTTTACAGCTCTTTGCAGTCTCTACATTGACACCGCCGTCTATTTCTATGAGTAAGTCTGATAAGCCCTTTTGTTCGCTAAGGGTCTTCACTTCTTTTACCTTCGTGAGGACAGATGGAATAAACGCCTGTCCGCCAAAACCAGGATTCACCGTCATGAATAAGATAAGGTCTACATCCTCTAATACATGCTCAATCTGAGAAACAGGTGTGTGCGGGTTCAAGACGATGCCTGCTTTTACGCCTTGTTCTTTTATGTGTTGTATCGTTCTGTGCAAGTGCGGACAAGCTTCTACATGGACAGAAATAATGTCAGCACCTGCTTTTGCGAATGCAGGAATATACCGGTCTGGCTGCTCAATCATTAAGTGAACATCGAGCGGCAGCTTTGTATGCGGTCTGATCGCTTCCACAACATTCGGCCCAAATGTAATATTCGGTACAAAATGGCCGTCCATCACGTCGATATGAATGTAATCCGCTCCGCCTTGTTCCACATCACGGATATCTTTCTCCAAATTGGCGAAATCTGCTGATAAAATGGAAGGGGCAATATAAACCATGAGTTAGTACCTCGGCTTTCTGTCTTTGATTTCAGTTAAAAACTCTAAATAATGCTGATAGCGATACGCTCTGATTTGCTCTTGTTCGACCGCGCTTTTTACCGCACAGCCAGGCTCTTTCACGTGCAGACAGCCTCTAAACTTACAATCTGCACTCCGCTCTTTAATTTCTAAAAAGTAAAGGCCTAAATCTTCCGCTTCGATGCCGGTAAATTCGAGTGAGCTAAAGCCAGGTGTATCTGCAATGAGCCCTTCTGCTGTACGAATGAGTTCGACATGTCTTGTCGTATGCTTCCCCCTTCCAAGATGAGAGGAAATATCATTGGTTTTCAGCGCCAAATCAGGACTCATCGCATTTAAAAGAGAGGACTTACCTACACCAGACTGACCGGCAAATACAGTGATTTTATTGTGAAAATGCGGGGTCAGCTTTTCAATTCCGTCTCCCTCGATCGTGGATGTTACATGAACATCATACCCAATTTGCCGGTAGTCCTCTGCATAGCCTTGAATACTTTCACGCTCTTCATCTGTTTTCAATAAGTCCATTTTTGTGATACAGATAATCGGCTTAATATCATTTGCTTCCACCAGCACTAGAAATCTGTCTAAAAGCGATGTGCTAAAGGTCGGTTCTGTCGCAGAGAAAACGAGCACCGCTTGATCGACGTTACTAATAGGCGGACGAACAAGTTCGTTTGTCCGCTCTTTTACTTCTAATAAGTAGCCTTCTTTATCGTTGTCCGCTTGATATACAACATAATCTCCAACAAGAGGTGTGATTTTGTTTTTCCGAAAAATGCCTCTCGCTCTGCACTGAATCACTTTTCCACTTTCTAGAGACTCATCGAGCACATAATAAAATCCGCTTAATGCTTTAATAATTTTGCCCTCAGGCATAAAGTCCCTCCTTTATTCATCGTCAGGGTATTCGATTGTTTTAGAGCTTACGACCTTATCATCAACTGTCACTTGATAGTATCCTTTTTGACCTGGTTCAATCTTAAATTTAATGGTCCGTTCAGTTGGTGCAGTGATGTTAAAGGTTTCATATGAATCAGAAATGCTATGCTCAGCATCGTCAATGGAAATCTGAACGGTCATTTCTTGCCCTTCAGTTACTGGTTCATACGGGATGGCAATCTTCTCAGTCACCGTTTTAGCCGGTTTTTTCTTCGGTCCAAGTGAGAAGGTGATTTTAACCGTATCACCTGGTTTCACAGCAGTACCAGCTCCTGGTTCCTGCTTCATCACCTCACCTTTTGGCACATCATCAGAATACGCTTCTTTTTCATCAAGCTTTAATCCGTTATCCTCTAAATAATTCGATGCAGCCTGTTTACTATATGTCGTTAAATCCCGCAATGTAATATCGGCAGGACCTATGCTGACCGTCAACGTCACTTCTTCATCTGCTGCCACAAGCTCAGTACTCGCTGAAGGTTTCTGTTCCATGACAATCCCAGATTCGGTGTCATTATCATTTACTTCCTCCACAACAACTTGCTTAAACCCTTTTTTCTCTAATAATTCTTTTGCTTTATCAACCTTTTCACCTGTTACATCAGGTAATTCGGTCTTTTCTTTGCCAGTACTTTGGTAAAGCTGAATCTCGGTTCCTTCTTTTACCTTTGTGCCGATTTTCGGGTCTGTTTTGACGACAAGCCCTTTTTCAATTTTTTCATCAGCGATCTCAATTGGTTCAGAGGCGACGGTAAAGCCGGCTTTCTTCAAGGTGTCCTCTGCTTTTTCAATCGTCATGCCAGATACATCAGAGACCTCAACATCTTTTGGAAAGAGCAGTCCGGGAAACACAGTGATAGCTAAAATGGTCGCAGCAGTTAGAATAAACAGGATGGATGCCACAACCCAAGGCCATTTTTTTCGTTTCTTTTTCGGCTTTTGTTTCTCTTTTTTCTTCGGTTTTTGCACCGGATGGACAGCTGTTTTTTCATTGTCTTGATCGACTTGATGATCTTGAATGATTGGGATCGCTTTCGTTGCTTCATGATCCTCTTCAATGACAAAGCGTTTTTCTTTTAGTCTTGAAGGGTCGAAAGCAGTTTGCAGATCTTTTTGCATTTCAGATGCATCTTCATATCGATAAAATGGATCTTTGGCCATTGCCTTTAAAATGATGTTTTCCACGCTTTGTGGAACAGAAGGATTCCACCTTCTTACAGATGGCGGCTCTGATTGCAAATGCTTCAGCGCAACACTGACAGCTGATTCCCCTTCAAATGGCATGCGTCCAGAAATGAGTTCATAGAGCACAATTCCAAGTGAATAGATGTCTGACTTTTTCGTCGCAAGACCTCCGCGGGCTTGCTCTGGAGACAAATAGTGCACGGATCCTAGAACCGAATTTGTGTGGGTGATGGTCGCTGAGCTGAGTGCAATGGCAATCCCAAAATCAGTGACTTTAATATTCCCCATGTTGTCTATTAATATATTGTGAGGCTTAATGTCCCGGTGGACGAGCTGCTTTGCATGGGCTTCTTCCATTGCCGCAACGACTTGCTCCATAATGCGAACGGCTTCTTTCGGATGAAGCGGGCCATTGGCGTGTATGTATTCTTTCAGCGTCATCCCCTCGACATATTCCATGACAATATAATAAATGTCATCTTCTTCCCCTACATCGTAGATGCTGACAATATTTGAATGATCTAAGCTTGCGGCTGATTGCGCCTCGCGCCGGAAACGTCTAATAAAATCATCATCGCTTGCAAAGTCAAAGCGCAAAATTTTAATCGCAACTTCGCGATCTAAAATCATGTCCTCCGCCAAATAAACGTTTGCCATTCCGCCTCCGCCTATGACGCGAAGAATCTGATAACGGCCGCTGATCCGTTTTCCGATCAACACTTGCTGTCACCCTCCTCTGGCTGGGAGGAGATTTCTAACAATACTGCTGTAATGTTATCTTCACCGCCGTTGTCATTCGCTGTTTGGATTAATGCTGTTACTTTTTCATCTGGTGCGGTCGTTTGCGTTAAAATATGAATCAAATTCTCTTCTTCTACTTTATTGGATAAACCATCTGAGCAAAGCAGGATTTGATCTCCTGGGTCTACTTCAAAAGTATGTGCATCAATTTGAACGTGTTTATCTGTTCCTAAAGCTTTTGTGAGCACGTTTTTTCTTGGATGATATTCTGCATCCTCTTTAGAAATTTCACCTGTTTTCACAAGCTCATTTACAAGTGAATGGTCATCCGTTAGCTGGGTCAGTGCTCCTTCTCTCAGCAAGTAGCAGCGGCTGTCTCCAATATGGGCAATTGTGACCGTTTGCAAATGAACGAGCGCACAAACAATGGTCGTCCCCATTCCTTGGCACTCCTCATTGTTTTTCGCATGTTCATATACTTGATCATTAATGTCACTTATTTTTGAGATTAACCAGCTTTCTTGCTCTGCTGGTTTTGCTGGAATTGAAGATGTTTCTTCCCAGTATTCTTTTAAAGAAGAGACGGCCATCCTGCTGGCGACATCACCAGCAAGATGACCTCCCATTCCATCTGCTACAACAGCTAGAAGGGTGTCTTCTTTTGCTTCAAAAATACCTGCATCATCTTCATTATGCTGACGGACTTTTCCTGTATCGGTTTGAAAGGCTGCCCTTATCAACATTCGTCACCTCGTCTCTTCCTGACGCTCCTTCGCTCTTAGCTGACCGCAAGCAGCATCAATATCATGGCCTTGCTCTCGTCTAATTGTTACGTTTACGCCGCGTTCTTTCAACGTTTTTTCAAATAGGAAGATTTGTTCTCTCGGTGTTCTTACATAATCCCTTTCCGGTACATAGTTCACCGGAATGAGGTTCACGTGGCACTTGATTCCTTTTAATAAGTCTGCAAGCTCTTCTGCATGATGAACTTGATCATTTACTCCGCCAAACAGGCCGTATTCAAAGCTGACACGTCTACCCGTTTTTTGAATGTAGTATTCAATGGCTTCCATTAATTTCGGCAGCTTATATGCCTTATTGATTGGCATCAGACGGCTTCTGATCTCTGTGTTCGGTGCATGCAGAGAGACAGCAAAATTGATTTGCATTTGCTCATCAGCGAATTGATAGATCTTTGGAATGATTCCGCTTGTCGACACTGTAATATGACGCGCACCAATATTTAAGCCGTTGTCATGGTTGATGATTTTAAGGAAAGCAAGCATTTCGTCAAAGTTATCAAACGGTTCGCCAATTCCCATGATGACAACCGAGCTGACTCTCTCATCTGTTTCGTCAAGTGCCTGCTGCACTTTCAATACTTGAGCAACGATTTCTCCTGCTTCAAGATTTCGTTTTAACCCGCCAAGTGTAGATGCACAGAATGTACAGCCAATTCGGCAGCCAACCTGAGTTGTGACACAGACAGAGTTGCCGTATTCGTGGCGCATCAGCACTGTTTCAATCGTATAGCCATCATGTAATTCAAATAAAAACTTGATCGTTCCGTCTTGAGACGTTTGTTTGATCACGGTTTTTAATGTGGTGATCGCAAATTGATTTTTTAATTTTTCTCTTAAATCCTTTGAAAGGTTAGACATATCGTCAAAGGATGTCACACGTTTCTCATAAAGCCACTCGAAAATTTGGGCTGCGCGGAAAGGCTTTTCGCCTTGTTCTTTTAACCATTCTTTCATTTCGTGAAGCTCAAATGAGTAGATCGACGGCATTTCTGTCTTCAGTTCTTTTCTTACTTTTTGTTCTGTCATTTTTTATCCCTTCTTTCTCATGCTGCAAATAAAGAAACCATCTGTTCCGAAATAATGAGGAAGAATTTGTACACTTCCGTTTTGAACAAACGGAGCAACCTGCTCAGGCAGCCGTTCATTAAGAGATAGATCGGGTTCGAAGTCTTGGTGTTCTTGTAAAAACGCATGAATCACTTGTTGATTTTCTGTTGGGTCCATTGTACACGTACTGTATACAAGGGTTCCGCCCGGTTTTAAAAGCGGGGCCGTTTCCTTTAAAATGGCCTGCTGGATAGCTGCAAGCCTTGCTGAGTCTTCTTGTGACTTTGTATATTTCATATCTGGTTTTCGTCTAATGACGCCAAAACCGGAACACGGTGCATCAATGAGAATACGGTCAAACGAAGCTTCGCTGTAATAGTCTGCCGCTTTCCTTGCATCAAGTGCTTTTGCCTCAATGTGAGTAAGGTTCAGACGTTTTGCTGCTTGTTTGATGAGTTTCACTTTATGTTCATGTAAATCAAGAGAAACAATTTTGCCCTCATCGTTCATACGTTCTGCAATATGTGTTGATTTTCCGCCAGGAGCCGCACAGGCGTCAAGCACCGTTTCTCCTGGCTGAGGGTCGAGCGCTCTTGCGACAAGCATCGAGCTTTCATCTTGTATCGTCACATAGCCTTCTTGAAAAGAAGGGGTTGAGACGATGGACCCTTTCATGAGCTTAAGTGCATCTTCAGATAAGTCGCCAAGCTCCGTTTCAATACCTGCATCCATTAGTTTTTGCTGCAGTGCCGTGCGGTCAATTTTCATTCGATTGACACGAAGGGTTTGCTTTGGCGGGACTAAATGAATGCGGCACATGCTTTCTGCCGCTTCAAACCCGTACGCCTGAACCCACTCCTGCACAAGCCATAATGGGTGGCTTGTCTCAATGGACAGCCGCTTTACGGGATCTTTGATCGCATCAAATGACGGAACGCCTTCTCTTTGCACGGAACGAAGAACACCGTTCACAAGTGAAGAAATGCCTTTGTGTCCGCGCTTTTTCGTTAGCTCGACAGCTTCATGAACGGCTGCACGATCTGGTATTTTTTCAAGGTACACCATTTGATAAAGAGACATCCGCAAAAGCTGCATCACCCATGGAGCGACCTTTTGCGGTTTTTTCACAAAGGGCGTCAGCATATAATCTAATGCCAGCTTATTTTGCAGTGTACCATATACAAGCTCTGTTAACAGCGGTTTGTCCTGATCAGCTAAGTCTTTATCTTTCATGACTGACTGCAACAGCAAATTACTGTAAGCCTGGTTTTGTTCGAGTTTGATTAAAGCGTCCAGCGCTACTTCTCTCACATTACTTTTCTTCATTCATTAACCCTAATTTCTGTCCAATTTCGATATTTGCGCCTCTTAAGAAGTCTTCGCCGCTCATTTTTTTCTTACCAGCTGGCTGCACACCTGTTAATAAAAGGCCTTGCTCATTCCCAGTTCCAATGACCGGACCTTCTTTTTGAAGCTCAATCACTTTCCCGGGTTCTTCTTGCGCTTGAAGCGGAACCTTTTTCGCTTCCCATACTTTTAGATGAGCGCCGTTCCATTCAGTATAGGCAACTGGCCAAGGATTTAGCCCGCGAACTTGGTTGTAAAGCTCTTCGCCGGTTTTTGTCCAGTCTAATCTTTCTTGCTCCCGCTTAATATTTGGTGCATATGTGGCCGCTTCTTCATTTTGCGGAATCGGAGAAATAGACCCGCTCAGAACATTTGGCACCGTATCTTTTAGCAGCGCGGCACCTGCAACACTTAATTTGTCATGCAATGTTCCGACATTGTCTAATTCATCGATTTCTACTTCTACTTTACTGATCATGTCACCTGCATCAAGTCTTTCCACCATGTACATGATGGTAACGCCTGTTTTCTTTTTGCCTTGAAGGATCGCATAATGGATCGGCGCGCCGCCTCTTAGTTCTGGCAGCAGCGAGGCATGAACATTGATACAGCCAAACTTAGGTTCATCGAGTAATCGCTTTGGTAAAATTTGTCCAAATGCCGCTGTGACGATTAAATCCGGCTGTAAGGCAAGCACCTTATCAATTTCTTCATCAAGGCGCACCTTTTCAGGCTGCAACACAGGAATGCCGTGCTTTAAGGCTTCCACTTTTACAGGAGGCGGTGTGAGCACTCGTTTTCTTCCTTTTGGGCGGTCTGGCTGCGTGACAACCCCTACCACTTCGTATCCTTCTGTTATCAGTGTTTGCAGCACAGGTACTGAGAAATCAGGGGTTCCCATAAATACGATACGTGCCATTTTCTTCACCCTTCCATTTCCGCAAGTTCTTTTTCTGTATAAGTCTCAATGATTTTTGACGTAAATAAAATGCCGTCTAAATGATCAATTTCGTGCAATAAAGCTCTTGCTAAAAATCCGTCTGCTTCTATTGTAAATGGTTTGCCTTTCTTATCAAAGGCTTTTACCTTCACATAGTTCGGTCTCTCTACAGTGCCGTATAAAGATGGAAAGCTCAGGCAGCCTTCAATATCTGTCTGGCTTCCTTCTACTTCAAGCACCTCGGGGTTCACTAAGTCAATTCTGCCAGATTCTTCTCCGATATCTACAACAGCGATTCTTTTTGAAATACCGATTTGTGGTGCTGCTAGTCCAACTCCATCCAGCTCAAGCATTGTATCATACATATCATCCAGCAGTTTTTTAAGCTTTTTATCGAATGTACCGACGCGCTCTGTCTTTTGTTCAAGCACTTCTGCCGGATGTATGACTATTGGTTTTACTGCCACTTACAGCCCTCCGTTTTACATCATCATATATGGATTCATATCTATTGAAATCATCAATTGTTTTTGTTCCATTTCCTTTTGATAATGGTCTTGTATTTTCCGTAGTAAACTTGCCAGTTCATTTTCCCTTTTGTATTTTATCACGCATTGATACCGATATCTATCTTTGATCTTAGCGATTGGCGATGCGGCCGGACCAAGGATTCGAGTATTCGGTGCACAGTTCATTTTTAGGAACTGGACAATTTGATCAGTGACATGTGCTGCCTTCGTCACTTCTTCGTGTGACACTGTCACCATTGCCAAAAAGTAATAAGGCGGATAGGACTGGTGGCGTCGATGCAGCATCTCCTGTTCATAAAAGGCTTCGTAGTCATGCTGCTTCGTTAATTCAATACTATAGTGAGAAGGCGTATACGATTGAATAATGACCGAGCCCGCTTTTTCATGGCGCCCTGCTCTGCCGCTGACCTGTGTGAGAAGCTGAAATGTTTTTTCACTTGAACGAAAATCAGGGATGTGAAGGGATGTATCCGCACTGAGAACACCAACAAGTGTGACATCTGGGAAATCCAGCCCCTTTGCAATCATCTGCGTCCCGAGCAAAATGTCCGCTTCTTTATTGCCAAAAGACGTAAGAAGCTTTTCGTGAGCACCTTTACGTGACGTTGTATCCACATCCATTCGGATCACACGCGCCTCAGGCAATACCTTTGTCAGTTCTTCTTCTACTCGCTGCGTGCCAGTTCCAAAATAGCGAATATGCTCACTGTGGCATTCTGGACATTCAGAAGGTACTGGAGCTTCGTGACCACAATAATGGCACTTCAGCCGTTTTTGATAGCGGTGATAGGTGAGAGAAATTTCGCAATGAGGACATTGCTCCACATATCCGCAATCACGGCACATCACAAAGGATGAATAGCCTCTTTTGTTCAGAAATAAAACGGCTTGTTCTTTTCTTTCAAGCACTTCCTTTAACCTGATCATTAATTCTTCTGAGAACATGGAGCGGTTGCCATTTCTTAGTTCTTCTCTCATATCAATTAACGAAACGTGCGGCATCTGCTGCTGGTTGACGCGGTGCTTGAGCGGCAGCAATGTATAGACGCCTTTTTTTGCACGTGCATAGGTTTCAAGTGAAGGTGTTGCACTGCCTAATACGACTGGACATTGATGCCGCACTGCTCGTTCAATGGCGACATCCTTGGCATGATAACGAGGCATTTCTTCTTGTTTATAAGAGGATTCATGCTCTTCATCTATAATAATCATGCCTAAATTTTCAAATGGAGCGAAAACAGCAGATCTTGCGCCAACGACAAGCTTGACTTCCTTGCGATGAATTTTCCGCCATTCATCATATTTTTCTCCTGTCGATAAGCCGCTGTGAAGAACAGCCACATTTGAGCCAAATCGTTCTTTAAATCGCTGCACCATTTGAGGGGTTAACGAAATCTCAGGAACTAAAACGATCGCTTCTTTGCCTTTTTGAAGAACATGATCAATTGTCTGCAAGTAAATCTCCGTTTTGCCGCTTCCTGTCACTCCGTGCAGTAAAAAGGTTGCGTGCTGATCCTCACTGACTGCTTGATGAATATGTTTTGCCGCCTCTGTTTGCTCAGGCGTGAGATCAAGTGATGCAGATGGTGTAAACTCCCGGTCACGGTAAGGATCCCGGTAGACCTCTTCATAGCTTTCTGTTAACAGCCCTTCTTGAATAAAGGTTTTAAGCGTTTGAGAACTCGCGCCTGTTTGCTGCTGCAAGTCTTTCGCTAAAAAGGTTGCCTCTCCCGCTTGAAGCAAGTAGGAAATCAGTGCCTTTTGTTTTACCGCATTTTTCTTTAGCTGCTGCTGCTTTTCTTCAAGTTTTTCTTTCGATACAGCCAGCTGGAGCATGCGGACCTTTTTCTTTCCAGATTTTTGCGAGACATGGTATCTCACCTCTAGATGACCTTTTTGGACATGCTTTTGAATCTGTTTTAATTGTTCAGACGGGATGTCAGCATAAAGAATGCTCTCTCGCTGACCGAAAAGCTCTTTCAATGACTGCGGAAGTTCTTCCTCTGATAGCACCTGTATTTCTTTTTCATACTTTGCCTTCATGGCTGCGGGCAGCATCGATTGAAGTGCCGTAATATGATAGGACAATGTTTTTTCCGTCAGCCAGTGAGAAAGCTCCAGTAGCTCATCTGTCAGAACAGGTGATAAATCAAATAAATCGACTATCTCTTTAATGCTTCCTGTCTTGATGTCTGTTTCCTCTTTGACTTTTGTCACAAACCCTTGAATCTTCCGCGGGCCAAAGGGAACGACCACCCTCATTCCCGCTTTGACGAGATCTTTGAATCGATCTGGTACACGGTAATCAAATGGCCGGTCAATGGCTTTCGTTGTGACATCTACGATGACTTCAGCAATCATGCGCGATCACGCTCTTTTGGAAGCAGCATTATTGCCTCCTTTAAAATTTCAAAAGCGAGGTCTTTTTTGCTCATCATTGGCAGCTCTTTTTTCGTTCCATCTGCTTTGATGATTGCTGCCACATTGGTATCTGTGCCAAAGCCTGCACCTTCTTTAGTGACGTTATTGGCCACAATCATATCGAGATGCTTGGATTCAATTTTCTTTTTCGCATAATATTCTACATCCTGCGTTTCAGCTGCAAATCCGACCAGCACTTGATGCTCTTTTCTTTTCCCCAGTTCTTTTAAAATATCTTTTGTCCGGGTGAATTCAATGTCCAGAGCGCCGGCCTGTTTTTTCATTTTATGAGCATATGTCGTGACAGGGGTGTAATCGGCGACAGCTGCTGATTTAATGACAAGATCAGCTTCCCCGTATACATCTAGCGCAGCATGATACATCTCTTCAGCTGATTCAACGTGCACTACATGTACATGGTCAGGTTCAGTTAAAGAAACAGGTCCAGAAATCAGCGTAACATCTGCACCCATTTGCTGAGCAGCCTCTGCAATCGCATAGCCCATTTTTCCACTAGAACGGTTTGTAAAGAACCGGACAGGATCGATCACTTCACGTGTAGGACCTGCTGTCACCACAACTTTTTTACCTGAGAGCGGTAAGCTTTTTGGCTCTTCAAAAAAGGCCCGGATGTGTTCAACAATTTTTTCAGGCTCTTCTAATCGCCCTTTTCCAATGTACCCGCAGGCTAAATAACCTTCACTCGGCTCAATAAACCTGTAGCCGTCTTCATATAATGTGCGAATGTTCCGTTTCACAGCCGGGTGATCATACATATGCACATTCATCGCTGGTGCGACCCATACAGGCGCTGTAGAAGCAAGCAAAGTCGTTGTGAGCATATCATCTGCAAGTCCAGCGGCCATTTTACCAATCGTATGTGCTGTTGCAGGGGCAACAAGAATGAGATCGGCCCAGTCAGCTACGTCAATATGTGCAATGACTTTTGGATTGTTTTCTTTGAATGTATCTACATATACCTCATGCCGAGACAGTGCTTGGAAGGTAAGCGGAGACACAAACTCACGAGCAGATTCCGTCATAATCACTCTTACATTTGCGCCTGCTTGTACGAGTTTACTAGTAAGTGCTGCTGCTTTATATACGGCGATTCCTCCGCTGACACCAAGCAATATATTTTTTGACTGTAACATTTGTTTGTCCCCCTTAACGGCCTTTTTCACAAATTCGTCTACAATTCAAAAAAGTCAAAACCAATCATAGTTTTGACTTTTTTGAACGTATCGTATCTGCATTGCAGAAGCGATGTGTTATTCTTGATCCTCTTTTTCAAATGTCAAAAGACCAGCGTCAATTTCTTCTAGTGCTTTGCCTACGAATTTGTAAGACTTTGTGTTTTCAATCTGCTGATCTTGATGGATCTGCATTTCACGTGCACGGCGTGCCGACACTGTTACAAGTGTATATTTTGAATCAAGTTTGTTCATCAATGAGTCAATTGAAGGATCTAACATGGTTTATTCTACCCCCAGCATTTTTTTATATCTTGGTGCGACTCTGTCTCTGCGCAGGTGTTCTGCAAGGACGATCGCTTTGATTCTTTCACAAGCAAGCTCGACATCATCGTTTTCAACGACATAGTCGTAAGCATCCATCATTTCAATTTCTTCTTTCGCAGCAGCCATTCGGTTTCGAATGAGCTCCTCAGATTCTGTACCGCGAGTAATGATACGGTTTTGAAGTTCTGAAAGACTAGGCGGTGCAAGGAAAATAAAAAGACCTTCCGGGAATGCTTCTCTTACTTGAAGTGCACCTTGCACTTCAATTTCAAGGAAAACATCTTTTCCTTCGCTTAATGTCTGTTCTACATAGTCAACAGGCGTGCCGTAGTAATTCCCGACGTACTCTGCCCATTCTAACAGCTTTTTGTTTTCAATCATATGTTCAAATTCTTCCCTGGTTTTAAAGAAATAATCGACACCATTTCTTTCACCTTCACGCGGTTTGCGTGTCGTCACAGAAATAGAGTATTCAAATTTCGTATCTTCCTGGGAGAAAATGGCTTGTCTGACCGTTCCTTTTCCAACTCCCGAAGGTCCAGAGAGAACGATTAAAAGTCCTCTTTCTTTCATAATGGCGTATTACCCCTGCCCTTCATCTATGATTTCTTCTTTTACAGAAAGTCTTTGCGCGACAGTCTCAGGCTGAACGGCAGATAAGATGACATGGTCACTGTCCATAATGACAACAGCACGGGTTCTTCTTCCGTATGTAGCATCTATGAGCATGCCTCGATCTCTTGCGTCTTGTATCATTCGTTTAATCGGTGCTGATTCCGGACTGACGATCGAAATCATCCGATTCGCTGAAATGATGTTTCCAAATCCGATATTGATCAACTTTATGGTCATCTTCTTTCGTCCCCCTGTAATATAAACGTCTCTAGTCTCGCCGAAAGAGACGCACTGTAAACAGCATACACAATGACTATTCTATATTTTGCACTTGTTCTTTTATTTTTTCAATAGCACTTTTCATTTCAACCACCAGCTTTGTTAAATGGTGATGGTTCGCTTTTGATCCAATGGTGTTCACTTCACGGTTGAGCTCCTGTACAAGGAAGTCAAGTTTTCGGCCGGCAGCACCGCCTTGCAGCAAGATTTGCTGAAACTGCTGAAAATGACTTTTCAGTCTCGTAATCTCTTCTGTAATGTCACACCGGTCAGCAAAAATGGCAGCCTCTGTCGTTAGTCTGCTCTCGTCAAGCGCCTCTCCGATCCATTCTTGCAATCGCTGATTCAATCGTTCTTTGTACTGACTCACAACCTCTGGTGCAAAGACTTTGATTTCTTCTGTATAGGCCTCTAGTTCAGAAAGCCTCAGTTCACAGTCTTTTTGAAGTGATGCGCCCTCTTGCTCTCTCATGAAGCAAAGCTCCTTGACAGCAGCCTCGCAAGCTTCCATCAGCAGCTGCTCTAACTGTTCATTTCGGCTGGCTGACTCTTCCACTTGAACGGCAAGCTCCAGCCCCAATAAGTCATGTGCATGCTGAATGCCTGAAATGTGATAGCGTTCCTCGAGGTCTTTTGCGGCTTTCATGTATTCATCAAGCAGCGGCCAGTCGATCTGTAAGGACCGGCTTGCTAGTTTACCGCCTTCAATCGTGACAAACAGCTCAATTCTACCGCGCTGCACGTGACGAAGAATGATTTTTTTTAATGTATCTTCGAAATATAAAAGCGGCCTCGGCAAACGGGCATGAACCTCTTTAAAACGGTGATTGACCGATTTTAGCTCAACTGACACTGTCAGTTCTCCATCCGTTTTACTCGCTTGGCCGAATCCCGTCATACTGCGTATCATGTCAAAACACCCAATTCTTTCATATTAATAAAATGAAAAAGGTAATAGCAGACACTATTACCTCAAAATTATACCATAATCAATTATTTTTTTCTTGTCAAAAGTGATCCTGCCAGTAAAAAAGTTGGCAGTGCAGACATCCCAATGATCAGCAGCCAATCAATTGGTGCAACCGCCACCGTTTTGAAAATCGGCTGAAGCGGCGGGTAATAAATGACCACAAACATGAGTAAAAGTGATGACAAAACCGCACCGATCAAATAAAGGTTCCCAAATGGATTACGTTCAAAAATGGACCGTTCACTGCGGCAGTCAAATACATGAATGAGCTGCGCCAAAACAAGCGTACTAAATGCGACAGTCTGTGCATATTGCAGGTTGTTTGGATCGCGGTGATACACAAATATAAATGCCAAAAGGGTCGCAAGCCCGATGAGGAATCCTCTTGAGATGACCTTCCAGCCAAGCCCTCTAGCAAAAATGCCCTCTTTCACATTCCGCGGCTTTCTCTTCATGACATCGCCTTCTGGCTTATCCATGCCAAGTGCCATAGCCGGCAGACCATCTGTGACAAGGTTTACCCATAAGATTTGTATAGGAACGAGCGGAAGCGGAAGCGCGAGGAGCATCGCAAACAGCATGACCAAAATTTCTCCGACATTTGATGCCAGCAAATAACGGACAAACTTACGAATGTTTTCATAAATATTCCGGCCCTCTTTAATGGCGGATTTTATGGTCGCAAAGTTGTCGTCAAGTAAAATAAGAGAAGACGCTTCTTTGGCTACGTCTGTTCCAGTGATGCCCATGGAAATGCCAATATCTGCTTGTTTAATGGCAGGCGCATCATTGACCCCGTCACCTGTCATCGCCACAACATGACCATTTTTTTGATAGGCTTTGACAATTCTCAGTTTATGCTCAGGGGAAACCCGGGCAAAGACGTATACATTTTCAGCCGTTTGCTCAAGCTCTTTGTCGCTCATCTGATCAAGCGCTTTTCCGTCGAGCACCTGTCCTTGCTTCGGTAAAAGGCTTAAGTCTTTGGCAATCGCTTTGGCCGTTTCTACGTGGTCGCCTGTAATCATGACCGTTTTAATCCCGGCATCCCGGCACTCTTTAATCGCTCGTCTGACTTCAGGGCGCGGTGGATCGATCATGCCCTCTAACCCGATCAATGTTAAATCGGTTTCAGCCTGCTTTACAGAGGTGATTTTTTCCGTCAGACCGACTTTTTTATACGCGATGGCAATGGTTCTAAGCGCCTGTCTTGCTAACCCTTGAATCGCAGCTTCTGTTTCTTGCCTGTGAGTGGCTGAAAAAGAAGCTGTGCGCCCGCCGTGCATGATATGACTGGAACGGTTCATTAGTACATCCGGCGCACCTTTTGCAATGACATACCGCTCTTTTTGATTCGTTTCAACGACGACTGACATCATCTTTCTTTCTGAATCAAAAGGAAACTCCTCAATGACATGAAATCCAGCTTCGATGAATTGCTCTGTAAAACCCGCTTTACGTGCTGCGGTGAGAAGCGCCCCCTCTGTCGGATCTCCATCAAGCCTCATCTCCCCGTCTTTTTCAACGATGGTCGATGTATTACAAAGCGCCCCGTATAATAACACCTTTTGCAGGCTTGGGTGCTTGTCAGCATGGACGATTTCTCCGTTCAAGGTAAAGTCACCGGATGGCTCGTAGCCTGTGCCAGAAATATTCCACGTTTTCCCCTCTGCCCATACATGGGTCACGGTCATTTTATTTTGCGTCATCGTTCCTGTTTTATCTGAGCAAATGATTGACGCGCAGCCGAGTGTTTCCACCGCGGGGAGCTTTCTGACAATCGATTTTTGTTTGATCATCCGCTGCACCCCTAGGGAAAGTGCAACAGTGACGATCGCCGGCAGGCCTTCTGGAATCGCCGCAACAGCAAGAGATACTCCCGCTAGGAACATATGATACAATTCATGTCCTTGCACAACCCCGAGAACAACAACGAGCACCGTTAAAAATAAAGCAGCCACAATCAGAATTTTCCCAAGCTGCTCGAGAC
The DNA here is from genome assembly GCF_038630815.1 of Bacillus sp. FSL K6-0994. Lineage (NCBI taxonomy): Bacteria > Bacillati > Bacillota > Bacilli > Caryophanales > Bacillaceae > Bacillus > Bacillus sp. FSL K6-0994. The sequence goes on along the minus strand of NZ_CP152043.1, from coordinate 1,452,156 downwards.
GTCTTTGCAGCGGCGTTTCCATATTACCTGCTGCATCCAGCATGCCGGCAATTTGTCCCATCGCCGTATTCATTCCTGTACCAATGACAACCCCTACGCCGCTGCCTCTAGTGACAAGCGTCCCCATAAAGGCCATGTTCGTCAAATCTCCGAGAGAGACATGGCCGCTTGAAAGCGGACTTGCGTGTTTGACCGCTGGGATGGACTCACCAGTGAGAGCGGACTCCTCAATTTCTAAGCTCTTTGTTTCTAGTAATCTAATATCTGCCCCAATCCGATCTCCGCTTGAAAATTTCACAATATCCCCTGGCACGAGATGTTTAGACGGGATCTTGACCCATTCATTATTTCTCCTTGCATACACGTGCGGAGTTGATAATTCTTTTAACGCTTGAAGGGATTTCTCCGCCCGGCGTTCTTGATAAAAACCGAGTACACCATTAATCAAAACAATGGCTACAATCGCAACAGCATCAATGTATTCTCCTAAAAAGGCAGAAATGATTGTTGCTGCAAGCAAGATTAACACCATGAAATCTTTAAACTGTGCTAAAAAAATGATCAGAGCCGACGCCTTTTTTCCTTCCTGCAATTCATTTGGCCCATGTTTTTCAAGCCGCTTTTGTACATCTTTTTCTGACAGTCCGTCACCTATCGATGTATTCATTGTTTTTAATAAATCGGTTTGGTTCAGTTCATGCCAATTCATTTGACCTCGTCCACTCCTCTTTTGTTCTCTCTCATATGCAGTGTTCTATAAGCCAGTTTATTCAGACTCGTCCTAAATCATGCTATAATAATAAGACTGCCTAAAGAACGAGAAAACGGAAGGTTCTTTCAGTAGATTTGTGTGAAAGAAGAGGGTGTATCCAACATGTCATTTGACGGCATTTTTACATATGGTATGACAAATGAATTGCAAGAGACATTAACTGGCGGGAGGATTTCAAAAATCCATCAGCCATATAAACACGAGCTGATTTTTCATATTCGGGCAAACGGGAAAAATCATAAGCTGCTTTTATCGGCTCATCCGAGCTATGCGAGAGTGCAGCTCACAGAGCATCAATACGACAATCCAAGCGAGCCGCCGATGTTTTGTATGCTGCTCAGAAAGCATCTTGAGGGCGGCTTTATTGAACGTTTTGAACAGATTGGGTTTGACCGGGTGATCGTGCTTCATGTGAGAAGCCGAAATGAAATCGGTGATGAACAGACGCGTAAGCTTTACATTGAAATCATGGGACGTCATAGTAATTTGATTCTTGTAGAGGATGGAACGCAGCAGATCATTGATGGTTTAAAACACCTTTCTCCATCTGTGAACAGCTATCGAACGGTGCTTCCTGGTCATGAATACCTTCTGCCGCCTGCGCAGCAAAAATTGAATCCTTTTGACGTGACAAAGGATGATATTATGAAGCATTTACGCTTTCAAGAAGGAAAGATCGCGAATCAAATTGTCGATACCTTCTCTGGGGTTTCCCCGCTGTTTGCAAAGGAAGCAGTACACCGGGCCGGCCTTGCCAATCAAGAAACAATTCCAAATACACTGCTCGACATGTTCCAGCTCATTCGCATGCATTCTTTTACGCCGCAGCTCACAAGAAAAGATGGGAAAGAGTATTTTTATTTATTAGAGCTTCAGCATGTCCATGGCGAGATGAAGACATTCGACTCACTCAGCCAGCTGCTTGACCGCTTTTATTTCGGAAAAGCTGAGAGAGACAGAGTCAAACAGCAGGCGGCAGACCTTGAACGATTTGTCGTCAATGAAAAAAAGAAAAATGAAAACAAGCTGAAAAAGCTAAAAAGAACACTTGAAGAATCCCAAGATGCACACAAATATCAGCTCTATGGTGAGCTGTTAACAGCCAATTTATATGCGATTAAAAAAGGGGATAAAGAAGCGACTGTCATCAATTATTACGATGAAGACGGCGGAGAAATCACGATCCCGCTCAAAACAAATAAAACCCCTTCTGAAAATGCACAGGCATATTTCACAAAATATCAAAAGGCAAAAAATGCTGTAGAAGCTGTAAATGAACAAATTAAGCGGACACATGAAGAAATTGCTTATTTTGAAGAGCTGATTCAGCAGCTGTCCTCTGCTTCACCGAAGGATTTAGAGGAAATGAGAGAAGAGCTTGTTGAAGGAAAATATTTGCGCGCCAAACAAAAGCGCCACGCCAAAAAGAAAAAACCGGCGGCCATTCAGCTCGAAACGTATGAATCGTCCCAAGGCATACCAATTTTAGTCGGAAAAAACAACAAACAAAACGAGTATTTGACTACAAAGGCAGCTGCTCGTGATGATATTTGGCTGCATACAAAGGATATTCCTGGATCACATGTCGTCATCCGCCACCAAGCACCTGATGAACAAACGCTGCTTGAAGCGGCTCAAATTGCCGCCTACTTCTCGAAGGCAAAAGAGTCCGGCTCCGTTCCTGTCGATTATACGAAAATCCGGCATGTGAAAAAACCAAACGGAGCAAAGCCTGGCTTTGTTACGTATGATCAGCAGCAAACATTATTTGTCACGCCTGACGAAGATCTTGTGCTCAAGCTGAGAAAATAAATAAAAAAGCCGATAAAATCGGGGACTGACCCTCGATTTTATCGGCTTTTTCTTTGTCGTTTTTTTCTTTCGATGTAAAGGGCATCAAGTGCGTCAATATCCTCTTCTTCAAGCAAGGATTCAATTGCCGCAGCCAATTGTTTTGTCCGGGCGGGGCTTGCACCGCTTGTAGAAACTGAAATCGTCACTTTTCCTGCTTTGACAACCTTCGGCACCATCACATTGCCGAGCTCAGATTGGCTCACACAATTCACGAGCTGGTGAGGCTGTGCTGTTTGTGCAATCCATTCATTTACCGAAGGGTCGTTTGTAGCAGCAACAATGAAAAACGCATCCTTTAAATCTTCATCGTCTACTTTCTTTTCCTTCCAATTGAGCGCATATGTATCAATGAGGCGTTCCATCTCTTCAGAAATATTAGGACTCACAACGGTTATCTGGCAAGACTCCGTACACAATGCCTTTGCTCTTCTTAACGCGACAGATCCGCCGCCGGCGATGACCACTTGTTTATCGGTTAAATCAAGATGGACTGGAAGCATGGATTTCTCCTCGGAAACGAAACGCATCGTCTTTGTTTAAAATGGTTTCTTGCACGCGTTCAATATAAGCCGATTTGACATGCGGATGAAAGCCAATATACCGGCATACCCGGACATCTTTCAGCCGCTTTCTCGCCTGAGCGGCTTCATTTTCAATTTCTTTCATTAAAATCCCCGTAAACAGCAAGTAAGGAACGAGATAGACAGGCCCATCGTCATCTGCTGATAACTGCGCGAGAACATCTCGATAATTTGGCTCACATGCTGTAATAAAACACGGAAGAACCTCTGCATGCTGAAGCAGATTTCGGACATCGTCTGCAATGCCAAACACATCTCGCTTCACATCCGGATCAGAGCTCCCGCGGCCAATTAAAAGAATCCGCGCGTGCTCGCCTTGATATCCTGCTTCTTCAATTCTTGCGGCAACCGCTTTTGTTACTTCTTGATTCACGCCGATTGGCTTTCCATATGTGACCTTCACTTGCGGGAAACGCGCATGCACTTTCTCAATTTCGACCGGGATATCCGATTTGGCATGCATGGCAGTTAAAAGGAGGAGCGGGACGATTGCAATGTGTGTCGCTCCTTTTTTCACACAGGCCTCAAATCCTTCTTCTATAGAAGGGTCCGTCAGCTCTAAAAAACAAATTTCTTGTATATCTGCTTTCACTAACGGCATACAGCTTTTCATAAAAGAAATGGCCTTATCTTGTGCTTCTTTTACCCTGCTTCCATGCCCAACATAAAGGACAGCTTGTTTCATGCGGCTCCTCCCTCTCACTTGTTTTCATCAGACGAAAAGACACGATGTATGCACGTGTCTTTTCTCTATCATTCTCATTTCTCGATGAATGCAGGTTCAAACCAGTTCAGCTTTTGATGAAAATGAACGACATCTCCAACAACAATTAAACTTGGATGCTCGATCCCTTCTTTTTCAACGGTTTCAGACAATGTCGCCACCGTGCAGCACGTTGTCTTTTGCCTTGTTGTGGTTCCCCAGTGTATAAATGCAGCGGGTGTTTCAGGGTCCCGTCCATTTTTCAAAAGCAGGCGCTGCACTCTTTCCACGTTTTTGACACCCATGTAAATCACAAGAGTATCAATCCCTGTAGCCAGCGCCTCCCACTTTTCTTCAAAATGTTCATCCTTTTGATAGTGACCCGTGACAAAAGCAACATTTGAGCTGAATTCACGATGTGTCACAGGGATGCCCGCATAAGCAGCCGCTGCAATCCCAGAAGTAATTCCTGGGACGACCTCATACGGAATTCCGTGCTCAGCTAAGCATTCGATTTCTTCACCGCCGCGGCCAAAGACAAAGGGGTCGCCGCCTTTCAGCCGAACGACAACGTTCCCTTCCTTTGCATGAGCCACAAGCGCTTCATTGATGGCTTCCTGTCTCATTGTATGATGATTTGGCAGCTTGCCGCAATAAATCAATTCCGCCTCCGGTTTGGCATGGGCGAGAATTTCTTGATTGACAAGACGATCATATAAGATGACATCTGCCCGCTGTATCGCCTTATGGGCCTTTAATGTTATTAAATCTGGGTCACCGGGTCCAGCACCCACAATGTATACTTTCCCCATCTTGCTTTTCTCCCCCTGCCATCAGATGATTATTTCGTTGTTCCTTTTACATAATCAACAAGACGCTGTTTAGATTCCTCACGTGATAATTCCCCTGTATCTAATACGAGCTCAGGCGCAGCAGGCTCTTCATACGGTGAATCGATTCCAGTGAAAAACGGAATTTCACCGTTTCTCGCCTTTTTATATAACCCTTTTGGATCACGCTCTTCACACACGTTCAGATCACATTTGACAAATACTTCATGAAATTCCCCATCTTCGACCAACTGTCTGACAGTGTGGCGGTCTTCTTGAAATGGAGAAATAAAAGCAGTGATGACAATCGTCCCTTGCTCCACAAATAATTTTGCTACTTCTCCGATCCGGCGGATGTTTTCTTTTCTGTCATCATCTGAAAACCCTAGATCTTTATTGAGTCCGTGCCGCACGTTATCGCCGTCAAGAACTGTGACTTGGTAGCCTTGTTCAAACAGCTCTCTCGCAGCTGCATTCGCGATCGTTGATTTACCTGACCCACTTAGACCTGTAAGCCAGATAATGCCGCTCGTATGATTGTTTTTCTGCTGATATTCTTTTTTTGTAATTGATGAATCATGCCACACGATATGTTCGTTGCTCATGTCATACCCTCCCATTAAGATACCGTCGTTTTTAATCCTTCGATTAATGTTTCAATGACTTCTTTTCGGCTGAACGTGCTTGGTGGTAATTCACCGTTTCTCAGCATTGTTCGAACCTTTGTACCTGAAAGAATGACATGCTCGCTTTTGTCGTGAGGACACGTTTTTGGAGTGGCCATCGCTTCACATGTATTACAGTAGAAACTGTGTTCAAATTTTAATGGAGTAATGCCGATTTCTTCGCTTGTAAATTGATCAAATAGTTCCTGCGCCTCGTATGTGCCGTAATAGTCACCAACACCTGCATGATCTCTTCCGACAATAAAATGGGTGCAGCCATAATTTTTCCGCACTAGCGCATGAAAAATGGCTTCCTTTGGTCCAGCATAACGCATTGCAGCAGGAAAAACACCTAAAAAGACGCGGTCTTTTGGATAATAACCGTCCAATAATACTTGATAGCTTTTCATTCTTACATCTGCCGGGATGTCGTCAGATTTTGTTTCACCGACAAGCGGATTTAAAAATAAACCATCGACTGTTTCCAGTGCTGTTTTTTGAATATATTCATGAGCACGATGAACAGGGTTTCTCGTTTGGAAACCAACTATGGTTTTCCAGCCGTTATCTTTAAAATGACGTCTTGTTTCTTCTGGCTCATACGTAAATTGAGGGAATGGTTTTTCACTGCGTTTCGTCAGTGTAATTTTTCCGCCAATGTAAGTATCGCCGCGTTCAAATAATTTTTTCACGCCTGGATGATTGCGGTCATCTGTTTTATAGACATTCACCGCTTCTTTTTCTTTATCTGGTGTGTATTGATCCTCTACTTCAATGACCCCATATACAGTTCCATTGTAGGATAAGCGCACGATATCGCCTTGATGGATTTCCGCCGCCTTTTCTTTTGTTACTGGCAGTGTAATAGGAAGAGACCAAACGACACCACTTGCTAGCCGCATACTGCTTACAACTGCTTCATAATCAGCTTTTGTTAAAAACCCTTCAATTGGACTATATCCGCCAATTGCAATGAGTTCAAGGTCTGCAAAGGAAATCGCATCTAGTTCAATTTCCTTCGCAGCCGTGCTGAGATCATATTCTTCATTTACTCGATTAATTAATACGCCACCATGTGGTGTTAAACTCATTTGTTCATCTTCCTCTCAATGTTCATATTTATTAGATGTTAATAGTCGGATTTATGGTTAAATCCCGCCGCCCTGTTCATGAATAGAGCTGCTTTCATTTTTGACTGCCTTCATCAGACTCAGCGCACCAAGTGAGGCAAGCAGTACACTCATCATGATAAAGATAGAGTAATAGTCTCCTTTTAAGAAAAGGCTCACAAGCAAATACGAGAGGCTGAGTGATAAAAAAGGTGAGACCACCCATACTTTCAGCATTTTTTTCACAACATGTTTGTGAAAAATGTTAGGCCCGCCTTTTGCCATTCCAAGCCCGATGATAGACGAGGAGGTGATTTGCGTAAGTGGAACGGGCAGCCCAAAAATAGAGCTGACGATGACAAGCCCGGCACCGGTACTCGAAAGTAAAATCCCTTCGCCTGTTTGATAGCGGGTAATTTTCTTTCCGTTTGTTTCCAGCACTCTTCTGCCTAGCAAGAGGGCCCCTGCTGCGACGAAGATTCCGCCGTAAAGTGTTCCCTGCCCAACAGACAAAACGCCTGAAGCGACGAGCGGGCCGACGGCATTTGCCACATTGTTCATACCGGCTGAAAATGCCTCTAAAAATCCGCTGAGGATTAATACGACAGATAAAATAGCTGTGCCTTTTTTAGACAGCTTCCGTTTAGGGAACATTCTGATGATTTTGACGACAGCAAAGGTAAAAAGAAAGGCAAAAAGCGGGATGATGACCCAAAATGCCACAATCACTAAAATGGATTTCACAAACAATACTTTATACGCGACTGCCACACCAACCACAGCCCCTACTGTGACCTCACTTGTTGATAAAGGAATCGCCATGAGATTCGCTATGAAAAGTGATAGTGCAGCAGAACCAATGATAATACAAACGATTTCAAGTGTAATGACTGATTCTGGCATAATACCAGAGCTGATCGTTTTGACGACCTCGCCGCCGCCAATCACTGAACCTGCTAAAATCCCCACTGCACAAAAACTGAGTGCATAAATGGGCTTTTGAATGGCACCTGATCCATACGCAATGCCCATAGAAGCAGCTGCCCCGCTTGCGCCTATGTTTAAAGCAAAGAATAGACTAAATAAAATTGCGGCGATTTCCATACATTATGCTCCCTTACTCATGTAATCCGCACTCTGTCTTTGCTGTTCCTGACCATCTGCCAGAACGCAGATCATCTGCAGTAAATGCTGGCTGTGTACACGGTGCACAGCCGATACTTGGATATCCTTGGTCATGCAGCGGATTATAAGTAAGTTCCTCTCTAGATGCATATCTCCATATGTCCTTCCACGTCCAATGGATGAGCGGACATACTTTCACTGATTTGAATTTTTCATCCTTATTTAAGAAATTCGTCCCTGCTCGTTTTGGTGACTGCTCTCTTCTTAAACCGGAAAGCCATGCTGGATAACCAGAGAGAGCTTCTTGCAAAGGAATGACCTTACGCATATGGCAGCAGCTTTGAGGATTTGTTTTCCATAATTCATCACCGTGCTGCTCATTTTGCTGTTCAACCGTCAGCTCAGGCGTTTTCAATACAATGTCTAAACCCGGGTATCTTTCCTTTACCGCATCAATTGTGTCGTATGTTTCCTTAAAATGCAGACCTGTATCTAAAAAGACAATTCTCGCATCTTTTTTTACTTTTGCAATCAGATCAATCAGAACGATGCCCTCGATGCCAAAGCTGCACGCATACACGAGCTGGTCACCATAATGACCGTACGCCCATTTCAGTACAGACAGGGCTCCTTTATACAAATCATCCTCTTGAAATGTAATGGACGGCTCTTGCCAATTTTCATAAGTTAACATGATTTCTCCCCTTCCGGAGTACCGCTCATATTGCTAATTTCCGCACTACTTCAATCTAATTTTTTCGTTTTTTTCCACTTGAATCACTTGACCGTCCTGAACAATTAACGTAATTGAACCGAATTTCATATCCCCAATCAGTTCTTGCATATGCTTTACTAAGTCCTCATCCTGATTTTGTTTCACTTCCATCTCCTCTTCCTCCTCACCGTTAAAATAAAAAAACTTTCTTTCAGTCCGAAAGAAAGATGAGGAAGCTCACGATTTCCTTATCTTTCAAAATAGAATCATTTTGCAGGAAGTAGCACCTTGCGGATCGCAGGTTGCCGGGTTTCATCGGGCCAGTCCCTCCACCTCTCTGGATAAGAGTTTCAATTTGTCTTAAATATTAACACAATTCAAACAAAAGTCAACCCGACTTTATTGATAGGATTAGTTTTTATTAAAATTTGAGTCTATTTTACTATTTTCACCCAAATAAAAAAGCCGTGCGGGCAGGCACAGCTTTTGTTAACGATAGGAGGCTAAAATGCTCTTCATCCTAGTCCTTTCTCTTCTTTTCAGACCGTTTCTTCCATCCAAGATTCAGAGGACGGATCTTGTCTCCAGCGTTTTAGTTTGTTCATCGCAGACGGCTCAATCGCTTTCAGTTCAAGTGCCACGTCTGTCAATGTGTCATAGTCTGTCAGGGTGACATACGGAATATTTTTTTCTTGAAAAGCGGCTGCTGCTTTTGGCAGTCCGTATGTGAAGATTGCGGCAACTCCTAGTACCTCGCAGCCCTCAGCTTGAAGAGCAGCGACCACTTCAAGCACACTGCCTCCTGTGGAAATAAGGTCTTCGACGACGACAACCTTTTGGCCTTTCGATACGGCCCCTTCAATTTGATTTCCTTTGCCGTGTGCTTTCGGCTTACTTCTGACATAACACATCGGGATGTTCAAGCGGTCTGCTGCTAATGCCGCATGCGGAATGCCAGCTGTTGCAGTACCCGCGACAACCTCTGCCCCCTTGAAATGAGTGAGAATCAAATCTTTTAGACCTTCCGCAATGTCGTGTCTGACTTCTGGATATGATAATGTGAGGCGGTTATCACAATAGATCGGTGATTTTATACCGCTCGCCCATGTAAACGGTTCGTCTGGTTTTAATGAGACCGCTTTGATTTGTAATAGATGTTTCGCGATTTTTGATTTCATCTGGCAGTCACTCCCACTCTTTCAAAATTTGATGATAGGCTTCTATTGGTTTATCAGCTTTTGTGATTGATCTTCCGACAACAATTTGTGAAACACCTTGCTCTTTTGCATAGGCAGGTGTCGCCACACGCTTTTGGTCATCGGTTTGATCATTCGGTAAGCGAATCCCTGGCGTTACAGTGAGAAAGGATGGTGAGATATGTTCATGAAGTGCTTTAGATTCATGAACAGAGCAAACAACCCCGTCCAGCCCACTTTCATATGCTAATTGTCCGTACCGGATAACAGTCTCTTGCAGCGGACGGTCAATGAGTAATTCTTTTCTCATCATGTCTTCTGACGTACTAGTCAGCTGGGTCACTGCAATAATGCCTGGGCGGCTTTGTCCAGCAGGAGTCCCGCTTTCAAGTCCCTCTAATGCAGCCTGCATCATTCGTTTCCCGCCAGCAGCATGCACATTGACCAAATCAACGCCAAGTGCGGCAAGCCGGTTCATCGCTTTTTGCACCGTTGTTGGAATGTCATGTAATTTTAGATCGAGAAAAATGCGGCAATTTTTTTCTTTCAGCGCATCAAGGATGGCAGGTCCTTCTTGGTAAAACAGCTCCATGCCGACCTTCACAAATAATGGTGTCCCTTCAAAGGGATCTAAAAAGGCAAGCGCCTCCTGTCCTGAAGGAAAATCAAGCGCGATGATGGGCAAGTGCTTCATGTTTCCAGCTCCTTCCGATACATTCCTCTACAGATGAATAACCATATGCTGCTAACACATTTGGCAGCTCTTCAATGATTTCCGGACAAATAAATGGATTCACAAAATTGGCTGTACCGACAGCTACTGCACTTGCACCTGCTAGTAAAAATTCAAGTACATCTTCAGCACTTTGCACTCCGCCCATCCCGATAATCGGAATAGAAACCGCTTGACTCACCTCATGCACCATGCGCACAGCGACAGGTTTGACAGCTGGTCCTGATAATCCGCCTGTTTTATTGGCAAGAATGGGTTTCCCCGTTTTTAAATCTAAACGCATCCCAATTAATGTGTTAATCATGGTGAGTCCATCCGCTCCAGCAGCTTCAATCGCTTGAGCAATCTCTACAATATTGGCTACGTTAGGTGACAGCTTGACATAGACAGGTACAGAAGAGACGTCCTTGACTGCTTTTGTCAATGACGCCGCCATATTTGGATCTGTACCAAAGGCGATCCCGCCTGTTTTAACATTTGGGCAAGAAATATTCAGTTCAAGGGCATGAACATTTTTGGCTTGGCTGATTTGCTTGGCTACTTCAACATAATCTTCAACCTGTGAGCCAGCAACATTCGCAATAATAGGTGTATTAAACTGCTCGAGCCAAGGCAATTCATTTTCAAGCACGCCTTTTAGACCTGGGTTTTGAAGTCCGATTGCATTGAGCATACCAGCTCCTGTCTCGGCTACCCTTGGTGTCGGATTGCCAAATCTCGGTTCAAGGGTTGTGGCTTTGATCATGATACCGCCCAGTAATGATAGGTCATATAAGGATGCAAATTCTCTCCCAAATCCAAAGCAGCCTGATGCAGGGATAATTGGATTCTTTAAAGATAATCCCGGTAACTCAACGTTTAGCATGACAATGCCACCTCCTCTGCTTTAAAAACAGGTCCATCAAGACAGACTTTGACGTAAGGTTTGTCGAGCTGATCGGTATGACAGACACATGCAAAGCAGGCACCAATCCCGCAGCCCATTCGTTCTTCCATCGAAATGTAGACGGGCTTATCAGGATACGTGTCTTTCAGCGCTTTTAGCATAGGTGTCGGACCGCAGGAAAGCAGCACATCAAAGCTCAGGTTTTGCTCTTTTATCACATCTGTTACAAAGCCTTTAGCACCATATGTGCCATCAACAGTTGCAATAAACGTATCGCCGAGTGCTTGAAATTTCTCCTCGTAAAATACATCCTTTTTCGATTGAAAGCCGAGGACATGCTTTACGATGACTCCTTTTTTCGTTAAACGCTTGGACAGTTCATATAGAGGCGGTACGCCAATTCCGCCGCCGACTAGTAATGCCGTCTCTCCGGGCTTGACGACTGAAGGATCATACCCGTTTCCAAGCGGCCCTAATACATCGACTGATTCTCCCTCCCGCTTTTGGGAGAGGAGCTTTGTGCCCTCTCCTTCTGCGCGGTAAATGATGGTTGCTTCTTTTTGCTCGGCATGAATGTTGGCAATACTGATCGGTCTTCTCAGCAGCGGTGTCATGGATTCACTGACCTTTAGATGAAGAAATTGTCCAGCCGTTTGAAAGGCGTCCACAAGGTCACCTTTTAATGTCATTTCGTAAATATGATCAGCGATCTCTCGGTTCGAGACGACCGTCAAGTATGCTTTTTTCATATCGTTACTGTCACCTCAGCATTCGTTTTCACTTCTGGCATTTCATCCGCTCTAAATGTCATGCTCTCAAGCACTCTTAAAATGGCTTCTGCTGTGTCTAGGGACGTTAAGCAGGCCACTCCGTTTTCAACAGATTCACGTCTAATTCTAAAGCCGTCTCTTGCCGGCTGTTTTCCTTTTGTTAATGTGTTGATCACGAATTGGGCTTCCCCGTTTCGAATGACATCGAGAAGATTTTTGCCTTCTTCTCCAATTTTGCCGACCACACTTGATGGAATGGAGGCTTGTTTTAAATAATTCGCCGTTCCTTCTGTTGCTAAAATATGATAGCCGATCGAATGGAATCTTCTTGCGATCTCAAGTCCTTCTTCTTTATCCTTATCAGCCACTGTCAGAAGAACTGTTCCGTCTTTAGGAATTTGAATGCCTGATGCAATCAATCCTTTATATAAGGCTTTTTCGATCGTGACATCTTTCCCCATGACTTCACCTGTTGATTTCATTTCAGGCCCGAGTGTAATATCCACTCTTCTTAATTTTGCAAAAGAGAAGACTGGAACTTTGACGTACACCCCTTCTTGCTCTGTGTGAAGGCCTTCTTCGTAGCCATAATTTTTGAGCTTGTCTCCTAAGATGACTTTTGTCGCAAGGTTTGCCATCGGAATGCCCGTAATTTTACTTAAGAAAGGAACCGTCCGGCTTGATCTCGGGTTCACTTCAAGTACATACACTTCACCTTTTGATAGGACAAACTGAATGTTCAAAAGCCCAATAATGTTGAGTCCTTTGGCAAGCTTGATCGTGTATTCTGCGATCTTTGCTTTGATGTCCTCAGACAATGTTTGCGGCGGATAGACCGCAATCGAGTCACCAGAGTGAACTCCGGCTCTTTCAATGTGTTCCATAATGCCTGGGATTACGACAGTTTCTCCATCAGACACGGCATCTACTTCAATTTCTTTTCCTGTCAAATACTTGTCAATTAACACTGGATGCTGCGGATTGACCTTCACCGCATTCTCCATGTAGTGAAGAAGCTCGGCTTCTTGATACACAATTTCCATCGCGCGGCCGCCTAATACATAGGAAGGACGGACAAGGACTGGGTAGCCGATTTGATTGGCAATCGCTACAGCTTCAGGCACAGACGTTGCTGTTTTCCCTTTAGGCTGCGGCACGCCGAGTGTTTCTAACGTTTGTTCAAACTTGTCCCGGTTTTCTGCGCGGTCTAGGTCTTCTAGAGAAGTTCCAAGAATTTTAACCCCTCTATTTGATAATTCGTCTGCTAGGTTGATCGCCGTTTGTCCGCCGAACTGAACAACGACTCCTTCAGGCTGTTCAAGATCGATGATATGCATGACATCTTCTACAGTGAGTGGTTCAAAGTAAAGCTTATCTGAAATACTAAAGTCTGTTGAGACCGTTTCAGGGTTGTTGTTTATAATGATCGCTTCATAGCCTGCTTGTTTAATTGCCCACACTGAGTGAACAGTCGCATAATCAAATTCTACCCCTTGTCCAATTCGGATAGGACCTGAACCTAATACGATGACACTTTTCTTGTCTGTACGTTCTGATTCATTTTCATCTTCATACGTGCTGTAGAAATATGGTGTCTCTGATTCAAATTCTGCCGCACATGTATCCACCATTTTGTATACAGGTACAATGCCTGCTTCTTGTCTTAGCTTGTAGACATCCGCTTCTTTCATATTCCACTCACGGCTAATGTAGATATCTGAGAAGCCTTTTTCTTTCGCTTCTTTTAATACGGCTGTATTGCCTTTGTTTTCTTTTAATGTTTTCTCAAAGGCGATGATACCTTCCAGCTTATGAAGGAAGAAGTAATCAATTTTTGAGAATTCATGTATTTGTTCGACGGTATAGCCTCTTCTAAGCGCCTCAGCGATATAAAATAATCGTTCGTCTCCCGCTTTGATAATCCGTTTTTCAAGCACTTCATTTGTGATGTCTACTTCATCTTTTAATTCAATGTGATGCACATCGGCTTCAAGTGAACGTACAGCTTTTAGAAGAGACTCTTCTAATGTGCGGCCGATCGCCATGACTTCACCAGTTGCCTTCATTTGCGTACCAAGACGTCTGTTCGCAGATTCAAATTTATCGAACGGCCAGCGCGGGATTTTAGAAACGATATAGTCAAGTGCCGGCTCGAAGGCTGCATAGGTTTTACCTGTGACTGGGTTCATCATTTCATCAAGCGTTAAGCCGACAGCAATTTTCGCTGCCAATTTGGCAATTGGATAGCCTGTCGCTTTTGACGCAAGCGCAGATGAACGGCTCACACGCGGGTTTACCTCGATGATATAGTATTGAAAGCTGTTTGGATCAAGTGCCAGCTGTACGTTACAGCCGCCTTCAATGCCAAGTGCACGGATCAGCTTAAGCGACACATTGCGAAGCAGCTGATATTCACGGTCACTTAACGTTTGGCTTGGGGCTACAACAATACTGTCACCAGTATGGATGCCGACAGGGTCAAAGTTTTCCATGTTACAAACAACGATTGCATGGTCACCGCTGTCTCGCATGACTTCATATTCAATTTCTTTAAAGCCTGCAATGCTTTTTTCAAGTAAGCATTGTGTGACTGGGCTTAGCTTCAGACCGTTTTCAACGATTTCCTTCAGTTCTTGCTCGTTTGTACAAATTCCGCCGCCCGTTCCGCCTAATGTATAGGCTGGTCTGACGATGACAGGGAAACCGATTTGATCTGTAAACGCCATCGCTTCTTCCAGGTTATGAATGATTTCACTTTCTGGTACTGGCTCATTTAGTTCATTCATTAAATTACGGAATAAATCTCTATCCTCTGCTTTTTGGATGGCTGACAGCTTTGTACCGAGTACTTCAACGCCGCATTCAGCTAATACGCCAAGCTCTGACAATTCAACAGCAAGGTTTAATCCAGTTTGCCCGCCAAGTGTTGGCAAGATCGCATCAGGGCGTTCTTTTCGAATGATTCGTGTTAAAAATTCTGGTGTCAGTGGTTCGATGTATACCTTATCAGCCATTTCTGTATCTGTCATAATGGTCGCAGGGTTAGAGTTCACAAGAACGACTTCATAGCCCTCTTCTTTTAGCGCTAAGCAAGCCTGTGTACCTGCATAGTCAAACTCCGCTGCCTGACCGATGATGATAGGACCTGATCCGATTACTAAAATCTTTTTGATGTCTACGCGTTTTGGCATACTTCTTCCCCTTCTTTCTCAGTCGTATGAATCATTTCCATGAACTGGTCAAATAAGTAGTTTGCATCTTCTGGACCCGGTGATGCTTCTGGGTGGTACTGAACAGTGAATGCTGGTGCTTCTTTATGTTTTAATCCTTCAATCGTATTGTCGTTTAGGGCAATATGTGTGACTTCGAGCACGTCTTCGTTAATACTGCTAACCGTGTAGCCATGGTTTTGAGACGTCAGTGTCACCTTGCCAGTTGCTAGTTCTTTCACCGGATGGTTTGATCCTCTGTGGCCAAATTTCATTTTTTCTGTGCTTGCACCGCATGCTAGAGCAAATAATTGATGTCCGAGGCATATACCAAAGAGCGGCACCTTTCCAATCAATTGCTGAATCATCTCAACGGCTTCCGGTACATCCACAGGATCTCCAGGTCCGTTTGAAAGCATGATGCCATCAGGCTTTAGCTGCAGCACTTCATCTGCAGTGATGTTGTATGGCACCACAATGACGTCGCAGTCACGTTTATTGAGCTCGCGCAAAATGCCGTGCTTCATGCCGAAATCGACAAGGACAATTCTTTTTCCTCTGCCTGGGCTTGGGTACGCATTTTTCACAGATACTTGACTCACTTGATCTGTTGGCAGCTGCAATGTTTGAAGGCGGCGGACAACGTCTTCTACTTGTTCATCAGGTCCTGCAAATGCCCCTCTTAAAGTCCCTGCACTTCGAATCATTCTAGTCAGCTTCCGTGTATCGATTCCGCTCAGCCCCGGAATGTTTTTCATTTTTAAATATTCATCGAGTGAATATGAAGAGCGCCAGTTTGAGGGCTTTTCACAAAGCTCTTTCACAATCAGCCCTTTCACAAACGGTGTGATCGATTCAAAATCGTCACGGTTAATGCCATAGTTGCCGATAAGCGGGTAAGTCAGTGTGACAATTTGTCCGCAGTATGATGGATCAGATAAAATTTCTTGATAGCCCGTCATCCCTGTATTAAAGACGACTTCTCCGACTGATGGTTCTAAGCTGCCAAAGCCTGTTCCTTCGAATACTGTTCCGTTTTCTAGCACTAAGCGTCTCTTCATTTTACTAGTCTCCCCTCTTCATAAACGACTTTCCCAGATGCAAGTGTCATGACCGGCCATCCTGATACAGTCAATTTGTCAAACGGTGTATTTTGCCCTTTAGATAAGAAGCTTGTTTTATCGATTGCCATTTCTTTGTTTAAATCAATAAGTGTGATATCAGCTATGTGCCCTTCTTCAAGCTTTCCGTATGGAAGAGAAAATGCTTCTGCTGGTTTAATTGTCATATAATCAACAAGTTCTTTTAATGTCCATTCGCCTGTTTTGACAAATCGTGTATACAGAAGCGGGAACGCTGTTTCAAGTCCCACAATTCCAAACGGGGCACGCTGCATGGTTTCGTTCTTTTCTTCTTCTGTATGCGGCGCATGGTCTGTTGCGATGAAATCAATCGTTCCATCTAACAGTCCCTCGATCAATGCCTCGCGATCCTCTTTTCCTCTGAGCGGCGGGTTCATTTTATAATTTGTATCAAGACCTGGAATGTCCGTATCACACAACAGCAGGTGATGCGGTGACACCTCAGCCGTCACACGGATGCCTGCTTTTTTTGCATCGCGTACGACCCGCACAGATTCTTTCGTACTGATATGACATACATGATAATGACAGTTCGCTGCTTCTGCTAAAAGAACATCTCTTGCAATATGCACCGATTCACAAATGGACGGTATTCCGTTTAACCCATTTGCTTTTGAAAATTCTCCTTCATGAACGCACCCGCCGTAAATGAGCGAGTTATCTTCACAGTGCGCCACAATCGCTTGATCAAGACTTGCTGCCTGTTTCATCGCTTCGTACATCATGCCTGCTGTTTGGATGCCGACACCGTCATCTGTAAAAGCAAAGGCGCCTGCTTCTTTTAGTGCTGCAAAATCCGTCATTTCTTCCCCAATTTGTCTCGTTGTGATGGAGGCGTATGGCAGCACTCTCACAGATGAGGTCTCTTCGATTCGATTCATCAGCCATTCCATTTGCTCTTTTGTATCTGGAACCGGCCTTGTATTCGGCATCGCTGCAATCGTCGTATATCCGCCTCTTGCGGCTGCTTTAGAGCCTGTTTCAATCGTTTCCTTTTTCTCTCCGCCCGGCTCTCTTAAATGCACATGCAGATCGATCAAGCCCGGTGACACAAATAGCCCTGCTGCATCAATAACCTCTTCTCCGTCTTCTCTTTCTAGGTGACCAATCGCTTGAATCACTTTTCCTTTTACCCTAATATCCTGCTGCACTCTTTCACCTGTGCTTGTTAAGATAAACCCGTTTTTAATGAGATATGACATAGACAGAATCTCTCCCTTTTTGATGTAGTGTGCTATTTTGAAAAGCTCTTTTTAATACAGCCATTCGGATATAAACACCATTTTCCATTTGTTTGAAAATCCTTGACTGCTTGGACTCTACTAATGAATCATCTATTTCAACACCTCTGTTTACTGGTGCTGGATGCATAATAATTGCGCGTTCTTTCATTTTGTTTGCTCTGTCTACTGTTAATCCATAAGTTGATAAGTAATCTTCGCTGCCCATTTTTTCAGCGTGCCGTTCATGCTGGATTCTAAGCAGCATCACCACATCAGATTGTGCGATGGCTTCATCTACTTGGACATACGTTCCGTGAGGGTTTTGTTCATCCTGGAAGGAGGCAGGTCCTGAAAAGAGGACTGTCGCTCCCAGCCTTGAGAGAACCTCAGCATTTGATCTTGCCACCCTGCTATGTTTGATGTCTCCATGAATCGAAATCGTTAAGCCTTCAAAGCCGCCAAACTCTTCAAAGATGGTCATGAGGTCAAGCAGTGATTGGGTTGGATGCTGTCCGCAGCCATCTCCTGCATTGATGATGGGAATTCCAACCTTCCCGATCAGCTCGTTATAATATTCATCAGTGCTGTCTCTGATCACACATGCCTTTACTCCGATCGATTCGAGTGTTTTTACCGTATCGTAAAGTGTTTCGCCTTTTTGAACGGAGGTGCTTGCCGCATCTAAGCTCAGGACATTCATCCCAAGTTTCTTCTCGGCTACTTCGAAGCTAAAACGTGTTCTTGTGCTTGGTTCAAAGAAGAGGTTTGCCACAAATTCTCCGGCTAATCCATGTTCTTGTTTCCCCTTTTTGAGTGCAGCTGCTTCTTCAATCAGCTGTAAAATCTCTTCTTTTGATAAGCTGCTCATTGTCGATAAATCATTCATTTTTTCTTCCCCCTCTAGTTTTTCATCACTTTCAGGTTCAAAAAAACCCTAAGCCTCGGCAGCTTAGGGTTCTCCAAAAGAAGCAGCGGCACTTTCGTGCATTCTGCTCCATTTAGAACCCTTGTCAGCCTCACTGGACTTCTTTTAAAAGGTTTTCTGTATTTGATTCATTTGAGTTGTCATCTTCTGCTTTTTGATGCGGCAGGATCAGATTTAACAGGACACCCGTAATCGCAGCAAGTGCCATTCCAGATAGGGTGAGATTGATTTGTTTCACCTCAATGAAGGCCCCGCCAATCCCAATGACTAGGATGACTGATGCGATAATGAGATTACGCTTTTCTTCAAAATTCACCTTATGATCAATCAGAATCCTCAGGCCGCTTGAAGCAATGATTCCAAAGAGCAGGAACGAAACGCCTCCCATCACCGCGGACGGCACTGTACTGATTAATGCTGAAATTTTTCCTACAAAACCGAAGCAGATCGCAAACACGGCTGCTCCGCCGATGACGAAGATACTGAACACTCTTGTGATGGCTAGTACGCCAATGTTCTCTCCATAAGTTGTTGTTGGCGGTCCGCCAATAAGTGAAGCGAAGATCGTCGCCGCACTGTCTCCTAAAATGGAACGGTGAAGACCTGGTTTTTTAATAAAATCTTGTCCTACGACCTTACTTAACACCACTTGGTGGCCGATATGCTCAGACATTGTGACAAAGGCAACCGGCACCATCACTGTGAGAATGCTTAATGTCACAGCAGGTGTATAGTCGACAAATGGCACGACGAAGTCTGGTACAGCAAACCATTTTGCGTCAATGACCGGCTGGAAGTTCACGATGCCTTGTGTTAAGGCAAAGAGATAGCCGCTGATGATGCCGATTAATACTGGGATTAAGCTAAGGAATCCTCTTAGGAAAATCATACTAATAATGGTCACAGCCAGTGTGAAGCCAGCAACCATTAAGTGCTTGAGGCTGTAAACTAGCTCGGTGGCATTCGGATCAACATACATCGCCATGTTGACTGCTGTTCCAGCGAGTCCGAGTCCGATGACCATAATGACTGGTCCTACGACAACCGGCGGCAGAAGCTTCATCAGCCAGCCTGTGCCGAGCCATTTAATGAACAGGGCGATGAGTGCATAAGCGACACCCGCCATGAAGGCGCCAACCATTGCGGCTCCAGGGCCGCCCGTTGCTTTAACATTCAGTATGGGGGCGATGAAGGCAAAGGACGATCCAAGATACGCCGGAATTTGTCCTCTTGTGATAATTAAGTAAACAATCGTTCCCACACCGCTTGAGATGAGCGCGACGGCTGGACTCATATCAATGATTTTTGGTACAAGAATGGTCGCACCAAACATCGCAAACAAATGCTGAAGGCTAAGTGACAGCCATGTGAATGGTTTTGGGATATCTCGAATGCCTAAATTGGCTTTTTGCTGACTCATGATTTTCCTCCTAGATGTGTCCTTTTTCATTAAAAAAGCCTCTTTGCGAGTATGCGCAAAGAGGCCTAGAAAAACCAGACACGTCATGTTAGCCGTGTGCTCGGTGTCTCTGTTATTGCCCTCTTTGCAAACTCTCTGGAATGCATTTAAAAAGGTTATTTTTCATATATAGCGACAAGGTCGTTTTGATCTACTTCATTGAGCTGAACCATGACTGTCTCTGCTTTTGAAGTCGGAATGTTTTTCCCGATATAATCCGCTCGAATCGGCAGCTCCCGGTGTCCCCGGTCAACGAGCACAGCCAGCTGAATGGAAGATGGTCTTCCTACATCCACAAGGGCATCCATAGCGGCTCTGACGGTTCTGCCTGTAAACAGGACATCGTCAACAACAATAAGTGTTTTGTCATTAATGTCAGCTGGTATGTCTGCACCCTTTACAAGCGGGTCTTGGTTGTCTGTCTTTTTTGTCAGGTCATCACGGTATAGCGTAATATCAAGTTCACCTACAGTGACTGGATTCCCTTCAATTTGCTCGATGCGCTCTGCAAGGCGCTTTGCAAGATGTATGCCTCTTGTCTTGATCCCGGCAAGGATGACATCCTTCATCCCTTTGTTGCGCTCAATCATTTCATGTGCAATTCGGGTAAGCGCTCGTCTGATCGCTTGTTCATCAAGAATGACTGCTTTTTGTTCCATCTTTTACACCTCTTTTTGACAAATAAAAAGCCCCTTCTGCAAAGGGCAGAGAGGGGCGTTCATTTGTGCATATGCGTGCACAAATTGATCCGTTATCCTTCTCAGCCTCTCTGGACTGTTTTAAAGAATCTCAATTTCTTTGTTTATTATTTCAGAAAAAGCACGGCCTGTCAATCGTTATTTCTTAATGAATCGATAAAAGCCTGCATATCAGCTGGAATTGGTGCTGTAAACTCGATATATTCTCCTGTTCTAGGATGATCAAATCCTAAAACACCTGCATGCAGCAGCTGTCCATTAAAATCGACTGTTTTTCTCGGCCCATATTTCGGATCTCCTGCAAGAGGGTAGCCGATATATTTCATATGAACACGAATTTGGTGTGTTCTTCCTGTTTCAAGACGGCATTCGACAACCGTGAAGTCTTTAAAGCGTTCAATCACATCAAAATGAGTAACGGCTTGTTTTGCATTTTCTTTTGTGACCGTCATGCTTTGGCGGTCTTTTTTGTCTCTGCCAATTGGTGCATCAATTGTTCCTGTATCATGCTGGATAATACCGTGGACAACAGCCGTATACTTTCTTGTAACAGTTTTAGCCACCAGCTGATTGACGAGTGACTCATGTGCCATATCGTTTTTCGCGACCATTAACAGCCCAGACGTATCTTTATCAATTCGGTGGACAATTCCAGGACGCATCACACCGTTAATCCCTGATAAGTCTTTGCAATGTGCCATCAGTCCATTTACAAGTGTTCCTGACACATGACCCGGCGCTGGATGAACGACCATTCCTCGTGGTTTATTTACGACTAACACATCTGCATCCTCATAATAAATATCAAGATCCATTGGTTCTGCTTCTACATCTAGCGCTTCCGGATCTGGAATCTCCACTTTGATTTGATCCCCAGCTTGTACTTTGTAATTGGCCTTTACTTGTTTCCCGTTTACTTCGATCAGCCCATCTTTTACCCATTGCTGGACTTGGGTTCTTGACCATTCTGGTTCTGTCGTGCTTAGAAATTTATCTAGCCGTTCACTCGTTTGTTCTTCTGAAACGGCAATATTTACTTGATTCATGTAGTTGACTCCTTATTTTTCTTTCCATCTAACAGCATTTGAATGAAGAGCAGAATAACCCCTACACAGAGAGAAGAATCTGCAATATTAAAGATTGGGTAGTGATAATCCCCAAATACGAAATGAGCAAAATCAACCACTTCCTGACGGAAAATACGGTCAATAAAGTTGCCGATCGCTCCGCCAAGCATTAAGGCCAGCGCTACTCCCAGCAGCTTGTCCTTTTGTCCATGTTTTTGTAAGTAATAAACAATTCCCGCAATAACAACGAGTGTGATCACATAGAAAAACCACATTTGCCCTTGGAGAATTCCCCATGCGGCTCCTGAATTTCGGTGAGACGTGATATAAAAGAATCCATCAATGACTGGAACAGAATCACCGAGCATCATATTTTTGACAATGAGCCATTTTGTTAATTGGTCTAAACAAATGATAACGAATGCGATTATGTAATAGAACACACACGTTCCTCCATCTTCATACTTTGATCTTTAAGCATTTTATCAAGAAAACAGGAAGGAGTAAAGAAACTTTAGTTGACAGACAAAAACCTCCCTACATGTGGAAGGCTTCAAAATGAGAATCATTCGATTCGTAAGGATAAGGAGTGAATGCTTTTTTCTCGTATTGCTTATGATATAAAAAGTCGTCAGCCGTGCGGGCGGTAGGAAGAATGCTCATTTGTTCAAGCGGAATCACATCTCCTGTTGCCTCACATATGCCATAGGTTCCTTGTTCAATTTTTGCAATAGCGAGAGACACATCTTGCAGCTCTTCTTTGATGTGATAAAGAAGCGTGGTCGTTTTGACCTCATTCAATGTGACATGCTCAGCGGGTGAACGAAATGATGCGTATTCAAACAGTTTAGATTGCAGCTCTTCTTTCATTTGAAGGAGTTCCGTGTAAATCGTCTCTAGATCGCCATTCATGTCGCTATTTCAACTCCTGCCCTGTCGTGATAATCATATTGTTGCCCCGACTGGTCACTTTAAAGCCATAAGATTTTTCCTTTCGTTCTAAACGCTGTCATTTTCTCATAAAAGAAAACGCCCCGCATATGACGGGGCGCCAGCTTGTGATATCGCACTGTTAATTCTGGTAATATTTCTCCACGATTTCAGCATTTTTCAGCGACAATGTTGGGTATTTCGGATTTGCTCCAACGTCTTTTGAAATAATGCGGGAACGCTCGCACAGTTCTCCTTCTGCTTTTTGAACCACAATTCGTCCTGATGTATATTCAGGCGCTGATGTATCTGCATGCTGCTCATCTTCTACCGTTAATTCAGAGATGATAAAGAGCTGCTTCACATCTTCTTTAATGGATGCAAGAAGGTTTTTCACTTCATCTGTCGCATAAAGCGTCACACTTGCTTCAAGTGAACGTCCGATGACTTTCTCGTTACGCGCAATCTCCAGCGCTTTTAGCACATCGTCACGTACCTCCATAAAGCGGTCAAACTTCGCTTCTGTCGCTTCAGCTTGAGGAACTAGCACACCTTCTGGCATATCTGTTAACTGAACACTTGGCTCTTCAACAAAGCTTAAGTGGCTCCATAACTCATCTGCGGTATGCGGAAGAATTGGTGCAGTCAGCTTCACTAATGCCATTAATGTTTCGTAGAAGACCGTCTGCATGCTGCGGCGGTCTGGATGATCGGCATGCTCAATGTAGACGACATCCTTTGCAAAATCGAGATAGAAAGAGCTGAGCTCAATCGTACAGAAATTGTGAATCGCATGATAGACGACCGCAAATTCGTAATCATCATAGGCTTTTTTCACTTTATCAATCAATTTGTTTAATTTGATCATGATGTATTGATCCACTTCGCGAAGCTCTTCTACTGGCACGGCATTAACTGCTGGGTCAAAGTCAAATAAGTTTCCATGCAGGAAGCGGAAGGTGTTACGGATTTTACGATAGACTTCTGCTACTTGTTTCAAAATATCATCAGACACTGGATGATCGGCTTGATAGTTGACAGAAGATACCCAAAGTCTAAGAATTTCTGCACCAAGCTGCTTCGCGACCTTCGTTGGATCAATCGTATTGCCTAATGATTTACTCATCTTACGTCCTTCTTTATCAAGCGTAAAGCCGTGGCTTAGGACCCCTTTATATGGTGCTTTTCCAGTAACAGCAACTGCTGTTGATAAAGAGGAGTTAAACCAGCCGCGATATTGATCAGAGCCTTCAAGATAAAGATCTGCCGGACGGACTAGGTCATCTCTTTCTTCTAAAACAGCTTGGTGAGAAGAACCGGAATCAAACCATACATCCATGATGTCCTGCTCTTTTGTGAATTCACCATTCGGGCTGCCTGGATGTGTAAAGCCTTCTGGCAATAGCTCTTTTGCTTCTTTTTCAAACCAAATATTCGAGCCATGCTCTCTAAATAATTGAGATACATGCTGAATGGTTTCGTCCGTGATGATCGGCTCACCATTTTCCGCATAAAAGACTGGAATTGGAACGCCCCATACACGCTGTCTTGAAATACACCAGTCACCTCTGTCACGCACCATATTGAACAGGCGTGTTTCTCCCCATGCTGGAACCCATTTTGTTTCTTTAATATTGTCTAATAACGCTTCTCTAAAATCTTTAATGGATGCAAACCACTGAGCTGTCGCACGATAAATCGTTGGTTTTTTCGTTCTCCAGTCATGCGGGTAGGAGTGCGTGATAAAGTCGAGCTTTTTCAGCGCACCTTTTGCTTCAAGCTGTTCTGTGATGGCTTTATTGGCATCCTCGTAGAATAGTCCTTCAAAACCAGGCGCCTCATCTGTCATCACACCTTTTTCATCTACTGGACAGAGCACATCAAGACCGTATTTCATACCGACAATAAAGTCATCTTCCCCGTGGCCTGGTGCTGTGTGAACACAGCCAGTTCCCGCATCAGTTGTCACGTGGTCGCCAAGCATCACAAGGGAATCTCTACCATAAATCGGATGCTCTGCAACGACGTTATCTAATTCTTTTCCTTTTAATGTTTTCACGACTTCATACTCTTCAAAGCCAAGCGTTTTTGCCACTTGTTCAACGAGCTCAGATGCGACAACATATCGCTCAGCACCTACTTGAAGAACACTGTACTCTAAGTTTGGATGAACACAAATGCCAAGGTTTGCAGGAAGCGTCCAAGGTGTTGTTGTCCAGATAATGAATTGTTCGCCGTTTTCAAGAACGCCTTTGCCATCTTTTACTTTAAACGAAACGTAAATCGATGGTGAACGTTTGTCTTTATATTCAATTTCCGCTTCAGCGAGGGCTGATTCACTTGAAGGAGACCAGTTAACAGGCTTTAATCCTTTATAGATATAGCCTCTCTTCGCCATTTCACCAAAGACAAGAATTTGCTGCGCTTCGTATTCAGGCTTTAATGTGACATATGGATTGTCCCAGTCTGCTCTGACGCCTAATCGCTTAAACTGGCTGCGCTGACCTTCAATTTGCTTCCAAGCATACTCCTCGCATAGTTTGCGGAATTCTGCTGTAGACATTTCTTTGCGTTTTACTTTTTTATTTTTAGTGAGAGCTGTTTCAATTGGCAACCCGTGTGTATCCCAGCCCGGTACGTACGGTGCATGGTACCCGTTCATTGATTTAAAACGGACGATAAAATCTTTTAGGATTTTATTGAGTGCATGCCCCATATGAATGTCACCATTCGCATATGGAGGTCCATCATGCAAAATAAACGTCGGGCGTCCTTTAGTCCGCTCTAAAACCATTTGATAGATGTCTTTCTCTGCCCATTCCTCTTGGATTTCAGGCTCTTTGTTCGGCAAGTTCCCTCTCATCGGGAATTCTGTTTTCGGCATTAATAAGGTGTCTTTGTAGTTCATACCCATTCCTCCACATGCAAATTCTGATTAAAAAACAATAAAAAAAGCCCTCTCATCCCATAAGGGACGAGAAGGCTTGTCTCGCGGTACCACCCTTTTAGACAAGCGATATGAAAGAGCCGCTTATCCACTCAAAAATCGTAACGTGATCAGACGCCTTTTCTTACTGGTTTTTCAGAAAAGGAACTAAAGGGGTGATCTCATTGCAGCGTCTCGTAATGTCAGGCTTCCACCATCCCTGATTCGCTTTATTACGCATGTGACAGCTGCGAGTGTCCCTTTCAAACGTTTATCTCTTGTTAATTTATGATGGTATTATATGCAACATGAGCACGTCATGTCAAGATGATGCGCTTATTCTTTTTCGTCAAAGACAGCGTCTACTTCATATTCCAGTAAATGATCCCAATCGTCATTTTTCAGAAGATCAAGCTGCGCTTCGATGAGCATTTGGAAGCGAGTTCTAAAGACCTTCGACTGTTTCTTCAGCTCTTCGATTTCCATTGCAATCTTTCTTGATTTTGACAGCGCTTCGTTGATAATACGGTCTGCATTTTTCTCTGCTTCACGAATAATCAATTTTGCTTCTTTATCAGAATGACGCTTTACGTCTTCCGCTGCTTCCTGCGCCACAAGAATTGATTTGTTTAATGTCTCTTCAATTGTTGCAAAATGACCTAGTCTTTCGTCAAGCTCGTTTACTTTGTCTTCAAGCTCGTTCTTTTTACGAAGTACGATCTCGTAGTCTTTACGTACTTGGCTTAAAAACTCGTTTACTTCGTCTTCGTCATAGCCGCGAAAGCTTTTTGTGAACGTTTTATTATGAATATCATTAGGTGTTAATGGCAACCTCGCCACCTCCAGATTCAAGTTCGTTATGTCAGAAGCTCAAATGTTACTTTGAATTTATCTTTTTTGGTCTTCCCATCAATCGTTTTGAGGCTAAAGCGGCCAAATCCCCGAACAGAGAGCTGATCGCCTTCACCGATTGTAAAGGAAGGGTCCTCAGTGACTTTCCAATTGACTTTGACAAGCCCATTTTTAACTAAAAGCTGTGCTTTTTGCCGAGACTGACGGCTGACAGCAGCGCATACAGCATCCAGCCGAAGTGAAGAAATGGTATCTTCTTTGATATCAGTCTTCGTGATCACTGGCTTTATTTCTGCCTGCGTGATTTCCTCTAATGAAACGGCTGCTCTGCCGACATGTGTCAGCTGCGCCCGCACAAAATCGGCGACATCACTTGTACAAATAAATTGCACATCTTCCTCTGAAAATAATAGATCTCCGAATTTTTGACGCTTCAAGCCTGTCCCAATCAATGAGCCGAGAAGCTTCGGGTGTTCTAAGGAAATAAACTTTTTCGCATAGTTCACCTGAAAATATGACAGCTCAACATCTTGAATAGAAGGTTCTAAATAATCAGGATAAATGAGAGCTCTTTTGCGCTCCGCTCCCTCATACCCGCCAAAAAACATGATCCCAAGTTCTTCGCCATGCTGGATGACGGATTCAGTAATAAATTGCTCACGCGGATCAAGAAAATCTGTTAATTTCATTCGATATTGGTCGAGTGCGATTTTTTTCCAGCCTAACACTTGGTCAACAAATGGCTGTTCGTCTTTTCTAAAATGCTGATAGATATCGCTCATTTTGTTCCCCTCTTATGTAAAAGAGCCTGGCAGTGCCAAGCCCGGCAGCCTGTTTACATGAAGCGCACAATCATATTGTAAAGACCAGTTAGTCCATATGATGATGCAAAACGAATCACAAGCAATGCCACAATCGGCGAGATGTCAATCATGCCGATTGGCGGAATAATTTTACGAAATGGTTCTAAATACGGTTCGCAAATATTTGTCAGAAAACGGCCAAACACAGTTTCTCTTGCAGATGGCACCCATGACATAAAGATGTAAATAATAATCGCGAATGAGTAAATCGTTAATACCGTTCCTAAAATATTAAAAATGAAATTTAGAATCACTATGATTTACCACCTCTGAGGTTCTTCCTCTGTCAATAGCTCTGATATTGTGCCAGATACATCTACATTATCAGGTGTGCAGAGGAATATATTCGAGCCAATACGCTGGATGTCTCCACCGATTGCATAAACGGTTCCGCTTAAGAAGTCAATGATTCGCTTTGCTTGATCATGCTGAATGCGCTGCAAATTCACGACGACTGCACGTCTGTTTTTAATATGGTCTGCAATCTCCTGCGCTTCTGCATAAACACGCGGCTCACTTAACACCACTTTAGAGGATTTTTGCACGCTTTGCAAGCTGACAACATTTTGTTTTCCTGTCTGCGGACGATCTTGAAATGCTGCTTTGTCCTTCGTTCCTTTTTCTTCTTGAACGGGTTCTCTTTCTTCATCAATATATTCGTACTCATACTCTTCATCGTCGAGAGTGAAAAAGCTTTTAAACTTATTTTTTATGCTCATGTCACGCACCTCCTGTTTCATTTCCAACAAGTGAAGAGCCAATCCGAACGAATGTCGCACCTTCTTCAATTGCGATTTCAAAATCATTTGACATGCCCATCGATAAATGCTGACAAGGTGCATTTACTTGGTTAAGATGTTTTACTTCTTCTCGAAGGTTTTTTAATGTTTTAAAACAGTTTCGAATCACAGTGTGATCATCTGTAAATGGAGCCATCGTCATCAGTCCAGCAATTTCAATCTGTTTGAAATCAGCGAGCTGCTTCACAAACGGAATGACGTCTTCACTTTTCAAGCCGTGTTTTGACTCCTCAAGTGACGTGTTCACTTGTACAAAACAGCGAACTGTGTGATCCGCTCTTTTTTCAATTTCATTCGCAAGAGACATCCTGTCGAGCGAATGTAAGTAGTCAATTGTCTGAATGACAGATTTCACTTTACGTGTTTGTAAACTGCCGATGAAGTGCCAGCTAATGTTTTCATCGGTTATGGCCGCCTGCTTTTCAAGTAACCCTTGGTCACGATTTTCACCAAAATGCATAATTCCAGCTTCTTTGGCTTCTTGTGCTCGTTCAATTGAAACATACTTTGTCACAGCAACGACCGATACATCTGCTGGATGTCTACCGGCTCTTTTACATGCTTCGTTTATTTGTTCATTTATTTGTCTGAGATTCTCTCGTACATTCAATTGCACTTATGCCTCCTTAAACCCGACAAAAGACATCATACGTCCTGTTTTGCCTTGATCACGCCGGTGTGAGAAGAATAGCTGATCATTGCAGCTTGTGCACATCGAACTGACATGTATGTTTTCTTCTTTTATTCCTGCATGAAGCAATATGTTTTTGTTTAATGTTTTCAAATCAATTTTATATTGTCCTTGTGAAATCTCGGAATACACATCCTCTGTTGAAAAAGGAAGCTGTTTCACTTGATCCATGACTGCGTCATCGACTATGTAGCAGCAGCTGCCAATGGATGGTCCAATGACGACTTGAATATGATCGGCCTTGGCACCTTCTTGGCGGACCCATTCATCAACCATCTTTGCACCAATTTGCTTGACGGTTCCTTTCCAGCCGGCATGAGCCGTTCCAATTAATCCGTTTTGCGGAGCTAGAAAATAAAGCGGAACACAATCAGCGAAACAAAGAGCGAGCATCATGTTCGTCTCAGAGGTATATAAACCGTCTGTACCAGGCAGTGCCTCATGATAATGAAGACTTCCTCTTCCTCTTTGCTCCTTGGTGACTTTCAGGATGCGATCCTCGTGTGTTTGGTCTGCAAACACCCAATCAGAGAGCGGCACAGCAGCAGCATCTGCTATGACTTGACGATTCATTTGAACACTAGAAGCATCATCTCCTACATGGAGTCCAGTGTTCAATGATTGATATGGAGGTAGGCTGAAGCCGCCATTTTTTGTCGTAAATCCGGCCAATACCTCTTTTCCAGAACATGTCATGTTCGTCCAATCATGAATGGTCATTGCATATGGTGATTTCTGCTGAAAGGGGTCATATTTGTGTGTCAAAGCTGCCTCCCACCTTTCATTCATCTCTCTTTATATCGCTCCTATTTTACCACAAGACATGCATAGACAGTTAGTGGGATTCATTAAATATTACACTCAAATGTGCCCTTTCTGCAGGTTTTTTTTCAAATTGATATGAAAACGTAATCTTTTTACCCGAAAAAGACATTGTTTGCTGAGAATGGAGAGCTTGTTTTAAGGAAAAATTGAATGATTCATTGAGGAGTTAGACGAATTAAGAAGACAATCGGACAAGTATCACATCTTCGCCAATTTTTACTATATTTCGCCAAGGGACGATCATTTCCTCTTCTTTTCCGAAAAATCCCATCATTTTACCTGTGCCGCCAATAATAATCGCTTGTATTTTGCCGCTTGTCACATTAATATCAATGTCCCCAATGGTGCCTAGTTTTTTTCCGCTGGATACATCGACGACATCCTTGATTTGGAATTCAGAAATACTGATCATCTGTCCTTCCCCGCCTTTCGTTTTCTACTATAATATGTATGATGGAAAAGCAGGGACGCAGACCAATAGTTTCTTTTATCTACAATTTACTTAAATGCGGACGGCCATTTCTCCACATGACATCTACCGGACATTCAAAAAAAGAAGAAAGCAAGCCGCTTGTCATCATTTCTTTCGTTTCTCCTTGATCAAAAACAGATCCATCTTTTAATAATAAGGTGTGCTGAAAAACAGGCAGAATCTCCTCTGCATGATGGGTCGTATAGAGCAAAGTAGGCGCATCAGGCTTTGCTGCAATAAATGAGATGGTCTCCAGCACTTGCTCTCTTGCTAAAAAATCAAGACCCGTCACAGGTTCATCTAAAATCAAAAGCTGCGGATCATTCATTAAAGCCCTCGCAATCAAGACTTTTTGCTTCTCTCCCTGTGAGAGGGTTTCATATGTTCTGTTGGCATATTTGAATGAACCAAATGCTTTTAATAGATCAATGGCTTTCTCTCTCATTTCATCTGTCGGGGTTTCATAAAGCCCGATAGAAGCAAATGCGCCGCTAAGTACAATTTCAAAAGCATTGTCGTCTCTATGCAATTTCTTTTCAAGTCCCGCTGAGATGAGACCAATTTTCCTCCTGAGCTTTTCACCAAGAGCTTCCTTGCCAAAGACATGTCCCAGCACTGTCATCTCGCCTGACGTGGGGAAATAATAGGAGCAGAGCATATTTAATAAAGCGGTTTTTCCCGCACCATTTAAACCGTAAAGCACCCAGTGTTCCTGCTTGTTCACCTGCCAGTCAATAGACTGCAGCAGCCATTTCCCATTTCTTTTTAATGAAACATTCTTCAATTCAAGTGACACCATAACTTCCTCCTGATTAAAAATTCCGAATATACAAATAATGAATGTTTACAGCATATCGTAAATGCTCTTTCCGGTAAACCTCATATAAAAAAGCTGCTCCTTATTAGGAACAGCTTTTTTTACATGGTTACGAAATTTCAATTCGTACGCCTTCTTTTATATCAGGAAACGTGTGCGGGGATGCAAAAACAGCACCTGGTAATACATCATCAAACGGCTCTTGGAAGTAGATCGAAATATGGCCGAGCTCTTTAAAGTTGTCATTTGCTTTATTGCCGAGGGCTGTGATCGTGTACGTTTGATCGCCCACTTGAATGGTTCCGCCCAGCTTCAGCGGCTCTTCTTCTAGATGCTCGAACTCATGAATGACAGACATATCTCTTAATTCCTGCGGCGCTGCGGGTCCAAATAAAACAATCAGCTTATCTTCTTTAAATTGAGGGACTAAGATCCCAATTTCTTTTACGACAGATTGTGTTACCATGTATCTCGATTCCTCCTTTAATACTTAATACATACCGAAGCTGGCAACGTATGCGATCACAACAGATAGAACCCCTGTAATAAGACGGCTATACAAAACAGCTGGTACCCCATATTGTACCGTTTCCGGCTTCGCTTCACCAAGTGACAGCCCCACTGGAATAAAATCACACCCTACTTGGCCGTTGATGGCAAATAGTGCAGGAAGTGCAAATTGAGGCGGAATGTTTCCTAGTGCAATTTGACTACCAATCAGAACACCGATGACTTGGGCAATGACTGCTCCAGGTCCTAAGACAGGTGATAGGAACGGCAGTGTACAGACCACAACGAGCAGTAAGAGCCCCCAAAGAGATCCTGCCAAAGGTGATAGAAAATGGGCAATCAGGTCACCGATTTTTGTATAATTGATAATTCCAATTAACATACTGACAAATGCCATGAAAGGAATAATGTTTTTCAAAAGCATATCAACAGAATCACGGCCGGCCTGGTAGAACGTACCGGTGACTTTCCCGATTCCGCGTGAGAATCTCATCAGGAAATTGCCTTTTTCCTGCCGCTCAATATTCTCCTCTTTCAGCTTTGCATACGTTTCTTTGAAATTCTCTTTGTCAATCGACTCACTGTTTTCCTGACCTTCTGCTTTCGCCTCACCATCAGATGCTTCTGCATAGGAAATATCTTTTTCTGTTACGCCTGATACGAAGATATCTTCTGTAATATGTTTAGCAAGCGGCCCAGAAGGAGAGGATGCCAAAACGTCTACAGTAGGAATGCGTTTCATTGGATAAAGTCCGATTCGCGCTGTTCCACCGCAGTCAATGACAACACACATCATTTCATCTTCTGGTATAGAGTTTTTAAAGCCGTCACATGCTTCTGTCCCTGTCATTTCTGCAATTTTACGTGCAACCGGGTGAATGCCTCCCCCTGTAATGGAAACAACCTTTCTTCTTTTACCAGTTGGTTCAAGCTCTAAGCCTTCTCCCCATCCGCCAGCACCTTTTGCAACAAATACTTTGTGGTTTGTCATGTCTAACCCTCCCCTATTGTGAATTCGCTTTCATTTTTCCTGCTAAATATTTTGTAATCCATTCAGTAATGATTCCGCGTAGTAAAATGACGACGATCCCGACTAAGAAGTAACGAACAGCAAGCTCTGACATTGAATATCCAGCTTCTTTAATCCCGTTCGCAATTCCTAAGTAGACAAATAGTTCTCCTGCGTTGGCATACGGGAACAGTGATGTCACCGGATGAACAAATGAAACAGCTGAATCATAGAATGCTGGTTTTTGTTTTTCAGGTAAGAAGCGGCCAAACGTATAAGCCATTGGGTTTGTCAAAATAAGAACAGATAAGATCGGCATTAACGTGTAGCGCAAAATGGTATATTTCGCTGCAAACTGAATGGCTCTATTCACTCGCTCTTCTCCAATAAATTTCATGACAGCATAAGTGAAAGTAAGTAACACAACAAGCGTTGGAACGATACCTGTAATTAGACCCATGAACTGCTTTCCGCCGGCTTCAAACATTCCGATAAAGTGCTCTCCAAACCATTGAATCCATTCCATGTTTCATCTCCCCTTTCTTTAGTTCACATTTGTTATATTTTTTTTCGAAATCGAGACAAGTGCCTGCTCAGCCGCCATGGAAAGTGCTTGCATGACAGCTGGCGCTTTTTTGCGCTTTTTCAACGTCTTCTTCATCATATGGTGCTCGTCCAGCACAGCCCCTACATGCTTGCCTTCATATGCAGGGACTTCTTTAAATTTAGATAAGATCGACACGCCGCCAAGCACATGGCATTTTTGAATGATATATGATTCATCCACAATGATGAGCGCAATGGCTCCAGGGCCAACTTTGCGCCGTTCCATTCCTGAAAATAAGTGATATCCCTGTTTCCCTCTGTAGTCATCAATTAGTGAGTCCATGCTTTTGCGGTAATACTTGATTTGGATAAAAGATAACCCATATTGCACAATGAGAATGATACAAAGTACGATTGCTAATTTTTCCATAGCTTCACGTCCTTATGATTGAAATAAGTGATCTTGTAATGAACGCAGCTTCCAGACGGTTGTGTTTGAATCAAGCTCTACATCATCATGAGTAAGGAACTGTCCTAATTTGATGTCTTTTTTCGCTACAACTTTTCCGCTGATTAAGCCAATTGGAATGTGACCGTTCGTTTTCATGTCTTGATGTGTTTCAAGTACACCTCTTACGGAGTATCCGCCAATTCCGTCAAGTGATTCTCCTGCTTTAATATCTCTTTTCGCAACAGCGACTGTTTCTGACACTGGTACACCAATCGGGTGGATCGATGAATCATGCTGTAAGACCGCTTTTGCGATCGTAACAGGTGTTTCAAGGCTCGCTAAGTGGAAAGGACGGTAAAGCGTGTAGTGAGGACCTTTTCCAACTTTTAAGTAACGAAGCTCTTCATCTACTGGCTCTAGATCACTCTTGACGATAACGAATACGCCTGGAGCAAGTCCATTTACATATTCAACGACTCCGAAGTTATCGAGCACGCCGCCTTGTTGTTTTTGATTCAATTTATCTGCTACATTCTCTAAATTTGCTTCGACTCCGTGCATACCGACTTTATCTGGCAAAAGCCCTGTCGCGTTACTTAATAAGTTCATTTCTGCCATTGTTTTTGTTCCATCTTGGAAGGCAGCGAGCATATGTGCACTCATATGTTTACTATCTGCTTCGGCTTTACACGTATCTGGATTTGCTTCTGGGAAGAATGGGTTGTTCTTGCCTTTCCCAGCAACGAGCACCTCAAGTCCCATTGTTTTTGCAAATTCATATAATTCTAGTGTTGCTGCCGGTTCGTCTCCAGCTGATCCAGAATAAACAAGTCCTGCATTTGTGAATAATTTATGCATCGCCAAACCGATGGTAATATCAACTTCTACATTTAAAAGAACGAGATGTTTCTTTGAATTAAGCGCTTCCAAAGAAATGTTTGCTCCGACCTCTGGCACTCCTGTTGCATCTACGACAACTTCCACAAAATCTGATTGAATCACTTCTCTATAATCATTTGTGACGACCATTTGATGCGGCTTCGCATGCTGCTTGTAAAAATTCGCTGCCTTCTCTGCTGCACTAAGGTGAATATCACAAACACCTGCTACAATCATGCCTGGGATTTTTGAAATTTGTGAAATAAGTCCAAAGCCCATTTGACCTGCCCCAATAATTCCTACTTTGATTGGATCTCCACTGCGTTCTCGAGCTAACAACTGTTGATAGATTGACATCTAAATCATCCTTTCAGGTTTTCTTGCTTCTCGGGTAGATTGCTAGAAAAATAATCTGAAACTTTTAACAAATGTTATAAAAATTAACAAAAATCTGTTTCTTGTAACATTTGTTATTTTATTTATCATTTGTTATGAACTTAGTTTATATGATGTGTCAACTTTGTGTCAAGATAAAATCGATAAAATTTTCAATCTTTTTGAGTCTAAAGACTCAAAAAAACTACCTAATCATATTAGGTAGTTACTTTAATAAGGCATCTCCTGTTCGTTCATCCGTAATTAATACATGAATTAATCCACCTTCTAATGCTGCCCGGATCGCTTCAATTTTTTCTTCTCCTCCAGCAACACCAATGACAAGCGGGATTTCTTTCAGCTTTTGCGGGCTTATGCCCATTACCCGGTCGTTCCATGGGTGAGGATACACTTCCCCTTGGTGATCAATAAAGTTATAGCAAATGTCACCCGCTACATCCTTCGCTTGAAGAATATCCTCCTCTCCGCTTGTCATATAAGATTTCACCATCGTTGAATGCTGCGGAACCCCGCCAATCCCGACAACCGCAATATTTGATGATTCTCCTAGTTCAATCACTTTTTTGATTGACGGCTGCCGAATCAGTACATCCTTTGCTTCTTTCGTATCAAGCATGACAGGCACATGTAAAAACTCACATTTAGATTTGAGTGCCTCTGTGCATCTCGCAATAATATAATTGGCATGGATATCAACATCTTCGTTTCCCACACCCCCGACTAGCGGAACAAATGTCACGGATGGGTAGTGCTGAACTGACGTAAGCGCTTTCGCCATTTCATGCAAAGTGGTTCCTGAGGAAAAACCGATGACTTGTCCATCCTTCATGACTTTTAATAAAAAGCCTGCCGCCGCAGCGCCAATTCGGCTTTTTGTTGTTTCTTGACTGAGCGTTTCCACACAGACGACTTCTCGCAGCCCATATTTCCGCTCTATTTTTCTTTCTAACGATCCATATTGTTGATTCACTTCATCATGAATAATGATTTCCACGATTCCTGCTTCACGTGCTTTTGCCAAATATTTCGATATGAGCGAACGGCTAACCCCAACCGCTTCTGCTATTTTAGATTGAGTGGCGCCTTCTTCATAATACATATGCGCAACCTTAATGAGCAGCCTTCTTTCATCATGGAATGTCATAATAACCCTTCTTTCCGCTTAAGTGTTCCCTAACAAATGATATCTAAAATAACATTTGTTAAAAACAGATTAAATGAAAAAAATAACAGAGTCAATACTAGAGACGTGCTCTTTCCAAGAATGAAAAAAGCCGCACATGAAGCGGCGGCTTTAAAAGATGTTTTTATTCATTTGTTTAATGGCTGCTTTTTCAAGTCTTGAGACTTGTGCTTGAGAAATTCCGATCTCTTCAGCGACTTCCATTTGCGTTTTTCCTTGGAAGAAGCGTTTGCGCAGAATCATTTTTTCTCGATCATTCAATCGGCGCATTCCCTCTTTTAAGGCCAATTCCTCTACCCATTGTGTGTCTTTGTTCCGATCATCACTAATTTGATCCATCACATAAATCGGATCTCCTCCGTCATTATAGATCGGTTCAAACAAAGAAACAGGATCTTGAATCGCATCTAGGGCAAAGACAATTTCCTCATGAGGCACTTCCAGCACTTTGGCAATGTCTTCTGCCGTTGGCTCCTTGCTTGTCTCACTTATCAGCCTCTCACGAACCTGAAGCGCTTTGTAGGCAATATCTCTAAGTGAACGAGACACCCGAATTGGGTTGTTATCACGCAAGTATCGACGGATTTCTCCTATGATCATAGGGACCGCGTAAGTTGAAAATCTGACATTGTGGCTTAAATCAAAATTATCAATTGATTTCATTAATCCGATACAGCCTACTTGGAAGAGATCATCCACATACTCGCCTCTGTTGTTAAAACGCTGAATCACACTTAAAACCAACCGCAAATTGCCATTGACTAGCTTTTCTCTTGCTGTATCGTCACCCTCATCCTGCAGCTGTCTGAACAATTTTCTCATCTCTTCGTTTTTCAGAACAGGCAGTTTGGAGGTGTCGACTCCGCAGATTTCCACTTTATTTCTGGACACTTTTTTCCCTCCCTACAGGAGCTGTTGTACAAAGTTCAGTATCTCCTTGGGATGGAAAAATATGCACGAGTGATGATGAGAATCATGAGAAAAGAAGTTGATACCTTTGACAGCAAAGGGACAGAGCTTTCAAAAAAATTTTTTTAGACCATTTTGTTAAATTCTTTTTGTAATCGTTTAATAATTCTTTTTTCAAGTCTTGAAATATACGACTGGGAAATGCCTAACATATCAGCGACATCTTTTTGGGTTTTTTCTTCACCGCCAACTAAACCGAATCTGAGCTCCATAATCTGCTTTTCGCGGTCATTTAATTGCTCCAGCGCTTTTTTCAACAGTTTTTTATCTACATTTGCTTCAATATCCCGCGTGATAATATCATCATCTGTTCCAAGTACGTCTGATAAAAGCAATTCATTTCCGTCCCAATCAATGTTGAGCGGCTCATCAAACGACACTTCTGAACGAATTTTATTATTTCGGCGCAAATACATCAAAATCTCGTTTTCAATACATCTCGAAGCATATGTCGCAAGCTTGATCTTTTTTTCTGGGTTAAATGTATTGACTGCCTTAATCAGGCCAATGGTTCCAATACTAATTAAATCCTCAATATTAATCCCTGTGTTTTCAAATTTTCTTGCGATATAGACCACCAACCGCAAATTTCTTTCGATCAGGATGGCCCTTGCTGTTTGATCACCTTTTGGTAATTTGACAAGCAGTTCCTGCTCTTCATCCTTTGATAATGGCGGCGGCAGCGCCTCACTACCACCAATATAATAAATCTCATCACTCTTTAGACCTAGCTTCATGAGGAGTTTATACCAGTAGTAAGTGAGTTTAAATTTTAATTTTTTCATCTTCTTCTCCCTTCTAAATGTCAAGTTGACCTCGTAAGATAAAAGACATCACCAAAACTTAAGACACCCCTTGGATGATTTTTCCGTCTAACATATCTGGATGAATGATGGATTGAAATTCCTGATCTGCTGATAAACCGCTCAGACTCATGCCTACAAAACACTTGGCTGGCTGGATCATATGCGTCTTTGAATAAATGATGACCGTATCTGGTTTTAAGCATAGAAGAAACCCGTGATCATGACCGACCGCTCGATATGGAACAAGTCTTAAACGGTCAAGAAGCGGAAATTGATCATCGAGCTTTTGCATCACTTCAACAGGATGAGACTGCTTCATAAGCTCTATAAATGGCTCTCCGCAAATGGACATGAGATGATCTGCTTGAACGATCATCACAGGTGTTTTCGTCATAGGATCATACAGCTGATTACCGGAATCGACGAGTCCCTTTAAACGGATGATCTCCCCGTGAATGTGTATCTCCACAAGGACTTGTTCATCAAACTGTCTTTTTTTCGCACCGACCTCTCCTAATCTTTTCTTTGAAAACAGCCAAATCGCAGGAAAGCCGGTTAAAACGAAA
Source organism: Bacillus sp. FSL K6-0994 (assembly GCF_038630815.1). Taxonomy (NCBI): domain Bacteria; kingdom Bacillati; phylum Bacillota; class Bacilli; order Caryophanales; family Bacillaceae; genus Bacillus; species Bacillus sp. FSL K6-0994. The sequence goes on along the minus strand of NZ_CP152043.1, from coordinate 1,414,003 downwards.
AGCCAGCTAATGGGATCACCAAAGCCATCATTTTGTGAAATCAACAGCCCGTCTTGAATAACAGTATTGGTTTGTAAAAACGAATGAACCCCGATCATGCCTCCTCCCATCAAAAATGTGATAAAGTAAAAAGCAAACAGGTTTTGAAAAAAGGATCGAAATCTTTGAAATCCAAAAGTGGCAAGCACGATCAAGACAGAAAAAAGCAGTTTGCCCAAAGGGTGTGACACAAACATTGCAAATGGTGTAAAGAGCAAGAGAACAATGCTCGATCCAATCAGAGCTCCTAACATATATCGCCGTTTTTTTACTTGTCGTTTGAGAATAAATGCAGTGAGTAAGAGAAGCAATAGATCAAAACAAAAGTTTAACAGCCAAATCACATCTAAATAAATGACCACCTTCTGCTCCTTTCATCTGAAACAAAGAATCAAAAGCAGTACTTGCACTTGTTTGTACCAGTATAAAACAGCCAAGAGATGGAAGTCTGTCAATTCTTGTTGGGGATGATAGAGAACTTTTGGTGGATTGTTATTGTTTTTGTCGAGGAATGAGAGCACAAAGCAAGAGAGTGTGCTTCCGGACAAGCTTTCAAACAATTATTCGAAACGAAAAAGACACGCTCCAAGGAGTCGTGCCTTTTTTTAAGGATTATTTTTCATTGATATTTAATGTGCCTGAAGCCTTTTGTCGAGTAACATTTCCATAATCATCCCGAACAATCACTTCAATGACTGCACCTTTTGCTTTAGCGGTAGAAGTAGCTGTCCAGTAGCCTTCATATGTTCCGCCGGCTACCTCACGAAGCGGCAGCTCTGTTGTATTTTGCAGCTTTGATCTCGCGTTTGTCAGCGGCATATGAATGACAAACGTTGCGTCTAGCTTTTCTCTGCTGTTAAATGAAATTTTAACAGACTCACCTGATGATAGATTGACATTCTCTGCTGGTGTCAGCTTAGAAATCTCAGGCGCTTCGTATTGAACATCGATATCGACTTTTTTAGTCGCTTTGTTTCCTGCTGCATCTTTTGCTGTAACTTTGATCGTATTTTTCCCGTTCTCAAGCAAGATTCTTGCAGAATATTTCCCATCTTTTATTGCTGCCTTTTTTCCATTCACAGTGACTTGATCAAGATGATCATCGGTTACCTTTCCTTCTACAGTGAGTGATTCTTTGTTAGATTTTTCCCCTTTTTTCGGTGTATCTATCGTTACCACTGGGGCTGTTTGATCAATAATCACCTTGACTGATTTGGATTTTTTCGTTGCGCCTTTATCCGTAACAGTGGCAGCCGTAAATACATGCTCTCCGCTTGACACTGTGACCTTCTCTTTGAAAACACCCGATTGATCTGCTTTCACTTTGGCAATCTCTTCATCGTTTTGATAGATCGCTACATCAAGTCCTGGAGAGGCTTTGCCTTCAATCTCCAATTCATCTTTGTTCGTGATCGTTCCAGCCTTTGGAGATGTTATTTCTGGCACATCTGCTTCATATTGGACAAGCGCACGAATCATATAATTTCCCTCTTCTTTTGGAGAAGGAGAAAAGGCACCGCTTGTCAGCTGCCAGCTTCTTTCAGCATTTGGTCCATCTTCATCTGTTGCAAGGCCTGGAGATTCCGTATTCTTTTTCGTTTGAATATAGACAAGATAGAAATCTCCATCCACCGTAATGGCTTGATCTTCTAAATCTACTTTTGTCCATTCACCATTACGCAGCGCATTCGCTTTGAAAGGTCCCGCGATTTTCTTACCTGGAGCACCGTCCTTTCCGGAAGCATCATACACTTCAACCGCAAATTCATTCCCGCCAGGGGCTGGCCACTCTGTTGTCCAGAAACGGAAAAGTCCCCCTGTGACCTGCGCTTGTTTCTTCCCTTTTTCTAATGAAAATTTCACCGCCCAGCCATTACCAGGATCATAGAACGCCCGCGCATTTTCAGCTGTTCCGTCATCGTAGCCAATTTCGCCAGCAAAACCGATGAAAGGTTCCAGCTTGATTGCTTTTTCAAACGGTTTTTCTGTCACATCGGCTGTAAACGAATATCCTTTAAACCCTTTCGCAAATACTTTGACTGTATACACACCGCTCAATGCCTCTAGAGAAAACTCGCCAGATTCATCTGTTTTCACCGGCTCAATTTTCGCATCCTCTACAAGATAAACCGTAGCATCCTTTACTTTTTCACCCGTTGTTTCATTGAAAATTGTGCCAGATATCGTTCGTTTTTCTAGTGGCTGTAATGAAAAATTTGCCTCTGCTTGATCATTTGCAGAAATATTGACTTTTTGTGTGCGTGATTCAAAGCCATATGCTTCAGCTTTCACTGTAAATTCCCCTGCACCATGAGAAAGCTGATATCTCCCTGTCGCTTCATCTGTGTACGTGGACTTGCCGCTTTCAAGAACACTGATTTCTGCCTTCATCGGAAGAGCTTTGATAGATGGGGCATCTAAGCTTTTTTCCTTTTTCATCTGGACATGTTTTTCTTTTAGTTTAGCAGGCTTTGCACTTTTCGGATCGACGGGTTTCTTCTGCTCCTGTGCTGGCTTTTCTTTTTTGATGACGCCAAGTTGTTTCTTTGCCTTTTGAGGCAAGGCTTGATCTGTTATTTTCACATCATCTAAATAAAAACCGTCTTTTGTCACACTGCCATCCGTTCTTAGCTGAAAAATAACTCTCACGTTCTGACCTTTGTAGGCAGATAAATCAACTTCTCCTTTTGTCCATCCACTTGTTTTGCCTGTGTAGGCTGCCACTTGGACAGCATCTTCCCCCTCAGGCTGCACATGAATATGCACATAGTCATAATTTGCTTCAAGGTCATGCCAGTATTGAAATTGTAAAAAGGAGGAGCCTGACTCAGGTACAGCAATCATCGGCATAGATAAATGAGCATCTGTTTGATTTTCATAAGGACTGTCTAGGTTTGTAGCGTAGACATGATCTCCAGTAAAGGCTTGTTTCGGACCTGTGGTCGGCTTCCCCCACTGCCAAGGATCTTTTGTTCCACCACTGAACCATCCACTTGGCCAAGCTTCAAAATCTTGCGAGTAGCCAGTCGTGATGGATGTTTTAATCGGAAGCGTATACGGTTCTGATGCGGCTTCATTTTCTCCAAAATCTTTCACAATCCATCGGTACGTGACGTTTTCTCCCTCAAGTTCTGGGAGCTGGACAACATATGTCCCTTTTAAATGATTTCCATCCGTTCGTTTTGCTTGCAGCGTCTCCCTTTTCCCTTGATCCACTTGATAGCTCAAGGAGACATTTGTCACAGCTACTTCATCTTCTGCTGTAATACTAAGAGGTGTTGGCGTAGAGGCAAAAATTTCATTCGGTCCTTTATGAGAAAAAACAGGTGGTTCTGTATCTTCTCCTTCTTTTGTTACCTGCCCTTCAATCTTGCCAATTCCATCTGTTAATGCTGTAATCGCTTCTTTTGCATCAACTAATCCTGCCCCATAGCCATTGTTAGGGGATTCCGGGAATTGTTGATCTGTCAGTGGTTTTGCAGTATCAATGAGAATTTCTTCAATCTCTTCAACAGACAGATCTGACTGTACTTGGCGCAGAAGAGCCACAACAGCTGAAACATGCGGACCTGCCATCGAGGTTCCATTCCAGCCATCCTCATACCCTTTCCCTGGAATAGAAGAACGAATGTTTACCCCTGGGGCCGCAATATCTGGTTTCATGACCCCATATGGAGAGGGACCTTGCAAAGAGAAAGAACCCAGTGTGTTGTTTTGATCTGTTGCACCCGTCGCAAAGGCTTCGGAATAGTTCGCAGGATTTGCAATAGATCCCTCACCGCCAGGGTTAAATAAATCCGTATTACCAGCTGAAAATTCTGGGAAGATGTCCGCTGCTCTCCAAGCATTGACCACATCTTTATACCAATCATCAAGACCAGGCCCACCGCCCCAAGAATTATTGACCACATCTGGCGCCTTTTCTGGATGAGGAGTTCCGTTTTTATCTTTTGGAGCTAAAATCCATTCACCTGCGTCAAGCAGATCAGCATCTGATCCACCATCTTCTGAGAAAGCTTTCACCGCGATCCATTTTGCACCTGGTGCGACTCCAATTTGATTCTCTCCATTTGGCTCAGAGCCAACCATCGTTCCCGTTACATGTGTACCATGCTCTAAATCATCGTATGGCGCTTCAGAACCTGTCGTTGCATCGTACCAATTGAATTCATGAGAAGGTTCATTCGGACGTGCAGGATCAAATCCACGGTATTTTTCTTTTAATGCAGGATGATCCCATTCCACACCTGTATCAATACTTGCCACAACGGTACCAGTTCCGTCATAGCCTAAAGCCCACGCTTCTGGGGCATGAACTTGAGAAATGTTCCACTCGATTCCATCTGCTGCTTTGATTTGTTTGTTTTTCTTTGAAGTTTTCAAATCAACAGGACGATGGATTTGACGGATTTCATTTGGCAGCACTTGATCTACTTCTGGGAAGGAAGCCACCTTTTCCATGACTTCTTTCGTTCCCGTCACAGCGAGACCATTTACAATATAGTACGAATGAATATCCTTCACTTGTTTTTTCTTTTGTGCCTTTTGTAAATAAGCAAGCAGCGCTTCTTGCGTCTCTTCAGACGTCGCTCTTAGTTCTGATACGACAGCTGATCTTTTTGTGTACTGCGTTTTAGCTGCTGTTAACTTCTGTTTTTTGGCCTTTGACACAGCATCCTTCGCCACTTTTTTGACATTGGTTTGTTCCTTCATTTTGACTAAAAAGGTCACCTTGTCTTCTTGTTGAAACTGTTTCATTAATCTAGATGAGATCTTTGCTTTTGTTTTCTTGGAGGAAACAGCTTCCTCTTGATATGAGGTAGAAGTCGATTTTGCTTGAACCATCCCAAAGCTTGTCATCGTTAAAGTACCAATCACCAAAAGACTCATCAAACGATAGCCGGCGGTCTTGCGAAACTTCACTTTCAATCAAATCCCTCCTCCTCAAATGGTCAAACAGTGTATGGGTTTAACTCCTCCCTTTCCTTTGTTCATGACAAGATTCATGGTGTTCTATTTAATGTAGTCAAATAAAGTTCATCATTTTGTCGCTTTTTGTAATAGGATTTAAAAATGATTCTTTTTACTTAATCACTCTAAGTCGAAATACATATGTTGAATAAAGTAGCCCAGACAGATTTAAGACTTTTTGATTAGGAGTGATACAGGTTTCTTTATATATTGGACATGAAAAAATCCCCTTCCGGTGGAAGGGGATGAGTGATACTCGATTAGCGTTTATTACGATTGCGCAAGAACGTTGGGATATCCAGCGTATCATCGCTTGATTGTGTATTTTGTCTCGGCTGAGATGATGACTGCTGATGTTCCTCACGCTTTACTTCACGTTTTTGAGGAATGGATTGATTTTGCTTTAATCCTTGCCCTAATGGATTTCTTTGTGGTTTTGACACCTCTGGCTCTTGCTCAATAAATCCCGTTGCGATCACGGTTACCACAATTTCATCCTTCAAGTTATCATTAATGACAGAACCGAAAATCATGTTTACATCTTCATCAGATGCAGAAGCCACAATGTCCGCTGCTTCTTGTACCTCATAAAGACTTAGGTTCGTACCACCAGTAATATTCATGATGACACCTTGTGCACCGTCGATTGCCGTTTCCAGAAGTGGTGAAGAAATAGCTTTCTTCGCAGCTTCAGCGGCACGATTTTCACCAGTCGCAACACCGATACCCATAAGAGCAGAACCTTTATTGGACATGATCGTTTTCACGTCAGCAAAGTCAAGGTTGATTAAACCTGGTGTAGCAATAAGATCTGAGATCCCTTGAACACCTTGTCGTAGCACGTTATCTGCTGCACGGAATGCTTCAAGCATTGGCGTGTTTTTATCAACAATTTCAAGCAAGCGATCATTTGGAATCACAATTAATGTGTCAACTGCTTCCTTCATAGAAGCAATTCCTTCGACTGCTTGAAGCTGACGCTTTCTTCCTTCAAATGTGAAAGGACGAGTCACGACACCAACTGTCAATGCACCAGAATCTTTTGCGATTTTTGCAATGACAGGTGCAGCACCCGTACCGGTTCCACCGCCCATACCAGCAGTAACAAAGACCATGTCTGCGCCTTTTAATACTTCTTCAATCTGTTCTTTGCTTTCCTCAGCAGCTTTTTTACCGACTTCAGGATTCGCACCTGCTCCAAGCCCTCTTGTCAGTTTAGCACCGATTTGCATTTTCGTTTCTGCTTTTGATAGATTTAACGCCTGTGCATCTGTGTTGACTGCAATGAAATCGACACCTTGTACGTCATTTTCGATCATTCGGTTGACAGCGTTATTTCCGCCTCCACCTACTCCGATTACTTTAATTGATGCTAGGCCGTCTATATTTGTTTCAAACTCCAACATGCTGAATCCTCCTAATCCGTCGAAAATCTAATTCTATTCCCAGAACATATTAAATAGTTTTTTCATTTTGCCCGGTTTTTTATTTGTCTCTTCTTGTGCTTTTTGTTTTACTTTCGGTCTTGGCTGCGCTTCTTTCACTTGTGGTGCAGAAGAAACCGGCTCCATGGACGCGCCTACTTCATGAAACGCCTCATCCGGCATTTGGAATCCAACCTGTCTGCCCTGAATCTTTGCATTGCGATAAGCAAAGTGGATCAGACCCACTCCTGTCATATACTGAGGTTCTCTCACCCCAATATAATTCGGACTTGCAATTCTAACATTGTTTTGCAAGACCGTTTGTGCAAGAGAAAGGATACCTGGTATAGCTGCCTGTCCACCTGTTAAAACGAATCCTCCAGGCAAATCATGGACACCCATATTTCTTAATTCCTCTGCCACAAAGAGCAAGATTTCTTCCAGCCGCGCCTCGATGATATTAGCCGCTTCAAGCTGTGTATACGTCTGTTTCTGATCGGTACCGATGACAGAAACTTCAAATGTTTCCTCAGACGATGCCTCATCATAAAACGCATGTCCAAATTGTTTTTTGATTCGTTCAGCTTCGTCAGTAGAAGTTCTAAGTCCTATAGACAAATCTTTTGTAATGTTCTCTCCGCCCAAAGGGATACTGTGAGTAGAATAGAGATGCCCGTTTTCAAATACGGAAATCGTTGTAGATCCGCCGCCAATATCGACGAGAGCTACCCCTAGATTTTTTTCATCTTTCGATAACGCTGCTGAACCCGATGCGAGCGGCTGCAAGCAAATATCCATAATTTCAATTCCAGCTCTTTCTACACATCGGAGCCAGTTATGTAGAATCGTTTTAGAACCTGTAATTAACGATCCGTCCACCTCTAGCCGAACACCAAGCATTTTTTTCGGATCAGTGATCTCATCTCTTCCGTCGACGATAAATTGTCTCGGGATGACGTCTACGACGAGATGTTCTTGAGGAATAGATACTACCTGTGCAGCATCTAAGACACGTCTCACATCTTCAGCATGTATTTCTTTGTTTTCACTAGATACTGCGACCACGCCGCTCGTGTTCTGAATATGAATGTGGTTTCCGTTAATTCCGACAATCGCCTTTTGTAAAGGAAAACCTACCATTCTTTCAGCCTGTTCAAATGCTTGTCTAATAGAATGAACTGTCTCATCTATATCAACAATCGATCCTTTTTTTAACCCTTCTGAAGGGACATTTCCAACACCTATAATGTTAAGCGAATCATCCGCCATTTCTCCGACGATGACTTTTATATTGGATGTACCGATGTCAAGGCTGACGTAAATTTCATTGTTGTTCATTCTATGGCACCTCCTCACATATCAATACTTTCTATTCTATTATTTGCTGAACAACAATACAATGAATGTGTTTTTACAAGTGTGTAACAAAACTTAAAAAATCAACATTTTTTATTAGGATTACTGAAAATATTCGTTACATCATATGTATATCCTTTTTTATGACTCACTTTTTTTCTTTTTTTCTCTAGAAATTGTCCATTTTGTTAGTAGAATTCTTCGAATAACTGCTATATTTTGAAACAATCTAACGCCGAAAGCAAACATTCCGACTAAATACAAGTCTACACCAAGATGGACGCCCAGAAAAGCTAAACTTATTGCAAGTATAATATTAAAGAAAAAGCCTGATACAAACACTAGTTCATCGTATGCCCCTTGCAGATGTGCCCTGATTCCACCAATCAATGTATCAAGCGCAGCAAGTACAGCGAGGGAAAGATAATTAGAATACTCATTCGGTATCGTAAAATTTGTTAAGAAACCGATCGCAACTCCTATGATTAAGCCAAGTACAGGAAGCCACATTAAGATTTTCCCTCCTTTACATCGTCAAGAGGCTTCAACTCGTTTAACTGAATCGCACCGTCATATGGTTTTAATTGAATTTGCTGCTTCGGCTGGCTAATACTTAAGCCGAAATTTTCCTGAGCAAACAAATCACCAATATCTGATACATTTAAACGGCTGTATAATTTGTCGGCCTGGTCGCTGATCATCTTGATGGTCACTTCATCACCATCTAAGCTGTAGCCATCCATTTTCGTCGTGCCATTAATATCTCGAATCACACTTGTATTAATCACACGGTGGTCATTAATGGAAATATGTTTTGCCCCATACATATTGGCTTCGTTGATTAACTTTTTCAGAAGATCAGGCGGGATATTTTTCACTTCTTCCCCGGTCAGTTCCTTGGAGAAAAGCTGAGAGATGTCAACTTCAATTCCTTCCCCTGTCACTTCTGTAAAACCAGCCTTTTCTTTTAAATCTTTTAATGTTTTTGTCAGTTGAGCTTCTTTTGATTGATCTCCTTGATGACCATACTTTTTCAGCATTTCATCGTATTTATCAATTTCTTTCAGTAAATCCAATTCTTTACTTTTAGATGCAGATAAATCCTCTCTTAGCTCCCACACATCGCGAGTATCACGAACTTTGGGCTTTTGCAATGAATTAAATTGGATGGAGACCATGATGCCGAATATCACCATTAAGGCTGTCAAACTAAGTAAAGGCTTCTTTTTCCTCAACACCACTCACCTTTTCACTTTTAATCTTTGTGTTTTAAAAGAGGATTCATACGAATATCCTTTTTTTCAATCGTCATCGAAATGTGATCACTTGTCAGCTGATCGACTACTCCTCCTGCAATATTTAATGCAGGTATTAACACAGCCGGATCACCGATAGCAGAAATAACAAATGGCGCTGGATGCTGAACCCCGTCAACTGTGACAACTGGGCCGTTACAATGTATGTACGATTGGTGCGTAATTCTCTGTCCATTAATAGATACAGCAGAGGCCCCTGATATAAACAGTTCGTTTATCACATGAAAAATGTGGCTCTCATGAACAATGTAATTATTGACATTTTGTCCACTCGGGATATAAGATGCATCTTCAAGGGATACTTTTACCCCTTTTCCTTTTACACCGATCTCTCCTGTAAACATCCTGTATTTCTCAACATCTTCCAATACATTAAAATACTGCTCTTTTTCATTTTTCAAATTGGCCTCAGTGGCTTGAACCTGTGATTGTAGGCTATATAATTCTTTTTCAAGTTTCTGATTCGCCTTTTCTTGCTTTGTCAGCTGACTTTTCAAGGAATATTCTTTTTTCCATTGCTCTGTTCGGATGACATCTGCCTGATGCTGCTTTGTATATTGGTATGAAAAAGAAATCAGAAAACCAAGAACAAGCATTACAATTGAGAATATAACTGTTTTGCCTCTCAACGTTCATCTTCCTTTTTCTTAGATTTAAACGCTTCAAAATACGTCGCGACTTCCATATGGATTGTGCCTTTTTCAGATGGCGAAAGTTCTTTTACAATGGCAGGATAGGTTTTCATTTTATCAGCGAATGTTTTAATTGATGCAATCACGGTGTTCCCGTCATTCATATAAAATTTAACGAGCCACTGGTTTGAGCTTGTCGGCACATAATATATTTCTGAGATGAGTTCCTGAATAGAGGCTGGCAGCTGATTTAAAGTTCTAACCGTTTGCTTCAGCTTCTCTTTATTGTCCCAATCAACAAAAATAGGTCCTGCATGACTTGGTGTGACTTCTTCTGGCAATACTGTCCCATTTTCAAGAAGCTCATAGTATAGATTTCCCTTTTGAAGATAAGCAATATTGGCATATTCTTTGACAGCAATACTAACCTTATTTGGAAAATGTTTTTTAATACTGACACTTTTAATCAGTTTGTTTTGCTTAATATGATCTGCTGTTAAATCTTTATTTAAATTCCAAAACTCTGTTTCGCCTTCTTTAATCTGGGAAAGTTTTACAAGCTGTTTTGTAGGAACATGCTCGTTACCCGTAATAGTTAAAGAAGAAATTTTACTGATTGGTGTCTGCAAATAAATAATGATTAAAACCATGATAAAAAACAGTAGAATAAAAGAGATTAGTCTCCGATTCGCTTTCTGCTTCCTTTGTTCTTTAATTTTAGGAATCCGTTCTTCTATATTGACGATCTTTTCATTTTCATGATCAGGCCGCATATATATTCTTCACCCCATTCAAAGCTGCTTGTCCACACCTTTGGGTCATCATTTTGATGAGAAAACAAACGGCATTCTTCATGCCGTTTGTTTTCCTGTGATGCCATCATTCATAAATCTTGCTTTTAATTTGCTTCACCGATAATTTCTACTTCTGTATGCATATCTACATTGTAGTCATCTTTAATTTTCTTTTGGATGTACTGAATTAAGTCCAGCACGTCTTGAGCAGTAGCCCCGCCAGCGTTCACAATAAAGTTTCCATGCATGTCAGAGATTCTTGCTCCGCCAATTTGGTACCCTTTTAAATTCGCTTTTTCTACAAGCTGTCCTGCATATTCAGGCAGCGGATTTCGAAAAATACTTCCCGCACATGGTCGATTATAAGGCTGTGTTTCCTTGCGATAGTCTTTATTTTGCTGCATTTTCTTTGTGATTTTCTCGCGATCATCCTGTTTTAACTTAAACACGGCCTCGAGAACAATGCCTGGTCGTTCCTTTTGAAGGACAGACGTTCTGTAGCTAAAGTTCATCTGCTCATTTGTTAGCCACTCGATGCTTCCATCTTCAAATAAGATTCTCGCTTTCACAAGAATTTTACTGATATCAGATCCGTGCGCACCTGCGTTCATATAAACAGCGCCGCCAATAGACCCTGGGATACCAGCTGCAAATTCCAGCCCTGAAAGACCCTGCTTACTAAGAGACGTTGCAAGCCTTACAACAGAATAGCCGCCGCCAACTGTAATTTCTTCACCATTTACAGTTAAGTGATCAAGTCCAGCGCCTAACTTCAGGACGACACCGCGTATTCCTTTATCAAGTACGAGTAAATTTGATCCTCTTCCAATAACCGTCCAGTCCGCGTGGTGTTTTTTTATCTGATCCATGATCGTTTTAACTGCATCAATATCTTTAGGAACGATCAATAGATCTGCCGGCCCGCCTATTTTCATTGTCGTATGATTTGCAAGCGGCTCATTTTCAAGCACTTTACCGACTTGCGCTTCTAATAATTCATTCTTCAAGTTCTCCATATTACCCTCCGCCTTACCTAATATCATTCCATCATGTAGTCGTAATTTCTTTTAATACATTATATAAACGTCCAGCCGCATCTGGTACTCCGAGTTCTTTTGTTAAACGGCTCATTTCGTTTAATTTTTCTTCATGACCAGCAATTTCATCAATGGCATGAAGGAGGCTCTCTCCAGAAAGCTCTGATTCTCTTAAAACGATTGCAGCGTCATGCTTTTCTAGTGATCTTGCATTGATTTCCTGGTGATTTGCCGTCACGTATGGACTTGGAATAAAAATAGTTGGAATTCCAAGGGCTGTCACTTCAGCAATCGTTGTGGCTCCCGCTCTTGCAACAATCACATCAATCGATTTCAAGTACTCCGGCATTTGATGCAAGAAAGGCTTTGTAATCATATTAGGTGCTGCACCTTTTTCCTTTAGTTCGTTCAGCACTTTTTCATAATGAACCTCACCTGTGATATATAAAAGCTGATAGTTCTTAGCCTTTAATTCATCTTGCATGTCAATAACTGCTCTATTAATCGGCGCAGCCCCCCGGCTCCCGCCAAAAATAAGAACCGTTTTTTTCTTTTCATCCAGCCCAAACTCCTTCAGAGATTTCCCCTCTTTTATAGAGACGACTTCAGAGGCTCTAGGGTTTCCCGTAAATACAACCTTTTCAGATGGAAAATGTGCCTTTGCTTCTTCAAAACAGATGGCTACCTTATCAACATACCTTGCTAAAAACTTATTTGTGATACCAGGCAGGCTGTTCTGTTCGTGAATAATGGTCGGAATCTTCAGCTTAGAAGCTGCATAAACAACAGGGCCGCACACATAACCACCTGTTCCAATGACCGCATCTGGCTTAAATTCCTTTAAGTAAGATTTGCTTTTTTGAACGCCTTTTAGAAATCTCATCACCGTTTTTACATTATCAAAGGAAAGCTTTCTTTTAAAACCTGAAATTTCTATGGACTTGAAAGGGATATTTTCTCTTTCTACAATTTTCTTTTCAAGTCCATTTTCAGTACCAATATATAAAAATTCTACATCAGGATGCAGTCTTTTCACTTCTTTAATAAAAGCTAAGGCCGGATAAATATGTCCGCCTGTTCCGCCTCCACTGATTACTATACGCATTATACCATTTCCCCTCAATTTTTTTCTGCTCTGAACAAAGTATAAACCCTGTTTTAAACAACAGGGCTCCGTTAAAACCTGTAAAGAAGAGGTAAAAAACATGTTTTCGGATACTAAAGCTGTCTTTTTCACTCTTCAAATCATTTTTTTGTACTTTTGCAAAATAAATGTCATCATGGTTTCATGAACTAGCAGCATTAGTATCTAGCGTACCTGCTTACATTCAAGAGTACGCCAATGGCCATCAGCATTAATGTCAGTGATGAGCCGCCATAACTTAGGAATGGGAGCGTGATACCTGTCACAGGGATAAGTCCAGTAACAACTGCGATATTAATCATCACTTGAATGGCAACCATTGAAATAATGCCAACTGCTAGGAAACTTCCATATAAGTCTGGAGCTCCAAGTGCTATTCGTATGCCTCTCCATAATAGAACACTAAAGAGAAGCAAAATGAGTGATCCTCCTATAAAGCCAAGTTCTTCAGACAATATTGCAAAGATGAAGTCTGTTTGAGGCTCAGGTAAATAAAAGAATTTTTGTCTACTTTGACCGAGACCCATCCCGAACAAACCGCCTGGACCAACAGCGTATAAGGATTGAATAATTTGAAACCCACTGCCTAGTGGATCTTCCCAAGGATTTAAGTACGATGTAATTCGTTTTATGCGGTAGGGCGCTGATAAGACTAGTGCAGCAAATCCGCTGAGCCCTAAAAGACCGAGAAATATAAAGTGAGCAATTCTCGCACCTGAAACAAATATCATAATAATACAGGTTCCAACCATTACCGTCCCTGTTCCCAAATCTGGCTGCAGCATGATGATGGCAAATGCAGAAAACACAATGCCTAATGCTGGTGCAAAACCTTTACGAAAGGATGTGATATTTTTTTGTTTTTCAGATAAGAATTTTGCAAGAAACGCAATCATCGCAAGCTTCATAAATTCAGAGGGCTGAATACTAAACGCACCGACACCGATCCAGCTTCTTGATCCATTTCTCTCCATACCGATACCAGGAATAAGTACAAGCAGCAAAAGGAGAAAACAAACAGCAATCAATATCTTTGACCAAGTCCGCCACGTCCAATAATCGACTCGCATAATGAAAAACATCGCGATAACTCCGATTCCGGCAAACAAAAGCTGTCTTTTTGCAAAATAAAACGAATCATCAAATTTATACGATGCCCACACAGCACTAGCGCTGTACACCATAATTAAACCAATCGTCAATAAAAGTAACGTAATGACAACAAGCAAAAAGTCCGGAGAAGTTTTCTTATTCGTCAAGAGACCGACACCCCAAGCATAATTTCATTTGGGCTGTCAGTCATACGAGAGACAAGCCCTTATTTAAGCATATGCACGGCGTTTACAAACATGTCTCCACGTTCTTCAAATGTTTTATGCTGATCCCAGCTTGCACAAGCCGGAGATAATAAAATCACGTCTTCTTCTTCAGAAATGTTAAACGCCGCAGGTACTGCTTGTTCAACATTATCGACATGTTTTACGTGATGTATTCCCAGTTCTTCACCAAGCTTCACAAACTTAGGTGCCGTCTCACCAAATGTAATAATTCCTTTTACATTTTTCATAAAAGGTTTCAATTCATCAAATTCATTGCCGCGGTCAAGTCCGCCGGCTAATAAAATAGTCGGCTGCTCAAAAGCTGACAATGCTTTACTTGTTGCCAGTATATTGGTGGCTTTACTATCGTTATAGAATTTTCTGCTTTGAATTGTATCTACAAACTGCAGACGGTGCTTCACTCCACTAAATGTCGTGAGAACGTGTGCGATTGCTTCATTTGAACAGCCTGCATTTTTCACGACACAAATAGCTGCCAAAATATTTTCTTGGTTATGCTCACCAGGAAGAACAACATCCTTTAAATCGATGATATGTTCATTCATGTAGTAGATCGCACCATTTTTAATATACGCACCATGTTCTACTCGCTCTTTCACGGAGAAAAACACTTTTTTTGCTTTTGAAGCTTCAGCCAGTTTTACGACTGATGGATCATCGAGGTTAATGACTGCTATGTCATCATCCAGTTGATGTGCGTAAACTTTCTGCTTTGCTTTTTCATATTCATCACGAGTGTGGTGATAGTCTAAATGTGCATCAAAAATATTTAATATTAAGCTGATTTTAGGTCTGAATTCAACTGTGCCCATTAACTGAAAAGAAGAGAGTTCAGTTACGATCCACTCATCGCCAGCTGCCTTTGCAGCGACTTCGCTGGCAACTGTGCCAATATTACCTGCCACTAAAGTTTTTTGACGGTCTTGTTTCAACATTTCATAAATCAAAGTCGTGGTAGTGGTTTTTCCATTTGATCCAGTAATCCCAATAAAAGGAGCTGAGGTTAAATGATAAGCTAATTCTATTTCCGTCCAAACTGGAATTTGGCGGCGAAGCGCCTCTTGAACCATCACATTTTCATATGGAATTCCAGGATTTTTAATTAAAATCGTAATTTCTTTATCATCGAACATACGAAGAGGATGGCTGCCGCAAATGACATCTATCCCCTTTTCAGAAAGAAGCTGAGCAGGTTCATTTTCTTCAAACGGCTTTTGGTCATTTACTATGACATTTACTCCATGCTCATGAAGAATTGAAGCTGCCGCATATCCGCTTTTTGCAAGACCTAATACTAGTACATTTTCGTTTTTTAACATTTGCATCTTATTCAATTATAACCACACCTCGATGTAAATTCCTAAAACAGCAAGTAATAAACCAGCTGTCCAGAAGGTGACAACTACTCTCCACTCAGACCAGCCAACTAACTCATAGTGGTGGTGAAGCGGACTCATCTTAAAGATTCTTTTTCCAGTTGTTTTAAAGGAGATCACTTGAAGAATAACAGATAACGTTTCGACAACAAATACTCCTCCAATAATGACAAGCAAAATTTCAAGCTTTGTTAAAATGGCAATCGCTACAATCGCTCCGCCTAAAGCAAGCGACCCTGTATCACCCATAAATACTTTTGCAGGATGCGCGTTAAACACAAGAAACCCAAGAACGGCTCCAGCAACAGCTACTGAAAAGATCGCTACATCGTACTGTGATTGATTCCAAGCCAGTATAGCAAAGGCTCCGAAGGCAATTGCAGCAGTTCCAGATAATAGACCATCCAGTCCATCCGTTAAGTTCACGGCATTAGAACCTCCGACAAGCATGAAAACGACAAGGATAAAATAAGCCCATCCTAAATCAAAGCTGACATCTGTTCCTGGAATGCGAATCGTCGTTGCAAACTGATAATAATGGAAGACTGCATAAAAAATCACTGCGATCACAATTTGACCGATTAATTTCTGTTTCGATGTTAAACCTAAGTTTCGTTTCATCGCTACTTTAATATAATCATCTAAAAATCCTAATAGACCGTAGCCAAGCGTGACAAATAACAATAAAAACATTTCTGGACTAATCTCAGAAAATTTGTTGATCATCACAATCGTTGTAATTGTAATAGAAAAGATAATCATAATTCCGCCCATTGTCGGAGTACCTGATTTCTTTTGGTGAGACTGTGGTCCTTCTTCTCTAATACTTTGACCAAATTTAAGCCTTCTTAAAAACGGAATAAAAATCGGGGATAAAAGAACACTGATTAAAAATCCCATTATGATTGTAAACAATATCACCTGTTCAAGCATCGTTCTTTACTCCTTCCGAATTTCCAAAGCCGTTTTCCATCAGAAAATTACATTCATTATTAAGGTATTCATTCACGTTCTTCGTATGTTGTTTTTGTACAAAATGCTTCATTTCATTACACTCTTTTCATCATTTTAAGATTTGTTTAGATCTAAAATAGCGTCCATAGCAACCTTTGCATCATCAAAATCGTAAACTTGATCGCCAACGATTTGATATGTCTCATGACCTTTACCCGCTATTAAGACTGTATCACCTTTTTTCGCATTGGCAATTGCAAAAAAGATGGCTTGTTTGCGATTCACAAAACTATGATAATATGCGTCTGGCACCCCATTTTCCATATCCTTTAAAATAGCTGAAGGATCTTCGCTTCTTGGGTTGTCTGATGTAAATACAGGTTCATCTGCATACTTCACAGCGATTTGGGCCATTTGAGGCCGCTTTGTTTTATCACGATCACCGCCGCAGCCTATCACACAGAAAATTTTGCCCTCTGTTAATTCTCTACACGTTGTCAGGACATTTTCTAAGCTGTCAGGTGTATGGGCGTAATCGACAATAACAGGAAAATCTTGATCACAGTTCACAAGTTCAAATCGGCCTTTGACTCCCTCCAGCTCTTCAATAGCACTTACAATCGTTTCAAATGTTAAGCCAGATACGATCCCTACTGATACAGCTGCTAGGATGTTGTACACATTAAACTTACCGATGAGGGCAACTGTCACATTTTTTGTGCCAATTGGAGTGATCAAATCAAATTGAGTTCCCTTCGGTTTGATTTGAATATTCTTTGCCATCACATCTGCTTTTTGCTCTAAGCCATATGTCATGACTTCAGCAACTGTAACTTTTTCATAATAACTCGAAGCGTCATCATCTGCATTTAAAATCGCATGCTTTGGCTTATCGTGATGAAAGGCACTGCCAAGCTGTGAAAATAGCAAGCTTTTCGCATGTTTATATTCTTCCATTGTGTTGTGGTAATCAAGATGGTCCTGCGAAAGGTTTGTGAAAACGGCAATATCATAATCACATCCATGTACCCTGCCAAGATGCAGTGCATGTGATGAAACTTCCATAATGGCTGTGTCTACATCTTGGTCAAGCATCTGTTTAAAGGTTTTCTGAAGTGTGACACTTTCAGGTGTAGTGTTTTTCACATCGAGAATGTCATCATTCACCTTCATATACATTGTACCGATTAAGCCTGTTTTCTTTTCAGCTTTTCTCATCATTTGTTCAATCATGTGTGTTGTCGAAGTTTTTCCGTTTGTTCCTGTGATCCCGATGAGATTCAGCTTATGAGTTGGCTGCTCGTAAAACGCATCAGCTATTCTTGCAAGAGCTCTTTGAGAGTGTTTTACAATAATGACTGGTACATCTGATATGTTAAGAGGGTGTTCTGCTACAATCGCTGCAGCCCCGCTTTTCACCGCTTTTTCAGCATAATCGTGTCCATCTACTGTATAGCCTTTTATACAGACAAAAAGGCTTCCTTTTTTCACCTCTCTTGAATCCATTTCAATGGAAGTGATATCAGGATTTTCGTTTATTAATTCGTCATTTTCACTTTTAAAGTATGTAAGGAGTTCTTGTAATTTCATTTCATATCAAACCTCTCAAATTCGTTCACGTGCATGTCTTGTGAAAAAAACACACAGTCTATATTTTATCGTAAAAAAAAGGATACATCCAGCGTATTCCTTAAGTTTCTCTTGGAAAAAACACACTTTAGGCTCTTTTTTTCAAACAGACCTTCTCTTTCAACAAAAAGAGGCAGCCGAATGAGTGCGGCTACCCTCTGTTCATTCTTTATTATTCATCGTTTAAGTATAATCTGATGGTGGAGCCTTCCTTGACCTTTGTCCCGGCAGCAGGTGATTGCTTCACCACTTTACTGCCCGTTCCAGAAGCATCGATCTTAAGGTTAATCAGTAAGGATTCAAGGTCTGAAACAGATCCCCCTACAAGATTCGGTACTTCAATGGTTTTTGTGTCCAGCCACTGGTACTTCTTTTCAATTTGTCCTTTTCTTTTTTTCACACCCATCTCAGGCAGGCTGTCCCGCATAATATGACCCACAATTGGTGCAGCAACTGTCCCGCCAAATTGAATAGTGCCTTTCGGGTTATCTACAGCCACATATACAACGATACTTGGATCATCAGCAGGCGCAAACCCGATAAACGACACAATGTGGTTATTTTCCATGTACTTGCCGTCTTTTACTTTCTGTGCTGTCCCTGTTTTTCCGCCAACTCGATATCCTTCAACAAATGCATTTCGGCCAGTTCCTTGAGCGACTACACTTTCAAGCGCATATCTGATTTCTTTGGATGTTTCTGCTGAAATCACTTTCTTTTTGGCAATCGGTGATTGCTTTTTCACTACCTCTTTTGTGATTGGATCTATCCATTCTTTTGCAATGTACGGCGTGTAAAGTGTTCCGCCATTTACCGCAGCTGCTACGGCAGCTACTTGCTGTATCGGCGTAACAGATACACCTTGACCAAAGGCAGTTGTCGCCTGCTCTACAGGACCAACCCGGTCCAGCGGGAACAAAATACCTCGTCCTTCCCCTTGAAGATCGATTCCTGTTTTTTGGCCAAACCCGAAATTTTTAATATAGGAAAATAATTTATCCTTTCCTAGACGGTCGCCTAGTTCAACAAAACCGGGGTTACAGGAGTTTTGAACCACTTCTAAAAATGACTGTGATCCGTGGCCGCCTTTTTTCCAGCACCTAAGTCTTGCACCATCAACTGTCACAGAACCGCTGTCAAAAAAATGATCGCGTTTTAAATTGACTTTTTTCTCTTCTAGTGCTGCTGCAAGCGTAATAATTTTAAACGTCGAACCTGGCTCATATGTGCTCCACACCGGTAGATTTCGGTTAAACACTTTCGAGTCAACTGATTGATAATCCGCTGGATCAAAATCCGGTCTGCTCGACATCCCAAGCACTTCACCGTTCTTCGGGTTCATCGCAATTGCAATCATCCCATCTGGGTTATATTTTGCCTGCGCATTGTCTAATTCCCGTTCTATAATGGTTTGCACCTTCGCATCGACAGTTAACTTCATATCAAGACCATCTTTAGGCGGTGTATAATCATCTGCTTCATCTGGCATTTTCTGCCCTTTTGCATCGGAATAGAACTTCACAGAGCCTTTTTCACCTTTTAGGTCATCATCATAATAGGCTTCCAGTCCAAGTAACCCTTGATTATCAATTCCAGCGAAGCCCAGCACATGAGAAAGAAAACTGCCAAACGGATAGTGTCTGATGCTGTCTTCTGCAACATAAACACCATCTAAATCAAGCTCTCTGACTTCTTTTGCTTTTTCATGAGATACTTTTCTCCCTTCTGGAGAAATTCGTTCGATGGATGTTTTCTTTGTGACGTGCTTGTACGCTTTCTCTTCAGACATATTCAGTACTGCCGCCAGTTTTTTGCTTGTTTCTGCCGGATCTTTAATTTGCCGCGGGACGACCAATATAGATGGGGCACTTTTGTTCGTCGCAAGCTCTACCCCATTTCGGTCCAAAATATCTCCCCTTTCTGGTTCGAACGGGAGGTTCCGGCTCCATGAATCTTTTGCTAAGCTTGTGAGCTTCTCGCCCATAATAAACTGTACATATCCTAATCTAGTATCTATGATGAAAAAAATGATCACCCCAAACAGCAGCACGAAAAGCAATCGTTTTCTCACTGTTACACTTGATACTCGCACGCCTGGTTCACTCCTTACATACATATGGCTTGTTTCCATCATATGCAGGCCCGTCCTTATGTAGAACGTCTCGTCTATCCCGCTCGGCAAAAGAAAAAACCTAGCAAGTGGTTTGCTAGGTTTTGCAGTTAATTCGGACTTTTAAATGTCACAGTGACGACTTCATCTGAAATCTCCGATCCTCTTTTCACACTTTGTTTGACAGCATATCCTTGTCCCTTTGTTTCGATATGCACACCGGAAATGGATGCATATTGAAGGACTTCCCGTCTCGACCAGCCTGTCATATCAGGCATTTTTATCGTTTTTCCTGCTGTTTTCAAGAAAACTTTCTGGCTTTCAGAGAATTCAGAGCCTGCACTTGGCCACTGTCGTTTAATGGAGAGGCCGTCGCCGATGACAACAGGCGTTAAGTTTTTGTTTTTGGCTTCTGTTTCCGCCTGCTTCACTTCTAAATCTAAGAATGAAGGCATTGTTTCTTGCTTCACTTTTTGTTCGCCTGATTTTTTATCGTCTGTTTTTGTTGGTGCAATATTTAAATATAGCAGACTATTTTTCATCACTGGGTTAAAAATTTGTGCAACTGGGGCAGAGCCAGTTTCTGTGTCAGACAGCTGCGGCTGCTGTACAGCTACATAAACGAGCAGCTTCGGATCATCTTTTGGCGCCATTCCCATAAATGAAAAGACGTAATCGTTTCTTCCTTTGAGATAACCGCCGGCACCGCCAATTTGTCCTGTTCCTGTTTTCCCAGCAACGTCAAATCCTTTGATTTGGTAAGGCTGGCCTGTTCCAATCTTCGAGGAAACCACCTCACCTAAAATGTCACGGACTTGCTTTGCTGTATCAGAGGAAATTGGCTTTCCAGCTACTGTTGGTTCGTGCTGTAAAATTGTTTTGTTTGTGTTCGGGTCTGTAATATGATCAATGACATATGGCTTCATCATCGTTCCGCCGTTTGCTATCGCTGTCGCTGCTTCTATTTGTTGAATCGGTGTAATGGCAGACGCTTGACCGTAAGCCGTCGATGCTTTGTCATATTCGTATCTGTAATTGATTTTACTAGACGCTTCGTTCGGCAAGTCAATACCTGTTTTGTCATAGAAATGGAACTTCTGCAAATATTGTTCGTAGCGCGTGAAGCCTAGTTTTTCTTTTGCCAGCTTTGCAAAAGCTACGTTAGACGAACGGAGAACACCTTCATGAAAGTCAATTTTTCCCCAGCCATTTCCATTGTTGTGGTCTCTTACAAGGCCTCCTCCTACTTTATAAGTACCAGATTGATATTTATCATTGCCTTGGTAGACCCCTTCTTGGATTGCTGCAGCAAGTGTGAAGATTTTCATCGTTGAACCTGGTTCAAACGCATATGAAATGACATCATTGTTATAATTCGTAATGTCTAATTCATTTAAATTAAAGCTTGGCCGCTGTCCCATCGCGAGCACCTTTCCCGTTTTTGGGTCAACGACTGTGGCAATGATTTTCTTCGGTTTATATTTTTTGGCAACCTGCGTCATACTTTCTTCAAGGAACGCCTGGATTTTTTGATCGATAGTCAGCGTGACATTTTTCCCATCCTTCGGAGCGACAATGTCTTCTTTACTATTTGGAAGAGCCCATCCGCTTCTGTCACTGTTATATGTCACATAGCCGTCTTTTTCTTTTAAAAATTTGTTCAGCGCCTTCTCAAGTCCCATCGCGCCTGACATGTCCTTCGTTGCCTCATCTAATCTTGCATAACCGATCAGGTTCGACGCAAACATGCCGTTTGGATAATATCGCTTCGTGTCTTTTTCAAATGCGATCCCTGGAAGCTTTAGCTTTTCAATTTTTTCCTTTGTTGAAAAACTGATGTCTTTCCCAGCTTTACCAAACTCCACTTGGAACGCACCTTTAGTATTCAGACGCTTTAAAATTTCGCTTTCACTCATATCAATGACTTTTGACAGCTCTTTTGCTGTCTTTTCTTTGTCGACGACATGCATCGGGTGCTTTGGGTCGACTGTCATTTTCTTGCTCATGACCGCAATGAGCTTATAAACAGACGTATCCTCTGCAATCACATTTCCATTTCGGTCTAAAATAGACCCTCTTTTGGCTTCAAGTGTTTTCTTCGATTGATATTGTTCATTTGCCTTTGCGGCTAACACTTGGCCATCGACCGTTCCTGTAATCTGAATATAGATAAAACGTGCAAGGATGATAAAGAAAAACAGGGCGAAGCAAATACTCGCAATTGCCGCGCCTCTGTTCATCATTTTATTCTTTTTAGGCATCGCCATCTTAATCGACCTTCTTAACATCTTTCGAAATGCTTAAGCCTGCTTTTTTCGCAGTATCAATGACTCTCTCCGGTTCACTCAGCAAGTCTTTTTCTTTTTGAAGCTCAGTGATCTTCTTCGATTCTAAAGATACTTGCTGTTCTAATTTCTGGACTTCAATATTAGCGTGATAGACAGCAAAGGCTTTAGAAATGATGAGAATGGAGCTGCACATAAGAGCCATGACAAACATGACAAGTAAGATTTTTTCACCAAGTGTGATAGAACCTCTTCTTTTAATAACAACCGATTGGCCTTGCTGCTCTGTTTGATATTGTTTTACTTCTCTTTGGTAAGCCAAATTACTCATAAGAAACCTCCTTTTTATCATCATCTATGGTGTCGTTTTACTTTTTTTCTGCAATTCGGAGCTTCGCTGAACGGGCACGGTTGTTATGTTCCAGCTCTTGTTCTGATGCAACGATTGGTTTTCTCGTGATCAGCTTCAGCTTTGGTTCAAGTCCTTCTGGAATCACTGGTAGTCCGTGCGGAAGTTCTGGAAGAGAAGACATTTCTTTAAATGTACTTTTACAAATCCGGTCTTCAAGTGAATGGAATGTAATGACAGAAATTCTCCCCTTCGGATTGAGTAACTCTATTGCTTGTTCTAGTGCTTCTTCAAAAACTTTCAATTCATCATTTACGGCAATTCGGATCGCTTGAAACACTCTTTTTGCTGGATGTCCGCCAGTTCGTCTTGCAGGTGCGGGAATTCCTTCTTTGATAATGTCGACAAGCTCACCTGTAGTTTCAATTGGTCCTTTTTTTCTAGCTTCTTCAATTTTGCGTGCGATTTGCTTGCTGAATTTTTCTTCCCCATATTTGTAGAAAATCCGAACTAGATCTTCAAATGGCCATTCATTCACCACTTGTTTTGCCGACAATGCGGCTGTTTGATCCATTCGCATGTCAAGAGGTGCATCATGGTGATAACTAAAGCCTCTCTCTGGTGTGTCGAGCTGAGGAGATGAAACCCCAAGGTCAAAAATCACACCGTCTACGCTTGTAATACCTTGTTCATTCAGACGTTCTTTTAAATATCGGAAGTTGCTTTTTATGAAAAGAATGTTCGCTTTAGAATCCGCGAGCTTCTCTCGTGCATGATCCAGTGCAGCATCGTCTTGGTCAAATCCAATCAATGTACCTTTTTCTGATAGTTGAGATAGTAAATATGAGCTATGACCTGCTCCGCCTAGCGTGCAGTCTACATATGTACCGTCTTCTTTGACGTTTAAACCGTCAACTGTTTCTTTTAATAATACTGTCTCATGTTGGAACATGATGTTATGGTCCCACCTTTTTCAAATAGAAATGAATGTGTAGAAAGCTTGCTGCACAAGGGATTATTATATATCAAATCCAATCATGTTTTCAGCAATTTCAGCAAAAGAATCTTCTTGCTCTTCTGTATATTGTTCCCAGATCGACTTACTCCACAACTCAATTCGATTTGAAACGCCGATGACCACACATTCTTTTTCGAGTTTTGCATATTGGAGTAGGTTTGATGCGATGTTAATACGCCCCTGCTTGTCCAGATCGCATTCAACTGCGCCAGAGAAGAAGAACCGGGTAAACGCACGTGCATCTTTTTTCGTTAGCGGCAGTGCTTTGAGTTTCTCTTCGATTAGTTTCCACTCACTCATAGGGTAGCCAAATAAACATTGATCAAGCCCTCTCGTCAGCACAAACTGTTCTCCGAGACCGTCTCTAAATTTAGCAGGGATGATCATGCGCCCTTTTGTATCAATCGTATGTTGGTATTCACCCATGAACATGATAATCAGAGCCCCACTTTCTCACCCTTACTCTCCACTATCCACCACTTCTCTCCACAAAACTTATTTTACACTGTTTCTACATAAAAAAAAACCCTGAACTAGTCAGGGTTCATTAAAACTTTATTTCAAAGTTTGACAATTTGCTGCTTGTTTTGAAATGAAAATGGCAGATTTTTGAACGTTTTGAAGAATTCTGGACCATATTTGTTTAAAAAGTACATGATATTCCAAATTCTTTCTTGCGGGGCATCTAATGGTTTTAAGCTGTTTTCAATCCGTTCAAAATCTCGAAGGATATATCCTTCCTTCTCTTCCACACGCTGCGCCACCTTTTGATAAACAAATTGAAGCTGGTCTTCGATAAATTTGGCATTTTTATCTAGCAGCTGTTCGAAGTTTGGTTCAACCTCCAGTGCTTCTTGCCTCAGTACGCCATGAACACTCGCTAATTCACGTTTCGCCTGATCAACGGCTTGAACAAAGCTGTCTGGAAGGCTTTGCTCAAAGTGAGCCTCTTTCTTTTCTTTTACTCCGTTTGTGAGCACTTCTTCAAGAGAAAGTTCTCTGACCGGCAGCTTCTTATCGATGTGCCTTTCAAGAATGGTCACGTGCAGTCTTGGAAGAACGGGTGCCATCTTTAATTCAAAATGCTCAAAAATTCCTTTCAGTTCTCCCCAATAGTTGACTTCACCGTGGCCTGCCATAAAAGCAAGTGTTGGGAGAAGGGTTTCCTGCATTAAGGGACGCGTCACCACATTGTTGCTGAACCGTTCTGGGTGCTCCTCAATTTCCTGCAAAAGCTCTTCTTTTGTCCACGTAAGCCCCACTTCTGATATAGAAAACTGGCCGTTTTCTTTTTCAATAAGGAAACGCTCTTCATCATATTCGTAAAACAGGTTCGCCTGATTGTCACCAGCTTCTATGATAGGCTGATATCCCGCTCGTTTCATGGCAGCCTGCGTTTCATTCAAACGAGCTGTGACCGCATCATTTGTCTCAACAATATGCTTGAATAACGTACGCTCAAGTGGTTTGACGCCTAAGTCTCCTGAATTAAATAGAAGCAGTCCATCTTCTTCAAAAAGGTCGCATACAATCCATTCAAAGAAATCCGTAAATGTTTGTGATTTGCGTAAACATCGAAGAAGCTGATCAAGCAAGTCATTTGTATACGCAGATTCTTCATATGTTGAAAACACATCGCGGAGCCATTTCTCTGTTTTTTCTTGATGCAGAGGTGTTCTTTTGGCAGCAGTTTTTTTGACGTTATGTAATGGCAGCTTTTGCTTGACTGGACCTTTTTCGCCAGATGTGTAGACAAAATTAATTTCATCTACGTCATGATCCTCACCTGCTACCCAAAAGACTGGAATCACAGGAACGCCAAGCACTGATTCTTTTTCTTTTGCGAACTGAATAATGGATATGATTTTATGTATGGTATAAAGCGGTCCTGTCAGTAGGCCTGCCTGCTGTCCTCCAACCACCATGACACTCCGTTCATCACGGATCTTTTCAATGTTCTGACGCATCGCTGTCGATTCAAACTTTGCGTGGTATGCGCTCATATAATCCGCTAAAGCCTCGCGCGGGAAGCTCATTTCCATGAGATCGTCGTATCTTTTTTTCCATGTGTGCTCAGAATGTATATCATAATCAAAAAAAGCAGTCATCTCTTTTTTTTCTTCTATATAATCACGTATGAATAAATTCTGACTTCGGATGGAAAGTTCAGTCAATTGCATGTTTAGAACTTCCTTTCTTCAATAAATAGTTAGTTTCCCGAAAAAAGTATAGCATGTAAATGAGCTCACTCAAAAGATTTTGTTTGCTTTTTTTCCAATACTTCCAAGCTTCGATTGAAGAAAGTAAGATGTGGCGCCAGAATTTCTTGAGCTTGAGCCTTTTTTAAAAGATAGCCAACGATGGCTTTTCTTTCGGTTTCACGGCCTTTGACGATATCTTGAAGCATTGACGATTGATTGGCGGCCGTTTTCTTACAAATGGAAACGACGTGTGACCAGAGCCGCTCTTTTTCAGCCAGACCTAGAATGGACAATGCTTCCTCAAATGCACATTTCATCATGTATTCATATGCAGGAGTTGCGATCAATTCTCCATTTTTCACATGCAATAAAGCCGTGAGCGGGTTAATACAGACATTGACCAGCAGTTTTTCCTCCAGCACTTTTTTCCATTCATCCGTATAAATCATCTGAAATTGGGCCGGCATTTCATTCAAAGCATTTCTCACAGCAGCTGCATCCTCAGGATGAAAAGCCCCCCACTTGATGACACCAATCCCTGTATGGTTTACTGCATGATCTGATACCTTCATCGCCCCGTGCTCTACAACACCGATATATATCGAATGCGGCGTGTCCCAGTTTTCTAAATCTAATAAGTGGGCCATGCCATTTTGTAAAAATAAGATTCGTTGACGAGGTAATGTGGATAGTTCATCAAGCACCTCTTGCAGCTGGTGATATTTCACCGTCACAATCAGCAGATCAAATACTCCTGTAATCCCTGCCCTTGCCTCCGCAGACGCCAGGAATGTGTCTCCTTTTACCGTTCGCTTAATACCTGATGTTCGAATCTCCTCTGCTTGTTCTTTTCTTCTTGTCAAAACAGTGATGTCATGATGCTGTGATAAATAACTGGCACAAAGCAGACCAATCGCACCGCCGCCAATGATTCCAATGTTCAACTGCCGCACTTCCCTTTTTCTGTTTACTTCATCATATCAACCATTTTAACAGTTTCAAGCCGCGATGCAAAAAGCAGATGGCGCGCCGCGATTGAATTTTTTTAATTTAAAAACTATAATAATAAGTGTAAAAACTTTTTGAGGCGGATGGGATGAAAACGCCTTCAACGACATCACTGTCAACATTATGTGTGTAAGGGGGAAGATCATATGACACAAGTAAAACGACTTCTAATCAATTACAAAACTTTAGAGGAATTTAAACAATTTAAGGAATATGGCATACAAGAACTATCCATGCTTGAAGACCTTGAAAGTAATATGATTGAAAATGACAGCAACTCTCCATTTTACGGGATTTATTTTGGAGATAAGCTGGTTGCACGTATGAGCCTTTATCAAGTGGACGGCTCGACGACAACGTATTTTGACCACAATCATGATTATTTAGAGCTGTGGAAGCTGGAAGTGCTTCCTGGGTATCAACGTAAAGGGTACGGCGAAGCACTTGTTGATTTCGCCAAATCTTTCGGACTGCCAATCCGGACCAATCCACGCGTCAAATCTGCTGGTTTTTGGGATAAAATGGGCTTTGAAGCGGTAAAATATGATATGGAACGCGACAAAGGTGAAAATCCACTCATCTGGGAACCTGCCCATATTCAAAAGAATACAGGTGAATCCGCTTAATCACTGATGGCAAAACGCCCCTCCTTTCTCTGTGAGGGGCGTTTTCTTATTTAGCATATTCTTTTAAGTTGATATTCTGTTTGACTCTTTCAACAATCCCAATAAGTGCCCGGTAGTCTTCTTCCGTCATTTTTAATTGCCGCTTCAAATGTTCATTTTCTTCTGTGAGCGACTTCAGTTGATGCTGCGTGTCCGCCAGTTCTTCGCGTAAATAAGCAGAGCCAGCAGGTTCTTTTTCAAGCTTCTCTAAAAACTGAATCACTTCTCGCAAGGTCAATTCAGCCTGATCTGAAGCTGCCTTTTCTTCTATCGTTAACGTATTCTGTGGTAAACCCGAGGAATGAATTCCAATCTTTTTACGCAGTTCTTTCCGCTGTTTTTTCGCCAGCTCAATGCCTGCCTGATATTGTTTTCTGACGTATGAGTTCCATCTGAATCCACATGCTGCCGCTGTTCTTGACAATGCTTTCCCGACTTCCTCAAATGCGGAAAGCTGCGTTCCTCCATCTCGAATATGCCTTAAGACGACTTCTGCTAAAAGTAAATCTTCATCTTGTGTCCATGCGTCCTGCCTTGTAATCGTCAATTGATCATCCCCCCTGAATCTGAATACCACATCATATGCGCTTACTAGAGTAGATAGACTATTTGCAGGAGAGAAACCTAAAAAATAGACAAATAAAAAAACGCAAGGGAAGATTCCCTTACGCTTTTTTATCAAGCATTAGTTGCTTTTTACGTCTTTGCCTTTGTATGTTCCGCAAGATTTGCAGACACGATGAGAAATTTTCATTTCACCGCATTCTGGGCAAGCTACCATACCAGGTACTTGTAGTTTGAAATGCGTACGACGCAATCTTTTTTTCATTTTAGAAGTTCTTCTAAAAGGTACAGCCATTATTCCCACCTCCTTAAAGAGTTAAGATTCATTATTTTCTTCTAAGAGCTTCTTCAAGCCTTCCAGACGCGGATCAATTCGGTTTTGATGTGCATCTTCCGAAATGACCGCCCAGTCATTCCCTTCCTGTGGTGCAGCACCTTTTACGTCTGTTTGGTCGCAAAAGATTTGCATCGGCACTTCAAGAAGAATTTCTTCCTTGACTATAGGCGTTAAGTCGATGATATCGTCTTCTACAACAGATACGTCTTCATCTTCTATATCGTCTGTCTTATGAAGTACAAATAGTTCTTTCGTTGAAATCGCAAATGGATAATTTACATCAACAAGCGTTCTTGAACAAGGCAATGTCATTTCACCTGTGATGGTTAAATCAAATGCGACTTGCTTTGATTCGATCACTCCAGTCCCTTTCACCTCTACCGGTGAAATACGACGTATATCTGAATGAAGGCTAGTAAGTTCATTTAAGTCAACCGTCTCATGAAAATCGAAGCTGTTTTTAGCTTTTTGATGTAACTGATAAACTGTCCATTTCAATTGTATCACCTCTAAGAGCAACAAACATGATTATAGCTTTCATCATGCTATTTGTCAATATTTTTTCTTTACAGTCCTTTGTGATGTCAGAGCGTTGTTTGACATCAGTTCACGGAATGCCTACACTGAAAAAAATGGGCTTCATTTTTCCCTTATGCTACTGTAGCATAGACCATTTAACCATAGCAAGAAAGGCGGAACATCTATTGAAAGCAACAGGAGTTGTTGTCGAGTACAATCCATTTCATTATGGACATGCCTATCATGTTCGCCAGGCGAAAACACATACCTCCTCAGATGTAGCCATTGCCGTCATGAGCGGATCCTTTCTCCAGCGCGGAGAGCCCGCTATCGTCTCGAAATGGGCACGAACAAAAATGGCATTGCAAAACGGTGTAGACATCGTGTGTGAGCTTCCATACATATATGCAGTGCAAAAGGCAGAAACCTTCGCAAACGGCGCTGTGTCTATTCTAGATGCTTTAAAATGCCGCTCCCTTTTTTTCGGAAGTGAGGACGGAAACATCAGAGCATTTGAGCGAACAGCTCACGCTTGGCATGAGAAAAAAGAAGAAATCGACCTTTTCACAAAAGCAAAGGTAAAAGAAGGTCTTAGTTATCCGGCTGCCGCTGCCGCTGCGTTTCAAGAGGTCATTGATCCGAAACACTTACTGGATCTGTCTAGGCCTAATAACATTTTAGGCTTCCATTATGTCAAAGCCATCTTAGAGAGATCTCCTCACATAGAGCCCTTTACCTCTCAAAGAATTGCATCCGGTTATCATGATCAAGAGCTTCCTAAACATCAGAAAATCGCAAGCGCTACAAGCATCCGAAAAGCCATAAAAGAGAATGGGACATTTGAAACTGTCGCCTCTTATCTCCCGGAAGCCTCGCTTAAGCAATTACATGACTATTATTCTTCTTATGATCTTTTACATACGCAAGAAGACTATTTCAGCTTCTTAAAACATGTGTTTCACACAATGGATACAGCAGAACTAGAAGGCATCTATGAAATTGAAGAAGGCATCGAACACCGCATGCAAAAGGCGATCACACATGCGTCCTCCTACGAGGAATATCTATCACTTGTGAAAACAAAACGATATACGTGGACAAGGCTGCAGCGGATGAATACGCACCTTTTAATGAGGGTGAAGAAAACGGTCATGCATGAGCTGCTAAAAGAGAAACAAGCACCATACATTCGTTTACTTGGTATGTCAAAGAAAGGTCAGCAATACTTATCTCTTGTAAAAAAGGAATTGGACGTACCGCTTGTCAGCAAGCTGTCTTCCTTTTCACATCCTGCCCTTGATCTTGACATTCGCGCTTCCCGCGTCTTCAGCCTTCCCATCAGCGAACCAATGCAAACAAAGTTAACAGAAGCAGAATTTAAAACCTCACCGATCCGCTATGATGAAGAGACTGGTCTCTTCCAATCTCGATAAAAAAAGCAGCCTAAGGCTGCTCTCTGATTGTTGACAAAGGGCTAAAAGGATCTTTATTTTAGTCCTTTGTCCTCTTTTCAGCGTGATAGAAAACCTTTGAAGTCTAGGAAGGGCGAGCACCGGAACGGAGCGAATTTGACATTCGTGAGTACCGGCGCAGAGACCTGACACCGAATGCGAGGGTTTGTCTACACGCTGAGAGCAGCCTGTGATAAAGGCTGCTCTTTTTTCACTTAAGATGCTTTCTCTTTTAACTTGTTTAAATAGTTCAGTGCGTCCTGCATTGTGTCCACAGGAACGATTTTCATATTACTTTTAATATCTTTTGCTGTTTTCACTGCATTTTTGTAGTCTGAATTTGGATCACCTTTATCGTTTGGTGCAAAGAAGATATCTTTTCCTGCTTTATCTGCTGCAACAACCTTTTGATCTATTCCGCCAATTGGCCCGACCGTACCATCAGCGTCAATCGTTCCAGTCCCTGCAATCGCATAGCCATGTGTTTCGTCTTCTTTTGTTAGCTGGTTATAAATTTCAAGTGACATCATTAAACCTGCCGACGGGCCGCCGATATTTTCAATATCGACCTTAATGGAAGGCGAGACTTTCACATTTCGGTCTGTAAATAATGATACGCCAATTCCAACTCGGTTCGGCTCTTCTTTAAAAGGTTTTAACTTCACTTTCTGCGTGATATCCTTGCCGTTTCGTTCAAGGACAAAACGGACAGATGTACCAGCTTTTTGACGGCTGATATACGACACCATTTTATCAGCAGAATCATACGTCTTGCCATCAACGCTTTTAATCCGGTCGCCCACTTCAATTTTGCCATAAGCAGGCATGCCTTTCATGACGTAGCTCGCATATACCCCATTAAACGTATAATCTACTTTTTTGCCTGCTTTTGTATACGCTGCAATCATGGCATTTTCTTGAGAGCTTTTCATCAGCTGAAGCTGTCTTTTCATATAATCTTCATCCGACTCTCCGTCCGCTTTAATATTTTCTTCTGGGACGATCTCGTCATATTTATTCATTTTCGCAAGTAAATACGTATACGGATTGGCTGGACCTACTTTTATCGTCATAAGAGAGAAGCTGCCCTTCTCGCCGTATCCACCGTCCACTTGAATGTGAGGGGCAATCTCTGTTGCATCACCCGGCTTTGTCACGTAATACGGCAGTTTAACAAAAGTTAAGCCAAATAAGACAAGAACAACGACAAAAAAGCTGAGCCAGCGAATATTCAATTTTTTCATTCGATTAACACTCCCATTTATCAATGACATCTTTCAGTTTACCTGCTAGTTGATCTGCGGCGAGCTCACCAGCTTCAATCATCTCCTGAACCTGGGTGAACGAACTAGAGCTAAATGTTTCAAGCCTCGGCCGGATCATGAGATCTGCATGAATGGTTTGATGACGGACCAATTCATTTTGAAGGATGTCCAAACTTTGCATAATCACATCCGATAATCTCGTCGCCTTTTCTGTTTTTTTCACCCTTGATACATCAGAGGCGATAATAAGGTCTGCGCCCATTTCTTTTAAAACAGACATAGGAATGCGGTCAACAACCGCTCCATCCACTAGCTGTCTGCCGCCCATTTCGTGAGGAACAAACACGCCTGGAATGCTGATGCTTGCTCTGACTGCTTGTGAGACAGACCCTTCTTTAAACACAACCTTCTCCCCTGTTTCGAGGTCACAGGCAACCACCGCAAGGGGCATTCTTAATTCTTCGAATGTTTTCCCATATGTAAACGTGTGAATCAGCTGCAAAATTCGATTTCCTTTTAAAAGACCGATTTTTGGCAGTGTATAGTCAGCATAATACTTTCTTCTGAAGACAAGTGCAAGTTTTTTCATTTTTTCTACGTCTTGTCCTGCCGCATAAAAGCTCCCAACAAGTGCGCCAATACTGCTTCCAGCAATCATATCTACCTGTATTCCTTGCTTCTCAAGACTAGACAATACCCCGATATGCGCCATTCCCCTCGCACCCCCGGAGCCTAGTGCAAGCCCGATGATCGGTCGCTTCATGAAAATCCACCCTCCTCTTTCTATGCATATATACGAATCTATAGGTCTAAACATGCCCCTACTGCTCGTATAGTAATAGAAGACAGGCTCGGCTAGTTTCTTTTTCTAATATCACGAGCTCGCCAATAGATCATAACGGCAAGGGGCGAAATCTCCATGAAAAAATGGAACACTCTGTTCATCGCTGCTTTTTTTATTTTTTTAACAGCCACTGTGATTACACATCCACAAGCCTCTTTGCAAGCGTCGAAAAATGGACTTGCAATGTGGTGGGAGGTTGTATTTCCATCATTGCTTCCTTTTTTTATTTTGTCCGAGCTATTAATTAGTTTCGGGATTGTCAGATTTGTCGGGGTATTATTAGAGCCATTTATGCGCCCCATCTTCCGGGTGCCGGGTGTAGGCGGATTTGTACTGGCTATGGGAATGGCTTCAGGTTTTCCTTCTGGAGCAAAATTAACAACAAGACTCAGGCAGGAAAGGCAGTTGACGAGAATCGAAGCAGAGCGTCTCGTTTCTTTTACAAATTCATCGAATCCATTGTTTATTTTCGGTGCGGTGGCTGTTGGTTTTTTTCATCATCCAGCTTTAGGCATTGTACTCGCCAGCGCTCATTATTTAGGGAATCTCGCTGTTGGTGTGACGATGCGGGGATATAAGGCGCGGCATGATGCACACCTAAGAAGCCGCAAGAAGTTTTTATTCCCGCCGTTTAAAGAGGCATTCAATGCTCTTCATACAGCAAGACTCGCAGAGAAAAGACCGCTCGGCCAAATTTTAAGTGATGCAGTCATGTCATCAGTCCAAACACTCTTTATGATTGGCGGCTTTATTATCTTATTTTCTGTGTTTAGTAAAATGCTGTCAGTTGTCCATGTGACAGACCTTTTATCCATCGGGCTCGGATATATGCTGCAAACGATGCATCTTCCGCCAGAATTAGACCTTGCCATGATTGCCGGTTTATTTGAAATCACATTAGGAAGCCAGATGACGGGGTCACAGGAAGTCACCCTTCTCGCTAAAACCATTGTCGTCAGCTTTATTTTAGGATTCAGCGGGTTTTCTGTTCAAGCCCAAGTCGCCGGCATTTTGGCGGCAACCGATATCCGCTTTAAACCGTTTTTCTTCGCCCGTTTGCTTCACGGAATTTATGCAGCTGTTTTTGCCTTTTTATTATTCAAGCCTCTTTATGTCTCTCGATCAGACATGGCTCTCCCAGCGGGTGCTTTTGAGGCAGGCCAGCAGGTCGTCATGTTCAGCAGCGTGGTTTGGAATCAGCTTGTGACAGCTGGTCCTTTGATCACACTTTGCAGCTTGATTGTGTATATCGCACTGTACTATCGGAAATTAAAAAATGGATGAGTGCTGGGTGCACTCATCCATTAAATTTTTCCTTCAGCGCTGCTTCTACCTCTTTTGGTACAAGATCTTTGACTGCCCCATGATATTTCGCTACTTCTTTGACAATACTGGAGCTTAAGAAGGAATATTGATTGTTGGTCATCATAAAAAACGTTTCAATTTCATCGTCTAACACTTTGTTCATTGAGGTGCCTTGCATCTCATACTCAAAGTCCGTCACAGCCCTTAATCCGCGTAAAATGACTTTGGCTTCTTTTTGCTTTGCATAATCAACAAGCAGGCCGTGAAACGATTCAACTTTGATATTTGGCAGCTCCTTCGTCGCTTGGCGAATAAGCTCACACCGTTCTTCAACAGTAAATAACGGTTTTTTAGATGAGTTATTTAATACACATACATACACTTCATCAAAAATCTTTGCACCTCTTTTGATGATATCCAAATGCCCCAATGTAACTGGATCGAAGCTGCCCGGACAAACGGCTATGTTCCCCATGCTAATTTCCCCGCTTTCTATAGATCGTAATACCAGTCAATCCGTACAGTTCCTGCCTTGTGATGTGGAGCTGCCCTGCTTCTTCTGGCAGCTTCACATCTTTATCATGCTCACACACGATCACGCCGTCATCTGTTAACAAGGCGTGCTCGTCAATCATTTCAAGAAGTGCTTTTAGCTGTTGATCTTTATAGGGCGGATCAAGGAAAATGGCTTGAAAGGATTCCTCTCGTTTCACAACAGCTGCGAGTGCACGCTTTGCTTCATTTCGAAACACTTCACTTTGATCCATTAGCGACAATTGATTCAGGTTTCCTTTAATCGTCTGAATCGCCTTTATATCTCGATCAACAAATATGCAATGATCGATTCCTCTAGAAAGCGCTTCAATCCCTAAACCACCGCTTCCTGCAAATAAATCAAGAGCCCATCCGCCATCAAAATACGGGCCGATCATATTAAATATTGATTCTTTTACTTTATCTGTCGTCGGTCTTGTTGATTGACCTGGTACCGCTTTAAGTGTGCGGCCTTTTCTCGTTCCAGAGATGACTCTCATTTTTCCACCACTTTTTCTGCTTGCTTCTATTCGTCATTGTTTATGACAAAAAATTCAACATTATCTTACCACATCACTCCTCAAGGAACAATGCGCGGATATTCATTCATTTTCTATGTATAGATCACGAAATCCGGGGTCATACTACTTATAACAGCATCTGATGTGGTGCTGTTGCCAACCGCGGAGAAGACTTACGTTTCCCCATAAGTTCTTCCTCCGGTTTCTCCTCTCCCTTTGCCTTCTCCTTAATGAATCATTAAGAATAGAAGGACCCCGCGGGTGATGCCGCGGGGATTTTTTTGTGTCTTTAAAAGCCCACCTTATAATCATACTCTTTTGCTTTGTCCAATTTGGATTCGTACTCTAATTTAATAAAAGGTTTATATGAAGGCTCAACACGTTTCACAAATGGTAACGAGCTGAGTTTAGCCATATGGCGCTCAAGATCATCCATATCACAATAGATCACGGCATATTTCATTTTCCTTGAAATATAGTGAACATTCCCGAATTTTCTTAGCGCTTTTGACTGCTTTAACGAATGCAGCCAGACAACCATCCCTTGACGTTTGGTTTCCATCTTTTCACCTGCCGCTTTTCAATTCTTTTCATTCATTATGTAAAAGACGAGACATTCAAGTCTCGTCAAGATACTTTACAGCCGCAGCTGCCACCTGATCCACAGCCGCCGCTGCATGATGATAGACCATCAAAATATGGGTTCCCTGTTGGAACTTTAATATATGCTGATACAGCTTGACCGATTTCAATACTAATCTCATCTAAGATGGATTGAATCGCTGTTTCTGCTTTTTTGAAATCAACCACTGTATCGTGAAGATCTAGCTTTCTTTTGACCTCACGCATTTCCTTTGAGATCGTTCTATAGTCCGGATGATACTTGCCGAACCGCTGCACATCCTCATACTGCTCTTTTACTTTTGTAAAATGGGCAATAATTTGTTGGGCTTCTTCGTCTTGCTGGAGACGCTTAAAGCAGTTGCGGTAATGTTCAGCCTCCTCCGACTGAAGAATCATGGCAGCCAATTGATTTGCTTCCTCTTGGAGCTCCACAGATTCGATTGTC
This sequence comes from Bacillus sp. FSL K6-0994, assembly GCF_038630815.1. Lineage (NCBI taxonomy): Bacteria > Bacillati > Bacillota > Bacilli > Caryophanales > Bacillaceae > Bacillus > Bacillus sp. FSL K6-0994. The sequence goes on along the minus strand of NZ_CP152043.1, from coordinate 1,377,946 downwards.
GCATACATAAATGTTGCACCTCCAATTCATAGTTTACCACGAAACCTATGGATCAGAAAATGCTTTTACGTGACAAATACATCCCATGTTTCTCTTTTCTGTTTATATTCTGGATGACGGGAATTCAGCACAACGGTCATTTTATGCTTTCCTTTTGAAAGATGCTTGACCACAAATGCCGCGGTATACTCATTCCCTGCACGTTTCCCGTCTACATACACTGTAAAATATCCCGCCTTCTCGTTCTTTTTCAGACGCTCTGGCTGAAGATGAAAATCTTGAAGTGTACTTTCTATATAGACAGATGCCCCTTGCACTTTGTATTTCAAAAAGCCTTGCTGCTTCATTTCGCTTTGGGCTTGCTGCATGACTGGTACTGCTGGGTCTTGCTTAATCACTTGCTCTTCTCCATGTTGACTTTGACACCCGGTGACAAGAAAAAGCAATGCGCCTATTGACAGCATCCATTTCATCATCTGATTCTCCTTTCATCTACTTTTATAGGATGCTCAGGAAATAGACATCTTAATCAACTCAAAAAAAGCCTCAGCCGGCTCCATTTTGATTGCGCATTGCTTGGAACATTTGAATCATCATTTCAGCCATTTGGACGCTATTGCTCAACTGACTCACACGATGAGGAATGGTTTTTTCGTAAAAGTTCATTTTATCTAATTCAAAGGACGTTAGATTTTCAGGATGCCGCGTCAGCTGTCTGTACCAGATAGGACGCTGCCTTATGAATTTGATTCGCTCCTCTTCGGCCATGACAAATTCCTGTACTTCTTTTCGCACCAGAAGCATCCCCTTTCACTTAATCTTTCCTGAAGGAGAATGGGTGCTGACTGCCTCCAGATGAACCTTTCTTTGAACCATTGGATGAAAATTGGCCGAGTAAGCTTTGTAAAGAGGAAATAGACTGGCTCATTTTGTTAATCTGTTCATTCATTTGATCAGCGTCCATTTTTTTCACAGCAGAAACCATTTTAGACATAAAATCTGCTTTTCCTGTTTCACTTGGCTTAGAGGCTTTTTCTTCTTTCGCATCTTCAGATTTCAATTGCCGGTAAGGTGACCACATCTCATCTTCCTCACCAAACATGACCCAATTCTCGTATACACTTTGCCAGCTTTTTTCTTGCGATTGCACTTCTTGAATTAACTTCGGATGGCGTCTGACGAATTGTTTAAATTCATCAATGGATGTTTGTTTTTGCTTGTTTGTCATATCCTCACCCCCCATACAAATGCCTACTATACTATATACATCAGCATCTGTTTTGGTGAGCCTCTTTTTAACCATCAAAAAAGCAGCTGCGACCATGCAGCTGCTTTCGTTTAAGATGTTTTCTTGATGAAATTTTGGGTGTAATATTTTTCTTTTACCCCTACGCCAAGATGCGTGTAATCTTTATTTAATAACGCCTTCCTGTGACCTTCACTATTGAGCCAGCCCTCTACCGCTGCGGGTCCATCGACATAGTTATAAGCAATGTTTTCACCTGCGAGCTGAAAGCCCACCTCGCCTCTTTCTAACCGGTCTTTCAGCGTACCGTATTTTTTAGATTCATGGGAGAAATAATGATTCTCTTTCATGTCCTCACTATGCATGAAGGCCACTTCAGAGGTTTCATCATCCCACTTTAAGATCGGCAGGTTGTACTTATGGCGGATAATATTGGTCATATCAAAAATTTGTTTTTGACTGGAAGCTTCGATATCTTTCCACTTTTCACCTGATATCGCCTCAGGTTCTATCAATTGACCTCGATAGACCACCTCATACGGCTTTTGTTTCACAAATGTATCTGCGTTGAAGGCCCTGATACTTGAAAGGGTGCTTTCAAACTTATCCATGTAAAGCTGAACATACACATCATCTCCCACTTTCACAGTGGGTCTTGTATTCATATCATCTTCTGAGAATTCAAAGCGGTATGAATTTTGTTCATCCTCTACATGAATGTAAGGTGCAATTTGTGTTTTCTTAAATACTTCACTTGTGGCTTGACCGATTTTAAACGGTTCTACATTCAGTCCGTCTCCTGTTGCAAACAAGGTCACCACTTTACTATCCTTTACCCCTACTTGAATATAGTGCTTCTTCGATTGGTTGTAAATCCACCAGTCATAATCATATGCGGAAGGATCAATGCGATCTGGTTCTCCCAGCTGTTTAAGCACTTCGTTTGAAGATTTCCCCATAAAGGACATGAGTCCCTTTTTTGGGATGTTGATCGGCTTATCGCTAGATGTTTCTTCATTAGACACCTTCGGTTCATTGCTGTTTTCTTTTTCTGGTGAAGATCCATATTGAATAAACAGAACGTACGTTCCAGATATAATCAGGAGGATGAGGAGTGTTTTGAGCACAGTTTTCAAATAAACACCTCCGTTAAATTGGCAAGGTACAAAAAGTACCTTCTACTGTCATTTAAACAAAACTTGCTCCATTTATCAACGACAATACAGCCTATTTAACACGAATTTAAAATATGCCCCTCTTAATGAAGAAATCCTTGTCCATGATCTTGATCCTGTTGAGAGATTTCTGTCAGTGCCTCTCCCGCGCGATCATTTGATAAATCTTCGACTGATAAATCTCCTAGAGCGACAATCCCTGTTAATGCGCCGTTTTTAACAACAGGAATGCGGCGGAGCTGATGCTCTGACATGAGCCGGACAATTTCTTCAAGTGTTGCATCTTCTTCAGCTGTTAGTACTTCCTTTGTCATCAGCGAGCCCACTTCCTGTGAGTTTGGCTTCTTTTCTGCAATGCCTCTAAGCACAAGGTCACGGTCTGTCACTATCCCAACGAGCTGATCTCCGTCAACCACTGGAATGGCACCGATATCAGCATCTCTCATTTTGACTGCTGCTTCATACGTATTGTCATCTTGCTGACATGTCACTACTTTTTTTGTCATAATATCTTTGATTTTTTTCGTTTTCACGTTGATTCCTCCATCCGTTATTTTCTTTATTACTGTAACCAGCTTATAAAAGAACATACCTTTCACAGTTGAAAGTTTAACGCTTTCATACTATGATTGTCAGTAAAGGGAAATTTTATAAGGAGGGGTTTTGGGTGAAGTTTGAAGGTACGGGGATTGAAGAGGTATCAGCTGACTTAAATAAATTAGATTTCATTATGGAAAGCGAAGGATTTGTACGAGCCGATCAATGGGATTATGAGCGTGTGACGTACGACAGAAAGTACAGCATGGTAGAGGGAACCTTTTATTTACGGATTTCCGGCTACGCTACTGAAGGAGATGTCGGTGCCAAAAAGGCACACATTCAGCTTCTAACACCATTACTTGGAAAACACTATTATCCACATGGCGTTGAATACGGCGAAGGCGAAGAATTCCCTAAGTCTCTCATCCAATCGAGCAAAAAAACACTTGCACAGCTGAAGGAAAAACTAGAAGCCATGACGGCTGAAGCATAAAACAAAGGGCTAAAATATTCTTTATTTTAGCCCTAGATGAAAGCACAGCCAGATGGCTGTGCTTTTTTTATTCATATTTCGGAATAAGCGCATCTGGTACGGCATCTTTCGCTCTTTCTTTTCTTGCCCAGTCAAAGAAGACAACAGCAAGAATAGAGCCGTACACAATCTCCTGAATAATTTTCATTAAAATGGCACCTAGCTGCTGATCCTCTAGCAGCGGCAAGGTGTGGAACATATCAGGGCCAGTGAGAGCAAGGCCAGCAAGCATATCACTTGGCACACATAAATGCAGTGCTTGTATCCAGGCGCCTGCATCTGAATAGGTTGCATAAATCGGTGCCTCACTAAACATGATGAGTGCGCAGGCCGGAGTCATCAATATCCCGTCTGCCATGATATATCCAAGCTTCAAAATGCCTGTGATCTGCGGCTGACTTTGGACTTTATGGACAAGCGGCCACCACATGAAAAAGGCAGCGATAAAAATAACCACCGTCATCAATGCGTGGTAAAACGGATCTGTTTTCACAAAATCAAACACAAGCGGAATGTGATACAGCGAAAACAATCCGTTAAATCCAAGCAGTGCAATTAAAGGTTTGGAAAACAAACGGAAAACAGCTTGAATACCTGGTGTTTGAATGATCCGCTCCCATATGGCTGGAGGCAATCCTGTAATAAGGAGAGGCGGGATGACTAGGTATAGCACCGCCATTTGCGCCATATGTGCACTAAACATAATATGCCCCATTAAATCAATTGGGCTCCCTTTCACAGCATATAACAGAACAAGCCCCGTCAGAAATAACGTTTTCTCTTTCACCGTCGCACGGTGCTTTCCCTTTGTCACAAGAAGCAGATAAAGAGCAGCTGCTATCACAATACAAGTCAAATAATAAGGGCTCCATAATGCCCGAAATCCGAATATTTCTAAGTTCTCCATTGCTGCGCCTCCTTCAAGGGCAAAGCGGGTTTACCACCATATAATGGTCAAAAAGGCTAATACGGTAATAAACGCAACAAACACACCTGAGTATAGAAACAAGGCGGGTGTTTCATGCCCTTTTTGGTTCATGTGCATAAAATAATAAAGCTGAAAAGCTACCTGAATGCCTGCAAGCAGTAAAATAAATGGTACTGCGAACCAATTTCCAACGTCTTCTGAGGCGATCGTTAAAAACGCAACAAATGTTAATCCAATCATCAAGCCGAAGGAAATGAGCTGATGCTTCATTTCCTCGGCATTTTTCTTTTTACGATATACAAGATCGACTTTGGACTGATTTGTGTTTTTATTTCCCATTCTTATCCCACCATTCCCATTAAATATACAACGGTAAAGATGAAGACCCACACAACATCAATGAAGTGCCAATAGAGACTTGCCACATAATATTTCGGCGCATTGTATAAATCAAGTCCGCGTCTCATATTTCGAATCATAAGAGCGGTAATCCAGCAAAGTCCGAAGGCAACGTGAGCTCCGTGAGTTCCTACAAGTGTATAGAAGGAAGAACCAAGAGCTGAGCTGGTAATCGTAAACTCATACGCATGCACATAGTGATAAAACTCATAAATCTCAACCCCTAAAAATCCAGCACCTAAAAGGACCGTGATACCAAGCCAAAGCTGCATCTTTTTAAAGGCAAAGTTTTTCATATGATACATGGCATACACACTCGTTAAACTGCTCGTTAATAGAAGCATTGTGGCAATAAAGACAAGTGTGAGGTCAAACATATCAGTTGTTTTTGCTCCGCCTGCATTTGAGTTTTTCAGCGCCAAATAAGTGGCGAAAAGCGATGCAAACAGAACGGTTTCTCCTCCAAGAAACAGCCAGAACCCGACAAACTTATTCTTCCCTTCTAACGTGGCCTTCTCAGGAGAAGCCGGAAAGGTTTCCGCCGTCATTTTTTGTGGTTCCATTATGCTTTCACCCCTTTATCATCGTCGTCAGTCAAATCTTCTTTGTGAATATGGTATCCATGATCATCTTTCAGAGACCTAACCAGCATGGTCGCAAACGTAATGCCAAGACCAATGAAGATCACCGGAAGCCCCCAGCTGTGCTCTTGACGATACATGAAACCAAACGCTGACACAAATAGACCGAATGAGATAATGACAGGCAAGATGGAGTTATTCGGCATGTGAATATCATCGACCGGTTCAGATGCTGTCATTCCTTTTTTACCATCCATTTTTTCAATCCATAATGGATCTAGTCCTCTAACAAGCGGAAGCTGTTTAAAGTTGTATTCTGGCGGAGGCGAAGACACTGCCCATTCAAGTGTTCTTCCATCTCCCCAAGGATCGCTCGATACACGCTCCCCTTTGGCTGTTGTCCAGATGATATTAATCAGCATGATCACAACAGCTACAAACATAAACAGTGCCCCAATCGTACTGATCAAGTTCCCAAGCTCGAGACCCTGACCTGGCAGGAATGTAAAGACCCGGCGCGGCATGCCCCATAGACCGAGAAAATGCTGGATAAAGAAAGTTAAATGGAAACCGATGAAAAACAGCACAAAGCCAATTTTTCCAAGCTTCTCATTCAGTATTTTTCCAAACATCTTCGGCCACCAGTAATGCACACCTGCTAGAATACCGAATACAACCCCGCCGATAATGACGTAATGGAAATGCGCCACAACAAAATACGTATCATGGAACTGATAATCCGCTGCAGCTGCCGCAAGCATGACCCCAGTTACCCCGCCAAGTAAGAACGACGGAATAAAGGCAACAGAATAAAGCATCGGCGTTGTAAACTTAACATTACCGCCCCATATCGTGAGCAGCCAGTTGAATACTTTAATTCCTGTTGGCACCGCAATTGCCATGGTCGCTACAGCAAAGATCGCATTGGCGATAGGTCCAAGCCCCGTAGTGAACATGTGATGCGCCCATACCATGAATCCAAGGAAACCAATCAATACAGTAGCGAACACCATGGACGAGTAACCAAACAATCTTTTTCTTGCAAACACCGGAATGATCTCAGAGAAGATTCCGAATGCCGGCAGGATCAAGATATATACTTCCGGGTGTCCGAAAATCCAGAACAAATGCTCCCAGATGATTGTATTTCCTCCAAGCTCTGGATTGAAAAAGCTCGTGTCAAACATTCTATCAAGCATCAGCATCGCAAGCCCTGCTGTCAGCGGCGGGAATGCGAATAAAATAAGTGCAGAGGCGACAAATGTCGTCCAAGTAAAGAGCGGCATTCTCATATACGTCATGCCAGGCGCTCTCATATTAATAATCGTTGCAAGAAAGTTAATCCCGGCAATCAGCGTACCAATACCCGCAATCTGCAAACCTAAAATATAGAAATCCATTCCATGCCCTTCTGAATTCAGCGTGAGCGAAGCGTATGCAGTCCAGCCAGCATCAGGTGCTCCGCCCATAAACCATCCAAGGTTTAAGAAAATTCCTCCGAAAAAGAATAACCAAAAACCAAGTGAATTCACAAACGGAAATGCTACGTCACGTGCACCAATTTGAATTGGTACAACCGCATTCATTAATGCAAATAAAAGCGGCATAGCTGCAAGGAAAATCATTGTCGTTCCATGCATCGTCATGATTTCATTGTAAACCCCTGCACTGACAAAATCACTTTCAGGGATGGCTAGCTGAATACGGATAAACATCGCTTCTATCCCGCCAACCAAAAAGAAAAATCCCCCTGCCACTAAATATAATATGGCAATTTTTTTGTGGTCAACCGTTGTCAAGTAATCCCATAAGACAGCGCCAAACCCCCGCTTTTTAGCTATTGTACTCACCATGAAATCCCCCTCTTATCTCCCATTTGCCCCTTTTCATATAGATGTCTTTCTTCACGATCCTTTAAGCAGACTATGTCTGACAGATGACGGCTTCTCGGTTGTAGAGACATATTCGGGAGCTCTTAACAAAAACTTCACATCGATCACATACCCTCTTGAATATCTGCTCTAGTTGTTACTCGATTTTAAGACCTTTTAAATACTCGTAAAGTGCATCTGCTTCTGAGTCATTTAATTTAGGGTACGTTCCTGTCATTTTATTACCTGGTTTAAAGCTTTCCGGATCTTTCAGCCATGCTTTCACATTTTCTTTGTTCATGTCTTTGATTCCAGCTACTTTCGTTCGCTCTCCGAAGGTCGCAAGGTTTGGTGCTGTCCTTGCTGCTTCCGGCCGCTTGTCACCAGGCTCTACTGCGTGACAGCTTAAGCAGTTTTTCTCTTTAAATAGCTTTTCACCCTCTAAAGCGAGATCCTTTGTGGATTCAGGCTTCTTGTAATCAGCCATTTTTTTCGTCCATCCTAAGAACTCATCTTGAGAAAGCGTTTTAACTTTAAAGTCCATTAAAGCATGTGACGGCCCGCAAAGCTCCGCACATTTCCCGTAGAAATATTCCCCTGCATCTTTCGTTCGTTTCGAGTCAAAGGTTAAATAAAATTTGTTCTCATTATCTGTGTTTGTATCAATTTTACCGCCAGCCGATGGAATCCAGAATGAGTGTTTGACATCGGATGCTTTCAGCTTAAAATACACCTTTTGATCTGTTGGTACGATCAATTCCTGACTTGTGACAATCCCATAATCAGGGTATTCAAATTCCCACCAATATAAGCTGGCCCTTACATTAACAACAAGTGTCTTTTCAGGATCTCGTTTTTTCTTATCCATAGCGCTTGTGTCCCCTAGTTCAAGCGTGTATGCAACAACAGGTACAACGAGAATAATGAGTAGAAGAATCGGAATCGCTGTCCATGTGATTTCCAAGTTGCGGTTCCCTTCCACCTGCTTTGGAATCGTATCTTCTCCCACTTTAGAACGTTTGAATTTAATGATGACGTAAAAGAAAATGATCGATACAACAATGACGACAAGAACCATAATAAGTGTACTCAGTACCGTTAGGAAAAACTGTTTATCTGCTACTTCCCCAACTGGCTTGAGTGTTGATAAGTATGGTTCACCACAGCCCGCCAAAACGAGCGTCAGTAAGAGAAACAGTGAATAAACACGCCATTTTCTTATCATAATTTGTCCCAACCCCTTTTGCTTGATCTCCTTTGCCTTTCGCTTTTTACCTCTTATTTATAAAATCACTTCTCACCCATCTATAACCCCCGCCTCTTATAAAAGCACTTACATTTCCTCTTTTCATAAAAAAATGATGTTTTTACTCAAAATACCATCTATGTATAAACAGAAAGCCGCCTAAATAGAACTGAATATCAGGCGGCTTTCATAGTTGTTAGAAAATGTTGTGTTATAAGATATAGCCTTTGTTTTGATGTGATCAAAGTGTATTTCACTCTAGAATAGTGTAATAATAATCATCGCTACGAAAAAGATGGTTAAGTAGTTTAATGAATAAACGAACATGAGCGTCGACCACTTCATGATGTCTTTCATTTTAAAGCCCATAAGGCCAATAACAAGCCATCCAATATTAAGCAATGTACCAAGTGCGACAATCGGCCATCCTAATCCACCTAAGAAAAATGGAAGCGGTAGAAGACATGCTGTCCAAATGATGATCTGGCGTTTTGTGACTTCAAAGCCGTAAACAACTGGCAGCATTGGAATGCCCGCCTTACGGTAATCTTCCGTTTTCTTAATCGCAAGTGACAGGAAGTGCGGGATTTGCCAAATGAACATAATCATAAACAAAACCCAAGCCGTTGTGTCGATTGTACCTGTGACAGCTGTCCAGCCGATTAATGGCGGAACCGCGCCAGATACACTTCCGATAACTGTATTGATCGTGTAATGGCGTTTAGACCACATGGTGTAAAGAACCGCATAAGTAAAGACTCCAATAAATCCAATCACTGCTGATGTAATGGTTGTCATCAGAAGCATAATGAGTCCTAATACAACAAGCAGAATGCCAAATGCATACGCTTGCCCCGGCTGAATTTTACCTGTAACCGTCGGTCTTGTTTTTGTTCTTTCCATTAATATATCAATATCACGGTCAAACGCATTATTAATTGCGCATGAACCGGCAATAATAAGAGAAGAACCAATCATTGTTAACAGCACAATATCAAGATTTCCAAGAAAACTCATACCTGTAAAATAAAAAGCAAGCCACATTCCAGTAAATGTCGTAATGAAATTGGAATTGACGATGCCCATTTTAATCAGAGCAAGAAAATCTTTCCACGCTGTTGTTTCTTCTATTTGTCCATGAATAGCTGCTTCCGCGGCTGTTTTGGAATTTGCCAATGTGTATAACCTCCCTTGCCCAAACCTTCAAACGAACGAATGACACGTAAAATCATTACAACTCTATCATACAAGATAAACAGCTGTAAAAAAACATCCTATTAAATAATAAACGACAAACTTGAAGTTATTTGTGAACTTTTCGTGAATTTATTAGGATATATGTGTGTTTCAGAAGGCGGTGCAAAATGAAATATTCTCTCCTCTATTTCTATCAGACTGTCAAAGAAAGATCAAGCACTCTAAATCTGTAAACTTTGTGAACTAACATATCATTTTTTTGTGAACTTTGGTCATTATGAATTGCAACAGAACACGCATTTGGCTTAAACTTGAGAGCATGTGAGGTTTTCATTTACATCAGAAGTTTTTTAGAGAAGGTGAAATAATTTGATGAAATTTGCTTTAAGGCTATTGAGCGTGATCACAACGTTTGTGATGCTGATCGTGCTGATTGGCGGTGCGCTTGTGACGAAAACCGGTTCGGGTCTTGGCTGCGGTAGACAGTGGCCCCTTTGCCACGGTCGTTTCTTTCCTGAAATGAACCCCGCTTCCATCATCGAATGGAGTCACCGCATGTCAACAGGGGTTTCCACCATTCTTGTTCTGGCACTGGCGGTCTTATGCTGGAAAAAAATTAGTCCAGTATTCCGTGAAACCAAATTTTTGGTCATCATGTCCATTATATTTTTAATGCTTCAAGCGCTGTTAGGAGCTCTTGCCGTCGTATTTGGTTCTAACGCACTTGTGATGGCACTGCACTTCGGTATTTCACTCATTTCATTTGCTTCAGTATTACTGCTTGCACTTCTTGTCTTTGAAGCAACCAGATCTGAAACAAAGCTTGTGAAGCCGCTTCATATCGGCAAAAAAATGCAGTTCCATATTTATGGGTTGATCACGTATACGTATATCGTGGTATATACGGGCGCTTATGTGAGACATACAAAGTCAAGCCTTGCTTGTTCTGTCTTCCCGTTTTGTTCAAAAGACGGTGCGCTTCCAGCGTATTTTAATCAGTGGGTTCAAATGTCTCACCGAGCAGCAGCACTTCTTTTATTCGTCTGGATATTTGTCGCTATGTTCCATGCCCTGAAACATTATAAAGAACAGAAGCAGCTGTATTATGGATGGATCATTTCAGCCATTCTCATTACACTTCAAGCCATTTCAGGTGTGATGTCTGTTTATTCTCAGCTTGCACTTGGTTACGCGCTGGCTCATTCATTCTTTATTTCTTGTTTGTTTGGGGTGCTATGCTACTTCTGCTTACTTATTGCCCGGTTTAAATATGAAAGCAAAGAGCCATTTAGATAAAAATTGTATCCCCCTTTCATGTAGAGAGGGGGATTCTTTATTGTCGTTTTGCTTCTTCGAATAGCGAGATGGCTTTTTTGCGTCTTTCCTTGTGATCAACTGTCGGCAGCGGGTATGTATCACCCAGCACACAGCTCGATTTCAGTTGTTCATCTACCGGCATTTTACTTGGTTCATGAATCCATTTTTCCTCAACATGCTCTAGCTCTGGTACATATCTTCTAATATATTCCCCGCTTGGATCAAACCGCTTCGACTGGGTCGTTGGGTTAAAAATACGGAAGTACGGCACGGCATCTGTCCCAACAGAAGCTGCCCACTGAAATCCTCCAATATTCGAAGCCTCATCATAATCCACAAGCTTTTTTGCAAAATACGCTTCTCCCTTTCTCCAATCAATCAAATAGTCCTTTGTTAAAAATGAAGCGGTAACCATTCTTAAACGATTATGCATCCAGCCCTCCTCATTTAATTGTCTCATCCCTGCATCAACGAGAGGAAAGCCTGTTTCACCCTTACACCATGCTTCAAACAGCGTCTCATCTTCATTCCTTGAAATGCTGAATTGATTTCTTTTTCTTTCATCTCTGGATAATGAGCATAAATCATATGGTAAAAATCTCGCCACGCCAGCTCTTTGATAAAGGTTTCTCTGCCCTCGTCGTCAAACAGCCCCTCCTCATGAATCGCATGAAAGATCGTTCGAATTGAGATGGTCCCTGTTTTTAAGAAACGTGACAGCTTACTCGTTCCAAAAACAGATGGAATATCTCGTTTTTCATGGTAACGTGTTAGTCTTTTTTGGATAAAGTCTTGCAGCGTGTTCATCGCTTTGTGTGAGCCGATTTGATCAAATTTTCTTGAGCATCTCATGATTAGACTGCGCAGTTTGTCATTCCCTTTGTGTGAAAGTGACTCATCACAAATCGTATGAGCGCTATTGAGAAATGATTTGTCAACTTTTATCACAGGCTGCTTCTCTTGCTTTCGCCATGATTGATAGTATGGAGTAAACACTTGATAATGAGTGCCATCCCTTTTTAAAATATCTTGCGCCCCGTGAAGGTGTGTATCTTGCCATTTTGATACATGAATGCCCTTCTTTTCTAAAAAATCGGTTACTTGATGGTCACGCTTTTGACCGATTCCCACTTGATCTTCATTAAAAAAGACAGCTTTGATGTCATACACATCGATAACTTGCTGAAAGGCACGCAAGACATCGCCATAGAGAAGATGAACATACATTTGAGATTCTCTTGCTTTCTTGATAAAATGCGCCAAGCTTTGAAAAAAATGTTCGTTGTTTAAATCGAGGTCCATTTCAGTAAAAAATGGATCTAGATGATAAAGAGCAAATAATTTGTACTCGTGTTTTTTTGCATATGTGATCGCTTTTGATAAGGCGATATGATCATCTAATCGCATATCCCGGCGAAACCAAATCACAACAATGTTGTCCAACCTTCTTCACCTCACTCTATAGTGTAATCACTCTCACTGGCTGCTGCACATTTTAATGCGCTCAAAAAAGACACATCACGGTGGATGTGTCTCACTTCTTATTCAGGCTTTAATACGATTAACAGATCACCGGTTTGAATCGGTTCTCCATTTGTCACATGTATTTCATCTACGACCGCAGAAAATGGTGCTTGTACAGTCGTTTCCATTTTCATGGCTTCATTGATCATCAAATGCTCACCTTGTGAAATTTTCTGCCCTTTTTCCACGAGTACTTTAATGACAGTGCCTGGCATCGATGCGGCGATGTGATTTGGATTTGAACGGTCAGCCTTCATTTTTTCTTGAACGGAGGATTTGATGCTTTCATCCTTAATCACCACTTCACGCGGCTGGCCATTTAACTCAAAGTAAAGAACTCTTGTGGCATCTGGATTCGGTTCACCAATTGATACGAGTTTGACAATCAGGGTTTTTCCTTTTTCGATTTCTACCTCAATCTCTTCTCCAAGCCTCATCCCGTAGAAGAACGTTGGTGTATCAAGAACAGAGATGTCACCATAGCTTTCTGCTGTTTGGACAAATTCAGAAAAGACTTTCGGATATAAGGCATACGCAATTGCGTCTTGCTCTGTTAACGTCAGGTCATGAGATTCTTTGAACTGCTTCTTAATGTCTTCAAAGTCCACTGGCTTCAGCTTCTCACCAGGTCTGACAGTAAGAGGCTCTTCCCCTTTTAAAATCAGCTTTTGCAGCTTTTCTGGGAATCCGCCATGCGGCTGGCCTAAATAGCCTTTAAATAATTCCACAACAGAATCCGGGAAGTCTAGTGTTGCGCCTTTTTCATAAACATCTTCTTCTGTTAGATCATTTTGCACCATGTAAAGTGCCATATCTCCAACTACTTTAGAGGATGGTGTTACCTTTACAATATCACCAAACATGTCATTCACACGTCTGTACATTTCCTTTACTTCATTCCAGCGCTCGCCAAGACCGACACCTTTCGCCTGCTGCTGCAAGTTACTATATTGACCGCCAGGCATTTCATGCTCATAAATTTCTGTATGAGGCGAATTCATGCCGCTTTCAAATTCATGATAGTATTTTCTGACGGAATCCCAGTATTGAGAAAGGCGTTCGACAGATTGGACGTTCATGTCTGGCTTTCTTTCATGACCATCTAAAGCATAATAAAGCGAGCTTGCACTTGGCTGCGATGTGAGTCCTGCCATAGAGCTGACGGCAACATCCACAATATCAACACCTGCATCAATCGCTCTTGCATAGGTGAACAGTCCATTTCCACTCGTGTCATGCGTATGAAGGTGGATAGGGATCGTAAGCTCATCTTTTAAAGCAGAGACTAGCTCGTAGGCTGCCTGCGGTTTTAATAGCCCCGCCATATCTTTAATACCTAAAATATGCGCGCCGGCAGATTCAAGCTCTTTTGCAAGAGATACATAGTAATCAAGATCATATTTTGGACGAGATGGATCAAGAATATCTCCCGTATAACAAATGGCCGCCTCTGCCACTTTGCCTGATTCCCGAACAGAATCAATGGCAAGCGTCATGCCTTTGACCCAGTTTAAGCTGTCGAAAATACGGAACACATCAATGCCTGCCTCGGCTGATTCTTTTACAAATGCTTTGATCACATTATCCGGATAGTTTGTATATCCGACAGCATTTGATGATCTTAACAGCATTTGGAACAGCGTGTTTGGCACTTCATGACGAAGCTCTTTCAATCGTTCCCAAGGATCTTCTTTTAAGAAACGGTACGCAACATCAAATGTAGCGCCGCCCCACATTTCCATACTAAACAGCTCTGGCCATAAACCTGCTGTCGGCTGGGCAACTTTCTTTAAATCATGTGTTCTGAAGCGTGTCGCAAGCAGAGACTGATGCGCATCTCTAAAGGTTGTGTCAGTTAAAAGGACGTTATTTTGTTCTTTTACCCAGTTGGCAAGTCCCTCAGGTCCATGCGTATCTAACAATTGTTTTGTTCCAGACGGAATCTCTTGATTAAGAGGAAGCTTCGGTACGTCTGGCTTGTCAAAATGAGGCTTCTTTTTCTCCGCAATACCTGGGAACCCATTAATGGTAACGTTACCAATATAAGTCAGCATCTTCGTTCCGCGGTCTTTTTGCTTAGGGAAATTAAATAGCTCTGGCGTTGAGTCGATAAACGATGTATCGTATTCCCCTTTTAGGAATTTCTCATGCTTAGCCACATTTTCAAGAAATGGGATGTTAGTTTTAATCCCGCGAATCCTGAATTCTTGTAAATTTCGGACCATTTTAGCAGCCGCTTGATCAAATGTGAGCGCCCATGTAGACAGCTTGACCAATAGTGAGTCGTAATAAGGTGTAATGACCGCACCTTGGAAGCTGTTCCCTGTATCAAGACGTACACCAAATCCCCCACCTGAGCGGTAGGCCATAATTTTTCCTGTGTCTGGCATAAAGTCATTTAAAGGATCTTCTGTTGTGACCCTTGATTGAATGGCAAAGCCGTGTGTAAAGATATCTTCTTGCTTTGGAATACCAACTTCTTTGCTGTGAAGGTTATGCCCCTTTGCAACAAGAATTTGGGTTTGAACGATATCGACACCTGTGATCATTTCTGTAATCGTGTGTTCTACCTGCACCCTTGGATTGACTTCAATAAAGTAAAACTCTCCATTTGCAACAAGGAATTCTACAGTCCCTGCATTAATGTACGATACATTCTTGGCCAGCTGGACAGCTGCTTCGCAAATATCTTCACGCAATTGATCTGTTAGAGACACACTTGGCGCCACTTCAATGACCTTTTGATGCCGCCTTTGAACAGAGCAGTCACGCTCATATAAATGAATGATATTGCCGTGATTGTCTCCAATCACCTGCACTTCAATATGTTTTGGATTTTCAATCAGCTTTTCAACGTATACTTCGTCATTTCCAAAAGCAGCTTTTGCCTCTGACTTCGCACGGTCATAGGCTTCCTTCAGCTCTTCTTTTGATCTGACAATGCGCATACCCCGGCCGCCGCCGCCTAGTGAAGCTTTAATAATAAACGGGTAACCGTATTCTTCACCGAATTTTTCGACTTCTTCGACCGAATCAACTGGTCCGTCACTTCCTGGAATGACTGGAATACCAGCCTTTTTCGCTTCATCTCTCGCCTTTACTTTATCTCCAAACATATCTAAATGCTGAGAAGTTGGACCGATAAATTGAATGCCTTCCTCTTCGCATCGTCTTGCAAAATGAATGTTTTCGGATAAAAATCCGTAGCCTGGATGAATCGCATCCACGTCATTTCGTTTTGCAATTTCGATGATCCCCTCGATATCGAGGTAGGCATCAATCGGTTTCTTCCCTTCTCCAACTAGATATGCTTCATCAGCTTTATAGCGATGATAAGAGCCCGAGTCTTCTTTGGAATAAATGGCCACTGTACGTAAGTTGAGCTCCGTACAGGCCCTGAAGACTCTGATAGCGATTTCCCCTCTGTTTGCAACTAGAACCTTTTGAATTGTTCTCTGTGACATTCTCACTCCTCCATATCCCTTAAAATTTTATATGTACTCTATAATAAAGGAAGAAATGAAAACTGTACACTTTTGTTTTCTAAAGATTCAAAGTTTTCTGCAATCCATTTTTTTCAACCGATGGTTTGCTCATTGATTTTTTCTTTTTATAACGCTCTTTATATTCAGTAAACATGCTGATATTCAGCAGCATTCCCATACAGATGCTAAGTAAAATGATAGACGATCCCCCGTAGCTGATAAACGGAAGTGTCACCCCAGTAATTGGAATAAGACCTGAAACACCGCCTAAATTGATACAAGTTTGGATCGCAATCATGGAGGAAATTCCTATTGCAAGCAAACTTCCAAACGGATCTTCACACTTTCTCGCAATATAAAAACCTTTCACGACGATGAAACCAAGAAGAGCGAGAACAAAAAACACGCCGAAAAAACCAAGCTCTTCTGAGATAATTGCCATGATAAAATCTGTGTGCGGTTCTGGAAGATACCCGTACTTTTGAACACTTTCCCCTAGACCGAGTCCAAAAAAGCCGCCTGATCCAATCGCATAATATGAATTAATCAATTGATGCCCAGTAGCCCCTGCATCTTTAAATGGATCTTGGAAACTCTCAAAACGTCCGAGACGATTCTGCGTGAAAATTTTATCCCAAAAAAGAATAATAAACGGGGTCACGACGACCATCACTGCACTAAATAGCGCCAGCAGCTTCGCAAGCGTTTTGCCGCTAAAGCCTGAGCATAAAATCATCGCAAGGGCAATCATGCCAATAATAAAGGCTGTCCCATAGTCTGGCTGCAAAATGATAAATCCGCACAGGATAGAGACAATCACGATTGGAGGCGTGACACCTCTTAAAATATGATCAATATAATGCTGCTTTTTGGCATAGACCGCAGCAAGATAGATGATGACGACAATCTTCACAAATTCAGCTGGCTGAAGACTAAAAGGGCCTAATTTGATCCAGCTTCTTGCGTTCCCTGCAACATGACCGAGAAAGTACACATAGATGAGGGAAAAAACTGAAATCAGCAGCATACCAATCTGGAATTTCTTATTTGAAAACAGCTGATATGGAACTAATGCTGTAAAGATTAAGATGGCTGCTCCAACAATCATAAATAAGAGCTGTTTCTTAAAAAAGTTATCTGGCGCGGCATCGTATCTGATAACAGATGTAATCATACTTGAGCTATATACCATAACCAAACCGAATGCGCTGATTAAGATGATGGCGAACAATAATGAGTAGTCATACGATTTTAGCATTCTCTTTAACATATAATCCTCTTCCTAACGTCTGTTTCTACTGCTTGATATCTTCTTAGCTGTTCTTATTCTACTACATTTTCTCCGTTTGATCCCGTTTTACCTCTTTTATATTGTTCGTCATTCATGAAAGAATCAAGTCCGTTTGCCGTCAATCCATCAAAAGAAATGAGAGGACAAAAAAACTCAAACCTATGTTGTGGAAGTTTGAGTTTTCAATCGTTATTTTTTTGTGAACGCATCATGAAGTGCGGAAAGCTCTCTCTCAAGTTTATCGAGTAGTTTCTTGCCTTCATGTTGATCAACTAATCCAAGCCGGACAGCAAAATCAATCTCCCTCGATAATCCGAACATTTGAGTATCTAAAACCTCTTCATAAAGAGGACATTGCGGCATCGTTAAGTTGTCCATTTGCACTTGGATCAATTTTAAAATTTTATCTGCATCCAATTTTAATAAAGCCAGTGCTTTTTGCCGATGATCGACTAAAATTTCTGACGCCAAAAGTATCCCTCCGTTCCCCAGGCGAGTACCTAATTCTTCTATTTATCATAAAGCGAAACGCCCAAAATTGCAAGCAGATTTGTACAGTTCGCTTTGTAAAAATAAAAAGAAGACATTCCTCATTAAAAGATACTCATCTCATATTTTTCACTCATGAGCTCAAGCAGCTTAATCCCAGCAATACTATTCCCTTTTTCATCCAGGGCAGGACCGAAAATTCCGATCCCAAAATCATATGGTGCCGCTCCCATAATCCCGCCTGAAACACCGCTTTTAGCAGGTATGCCGATATTAATGGCAAATTCCCCGCTTGCATTATACATGCCGCACGTCACCATAAAGGTTTTACAAATTCTAGCGACATCTTTTGAAAGAATTTGCTGGCCCGTCTCTGGATGTCTGCCATCTAATGAAAAAACACAAGCAATTTTCGCCAAATCTAAGCTGTTCATCATGATGGCGCATTGTTTCGTATACACGTCCATGACCTCTTCTACGTTCCCTCTAATAATATGATATTGCTTCATATAATAGCACATAGCCCGGTTAATCATCGATGTCTCAAATTCGGATGCCGCTGTCTCTTTGCAGTATGTAATGCTTTTATCATTTGCGAGCTCTCTAATAAAGCCAAGAAGGCGGTTCAGCTGATCTTGCGGAGTCGCTCCTCTTATTAAGCTTGTGACTGCAAGCGCTCCTGCATTAATCATTGGATTTAGCGGCTTATTCGGACTTGCTGTTTCCAGCTTAATCATTGAATTAAACGGATCACCTGTAGGCTCTTGTCCAACAAATTGAAAGACTTTTTTTGGCCCTTCTTCTGAGAGTACGAGCGCAAGGGCTAATACTTTAGAAATACTTTGCAGGGTAAAGCGTTTATCTACATCTCCTGCCGAGTGGCAAGTATTACTCACATGGTACACAGCCACAGATAAATCCGTCTGATCCGCTTTGGCAAGAGCGGGAATATAGGATGCTACTTTGCCATCTTTGGCCACTTTTTTTGCTTCTTCTACAAATCGCTGAAGCTCTTCATTGTCGCGACATGCCATGCCCAATATCCTCCCTATGTTTCATGTACGATTAGTGTGTACAAGGAGAAGCATGTTTATGAAAGTGACAAAGCAGGAGAAAACTTCTATAATTTATGGTGGAAAGGGGTTGTCTTGAACATGAGTATCATTCAAATTAAGGGGAACGTAAAGTACAAGATCACCATTGATCCAAGTGTATGGATTTTTGATGACCGCAAATTTTTAATGGATTCATTTTTTGAAAACAGCGCAGCAAATGAAGAAAATCAGCTGGATCAGGAGCTTGACCAAGAGCGGGTGATCAGAGAAGGTCAAACACTTCCACCCACTTTAAAAACAGAGAAGAAGTACGAAAAGGAAAGACTCGTCACAGGCAGCTTCGGAATGAAGCTGGGTGATATGCTGAAAAATGCAGAACCGCTTGAACATGCAGACACATGCGAATTTGTCACAGAAACAGAGACAATTGCTGTTCCGCTTTCTCAGGCAATGGAAAGCATTGCACACTTCAGCCAAAATGGGAAGCCGATGACTGAAGAAGGACCAATCCACGTTTATTTCGCAGATCAGTCCAACCTCACTCAGCCGATAACAGGTGTCAAAGAGCTCATCATTACATAAGACAGAGGGTCTGGACTACAGCAAATCAGCTGCAAGCTGTGCAAGTCCAGACCTTTCTCCTTTGACAAGCTTGACATGTCCAGATATTTGCTGTCCTTTGAACCGCTCAATGACATACGTAAGCCCATTATTTAAGCTGTCTAAATAAGGATGATCAATCTGCTCCGGGTCCCCCATCAGCACAATTTTACTTCCCTCTCCGACGCGCGTTAATAATGTTTTCACCTCGTGTTTCGTTAAATTCTGCGCCTCATCAATGATAATAAATTGATCAGGGATACTTCTTCCGCGGATATACGTTAAAGCTTCGACTTGAATAGAACCAATACCCGCCAAAATCGCATCAAGTTCACCAGGTTTTTTTGTATTAAATAAAAATTCCAGGTTGTCATAAATCGGCTGCATCCATGGTCTGAGTTTCTCTTCCTTTTCACCTGGCAAGTAGCCTAAATCCTTGCCGACAGGAACAATGGAACGGGCTACGATCAGTTTTTTAAACATGCCGAGATCCTCTGTCTGCATTAATCCGGCAGCAAGTGCAAGCAGTGTTTTACCAGTACCCGCTTTTCCGATCAATGTCACAAGCGGAATATCACGGCGCAATAGCAGCTCTAGGGCCATCGTCTGCTGAACATTTTTCGGACGGATTCCCCAAACATGCTCTTGATCATAAATGAGGCGTTTCACGTGCTCTGCCTTTTGATCAAGCATTCCTAAAGCAGAACCGCCTTCATTCCCCTTCATAATGACAAATTGATGAGGGTTTAATGGTGCACTTGTGACCTCTTTTATCGGCAATTGACTTTGCTTATAAAATGTATTCAATTGCTCGGTCGGAATATAGAGCTCATGATAGCCGTTATCAATGTCTTCGTTTTGCAGCACACGGTCACTTAAGAAGTCCTCTGCCTGAAGACCTATCGCATCTGCCTTTACCCTGACTAAGACATCCTTACTGACCAAAATGACAGGCCGGCCGTGAGGCTTTGTTTCTTCCTCTAAGCTCAAATTTTTCGCGACCGCTAAAATCCGATTATCGTTCGTTTTTTCAATAAAAATTTCTTGAAGTTCATGGAAAGAGCGATGATTCAGCTCGATGCGCAGCGTCCCTTTTGACTCTAGCGTGATTTTTTCATGCAGTTTCCCTTTCGATCTCAAACCGTCGATTAAACGTGAGACGCGCCGGGCGTTTTGCCCAACCTCGTCCATGTATCTCTTTTTCGAGTCTACTTCTTCTAACACAACGGCCGGAATGACGACTTCGTTGTCTTCAAATGAAAAGATTGAATTCGGATCCTGTAATAACACATTTGTGTCTAATACATAAATTTTACTCAGGTCCTTCGCCTCCTGATCGGGGTTTCATTCATCCTTGTCTTTCCCAAAACGATTGTTAAAATATATGTTTTCATGAATAAAGTTAGAAGGTTAATTCAACAATAAAATAAATCATGCAGTTTGTGAAGGAGGGAATTTAGATGCGACTATTTTTAACATTATTCATGATTCAAACGATCATTCTGTTAGGCGCTTGCCAGCAGCAGGAAAAGCCAGAAGCGCTGGACAAGCAAGATGGACGCCAGCACTTAGTACGGGTGTCAGACTCATCCAAGAAAAAGACAAATCAAGCCCGCCCATCTACAGATGTTGCGCAGCATCTTGTCAATGTGACAGAGCATGTAGCAGATGTCAATGATGCAACGGCAATTGTCATCGGCCGCTATGCTGTTGTTGGTATTGATGTAAAAGATGATTTAGATAGAAGCAAAGTAGAAACCATTAAATATTCAGTTGCAAAAGCGCTGAGAAATGACCCTGAAGGTGCAAATGCTGTTGTGGTTGCTGATCCAGATACAGTCAGCCGTTTAAAAGAAATGGGCAAAGAAATCCAAGCAGGCCGTCCGGTAAGCGGTATTATGGACGAACTGGCTGCCATTGTCGGCCGCGTGATGCCAGAGATGCCGAGAAATGAGATCGAGCGTAACGAAAAAGATCCGACAAATGATCCGAATAATCAGCTCAAAGAACATGATCAAAAGCAGTTAGAAAAAAATCAAAACGACCAATCAAACCATCATATGAATCAGAAGAAATAATGAGAACGGCTTATATCTCCTGTGATATAAGCCTTTTTCTACGCTGATTTTAAGTAGTTGGAAAACATGCTATAATAAATGCAATAAAGTGAGGTGAAAATGATGAGAGTGAAGTGCTCATTATGTGAAAAGCTTGAAACCATTGATGATGATACACTTGTTGCTAAACGGTTAAGAAACCGGCCAATTCATACATATATGTGCGATGACTGCCAAGAACGCATTAAAATAAAGACTGAAGCTCGCATCAAAACTGGCAGATTCTCTCTTTATCAGGATCCTGCGACGAAAGAGAAAAAGAAGAAAAAAGGAAAGAAAGAACAAAAGACATAAAAAAAGACCTGACACATGTTCAGGTCTTTTTTTACGTATTAACTGTTCCTTCTTTTTTCGCACGATGCAGCCGTATTTTATAAATAATCAAAATGGCAGCTGCCACAACCAGTCCTTCCGCTACTGGAAGGAAGATACCTAGAAATGTGAGAAACGTGCAGCCAAAAATCAAAAACAAATAAATCACGAGCGCTTTTAAAATCGGTAAACGTCTTGCAAAGCCGAGTTTAAAAACAATAATCGCTAAAACAAGGATGGTGCCATATAGGAGCCACATCCCTGTTTGCGGATTTTCATCGACACGAAACAGCATCGCGAAAAAGGATAGATTTTCACTTACTTCCTGATCATTCAAAAAGATTCCCTCCCCTTATCTTTCAGGGTTCTATCTTTTTAATTCTTCATGGAATTAAGATAATCCTGCTAGCTTTTTCTTCTTCGCTGCTTTCTCACGTTCGTTTTTGTCTAAAATTTTCTTTCTAAGACGAATTGATTCAGGTGTAACCTCACAGTATTCGTCTTCATTCAAGTACTCAAGAGATTCCTCAAGTGACATAATACGAGGTTTTTTCATGCTAACCGTTTGATCTTTCGTCGCTGAACGTACGTTTGTTTGTTGTTTCATACGGCTTACGTTTACAACAAGGTCATTCTCACGATTATGCTCCCCAACAATCATCCCTTGGTATACTTCAGTACCCGGCTCAACGAAGATCACACCGCGCTCTTCAACACCTTGGATTCCGTAAGCAGTCGCTTTACCTGTTTCCATTGAAACAAGTACACCTTGACGGCGTCCGCCAACTTGACCAGACTGCATTGGCTGGTAGCTGTCAAACGTATGGTTCAAAATACCAAAACCACGAGTTAATGAAAGAAATTCAGTTGTATAACCAATTAAACCACGTGATGGCACTGTAAAGATCAGGCGAACTTGACCGTTACCATTATTGATCATGTCAATCATTTCACCTTTTCTTGCACCCATTGATTCCATAACAGAGCCAGTATGCTCTTCTGGTACATCAATTTGAACGCGCTCAACAGGTTCACATCGAACACCATCAACTTCTTTTACAATAACTTCTGGCTTCGATACTTGTAATTCAAATCCTTCACGTCTCATATTCTCAATGAGAATGGATAAGTGAAGCTCTCCGCGTCCAGAAACAACCCAAGCATCAGGTGAATCAGTTGGATCCACACGAAGACTGACGTCTGTTTGAAGCTGCTGCTCTAAACGCTCTTCAATTTTACGTGATGTCACGTATTTTCCTTCACGGCCTGCAAATGGGCTGTTGTTTACAACAAACGTCATTTGAAGTGTCGGCTCATCAATACGAAGGATTGGAAGTGCTTCTTGGTGTTCTACCGGACAAACCGTTTCACCTACGTTGATGTCTTCCATTCCAGATACAGCGACAAGATCTCCCGCTTTCGCTTCGTTGATTTCCACTCGTTTTAACCCTTGGAAACCAAAGATCTTTGTTACTCGGAATTGTTTCACAGTGCCGTCGACTTTCATCAAGGCTACCTGCTGTCCTACTTGCATTGTTCCTCTGAATACACGGCCAATTCCAATTCTGCCAACATAATCATTGTAATCAAGTAGTGCCACTTGGAATTGAAGCGGCTCTTCATGGTTATCAACTGGGCAAGGAATATGGTTCACAATGGCTTCAAACAAAGATTCCATGTTTTCATCTTGCTTGCTCGCATCGTTACTTGCTGTACCATTGATTGCTGATGCATAGACAACTGGGAATTCAAGCTGTTCTTCTGTTGCATCCAATTCAATGAACAAGTCGATCACTTCATCAACTACTTCAGCCGGACGAGCAAAGTCGCGGTCAATTTTATTGACGACAACGATTGGTGTTAAGTTTTGCTCAAGTGCTTTTTTCAGCACAAAGCGTGTTTGAGGCATACAGCCTTCATAAGCATCCACAACGAGGAGTACACCATCTACCATTTTCATGATACGCTCAACTTCACCACCGAAATCGGCGTGTCCTGGTGTATCTAAAATATTAATGCGTGTATCTTTATAATGGATCGCAGTATTTTTAGCTAAAATCGTAATACCGCGCTCTCGCTCTAAATCATTTGAATCCATGGCTCTCTCAGCGATATTTTCATTCGCACGGAAAGTACCAGCTTGATGGAGCAATTGGTCAACAAGCGTCGTTTTACCATGGTCAACGTGGGCAATAATTGCGATGTTGCGAAGGTCTTTTCGAAGTTTCACATTTTCATCTCCTAAAATAATTAGATAACTTTCATATTATATCACAATCCCCTTTAAATGCCGATCGTTTTTCTGTAAACTTATATTAACTCTAAAAAAAGGGATGGAGACAAATGAAACAAATCAAATGGCTTCTATTATTATGTGCATTACTTGCAGTTGTCAGTATGGCGTTTATTGGGGTATCTCTTGCAGAAAAAAACATGCTGGGCATATGTTTTAGTATCGTGTTCGCCATGATTTTCATGGGTACAGGATTTACATTAAAAAGAAAATTAAACGTGCAATCATAAAATTAGTTAAAAGCCTTTTACATTCTATATGTAGAAGGCTTTTTATTTTGAGTAAAAACAAGACAAATCACCTATGAAAGCTCCATTTTGCAGACGGAACGTATCTTGAAGAATTGACAAAAGTAAGCAATCTGCACCCCTATATTTTTCGACAAGAACTTTTATAGTTCTCCAAAATCAAACAGAAAGTTACATTTTTCCTATTCTTCCACAAAGTTTCTCATGGTATGCTTTTCTTGCAACAAAATTTAACAGAAAAGGGAGAGAAAAGAAGCATGAAGAAGTTTTTGAGCAAATCGCTCAGCTCTGTTGTATTTTTCGCTTTAGCTATCATTCTTACTTTCACAACAGTAGCTCCTGGGCAAGCAAGCGCTGCAACTTTCAAAGGAATTCCTTTTGAACAGCAGCAAATCATTAAAGAATTATTGGAGAAAAACGAGCGTGTCATCAACATTCTCATCAATTCATTTGTTGAGGAAGACAACAGCTACACATTTGATGTGAAAAAAGCTGTTGAGCTCGGACTAACTGAAGAAGAAGCGGCGACTGCTGAGAAATTCTTAGATCGCGCAGCTGTTCTTACAATCGTTTTCAGTGAAAGCATCACTAAAAACGAAAAAGGGAAATTGGTTTTTGATGCAGCAAAAGCTGTTGAACTTGGTCTTACAAAAGAAGAAGCGGCTAAATTTGAAAAGCTTTTCAAATCAGTGATCAGAATTGCTGATCTTGCTGGTGATGCCCTTGTTCTAGACAAAAAAGGAAACGTTGTGATTGATTCAAAAATCGCAAAAGGTCTTGGATTCAGCTCTACTGAATTACTTGTTTTCAACCAAATGCTTAAGAAAATTCCTCAAGAGCAATTGAAAACGTTCTATGATGCAGTTCAAATTGCGAAAGAAAAATTAAGCTAATCTCAGAAAAACTCCCACCTGGTTCATCCAGATGGGGGTTTTTTATTTCAGCCAATAAAGAATGATCATCATGACGTACCCTATACCAAACGCGATACTTGCTCGATAAAGCAGCTTACCATAGTAGCGCTTTTCAAATTTTCTTTTTTCTTCCTTTTCATCTATATATGGCACGAGATCAGGAGCCTGTATAAGAGTTATTGGCTCTTTCATTTCGTGATAAAGGTGACGGCAGCTTTCGCAGGATTGTATGTGCTCTGCAACAATTTTATTTGTTTCTGCACTTGTGTCTCCCTCTATATAAAGTGGTAACAATTCTTCAATCAAATAACAGCTCATTTATTGAACTCCTCACAATGTAGCATTCGCTTCAGCTCTAATCTCGCTCGATGAAGGGTTGTTTTGACTTTAGATAAAGTCCAATTCAAAATTTCAGCTACTTCTTCATATGATAATTCTTGAATATCTCTTAAAATGAGGACATCTCGATATGAATCCTTCAACTGATGAATATGATGCCACAGCCTTTCTATGTCAGCTTGTGTTTCGATGTAATCTTCTGGTGTTGTGAACGACTGCTGCTCTAAGAAATCCATTTCTTCTACGTTCGTAAAAGTCCATTTTATTTTTCGGCGATAGTCATTCACAAATGTGTGATACGCAATGGTATAAAGCCATGTTTTCATACTAGAATGTCCCTTAAAGGAGGACAACCCATGCAGTGCCTTCATAAATACGTCTTGCGCAAGGTCCTTGGCCGTTTCCATATTTCCCGTCCGGCGATATAAATATTTGGTGATTTCCTGAAAATATTCTTTATAGATTTTTTCAATTTGGTCGGCTGGTCTGGACATCAAAAATAAAACCACACAGTCATCCAAATGGATAAAACGATAAAAAAGAAGTATAACGAGTAAATAAACCCTTTCATGCGTTTTAACTCGTCATAGTCATTATGGCTTTCCATCGACGCTGAAGACTGCTTTCTTCCCGCGGCCGTATGCTGAAATTGCTGTTTGTGTGCCTTCATCCAGCTATTTGCCTCGGCTCCTAGTTCCCCTTCTTGATACAGTTCATATAAGTCTTGAAAGATGGCTTGTTTTTCTTTATCTGTCAAAACGATGCACCTCTTTTGTTCGTCCATTCACTTCATAGATTTTATGCTCACTTGATCCGAAGGTTTGTATAATGACAAGCCATGAAATGTCGATATTCCCTTCTTTGTCGATCATCCTCACAGGTTTTATTTGTTTTTTATAGATCGTATATGCTTTATACCTTTTAAGTACTTGCTGATAGACTTCATTACGATCTTGATTAGATACTCCGTGCGGGATAGAAGAAGCTGCTTGCACTCTCAACTCAATTCCATCATCCCCTTTAAACAGATTGACGACATGAGAGGAGCGTTTAAATATATATTGTTTACTTTCACTAGTGCCTGTTACTTTTCTTACGTCTTTTGGCTTTTTCCCTATAATTTTTAACAAATCTTCATCGCTGACGTTCTCTTTTTTCTGTTGAAGAAGTGATTTTGACAACTTGAAGCTGATGATATCTTTTGTTGAGCCATTAAACAAAAACTCAGATTGATCTTTTGTTGTGACTCTCACTTCATGCTGCCAATCCAAATAAAAATCATTGATGCCTGTGATTTGATAAGCTGGCAGCTTTAGGTTTAAATGTTTATAAATACTGTTGATCCTGTTTTTTATCTCCATTTCTGTTAAACGGATGCCGTCTATATCCTTTAATTGAAAGATAGCGTTTTCGTATTGCGCTTGTCGAAGCGTCCCTTTTTTCCAGGTGGCAAACGCTAAACTGTCCTCTTCATTCTGAGACATTTTTGGCAGAAGAAGAACGTCCGTCTCTCCGTCCTCTTTTTTTACAGCTAATTGAATGCGCTGTAGATCAATTGACCGCCCGCTTCTTTCGAAAAATTCAATGGTTTTTTTCTTATATTCTTTATCGGTCAGTTCCTTCCCCTCTACACGACCTCGATAAGAATACCCGCTTAAATCGCCTGTAAACGCAGAAATATTCACTTCATACTGATCATCTGCAAACACGTAATGATAAGGGATAGGCTGATGACTAGCATTTAAATAAAGCGATTGATCCTCTGGTACAAATTTTGAAGCGAATGCTTTTGCACTTACTGCTGATAAAGGGCGATATTCTTCTGAAAAAGTATCTACCAGTTCCGTTTTGGTGAATTGGAACATGGTATGAGGAATATTGACAATCGGGTTGAGTAATAGCAGAAAAAAGACAGCTATACAACCAGCGCCCCACTGCCTTAATTTCACCTTGTCCCGTAGTAAAGCAGATAACAAATCAATCGTCATAAAGCTTCCTGCCGCTGCTACTAAAATGACAATCGATTTAAATGTAGATTGAAGCTCATACTTCGAAATAGAAGGATAAAATATATAAAGCAAGGCTGCGAAAATCAAGATATAAAACAAAAGCAATTCCTTCCACTTCCAATGCCAAAACAAGCGAAAGAAAAGGTGGAGCAGCAAAGCGGCAAAGCAAGCCATAGCCAAAATGGTGATCATATCTCTCCATATTAGCCCCGTATCACTGCTAAGAAAGAACTTTTTGCTTTCAGCAAACACAATAAACACTGTTTGACATAAAGGCAGAAGTAATACAGATAAATCAAAAGCAAAGAACATACCTTTATTTTTTAAATAAGAAAGAGTAATCACATAGTACAGTGATGCAAGCAAGACGTACCCATAAATGAGAAATTGCATGAAATCTGTCAGCACTTCAAATGTTTCGATCGTATACTGTCTAGACAGGACTTGGTGGATCATTTCAACTGTCATCCCGCCTAATAGCACTACTCTTAATATGATACCAGCATAGAATACATAACTACTCCTCTTTTCTTTCCATATGGGGAGTGTCACGAAAAGGACAAATAGTCCAAGTACACACCATTGAATGATGTGGATACTGTACTCATTTAAAATATAATACCTTTCAAAATGGAGCGATAAATCACTAAACAAATCAAACATTGATACACAATCCTTTACATGAAATTAAGGCCTCATTCGTATAGACATCCGCCTTACCAAAAAGTTTCAGGAAAAACAAAAAATCACTTCATTCTCATGAAGTGATGTCGTTTATTTTTTATTTCCGCTTCCTTTTATGTAATCATGCAAGATTTTTTCACAAATGGATCGATTTCCAGCCACTATGCTGTTTTTGTCTAGGAACGTAAGACGTTCTCCGTGAATATTTGAGTAAACGGCCCCTACTTCATCAAGCAGCACGCAGCCCGCTGCATAATCCCACGGTGCAAGCCTTAAGGTGACATATGCGTCACTTCTGCCGCTTGCAATATAAGCAAGCTCAAGGGCAGCTGATCCAATCGTTCGTGTCCCTCTCACGTCACGCACTAGACGGGCAAATGGTTTGGCGTCAAAATAAGGACTTTCAATCGCCCATGTCGGATTAATACCCACAATGGCTTTTTCAATCTCCACATCTTTTAATGGAGGGAGCAGGATATCGTTCATATAGGCTCCTTCTCCTTTAATGGCATGGTAGAGCTCGTCATGAATGACGTCATAAATAAGACCGATTTTCCCCACACCATTTTCAAATATCCCGATTGAAATGGCAAAATTGCGTTTTTGATGGACAAAGTTCATTGTGCCATCGATCGGATCAATAATCCACACAATCCCATCAAGTGAGGTCACCTCTTCCCCTTGTCCCTCTTCTCCTAAAATGTGATGATCTGAAAATGTCGACTGTATTTTTTCAATAAAAAAACGTTCTGTTTCTTTATCGATATTCGTGACTAGATCATTTGGATTTGATTTTGTTTCAATTGATAGACCTTCCTGCATGGACGCTTTAATACGGCTCCCTGCTTCTTTTACCCAGAGCTTTGCAAGACGGTCAATTTCCACCCAGTTTGTCATCAGATTGTAAACCTCTTTTCTATGTAGGACCTATTTGTAATAGCATACTGATATTATGTACGTAAAAGCAAGAAAAAAGCAGCTTCATACAAAAACGAACCGATGAATTGGTTCGTTTTTACCTCACCCTGTTTTACCCTTGAAGCTGCTCCCATTCTTTTCTTAGGCGCTCAAGCTTTCGTTTGCTGCGTTCGATTTGGATGTCATCTTTTTGTTCGATGGCTTCATGAAGCGTAGAAAGCTCATAATCAACCTCTAATCTCCACACAGCGATGCGATTTTTCTTCTCCTGTCTATACCCCTGCTTCACGATTTGCTTCATTGGTCAACGCCCCTTCCAGAGAATGATTCATTCCTTGTCAGTTTTCATTGATAAAAATTCAATCGATAAGAGAAATGGTTCTTGCTTATATCGTATGAAGCGATCGCATAACCGCAACGACATTCTGAAAATTGTGTCTTTACCTATTAATGATGTACCACATAATGAAAGGTTTTAAACGCTGCACCACGCCCTTTACAATCTTTTATCTGACGGTGCATCTTTTTTTGAGCTTGACCCAAGCTATGATAAAATATGATCAGCGAAAAGATACAGGAGGCATAACATGAGTGAAATGCGTTTTAGAGATGAAGATTTTGAAACATTCACAGTTGATGGTTTAGATGAACGAATGACTGTATTAAAAGAAAGAGTCCGGCCAAAGCTTGAGGCACTTGGCGAACATTTTGCACCACTTCTTTCTTCTATTACAGGAGACGAAATGTTTGTACACGTCGCAAAGCATGCTAGAAGATCTGTCAACCCGCCAAATGATACTTGGGTTGCTTTTGCAAACAGTAAGCGCGGATATAAAAAGCTCCCTCATTTTCAAATTGGGCTTTGGAAAACACATGTCTTTGTCTGGTTTGCGCTCATTTATGAATCTCCAGTGAAAGGTGAGTACGGCCAGCTATTTGAAAAAGAGCTAGACACCATCCAGCAGAAAATACCGCAAGATTTTGTTTGGTCTAAAGATCATATGAAACCAGATGTCATGCGGCACAGCGAATTAGATTCCGAACAGCTGAAAACGCTTTTTGAACGTGTTCAAACAGTCAAGAAAGCCGAGCTTCTATGCGGCATCCAGCTGCCTAGAGAGGAAGTCGTTCAAATGAATAATGAAGAATTCCTATCGAAAATCGAAAATGCCTTCCGCACGCTGACGTATCTATACCGCTTCACACAAAAAGAATCTGTATAAAAAAACGAGCCCTTATAGGCTCGTTTTTTACATGCGTATAACGGCTGTCTCTTCTGCCTCTCTTGCGGCTTTCACTGCACGATAAGGGGAATACCCGCTTCCCTTTTCAAAAGCCGCAGAATGCGTTTTTTCCTCTGCTTTTGATGGCACAACCTCTTTAAATCGTTTATAAGCATCTAATAACTCCTGCTTCGCAATTCCTTTTTCATAGGCTTTTTCAACAGCCTGAAAAAATGAAATGACCGCAATTTTTTCCTCTGTCGTCCAGTCGACATCCATTGGATATTGATATTCCATTTACTTGTCCCTCACTTTAACACTCATTTCTCATTTGAACTTTTATTATAGCATCTGTTTGATCAGAAACCGATTGATTTTATGCTTTACATTCCGATCAGTTCATAATATAATTCTTTTGTTTTATGCAATGAAATCTGCTGTAATTGGCACAATAATAGCAGGTATTTCGATGAAGGTGGGAAAGCAATTGTCACAACATGATACACCCTTATATACTGGACTAAAAAAACACGCAGCAACGAATCCAGTCCAATTTCACATTCCAGGCCATAAAAAAGGAGCCGGAATGGATCCTGAATTTAGAGCATTCATTGGCGACAATGCATTAAGCATTGACCTCATTAATATAGAACCTCTCGATGATTTACATTCACCTCGAGGGATGATAAAAGAAGCACAGGAGCTTGCTGCTGAAGCCTTCGGTGCTGATCATACGTTTTTCTCCATTCAAGGAACAAGCGGGGCCATCATGACAATGGTGATGACAGTATGCGGACCTGGAGATAAAATTATCGTTCCGCGTAATGTCCATAAATCAATTATGTCCGCGATTGTATTTTCTGGCGCAGTTCCTGTTTTTATTCACCCAGAAATAGACAAAGAACTTGGCATCTCTCACGGGATTACACCTGAATCAGCCAAAAAGGCGCTCACTGAGCATCCAGATGCGAAAGGTTTGCTTGTCATTAATCCAACGTATTTTGGTATTTCAGCAGACTTAAAATCAATCGTAGACATTGCCCATTCATTTGATGTGCCTGTCCTTGTCGATGAAGCACACGGTGTGCATATACATTTTCATGATGAGCTTCCCCTCTCTGCCATGCAGGCAGGTGCCGACATGGCAGCAACAAGTGTCCATAAACTTGGCGGCTCTCTTACGCAGAGCTCTATTTTAAATATGAAGGAAGGGCTTGTTTCAAAAGACCGCGTGCAATCGATTTTGAGTATGCTGACGACAACGTCCACTTCTTATTTGCTCTTAGCGTCACTTGATGTCGCTCGAAAACGATTAGCCACTGAAGGTAAGGCACTTGCAGATGAAGCCATTCGTTTGGCTGAATCAGCGAGAGACCGTTTGAATCAAATTGACGGCATTACCTGCATTGGCAAGGAAGTACTCGGTTCAGCTTCCACTTACGATTATGACCCAACGAAATTAATTATCTCTATTAAAGACCTTGGGTTAAACGGACATGATGTCGAAAAGTGGCTGAGAGAAAGTTACCGAATTGAAGTAGAGCTCTCTGACCTGTACAACATTTTATGTATCGTCACCCCTGGCGATTCAGATGAGACAATTGATACGCTCGTGACGGCGATGCAGGAAATTGCCGCAGCCTCTACTCGTGAGGGCGGCAAACAAGCGGTAACGGAAGTGCTGCTGCCTGAGATTCCATCGCTTGCTATGACGCCGCGTGACGCCTTTTACGCTACAACGGAAATCGTTCCGTTTAAGGAAGCAGTCGGCCGCATTATCGCAGAGTTTGTGATGGTGTATCCGCCAGGTATTCCGATTTTTATACCAGGTGAAATTATCACAGAAGAAAATATATCGTATATCTTTAAAAATATTGAAATTGGTCTCCCTGTCCAAGGACCTGAAGATTCAACGCTTGAAATGATCCGTGTGATTAAGGAACAAAAACCCATTTTATAAAAAAGAAACATGCAGCCCCAAATGGAGCTGCATGCTTTTTTATTTATTCAGAGGCTTCATCACAGCAATGACAGTGACCGCACGTTCCGTATAGCGTTGTCACTTTTTCATTTTCAAACTGATCAATGGTTTCATTGCAATCTTGACAAATAATTGTACCCACGTACATTCCCCTTTTCTTCATTCATAGTTTGAAAGCGTTTGATCTATTTCTTATTTCTATAATATGATGTCACATTTAAGTTGTCAACGGTTAATTGTATGACACATTTAATCATTTTTTATAAATATGTGCTTTTTTCTCATCATATTGAGGGAACGTTTCATTTGTATTTTGCTTCATATCAATTCTGTAACAATTGAGTAACAATCGAAAATTGTCAAAAGGGACATGATACACTAGAGTGACTAACAGGGAACAAGCTCCTAAAAATGTTGGGACAACCCCAAATGATTGATTTTGAGGTGAATAGATTGAATTTTATGAGGACACTTCTCATTATATTCCCCATGCTCTTTGTACTTAGTTCATGCTCATTTGCGTATATCATACCGAATCAGACCGACCAAGTCCGTCATATTCAAAAACCGAGAATTCTCTTTTTTACTGATGCAGAAAACCTTGATAAAGAAAGCCCATATTATGATGCAGTCCTTGAATTAAAAAATGAATACCCTAAGGAAATGTCAAAAATGATTGTGAAAGAAGATCGTAAAGGCTGGAAAAATGAAGTGGACGAATTACCGGCTATTTTACTTGTCAATGATGAAAAAGTGATCGTGAAGGTGGAAGGAAATGTCCGCAGTAAACAGGAGATCTTATCGCCTTTATGTCATGCTTTAGACCGCGTCAATACAAACTAATGATATTTACCTTACACTTATATATATCCATATGAAAAAACCCCTCATCTCATGAGGGGTTTCAAATTGTTGACAAAGGGCTAAAATGATCTTTATTTTAGCTCTTTGTCTTTTTTTCAGCGTGATAGAAAACCTTTGAAGTCTAGGAAGGACGAGCACAGGCGCGGAGCGAATTTGACATTCGTGAGCACCAGCGCGCAGGACTGACAAAGAATGCGAGGGTTTGTCTACACGCTGAAACCCCTCACCTCATGAGGGGTTTTTCATATGGTGTTCAGGGCACCAAAAAAACCCTCTCCATCAAGGAGAGGGCTTCATAGGTTTCATTATTTTACGATGTGGATTGGGCTTCCGATTGCTACTTCAGCCGTTTCCATTGTAATTTCACCTAATGTTGGGTGAGCGTGAATTGTCATAGCGATATCTTCAGCAGTCACTCCAGCTTCGATTGCAAGGCTAAGCTCTGAAATCATATCAGAAGCGCCAACACCTGCGATTTGAGCACCGATCACTAGACCATCCTCTTTACGAGTGATCATTTTCATGAAGCCATCAGTTGCATCAAGAGAAAGTGCACGTCCGTTCGCTGCGAATGGGAATTTCGCTGCAACGATTTCGATACCTTCTGCTTTTGCTTCTGCTTCAGTGTATCCAACAGTTGCAAGTTCTGGCTCAGAGAATACAACAGCAGGAATACCAAGGTAATCAATTTCAGCTGGCTCTCCAGCGATTGCTTCAGCTGCAATTTTACCTTCGTAAGAAGCTTTGTGAGCAAGTGGTGGTCCATCAACGATGTCACCAATTGCATAGATGTTAGATACGCTTGTACGGCATTGTTTGTCTGTTTTGACAACTCCGCGGTCAGTCAATTCAACACCAACTTGCTCAAGACCAAGCTCATCAGTGTTTGGACGACGACCAACAGTCACAAGTACGTAATCAGCATCAACTGTTTTTTCTTCGCCTTTTACTTCGAACGTAACAGTGACACCATCAGATTTTTCTTCAACGCCTTTTGCAAGAGCGTTTGTATGGATTTCAACGTTTCCTTTTTTCTTCAGGTTACGTTTAACCAATGAGCTCATTTGCTTTTCGAAACCTGGAAGGATTTCGTCTCCACCTTCAAGGATCACAACTTCTGTTCCAAAGTTTGCATAAGCAGTACCAAGCTCAGTACCGATGTATCCACCACCGATGACAACTAACTTTTTAGGTACTTCTTTAAGCGCTAAAGCACCAGTTGAGTTGATCACGCGGTCTGTGTATTTAAAAGTAGGCAATTCAATTGGACGAGATCCAGTTGCAAGAATTGCATTTTTGAACGTATAAGTCTGTGCTGAATTATCATCCATTACACGTACAGAGTTGCTGTCTACGAAATAAGCTTCACCTTTGACGATGTCTACTTTATTTCCTTTAAGAAGACCTTGAACTCCACCTGTTAACTTATTAACAACAGAAGCTTTCCACTCTTGAACTTTTGTGAAATCAACTGTTACGTTTTCAGCTTTGATACCCATGTCTTCAGAATGCTTAGCATTTTCGAAACGATGGCCAGCATTGATTAATGCTTTTGAAGGGATACAGCCAACGTTTAGACATACACCGCCAAGTGTTCCTTTTTCAACGATTGTTACTTTTTGTCCAAGCTGTGCAGCACGAATAGCAGCTACATATCCACCAGGACCTGCACCGATGACAAGAGTATCTGTTTCGATTGGGAAATCTCCTACTACCATGACATTACGCCTCCATTAAAATTAATTGTGGATCATTCAATAAACGCTTGATGTGGTTAAGGGCATTTTGCGCAGTAGCTCCGTCAATCATACGGTGGTCAAAGCTTAGGGAAAGAGCTAAGACAGGAGCTGCAACGATTTCGCCATCACGAACAACCGCTTTTTCAGCGATACGTCCAATACCAAGGATCGCTACTTCTGGGTGGTTGATGACTGGAGTAAACCATTGTCCACCAGCAGAACCGATGTTTGTGATTGTGCAAGATGCACCTTTCATTTCAGCTGGAGCCAATTTACCATCACGTGCTTTTGTTGCAAGCTCATTGATTTCGTTAGAAACTTCGAAAATCGCTTTGCGATCTGCATTTTTCACAACTGGAACTAGCAAGCCTTTTTCAGTGTCAGCTGCAATTCCGATGTTGTAGTAATGCTTTTGAACAACTTCATCCGTTTTATCATCGATAGAAGTGTTAAGTACTGGGTACTTTTTCAAAGCAGAAGTTAGAGCTTTTACAACGTAAGGCAAG
The DNA here is from genome assembly GCF_038630815.1 of Bacillus sp. FSL K6-0994. Lineage (NCBI taxonomy): Bacteria > Bacillati > Bacillota > Bacilli > Caryophanales > Bacillaceae > Bacillus > Bacillus sp. FSL K6-0994. Next base: position 1,342,323 of record NZ_CP152043.1, on the reverse strand, counting down.
TAAGTTAACTTGATTCCTTGATCAGCTGCAACTTGTTTGAATTGTTTACGATGTGCAACAAGGTTTGTTACATCAACTTCATCCATTAATGTTACGTGAGGAGCTGTATGCTTAGAGTTCACCATTGCTTTTGCGATTGCTTTGCGGATTCCGCTCATTTTCTCGCGAGTTTCTGGGAATTCTCCTTCAAGAACTGGAGCTGCTGCCGCTTTAGGAGCTGCTTCTTCTTTCGCACTTTCAGCTGCTTGAGGTGCTGCTTCTTGAGCTGCAGAACCACCATTAACGAAGCTGTCGATATCTTCTTTTAACACACGGCCGTTTTTACCAGAACCTGCAACTTTGTAAATTTCAACGCCTTTTTCACGAGCATATTTACGTACAGATGGCATAGCGATCACGCGTTTGTTTGGATCAGCGTCTACTTGCTCTTGTGCGCCTGCACCAGTTGCTGCTGCCGCTTCTTCTTGTGCTACTTCTTTCTTCTCTGGCTCGTTACCAGCTTCAGCAGTACCTTGTACTTGAGCTTCAGTTTTTGCTTCGCCTTCTTCTTCGCTGCCTTTAAATTGAAGATTTTCGTAACCAGGTGCATCAAACGTAATGATTGTTTGTCCTACAGTTGCAACTGTTCCCTCTTCAACTTTTAATTCTAATACTTTTCCTTTAACAGGTGAAGGAATTTCTACAACTGCTTTATCATTTTGTACCTCTGCTAAAACGTCATCTTCATTGATTTCGTCGTTTGGTTTAACAAACCACTTAACGATCTCACCTTCGTGGATACCTTCTCCGATGTCCGGAAGTTTAAATTCAAATGCCACTATTTTTCGCCTCCTAGATTTTGTTGAACCCTTGTTGTGTATATTTACACGGTCATGTAATTGATAAAGGGGAAGAGAAATAAATTCTTTTCCCCTCTGTCATTTAATTAAAATTCAAGAACTTTCTTCGCTGTTTCAAGTACATCTTTATGGTTTGGAAGCCATACGCTCTCAGCTTGAGAGAAAGCAAATACAGTATCAGGTGCAGCTACACGAAGTACTGGTGCTTCCAAGCTAAGGATCGCTCTGTCATTGATTTCAGCTACTACGTTTGCAGCAATACCAGCTTGTTTTTGTGCTTCTTGAACAACGATCGCACGGCCTGTTTTTTCAACAGAAGCGATGATTGTTTCAATATCAAGCGGGCTTACTGTACGAAGGTCGATAACCTCAGCAGAAACGCCTTCTTTTTCTAGCTCTTCAGCAGCTTTTAGTGATTCGTGAACCATTGCACCGTAAGTGATGATTGAAAGGTCAGAACCTTCACGTTTCACGTCAGCTTTACCGATTTCAATTGTGTACTCTTCTTCAGGAACTTCCTGACGGAAAGAACGATAAAGTTTCATATGCTCAAGGAACACTACAGGATCGTTGTCACGAATTGCAGAAATTAAAAGTCCTTTTGCATCGTAAGGTGTTGAAGGAATAACAACCTTGATACCAGGCTGTTGTGCGATAAGTCCTTCTAAACTGTCAGCGTGAAGCTCAGGTGTGTGAACTCCCCCGCCGAATGGAGAACGGATTGTCACTGGGGAATGCCAGCGTCCGCCAGAACGGTAACGCATACGAGCCATTTGTCCAGAAACAGAATCTAATACTTCGTAAACGAATCCGAAGAATTGAATTTCCATTACCGGGCGGAATTCTTGTAGTCCAAGGCCAATAGCAAGACCGCCAATACCAGATTCAGCAAGTGGAGTATCGAATACACGATCCTCACCAAACTCTTTTTGCAATCCTTCAGTCGCACGGAATACGCCGCCGTTTTTACCAACGTCTTCTCCGAAAACGAGAACGTTTTCGTCATTTTTCAGTTCTGTGCGTAACGCATCAGTGATCGCTTGAATCATTGTCATTTGCGCCATGGCTTACTTCGACTCCTTCTGTTTGTAAATTTCAAGCTGTTCAACTAAGTTGAATGGTTTTACATCGTACATGTTTTCAATCAAGTCAGTGACTTTTTGCTTAGGCTGTTCGTCAGCTTCTTTGATCGCTTGTTTGATTTGTTCTTTTGCATCTTCGATCACTTTATTCTCTTCTTCTTCAGACCATAGGCCTTTGTTTTCCAAGAATTTGCGGTAGCGTACCAATGGATCTTTTTGCTCCCACTCGTTTTCATCTTCTTTTGTACGATATCTTGTTGGATCGTCACCAGCCATTGTATGTGGGCCGTAACGGAATGTAAGAGTTTCGATTAATGTTGGACCTTCACCATTTACAGCGCGCTCACGAGCTTCAGCAGTTGCTGCATAAACAGCTAATGCATCCATCCCGTCAACTTGTACGCCTACGATACCAGCTGCAGCTGCTTTTTGTGCAATTGTTTGTGCAGCAGACTGCTTTTCAACAGGTGTAGAGATCGCATATCTGTTGTTTTGGACAACAAAAATCGCTGGCGCTTTGTAAGCCCCTGCAAAGTTAATACCTTCGTAGAAATCACCTTGTGAAGCTCCACCGTCACCAGTGTAAGTGATTGCAACAGCTTTTTTACCGCGCTTTTTCAAACCAAGAGCTACACCAGCAGCTTGAATGATTTGAGCACCGATAATGATTTGCGGTGAAAGTGCATTCACATCTTCAGGCATTTGGTTACCAACAAAGTGTCCGCGAGAGAACAAGAATGCTTTTGTTAGCGGAAGACCATGCCAGATTAATTGTGGTACATCACGATATCCTGGAAGAATGAAATCTTCTTTCTCAAGTGCAAAGTGAGTTGCAAGCTGAGAAGCCTCTTGTCCAGCTGTTGGCGCATAGAAGCCAAGACGTCCTTGACGGTTCAATGAAATTGAACGTTGATCTAATACTCGTGTAAACACCATACGGCGCATTAATTCTTTTAATTGGTCATCTGAAAGATCCGGCATTGCCGCTTCGTTTACGACTTCGCCTTTTTCGTTTAAAATTTGAAACGTTTCAAACTGCTTTTTGATGGCATCAAATTGCTTTTTGCTATCAACAATTGCTTTTTTTGTTTTTGCAGCCATTCTAAAGTCACCTCTTCCTTTCTTTTAACAGTCCATTTGTCGTGAATCCATTTATACATACAGATATAGGATAACCCAAAATACTCATATGACTCCTGTATATAATAGCCACTAAGATCGTTGTCGAAACATTGGTTGATCACTCGTTTTTGAGTCCTTATAACTGTATTAACGATAGTTCACAAAAAACTAATACAACTTCTGTTAACAAGGAATAGTTTACAACAAGAAAAATAGTCCGTCAATTGATTTAACGGCTTTATTTAAATAAATGTATTCGCTTTACTTTTTATGGTGAACTGTATCAATCTGTTTAACAAACAACCTAATCTGTACTAGTATAGAGTGTACTGCTGTACTACAATAGAAAATGTTTGTTTTTGTCGAAAAATAAAAAAAGAGCTGTTTTTTCAGCTCTTTTTCGATCCTTGATCTGTTGCTTTATACAAAGCCTTTTTATGATCATTCAATTGATCTGTATATCGATTGAACTTCTTACTTTCTTTTCTGACTTTGCTATATGAACGATTCACGGTCTTCAGCTTTGACTTCAGCTCTTCATATCCTAGATCCTTTTTCTTTAAAGATTGATACAAAAGCTGATCTTGTTTCAGCGCCTTTTGATACTCCTTGTAAAGCTGATCATATGACGCATATCGTTTCTCGATTGATTTGACCGTTTGATCTGCTTTCTCTTTTAACTCCGCATCTTGCAATCGTGCAGCAGATTCCTTTACTGTTTTCAATTCTTTTTTCGATTCATCCATACTGACTTTTTCTGTTTTTAAATGTTCTTCTCTTTGTGCTGCCGATGCTAACGCCTGATCAGAAAGGCTTGCCACTGTTTTTGTATGGTCCTTTGTTGTTTGAATCATTTTTTTATACAGCTTCTGCTCTTTTTCCTCATAGCTTTGCAGTGTACCTTGCTCTTTTTCGAAGGATGCTTCTTTTTCACTCATTTTCTTCATCGCGTCCTGCATATCATTGAACGGACTTTGACCTCCGCACCCTGTCAGCAAAAGGGTACATATCCCCGCTAAAGCAGCACCTGCTTTCATGCTTTTTTTCATCTGTCTCATGACAAGGTCCCCCTTTACGTCTCCACATACCACTATAATTTTTATAGACGTTTGTGACAAGGAAAGAGGTCAGTCAGATGAGGCGGAGAAGATTTTTTTCAAGCAATAGGCGCATGACTATACAAATAGTGCATTCATACATAGTTTATATTACACGCTTCGCCTTCACTTATGAGAGGCCAAGTGTATTTCCAAAGGAGGTCAAAAGTATGTCTAATTATAGTCATGGAAGTATGTATGGTGGATACGGCGGTTACGGGTATGGATTCGGTGGCGGATATGGCGGCGGCTGTTGTTACCCAAGTTATGGCGGTGGATACGGATACGGCGGCGGACGTACATTCGCTTTAATCGTTGTGCTTTTCATCCTATTAATTATCGTTGGCGCAGCATTCTTAGGCGGCGGCGGTGGCTGCTGCTAAGGCTGTTTAAGCCTCTGACCGGTCTCACAGGACCGGTCTTCTTTATTTCATTGCATATGTTGTGTATCATTTTATATACTTTACATACAAAGGAAATAGGAGTGAAGTTTTGTGATTACCATGGATGATATCGTAAGGGACGGACATCCCGTCTTAAGACAAACAGCTGAATCGGTCGAGCTCCCGCCGACAGAAGAGGAAAAACAGCAATTAGCTGACATGATCGAATTCGTCAAAAACAGTCAGGATGCTGACATTGCTGAAAAATACGGACTAAGACCCGGCGTTGGATTGGCAGCTCCGCAAATCAATATTAGTAAACGCATGATCGCTGTTCACTGTGAGGATGAAGACGGAGAAGAATACAGCTATGCTCTGTTCAACCCGCGTATTGTCAGTCATTCAGTCAAAAGAGCTTATTTAGCGACTGGTGAAGGCTGCTTATCAGTTGATGAAGCCATCCCTGGATTTGTTCCTCGATATCAAAAAATCAGGGTCAAGGCCACTACGCTTGAAGGAGAGGACATTGATATCCGTCTAAAAGGGTTCCCTGCCATTGTCTTTCAGCACGAAATTGACCATTTAAATGGCATTATGTTTTATGATCATATTCAAAAGGATCAGCCATTCGCTGAGCCAGAAAACTCTGTTGCGATCGGCAGATCATGACATAAAAAGAAGACCCGTCGTTCTAAGGGTCTTCTTTTTTATTCTTCAATGAGGCCAAGCTGGGTCACTGCATGGAATATGCCGTCCTCATCTACTGGCTTTGTCACAAAATCAGCCAATGCTTTCAGTTCACTCACAGCATTTCCCATCGCCACGCCTGTTCCAGCAAACGAAATCATTTCTCTATCGTTCAGTCCGTCTCCAAAGGCAATGGTATCCTTTTGATCGTAAGGAAGTCTTTCGATGACTCGTTTGATTCCTTCAGCTTTTGATCCGCCTTTTGGCAGAACGTCTGTTGACAGCTCATGCCATCTGACAAGGTCAATTTCTTCGCGGAATGCCTTATACTCCACTTCCTCTTCTGCCTTACAAAATAACAGCATTTGAAAAATGTCGTTTTCTTTAAAGAAAGATACATCGTGCTCAGGATGCTCTGTTTTCAAAGTACCGATTCCTTCATGGATAAACGGATGATTCGGCACAGACGCCTTCATCGTTTCTTCTCCCATAAAAACGAGCGGATGATCATGACGATCCGCTGTCTCATAAATCCGCTCCATCAGCTCCTGCTTCAGCGGATTGCCGTAAATAACGTCTCCCTCATACATGATATACTGACCGTTATAAGCAATGAATGAGTCAAGCCCTAATTCTTCTAAAATGGGCCGGATCAGAAAAGGAGAACGCCCAGATGCAATAAAGAGATGATGACCTTTTTCTTTTAATAAATGAACCGCTCGCTTCGTTGACTCAGGTATATTTTTATCATGGTCATATAAAGTACCGTCGATATCAAAGAAGATGACTTTTTTATTCATATCTCGCCCTCCTGCTCTTCGTTATGTATACACACTCCCTTTCATCATACAGAAAGATTTCAGCTTTCGAAACCAATTCCTTTTGAAAGCGCCTATTTCCCACATATAACCATGTAACATTCAATAGAAACATCATATAATACAAGTATATAGAGAGACCGGAACACACTGGTTAAGCTTACTTCAACCCGAAAGGAGGCGGCATGTGATGCTTCGTCGTCTGCGTAAGAAAATTCGAAGACAATGGAAGGACATGCTTCGCAAAAAATCAATTGCTTAAAAGGATCTTCCGCACATTTGCCGAAGGTCCTTTTTTCTCAGAGACTTTTCTTATGCGCGTTTTTTTAATATAATAGAATAAGCGAGTGTAACATACGGTATTTAAGGAGAGATTTGGATGATATATAAGGTATTTTTTCAGGCAAGTACTACTGAGGTACCTGTAAGAGAACACACAGATTCACTATACGTTGAAGCGGTTTCTGAAAGAGACGTACGCGATAAGTTGAAAAAACATAACTACAACATTGAATTCATTCAGCCTGTAGACGGTGCTTTTTTAGACTATGAACGAGAAAGTGAAAATTTTAAAGTATTGGAGCTATGAGAGGAATGAAATTTGTTAAAAACGATCAGGCGGCAGTTTTTGCGCTCGGCGGTTTAGGCGAGATCGGTAAAAACACGTATGGCGTTCAATTTCAAGATGAAATCATTTTAATTGATGCAGGCATTAAGTTTCCTGAAGACGAGCTTCTTGGAATTGACTACGTCATCCCTGACTATACGTACTTAGTTAAAAACGAAGATAAAATCAAAGGTCTTTTCATCACTCATGGACATGAAGACCACATCGGCGGTATCCCTTACCTTCTCAAGCAAGTGAATATTCCAGTTTACGGCGGCAAACTCGCAATCGGCCTACTTCGTAATAAATTGGAAGAGCACGGTCTCTTGAGACAAACAAAACTTCATATTTTTGAAGAAGAAGATACCATTAAATTTAGAAAAACAGCTGTGTCTTTCTTTAGAACGACACACAGTATTCCAGATTCTTATGGAATTGTCGTCAAGACACCTCCTGGTAACATCGTACATACAGGTGATTTCAAATTTGACTTTACTCCTGTTGGCGAGCCTGCCAATTTAACCAAAATGGCTGAGATCGGAAAAGAAGGCGTTCTTTGTCTTTTATCTGATAGTACAAACAGTGAAATCCCAGAATTTACGATGTCTGAAAGACGCGTAGGTGAAAGCATTGATGACATCTTTAGAAAAGTCGATGGACGTATCATCTTTGCCACGTTTGCTTCAAACATTCACAGACTTCAGCAAGTGATTGAGTCTGCTGTTGCCAACGGCAGAAAAGTCGCTGTATTTGGACGCAGTATGGAGTCTGCTATTGATATTGGACAAGATCTTGGCTATATTAAATGTCCAAAAAACACGTTTATTGAACATAATGAAATCAACCGCCTTCCAGCAAACAAAGTGACCATTCTTTGTACTGGAAGCCAGGGTGAACCGATGGCAGCTCTTTCTCGTATTGCGAACGGTACTCACCGCCAGATTTCCATTAACCCTGGAGACACTGTTGTCTTCTCATCTTCACCGATCCCAGGTAACAATATTAGTGTAAGCCGCACCATTAACCAGCTTTATCGTGCAGGTGCTGAGGTCATTCATGGCTCCCTTAATAATATTCATACATCTGGTCACGGCGGACAAGAAGAACAAAAACTCATGCTCCGTTTAATTAAACCAAAATTCTTTATGCCGATTCACGGTGAATACCGCATGCAAAAAACGCATATCAAACTTGCGAATGATTGCGGCATCCCTGAGGAAAACTGCTTTATCATGGATAACGGTGAAGTTCTTGCACTGAAAGGTGACGAAGCAAGTGTCGCTGGCAAAATCCCATCAGGCAACGTGTATATCGACGGAAGCGGTATTGGCGATATCGGAAACATCGTTTTAAGAGACCGCCGCATTCTTTCTGAAGAGGGCCTTGTTATTGTGGTCGTCAGCATGGACATGAAAGAATTCAAAATCTCTGCTGGTCCTGATTTGATCTCAAGAGGTTTTGTCTACATGAGAGAATCTGGAGACCTGATCAACGATGCACAGGATTTAATTTCGAAGCATCTTGAAAAAGTAATGGAACGTAAGACAACTCAGTGGTCTGAAATTAAGAACGAAATTACTGACACCCTTGCACCTTTCCTTTATGAAAAAACAAGACGCCGTCCAATGATCTTACCGATTATTATGGAAGTGTAATCACAAAAAGAGACACAAGCCGCTTGGCTGTGTCTCTTTTTTTCACCGTTCATTGAAAAAACCGCATATATACATATGCGGTTTCTCTCTTTTTATGATTGAATTGGGAGATGCTGAAAGCTTCTGACATCAAACAAACCTTTTGTCGTCATTTTCACATCAGGAATGACTGGGAGTGCCAAGAAGGACAGCGTCAAAAACGGATTAAAGTCTAAAATAAAACCTGTTTCTTTTAACGCTTCATGGAGTGCATGAAGGCTTTCATTTACAAGATGTGCCGGCTGATCTGAAAGTAAACCAGAGATCGGTAATGGCAGTGTATGAAGAGTCTGGCCCTCTTTGACAACAGTCAAACCGCCGCCTGCTTCTTTTAACGCGTCAATGGCTTTCACGATATCAGCATCATTTGTGCCAACCGCAATTAAATTGTGAGAATCATGTGCAACCGTTGTTGCAATTGCGCCCTTTTCTAATCCAAAGCCGTTGACAATCCCTATCCCCATTTCAGATAAGCCTTGATGGCGTTCGACAAGCACCATTTTTAATAGATCTCTTTCTGTATCACTAGTGAATTGTCCGTTCGTTTCTGAAGGAGAGATTTGTTCTAATTTTGTTTCTAGCTGATTTGGAATAATGCGGATGACATTCATCTTTTGATGAGCTGTGATAGACAGAGCCAGATCTTGCTCTTGAACGTCTATAGCATGAACAGATTGTAATAAGGCTGGACTCGGTGCAATTTTTTCGACACCTGGCTTGTACTCTCCATGCTGCGCCACTAATTCTCCAGCAATAAATACGCTGGTAATGTCTACTTGATGAAGATCAGAGACGAGCATAAAATCAGCATCAAAGCCTGGCGCAATGGCTCCCTTTGTTTTGAGGCCAAAACACTCTGCTGCGTTTAAACTTCCCATTTGATACGCTAAAAATGGGTCTAACCCTTCTTTTATAGACATACGTACTTGTTCATCAATACTTCCTTCAGCCATTAAATCATCTAAATGTTTATCATCGGTACAAAAGAAAAAGCGTCTCGCATTCTTTTCATTCACAGCTGGTAAAACGCTTTTCACGTTTTTGGCAACAGAGCCTTCTCTCAGCATGACATACATGCCTCGTTTTACACGTTCAAGGGCTTCTTCGGCTGTTGTCACCTCGTGATCTGTTTGGACATTCGCTGTGCGGTAAACGTTTATTAATCGGTCTGTTAAGCCTGCTAGATGGCCATCAATCAATTTATTCTCGTTTTGAGCATCAAGCAGCTTTTGAAGCATATCTTCTTCTGCCTGCTCCACACCGACGTAATCCATCACCTCAGCAAGACCAAGAACCTCTTTCTCTTGATACAAAGGCTTTAAATCTTTCGCTTTTAAAACAGCACCTGATCGTTCAAAACTGACTGCCGGTACGCAGGATGGCAGCATGAAATAAATATTTAAGGCAGCTTTTCTCGCTTCTTCCAGCATAAAACGGATGCCTGTGATCCCTGACACATTGGCAATTTCATGCGGGTCTGTTACGACAGTTGTCACACCGCACGGGACGACAGCTTTGGAGAATTCAGCAGGGGTAACCATAGAGGACTCGATATGAACGTGGCCATCAATAAAACCGGGTACAAGCATTTGACCTGCTGCATCCAGCTCCTGTTCTCCCTCGTACTCTCCAATCCCTACTATTTGTCCATTTTCAACAGCGACATCAGCGTCTATCCATTCCTGGTTAAACACGTCCATAACTTTCGCATGTTTAATCACTAGGGCTGCTTTTTTTCTCTTTGCAGCTACCTCAATTTGATGTCTGAAAAGCTCCTTATCCAACGACACTGCCTCCTCCAAGTAAACAATATAATGTTTCTTATCGTAAACGAATCTGTTTGCCCAGTCAATGACATTTAGAGAAAATCACCCAGATAAAAAGACTGATTTTTATTTCTGAATAGTGATAATTGCATGAAAAATATAATGAATGACTTTAGCTGTTTATGCAGAACAAAACAGCCCTTTTAAATGTCTTCTTCCCTCTTCACTGTCCACCTCATGTGTACATAATCATATTAAAAAACACCCCGCCTAGGAGTGTTTAATAATCGTTCTGCATTTCTCGTTTTTCAAAACGTCCGATATCGGCAACTGCCCCAATGACAATCAGAATATCTTCTTTTTGAATCATTTCATCTGCGAGCGGTGAAACAATCACTTCTTTTCCACGCTTAATCGCCACAATATTAATGCCATATCTCGCTCTAATATCGAGATCTAAAAGAGAATGCCCTGCAAGCCTGCTGTTGGCAACGATTTCAATGAGGCTGTACTCATCTGACAGCTCAAGATAATCTAATACGTTATTGGAGATGATTTTATGTGCAATTCGTCTGCCCATGTCCCGCTCTGGATGAACGATGCGATCAGCTCCAATTTTATTTAACACCTTTTCGTGGTAATCGTTCTGCGCTTTTACTGTGACCATTTTGACGCCAAGCTCTTTCAGCATAATCGTCGTTAAAATACTGGCCTGAATGTTTTCACCAATCGCAACGATGACATGATCAAAATTGCGAATGCCGAGATTTTTTAAAACAGATTCGTCCGTCGAATCACCAATCACCGCATGTGAGGCAATTTTCGCGTATTCGTTCACTCGATCTTCATTCATATCCATGGCCATGACTTCAAGTCCTTCTTCGCTCAGCGCCTTGCAAATACTTCCGCCAAAGCGTCCAAGACCAATGACTGCATATTCCTTTTTCATGTTCAGACTCCTTTTATCTCACTTACCATGCATTTTACTACGGTTTGATTAATGAATCCATATGCGAGCGAATTTTTTTGCGGAATGCTTCACTTAAGTAAAGATCTGCTCCTTTTTCAATTTCACTGCGGTAATGACCTGGCGGAGCAATTTCTTCGCTCTTTTGAAGAACAAGAAAGGTTAAACAGTCTTCATATATTTGATCACCTATTTTGACATCGACAAAAGCTGGACGATATGTGCCCTCATAGACGCCTTCTCGTTTGTACAAATATCGAATGGCATCAAAAGGAACCTCATATAAAACACCCTCTGTTTCTCCGCCGTCTTCTACCATATCGGCTCTTGATCCATCAGGCCTTACCAATGTAAATCTAGTTGTAAAGCCGTTCAGAGCACCGCCGCCGATGATTTGTTTAAAATAATGATCAACTTCCGCCAGTTTAAATCTTGCATCATCCATACAGGAACCATAGGCAAAATAATAGAAGGATGCCGGCTGCTGCTGCCACATTCTATATTCCTTCCAGCAGCCGCTCTCGATCTCCTTCAGCGATGATGCTTTCTGCTTTGGTAAAGTGTATGTAACAGCCGCCACCGGCCCTTTGTCTGTCATGACATCGACCACCTGCTTGTCATACCCTTCCTCAAGCAAATCTATCTTATTCAGCGTGCTTGCGGTTACCTCGTACAATTCTCCATATACTGTGCTTTTCTCTTTTAGAACGCACGCAGGGTATCCTTGACCTGTATCATAGATTCTGCCGCTGATCCAAGCAGATTTAGCTAATGGCCTGCTTTCTTTCATATACGTCTCGTGGTGCTCTTCATGCTGCAGAAGCGTCCCATATACAAATAAAGCTTTCTCCTTCATGAAATCACGTCCTCTCGCCTTGCTGGTGTCTGCTTTTTTGCCACACAGGTAAATAGATATGAAAAGCTGTACCTTTTCCCAGCTCACTGACCACATCCATCCTACCGTGATGATCTTTTAAAATCGCTGCACAGATGGTGAGGCCAAGTCCCGTCCCTTCTGTTTTTGTGGAGAAGAAAGGATCATATATTTTCTGAATATCCTCTTCAGACATCCCTTTTCCTTCATCTTGAATGGTAATTTTCCATTCGTTCATCACTTTTTCTGTTGATATGTATATACTGCCGCCTTCAGGCATTGCCTCAATGGCATTTTTGATTAAATTAATGAACAGCTGCTTCATTTGGTTAGCGTCTGCTAATATAGCGCCGGCATCCTGCTTTTTAAATGGCTGTTTGAGATCAATATTCGAAAGGACTGCATTGGTTTTTAGCAATGTAATCACCTGTTCTAACAGTCCATGAAGCTGAACTTCTTGAAAATGGACCGACTGCGGCTTTGCCAGCACCAGCAGCTCACTTAAAACAAAATCAATCCGTTTAATTTCAGAAAAGATAATGTCAAAATAATCGGTTCTTTCAGGATATTGTGTTTTCATCAGCTGTAAAAAGCCGTTTACTGAGGTCAGCGGATTTCTGACTTCATGGGCGATTCCAGCGGCTATTTGTCCTGCAACGGCCAGCTTTTGCGCCTGCATTTGCACTTGTTGATTTGATTTTTCAAGCTCAAGCTTTGCCAGCTTTTGTTTTGTAATATCTGCAACTGTTCCAATACCTCCAGTAAACTGGTGCTCCTCATCAAAGTAGAGCTTATAATGAACGTCTCCCCATACTTTCTTTCCCTCTTTATGAAGAAGCTGCAGCTCGATCCGCCCTGAATCTTTATGCTCTTTGATGACAGATGACAAATGCTGAATAACTCTTTCTTCTTGATCAAAGTACTGATTGTACATCGTACCTAGACATTCATCTATGTCATAGCCGGTCATTTGTTTCCATGCTTGATTTAAGAAAATGATGTGCCCTTTTTCATCTGTTTCAAAGACAATTTCTTGCAAGTTATCTGTAATTCGATTCAGCCGCTCTGTCAGTTCGTGTGCTTCTTTTTCTCTCTTATTTAGATCTGACACAAGTAAATTCAAGCGGTCTACATATCCTGAGACAACCCAGATCCCTACTAACACAACGACTGTAAAGGCTAGATCGAGCGGCCAATTAATTTGATAGCCGCCTACATAATAAAAGAAATCCCAGCTTATGATTAAGATAAATGTAAGAACAGATAACACGATCCGAACTTGATATGTTTTGTTCAAATGATTCCACCTGCCGCCCTGAGATTCTTTGTCAATTGTACCATTTTCCACTTATTTTTTGAGGGAGATGGGGCATTTTTAAGGAACTTTTTTAAAGAAAAAATAGCCTGTTCTCAGCACAAAGGAAGAGAGCAGGCTATTTTGATTACTTCTGAAGAGCTTCTTGCAGTTCTTTTAACAGCAGTTCTGCGCCTTCAGCGCTTAATGTAATTTGACCATTTCCATATTCATGGTTCTCTGATGTAATCTCACCAGTCATGAGACAAACGCCCTCTGGCTGATATTTTTTCAAGACGATTTTATCTCCATCTATAAAAAATTCCATACTGTCTTTAATAGCGATATCAAGTGCTCTTCTCAATTCGATTGGCATCACAATACGCCCTAGTTCGTCTACTTTTCTTACGACTCCGATAGATTTCAATTTCGTTCCCTCTTTCTTTCATTAGCTCAAGATCAATCTGTTTTTCACCAATTGATATATCGTAGACGTTAGAGATTCTTAAAAGGTTTCTCCTCTATAAAAATTTTTTTCATAAAAGAAAAAACAAAGGGAAAATTTATTGTGATTGTCAAAATGATACTTGAATTTTACAGATTCATTTCAAGGTGATCACAAACCCCCACAAATGACATCAACCCTCTGAACTTTTAAATGTAAAATTGTTTAAAACAGCAAAAATAGAGATTGGGTGAAAACATGTTTCAAAATGCCGAAATTGGAATTGATTTAGGAACAGCTAACATATTGGTTTATAGTAAAAATAAGGGGATTATTTTAAATGAACCGTCCGTCGTAGCAGTCGATACAGAAACAAAGACTGTACTTGCCGTCGGATCAGAAGCAAAAGAAATGATCGGGAAAACACCTGGGAAAATTGTTGCGATCCGTCCGATGAAAGACGGTGTCATCGCTGATTATGATATGACAACAGATTTACTTAAACAAATCATGAAAAAAGCAGGAAAAAATATCGGGTTTACCTTCAGAAAGCCAACTGTCGTTGTATGTACACCTTCTGGTTCAACAGCTGTTGAGCGCCGCGCCATCAGCGATGCTGTGAAAAACTGCGGAGCAAAGCATGTGCATTTAATTGAAGAACCTGTTGCAGCTGCAATCGGTGCTGATCTTCCGGTAGACGAGCCTGTGGCAAACGTCGTAGTCGATATTGGCGGCGGAACAACAGAAGTTGCGATCATTTCATTTGGCGGCGTTGTCTCTTGTCATTCGATCCGAATTGGCGGCGATCAGCTGGATGAAGATATCATTACGTTTGTCAGAAAGAAATATAACCTATTAATCGGCGAACGGACTGCCGAGCAGGTGAAAATGGAAATTGGATATGGTCTTATTGAACATGAGCCTGAATCATTAGAAGTGCGCGGTCGCGACCTTGTGACAGGTCTGCCAAAAACGATCACACTTGTCTCTCATGAAATTCAAGGCGCCATGCGAGAATCACTTCTTCATATTTTAGAAGCGATCCGTGCCACATTAGAGGACAGCCCTCCAGAGCTAAGCGGAGATATTGTAGACCGCGGCGTCATTTTAACTGGCGGAGGCGCTCTTTTAAATGGAATTCAAGAATGGCTTTCTCAAGAGATTGTTGTTCCAGTCCATATTGCAGCCAATCCCCTTGAATCTGTTGCAATTGGAACAGGTCGTTCATTAGAAGTGATCGACAAATTGCAAAAAACTTTAAAATAATCTTCTTGTTCTACTTCTTTTTTTGTCATTTCGATCATATCGTGAGAAATGGATAAACGTGAAGGAGGAAGAACATGTTGCTTGATTTAGGTAAACGGGTCGTTGTCACAGTCATTTTAACGGGTATTATTTTAGGAGGAATGAGCCTGTCGTTTTCACATATGCCGCCTTCTAATGCACAGCCTGTGAAACAACTGAACCGCTAAAAAAGCCGCACGAAAGCGGCTTTTTTATTTTGGCTTTAAACGGGCTCCCCATTTTCCTTTTCGGTCATAAATCTGATATGATGAACATGACTAAAGGAGGGGTTTTTATGAGTTCATTTGAAAAACAACTAGATCAATATGCGAAGACCATCGTTGAAGTCGGTGTGAATGTACAAAAGGGGCAGGAAGTCGTTGTATCCGCATTTACTGAATCTGCACATCTTGTTCGTCTTGTAGCGAAACACGCGTATGAGCGCGGGGCGAAAAACGTACATATCCGCTGGAGTGATGGTGTTCTCACTCGTTTAAAGTATGAACATGCACCGCAAGATGTATTTGAGCAATTCCCTGAATGGGAAGCACAGATGATGGAAACCATCGCAAAACGCGGAGGCGCTTTTATTACCATCCTGTCAGAAAGCCCTGACCTTTTGCGAGGCATTGATTCGAAAAAAATCGCTGCACAGCAAAAAGCTGCTGGTTCAGCACTACATACATATCGTCAATACGTTCAATCTGACAAAGTCGCTTGGACAGTCGTAGGTGCTGCATCAAAAGAATGGGCGAAAAAGATTTTCCCTGATCATACAGATGAAGAAGCTGTCACGTTATTGTGGGATCAAATCTTTAAAGTCGCACGCGCTGATCAATCAGATCCAGTTGAGGCTTGGAAAAAGCACGATGCGTCATTAAATGAAAAGGTCAAAATACTCAATGAACGCCACTACCACAAGCTTCATTATGAAGCACCGGGCACAGACTTAACGATTGAGCTTCCAGAGCAGCATATTTGGGTAGGTGCTGGCAGCGTAAGTGAACGCGGCGTCTCGTTCATGGCCAACATGCCGACAGAAGAAGTCTTTACCGTACCGAAAAAAGACGGTGTAAACGGGACAGTCTCAAGCACAAAGCCGCTCAGCTATGCTGGAAACATCATTGATGAGTTCTCATTAACCTTTGAAAATGGCCGGATTGTGGATGTGAAAGCAAAAGAAGGCGAAGATATGTTAAAATCTCTCGTTGAAACAGATGAAGGCTCTCATTATCTAGGTGAGGTTGCCCTCGTACCAGATGATTCACCAATTTCTAACTCAAATATTCTTTATTACAATACACTTTACGATGAAAATGCATCAAACCACCTTGCCATCGGCAGCGGATATGCGTTTAATATCGAAGGCGGAAAAGAAATGAAACGAGAAGAATTAGATGCAGCGGGTGTGAACAGCAGTATTACACACGTTGATTTTATGATTGGTTCAAAGGAAATGAATATTGACGGGATCACAAAAGACGGGAAACGCGAACCGATCTTCCGAAATGGAAACTGGGCGATTTAATCAAAAAAAGACATCCTATGGATGTCTTTTTTTATTTATGCGTAAAGCTCTTCAAGTCTTTTTTGGATGTCTTGATCTGATAAGAACTCATCATATGTTGTTTGTTTATCGACGATGCCATTTGGCGTCACTTCGATAATCCGGTTTGCGACTGTTTCAACAAACTGATGGTCATGAGATGAGAAGAGCATAGCTCCTTTAAAGCTCATGAGGCCGTTATTCAGCGCTGTAATGGATTCTAGGTCTAAGTGGTTCGTTGGCTCATCCAGCAGCAGAATATTCGCTCCAGACAGCATCATTTTTGATAACATACAACGAACCTTTTCTCCTCCTGATAAGACACTTGCTTTTTTCTTCACTTCTTCCCCAGAGAAAAGCATACGTCCTAGGAAACCACGCAGGAAGCTTTCGCTTTGATCATTCGGAGAATATTGACGAAGCCAATCAACGAGATCAACATCGTTTCCTTCAAAGTATTCACTATTATCTTTCGGGAAAAAGGCTTGTGACGTTGTGACGCCCCATTTAAATGATCCGCTGTCTGGCTCCATTTCACCAGCAAGGATTTTAAATAAAGTGGACACAGCAAGCTCGTTACGGCTTAAGAACGCAATTTTATCTTCGCGGTTCATAATAAAGCTGACATTATCCAGTACTTTCACACCGTCAATTGTTTTTGATAGACCTTCTACTTGAAGGACATCATTTCCGATTTCGCGCTCTGGCGCAAAATGAACATACGGATATTTACGTGAAGACGGCTTAATGTCATCTAAAGAGATTTTATCAAGCAATTTCTTTCTTGATGTCGCTTGCTTCGATTTAGAAGCGTTCGCACTAAACCGGGCAACGAATTCTTGAAGCTGCTTAATTTGTTCTTCTTTTTTCTTATTTGCTTCTTGGCTTAGTTTCAGCGCTAACTGGCTGGACTCATACCAAAAATCATAGTTACCGACGTATACTTGGATTTTTCCGAAATCAAGGTCCGCAATATGTGTACATACTTTGTTTAAGAAATGACGATCATGCGACACGACGATGACGGTATTTTCAAAGTTAATGAGGAACTCTTCGAGCCACTGGATTGCTTGTAAGTCCAAGTGGTTCGTTGGCTCATCGAGAAGAAGAACGTCAGGCTTGCCAAATAAAGCTTGAGCTAAAAGTACTTTTACCTTTTCAGAACCGCCAAGCTCAGACATTTTCTTCGATTGAAGGCTTTCTGGAATGCCAAGGCCCTTTAATAGGATCGCTGCTTCACTTTCAGCTTCCCAGCCGTTTAATTCAGCAAACTCACCTTCAAGCTCCGCTGCACGAATCCCGTCTTCATCTGAGAAATCAGGTTTCATATAGATCGCATCTTTCTCCTGCATCACGTCATATAGACGTTTGTGACCCATGATGACGACTTTCAGCACTTCAAACTCTTCGTATTCAAAGTGGTTCTGTTTTAAAATCGCTAAACGCTCACCAGGACTCATATGAACATCGCCCGTTTGAGGTTCAATTTCTCCAGAAAGAATTTTTAGGAACGTTGATTTACCAGCTCCATTGGCACCAATTAATCCGTAGCAGTTGCCAGGAGTGAATTTAATATTTACTTCTTCAAATAGTTTACGATCAGCAAAGCGCAAACTAACATTATTTACTGCAATCATTTATTAATCCTCCATCACTCATTCATCAATATGAAGTATAACATGAATAACGTTTGATAGAAACGTCTCTCGCTAAGAACGAAGGCTTTTTATCTATTATGATATAATAAACGGGAATGATTGATTGAAGGAGTTTGGGCGATTTGAGATTACTCACACTGATGGAATACTGTTTATTGATTTTCTTTATGGGCATTTATTTATCTGCAACAGGCTTTAATGCGAGGGACTTTGGCCTTTATATTGGGCTTATCCTCATTTACACACTGGTTCACATCTTTTCCAAACGTTTTTTACAAAAGCGGGGAAAAGAAAACCAAAAGATCGGATTGTTTCGATCCGTTTTAGCCATTACCGGATCTGTATTCGCTTCTGTTCTAGCGATTGTGATCATTGTTACAGTGCTCACGCCAAATTAAAAACGACCCTTCTGTAAGGGTCGCTCGTTCAAGTACCTTTCTCTTGCCCATGAGAAGGTGCTTTTATTTTGTCTGTCGAATGTCGCCAAATGGGAAGAAAACAAATTCTGATGTCCCGACAACCCGATCCTTTTCAATGAGGCCAAGTCCATTTCTGCTGTCCATGGAATTCAGTCTGTTGTCCCCCATCACAAAGTAATCGTTTTTCGGTACTTTCACTGGGCCAAAATCTCCAGTTAAATGCACTTCATACTCTTTCGCATGCGCCTTATTCTCTTTTAAATAAGGCTCATCTACTTTTTTACCATTAATGTAAAGCGTATCATCCTTCATTTCAATCGTATCACCTGGAAGGCCGATCAATCGTTTGACATAATGAATCTTCTGACCATCTTTTCCATTAATAATCACGATGTCACCGCGTTTTACACCACCGAGATAGTTAATGGTTTTGTTGACAAACAGCTTTTCCCCATCATGAAGTGTTGGTTCCATTGACTCTCCTTCCACCACATACGGTTCAAATATAAACGTACGGATGAGCAAGACGAGTGCAAGTGCGATTAAAATGGCTTTGATCCATTCAAACAGTGAACTTTTCTTCTCTGTTTTGGCTTGCTTCGCATCAGATTGAATTTCATTTTCGTTTTGTTTGTTTTCTTCGTTCAAAATACTGCTTCCTCCTAAGACTTTCTGCTAAAAGACTTGAAACGTGAATTGAATAACTTTACTTTATCATATGTCATTTAAAAATTCACAAGACAACCATCTAATTAGATATTTTTTCCTAATTCACTGATGATTAAACAAAAAGAAGCACCGTTTTTCACGATGCTTCTCTTCTGCATTACGCTTCTTGCCTGACTGGTTTTTTCAAAATACCCAGTAAAATCGCTGTCACAACAGCACCGATTAAGATGCTGATGATATAAAGAACTGGATGATTTGTTACCCAGAAAACAAATAGTCCGCCATGCGGTGCAGGAAGCGTCACTCTAAAGAATTCCGTTAATCCGCCAGCAACTGCTGCACCAATAACAGCTGAAGGAATCACACGAAGAGGATCTGCTGCCGCAAACGGGATCGCCCCTTCAGTGATGAAGGCAGCTCCCATGAAGTAACATGTAATCCCTGCTTCACGGTCACGTTTTGAGAACTTATTTCTAAAGATCGTTGTTGCAAGTGCAATACCTAGTGGTGGTACCATTCCGCCTGCCATAATTGCAGCATGCGGTGCATAGTTGCCAGCAGCAATCATTGCAAGACCAAATGTGTAAGCCGCTTTGTTAATTGGGCCTCCCATATCAATTGCCATCATACCAGCTAAAATAATACCCATTAAGACAAGGTTTCCCGTACCTAATGATTCAAGCCAATGTGTTAATCCGTCCATCACCATTTTCACTGGTGTGTTGACAATATAATGCATGATAATGCCTGTGAAGAAAATACCGAACAATGGATACAGCAGAACCGGTTTAATCCCGTCGAGTGTCTGCGGTACGAATGTGAATACTTTTTTGAGCAGCACAACAATGTAACCTGCTAGGAAACCAGCAATCAGTCCGCCTAAGAACCCTGCACCTGCTGCTGACGCCATAAAACCACCGACCATACCTGGCGCAAAACCTGGACGATCTGCAATACTCATGGCAATAAACCCAGCTAATACAGCAACGATTAAGGCAAGCGCATTATCGCCGCCAATTCCTTTTAAGACAGCTGCAAATGAATTAAATGAAGGGTCCTTAGGATCTGCTGAGTTAATGCCCCAAAAGAATGAAATCGCAACAAGGATACCGCCTCCGACAACAAATGGAAGCATGTTACTTACACCACTCATTAAGTGCTTGTAAAATCCGCTTCTTCCTTTGCCAGATGATTCATTTTCTTCTTTAGAAGAACTGCCGCCTGAACCTTTATAAATCGGCGCATCTTGATTGATTGCTTTTTCAATTAATTCCTGTGGACGGCGAATACCAGCTGTTACAGGGACTTCAATGACATGCTTGCCTTTAAAGCGTTCCATTTCTACTTGCTTGTCCGCTGCCACAATGATGGCTGGTGCTTCTTCAATTTCTTTTGCTGTAAGGGCATGTTTAATACCGCCAGAGCCATTTGTTTCAACTTTAATGTCAACGCCCATTTCTTTTGCTTTTTCTTTCAAAGCATCTGCTGCCATAAATGTATGGGCAATGCCTGTTGGGCAAGCTGTTACTGCTAAAATTTTAGCGGGTTTTCCTTCTGCTGCCGGCTCCTCTTGAACTTCCTCTTCTTCTTCATCATCTTGATCATGTGTATTGATGATCTCAATGATTTCATCTTCAGTCGCCGCTTCAAGGAGCTGCTTTCGGATTTCTTCACGCATTAGAAGTGTGGATAAACGAGAAAGTGCCTCTAAGTGCGTGTTGTTTGCGCCTTCAGTTGCGGCAATCATAAAGACAAGATGACTCGGCTGCGCGTCTAGTGATTCATAATCAACACCAGCAGTTGAGCGGCCAAATGCAATGGCAGGCTCTTTTACACTTGCTGTTTTAGCGTGCGGGATGGCAATTCCTTCGCCAATACCAGTAGAGCTCTGTTTTTCACGATTGATCACAGCTTCTTTGTAGCCCTCTTTATCATTTAACTTGCCTGCTGTATCTAAAACAGTGACCAGCTCTTCAATGACTGCTTCTTTCTGCTGGCTGTCTAATTGAAGCTTAATGGTATGCTTCGTGAGTAGTTCTGTAATTTTCATGATGACTCCTCCTTTAAATGCGTGTGACTTTTACTTGTGGTAATAGTGTGTCAACAAGCTCTTTTGTGCCAAGCTCCTCAGAAAAGGCTGTAGCGCTTCCTGAAGTAACACCAAGCTTAAATGAATCTTCAATTGAAAGGCCTTTTGAAACGCCGGCTAAAAACCCTGCAACGACTGAATCTCCTGCTCCAACTGAATTAACGAGCGTTCCCTTTGGAACATTGGACTGATAGATTCCTTCTTTACTGAATAAAAGGGCGCCATCTCCAGCCATGGAGACGATGACATGTTCAGCACCTTGTTCTAACAGCTTTTTCCCATAAGGAATTGCTTCTTCTGCTGATGAAATACTCGTCTCAAACATTTCACCCAGTTCATGATGATTTGGCTTCATTAAGAATGGTTTCATGTCAGCTGCTTTTTTTAACGCTTCGCCAGAAATATCAAGAACAACTCTTACACCTTGCTCTTTGCAAACTTCAGCAATACGCTCATATGTGTTATGAGGTAATGAAGAAGGAATGCTGCCAGCTAAAACCACGACATCTCCTTCAGTTAATGAAGAAAATTGAGATAGAAATGACTCAAATTGCGCTTCAGTAATTGATGGGCCGAGGCCGTTGATTTCTGTCTCTTCACCTGTTTTTAGTTTCACATTAATTCTTGTATCTTCTGACACCTCGTGAAAGGCTGTTTGTAATTGTTCGTTCTGTAAAAAATCTTGAATATATTTGCCTGTAAATCCACCAATGAATCCAAGTGCTTTTGATTCAACACCGTGACGTTTTAATAGCCTTGAGACATTAATTCCTTTACCACCTGGATATTTTTGATCATAGGTTGAACGATTTAAACCGCCGACTGCAAAATCCTCCACGTGTACAATGTAATCAACTGATGGGTTTAAAGTAACTGTATAAATCATGTTTTCACTACCTTTATAACCGTTTTTTCATGGTAATTATCGAATGAATCCTCTTTTGCGTCGTTTGTGATAATGGTGGCTTCCTGTAAACTAGCAAAGGTTGAAAACGATATTTCGCCAAACTTCGAGGCATCTGATAAGATATAGGTTTTTTTCGCCTGTTTCATGGCTCTTTTTTTCATGAGTGCTTCCTCTGGATCAGGTGTTGTAAAACCCGCCTCGGGATGAATGCCGTTTGTCCCAACAAAGCTTTTGTCAAAACGATAATTTTCCATCGCTGTCAAAGCTGAGGCTCCCACCATGGCTCCTGTTCGATGTTTCACTGATCCGCCTGTCAAGTAAAAGGTAATGCCTTTTCTCATAAGTGCTTCAATGTGCATCACACCGTTAGTCACCACGACAATATCTTGATCTGGATCGATATATTCAATCATTTGCTGTGTGGTTGTACCTGCATCTAAATAAATACAGTCACCCTGTTTTAAAAGAGATGCCGCTGCCTCTGCTACCAATGACTTTTCTTGAAGGTTTTTGGCAGATTTCTCAAATACATCTGGTTCAAGGCGAATACTCGAAACCTTGGCCGCTCCTCCATGAACCCTTTTCAGAAATCCTTTTTCTTCAAGGGCTGATAAATCTCTTCTAATTGTAGATTCAGACGCATCCGTCATCATCGTTAAGTCCTGTATTTTAATGACATCATTTTCTTCTAAGCTGTCGATAATGAGTTGATGTCTTTCCGGTGTTAACATGAGAACACCCCTTTTGAAAAC
The DNA here is from genome assembly GCF_038630815.1 of Bacillus sp. FSL K6-0994. Taxonomy (NCBI): domain Bacteria; kingdom Bacillati; phylum Bacillota; class Bacilli; order Caryophanales; family Bacillaceae; genus Bacillus; species Bacillus sp. FSL K6-0994. The sequence goes on along the minus strand of NZ_CP152043.1, from coordinate 1,319,324 downwards.
GTATTCATTTTGCGCGCACCTTTATTGTAATCGCTTTTTTCAACATTATCAATACAAAACAATCAAATACATTCAATAACTATCAAAATCTTTCACCATGGTCATCTTACCTTTATATGTACCATTTGTAAACTGAAAAATATGTGACATTAAGATGAAAGTCATGATATTAGCATTTCTATCATTTTTTATTTCATTCAATGGAACTAAAAAAAGCTTTTATGCGATTTGCATAAAAGCTTTTGATGGGTAATGAAGGCGAATGTAAACCGTTTGTATGCTTTTTTCTTCTCCGAATTATTCATACCTGAGCGATTCAATAGGGTCTAGTCTCGCTGCTTTATTCGCAGGAATTAACCCAAAAACAATACCAATGAGCATACTAAACAGTACGCCTCCACAAACCACTTGCCAAGATACGAGAGACGGCCAGCCGGCAAATAGTGAAACTAGCGAAGCACCGCCTAAACCAAGTGCAATTCCCATCAGCCCGCCGATGAGTGTTAAAACGACAGACTCAATTAAAAACTGAACGAGAATTTGCGCCCTTGTTGCGCCCATCGCCTTTCGAATACCGATTTCTCTTGTCCTCTCTGTCACAGAAACGAGCATAATATTCATCACACCGATGCCGCCGACAAGTAAAGAGATTCCGGCTATTGAGCCAATGATCGTTGTCATAACGGACGTTATTTGACCGATCCCTTCTGCGATTTCTTCCATATTGATCATTTCGTAAGCATCTTCTGTATGATGATTTTCATTTAATATGGCAGCCGCGCTCTTTCCTACTTCCTTCATTTGATCCGCATGTGCGACTTGAATAGACAACTTATCATATTCATTCATACCAAATGTGGAGGTGAGCATCGCAAATGGGACATATAATTCATTCATATCAAATGAAAACATCCCTTTCTGTTTTGCTAACACACCGATGACTTCAACTGGCTGTCCGTTCATCCAAATCAGTTCACCTAATGCCTTTTGTCCATTGAATAGTTCTTTTTGTAAGCCATCCGAGATGAGGGCAGCTCTTCTGCCGCTTCTAAAGTCAATATCTCTTAAATTCTTTCCTTCTGCGATTTGTAATGAATGTACATCCGTATACCCCTCATTTATGCCGTTAACTGTCGCATCAACTGTCGTATCTTGAAATCTCAGCTGCATTCCTTGTGCAGTCGAGGAGGCGACCTGCTTCACCCCATTGATTGTCCTAATGCTTTTTATGTCTTCCTCAGTAAATGAGGCTTCGAATAAAGCATTTGGATTTGCATTTAACTCTTCGTCAGAAGGCGTATATGTCATATCAATGGTATTGTTTGGACCTGAAATCGATCCTTTTAACATTTGCTCACCGCCTTGACCGATCGCCACGACTGCAATGACTGATCCAACACCAATAATAATCCCAAGCATCGTTAAAATAGAACGTAATTTATGAGCTAAAACCGAATTCAGCGCTATTTTGATATTTTCAAAGAGTTTCATTCATAGCGTCCCCTTGCATCCATCTATCTTCAACAAGCCGTCCATCTCTCACAACGACCGTACGGTTTGTATAAGCAGCTATTTCTTCTTCATGGGTGACAAGCACAATCGTTGTCCCTTCCTCATTCAGCTGTGTAAACTGTTCCATAATTGACATGCTTGTTTTTGAGTCGAGAGCACCAGTCGGTTCGTCTGCCAAAATAAGCTGAGGCTTATTGACAATCGCTCGTGCAATTGCCACCCTTTGCTTTTGTCCTCCTGACAACTCACTTGGCATATGTTTCATTCGATCTGCCAAACCAACCTTTTCAAGTGCCAATTCCGCACGTTCTTTTCTTTCCTTTTGGCTGATCCCAGCGTAAATCATCGGAAGTTCAACATTGCGTCTCGCATTTAACCTTGGCAAGAGGTGAAATTGCTGAAAAACAAATCCAATGGATTGATTTCGAATAACCGCGAGCTCTTGATCCTTTGCTGCTGACAGCTCTGTACCTTGAAAATGATATTGTCCCGTCGTCGGACGGTCTAAACAGCCAATAATATTCATTAATGTTGACTTTCCAGAGCCTGACGGGCCCATAATGGACATATACTCACCTTTTTCAATGACAAGATTCATGTCACTTAATACATCAAATGTTTCGTGTGCGACCTCATAGCTTTTTGTTACGTTGGAAAGCTGAATCATTCAGCATTCACTTCCATTCCGTCATACATGTCATCTGTTGGATAAGCAATGATTTGGTCCTCTGCCTTGACACCTTTTGTCACTTCAAGATCATGACCTGACGTTTCCCCTATGACCACTTTTACTTTTTTCAGTACATTTTCTCGAACAACATAAACGTATTGTCCATCAGTCTCTTTTTTTACTGCTGTTTCAGGAATTGTTTGCGCCTGGCGCTTATCTGTTTCAATTTCCATGATCATTTTAAAACCAGGCTTCGCCTCAGGTTTCTTCCCCTTTATTTCAACTTCAACAGGATATTGAACCGTTTGATCGCTCGAAGTTGTTTCGGCCGCAGTCTGGACAGGAACAGCACCTACTTTTTTCACGACTCCTTGCCAGCTCTTCCCGCGAATGACATCAGACGTTACCTTCACTTTTTGTTTCTTTTTGATTTTGATGGCATCATACTCTGAGATCAAACCCCGCACGATCATTTTTTTCTCATTACCAATATGGATGATCGGCTGCCTATCTTCCGGCCCCCCTGCTCCGGCCTCTTGCTCAATGGAAATCACTGTTCCATCAATTTTACTATGTACGGTTAAATCTTCTATTTGCGCCTTTACTTTTTCTTGGCTGATCTTTGCTTGCTTTTGTTCTAATTCAGCCGCTTTCAGTTCTAATTGAAGCTGATCTCGCTCGCTTTTGGCATTAGCGTCAGAACCGCCTGCTTTTTTCTCATCTAATTCACTCAGCCTATTTTGCAATTGTTCCAATTTTAATGTACTTGACTCAGCGGCTAATGCTTGCTGCTGCTCCTCAAGCTCCAGTTCCTTGTTTTCATATGTAAGAAGCGGCGTTCCAGCCTTTACCTTTTCCCCTTCTTTCACAGCAATTCCCTTCAATTTCCCCTTTTCCTCTTCTTCATAGATGAACTGCTCTTCAGAGAATGAAAGTGTCCCGGGTGTCATCACCGTAGATGTGATTTCTTTCGGCGTGAGTTTGACTGTTTTAATCGCTGCTGTAGAAACAGGCTTTGCTTGGTTTTTCGCAATATTAAATCCAATAAATAGTCCAATCACAATAATTAAAATAGATCCGATGATGATTTTCTTTCTCATAAAAACATTCTACCCCCAGCTTACTGATATGTTAATTGCTGTTCCTACATATTGAAAAATTAACGATAAGATATAAAAGACGCCTATAATCACCCAAGAAATTCTCGGTGATATACGCCCAACTTGGATGAATAAAAAGCCTGTTAAAACAAGATTCCAGATCACAAATAGATCGATATTGGCTAACACCGCATGCCATGGACCAGAAATTCGAATGAGTGCGTTTAACGAAGTAACCGTGACATCTTTTGGAACATGAAAAAGGATGACTGCCAAATGAGAAATAATCGTCCCAATGATCGTAACGGGTGTAATGAACAGAACCGCTGAAAACAGCTGCCGAAATGATGCATCACCTTTCGCTAAAAATACGATGAACTTATATATAGCAGCATTGATGACAATCCCAAATACCAGACCAATGAGCGTCACCACATAAACAACAGGTACCGGCAAACTTAAATCTGCCCACATTCCCTTATTTACGAGCTCAGACAAATAAGTCACAACAACTGTTAAAATAAGCACACAAGATAAAGGCCACCAAACAACTGGATGTTCCCATACTCTTTTCAGGTGCTCTGATGGTCTTGTGCTCACTCCAATGATCGTAGGTTTTTGCATGTTTTCTTTCACCAAATGTCATCCTCTCTATGTCAAGCAAATATGCAAACGCACAATGACGCTCTTTTTCTTTCTATTTTATCAAAAGATTGCCAATAAGTGATCGATCATTTGATTTTCTTATTTTCGTTGAGAAAAAATTTTATCTATTATTCTATTTTCACGAATGAAACCCTTCAAATGACCCCATGATCCGACCATATTCATATCAAGAATCGTGCTTTTACTGACTTAAAAACATTTTATTAAGTAAACAATATGTCTTTCGGAATAAATATCCTTTTCTTTTGGATTCGCATGGTCTTAGATAGACACAACAATTTTTTGTTAAAATAATCCTAGTAATTTGGACAAATCCCGGCTTTATAGGACTATGATTGGTTTCTTTTACAGAACAAATAAGTCTTTAGTATCAATACTTTCATATTAAAAAATTAAAAATAAAGGGATTTTACTTGATCAAAAGTTATTTTTTCATATAATGTAAAATAGAGGTAGGTTAAATGATAGTGGAAATGGAGTCAAGTGAATGTTAAGAGAAAAATTGAAAATGCAATTGATTTTACTGTATGAAAAGGAACAAGAAGCATGGCAATACTTTCGAAAGGAAAGAGAATCGATTTATCATGAGCTCAAATTACTTGATATGAAAGAAAGCAGACCTTCTAACGACAAAATATACTACGCTGCAAGATGTGTAGATATTATCAAAGAGAAAAAGGGAAGCATTGTGAGCACAAAAGAATTAAAGGAACAGCTTCAAGCCCAAACAGATTTCAATGTGAGACGAATCAGCGAATTGTATGATCTCATTCAGCAGCTCGATCCTCACATTTCTAAAGCAAGAAGGGGATGTTTTATTTACGAAGATCATACCCAAGTACCTCTACAAACTTTTCACACATAAAAAATTGGTTACAGCCGGGCGGCCATAACCAAATCCTCTAATATCTATTATCCACCACTTACAGGAGGAATGAGTGCAACAGTGTCCCCGCTACGCACTTCAGCATTTTCCCTCGTATATATTTCGTTGACTGCAACCATTACATTTTGTGTAGCATCAACACCATATACCTCCTGTAATTCTATTTTAATCTCATCAACCGTTGTTTGTTCTTTTTGAATGATGATTTGTTGTTTCCCGGCCTTCTCAGCAAGGCCGGCGAACAATAACACATTAATCATGCTGATCACCTTCTTTCTCTGCAAGTTGAAGATGGCTAGGTTTACCTTCTGGATATGAAACCGTTTCAAGCTGATTACCTATCCAGGCCTCTCCATCTTCCCAATATTCTTTTTTCCAAATAGGAACGATTTCCTTGATTCGTTCAATAGCATATTCATTGGCTTCGTAGGCAGCCTTCCTATGAGGAGAAGAAACGGCGATCGCAACAGCAATATCCGTTATCTCAAGTGTTCCAATACGGTGCACAATCGCTGCTTCAGTGTCAGGCCACCGATTCTTCATTTCTTGTCCAATCTGCCTTAGCATGCTTTCCGCCATTGGTATGTATGCTTCGTACGTTAAACGCAATGTTTTCTTGCCGTTTGTCCATTCTCTGACCGTCCCGATAAACGTTGTAATCGCGCCTGCCTTTCGTCTTGTCACATGCTGAATCAATTCGTTTACCTCAATCGGCGTTTTTGTTATTTTAAAAAGTTCGCTCAAAACGTGCCGCCTCCCTTCAATAAGTGAAAAGCAAATGTCATCCCGCGCTTATCAAAAGCTGAAAACACAGGAAACGGGTAATTTTCGGTTAATGGATCCTCTTGAGAAAAATAAATAGCTGCTTGTATATTAGAAAGAGTTGAAAGGTCAATAAGCTCCTCTTCATTCTTTACACAAACGATTTTGCGATAAGGCGCCTGTTTGTACCCTTCTATGAGAACAGCGTCTAACGGAAGAAGCTGACACATGCTGAGCAGTTGCTCTAACGTGATGTGCTGCATCGAAAAGTGAAATTCACCCTCTCCTTCCACACCTGCGGCATATGCCCCTGCTTGTACATATCGATCGGTATCTTTTTCTTTGAAAAGACGATCTGGTGTCCCGCCATGTCCATGGTGTTTAAAGCAGCCTAGCTTCAGCCCTTCACGTTCAGCCAGCTGACAGAGCTTTTCGATCAAGGTAGTCTTGCCGCTATTTTGATAACCGACCACCTGTAATATGCTTAATTTGTCATCCAGCACGAGGAACCACCGCCTTTGTGCTGAAACAGCAGAACAGCAACTTGATCACCTGCTTGAAAACCTCTTGTTCCCCCAGGCAGCACGATGAAACAATTAGCCTCTGCAATAGAGGTCACTGCACTTGATTTATCAAGACCTGTCGGAGTCACACTGATGTGACTGCCAGTGAATTGAAGGGCAGCCCTGACAAAACGAGTAAACGGATTGGCTTTTGGAAAATCATGTGTGAGTTTCGCCTCAGCAAAAGCGGGAAATGGATTTCCTTTCATATACCATTTATAGATGATCGGCTTCACAAATAATTCAAAGCCCACAAAACAGGCAGCAGGATTTCCGGACAGCCCAAACAGCAATTGACCATTTGGCATTGCAGCCACAGTCGTCACACTTCCAGGTCTCATGGCTACTTTATTAAACAGCACCTTGGCTCCCAGTTTTTCATAAATGGCAGGCAGAAAGTCAAAATCGCCCACTGACACACCGCCTGTTGTGATCAGAATGTCTACCTTGCTTATGGCTGCTTTTACTGCATGATAACTTTTGTCAAAGTCATCGGAGACTCCGCCTAAATCAAGCGGCTCAGCTCCGGCCTCAAGTACCTGCGCATAGACCATACTAAGATTACTATTTCTAATCTTGCCGTCCACCATGGCATCACTTACTTGAAGAAGCTCTGTGCCTGTTGAGATAATGCCAATCACCGGTTTTTTGACAACTGGCACTACCGCATATCCGAATGTCGCCAATAGAGCCGTGACGCCAGGAGTGACATCTGTTCCTTTTTTGACCATCACGTTTCCTTTGAGTACCTCTTCTCCTTGACGAGAAATATTGTCTCCCTTTTTCAGCGGTCTTTTCAGTGACATGAATGATTTGCCGCCTTTTTCAAAAGTCTTCGTCAGTTCAATCATGATAACGACATTTGCGCCATTTGGAATTTTTGCTCCTGTCATAATACGAATGGCCTGAAAGGGACCGATGGTTTTTGCTGAGACCATTCCTGCACCAATATGATCAATGACTTCGAATTCAACTGGATGCTCGCTTGATGCTTCTTTTGTATCTTCTGCCCGAAGTGCAAAGCCATCATACGGAGAACGATCAAATGCCGGAACATCATGGTCTGCCAAAATATCTTCTGCAATAAACCGTCCAAGGCTGTCCTTTAAAGGGACCCATTCTATTTCTCCATGTTTTTCGTATTGGTGGACTTTCTTTATGGCCTCTTCTACTTGTATTGGCTGCCGTCTTTCCATCACACTTCACTCCTATATCCCTAGCAGTCTTGCTAGTAATGAATTGGCTTCTTTTTCATCGTTTGTTCCATGGATTAATGCACGTCCCCCTTTGAAACAGACCATTCGGTAATTTTCGTAGCGTACATGGATTAAGAAGTCGTTTACTTCCACCTCACATATAGATGAGAGCCGCTCTTTTATATGCTGAAATGATAGTTTTGCTAAATCCTTTGATACAATTTGAACGGTGTCACGTCCGCAAAGGACCGTCGATTTTTTACGCTGGTCATGTAAATAAGGATAGGTTCTTGCCGTGCCGCAAGTTGGACAGTCTTTCTGCTTCGTGCGAGATAAATCCATTTTAAAGGATGTAGACTGCCAAAGATCAAACGTGACAAATTTCCGCTCGATTTGCTCTTCATGACCTGTTAAATATTTGAGTGCCTCTGTTTGCTGATAAGCAGAAACCATTTGAACGGCAGGTGAAATAATCCCCGCTGTATCGCACGTCAAGCCGCCAACAGGCATTGCCGTGAACACACATGATAAACATGGCGTTTTATCCGGCAATATGGCCATATACATCCCCTGACTGCTCACACAAGCGCCATATATCCACGGCGTCTTTGTTTCTAGTGATAAATCATTCATGACCATTCTTGTCTCAAAATTATCTGTTGCATCAATGACGATATCTGCTCTCTGGAATAACGGCCTTAACAGCTCCGCCCCTGCATCTTCAATCAGGGCATGTATCTTCACTTCATGATTGATCTGCTCGAGACGTTTTTTTGCCGCTGCTGCTTTTGGCACATGCGCCTTTGCATCATGTTCCGTGTACAGCTGCTGCCGCTGTAAATTTGAAAATTCCACATAATCACGATCGACAATCGTAAGCGTACCGATGCCAGACCGAACAAGCCCTTCCGCAGAGGCGGTACCAAGAGCACCGGCTCCAACGATCAGAACATGACTTTCAGCCAGCGCATGCTGTCCTTTTTCCCCCACCGGAGGGAACAAGATTTGTCTTGAATATCGGTCATTCAATGCTGCTCTCTCCTCACCGTTTTTATGTATCATATCATACCGTTTTCAGGTAAATCGCTTCTTTTATTGATATTACGAAATTCGTTTGATGTCACGTTCAGTTCTTCCTCTGAAACGATGCGCACTTGAAGCTTTTGAAGCAAGTCTTTAATGGCTAATTGATTCTCTTTTAAACACGCGCGAATAAACGGCAGAGAGCGGCGGTGATAAAGCGCAAACAAAGGCTGTAATCTGCCCTCAACAAGCGGAATGATGGCGTCTGTGTGCTCGCTACAATAGGACGATAATACTTTCGCCGTTTCCTTCCGGATGAAAGGCATGTCACATGCCGTTACTAAATACCATTCTGCCTTTTGCTTTTGCATCGCCGTATATATGCCGGCAAGCGGTCCGCATCCGCGCACCTCTTCATCATCTAACCACACACTTTGTTCACCTCTTGCTTTGAAAAAAGGAAGAAGCGACGGATGGCTGATGATAACCGTCTGCCCTCCTAAAAGCTGCTCTTTCACATGCTCATATAATGGTTTCCCTTGATACATATGACTTGCCTTTGGCTCTCCAAAGCGTCTGGAAGCGCCTCCAGCTAAAATTACATTCACTACGTGCATCCTCTAAGTCCTCCTTTGATATGGTTGTTCTAATCGCACTCCTTTCGCATACTTTATTGGTAACATGAATAAGGAGGGTCTATCGATGAACAGGCGTCATGCTTCTCCCCTATTCCATGATTTATCTCAAGAGAATTTATACTTAAAAGCTGAAACTGCCAAATATCAACAAATGATCTCTGATTTACAGTCCTCATATACGTATTCTAAAAATAAGAAGTTAACTCAAGAATATCATGAGATGAAAAAGGATTTCACGCAATTAAAACAACAATTGGATGAAATGACCAATGATCAACACGATGCTGCCTCAAAAATACAGGATCTCTCCTACAGCAAATCAGAATTATTACATAAAATGGTCCTTCTCCATGAGATGCTGCAAAAGGAAACCTATCATAGAAGAAAAGAAACAGAAGAAAAACACAGGCTGCATTTGAAAGTTGTCAAATATAAAGAAATCTCTCAACAATTAAATGAACGGATAGAGGATCAAGATAAACGACTTGCAAAAGAGGAGAAAAAAGGAAATACTTTATCCGCAGTGATTGAGAAGCTGCAGCAAACATTGGGCAATAAAAACGCAGAGCTCCATGTATTACAGGAAGGCGTCAGACATCTTCAAGAGCGTTTTTATGAAACACAGGAGAAATTACTGCAAATTGAAAAAGCAAAAGAAGCGATTTTTTACGAAACGCTCACAAGCTATCAAAAACAGTTAGCAGAAAGCGAAGAATGGATTGCCTCTCATTTTGCTGATATTGACCAGTCAGCACAAACAAATGCACAGCCATTCTCACGAGACCGCATCCTGCAAACGACAGAAGAAATCGAACCGATCTTGAAGAAACTCAACGAACAAGTTCAAACACTTCAGGAACAAGTCGATGCAGTGCAGCGTAATGGAGAGGTCATGACAGTCAAAATCGACAGCTTCAAAAAACAGCGTGATCACCTGCCCAAGGAACGCAAAATTGTCTATACAGTTGATCAAAAGAAATAATTCTCAAAATAAAAAACTGCTGGCTTTTACGCCCAGCAGTTTTTTATTTATTCGTCTTCTGTTTGAATGTCGCCTTCTAAAATATACTGTCCGCGATAAGGCTTCTTCACTTCAGGGTACATTTTAATTAAGCTTTGCATAAACGTTGTCATATTTGGGATTTCAAGACCGCTCTCTTTTTCGATCTCTTTTTGAAGCTCTGAGCTTTTAATCGCTGCATTATGACGCTTTAACGTTTTAATCGCAGCTTCACGAAGCTTCGCTGCCTTAGAGCCAGGACGAGCTGTGCCTCTTCTGCGTCTTGTCGATCCTTCCGGAATACCTACAGGCGCACCGTTTAGCTGTCCTGTTCCTAAAGATGATGATTGTGGTTGAGCCGGCTGCTGGTAGCTTCTCATTTCTTGCGCAGCAAGCTCAGCTAATACAGGCAGTGAATCCGTCTTTCTCTCTGTACGTACTTCTTTTTTTGTATCTGACACTAGACCTGTTCCTTGACGGTCTAATTCTCTTAATTTTGCATAAATCGCATCTCGCTCAATTTGATATTCACGGATGACCTTTACTTCTGCCTCGTTTAATTGTTCCAATCGTAAACGTAACGCTTCCCTCTCATTAAACAATGGATTTCCCCCTCATCATATAAAAAATATTCTATAGTAAATATTAGATTAGAAAACTAATTTTATCAACTATTTTTTTATCATTTTACAGTTTGCTAACAGATAGGTATTTTCAACTAAAATTTTGCCAAAGAGGAAAAATCGGCACCCATTTCATTGCCACTATAGGCTTTTGACAAACCTTAAAATATTGTAAAAAAATTGAATAAACGCTTATACTACTTGATTTATATAGTTATTTACCTAACTGAAATTTCTTTTGTGCAAAAACGTTCTGAATAGTAAAAAGTTAAAATCTTTACATTTTCATTTCAAAACAAAAATGTAAATAGGTCGTTATACCTTTTTGTTTCAGGGATATTTTTTAATAAACTCCCTCATTTTCTCTTTTCTTAGGAATAACACCTACATAAAAACTCATCCGAAGCCATATGCTTCCTAATTTTGTCCATGAAAAAACCCCCATTTATGGGGGAAAAGCTTATTCTGCAGCCTTTTCAGACTCAGAAAGCACTCGATTGACACGTTTTTCAAGCATTTTCATTCCGCTTCCGCCGGCTTGGAAGTGGCGCAAAGCACCTGTTTTATCAAATACATAATATGCCGGTACATATTCGTTTTCAAAGGCTTCTGTTAAGTGATGATCACTGTCCACAAAGATTGGCTGCGTGATTTCATGCTCTTTCGCAACTTCTTTGATTTTTTCTAGATCTAGGTCATCCTCTGAACGAGGCATATGAACTGCCACAACGTTTAGTTGATCCTTGTATTCATCACGGAATTGATTGACTTGAGGCATTGCCTCTTTACAAAGATGACAGCTGACTGACCAGAAATGAATCAATGTTGGTTTGTCACCAATCAAATCTTCTTTTGTTACTTCTCCATTTAACCATTCTTTTGCACCAGTTAGTTCTGGCATTGGTTGACGTAATTTCATTATGAAGCGCCTCCATCCATTGTATGTGTCGAAACAAAAAGGTCTAACATCAGTTAGACCCTCCTGTTTCTTCAGTTATCAATTAAAGTGTTTTTTGACCAGGTTTCCAGTTCGCTGGGCAAAGTCCACCAGTTTGTAATGCTTGAAGAACACGTAATGTCTCATCTACATCACGACCGATATTGTTGTGGAATACTGTTTGGTATTGTAGTTCGCCTTCTGGGTTAATGATGAATAAACCGCGAAGAGCAATTCCTTCTTCTTCAATTAAAACGCCGTATTCTCTAGATACTGTGTGGTTAGTATCAGCAGCTAACGGGTATTTTAATTCACCTAGACCATTATCTTTACGGTCTGTATTGATCCAAGCAAGATGCGTGTGGATTGTATCAGTAGATACACCAATGATTTCTGCATCTAAATCTTCGAACTCGTCATAACGATCGCTCATTGCTGTAATTTCAGTTGGGCAAACAAATGTGAAATCCATTGGATAGAAGAAAAGAACTGTCCATTTGTCATTCTTCATGTTTTCCTCTAAACTTACTTTACCAAATTCCTTGTTAGCAAGTACTGCTTCCATTTCAAAACGTGGAGCTTGTTTTCCTACAAAACGCTCTGCCATATGTAAATCCCTCCAAAAAATAATATCTTTATACAGTCTTCTTAGCTGTATATAAAATGAGAATCAAAACTTAAAATTCTCATTTAGTTAATAACTTCACAATTACAATTATAATACTTATGCGATTTTTAGTCAATATTAATTAATAATAAATTTAATTAACGATTTGTCACAATTCCTGCTCTACTTATCAAAAGTTTAACATGACTTGCATAAGGGAACAAATGATTAGCTTCTCTTTTAGAGCATACATAGAAAGGTTTTGAAGATTATGAGAGCATTTCAACAAGTAGATTGGGTTTCCATTATCCTCAATAGCAGTATGATTTTGCTAAAACTAGTCGCCATCTTTGCCATTTACTTTATCATCAGAGCCATAGGAAACAAGATGATTAAGCGCGCCTATTCAACATTCGCTGAAAAGCATGAGGTCTCTTTATCAAGAGCTCAGACACTGCAAAGTTTGACGTTAAATATTTTCGCCTACTTATTGATTTTTATTCTAGTTGTGATGATCCTCGACTTATTTCATTATAACCCGACCGCTTTACTGGCAGGTGCGGGCGTTGTGGGACTTGCGATCGGCTTTGGCGCTCAAGGGTTAGTGAGTGATATTGTGACTGGATTCTTTATATTATTGGAAAAACAATTTGATGTAGGAGAATATATAACGGTCGCTGGCTTCGATGGGATTGTCGAACAAATTGGCCTAAGAACCACGCAGCTTCGAAGCTTTGACGGCACCCTTCATTTCATTCCAAATCGCAGCATACTGAATGTAAGCAATCATTCAAGAGGGACAATGCAGGCACTCGTTGATATTGAGCTGTCACCGGATGAAAATGTGGATCAGATGATCACAGCCCTCCAAGCTGCCTGTGATGAGGTACGGGAGGAAACTCCTCAAATTATCGAAGGTCCTCAAGTTGTCGGCGTAGAGGCGTTCGGTTCCTCTTCCCTTGTGCTGCGCATCATAGCGAAAACTGAAACAATGGAGCAATGGCGAGTGGAACGAATCTTGCGCAAAAAAATGAAAGAAGTACTCGATATAGAAAAAGAGCAAAAAGAACCGGGATCATAATCTACCGGTTCTTTTTCTTGTTTTATTGAACACGCTGTTCTACTTCTTGGCAAATTTCATCAGCCGTCATACCTGATGCTGTAATAACAGATGCCTTTGTTGTTGTGTCTGAAATGCCAAGAACATTTGAATCTAGTCCTGTGACGACATAACAGTCACACTGATCCATTTGCTGTTCATTTTGAATACGTACGACATCATATCCTTTTTGCTTCAATAGTTCTTCTACATCGGATAAAGATTGTTCTACACCAATTCTTGTCATAATCAAGAACACCTCCTGTTCATAAGGTGTACAGGAGGCAGCTCGATTATTCATTCCCCAGCTTGCTTTTTAAAATAAGCCGTCATGACATTCACAGCTGTTTCAATCGCGTTTTCATCAGGCTGGAGCTTTGCATGGTGCAGGCCGTATTCTGAATCGACCCCTAACCAAAACATGAAGCCAGGATATTTTTTCAGCATGTAGCCAAAATCTTCTCCTGTCATGGCTTCTCTGCATTCAATCACATTTGCTAGCCCTTCTTCGGCTACATATGACATAAATTCCTCTGTCAAATCCTTTGAATTGTCCACTTCGTAATAAGAGGAAGGGTATTGAACGGTTGCCTTGCATTCGTAGCCAATTTCAACGCCTTTTGCCAATGCTTCAATTCGCTTTCTCACCTTGTCCATAGACTCTGGGGATAGTGTGCGAATGGTACCGTCAAGCTTTGCATGCTGCGCAATAATATTTTGAGCCGTTCCACCGGTAATTGTACCGACTGTAATGACCGCACTATCAAGGGGATCGACATTACGCGAAATGACCGATTGCAGCTGACCTACAAGTGCACTTGCAGCAACAACCATATCATTTGCTAAATGAGGATATGCAGCGTGTCCGCCTTTTCCTTCAAGCTCAATCACAAGCTCACTCGTATTGGCAAATAACAAACCAGGCTTCGTAGCAATTGTTCCAACAGGATATTCAGGTGCGATATGCAGCGCTGTAATAAAGTCTGGTGTCCATTTTTTCAATACATCACTTGCAAGCATCGGTTCAGCTCCGCCTGGCCCTTCTTCTGCCGGCTGGAAGATAAATAATACGTCTTCTTTGATCGGTTCATGAACGAAATGATCAATGATACCAAGTGCAATGGTCATATGAAGGTCATGTCCACATGCATGCATCTTTCCTTCATGCACAGATTCAAATGGATACCCTGTTTCCTCAGGAATAGACAGACCGTCCATATCTGCACGATAAGCAAATACGCGCGTTGGATTTGTTCCCTTCACTTTCACAAAAAGCCCAGTTCGCCACGTTTCAATCTCAACTCGATCTTTTGAATAGGTGCTAAGGTGCTGAATGAGATACGCTTGTGTTTTAAATTCTTGGAAACCAAGCTCAGGGATTTGGTGTAAATCTCTTCGAATGGATATTAATTGCTCACGATTTAACAAGTGAACTCGCTTCCTTTCCTCTATACGAATAAGACGTGGATATCTCATCCACGTCTTTGTCTTCAGCTGCGAATTATATGATTAAAGCTGACGCAGTTCTTGTTTGATTTCAGTCTTACCTTTTGTTTTCTCATCAATGTCTTTGATTTTCTTAGCAGGTGTACCTGCTACAACTGTGTAAGGCTCTACATCGTTTACAACGATCGCACCAGCAGCTACTACTGCACCTTTACCAATTGTCACGCCTTCTAGAACAACAGCGTTCGCACCGATGACAACATCATCTTCTACAACAACTGGTTTAGCAGACGGCGGCTCAATGACACCTGCAAGAACAGATCCAGCACCGATATGACAGTTCTTACCTACTGTCGCACGGCCGCCAAGCACCACGTTCATGTCAATCATCGTACCTTCGCCAATCACAGAACCGATATTAATAGAAGCACCCATCATAATGACTGCATTATCACCGATTTCAACTTGGTCACGAATGATTGCCCCTGGCTCAATACGGGCTTTAATGTTTTTCAAATCTAACATCGGAATTGCAGAGTTGCGGCGGTCATTTTCCACGACAACATCTTCAATTTTATCTTTGTTAGATGCTAGCGCTTCTTGAATTTCGCTCCACTCACCGAAAACAACTCCAGTGTTTCCTGTGATGAATGTTTTTGCATGTTCACCAAACTCAATACCTTCTAAGTCACCTTTAATATAGACTTTGACAGGTGTTGATTTTGTACTATTTTGAATAAATGAAATAATTTCATTAGCGTCCATTTGTTTCATGTATGTATGTCCTCCTCTTAATTTATACTTCATTACTGTACCAAAGGAGTGTTTTAATGACAAGTGTTAGAGTCATCTCCGCAATGGAAAATAAAACAAGCGGGACCGATTATCCCGCTTCTTGCTGGTGAAGCTGAACAAATTGTCTGCCAAAAGAAATTAATTCGTCTTCTTCCTCCCCTTCTGGATTGAGCTCAATCTTAACTGAAGGCAGGACAATGTCACCGCCAAGCTCCTTCACTTTTTCTTCAATTAGGTCGACAGCTCCGCAAAAATGTTCGTAAGATGTATCGCCAGAACCAAATACTGCAAATGCTTTACCCGTTAAATCAAGCTCTTCCATTTCTTCATATAAATCAATAAAATCATCCGGAAGATCGCCATCTCCCCAAGTATACGCACCTAACATAATGTGAGAGTAATCATTGAGCAGCTCGGCATCAATATCCATCGCTTCATGCCGGTCCACGCTGGCTCCTGCTTCCGTTAACCCTTTTTCAATTAAATCTGCCATCGCTTCTGTATTTCCAGACATCGTGGCATATACCAATAAAACCTTTTCTGTCACTTTTTCTTCCTCCTTATCAATGAATCAATGCAGGCTCCTCATATGGCCTGACAAACTTACTTTCATATAAACCCGCACAGAAAAAGTTTTCGTTTTGATTGGCTACACGAAAACCATGTCCTTTGATCGTATCAAACCATTTGAGCTCTTTTTGCTCAATATCAAGCTGATACACTTTAGAAAATCCGTGTTCGTCTTGTGAGGTGGTCACATACACAATGCCATTATCCTCTGACACATCCAAAAATGATTCTTCTCTAGCAAAGGCCTGTGATTGAATATCATGCAGAATATTTGTATGTAAATCTAAAATTTGAACAGATCCTTTTTTGCCTTTTTTTGAACCTAACGCACAAACAAGAAGATGTTCATGACAGAGCAGCATAGAAGCTGTCATGCGGTGCTCCTCTCTGTTTAGAAGAAAAATCTGTTCACTTTGCAAGTCATACACCCATATTCCTCCGTGAACCTCATGAATCTGTGTTCCAATATAAAGATGGTCACCTGCAGCACATAAAGAACGAATGACCGGCGGATGATTCACATGAGCAAATGGCTTCATAATTTCCCAGGAAATTCCGAAATCATTTGACACATAGATACTATGTTTTCCATGCGCACACACAAATCCATCTTTGCGTCCTGTAATAGACCAAACGACTGCATTTGTTGGGAATGAAGATAACGCCCATGTACTGCCTTCATCTCCTGATCTAATTACTGTGCCATTTTCACCAACACCAAATAAATAAGGGCCAATATAGCTGATCGCATGGATTTTATGCTTGAGCTTAAATAGCTGCTGCCATCCGCTCTCCACACTATAGTGAAAAATACCTTCACGTTTTACAGCAACAAAGTATCCACCGCTTTTAGATGCTGCAACGGCTGTTGCTCCTTTATGAAACATGATTTTCAACTCGTTTCTCAGATAAAGCAGCCCACGTTAAAAAGCTCGCAGCAAATTCCTGACAGCACGCCACATCTTCATCTGTATCCGGTGCAAGCTCCATTTTTAATGTTTCAGGAAAAACGGATGCACCCGTTGATTTCAGCATGTCATGGAATGTATGGACAGCCTCACAAAACTTCGGATAGCTGTAATCACCCGATCCAAAGACAGCTGCTTTGATGTGGCTAAGTTCAAGAGTAGAGACCTCTTCATAAAAATCCTCTGCTTCATAAGGCAAATCTCCATCACCCCATGTATAAGAACCAATGAATACGTAATCGTATGAGGAAAGGTCTTCTGCATTCGTATCATCAAATTCCATCATTTCTGTATCGATCCCTTTTCCTTCAAGTGTTCGCTTTAAGATTGCTGCCATATCTTCCGTATTTCCAGACATACTCGCAAATGTAATTAGTGCTTTCATCTATCGGTCACCTCATCTAAATGATAATCATTTTCAATTATTATATGTACACTTTAAATGATAATGATTTTCATTGTCAAATGATTTCATAAAAAAAAGTACCTCCCTATTCCAAGAAGGTACTTACACCGCATCATTTTCAAGCATTTCTTTAACCACACCGACAAAAGCTTGCACCTGTTTTAGCTGAAAAGACGCTTCATAGCCTAGCAGCCATGTGTCACGGCCGATTTGCTCTCCATTCACATCAACAAGCGGTGTTTTATAAACACTTTTTTCGTGGTCATATAAGGTAACAGAAGGCAAAATGGCGTAGCCGATGCCGTGGTAGGCCATTTGTTTACATGTTTCAATTTGGTCCACGAGAATCGTCTGCTTTGGAGACACTTTAAATTTTTGGTGCCACCAGTGCTGGATTTCCTGATAATATGTGCTGTCGCTTTTAAATTGGATAAATGGCCGCTCCGTCTTGATTAATTCATCTACGTCCTTGATCACGGAATCGACTAAATATAAATGATCTGTCATCAAGTATTCCTTTGTCCCCTTCCAATCAGGGTTGCCGCGAATGATCCCAATGTGCACATGGTCCTCATACAAGCTTTTGAGCATTTCACTGCTCCAGCCGGTCACGAGTGACACCTTGGCATTTGGGTATTTTTCGACATACCGCTTTAACACTTTCGGCAGCCAGTGCTGTCCAATAATGGATGCAACCGCAAGCTTTAGTGTACCGTGAATTTCCCCTTCGAGTTCATCGATTCGTTCTCTCACTCGATCCTGCTCAACCGTCACCTCTTTTGCAAATTGAATAATCTGTTCTCCTGCCGAAGTCACGGTGAGCCCTTTCTGAGAACGAAAAAAGATTTTGGTTCCCCATTCCTTTTCAATCGTCTGCAATCTTTGAGATAAAGCAGGCTGAGAGACAAAGAGCCGCTCTGAAGCCTTTCTCATATTCAATTCTTCACTTAGCACAACAAGCATATGTAACTCCTGAAGCTGCATGGGCGTCCCCTTTCTCTCTATAAGTTTTTCTTATTCTATATGCTCATTATATAAATTTTAACTTATGAAGGCAAAAAAAATAAGCTGGGCTGCAGCTCATTTTTTCGCGGAATGAATGACCTCATTTAAGCGCTTTAATACAACTCGTCGTGTAAAAATGCCCTCAAAGACCTGCTCCTCATTTTCTACACAAACAAATCCATTATTCGTCACAGCGTGAACGCCTTTTAGTACAGGATCTGTTGTTTTAAGTCTCGGAATATCCGTCAGCATGACCTCTTCAACCTTCAACTGGTCCAGCTTCTCGAATTCGATACGTTCTAAACCGAAGATTTTATCCATAATCATATTCGTTCCAATTAACCCGTGTAAATGATAAGAAGCGTCTAATACCGGTATGGCTGTATATCCTGTTTTTGTTAGAACCAATAGGGCATGCTCAAGATTATTTCCAATTTGAACATGTGCCACCTTATCTGCATCAATCATATGCTCGGCTACTGTTGACTCAAGCAATTGAGTCGGTTCTATCTCTATCATGTTTCTTCGACCCCTTTTCTCTCAATCATCAATCATACATTCCCCTTTACCATTAAGCATAAACTAAAACGAAATTTGTCGAAAGATTTTTTCTGCATAAAAAAGATACTCAGCCCCCGAGTATCTAATAGAATGTTAAATCAATATTAATTCTCAAACCTTACTCTGTCATACAATGTGATCAATTGCTTATACGTATTGTCGTCGACATTTTTTGTTCCACATTCTATATCATTGATCTCACTGCTTAGTAATTCGACAGCATATTCCTGATTCAGCAATACGTTTAATAATAGCTTTTTCTCTTCTTCATTAAAACGATTTTCGATGACGCTCATTCAACATCAGGCCCCCTGTTTCATATATGCTTTTATATTGATTAGCAGGCTTTTGAATGTCTGCTTCCTCTCTATACAGCTAGAATAAGGAACTAGAATCGAATCGTCAACCGCACGTTTCGACAAGGTTTGGAGAAAAATGACGGAATTTATTTTGTGTATCGATTGGCATAGCAAAATGCTGCATATGAGTCGGGTTTTATTTTTGCTTCAATTCCCATAGCTGTGATCATTCCGGTCATTTCCTGAATCAGCTCTTTCGTACTTCCTTTTTTGCCAATATCCAGATGGGCTTCAAAACGAAGGTCTGCCCCTTCCTCAGCAAACGGAAGAAGCAAATCCATCAGTTCTGTTAAAGGCCCCTCAAGGATGTCTGCACATACCTTTTGGCTAAACGCTGTCTCTAATGAAATTTTTTCTCTAAGACTTTGCACGGCTCTCTCGATCACTTGTTGTGTGAGACAACCCCAAGCTCCTTTGCCAATCCGGTGGAGATGAATTGCAGTCATAAATGTTGTGACATTTTGATTGACCTGAGAGTCCGTACCAATTGATAACACATAGGCGGATCTAGGGTCTTTTCGAATAAAGTCTTTCATTCTCATGACGACATCAGAAAACGCTAAATGATCTTCAGAAAGATTGTAGAAAAAAGAATCACTCACAGAAAGGAACTCCTTTTTAATGGTCTCTTATCCGAAAAATGCGCTGATTGATCATCTTCCATTTGTACATCTCATCTATGATGATCCATGTATGCTGCCGCAATAAACGAAGGAATCCTCAGAAAAAACATTTCATACGATTCAGCTTAGGATTGTAGAAGCTCAAAAATCTCAATCGAAATCATATCAATGTTGTCAAATGGGAAAGTATTTGGCTTATCCCCTTGTTGAAAAACAGTCAATTCAAACGTTTGATTCTTTTCGAAATACTTAACACTACAGATTTTCTCACCGTTCACTTCGAAATAACGCTGTGCCGGCTCGTTTGCAGCTTCTGCTGTCTCTTGAAGACTTTGCAGCCTTGTAATGATACCCATTAATTGTGACATTCTAAAAAAAGACTCCTTTCAAAAAAACAACTCAAGATGAACCCGTATTGATTATACACAAGTCCTACAAAGCATCATACCATAAAGTGTTCTCAGATGATATTTTTCCTCTTGAATTCAAAAAAAGAAAAAGAATCTGTTTTTTTAGTTTGAGTCTTTTTTCTCATCTCATGCACCATGATTTTTATAAACCGGCAGATCTCATCAGCCGTTTCGCAATTTCATCAAAATCTTCTTTAGAAATCCCCGGAGCAAACTCTTCTGGCAATTCTCTATAATCTGGCACAGGTGCTCCTTGCGGGGTGCCCTCAATGACTGTCAGCGGCTTTCCATCAATCGGGTGGCTTCCTTTCCAAATTTTATTGATATCCTTGTAATCCGTATCACTAAATGTGTACAGCTTTGTATGAACATTCTGTTCTTCAAATTTCCTCGCTGAATCAAAGTATTTGTTGTCGAGATTTGGGATTGGCAGCATTTTCCCTAAATCTACTCCTGTAGCGACTTCAAGTGCCTTTGCATATGCCACAATATGCACGCCGCCCCTGACAAGTAAATAACCGATCATCTCTCTTGCTGTAGGATGGTCCGTCATTTCATATACACGCATTTTGTGCGTACGAGCCCCGCATTCAAGAAAGAAATTATGGAGGAGATCAAGAATGAGGTTGCCACTTGAGAACACATTCTCTCCGGTCCAAGGTTTTGCCATTGAATCAAACGGATAGCCTGTTTGGGCTGTTTGAATAAAATGCTGTGTATTTCGTTTATCGACAGCTGCCTTCATCGGCGTCGTATCTGGATCCCCGCCATGGGTGGTTCCTGTAATCATGAGATTGATGGCTGTGGTTACGAGCTCGACATGACCGAATTCTTCAGCCGTAATACTGGATACGAGGTCATAAAACGGTTTGAGTTTTCGTTTTCCTCTAAAGTTAAAGGATTGAAACATGTAATTATTTAATGTGGACATTTCACCGAATTTCCCGCCGAGTAATTCTTGCACAGCAGCGGCACCATTTGCATCTGGGTGATCTGGTCTTGGCAAATCGATGAGCAGCCGCATGTCACGTTTGATCATGATGTTTCCCTCCTACCGTCTAACTATCATCACTTAAGATGTATGGAGAGTTTGGGCTGTCCTATGCATGAAGGGAAAGATTGAAGCACAAAAAAAACTTGGCGGGGGTAGCGCCAAGTTTTTTGGATCTTGATCTGATAGAGGGGTTGGGGAACAGAGAGTAGCTTCTCTCTATAACTAAATGATAATGATTATCAGTTTCATTGTCAACCATTTTTTATTTCTTTTTTCTATCAAAAAAAGCAGCCTGCGAGGCTGCTCAGATTGAGACAAAAGGCTAAAATGCCTTTTGTTTATATTTCAGCGTGATAGAAAACCTTTGAAGTCTAGGAAGGACGAGTACCGGAGCGGAGCGAATTGTACATTCGTGAGCACTGGCACATAGGACTGACAACGAATGCGAGGGTTTGTCTTCACTCCGCGTCTTCAAATTAATCCATCTTGCTCATATAAATAAGCATACGGAAGGTCTATAAACAAATACATATCACCCTCTAAAGGATAAGAAAACGTACGTATCCTCTCACCGGTTTCTAAATCACTGTAAATATCGCTGAAAAATCCTTTTCCGCTAATTCTCATTTGAAGAATATTTTCTAGGAAATAAGGACGCCAGCTCCAGTTTTTTTCTATATACTCCGGCTGAAACAGCCATTCTTCTTCTTTTTTAAACACATTTCCAGTGATTTGAAAGCCTTCTTCATTACACATATAAATCCGGAAGCTGCAATCTGTTAGTTCAAGTGCCAGTTTTTGAATGAGCTCATCATTTGTGCTGCACGATTTCTTTAAAGTCGTAACAGCTAGATGAATTCGTTTATAGAATGTTTCAGAATGTTCGTAGACAGCTTGCAGCTTCTTTTTCTCATGGGCAATAAATTGCTGGAATTCTTCTCTAAGCTGATCTTTTCGGTGGCTTCGGTCGATTAATTCTCCTGCAGGCTCATGAAGATAGAACCCTTGAAAATATCTCCCGCCATTTCTCCAAGCATACTGCAGCTGGAAATTTGCTTCAATATCCTCATAAATTAAGGCAGCTCCTATTTTTCTTGCAAGCAATGAAATGCTGTACAAGACATATTCATAGGAAGGAGATGGAGCCGATGCCTTTAATGCCTGTAAATCTATTTTTAATAAATCAGGTGAAAGCAAGGCAATCCGGTCCAGATTACTGCTTTCTTTTCCTATATTTGAGACGGCGATTTTAATCCCATATGTACGATAATACGTTAACGTATGGTATAGCTGTTCAATGTCGCCGCTAAACGTATGCTCTGCAAACTCAATAACAAACCGGTTAAGCTGAATGCCCCTTGCTTCATATTCCTTTAAAAGTTCTAAAAAGCTTTCACCATGATCCAGCATGAGGATATTGGCATCATGATTAATAAAAATGAGCAAATCGTCATCTGCAGTTGTGAAGAGATCAAGTGCTTGAGTCAATACTTTGTGATCTACTTCCAATTTATATTCGTCAGGAATAGATGAATCCGTAAAGAAGGAGCCTAGGCTGACCGTTTCTGACTCAAGCTTCATTCTTCCTAGAATCTCATAGCCTATCACTTTTTGCTCTTCCGCACTGAATATTGCTTGATAGTGCGGGAAAACATCTTCAATATTCGTTAAAATATCCAATGGATCGACCATTTTCATCACCTGCTTCTCTCTTTGTGTGATTATACCACATCAAAAGCAGGTCTTACATCGTCAATCAAAATGGTGATTGGTTGAGCCATTGTCCCCCATCCATCGTGATACAATCTCCATTTATATAAGACGCATGCTCAGACAATAAAAAGCTCGCAAGCGCTGCAATTTCCTCAGGTGTGCCCAGTCTGCCAAGAGGAACACTATCTATTGTTCTTTGCGCTGCCTCTTCAGATTCCCATAGTTTATCTGCACCGCCTGTTCTCTCAATTGGACCTGGTGCGATCGCATTGACGCGAATGCGATATTGCTTCCCCCATTCCACAGCAAGCGTTCGAGTGAGAGACAACACACCGGCCTTTGCTGCCGCCGAATGCGCCACGCCTACACCAGCACCCCATGCATAGGTGGCCACCATGTTAATCATACTCCCCCTTTTCTTTTGACGAATCCAGTAATTCCCCACTGCATGGCTGCAAAAAAATGTACCATTTAACACAATATCAATGACAGCCTTCCAGCCGTTAGGAGACAGTTTTTCTGCTGGCACTAAAAAATTTCCTGCTGCGTTGTTAATGAGGGCATCGACATCACCAAATGTATCCACTGCAAACTTGACCATATGGTCAGCATCCTCCGGGTTTCGTACATCCATTTGGAAATAAGCGACCGATCCGCCCTTCTGCTTCATTTCTTTTGCCGTCTTTTCCAGCGTCTCTTCCGTTCTACCAGTAATCACGACATTCCAGCCTTCAGCTGCCAAATGAGCAGCCATCGCCTTCCCCATACCGCTTGATCCTCCTGTGACAATCACTGTTTGTTTCGTCATTTGTTCTCCCCCTCTGTGTCATTTGAATGATTATTCATTCATTATTGTCTATCATATCATGATTGACCCTCGGTGCACCATATGGGAGATTTTCCAAATATGATGCTATACTTAATTTTATTTATAAAGGAGTCTTATATGAAGCAGCTTTCCCGCAGACAATTTTTAAAAGGAGCAGCTGGTGCGAGTATTCTCGGTTTTTTGGCTGCAAGTTGTGGCTATGGATATGCCAGGTACATTGAGCCGCGCATGATCGATACCGTGTCACTGACCATTCAAGATGCTCAGCTTCCAGCTTCATTTGACCAGTTTAAAATAGCCCAATTTAGTGACGTTCATTTGAGTGATACATTCCCTGCGAAGGATCTACAAACCATCGTCCAGAAAATCAATGCTGCATCTCCAGATCTCATTGTGTTCACAGGTGATCTCGTTGATTTTCAAGCATCCTCTGAAGAGCATGAAAAAGCGAAGGCTTATTTGAATAAGCTTCATGCTCCGTTCGGTAAGCTTGCCATCTACGGAAATCATGACTACGGACCATTTGGCGTGGAGCTCTATGAGAAAACAATGGAGGCTTGTGGATTTACTTTATGTAAAAATGATGTGTTTCTATTAGAAAAAGATCATGCGCATATTCAGATTGCTTCACTGGATGATCTCATGATGAGCGTGCCTGATTACGATTTGATCAAACGGGAAGTATCATCTGATTTATTTACGTTACTGCTCGTCCATGAGCCTGATGCCGCTTTAGAGCTGAAAACAACACCTATTAACTTGCAGCTTTCCGGGCATACGCATGGCGGTCAAGTGCAGCTGCCTTTCTATGGACCGGTTCTCACAGCACCTTACGGCCGTACATATGTAGAAGGTTTATACGGCATCGATCAGCACCGCATCTATGTCAACCGTGGACTTGGAACAACGCGGCTGCCGCTTCGGTTTTTAGCCAAACCCGAGTTAACCTTTTTTACCTTGACATCTCGCGTATAAATAGAAGCCAAACCGCCCTCTCCTGCATATGTATAATCAAAGTTCTTTTTCATGACAAATGTTAGGAGAAACCTTACTGGGCCTGATTCCGTCCATATAGTATGTCAAGTGACGGCATCATGGCTTCTTTTATTTGAGTAAAAGGAGTGTGCTTTGGTGCTTCGATACACGGTGAAAAGTGGAGAAACCCTTGCTTCTATAGCACTTGATTTTCGAACTACAACAAATGCCTTAAAGGCTGCAAATCCGTCACTTCAAGCTCGCGAGCCCGAACAAAATGAGGTCATTATCATTCCTGGTTTGCCGGATCCTAATACGATCCCTTACCGCATTTTTGTTTCGATTTCAACGAAACGTCTCGTTTTGTTTTCTGGATCACAGCTTATTCGTTCGTATCCGATTGCAACAGGGAAAATTTTAAATATGACACCGACAGGTTCTTATTATATTGTCAACAGACAGCCAAACCCAGGAGGTCCCTTTGGCGCTTATTGGCTGAGCCTCTCAAAAATTCATTACGGCATTCACGGTACGAATAACCCGTCTTCAATTGGTAAAGCTGTTTCTAGAGGATGCATCCGCATGTATAATCAGAATGTCATCGAGCTTGCTTCACTCGTTCCAAACGGAACACCTGTGACCATTAGCCAGTAGATGAAATCAATTGTACGAATGGTTAAAATTTTATATGATATAAAGTGGGATCTTCAGGTTAAGGAGCGTATTTATGGATATTTTTAAAAACAGAAATTTTGTTCGTCTCTTTTTTGCAGCACTTGCTTCGCAAATGGGGACAACAGTAGGCAATATGGCGTTTGCCTTTTATTTGCTCGACCATTTTAGTCATCAGCCCGCATACGCCACATTGGCTGAGCTCATGTATTCTCTTCCTACCGTCTTTGTCTTTTTTATGGTCGGTGTAGTCGCAGACCGTTTTGATCGTAAAAAAGTCGCAGAGAATTGTGATTGGATACGAGCTGGGCTGACGATTGTATTATTCATCGTTATTTATTTTAATTCACTGCCACTTATTTTCTTGATCTTGTTTATTCGAAGTGCCATTACGAAATTCTTCTATCCAGCTGAAGCTTCTCTCGTTCAGGCCATTTTAAATAAAGATCAATATGCAAAAGCCGCTGGCTTAAATCAAATGCTGTTTAGTTTATTTATGGTATTTGGCGTTGGTATTGGTGCCATTATGTATAAAACGATTGGACTTCACGGTGCCATTACAATTGATTTAGTCAGCTTTATTATTTCAGGCATCCTGATTCGTTCATGTAACATTCCAATTGAAGCGCGCCAGCCAAATGGACAAGCTGGCTGGAGAGGCATGACCATCAAAACGTCTCTGAAAGATTTTAAAGAAGGCATTCTGTATATTTTAAAAAACAAATTATTGGCTTCTTTAATTTTTGGCTTTTTTGTTTTCGGTCTTGTCAATGGCGCATTTGCCGTTCTTCCGATGTTTACAATGAAATATGGACTTTCACCGGACCATTTTGAACTGCATACATCCTTCTTTACCATTGCGATTGGTGCAGGTCTGCTCGTTGGAAGCTTAATGGGCTCTGTCCTCGCTAAGAAGGTAAAGATGCAATATCTCATGTCGATTCCAATTCTGGTCGCAGGTATTTTGATTTTTGTCCTTGGTTCTACCCATACATTATGGTTGTTTTATGTCACATCATTTGTCATTGGTACATGCATTGGCCCAGTCAACATTGTCATTGGCGGCTGGCTGCCTAGAATCGTCCACCCTCGCCTGATGGGCCGTGTGTCAGGATGGGTTGATCCGCTTACTATGTTTGCTCAATCAATGACATTAGGTCTGATTGCTGTATTGTTTCCAAAACTCATTACAAATGTTTCTTATATTTATTACGGAATGGGCTTTATTATTTTACTCGTCTTCCTTTTTTACTTCATTACACTGCCAAAATTCAGCAGAGAAGCTGCCGACTTAGATGTGCAGCGTGAACTAAAGGGTCAGGGAGTTCAATAAGTAAATAGCAAAAAGGACTTTCTTTTCAGGAAAGTCCTTTTTGCATGGCTGAAACATCCTTCATGTCATTTCCTCTGCCCATAGAATCTGTTTGAAGCATGCATAAATAAATCACATATACCTCGCTTTACTAACGCCTCCATCCATTTAGAACCTCTCGTTTTGTTTTGTTGATCCATTTTTTCTTGTTTTTCACAATAAAATTCCTTTACATCATTAAACGTTTTATAGTAGGATAGTCAGGTTGGAGGTGAAGGAAATGCTAAAAAGTTACTATTTTATTCATACAAAGAATGAACAGGGACAGTTTGTTGTACATACAGAAGATTGTGCATTTTTAGGTGATGCTGCAAGCCGTACATTGATTGGCATGCATATGAATGGGGAAAGCGCCATGGGTGAAGCCAAACAAATGACGAATGAAACTGACTTTAATGGTTGTTTTTATTGCGCTTATTCTATTCATACAAAATAATTCATCTGCTTACATCATATAAAAAAATATCATTTGAGAAACTACCCATTTTAATAAATAGGTAGTTATCATGAACTAATAGTTCACTTTATTTATATTTCATTCAGTCAATTCTTCTTATCATTCCTTCTATTGTTCAACACCCATCCCTCTCAT
This sequence comes from Bacillus sp. FSL K6-0994, assembly GCF_038630815.1. Lineage (NCBI taxonomy): Bacteria > Bacillati > Bacillota > Bacilli > Caryophanales > Bacillaceae > Bacillus > Bacillus sp. FSL K6-0994. The sequence goes on along the minus strand of NZ_CP152043.1, from coordinate 1,291,752 downwards.
TTTTTCGGCTGATACAATGCCAAGAATAAAATCATATAGACAATACAAGCTGTCCCTATCCATTGGAAAAGTCCGAATGGCTCTTTTAACCAGAAAACAGTCGTAACGACTGCTGCAAGGGGCTCAACACTTCCAATTAAGCTCGACTCTTTTGGTGATAAGTATTGCAAACTTTCTATGTAAAACCAAAAAGCGATCATCGTTCCAAATATGACCACAAATAATAAATAGACATACGCTTCAAAAGGTAAATGAGTGAGATTAACCTTCCATGGGGGATGGATCAAGCTAAGGGCGCCTCCTCCTATCAGCATTGCCCAGCCGACAATCACTAGAGAGTCGAATTGTTTTAACAGGTTAATTGGATATAACGTATAAAACGAGAGCGCCACAGCCGATAATATTCCCCAAATCACTGCCGCAAATGGAACGGTTAATGTTGAAATAGAACCATTCGTCAATAAGAAAAACATACCCGCTAAAGCCAATACCACTGTGACCAGATCTCTTCTAGTGAAGGTTGATTGCCTGCGAATGACCAAATACACGATAATCATAACAGGGGCAGTATACTGCAGCAGCGTTGCCACAGCAGCATTTCCATGTTGAATGGATGCCATATACGTATATTGAACAGACAGCATCCCCATTAGCCCAAATAGAAGGATTTGCATCGCTGTCCTCTTCTTTTGCCACACACCCATCAGATGTGTTTTTTCTTTTGTCATCACATGAACAAATAAAAGCAATCCCCCTGAGATGAGCAGCCGGACCGTCACAAGCCAATCGACATCAATCCCATATTGCTGAAACAATTTTTGTGAAATCGTTCCTCCTACACCCCAGCAGATGGCGCCTATGAGTACAAGTAAAATGCCCTTTCTCCTATTCATTTTCATTCTCCTCAATTCTCAACAAATCATGATAATATAGTTGATAGTAGTTCAATTTGTTACATATTGATATATGAATTGAACATAAAAATAAAAGAATATTGAGGAGAATCATGCACAACCATCATTTTCTGATTGACTACAACCTGAAAGAATTAACGGAGCATTCCACGACAGCATGGCCTATTGCTCTTTATCATACGAAAATTCGTCATCATAGAAGCGGCTATATTCCTCTTCACTGGCATGACGAGTTTCAATTTGTCTTTATTTTAGAGGGTGAGACTGAATTTCATATCAATGAAGAGACATTATATGTAAAGCAAGGAGATGGCATTTTCATCAATAGTGGCTGCCTGCACATGGCAAAAGATGCGAATGGGACGGCATGTACTTATGTTTGTTTAAATGTCTCTCCCTACTTCATCACAGCGAATGAATTATTCACCACTTTTGTCCATCCTTATATGCATGCGAGCCAGACACCTTATATTTTACTCAACCGAAAAGATCACTGGCCAAAGCAGATTTATCAATGTATTCAAACCATTCAACAATTAATTGATGAAACTCCAGTCTATTATGAACTTGAACTCAATATTCAGCTCATCACCATTTGGAAAAGCTTATTACAAAATGGCTTCCAAATGAAACATGATGCGCGTAAACACGATAAAAATGAACGGATGAAACACATGCTGAATTGGATTCATCAGCACTATCATGAAAAGATCCTTCTCCAAGATATTGCTCGTGCAGGACAGCTTAGCCGCTCAGAATGCTGCAGATCCTTCAAAGACATTTTAAAGAAATCACCTATGCATTATGTAAATGAATATAGAATTCAGCAAAGCCTCATCCTGCTCCAAGAAACGGATCTCAATATCACAGAAATCGCCTACCAAGTAGGTTTCAACAGCACAAGCTATTTTATTAATTTGTTTAAAAGAATAAAAAATACGACACCTTTAGCATATAGAAAATTAAAACAGACTGATTCTCTTCAGATTAAACGGGTAGAAGAAAACTGATGACAGATAGTGTGTTTGCTAAAATGAAGAAGGTGTTTAAACCCATCATAAATAACTATTGAAAATACAAGCAATGAGAATGGCTTAAATTTCAATGCCCTCGACGAATGCAGACTAGGGCATTTTTTATTGCTGTTTTTGTTCTTTTAGTTTCTTGAAAATCACAAATTGATATACTCCAAATAATGCGGTTAGGATCATAATTGCTGTAAATAATTGATCGACTGGAAGCAAGAAATATACGACAATAAAAGATAAAAGCAAAACAAAATAACCTATATTGAACGCTTTTTTGAATGTCATGATATTACCTCCTTTTTACAATCATATCACGTTTTAACTAACCGAATAACCAAGTTTATCCAGTTAAAGCCCCTATCCATTTATGGACAAAAGCTTTACTTGTTTTAACGCTTTTCGAGACTGTTCCTCTGACATCTCCTTTATGCTGTCAATCTAATCTAAAAATTTACCGTTCACAGTTTACGACATACTCATGCGACTATACTGATAAGCAAAAGAATAGTGCAGACCTTCTAAAAAATAACCCTCAAATGATTCATAACTTATATACTTACTATATAATCAACAGAAATAGAATCAGTTGAATTTGTTGAAGAGGCGGATTTATAAATTTTGGGGAAGTTGAGAAGGATTCAAACACACAAAAATTTTTAATCCTCCCTAATCCCTTTATACCAAAGGTTTTCTTTTTACAATAACTCTATTTGCAATTTACTAATAAAAACGTATAATTTATACTAAGCACAGGAAGACGAAAGACAAAGGAGAGAAAAAATGGACGATTATGCTCATACTAAAGACATAGAACCTACAGCAGAAAACATCGCAAAAGCCATTTATACTGTTAACCGCCATGCTAAAACCGCACCAAACCCCAAGTTTCTTTATCTTTTGAAAAAACGCGCGCTGCAAAAACTATTGCAAGAAGGTAAAGGAAGAAAAGTGGGCCTACATTTCTCTAACAATCCCAAGTATAGTCAACAACAGTCCGACGTGCTGATTGAAATTGGAGATTATTATTTTCACCTGCCACCAACGAAAGAAGACTTCGAATTTTTGCCACACTTAGGAAATTTAAATCAATCATATCGCAATCCGAAAGCGAATATGTCATTAAACCGAGCAAAGCAAATACTTCAAACGTATGTCGGTTTAAAAGAAAAACCTGCCGCCACAAAACAAAAATCACATTACACAAAGCCCGTCTTCAAACGACTCGGGGAAAGTTATTTTTAAACAAAAAAACCACTCATACCGAGTGGTTTTTTGTTTAGATAATAAAATGATCGACTTTTTCAATCAGCTGATGAATTTCTGGTTTACTGATTTGATCATCTGCCCCGATCGTTTCCCCTTTATGACGCAAATCTTCAGTGATTAACGAAGAGAAAATAAGAATCGGAATGGAATTTGTTAAAGGATTGTCCTTCAGCAGTTTTGTTAGCCGGTGGCCATCCATTTTAGGCATTTCAATATCCGTAATAATCATATCAATTTCTTCTGTGACACTGATTCCTTTGCTGACAAGGTCCATGACATGATCATATGCCTGTTTGCCATCTTCAAAGGTCACAATGTTTTTATAGCCTGCTTCGGTTAATTCATTTGTTAATAAACGCATGAGAAGCGGAGAATCTTCAACGACATACAGCTTCTTCCCTGTTCTTCTCTCGTCTTTCTCACCGTCAAACATATGATACGTATCAACACCAGAAGCGGATTCAATATCATAAATGATTTTTTCGTAATCTGGAAGGAAAATCATTTTTTCATCAAGCTTAATGATGCCCGTTAAATGACGGTCCATCCCTTGATTGAGTGCAGTCGGCTTCTCAATCTCTTCCCAGCTGACGCGGTGAATTTGTGATACCGTTCCTGTATGGAACACAAATTTCCGTTGGTTGAATTCAGTCACAATATATTTCTCTTGTTCTGACTGATCTGACTCGACATTAAAAAAGGAAAATAGATTGATGACTGGTAAAATCTCGCCTCGTAAACTAATCATCCCTTCTACATCTTGGTGAGAGTGCGGTACAACCGTCACCTCAACCGGCTGAATGATTTCTCTTACTTTCATGACGTTAATGCCGAATTGATTTGCACCAATTTCAAACTTCACAATTTCCAATTCATTGGTACCAGAGTCAAGTAAAATTTCTTGTTTGTTTAAAGCCACGGAAATCCCTCTATTCTTCAATATAAGATTGTACTTTTTATATCGGCAGCATAGGTAAAAAGTTGACGTTTCTTTACGCTTTCTCTCGAACGAATTGATGAATCACAAGTCCTATCGCTGCAAGGATGAGCAAAGACCCTAGTGCAAGGCGGCTTGCGAGATTTCCGTGCTCTGCAAACAGCAGGGTAACTGAGCCATAAATGATCGGCCCGATAATGGAAGATACCTTCCCTGAGAATGCAAAGAGGCCAAAAAACTGTCCCCTTTTTTCCTTCGGTGTCAGTTCAATAATCAAGATTCGTGATGCCCCCCAGCTTGCGCCAAGTGAAATCCCGAATAAACTGCCCGCTATCCAGAAGACCCATTCGGTTGCCGCTGTCACAGCCAGAATCAGCGCCACAATTAAAATGACATACACGACTGTAATCGATCGCTTTGCCCCTATCGCTTTTGTGATATATCCAAACAGAAAGGAGCCAATGATACTTGAAATGGTCGACACAAGATAGAGCAAAATAAATTGCCCAGCGGTAAAGCCAATGATGATTTTGGCATAAACAGCCATCATTGCAATCGCTGTTTGTAAAGCATCATTCATAAAAAAGAAAGCAATCATAAAGATAAAAGCTGGCTTGTACTTTTTCATCTCTTTAAACGTGTGAATAATCTCTTTATACCCGCTGAAAAAAGATGCCTTTTTCTCTCGCTGTGGCAGCGGATAAGGATCTTTTACAAAAAAGAGAAAGGGTAGAAAAAAGAGAAGGAATAAAAGAGCTGTCGGAATAAATGCTTCATGAAACTGGTCATTGCCGACAAGTAAATAAACAGAGAGGCCGACAAGTGTTCCTAAATAGCCAACAGCGATACCAAATCCAGAAATAAGCGGGATTTCTTCCTTTGTTCCAAGATCGGGCAAAATGGTGTCATAGAAAACAAGACTAGAATGATAAAAAAACTTTGCGATCACAAACAAGGTGACCACGACCAATAAAGAAACAGGCAGCCCAAACCATTCACTTGAGAAATCAATCCCAGCAAAAATCCCCATCAAAAGCGTACAAGCAATACATATGAACGTAAACACCGTAATGTAGCGTTTCTTTTTTCCTGTACGATCAATCAGCACTCCGTATAAAGGTGTAAAAATGACGAGAAAAAAGCTGGCTAGTGCGTTTGCATAAGAAATAAAGGTGCTGGCGATCTGGTCCATTCTCGCACTGTCCCCGATCGTTTCCTGTAAGTAAAACGGGAAGAAAATGGTGATCATGTTTGATGAAAAGATCGTATTTGCAAAATCATACAACGCCCAGGCTAACACAGGTGCTGTCAAAAACAGCCCAAAGCCTGCCCCTTTTTTCTGTGCGGTTTTTTTTCCTGTTCTCAATCGATTGTCTCCCTTCCTCATTTTCACTATCATTCTATTTTATGTGCTGTTTCCCTCATCCATACAAGCGATCTATGAAAAAAAGCACCTCTTACCATATAGAAGAGGTGCTTTTTTCATTATTTCTTCACAACAATGGTACTTGCAATCAAATCGTGAAGTGCTTGTTTTTTTTCTGTGAAAAAAGCAATGATATAGCCAATATATAAGATCGGAGACAAAAAGCCTTTTGCAAAGAAGCGGCCAGTTGCACGTCCGAATGTGACCTTTTCGCCTGTGACTTTTGTTACTTTGATGCCGAGAGCCATCTTTCCAAGTGTTCCTTGCAATTTTGATGATTCCATGATGGCGTAATAAAGCCATGTCACCACGGTACCCATCAAGATTGCCCCTATATAGAAAAAGATCAGTCCCATAATAGCTTCCCATTCCTCATCCGTTATGACGGTTGAAGAATAGTAATAACTGTCGTCATCCATCATCATTGCTGCCTCTGGGCTTGAGATAAAAAAGACTGACGCCAAAATAAACATGATAAATGCAATTGGTACACCGATAATGATACCGTCCAAAAGGTGTGCAAGAAAACGATAGCCTACACCTGCTAGCTCAGGATGCTTCTTTTCTTGAATGTGTGGTTCTGTTATGTTGGTTTCCATCCTATTTCTCCTTTATTATGTATGTTTTCTATAAATTTCTTATAATCATTCGTTATTATATCCTATGAATATAGCAAGATCAATGGAGCTTTACACTTTTACATACATTTTAGATCAGTTTGATCTAAGCGATTTATGTGAATAAATACTGAAAATTTGTGAAAATCATGGCACTTCTAGTTCTTTTACCTCCTGATTTTTTAACATTTTGTGATATTTTCGTCTTGTTTCCATTCTTCTGTTGACAATGATTCTTCAAATGGTACAATAGTCAAGGATTTTTTTAAAGAAAGGTGTTCATGATGGGAACTGTCGTATTATTAAAGAACAACGAAATGACTGTAATTGAAGATATTTGCGAGGCTGATTTTTTAGATATGAAGCATGGTTTGTCAAATGATGACACAGCTTATATCTCTTGGTATGAAGACTACGATACTGCTTATGGATATTGATTTCATTTCATAGATGAAGCGTAAAAAAAGGCGATACAACCTGAGAATAGGTTGATCGCCTTTTTTACGTTTGTCCGCTTCTTTCACTTTCAGGTTCCACATGAATAAAGATTTGTGCATGCGGAAATTCCAGCTGAATCTTCTCTTCAATTCGATCACATAATTGGTGAACATCTTCAATCGTTGTCTTTCCATCTACAATCAAATGAAAATCAATATATTCCTCGGCACCAGACCGCCTTGTTCGAAAGTCATGATATTCAATAAATTCTTGACTAAATCCTTGAATGATCGCTTCGATCGATTGTTCTTCCTCTGGTGTTAACCGAGCATCAACAAGCGGCGGAAAGGCTTCCTTCATGAGTTTAAACGCTTCACGCATAATAAAGAGGGCCAGAACCATTCCAATGATCGGATCTAGGAAATACCAGTCGGTTAATGCCACAAGCAATAAACTAAATGCCACCCCTAATGACGTAAACACATCCGTTAAAAGATGCAGTGCATTTGATTTCATGGCAACTGAATGTACTCGCTCAGCCTCTTTGTTCACAACCCTCGATACAACAAAATTGATGAGCGCGCCTAGCAGCATGACCACAATACCAAGCACAGGCAGCTTGACTGGCTCTGGATGCATTAATTTGTGAACACATTCGTATATAATCCAAATGCCAGCAACGAAAATCAGCAGGGTCTCAATCGTTCCAGAAATATTTTCGACTTTTCCATGTCCATAAGGATGTTTAGAATCTGCTGGCTTTCTTGAAATACGAACAGAAATAAATGCAATAAACGACGCCATTAAATCGAGAAACGAATGAATGGCTTCTGATAAAACCGCAACAGATCCGGTTAAAAGACCCACAATGATTTTTAAGATGACCACAAATGTGTTGCTCAGCACGGATAGGAACGCGATTTTCGATGTCTTCGCTGATTGTTCCATCTATCGTCCTCCTTTAGGAGATCGTATGTCTATGAAAGCCATTCCCATGACCCTGATTCTCATGTTCTTTCAGTTTACGCAGTTTTGCCGTTTTCTAATCATCTTCATCACAGCCTGTATTTTCTCTTGAGGTTACGCTATAATAAATGTTGCTCTTTCTTCAATATATCACTCATGCGGTGATGGATAGGAGAATAGACTACATATAACGATATCCAGTGCCTTTCGCAGGTGACATTTATGCAGTGAATGGTAAAATAGGATAAAAACATAAATTTTTAAGGTGATGAGAAATGGAGCATTTGCTGAATCCAAGAGTAAAGGATATTGAAATTTCAGGCATTCGAACATTTTCAAATCTCGTATCGTCATATGAGGATGTCGTTTCATTGACGATAGGCCAGCCCGATTTTTATACGCCGCATCATGTCAAAACAGCTGCCAAAGCAGCCATTGACGAGAATTTCACCTCATACACTCACAATGCTGGTTTCCTAGAGCTAAGACAAGCGATCCAGCATTATATCAAGAAGAAAGTGAATCTTGATTATGATGCAGAGTCAGAAATCATTGTGACGACAGGTGCAAGTCAAGCAATTGATGCTGCGTTTCGAACCATTTTAACAGAAGGCGATGAGGTCATTTTACCTGGACCTGTATACCCCGGATATGAACCGATCATTCGAATGTGCGGTGCCATGCCCGTACATATTGACACAACGAATGCCGGCTTTAAATTGAATGCCAAGCTGATTGAGGATGCGCTAACGGAAAAGACAAAGTGTGTGGTTCTTCCTTACCCTTCAAACCCGACTGGTGTCACGCTTTCAGAAGAAGAATTGAAAGAAATTGCCCAGCTCCTTGAAGGAAAAGACATCTTTATTTTATCCGATGAAATCTACAGCGAGCTGACATTTGACCGGCCGCATCATTCAATTGCCTCTTTCTTAAAAGAACAGACCATTGTCATCAATGGACTGTCTAAATCTCATAGCATGACTGGATGGAGAATTGGATTTTTATTTGCTTCAGCTCCAATTGCTAAACATGTATTAAAAGTACATCAATATAACGTGTCTTGTGCCTCGGCTGTCTCACAAAAGGCGGCACTTGAAGCTGTGACAAATGGTGTAGATGATGCACTGATCATGAGAGAGCAATATAAGAAAAGACTCGATTATGTATATGATCGGCTCATTTCTATGGGGCTTCCGGTAATTAAACCTTCTGGCGCTTTTTATATTTTTCCATCCATTGAATCGTTTGGGATGAGTTCCTTTGATTTTTGCATGGAGCTGTTAGAAAGTACAAGACTTGCGGTCGTACCAGGCTCAGCCTTCTCTCCACTCGGCGAAGGGTACGTGCGCCTGTCTTATGCTTATTCACTTGAAACGCTGAAAGAAGGACTTGACCGGCTAGAACAATTTGTACTTGAAAAACGTTCCATTCATTCGCTAGATTGAAACAACGGCTCTCTTGCCGTTGTTTTTATTTTGCAGGAAACATGATGTGAAATACGGTGCCCTTTTCAGGCTGACTATCCACACGGATCGTCCCGTTATGATTTTCTAAAATATTAAATGTGACCATGAGGCCAAGTCCGGTTCCTTTTTCCTTTGTGGTTAGAAAGGGCTCTCCAATCCGCTTCATCACCGATTCAGGAATGCCAACCCCTTCATCACGAATGGTGACAAGTATTCCATCACCTTCTGCTTTGGCTGTGATGTCTACCTTTCCTCCGTCCGGCATGGATTCTACGGCATTTTTGATTAAATTGATAAACACTTGCTTGAGCTGATTTTGATCCCCGTTCATCAGGAGACCCTCCTCTATCTCACTTGTGTTCATTAAAATGCCATTTAAGTTCGCTTGTGTTTCTAACAAGGCTGTGACTTCGCTGATGATTTTTTTCAAATCAAGCGTCTGCATTGAGGACGTTTGCTGCGGTTTCGCCAGCATTAGCAGCTCACTCAAGATAATTTCTATTCGGCTCAGCTCAGAGAAAACAATCTCGAAGTATTGATCGCGGTCTTTTGTTTTCGGTTTGATGAGCTGCAAAAAGCCTTTGATGGCGGTCAATGGATTTCTGATTTCATGTGCAATGCCAGCCGCCAATTGACCTGCGATCGATAATTTTTCAGAGCGGAGCATGAGCTCTTCTGTCTGCTTACGTTCGGAGATATCTCTTAAAATAATTTGAACCGCTGTTTCTCCAAAAAATGTAGTTGGGATACAGACCATTTCTGTATAAATCAGCTTATGTTTAAACGTATGACAGCTCATTGTGACAATCTCAGAATCTGATGCTCTTTCAATAATACGTGATAAGCTCTTTTTGACCTTTTGCTGATCACAGGAATGAATTTGATGAAAGATATCCTTTCCTATTAATTTATCGTAATGCTCGGCTTCAAATAATTTAATGCCTGATTCATTCATAAATACCCACTTGTGATCATGAATGACCGCAATCGTATCAATGGAGTTTTGAATGAGCAGCTGATACCTCTCCCGGCTTTTTTGAAGAACGGTTTGGAATTTTTTACGGGATGAGATGTCCACGAGCAGTAAAAGCTCTGCCCGCTGATTTTGATAAATCGTCGGTGATGACTTTACCTCAATATGAATACTGCTCCCATCTTGACGCTTCCATATCTGTTCAATCATTCCGACTGGAAGGCCTTGCTGCAGCCTTGTTATTCGGCTTCTGACAATGTCATGGTACTCTTCAGCAATAAAATCAAACGCGGACTTGCCGATCATGTCATCTCTTGCACTTACCCCCATTAATTGCAGCATCGCATCATTCGCATACACAATTTTCCCTAAAGTCGTAATACATAACGGATTTGGCAGCATGGCAATCAATTGTTCAGCTTCACCGACATTTTGGAAAGCCGGCAGACTGCCTAACGACTGTTCTGCTACTTTTGATGTTGTTTGAAATGCTGCTTTTTGGGGCTCAGTATCCAGCACCCTCATTTTCAGGATCATTTCTCTACTTACTTCGCTACCTAACCCATCACAAGCAACAAAATCAATGCTTGCTTCGATCCATACAGCTGTCAGATCACTTCTTAGCAGTCTAAAGTGGCAAACCTCTAGCATGTGCTGATTGTAAAAATAACTTTCGACGAGAAATTGATCTTCGGTATGAACAAAGTCTTTCAAAAAACACCCTAGTAAATCCTTTTGTTCATAAAGCAAAAGCTGCTTACAGTTGGAAGAAATGTAGAGAAAGCGGCCATTAGAAGAAAGAACGGCATGTAAATCGATGTTCGAATACAATTGATTCGAATCTTTCATTTGTTGTTCCATCGTCGTCCGACCCTCCTTTTCATTTTTTAGGGTTGTCCTTAGATTGATGTATAAAAAAGATTCGCTAGAAAACCCGTATTTTCCTTCTGTCATCGAGGGAAACGTCCATAAATTCAGCAAAAAGGGAGCACTTTCTGCTGCTGTGCTCCCTGCGGTTTATTGTTTTTCATATTTCTTTTGCAATTCAACGTACTTATCCACAATTTTACTTGGGATGTTTTTGATGACAGGATCTTTATCTGAAACATAAGGTGTCACGACACTAAAGGCTACCTCTGGATTAGAAGAAGGATAATATCCTCCAAAGGTTAAGTTGTATGTTGAATTTCCCCACCAGCTGCGGTTGGCGCCATAGTAGAAGGTTTGTGCTGTACCCGTTTTTCCTGCGACATCATGCTGACCAAACCGGCCAGCGGCAGTTCCGCCTGTTGATGTGACCATTTTCAGTCCCGTTTTTACGCGGTCAATATCTGCTTTCGAGTTGTTAATCGTATTCAGCACCTTCGGCTCATATTTTTTTACGACTGGGCCTACTTCATCATTCTTCGTTGGAAGATGAACACTTTTCACTACTCTTGGCTGAATACGGCTGCCTCCATTGGCGATCGTCGACATGTATTGCGCCACTTGAAGCGGTGTATACGTGTCATACTGACCAATTGCTTCATCAAGCAAGAGTCCGCCGACCGTCTTAGGATGCGTCTGCATCCCGCTTGATTCCTGCGGCAGATCGATCCCCGTTTTCACGCCAAGACCGAATTGCGCATAGTAGTTTCTCATTTTTTGTAAGTGTTCAGGCCTTGCAGGTAACGGACCATCCTTTTGATAGGTGATGCCCGCCATTCTCATCGCTACTTGGAACATGTAGACGTTGGAACTTTTTTGGAGTGCTTGAATGTCGTTAACCCATCCAAGAACTTTGTAAGACTGTTTCGGCTTTCCATTACTTCCTGCAAAATAGAGCGGTGTATCCATATAGGCTTGGTTGTGTGACATCCCGTCCTGATAACCGCCAAGTACTGTGGCTCCTTTGACAACAGAGCCCATTTCGTACTGGGTCGTAAATGTTCCGATCGCATAATCTGTAACGTCTCTGCCGTCCATTTTCTTGCCCGACATGGCGAGAACATCCCCTGTGTGAGGGTCCATCATGACGACAAAGGCACGATCCATCATATAGTTTCTCGCGCTGGCAGATCTAAGCTCTGATTCAACAATTTTGTCGACTTCCTTTTGCAGCTCCATATCAAATGTCAGCGCAAGATCAAGTCCTCTTCGTCCTTCTGTCCGCTTGATTTCATCGAGCAGCTTCCCGCCAACCTGTGTATATTGAACGGTCGCTTTCTCTGGGTTTAGAAAATCCTCGTATTGATATTCTAAATAGCTCTTCCCTACCCGGTCATTTCGCGAGTAGCCTCTTGCCATATAGTAATCTTCACGTTCTTTAATAATTCCTTGCTCTGGTGTCGTCACACCGCCAAGTACATTATAAAGGGTCTTTTCATACGGATATTTTCTTGTCCAGTCGTTGATGACGTTCACACCAGGCAGTTCATCAAGATGCTCTGAGACAAGTGAAATCTCTTCATATGTCAAACTCACGGATGAAGTCTGTTTTGATTCTTTCGTTTCATCGAGTAAAGCCACTTTTTCGTCCCCTTTTTTCTCTTCGTTTGGGTCCATTGCCTTCACGATTTGGGGCTCAAAGGCATATCCGCCTGTAAATCTACGGTAGATCGCTGCAACAGCTTTTTCCTCTGCATCCTTTTCGATGGCCTTGACTTCTTTCTTTGGGACACGCTCTACTTGAAGCGGATAGACATCCTTTGCATCGATATCTTTTTTCTCCGCTTTTGAAATGAGTTTATCCGCTTCTTTCGGATGACTCGCCAGCCAAAAATCCCGAATGTCACGCTCTCTCAAAAAATCAGTATCCATTTTTATATAAGTCGCAAGTTTTCTTGCTACCTTAATCTTATCCTCCGCTTTCACACCGCTTTCTGATGTATAAACGATGGCAGGCACACTTTCGTTATCAACGACGACTCTTCCTCTCGCGTCATACATTTTTCCTCTTGGAGACGGGTATGATGCTGTTTTGACCTCTGTTCGGTTGGCTTGCTTTTTATAATCTTCACCATTGACGATTTGCAGCACACCAAGCTTGATCACAAGTCCAGCAAATAAACTAAATACAGCGAAGAAAAAGAGATTAATTCTCCAGGCGTTCCGGCGCTTCATTCTTTTTTGCTCGGCAGCACCTTGATGCTGTTTCTCTCCCACTTATGTAGCTCCTCTCATCCTTTTCAATCTTTTACAATTACCACTCATTATTGTAACACTTTTGTAATAGTTGTTACAGCGAAACGAGTGAAAAAAAGCTGTCAATCCCTAATCTGCAAAAAAATATACTAACACTTTAAAATATTGGTATGTTTATGTCGTTTTCTTTAAATGGAAGAATTCCCTATCCTTTGATATGAAGCGGCTCTTACGATGACTTTAACAAAAATGACAAACTGGCATTGTCAATGGAGGATGCTGGTACGTTTATAACAAAAAGTCCATGTTATGATTTTTTGTGAGAAAACAAAACAAAGATTTTAGGAGGAGTTACAATATGAAGAAGAAATCATTCTTTTTTTCAGCGCTGACAGCTGCTGCACTCATCACATTCACTGGAGGACATTCAGCTGATGCGAAGGAGCTTAACCTGAAACAAGTAATAAATGTACAGCATCAAGCCATTGATCTTCATACACTAGCAGCAAAATTACATATCTCTTCAGATGTAAACAAGCTAAGCAAGTCGAATCAAAAAGAGATCGAAGCTCTATTAAACAAACTGATCAAAAGCGGTCAACCTGTTACTGGAACAAAAGTAGTGAAAGAAGTAAACAAAGCAAAACAAGAACAAAAACAAGAATCAGTGAAAAAACCAACTGCTTCTAAGCCAAGCACTCCAGCAAAAGAAAACACAAACAGCAACACTAAAGCTGACCAAAAAGACACAGCGGCATCAAAAGCAGACAGCAGCTTAAATGCATTTGAAAAAGAAGTGGTTGAGCTGACAAATAAAGAGCGTGCAAAGCAAGGCTTAAAGGCACTTTCTGTTGATTCTAAATTAAGCAAATCTGCTCGCGCAAAATCTCAAGATATGAAAGATAAAAACTATTTCTCTCATACAAGCCCAACTTATGGATCTCCATTTGATCAAATGAAGCAATTCGGTATCACTTACAAATCAGCAGGTGAAAACATTGCCCAAGGTCAAAGATCCCCTCAAGAAGTTGTGACAGCATGGATGAACAGTGAAGGCCACAGAGCGAACATTTTAAACAAAAGCTATACACATATCGGTGTTGGTTATGTGAAATCTGGCAACTACTGGACGCAGCAATTCATCGGAAAATAATATCAAAAAAACCTGTCCCTATGTGGGACAGGTTTTTAGTTTGTTTTGAGAGTTTGTTTAAAGCTGCAAACTATTCCACCTAGGCGGGGCAGTTTATTTATTTGACCCATAATTTATAGATGCTCTGGGTCCCGCTGTTTTCTTCACCCTGTTCGCTCAGCTTTTCATAAAGTGACTTCGCAAGTGAGAGCCCTGGCATTTCTTCCCCCATCAGCTCTGCTTCTTCAAGTGCAATGCCCATATCCTTGATAAAATGTTTCACATAAAACCCTGGCTCGAAATCGCCTTTCAGCATTCTTGGTGCAAGATTTGACAAGGACCAGCTGCCGGCTGCACCTGTTGTGATGCTTTTGAGCACCTGCTCTGGATCAAGCCCTGATTTTTCGGCATAGGCCATTGCCTCTGCGACACCGACCATCCCCGCTGCAATGGCAATTTGGTTACACATTTTTGTATGCTGACCGCTTCCTGCCGGTCCTTGATATTGAATGTTTTCACCCATTTGCTTAAATAGCGGCAGACAGGCTTCATAGGCTGACCTTTCTCCGCCGATCATAATGGCCAGCGTGCCATTTTGGGCTCCTATGTCTCCGCCTGATACAGGTGCATCTAATGCATATACACCTCTTTCCTTCGCTTTCAGCTCAATTTCTTTTGCAAGCTGAGGCTTCGATGTCGTCATATCAATGAGATATGTACCTGGAGCGGCATGTGCCACAAGCCCATCTTCACCTAAATAGATCTCTTCTACATCCGATGGATATCCCACCATTGTGATGACGGCATCTGCACTTTCTGCAATCTCTTTTACTGCCGGCTTCCATGATGCCCCTTTTTGAATCAATGCTTCTGCTTTTGCTTTCGTTCTTGTATAAACGATAACTTCATAGCCTGCATCCATTAAATGCCCTGCCATACTGCGTCCCATTACACCGATTCCTATAAAACCAACTGTTTTGATTTGTGCCATCACTTGTTCCTCCTTAAAGAGACTTTGTCAATCCACCATCAATGATCAGTGTTTGACCTGTCATATATGTATTGGCTTCAGATAAAAGAAACACTGCATATGCTGCAAATTCCTCTGGCTGTCCGTAACGGCCAAGCGGGATCGCTCGTTCAGCCTGTGCTTTGATTTCTTCAACCGTTTGATTCTCTCTTTGTGCTCGGTGCTTTTCCAGCTGTTTCACACGGTCTGTTTCAATTTTTCCCGGTGCTAACGTATTGATCAAAATGCCATCCTTCGCAAGCTCCTGAGCGGCTGTTTTTGTCCAGCCGGCAATGGCAGGTCTAAATGTATTCGACAGCATCAAGCCCGGTATCGGTTCTTTCACTGACATTGACGCAATATTTAACACACGTGCGCCGCTTTTTTTCAAATAAGGCAATGCCTCTTTTAATAATCGAATATAGCTGAGTAAATGAAGCTGAAATGATTCGATCCAATCTTCATCTGTTAAGGTGTCAAGCGTCCCTGTTTTTGGCCCGCCTGTATTGTTCACAAGAATGTCTAGACACTTCTCATCACCGGCCGCCGCTTGAACAAGCGCCTTGATTTGCCCGGCGTCAGATACATCACATACTTGATAAGTCAGCTGTCCTTTAACAAGCGGAGACAGCTCGTTGACTGTTTCTTTCAGCTTCTGTTCATGTCTTCCCGAGAGCATCACATCTGCTCCTTCTTTTGCTAGAGCAAAGGCAATCGCTTTTCCGATACCTTGACTGCTTGCAGCTACCAATGCTTTTTTTCCAGTTAGATTGACATCCATGTCAACACCTCCTCTCGTTTATTTTATCATACAAAAAGAACCTTGCTCACATCGCAAGGTTCCTTTCCGCTCATTACACCTTAAATCGGTCAACCGCCTGACGCAGTGCCTGGCTTGATTCGTTCAGCATTTCAGTTGAAGTTTTCGTTCTTTCTAACGCTTGAACTTGTTCATCTGTAGACGCATGCACTTCCTCAGCTGAGGCAGCAGATTCTTCTGAAATGGCAGCAATGCTTTGAATCGAGTCACTCATCTTCTGCTGTTCTTCTGTCATTTCATTGATCTGTGTATGAATGCTGTCGATTGAACCGACAAGTGCCTGCATTTCCATTGTGATGCTGCTGAGTGCCTCACCTGTTGCATTGATGGCGGCACCTTGTTCCTCATTCATTTTACTTGCTGTTGTCATCGCTTCAGCCGCCTTCTTCGATTCATCTTGAATGAGTTTGACGGTTTCACTAATATGTTTTGTTGACTGCGCAGATTGTTCAGCAAGCTTTCTCACTTCTTCTGCAACTACAGCAAATCCTCGTCCACTTTCTCCTGCTCTCGCTGCTTCAATGCTTGCATTCAGTGCAAGTAAATTCGTTTGATCCGAGATTTCAGAAATAGCAGTCACGACGTTTTCAATATTTTTCGTTTTATGCTCAAGGTCTAGCAGCATTTGCTCTACCTTTTTCGATTCTTCGTTCGCTTGTGTTGATTTTTGGACGAGCACACCAAGTGCGTCAAGTCCTTTATAGCTGGCATCTTCAGATGATTTTGAGTTGGTCTGCATTTGCGTGGCAAGCTCACCCATATGACGTACTTTCTCATACAAATGCTCTGATTTTTCATTAATCGTTTCTGCATCTGATGCCTGCTTAGTCGCTCCTGTTGCCACCTCTTGAATGGCCGTTGCAATCTGTTCGCTAGACAGCAAAGTCTCATTTGAAATGTGGGTCACTTCATCTGCTGATTTCACAACTTGATCTGAAGCCCCTTTCACTTTTTCAATTAACTCCCTGATATCCTCGGTCATTTGATTGAAGCTTTTCGTGAGGAAACCAATTTCATCTTGGGACTTCGTTTCAAGCGTGCTTGTTAAATCGCCTTCTGACACCTTACGAGCGTGCTCTATTAGACGCTTGATTGGCGTTGTAATGCTTCTTGCCAATAAGAAGCTGAGGATCATCGCAAGAATAATGGCAATGACGGATATAATGATACTTGTCTGATTCATTTTTTCTGTGATCCAAAGCAGTTTACTTTTCTCAAAGCTGACACCAACCGTCCAATCGGCTTCTTTGATTTTAGATAGGACCGTCAGTTCTTTGCTGTCATCAACACCTGAGTTGTCAAGCGCTTTTTTCACAGAAGCGACCTTTGATATGTTTTTTCCTTGCTCTGTTGGATGCGCCAAAAGGGTGCCTGTGCCATCAACTAAGAAAGCGGTCCCCTTATAAGGAATCTCTTGTTCATTTATATACGTTTGAATGGAGGACAGCTTCAAATCAAGTCCAGCGACCCCAATGACTTTTCCATTTTTGACAATCGCCTTCGTGGCTGAGACAATCATTTTTTTCGTTGCTTCATCAACATATGGATCTGTCCAAACGACCTGATCAGGCTTTTCGGCTGCTTGTTTAAACCAGCCTTGTTTCGATGGATCATACCCTTCGCCAAGATCGAACTCCGGAAAGCCGAACATTTTTCCGTCACTTGTACCTATATAGGCAAACGAAATGAGTTTATCCTGTTCCTGCATGTTTTTTAGTTCATCGTTTTCAAAAGCCAATGTTTGCTTGGTTTGTTTTCGCGCAAATTCTTCAGTCATTGTACTTGTTGCGAGTTTATTAATTGTATTGCCGTAATTATCAAGCTTTTCTGTAATAATGTCTCTCATACTTTCTGCCGTTGCTGCTGCGGTGGTTTTTGCATCTCGTTCAATCAGTGGTCTTAACACTAAGTTGGAACCCACTTGAACAGCCACGACGGTTAAAATTAAAATAACTGAGATGAAAACAGCTATTCTCACTTGAAGTTTCTTAAACATCTCATCACCCCTACATCTACTTTCACACCTTAATTTATATATCGGCAAAATGATACCGCATTCAATAGTTGTAAGAAAATTTAAATAGAAAAAACAAGCCATATAGGCTTGTTTTAAGTAAAATATTCAATTTTTGCAGAAGGAAAGTACTGATCTATATATGACTCTAAAGCCTCTCTTAGTTCTTGTTCCTCATCTTTTTGATAGATATATTTTCCTATCCCATATCTTCCCCATTTGTATCTTCTTTTTTCTTCGTCTAATTCTAATTTTGATTTCGGATAGTTTTTTTGAATCACACGCTTTGCTGGTTTTGTAAAGCGATGCTGAATCATCTCAAAGGTGATATCGTCTCTCACATCTTCA
The DNA here is from genome assembly GCF_038630815.1 of Bacillus sp. FSL K6-0994. Classification (NCBI taxonomy): domain Bacteria; kingdom Bacillati; phylum Bacillota; class Bacilli; order Caryophanales; family Bacillaceae; genus Bacillus; species Bacillus sp. FSL K6-0994. The sequence continues at coordinate 1,273,275 of NZ_CP152043.1, read as the reverse complement.
GGAAGAGCTGCATCAAGCTTCTCAAAAAGAACTTTATACCCTTCCTGCCAGCCTTCGTGGATGTAGATTGGGGCAATAATAAAGCCTAGAGGATAGCCTGCCTTTGCAACCTTAACAGCCGCTTCAATCCGCTGATCTAGCGGTGATGTGCCAGGCTCGAAATATTTAATGACATAATCGGCATTGATACTAAAACGGAATCTTGTCCGGCCGTTATGCTTTGCATCTAACAGATGATCGACATGATGGAATTTCGTGACGAAGCGAAGTTTTCCTAGGTCCGTCTGCCCGAAGTATTCAATCGCTCGTTTGAGTGTATGTGTCAAATGGTCAATTCCTACGATGTCTGAAGTACATGATGCTTCAAATCTCGTGATATCCGGAGCGCGCTCGTTCATATACTGCTCAGCCTGATCTAATATTTCTTCTACATTGACGTACGTTCGGATGTACGGCTTACTTCCCATTGTTGTTTGCAAATAGCAATAATGACAATGCCCCATACATCCTGTTGCAAATGGGATCGCATACTCTGCAGATGGTTTAGACGAGTCAAACTTCAATGTCTTTCTTACACCAATGACAAGCGTTGACTTTGCGTTACGATATTTTTGCAAGTCATTTTTTCCCGGAATATTTCTGACCTGGTTGTGTGAAGTCGTTTCTCTTATTTCGATTCCCATACCCTCAAACTTTTCCTTCAGCTCTCGTCCTAACGGGTACTCTAACGCCCGGGGTTCAATGTAAACAAGCTGGGGAACGAAAGGTTTGATCATATTAAGCACATCCTTACCTTTAAGGTTTTCATACCGTTACTTTAACCGCACAGGATGGCTTTTATCCTTTCTAAAATCTCCCTTATTCAAACAAGTCTTGATAAAGAGCTTCTGCTTCTTCATATGTTGGAAAAACAGCATCATCTGGTGCTAGTGGATGATACGTTTCAAGCAAAAAGAGGGCAAGCTCTTCTTCGTTGTATGGATGTGAAACAATTTCTGCTTCTTTAATTTGTGCTACGTTTGCAGCATGTGGATTTCGATAAATCACATATACTTGATCACCCGGTTTGTAGTCTGAGAAAGGCAATCTGGTCACCTCCATTTTTTAATTATAGGGTGCCCTTCTCACTGCCCAATATGACTCAATATGATAAAATTCGACAAAAAAACCAGACAGTTTCACCTGTCTGGTTTTCATTCACTTAGTTCTGTTGAAACGTCTTCTTGACGAAATCAACCACTTCTTCTGTTGTGCTAAGTGATAAAATATGCTCTTTAAATGACGCAGCTTCTTCTTTAGAAAGCTTGCTTAGCTGCGTTCTAGCTGGAAGAATGGATGTTGCACTCATTGAGAATTCATCTAATCCTAATCCAAGTAGTAGCGGGATTGCGATTTCATCTCCTGCCATCTCACCGCACATGCCGACCCATTTACCCTCTTTATGCGCTGCTTCGATCACAAGCGTAATAAGACGTAAAATCGCTGGGTTGTAAGGCTGGTAAAGGTAAGACACTCGTTCGTTCATTCGATCAGCAGCCATTGTGTATTGAATCAAATCATTCGTTCCAATACTGAAGAAATCTACCTCTTTTGCAAATTGGTCTGCGATGACAGCTGTTGATGGAATTTCTACCATCATTCCGATTTCAATCGAATCAGAAACGTCTGTACCAGCGGCAACTAATGCTTCTTTTTCTTCAAGTAAAATGGCTTTTGCTTCTCTAAATTCTGATAACGTCGCGATCATAGGGAACATGATTTTCAAGTTTCCATATGTACTTGCACGAAGTAAGGCGCGTAGTTGTGTTCTGAAAATCTCCTGCTCTTCCAGGCAAAGGCGAATGGCTCTATAGCCAAGGAACGGGTTCATTTCTTTTGGAAGCTGCAAGTAAGGAAGTTCTTTATCGCCACCAATATCTAGTGTGCGGACAACCACTGCTTTCCCTTCCATCTTCTCTAAAACTGTTTTATACGCATCGAACTGCTCTTCTTCTGTAGGAAGCTGGTCTCTGCCCATGTATAAAAATTCAGTACGGTACAATCCGACTGCTTCGCCGCCATTTTCAAGTACACCTTTTACATCTTCAGGTGTTCCGATATTTGCAGCTAGCTCTACGTGAACGCCGTCTTTTGTAACCGTTGGCTGATCAACAAGTTTCGCCCATTCCGCTTTTTGAGCTAAGTAGTCTTCATGCTTTTTTTGATACGCTTTCACTTCATCTTCAGAAGGCTGAATGATGACGTCTCCAGTAATACCATCCACAATGATCAGATCATCGTTTTTCACCGTTTTTGTTGCTTCTTTTGTCCCAACAACTGCTGGAATCTCCATAGATCTTGCCATGATCGCTGAGTGAGAAGTACGACCGCCGATATCTGTTGCAAAGCCTTTGACAAATTGTCTGTTCAGCTGAGCAGTATCAGAAGGTGTTAAATCTTCAGCAATGATGATGACTTCTTCAGAAATCATGCTTGGGTTTGGAATGTCAACGCCTAGCAAATGTCCAGTCACACGTTTCGTTACGTCGCGAATATCCGCCGCACGTTCCTTCATGTATTCATTGTCCATTGCTTCGAACATTGTGACAAACATCGTCGCTGTTTCTTTTAAAGCAAATTCAGCATTTACTTTATCAGATTTGATTTTATCCTTTACTGGGCTTAGCAGTTCAGGATCACTTAACACAAGAAGGTGGGCAGAAAAGATATCTGCTTTGTCTTGGCCAAGCTCTTTTAGCGCATGCTCTTTAATTGCTTCAAGTTCTTGTTTAGAAACATGAATTGCTTCTTCAAAACGCTTCACTTCTGTCTCTGGATCATTGATGTCTTTTTGGTGAACTGTTAAATCTGGTTCTTCCAGACGATACGCTTTTGCAATCGCAACGCCTGCTGAAGCACCGATTCCTTTCAGTTGTTGCATTACTCGCCTAGGCCTTCACTTTTCATTGTGTCTTTAAGCGCAGCAAGTGCATCATTTTCATCAGAACCAGAAGCAGAGATTGTGATTGTAGCACCTTTCGCAATTCCTAGAGACATTACACCCATAATAGATTTCAGGTTCACTGTTTTACCATTATATTCTAAGTTGATATCAGCATCATATTTACTAGCAGTTTGTACAAGAACTGTTGCAGGACGTGCGTGAATTCCAGAATCTGCAGTTACTTTGAATGTTTGTTGAGCCATTTTTATCAATCTCCTTTTTATACAATTAATACATCCACAATATTATATCATACTGCCGAGCTTGTCATCTAACAAGAACGGCAGTTATGAAAATTATTTTGAAATTTTCATGATGTTTTCTTGTCCAGCTTTGATTTCACCGGATGCTTGAAGGTCAATAAATTGTCCTTCACTTAAGTTGGTAAATACAATTGGAGTCATCAAAGATGGTACTTCAGACTTAATTTTATCAATATCAACCTCTAAAAGTTTTTGACCGATTTCTACTTGATCTCCCTCTTGTACAAATGCTTCAAACCCTTCTCCTTTGAGGCCGACCGTATCAATTCCGAAGTGGATCAAAATTTCAAGTCCACCATCAGATTGCAGGCCAATGGCGTGTTTCGTCGGGAACACATTTAAGATCTTCCCTCTTACCGGTGAAACAACCGTTCCATCTGTTGGCAAGATGGCGAAACCGTCACCCATCATTTTCCCTGAGAATACTTGATCTGGTACATCTGTAATTGGATGAAGCTCCCCTGTAATTGGTGAAGCAAAAATTTCTTCCCCTTGCTCATTTTGAAGCGGCTTTGCAATGACTTCTTCGACCTGCTGGCTGACTTCTTCTTTTGCGGAAGGGTCTTTCGCTGGACGAGGCGTGCGGCCTGCAATGATGTCCTGCATTTGTGTTTTTAAATTATCAGAGCGCGGTCCAAAGATTGCCTGGATGTTGTTCCCTACTTCGAGAACACCTGAAGCGCCAAGCTTTTTCAAGCGGTCCTTGTCCACTTTCTTCTGATCATTGACAGTAACACGTAAACGCGTGATACAAGCATCAAGGTGCTTAATGTTTTCTTGATCACCCATTGCTTCAAGGATTTCATAAGGCAAGTCATTACCTTTTTCAGACTTCGCCTCACTTGCTCCGTCTGCTGCTTCATCCTCGCGGCCTGGCGTTTTCAGATTAAATTTGCGAATGGCGAATCTAAATCCGAAGTAGTAAATGACAGCAAGGACAAGACCTACTGGAATGACGAGCCACCAAGCGGTTCTATTTGGCAGGATACCAAATAGGAAGAAGTCGATTAACCCTCCTGAGAAGGTCATCCCGATTTTCACGTTTAGAATATCCATTATCATAAAGGATAATCCAGCGAATACACAGTGAATCGCAAATAATACTGGTGCAACAAACAAGAATGAGAATTCAAGCGGTTCAGTGATCCCTGTTAGGAAAGAAGTAAGGGCCGCTGATCCCATTATTCCTGCTACTAGCTTTTTATTCTTTGGTTTTGCTTCATGGTAAATCGCAAGTGCTGCTGCTGGAAGACCGAACATCATGAACGGATATTTCCCTGTCATGAATGTACCAGCTGTCAGCTGAACACCATCTTTAATTTGCGCCATGAAAATACGCTGGTCACCACGGACAAGCTCTCCTGACAAGCTCTTGTAGCTAAAGAACTCATACCAGAATGGTGAGTAGAAAATGTGGTGCAGACCAAACGGAATTAATGATCGTTCAATGACACCGAATACAAAGGCAGCCAGCGGCTCATTCGCTGCGAGCAGTCCTGTTGAAAATGAGTTCAGTGCACCTTGGATTGGCGGCCAAATGACTAGCATCAATAGCCCTAAAATAAGTGCTGAAATAGAAGTAACGATTGGAACAAAACGCTTACCAGCAAAGAAGCCAAGATATTGCGGGAGCTCAATTTTGTAAAATTTATTATACATATAAGCTGCTAATACCCCGACGATAATCCCGCCAAAAACGCCGGTAGACAAGGTCGGTATACCGAGCATATTAATATATGCTGGATGGCTTTCCTTGAAGAACTGGGCTAGTTTGAGTGAATCGGATGGAATGGATCCGTTGGCCATTAATACGGCACTCATCGTTACGTTCATGACAAGATAACCGATGATAGCGGCAATTCCTGCCACTCCGTCTCCATTGGCAAGACCGATGGCAACCCCTACAGCAAATAATAGCGGAAGATTCGAGAAGACGATGTTCCCCGCATTCTCCATGACACTTGCAACAAGCTGAATTGTATCGTTGCTTAAAAATTGAGCTACATCAATCAGCTGCGGATTTTGCATCGCATTCCCAAGTGCTAGTAAAATACCGGCAGCAGGAAGGATCGCAACTGGAAGCATGAGTGCTCGTCCAATTTTTTGCAACACACCAAAAAGTGATTTAAACACTGGTTGAACCTCCTTTTGTTTTCGCTTACAACATACATTTGGGATGCTCCCTGACGTACATTTCATAATTAACCGTTTACATTTCACTTTCAAACGCAAAAAAAGGCATGGTGATATAAGGTTGCGCAAATAACAGGATCTTATCCTGTATTTACCTTAAGTCACTCATGCCTGATCGAATCAGTTACACGTTTCAAGGAAACTATGAAATTTTATTTGTCAATCTGTACAGATGAAGTGTCAGGTAGACGGCCTCAGCATCCTGTACAGGCTTTTTCAATGCATGCTGCAAAATTTTGATCATTTTCCAAGCAGTATTGTAGCATAAAGGATATTCATTTTTCAATAGATGAAGCAATTTTTCTGGCTCCTCTAATGATTCTCCCCGTTTAATACGCTCAATTGAAAACGTAATATGGCGTAATAAGCGTAAATAATGAATACTTTCTCTGTCTACTTTCATATGAAATGAATCTTCAATGACTTGGACCATTTGTGTAATGAGCTGCGAATGACGGTTCACCTCAGATAAAGGCCGATTCGTCAAAGCTGAATGGATATGGAGCGCTATAAAGCCAATTTCTCCTTCTGGCAGCTTCGTTTCGACATCTGGCCGCTCGTTAATCAGTTCAACGACTTCCTTTGCAACCTCGTATTCTTTCGGGTAAAGCGATTGCGTCTCAAGCATAAAAGGGTTCGTGATATCATAGCCTTGCTGCACCCGCTTAAAACTAAACGCAATATGGTCGGTCAGTGCAACATGTATATGCTCATTCAATCGCTGTCCCATTTTTTCTCGTATATGATAAATGACGTCATTGGCAAGCTCAATCATGTTCTCATCAATATGATGAAGCAGCTGTTTATATTCTGTTTGTTCCTTCGTGTTTTTTAACACAAACATTTTTTCAAACACGTCTTGATCGAGAAGATCCCCCGATTTTTTACCGAAGCCGATCCCTTTCCCAATCAGAACCACTTCGCCCAAAGAAGGGTGTCTTGCGATGATGACATTATTATTTAACGCTTTATCAACGGTGAAGGATTCCATGAACATCCCCACCTCCTTCTTATTCAATCCCTCTTATCGTACAAAACAGATGAAACGTGCGTCAACGATTGTTTTTCAAAACGGTTGTTGTCCGCTCAATCAGGTGAAATGGCAGCATTCTTTTTTCTGATTTCTCTCCCTTTAATGCCCGGTCGAACAAGTCAAAAGCTTCCTGTCCCATTTGTTTTAGGGGAATATGAATGCTGGAAATCCCCAAAACCTCACTCAATTGGTTATTTTGAAAGCTGAGTATGGCTGGTGATTCTCCTACTTTTATGTCATGACGCTGCGCCTCTAATAAAAAGCCTGCAGAGACTTCGTCATTTGTGATGAATAAAGCTGTAGGACGATTTTTCATTTCCTGCCATTCTGCAAATAATTGCTTCCCATCAAGCAGGGATAACTTCCCTTCGATGATCCATTCCTCATCAATGGTCTGCCCGAGCGATTGCATCATGTCTTGATAAGCCTGAAGGCGCGACTCGCTATTCGCTCCTTCTGTTCTAGCGAGAACGATCGCAATTCGTTGATGGCCGCATGCCGCCAAATGATACAGGCCTTCCTTAAATGCTTGATCATGCGCAATCGACACGGTTGAGCATTGATCGTGCAGCGCAGGATGACAAAATATAATCGGTCCTGATTCCTGCCACTTTAAAATGTGCCTTTCACTTATTGCATTTGAACAAAATATTAAACCGTCCACACGGCGTTCTTTTAAACTCATTAACGCTTCTTTTTCTTTTAATGGGTCATATCCTGTTTGAAATAAAGCAAAATGCATACCGCGCGCCTGTGCTTTTTCTGCAATACCTGTGACGAGTGTGCTGAAATAAGAGTGTTCAATGTTTGGAAGGACAATGCCAAGCATATTCGAATAGCCCTTCGCTAAATGAACCGCCTGGATGTTTCTCGTATACTTGAGCTCTTTCATCGCTTGTAGAACACGTTCCCTTTTTTCTTCTTTAACATAAGGATGCTCATTCAACACACGTGATACGGTTGTCACAGATACGCCCGCTCTTTTCGCAATCTCCCTTATGTTTGCCATTTTTTCTCCTACTTTCTCTTGATATGGTAAGCGTTTCATACTTTAAGATGTATGTGAGCTGAACAAATCACGGGATGGAAAGGGGAATTCAAGATGGGTTTCATCATATGGATTATATTATGTATGACTGTTTTGTTTTCTGCTCGTTTTGCATTACATCCTTTAGGAAAAGAACATAAAATCAAACCGTTTCAATCAATTGATGATTTTTTTGTTGATAAGGATCGAGAAGAGTGATAAAAAATCACGATGACACTTCCAAGACCTGGACGTTCATCGTGATTTTTTTATTACTTGATGATCGTCAGCTCTTTCGGATAATTGGTTAAGGTGACTGGACCATCTGCCGTAATGAGAACATCATCTTCAATTCTTACGCCGCCGACTCCCGGGACATAAATTCCTGGTTCAATCGTATACACCATACCTTCTTGCAGAAGGTCGTCATTTGCCTGACTCATAGAAGGAAACTCATGAACAGAAATCCCTAACCCATGTCCGAGGCGATGTGGGAAATATTCACCATACCCCGCTTCTGAAATCAGCCCGCGGGCTTTTAAGTCAAGATCGCCGATTCTCACGCCTGGCTTACTCATTTCAAGTGCTGCCATTTCTGCATTTAAGACGGTTTGATAGATGTCCTTTTGCTTTTCAGAAGCTTCCTGATAGATAAATGTTCTTGTGATATCTGAGCAATATCCATCGACAATGACGCCAAGGTCAAATAACACAAAATCGCCTTTTTTTAAGGCTGCCTGTCCCGGATTTCCATGAGGCTCGCCTGATTTTTCACCAAAGAGAACCATGGTTGAAAAGGACATGCCTTGAATGCCTTTTTTCTTTAGTTCATATTCTATGACAGCGAGCACTTCTGTTTCTGTGATTCCTTCTTTTAAGGCGTTAACACCAATTTTTACACCTTCATCTGCCAATTGAGCCGCTTTTTTCAGTGTAGCAATTTCAGATTCATCTTTGATCAGTCTGAGCTGATCGAGCGCATCTTCAGCCCGGACGAACGTTTCTGCCCCGGTGACAGCTTGGAGCTGTTCTGCTCTTTGAAGCGGAATCGATTCTTTTTCAATCGCAAGACGCGCCGCTTGAATACCTCGTTTTTCTATCGCTGATTGAATGAAATCAAATGGATTCTCATGATCTTCATATCCAATGATATCGCCGGACCATCCTGCATTTTTTGCCTGCTCGACTTCCATTTTAGGCAAAATAAAAAATGGTTCTGCCTCTTGGAACACAAACAGCCCCATCACTCTTTCATGCGGCTCTGTGAAGTATCCAGATAGATAAAACACATTTTCCTTTGTATGTATAAATGCACCTTGAATGTCTTCTTTCTTAAGCCAAGAAGACAAGCTCTTCATTCGGTTCATCATGATCCTCCTCACACGTTTTACTACTGGTCTATTGTATCAGTTTTTGCTGTATTTCGCACAAAAGCGCACTGGCATGAATCCAGTGCGCCCTGATGATTGATTTAAGATGCACGAAGCAGACGCAGACCATTTAAAATGACCAAAATCGTACTTCCTTCATGCCCGATGACACCAAAAGGCAAATCAAGCACTTGTAAGAAATTCGCACAAATTAACAGACAGATCACCGTTAATGAGAAAATAATGTTTTGCTTAATGATTCGATTCATTTTTCTTGAAAGACGGATCATCTTTGTTAGGTTACTTAAATTGTTCTTCATTAAAATGAGATCCGCTGTTTCTAAGGCAACATCTGTGCCTCCGCCCATCGCAACCCCAACATCTGCTGTGGCGAGCGCTGGTGCATCATTGATTCCGTCTCCTACCATGATGATTGAATTACCTTGTTTTTTTAATTGATTGACCTCATGTACCTTTTCATCTGGAAGACATTCAGCCACTACGGTTTGGATACCGGCTTCCTGCGCAATCGCTTCAGCCGTTTTTTGCTGATCTCCTGTCAGCATGACGGTTTGGATGCCTAAATCATTTAGTTCTTGAATCATTTTTTTGGCTTCAGGTCTGATTTGATCCTTAAGGCCAAGACAGCCAACAACTTCTTCACCCTTTTGAACGTAGACCACTGTGTATCCTTGAGCTGAAAGGTCATCACCTGTCTCTTCAATCTCGCGGTCGATTGACGCCTTACCCGCAAAGTCTTTCTTCCCAATCCACCACGTTTCTCCATTTAATTGTGCTTTTACACCAAATCCAGAGGTTTCTTCAATGGTGACATGGACTGATCTTTCTGTTTGGTGTTCTTTTGCCATATCAGAAATTGCTTTCGCTAATGGGTGGTTTGATTGACTCTCAATTTGATAGAGTGCCTGATAAAAAGCAGATTCATCCTGCCCTTTCGTCATGACGACTTGTTCTACGGCTGGCTTCCCGCTTGTAATTGTCCCCGTTTTATCAAAAGCAATCATGCTGCTTGTGCCTAGTTTTTCTAAAAAGACACTTCCTTTAACAAGCATTCCATTTCTCGCGCCATTTGAGATCAGTGACAGTGCTGCTGGCATGATGGATGCAACTAGAGCACAAGGTGAAGCAACGACCATAAACACCATTGCCCGGTAGAAGGTTTCACTCATACTCCAGCCGAGGACAAAATGAGGCAGAACCATTAATACCGCAACGGTAATCAGCACACCTTTTACATAGGCACCCTCAAATTTTTCGATAAATGCCTGGCTTGGCGAAACACTTTCTTGAGCGGATTCAACAAGTTTAATAATTTTATGGAATAGCGTTTCTTCATTATGTTTCGTGACTTCCACTGTTAAGGAACCATTTAAATTCACTGTTCCTGCAAATACGTCTTCCCCCTGCCCTTTTTCCTGTGGAACAGATTCGCCTGTGAGGGCAGATTCATCCACACTTGTTCTCCCGCTTAAAATGACACCATCTGCTGCAATGCGTTCCCCAGCTTTGACCATAATCCGGTCACCTGGTGTTAATGATGAAGCGGCGATTTGAATGGTCGTACCATCTTCTTCAATTAAAGTTGCTTCATCCGGTGCAATGCTCATTAATGCTGTTAAATCTTTCTTGCTTTTATTTGACGTATACGTTTCAAGCGCACCACTCAGTGAGAAAATAAAAATTAAGATAGCGCCTTCTGCCCAATAGCCAATCAGAGCTGATCCTATCGCTGCGAAAATCATTAAAAGTTCCACATTTAAGGTCTTCGACGAAATCGTTTCTTCAATTCCTTCCTTCGCCTTTGCAAAACCTCCAATGACAAATGCTAGGATGAAAAGAGGAATGCTCCACATGCTCTGATCCTTTAGAATCCATCCAGTTAGAATAAGAATCCCCGATATACCTGCTGCAATTAATTCTCCGTGCTGTGCCCATTTATGTAAGGACCATTTCGATTCCTTTTGATTTGTCGTTTGGTAAAGTGCTGTATTCTCATTCATGATTGTTTTCTCCTCTCTAATTGATAATCATTTTCATATTATCAATCGTTGCCCGTTTCTTTTCCATCTATATTTTCTGCTATTTCAAGCTTTTTATTGGTCTGTCACTCATTATAACAGGTTCTGATTAATTTTCAATTAATAATTATTATAATTTCTTTTTGATAATAATTATCATTATTGATATAGACCGTTCTGTCTTCTTCTGAGCACAGTGTATTCAGATGAAAAGCAAACGAACACAAAAAAGAACCAACAGAATTGGTTCTTTCACAGAAAGGATTTGTTCTACGAATTTGTCCACTCTTTGATTTGTTTTTTCGTCAGTGGACCTACATGATTTTTCACCACTTCTCCTTTTTCGTTAATCAAAAAGGTCGTTGGAATGGTGATGATTTGATATTTCTTCATCATTTCTCCGTGTTCATCTAGTATGATCGGGAATGTAAACCTTCTATCTTTCACAAATTGGGCAACAGCATGTTTACTTTGTTCAGCACCTAGTAAATTCACGGTCAATATGTCAACATCACTCTGATTTTCTTTCACAATCTGTTCAAATTCGGGCAGCTCCATTTTGCAGGACGGGCACCATGTTGTCCAAAAATGCAAAATGGTCTTTTTCCCTTTTTCGGGAACCATCTGCATGTCACCATTTAATGTCGGCGCCTCTATCCTTGGCGCCATCACAGGCTCTTTTGCTTCTGCTGCTGTGCTCGTTAGAAATAGAAGCAGGGTCATCATCAGAAGACTGGCGGGTAGATGTTTACGATTCATCATGATCTTCCTTCCCAGTTTTCTTCTAGCTTGCCCTCTCGATGGCGATGACATTCAAGCTTTTTTCAATGTAAGAAACATTGAAACGCCGAGCTCCTTACAAATCGTCGCATAATGCAGTGCAGTCAACAGCAGCATGCCTGTGTTCATCCCTAAAATGACCCCCATCATATTCAAGCTTTCAATTGAACCGAGGAAATACACCATAGAAAAAGAGACGACATGCACCCATATATTATGTAGGAACACATCTTTGATGAGCCCCATTCCGATTAAACACGCTTGAAACGGCATCACAAACAGGTGGCATAAAAAGTATGGCCATAGCAGCTGTAAATAGACAGCAGCTTGCGGTGAATCAAAAAAGAGCTGTGTGAGCGGGTAAGCAAAATAATACATGACCATCACTGCCGGCACCCCATATCCAAACGTTATAAGAATCGCCTGTCTGACACGTTTTTTCACAAGATCATACTGACCTAAAGCATAGGCTTCAGAGACACTCGGAATCATCACAATCATGATGGAATGAGCGATAAACGCTGGGAAAAAACCGATCGACATTGCGACACCAGCCAGCATGCCGTAATGATCAACAGCAAGTGTTCCAGAAATGCCTGCTGCTACGAGCGCTCCTTTGATTAAAAATGGTTCAACCGCATTGGCGATCGCATGAAAGATGCGCATGCCCGTTGTCGGAATGGAAACGGCTAATAGGCGCTTTCGCACATCACTTCCTCTTAATTCAACAGACCTGACATTCACAGCATTTTTTGCCATGACGTATTGGGAGTATAAATAAATAAAGACAACAAGATCACTCGCAACAATGACACCAATGGCGATGAGTACTGCTGTTTCAATATCAAACGAATACCAATGAAAAAACAAAAACAAGCAGATAAGCTGGATCGTTTTCTTCAGCATATTGGCTAAAGCAATTCTGCCCATTTGCTGCTTTCCCATAAAATAGCCGCGGGCAATGGAGGTAAACGCAATAATTGGGATAAGTGACAGCACTAGGCCCTTCATAAGCGGATGATACGACTGAAACACTGGAATGAAAGGCAGTACAATAGCTGCTATAGCTGTTGTTGTACTTGTCACCACAAGTGTCATTTTAAAGGCATGACGGAGCATGCTTTTGTGGAGACGCTCATGTGATTCTGCAATGAATTTAGAAATGGAGACTGGCAGCTCTAAACTGGCGATCACAAGGACAAGCATGATGATTGGAAGGATACTCATATATAAACCCATTCCATGTTCTCCAAGCTCTCTCGCTAAAATCATATTGACTAAAAACTCTATACACTCCGCAATAAAAGCTGCGACAGATAGCAGAATGACCCCTTTTACAAATCGATTCATGTAGCCTCCCCTTGTCTAAAGCAAATTCTTTTCACATTCTATGAGACAAGTCCAAAAAATATTTTAATAATTGAAGACAAAAAAAGAGCAATCTCATTGATCGCTCTTTTTCTCTATACGGCAAACACGTGACGTCCGATACGTTCTACAATTTTGCGGGAACGAATCCAATGATCTGTTGCCGTTTTTGGATTATAAAAATAGATAGCCTTTGTTGTTCTGTCATGCTCTTTTACTACCTGCTTCACCGCTTTAATGGAATCTTGATCTGCCTTATCATGAATGCTTCCATTCGATACTGGCTGGAAGGCATTTCGCTGATAAATCACACCTTTCACGCTGTCAGGAAAAGAACGATGCTCCACCCTGTTTAAGACAACACTTGCCACCGCTTTTTTCCCTTCGTAAGATTCACCTTTCGCTTCAGCGTGTACCAACCGAGAAAGCAAGTCCATTTCTTCATTAGAATACTGTTTGCCGCTTGCCTTATTCGTTGTTTCAGATTTTACTTTTTTCTTTTGCTTCGGTTTTGAAGACTTTTCTTCTGTTGACGTACTTAGCAATTTCACTTTTGGCTGACGCTTTTGTTCAGAAAATGCTGGGATGACTTGATCGTGGTCTTGATCTATATATGAAAGCTGATGTTTAACAGGTGCTTGTGAAAGTTCGTGACTTAATGTGCCTTGCTGCTCTTGTATATTGTCCATCTTCATTGCTGCAACGAGCATAAGGATGACAAAAAGAGCTGTATGAATTTTAATCATTCGCCTTTTTCCTCCTTTAATCAAAGTAGGCTGTAAGATACTTGTCCACTCTAACAAGAGCTCATTCTATTTTCACGCACAAAGATTTACATGCCTGTCCAAATTCCGTCATTAAATGGCATGTCCTAGTTGAGCGCACATAAAATGGAATTGTTAGCGCTTAAAAAGGTCCCTTTTTCACCTATCATCATCCTTATGCTCCTGATTATGGGTTATTACATTTTCTTTTCATATGTATCAGAGTCGTTTGAAGTGTGACAAAAGAACGAAAATAAAAAAGCTTTCTCTCATCAATGAGAAAAAGCTTTAGCTTCTTGCTTCTGTAAGATATTCAAAAATAACATCTCCACCATGTTTGGCGATCCCGCGAAAATGTTTAAAATCATCTTGATTCACCAAAACAGAACGAAACGTTAAAAAGTCATCTTTTTGGATGGCCACCTGTTTTTCCGTCCCATTCCGTAAAGATTCGAGGATTGTGAGGATTTGTTCTTCAGTCAAAAAAACCGCTCCTTTTCAGCCATGATCAATTATTAAATATACCATTCGTTAGAAGAGGATACAACGAAAACAAAACAAAAACGTCTTTATCCTTTACATTGGTATGAAAATATTGCAAAATACTTTTTAATAGGGAATGAAATCTGTTTTTAAAGGAGAGGGATCGGTTGAAGATTGCAAAAATTGGAAATGTGATCGAATTTAGAAATGGTTTAACAGGTGTAGTTGAAAAAGTGAATGAAAACTCTGTCATTGTGGATGTCACCATTATGGACAACTATAGAGATCTAGAACTGGATTCACTAACAGTCGTTAATCATAAAAACTATAAAATCATCAAAGACTCCGTACATTAATTTGCAATCCTCAATTCAGACAATCGGTACATACGTATATATAAAGCAAATTTGGCTCGTTTGACAACTTTGCTCTATTTGAACAATCACATATGAAAAAGACTGATACCACTTAAAGAGGGGTCAGTCTTTTTGCGTATGAAAGGTTTGCATTTCCGCCTTTGTCTTGTACATCTCGACTTCCTCGGGTGTGATCACTCCTTTATCAATCAAGAGGGCAATCACTCCAAGCAATGTGGAGGCACTCCATTTATACCGTTCTTTGTTTTGATGTTCGAGCATTTGAAGCTCTTCCCTTAGATCCATTAGCAGCTGCTCTGCCCGCTCTTCTTTGTTTGCCAACTCAAACGCCTCCGTTTATCATTCACTCCCTCTATTTTATCTTACATCAAATGAGATAAGCAAAAAAACATGATCCCCCTTTACAAACGTACGTTCTGTCATGTATAATATGTTTACGAGCTGGTAGCCCCCAGCCGTCCTAGCAAGTTCTATTCCCATTCGTATGAGAAGAGTGACATGACTCTTCTCTTTTTTTATGGTTGTTTCGCAAAAAAAGACATGCATCCGGCATGTCTTTTCCTTTTTTTTCATTTTACATATCCATCACCAAACTTAGTTTGCAGCATTTGTGGTTACTCAGGACATAAGGAAAACGACTTTTTTATACGACTCAAGTAAATCCCCATTAACTTTTTTTGGGGACGATTTGTAATCTCTTCGCAGTGACATTATACCTGTGCTAGCCCGCCATCTACGAACAATTCAACACCCGTCAAGTAACTGCTTTCATCTGAAGCAAGGAAAGTTACAGCGTTTGCTACTTCTTCAGGTGTCCCAACTTTTCCAGCTGGAACAGTATTTCTGGCATTTTCCATCGCTCCTTCAAGTGCATCACCAAAAAGCTCATCGTATGCAGGTGTAAGAATCACTCCTGGACTTACCACATTTACACGAATTTCAGTACCTTTTAGGTCAAGAATCCAGTTGCGAACTAGTGCTCTTAATGCTGCTTTAGATGCTCCATATACACTAAATGCTGGGTTGCCAATTGATCCAGCAGTAGAGCCCGTTACAATAATAGAACCTACTTTGTCCGGGAATAGTGATAGCGCTTTTTGAACAGTAAAAATGGTTCCTTTCACGTTAATGTCGAACGTTCTATCAACCTGCTCTTCAGTAATTTCACCTAATGGAAGGAAGTTGCCGATGCCTGCATTAGCAAAAAGGATGTCCAACTTACCTTTTTCCTGCTTTATCATGTCATATAGTTTGTCTAAGTCTTCAAGCTTAGAAATATCACCTTGAACACCGGTTACGTTCTTGCCAATTTGGTTAACAGCTTTATCAAGTTCGTTTTGTCTACGTCCCGTGATATACACATATGCACCTTCGTTTACAAATTTTTGTGCAGCAGCAAGACCAATCCCACTTGTTCCACCCGTTACAAGCGCTATTTTACCTTCAAATTTACCCATACTTAACACTCCTTTAGAATTCATATTATTTTATGTCTAGTACCTTTAAGTACTTGAAGAGCAACTTACAAGATATAGTATCCTCCAGCAAGCACATTATCGGAAGTACCCACTTTTTTGTGATATAGTAACTAAAAAGTAATAAATGTGGAATGGAGAGCTTTAGACATGAAAAAATTCAGCTGTGGGTTTGAAGTGACAAAGGAAGTGATTGGCGGAAAATGGAAAGGCCTTGTATTATACTTTTTAATGAATGGACCAAAGAGAACGAGTGAATTAAAGCGCACTATCCCAAATATCACTCAGAAAATGCTGATTCAAACACTTAGAGAGCTTGAGGCCAGTGGACTTGTGACCAGAAAGATGTATAATCAAGTACCGCCGAAGGTTGAATATTCATCCACTGAACTTGGAGACTCTCTTAAACCTATCTTGCAGGAACTCTGTCAATGGGGGAGCCATTATGCGGAGCAAGAGTATGCAGAAGGTGAATATGAAATTGTACAACCAGAACAACTAAAGTTAGGATTGAAGTAGCTGCTGAAGTAAATGCTAAACAACATCAATACCATCACCTAACAGATGAAGAACAGTCAGAAATAAATGAGATAGTCAATTTTGAAAGTGAAGTTCTAATCAGAAGTGTCATGGACTATATTCAGGAGAACTTTGATGAAATTCAAAAAAGAGCTGTTTCAAATGTTAAAGAGAAGGTTCAGAAACTTAACTTTAAACAATAAATGAAGATATGATCATAATATTTAATGCCTATGATCTCTAAATAGGCATTTTTTCTTTCGGATAAAAAAGAAAAGACGTACAAATTGTACGCCTTCATCTGCTTCTGCACTATCAATTTTTCACTGCATAAAAGTCACAGTTCAGGTTGCACCTCAGGTCACACTTTTTCATACAATTCCCATGAGTATTTTCAGGTATGACTTTTTCCACTTTAATGTGACACCAATTCGTTTCACACTCCGTCTCACACAGCGGAATAATTACCGATTATCAATTGTCTCCGGATACATATCATGGTTCATCATACGGTATTCTGCCATTTCCTCATATTTCGTGCCAGGTTTCCCGTAGTTCGTATACGGGTCAATGGAAATACCGCCTCTTGGCGTAAATTTGCCCCATACTTCAATATACCTTGGGTCCATCAATTCAATCAGGTCGTTCATAATAATGTTCATACAGTCCTCATGGAAGTCACCATGGTTACGGAAGCTGAACAAATATAATTTTAACGATTTACTTTCAACCATGATTTCATTTGGGATATAGCTGATATAAACTGTCGCAAAATCCGGCTGACCTGTTTGCGGACATAGTGAGGTAAATTCTGGGCAGTTGAATTTCACAAAGTAATCTCTATTTGTATGTTTATTTGGAAACGTTTCAAGCACTTGTGGTGCATAATCAAACAAATAATTGGTTCCTTGGTTTCCCAGTAGCGTGACACCTTCTAATTCTTCTGGTTTTCTTGTCGTCATGTCATCTCTTCCTTTCTATACGCCTCGTTTATTTCCCCACAATAACGTGTGCAGCTGCGGCAGCACTCTTACGCGGTTTAAGTCTGGATCTTGCGCTACTTGATCGACAAGCGCTTCATATTTCTTTAATAAATGCGTCAATAAGTACGCATCATCAGCTGTCGTCGTGTCATCATTTCCTACCTGCAAATAAAAAGGAAGCTCAGGGTATTTTGCATGAACATCCTTCGCATACGCTAGGTCACGATCGTCAAAGATCACGACCTTCAGGCTAGCATGCTGCAATCTATTCCCGCTTTTCAGCTCATCTATAATACGTGTTAGTTTCGTAAAATCTGTTTTCATATTCGAGCTTGGCGGCTTAGGAGAAATGGTTAAATCATCAATTTTCAAAAACCATTCCTGATACATCGTCCCTTGTGTTTCAAGCGCTGTATCAATTCCCTCTTCATGCAGTAAATCAATGAGGGATTCCATTTGTTTTAAAAGCGCTGGGTTTCCCCCTGAAATGGTGACATGAGAAAAAGCCTGTCCGCCTATTCTTTTTAATTCTTTGACAATGTCTTCTGCCTCAAGCCACTGAATGTCATGCTTCGCTGAGCCATCCCATGTAAAGGAGGAATCACACCAGCTGCACGAGTAGTCACAGCCAGCCGTTCTGACAAACATGGTTTTTTGTCCAATGACCATTCCTTCTCCTTGAATGGTTGGACCAAAGATTTCTAATACGGGAATCGCTTTAGCCATTGATCTCAACTCGTTTCGGACGGTAAATGCAATAGCTTGTTGGTGTCTCTCTGACAAAGACCTGAACACATGCTGGCTTGTTCGCTAAAGTCGATAAATACGCTGCGACTTTGTCATGTACGGTCTTTGCCACCACCTCAGTGGTTGGCATCGCGTATCGATCGTTTGATGAGAATTCCTCATGATCATTGAGCAGCGTGTGATCGTACTGCCCATGAATGAGCTTTTTCAATGTACTGAAATTGACAAGGAAACCCGATTCATCTAGCTCGTCTCCCGCAATCGTGATATTGATGGTGTACGTATGACCATGAACACGGCTGCATGCGCCCGCATCTTCTCGCGGGATGAAATGGGCAGCAGAAACATGCATGTCTTTATTTAATTCAAATGAAAATGGATGATCGGTTTGTGGATAGATTTGAGAAAGCATTTATTTTGCCTCCTTCATTTCCATATAAGTGTCATAGCCATTTTTCCGCAGCTTACACGCAGGACATTCCCCGCAGCCATCAGAGATGATGCCGTTATAGCAAGTGAGCGTTTCATTTTTCACAAAATCCAGCGCATTAAGCTCGTCTGCCAGCTTCCATGTTTCTGCTTTATTCAGCCACATCAGTGGTGTATGAATCACAAATGGTTTTTCCATTGCTAAATTCACTGTGACGTTGCAAGATTTCACAAACTCGTCACGGCAATCTGGATAGCCGCTAAAGTCTGTCTCACAAACACCTGTGATAATATGTCTTGCTCCAATTTGATACGCAAGAATAGAGGCGAAAGATAAGAACACTAAGTTTCTTCCTGGTACAAATGTGGAAGGAAGCTCTCCTTCTTTTTCCTCAATGTCAATGTCATCTCTTGTTAAAGCATTAGGTGCCAGTTGATTTAAAAGAGACATATCTAACAGATGATTCTTCACACCTAATTTGTCTGCGATTCTTTTGGCGACATCAATTTCTTCTTGATGACGCTGATTATAATGAAAGGTCACGGTTTCTACCTCTTCAAATTGTTGAAGTGCCCATAATAAACATGTCGTACTGTCCTGTCCCCCGCTAAAGACAACGACTGCTTTTTCATTTTTCATTTTCTGTTCTCCTCCTTTTGCAGATGAGTACAACCGTACAACACTGCATCTGAAAGGCTCCTGAAAACCCCTATTTTTCTCAAAAGAAAAGACACCTTTACATGTGTATGAGGTGTCCCAGCCATAAAAAATAAAAAATGCCACATCCAAGGATACGGCAAGTCCTTAGTTTTTTATAGAGGGTTTTGCTAGAACCTCTCCCGTCTTCACGGATTTTTGTTCAATTTTCACAGAGGATAGTGTACCACATATTTTTCATGCAGGCTATCCTTTCTTTACTTATCTAGCGGGGCAGGCACTTTTTTTAGACAAAGAAAGAGGATAAAAAAGATGCTGACATAGCCAAAAACCGGATAAACCGTTGAAATCAGTGTACCGTAACCAATTTTACTAATCACATAGCAGCATATGAGAATAAGGGATATCGTAAAGATGCTGTTCATTCGGATATATGCCCTCACTTGTCTCTCCAGCCCGTATAAATTGCCTATGACGGATGTAAAAACTTCACCGAAGATGACAAATAAATAAATGAGATGAATGGAGTTTGCGACTTGATACACTACCTGGGCCATTGGAATATCAAACGCCTCCAGCATATCTAATGAAGAAAGAGATAAGAAGCAAGCAAGCAAAATGAGTGTCAGCATGACGCCCCCAAGCACCGCTCCCTTTTTAATGACTGCTTCAGAGGCCATTTCATTTGCGACGGGTACTAACACTGCCTGTGACAGTGCTAAATTAAAGGCACCATATGACACGGCTGATAATATCCACTCGCCCTCACCCATTTGCAGCGCAAGAACATAACTTTCACTGCTGCTAAACACAAATGAATCAAGAAACACGATCATTGAAAAGAAAATCAGCATTGGAACGACAAGGACGTTGACTCCAAATAGCCCTTTTGAACCTTTAAAGAGTACAATGACGCTCAAAATGATCGTCAAAAAGATCCCATACTCCTTCGATATGCCAAGCTGTTCTTCAAAAATAGCCCCTGCGCCTGAAATCATGACTGAGGTGACACCAAGTAAAATAAAAAACATGACAATATTAATATATCGACTCGCAGCTGCGCCAAATAAAAAACGGTTCATATCTTGATAAGATTCTGCTTCGATTCGTTTCGAAATCAGCATCATTTTTGCCCCAAGGCCAGTAAAAATAACACCGCTAATCAGGATCCCTAATAGTCCAATCCAGCCAAAACGAACAAAAAATTCTACGATTTCTTTCCCTGTCGCAAACCCAGCTCCAACCACTGTTCCTACATAAACAAAGGCAAGCTGAAAAGCGGATTCATTTGAACGTTTCATGTGACCCCTCCGCACCCATCACTTTCGATTGTCTCTTTTTTATCCTATGAGACAAGTTCCTTGAAAAGAAGGACAAACCATGATTAAATGCAAAAAAGGATTTTTATTCCCCTTTGAGCAAAACAGTTGAAAGTCAAAATAGGTCAGAGTATACTATAGTCAAAGATGGTCAAACAATAGGCCATTTTCTTTAACATTCATTGGTCAAATAAAGTCAAACTTTATTTTAAGGAGGTCATGGCAAATGCGTTGTCAACATTGTCAAGTAAATGAAGCAACTATTCGCCTGAATATGCAAGTAAATTCGTCCCGGAGCCAAATGGTTTTATGTGAAGACTGCTATACCTCTTTGATGGAGCAGTCAAAAATGAAAATGGGACCTCAGCTTTTTGGAGGAAGTTCATTCTTCTCTCAGGCAGCAAGTCATGCCCCAAACATGGAGCAGCCAAAGCAAAAAGGCTTACTCGATGAGCTTGGCCGTAACTTAACAGATGGAGCAAATGCTGGTTTAATTGATCCAGTCATTGGCCGAGATGAAGAAGTCGCAAGAGTCATTGAGATTTTAAATAGAAGAAATAAAAATAACCCTGTTCTTATTGGTGAACCAGGTGTTGGGAAAACAGCGATCGCAGAAGGACTCGCGCTCAAAATTGCGAGCGGCGATGTGCCAAATAAATTAAAGAACAAACAAATCTATTTATTAGATGTCTCCTCACTTGTCGCAAACACAGGTGTACGCGGTCAATTTGAGGAAAGAATGAAGCAGTTAATCAAAGAACTGCAAAGCCGTAAAAATATCATCTTATTTGTAGATGAAATCCACCTTCTTGTGGGCGCAGGATCTGCAGAAGGATCAATGGATGCTGGAAACATTTTAAAACCAGCCCTTGCAAGAGGCGAGCTGCAGCTAGTAGGTGCGACGACATTAAAAGAATATCGCCAAATTGAAAAAGATGCTGCACTCGAACGGCGCTTCCAGCCCGTTATCGTAGATGAGCCAACACAAGATGAAGCAATCGACATCTTAAAAGGCATTCAAGATAAATACGAGGCCTATCATGGTGTCACCTATTCAGATGAAGCAATCAAAGCGTGCGTTCAATTATCTTCGCGGTATATTCAAGACCGTCATTTGCCGGATAAAGCCATTGATTTAATGGATGAAGCTGGTTCAAAAGCGAACCTCTCCATTGATGCAGCAAGTGAAGATCAGCTGACAAACCGACTAGCGCAAATTGCCGCAGAAAAACAAGCTGCGCTAAAAGAAGAACAATATGAAAAAGCAGCGAAGCTACGCGATGAAGAAGAAGCCATTGAAGCAAGACTTCAAAACAAAACAACTGAAAAAGAGCATATCGTTACAGCAGAGGACATTCAGGCCATTGTGGAACAAAAAACAGGCATTCCTGTCGGGAAACTCCAAGCAGACGAACAAACCAAAATGAAAGAAATTGACGTCCGTCTAAAAGCACGAGTGATTGGACAGGAACATGCGGTTGATAAAGTGGCGAAAGCCGTGAAAAGAAGCAGAGCTGGTTTAAAATCGAAACATAGACCAACAGGCTCCTTCCTTTTCGTTGGACCAACAGGTGTCGGGAAAACCGAATTGTCTAAAACGTTAGCTGAAGAATTATTCGGTTCAAGAGATGCGATCATTCGTTTAGATATGAGTGAGTACATGGAAAAACACTCTGTGTCCAAACTCATCGGTTCTCCTCCTGGTTACGTTGGACATGATGAAGCTGGCCAGCTGACTGAAAAAGTGCGCAGAAAACCATACAGCATCATTTTGCTGGATGAAATCGAAAAAGCACACCCAGATGTACAGCACATGTTCCTGCAAATCATGGAAGATGGCCGCTTAACAGACAGCCAAGGCAGAACGGTCAGCTTTAAAGATACAGTCATCATCATGACAAGTAACGCAGGCAGCGCAGATAAAACGGTCAAGGTCGGCTTCCAGTCTGATCAGGAAGAAGCGATTGAGGAACAATCACTCATTGATTCACTAAGCAGCTACTTCAAACCAGAATTTTTGAACCGTTTTGACAGCATCATTCAGTTTGAATCATTAGACAGAGATGATTTAGTGAAGATTGTTGATCTTCTTCTCAATGAGCTGTCAGAGCAATTAAAAGAGCAGAATTTAACAGTCCATGTCACAAATGAAGCGAAAGAAAAAATCGCAGAGCTTGGATATCACCCTGCATTTGGCGCTCGTCCACTTCGAAGAACCATCCAAGAGCACGTTGAAGACCAAATGACGGAGATCCTGCTTGAAGAGGAGCAGCTTTCTGGATTTACTGTGGATGTTGAACATGACGAAATCGTCGTAAAAAAAGGATAACTACATCTTCAGGATGATATGCATCTCCATCATGTTGCGGCGTCTAAGTTCCATCTGAACGACGACGCTCCCCCGCCTCTTTTCCTTTACGATAAAAGAAAAAGAGGTGGATCACATGATGAATTGGAGCTACGATCTTGTTAAAATCATGTATGAAGAAAAATTAAAAGAGCTGCTTCATTTAGATGAACCAGCTCAAAACGATTAAATGGAGACTCCCTTTATATGAGAGGGAGTTTTCTTTTTACGCAGATAGAAAGCGCTTTCGTCAAAAATTCTTCACAGAAAGTGTCTTAATTTTATATTCTGACTAAAACCCTTCTGGAACACACCGATATTAACTATAGAAAAAGATAGTTAAAGGATTTGGTGAGATAATGGACAAAACATCGTTAATTGGTATTATTTTAGCATTTATTGCACTAGGTGTCGGTATGGTTTTGAAAGGTGTGAGTCTAACTGCTCTTCTCAACCCGGCGGCTATATTAATCATCATTGTTGGGACGGTTGCAGCTGTTGTCATCGCATTCCCTTCTAGTGAAATTAAGAAAACACCAAAATTGTTCGGCAAAATTTTCAAAGACAGCCAGCTTCCAACGATTCAAGAAATGATCCCTCTATTTTCAAACTGGGCACAAATTGCGCGTCGTGAAGGTCTTTTGGCATTAGAAGCAAGTCTTGAGGAAGTCGATGATGATTTTCTAAAGAACGGGTTAAGCATGGCAGTTGACGGCCAAAGTGCTGAATTTATTCGAGACGTCTTAACAGAAGAAGTTGACGCCATGTCTGAACGACATCAGTCAGGTGCATTAATCTTTACACAAGCTGGTACATACGCTCCGACGCTAGGGGTACTTGGCGCCGTTGTCGGACTTATTGCCGCACTTGCCAACATGGGAGATATTGAAGCACTTGGACATGCGATCAGTGCTGCCTTTGTCGCCACACTGCTTGGGATTTTTACCGGATATGTGTTATGGCATCCATTTGCCAACAAGCTGAAGCGTAAATCAAAGGAAGAAGTAAAGCTTCGTCTGATTATGATCGAAGGTATTCTTTCTGTTCTTGAAGGTCAATCTCCAAAAGTCATTGAACAAAAACTTCTTATGTACTTACCAGCAAAAGAACGTGCAAATCTTGTCATTGAAGAAGGAGAAAATCAAAATGGCTAGGAAACGTAAAAACCATGATCATGAAGACCATGTAGATGAATCTTGGCTTATCCCTTATGCCGATCTACTAACGCTTCTTCTCGCCCTCTTCATTGTGCTCTTTGCATCTAGTTCAATTGATGCGGCAAAATATGAACAGATGGCTAAGTCTTTTAATGTAGTTTTTACTGGCGGTACTGGTGTTATGGATCAATCCAGCATGCAAAGCACGGAAGAAACTGAAAACAGCAACCAAGTCAAGAAAGCAGCCGAGGAAGAGAAAGATGAAGAAGCCAAAGCAAAGGCTAGGGACCAAGCGGTTCTCACAAAGGTCAAAAAGCAGGTCGATTCATTCATTGCAAATAAAAAACTTGGTTCAAAGCTCGAAACAAAGCTTACGGATGAAGGTCTTCTCATTACGATTGAGGACAGTATCTTCTTTGACTCTGGACGGGCAGTTATTCGCCCTCAGGATGTCCCGTTAGCAAAAGAAATCTCAAAACTGCTCGTCATTAATCCTGCTCGTGACATTGTCATTAGCGGACATACAGATAATGTACCAATCAGAAATTCAGAATTTGAATCAAACTGGTATTTAAGCGCCATTCGCGCTGTGAACTTTTTAAATATTCTTCTTGAAAACAGCAATCTAAACCAAGAGAACTTTAGTACAAAAGGATACGGCGAATTCAAACCGATTGCCTCGAACGATACAGCAGAAGGCAGAAGTAAAAACCGGCGTGTAGAAGTACTCATTTTACCGATTGAGAAAAAAGCGAAATAAAAAAAGAAGCCAGCGGCTTCTTTACAGATTGTTGACAAAGGGCTAAAATGATCTCTATTTTAGCCCTTTGTCTTCTTTTCAGCGTGATAGAAAACCTTTGCAGTCTAGGAATGAGCACCGGCACGCAGGGCTGACAACTGAATGCGAGGGATTGCTTGCGCGCTGAAAAGGAAGCCAGCGGCTTCCTTTTTATTTATTCTTGATGATCATATAAATGCTTTGCACGCAGCCCTACATGTTTGAGCATATCGATGCAGGCATCTTTCTCTTCTTCGCTGAGGACACTGATCATCTCATGAATTTCTTTCGCATGATCTGGGAAGATGTCATCAAGCAAAGCTCGTCCCTGCTTGGTAATATGCGCAAATGTCACCCTGCGGTCTTCTGCACAAGCCTTGCGGCTGAGGAGTTCTTTCTTCTCCAATTTATCAACCACATACGTGATGCTGCCGCTTGCAAGTAAAATCTTATCACCGATTTGCTGAAGCGGCTGATCACCTTTATGATACAGCAATTCTAGCACAGCAAATTCAGTTGGATTCAGCCCGTGCTTCACAATATGTTTGTTCATGTGATGATTAATTGAGCGATAGGCACGTGATAATACAATAAATAGTTTCAATGATTTTTCAACATTATGATTTTCCATTTTTTATCATCCTTTATGAAATGCAACCCACTAATGTGACATTAATAAACAATAAGTAAAATGTCAACATTTTGATCCATCTTTAGCACGAAAATGAGACCAGAACGAATCACCTAATTTTTTAAAAATCACACAAGTCATCGTAATAAAGATAGGTTCAATGCTATAATAAGTCTATTAGGTAATACGTTGGAGCGATGAATGATGAGTATACTGAAAGGGTTTTGGAAGAAGATCAGGCTTTACCTTATTTTGGTCATGCTTCCAACCCTAATCATTAGTTATTTTATCTACGAAAAAGAAACTGAAAAAATCGATTTAAAGAACAAACAAACCGCTACACTTATGTTAAATATTCACAAAAATCAAATGAATTATTTAATAAGTGAAACAGAAGCGAGATTAACTTCCCTCGCCATGGGATTTGACCAGCCGCTTGAGACGAAAAAAGTACAAAACATCCTAGAGAAAATCTATAAACAAGAACCTCGTTTTTCAGGTCTGTATCTCCTAGACAAAAAAGGAAATGTAACAGCAAGCACCACCCCGTTAAAGGAAAAAATTAACCTATCATTCAGAGATTACTTTAAACGCATTCAAGTGACCAAGCAGACCGTGATCACAGACAACTATGTGAGCCGAATTACAAAACAGCGGATTCTCTCCATTTGTGTGCCTGTTCTCGATGAAAACGAAGAGGTCACCAATGTACTGATTGCCGCCATTCAAATTGACTATTTAAGAAATATTATGAATGTATTGAACCCTGATCTTCATTTTAAGATGCTGAATCAAAATGGACATGTCGTCTTTACAAGCGGTCCACAGCCAGTACCCGAGGGCGGCAGCACCGTGTCTACATATTTAGATGAAAACAGCTGGAAGCTGGAGGTCTTTCCGCAGCGTGCTTCAACAAGTGAAGTGCTGTCTGTGATGCTCATCCCTTTATCCAGTGCGTTTATTTTATTAAATATTTTATTCACACTCGTCCAATATATCGTGTTAAGGCGGCAAACTCAGCAGGAGCGTCATCAAAATGAAGCGCAAAAGCTTGAATTGATCGGAACACTCGCAGCAAGTACAGCACACGAAATTCGCAACCCATTAACAGGGATTAGCGGATTTATCCAGCTATTGCAAAAGAAGTATCATTCAGAAGAAGATCAGCTCTATTTTTCTGTCATCGAGGAAGAAATTAAACGGATCAACCAAATCGTCAGTGAATTTCTTGTATTAGGAAAACCAACGGCAGAAAAATGGCAGAATAATTCTGTAAAAGAAATTGTAAGTGAGATCATGCCGATCGTTTTCTCTGAGGCAAATCTTTATAATGTCGAAGTGGATTTGCAAATCAATACGATTCAAGATGTGGGCGTGTATTGCACAAAGGATCATATTAAACAAGTTGTTTTAAATGTAGCAAAGAACTCTTTAGAAGCGATGCCAAACGGCGGTCATTTGAAGATTGTGATCGAAGCTGAAAAAGAACATGTCATCATTAAAGTAGAGGATACAGGTGAAGGCATACCAGAAGAGATGTTAAAGCACATCTTCCTCCCCTTTATTACATCGAAGGAAAAAGGCACAGGTCTTGGGCTTGTCGTGTGTAAACGAATCATTTCGATGTATGGCGGAACAATTGATATTCATAGCGAAGTGAATAAAGGAACGACTGTCATGATCATGCTTCCTTCTGCTCACTCAGCATAACTGAAGATGTCAGCCGGTTTTGCTTATGCAAGACCGGTTTTTCATGTCAATAAGAGGGGCGGTTCACAGATAAAAGACTCATTTGAGACACAAGATCATGAAAGGAGGGGGCAGATTGTTTCTCATGAAAAAGAAGATGCTGATACTCATTCATCAGGTTGTCCAGTTCTTGACTATATTTAATTGTCTTCTCACCAGTGTAACCTTCCACTTGAGCAGCTTCTACCATTTGTTTTCTCTTCTCATCAATGGACATCAGCAATTGTTCTTTCCTTACGTAAATATTCATGATCTCAGCTCCCGCAATGATTTCGACTGTCTATGCTCAAAATGATCCGACACCAAAATTATACTTTATTTGTAAATTAAATTAAATATGCTTATTTTATTTAATTTTTTACAGCCTAAAGACCTTTTACCCAATCAAATTTGGGGGTAAACTTCAAATTTGGACAGGACTGACACATTGATTAAACAGAATTTTATCCTATGCAGAAGATCAAAATCAACTATTTTCTTTCTCATTTTATGTCTAATTTCCTAAAAAAAAGCTGATCTTCCGCCTCATGCGGAATGATCAGCTCTATCATTAAACCGTTTCTTCCTCGTAAATCGGCACCCAGCCCTCAGTTGTGACAAATATGCGAACTGCGACCACTTTGCGATCCTCTTGAAGTGTAAAGTAATGACGAATGTTTGGCGGAACAGAAATTAAATCACCTGGATTCAATCTCACATCAAAAAAGACGCCATCCTTGCCTTGAATAGCAAAGATTCCGTGCCCGCTCACAATAAAGCGTACTTCGTCATCTGTATGGTGATGCTCACGTTTAAAGTTTTGGAGCAGCTCATCAAGATTTGGCGTGGCATCAGATAATGAAATGACATCCTGCGCTTTGTACCCTCTTTTTTCAGAAATACTTTGGATTTCCTTTTGGAAAACAGTCAAAATCTCTTCCTTTTCCTCATCGGTTAAATCATACTTTTCTGATAAACGGTTTGGCAGCTTTTCAATATCCCAATGCTCATAAATGACCCCTTGGTTTTCCAAATATGATGCTACCTCTTGCTCGCTTTCAAGTAATGTGTTCTCTTCATTATGAATCAAAATCGTCGCCATGTGTTTTTCCTCCTTTTTATCTTACAAGCTGCTGTTGATAAAGCGCTAATTTTAAGTGATAGCTAAATAAAAATTCATATGCTTCTAATACTCGTTTTGCTTCAAAGGCTGTTTTTCCCCAGACTGTAATACCATGATTGCGAATGAGTACAGCACCAGATGACGCCTCTAGTGTCAGATGTTTGGCAAATTGCTCTGCAAGCTGCGGAATATGAGCTGGATTTTCAATAATCGGAATCGACACTTCTGCATCCTCTTCCCAATAACCAAGCGCTTTGATGATTTCGTTGCCTTTAAAACGAATCTCTCCCTTATCCCCATACAGCTCTGACATCACATTATTATCGATTGTATGGACATGGAGGCAGCAGCCTGCTTTCGTCCGTTCATATACGTACGTGTGAAGCAGTGTTTCAGCTGATGGTCTAAGAGGCTCGTTCGGATCATGGGGCTGGCCTGCCGCATTTACTAGCACAAAATCTTCGTTTGTTTCTTTTCGTTTATCTTTGCCGCTTGCCGTCACCAAAAACGTGATTGGATCATCCGACACCTTGATCGATAAATTACCGCTTGTTCCGAAAAACCAATCTCTTTGAGCCAGTTCACGTTTAACGTCTGCTAGCTCCTGCCAGCGTTTGCTCTTTGCGTCTGCCATTCCTTCACTTCCTTTATTTGAACAAATTGCGCTTGTAGATCAATAAATGTGTCATATTCCTTGTGTACGAGCCCGAGCTCTTGACATTCATTGAGCAAGTAGTCGCGCGCAAACGTAAGATCCGCATGCTTCGCCGCCTCCACATCAGTCACTGAATCTCCGATCATGATGATGAAGTCATCCTCATGAGTCAGCTTTCGAATGATTGAGGGCTTGCAGCATCCGCAGCCATTTTGACATTGCGTATCGCAGGCATGCGGCCATTCAATCTGAATATGGTCTTCCACAAATGATGCATGGTTGCAATAAATATCGTCTCGATCGACAATGCCTTCGAGGATGGGGTAGACAAAAAAGTCCATCCCCCCGCTAAGTACATAGAAAGGAATATCTGCTTTTTTTACCTCATCGACAAATTGCTTAAATCCTTCTCGAATCTCTGTATCTTCTAAAATAAATGATTGAATGGCATCCTTCTGATCACTTTTCAGTAATTGAAACATCTGCCCGACGCCTTCTTGAATGGTGATTTCCTTTGACAGGACACCATCCTTCAGCTTCGTCCATTCACTTGGTGCAAACTGTTTCATGATGCGGATGATATTATCATTTTTTGTAATTGTTCCATCAAAATCACAGCATACAATTGGTTTTTTCATTATTCTGCTACCCTTCCCCAAAGATCAAGTGCCGCTTTTAAGTCTTGGCAGGAAGCCGCCTTATCTCGGATGGACTCTTCGTGAATCACTGCATCAATGATCGAACGAAATGCCTTCCCTCCGCCAATGGCTCCCCCCGGATGTCCGTGAATGCCTCCACCTGCATTTATCACATGATCAATTCCAAAATCTTTGATCAATACTGGAACCATTCCTGGATGAATGCCTGCTGACGGGACAGGGAATGTTTTTTGAACCGTATCCTCTTTCACGCAAGCTTCATAGATTCCAATGGCATCTTTTTTCGGAAGTGCAACCGATCCATAAGGTGAGGGAAAGAGGCTCAAATCAGCGCCAGCATATCGATTTAATTTGCCTAAAAGAAGAGAATGCGAGAATCCATATTCAGGAGAGGATGTCAAAGCACCACTCACAGCGGGATGCGCCATAATCGGCAGTGGAATGTCTGGGTCCTCAGCTAGGCTTTGCATGACATCAAGGCCGTATGCAAAGACATTGAATAAGAGCGCATCTGCCCCAAGTTCAGCGGCCTTTCTCGCTCGATCCTTCAGGTCAAAGGTTCTGCCCGTTAAATTGACAGCATACAGTGTGCGGTGTCCTGTTTCTTCATAGGTTTCTTTTAAAATCGCTTTTCCTTCTTTGATTCGCTCTTCAAAAGGAGCTAATGGACTTTCAAATAAAATTTCATCGTCTTTGATGAAGTCAACCCCGCCTAATGCCTGTAAGCGGAGCTGCTCTTTTAAATCCTGCATATCACGGCCGATAACGCCTTTAAAAATACTCATCAATAATGGACGATCAAACACATTTACCTTTTTTCGTATGCCATCAATTCCAAATACAGGTCCTGGCAGGCTTTTTTTAAATTCTTCAGAAAATTGGATATCGACTAGCTTCACTTTTCCGTCTAGTGAAAGCTTTCCAAAAATCGTCGTAAAAACAGCTGGTAAATCAGCTGAAAAGTTTGCCTCAGGATAAGCAATGGTCACCTCTGATTGATAAAGGCCATTTTCGGCTGGAACAGCCTTTTCTAATACTTTTTCAACTCGGCCTTTATGCTTTTGAAGCTGCTCCTTTTTGAGCTGCGGCAAATCCGTCCATGATCCAACTGTTAAACCAAGCGCGATCTGCTCTGCTTTTCGATTTATTTGTTCATCCTCTCGATGTGTTAATACGTATGTTGCCAGTAATTCACTCACTAGGAATCCCCTTTCGATTGCGTCATGCATATGTTCAATAAAAAAACCTCTTCAAGTGCTTCATGAGCGCCTTAAAGAGGTTGTTTCGTGTCATTCATCCGAATCTTATCTCTCAGCGCTTGCTGCAAGAATTAGCACCGTGCTTCATGGAAGTCGGTTGCCGGGCTTCATTGGGCTAGTCCCTCTGCCTACTCTTGATAAGAATATTCAATTTTCTTAAATATTGCCTGAATTATCGCACCATTTTTTTATGTTGTCAATGGCTTTTTTTCAAACAGCTTCAAAGCAGCGATGCGCTGAGCGGCTTCTTGTAACCGCTCCTCACTTGTTAGAAGCCCTACTCTCACGTACCCTTCACCGTGAGCACCAAAGCCATTACCTGGCGCAACAACAACATGTGCCTTCTCTAATAATAAGTCAGAAAAGGCTTCAGATGTATATCCTTCCGGCACCTTTAACCAAGCAAAAAATGAACCCTTTGGTGCACTGACTTCCCAGCCAATTTCTTTGCAGGCAGCCATCCACACATTCCGCCTTTTCTCATATCGATCATTTTGCACCTGCACGCACGTTTGATCGCTTAATAGCGCTTCCGCTGCTGCATCTTGAGTGGCTTTAAACAGCGAGACAAACAGATGATCCTGATAAAGCTCAATCGCTTCAATAACAGACGAATTTCCTGCTGCAAATCCTACTCTCCACCCTGCCATATTGTACGTTTTAGATAATGTGTAAATTTCTATTCCCGTCTCTTTCGCTCCCTCTACTTGCAGAAAGCTGAGCGGCTTTTCTCCATCAAATCCAATGCCGCCATATGCAAAATCATGGACTACACATAGCTCGTGATCTTTCGCAAACGTAACGGTTTCTTCAAAAAATGCACGGCTTGCCGTAGCACCCGTCGGATTGTTGGGGTAATTTAAATACATTAATTTTGCCTTTTTCTTATCATCTTCAGGCAGCAAATCGTAGTCAGGTAAAAAATCATTTTTTTCAAGAAGTGGCATGGTTACCATATGCGCTCCAGCAAGCACAGCGCCTGACCAATAATCAGGATAACCAGGATCAGGGACAAGAAGCGTATCACCCGGATTCAGCAGACATTGCGGCAGCTCAACAAGCCCTGCTTTCCCGCCAAATAAAATCGCAATTTCCGTTTTTGGATCAAGTGCGACCCCATATTCTCTTTCATAAAAAGCGGCAGCAGCCTTTTTTAATTTCGCTGTTCCACGGAATGAGGAGTATTGATGATTTTCAGGTTTTGCTACCGCTTCCTGCATGGCTTTTACAATGTGCGGAGGAGTTGGCTGATCAGGATTTCCCTGCCCCAAATTAATGATATCTGCCCCTTCCCGTACTTTTTTCTGCACCTTTTGGACAAGGGACGCAAAAAATTGTTTCGGTAATTGTTTCAACACATCTGATTGCTGGAATTCCATTTCTTCACCTTCTATTCAAGTTACGTGACAATACAATCACTGTAATGGATTGTTTTATGAATTGTAAAGCAATTTTGAAAAAAGATTGACATGTAAAGCGCAGCTCTGATAATATCTTGAATTAAGAAATGCAATCAGACACGAAACAATTACATATTGATTTCTCTTATCGAGAGTTGGGCGAGGGATTTGGCCTTTTGACCCCAACAGCAACCGACCGTTAATACCACTGTGAAGTGGGGCGCAGCAAATAAAGCGCCAAGACAATTGTCTTATAGGGCACGGTGCTAATTCCGTCAGACGTATGTGCTGAGAGATAAGAGAGGCTTTGGGCATACACACCATCAAGCCTCTTTCTCTCAGGAGAAAGAGGCTTTTTTATATGATTTGGAGGGGAAGCAATTGGTTACACTTACGGCATCATATGAAGAACTAACAGAAAGCTCGGCAGTTGCACTCGCAATTAGACTTGGCTTGATCCAAGAAAGCAGTCATTTGACATGCACTGAAATTGGGGACGGGAATTTAAATTACGTCTTTCATATTTATGATCACAAACAAGAAAAAGGTTTGATCATCAAGCAGGCGCTGCCTTATGCAAAGGTGGTAGGGGAGAGCTGGCCGCTTACATTAGACCGGGCAAGAATTGAAAGTGCCGCCCTGATCAAGCAGTCAGAATATGCGCCTCACCTCGTACCAGCAGTCTATTATTCAGATACAGCTCTTGCAGTGACAGCCATGGAGGATCTCTCCCACTTAGAAATCGTCAGAAAAGGGCTAATTGCCGGAAAACAATATCCGCATTTATCTGATCATGTTGGAGAATTTTTAGGAAAAACACTTTTTTACACATCTGACTTTGCTACAAATCCTAAAATCAAAAAACAATTTGTGAAGCAATTTACGAACCCTGACCTGTGCGATA
Organism: Bacillus sp. FSL K6-0994; assembly: GCF_038630815.1. Lineage (NCBI taxonomy): Bacteria > Bacillati > Bacillota > Bacilli > Caryophanales > Bacillaceae > Bacillus > Bacillus sp. FSL K6-0994. The sequence continues at coordinate 1,239,824 of NZ_CP152043.1, read as the reverse complement.
TCACAGAAAAACTCGTCTTCACAGACCCTTTCTTCGATAGTGAAACAAATGACTTCGAAGAAGAATTAAGAGAATCTGCAGAAGCGCTTTGGGCAGATCTTGAAGTGCAAGCTAGGGCAGCAGAATTAAAGCGTATCTTCCTGACATCAGCTGAAACATTGGTTCATGGAGATCTTCATACAGGCAGTATTTTTGCAAATGAAACTGAAACGAAAATCATTGATCCAGAATTCGCGTTTTACGGTCCCTTCGGATTCGATATCGGCCACTTTATCGCCAATCTGTTCCTGAATGCTTTATCTCGCGAGAATGAACACGAGCAGCAGCACCTTTTTAACCATGTCGTCAATGTATGGGCAACCTTCAAAGAAGTGTTCACAAAAGCTTGGAAAGAGGACAGCATTGAAGCGTTTAGTGTATCGGACAGCTTTTTAGAAACAACGTTTGACCGGATTTTAAAAGAAGCGACAGGCTTTGCCGGCTGTGAGCTTGTCCGCCGAACAATTGGTCTTGCTCATGCCGCTGACCTTGATGCAATTCCATCACCAACTAGACGGATTCAGCAGAAAAAAGCAGCACTGACACTTGGAAAAACATTTATCAAACAATATCATGCAGTGGAAACAGCGTCTGACCTCGTCGCATTATTCCAGCCATCTGTAAAGGAGTGACGGGTTTTGTCAAAAGAATTTGAAGTCCCCCGTTCTGTCGAATGGGAAGAAAACCGTATTAACATTTTAAATCAGCAAAAATTACCAACCGAAACCGTATTTGAGCATTTATATACGAAAGAAGATGTGTATGATGCGATTGTGTCATTAAAAGTACGCGGAGCGCCTGCGATTGGCATTACAGCAGCTTTTGGGCTGGCGCTCAGTGCACAAGCAATTGAAACAGAAGAATTGGATGTTTTTAGACAAGAAGTCTTTCGAATCAAAGAATATTTAAACAGTGCTCGTCCAACCGCTGTGAACCTCGCCTGGGCATTAGACCGGCTGCTGCAGCGCATTCAGCGTGCAGCATCAGTGAATGCAGCCAAAACAGACCTTGTGCATGAAGCCATTCAAATTCAAATAGAAGATGAAGAAACATGCAGACAAATCGGTCAAAATGCACTTCAGCTCTTTAAATCAGGTGACCGTATCATGACCATTTGTAATGCAGGCTCCATCGCAACGAGCCGGTATGGTACAGCCCTTGCTCCCTTTTATTTAGCCAAAAAGAAAAATCTTGATCTTCACATTTATGCATGTGAAACACGCCCTGTTCTTCAAGGCGCTCGTCTGACAACATGGGAGCTCATGCAAGGCGGCGTGGATGTGACGCTCATTACAGATAACATGGCAGCCCATACGATGAAGGAAAAGCAAATTTCTGCTGTCATTGTTGGAGCTGACCGTATCGCCCGTAATGGAGATACAGCGAATAAGATTGGAACGTTAGGTCTTGCCGTTCTAGCCAAGCATTTTAACATTCCGTTTTTTGTAGCAGCACCGCTTTCAACCTTTGATGTATCCACCCGCGACGGGTCAGATATTCCAATTGAAGAGCGCGACCCGCTGGAAGTAAAGGAATTAAACGGCGTCCCCATTGCACCGCCTGATGTTCAGGTATTCAATCCCGCCTTTGATGTCACTCCTCATCATCTTATTTCAGGCATCATTACAGAAAAGGGAATTATCACATCGAACTATGCAGAAGAGATTGATGCTCTTTTCGCCGAAAGCATCTCTCAATGATCGCAAAAAAGCGCCGTGTTCTTGTCATTTAAGAGCACCGCGCTTTTTTGTTTCTTGATTCGTTTTTGTTAAGATTTCTTTTTTTTGTTCTTCTGTCAAAACGTTCATTTTGACACATAGTGACGTAACGGCATACATTTTGCCTTTTTTGCCCCAAAACATGCCAGCGCCCTCCTTTTTCCCTCAACCAACTTTTTTAGCTTAATAAAAGGATATGTCGCTTGACAAACATTTGGAACAGGTCAATCGTTTTATTTTTGAACAAATGGGATGCCTTCTAATTCAAGCAGGACCGCTTTCATGTCTGTTTTCGATCCTGCATAGCCCGTCAGAGTCCGGTCTTTTCCAATCACCCTGTGACACGGGATAAAAATAGGTAATGCATTTCGTCTGTTAGCTTGTCCGATGGCTCTTACAGCCTTTGGATTGCCAATCGCTTCTGCAATGTCTGCATAGCTTTTTGATTCACCATATGGTATGGCTGACAATGCTTCCCACACCTGCTCTTGGAACGGAGAACCAGTTTGCTTGAGCGGGAGATCGAATACTTGCCGCTCACCTTTGAAATATTCATCTAGCTGCTTTTTCGCTTCTTGTAAGACAGGCGTATCTGCTTGCTTTAGATTCGCTGCCTGCTTTTTTGCTAAAAACGGTTCATCATCAAACATCACCTCGATGATGGCACCATCCTTTTCTAGTATGTATAATTCCCCGATAGGTGCGTGATAGACGGTATAATACACGTTACTGCTCTCCTTCTTGTTTCTGCTGCCTAAGTGGCAGCGTGAGATGGAAGACGGTTCCTACGCCTTCCTCACTTTCTACCTCAATGGTTCCTTGATGCTCTTCAATAATTTTATAACTAACCATTAAGCCAAGTCCAGTTCCTCTTTCTTTCGTTGTATAAAAAGGCTCACCTAGACGCTTTAGCTTATCCTCTGCCATTCCGCAGCCTTCATCACGCAGTGAAATGACAATATGCTCCTCACCCTTCCGCTGAATGCTCACATAGACATTTCCTTTGCGCGGCATGACTTCAATTGCATTTTTTAAAATGTTAATAAAGACCTGCTTTAATTGGTTTTGTTCACAATAAATGAGCGGAATCTCATCCAGCACATTGAGATGCATTTGAACATTGCCAAGATTCGCCTGTGCGTGCAGAAGATCCATCGTGTCTTTCACAATCTGCACCACATTTTTTTCTTCATATACAATGGCTTGCGGTTTCGCTAAAATCAAAAATTCGGTGATGATGGATTCAATTCTTTTCAGCTCTGATGTGATGACATTGAAATAGAGCGAATACTCCCCTTCTATATTTCCTTTTAACAGCTGAATGAAGCCTTTTAAGGCTGTCATCGGGTTTCTAATTTCATGAGCAATTCCAGCGGCAAGCTCTCCGACCACATGAAGGGTATCTGATTTTCTCACCCGCTCTTCTAATTCCTTCCGCTCTGTCACATCTCTAAAGATCGCCAAATTCATATTATGGATAATGTTGCGTTTAAAAGAGAATTCCAGTATACGCTGATCTGGATGGTTCAGTACAAACGGAACCTCATTATCCATTTCATCTAATGACATCGCCTCGGCTGGCTGAGCCAAATTTTCTATTTGATAAGGGGCAAGAATGTGGAAAAGATTCATTTCTGTTAAATGATCGTCCTTCAATTGAAGCAGCTCGCTGGCAGATGGATTGACTTCAATGATTCGGTATTGATTATCAAAAAGAACAATGCCGTCCATTGATCCATTAAATACTTTGCGGAATTTAAGCTCACTTTCGCGCAGCTCCTGCTCCATTCTTTTTCGATCACTTACATTACGTAAAATGGTTAAGTGCTGTCCTTCTAATACCGCATGCTTTGATGTAAACTCAAGCTCTTTATACTGTCCATTTGCCATTTTGAACAATAGCTCTTCCCTTATTTCATGATTCCGGATATAGCGTCTTCTTGTTGGTCTATATCTCTTATCAGATTTGACGAGAAAGTCGGTGAGTTTTTTGCCAATCAGCGAGTGCATCGGTAATTCAAAAATTCGGCAGGCTGATTCATTGGCTTTCACAATCTCTCCATCGTCCGCCCATATGATGATGGCATCCATTGCATTTTCAAAAATTTCTCTAAAGCGTTCTTCACTTTTTAACAGCTTCTCTTCCATCAGTCTTTTTTCTGTAATATCCCGCATGATGGACATATAAAAACCACTCATCACATTTGATGTAATGGTGAGTTCGAATAATTTGTGCTGGCCAGATTGTAGAGTAACAGGAAGCTCTCCTTTTGCTTTTCCTGTTTCTTTAAGTGACGTCAAAAGGTGCTGCAAGGCGGGAAGATTTTCTTCTTCGACAAATTCATGTAAATAGCGATCGGTTAAATCAGTCTTTTGCAGCTCAAAGCTCTGACAAAAAGAATGATTCGCATCAATCATGCAGCCATCCTGATCAAAAATGACCATCCCGTCAATGGCTCGGTCAAACAAATCTTTGAACAGCTGCTCATTCATGGAGCGTTCTCGTTCTAATATTTTCTTTGAAGAAATATCTCGCATGACCACAATATATTGCTGACTCATGGTATCGTGCTCTGCGACAAATTCAATGTATTTTGTCTCACCATTTTCCAGCTGAATGGAGATCTCTCTTTTTAACATACCTTTTCGAAAAAATAGATCGAGTGAACATTCAATTTTATCTTTCGGGATGCCGTATAGGAAATCTAGAACGGATTTATTGAGGAGGTCTTCTTTCGGTGTCTGGACAAGCCTGCATGTTGCTTCGTTGGCTTGGATGATGTTGAGGTGCTGATCAAATATAAAAATGGCATCTAGCGTCTTATTTAATAGCATTTTTTGTTGCATTAACTCAGTTCGCAAATATTCGTTCTCTTTTTCTAATTTTCTGATATCTCCCGCAGGGGTTAACCTATTGCCATCGAGCGTTTCAGTCATTCTCTTACACTCCTTTTCCAGCCTCATTCCTCTACAATATTTCTACAATATTTTCATTGTTCCTTCATTCGACTCATAAAAAAAGATAACTTTTTACACGAAGACTGTCTCATTTATTTCATTTGGATGACAGGATTGTATAACGGTTCACTTTTCTTACGCTTCTTTTACAACCATTCTACAATTTCACATCAAATAGCGAATTGAGCGAAAATGTATTTTAGAATGAGGCAAATAAGGGAACAGTGCACTTAGAACATTTATGTTTGAAATCGAGCAGGAAAGGTGATGTTATGGCATCTTCACGAGATAGTTATTTTGATAATGCGAAATTCCTTCTGATTTTTCTAGTTGTTTTTGGTCATTTGTTACGATCATTCATTCATGATAATGACTGGATGCTCTATTTATACAAGTTTATTTATACCTTTCACATGCCCGCCTTTATTTTAGTTTCTGGCTTTTTTGCAAAAGGGTTTAGAAAACCGGGCTTTATGAAAAAAGTCGCCGTTAAGCTGATCATCCCATATTTAATCTTTCAGGTGATCTATTCGGTTTACTATTATCTCTTGCAGGATCAAAGCATGGCCAATTTAAATCCAATTGATCCACAATGGTCCTTATGGTTTTTAATTAGTTTATTCTTTTGGAATTTGCTGCTCATTCCTTTTTCAAAACTGCCGTTTCACTGGGCGATGATCGTCAGTTTATCGATTGCTTTACTCGTCGGTTATGTGGACAGCATCAGCGATACACTCAGCTTATCACGTACGTTTGTCTTTTTGCCTATGTTTTTAGCTGGATTCTATTTAAAAAAGCAGCATTTTGAATTCATCCGTACAAGCAAAGGAAAGCTGGCAGCACTTTTTGTATTAATGGCTGTGTTCCTGTTTTGCTACTTCTATGAATTTGATTATTCCTTCTTATTTGGCTCAAAGTCGTATGCTTCTCTTGGGGATGAAGGAATGATTGCGGCGATGAAACGAATGGCATGGTATTTGCTTGCATTTGGCGCTACTTTCAGCTTCTTTGCATTAGTTCCAACACGCCGTTTCTTCTTTACAAAATGGGGAACAAGAACGTTATATGTTTATTTATTACACGGCTTTGTGATCAAGCTGCTAAGAACCACTTGGTTTGATGACTGGGCGCTAAATGCAGCAAGTGTACTCATTTTATTGCTGCTGACCATTCTGTTAACCTTTACCCTGTCTAGCACTTTTGTCAAAACCGTTGCACAGCCAGTGATCGAGCTCAAAATGAACAATCTCATGCGAACGATCACCGGCAGGCAAGGGAGTTATATCAAATAAAAAACGATCCTTCATGGATCGTTTTTTCTATTTCTTATTCTGCTGACATGCATCATCTTTCTTTGGCTTCACCAATGTATCAATCCATTTGCTGCTGTTAATATCTCCAAGCTCACTGCCAAATTCCTCTTCTAAAATATCTGGGTCCATTGGCTTTTTATGGTCCTTCATCTCTTTGCTCTTCATATGCTTCTTAGTCACGAGATGCTCCCCCTTGTTTCCCTTTATGAGAATTTCGGTTTGCCTGACGATCTCTTGATTGTTCGTCAAATTGAGTTTGTCCTTGATCATGTGCCATACTTTCTGTCGGCGTCATATTATTTGTTAATGCTTCATTTTTCGCTGCTTTTCTTTTCATCTGAATTCAGTCCTTTTTTGACAGGTTTAGTTCTTCTCTTAATTGGTCAAGGAGTTCTTTCATTTGCTTGACCGTCACTGGCTTTTCCTCAGGTTTTAACTCATAGCCAATTTGTCCATTGGCTTCTAGCGTGGCTCTTTTGAGACTGCTGATGTCAGTGATGCCTTGCTGCTTTAAACGCATTTTAAATTGATCCCTTGTGAGTCTTGTTTTCTTCAGCTTATGATCAAGCATTTCGCCATCCTGTAGAATAACGACCGATTTTCCTGAAAGCAATTTTTCAAAAAAATCCGATTGAATCGACAGCTTCTCCATAATGACAAGTGCCACAATAAAGATGGTAGCTGCATAAATGGTTTCAAGTAAATTATGCTCAATAAAGGGTTGGATAATAATCGATCCGATTGAAATCATGATGACTGTTTGTTGTACAGTTAATTGACTAATCGATTTAGGCCCTGCTATTCTCAGCAGCAAGGTACCAACTAGCAGCATGACAATTGCTTTCCATAACACATCCAGCACGTCTCGTTCACCTCTTACCTATAGATTGCGAACATCCCATGTGATTTAGCCAGTTAGATAATGGAAATAAAAAAACAGCATTCGAATTGAATGCTGTAAGATGTTGACAAAGGGCCAAAATGAAGATCATTTTGGCCCTTTGTTTTCATTTCAGCGTGATAGAAAACCTTTGAAGTCTAGGAAGGACGAGCACCGGAACGGAGCGAATTTGACATTCGTGAGTACCGGAGCGCAGAACTGCGGGCGAATGCGAGGGTTTGTTTACACGCTGACAGCATTCAAATTGAATGCTGTTTAGCCAATAATGACGCGCTCTTTCGGATAATGATAATTTGCTTCGCTTTCTCTTCGGCCTATTAAATATAAAAAGCTTGGAATACCGATCCGGCCAATAAACATGACCACCATGATGATACATTTACCAAACACAGTGAGATCTGAGGTGATCCCAAGCGACAGCCCCGTTGTTCCGAAAGCAGAGCAGACTTCAAATAAATTTTCAAGAAGTGTATTATGCTCTGTTAAGGATAACAGGAACGTAGCGCCAAAGACCAAAATAAAGGCCATCATGGTTACCATAAGGGATTTATTAATATCCGCTTGATGAAGCTCTCTCTTGAAGATTTTAATGGACTTATTTCCCCTAGCAAAATGAAACAAGGCGAGTAAATTAAGAGCAAACGTAGTTGTCCGAATGCCGCCCCCCACAGAGCTTGGGGAAGCCCCGATAAACATGAGCATACATAAAAATAAAAGCGTCGGTTCCGTCAGCTGCGTAATATCTAACGTTGTCAGCCCCCCGCTTCTTGTTGCAGTCGATTGAAACAAAGAATAGAACAAGATTTCATGCCAGCTTTTCCCTACAAAGCTAAACCCTGCTTCAAGTGCATAGATTCCAATCGCTCCAACAACCACAAGGCCGCCGAACGTGAGCGTTGTGATTTTTGTAAACAGTGAGAATGATGCGTGCTTTCGGTCCTGATTGAACAAATAATCCTTCACTTCCACGAGCACAGGAAAACCAATCGCTCCAAAGATGATCAGCAGCATCGTAATAAACTGGACGAAATAATCATCTTTGTAAGGAATAAGAGAACTCCCTGTAATATCGAAGCCCCCATTAGTTGTCGCACTAATACTTGAGAAGAAGCCATGTAAGAAAGCGCCTTGCACATCGTAATACTTGAGAAAATACATGCTTAAAATCAGCCCGCCGACAAACTCAATCAGCAAAATTAAATATAAGACCTGCTTCATTAGTTTCACAATTCCAGATAAATTGCTTTGGTTTTGATCTGCCATGATAAGCTTTCTTTCTTTAATTCCAATTCTTTTTCGCATAACTAGCCATACGAAAGTACCGAGCGTCATAATGCCGATGCCTCCGATTTGCAGAACAAATGCAAGGATCCACATCCCTGCCACACTAAATGTTTGTGAGGTGTCGACAACAGTCAGTCCTGTAACACTTACAGCACTCACCGCTGTAAACAAGGCATCAATGAATGTCCATTTGACTCCCTCTTGATGAGCCACTGGCAGGCTGAGTAGAATAAACGACACGGTCACAGCAAGAAAATAATAAAGGGCAATCAACTGAAAAGCTGACAGCCGGTCAATTAGCTTTTTTATAGGATTCATTGTCATTCCTTCTTTTATCTATCTTTTCGAATACCTTTATCATTTTAATGAAAAGAGACATGATTTTAAAGCTATTTTATGCTTTATTTTCTTTTTCATCAAAAAGAAAAGACATCCTGTAAAAGAATGTCTTTTTCCTCTTTCTTATTTTGCTTCTAGTCTTCTGATTCTTTCGTTTAAATCAGGGTGTGTTGAGAAAAGAGAAGCTTTTCGTTTACCGCTGATTTTAAGTGTAGCGACTGCTGTTTGATCATCATCTTTGATTCTTGACGTGTACGCCTCAAGTGAACGAAGCGCATGAATCATTTTATCTTTACCTGCAAGGTCGGCTCCGCCGCGGTCTGCATGGAATTCACGGTGTCTAGAATATGCAAACACGACAAGGCTTCCTAGGATAGAGAAAATGATTTGGAAAACAATCACAGCGATAAAATGAACAATCGGCACAAGCTCTTCTCGTGAAACAAAACGGCTAGCGATCCATGCCGCAATTCTTGAAAGGAACACAACAAACGTGTTGACGATTCCTTGAAGCAGCGTCATCGTCACCATGTCACCATTTGCAACGTGAGCGACTTCGTGGGCGATTACACCTTCAACTGCTGCATCATCCATTTCCTGAAGCAATCCAGTTGATACCGCAACAAGTGATCTTCTCTTAGAAGGACCTGTTGCAAAAGCATTTACTTCAGATGATTGATAAATACCAACCTCAGGCATTTTAGAAAGGCCTGCTGCTCTTGATAGTCTGTGCACGCGGTCAACAAGCTGCTGCTCATCATATGTTAATGAATCCTTTTCTGGATTCAACACACGTACACCCATCATCATTTTTGCCATCCAGCGAGACATTGCAAGTGACATAAACGAGCCAACAAAACCAACAACTGCACTGAATACAAGCAGTGCAACAAAATTAATTCCACCGTCTGCTCCTATATAAGAACCAACACCAGTTGCTGCACTAATAACCGACAGTACAATACCAATCGTAGTGATAACAAGAATGTTCGTTAATATAAACAGAAATATTCTCTTACCCATACATAACCTCCGCTGTCATATTAAGTTCAAATGAACTTATTAATAAAATTATAAAAATAAACGTCTCAAATTGCAAGGAAAAAGGAATCACTTTCTTTGTTTATCATAACGGCTAAAGCCCCGTCACATCAATATTTACGACATTTACCCCAGCAGAAAAGTGAACAAATTGTGACGCACAGGTCTGATTTTGAGTTTATTTTGCATTTTCATCAAAAAGAGACTATGATGTTGAATTAGATCAATAATCACGTTTTGACGTACAAATGAGGTGGAACATGGTTACTTTTAAATTAACGAGAATTGACATGACAAGACTTCTGTATTCTCTAAAAGGAGAGGGAGATCTGACTCCGCTTCAGCTTTTGAAACTATCTGTAAAAAATGGCAAGGATCATGACTATGATGAATTAAAGATCCCGTCTTTTTTTGAGAAGCTTGAACGGCGGAAGCAAAAATCAGAGCATGGTCTTTCTACAAATGAAATTGTTGAGCTTGGCAACTTGTGTGAGCTGACTTCTCTTAAATCGACGGCGATCCAAAATTGGATCAAACGTGATATTAAAGATATGATTGGCCATCCAGAGCTTGGCAAGAAGTACTCTATTGATCAGGTCGTTATTTTATTAATTGTCAGGGATTTAAAATCAGTTTTTGACTTCGATACCATACGTATGATCTTATCTGCCTTATTTAACACCATCACAGATCGAACAGATGATATTATTAGTCCAATCCGTTTTTATGAAGCATATGCGCACGTCCTTGATTTTATTTATCACCATACACAATTTCCATTAAAGGAAACAAATTTACGAGAAATAACCGAGGAGCAGACAGACAAGCTTCATGACGAGTTTACAGAATTGACGAAGAGCCAATGGAATTTGATTAAAGGGATTATCAGTTCTACCGTCTTCTCTGTCTTTACTTCTCATTTGCAAAGTACAGCTCAAGAAATGATGTATAATACGCTGCAGCTGAATAAGGGATAAATAAGAACCGAGGTGACCTTCATCATCTCGGTTTTTTGTACAGCAATTGCCAGCATAATTGTACGGCTTTTTTTTCAAAATAAGAAGGCGCAACAAACATGAGGTGAAAGGAGGAATACGAACATGGCAAATCGAAATCAACTTCTTGTTCCTGGAGTAGAACAAGCTTTAGATCAATTTAAATACGAGATCGCTCAAGAATTTGGCGTCACTCTCGGTTCAGATACAGTTTCACGTGCAAACGGTTCTGTTGGCGGTGAAATCACAAAAAGACTCGTTCAACAGGCTCAATCACAAATGGGTAATCAATCTAAATCATGACATGGTGAAATACGCCGGAGCTATTCTGGCGTTTTTTTATTGTTGATATGTGTGCTCATGCCGGTTCTCGCGATAAGGAAACGGTGCACCTTTCCCTTTTTGCTTTGCATGTTCTCTTTTTTGTTCAGCGGATGGATTGTTCTGATCCCTGCTGTTTTTTTTTGCGTGTTTTTCTGCATCACCACGTGATGTACCGTTCCAGTGTCTTCTTTCATCAGGATCAGTTGAGTGATTTTTTTTTTGCTCTTTATCGAAAGAATGATCCTTTTCTTCCTTTATGTTGCTGTCTTTGCTTTCATTATCAGGTTTTTGAGGCTTTTGAACAGATCCTTGCTCTTCCCTCTCTGCCTCCTTCTGCTCTTTGTGCTCAGCTTCAGGAGCCTCTTGATCTGGCTGCATCTCTTCGCTATCGTCTGTCTCTACGTCTTCTTGTTTGTCTTTATCTGCTTGTTCTTCTTCATGTTTCTTAGGATCTTCTTCCTTCACAGCATCGTTCTCTGCTGCGTCTTCATCCTTTTTGATGTCTTCATGTTCTTTATTTTGCATTTCTTGATTTCTAATATATGTTCCTGTTGAAATGCCTGCCTTTTGAGCTTTTTCTCTTGTTTCCAGGTCACTTTCCACAGTTTCCAGCTTATAATTGCGTTTTTGATATTCACCAGAAATGGTGTTAATTTTGCTTTTTACGTTTGTTTTATATGTATTGTCCTGCTTGTTTTCATAAACGGTTGAAATATAAATACTTTTAGAATTGTTCACATATCCTTTTTTGTCACAGTCATCTATAATTTCCTGCACGACTTTGGTCATGTCGTTTTTTTCTAAATCCTTCATACTCGCCAGTACTTGCTTTGCATCTTTATTCAGCGGTGTGACACCGATCACTTGATAATTGTGATCAAGCTTCAGCTCAAAGCTTGGATTAATGTCAATTGTCATATACGCATATGCTTTTTGACTTGAGAAAGATGGCATCATAGTAAAAATTACGACAATAATCGCTGCTATTGATAGGATTCCTGCATTTAACGGACGTAAACGAAGCAGGTCAAAAAAACCGGCTCTTTTTCTTTCGAGACGTGATTCATTCGGAAATGTCACTTCTTGGCCGATTTCATAGTTTTGCTCTTCATATTTTGTCCGCAGAAATTGTCCATCAGGGGTCAGCAGCGTGACATATTTTTTGTTTTTCTCTACTATAATGCCTCTTCTCATGAATTAAGCACCCCTTTAAGGTAATCTTTCAAATACACATAGTCACCTGTCATAATGATCGCCATCGCAATGATATATTTTCTATTTCTCTCAATCGTTTTGCGGCTGACTTCCACTAGCTTTTCCAGCTGTTTGACAGGCAATTGTTTTTTCTGAAATAAAATGGTTCTCAGCTCATCGTGTTCAACGAGTGTATGGGCTACTTTAATGGCATTTTGCCTGGCATCTGCATGCTTTGGTGAATGCTCAAGCAGCTCTTGAAACGTGAGACCGTAAACTTTCAATCGTTCTTTAAAATGTTCAATCTCTTCTCTTCTATGTTCTTGTTCAATTAAACGCCTATATTCATTTGCAGAGAGCTCTGCTTCAATCATGCTTTGAGAGTATTCGCCATTCTCACTTTCTTGCAGGTCCATTTGAACCGTTGGCGCATTTCTTGCTTCTTTTCGAATATAGTCAATCACTTTTCTTTTAATAATTAATTCTGCGAAAGCAAGCAGTGAGTTTCCTTTTTCGGCAGAGTATTTTTCTATCGCTTCATTAAAGGCTATTAAGCCTATGCTGAATTCATCATCTTTTTCATCTATATATCGTTTACAAACGGATGAAACCGTCTTAGCGACAAATGGTTTGTATTGCTCTATTAATGCATTTTGCAGTTCGATATCACCTTGTTGAATACTGATAGCCGACTGCTCTAATGTTTGCTTTTTCTTTCCTTTTTTAAACAAAAGGCTAAGCAATGGTTTCACCTCAGTTCTCCCTATATTACTCATTTATGATAGCTAATTTATGAGGGAAGCGCAAAGGAAGAAATGAGGAATTCATTTCCTGTTACTCAATTATGACATGTATGTCACCATCTACTTTACAATGTTTCGTCTAAAAGCAAAGAAATAAGGGGGTATCTCCCCCTTATTTGTAATATACGTGTTATGAAAATGAAATGATATTTCTTTCAAAAAACCTACTCTCCCAGGCGTGCCTCTTGTTTCTCCTCGTTTTCCTGCCCGCCTTTTCTTGATGGACTTGATAAAAACCAGCCAAATGCTGCAATTGCGAGAAGCACTGTCCAGAAAATGACTTTCCATAATGCTGAATGGATAAAATGAGACGATACGACCCCGATGGCTGGATGTGACAGTGTATAAAGCGTGAGCTTCACACCCACCCATCCGACAATGACAAATGCTGCTGTTTCTAGGCTCGGTCTTGTTTTGAGCAGTTTCACAAAGACCGTTGCTGCAAATCGCATAATAACAAGACCAATGATACCGCCTAATAGAATAACAATAAATTGACCGCCATCGAGTCCACCGATTTGCGGAAGACTTGTTTTTGGCAGTGTCACAGCTAAAGCGACTGCCGCTAAAATGGAATCTACAGCAAAAGCAATGTCGGCAAGCTCTACTTTCACGACTGTTGCCCAGAAGCCGCTTTGTTTCATGTTTGTATCTGTTTCCTTTTTCTTAAATACGTGCGATTTTAAAATATGGTGAATGGAAATATAAAGAAGATAAATGGCACCAATGGCTTGAACTTGCCACACATCCACTAAAAACGAAATAAGAAACAGAGAACCAAATCGCATGACAAACGCACCTGCAAGTCCGTAAAACAGTGCCTTTTTTCTTTGTTTTTCAGGAAGGTGTTTGACCATCACGGCCATGACCAGCGCGTTATCAGCTGCTAAAATCCCTTCTAATCCAATCAGTACGAGCAGAACCCACCCGTACTCTAAAATAATGGCTGCATCCATCATCATTCCTCCTTGTTTTTATCTATTGTCCCACAACAGACAAAGGCTTATGAATGCAAAAAAGACCTTTGCCTGTAATGGCAAAGGTCTTGCTAGACATGTGATATGTAGAATCATGCCAACAAAGCCGATGAACATCAGTCCATGTAATGACGACTTTGTTTCCGGTAAAAACCGGACGCTACTCCCCTTTGGCGGGATTTAGAATATTTAGATTACTTATATCATAATCAATAGACACTCGATTGTCAACAGGTGACTTTCTGTTCGATCCATTGATTAAGCAGTTGGCGTTTCTGTTTTTCTTTTTCTTCGTTTTATCAACAGGTAGAGAACAAACAATAACACAACACCGATACCAATTGGTAGAAGATAAGGATCTAACATAGCGCCAACCTCTTTCCAGTTCTCCCCAAGCATAAACCCAAGATACACATATACAAACGTAATTGGTGTAATCGCCAAAAACGTATACAGGCAAAAGACCCACACATTCATCTTAGCAATACCGCACGGGATGGAGATCAGTGTTCTGACTCCTGGTATAAACCGGCCGCTGAATGCGACCAATCCGCCATGCTTTTCAAAGAAAGCATCCGATTTATCAAGTGACTCAGGTTTTATAAAAAAGTACTTTCCATATTTATTTAAAAAGGGTCTGCCGCCGTAACGTCCTAACCAGTACAAGGTCAACGGGCCAGCCACGCCGCCTATGGAGCCGGCCGCCACAACACCGATAAAGGCCATGTCCCCTTCTGAGACCCAGTAACCTGCAAGAGGCAAAACCACTTCAGCAGGTACAAATTCAATGCATAATGCGAGGAAGATGCCAAAGTATGACAAGTTCTTAAAGGCATCAGCTAATGAAATAATAAAATCTTCGATGTTTATCAATCCCTTTCACACATAATCATTTGACTGATTCTATCTCTTTTAGAATCACACCATATATTAAACGAATAAAACCGAAGAAACGATTCACTTTTCATCGTTTTTTTACATTAAATTTGATTTTACTATAAAAGAAGGATGAAAAAAACGTTGATTGTTTTATTTAAGTGAAGGAAAGGTGAACACAGAAGCCATTCGATCCGATATATTAAGTATATGTCTGTTTTAAGATACAGGAGGTTTTCTTACATGACCCATTTAACAGGAAGCTACAATGGATGGCTTGTCTTTCTGTCAATCGCTGTCGCCGCTGTCGCCTCCTACTCAGCTCTTCATATAGCCAGCAGGGTAGCACAGTCAAGCGGTGCAAAGAAAAAGGTATGGCTGCTCATTGGTGCAATGATCATGGGAATGGGGATATGGTCGATGCATTTTATTGGCATGATGGCATTTCAAATGCGTGTTGGCATTACATATGATACGTCCTTACTGATTTTATCGATTTTGGCCTCATTTATCGGATCCTTGATTGCTTTTTCAATATGCATTCAAAAGCAGGTCTCTAGAAGAAGGCTGCTCATTAGTTCAATCACTATAGGTACAGCTATTTGCAGCATGCATTATCTTGGAATGGAATCAATGGCCAATGTCTCAATCAGCTATGATCCAGTCCTCTTTTTTCTTTCATTTTTCATCGCTGCCATTGCCTCCTACTTTTCATTGAAGCTCTTCTTTCGTGTTGAGCACATGAAAAGTAAACGGAAGAATTATCTTTTAAAGAGCCTTGGTTCAATGTTGATGGGCGGTGCTATAGCAGGCATGCATTATACTGGTATGGCTGCCTCTACCATGTTTTATCATTCAAATGGACAGGCTGCTGCAGGCGGCTATCTTGAAATGTCGCCATTCAGTCTGTCGATTTTCATCGGATTGATGACACTTATTGTTCAAACGCTGATGATCTTTGGTGCCTATATTGATCACCGGATCATGACGCAGTCAGATCAGCTGAAAGAAAATGAACAGCGGTTTCAATCGCTCATCAAACATAATATAGACGGCATTATCGTGTTATCTGTCGATCAAAAGGTTCTTTCTGCAAATGACTCTGGTAAACAAATCTTAGAGTTGTGCAATTCTAAGATTGGTGATGATGTCAGCCAATATGTGATGCCGACTGAGTTGTGGGAAGAATTTATTTCTCAGTCAAAAAAGGCCATCACACGCGAAGCAGAACTGAAAACAGCAGATCGTTTTTATTATTATCATGTCACTTACATACCTGTTCATGTGAACAATTCACTCGACAGCATTTATCTTGTTTTAAAAGATTTAACACAGCAGCGGATTGCAGAAAAAGAAATTCATGTGATGGCACATTATGATGCACTAACAGAGCTTCCTAACCGCCGCCACGGCATCAATCATTTAAATGATGTTCTCTCCGCTCAAGAAAAGTCAAAAACATCAACAGCGGTTCTGTTTCTGGACTTAAATCGTTTTAAAATTATTAATGATGCACTTGGTCATAACATAGGAGACTTACTGCTGAAAGCTGCCGCAAACAGACTAACGCAATGTTTACCGGACAATGGCTTTATCGCAAGACTTGGCGGTGATGAATTTTTAATGATCTTTCCCCACATGGATCATGATACACATAAAATCGAACAATTTTCTAAAAATATCATCCATCAATTTGAACGTCCTTTTTTCATCCAGAACCATCAGCTTATTACGTCAATCAGCATTGGGATCGCTATCTCTCCGCAAAATGGCAAAGACGGGATGGAGCTGATGAGAAAAGCCGATATGGCCATGTATTTATCCAAAAAACATAAGCAAAGCCGTTATGAATTCTTTACCGAATCCATGGAAAGATTGAGTGAGGACAGGTTAAACCGGGAGCTGGAGCTGAGGGATGCCATTCAAAGAGAACAATTTGTCCTTCACTACCAGCCGCAAGTCAGTGCCAAAACAAGAAAGATGACTGGGGTTGAAGCCCTTTTGAGAATGAAGGCACCAGATGGTTCCTTAAAGTCACCTGAGGCTTTTATTGAGCTGGCAGAGGAATCAGGTCTGATCATTGATATTGGCAGATGGGTCATTGATACGGCTGGCAAGCAGGCAAAAATGTGGTATGACGATGGGCTGAAGATTCCTGTGGCTGTCAATTTATCTGCGAAACAATTCAATTCTGAAGATCTAATTGATTTGATCAAGCTGACACTGAAAAAATACGATCTGAAACCGTCACTCTTGGAGCTTGAAGTCACAGAAAGTATGACAATGGACAATATCAAGCAATCAAAACAGGTGTTAACGTCGCTGAAACAGCTTGGCGTCCGCATTAGTATTGATGATTTCGGTACAGGCCACAGCTCATTAAGCTATTTAAAGGATTTACCGATTCATCGACTGAAAATTGATAAATCCTTTATAGAGGATATTTTAAGTGATTCAAAGTCTGAACAGATTACAGGGGCTATTATAGCGATGGGACATCAATTATCTCTCGAAGTGATAGCAGAAGGTGTTGAAACATTTGCACAGGCTCAGCTATTATCTGCCCAGGGCTGTGACGACCTGCAAGGGTTTTATTATGCCAAGCCGCTGCCAGCAAGCGATATTGAAAAATTCATCGCCTATCCGGCGCTGCTTGACACATAAAAAAGGTGCCATCATTGGCACCTTTTCGTTTTATCTAAATAATAAATGCTGACTGTGAATACCTGCTTTTTTCAATAGACTAATCAATTGCTCTTGCTCTTCACGCGTCAGACCAGAGAATGCACGCGCAATCCGAAGAGAGTGGATCGGATAAATCTTGTCAAGATAGCTTCGTCCTTTTTCCGTTAAATGGGCATAAACAGACCGTTTATCCTTGGGGTCCTGTTCTCTTTCAATGAAACCATTTCGTTCTAATTTGTCAATTACGTACGTCACATTCCCGCTGACAAGCAGGAGTCTTGAGCCGATTTGCTGAAGCTTTTGAGCACCTCTTGTGTACAGTAATTCAAGAACGGCAAATTCAGTTGGATTAAACCCATGCTCTTTGCTGTCTCTAATACTGTGTTCTGAAACGCTTTTAAATGCTCTTGCAAAAACCTTGTAAAGCGTCATTGAGCGTTCTACTTCTTCTTCATTAAACGATAGTCTCATCACATATCTACCTCTTATAATATTTTTTTAACTTCAAGGCTGTCTTGCGGTGCAGTTGGAGCCTTTCGTAAAAAATAGAAGTACGTTTTTGAAAACCCTTTCAACCACATAAGTGACTCCATTCGTGTTATGTATAAGGTTTCGATATAAACTTTTAAAATCCTTCTTATTTTTCACAATCATCTCGAAAAAAAGCTTTTTCAGCAAACCATCAAGATGCGACACACTTTAACAAAATCTGTAAAGAATCTATGATTTCTTGCACTTCATTCGCCAAATTTCTACAAAATTCAATATTGCTATAATATTAAACAAAAAAAAGAACCCTTTATGTGACATACGCACATTTCAAGGGATTTTTACAGATAGCGTTCTGTTTTGTTGAAAAAGAAATGATACTCTTTTTTTAAGTCACTAATTGTCATGTTCTTGGCCGCATCAGGGCTGTAAACCCCTATTGAACATAGCTGCTTCGTATAATAATGTCTTTCCTTTGCTAAAGCTTCTTTTAATATACGCCGCACCGATTATCCCTCCTATCAAGTGATTTGGATCGGTTGCTTATGAAGACTTCTTATACAAATCATTTTGCATGGCTCTTAGAAGCGCATGTGCATTCTGACCTGCAGCCTGCATGAATTGCTCAAGCAATTCATCCCTCTTCACATCTAATGCGATGATTTCTTTTGCCATACGAATGATCTGTGCTTGCTCCATCATATGCTCCTCCTCCTATGTCAACTCACCATGATTATATGCCGCCGTAAGATGTATTGCACACTCCCTGTTATCTTTCCTTCCATGGTTTTTTCATTTTTTTCGTTTTTGTGTTATATTTTCTAACAAACGATAGGTTTTTTCACTTCTCGTTCTATATAATATGAAGAAAAGACTTGCAGGGGTGAGTATATGACGCAGGAAGATGTATCTTATAAAGATAAAAAAGTCATTTCAATCGGGATTGTCAGTGAGCTAACAGGGCTTTCCGTCAGGCAAATCCGATATTATGAGGAACGTAAACTCATTTACCCCCAGCGCTCAACAAGAGGCACACGGAAATATTCTTTTGCAGATGTTGAACGTTTGATGGACATCGCCAATAAACGGGAAGACGGTGTGCAGACAGCTGAAATTTTAAAAGACATGAAGAAAAAAGAACAAGCGCTAAAAAGCGGACAATTTAAGAAAAAAATGCTGGAAGGCCAGATTAACGCACACTTTCGGTATAAAAATCGTTAAACAAAAAAAGAATCGCTCTTTTGAACGATTCTTTTTATTTAGAGGAAGCTTCAGTACCTTCTACAACCCCTACAAAGTCAATCAGCACGCCGCCTCTTTCAGGATCTTCTTTCACCCGCAGGGCAAGTGCCTTTTTCTTCCCGATTTTTGCATCTTCATAATTCGCGTGGAACACATGAATGCTGGCTTCTTCCAATTGAAAATCCTCATAAGAAAGCGTGTCTATGCCCCATTCTTTTTTCAGTTTCAGAATGTCATCTGGGCTCGGGACTGCGCCTTCGACGTAGATGTCTTCCATTTTTCTTTTATTTCCTTCGGTGATGGCTTCAAGCATATGCTCTGCAGCCACTAGCCTTCGGTCTTTCCCCTCGTCCTCCCTTTGACATGCACTCAGCAAAAACATACATATCAAAACGAATAAGAATTTCTTCATGTTTTTCTCCCACCTTCTCCTTAAAATGTAAAGGATGGAAGCGCTATATGCAATCTTTATACAAAAAAAGACTGTAAAACGTCATGTTTTACAGTCTTAGATTGTGGACAAGGGGCTAAAATGATGTTTATTTTAGTCCTTTGTCTACCTTTCAGCGCGATCTGAAAACCTTTGAAGTCTAGGAAGGACGAGTACCGGAGCGGAGCGAATTGAACATTCGTGAGCACCGGCACGCAAGGACTGACAACGAATGCAAGGGTTTGTCGGCGCGCTGAGACTGTAAAACGTCATGTTTTACAGTCTTCTTGCTACATAAGTGTATGAAGGAAAGCTGTCGCAATACCAAAATAGATGAGCAGTGATAAAATATCGTTCAATGTTGTAATCAGCGGCCCAGATGCAATCGCAGGGTCCACGTTTAATCTGTGTAAAATAATAGGCACGATCGTACCTGCCATCGTTCCAATAATCAGTGTGGCAAGCAGTGACGAACCAACAACAAACCCTAAAATCATATTGCCCTGCCACACCATTGCGACGACTGTAATAATAATGGAACAGACAATCCCAATGTAAATACTTGTTCGGAGCTCTCTAAAAATCAGGCGCATAATGGTTTTTTTCGTTAATTCTTCTTTTGAAAGTCCTCTAATGACGACCGCAAGCGACTGTGTGCCTGTATTCCCTGTCATTCCGGCAATCATCGGCATGAAGAAGGCTAAGGCGACGACTTGCTGAAGGGTATCTTCAAAGTAATTTAAAATACTGCCTGAAATCAGCCCAATGAATAAGAGCAAAATGAGCCACGGGAGACGCCGGTATGCTGCAACAAAAGCGGGCGTGTCGAACGTAATATCTTTACCAGAGGCAGCGAACTTCTCATAGTCTTCTCCTGCCTCTTGAATGACGACATCAATGATATCATCGACTGTGACGATTCCGACCAGGACATTGTTCTCTTCTACAACAGGAATGGCAAGAAAATCATACCGTTCAATCAGCTTTGCGATTTCCTCCTGATCCTGAAAGGCTCCAACGGCAATGACTCTTGTAAACATAAGATCCTGCACTTTTTCATCTGGTTCACCTAAAATGAGATCCCGGTACGACAGAACCCCTACAAGCTGCTTTTGATCATTAATGACATATAAATAGTTGATCGATTCTGCAATTTCAGCAAAGCTTTTCAGCTTTACAACTGCGTCCTGAACCGTATAGTGCTGAGGAATCCATACGTACCGGTTGGTCATGATCCGGCCTGCTGTCTCAGCAGGATAATTCATGAGAAGCTGGACGGCCTTTGATTCCTCTGCCTCCATGTTTGATAAAAGCTGATCTTTCAGCTCATCATCCATTTCATCAAACAAGTTGGCTAGGTCATCGTTATCCATTTTGTTTGTGACGAAGGTGGCTTTGTCTTTTCCTACTTTTTCAAGCACAATTTCTTGGTATTCGCGCTCAAGCTCACCCATCATTTCCGTCACATCATCGATTGTTAAAAAGCTGAGGAAACGGCCGCGGTGTTTTTCTGGAAGTTCTTTAAATAAATAGGCCATATCATATGGCTGAAGTTCTTCCATAATGTTTTTAAATTCTTTGCGTTTGCCATCTCTTAATAAAATAATGATTCTTAAAATGAGTTCATCGTACGTAATGTTCTGTATCATCGCTGTTACCTCCCCAAAGTCAGGAGATACCCGAATCCCTTAGAATGTGCGGGGTCAGGATCTCCTCTGTCTGATGCGTCAATCTGATCTTTTGACATACTCTCTATGTGTCTCGAATCGGGATGATCCATCCCCACACCTCCTTTTCTCATAAAAAAGCACCTTCAACCGAATGAAGGCGCTTTGTAAGCATGACAAAATAAACACTTGCTCCTTCAATCGTAGAGCTTTAGCACTGTATGGCATAGGATAAAATCCAGCTGCATTAAAAATCACCTTATGTCGATGATTTCTGTTGACCCATTGGCGTCTTTGGACATTTTTGGGCAGCAGCGTATCTCCATACAGGAGCCTCACCTAACGAAGTCTCATATTGTTAACACACTGAGATTACAGAAAAAGCGGAATGATGTCAATAAGCAAGATGCCAAGTATCCTTATGTATTCGCTTACTTTTCAAAAAAAGAGCGATAGACAGCTCAGCTATCGCCCTTTCACGTTTTTTTATTCCTCTTCCGGCTGATTCATATCCTCTTGGGAGAGGAGATGAAAGGAATCATGCAAAAACAAAGCATATCCTTCTCCATCAGGATGCGGAACGTATTCCGCGTGATCCATTGTTTGCTCTTCTTCTTTTTTCTTCATATTCTCTCGCCTCCTTTCCCGTAGTTTGTCCCAATGAAAAAACCTTACACATGAAAGTGTAAGGTTTGCAGATTGTTGACAAAGGGCTAAAATGATCTTTATTTTAACCCTTTGTCTTCTTTTCAGCGTGATAGAAAACCTTTGCAGTCTAGGAAGGGCGAGCACCGGAGCGGAGGGAATTCGACATTCGTGAGCACCGGAGCGCAGACCTGACACCGAATGCGAGGGTTTGTCTACACGATGAAAACCTTACACATGAAAGTGTAAGGTTTGGTCATAGCTTAATCATCCCATTCTTGCTTCAGGATTTTGCCTGTTTTAGCGGAAATCTCAAAATCAACTTCCTCGCCGCTTGGTGTTGTGATTTCAATTTCGTAAATGTACACACCATTTTCTTTATCTAGATCAGAATCAGTGATTGTGCCTTTTACTTTTGCAAGAGCCATTTTTTCAGCCTGTTTTTTCGTGATCTTCACGTTCTGTTTCTTTTCTTTGACTGGATCATTCAGCGCTTTTCCAGTTTTGGCATCGACATATACTTTATATTCAAAGCCGCCTTTTTTGATCTCGACTTCATACACCCATTTTCCTTTTTTACGCTCAAGATCCACATCATCCACATAGCCTTTCACCACTTTTAAGGCTGCTTTTTCAGCTTGTTTCTTTGAAACAAATGACGATTTCTTTTGCACGACTTGCTCGGCGTTTGCTGTTTGATTTGTATTTTGCGCTTGAAGTGTGAAACCACCTGCGACAAGAGTTCCCGTTAATGCTGTAGCTACTAGTACTTTTTTCATCATGTTCATTTCCTCCTCTATTTGATTTCTTCTCTATCTTAAGAAAACAAGATGATAAAGGAAGGAAAGAAACATGAGAATATCATGAGAAAAGGATTAGTTTTCGTACGTAATGCCCTCAATATCCCCTGTATAGGCGTTCACAAGCACCTCCGCCTCTCTGCCGTCAGGCAAATCCAGCTCCACCTCAAATACGAGCATACCGCTGAATGTTTCAAGATCAGCATCATCCACTGTTCCGCCAACTTCTTTGACGGCAATTTGGATGGCTTCCTCGACAGTGATTTTCGTAAGCTTCTTTTCTTTAGAGGTTGGTTTTTTCTTTTCTGCTTCAAGCACCTTAAATGACTGTTTGTCGACCTCGACTTGATATAATTCTTTTTTTGATTGGATGGTAAAAATGAAACGATCTGACGTCTCTTTTTTTTGAATGACAGTTCCGCTCACCTTTTTAACAGCCGCCTCTTCTGCCTGGAGCTCAGCATTTTTTTCATTTGGCTTTTGATAGCTTTTTAACTGTCTAATTTCTTTCATTTGACCGCTTGCAGAAGATGCAATGATTTGATAGATGCCGTTTGCATTTTCCAGCGTCATTGTATAGTCCTGTTTATGATTGATTAAATCAATATGTGTAATGTTTCCATTGTAGTCTTTTGCGATCATTTTTTTCATTTCTGCTTCACTTAATATTTTTTGATCAATGGTTTGGATCATGAGCATTGCAAAGGCCGCAAGAATCACAAGACATCCTGCGAGCGCAAGCACCATTTTCGTTTTTCTAGACATGCAGCGCCTCCTTCCTATTTCCTATTTTATAAGGAGGAAATGAGAAATTGATGAGAAAAGACCCATTTATTTCTGAAAAAGAATGGTCATGGCTGTCCCTTCGCCGATACGGCTGTCTACCTTCAGCTCGGCCTCATGTTCTTCTGCAATTTGCTTCGCAATTGAAAGACCGAGTCCGGTTCCGCCCGTCTCACTGTTTCTCGCTTCATCCACACGGAAAAAGCGGTCAAAGATTTTCGGCAGATCCTCTTCTTTTATGCCAATTCCTTGATCAATCACTGAAATAAATGGCTTGTCTTCTGCCCATCCGCAGGTCACATCAACTGGCTCTCTGCTATATTTGACCGCATTATCAATTAAGATGGTCAAAAGCTGTTTGATTTTCTCTTCGTCTCCTTCTGCGATCAGCGGCTGATCTGTCTGCACATGAGATTGAATCGTTCGATTGGTAGCCACTTCAAGTGTATGACAAAGCTGCTTGCACAAATGACCAAGATCAACCGGCTTCATATCCAAGTATAACGGCTGGCCGTTTTTCGCCAATGTCAATAATTGATCTGTCAGTCTTTTCATTTTTTTCGCTTCATCATGAATCGCTTGGGAGGATTCTTCTACAACCTCTGGACGTGTTTGCCCCCAGCGTTTGAGTAAATTGCTGTAGCTCATAATGACGGTAATCGGTGTCTTCAATTCATGGGAGGCATCATGCAAAAATTGCTGTTCTTTTTCATAATGCTTCTCGAGAATCTCGGACATTTCATTAAAGGTTTGTCCCATTTGATATAGTTCGTCCTTTGAATCGCCTGTTAATTCAATTCGTTTAAACGCCTTCTCTTTCATACTTGCCTTCATGGTATTCGTCATTCTGCTAATCGGCCGGACAATTTGCTTTGTTAAAACGTGGCCTGCAAAATAGGAAAGCACAATAAACAAAACGCCGGTAGCGATTAAAATCATTTTTAATAACGCTAAGTTCTCTTCCGTATTTTCGATTTCTTCATATACTTGAAGCGACATAATCTCACCATTTGTCCAAATGACCGGAATAGCAGCGAACGCAATCATATGCTTATTGTATTCTTTGATTTCTGCTGTCTGGCCAGATTCGTATGTAAAAGGCAGTGAGCTAAACGTTGATTCCTTTGTGACAGTCAGTTTTGACTCTCCCGTTTCTGTCACGACACGGATCATACCATTTTGAGGCAGGTACGCCTTCAGCAGCTCCGAGGACGGAAGACCCTCTTCCTCTGATTTTTTTAAAGCAATGGCAATATTTTCAGCCACCTCAGACAAGCGGGACATATCTTTTTGCGTCAAGGTCATCGAAAAAATAAAATAAATGGCTGTATGAAACAAGAGCACCATTAAAAACAAAGACAACGACGTATAAAGCTGAATCTTATTTTTTAATCTCATTCTTTATCCTTTCATCACATAACCCACACCTCTCACTGTGTGAATCAGCTGTTTTTCGAATGGGTAATCGATTTTTTTCCTTAAATAACGGATATAGACATCTACCACATTTGTATCACCGAAATAATCAAAACCCCAAACCGCTGTTAAAAGCTGATCTCTTGTGAGCACTTGCTGCTGATGGTTCAGTAAGTGGACAAGCAGGTCATATTCTCTCGGTGTGAGTTCAAGCATTTGCCCAGCCCTTTGGATTTCTCTTGTTTTCTCGTTGACCGTTAAATCTGCTATGCTCAGCTCTGTCTCCTTTTCTTCTTGTGCATGTATATTCAACCTTAGCTGTGCGCGAATTCGCGCTAATAATTCTTCTATGTCAAAAGGTTTTGTTATATAATCATTCGCCCCAAGATCGAGCCCGCTTACCTTATCAGGAACACTTCCCCTTGCTGTAATCAAAATAATAGGTGTCGCTGTATTTGTTTTCCGAACCCTTCTCAGCACTTCAAGACCGCTTAACTCTGGAAGCATGACGTCAAGCAGCACCAAATCGAAGCTGTCTTCTTCAAGAGCCTGAAGCCCGTCCATTCCTGTCTCTTTGACTGTCACCTCATATCCTTCATATTCAAGTTCAAGTGACAGTACCCTTGCGATTTTCTTTTCATCTTCGACTACGAGTATCTTCCCTTTGTTCATCTCTATCTCTCCTATCTAAAAGGCAAGCTTGTCTTTCCATTATTATATGTTGCCTTTCTCATTTGGAACAGTCACAATCTTCACATCTATTTTTTCATAAAAGAAGAAATATATTGAATGAAGATGTTTTTTAACACAGTAACCGCACATCAATTGAAAGGAACATAAAACGGCTAACCACTCAAAAAAGGCCTCATCTTGAGGCCTTTTGATTACTTTTTTATAGGTCTGCTGACAAAGAGCTGATCTACTGAAGTTCCTAAAACAAAAGCTATGTCAAAAGCTAACTGCAAAGTGGGGTCATATTTATCATTTTCGATCGCGTTAATGGTTTGTCTCGACACCTTACAAAGTTTAGCTAATTCTTCTTGAGACAATTTATTAGATTTTCTTAGCTCTCTAATATGATTCTGCATTTAATCACCATATTTTTTTCTGTAAATGAGGAATGTGAATACATATATTATTGAAACCACAGACAGGAACGCGATAGGTGAAATCCCAATGCCCTGATTTGAGTTCCCTTGAATCGTTAGAAAGATATTCTGTGCGACTTCTAATAAAAGCATACCGAAAACCACAATAAACGCATAAGATTGAGCTTTCGAGTAAATAAATCTCTTTCGTTCATCACCCTTTTGAATCATCGAAGTAATCAAAATGAACAATCCGATCAATAATATTATAACTGAATAGACAACCTTTACGTAATCCAATCTTTAGTCCCCTTCCAAAAAAAAATGTCAAATACTCTTTACATTTATAATCATAGCATTAGTCTCCTAAATGTCAAATACTTTTTACATTTCTTATTCTTAATAAAATTATCATTGAAAAGCAATAATCTGCTCTCATGGTTTATCTATTTTCTTCTCTTCTTTCATCTATTGATTCTTTTTCAATCTGCCTCTTTTAGTTCTATTCACCCATTTTCATCTGTACAGGTGCAACCTCACTATGCAGCATTTCCTTCTTTTTCATATGATATCAAGAGTTTTCTTCAAAAGGTGAGCTCTTTCGTCAATATGTGAGGAGAACTGCACTTTTGATAATAGATTGATTATTTGAAAAATTATTACAATTGACCCTTTCCGATCAAAAGTTTCTTTTATACAATAACATTATGCAGCCTGAATCTACTTTGAAAACAAAATAAGGAGGGCTTTCTTATGAAAGGTGAAATTCGCTTAATTCCGTATGAAGTAAAAGCCAATGTGATGGAAGCGAAAGAGACGCCGGAAAGTATTCAGGAGATTAAAGCACCCGAACTTTGGTCAAGTGGCTTCAAAGGAAAAGGCATAACCATTGCTGTCCTTGATACAGGCTGTGACACAGAGCATCCCGACTTAAAAGATCAGATTATCGGTGGGAAGAACTTTACCGATGATGACGATGGAGATGCTGAAAATGTAAAAGACTATAATGGGCATGGTACCCATGTAGCAGGAACGATTGCCGCAACCGATCAAAATGGCGGAATTTTAGGGGTTGCCCCTGAAGCCAAGCTGCTCATCGTGAAAGTTCTTGGCGGTGAAAATGGCAGCGGAAAATATGAGTGGATCATTGATGGCATCAACTATGCCGCAGAGCAGAAGGTGGATATTATCTCTATGTCTCTCGGTGGTCCAAGCAATGAGCCTGCCCTGCAGGAAGCCATTCAAAATGCGGTAAAAAGCGGTGTGCTTGTTGTGTGCGCAGCAGGAAATGAAGGGGACGGGGACGAGCGTACGGAAGAGTTCTCCTACCCAGCAGCATACAATGAAGTCATTGCCGTCGGTTCTGTTTCCCTTGCTAGAGAATCCTCTGAATTTTCTAACGCCAATAAAGAAATCGACCTCGTCGCTCCAGGAGAAGACATTTTATCCACTCTCCCTAACCATAAATATGGCAGGCTCACAGGGACTTCAATGGCTGCCCCTCACGTAAGCGGTGCACTAGCCATTATTAAAAACGCCGAAGAAGAAGCGTTCCAGCGCAAGCTGACAGAGCCTGAGGTTTATGCTCAGCTTGTCAGAAGAACCCTTCCATTAAAACAGTCGAAAGCCCTTGTAGGGAATGGATTTTTATATTTAACTGCGCCTGATGTCCTTTTAGAAAAAACATTAGAAGCAGATCTTTTATCTCTATAGCTTAAATAGAGGTCCTGAGAAAAGATAGAATTTTCTCAGGATTTTTTTAATTAAAATTATTCAAAATTTACTTTGACGAAATGAAGTGAACGTTATATAATCGAACACAATAAATTCATAGTTTGAGAGTCGGTAATTCGATTACACGTCGAATTTTAATTGGGAAGACCGGTGAAAATCCGGCGCGGTCCCGCCACTGTGAGTGAGGAGAGCTTTTCTCAGGAATCCACTGTCATTAGGATGGGAAGGATGAAAAGCTTGCAGATTCACCAGCCAGGATACCAGCCGCTCTATCACATCAAACCCCCTACGGTTGATAGGAGATGTCGGAAAAGCGTCAGTGATACTCACGCCTTATTTCGCACACACATTTTGTCTTTTAAACCAGACATTTACCTCATCAATCATGATCATGAGCGTAAATGTCTTTTTATATTTAGAGGAGGAATTGGAATTGACAATTGTTAAAACAAGTAATCTAGGCTTTCCGCGCATTGGTTTAAACAGAGAATGGAAAAAAGCACTTGAGTCTTACTGGAAAGGTCAAACAGACCGCGAAACCCTCTTAAGCACACTGGATGAACAATTTTTAACTGCCATTAAAACACAAATCGATCAACAAATTGATGTTGTTCCTTCTGGAGACTTTACCTTCTATGATCACGTGCTGGATACCGCTGTTATGTTCAATTGGATTCCAGAGCGCTTCCGCAGCTTAAAAGACCCGCTAGATACATACTTCGCGATGGCAAGAGGAACAAAAGATGCCGTCTCAAGTGAAATGACAAAATGGTTTAATACAAACTATCACTACATCGTTCCAGAATACGAAAAAAGCACAGAATTTAAACTCACACACAACAAGCCGCTTGAAGCTTACGAAAAGGTGAAAAAGGCGTTTGGTGTTGAAACAAAACCGGTTGTACTTGGTCTATATACATTTGTCTCACTTTCTAAAGGTTATGAAGCAAATGAAGTGAAAGAAATCCAGCAGCGTCTAGTGCCGCTTTATACTCAGCTATTAAAAGAACTTAAAGAAGCAGGCGTCAAATGGGTTCAAATTGATGAACCTGCACTTGTCACAGCTTCCAGTGAAGACGTAAAATCCGTAAAAGAAATTTATCAAACGATCAAAGAAGCCGTACCTGGCTTGAACATTCTTCTTCAAACATACTTTGATTCAGTAGATGCGTATGAAGAGCTTGTCACATATCCTGTTGAAGCAATCGGTCTTGATTTTGTCCATGATCAAGGGCGCAACCTTGATCAAGTGAAAAAGCACGGCTTCCCGAAAGATAAAATTTTAGCAGCAGGCGTCATTGATGGAAGAAATATTTGGAGATCAGACCTTGGCGAAAGATTATCCTTTATTTCTGAAGTCATTGCTGACGTTCAGCCGAAAGAAGTGTGGCTGCAGCCATCAAGCAGCTTGTTGCATGTGCCAGTTGCCAAACACCCAAGCGAACAGCTTGAAGAAAAACTATTAAACGGACTGTCTTATGCCACTGAAAAGCTGGCTGAATTGACATTACTAAAAGAAGGTTTAACAAAAGGAGCAGCTGCCATTGATGCTGATATTAACGAAGCAGCACAAGCACTTCTTACCTTAAAAGAGTTCGCAAAAGGAACAAATGCGGATCTAACAGCGGAACGCAACAATCTTTCCTCGAAAGATTTTAAACGTCCAGCTGCCTTTGAAGAACGCCTTCGTATCCAAAACGAATCTCTTGAGCTCCCGCTTCTTCCAACAACAACAATTGGCAGTTTCCCGCAGTCTGCCGAAGTGCGCAGTGCTCGTCAAAAGTGGCGCAAAAATGAGTGGACAGATGCAGAGTATGATGAGTTTATTAAGAAAGAAACAAAACGATGGATTGATATTCAAGAAGAAATTGGTCTGGATGTGCTCGTACATGGGGAATTTGAACGTACAGACATGGTTGAATACTTCGGTGAGAAGCTAGCCGGATTTGCCTTTACAAAATTTGCTTGGGTACAATCCTATGGATCACGCTGCGTGAAGCCGCCAATCATTTATGGAGATGTAGAGTTTACAGAGCCAATGACAGTGAAAGAGACGGTATACGCACAAAGTTTAACAGAGAAAAAAGTCAAGGGCATGCTGACAGGACCTGTTACCATCTTAAACTGGTCTTTCCCAAGAACGGATATCTCTCGCAAAGACATTGCTTTCCAAATTGCTTTCGCTTTGCGTAAAGAGGTAGAAGCTTTAGAAGCAGCTGGTATTCAAGTGATCCAAGTGGATGAGCCTGCGCTAAGAGAAGGACTTCCGCTCAAAGAAAGTGATTGGGCAGAATATTTAAACTGGGCAGCAGAGTCATTCCGTTTATCTACATCATCCGTTCAAAATGAAACACAAATTCATACACATATGTGCTACAGTAACTTCGAGGATATTGTCGATACAATCGAAGACTTGGATGCTGACGTGATTACAATTGAACATTCACGCAGTCATGGCGGATTCCTCGATTACTTAGAAAAACACCCGTATTTGAAAGGACTTGGACTAGGCGTTTATGACATCCATAGCCCGCGCGTTCCATCTGTTGAAGAAATGAGCGAAATCATTGATGATGCGCTGAACGTTTGTCCGACAGATCGCTTCTGGGTGAATCCGGATTGTGGTCTAAAAACTAGACAAGAGCCTGAAACCATTGCTGCTTTGAAAAACATGGTCACAGCTGCTGAAGTCGCTCGCAAAAAGCTGGCGCAGCATGCATAATTGAATGTCTCTCCCCTGCTGAACGCGGCAGGGGTTTTTTATGCGTAATTTGGCCTGTTCGATCTTCTACTATGATGATTTCTTTTCTAGCATGATTCGTTTATACTAGAGAAGTCAGTCGAACAAAGGGAGGAAGACAATGAATCACGAAGATTTTTTACAACGAGCAATTGATCTTGCAGTAGAAGGAGTCAATAGTGGTACTGGCGGCCCTTTTGGAGCAGTCATTGTCAAGGATGGTCAGATTATTGCCGAGGGAAGCAACAACGTGACAACAGCAAATGATCCAACCGCACATGCTGAAGTCACAGCCATTCGAAAGGCGTGCCAGACGCTGAATACATACCAATTAGAATACTGCACTCTATACACAAGCTGCGAGCCTTGTCCGATGTGCCTTGGCGCTATTTACTGGGCTAGACCAAAAGCTGTGTATTTTGCCGCTGGGCACCAGGATGCAGCGGATTCTGGTTTTGATGACTCATTTATTTATGAAGAAATCAACAAAGAATACGAATCAAGAAATATACCATTTTACAAGCTGACACCTCAAAAAACCCTTGCGCCATTTGAAGCATGGGAAGCATACGAACAAAAGAAAGAATATTAAAAAAGAAACACCTGCTCATCAGCAGGTGTTTCTCTTTTCAGCGTGATAGAAAACTTTTTTATTCAGCCACTTCAAGCTCTACTTCAATGTTCCCTCTTGTTGCTTTTGAATATGGACAGAATTCATGTGCAGCATGGACAAGCTCTTTCACTTTGTCATGATCATGACCTTTCGCAGATACAATCAGCTTTACGCCAAGCTTAAAGCCGCCGTCACTTTCATCTTTTAAAAGACTGACATGTCCTTCTACTTCCGATTCTATTTCTATCCCTTGCTTCTTCGCTACCTGCTCAAGTGCTCCTCCGAAACAAGCTGCATAGCCTGCTGCAAATAATTGCTCTGGGTTTGTACCAGTCTCTCCATCTTTCTTAGCGTTAGGCATGACAATGTTATGATCGAGCACACCATCCTCTGAACGAACATGTCCAGCTCTTCCATGCTGCGCCTTTACTTTTGCTGTGAATAATGGTTTCATCTTCATCTCCTCCTTCATCTATTCATCCTTTTCACGTTCTCTTCATTTCTCAAACATTGATGGCACATTGAAGAATTTTTCATTTTTCGTCTGTATTTATTTTAAAAAGGAAGAAAATCTTATACAATGATAAGTATGACAAAAAATAGTTGGTGACTGACATGACAAATGAATTTGAACATATGAAGCTGGAAAATCAGCTTTGTTTCTTGTTATATGCAAGTTCACGAGAGATGACGAAGCAGTATAAACCGTTGTTAGAAGAATTAAACATTACGTATCCGCAATATTTAGCACTGCTTTTATTGTGGGAGCATGGAACATTAAATGTGAAAACGATGGGAGAGCTTCTCTATTTAGACTCCGGTACACTCACGCCCATGCTGAAACGAATGGAGCAAAACGGACTCATTATCCGAGAACGTTCGAAAGAGGATGAGCGGTCTGTGCAAATTCGTTTAACGGAATATGGAGAGCAGCTAAAAGAAAAGGCCACTGCGATTCCGTCTCACATGCTGACTGGGACAGGAAGATCGGAAGAAGAGCTAAAAACACTGCGTGCCTCTTTACATGAGCTTTTGCAAAATTTAACACAATCAAAAGGCTGAGGGAATGTTCCCTCAGCCTTTTATTGATATCTATTATTGTGCGACAGCTACTAGTTCTACTTCGATGTTTCCTTGAGTTGCTTTTGAATATGGGCATACGCCGTGCGCTTTATGAACAAGTTCTTCTAATGCTGACTGCTCAATTCCAGTTCCCTTTACTTCTAATTGAACACCTAGTTTGAAGCCGCCATCTGAACTGTCTTTTAATAAGCTGACATGTGCTGTTACTTCACTTTCAAAACGGATACGCTCTTGTCTTGCTACCATTTGAAGGGCTGAATCAAAACATGCAGAGTAGCCTGCTGCGAATAATTGCTCTGGATTTGTTGCTTTTTCGATTTTTTTTGCTCTTGGTGTTCCAGGCATTGCTACATCATGCTCAAGTACACCATCTGTTGAAACAACCTTACCTTCTCTTCCTCCGACAGCTGATACCGTTGCTGTAAATAAAACGTCTGACATGAATATAACCCTCTTTCTCTCCAATAATATTTCCTACAATTGAATTGTACACAATTTAAATTGTAGAGTCAATCAATAAATACTCTTTTTTAAGTTTTCCTCCTCGTTTCCTTTTTATGAGCATGTCCCGCAGAATGGTGTTTAGGCAGTAAAAAAAGCCCTTTAACAAGGGCTTTTAGATCGTGTCGTGCTGCGGATTCGGTTGTTCCAGCGTATGGTTTCTGTTATCTGGGTCGGCATTTGCTGCTGCCAGCCACAATGCCATGATGGTGATGCTTGTACAGACGACTGCCCATTTTTTAAAATTCATATAAACAATCCCCTCTCTGAATATAGATTCGAGCATGTTCCGCTTCCCCATAGAACATGGAAGATTTTTCATAATCCCCCATTTCATTATAATACTTTGCGGTATCTAATGCCAACTCCTCTATATCTGGATATGCATAGACAGACTCTAAAAAATGGAAAATTCGTTTGATATGCTCAGCATCTTGTCTTAAATACAATGCTTCTAGAAATATGGTTTTCTGAAGATGAATGTCATCTTGAAGAGCTTCTGCTCGCTTCATACATTCTTCTCTGTAGTGTAATGCTTCTTCGTGTTTTCCTTGTTTGTATAATATCTGAGCGGCTGTATAAAGAGGGTCTATAGATCGACGAAGATGATCGGATTGATTTTGATCAAATAACGAGATGGATTCTTTCATTAATTCGAGTGCGCGGGTCAAGTCTCCCATTCGGTAATAACTGTTGCCCATATTAAACAAAGAGGAGGCAATAAAACGCACATTCTGAAACTCTCTTGATCTCGCAAGTGCTCTTTCGAGATGTGGTAATGCTTTTTCATGCCTTCTCATATCATCGTAGTTACCTGCCACAATAAATTCACACTGAATCGTGCGAAGCGCATACAGTTCATGCTGAACATAAACATCCAGCGCTAGTTTAGCATGGTGCATCGAGATATGTGTTTGTTTCATGTGATAATATATTTCTGACATTTTAAAATGAAATTCCGCACGTTCAATATCATCTGATACAAAAGAAAGCTTATGCTCTGCCTTTTGATAAGACGATATGGCAGCAATGTACTCCCTACGTCCGAATTCATACATGCCTCTAAAAAAATGATAGTAGTATTCAAGCATGCCTGTAACATGCGTTTGATGCTCATCTATTTCTTTCGAAAGCTCGGAAAAGTTGGCGCGAAGCTTTCCTTCCTTTAATGGCTTTAAATAATCGAGCATGACCTCATGCCTAAATTCCATTAAAGAAAAATAGAGAAGCAAATTCTGATCTTCTTCCATTGAATCAAGAGAGGTGCGAATTTCCTGTTTTAACTGTTCTGCTTGTTCTGAATCAAATCTGCGGATTAATTCATACCACTTGTTGATTTTCACTCCAATATCCGAAGAGGGAATGATTTTCGCCATACGTTGCCTTCTCCAATCTTCTCAAAATATAAAACATTACCATATTTTATCATACTTGACCGGAGAAATACAAAAATGAAAGGAAAAAGAGAGCCTGTTGTCACAAGACTCTCTTTTAAATTCGTTATTCTCTTATTTGTCCTTGACCACGAATGACAAATTTTTCAGACGTTAAGGCTGGCAGACCCATTGGCCCTCTTGCATGAAGTTTTTGTGTACTAATTCCTATTTCCGCTCCATAGCCAAACTCAAAGCCATCTGTGAAACGAGTAGAGGCATTATGATAAACAGCGGCAGCATCGACAGCTGTTAAGAACAGGGCTGCATGCTCATCGCTTTCCGTAATGATCGCTTCAGAGTGCTTAGAGCTATATGTTTGAATATGCTGAATCGCTTGTTCTATGTTTTCTACAATTTTAATACTGACGATCGGTGCTAAAAACTCCGTTGCATAGTCCTCTGCTGCCGCTAATGCAGCACTAGGAGCAAGCGCGCAAACGGCTTCATCACCGCGTATTTCTACCCCATTTGATTGAAGGGCTTCAAATAACGAAGCACCGTATGTTTTTGCCCATGTTTCATGAATGACAATGCTCTCGATCGCATTACAAACAGATGGTCTCTGGGTTTTGGCATTCAGCACAATCCGCTCAGCCATTTCGTTTTTTGCTGTTTCATCAATATAGATATGACAATTTCCTGCACCTGTCTCAAGCACCGGCACAGTTGACTCTCTCACGACAAGATCAATTAAATTCTTCCCGCCGCGCGGAATGAGGACATCCAGGTATTCATTTAAGGTGAACAGCGTTTTCGCCGTTTCACGGCCAGTATCTTCAATCAATTGCACACTGTCTACTGGAATATCCGTCGTATGAAGCGCTTCATGAATCACCTTTACAATTGCCTTATTACTATGAATAGCAGATGAGCTTCCGCGCAGAATCACAGCATTCCCAGTTTTCAAGCAAAGGGTCGCAGCATCGACCGTCACGTTTGGTCTTGCTTCATAAATCATTCCAACCGTTCCAAGCGGTACACGGACCTTTTCGATGAGCAGGCCGTTTTCTTTTTGAATGGTTTCTAACGTTTCACCAATTGGGTCTTTTAGCTGAATGAGTTGAAGGGTCGCGTCTGCAATGGCTTCAATTCTCTCTTCCGTGAGTGTGATCCGGTCAATGACAGATGGCGTGAACTGCTTTTCCTCAGCAGCCTGAACATCCTTTAGGTTCTCCTCTATTAAATAAGCTGAAGATGCTTTTAGTGCACTCGCGATGGCGTGCAGGGCAGCATTTTTTTGTTCCGTCGTTTTTAGAAGCAGCTGATCTTTGGCTGCACTTGCTTTTTTTGCTTTTTCAAGAACTTCATTCATCGTATTCCCTCCTCAGTTTTGTACATGCTGTACCCAGTGATCTCGGTGTATGACCTCAGGCTTCTCTTTTGAAAGCTCGTCACTTCGCATTCCTTTAATGCCGAGAAGCTCATCGGAGGCGTACAAGGTTTGTCCCTTACCAACTAATCCGTTTGGACCGACGACTTCTACGACTTCTCCTTTAGAAAAGTCACCAGCGACATCAATGACTCCTGCCGGAAGAAGGCTTCTGCCATTATGCAAAATCGCCGCTTCTGCTCCTGCATCAATCATGATCTTTCCAGAGACCGGTGAGTGGAATTGAATCCATTGACGACGGTTGTTCACGGCTGATAAATCCTGTTCACCGATATACGTTCCATCGCCTTGCCCCGCAAGAATGCGAAGCAGTTTGTCTTCCCCAGTGCCTGTGCCAATGAAGACTTTCACGCCAAGTGAAAGTGCCGTTTGTGCAGCAGACAGCTTCGATTTCATTCCGCCTGTTCCAACCTTTGAACCGGTGCTCTTTGCATATGAAAACAATTCTTCTGAAATGTGGGTCAGGACATCAAACCGCTTCGCCTCAGGATGCTCATTTGGATTTGCATCATAAATGCCATTGATGTCTGTTAATATAATCAATTGGTCTGCATGGATTAATCCACTGACAAGAGCTGACAGCATGTCATTATCCCCAAAGGTAAGCTCCTCGATGGAGACTGAATCATTTTCATTTATGATCGGCAAAATCTTTCTTTCCAGCAGCTCCATCATCGTTGCGTAAGCATTTCGATATCTTGTTCGATCTGAAAAGTCATTACGTGTTAAAAGCATTTGAGCAGGTGTCATGTGAAACTGTGAAAAAAGCTCTGTATATTTCTGCATTAACAAGCCCTGACCAACGGCGGCAGCTGCCTGTTTCCCCTTTAAGGTCACAGGTCTTGATGGATAGCCTAAGCTGCCAAATCCTGCTGCAACGGCTCCTGACGAAATTAAAATGATTTCATGACCTGCTTCTTTGAGCTTTGCGATGGCTCTTACATGATCCCGCATCTTTTGTTCATCAATGGCTCCTTTTTGCTCTGTTAATGAACTGCTGCCAATTTTTATGACGATCCTTTGCTTTTTCATCCTTGATTCCCTCCGCTATACCTTTAGGCACAAAAAAATCCCTTTTTCTCCTTATGTAAAGGACGAAAAGGGATTTTCCGTGGTACCACCTTCATTGAATAAGCATGCGATCTGCTTATTCCACTCAACTCCTGTAACGCCAGGCACGCGCTTAGATTTTTCCTCTAAGGCTCAAAGGGCAGGTTCAGCAGCTGTCTGCGGCAAATGTTTCAGCACATCATTTGCTCTCTTTACGCACCAGTTCCTGCTTACTATTCCTTTTCAACGCTCGTTAATTTTTTTATATTATCACCAATTGCTAAAGAAAAGTCAAGCGGTCAATTAAAGACAATCGTTTTATTCTCATGAACAATAATGCGATCTTCAAGGTGCCATTTGACAGCACGTGCAAGCACACTGCGCTCAATTGTCCGGCCAATATTTTTCAGGGCTTCCGCATCATCCCGGTGATCTACACGCTCAATATCCTGTTCAATGATCGGTCCTTCATCTAAATCATTGGTGACATAATGAGAAGTCGCACCAATTAATTTGACTCCCCGCTCATATGCCCGCTTGTAGGGGTTTGCACCAATAAATGCTGGCAGGAAGGAATGATGAATATTAATGATTTTGTTCGGATGCTCTTCAATGAATCCAGGCGTTAAAATTTGCATGTATCTGGCAAGCACAACCGCATCAATGTCGTACTTTTCTAATAAGGCGAGCTGCTCTTTTTCAGCTTCTTTGCGAATGTCTTTGTTCGCCTTTACAAAATGGAATGGGATTCCAAGCGATTCTACTGTATCTTTTGCCGTTTCATGATTGCTGATCACAACTGCGATTTCAGCCATTAAATTTCCGCTTTGCCATTCCCATAGAAGCTCATGCAGACAATGAAGCTCTTTTGAGACAAAGATTGCCAGCTTTTTCAGCTCACTTGCACGCGACATGCTCCACGTCATTTGAAATGATGCTGCGATTGGCTCAAAGCTATTTTTCAATTGATCCATATTCGCCGAGATGTCTTTCCAATCAAATTCAATTCTTAAAAAGAACCGGCCGCTTTCATGATCGGTTGTGTATTGGCTCGATTCAATGATGTTCGCTCCGTGCTCAAATAAAAAGGAAGAAACAGCTGATACAATACCAGGCTGATCCGGGCAGCTGACAAGTAATCTGCCTTTTTGCTCGTGCTTTTGTCTGTGTAATTCAAGTTTCTCTGTAATCAATGTTCTCATGTATCATGACCTCATTTACGTTTTCATTCTAATGAAATATTATACTGGACTGGAAAGAGAAAAAGCAATGAAGAGTCCATTTTTTATTGAATATTCATTCAATTTCGCACCTAGCGTGATATAATATGAGTAGACCTTTTATCACAAAAGGAGTGATGGAGATGAAAAGCATGACTTTGTTTGGTAAAGTGAGCTTTTGGCTCGGCATCGTATGTCTGATCACAGGTATTTATCTTTTTATAGCCGGTGAGAGACTCATTCCTTTACTCACATTTGGTGTCTGTTTTCTTCTAGTGAGTCAGCTTTACCGCAAAAATGAAAACGATTCCAATCATCATTCGATGTAACAAAAAAGGGCTCAAATGATTTTTATTTGAGCCCTTTTTCTACTTTTAACGCGTGATAGAAAACCTTTGCAGCCCTGACAAAGAATGCGAGGGTTTGTCTACATCGAGAGGCTGGCAGACAGATGCCACCCTTTTCTTATTCAATGATTTTTAACCCGACCGCCGCAGATAAAATCAGTGCGATAAAGAAAATACGTTTTGCGTCCTTCGACTCACCGTAAAACAGCATGCCGACAATGGCTCCTCCAGCAGCTCCAATGCCAGTCCAAATGGCGTATGCCGTTCCCATCGGAATTGTATTCATCGCAAGAGAGAGCATGAGAAAGGACAGCGAAAATCCAGCTGCAATGAATAAAATCCATTTGACATGCCGGTCTTTCTGGAATTGATTCATCATGGTGACACAAAGCATTTCTAAAATGCCTGCACCAATAAGTAAAAGCCAGCTCATGATTCAGTCTCCCCTTTCTTTTCACCCGTGGTCAGTTTGAGCCCTAATACACCGCTTAAAAGCACCATGATTAAAAGTAATTTCACTAGCTGTACCGGCTCACCCATTACCATACCTACTATGACAGTACCTGCTGTCCCAAGTCCGGTGAAAACGGCGTAAAGTGTGCCAACTGGCAGTACAGTCGTGGCTTTCAGGAGTAAATAAAAGCTGACGACAATACAAACGATGGTTGCGGCCCACTCCAATGAAGAGTCAGCATATTTCAACCCCATCACCCAGCCGACTTCAAAGATCGCCGCAATAAAGACATTTCCCCATTTCATCTAATCCCTTCCTTTCTGAACGATTCCAACCAACAAAAAAAGCCCGGAAATCGATCGTTTGATCAAATCTCCCGGGCTTTTATCCCTCCGTGTACATACGGTCTATTGTGTAGACCTTATGTGTTTTCTCTCGGTCCAGACTGCGCCACCCGCACGGAACCCTAGAAAACCAATTCTTAATAAGCAGATCTGACTTAAAGCAGATTCTGTGTGTCAAAATTGTATCACACCCCGAAATACCGGTCTACCGCTTTACTTGCCACACGCAAATATACTTGTTCATTTTTCGAAAGAAATTTTATGGGACCTCCGTATACTAAGGGTTAGAAACAGGTCAACTGATAAAGAAGATCTGCGGGCTGTTTCGCGTGCTGCGAACTGAAGGGAAACGAGCGTAATATGACAATCCATTTATTTTTTATGACATTGACGATCAAGCGTAAATACAAGGACATGGAGACCGTACTTTACGAACAAGAAGTTGAAGCATTTTATGAAGAAATGAAACAGAAGCAGCTAAAATATATGAACTAAAACATTAAGTGAAAAATGAGAAAAGAAGGAGATTGACACGTTTATGATGCTTGATTTGTTATACGAGGGAGAAGGATCTATTCCGGGTACAGCAACGATCACACCGCTGATATAATAAAATCAGATTGATGTGATGAACGTTCAACTTTAGGATGATGCATTTACAGATCATCCGTTGTACTCCAAATAATGCTGAAAAACATTTTATAAAAAATCAAGAGGTGGATTCATATGATGATGACCGATGAACAAAAACATGAATTTTATCAAGCACTTGTTGACAAGAATCCGCAATATGACGGCACATTCTTTGCCTGTATTAAGACAACCGGCATCTTCTGTCATGCCACATGTACGGCCAGAAAACCAAAATTTGAAAACTGTGAGTTTTTCTTTACAGCGGAGGAAGCACTGCTGGCAGGGTATCGCCCGTGCAAGCGCTGCACACCATTAACATACCCGAACAGCATTCCTGAAGAAGTCAAAACACTCGTTTCAGCAGTAGAAAAAAATCCTGAGAAACGCTGGAAGGAAGAGGACTTCCGCCAATTAGGGATTCACTCTGCCACAGCTCGAAGAAAATTTAAAGACATTTACGGCATGACCTTTGTTCAATATGCAAGATCACGCCGAATGGGACTTGCCTTTAAAGAAATTTTGAACGGAAAAAAAGTAATCGATCAGCAGGTCACTTTCGGCTATGAATCTTCAAGCGCCTTCAATGATGCATTTACGAAAATCATGGGAAATCCCCCTAAAAAAGCGCAGATTCACATTCTTTATGCTAATTTTATTTCCACACCGATCGGGCGCATGATGAGTGTGACAGATGCCACACATGTGTATTTACTGGAGTTTATGGACAGGCGGGGACTCGAAAAAGAAATTGAAACATTAAGAAAGAAACATCATGCCCGCATTTTAGTTGGAGAAACAAACGTCCATCAGCAATTAGCAAAGGAATTGGCTTTATATTTTGAGAAAAAGCTGACCAAGTTTACTGTACCGCTTTCCTTACATGGCACCCCTTTTCAAATGAAGGTGTGGGAGCAGCTTTCACTCATTCCAGCAGGCGAAACGAGATCCTATCGTGATCTAGCCGCGAAACTGGGCGATCCGCATTTGGTTCGTGCCGTTGGTAATGCAAATGGTGCGAATCAATTGGCGATTATCATTCCCTGCCACCGCGTGATTCAAACAAGTGGTGAGCTTGGAGGCTATGGCGGGGGGATTGAACGGAAGAAATATTTGCTTCAGTTAGAACAGCGTGCATAAAAAAACGGCTCTGCTTAATCGGTAAGCGAGCCGTTTTCTCCGTTACGGGTAATGCTGTATACATCAATGATTTGGTCCCATTTTGAAATGGTTTTTTCTTTTTTCATGCCCATTTTTAAAGCGACCTTCACCGACGCTTCATTCTCAGGACGAATTAGGCTGACCATCCGTCTGACCTTCATTTCTTCAAATCCATAGGTAAGGCAGCCTTTTGCAGCCTCAGCAGCATAGCCATTCCCCCACGCCGCTTT
The DNA here is from genome assembly GCF_038630815.1 of Bacillus sp. FSL K6-0994. Taxonomy (NCBI): domain Bacteria; kingdom Bacillati; phylum Bacillota; class Bacilli; order Caryophanales; family Bacillaceae; genus Bacillus; species Bacillus sp. FSL K6-0994. The sequence continues at coordinate 1,198,884 of NZ_CP152043.1, read as the reverse complement.
CTTTAGCATATATCCTATCTCAAGCTCCGTTTGTCCTTCGATATTTTGCAGAACAATTCCGCTTTGTCCAAGACGTTCATTTGTTTCTTTATCTTCAATGATCCATAGCGAGGTGTGGTACATGCGGTCATTTTTTTGATTCCATGCAATCCACTCTTTTGTCTGCTGTTCATCCTTCAAAGAAGGATAATACTTCATCACTTCTTCATCCTGGAACAACTCCTCATATAAAAATGACGCATCATGTTCATTCATCGTTCTCAGTTTCAGGCGCTCTGTTTCTAGTACTGTTCTTGTTTGAACTGTCATTGATGATCCCCCCTTTTTTACTTGCTAAAAATATCTCCGAACAACCCATTTGAATCTGGGGCAAAGTAATGGAAGCCCGCACCGGTTAAACTTGCAGCCAGCGCTGTCCACATCATTAAACTGACGGTCATCCACACCGCGACTTGCTTTCTTTTCGTTCCAAAGCTCATGCACATCAAGGCCGCTAAATGACTGCCGATGATAAAAGGACCAATGAGCGCTAATCCAGGCAGACCGTATCGTTCCCAAATTTTTCTCGCCCGCAGCTGCTTTTTCTCTCCTTTCTCATCACCTTTCTCTTCTTTTCTCTTTAACCACCATGCTTTAAACCGGTCCACAAACACAATGAGAAGCAAAACTGTGAGAAAGTTGCCGATGAATCCAATTACAGCCGTTGTCACAGGGTGCAGCCCACTTAAGATTGCGAATGGAACGACACCAATCACTTCAAAAAAAGGCAAAGCAGCCAATACAAAGACGAGTACATATCCCCATACGATATCCAAAAACAGAACCCCTTTTCATTTTTGTCCTCTCCCCATTGTAATGAAAAACACAATTCCATTTCTACATTTTTTTAGAAAAAGAAAAGCACATCGCAAGAGATGTGCTCTAATTATATTGAGTGTTCATTTTTCTTGTTTGTTTTCCGTAAAAAAACAATCGTGAGCAAGACTAAAATGACAATGGATAGCAGACTTGTGAAAAGAAGCATCAGAGGCGATGTCCATCCAAGCCATTCGAATAGGAGCTGCGGTCCGAAGAAGATCAGGGGAATGAGCGACACCATATTCGCCTTTAATATGGCATTTAATAAGACAATACACAGCAGCAAAAGAAGAATGACGCCCCATCTTTGGCTCGAGGTCAGCACAAGTAAAGGTGTACCAAGTTTTTGATCCAATAATTTCACTGTTATCAAGGCTGTCATCTGAAAAACACCTAATATCCAAAAGTAAAAGAATGCCCTCCTGCTTGTTTGAAAGACTGAAGCTCTAAACATCACAATGGTCATGATCACATTGGACACTATAATCAGAGGATAACCAATGAGTGCATACCAAGAATACGATAAACTTTGACTGATGGCATCTGCTAACATCATATAAAAAAGCGATCCAATTAAGAAAGCACTGACGAATGGCACCCAGTCTTTATGGTTTCCTGACAGCTCTTTTGCCAGTTCATCAGCATAGCTCCGCGGATCTCCTCCGAACACATCCTCACCTGTTTTGCCGTCTTTTTCAGCCTCAACCGCATGTGCTGTCAGTTCGTCCATCAGCTCATCGATTTCATCCTGATTTTTTCCCTTTGATATGAGATAAAGTTGCAGCTCTAGTAGAATGTGTCTTGTTTCTTTTGATACCATAATCTCACTTCCCTTTTTGTAATAAGCGGTTTACATTTTTTGAAAGCTCATTCCAGCGGTCAATAAACTCTGTGAGCGCTTGTTCTCCCGCTTGTGTGAGCGTATAGTATTTCCTTTTCGGACCGCTCGCTGACGCTTTTGTTACGGTGGTCACCAGCTGTTCCTTTTGCATACGCAGCAAAATCGGATAGATACTGCCTTCACTAATTTGATCAAACCCATAATGCGCGAGCTTCTTCGTCATTTCATACCCATAAATTTCGCCCTCAGAAATAATCGACAGCAGACAGCCTTCTAAAATTCCTTTTAGCATTTGTGTGGATGTTGTCATGATTGTTCCTCCGATTCCAGTACCTTGCATCACAAGATAGCTTTATCTTATCATACACTATCTTGCCATGCAAGATACTGGCACAGAAAAAAATCACCGCTTAAAGGGTGATTTTTACGCCCAAGGCTTATCTGTCCCAAGTGCGTCAGCAAGCGCCTTACTATGCTTTCGGCGGCTTTTTCTTTCCTCTGCCCGCTGCTTCGCTGTTTGATGAAGCATGATTTCTTCCTCTGTTTCCGGCATCACCTGCGGGACTCGTTTAGGCTTTCCGTTTTCATCTAATGAGACAAATGTCAGAAATGAAGTCGCTGCGAGTCTGCGCTCTCCAGACATCAAGTTTTCTTTAATGACTTTGACGAACACTTCCATAGAAGACGTACCCACCCATGTGACATAGGATTCCAAGCATACTGACTCCTTTTGTCCAATCGGCTCTAAAAAGTCAACAGAATCCATTGAAGCTGTGACCGTTTCACTGCGGCTGTGTCTTGCTGCCGAGATGGAGGCAATGTCATCTATATAACTCATTAATTTCCCGCCAAATAACGTTTGGTGGTTATTCGTATCGAGAGGGAATACCCTGCTGGTTTTAACAACTTTTGATTCCTTGCAGTATTTGAAATTTTCTTCACTCATCATCATAGCTCCTTCTTGCTGTTTTCGTGGATGCGGAACGACTTTTATTAAACACTATTCTTTTAGGTTTGTCTAAACTTTTTGCTTTAGTCTTATGTGAGAGATTTTCTTTCGGAAATGTTTCAACCATGGCTAGAAGAAGGAATAATAGAACTATGAATGAACAAGGAGGCCATTTGATGGATTCTATGAGAGCAGAGCAATTATACAAAATGCCGCAATGCATGAATGAATACGACGATTTAGAAGAAGTTCTTTTATGCAGTCCTATTTATATGGAAATCAAACAAATTATTAACGAAACCCAGAAACATTTTGCGAAAGAAAATATTTCTCAAATGAAAGCAGTCGCTCAGCATAAGCAATTGATCCAAACCCTTAAAGATCATCAAGTACGGCCTATCCTGCTCCCGGCGAATGAACGCTTCCCTGAGCAAGTCTTCACTCGGGATATTGGGTTTACGATTGGACATACACTGTTTGTTTCAAGTATGGCCGCTCCGGTTCGGCAAGGGGAAGAACAATACCTAAAAGAATGGGCACACGCAAAAGGGTGGTCAGCTGTCACTTTGACAGACGGAACGATTGAAGGCGGCGATGTGCTTGTGGATCAGAAGCGTGTGTTTGTTGGCACGAGCAAAAGAACTAGTTCAGCCGCTATCTACCAGCTAAAAAAGGAACTGCCGGATCATGACATCATTCCGATTCACCTTCCTCCTCACATTTTGCATCTTGATTGTGTGATGAATATTCTGTCTCATGACGAGATAATCATTTATCCTGACGCGTTCAAGCAAAAGGATCTCCAGCTGCTCAAAACGTATTATGATTTGATTGAAATCAGCGAACAAGAGCAATTCACACTTGGACCAAATGTTTTATCCATTGGGCAGAAAAAAGTGATCAGTCTGCCCAGCAACCAAGAAACAAATGCTTTATTAACCGCTCACGGGTACACCGTTATTAAAGTGGACTTTTCGGAAATTATTAAATCTGGCGGCTCTTTCAGATGCTGTACATTGCCTATTCGGCGTTCATCCACTAAAAAAGCCAGCATGTAGAACAGTTTGTCTACTTGCTGGCTTTTTATCGGGCTTGTCCTATTTTCTATTGTATAAATGACAGGCGACTTCATGTCCTTCTTCCACCGCTTGTAATGTCGGCTTTTTTTCAGCACACACATCCATCGCGGCAGGACATCGTGTTCGAAATACACAGCCGCTTGGCGGGTTCACTGGACTTGGAATTTCTCCTTTTAAAATAAACCTTTTGCGCTTGTCCTCTACGTCAGGATCTGGAATGGGGATGGCAGACAGCAAGGCTTGTGTATATGGGTGAAGCGGTGTTTGATATAATGCATCACTCGTCGTCAATTCGACGAGATGACCTAAATACATGACACCGATCCGGTCACTAATATATTTCACCATGGACAAGTCATGTGCAATAAAAAGAAAAGTTAATCCTTCCTCTTTTTGCAGTTTTTTCAGCAGGTTCACGACCTGCGCTTGGACGGAGACGTCTAGTGCAGAAATCGGCTCATCTGCCACAATAAATTTTGGCGCTAAGGCAAGTGCTCTTGCAATGCCGATTCTCTGCCTCTGTCCCCCGCTAAATTCGTGCGGATAACGGGTGGCAAAATCATAGCTTAATCCTACCGCTTCAAGCAGTTCTTTCACACGGGCAATCCTTTTCTTTTGACTGCCATAAAGCTGATGAATCTCCATTGGCTCCAGCATAATATCTTTTACTGACAGTCTTGGATTTAACGAGGAATACGGATCTTGAAAGACCATTTGCATTTGCCGGTTGAAATCAAATGATTCTTTTTTAGAAAGGTGGTGAAGACTTTTTCCTTCATATAAGGCTTCACCATCTGTAGGTTCATAAAGACGCATGAGCACTTTTCCAAGTGTGGATTTGCCGCAGCCAGACTCACCAACGAGACCAAAGGTTTCACCTTGTTTCAGCTGAAAAGAGACACCATCCAGCGCTTTTAAGGTTCTCCCTTTCGATAGATGAAAATGTTTTTTAAGGTTGTTTACTTGTAAGAGTGGTTCAACTGTCATGATCGCTCCTCCTCTCGCTTGGTAAATACCGCCTTGCACCTGCCCATTCCTTTTCATATGAAGTGCCAGAAAGGGAGAGAAGCTCTATTTGTCTGCCGGTTTTAGGCGAATGAAGCATCATCCCGTCCCCAGCGTAGATCCCTACATGGCGGACCGCTCCCTTTCCGTTTTCATTTGCAAAAAACAGCAAGTCGCCTTGTTCTAAATGGCTTGATGTAACCGGCGTTCCTTGAACAGCTTGGTCACTTGCATCTCTCGGCAAAAGATATCCGCACGCTTTGTACATGCTGTAAGCAAAGCCTGAACAATCATAGCCAAAGCTGCTCATGCCTCCCCATAAATACGAAAGGCCTATAAATTGTTTTCCTGCGTCTACGACATCTTTGCCTGTCATAGAGAAAGCATGTGAGCCTGGGCGTACATCCGCTTTGTTGATTTCTCTTATTCCTACTGGGGTGACAACATGAAATTGATCATCAGTTTCTTTGGCTGCTGCCAGCTCTGTTAAAAAACTAATCTCCATATCTGGTTCCCCGTTTTGATATAGCGTGGCTTTTTTCTGACAAACGATAAGAGATACAGCTGACGCACTTCCCTCTGTTACTTGCGTTAATTGCTCAGCAGGTATATAGCCTGGATAGCCTTCTGGATGTTTCCGGCTGGCCTGCTGCGGTATGACGACTTTTATCCAGCCATCTGTCTCTTCTAATCCAATCACTCGTCCGCCGAGCAGTACTTGAGATTGAATCAAATTCTCTTCACATAAAGCCAGCTTTTCTTCATATGTTTGCTGGTCAATCCACTCTTTGATGTTGATGGAGTCCTGAAGTACCTTCTGATCGATTTCTCTCGGCGAATGCGGCGCTGTCCATACGTTAGCGACTGGAACCTTTGATTCGTATATCATCATGAGACTCCTTTCACCCCTTGAATGCCTAACCCATGATGCAGCGGTAAAAATATATCTTTTCCTTTGTACACGATTCCTCCGTCTATCATGTCCTCTTTCAGCATAAGCGGGGCATCAAAATCGCAGCGGGTGATATTCGGCTGGCTTGCGGCGAAATGTGCCGCAGCTGTAATGCCAAGCTTTGACTCAATCATACTGCCAACCATGCACTGAACACCGTATGCTTCGGCTAGGGCATTGATTTTTAATGCTTCTTTTATGCCGCCTGATTTCATTAATTTTAAATTGATCAGATCGCAGCTTCTCGTTTCAAGCACCCTAATGGCATCATGAAAACTGAAAATGCTTTCGTCTGCCATAATCAGTGTTTCAGTTGCTTCTGTCACACGGCGCAGACCTTCAATATCTTCTTTCGGCACTGGCTGTTCTACTAGTTCAATATTCAGCGCTTCCATTTTTCGAATGGCTGTGATCGCTTCCTTCCACGTCCAGCCCTGATTGGCGTCGAGCCTGATCTGAATATCCGGACCGACTTTTTCTCGAATCCGCTTGATCCGCTGAATATCCGTGTGTATATCATCTTTTCCTACTTTAACCTTTAACGTCTGAAAGCCTTCGGCTGCGTATTGCTTCGCATCTTCCGCCATCTCAAGCGGCCGGTTTACACTGACCGTATAGTCGGTTTCGAGCTGATGACGATATCCGCCAAGGTATTGATAAAGCGGAAGTCCTGCCTGCTTTGCTAAGCCATCATAAATGGCCATATCGATTGCAGCCTTTGCGCTTGTGTTGCTTGCGAGCACGCGGTTCATAGCAGAAAAGATTTGTTCATACTCTGCCAAGGAAGCCCCTAGCAAAATGGGTCTGATCACTTCACAGATGGCATAGTCGATGCTTTCCAGCGTTTCTCCTGTAATCACCGATGTGGGAACTGCCTCTCCGTAGCTGACGTCACCTTGATCATATGTGATGATGACGATCAGAGATGCTGCGTCATACACCGTTCTTAAAGCGGTTTTGAAAGGCTTTTTTAGCGGTACACTCGTTCTGCATGTACGAACATCCACAATGTTCATTTAATCGCCTCTTTCGCTGCAACGCCTGGAGAAATGTGCAGTTTCTTCCCTGCCGCATCTAGTGCAGCCTGCACGCCCATCGGAATGGCAAAGTTGGGTGATGAATGACCGATCCGAAAGCCGCCAAGTGCAGGTTTCTTTTGCGGCACAATATAGGTTTCCCACAGCTGTTCCAACGTTAAGGACTGGTCTTTCTTTTTTGGTTCACATTGATGAAAATCGCCAATGATGAATCCAGCCGCATCATCCAATTTTCCAGCAGAGGTGAGGTGCTGCATCATGCGATCGATTTTATAAGGCTCTTCGTCAATATCTTCAATGAACAACAGCTTTCCCTTCGTATCAATTTCAAAAGGTGTGCCAAGTGTTGTCACGATGAGGGCAAGATTCCCTCCTATGATGTCCCCTGAAGCGGTGCCGGGGTAGAAGGTATGAAGAGGTGACAAGTGATGCGAATACGTAAAGGCCTTCGGCGTGAACAGCTGCAAAAAGGTATCCTTCGTATACGGATGGACCTCTTCAAGTCCCACATCAGAGGAAAGCATTGGACCATGAAAAGTCACAAGACCCGTCTGCTGCTGGATGGCCGTATGTAAAAACGTAATGTCACTATAACCCCAAAAGATTTTTGGATTCCGGCGAATGAGATCATAGTCAATGACTTCTGCAAGTCTTCCAGTTCCGTACCCTCCGCAGGCACAAATAACCGCTTTGACTTCTGGATCTTGAAACATGCCATGAAGATCTTCCACTCTTTCATGATCACGACCTGCTAAATATCCGTACCGGGAATCAAGATACTTCCCTTTTTTCACCTTCAGCCCGAGGCTTTCTAAAAAGGCAATCCCTTTTGCTAATTTCAATTCATCAGGCGGGCTTGCTGGTGCGATAACCCCCACCGTATCCCCTGTTTGAAGCGCCGCTGGCAGCTGGTTCATGCCAATCCCCTCTTTCTCTTTATTTCTTACAATCTATGGGCATCTTCTCCATAACATGAACAAATAAAGGAACAGACGCTTTTGTTCAAAGCGTCCGTGTTCCTCTTTTCCTTCAATTACTCTCCATCTACTTGTGCCCATTTCAAATCGATATACCCAACAGGGTGGCGGACAATTCCCTTCACGCCCTCTTTTTGCAAATGCACTTGGTTATAAAAATGAATTGGAATGATCGGTGCTTCTTCAATGAGAAGTGCCTCTGCATCATGAAGGATGCTGTTTCTTTTTTGTTCATCTGCTTCCTGGCTCGCCTTTTTAATGAGCTGATCATAGGTGTCGTTTGACCATCCAGTCCGGTTCATCGCATTCCCTGTTTGGAAGCTCTCTAGGAAATTGATCGGATCTGCATAGTCTGCTAAAAATGAACTTTGCGAGAATTGGAATTTCAGCGCCTTTTGATCCTCTGCAAATACATTGGCTTCCATGTTTGCAAGCTTCACGTCCACACCCAGCGCTTCTTTTAATTGCTGCTGGATGGCTTCAGCTTTTTTCTTATTCTCAGGCTTTGTGCTATATGTTAATGTGACGGGCGGCAGCTTTGAATAGTTTTCTTCTTTCAGCCCTTTTTCTAATAGCTTCGCAGCTTCACTCGTATCTTGTTTGACAAGATCGCCGCCAGCTTCTCTGAAATCATCACCCTTTGAATCTAGAATCCCCGGTGAAACGAAGGCGCGGGCTGGCTTCTCTTTATTTTTCGTTACATAATCCACGATATCTTGCGGATTGATCGCCATTTGAAAGGCTTTGCGAATGTTCTTATTTTGAAAAGGTTCCATGTTCACATTCAGACGATAAAAGAACAGTCCGGCCTGATCTTCAATTTGCACATCTTTATTTTTCAGCAAATTTTCACTTTGTTCTGCTGGAACGAAGGCAGTATCTAAATCTCCCGATTGATACATTTGATAATCAGTGTTTCGATCGCTGATCATCAGCCACTTTACCTGATCCAGCTTGACTGATTTTTTGTCCCAATACGTCTCACTTTTTTCCATAGTGAAGCTCTCATCATGCTTCCATTCTGTCAGCTGAAACGGTCCATTCCCAACAAAGGTTTTGGCATCCTTTGCCCAGTTTGGATCCTTCTCTGCTACCTTCTCATTGACAGGGAAAAAGGCAGGGTTTGCGGTCATATTTAAGAACGATTTCTGCGGGTATGCCAGTGTGACCTTTAGCGTTTTGTCATTTTCAGCACTGACTTTTACGTCCTCTTTCTTTCCCTTTCCGCTGTTAAATGCCTCTCCGCCTTCAATCATGTATGCTAAGAACGATGCAGATGAGCCTGTTTTCGGATCGAGCAGACGCTTCCACGCATATTCAAAGTCACTCGCTTTCACTGGGTCACCATTCGACCACTTGATGCCGTCTCTTAAATGAAACGTGTACGTTTTGCCATCCTCTGAAATCTCCCATTTTTCCGCCATTGCAGGAGATGGTTCGTGCTTTTCGTTCAGTCTTGTTAATCCCTCCATTAAGTTATTCAGACCTTGCCACGATACATTATTAAAACCAATCGGCGGGTCAAATGACGTCGGTTCGTTTTCGTTATTTAAGGTTAATACTTTCTTTTCATCCTTATTGCTTGATGAGCCTTTACCTGCTTGCTCATTGGCTGTACATCCAGCGAGCAGTATGATGATAAACAAACAAATACTGATGATCCACCCTTTTTTCCTCATCAAAAACTCCCCCTTTGTGTTGAAGATAACATCGCTTGGTTCGCTCGCTCATCCTGAAGCCAGCAATGCACTGTATGAGTAGGTGACCGCTGCGTTTCGTGCGGCATGATATGATCACACACTTTCATGGCAGCCGGGCAGCGATCGGTATACGGACAGCCCTTTGGCGGTGCAAATAAATCAGGCGGGCTTCCTTCAATCGGAATCAGTTCATCTTTCATATCAAGTCTTGGAACGGATTGCAGGAGCCCTTTTGTATAAGGATGCTGCGGACTGTAAAAAATATCCTGCCTTGTTCCGGTTTCAACCATTTTCCCTCCGTACATGACCGCTACCCGGTCGGCAACTTGGGCTACGACCCCTAAGTCGTGTGTGATTAAGATAATGGTAACCCCTGTTTTCCTCTGAATCTCTTTAAACAGCTCTAAAATTTGTGCCTGTATGGTCACATCCAGCGCGGTCGTCGGTTCATCTGCGATCAGCACCTTTGGCTCACAAATCAGTGCCATGGCAATCATGAGCCGCTGCCTCATTCCCCCGCTGAATTGGTGCGGATATTGCTTTAGTCTCTCCTTTGGCTGCGGAATACCAACCAAATCAAGCATTTGTATGGCGGCTTCTTTCACTTCTTTTTTCGTCAGCTTTTGATGCTCCTTCGCCGCCTCCATCAGCTGATCTCCTATTGTCAAGGTTGGGTTGAGTGCTGTCATCGGATCTTGGAAGATCATCGAAATATCCACGCCTCGTATGGCGCGCATTTCTTTTTCAGATAATGACAGCAAGTTGCGGTCTTGAAACCAGATTTCTCCCTGATCGACTTGCGCGCTGTATGCAGGCAGAAGCCTCATAATGCTTTGTGATGTCACACTTTTTCCGCAGCCTGATTCTCCCACAATGGCGAGGGTTTCTTTTTCATATACATCGACATTCACTCCGCGTACTGCTTGAACTGAACCGCCGTATGTCCGAAAACTGACGTGCAGATCGATAATTTGTAGAACTTTTTTCAAAGCGCTTCACCTCTTCATCTTTGGATCAAGCGCATCTTGCAAGCCATCACCTAAATTGTTAAAGCAAAACATCGTGAGTGAAATAAAAAATGCCGGGAAAAATAAACGCCACCAATGTCCATTATCTGACAGCACAGTCGGCAAAGCGTCATTAGCCATCACGCCCCAGCTTGCAAACGGCGCTTGAATACCTAAACCGAGAAAGCTTAGGAACGCTTCAGCAAATATCGCGGTCGGTACAGTCAGGGTCATTTGGACGATAATCGGCCCCATCGTATTCGGCAGCAGGTTGCGGCGAATGATCCGCAGGCTTTTGGCACCAAAGGTTTTTGAGGCAAGGACATATTCCTGGCTTTTCAGCTGAAGAACCTGACCTCTCACAATTCTTGCCATTCCAATCCATCCGGTGACAGTGAGCGCTACAATAATGGTGACAAGCCCTGGCCCCATGAGCACCATCAATAAAATGACGACGAGTAAATAAGGAAGTCCGTAGAGCACCTCGACAATTCTCATCATGACATGGTCGTATTTGCCTCCCTTATAGCCGGCTATGCCCCCATAAATCACACCGATGGCAAAATCAATCAGGGCTGCCATGACGCCCACAAATAACGAAATGCGTGCTCCGTACCAAGTACGTGTGAATACATCTCGTCCAAGCTCATCTGTTCCAAACCAGTGAGCAGCCGAGGGCGGCAGATTTTGCATCGAAAGACGTTGCTCTGTCACACTATTTGGCGCAAGCAATGGGCCTAAGACTGCCATGACAAAAAGAAAAATCAAGACCGATAGGCTAAACATCGCAAGCTTATTTTGCTTCAGCCGCCTCCATGTATCTGCCCAATAGGAAAGAGAGGGTCTTTTAATGGCATGGGCTTCTGTTTTCTTTTGCTCTCGTGGAGAAAACCATTCGTCTGGCACTTCAGGATGCCTGTTCGGTGGATCATGCTGAAGGTGTATACTCATGCCTTTCCTCCTTTCTGATGCAGCTGAATCCTCGGATCAAGGAGACGATACGCCACATCGACAATGAAGAGAAGTGTGATTAAAATAATGCTGTAAAAAACTGTGGTTCCCATGATGACAGGATAATCACGGTTGTTAATACTCTCGACAAAGTATTTTCCCATCCCAGGAATGGCGAATATTTTTTCAATGACAAAACTTCCTGTTAAAATACTTGCGACAAGTGTTCCAAGAATGGTCACAACGGGTAAAAGTGCATTCCGAAGCGCATGCTTAAATACAATTTTAAAGGGAGAAAGCCCTTTTGCTTTGGCCGTACGGATATAGTCTTGCGACAGCACTTCAATCATGCTCGATCTCGTTAACCTGGCGATAATCGCCATTGGGCCGACAGCAAGGGCGATTGTAGGCAGCACCATATGCATTGGACTTGTCCACATCGCTGTAGGAAAGAGCTTCAAATTGACAGCAAGCTGCTGAATTAATAGGGTAGCAAAGATAAAGTTTGGAATGGATATACCGAAAACTGCAATGGTCATGGCGATGTAATCAATCAAACCATTATGCCGGAGGGCAGCCATGACCCCTAGCAGGATGCCAGAGATGACAGCAATCAATATCGAGATAAGACCAAGTTCTAATGAGACTGGGAAGCCTCTCGCCAATAGATCATTGACACTTTCAGAAGGCTTTTTAATGGAAGGACCAAAATCAAAGGTAACAATGGATTTTAAATAGATGACATATTGAACATAGAGTGGTTCGTCTAAGTGATAGTAGCTTTCGAGGTTTCGCTGGACGGTTTCGTTTGTATTTCGTTCTTCATTGAAAGGCGATCCTGGGATGACCTTCATTAAAATAAACGTTAAAGTCGTAATCGTTAAGATCGTAGCAATCATCGCAATAAAACGCTTGAACAAAAAGCTGGCCATCTGCTGTCTCCCCCTCACTTAACAAAATGTTGTACGTGCGGCAAGCTCTGTCATGACAAGCATCGCTTGATAGGCTTCTAATATATTGTCTGCTTGGTACGTCACCGTCGTTGTTCCTTCTATGATGGCAGTACCCGGCATTAAATTTGCCCATTCAGCTTGTCCATAATTGGCAAACTCAATCTTAAGCAGCGGCTGATCAGGAGGCGTCAGCGGCTTCATTTGATCAATCTGTTTCATCGCGGCTTCCACTTGCTGCGAGATTTGTTTATTGACTTTGGCAGGAGGTAAGCATTTCACAGCAGATCTTGAGATGGTTTCTTTCACTGCCACTGTTTTCACACCAGGCATCAGCTTTTCTGCCTCACGTGCTGCTTGATCATCCCCGCAAACAAGAATCACCGGCACACCATAGTAGCCTGCAACATACGCATTAAAGCCCATTTCCCCAATTGGATGATCATTTATGTAAAAATGTCTGACACCAAAAATCATACTGTGCGACATCACACCTTTCATTGATGCCCTTGCATGATAGCCTAAGAAAACAGCTGCATCATAGGTTTGATCCAATCCTTGCACCATTGAATAAGGCTTTACGTCACCTGATATGAGAACTGCCTCTTCATGCAGTTCTTCGATCAAAAGATTATTCATTTTAGAATGACTGTCATTCACCAAAATGTCGGTGGCACCATGCTGAAGAAGCGCTTCTACACAAGTATTCACTTCACCAGTCATAATACGTCTGCCCCGCTCATAGTTATGCTGGCGCGAATCAACAAATGTATGATCAGCTAGACCAGTAATCCCCTCCATATCGACAGATACATAGAGCTTCATTCCCATCCCCCTTTAATTAAACATAAAATTTGTGTATATTTTTCTAAATTTTCTAAAAAATTATATGAGAACTTGATTGATTTTTCAATACAATGTCCGAAAATAAGGAGTTTAGACTCAGATAATACAGGTCAAAAGGCTTTTTTAGAAAGGATTTTTTTAACAAATAAAACACCACTAACTATGTCTTTAGTGGTGTTTATCCGCTTCGTTGATCTGAGATTTCAGCTGTTCATATTTCTTCATGGTTTGTGTAAATAAATCATCAAACATCTGAGGTGCCTGCTGTTGAATGACCTCAGCACCTTCTCCTGTAATTCCCCCTTTTGTCGCCACTCTATCGACAGTTTCAGCAAAGGTTAGGCCTCGCTCTACGAGGATCTGGCCAGTACCTAAAAGGGCATACGTTAAAAATTCATTCGCTTCCTCTAAGGAAAGATCACTATTTCTCACAGCCGCTTTCGCCATTTCTTCAAAAAGAGCAGCGATAAAACCAGGAGATGAGCTTGTCAAATTGCTCGCCGCATCAAACCGGTCTTCCCCTACTTCCCTGACGATGCTAAAAGCTGAAAGCAGACGGTGCAAACGCTCCTTTTCCTCGCTTCCTGCTGCTGCACCATGCGCAACAAGTGATACGCCCGTCCCAACAGCTGACGTGAGTGTTGGGATGTATCTAGACACTGGCTGTGTTGTATGCGCCTGTAACTTTTCTAATGTCACAGCTGCTGCTACTGACACAATATGTACCGCTCTCGCTCGAGAAGGCAGCTGATCCAGAACATCAAGTACTGCAAGCGGCGGCACGCAGACAAACAATATATCACATGACGCAGAAAGTTCGTCTAATGAACAAATGTTGACTTCTTGGTGCTTTTCTTTGAGCTGATGAAGGCGCTCCGTTTCACTTCTTGTATGGATCATGATTTGATGAGCATCCAGCACCCCATTTTCCAGCCACTTTTGCACCATCATATCAGCCATACTTCCATATCCAATGATTCCAATTGTCTCCACAGTTTAATCTCCTCTATCTTGCTTAGATTCACTACTTATTTTAACAATTTCCCACAATGTTTTCATTTTTATCCCACACTTTTTTCATACGATAAAGTCAGTCCCCACCACATACGGTAAAACACCCAAACACATACATGAAAAAATCATTGAAAGAGAGTGATTGAAATGACACAGCACAAAGATGACAAACAAACAATTGAACAACCTCAAAAACAGAAAAAGCCAAACGGCTGGTTTAAGCCATTTGTCAGCGGTGTTGTAGGCGGTACATTAGCGTTAGGTGTCTACGTTCTTACGCCATATGCTCAGCATTCATCAGACAGCACTGCAAATGATTCGGCAGCGAAAACTGAAGCAGTATCGACAAATCACACGAATTCGTCAAAAACAACAGCCGTCCAAACATCAAATTCATCAAGCAGCATCTCCAGTATGGTCGAAAATGTATCACCAGCTATTGTCGGCATTACAAACTACCAAACGCAAACAGACACGAGCTTTGGCGATTTCAATACGCCTTTCGATGAATCACAGCAAAACAAAAGCAGTCAAGAGGAAGAAACCGGTACAGGCTCAGGAGTGATTTTCAAAAAATCAGGCAATAAAGCCTATGTCTTAACAAACAACCACGTCATTGAAGGGGCAAATAAACTAACCGTATCCTTACACGATGGCAAAACCATTGAAGGAAAACTGGTTGGAGCTGATCCGCTCACTGACTTAGCCGTTGTGGAAATTAGCAGCAGTCATGTGACGAAGGTTGCGGCATTAGGCAATTCCTCCTCACTGCGTGCTGGAGAAACCGTCATTGCGATCGGAAACCCGCTTGGTGAAGATCTTTCAAGAACGGTGACACAAGGAATTGTCAGCGGTGTCGACCGAACAGTCTCTATGAACACATCAGCAGGCGAAAGCAGCATTAATGTTATTCAAACAGATGCAGCCATTAACCCAGGTAACAGCGGAGGCCCGCTTCTGACGACAGACGGAAAGGTTGTGGGGATCACGAGTATGAAAATCTCTGAAACAGGTGTTGAAGGCATTGGGTTCGCACTGCCAATCAATGATGTCAAACCAATCGCTGATCAGCTTCTCGCAAAAGGAAAAATTGAACGTCCATATATCGGCATCAGCATGCTGGATCTCGAACAAGTTCCAAATGTGTATCAAAAAGAAACTCTCGGACTTAAAAGCAGTCAGCTCAATCAAGGCGTGTATGTCAAAGATATCGCCGCAGGTTCACCTGCCGCCAAAGCTGGCTTAAAGTCAGAGGATGTCATTACCGGCATCAATGGGAAACAAATCAAAACTGGCAGTGAATTACGTCATGAGCTATACACGAATGCAAAAGTAGGAGACACCGTGAGCATCACCCTCATTCGAAACGGAAAACAAGAAACAAAGCAGGTCACATTAACACAATCTGAATCTAAGCAGGTCAGTTCCTAATAAAAAAACAGCTCAGTTGATGAGCTGTTTTTTTATGACGACTGAATTGGCGTTAATCTTTGTTCAATTTCTGCTCGTTTATGCTCTAGGAACGGCGGAAGGGCTAATTGATCGCCAAGCTCATCCACCCCTTCATCGACTGTAAATCCAGGGCCATCTGTTGAAATTTCAAATAAAATACCATTTGGCTCTCTAAAGTAAAGAGCTTTAAAGTAAAAACGTTCTACAACACCAGAGTTCGTGAAGCCTGCTTTTGAGATTTTTTCATACCATTTTTCAAGCTCCTCTGCGTCTTTCACACGAAATGCGACGTGATGCACACTTCCTCTGCCGGAACGTTCAGAAGGCCCTTCTGTTTTTTCGATCACATGAATTTCTGTTCCAGCACCCCCATTTCCTGACTCAAAAATGGTCACGATCTCACCATCATTTGATTGTTCACGTGCTCTTTCAGTGAAACCAAGGATGTCCGTTAAAACACGGATCGTCTTGTCAGCTTCTGCAACGGTTAATTCAACTGGACCTAAACCTCTAATCGCAAACTCTGCCGGAATATCGTCATGCACTGGCGGTGAGCCTGCCTCTTGCGTATTCGGTTCTACTGTTAAAAACAGCTGCTGCCCTTCTGAGTCTTTAAAACGCAAAGCAGGTCTTCCGCCTCTCAAAGAAGCTGTTTCTTGCTGCACGCCTTTATCTTCAAACCGCTTTCCCCAAAACGTGAGTGCCTCTTCAGAAGAAACGAGAAGACCTGTGCTTGTGATCGCATTCGTCCCTTCCAAACGGCGGGCAAGCATTGGAATTTCAAAGAATGTAAGCTCTGTTCCTGGTGAAGCGACCTCATCTCCATAAAACAAATGATACATAGACGGGTCATCCTGATTGACTGTTTTCTTTACAAGTTTCAAGCCAAGGATTTGGCGGTAGAAATCAACATTTTTCTGAGCATTGGCTGTTAACGCAGATACGTGGTGAATCCCATTGATTTTCATTATTTTCACTCCTATTTTAAATTATCTCGAATTCGAGATAATATTCTTATGAATAAAATAGTTCATTTTTCAAGAAAAGTCAACCATTTGGCTGCACGTTTACTGGATGTTCGGTTTCCGGTCATTAAATTAACATTAAATCAAAAATAAACTTTCATTGTTCGTTTTTAACACAACATTCACCCTAATATCTCCAATAAACGAACACTTTCAAATACAAATACGAAAATCAGAAAATTTTTTTAATTCTTGTTTTCCTAAAATCGTATTACAATGAACAAAATACATGTCACAGTAACGTACGAAAGTGATGCAGGAGGTCGTGTGTAATGAACAAAGAACAACCAGCGTTAAAACAAGACATCGGCTTATTTTTCGCCCTATCTCTTGTCATCGGGACCATTATCGGGTCAGGCGTCTTTATGAAGCCAGGCAACGTCCTTTCCTATTCAGGAAGCTCAGACATCGCCTTATTCGCTTGGCTGCTAGGTGGCATCTTAACCCTTGCAGGCGGACTGACTGTCGCTGAAATTGGTACACAAATCCCGAGAACCGGCGGGTTGTACGCCTATCTTGAAGAAGTGTATGGTGAATTTTGGGGCTACTTATGCGGCTGGGTGCAGATTATTATTTACGGACCCGCCATCATTGGTGCACTTGGTCTTTATTTTGGTTCATTATTAGCCAATCTATTTTCTCTTTCGACTTTATGGTCTACAACGATCGGCATTATCACCGTTTTATTTTTATGTATCATCAACATCATGGGAACAAAATACGGCGGATTTGTTCAGGGGCTGACCACTATCGGAAAGCTTGTCCCAATTGCTGCGATTATTGTGTTTGGCATATGGAAAGGTAACGAAAACATCTTGATGGCCGTCAACGATAGTATCGCTCAAATGAACTTCGGAGCAGCGATTTTGGCTACGCTGTTTGCTTATGATGGCTGGATTTTACTTGCGGCGCTTGGGGGTGAAATGAAAAACCCTGAGAAACTGCTTCCTCGTGCAATGGCAGGCGGAATTTTAATCGTGACGGCTTGTTATCTCTTTATTAATGTCGCACTTTTGCACGTGCTGCCAGCTGATCAAATTGTCCAGTTAGGTGAAAATGCAACAAGCACTGCCGCTACCATGCTCTTTGGGCCAATTGGCGGGAAAATCATTAGTATTGGGATCATCATCAGCATCTTTGGCTGTTTGAACGGAAAGGTTCTTTCATTCCCACGTGTGATTTTTGCGATGGCAGAACGAAAGCAGATTCCTTTCGCCAACGCAATTTCGCGGATTCACCCAACATTTAAAACACCTTGGATCGCTGTATTTGTGCAAATTTTGATCGCCATTGTGTTTATGATCGTCAGTAATCCAGAGAAGCTGTCTGAGGTCTCGATTTTCATGATCTACATCTTTTATGTGATGGCCTTTTTCGCCGTCTTTAAGCTGAGAAAACAAAACAGCGGAATGAAGCGTGCTTACAGTGTACCACTTTATCCGCTGACACCGATCATTGCGATTATCGGTTCATTATTCGTTTTAATCAGCACCATGATCACCGATTGGAAAAGCTGCCTGATCTCCATGCTGATCGGGATGGCTGGACTGCCTATTTATTATTATATGAAAAAAACACAAAAAAAAGCAGAGCACTAAACAGTGCTCTGCTTTTTTTCCTTCTTCTCAGCGTAAAATAGAAAACCTTTGCAGTCTAGGAAAGACGAGTATCGGAGCGGAGGACTGACTTGCCTACAGGCTGGAGCAGAGTGCTAAACGGTCTCTGCTTCATTTTTTATATTGTTTGATCACTTTGTATGATTCGTTTAAATATCTCATGAGCCGGTATGGCTTACTAAGCACACGGATTGGGAGTCTTGAGATAAATCCATTCAGGTTCGACTTATATTCCTGCGTGATCCGCTTTGGCTTTGTCGCTATTTTCTCGTATACTTCCTTGTAAAATTCCTTCATGATGTCGACTTGCACACTGATCTTTTGATGACACTCTGTACACTCAACGCTTTTCATCTGATCATTCACATAAACGATGCTGTGGAGGGTCTCTTCTTGGCACCGAGTACAGTGTAGGTTTGCTTCCATTTCGGTTTGCTTCAAGATACACAGCTCCTTTCTCGTTTGATGTTGCTCTTGTTATACCATTCGAACGCTGCCAGCCTTTTATTGGACGAATGCTTCCTTTAAAATGGCTGCCGCCGTTAGTTCGTCTGTCACCAGTACTTGAATGAAGCCGCCATTTAAAGCCCCTAAAATACTCTCAGCTTTATGGGTTCCTTCTACAACAGCGATGACCGTTTTGACGCTCTTTAATTGTTCCAGCGATAAGCCAATGACCTTTTGATTCAGTTCATCTTGGACAGGTTTTCCTTCTCCATCAAAGAAACGAAAGCCAATATCACCGACAGCCCCTGATTGCCTTAAACCAGATAAGTCCTCTTCTTTTAAATAACCGACTGTTTTTAAAGTTGACCCTTTATGCGGGTTGCCAATACCGATGAGAGCAATATCCACATTTCTGCCTTCTTCAAGCACTGCTTCTATGTCCTGCATCGCCATAAGCCGTTCTTTTAATTCTTCTGTTTCTAAAATCGCAGGGGCATATAAATAGGAACACGTGCCGTTCATTTTCTTTGCCAGCTCATATGCCAGCTGATTGGCATGAATGTCGACCGCCTGCCTGCCCATTCCGCCCTCTAAAGGAATGACCTTCACATCGTTTCTTCGTTCAAACGGATATTCTTTTACAAGCTCCGCAAGCGTCGTCCCCCATGAAATGCCGATTTTCTCCGCATTTTTCATGTTTTTAGACAAATAATAGGCGCCTGCTTGACCGACTGCCCGCTTCACCATCTCAGACATTGTCCCGACACTTGGGACAACGACCGCATCTGTTAATTGAAAGGTTGTTTCTAGCTGCTTTTCAAGTTCCACCGTATGAATGCTTTCGTCTTTAATGTACACTTCAACAATTCCCACATCTTTTGCTTTTTGTAAGAGCTTTGAGATGACTGGTCTTGAGACATTGAGCTTTTTTGCAATTTCCTGCTGCGTCCACCCGTCTGTATAATAAAGATGAGCAACTTTGACGAGCTGTCGTCTTTCTTCCCAATTCAGCATGTGACATCATCCTTTTAATATACTATGATTACCAGTATACCAAACATTCGTTTCCAATTGGAACAATTGTTATGAAAATGACAAAAAGAGCGATTAACTCTCCGCTCTTTTTCCCTCAGTATATTTTGGCTGATACGTTCTCCCTCCGTCTAACAGGATAATCTGTCCGTGCAAATAGCTCCCCTCGCCACGTGTAAGAAATAGAGTGAGCCCTGCGATATCCTCAGGCTTTCCTAATCTTCCGATGGGAATGAGTGATTGCAGCTGCCGTTTCTCCTCTACAGTAGGATAGAGCGTATCAAGCATTTGAGATTCAATGACGCGGGGGGCAATCACATTGATGCGTATTTGATGCGAGCCTAGTTCCTTTACGAGCGAACGCATCAATCCAAAAGCACCTGCTTTTGATGCATAATATTGAATACCGCCGCCTGAGCCGGTGATTGCAGATCCCGATCCAATAATGACAACACTGCCTTCCTGCCGCTCACACATATAGGGTGCCAACGCTTTGATGCAATAGTAAAGACCATATAAGTTCACAGCCAGTGTCTTTTTCCAAAGTGAAAAATCGACTTCTAAAAAAGGCAGTGATTTAGTCATTCCTGCTGAATACACAAGGTGAGCAATACCGCCCAGCTCCCTTTCAGCTGCTGATATCATTTGCTGAACACTTTCCCACGATGAAACGTCAGCTTGAAATATCAGCAGCTGAGGATACTGTGTCTTTAAGAGCGAAAGTCCCTTTTCATCTATATCTGACACGGCGACTTGGTGCCCTTCTTTTAAAAAACGCTCAGCAATTTCTTTTCCGATCCCTTGGGCTCCGCCAACGATGAGAACTGGTTTTTGAACATTAGCCAGCACTCTCACCCCCATCAAGCATAATCGCCACGCCATCTGTAAATGCACCATAGGATGTACTGAGAAACACCGTCATATGGGCCACAGTCTCCTTGATTTGCTCTGTATCAGGAACCAAATGGAGAGGAGGCGGCAGCAGCGCAAGCACCCGGATGCCTTTGCCTTTAAATTCTCTCGCTAACCCTTTTGTCATGGCATTCAGCATAGAATTCGAAGTAGCATGCGAGATCCCGCCATCACCTGTAATACTGCCTGATGACGATATATTAATGATGCAGCCTTGCCTCTGATCAACCATATGCCATACAGCAGCCTGACTGGAAAGAAAGACGGTATTCACAGCCGATTCCACTTCATCCACCCACTCATCAGGGCCCACGTCATCAAGCTTCGCGTCCGCTCCTTGCTCTGCTTGATTGACCAAAATATCCAGTTTACCGCATGTATCAATCACTTGCCTCAGCATTCGCGCGGCATCACGCGGTGTTTCCAGCGGGTTCTGAATGATACTCGCTTGACCGCCCATTTTTTGAATGTCTTCACGAATGGTTTTAGCCTTTGATTCATCATGAAACGTGTGTAAAAAAACATGTGCACCTGCCCGGGCTAAAGCCAGGCAGATGGCTTCTCCAAATCCATCTGTGCTACCTGTCACAAGTGCCGCTTTCTGATGAAGCTGGACGTGCACATGCATCTCCTCCCTATCCCTTGTTTGGCCATTATTTTCTCAGCTTACTCACGATATCAAGTGCTGCTTCATAAAAACCTTCTGAGATGGTCGGATGCGGATGAATCATTTTCGCCATCTCTTCTGCTGTTCCTTCTAAATACATAAAGGAGGAAGCTTCTGAAATCATCTCTGTGACGTGCGGGCCAACCATCGTCGCGCCAATCACTTCACCATAGGCTGTATCGTATACCAATTTAATAAAGCCTGTTTGATCACCTGCCGCTAGTGCTTTACCGCTTGCCGCTAAATCAAATCGTTCTGCCCGCACGTTAAGTCCTTTGGCTTTTGCCTCTTTCTCAGTCAGACCAACACTCGCTACCTCTGGTAATGTATAAATACATCTAGGCATGATATCAGCATTCATTTTTTCAGGCACACCGCAAATATTACTGACCGCAACAGCGGCCTCTGCCATCGCTGCGTGAGCCAGCTGATAGCCGCCAGCAACATCCCCAACTGCATAGACACCTTCCACACTTGTCTGCATCTTGTCATTCACCTTGATAAAAGGACCATCCAGCTGAAGGTCAAGCTGGCTGACAGCAGAAACGCTAGGTCTTCTTCCTACACAAACAAGCAGTCTTTCAGCCGTAAAGATATGCGTCTCTCCTTTATCGTCTGATGCATGAACCGCTTTGACTCCTTCGCTTTCCGTCACCTCTGTCACAGTGGTTTTTTTCGCGATATGGATGCCTTTTTTCTTTAATTCTCTTTCTAGCAGCTTAGATGCTTCCTCATCCTCTTGTGGAATAATAGACGGAGCCGCTTCGATAATCGTGACTTTTGATTGAAGACTCTGGAAGATACAAGCCAGCTCAAGTCCAATGACACCGCCGCCAATGATGACGACAGAAGCCGGAATATCTGGGATGTCAAAGATCGTATCACTTGTGTCAAATTGAATGTCTTTAAGGCCCGGTATTGGCGGAATGGCAGGTGAAGATCCAGTGGCAATGATGAGCTCTTTCGTTTCAATCGATTCTGAACCATCTTGCTTTTCAATCTCAATCCGGTGCTTTGTAACAGCTGTACCTCTGCCGTTATATACATCAATCTTTCCTTGCTTTAATAAAAAGGCAATTCCGCCTCTGAGCTTTTCAATGACGTCATCTTTGCGCTTTCTCATTTTATCGAAGGAAAGGACCAAATCACCTGTTTCAATTCCCCAGCTTTTCGCCTTCTCAATTGATTCAATGACTTCTGCATGTTTGAGCAGTGTCTTGGAAGGAATACAGCCCCGATTTAAACAAGTACCACCTAGAAAATCCTCTTCAATCAATGCGACCTTCCGTCCACGCTCAGCTGCTTGAAGGGCGGCAGTATACCCGCCAGGCCCTCCGCCAATGACTGTCAGATCATACGTTTTCGTCATCCGATTCATCTCCTACATTAGCAATTCAAATGGTTGTTCAAGCACTTTTTTAAGGTCTGTTAAAAAGGCAGCCGCTGGTGCGCCATCTACCACTCGGTGATCAAACGATAAACTAACACCCATCATCGGCCGCACCTGAATTTCTCCATCTACTACAACAGGTTTTTCTTGAATGCGCCCAACCCCTAAGATCGCCACTTCCGGCTGATTAATAATCGGGGTAAAGGTATCAATGGCATACATCCCTAAGTTACTAATGGTAAAAGTGGACCCTTTCAGCTGGTCTGGCAGCAGTTTTTGGTCACGTGCGTTTCGGCCGATTTCTTTTGCCTCTTTTGTCAGCTGTTTTAACCCTTTTTGGTTCGCATGAGAAATGACTGGAACCATTAAGCCATCTTTTACAGCGACAGCGAGACCAATGTGCACATCATCATGGAAATGGAGCTCATTTTGTTCAAATGTCATATTGATCTGCGGGTGGCGCGTGAGTACGTTGCTGACCGCATGAATGATAATTTCTGTGAACGACAGTCTGTAGCCTGTCTCTTTTTCAATCGCTGGCAATAGCTGTTTGCGTATTTCTTTCGCTTTTGTCATATCGATTTCACTTGTTAATGTCACGTGCGGTGCTGTAAAGGCACTTTGTGACATGCGGTCAGCGATCACTTTTCTCATACCAGCTAGTTTTTGTGTTTTCGCTGGAGAAGACTCTACTGTTTTTGCAGCTGCTGCCGTTACATCACTCTTCATAATTTTACCGTGTGCACCAGATCCAGCAACATTCGCTAAATCAATTCCTTCACGAGCAGCCACTTTTTCTGCAAGCGGTGACACGCGCTGATCTTTCTCACTAGAGTGGACGGCCGCCTCGACGTCCCGCTTTTGAACTCTGCCTTTAGGTCCTGTGCCAGATACCTCATGAATCGCTACATGATGATCCTTTGCCGTTTTTCTCGCCGCAGGTGTGGCACGTACTTTTTCATTAAGTGTTTTTGGGGCTTCAGCAGAACTGGATGAAGCCGCGTCTGATGAAGACGATTCGCTGCTGCCTGGTGAATCTTCATCTGATTGTGCTGGCGGTTCGCTTGGCACCTGTTCATTTGCCTCTCCGATGTATCCAATGACAGCATTGACTGGAATTTGATCATCGGCTTCATAATATTTCTTTAGAAAAATACCATCATCATAGGCTTCCACCTCAATATTGATCTTGTCTGTCATAATTTCAAAAAGAGGCTCACCGATTTCAACCGAATCTCCTTCTTCTTTAAACCATTGAAGCAAGGTGCCGACTTCCATCGTACTGCTCAGCTTCGGCATAAATATCTCTTTTGGCATGATCTTCTCCCCTTTACTTAAGAGCGCACAAGCTCTTTTGCTGCTTCAATAATATCTGGCACTTGTGGAATGACCGCTTTTTCCAGCGTCGGGTTGTATGGTATTGGGACCGCAAGACCGCCAAGTCGTTTAATTGGAGCATCTAAGTAGTCAAAGGCTTCACTTTCCGCTATCATACTTGCAATCTCTCCGCCATAGCCGCCTCGTTTTACTGCTTCATGAACCACGATACATTTACCTGTTTTCTTCACAGATTCGATAATCGTTTCTTCATCTAATGGGACAAGTGTTCTTGGGTCAATGATTTCAACATCAATTCCCTCTGCTTCTAGTTCCTTCGCCGCTTCTAACGCTTTGTGTACCATAATCGCTGTTGCTACAATCGTGACGTCTTTCCCGCTTCTTTTCACATCTGCTTTCCCTAGAGGAATGGAATATTGCTCTTCAGGCACTTCACCGATTGTTTTATATAAAAGCTTGTGCTCGTAGAAAATGACAGGGTTGTCATCATCCATCGCCGCTTTTAAAAGTCCTTTTGCATCATAGGCTGTTGAAGGCTGAACCACTTTAAGTCCTGGAATATGCGCCATCCACGCTTCTAAGCTTTGTGAGTGCTGCGCCGCTGCACCCGTTCCTGATCCTGCTGGTGTTCTTACGACAAGCGGCACCTTTCCTTTTCCGCCAAACATGTATCGTGTTTTGGCTGCTTGGTTCACAAGCTGATCCATTGCGATTGTTATAAAGTCAGAGAATTGAAGTTCTAAAATCGGCCGCATACCAGTTAAAGCCGCTCCGACTGCCCCACCTGCGATGGCAGCCTCTGAGATAGGTGTATTGCGAACGCGCTCTGGACCGAATTCTTCAATCATGCCGCGCGTGACCCCAAAAGCACCTCCATATACGCCGATATCTTCACCTAAAATGAAGACATCTTGGTTTTCTCTCATTTCCTGACTCATAGCCTCTCGAACGGCTTCTAAATATGAAATCTCTCTCACTGTTGTTTTTGTCACGTGATTTCCCTCCTAATTAGGCGTATACATCCTCTAATAGTGTGTCAATTGACGGTTCTTTACTGTTTTTGGCGAATTCTACAGACGCTTCAATTTCCTGCTTCGCTTCTTCCTGTAAGCTTGCTGCCTGCTCTTCTGTTAAAACATTCAGTTCAATCAAGAGAGACTTAAAGCGTTTGATTCCGTCTTTTTGTCTCCACTCTGTCTCTTCTTCACGTGTACGGTATTTTTTCGCATCACTCTTAGAGTGACCCTTCCAGCGGTACGTTTTCATTTCAATGAGTGATGGGCCTTCTCCCGCTCTCGCACGGCTGACTGCTTCATCTACTGTGTTCATAATTTCGACCATGTCATTTCCATCAACCGTTTTTCCTGGCATTCCGTAGCTTTCTGCTCTTGTTGAAATGTCTTCAATGTTGATCATTTCTTTCACAGGGCCAGACATGCCGTACTGGTTGTTTTCACAAATAAACACAACCGGTAAATCCCAAATAGACGCAAGGTTTAATGCTTCATGGAAGCTGCCTTCATTTGTGGCACCATCTCCGAAGAAACAAAGAACAACAAAGCCTTCCTGCTTCATTTTAGATGTGAGCGCTGCACCTGTTGCCAGCGGGATACCGCCGCCAACGATTCCATTTGCCCCAAGATTTCCTTTTTCTAAATCCGCAATATGCATCGAGCCGCCTTTTCCTTTACAATAGCCGGTTTCACGTCCAAACAATTCAGCCATCATTTTATTAACCTCGGCCCCTTTTGCAATACAGTGACCGTGTCCCCTGTGTGTGCTGACGATCTTATCTTTATCTTCTAATACGGCAATCGATCCAACAGCTGACGCTTCCTGTCCAACACATAAATGAGTGGTGCCATGGATAAGTCCTTTTGCAAAAAATTGGTCGACTTTTTCATCAAAATATCTCACTAACCACATTTGTTTATATAAATCTGCTAATTTCTCATGGCTAATCTGTTCAGGCAAAGTGATTTGTTTTTGCATTTCTTCTCTCCCCTTTACATTTGTTCTTATATGTTACATTTGTAATCATCATACGTATAAGTGTCATCGAAGTCAAGCATTTCTCTCTCATTTTTAAGCGTTTTCATCTTTTATCAGAAAAAAAGAGAAAGGGAAAGCCCTTTTCCAAAGAACTTCTCTTTCTCTTTTAATCTCAGACACTCATTCATCTGGATACATCATGATTTTGACGCTCTCACCCTCAGGATGCCTCGCACATTCTATCGCCTGAAGCAGCTGGCTTAACGGATAACGATGCGTCACCATCTTTTCAGTGTTGACCACTTTTGCTTTCAAAAGCTCAAGAGCTTCACGATAATGATATGGATGCGAGGAATAGGCTCCTACTACCTTCACTTCATCATTGAAAAATCGTTCAGCAGGAATGGCCACATCTCCCTTTGGAAAATGAGCAAACACCAAAATCGTCCCGCCTCGCGCTACAGCCTGAAACGCCTCTTTTAAAAGCGCACTGCTCCCAACAGAAATAATGACGAGGTCTGCTCCCTTTCCATCTGTTTCTTTCATCACCCGGTTTTCCACCGGCTCGGCTGCTGGATGAAAGGAGACGTCTGCACCTAAACTCCTCGCTTGCAGCAGCCTGTTCTCATTCACGTCTGTTATCATCACTTTCCCAGCCAAATAATATTTGGCGAGCTGCAATTGAATACAGCCAATTTGCCCCGCTCCAAGGATCAAAACGGAATCTCCTGGGTGAACAGGAGCTCGTTCAAACCCGTGCAGGCAGCAAGCAACCGGTTCTACCATCGCCCCTTGCTCATACGATACGTCTTTTGGAAGCTTGCCCATCGTGTGCTTGACATGCAAAGCAGGTACACGGATATATTCTGAAAACCCGCCCGGCTCTACATTTGTGGCTGTAAACTGCGGACACATCGTATAAAAACCCTTTTGACAAAAGTCACAGGTGAAACAAGGCACATGATGTGCCACATAGACCCTGTCTCCCGTTTGGACATTTGTCACGTGCTTGCCGGTCTCGACAATATCACCAGCGATTTCATGCCCCAGCACTGTCCCAGGAGGTACTGTCTCATGTGTTGCTTTGTAAATATCCGTTCCACATAAGCCGCAGGCTCGCAGCTTTAACAAAACTTCATCATCACCGATGACTGGCCGGTTCCGCTCCTCATACCGAATGTCCTCTGAAGAATAAAAGACAGCTGATTTCATGTAGCGGCATCCTCCTTTTCATCACCCTTCGCAAAATCCTGCAACGTTTGAACAAGCTGCTTGTACTCACTCATCTCACTGGATATCCAGTAACGCCCTCCGAATATACGAGATGGACCCACCCTGACATAGACTTTCCCGATATGAGGATAAGGCTTTAAAAAAAGCTTTCCTTTAATATCAGAAACTGCATATGTGTGCCATCTGCCAAAAGCGCCTATCTTCAGTTGATCTTCACTAATGATGACGCTTGTCGGCTGGTTCAGTCCTGTAATACTAGAGAGCATGAGAATAGGCAGCGTATAAACGCCTAACACAGCTAACGGGTCAGGTCCTGCTGACCATAACGTATAAAGAGACCAGAGAAAAAACAGACAGATGAGCACAGCCGGAAGAAAAATAGACAACACTGCAGACGTTCGGCTATAAGCATGATGTTGCATAAGACTTCCTCCTTTCAAATCACTAGAAGGAGCCGGAAAAGCTCCTTCAGAAAATAGCCCTCTACTTGATATGATCAATGATTTTCTCGATATCATCTTCAATACCAAATCCAGTTAAAAAGGATAATGTTTGAATCACAGGTGTCCCTTTTGTATCACTTACAGGCGTTGTTGTCACAATTAAATCGGCGCCTTCCGCTTTTTGCGGGACTTCAGATGCCTTACACTGTTCCACCACGACATCATATCCTTTTTCCTTTAACGTCTCTTCTACCTTTTTAGCGACAACCGTTGATGTTGCAACTGCCGTTCCGCATGATACTAATATTTTCTTCGCCATTAGAATCCCTCCAGCTCATTTATTGTTCTTTCTGATCTAAGCCCATTTCTTTTGCATACTGCTTTTTAATATCATTTCGCACCCAGTACCATAGAAGCCCATAAGCCAGAGCACAGATGATGGCTGCAATAAAGTAAGGGTTGCTCGGATCAAGAAGTCTCACCATGATCCAAGGAATGACGTGAGAACCAAGATCAATACCTGAAATCATGTTTGCCCCTTCTGGGAAATCAAAGCCGACTGCTTTCCCCATGGTTGTCGCAAGCGGAGCAAGGTTCGTTGCGATAAAGAAGACAATCATTAATGTAAAAATACTGTTAATAAGGCCGCGAATAATATTTCCACGAGCGGCTGCTACTGCCCAGACAACTGTAAATGGCAGAACCGATAAGTCAGCAAACGGGAGCATGCCATTGTAAGGCAGAACAACTGCGAGCAAAATCGTAATCGGCACCATTAAAAGGGCTACCGCCATATTCGCTGGATGACCAATCACAATCGCTGTATCTAAACCAATATAGACATTTTTCCCTGGGAAACGCTTTTGAATATAAGAACGAGCGCCCTCAGAGATTGGAATGAGCCCTTCCATTAATAAAGCAACCATTCTTGGCATTAAGACAAGAACTGCCGCCATTTGAATACCGAGCGTCATCACGCCTTTTGCATCATAGCCGCCGAGAAGACCAATAATGATACCAAGTATGAGACCCATCACAAGCGGTTCGCCAAAAATGCCAAAGCGTTTCTTCAATGTTTCTGGATCAGCATGAATTTTGTTTAAACCAGGAATCTTATCAATGACGCGGTTGGACGCATACATGAGCGGGGCGAAGTTGACCGTTTCCGCATGAGCCATCGATACGCCTTTTAATCCGAAATGGTGTTCGATTGTCGGCGCCGTCCAATCGGCTAACTTTAACGTGATCGCAGAGACGATCAAGCCAACAGCAAGAGCCAAGAACATATTATGATAAGCGTAGTAAGTAACAGAGGCTGCGAAAATCAAATGCCAGAAGTTCCAAATATCCACATTCAGCGTTTTCGTAAAGTTTACAGACAATAAGATGACATTTAATAAAAGCACAAGAGGAATCATGAGCGGGGCAACGGGTGTACCAAAGGATATGGCAGCTCCAATCGGCCATCCAACATCCAAAATATCGAGCTTTAGCCCAAGGGAATTAACCATGGCTTTTGCTGCTGGCCCAAGTCCGCTCACGAGCAAATTAATGACAAGATTGACACCAACAAATCCAATTCCGATCGTAATACCGGCCCTGAAGGATTTCTTAAAGCCCTGCCTTAAAATCATACCGAAAAGCGTCATAATAATCGGGAGCATAATAGTTGGTCCAAGGTCTAATATAAAATCGACGGCTTGCTTGATCATACATCCACCTCCTGAATTTTTCAGATAAAGCGCTTACATAATTTCGTGAGTGACTATTGGTTTAGTTCTTGCTGAAGCACGTCAACCGCTTCTTCATAAGATGTCATATAAGAGAGCTTCGTCATCACTTCTTCTTTTCTAAAAAGTGTCATCAGCTTCTCCAGCATCACAAGCTGTTTGCTAGGCTCAGAGATTGCTAGGACAAACACAATTTTGGCTTGCACTGTTTCATCAGGGCTTCCCATCTTATGAAAAATGACAGGTTCCTTTAAAGTAGCTACACTAATCGCTGGTTTGTTCACATGCTCAGGATCTGTATGCGGAATCGCTACCCCAAAGGCTGCAAGTGGAAGGCCTGTAGGATATGTTTTTTCTCTTTCAAGCACTGCTGGTAAAAAGCTCGATTTAATGTACCCTCCAGCTTCTAACCGCCCTGCTAAATATGTGGTCACCTCCTCTCTCGAAGATGCTTCGAACTGCAGCTTAATCAGTTGTTCATCTAACTCAAACAAGCTGTTCAAACAACCACCCCTTTCATTTGGTATAAATATGAACACATGTAACAAAAAGAAAGAACATTTTTAGAATAGAACCTTTTATAAAGCGCTTACAATTATACCTTCTAAAAAATGTTCAATACTGTTACCTTTGTAAAGATATTATAATATTCAAAATTATAAGTCAATGTCCCTAGGGAAATTTAAATAAAAAAAGACGCAGTCATCACCGCGTCTCTTCCTTCTAATCTTCTATACTGCTTGTTAAATGTGGCTTCCTATATCTAAAAATTCAGATACAAATAGATTGTCTGTCTGCACTGCCATTTCTTCCTTTGTGCCAATTTTTTCGATTCTTCCTTCATTCATCACCACAACACGATCAGCAATATCAAATGCTTCTTCTTGATCATGTGTCACAAAAATGGTGGTCATTTGAAAGTCACGATGAACTTTTTTCAGCCAATGCCTTAATTCTTTCCTCACCTTTGTATCAAGTGCGCCAAAGGGTTCATCCAGCAGGAGTGCCTTGGGCTGAACGGCAAGTGCGCGCGCCAGTGCTACACGCTGCTTTTGCCCGCCTGACAGCTGTTCTGGATACCGCTGCTCAAACTGCGTAAGCTGAACAACCTCTAAAAGCTCATGTACCCGCTCTTTGATGTCTTTTTTAGGCAGTCTTTCTCCTCTAGATTTCATTTTCAGTCCATATGCCACATTATCAAAAACCGTCATATTTCGAAAAAGCGCATATTGCTGAAACACAAAACCGATCTGCCGTTTTCGTACTGGAATGTGTGTGTAATCCTGATCTCCGAATAAAATCTGCCCGTTATTGGCGTAATCAAGACCTGCAATGATTCTTAATAACGTCGTCTTCCCAGAGCCAGACGGTCCTAATAAAGAGATCAATTCACCATTTCTTATCGATAAATCCACGTTTTGCAAAACCTTTGTCTGGCCAAATTGTTTTGATATTTGTTTTGCTGTAATCCCCAAGGCACATCCCTCCATTTATGTTGACCGCTTGCCAAGCCGGTGATCCCTCTGCTGAATGATTTGCTTAATGATTAAAGTA
Source organism: Bacillus sp. FSL K6-0994 (assembly GCF_038630815.1). NCBI lineage: Bacteria > Bacillati > Bacillota > Bacilli > Caryophanales > Bacillaceae > Bacillus > Bacillus sp. FSL K6-0994. Next base: position 1,167,887 of record NZ_CP152043.1, on the reverse strand, counting down.
ATGACTGCCACAAACGCCATGAGAGACGCCACAGCAAAAGCGGCTTGAAATTGGTACTCATTGTATAAAATTTCGATATGAAGCGGCATCGTATTGGTCATGCCTCGAATATGACCTGATACAACCGACACGGCACCAAATTCACCAATCGCTCTTGCCCCGGCCAAGATGACACCGTAAAAAAGAGCCCATTTGATATTCGGCAGTGTCACAAAGAAAAAAGTCTTCCATCCGTTTGCACCCAGTGTGAGCGATGCTTCCTCCTCCTGAATGCCTTCATGCTGCATAAACGGGATTAATTCTCTAGCGATAAATGGAAATGTAACGAATATGGTTGCTAGGATCATGCCTGGTACAGAATAAATGACTTTCCATCCATTCGCCATAAGCCAAGGTCCTAAAAGCCCGTTTGAACCAAATAAAAGCACAAATACAAGTCCAGCAATCACAGGCGAAACGGCAAACGGGAGGTCCATCACAGTCGTTAACAAACGTTTTCCGCGGAAGTTAAATTTTGTGATAAGCCATGCAGCACTCACCCCAAAGATCATTTGAAGCGGCAAGGTGACGACGACAATGAAAACGGTCAATTTGATCGCCGCTAGTGTATCTGGATGTGAGATGGCCAGAAGGTATGAACTCCACCCTTTCTCAAATGCCTTTGAAAAAACGGTGATCAGCGGTATAAGTAAAAATAAAATCAAAAAAGCATACACGACCGTAATCAATAGGATTTTCACTGCTTTAGATTCGGTTACAGGACTTTTATACCGAACATGGTGCTGATGACTAAACTCTCTCTCCAATGGTTTCACCTCACGTATACTTGTTTTTTCCGCTCAACATACCACTGAATGCCGTGAATCAATAACAGAATGAAAAATGAAAGAAGCAGCATCAAGCATGCAATTGCTGCTGCACCATGATAATCATATTGTTCAAGCTTGGACATGATCATCAGCGGTGTAATTTCTGTTTTAAACGGAATATTTCCAGCAATAAACACAACAGAGCCATATTCACCTAGCGCTCTTGCAAACGCAAGTGAAAATCCAGTCATCACCGCAGGAAACAAGGCCGGCAGCAGTATGTGAAAAAAGGTCTGTCTCCTTGTCGCACCAAGAATCGCCGCAGCCTCTTCCACTTCCTGCTGCAGCCCCTCTATCACAGGCTGAACGGTTCGGATAACGAATGGAATGCCAATAAAAATCAGTGCCAAAATAATCCCAATCGGTGTGTACGCCACCTTTATATGCAGAAATTGACCAATCCATCCATTAGGAGAATAAAGGGTGGTGAGGGCAATACCCGCAACAGCGGTTGGGAGAGCAAAAGGCAAATCAATGAGAGCATCTAAGATTTTCTTTCCAGGAAATGTGTACCTGGCGAGAACCCAGGCAATCAGTACACCAAACCCTGCATTGATGAGAGCTGCTGCAAAGGAAGTCGTCACGGTCAGCTGAAGCGACTTCAATACTCTTGCATCGGTAAAAACCTTCCAAATCCCCTCTGCTCCTAATGAAGCCGTCCAAATAAATACCATGGATAAAGGAATGACGACAATCGCACTCACATAAACGAGCGTCACCCCAAGGCTCAGACCAAATCCAGGCAATATACGTTTTCTTTTATTGGCGGCTGCATGTGCTTTCTTCATCACATCGCCTCCTATTTTTGTCCGCTGTATATTTGATCAAATAAGCCGCCATCATCAAAAAATCTTTTCTGCGCTTTTCTCCACCCGCCAAACGCTTGATCAATCGTCACCATATCAATCTCTTTAAACTGGTCTTTATATTTATTTAAGACTTCTTGATTTCTAGGGCGATAATAGTTTTCCGCCGCAATTTCCTGCCCTTTTTTAGAATATAAATAATCTAAATAAGCCTTCGCCACTTTCTCTGTTCCTTTACGTTTCACATTTTGATCAACAACCGCAACAGGCGGCTCCGCTAGAATACTAATTGATGGGGTGACAATCTCAAATTTGTCTTTGCCTAGTTCGTGCTGCGTTAAATAGGCTTCATTTTCCCATGCAATTAACACATCCCCAAGCCCGCGTTCAACAAAGGTCGTTGTGGCTCCGCGTGCACCTGAATCAAGGACTTCGACATGTTCATATAGCTTTTTGACAAAATCCTTTGTTTTTTCTTCATTCCCATGAAATGTTTTATCGGCGTAGGCCCATGCAGCTAAGTAATTCCATCTCGCACCGCCGGACGTTTTCGGATTTGGCGTAATGATGGACACACCTGGCCGAGTCAAATCGTCCCAATCTTTAATGTTTTTGGGATTCCCTTTCTTCACAAGAAACACAATGGTCGATGTATACGGTGTGGACTGATTTGGAAATTCTTTTTGCCAATCTTTTGAAAGCAGTCCGCGATCTGCAATTGCATCAATGTCATACCCTAAAGCCAGTGTTGCCACATCTGCCTCGAGTCCATCAATAATCGATCTTCCCTGCTTTCCTGATCCACCGTGAGACTGCTTGATCGTGACATCCTCACCAGTTTTGTCTTTCCAATACGTCTGAAAGGCTTGATTGTATTCCTGATACAATTCACGTGTAGGATCATACGAAACATTTAACAGCTCAACCTTTCCCTTTTGCTTTGAAGCTTCGTTTGCGTTTGAGCATGCAGTACTCGTCACAGCCAAGACTAATATGGTCACGATAGAGACCCATTTCCACTTTTTCATGTTATCCCGCTCCCCGTTATCAAATAATAGTGACACCAACCTTGCCGTTTCACACGCAAAAAAGACCCTTAGCCACCTGAAATACATCACAGTTCTGTACTTCAAATTGCCAAGAGCCTTCGGTTGTCCGATCAGCTATGTATGATTGATGTTAGTCTATATATTATTCAAACTATTCACAGGTGTCAACTCTGTTTTTTCATTTAAACAAAAAAAGAAACGCCATCTTGAAGAGGCGCTTCTTTTCCCGGGAAATGGTCTTAATCGGCAGATAGCTTTAAATTGACACCAACAGCGGTTCCATTTCTTGAGGAGTCAGCTACTCCTGTAAATGTCCCTGCTTTCCGATCAATGAGTAAGGCTTGCACATTTCCTATATCAATAGGTGAACTGCCAAAACGGTGACCCATGTCATTTAGCTTCGTTCTCACATCAAGGGGAACACCTACTTCGTAACGGTAAGAAGTTGGACTGTTTGTATAAATCCGCGGCTCTTCCACCGCATCTTGCAGCTCCATGTCGTATTCAAGCAAGTTTAGGATCGTTTGTGAAACAGAAGCAATAATGGTCGTTCCTCCAGGTGAGCCCACAGTCATGACCGGCTCGTTATCTTTGAATATGATGGTCGGGGTCATACTGGATAATGGACGTTTGTTTGGCTGGACTTCATTTGCTCCGCCTGGTCTTGCGTCAAAATCTGTTAGTTCGTTATTTAAGAAAAAGCCATATTCCGGAACAAGAATTCCTGTACCAAATAACTGTTCAATGGTTGTTGTGAATGACACGACATTTCCCCACTGATCGGCAACAGTAAAATGAGTGGTCTCGCCAATGGTTTTATCTTCTGGCTGCGGGACAATTGGGGATGGATTTTTTTCATCCTCATACGCCCATGGATCTCCTTCTTTCGGGTTTTTGTTCATTTGATCTAATTGAATGAGAGAAGCTCTTTTTGAAATGTAATCATCGTCTAGTAGTCCTTTTAGTGGAACATCTACGAATTCGGGGTCGCCTGCATATGCAGCACGGTCAGCATAGGAGAGATGCATTGTTTCAGCTAGCAGCTGATATTTTTCGAATGATTTGGGGTCATATTGTGATAGATTGAAGTGATCTAGTATTTTGAGTATTTGCAGCATAAACACACCGCCTGAGCTTGGTGGAGGCATACTTGCAAGCTGGTATCCTTTATAGTCCCCCCAGATAGGCTTGTCAGTCTTGACCTCATAACGACCAAGGTCATCAGTTGTCATCGTTCCGCCAAAATCTTGGACTGTCTTTGCAAGTGCTTTTGCTACTTTTCCTTCATAAAATGCTTTGCTTCCTTTTGCAATGAGCTTAAATGTTTTCGCAAGACCTGGCTGTACAAGCAGATCGCCTTCTTTGAGCGGCTGATCATCTGGAAGAAAGATTGGCGCTGCGGCCGTTTTTTTCAGCTTTTCTTGATGATCTTCAATGGCTTTTGCCAGAACAGAATCGATTTCAAATCCATCCTCTGCAAGCTGAATGGAAGGCTCAATCAATTCCTTCATCGAACGGGTTCCCCACTTATCTAATGCTGCCTCGAGACCTTTTACTGTCCCTGGGACACCAACCGCATTACCGTGTGTGGACCGCTCAGCAAATGGGATGACTTTTCCCTCATCCGTTAAAAACATGTCAGGTGTTGCGCCCTGTGGTGCTCGTTCTCTACTATTGATGATGGATGTTTCTTTTGTCTTTCCATCATAAACCATCATAAAACCACCGCCGCCAATTCCAGACATCATTGGCTCTGTCACATTCAGTGCGTACTGGATGGCAACAGCAGCATCCACTGCGTTTCCACCTTTCTTCAATACATCAGCACCTACTTCTGATGCCAGCGGGTGAGCAGTAGCCACCATGCCATCTTTACCAACAGCTACTTTACTCCCATGAGATTCGTTCGCATTGACTTGGCTGACAGGCAGAAAAAACGAGAAAACAAACAGACATATGGACAAAACAGTTAGAGAAATGCGTTTCATGAACAACACCCCTTCCATATTCTTACTTTGACCTTACCGACTTCTTGACCAGAATACAATAGATTATTCTAAAATTTCAAAAATTTTCATCCTATCATCCTACATTTCCCAAATCAAACATTGTTTTTCAAAACATATGACGCACTCACTCATTAGGAATAAAGACACATCATTTCCAACGATTCAGCTTCAAGGTATAATAAACACAACAAAGAGGGGGAAAAGCATTGAACAACAAATGCAGATTATTTTGGGAAGACTATTGGAAAGAGAAATCAGAAAAAGCACCTGCTGACGCGTTTGTTTCGGCGTGGGCATTCGGCTCAGATCCTGATCATTTGCTTGATCTTGTAAAGCAAGGAAAAAAAACAGCCACTTGTTCTGGACACCTTTTTTATGAAAAGGAACAGGAGCCGCTTCCACAACCCGGACAATATGCGGTCATTTTGGATAGCCAAGAAGAGCCAAAAGCCATCATTGAAATTACACATGTAGATGTCATGCCAATGAATGAAGTTCCCGTATCATTTGCACAAGCAGAGGGTGAAGGCGACTTATCTTATGACTATTGGTACAGAGAACATAAAGAATTTTTCACAGAAGCACTCCAATCATACGGTTTAGAATTCAAAGAGGATATGCTTCTTGTTTGTGAACGGTTTAAGCTGATTCATTCAGCTTCTTAGCCTTTAAGCGGCGCCAAATATGGCCCGCTTTTTTCGTGGCTTTTCCCCTTTTAGAAAAAGGTGTGTTGAGATCACATCTTTAGGTCAGAATAAGATCAAATAGAAAAAGTGAAGAAATTTTCGACTACACCTGTTTTTTTTCGACAAAAGAATATATAATTATTTGATGTGTGCATTGTCTCATTTATACAATGGAGGGTTTTTACATGTTAAAAAGGAAAAAAGACAAGTTTTCCGTCTTGTTAACGGAAATTGCTAAAAATTTAGATGAAACTGCTGAGTATTTTGTTAGCTATAAAGTAACAAATCAAACCACTCTGAAAGAATTTTCTGACACATTGAAGGAATATGAGACAAAAGGTGATAATCATGTTCATACCATGATTAAAGAGCTGAACAAAGCCTTTATTACACCGATTGAACGTGAAGACATTCTTCAATTGACGAATAGCCTCGATGATGTTTTAGATGGAATTGAGCATTTTTCCGCAACATTAGAAATTTACTCAATCACAAGCTCTGACGAACATATCGACAAATTCAGCCACTACATCAGAGAGTGTGCGAAAGAAATTTTAATCACAATTGATCTACTAGCTGAAAATCGCTTGAAAGATATTCATCCGCACGCAATCAAGATCAAAGAGATTGAACATAATTGTGACAATCTTCATCGTAAATCATTAAAGAACTTGTTTGGAAAAGAAACAGATCCAATTAAAGTGATTCAATACAAAGAAATTTACGAAACACTTGAAGAAATTGCTGATTCCTGTCAAAGTGTTGCCAACAATCTAGAAACAATCATTATGAAGAATGCGTAACGGGGTTAGTTAAACATGGACACATTACTCATCCTTACCATACTTATTGTCATTTGTGCACTTGCTTTTGATTTCATTAACGGGTTCCACGATACAGCAAATGCCATTGCGACTTCAGTTTCAACGAAGGCTTTAAAGCCTAGACATGCGATCATCATGGCAGCGTTCATGAACTTCTTAGGAGCAATGACATTTACAGGTGTGGCAAAATCCATTACAAAAGATATTGCAGATCCATTTACGCTTCAAAACGGCTCTGTTGTGATCTTGGCTGCTTTAATTGCGGCCATCACATGGAACTTGCTTACTTGGTATTACGGGATTCCGAGTAGTTCTTCACATGCATTAATCGGTTCAATTGCAGGTGCGGTTATTGCTTCTGCCGGTTTTGGCGCTTTAAACTATTCGGGATTCATTAAAATCATTCAAGCACTTTTGCTTTCACCTATCCTAGCTTTCGTATTGGGATATATCGTGTATACCATTATCAAAATTATATTTAGAAACAACAATCTCGCAAAAACAAATAAACAATTCCGACGTGTTCAAATTTTAACGGCTGCACTGCAATCGTATACCCATGGGACAAACGATGCGCAAAAAGCGATGGGAATTATTACGATGGCTTTAATTGCAGGTAATTTGCATACAACAGACGACATTCCTTTCTGGGTACAATTCTCTTGTGCGCTTGCAATGGGACTCGGTACTTCTATCGGAGGCTGGAAGATTATCAAAACAGTCGGCGGTAAAATTATGAAAATTCGTCCAGTAAACGGAGTATCTGCCGACTTAACGGGTGCAGCTATTATCTTCGGTGCGACGTTTATTCACTTACCTGTTAGTACGACTCACGTTATCTCATCTTCTATTCTAGGTGTAGGTTCTGCACACAGAGTCAAAGGGGTTAACTGGGGTACAGCAAAACGTATGCTTGTCACTTGGGTGATTACATTACCGATTTCAGGAACTCTAGGAGCTCTTATATACTTTGTGTTAAATGCGATTCTCTAATATCAAAGACCTGTCTGACAGGTCTTTTTTTATTTGCCCGCACACTTAAAACCCTTCTTCTGCAGGACATTTTTTCATGAAGCAGGGTTTCCAATCATATCCATAGAAATAAACAAGTATTCATCTGTCTATGGGAGAGAAGAACATGCTATTATTTTTTCAATTGACTGTATGGTTATTGCTAGGTGCTCTTGCTGTGTATGTATTCGCGGTTTGGCGCTTTGAACAAAAAGTAAAAGAAAAGATGTTTGCCATTCGTAAAACGTGGTATTGGATTTATGTAGCGGGTGCTGTTGTGTACTGGACAAATGACCCCTCTTCTATCTTCACTGATTGGATGCACTACTTGATCATTGCCGTATTTTTCGCATTAACTGATGCTTTCATCTTTCTTAGCTCCTATATTAAAAAACTCGGAAATCATGAGCTGGAAACCGACACCCATCAACTCCTTGAACAAAATAACGATCTGCTTCATTCTTACCTCAATAAACTAAAAACGTACCAATACCTATTGAAAAATGAACCGATCCATGTATATTATGGAAGTGTAGAGGCATATATAGAGGGAATTGAGCGGCTGATTTATTCTTTTGCTGACAAGATGAATATTCAAGCGGTGCTTTGTCCATACGATATGCAGGAACAAAAAGACGACCTGCTTCGGACACTTGACCAGCGGGCTCTTATTCAGGCGAAGCTAGACAGGCAGGAAGTATATTACGATGATTTCGGTCATTTGGTGCTCATCCCATTTTCTGTAGCAGATGCTCATTTTGTCATTAAGCTCACCTCCGATGAGATTGTCACGGAGTTCGACTATTTATTAATGACATCACTTACAACAATTTATGACCTAATCTTGCCTGACGAAGAGGAAGGTGATGAAGATGGACCACGCACTTCAAGGGGATAACAACAATCCTAAGAAAAACCCTTTTAAGATTTTAAAGAAAAAACGCCATATCAGTATGGCCGATTATAAGGTAAGCCCCCATACTGAGCGAATTTTTAAAAAGAATGAACAGCTTCTGGATGAGTATAAAAATAAAAAGGCTTGATTACACTAAAGGACGCGGAACGAAATCCGCGTCCTGCTTCCATTTTCACATAGACTTGCATACAATACACTATACGCTGCAACGATTGAGGTGCCAAAATGAAAAAGAAAATCAAACAACTGAGATATGTTCAGTTTGCCGAATTTCGGCCGTCCCCATATACTAAGCGTTTAATTGAAAAGAGTGAAACAGCCATCCAATCATACAAACAGAAACACTCACTGATTTAACAGTTTAAGCAGCTTCTCCTTCGTTTTAGGACCGTATACCCCATCACTTATCAGACCGTTCACCAGCTGAAAGCGCGCTACGGCATTCGCCGTTTTTTCTCCGTAAACACCATCGATGCCTTTATCTGCAGCCGATTTATCAGGATAAAAATAAACAGCAGCAAGCGCTTTTTGGACGAGGCGTACGTGCTCTCCCTTCGTTAGAGGCGAAGTCACCTTTAAAATCCCATCTGGCAGCTCATACATCATTTTTCCATCGTTTCGATAAATTTTGAGAACCTGTCCAATTTGAATCTTGTTCGGGTCGCTAATGTTATTCCACTTCTGAAGATCTTGAACTGTGACGTCATGAGCTTTGGCAATACTCGTTAACGTATCCCCGCTTTTGACGACATACGTGATGACCGTCTCAGGGTCTCCTGCCGTTTCAATTCCTTTTTTAAATTCATCCCATGTAGCGAGAAGCAGACGCGGACATGTTTTTCCAGACCAGTGCTGATGTGTGACCACATTCGCTAGTGGAATATTATGCTCTTTCAGCAGCTTTTGGATGAGCCATTGCGCATGTTTAACCGCTTGCTGGAAATTCCCATCTTCATTTTCACAAATTTCGATGCCGATCGACTTTCTATTCCCATTTCCATGTCCGTCCCCTGCATGCCAGCCATTTTCATTTAACGGCAGATGCTGAAAGATTTCATGATCATCCACTGTAAAGTGCCAGCTTTCTGCTGTCGTTGGGCGTTTCACATATGCCGCATGACTTTTTGCATCCGCTCCCTTTGACGTGTTTGCTGTGTTATGCACCGTCACATACATCGGTGTCATGGCGTATCCTGGGCGGTTCCCGTTTCCAACTGGAATAAAATCTTGATAAATTTCTACCATGTTCTGCACTCCCTTTTGCTAAATTGAATTGATCTTTCTCATCAATTGGTGGCGTTCGTAAGACAACTTGGGTTTGTTTTAGTGATAAGACTATGGTAAAATTTGAATTCAAACCACTCTTTTTAGTAATGGAAAACGCAAAAAAGAAGAAAAAAACAGGAATTAATTCCATTTTTCCTTGATTTTATGTTAAAATTGTTAAAAATAAGCCGATATTAAAAATAAGTAATAGCTTCATTAGCTATTTAGTCCTATATGGACTTTTCTTTTACGCCAAAAACAGAACATACGTTTGCTTGGAGGTTTTTAAATGACTGGTTTTTTAACCCATTTAGAAGAAGAGATTAAGCGGTTATATGCCAAATTACAAATAAGCGGTCCTGCTTATAGAGACATGCAAAGGATCGCTTCTGAATTTCATGTATGGGTCCACTATGAGGATACTGGCAGCATGATGATCAAACATCAAGGTCTTTACAGTATTATATTAAACAGATCTCTATCGTCAGAGGAACAATGGCAGGATTTTGCCCACGAGCTTTGTCATGTGCTGAAGCATGCAGGCAATCATTTCAAGATGCACAAACTCTTTCGAGAACTGCAAGAGTTTCAAGCTAAACAATTCATGTATCACTTTTGTGTGCCGACCTTTATGCTGATGCAATTGAAGCTTCCAAACCTTCGGCAGCAAGCCATTTTGCACATTGCGCAAACATTTCATGTCACCTGGGCTTTCGCTGAAAAGCGGCTGGCCTTGTTCGAACAGCGGAAAGCAGGCATTCGCTTCCAACAAGAGTTTACATCTTATTTAATGAAAGCCGAGAAGGTCGCGGAAAAAGAAGCTGTTTATCAAACGTAAGCCTCTTCTGCATAGGGCGACAGGGTTTATCCATAAAGATTTAATACTTGCTTGAGTACATTTGTGTACCGATAAAATTGCTCATTTTGCGTTTCACGGCGATAGCGCCGTCTGAAGTCTTGAAAGAATGCTCTTCTTTGCGCCTGACTGATTTCAAGTTGTACACTTTTTCCGGTCAGACATTGATTATTAATATTGTGAGGATGTGTTCCAGAATAGCGATCAGATTCAGATAGCAGCACTGCGGGGAATCCATTAAGCGTTAAACGTTTCACTGTTTCTGCCGCTTTTTCTCTGTCTGTCCCGCCCACTAATGTTTGAAGCACCTCCGTTTCCCCGTAGCCATGGAGCGCAAACGTGTAATGATGGGCATGCACTAGAGAAAGGCAGACCGGCTCATTGAAACGTGTGCTTGTAATGTGAAGCACATGATTGCCTTTCACTTTAAGGCCTTCAAATAAATACATAGAATCATCACTTGCGATTTCATGAATGAGCTCACTCACGCCAGATTCAATTCCCCCAGCATGAGGGGACAAAACCAAAAGCTGGTCTCCTTTCCGCTCGTGAAGAATTTGATAGTCGATTCCCTCTCTTTCATGAGCGGAAAGCTCTTCATAACTTTGATATGTATCAATGATTTGCGTCATTCCATCTTCCCCATTTCTCTATATGAGCATAAGTCTACTGATCTTAAATTCTTTTGTAAAGGGATTTCGCATGACCTATCGACTTAATACATCCTTAAATTTTCCTTATTTTTTCGGCTATCTGTTGAATTTTGAGAAAAAATGACCGATAATTGAAATGAATAGAACTTTTGGACTATATGAATCTTTTTGTATTCTCTCTCATAAATTAGAAATATTGTGATCTACATCTGGAGGAATTCATGTTAAAAAAGAAAACCACCATCACCTTTGTCATCTTAATCCTTAGCTTCGCTGGCATCATTTACTGGAAATGCTTTTCTCTTCAAGGCGTATCTCACGGAACCTTTATCCGCTCGATGACATCACCTGACGGAACATATATCATCAACACCTATCGACATAGCGGAGGGAAACTAAAGGAGAACGCAGTTAGAGCAGAAATTGAAAACAAACTCACCCACCGAAAGAAAACGATTTACTGGAAATACCCTGATAAAGACCCTCTCATCAAATGGAAAAATGGACAGCTTGTTCAAATTGGGCATGAATTTTTAAATGTGGTAAAGGGAGAAACATACGATTATCGCTTTGACCGGAACAAAAGAAAATAGCGTATCAAAAAAACGAATCCCTCTTGGATTCGTTTTTTACGTTGACATCACATGCTGCATGAATTCTTTCATTTCTTTACTTACGCTCGTCAGCCGTTCCACAATTTCACTAAACTCTGTCACAAGTAAAGCCTGCTCTGATGATGAACCTTTCATATGGTCCATACTCTCAAGTAATGTATGTATATTAGAGGAAATCCCTTGCAGTGAACTTTCAATATTTTCTGTTGCACGTGAAGTTTCACTTGAAAGCTTTTGAACCTCACTAGCTACAACACTAAATCCAGCCCCCTCTTTTCCTGCCCTGGCTGCTTCGATTGACGCATTCAATCCCAGCAAACTTGTTTGTTTCGAAATGCCCTTAATCATTTTTGTAATATCAGATGTTTTTTTCGAGCTTTCAAGTGTTTGCTGCGTTTGTAAGGTCATTTCCTCACTTGTCGCAGAAAGCTCTTCTGAATGTGCCGCCACCACATGCACCTTTTCTTGAATACTTTGAATGATGTCATTTAATGACTCCATATATGCTTCAAGCTCTAATTGATTTTTAAGTGGAAAACCTAAAGCGAGTGCGCCGATAACTTGTTGATTTTCATCAAAAATTGGCAGACACATTGCATTTAATGGTATTCCGTAAACCGATTCAGGCACAAACATACTTGATGTCTCACCTCTGAGCGCTTTTTTCATATTTAAATCATCTGGCTTAATGAGTTCTCCAGCTCGAATTTGAAAATCAACATCTTTCGATGGCAAATACAGCAAGAATTTCTCTCGATCAATGACACCCATCGTCACTTCGTTTTTTAAAATCTGCATTATATAAGGTGCTGCTGTCACAATACTCTGTAGTATATCCAATTTCTCTACCCCCTTATATAGTTTATCGGTCGTTCTTCTTAAATTAATAGTTACTTTTTAAAAATAATGATGATGATTGAAGAAATTCTTCATATTTACGAGTAAAAAGAAGTACTTTTCCTTTCTATATTCAAACGTAAATTTGCTATAATTAATCCATCAACATATGATGAAATGGTCATGTAACCATTTTGTGTATTTATTGGAGGCGCATGTTGTGACACAACCCATGAAATATGAGCGGGCAATCGTCATTGGCGGAGGTATCACTGGGATGCTCGCTGCAAAAGTTTTATCAACGTTTTATCATCAAGTTTTGATGATTGAAAAGGATGAACTGCCGGACGCTCCTGAGAATCGTCTTGGCACTCCTCAAGCCTTTCATCCACATAGAATGCTGCCACTTGGCAAGCAAGTCGTTGAACGTCTATTCCCTGGTTATACAAAAGAGTTACTGGCAATGGGCGGATTTAATACCATGCATCAAACCTCTCGATTTATCACAAAAGATGGCGAATTAACGCTCACTGATAGAGAAGAAACCGCCGTCACAAGACGTGCAATGCTAGAGTGGGTGCTGATGCAAAGAATAGTAAAAGAGGAACGTGTGCAGTTTTTAGAAAAACATGAAGCCATCTCTCTTCAGTTTAAAGAGGGAACAAATCAGGTCATGGGGCTCATTGTGAAAGACCGGCAAGTAAAACCTGGAAGCATTCATAAAATGAAAGCAGACTTAGTGATCGATACGTCTGGAAGAATGTCCAAATTGCCAAAATGGCTGAAAGACGCTGGATGGACCTTACCAAAGACTGATGAGTTACATGTGTTTCTAGGCTACAGCACAAGATATTATCACATACCATCAGGGGCCCCACCCCTGCAATCAATGGTCGTAGTTGGCCAGCCAGACAAGCAAATCCCAACAGGACTGTTTGAACGGGTAGATCATGATTTAGTGGCTGTTCTTCTTTCTGCAGCTGGCGGTTCACATTATCCAACAACGGATGCTGATCAATTTGATTCAGAAACCGCTGCACTGACCCACCCCGCGATAGCAGAAGCCATCACCCATTTAACGCCCTTTACAAAACCAAAAGGATTTAGAGTTCCTTCTTGCGTGAGACATCACTATGAACACATGCAGGATTGGCCAAGTGGATTATTGGTGATGGGCGATGCCTTGTGTACGTTAGATCCCATTCATGGACAGGGCATGACAAAGGCAGCCCTCGAAGCAGAAACACTTGACCGTATGCTCAAACTAGCACAAAAAAATGAGCGGCTGTCTTTTGAAAAGGACACATTACAACAAATGCAGCAAGCGAGTGAACTTGGCTGGTGGCTTTGTGCGATTGCAGATATGGCGTGGGACGGTGTCGAGTTAAAAGGAGAAGCAACCATCCCCCACTTGACGTTCGTACAGGAATTTTTAAATCGCTACGTACAATTCGCCATTGTGACAAAACAGCCTGAATGTCTTGAGGCATATCACCGGATGCATTCTTTTTTATTAGAACCAAGAGAAATCATCAACTTAGAACAGCTGCACAACATGATTCAAGCTGACACCTCTGGAGAAACCGCTGAATGGTGGAAGCAATGGGATCAAAAGAACGATGAAGGCAACCGAGCTTTTTTCCATGAAGCAGTTCCTGACTTTCGTCTAGAGCACTTGCTGTCATTTGAATGAAATAAAAAAAGCCCCTCTCAAAGGGGCTTTTTCATTAACGTAATAATTGAAGTACGTTTTGCGGCTGCTGGTTTGCTTGCGCTAACATTGCTTGAGATGCTTGAGAAAGAATGTTGTTCTTTGTGAACTCACTCATTTCTTTCGCCATGTCAACGTCACGAATACGAGACTCAGCTGCTGTTAAGTTTTCAGCAGAAGCACCAAGGTTGTTGATTGTGTGCTCTAGACGGTTTTGGACTGCACCAAGTTTAGAACGCTGATCTGAAACTTGTTTGATGGCTCCATCAATAATTGCTAATTGGTCGTTAAATCCACCTTCTTCACCTGCTGCAATTTCGGCAAAATCAGTTACTTTAATAGTAGAAACTGTTTTATCGTCAACGCCAAGTTTATCAGCAGACATTGCTTCAATATGAACTGATAATTGCTGCGCACCGTTAGCTCCAATTTGGAAAGTTAATTTCTTCGCTTCTCCACCTTCAGGCTCAGCAGCAAAAGTACCGTCAAGAAGTTTCTTTCCATTGAATTCAGTACGGTCAGAAATACCGTTCTTATCTGTACCGTTACCAATTTCTTGAACTAGCGCATCGATTTCTTCTTGAATCGCACCTAGATCTGTATCATCCTGAGTACCCGTGTTTCCTGCTTGAACCACTAATTCACGTATACGTTGAAGAATTGAGTGAGTTTCAGTCAATGCACCTTCAGCGGTTTGAATTAGAGAAATACCGTCTTGTGCATTTTTCGTCGCCATTTCTAATCCGCGGATTTGTCCACGCATTTTTTCAGAGATGGCTAGACCTGCTGCGTCATCTCCTGCACGGTTGATTTTAAGACCAGAAGAAAGCTTTTCCATGTTCTTTTGACCTGCACCATTGTTGGCAGACAAACGGTTCAATGTGTTAAGTGCTGCGATATTGTGGTTAATTCTCATGTTTAATGACCTCCATGTGTTTGAACCAATTAGACATCCTTGTCCAAAAGTTCTAAATTAGAATTTTTTTGTAAGCCTTACAATCCATTTATCGAACCTTAATGGAATATGTTTAACAAAAAAGGAACAAATAAGGAAAAAGCCTTATTCATTATGATCGTTTCGCTAGAGTTCACCAATTTTGAAGGTCGTTATTCATATTTTCACAGAGGGAATTAAGAATCATAAGACTGGAGAAAATTCGAAGAAAAATGCACATAAAAAAAAGCCCCATAAAGGGGCCTTTCATTAACGTAGTAATTGAAGTACGTTTTGTGGTTGTTGGTTAGCTTGAGCAAGCATTGCTTGAGAAGCTTGAGAAAGAATGTTGTTCTTAGTGAACTCACTCATTTCTTTAGCCATGTCAACGTCACGGATACGAGACTCAGCAGCCGTTAAGTTTTCACCAGAAGCACCAAGGTTGTTGATTGTGTGCTCTAGACGGTTTTGAACCGCACCAAGTTTAGAACGTTGAGTAGATACTTGTTTGATGGCTCCATCAACAATTCCTAATTGTGCATCAAAACCAACATCAGCTGTATCAGCATCGTTTGCTGCAAATTTTGTAACATCAATATTTGAAACAGCTTGGTTCGCTACTAAAGTACCATCGTCTGCAGTTGCACCAAGTTTGTCAGCAGACATTGCTTCAATGTTTACTGATAACTGTTGTGCGCCATTAGCACCGATTTGGAAAGTTAATGATTTTGGTGTAGCACCAGTTGCGCTGAAAGTACCGTCAAGTAGTTTCTTTCCGTTGAATTCTGTACGATCAGAAATACCATTTTTGTCTGCTCCATTGCCAATTTCTTCAACAAGCGCCTTGATCTCATCTTGAATTGCACCAAGGTCTGTATCGTCTTGTGTACCAGTGTTTCCAGCTTGAACAACAAGTTCACGTACACGTTGAAGGATTGAGTGAGTTTCAGTCAATGCACCTTCAGCGATTTGGATAAGTGAGATACCGTCTTGTGCGTTTTTAGTAGCCATTTCTAATCCGCGGATTTGTCCACGCATTTTTTCAGAGATTGCAAGACCTGCTGCGTCATCTCCTGCACGGTTGATTTTAAGACCAGAAGAAAGTTTCTCCATGTTCTTTTGGCTCGCACCGTTGTTTGCAGACAAACGGTTTAATGTGTTAAGCGCTGCGATATTGTGGTTAATTCTCATTTCCTATTACCTCCATGTATGTGGGACCTGACAGACGTCCTTGTCTGAAAAAAGTCCTTTATTCTAGGGCTTAAGTGCCCATACATTTAAAATATCGGATAATTTCAAAGAAAGTTTAGCATTTTCCAATCTTTTATCTTAATTTTATTATTAATTTACCAATCTTTTATATCTAGTTTAACTTATACAATCTAAGTAGTAAGTTATCAAGAAAAAAAGCCCCTTAAGGGGCTTTTCATTAACGTAGTAATTGAAGTACGTTTTGTGGCTGTTGGTTCGCTTGTGCAAGCATTGCTTGAGACGCTTGAGAAAGAATGTTGTTCTTTGTGAACTCGCTCATCTCTTTCGCCATGTCAACGTCACGGATACGAGACTCAGCAGCTGTTAAGTTTTCACCAGAAGCACCAAGGTTGTTGATTGTGTGCTCTAGACGGTTTTGGACTGCACCAAGTTTAGAACGTTGAGTAGATACTTGCTTGATTGCATCATCAACGATTTGAAGTTGCTCGTCAAATCCACCTGCAGCATTAGCAGCAGTTGTTGCGAAATCAGTTACTTTAAGCGCAGATACTGTTTTAGTTGCATCAGTTGGATCTGTTCCAAGTTTGTCAGCAGACATTGCTTCAATGTTAACTGATAATTGTTGAGTTCCGTTAGCACCGATTTGGAAAGTTAAAGTAGCTGTTCCATTAGCAAAATCGCCATTTAACAACTTTTTACCGTTGAACTCAGTTCGATCAGAGATACCGTTTTTATCAGTACCATTTCCGATTTCTTGTACTAGAGCATCAATCTCTTCTTGAATTGCACCAAGGTCTGTATCGTCTTGTGTACCAGTGTTTCCAGCTTGAACAACTAGTTCACGAACACGTTGAAGGATTGAGTGAGTTTCAGTTAATGCACCTTCAGCGATTTGGATAAGAGAGATACCGTCTTGTGCATTTTTAGATGCCATTTCTAATCCGCGGATTTGTCCACGCATTTTTTCAGAGATTGCTAGACCTGCTGCGTCATCTCCTGCACGGTTGATTTTAAGACCAGAAGAAAGCTTCTCCATGTTCTTTTGGCTAGCACCGTTGTTTGCAGATAAACGGTTTAATGTGTTAAGTGCTGCGATATTGTGGTTAATTCTCATTTCCTATTACCTCCATGTATGTGGGACCTGACAGACGTCCCTGTCTGAAAAAAGTCCTTTATTCTAGGGCTTATCAACCCTGACAATTTTATTATCGGACGTGGTTATAGGATGTTTAGCAGATTTTTTAAAAGATATCACATTTTTTCATGACGTTGAACCTAATTTTAACAATTTCATCAAAATAAAAGCTGCTGATCTCTTATCAGCAGCTTTACAATTTATGAATTTCAGTATTGCTTAATATCAAACATTAAGATATTTTGATACACCACGTAATCTCTCTTACTAGTGAATGGTCCTTTATTGTGTTCATCATTGATTTCATAGAAGTTCATTCCAATTCCAAAGCTTCTTTCTTTATACCAGTTAAGAAAATCGTTGATTTCTTTCATTGAAAGTAAATAATCCTTTTGCAGCCCGTTTACCATCGTAATTGAAAGTATACCTTTTGTTGCTTCTTCGCCAGGTTTTGTTCCGTCTTGATCCTTTGGTTCTTCTGTTGAACCATCACCAGGTTTTGTTCCGTCTTGATCCTTTGGTTCTTCTGTTGAACCATCACCAGGCTTTGTCCCGTCCTGATCTTTCGGTTCTTCTGTTGTGCCATCACCTGGCTTTGTTCCGTCTTGATCTTTTGGTTCTTCGGTTGTGCCATCATCTGGCTTTGTTCCGTCCTGATCCTTTGGTTCTTCTGTTGAACCATCATCTGGCTTTGTCCCGTCCTGATCTTTCGGTTCTTCTGTTGTACCGTCATCTGGCTTTGCTTCATCTTCAGTTATTTGCAAGTCACTTAATGGAATAGAAATCACTGATTTGTAATCACTTTTTGCAGAAAAATTCCCCATATAATATGAGTAGTCACGTCCGCCAATGACATACAATTGATCCTCAACAATTGCTGCGACAGCTGATACTCTACCTTCTGGTAAATCATACGCTGAATTTTTAAATTGACCATCTTTCGGATTGAAAATTTGAACTTTATTCAGCATTTCACTTGAACGATCACCAGTTCGTTGTCCACCAATAACGAAGAATTTCCCATTATATGTTTCGTAGGCTGGTTCAAATACATATGAAGTTAAATCACTATCTTTTAATTTACTCCATTTATCTGTTGAAATATCATACTGGAACAAAGATCTTTCTCTACTATGCCCAATCGAATTTTCTCCACCTGCAACATATATTTTGCCGTCAATTGCAGAAATGGCTCTCCCATTTCGAGATGGTAAAGCCGATGAGTCCAAGCTCTTCCATTCATCAGTGGCAGTATTGAATTGATAGACATTATTTTTATAAGAGTTTTTTGAAGAGACAATATATATATTCTCTTTCACTGCAACTGCGTACAAAGTTCCCTTGCTATAAGCTGAAAATACAGGGTCTCTTGGAATTTGAATCGGTTCTTCAGCCCACTGATCAAGTTCTGCATCATAAATATCAATCGTATTATAAGCTACATTTGTCTCTTCGTTTATTCCACCTATAAGATAGATTTTTTTACCAACTGTAGCATATGTACCGCCTGTTCTGTTTCTTGGCATACTAGCTTTTTCTTCCCAAACATCTTTCTTAGGATCATACATAAATGTTTGATTATTTAACTTATTTTTTTCACTTGCTCCACCAAACACATAAATCTTTCCATCAACAACTCCCACACCAGCATTAATACGTTCTTCTGGTAAATCAGCTCGTTTCGTCCATCCAGTTGAATTTTCAGCTGCATTCGCTTTGAATGGACTAATGGTACTTATTAAAAGAAGTACCAAGATAAATAGTAAAAATCTTTTTTTCATTTTTTCTTCCTCCAGTTCATGACATTCCCTCCTTTTATCGTCCTTATTTTTACTTTTTTTATCATTAAAGGTTATTATTGATCAATTTTCTTGATGAAAACCTCACACATACATCACCGGCGTCGATATTTTAATAATCTTTCCGCCGCGACGATAAAATCTTGGGACGCGCCGGCTTAAGGTGGTGATGACTTCGTAGTTGATCGTATTGAGCATTTCGGCGATTTCATCGACAGAAATTTCTCCGCCCTTTTGACGACCATATATGACGACTTCTTCGCCTTGCTTTGCTTTCATTTCTCCTAAACTGATCATGGTCATATCCATGGTGACGCGGCCAGCAATCGGCATTCGTTTTCCGCGGAAAAGCATAAATCCTCGATTGGATAATGCTCGTGAGTACCCATCTGCATAACCGATTGGTATGGTTGCTATAACTTCATCAGGTTTTGCTACATAGGTTGCCCCATAGCTGACGGTCCTTGGCTTTGTCACCATTTCCTTCACGAATGCAATCCTTGCTTTTAAACTGAGAGCGGGCTCTAGCTTAACAGCATCTAAACTCTCAATGTATTGCGAAGGATACAGTCCATAAAGTCCGATGCCTAGCCGTATCATATCTGCGCTAAATTCAGGAAATGCGATGGCAGCCGCTGTATTGTTCATATGTACAGTGGGCAAAGTAATGCCTTCTTTTTTTAAGAAACGAAGAAAATCAATAAAAATGCTGTGCTGCATTAGTGTGAAATCAGGGTCAGGCTCATCCGCAGTGGAGAAATGCGTAAATATTCCATCCCACCTCAGGTTTTCACTCTTTTCAAGCGCCTCCACCACCTCTAACAGCTCTTCCTTTGTCCGTACACCTAATCGTCCCATCCCTGTGTCAACATTGACATGAATCCCAAGGCGATGCTGACTTTCTTCTTCCGCTAAGATCTCATTTGCTTGAACAATCCAGTCTTCTCGAAGGCCGGAGAGATCAATTCTCCAGGCTGCAGCCCTTTTCACACAGTCGAGCGGGGTAAATCCAAGGACCAGAATCGGTGCTTCAATTTTTGCTCTCCGCAATACAATACCTTCTTCCAAGCTGGCAACCGCAAGCTCTGTCGCACCGCTTTCTAGTGCCTGCCGCGCTACTTCAACTGAGCCGTGTCCATAAGCATTTGCCTTTACGACAGCCATGATCTTGCTTTTCCTTGGAATATGCGCTTGAATGGCTTCGATATTTCTTTTAATCGCGTCAAGATTGACCTCGATCCAGACTTCCCTGCAAAGCTTTTGCATGTATGTTTCCTCCAGTCATTTCGATATCAATGATCGTTTTCGTGTCTAGTCTATCTTTATTCATTTTTGAGAAAAACATTCAACCGCAATGATTGAACCAGCTTTTGTCTTGATGGACATAAAAAAAGAAACCACCTCAAACTGTGATTTCTTCTTTATGAACAGTCATTTATTAAACCGCAGATTTCATCATTGAATCAATTTCATGATAAATCTCCTTCAGATTTTCTCGTTCAGTCAAATATTCGGCAGTGCTCTTACGAACAGGCACATCAAATGTCAGAAAGGTGAGCGTAATCGTTGATGATTCCTGATCATTCATAGTTAATCTCAATTCAAGTGTCGAGATCTCTTCATTATTATCACTCTCAACAGATTGTTCAATCGGTACACCATCTTCTAACATGTCAACTTGCTTCAACTCTTTCAAGGAAAGCTCAGTGACTTCAAACCTGAATTTTCGAGATGAGCGGCCAGGTTGATGTGTAATAAAGCGTATTACCTTTCGCTCATCATCAATCGCAAAGCCTTTATCAACATTTTGTGAAAAGATGTATGTGGAAGCCTGAAACCCGTCTTCTTGAAAAAGCATCATCATTTTATCTAATAATATATTTGGATCATTCTTTTCTTTTTGCCTTTGCAGCCTACCCGCTATCCATAAAATGACCATTGCACCGATGATGCTAAAAACCGTTCCCAGCCCATTACCTACATCTACGAAAATAGTAAAGCCTAAAATAGCAACAATAAAAGCGATTACAATGCCTATGATGAATATCACTCCATGCTCCTCCTGTCATGACCCTCATTGTTATATTGGTTTAATCAAGTATAGCATCTGGATTTTGATCGAAAAAAAATCTATTATAGACTAAACAGACACTATATTCATTTCGCTTTTAAATAGAAAGGATTTTTATGATGAACCTCTACACGACAGACGAAATCATTGATGCTCTTTATAAAGCCTGGTCCTCTCAATCTAGTTCAAAATGGAGTAAAGAAAACCCGGCCAATGGACAATGCGGTGTCACTTCTTTAGTCGTCCATGATCTTTTAGGCGGAAAAATAAACAAGACCGCATTACCTAGCGGATGGCACTTTTACAACGTAGTGAATGGAAAAAGAATCGACTTTACTTCTTCACAATTCTCAGAGGAAATCGTTTATATGGATGTCCCTTCAAATCGAGAAGAAGCATTTCAAGATACGAATGAGGATCAATACCGATATTTAAAGGAACGAGTCCTAAAATATTTAAACATTTAATACTCATGAAAACAGACCATATGAGGTCTGTTTTCATTGCAGTTTGATTAAGTGTTTAAAAGATAGGCAGTAAGAATTCACACACCTTATCTTCGCCTTCTTCTTCTCTATACCTTTCCATTATAGGTGCCTGACGCATGTTTAATCGATTGTTTTGGATCATTTGAGGCAATTGTCTCCAAAACAAATTCACTTTTTCGGTTGTATGTGTCACCGTGAACACAGCATACTTTCCTCCTTCAAAATGACCAGTCTGAACCATTTGATCTTTTGTGAAATCTCTATTTGTCATAAGCATGAGGTCATATCTGCATTTTTCTGATGGAATTTTTCCAGGATGATCTTGAGGAACACCATATATACCATATTCCTTTAATTCATCATTTAAATGATGTTGCTTAATCCATTTTTTAAATCTCTTCATCATCTCAAAATTCTCTTTGCTGCCATATGATCCGATATTTCTCATATACACCATTTTCATATTCGTTAACATTTCAATTTTGTAATTCATGATTTCCCTCCAACTCGTATTGGAAGACTGGCCAATCATTCCTTACAAACAACGGTAACATCCTTTAAAATAGAATGCAGTAGGATATTAAAAATAATGTAATGTATGATGAAAAATACATATGTAGGATTTGCGATCTAGATCGTACATGAAGTAATCTCATTTTCTCTTCATTAGATATCAAATTTTTTCAAATAAAAAAGAGCGGACTATAGCCGCTCACTTGTTATTGATTTTCCTTTGAAGATTTAGCACCGAGAAAGACGCCAATCAAATAGATGATTGTTCCAAAAAACAAACCATTTAACAAACTGATAAACAACATTTTACAAACCAGACCAACATAATAAGACGCTGGCATCCCTGGAAACACAGCCATATTGAACAGGCTAATCATAAAGGTTAAAGCAAAAGATATAATGAAAATCCTTCGAAATAATGTTGATTTTAACATTGTCACTTTACTTCCTCCTCAATATCTTTTCTATGGAAAAAATATTCTTTATTCATAGCATATATTCAATCTTAAAATAAAAAGCCCTTTAAGGGCTTTTTATTTAAGCAGTATAACCGATACTTGCAGTATGACCTCTCCTAGCTTCATCATGACTTGCTGTCACTTCAGATGTAAAATAACCAACAATACTGATGACACTGATCATCACAAATACTATTGATAACGTTTTAAATTTCATACTGACAGTCCCCCCGCTTCACTTGAGTTTGGAAATAAAGAATCTTTTCATAAAAATGCATCGCATTGTCTTTATCTCCCATTTCATTATAATATTTTGCAGCATCTTTTGCTAAATCTTCAAGATCAGGATACATTGACTTTATTTCTAGCGATTCCATTATTTTTTCCAACTGCTCAAAATTGTTGTCAACATATAGTGATCTTAAAAATTTGAATATCAATAACAGCACATGGTCTTTCAGCTTTTCAGATAGTTCTATGCCGTTATTTAAAGCATACTTACCTAAATCCTTTTCTTTCTTTTTGAAATAGGCTTTTGACAACATAATAAGCGGGTCTAAGATTCTATTTAAATGTTCGTATCCCTGCTCTCTAAATGCTCGAATTGAGTCATTAAAATGTATAATTGCTTGGGCTATTTCATTATGATGAAAATAACTCAACCCTAAATTATAGAGTGCTGATCCTTTTAATCGTTTTGTTGAGTTGTCGGCGGCTTTTTCTAGTGCGTGTTGAAAATGGGGTATTGCTTTTTCGGGGCAGCCCATATCTATATAGTTTAATCCGATCACAAAAGAACATTGTATTTCTCTTACTGTGTATGTCTCTTTTTCTCGATAGCATTCTATCGCCTGAGCGATATGGTGCATGGACATGTGGGTTTGTTTCATGTGGTAATAGATTTCAGCCATCTTGTAATTGAACTCGGCCCGTTCGATATCGTCACTGACAAGAGACAGCTTTTTTTCTGCCCGTTTATAGAAGGTAATCGCATTTAGGTATTCATAGTTTTCAAATTCATACATGCCGTAGAAAAAATTGAAATAATACTCGAGCAATCCTGTTAATTTCTCTTGGTCTCTTTTGATCTTCATTGCGAGTTCCTTGAAGTTGGCCCGCTCTTTCCCATTTTCTAAAGGATTCAAGTAATCAAGCATTAATTTATGTCTGAACTCCATGAGTGAGAAATACAATAATAAATCTTGATTTTCTTCCATATGATCAAGCATTGATTTGATTTCCTCTTTATATGCTTCGGCGTCCGGTACGTTAAATCTTTGAATATGATAATACCATTCATTGATTTTCAAACCGACGTGAGAAGAAAGCACTTTCTCCATCAGCCCTTACCTCTTCCTCTATTTTCCCTATAATGACATATATTATCATTTTATGTACCATTCGACACCGAAAAGAAACCGCAAAAAGGCCCAATAAAGGGCCGTGAAATTGATAAAATAAAATGACTTCTATTCATAAATAAGCACCCAGTATTCCGCCCCAGGTTCTCCTTCTTCCACAACAGCCTTCCACCCTCTTTTTTGATAAAAAGATAAAGCTTTGTGATTGTCGGAGACACATTTGAGGGTGACCGGTGTTCCTAAAACTTTTATCGCTTGTTTGAGCAGCAGATCGCCAGCCCCTTGACCAGCAGCTTCTGGATGTACAAACAAAAGGTGAATAAAACGATCTGGTACATATAGAGAAATGAATCCAAGGATTTTATTGTTCTCCTCAGCTAAGAAAATTTGCTCTTCCTGCGTATCTTGATCAAAATCTTGCAGATGGAGTTCTTCTGAATTGAGCCAGTGAAAGCTCTGGCGCCGGGATTCTAAATAGATTTGTCTTAATTGTGGATAATCGATCGTTTTTGCTTCTCGAATGAGCAATAGAATTCCCCCGTTTTTATTGAAATGTGAAGCTGCATCATTTAACTCGACACTTCTTCTTTTCTACCAAGTTTCATTGATAACTGAACGCCAATCATTAACGAGACGATGACAAGCATTGCCACAATGGAAGCATAAAAATGTCCGCTTAAATCGAAAACCAAGCCAATGAAAAACGGACCGAATCCACCCACGATGTACCCGCCCATCTGCGACATCGCGGACCAGGTTCCGGCTTCCTCCGGAGTACTCGTCTCCATAATCGGGAGCATAAGCGCTAAAGGAAATAACCCCCCGGCACCCATACCTAGGAAAATGACGGCTGGCAAGATCGGCATTGGCAGAAGAAGAAAGATAAGACCAATGAGTTCAGACAGACTGCATAAGATGAGAAATAATTTCGGTTTTCCTAATCGAGTAACGACCGCTGGAACGAGTAGTGCCACCGGTATCTGAATGAGTGTAAATATGGTCAAGAGCATGGCAGCATATTGCGGACTGTTTCCGAAACTAAGAGCAATCGGGGAAATCCATGCCGTCAAAGAATAAAACATACTGGACATAAAGCCAAAGAACAAGGTGAATTGAATGGCCTTTTTGTTTCGCAGCGGCAATTTTAACGGCAACGTTACAAGATCACTCTGCTCATTTTTGCGAGCTAAACCTATCCATAGAATAAGGGCGATCACCCCTAGAATAGCCCAGCAGGACAATGCAAATGGAAGATGATGCTGACTGCGTAGATAAATCGGAATCGTGAAGCCGGAAGCGAGCGCTGCACCTATTGTCATCGAAATTGAATACACACTGACAATACCAGGATTTCTCGGGAAATATTTTTTAATAAAACTAGACAATAAAGGACCTGCGAAGCTAATCCCTACCCCTCCAGCAAACGCAGTCATGAGCAGGATAGCAACCGATTGGCTAGTACCACGCAGTGCAGTGGCAATCGTGATAAGAAGAATCGAGAAAAACAGCGTTCTCTCTAAACCAAAACGCCGGCTGAGTATCGTTGCAACGGGAGCAAATATTCCCATACAAAGGACAGGCAAAGTGGTCAAAAGGCTTGCTGTCAGTGCGTTTACTCCAAGCTCTGATTGGATCATGCTCATCATGGAAGCCACGGAAGTAATGATCGGACGTAAGTTTAAAGCGGCTAAAAATAAAGCGGCTAAATAATATATTTTTTTCATCAATACCCTTCTTTCTCTCTCATCTTGTTAAGGTTACTTTGAGTATAAATCTGCCGCATTCATTGATCAATACAATAAATCGTATTATGATGATAGGAAAAGACTATCATTTATGAAAGGTGGACATATGGATACCCGGCATATTACCTATTTTATGGCTGTATTCAACCATTTGCATTTTACAAAAGCCGCTGAGCAGCTAGGTATATCACAGCCTACACTTAGCCAGCAAATTCGACTGCTTGAAGCAGAAGTTGGGATGCCGCTCTTTGATCGAATCGGCAAAAAGGTCGTTGCTACCGAAGCTGGTTCGCTGCTTTATCAATATGGCGTGAAAATGCTTCAAGCTGAAAGAGATGCAAAAAATGCGATGAAAGAACTATTATCGGAAAAACGAGGAACCGTTCGTCTCGCAGTACTCCCTTCAGATCTTGATTTTCAGCTGGTGCCACTATTTGTAGAATTTAAAACTCTTTATCCAGAAACCAATCTAAAGGCATATTCAAATATCTTCGTTCGTGAAGAAGTCCTTTCGCATAAAGTGGATCTCGGCATTGGACTGCGAGGGCCTGCGGATAAGCGTCTCGTTCAAATTCCACTTGGAAGTGAGCCTTACGAATTATTTGTTCATTCAGAAAGTGATTTGGCCCAAAAGAGCGAAGTGTCATTAAAAGAGCTGACTCACCGTGCGTTGGTCATGTATCCGAAGGGATATCTAGGAAGGGATTTAGTAGATGACGTATGTAAAGAACAGGGTGTTGAACTGGACACCGCCATGGAGGTTGGGTCCGCGTTTTCGCTATTGCAGCTGGTTGAAGCCGGCATCGGTGCAACCATTCAGCCAAGAGGATTACTAAAGCAACATTCGATGTGGCCTAATATTATTTCGATTCCTATTGCTGATCCAGCACCTGTCCGTCACTTGGAATTAATTTATTATGCAGATCGATTTGTCAGCAAAGCACAACAGCAGCTATCTGAATGGCTGATAGACTTTTTCAAATCAAGAACTAACTAAAAAGTGAGGTTAACACATGAAGAATGCAAACAGCATATTTACAAGAACAAACCGAGTTGTTATTCGCCAATTCGATAGACAGGATATTGAAGCGTTTTATCAATACCAAGCAAATCCCACAATTGCAAAATTTCAATCCTGGGAAAACTAAACATACGAAGATGCTGAATCATTTGTTCAACATCAATATCGAGTTCATTTATAAAAAAGGAAAATCCAAATCCGTTTTCATTGATCAACTCAAACAGTTTTTTCATGAATTAGATTAAAAAAAGCCCTTTTCAGGGCTTTTTTTGGATTCGTTCTGATTGATTAGCTTTCGTTTGCCAACATGTATGCTGCAGTTTCATGCATATCTTTCAATCCTGATCTCTGTGCGTACTCGGCCACAGTGATCGCACTTGTCGTCAGAAGTTCTATTATATGTTCATCCATTCCTGGCCAAGTTCTCCCGCCTGCTTTTTCATACGCATGGATAAGTTTTGTTAACCCTTCTTTCCCAAAGAGAAGTTGATGCGACAAAAAGTCTGCAGATACATCACCAACCCCCACTTCAGACCAATCAATCACACCCGTCACACATTGATTTTCATCAATCAGAATGTGGCCGGGATGCAAATCTCCATGCTTCACTCCCACGAAAGGCGGCCATAAAGAATCTTTAGCTAGCCATTCTTGCCAGCGCTCCCATAACCCGCTATTAATGGTGTATTGCAATTTGACACGTTCCATTCGCTGTTTCATTGATCCTCTTAATTCATGAGCACTGAGCATCTCCACACCGATCGTTTTAAATGGCTGTTGATCTAAGGAATGTACATTCGCTAGAACTCTTCCTAATGATTCATAATAAGCTTGCGGTACTTTCGTTTGATCAAAACTCCACACATATGATTGCTTCTCCACATCAATACTAGCCGCCGGTACCCCCTCTAATTGTTTATAAGCAATCAGACTTTCTGTAAAGATAGACCACTGAGGGACCTGAAAGTGAACCTGCTTACTCATATGATCTAATGTCTTTTTTTCTTGTAAGGTATGTTTCATTGATTCAGGTCTGCGAGGCATTCTTAATATCCATTGATCACCATGTAAATCTTCGACATGTGCGACACGGAAATCCACACCTGATTCATTTATTTTGATGGTATTCTCTAAAATTTCTAATCCGTGATGTTTGGCTAATTGCTTTAATTCTAGTCTATTCATATTCTTTTCCTCCAATTGCTCATTTATTCATGATCAACAGGCGTTAAGAAAATCATCAAAAAACCACAAATAGGCTGCTATCTGTGGCTAGAGTAAACACGGCTAGACTCATCTCTCTCTTTATATCAATAAAAAATTACAAAAAAAGACAGAAACGATATCTGTCTGTCTTCAAGTAAAGTTACATACTTGACCGCTGAAAATGATTAAAAATGTGCAGACTACCCCGTTTACTCTGTTTGATGAAAACAGAGCCTTTGAACATATGAAATTATTGATTGTTCAAAGTTTTCTGGCGTAATCTTCCTGCATGCATCATTTTTAACCATCCTCCTCTTCATAATTTAAAACTACTATACTTCATTTAAATATGACTTTCAATAAGATTACAAAAAAAGCCCTTTTCAGGGGCTTTTCTTCTTTCACTATCGTTTTTTCACTGGATGAATGTCTTCTCCCAAAAAAGCGGTATCAGGCTCACCACTATTTTCTAGAAACTCCGCTATTTCTTTCAGCTCTTGATTGATAAGGTCATTTCTTTGCATATCCGGGTTTAACAGAAGGATGGAGTGAATCGTTGTCGCTGCTTCATACAAAACATGTTGATCTTTTATCTGTTTGATGCATTTTTTCATACGATCGAAAAACCATTCAATCTCTTCAATTTCTTCCATCGGATAATGTGCCATTTTAAAGAGATTCTGCTGACAAAGGTCTTGTCTCTCAAAAATTTGTTCAAGCTCTTCTTTACTGATATACAAATCCGAGCATTCCTCATCAATTTCTACTACCTCGATCATCACATCTTCAGCTGTATATAACTGCTCAATAAAATCATCGAAAGTATCCGCCAGCTTAAAATCGACTCCCATTTCTAAATCAAAATAGTGGATAGGCGGGTGTTCCTTCGTTTTTCGATAATCCATTGCGATCCATGTCTCTTCCTCTCCGCTGATGATCACAAGTCCCTCCGGCAGCTCCAATTCATCACTTAACTGGGAACTATTCATGATGCCATCATCTTTGGCGATTCCTCTTAGATGGTCAAATTGAACATGATCATCTCCCATGAATTCGGCTGATCAGTTGGAAACGCATTACGCACTGTAAAACCACCGTTCCAATCTAAAATGAGCTTTTTATATGTATCAGGTAAAGTGACACCAAGTCTTCCCTCTGCTTCACGAATTTTTTCCTCATCTATCTTTTCTAACGTGAAAGGACTCTCTTCTTCTTTCTCCCAAAATGGTTTCAAAGTGGGGACCTCCTAGTTTCTAATGAGATCAGTATATCATTGACCAACTACTCATTTACCTTTTTAAAACCTCAAATTACAAACCCGTTCAATTCCTTCATCCAATAAAGAATTTATCAGTAGATATAAAAAAGATCTGGCTGGAGTGGCCAAGTACCAGGCACTTAAAGTGCTCAATGCCAGCATCCGCATGTTATTCCTTCTGGACAAAATATTCACGTTCGTTTTGTTTATCTATATCATACGATGATCCGCATAGAAAAAAGATCCCCTTTTTCTTGATTTGATGACCAATTGACACAAAAAACCTTGAAAGGCATTGGCCGATCAAGGATCATTTAGTTACTTCATTTTCACTGCTTCTTTCATTTCCTCTACTATTTTATTAAACCACTGTATAGGATTTAATGAGATCGCCGGAAAATAGATTTCTGCATTATTTTCGATAAAGCTTTCTTTTTCTTCTATTGTTAAAGTACCATTCAAAAAATCCTGACAATCCTTTATAGTAGACAGCAGACATTCTTTAGTAGCTTCATGAATAAACTCCTCTAACGCTTCTTC
The DNA here is from genome assembly GCF_038630815.1 of Bacillus sp. FSL K6-0994. Lineage (NCBI taxonomy): Bacteria > Bacillati > Bacillota > Bacilli > Caryophanales > Bacillaceae > Bacillus > Bacillus sp. FSL K6-0994. The sequence continues at coordinate 1,138,039 of NZ_CP152043.1, read as the reverse complement.
TGGTGAATCGATATCCTGATGAAATGTCCCACCTAAAAAATCTTCTAACTCCTCTAAATAACTGTAACTCTCATTCATTTTATCATCCTTCTTTCTATTTAACAGGGTATCCTGTTAAAATAAAACCGCCATTCTCATCTTTTTTCAGTATAATTTTTGCATTTGTAACATTCTCAACTACTTCTGAATTTCTCGAAACACTTCTTCCAATTACCTCTCCATCACCCTTATATTTTAATGGTAATGTAGGTCTACTGTTGGGGTCGGATAACCACTTTTGTATTTTATCAACACTCTTCGGATCACCCAAAACTGAATCAGCAACTCTTTCTGCAGTCATTCTATCGTTAAAAGTAGAAGAACCCGTGATTTTAGGATTACTTTTCAGCCTTTCTAATAGTTCTTCATCTGTTTTCCCAACATGTCTCTCTATTAAGTGTCCACCTCTAGATTCATGTATAGCTAATCCATTACCTGGAGATAAAGAATTTTTCTCATCTTTCTTAATCCCCATTTTTCCATGAAACCCTTTCGCCCCAAACGGCAAAAGCTTTCCAAGCGCCGCGTTCATACTTGCTTCTTGCTGTTCTTTTGAGATCTTGTTTCCAAACATGTCTCGGCCTGTGATCGCTTCGCTGAAGCCGTTGGTGGCGGTGAGGCCGTATAAACCTTTTTGGGATGTCTTTAGGGCGTCAAAGGATTTTTGTGATGTCTTGTAGAATTTCTGAAAAAGACTGATTTAATAAGGTTCTATAATGTGCAAGTGCATTTCTGATAAAAAACTGAAAGGGTTCGTCCCCAATCTGTCCCCATTTTAAAAAAACAGACCCTCAAGGTCTGTTTAGTTTTGCCTATGAGTTTTCAAATGTTGAATTTGGATCGATCATCGTCGTGTTTCGATCGGTTTTTTGAGGAAATACGGTGGTATTTCGATCAGTTGATTCTTGTGAGTAATTAAAAGAACCTAGGCAAGCAGCACCTACCAATAAAGTGGCGCTAATCAATATCTTCATTTTAATATTCATATAAACACTCCCCTTTTTGGATTTCGGTTTGAGCTTCTATGGCAGTTCTATAATAATCTGCTACCCTCTCCGAATCATTCCTTTTTTCATAAAGATTTGCAAGGCTTAAAGCAAACTCTTCAATATAAGGATACAACTTCTTTTCCTCTAACCCTTTAAACATTTTTCGTATATTTTCAATACCTTCATCTACATAAATTGTCTTTAATGAATTGAGCAATGTTTTATAAAACAGATTGTTTTCTGCTGTTGCACTTTTTATTCCTTTAGCGATATATTCAAGTGCTTCTTGTGTTTTATCACTTTTAAACAAAGTCCAACTTAAACTAAAAAATAATCTTGGTTTAATATCTTCATTGTTTTCAGTCATCTTATCCAACCCTTTTTTATAGAAGGAAGCAGCTTTAATATAATCCTGTTGCCTGTCATACGTATTTCCAAGATTCAAATAAGTTTTAGCGATTAATCTTTGATCATTTATTTCTTCAGCAAGATCTAGTGCTTTATGTAAGTGGGGGAGCGACTTCTCATATCGTTTAAAATCATCATAATTTCCTGCGATCACAAATAGACTTTGAATTTTTCTCACCTTATAAAGATCATAACGATCATAAATCTCTAGGGCTTTTATAATATGGTGCATAGAAACATGGGTTTGTTTCATAATGTAATATGCTTCAGCAACTTTAAAATGGAATTCTGCTTGTTCAATTTCATCTACAACAAGCGCCAGCTGCCTCTCAGCAATCTTATAATATTGAATGGCTTGTACATACTCTTTCTTACTGAATTCATGCATACCTCTAAAAAAGGCATTATAGTATTGCAACATTCCAGACAGTTGATGGTTAGAATTCTCTATTTTATCGACTAGCGCGGAAATTGATTGATCGAATGAAGGTTTTATATAATCGAGCATAAGCTGATGTCGAAAACACATCAATTGATAGTAAATGAGCAGGTCTTGGTCCTCTTCCATTCGCTCAATTTCTCGTTCTACCTCAGCTTTCAAAATCTCTGCATCGGGTACACTGAATTGCCGTATCATTTTATACCATTCATTTATTTTCACACCAACATGTGAAGAAAGAACTTTCTCCATCCCTTATTCCCCTTCCACTAATTTCCCTTATATTACATTTATTATCACATGTATGAGTTTACAAGGCACCGAAAAGAAACCGCAAAAAGAACAATTGAGTAACCGCGATTTTACACATTTCTTCTAACAACAGAAAAAGCAGACTCTGCAAAGTCTGCCTTTTTCTAAATGACTACACCTTTTGAAAATTAAGTATACAATGAATCGCTTAACCACTCTTCACAATGTTCTATAAGCCACCTCAAATATTCCACATATTGACCGACGTGATAGCCATCACAAACAGCATGATGTACTTGAATCGCAACGGGTAGGATGATTTTTTCTCCTTTCATCTTAAATTGACCTAACGTAAATATCGGCAGTAAATAAGTTTCATCTGTAGATACATTAAGGTTAAAAGAAGTAAAATCAATCCACGGCAGACTTGAAATATTGAACATGTTTTCTGGCATATTAGGTTTCGGAAAGAGTTTGTTACTTTCACTATAAGTTTCAATGTCCGCTACACAGCTTTTATAAAACCGAGCAAAGTTTTCGTCATAAGGCGTCCAAATACTTGAAAATGTCTTTGCTGCTTTATTTAGAATCGTATAACTAGGATGGAGAAGATCCCAGTGACCAAGTTCATCGTTCACTAGATCCATCCGAAACTCCGGTATTTTTTGCACAGCCCTTGCTAACAAATAAATTTGCACAGGATATACTTTTAGCTTTTTTTCTTTTAATATTGAATGCAATTTCGTGATGTCTAGATCGATCACCAGGCTATATGAGCATCGGGTTACCTTCATATAATGATGAAAGTGCTCTTTTCTCGGATAATTTTCGTCTATTTGTTTAAACATTTTTATCTCCTCCTGAATGTGATTTCATGTATTCAGGAGGAGACTTTATCTGTTTTCACCACCTCAATCATCCTTTCAAGAGATATGTGTTTCTGTCCATTCAAAGTCTACCATGAGTTTTACCTACGATAAGGCCTTCAGCAACTCTTCGTAAGTCATCTTTCCTAACGTGAACTTTTCTAGTGCTATATATGTTTTCTCCGCTGAGGTATTCATTCTATTATGACATTCATTCACTAACTCATGTTCATTTGGTAATGGCTCATGTATATGTTCTTTTTTTCGAAATGCTTCATAGTATCTTATACCAAATATTCTCTGGGACATCGCATTGATGTGAATTCCGTCCGGGTTAGGTTTAAGACCTTTCGCAGTAACATAATAACAATTTTCATGATGATGTGCATACGATAACATATTTAATCAGTGTGTGCGATAGCCTTGACTTCAATCAATTGCTCTGGGAAAGCCAGATATGTCACACCAATGAGACTGCCAGCTGGTCTGTGTTGACCTAAGTATTCCTTGAATAGATCTATGACCGTTTCGGAGTGTTCTTGTGGATTTGTTAGAAAAATTTCAACATATGCAATGTTGGATTTCGTAGCTCCCAATTCCACCAATACCCGATCAAGGTTCTCAAATGTTTGCAGAGTCTGAGCTTCAATATTCTCCTTACCAACGAACATACCATTTTTATCGTATGAAAATTGACCTGAAATGTAGATTGTTCCTTTAACGCTATATCCTTGGGTAATACCGTGATCCCATAGATTGTGATTGTAGGTTTTAATATTAGTCATCGTTTTCTCTCCTTTATTTCAAAGTAAAGTAAGTATAAAATGAATATAGAGAGAAAAAAAGTACGCACTATTTAGATAGTTACTACCAGAAAGGATAGTGTCAATATGAGTATGGCCGATTATAGAAAAACGGGTAATATCCAAGAGACACCTTTTGGATATACTTTATCAGTTATAGGAGGCAAATGGAAAATGCTAATTCTGTATCTCCTTTCGGAAAATCAACCCGTTCGCTTTAATGATATGAAAAGGAGACTTGGAACGATTACCTTTAAAACATTGAGTGCACAACTTAAAGATTTAGAGGCAGATGGGATGATTATACGAAAGGAATATCCACAAGTCCCCCCCAAAGTGGAATACAGTCTTACAAATAAGGCAGAAACACTTTTACCAATTTTAGAACAGTTATGTGATTGGGGAGAGAAAAATCGAAGTAATTAAATTCTTTTTGTATACATAATTCAAAGTATTGACTATGAAGATACAAAAGAAAAGCAGCTTTTGATAAAGCAATGGAGCGTATAGGGAACTTCTAATCTTAATGAAAAAGATAGTAATGATTAGGCCCCATCCGTCCCCATAAAAACAGACCTTGCAGGGTCTGTTTTTATTTTGTCTATACGTTTTGAAGTTGTGTTTTGATCAATTGAAACAGCAATGAAAATAGCAGATAATATTCAAATAAAAAAAGCCCCCAAAAAGGGCTTTTTTATTAATAGACTTCATGCTTAACCAAAGTAGCCGTTTTCTGCGGTTTGAAAATCATTTGAGGAATTTATATGTACAGTGGTTGTGATCCCCATTAATAAGGTAAGGCTTAATATCATAACTTTCAGGTGCTTCATTCAGCTTCCTCCTCCATCCATGTCAATTTTTTGGCCTGTGATTCCAAACCTTCATCAAAGTATTTTGATGCCAGTTTGTAATTATCCTGCTTTTTATAAAATCTTGCTGCCATAATTGACAATTCTGCGGCATCTGTCCAAAGTTTTTGCTTTTTCAGTACATCAAGAGCTGCGTCGAGCTGAATTTCATCATCTGTTACATATATTGAATGTATGATATTTAACTTAGCAATATACGCATTGTCAGCTAATTCATTCGCTAACATGAGTGACTCATTGTGTGCATCCAGCCCTTCAGCTTTTTTATCTAACTGGAAGAGTACACGCGCTAACATGTAATTTGTTCTCATATACAGTGGTTTGTGTGGCTTTTTTAATTCAACTGAAAAGACATTTTGTAAACATTCTAAAGCTTGCTGAAGCTTTCCTTGACGCTCATAACATATCCCAAGATTGAAATACCCTAGCGCTTGTGGAAAATCAATTTTAGATTCTGCTGCTAAATTGATAGCATCCTTATAGGTGGATTCAGCTTGTACAAATTGGTTTAAATCCATCTTATTTGATGCGATTACCATTAGAGTAGTAGCAACCCGACTCTCTTGTAAATCTGCTGATTTAAAGCTTTCTAAAGCTTTTTTGGCGTGGTTAATGGAGAAATGATTTTGTGCGATTTCGTAGTATGCAATCGAAAGCTGATAATTAAATTCAGCACGTTCTAAATCGTCAGGAACGTTTCGAAGTCGGGTCTCTGCAATATGATAATAGTTGATAGCGTCTGAAAAGCGCTTTTTATAAAACTCATACATGCCATTGAAGAAGAAATAATAATACTGAATCATGTCATCCGTTTTCTGCTTCTCTTCAATGTCTATTTGCTTCAATATATCTTTTGATCCCTCAAACTCCTGCGCCAACATTTTGTATCTGGAATCAATCAAGTTAAAGTATAATAAGACATTTTGATCTTCTTCCATATTTTCAAAGGCTATTACGATCTCTTTTCTCTTATTTTCAGCCTTTAGAATGTCCTGTTTCTTTATATATCCGTACCAATCACCGATCATTTTAGCAACAAATGGGCTTGCTACTTTTTCTCCCAAACAAACCTCCCCCTATCCATTCCTTTATTTTCCCTATAATTACATATATTATCATCCGTTTGAATATTCCACACCGAAAAGAAACCGCAAAAAAGAGAGACGAATTCGCCTCTCTGGTATGCCTTTTATTATTTGATGATACTCCAAATAAATCTTCCACTAGTATGGCCTGTTTTTTGTGCCCAAGCTTACTAAAGGAAACTTGTTTTCATAGCAATATGTTCTCCGAGATTTACTATAAGTGGATCTTTATTTTTTTCTAAAAATTTAGCAATTTGATTTAGATTTCCATTAATTTTATCGTTGATTGGCATATTGGGATTCAATAAGAGAACGTTGTTAATCGCAGAAGCTACTTCATAAAGATCATCTTCATCTCTTGTTTTTTCAATGTGATATTGCATCTTTTTAAAAAAACATTCAATTTCGTTCAAATCAACCATCGGGTAGTATTGAATTTTATAAAGATTCTCTTCATCAAGGACGTCCAATTCAAATATGGCTTCAAGTTCTTCTTTACTTAAATGAACTTCAGAAAGTTCATATTCACCCTCTGCTGCTTCCTCATCGGCAGTGTACTCAGCTGTATAAAGCCCCTCAATGAATTCATCAAAAGAATCTGCTAACTTAAAGTCTTCTTCCATCTCAACATCAAAATAATGAATTGAAGGATTCTCTTTCGTTTTTCGATAATCCATCGCTACCCAAGTATGGCCATCCCCGTTAATCAAAACAAGCCCTTCTGGCAGCTCCCACTCTTTTATCAAATAGGCACTATCCATAATCCCTTCATCTTCAGCAATTCCCAGCAGGTGATTAAATTGAATGTGATCCTCAGCCCATGAATTAGAGTGACTGGTTGGAAAAGCATTATGAACTGTATAACCACCATTCTGTTCTAATATGAGCTTTTTATATGTATCTGGTAAAGTGACTCCTAGTTTCTTTTCAGCCTTAGCTACTTCTTCTGCGGTGATCTTTTTTAACGTATAGTAACCTTCCTCGTCTATTTCCCAAAAAGATTTCAAAGTTTATTTCCTCCTAGTGTCATTTAATAAAACACCTTTCACGAACTTATATTCTATTAAATTGTTTTTGGTGGTGATTGTATGTTTTATCTTGAGAGAAAGATTTATCGTATGAGTCGCTTTCGTTAGAATCCAACAATCGATGACCTGAAAAGAAAAACAGGTAAAGGCGAGAAGATCGTTAGGCAATCAGTCAAAACCTCCTGCCAACTGAAAAACAATCTGGCGGATAAAGTTCGTCCCCAAACAAAAGAAACAGAACAAACATTCGTTGTCAGAAAAACAAAAAACCCTTGCTATGCAAGGGTTTCAACGATGATTCCGACTGGGCTCGAACCAGCGACCTCTACCCTGTCAAGGTAGCGCTCTCCCAGCTGAGCTACGGAATCGTGTTATGTATCAGTTCTGGGCTTTCTGTTACTGACAGTCTCTATTATATAACCATAACAATAAGGCGTCAATGGTTTTGTTCAAAAAAGCCAAAAAGCCGGTATCGGCACCGGCTTTTCACTGACTTTTATGACTGATTCACAAGAACTGGCTTTAGTTGATCGAGTGCTTGTTTGAAGTCGCGTTTGAGGTCTTCTCCGTTTTCAACTCCGACACTTAAACGAAGCAGCCCATCTGTAATCCCTCTTTTTTCTCTTTCTTCTTTTGGCATAGCCGCATGTGACATTTTGGCTGGATATGACAGAATCGATTCAACGGCGCCGAGGCTGACGGCGAATACAGGTAATGTGACAGCATCCACCAATTCTTTGACAGCCGCTTGGTTTTCTAGTTCAAATGAGAGAACGGCTCCTGCTCCGCTTGCTTGCTTTCGCTGAATATCTGCACCCGGATGGTCATCTAAGCCTGGGTAGTATACTTTTTTCACCGCAGGATGTTCTTTGAGGAATGTAGCGAGTTCATATGCCGTTTGGCTTGCTTTTTCTAATCTGACCTGAAGGGTTTTTAATCCTCTTAGCACGAGCCAGCAATCCTGCACGCCAAGGACTGCACCGAAGGAGTTTTGCAGTGAATAGAGTTCCTCTCCCAGCTTCTTATCTTTCACCACGGCTAAGCCTGACAGCACATCACTGTGGCCGCTTAAAAATTTCGTTGCGCTGTGCAGGACAACGTCAACACCAAGGTCCAGCGGACGCTGAAGCGCAGGTGTTAAAAACGTATTATCTAAGAAAGTCAGACAGCCATGCTCTTTCGCAAGCTGGACGACACCTTCAATATCTGTAATCCCTAGTGTTGGATTTGACGGTGTTTCCATGTAAATGACCTTTGTATTTGATTGAATGCCTCTTTTGACTTCATTCAAATCCGTCATGTCCACGAAGGTATGCTCAATTCCAAATCTTGAAAGAACTTGAGTGATCATTCGGAAAGTCCCGCCGTACACATCTCTTGTGACAAGGACATGATCTCCCTTTGATAATAGAAGAAAAGCGGTTGAAATAGCAGCCATGCCTGATGCAAAGGCAAGCCCTCTCGTTCCTCCTTCCAGCGCTGCAATCGTATCCTCTAATGCTTGACGTGTCGGAGTTCCCGATCTGGAGTAGTCATATTGGCCAAATTCATCGAAGCTGCTTTGATGAAATGTGGATGCATGCTGAATCGGTACACTGACTGCACCTGTTGAACGGTCTGTTTTAAACGCATTATGAACGAGTTGTGTTTCGAGTGTCCAATCGTGTGTGGTCATTTGGCGTGTACCTCCTCTTTTACTTGTGATAGTGCCTGTTTTAGGTCTGATTTCAGATCATCTACATGCTCTATGCCAACAGAGAAACGGAGCAGCTTGTTACATACACCGTTTGCAATGCGAATCTCTTCTGGAATATCCATATGCGTTTGTGTTGCAGGATACGTAATGAAGCTTTCGACTCCGCCAAGGCTTTCAGCAAAACAAATCGTTTTCAGCTGTTTCAAAAATGGATTGACCCAATCCTCTTTAGCTACCCGGAATGACAGCATGCCTCCCTTTCCTGGATAAAGCACATCTTGAATTTCTGGCTGTTTCTTTAAAAACCCAGCCAGCTCCTTCGCATTTTCCTCGTGCTGGCGCATTCTAAGAGCAAGTGTTTTCATTCCTCTCATTAAAAGCCATGAGTCAAATGGTGATAGAACCGCTCCAATCGCGTTTTGATGCTGGAACATGTCTTCAGACAACTGCTCTCCTTTTGTGACGACAAGCCCGGCAAGAACGTCATTATGTCCGCCTAAATATTTGGTTGCGCTATGAATGACAATGTCCGCTCCAAGCGTAATCGGCTTTTGCAAGACTGGTGTGTAAAAGGTGTTATCGACAATCACCAAAGCGCCATGCTCTTTTGCAATCTTCGCTATTTTTTGAATATCTGCTTCCTGCATCAGTGGATTTGTCGGTGTTTCAATAAAGACCGCTTTTGTGTTTGGCGTGATTTTAGAGCGTAAACAGTCTTCATCTGAAAAATCATCATAAAGAAAACGCAGGCCGTACTTTTTCCATTCGTTTTCAAACAAACGGTATGTACCGCCATATAGGTCTGAAGAGACGATGAGTTCATCTCCGCTTTCAAATAGAGCCATGATCGTTTGGATTGCCGCCATTCCCGAACTGAAGGCAAAACCGGCCGTCCCTTCTTCGAGTGAAGCAATTGCATCCTCTACGAGCTGTCTTGTTGGATTTTTCGTTCGAATGTAATCAAATCCTGTAGATTCCCCTATGCCTCTATGTCTGTATGCTGTCGAAAGATAAACGGGAGGACTGACAGTGCCAGTCACCTCTTCGCTACGGTTTCCAATCTGCGCTAATTTCGTTTCCACATGTTCTGTCATTTGACACCATCCTAAGTAAAAATCTGATTTCAAAACAGAAAACCCCTTCTTCATAAGAAGAAGGGGTTTAATCGCTTCCTCTTATCTTCCAAGCAAAAAAGCTGCTTGCTGGATTTAGCACCTTGGTACATCACATGAAGTGATGCATACCGGTTGCTGAGGTTTCAAAGGGCCAGTCCCTCCACCTCTCACGATAAGAATGTGTTGTCTGTCTGTTCTAATTCTTAATACTGTAACCCATTAAATCTCATTTTTCAAGGGGAAATGTCATGATTAATTAAAATTTTCTGTATTTTATAACAGAATCGATGTTATACGGTTTGATTGCATGTTAGCATATAGGAACAACGCTGTTTTTCGTGTTACAATGAATGGAAACGTTTCACTTTATGATGAATTTGGTTAGCTGGAGGAATGGATTATGGTGAAGAAAACAGGAATCATTCAAGAAGAAACCATACAGTCAAAAGAACTTGGGGCGGACATGACCATTTTGATCTATTTGCCAGTCAATTACTCCCCCCTTTATACATATCATGTCATCATTGCCCAGGATGGTCATGATTATTTCCGCCTAGGTAAAATAGGCAGACAGGCAGAAGAATTGATGCAAAACAAAGAAATGGAACGCTCGATTATCATTGGTGTTCCTTATGAAAATGTCACGGAAAGACGGAACACGTATCATCCAGACGGCACAAAGTTTGAAGCGTATAAACGCTTTTTAGCAAATGAACTGGTTCCTTATATTGATCAACACTTTCCAACCTATCAAATTGGATCAGGACGTACGTTTATTGGTGATTCACTTGGTGCGACGATTTCTCTCATGACAGCCATTGATTATCCTTCTTTATTTGGCGGGCTGATTTTGCAGTCCCCTTACGTTGACGAGTCGGTTCTAGAAGCCGTCAAACAGTCGACAGCCCTTTCTCATTATGCCATTATCCATCAAATTGGGCTTGAGGAAACGGCTGTGAAAACAACAGATGGCCAGGTGCTTGATTTTGTTCAGCCGAACGAAGATTTAAAGGCCCTTCTTGAACAATCTGGTGCGGATTATTTATTTGAGACATTCGAAGGGGATCATAAATGGACGTTTTGGCAGCCGCTCATTGCGCCTTCGTTAAAAAGAATGCTCCCATATTCGTTAATCAACTGAATTTTGTTATAATAAACAATAATAAATACTTTCTTATTCAGGAGGGAACATGATGAAATACGGAGTTGTTATATTTCCATCAAAAAAATTGCAAGATATTGCGAACTCTTACCGGAAGCGTTATGATCCGAACTATGCACTCATACCGCCTCATTTAACATTAAGAACACCTTTTGAATTAACGGATCTAGAAGCGGCTGAGGTCGTCTCAACGTTAAGAGATTATGCAAAAAATGCTTCTCCTATTACGTTACGTATTAAAAAATTCAGTTCATTCGCTCCTGTAAACAACGTCATTTATATGAAAGTAGAACCGAACGAGGACATCATGGCGCTCAATGAAAGATTGTACGCAGATCCACTTGCCGGCACACCTGAATATGCCTTTGTTCCGCATGTGACAGTCGCTCAAAAACTATCCGATGATGAGCATTCAGACGTACTTGGCACATTAAAGCTGAGAAAGATTGACCATGAAGAAACAGTGGATCGCTTCCACCTTTTATATCAATTAGAGAACGGATCTTGGACCGTCTATGAAACATTTATTTTAGGAGAAGAGGGTTAAAGACATTTGAAAACAGTCATCGCAACAGAACAAACACAACGAGAAGATGCATATTATGTTCGAAAAGAAGTATTCGTAAAAGAACAAGAAGTTCCAGTAGAGATCGAAATAGATGAACTAGAGGACAAAGCCACCCATTTTGTCATTTACAATGATGACAAAAAGCCTCAGGCGGCCGCTAGACTGCGGATCATTGAGGGATCAAAGGCAAAGCTTGAACGCATTTGTGTGTTAAAAGAGGCGCGCTCCTTCGGCCTTGGCCACAAACTATTAGAGGCGCTAGAAACAGAAGCGATTGCAAATGGAGCAAAAGAAGCGGTTATGCATGCCCAAATCCAAGCTCTTCCTTTCTACGAAAAGAAAGGCTACAAAGCGGTTTCTGAACCGTTTGAAGAAGCAGGAATCAAACATGTCAAAATGACAAAAACACTGTCTGTTTGACCAAAAGAAAAGCCAGAGCATTCAAGATGCCCTGGCTTTTTCTTTTTCATTATCGTTCGCCAATGGAAGAAAGCGCAATCATTTATATATACGTATTGATATGAATGCCCTTGCCTTCCTCCATAAACATATCTCGTACAAAGCGTTCCCGCTTTTTTTGCTGTACTTTCGTTTCCGCTTCTGTCACTAAGTCCTCTTTTTTCTCCAGCTCTCTGTAAATCTTGTCATGAAAGGTGCGGGTAACCTTTGTTACTTTCGCGTAGTCTTCTTTATCCTGAGGAGCTGGACGATTGATATACTGAAAATACAGATCCGGCTGAATCGGGGCTATATATCCCATCAAGAACGCCTCCTTTGCTTCTCTCTTACTCTACTATTCCCTAATTATGACTGTTTGAAACACGCCTCATTTGATATGATTAGATGTGTTTCATTTTAAGATTGATTGACTATTGGAGGACTAGCTTTGAAATGCGCACGACGACATGATCGAACGATCTCATTACATACGTATTCGAGAGAACACTATCAATTCCTCCATGACGAGGGAAAAAAAGGACAATTATTCTGCCCATATTGCGGACAACCGGTCTTTTTTAGATTAAATATACATGATGAACCTGCCTTTATTCATAAGCACATGTCTCAGCAAGAGATTTGTGAAAAAGCTGAAGAACAAGCAGATCACAATAAAACGGCAGAACAAGAGGAAAGGGATTCTTATAAAGAACTTGGCGGCTTCCGTTTTCCAACCGGGAAACAGATCATCTCGCAAACGAACGAATCATATGACTGGCAGGAACCTAGGTCAATTCAATTTAGCGACGCCTTACATTTAGAAGAGAATGAACAAGTTCATACGATCGACCTCTTTCCGCATATCACCTTCAGCACACCGCAGCTTCAAGCTGTCACACATCAAGATGGTCCGATGCTTGTGCTGGCTGGAGCCGGCAGCGGGAAAACAAGAGTCCTGACGGCTAGAGCGGCTTATCTCATGTCCCATCATCATATTCCTGCTCATCATATTTTACTCGTGACCTTCACGACCAAAGCGAGCAGTGAGATGAAAGAAAGGCTGCGCAAGCAATACCAGCTTCATCCTTCACAAGCCAGCCAAGTAGTGACAGGCACCTTCCACAGTCTTTTTTATAAAATGCTGCTTCACGATGACGCAAGCAAATGGAGCGGCCAGCATCTGATCAAGTTTGACTGGCAAAAGGAGCAATACATTCGAAAAGCCATAATGAATGAAGGGCTTGATGAAAAAGACTACCCTACTGATCAAGTACTGCAATCGATCGGCTATTGGAAAAATGCCTTTTTACCAGGTGAACTTCCTGATTTGAAGGATGAAAAGGAAAAACATATGTGGACGATCTATCAATCATATGAACAGCAAAAACGAGACAATCAGCAATTTGACTTTGATGATATGGCGATTGCCTGCTTACATATGCTGACAGAACAGCCCGAACTGCTAAAACGGTATCAAGAACGATTCCAGTATATTTTAGTGGATGAATTTCAGGATATTAATCCAGTACAATATCAATTGATTCAGCTTTTAGCCGGAGAATCAGAGCAGTTATTTTGTGTAGGTGATGATGATCAAGCCATTTACGCCTTTAGAGGGAGCAATCCTGCTTTCATTCTTGAATTCAAACAGGACTATCCTTCGGCTCAGATCGTCCATTTACATGCGAATTACCGGTCTCACCATACGATTGTCGCAAGTGCTGATGCGATTATTAAGAAAAATCAGCATCGCTATGAGAAGACGTTAAGAGCCGTGCGCGCGGAGAAAATTCCTCCGACGCTTTTTTATCCATATGATGAAGAAGAGGAAGCGACGATGATTGTCGCAGATATTCAGGAGAAAATTAAAAACGGTGCAAAGCCGAATGACTTCTGCGTGCTGTTTCGAACGAACACAGGCGGCCGTGCGATTTATGAACGGCTGCATCAATCGGCCATTCCGTATGAAACGGATGCCGGCGTCAAAGCCTTCTATAGCAGACGAATGGTTCGGGTTCTCCTCGCCTTTCTTTCTTTAAGTCAGGATGCAGATGATGTGGCCGCCATGAAACAGCTGCTGCCGGTTTTCTTTTTAAAGCAGCAAACCCTGAATACACTAAAGGAACTGACCATCACAGAAGATTGCTCAATGGTAGAAGCGCTCGGAAAACTGACAGATATACAGCCGTTTCAGCGGAAAAAGCTGCAATCAATTGTTCCTTTGTTCCGAACGTTACGGACGTTAAAGCCATCGGACGCAGTGACATTTATTGAACAAAAGATGGGACTCGGGGATTACTTAAAAAAACGGGTGAACGATACGAATGTACTTGAAAAAGGAGCGGATGATGTACGTGATGTGAAAACAGCCGCCAAACGCTTTGAAACGATTGAAGCCTTTCTCGCACATGCCGAACATATGAAGTCTGCCGAAAAGGAAAAAACAGATGAACCCGGTGTTCAGCTCATGACGATCCACCGCGCAAAGGGACTTGAGTTCCAGACAGTATACATCACTTGTGTGGTCGACGGGGCACTGCCCCATGATTTCTCACTGGATGAACTCAGAAACGGTGTTGAAGAAGCGCTGGAAGAAGAGCGCCGTTTATTATACGTGGCCATGACAAGAGCTGAACAATCTCTTTATCTGTCTATTCCATCATTTAGACGAGGAAAAACGGCTCATCGTTCTCGCTTTTTATATCCTCTTCTAAAGAAAAACCGTGAATTATTTACGCAAAAACAACAGGCCCCCCTTTAAACGGAGAGCCTGTTGTTTATTTTTTGTTGTTCATCATTTTAGAGATTGTATTGAAATCAAGCTTTTCTTTTCCACTTGTAATCGATTGAACGATTTTGTCTTCCATTTCTTTAGGTACACGTTTGTTCGCAAGCTGCGCTACTTTTTTAATGACACCTCGAACGGTATTCTCATCTTTAAAGTTGGCATTTTGCAAAGAACCTGCAAGTTTAAACACATCATTCATATTCACACCGGTTTTGTTTTCTACGCTTTTAAAGAATTTATTATCCATTCATTTGCCTCCTCTTTGTGGAGTAATCACCTTACTATATGAAAATAGGCGAGATATGTGCCTATCCTAAAGCCTTGTTTGATCAAAGAGAAAGGAAAGCAAAAGGCTTCCCCCTTGCTTCCCTCACCTTCTTACTTTTTAGTAGTTAAAGAAAGAAGCACCAACGATAATTAGAAGGATGAAAAGCACAACGACAAGAACAAATGTTGATCCATATCCGCCGCCGTAGCCACCTCCGTAGCCGCCGCAAGAACCGCCACCGTAACAACTCATATATAAGCACCTCCTCTTCTCCCTTACAAAGTATGAAAAATGAAAGAAATGGTTTGGACGATCACATAAAAAAGTGCGGAATTTTTATTTCTGCTGTTTAAATACGTAATCTGCCTCTCTATGACGCATCATGAATGCTTCTGTTTCTTTCGCAAAAGCCTCCATCTTCACGCCAAATTCTTTTAAGTGCTCCTCAAGATCATTCGCTTTATCCGTTAGATCCATTTCAGCCTTCTCGTGCGCTTGTTCTTTCCCATCATGGGGTTTAGTGAACAAGGAACCAATTAATTGTTCGAATGCATCCATTCTGGTCACCCCTTCCCTCTTACATATGCATCACTCAAAAAAAGGGCAACAAAAAAACCGGATAAATCCGGCTTTTGTTTTTCTCTTCTATTGAGGTTTCTTTTTGTTTCCACAGCCGCAGCCTGTTTTCTTGATTTTCTTCGTATATACAGATTGTTGATTTGACTGCGCTGGATAACCTTGAAGCGTATGTGACGGCGTTTCGTTTGGTTTCATCGCAACCCTTCCTTTCCTATTCCATGATAGTATATGCATTTGTTGAAAGCGTGTCTGATCAGAATGCCTGTTTATTTCACAAGCTTTGAGACGACCGCTTCAATGATGCCTGCTGCTGCGGCAATCGCTAATAGTAAATTAAGCCACATGCTGATGACAGGAAAAAATATGTATATCAGAAGTAAGGCAGCAGTGCACCATATGCCAGTACACCAATAACAGCTTAACAGTTCTCCAACCCAAGACCGCAGTCCTTCCCCTTTAATGATGATATATGTTTCGACCTCACCTTGTTCGTTTACCTCTTCCTGTTCTTCATGAAATAGACGGCGGAAAGGGGCCGTAATGGTATCAAACACAATCAGTCTCGTCAGTCTAAAGGATGCGAGGGCAAACACGACAAATGACAAAGCACCGCTCAGAAGCCTCCACCTCCTTCTTTCTTCTTTTTCCGTCCTTTCTTTATATATGCAAGAAAAAAGACCGTCATGATGAATCGAGCGGAAATAAAATTGGGTTGTACTTTTTCACACTTTCCGATTCCACCTTGCGTCCTTGCTGCATTAAATAATGTATAGATAAGAAAGGAGTGAAAGTATTGTCTATTGAAGAAAGTGCTGAAATATTATATACACAACTGTTAAACGAATTAATCAGCAATTATGATGATTTCATTGAGATCAAAGATTCCGAAAATGTCACAATTCATAAAACAGATGTAACAGCTGCACTCTCCCTTCAAGCGACCGTAACGACAATCATTACTCTTTTAATCCAAATTCTTGTACCAGACGATGAAGTGGCTGCCGACATCACAGATCAGCTTTTATCCACACAACAAGTGACAGTCCAAAAGAAAACTGTGATTCAAATCATCAACTGCCATAACATTACGATTACATTATCAGATGCATCCATTATGAACTCCGTCCAAATTCTCACTCAAACATTGAATGTACTCTTAGTTGAAGCCGGCATTCTTTGACCCTTTCTTTTTCTAACATGACGTATGAAAGAGGTGAAATCATCGTGGCTGAAGAGAACGAAAAAAAGGAGTTTCAAATCAATACTGATATTGATCCATTAACAAGTCTTCTTGTCAGTGATGTGTTAAACAAAAACAATATTACTGATGATCAGAAAGCAAATATCTCAGATGATCAAAGAAGAATGATTTTGAAATTAGTGGAGGACTTGCAAAAGAAAGCAAATGATTTCGTAGAACAGCAGCAGGAGAAAAAAAGGCAGGCTGAGGCAGCAAAACAGCCGGAACAAGTAGAGCCTGAACCAAAAGTACGTCCAAAACGAAATTCACTTCGAAATCGTATTCAGCAACGCCGTGATGCGCAGCGTAATAACGATTAAATAAAAATGGGTTGCCTGCTAGGGTAAATGCCCGAGACAAAACCACGCATTCCAGCATTTAATAAAGTAAACGGAAGGAGGAATAGAAATGGATTCTAAACCATATTCTTGGGTCGCTCTAGATCGTAACTGTACACACCACGGACATCACGGACACCACAGACACCACGACGATTGCAACTATGAAAGAAAAGCACTTTGTGACGACTATTATGATGATGAAGATGTCCTACAAGACTTGGATCAAGTAAGTTTCACAAAGCAGACATCTGAAGAAGTCATTATCGTCAGAGACTCTTGTGACATTAACGTCTCTTCTGTTGATGCACAGGTTGCAGCATCTATCCAAGTAGCGATTCAAACAGCGATCATCACTATTACAAATATCTCAATCGCTGACGGTGATTTGGCAGACCGCGTTACGCAGGATCTTTTACAAGCCGCTACTCACAAACAAACAAACCGCCAAAAACTTGTCATCGAAAATTCAAGAAACGTTACAGTATCTACAATCGATGCGGACATCTCTATCGCAATCCAAACACTTACTCAAACACTTGTTGCGACAATCGTTGCAATCGGTATCCTCTAATGTACAAAAGCAGAGCGAAAAGCTCTGCTTTTCCTTTTATCAAAATACATCAAATATAAATGGTCATTTACCCACACCAACTAGAGGGCGCATACATATGTTGTTAAGGACTAAAGTCAAATACCTTGTTAAAGGAGCTGAAATCCATGAGCTGCGGAAAACACCATGGCCGACATGATGAAAACTGTGTATGCGATGCGGTTGATAAGATTTTAGCAGAGCAGGAAGCTGTAGAAGATAAATGTCCTACGAGCTGCTACAGTAATTTATTAAGCCCAACAGTTTCTGGAAAAGATACGATTCCGTTTTTACTTTTTGATAAAAAGGGCGGGTTGTTCTCTACTTTCGGAAACATCGGAGGATTCGTTGACGATTGCCAATGCTTCGAATCTATTTTCTTCCGGGTTGAAAAATTACACGACTGCTGTGCTACGTTATCTGTATTAAGACCTGTTGATGTACACGGACATACGCTAAGCGTGTGTCACCCTTGTGACCCTGACTTCTTTGGTCTAGAAAAAACGGACTTTTGTATTGAGGTTGATCTAAACTGCTTCTGCGCAATCCAATGCTTAAACCCAGAGCTTGTCGACAGAGTCATGCCATCAAAAGATAAAAAGCATCATCACCACGGCTAAATCAACAGGCCGCTCATCTAACTTGTCATGAGTCAAAGCATCCCCTTCCTCACGAATGACAGCCAATCATGCGGAGCAGTCAGCATAAGAAGCGGCTGCTTCCGCATTGGTTAAAAGTAGATGCACGAGCCGGCAAAGATAGCTTGAAGATGATGACAGTGCTCAAACACTCAAACAAATTTCCTAGTATAGGAGGGTTGAATATGAGCCGCAATCATTCATGGAGCTGTGTAACAGAGGCTGTTGAAAACATTAGCGACTTGCAAAATGCTGTCAAAGAAGATTGCCCGACCAGCTGTTACAGCAATCTCCTTTCTCCATCACATTCATTAGGTGACACTGTCCCGTTTGTTCTCTTTACATCCAAATCAAAACCATTCGTCGCATTCGGAAACGTCGGAGAAGTAGATGCAGGCCCTTGCTTCAGTACTGCATTTTTCAGAGTCGAACATATCTGTGATCACTGTGCAACACTCAGCTTGCTTATCGCATTTGACAAAGACCGTCATATTTTAGATTTTACAGATAAAGATTCCCTATGTGATGTGTTCCGATTAGAAAAATCGAAGTATTGTGTTGAAGTAGACCTTGACTGCTTCTGCGCAATCGAGTGCCTAAACCCAAGACTCATCAATCGTAACTGCTAACAAAAAAAGTCCCTAAATGGGACTTTTTTTATTAGTTAAAAACCTAGCGGGTGGATGGAAGAAATCTCAGCAATCGCTAATTCGACTGGATTTCCCCCGCCTGCTGTACGAATGATCACAGTATCATCTTTTCGATCCATGATGATCCCTCGATATGTTTTACCATCAGCTTCAATCAGACAAAGAGCCCTTGGCATATTATGAGGCAGTCTTGTGAGAAAATCGACTTTTTCATCAATACTCATCTGACTTAAAGGCTTTTTCACTCGTTTTCTTCTTGGTTCTTCTTTTGTTTCATGAAAGACACCTTCTGGCTGGTTTCCCTCTTCTTCTTGAGGCTCTCGCTTTTGTATGAGCTCTGGTTCTTGTGTGATTTCTTGTTCCTGCGCAGGCTCGGCTTCTTGTGTAGCCTCTTGTTCCTGTGCAGGCCCTGCTTCTTGTGGAATCTCTTGTTCTTCTGTAAACTCAGCTTCTTGTGTTATATCTCGTTCATGTTGAAGTTTAGGCGGCTCGGCTTCTTTTTTATGCTCTATTTCTTGAGCTGCAGGTTCCTCCTGCTTGCTTTCTTTGATCACATCTTTTGCATTGGACTCACTTTCTGGCTGTTTTTCTGATTTCTTTCGCTTTCTCACAATATTTTGCATGGCCGGCTTTGATTCTTGATAGCTCGGCTGAACAATATACATCAGCGGCTTTTGATTCTCATCACCTTTATTTGACATACTAATCCCTCCCGAATGATTCATTCCTTATATATATGAACGGAGGCCTCAAATCAGAAGAAAAATAAAAAAACAGCATACCCTTCATCGGTATGCTGCAAGTCTTGTATTCGTTTAGCGGGCAATGATATGGAAGCCAGAATCAACATGCAGATTCTCACCTGTCATGCCGCGAGATAGATCACTGAATAAGAATAGAGCTGTATCGCCAACTTCTTCAGGAGTTGTTGTACGGCGGAGCGGCGCACGCTCTTCAATATCCTTCAGAATGGTATTAAAGCCGCTGATGCCCTTTGCAGATAACGTACGAATTGGACCAGCAGAAATACTGTTCACGCGGATACCTTCTGCGCCTAAATCAGCTGCTAAATATTTCACACTTGCTTCAAGTGATGCTTTCGCTACACCCATTACGTTGTAGTTTGATACAACACGCTCTCCGCCTAGGTATGTAAGCGTCACAATGCTTCCACCCTCTGTCATTAATGGACGTGCTGCTTTTGCTACAGCAGTTAATGAGTATGCACTAATGTTGTGCGCCAAAAGGAAACCTTCACGGTTCGTGTTCAAGTATTCGCCAACAAGCTCTTCCTTGTTTGCAAATGCAATGGCATGCGCAACGCCATGAATGACTTGTACTTTTTCTTTAATTGCAGCGAAACATTTTTCGATTTCTTCGTCACTTGTCACGTCACATGGAAGAATAATTGAATCATCACGCTCAAGTGTGCTTGCAAGCTCTTTTACCGATTCAGCAAGACGATCTCCAACATAAGTAAAAATCAAACGAGCTCCAGCTTCATGAAGTGAGCGGGCAATTCCCCAAGCGATGCTTCGTTTATTGGCAACACCCATCACCACGATATTACGGCCTTCTAAAGAAAAGTTCATATGTAATAAAGCCTCCTATTTTTTCAAGACATAGTATTAGTACCTGATCATAATATTATCACAGATCATAAGAGAATGACAATTTTCGCTGAAAGAAAGTTTCATTTTCGCGAAAAAACCGCCCTCACAAGTGAAGACGGTTCGATTCCGTTATCGTTTGATTCTGTTTTGCTGATAAGCAAAGTGGTTCGTAGGTCCATGTCCAGATCCAATACGTAAAGGGAATTTAATGGCTTCATGGACAAAGGTTTCTGCTGTTTCAAAGGCTTCCTTCATCGAAAATCCTTTCGCAATTTCAGCTGTTAATGCTGCTGCAAACGTGCAGCCTGTACCATGTGTATGCGGTGTATCAATATGTTCATTTGTGACTTCAATAAAGCCTTTTCCATCATACAGCAGGTCTGAAATCATCCCATCAGATGGACCATGGCCGCCTTTGATCACGACATGTTTCGTGCCAAGCTCATAAAGACGCTCCGCTGCCACATAGCGGTCCTCTTTCGTCTGAATACGTATGCCTGTTAGTACTTCTGCCTCAGGAAGATTCGGTGTTACAGCATAGCTGACAGGCAGCAAGTGTGTTTTCATCGCAGAGACCGCATCTTCATTTAATAAAGAGGCCCCTCCTTTTGCGATCATGACTGGATCTACAATCAGCTTCATTTCATATTGAACCGTTTTTTCAGCTACGATTTTAATCATGTCTGCACTCCACAGCATCCCTGTTTTGACGGCATCTGGCGGTAAGTCTTCTGCCACTGCATCTATTTGACGCTCTAACGCCTCAATTGAAAGCGGGTATATCCCGTGAACACCTAGTGTGTTTTGCGCAGTAATTGCTGTGATCGCAGACATTCCGTACACACCGAGCTCCTGAAAAGTTTTCAAATCTGCCTGAATACCTGCTCCGCCGCCAGAATCAGAACCCGCGATTGTGAATGCTTTTTTGATCGTCATTTCTTCACACCTCTCATTAGCCAATCCATTGATGATAAATGGTTCTTGCTTTGGCAATATCATTCGTACCATGAACAAGCGCTCTGCCATCTTTAAATAAGACAAGCTTAAACTCATCCTTTTGACACGAAAGCAAATATGGATTCTCAAGCACATCCATTCCTGCCCTCTTTAACCGAAGAGCTACTTCATGTAAAGGCGGCGGTGTTTCTGCTGCACTGCGGATTTGTACCGTATTGCGGCCGCATAGTACATCCGCCTTCGCTCTCTTGTCATATGAAAGAAATGGATAGGTCTTCAGTCCACAGCTTGGACATTGCTTCTTCTTTAAAGACGCGGTCGATCGAATATCAGACCGTTCATTTTTCCATAAATCGAAGGATTTTAAAATTGGCGTCACTTGATGTCCTGTTAAATATTTAAGTGCATCTGCCACTTGATATGCGGCCACCTGCTGCACAACTGGACTGATGATACCTGCTGTATCACATGTCATGCCTTGTGCGGGTAAATGTTCAAGCAGACAGTGTAAACACGGCGTCTCACCAGGAATCACAGTGAATTGAATGCCGTAACTTGCTACACAGGCCCCATAAAGAAACGGAATTTGATGTTTGACAGCGGCATCATTTGCGATCATTCTCACCTCAAAATTATCCGCTGCATCGACAATGATTGAAGCCCCGCTGACAAGTTCGTCAATATTGTGAGCAGTCACATCGATTACGATTCCTTTGATGTGCACATCACTGTTTACTTGCTTGAGTCTTTTTTCAGCCGCCACAGCTTTTGGCAGTCGATCCTTCACGTCTTGCTCCGTGTAAAGCTGCTGGCGCTGAAGGTTGCTCCATTCAATATAATCTCGGTCCAAAATGGTAACAGATCCAACGCCGGCACGAACGAGCATTTCAGCACTTGCGGTTCCAAGTGCCCCCGCTCCAATAATGACCGCCTTTGAGTCATTTAGCCTCTTTTGACCCTCTGTTCCGATTGGCTGAAAAAGCTCCTGGCGTGAATAACGAGTGCTCAAAATGACGGCATTCCTTCCTGTGGACTGCTCGCTGTCCCATAGTTTTTTAGCGGAATACGTCCTGCCTCATAGCCTAGTCTTCCTGATTCAATCGCGAGTTTCATTGCTTTTGCCATTTTCACAGGATTCTTTGCACCAGAGACAGCGGTATTTAGTAATACAGCGTCAGCTCCAAGCTCCATCGCATAAGCTGCATCCTTCGGAGAACCTACGCCAGCATCAATAATGACCGGCACCTTCGCCTGCTCGATTATAAATGAGAGGTTCAGAGGGTTTAACAGACCTTGGCCTGAACCAATCGGTGAAGCACCAGGCATGATGGCATGGACACCGAGTTCTTCTAATTTTCTTGCCAGCACCACATCATCAGATGTATATGGCAGCACGATAAATCCTTCTTCGAGCAGCATTTCAGATGCTTTTAATGTTTCAACTGGATCTGGCAGAAGAGACCTTGAACAGCCAATGACTTCTACCTTGATCATGTCACAAAGCCCAGAAGCCTTTGCTAAACGGGCAATACGCACTGCCTCTTCTGCTGTACTTGCACCAGCTGTATTGGGAAGCAGCGTATATCTTGATAAATCAAGCTGCTCCAAAAAATTAGGCTGAGATGCTTCGAATATGTTCATTCTTCTGACGGCAAAGGTTAAAATTTCGGCTTCCGATACGTTCACCGCTTCTTTTTGAACCTCAAATGATGGGTACTTTCCTGTTCCTAGTAATAGTCTTGATGTGAATGTTTTTCCGCCAATGTGCAGCATTGGATCATCCTCCTCCTACGAAATGAACGATTTCAATCGTGTCATTTGGTTGAATTTCTACTTGTTGAAACGCTTCTTTATCAATGATTTCATGGTTCTTTTCAACGATCACCACACGGTTTTCAAGCTGATAGGCTGATAGCAGATCATAGATCGTTCCATTCTCTTGATCGAAATCAACGATTCTGCCATTCAATTGAATCTTCATACGAATAGTGCCTCCTTTCGTCCAATACGAAACGCATGAAGCCATTCCTCTTTGACCGGTTCGTCTAATATCAGGTCACGAATGATTTCTCCAGTAATCGGCGCTAGTAAAATACCGTTCCTGTAATGCCCTGCAGCAAAAAGAATACGCTTGTCTTCTGGATGTCTTCCGATATAAGGATGCCGATCGTTTGTCGCCGGACGAAGGCCTGCCCAGCACTCTTCAATCGGCATCTCCTTAATAGAAGGCATAAGCTGAGACGCCTTTTGAATCACAGCTTCCATGCCGCCAAGCGTTGGAACAGCCTGCCACTCGTTTGGCTTCATTGTTGCGCCGATAACAAGCTTTCCGCTATCTCGCTGAACGATATAACAATGATCATGATAAATGGTGTGTGCGAGCGCCGGACCATTATTCCATACAGACACACATTCCCCTTTTACTGGATAAAGAGAATGAGATAATCCGAGTTCTTCAAAAAAACGGCCAGACCATACACCACTTGCGACTGTCAGGTCATCACATGTGAATGTGCCCTTCGTTGTTCTGACAGTTAACGCTTCTTTGTCCCGCTTCACTTCGATCACAGGTGTACACTCTTTCACATCTGCCCCGTACCGGACAGCCGCCTGCCATAAAGCCCTGCATACAGCGTAAGGTTCCACATGCACATCCTCTTCAATCAAACCTGCTCCCAGCATGTGATCTGTAACTTGAGGCATGCATTTTTTTACGCTGCTTGCGTCAAGCCATTTAAATGTAGACAAATGCTGCATCCGGCAAAGGGCCTGCTTCTCTTCTTCTGTAAAGGCGACCTTCATGATACCGCCCGCTGAAGTTCGAATATCAATGCCTGATTCATGAAGAAGATCGACTTTTAATTTTTCGTACAATGCCTGGCTTGCTCTGCCTGCCTGAAAGAAAACATCCTCATGACCCTCTCCTTCAGCATGTGCACCGAGCATCCCGGCAGCCGCACTTGTCGTTTGCTTCCCTATCTCATTCGCTTCAAATAAGACCACCTGTTTTCCTGCTTTTGCAAGGTGATAGGCGATGGAGACCCCTATGATTCCACCACCAATGATTGCAACGTCATAATGCTTTTTCATAAGGATTCTCCTTTACCTTTTCAGAAAATGCTTGTGCCATCATACGCGGCTGATGATGAGCAAAAATCCCAGACATGACAGCAATTCCTTTCACATTTGCCTGTTTCAATTCTGGAACTCGTTCTGGGGTCACCCCGCCGATGGCCACCACTGGAATCGTTAGTGCAGAAGTCAGTTTCTTCACAAGCTGTACACCTCTTGCCTGAAGTCCTGGTTTACAAGAGGTGGCATATACGTGCCCAAACATGACATACTCTGCTCCATTTTTCTCTGCTGCTTTCGCTTCTTCTATCGAATGGACAGATACTCCCGCATGAAGGTGAGGAAATTTTTTTCGCAGTTCTTTTGGCGAAAAGCTGTGGCCCGGCAGATGCACCCTGTGAATATTGGTAAGCAGCGCAACGTCTACTCGGTCATTGATGACGAGCTTTTCTTTCGGCACACCTTCTAAAAGGAGATTCTTCACGAGATCAACAAGCTCACTTGCTGTTTTAGACCTTTCCCGAATATGAATAAAATCCACTTCAGACGCTATGGCTTTTATTTGTTTGATCAGTTCATCCGCAGGAAACGAATCATTTGTCACTGCGTGGAGTTCCATTTGCACCAACCCCATCTAAGCATGCTGTTTGCCACATTTCTTTTTGATACGCCATCTCCCAGAAGTGATATTCGTAATAGCTTGAAATCACGAAATTTTCTTTCATATTGGCCCGTACATGGTCTGGTGCTTTTTCTGCTAGTTCATCAAAGCGGTTCACTTGTTCGAAGACGAGTTCCTTAAACCAATCGCCTCCGTATGTCAAAATCCATTCTTGGTAAATTGGATGGTCAGGTGTTGTTTGTTTCAGCTTTTCACCTACCTCATAATAGAGCCAGTAACATGGTAATAACGCGGCTAAAATCTCTTCAAACCGACCGCTTTTTACAGATCGGTACATATGAGAGGTATACGCATAAGCAGTGGGAGAAGGCTTAAAGTTCTCAATAGCTTCATCAGAAATCTGCAGAAGCTCTGTAAATTTCCTATGCAGCGACAGCTCTGCTTCATACGTGCCCTGGGCATGATACGCCATTCTGCCCGTCGTATGTAAGTCCTCACTAATCGCCGCTCCATATGCCTGCACCTTTGCAAAATGAGTTAAATAATAAGAATCCTGCATCACGTAATAGGTGAAACGATCGAGTGAAAGTGTGCCATCTCCAATCCCTTTGACAAAAGGATGTGTAAAGCTTCCATTCCACCATGCTGCTGCAGCCTCTTTACATTCTGTTGAAAACGTCATGTTCCTCTCCTCCTGTTTTTCCATATAAAAAAGCCACTTTCCGCGTGGAAAGTGGCTTGGAATTTGTAAAAAGCATAGTCAAAAACCGCACCACTTCCCTACGCAGGTATGAACCTGTTCAGGTAATGAGGGTCTAAAAGTGAACACTTTTATCTCAGCCCTTTTAAAGGACTCCCCTAGTGGATCAAATATATGATGTTGTACCTCTATCTTAATCAGGAATTGTTCATTGGTCAAGGGTTCATTGTCATTCTAATTGGGCTCTTAGTCCTGCCACATACTCCCGGGAGCCCGATACAAGCACACGGTCGCCGCTTCTAAGTGTCGTATCTCCATGTGGTACTAAGCTGTCTACCCCTCTAAAAATGCGGACAAATACCAAATCACCGGTGAAAGGAAATTCTCTCAGCATGACATTATGATAACGATGATTGTTCATTTGAATTTGATACAAAGAAGAATCCTCATTTGTTAGCAATCGAATCGCATCAGGTGCTTCAATCAAAGCTCTTAGCACCGTTTTAGATGACAGGAAAGTAGAAAACGTATCAATTCCCGCTTCCTTCAATGTCAGCTCCGCCTCAGCTTTGTTGACACTTGCAATGACTTGTTTCGCTCCTTCTTCTTTTGCAAATAAAGCAATTTCCTTATTTTTCGTCTCACTGCCTGTTGCGACGACTAGGACATCCTCTTGGCCGACGCCTGCCTTTCTCAGCGTCTCATCATCGTATTGTTCAATTGATTCGACTTCAAAGATAGAGTCTGCCAGCAGTGCTTCCTTATTTTCTTGAAAAACATGCAAAATCCGAATGTCATATTCATCCTGATGCAAATCAAGCGTGACAGGTAAGGTCAGCTGATTTGCTCCAATAAAGGTCACACGCTTCTTATGGGCTGCCGCTTGTTCTTTTTTAAACAGCGCTTTAAACCAAACAGGTGTTAAAATACTCGTTAATACAGCAACTAAAATCAGCGCTCCTGACATTTTATGATCAATGACCCCGAGCCGCTCACCAATCGTCGCAGCTGCAATGACGAGAGATAAAGTTGAAGTTAATAAAAAGCCGGAGCCAATGACCTTTTTCATGTCATACCATTTTTTCAAATAAAGAATCGGGATGAGCTTACTTATAAGCAGCGCAATAAACAGCAGCGG
The DNA here is from genome assembly GCF_038630815.1 of Bacillus sp. FSL K6-0994. Taxonomy (NCBI): domain Bacteria; kingdom Bacillati; phylum Bacillota; class Bacilli; order Caryophanales; family Bacillaceae; genus Bacillus; species Bacillus sp. FSL K6-0994. Next base: position 1,111,087 of record NZ_CP152043.1, on the reverse strand, counting down.
AATCATGATCATAATCGTCGGGTCCTTAAACAGTGCCCATATATTCAGATCTACTCCGACCATCACAAAAAAGATCGGGATTAAAAATCCATAGCCAAATGAGTCCAGCTGTTGAACGAGCTCTTTATTTGGCGAAAGAAGGGACACAAGCACGCCAGCTAAAAACGCCCCTAGAATATTTTCAGCCCCGAGTGATTCAGATAAGGCAACTAAGACTATAATGAGAGTAAAGATTGCCCTTGTCCCAATTTGCACGGTCCCTTTAGACATCGACTGAAAAATTGACTTTGTCTTAAATACGCGGCCAAATAAATAAAGAAGAATGCCTGCAGCAAATAATAAGAGCAGAAGCCACATGTTCCCTGTTCCATCTCCATAAATGGAGGAAAACACAGCAAGTAAAATCATCGTGACCAAATCAGCAATGACAGCTACAAGCAGAATGATTTGACCGATATTTGTCTGCATCAACTTTTCCTCTTTTAAAGTTGGAACCACTACGCCTAATGAGATGGTAGAGATAATGAGCGTCATTAAAAAGGCATTTTGGATAAACCCTGCGAGTACAAACGCATAGGACAGAATAAAAGAAATACAAAATACCCCAAGAAAAATAATGGTGGCAGCTTTAAATGTATTTGGTTCTTTTAAACCATTTGGAAGTTCTCGTGCTTTCTTCTTTGACTCAAAAGAAGAAAAATCTATTTCAAGACCACTTAAAAACATCAGAAAAATAAAACCGAGCATGGATAATGTATCTAACCACGCATCATGTTCGACAACCAGTTGAAGACCGCTTTTCCCAATGATGAGCCCCATGATGATTTCAGCTACAACGACCGGAATGGTCAGCTTAAATCGGTGCAATAAAATAGGGGTGAAAAAGGCGACAATGATAACGACAACGAGTGATGAAACAGATGTATGCTCCATTGGCTAAAGCCTCCTAACATTCATGTTTAATTTTTTAAGTCTTACGTTAAAGCATTGATTCTAACAATTGCCCAAATGAAATGAAAGCCATTCGTTATATTTTCTAAAATTCAAACTTCTTTATATCCGACGAATGGATGAAAAAAATCAGGAGGAAACCTTATGAAATTCGATATTATTGGCGATATCCACGGCTGCTACGAAGAGCTGCTTACCCTCATACACAAACTAGGATACGAACTCAAACATGGATTACCCGTCCATCCTGATAAGAGAACGCTGGCCCTTGTTGGTGATCTAACAGATCGTGGACCTCAGTCAGTAGACGTCATGCGATTTGTCATTCATGCCTATTCACACGGCGCAATCCGCTATGTACCTGGCAACCATTGCTTTAAGCTTTATCGTTACTTAAAAGGAAATCCCGTCAAATTGCTTCACGGCATCGAAACCACAGTGAACGAAATAAAAAAACTGCCAATTCACGAACAAAACAAATTGTCACATGAATTTAAGCAGTTATTCGAGAAGGCTCCGCTTTATGATGTACTCATTCCTGATGAGCTGATCATTGCACACGCAGCGATGAAGGAAAAGGATATTGGAAAAAAGCCGAATAAACAGATGCGGTCCTATCTATTATTTGGTGCCGTCACAGGAGAAACATGGCCAGATGGACGGCCTGTTCGGAAGGACTGGGCAAAGGAGTATCACGGAAAACCGTGGATTGTGTATGGCCATACACCAGTGAAAGAACCTCGGTTCGTTGGCAGAACCGTCAATATTGACACAGGCTGCGTATTTGGCAACCAGCTGTCTGCCCTCACATACCCTGAGCTTAAAACAGTCTCTGTTCCTTCATCTATGCCTTATGACGATTCAAGGTTTCAGCATTTCACATCATAAAAAAACCCGGCCCTGCGCTGCAGGTGACCGGGTTTCTCTATTTAAAAAAGCAATGATTTCATATCATCAGGAAGCGGGGCTGAAAATATCATTTGCTCACCTGTCATCGGATGAGGAAATACAAGGGTTTCACTATGCAGTGCCTGCCGGTCTATCCGCTCGGTCGTTCCGCCATACAGCGTATCTCCGATGAGCGGATGCCCAAGAAATTGCATATGAACACGAATTTGATGTGTTCTCCCAGTTTCAAGTGAGAGAGACACATCCGACATGTTCAACTCAGCGATTACCGCTCGCACGGAATAATGCGTCACTGCGTCCTGCCCAGTATCATCAACCATCCGCTCGATGATACTATCCCCTTTTCGGGCAATTTTTGCAGCGATCGTTCCATGTTTTTCTGTGATCATGCCATGTGTAAACGCTCTGTATGTTCGCTTAACCGCTCCACTTTTTTGCGCCTTTGATAAAAGGCTATGGGCAAAGCGATGCTTCGCCACAAGCATGACGCCAGATGTATCACGATCAAGGCGGTTCACCAAATGAACCGTATGCCGAACAGACTGCTCTGCATAATGATGCAGCAATCCATTCGCAATACTGTGCTCAGGGTGCTCCCGAGAAGGGATTGAAGGAATATACGGCCTTTTATTCAGCACAAGGACATGCTCGTCCTCAAATATAATATCAAGCGGAATCGGTGCAGGCTTTAGTCCTTCACTCACTTTTTCCTCGGGAAATAAAATGGTGAGCCTGTCCCCTTCATGCAGTTCGCACTTCACGGTAACATGCTCTCCATTAATGAGGAGGTCACCGCCAGCAAACTTAATATCTGTCAGCATTCTTTTCGAAATGCCAAGATCAATTAAATATTCCTTTAAAAGCAGCCCTTCTTCTTTGGCTGTTATGGTTTTGTTTAACGTAAAGTATTCCAGCGGGAACAACCTCTTTCTTATTCTCCTTTTCCGATAAAGGAATCTTGCACCCTTTTCCAAAACGGAAACGGTCTAAATCTGGCAAAACGGACATTCTCGTCTGCCACCCGGCATTGAATGGATTTGACGTCTTTATGAAGCAGTGTTAAATGATCAATGGTCACCTGAAAATCCACATCATTCCTCGGCTTAATCACACAAGTATGGTGGTCAGGCAAAATAAGCGGTGAACCGACCGTCCGAAACACTCGGTTGTTGATTGAAGCCATTTCTGCCAGCTGAATGGCTCTAATGGAAGGGTGAATAATGGCGCCACCCAGTGCCTTATTATAGGCCGTACTGCCAGATGGTGTAGACAGACAAAGACCGTCACCTCTAAATGTTTCAAACAGCTGACCTCTGATTTCAACATCTGCCACAAGTGTCCCTTCCATGCTTTTAATTGTACATTCATTCATTGCTAAATATTTCTCTTCTCTGCCGCCGTCGTTGTATCTGACAATGACTTCTAAGATCGGATATTCCACAATATGATAAGGCGTTTTCGCAATGGCTAAGACGAGTTTTTCAATTTCACTCGGCACCCAGTCAGCATAAAAGCCAAGATGACCTGTATGAACACCGACAAAAGCCGTTTCATTTAGACGGTCGCTATAACGGTGAAACGCATAAAGAAGGGTGCCGTCTCCACCAACCGTAATGACAAGATCCGGTTCCTCTTCATTTAGTTCCATACCAAAATCCAATAAGTAAGTCTGAATTTTACTTTTGAGCGTGTCAGATACAGAATTCCCTTTTGAAGAAACTGCAAATTTCATGAATTCTTCTCCTTTTTCACCTTGCTGCTATGAGAGGGCAGCATCATATTTGATCAAACTGGCTCAGCTGTCGTTTTTCTTTTTCCGGGAAAATGCCACTTGTGCTTCTTGAATTTCCCCTCTAATTTCGGACATTTCTTCATCGAGACGAGATGCTGCCTCAGATGCTCTTTGAAGGCGCAGCTTGACCTTCTCCGGGATGTTCCCGCTATATTTATAATTCAGAGAATGCTCAATGGTCGCCCAAAAGTTCATCGCAAGCGTACGAATTTGGATTTCGACGAGGAGCTGTTTCTCTCCGCTTACGGTTTGCAGCGGATATAACACAACAAGGTGGTAAGAGCGGTATCCGCTTTCTTTATGTTCTGCAATATAGTCGCGTTTATCTACAACCACAAAATCTTTACGTGACTGGAGCATTTTTTTCACGACTTGTATATCTTCTACAAACTGGCACATAATGCGAAGCCCAGCAATATCCTGCATCGTTTCAATCTCATGCATCGGGATGTTTTTACGCTTTGCCTTTTCTAATATGCTGGCAACGGGTTTCACTCGGCCTGTGACAAATTCTACTGGTGAATGGTCATCCTCGAATTCATACAGCTTTCGAATGCCTTTTAGTTTCACTTTTAGTTCTTCGACTGCTTGTTTATACGGTGCGAGGAATTGATCCCATTGTTTTTTGTCCATGAAACTTCCCCCAATTCCATATACCTAATTATTTCAGAGGAATGTGCTTTTCACTTTCTCTTCCATATCTCCGTAATTGGCATTGTCTTTAATATTGTCGATTAAATAATGTAATTCCTGTTGAAGCTGAATGAGTTCCAGTGAATGTTCATCTGATGCCAAATAGACAGGGATGTCACGATTCATTGCTTCTTTTAATGGAGCCCATGTATGTTCCCCTAAAATAAGATACGAAAAGGACTCCTCGGTTTCAAGTATGTAAACGAACGCAAAGTGATCAGAATCAACAAGCATTTGTCCTGATGCTTTTGCTTTTTGGATTTGCTCTTCTGACTGGATTGTCAAAATCAGCCTGTCTTCTTTTAAAGTTGCTTCTGTGATTTCAATTCTGTTTTGCATCATGATCTCCTTTACAACAAAGTACAGCTTTATTTTATCATATCAAGTTCAATATTGATAAACCGAACTTTTTGAGAAAATCCTGTTTTTCTCTTTTAAATGATCCTTTCTCAAGATTCTTCATTCATTTTGGTCCATACCTAAAGAAAATAGAGAGAAAAAAACAGTCTTTTACATGTTGAACACACTTCATGTACAATAATCATATTTCCTCTAATGAAAGGTTGATGTCAAATGGCACAGGAAATTGAAATCGAACTAAAGCAATTATTAATGAAAGAAGAATTTGAACAGCTGAAACAGCATTTTCAATTGAAGGATGCGGATTTCCATACGCAAACCAACTATTATTTTGATACACCTCAATTTGATATAAAATCTCAATTGGCTGCATTAAGAATGAGAGAAAAAAACGGTCAATGGGTGCTCACATTAAAGGAACCACATGAAATAGGCTTGCTCGAAACCCACCAAACGATTGCTCCCCCTTCTCAACTTGACGATTTTAAGCTGCCAGAAGGTGAAGTTGCAGACAGATTAGACCACCTGAACATTCAAAAGGATCAAATTGTGTACTTTGGTTCACTTGAAACGTCAAGAGCAGAAAAAATGATCCAAGAAGGCTTAATTGTTTTGGATCACAGCCGATATTTAACAGTAGAGGACTATGAACTTGAATTTGAAGTGAGCGACCTGGAAATCGGACAAGCCGCTTTCTCCGCATTGCTCCGCAAATTTCATATTCCAGTACGAAACACAAAAAACAAAGTCGTTCGTTTTTATGAAGAAAAAATGAAAACACAGAATAGATGAATTCCTTGAAGGAGGAACATGATGAACGTTAATCAACTTCAATCCTTTATGCAGCTTCAAGCGCTTAAAACGTTACAGACAGATCCAGCACAAACGCAAATGTCTGGGGGTCAAGAATCGAATGCCCAAGCTTCATTTCAGTCGCTGCTGCAAGATTTTTTAGGCGGATCAGAATTATCACGTCTCCCGCTTTCCATCTCAGCTTTTTTGGGCACGGATCCATCAACGGCTCCAAACACGCAATATGCGCGTACAAACCCATATTTATCTGCCACTTCCGGCAGTGATCAGCTTGAGGCCCAATCTTTATATGCAAATGACAATCAATTAAATACAGCGAATGGCATTGGAAATGTCTTAAACAACAGCTACACGCCGCCGCTTCAAAAGGCTGTCTCAAGTAGCTCATCATCAAAAGAGATTAATCAAATCGTGTCACAAATGGCTCAAAAGCATGGCGTTCCCGAAAAGCTGATTCACGCGGTCATCAAGCAGGAATCCGGCTACCGCTCAAATGCTGTCAGCCATGCAGGTGCGCTTGGACTCATGCAGCTCATGCCATCTACTGCTAAATCACTTGGCGTCAACAATGCCTTTGATGCGTCCCAAAACATTGAAGGCGGAACGAAGTATTTAAAACAAATGCTCAATAAATATAACGGAAATATCTCACTCGCCTTAGCTGCCTATAATGCAGGCTCAGGAAATGTAGATAAATACGGGGGCATTCCTCCATTTAAAGAAACACAAAATTATGTCAAGAAAATCACAGCTCAATATTTCGCTTAAACCGAAGAGAATAACCTCTTCGGTTTTTTGTATGTCGCTTTTCCCCCTTTTTTGACTGAATGTGTTATGATATGGTCAATTGATCACAGAATCCGATTCTCTCTTTATTTTGAGCAGACCAAAGCGGTTTGTTTGTGGAATTGAGATGAGGTTGTTAAAATAAGTACAAGAATAGAAACAATAAAATAGAACAAACTGAATATCACTTTTGAAATAAATGAAATGCGCAATAGGGTGAGTCATCCTATTAACTACGAGTAAAAGGAGTAGTCAACATGGTACAATCGTTTAACGCACCTTACGAAGCGGTTGGAGAGGAACTTCTATCGCAACTTGTTGATACTTTTTATGAAAATGTAAAGTGTCATCCTTTGCTTCATCCTATTTTCCCGGATGACTTAAAAGAAACAGCAAGAAAACAAAAACAGTTTTTAACGCAATATTTAGGCGGACCACCGCTTTATACAGAAGAGCATGGCCACCCAATGCTGCGAGCGAGACATCTCCCTTTTCCGATTACTGAGGAGCGGGCTGACGCATGGCTTGAATGCATGGAGGATGCAATGGATCAAGTAGGATTAACCGGCGATATTCGTGACTTTTTATTTGAACGGCTTTCTCTGACGGCTCGTCATATGGTCAACCAAACACCTGAAAAGGATGGACGATCTTGAGCTGCAATACGCACGATCAATATTTCTCACACTGTCACGGACATCCTCAAAAGCCGATTGAAATCTATGTATTCATTGATCCTCTAAGCCCAGACTGCTGGTTATTAGAGCCATCCATCAAAAAGTTGAAAATGAAATATGGCCGTTTTTTCACTTTACGAACGGTAACAAGTTCTAGTATTAATGCTTTGAATCGGAAAAGAAAGAAACATTTACTGACTGAAGCATGGGGGAAATTTGCCACTAAAACGCAGACCAAAAAAGAACAAATGCTGTCTGAACAAATTGTGACATCACCCTACCTCGCCTCACTCGCACTAAAAGCAGCGGAGCTTCAAGGCAGAAAATGCGGAATGAAATTTTTGCGTCTTATTCAAGAATCACTTTTTTGCCATCAGCAAGATGTCACAAGTGAGCAGGTACTGATAGAAAATGCAAAAAGTGCTGGTCTGGACATCGAGGAATTCCAGCGCGACATTCATTCTCAAAGTGCTGTGAAAGCACTGCAATGTGATATGAAAATTGCAGCTGAAATGGACGTATCTGAGCTTCCGACCTTCGCCTTTTTTAATACCGTAAATGGAGATGAAGGATTAAAAATTTCAGGTGCCTACTCTTATGATATATACGAGGAAATCCTTTTTGAAATGATTGGTGAAAAACCAACACCATCAGAACGGCCTCCAATTGAATGGTTTATTGCTTACTTTCAATTTGCTTCCGCAAAAGAGATAGCCGTTGTCTATGACCTGACGCTTGAAGAAGTTGAACGAGAAATGAAGAAGCTGGCTTTCGCTCAAAAGGTAGAACGTGTACAAGTGCAGCAAGAAATGTTTTGGCGCTATAAAGAGAATGACCACCATACAGATCTTGATGTCTATCGCTGTGAAAATGAACATGGGTGCTGACCCATGTTTTTCTTTACTCCAAAAAGGAACATTCGTTCCATTTATAAACACGAAGAAACCGCGCCGGGATAAGCGCGGTTTCACTATGTCTTAACGACAACAAAGGGGATGGGAGAAATTTTTCACGGTCAAACAAAGGGGTAATGTTTGTATGTGATTAATTTCACATCTGTAGTATATCAAATTTTGTCGACTTATGACAACAGATATACTATATGTTCATATTTTTGTCACAAAACATAAGAGGGTTGTCACTTTCATATAGTAAAAGTAACAAAAAAATGGGGGGATCTGCATGCGCAGCACAACTATTGGACTTGTTGCCATTGGCTTATGTTTCTTTTTAAATATATTAGGCTTAATGAAGATGCTTCCTCTTTATTTGACGTCTCCACTCTTATTTGCTTCGATTCTTTTTACGCTTTATCGAATGAATCACCGTAAGACCTTTAGAGGTTTTAAAGGTTGATGATTGACATGGAACGGCCTCGACATCTGAAGAGGTCTTTTTTTATGAGAAAAAAACTCCTGTCAAAAGATGAGATAGCACTCACACGTCTGACAGAAGTCTTTTCATTACTCACCTGTTTTGGAGATGAGCTCTTCCATTTCTTTTAGTTTTTCTTCGAACAATTGACATGCTGCTTCGATTGGTTCTTTAGAAGCCATATCAACCCCTGCTTTTTTCAGCACATTGATTGGATAATCAGAGCTTCCTGCTTTAAGGAAATCGGTGTAGCGCTCTACCGCTGGTTTTCCTTCTTGTAAGATTTGCTTGCTTAATGCCTGCGCCGCACTATAGCCTGTCGCGTATTGATACACATAATAGTTGTAATAAAAATGAGGGATTCTCGTCCACTCTAATCCAATTTCCTTATCAACCACCATGCCGTCACCAAAGTACTTCTTGTTCAGGTCGTAATAAAGGTTTGTCATAAATTCTGGCGTTAAAGCCTCTCCTTCTTGTGCTTTCACATGAATAAGATGCTCAAACTCAGCAAACATCGTTTGTCTGAAAACCGTTCCTCTAAATCCTTCTAACAAGTGGTTTAACACATACAAACGCTGCTTTTTATCGTCTAAATGATTGAGCAGGTATTCGCCTAGTAACGCTTCATTTGTAGTGGAAGCCACTTCAGCTACAAAGATACTATAGTTTCCATACGGATATGGCTGGTGCTTTCTTGTATAGTAGCTGTGTACAGAATGCCCAAATTCGTGAGCGAGTGTAAACAAATTATCAATATTATTTTGCCAGTTCATGAGGATATATGGATTTGTACCATAGCTCCCAGATGAATAAGCACCGCTTCGTTTCCCTTTATTCTCATAAACGTCTACCCAGCGATTGTCGAGTCCTTCTTTTAACACGGACACATATTCTTCTCCTAATGGCGCTAACCCTTTCAGCATATAATCCTTTGCTTCATCATAGGTGAGCTTCATGCCAGCATCTTTCACAAGTGGTGTATACAAGTCGTAATTGTGCACTTCATCAAGCTTTAATACCTTTTTACGTAATTCAATATAGCGGTGTAATAACGGTAAATATTGATGAACTGTATCAATTAGATTGTCATACACTTCTTCCGGGATGCTGTTTCGTGATAATGCTGCTTCTCTTGCGGATTTGTAATTTCGCACTTTTGCATAAAAATTATCCTTTTTAATCGAACCGCTCAGTGTAGAAGCAAGTGTATTCTTATACTGATCATACGTTTTATACACAGCTTTAAAGGCATTCTTTCTCACTTCACGATCATCACTATTTAAAAATGTGATGAAGTTGCCGTGGGTAATTTTCTTTTCCTCTCCATTCTCATCCTTTACAGAAGGGAACGAAATATCGGCGTTGTTAAACATACTAAAGGTAGTAGATGAAGATGAAAGTGGTTCAGATGCCTCAGCTAATAAAGCTTCTTGCTCCTCACTTAAAATATGTGGACGCTCTTTATTAATTTCTTCGAGAGCATGTGAATACAGTTTTAATTCTTCTTTTTCTAGTATGAATTGCTGCAATTTATCTTCTTGAATCGATAAAATCTCTGGAACAATATAAGCAGATGTACTAGAAAGCTGTGTAAATAGATTCGATGCCTTATCATTTAACGCCTGAAATGATGAGTTCGTTGTATCTTCATCATATTTCATGTGCGCATATGTATAAAGCTTGCCAAGCTTTTCAGAAAGTTGATCCTGAAAGGTGAGGGCTTCATACAGAACATCAGCAGAATGGGCCAGCTTGCCTTTAAACTGGGCCAGCTTCGGAATTTCTTTTTTGACCGCTTCGAATTCCTTGTTCCATGCATCGACGCTTTCAAAAATATCTTCAAGACGCCATTTGTTTTCTTCTTTTACTTCGCTTCTGTCTGGTAAATGATTGTTTTTGTTTTGTGAAGTCATATGAATCCCCCTTGCATGAGTTGTGTTGAACCAACCTTTCGGAAAGTGAAAGAAATTGGTGTTGTATTTATCTTCTTTGTTTTGAACTATATTTGTCAAATCATATGCAGAAATAAATACCAAACTGACTAAAAAAATGAGAAAAAAGCGTTTCTTTCGATTCAATAGCAGCACCACCTTTTTCTTATCATGATCAAAGTGGTCATGAAACATGCTAATGAAATAAGAAAGCATCTCGTTTTAACACTTCATCTAGTGTTCGTATAGGCATTTGATTCGACGATACTTCATAATTACCCTCTTTCGTCATATGTAAAAACCCTTGTCTTACAAGCGCATTTACATATGCAGTGACCACCTCTTTTATTTCTTCTCTTGAAATATCGCCATATCGGAGTTTCACTTCTTTCATTTGCACACATCGATTGATTTCCATCATCAGCTGTTGAATCGTCACTCTTCCGCTTCCTTTTTTCCGCATCATCCAATCATAGAGACACCCTTGCCAAACATACACGGGACTTGTAAAGATGTACGCTTCTTGCACCGGAATAAATAATTCAGTTGGCAAAAAAGGGAATGCCGTATGATGATGCTCATAAAAAATATTTCTCAAACGTTTGCTTTCATTTGATAAACTGCGAGGAGGACGCTGCCTAAATTGCTGTATACATTTAATCCATTGTTGGTTTACTTGACGCTTGCTGGAAGGCAGAGATAGAAGTGCCGGAATATCACGGTATGCTGAAAGTGGTCTGACAGTCATGGCCGCACATATTTTCGTTGGTTGAAACACGAGGAATTGATCAAGATGGATGAACCTTTTCTGGATCGGGCAGAAAAAAATCAAGCGCCTTTCCTCTGATTCCCTTAAAATTCCCCAATGAATGGAGGAGAAAGAAAAAAGCTGGGCAGATTTTCGGTTTAAACGATTTGCCCCTATCATCCATATGGGAAAGAGCCCTGCCTCGCGGAGACCTGCTGTTCTTCTGCGAAGCTCTTGCCGGGAAATATTTGCACATTGAAATTCAATTGCATAGTTTTCATTTCCTATAGAGACGGTCACATCAGGACGCTGATGAATATTTGACATAAACTTTTCCAGCGCCGGTCTATGTCCAAGCCCCTTCAGCCAATTCATAATGGCTTCCTTTCCCGCCTGATGATAAGCCGTTTCGCCTGAAGCTAACGGACATGCTGTCAGCTGTTTATGCGCAAAATGATAGACACGATGCTCCCCTAGCTTTAATTGCACTTCCTCCCTGCACTCAGGACAATAAAATTTGCACGTCGTTCTTACATGCTCCAAACGGCTTTTCGATAAATGATGTGTCATTCGGATAAGCTTACCGTTATCCATAATTGCTGTATTCATTCAGTTCACCCCTCGCTCTTTGATGAGCGTATTATAGCTTGTTCGTCTTTAAGGAAGCGAATAGACAAAATGAATTTTTATCGTGTCAAAAGATGATTTTACTGATCATTTCCTTAGTAAAATCAAAAATCCCCCTTATAGAAAAGGGGGAAAATACAATCTTTATAAAAGTGGTGATAATAATCTTGCTGTTGATTCAAACAGTCTGACCCCCAAGGGTCTCTTTGCAAACTCTTCTGGAACAATTTCATGTGACTGCTCTAAATCACCTAAGAAATCATTGACGAGCTTCTCGGTGCTTTTTGTTTTATAGAGGAAGGCATTCACTTCAAAGTTCAAATGAAAGCTTCTCATATCCATGTTTGCCGTTCCTATCGAAGCCAGCTCGCTATCCACAATAATAAATTTACTATGCATAAAGCCTTGATCATACTCGTATACCTTTGCTCCTGCGTCAAGAAGCTCCGGGAAGTATGAACGAGATGCATGGAAAACGATCCGTTTATCTGGATTCTTTGGAGCAATAATCCGTACATCTACTCCGCTCAATGCGGCAATTTTCAATGCGGACAAAATATCATCATCCGGCACAAAATACGGTGAAGCGATCCAGATGGACTTTTTGGCGGAGATGATCATGGAGAAAAAAAGATTTTTAATGACCTCCCACTGCTTGTCAGGCCCGCCAGCAATCATTTGTACGCCTTCTGTTGTACTCTCAAGGTGGCTGAAATCTTTGAAATAGTCCACACCAGAGCATCTTTCATTCGTCATATAGTACCAATCCTGCATGAAAATCTGCTGGAGGTCACGAACAGCTTCGCCCTTAATCATCAAATGAGTATCACGCCAGAATCCATATTGTCTGCTTCTGCCCATGTATTCGTCTCCAATGTTAAGCCCGCCGACAAATCCCACTTCCCCATCAATTACGACAATTTTTCTATGATTTCGGAAGTTGATTTTATTATTTAAAAGGGGGAGCCTTACTGGTAAAAACGGAACGATCTGAACGCCAGCCTTTTCTAGGTCAGCAATATATTGACGGGAGAGCTTTAAGCTTCCTACATCGTCATATAAAAAGCGGACAATCACGCCATTTTTCGCTTTTTCAATAAGAATGTCCTTTAATTCTTGGCCAAGGTCGTCGTGGCGGAGAATGTAATATTCTAAATGAATGTGATGAGTTGCTTTTTTAATCTCTTCAAAAATATGAGAGAATGTTTCTTCACCATTGGTTAAGACTTTAGAGGACGTGCGATATGTAATAGGAGTATGTCCGAGTCTGTGGGCCAGCTTAAATAAGAGCTGCTGATGATCACCCATATGCGTCATTTTTTCAATCGCTTCTCTATGGATACGTTCATCTTCCTGAATTAACTTCTCGTCCAATACCGCCTTCTTTTCAAACAGCCGGCGCTTTTTGATATTGCGTCCAAAGAAAATGTAGAACAAAAAGCCGAATAACGGAAAGCTGCCAAGCAGGACAAGCCATGTAATCGTTTGAGACGGATTACGGTTCTCCAAGAAAATAACAAATCCGATGAAAATAATCGATAAAGTAAATAGAACACTCACAGAACTTAATACACTTACCGCTAAATCACCGACAATCAATTGGATGATTAAATAAGCACCTACCGTAATGATTAGAAAAAATAGAACTTTGACTACATTTCTCATTTCATTTTTCTCCTTGCCGATCTCTTTATTTACCTATTCATACAGATAAAAAAGCCGATTCCTCTATAGAAATCGACTTTTTGTTAGTTACGAGAAGTGCTGTTGAATCGTTTCAAGGGCATTCCCTTCGATAATCAGCTGACCGTATTCTTTCAGTCTGTAGATGCTGACCACTGATTCGTGAGCATATTCAAGCAAAATGCTGAGCTTATTCTCCACTTGCTCATCTGACAAATCCTCGTGGAAGTCAACATATAGATAATAACGGTTTTCAAACGAATATAAACTTGTGGTAAAATCCTGCATATTTAATTGAGAAAGTGCAATCAAATCTTCAAAGTCATCCATTTTCAATACGAATTGAAGTTGAAGTTTTTTGTCCTTCTCATTATGGTCTTCTTGATCTTGCTCTTCTTTATGAAAATCATCAAGCAGTGCGTCTAAGCTTTCTTCATCTGTTTGATCTTTTTTATCTTCTGGAATCGGCAATTCGAGCTTTTGTCCATCTTTAGAAAGTTGGGCTTTTGTCACGACAATTTCAAGACCTTTGTCAAGTGCCTGTACTTGAATCCAAAGCGGTCCCTCTACTGCAAATTCTTCTTCTTCGTGCACTTCGTCCATTACTTCCCAAAACAGCTCTTCACTGCGCTCACGATTGTACCAGATCTCTTCACGGTCAAATCCGCGATCTTCAATATCACCGTAGGAAATATAAAATTTGACTGTATGTTCATTTATTCTTTCGATTTCCATTTTGCCAACCTTCCCTTCTATATAAGATGTTGAAGGGACATACAAGCTCCCAATTAATAGTACTTTACTACACTTTACCCGTTCCGTCTACATGTTAACCGTTTAAAGAATTGAGGTATTGCTTCGTACTGTCTATTTTATGATAAAACATGAATAAAAGAAATAAAAACGCATTTTTTGCAGAGAAAACTTGCAGAAACATATATTTGAATTGTCTTCATATATTGGTTGTACGAGCTCTATTTGGGACATGAGGTGAAATAGATGGAAACAGAGTGGATCGTATCCTTACTGATGATTATTGGCATAGACCTGATTTTAGGCGGAGATAATGCGCTCATTATTGCGATGGCGAGTCGCAGTTTATCACATGACAAACGCAATAAAGCCATTTGGATCGGCACTCTTTTAGCCGTGTTGATGAGAATTACAATGACTGGTGCCGCCGTTTATTTATTGACTATCCCTTATTTGCAGTTTATTGGCGGTCTTTTTCTCCTTTATATAGGATACAATCTGTTAATTGAACAAAAGAAGGAATCCATTCGGATAAAGAGCAGCGGCTCCCTTTGGCGTGCGGTTCAAACCATTGTGATTGCCGACCTCTTTATGTCACTTGATAATGTCATCGCAGTTGCAGGTGCAGCAAAAGGCAACATGCTTCTGACCGCTTTTGGCCTCATGATTTCTGTACCGATTATTATTTGGGGAAGCAAGCTGATTCATGCAGCTTTAACAAAATTTCCGTTTCTTTTATACGGGGGAAGTGCTCTCTTGGCCTTTACAGGGGGTGAAATGATTGTGCGTGATGTGAAATTGGCTGAATTTATGGCACAGCATGCCACGCTTGAATTGATGCTTCCGTTTTTAACCGTCATAGTGGTCATATTAGCGAGCCTCTTTTACGAACAAACGGCTGAAAATAAATAAAAAAAGCTACCAAATGATCGGCAGCTTTTCGCGTTTTTATTAATTAGCAAGTCGCTGAGCTTCTCTTAGTTGGAATGTACGAACCGTTCTTGGTAAGAAACGTCTAATTTCATCTTCATTGTATCCAACTTGTAATCTTTTTTCATCCAAGATAATTGGACGACGCAAAAGACCTGGATGCTCATTGATTAGTTTATACAATTGTTGAAGCGGCATTGTCTCAACATTGACATTTAGTTTTTGGAATACTTTTGAACGTGTTGAGATAATTTCGTCTGTACCGTCTTCTGTCATTCGAAGAATTTCTTTGATTTCATCGATTGAAAGAGGCTCAGAAAAAATGTTTCTCTCTTGATATGGGATATTGTGCTCTTCTAACCACGCTCTTGCTTTTCTACATGATGTACAGCTTGGTGATGTGTATAATGTTACCATAAATCTTCACTCCTCAATTTGTAGAATGAATATTGATCTGTATTCTTAAATTAAAATTGTTCTAAATAAGTAATCTTTATAGTGATTATACTATAAAAAAGTAAGTGTGAACAGATTTTCTTGCAATTTTTGTGACAAAAACTAGACAATTTCATTCATTTTGTCGTGCTGCTGGATGTCAGAACATTCTCATTTAGTCGAGATGATCGAAAATATTTTTTTGCTTTCTATTTTCAATGATCTTCAATACATCATCAACATCCTCATACGATTGTCCATACCATTCTTCATCTTTATACGTATGGATTCGTTCATAGGTCTTCCTCATGGCTTCCATGATCTCTTCCTCATGATTTGTAAGAGGCGACCAATAAAGAATTTCCATGCGGTTCACTTCATTTGTTGCAAGTGACCTGCGTTTATAACCGATTGATTCTGCATGCTTGAAGTGCTCTCTTTGGTAAAACTTTAGGCGTTTTGCAGTATCTGCATCATCTTCATCTACAGGCTCAACCTCAAGCAAGATCGGTTTCTTTTTTTCCTTCAGCTTATGAATAAGCTTTGACCCGAGGCCTTCACCTCTTGCATCTTTGGAAACAAATAAATAATCAATAAAGATGAAAGAATCAAATTCGGCGTACATCATCACATGATGAGGTCCTTCTTCCTTATGATAAATATCACTTCTTTCCTTTAATAAAGCTTCCATATGCTCTTTTGACTTCATTTCTTCTATCGGGAAGTATTCACTGAGCTTTTCATACCAATTCATGGATCTGCTCCTTATGCTTTAGTTAAGAACCACTTCCTTAGATATTCCCGATTTCCTGCTATTTAAACGCCTGTACTAGTAAGACGCAGCAAAGTCTTAAGTAGTTTCACTTTTTTTCAATTAACGCAAAAAAAGTTTTATAACGAACGATTCATGACGAGTTGAATACAGACAAACAGGATAATTGTCATCGCAATTTGAAGCATAATGAAATAAAGATATTTTACGCGCCATGCTTCTTGCTTCTGACCGCTTGTCTTTCGGTTAAGCATATATTCCATTGAAAAAGACACAATCCCAATGAGTACCATAAACGCGAGCATCCACTTTCCTCCGTTTGGTTTCCTGAAAAAAGACGTTGAAAAAAGCATGAATACAATGAGAACATGAAGCAATGAATAACGAAAGGTTTTCCATCTCAACATCCTATTTTTCCCTCCTTTTATTTGTTTAATTCTTTGGTCAGAATGTTGATGGCTTCCTTAACTTCTAAAATATTTTCTTTAGTGTTCATTTCATTTCTAGCGTGAAGTAATACTGGTCGGACTGATTCAACTGAACGCCCGAAGTTATACATCCATTCATATCTTGGTACCATCCAAGTATGAAAATGATGGGTTGTATCTTCGTTGTAAAAATAATAGACATGTTCTATCCCTAAAGCGGTTCTTTGTGCTTTTCTTATCTTTGCTAAAACGTCTATGTAGTCTAATCTTTCCGAATTAGTTAAATCATCTAAACATTTGATGTGTCTTTTTGAAGCTAAAATTATTAGCCCTCTGATTGGATAAGCGACATCTTGATGGGCGTGAAAGTACTCTGTTTCAATAACCACACCACCTTCTGGTTCAACTAATCCATTCGTTAAAGCACAACTAAGACACTCGACTTCAACTGTTTCTCCATTTGATAATGTTATTTTTTCCAATTGTCCTCCCCCAAACGAAATAGTATACAATTTGAACTTTCATTACTTAAGCGTATCATATTTTTCCTTATTTTGAATTAAACTCCTCATTATCACTTCACCTATGATTGAGTTTATTTCTTTTTGATGAGTGACACTTTCTAATATATGAAACCAGATCCAAATAAAAGAAGCACTGACTTAGCAGTGCTTCTTTCTTCTTATGATTGTTTCGCCTGAAGCTCTTTGAATTCTTCCTCTGTGCAGCTCACAAAATGACCTGGCTTCACTTCACGGAACTCGGTGTTTGTTCCTTTGTGAACAGATGGATCATACTTGATTCGTTTGCGGTTACGCTCATAATCAGGATCTGGAAGCGGAATCGCAGACAGCAATGATTTTGTATATGGATGAAGCGGGTTTTCGTATAATTCATTCGCTGGTGCCAGCTCAACCAATTTTCCAAAATACATCACACCGATACGATCGCTGATGTATTTTACCATGGACAAGTCATGGGCAATGAATAAGTACGTTAAACCTTTTTCCTCTTGAAGCTCTTTCAATAAATTGACGACCTGCGCTTGGATCGACACGTCTAATGCAGAGATTGGTTCATCGGCGATGATGAAATCCGGCTCTACTGCTAATGCACGTGCAATTCCGATACGCTGTCTTTGACCGCCTGAGAATTCATGCGGGTATCTGTTCGCGTGCTCTTTGTTCAAGCCAACAGTTTCAAGTAATTGGTACACACGCTCTTTACGCGCCTGTTTTGTTTTTGCAAGGCCATGAATGTCGATGCCCTCTGCAATGATATCAAGCACTGTCATTCTAGGGTTGAGTGAAGCATATGGATCTTGGAAGATCATCTGCATTTGGCGGTTGAACTCAAGCATTTTTTGTCTTGATTTCTTCCCGTGTACATTTTCTCCCTTATAAAGAACTTCACCATCTGTCGCATCATAAAGTCTAATGATCGAACGGCCCGTAGTGGATTTACCACAACCAGACTCACCTACAAGACCAAGCGTTTCACCTTTGTAAATATCAAATGAAACCCCATCAACTGCTTTCACAGTTCCTCTTGCTGTATGGAAATGCTGCTTCAAATTTTTGATTTCTAACAGTTTTTCTGCCATGCTATTCACCCTCTTTTACTAATACAGGTTTTTCGTAGCTACCTTCTAGTTCACGCATTCTCGCCTTTACAGAAGCAGGCGGTTCAACTTTAGGTGCATTCGGATGAAGTAGCCATGATTTCACATAATGCGTATCTGATACTTTGAACATTGGCGGTTCTTGTTCAAAGTCAATTTTCATTGCATAATCGCTGCGGAGTGCAAATGCATCTCCTTTCGGCGGGTTTGTCAGATCTGGCGGTGTTCCTGGAATGGCAGTCAGCTTTCCTTCATCTCCGCCATCTGTGTCAAGACTCGGCATGGATGCTAAAAGTCCCCATGTATACGGATGCTTTGGATTGTAGAAAATTTCATCGACAGTCCCTGTCTCCACAATCTGTCCTGCATACATAACAGCTACACGATCAGCGACGTTGGCAACAACACCTAGATCATGCGTAATAAAGATAATCGAAGTGTCAACCTTTTGCTGAATTTCTTTCATTAATTCTAAAATTTGTGCCTGAATTGTTACATCAAGTGCAGTCGTCGGCTCATCGGCAATCAGCAGCTTTGGATCTGCTGCAAGCGCCATGGCGATGACAACCCTTTGTCTCATCCCGCCACTAAATTCGTGCGGATATTGTTTAATTCTTTTTTCAGGCATTGGAATTCCAACGAGCTCCAATAGTTCAATGGCTCTTTTTTCAGCCGCTTCTTTTGAAATTTGTTCATGTTTGAACAGTACTTCTGTAATTTGTTTCCCGACTTTCATCGTTGGATTCAAAGACGTCATCGGATCTTGGAAGATCATTGAGATATCTTTTCCTCGAATGGTTTGCATTTGTTTTTCAGTTTTCTTGACAATATCTTGGCCGTCAAACAGGATCTGTCCGCGCTTGAAATAACCCGGCGGCATCGGAATTAATCTCATGATCGCTTGTGATGTCACACTTTTACCAGAGCCAGATTCACCTACAATAGCAAGTGTCTCGCCTTTATTTAAGTGGAAGTTCACACCACGAATGGCTTGAACCTCTCCACCATATGTTTTAAATGAGATTGCAAGGTCTTTCACCTCTAGAATACGTTCACGTTCCATCCTAATCACTCCTTATTTACGCAACTTCGGATCTAAAGCGTCTCTTAGTCCGTCTCCAACCACGTTAAAACCAAACATTGTAATACAGATAAATGCGGCTGGGAACCATAATCTCCAAGGGTAATACGTCATGGCTGGAATTCCGTCAGACGCCATTGTTCCCCAGCTCGCTAACGGAGCCGGTACACCAAGCCCTAGGTAGCTTAGGAATGCCTCTGTGAAGATAGCAGAAGGAATCGTTAATGTCATCGTCACAAGGATTGGTCCCATTGAGTTTGGAATTAAGTGTTTAAATAAAAGTCTAGATGTTTTCGCACCTAATGTTTGTGCTGCAAGAACGTATTCTTGACTCTTTAATTGTAAAACCTGTCCCCGAACAATACGTGCCATGTTAATCCAGCCTACGACTGTCATAGCGAGGATAATCGTTAATAATCCTTTTGGCAGAACAACCATCATTAAGATAACCATTAATAGTGTTGGAATTGCCCATAAAACGTCTGCGATACGCATCATCACTTCATCTGTACGGCCGCCTTTGAATGCAGCAATACTTCCCCAGATAATACCGATAATCACGTCAAGCACCGCTGCAGCAAGCCCGATAAAGATCGAAATTCTTGCCCCGACCCATGTACGGACAAACATGTCACGTCCTAAATCATCTGTACCAAACCAGTGTTCTTTTGAAGGCGGCTGGTCAGCATTCAGCAAATCAGTCGTAGAGTAATCGTATTTAGAAAACATCGGAACAAAGATGGCCAGCATCACGATAATAAAAATGATTGTAAGTCCAACCATTGCAAGTTTATTGGCACGGAAGCGAAGCATGGCATCCTTCCATAAAGATAGACTAGGTTTAGAAATTTTTTCAGATTCTGCTGCGTCAGCTGTCGCAGGCACAAATAAATCTTTTCTCATCTCTTCCATGTGTTAGACCCCTTTCTTCGCCTTCGTCAGTTTAATTCTAGGATCGATAATTCCGTAGAGGACGTCAACGACTAGAATACTGATTAATAGAATAATACTGTAGAAGACTGTGACACCCATGATGACGGTGTAATCACGGTTTGTAATGCTTGTGACAAAGTGAGAGCCTAAGCCAGGAATACCAAAAATCTTCTCAACGACAAAACTGCCTGTTAAAACTGAAGCAGCCATTGGTCCCATGTATGTGATAACAGGTAACAATGCGTTTCGGATGGCGTGTTTGATCGTCACAGCAGATTTTGTTAACCCTTTCGCTCTAGCCGTTCTAATGTAGTCACTATTTAGTACTTCAAGCATACTTGACCGTGCAAGTCTAGCGATAAATGCCATTGGCATGAAGGAAAGTGCAATAGAAGGTAGTACGGTGCTTGCCCAAGACTCCCATCCTGCAACTGGGAAGATCGCTATAATACTTGCCTCAGATGCAAATACATATTGTAGTAGCGCCGCTAAAATGAAACTTGGAACTGAAATTCCAAAGATCGTTAAAATGGCAATCGTATAGTCTTGCCACTTGTTATGATAGAGCGCTGCAAGGACCCCAAACAATACACCAAATGCTAATGCGAGGAGAATTGCCTCAATTCCGAGGGTAAAGGAAACGGGGAATCCAGAACTGATTAAGTCATTTACGGTTTGTCCTTTATATTTAAATGAGGGACCAAAATCTAATGTTGCAACTGAACCTAGGTAGTTTACATATTGAACAAATAAGGGCTTGTCCAATCCGTAGTGCTCGTTTAGGTTTGCTTCAATTTCAGCAGGAAGTTTCTTCTCACCAGAGAATGGACCACCAGGTGCTGCCTGCATGAGAAAGAAAGTTGCAGTTACAATAACAAACAGTGTGATTAAAATATATATTAATCGCTTACCGATATATTTAAGCAACGGAATTGCACCTCCATGATTTTACAACAATTTCTCTAATCAGCAAGAAAGGTATATGGAGAGACATCCTCCATATACCTTAAGATCCTTGCCGTAGATCTCTTACACTATTACTCTTACTTTTCGAAATGTGCCCATTTGTATTGAACATCACCTAGTCCAGATACAACTACACCTTTAAGTTTTGGATCTTGTACCCAAAGCTGAGTGTAGAAGTAAATTGGTGCTATAGGCATATCGTTGATGATGATTTCTTCTGCTTTTTTCAGCATTTCTTCACGCTTCGTTTTATCTGTTTCTTTTGCAGAATCATTCAACAATTGTTTGTACTCTTTGCTTTCCCATCCAGTGTCGTTGTTTCCGCCGTCTTTATCTTTGTAAAGCTCAAGGAAGTTCACTGGATCGTTGAAGTCACCTAACCAGCCCATACGTCCGATTTGGTAATCTCCGCTGTGGATTTTGTCGATGTATACGTTCCACTCAGAGTTATCAAGTTCAACTTTCACACCTAAATCTTTTTTCCACATTTCTTGAATTGCTTGTGCAATCTTTTGGTGGCCTTCATCTGTGTTGTAAGAAAGTTTCAATGTTGGAAGATCAGAAACAGACTTATAACCTAATTCTTTCGCACCTTTTTCAAGAAGCTTTTTAGCTGTATCTACATCGTGATCTTTGAAGTAGCCAGTTTTGTTATCTGTGAATCCTTCCATTGTTGGTGGAACGATTGCCATTGCTGGAACTTGTTCACCTTGCGTAATTTTGTCAACGATCGCTTGACGGTTGATTGAGTATGCAAGGGCCTTACGGATGTTTGCATTGTTTAAAGGTTTTACTTCTGTGTTGAATTTGTAGTTATAGATACCAGCGATCGTCTGGATTTTCAGACCGCCTTCTTTTTTCAATGTTTTTAAAGACTCAGTTGGAAGGCTTCCAGTTGGAGAACCAGCCCAGTCAAGCTCGCCTTTTTTGAACATGCTAAGCTCAGTGTTTGTATCTTTGATCATAGACATGTTGATTTTTTTCAATTTCACAGTATCTTTATCCCAGTATTCATTGTTCTTTTCAAGCGTGATAGAACCGCCATGTTTCCATTTAGAAAGAACGAATGGTCCGTTAGATACGTAGTTTTCACCAGCATTTGTGTACCAGTTTTTATTCTTTTCAGCCACTTTTTTGTTGACTGGCATATAAGTATAGAATGCAGTTAGTTCAGTAAAAAACGGTGTTGGGTTTTCTAGCTCAACTACAAGCGTTTTGTCGTCTTTAGCTTTAATGCCAACATCAGCAACTTTCGCTTTCCCTTTGTTCGCTGCTTCAGCACCTTTAATATAGTAAAGCTGGTAAGCATATTGAGATTCATTTTTAGGATCTAATGCCCATTTCCAAGCATATTCGAAATCTTCTGCTTTTACAGGGTCGCCATTAGACCATTTTGCATCACGAAGTGTGAATGTATAAGTTTTACCATCAGCACTTGTTTTGATATCAGAAGCCATTGCATTTTCTGGCTTTCCTTCAGCGTTAATTCTTGTTAACCCTTCAAAAGTCTGACGGATGACACTACCTGAAGTTGAATCATTTGCCAATCCCGGATGTAGAGAAAAAGGCTCAGTGGAGATATTCACATTTAATGTTGTTTTAGCCTCTCCAGAACTGCTCGTGCTGTCGCCTGATTTGTTTCCGCTGAAACCACAAGCGCTTAATACAAGTGTGAAAATAAGCATTAAAGTAACAACAGACCAACGCTTTTTCAACTGTATTCCCCCTTATAATATGTTTTTAGTTCAAAGGTCTCGATAGAAGATGAGATTCAGATTTAAGAAATAGCGTAAAAAAGTCCCTGAATAGCTTACTTTCTATTTCTTTTGTTTTTTCTGAATTTTCACTATGTAAAGAGCCTAGCACAAACGTGTGAACAAATTCATTATAATGAATAGAATAATTTATTGCAATATCAATTTCATATATTTTTTAAAAACGTAAATGGGGATAAAGAGGGATTTTTATAAACTAAAGTCTCAATCACTTCAACAAATTAAAGCGTAAATTGATTAAAATAATTTAACAAATTCAGCAGGAATAATGTTTTATACATATAATTAATCATCCTTTTTTAAAAAATTCTGACAGATATTTGTTATTTTATCTAAAATTTTAAGTGTCAATAGGCATGATGAGAAGGTCACATAAGGGCTTCGTGACTTTTTCATGGTCATCCTTTATAATAGATAGACATATTGTTGCGATGAAAAAGAAGAGTACATATATTCACCATTTACAGAGAATCTGCGGCCGGTGTGAGCAGATAATGGCATGTATGGAATGGGCTTTGGAGCAGCTAACCGAACACTTCTAAAAAAGTGAGTAGGCTTAGACGGAGCAGTCTCCGTTATCAACGTCTTGAGTGATTTCTATGTGAAATAACAAGGGTGGTACCACGGTTCATTCGTCCCTTTTCTGTTGAAAAGTGATGGGTGGGCCTTTTTATATTGAAGAAAAGAGGTTTTAGTATGACAAAGAAGACAATTTTTTCAGGCATTCAGCCGAGCGGTTCTGTCACGTTAGGGAACTATATTGGAGCAATGAAGCAATTTGTTGATTTGCAGCATGACTATAATGGCTATTTTTGTGTCGTGGATCAACATGCGATTACAGTGAGTCAGGACCGATTAGCTCTCCGCCAAAATATTAGAAGCTTAGCAGCTCTTTATTTAGCTGTTGGTCTTGATCCAGAGAAAGCGACATTGTTTATCCAATCAGAGGTACCTGCTCACGCCCAGGCAGGATGGATGCTTCAATGTGTTGCTTATATTGGGGAATTAGAAAGAATGACCCAATTTAAGGACAAATCCGCTGGTAAAGAAGCAGTTGTTTCAGGCCTATTAACGTATCCCCCATTAATGGCTGGCGATATCTTATTATATGGTACTGATTTAGTCCCTGTTGGAGAAGACCAAAAGCAGCATCTTGAATTGACTAGAACGCTCGCTGAACGCTTTAACCGAAAGTACAATGACATCTTCACTGTGCCTGAAGTGAAAATTCCAAAAGAAGGCGCACGGATTATGTCTTTAACAGATCCAACGAAAAAAATGAGCAAATCCGATCCGAACCAAAAATCTTTCATTACCTTATTAGATGAACCAAAGCAGCTTGAAAAGAAAATTAAAAGTGCTGTGACGGATTCAGAAGGCATCGTGAGGTATGACAAAGAGAACAAGCCTGGAATTGCCAACTTGCTGACGATTTATTCTGTATTAGGCAACATATCGATTGCTGAGCTGGAGCAAAAGTACGAAGGCAAAGGATATGGTGAGTTTAAAGGAGATCTTGCGAACGTTGTCATTGAGGCTTTAAAACCAATTCAAGATCGATACTACGAACTCATTGAATCAGACGAGCTTGACCGTATTCTAGACGAAGGTGCTGAAAAAGCAAACCGCGCAGCAAACAAAATGCTGAAAAAAATGGAGAATGCGATGGGTCTTGGCAGAAAACGCAAATAAAAAAAGCTTGCAGCACTGCCGCTGCAAGCTTTTTCTAATTTACTTTTGATTCGTTTTCCATTTCCCAAAGCTTTTCGAAAAAAGGCTGCCCTTTAATCATTTTTTCACAGAAGGCTAAATGATTCTCTGACCACCCATCAATCGTTTCATTGTAAAGCATGTTCCAAATCTCTTCGAAAGACATTCGTTTGATTTGGTTGTACATGCGCGGGTTCCATTCCGTATACCAATACGCAATCTCCGCCCTGTTTTTGAGCCCTTTTAATTGATCGAGCGCCATAAACATCAGCTGTTTCAGCTGTCTTTCTTTTCTCGTTAATCCGCTGATATGCTGCGGCGGCAGTGATAGAATGTGATATTCTTTCGTCGATTCAAGGCTGTCCTTAGAAAATTCATATTCCTCTGCCTTCACATCTTTCACCATTTCATACACCAATTGCTCCTGCCTTGGAATCAAGCGGCTTTTTCTCACAGGTATGGAATACCCTATCGTATCTACAGCAATGATTCGAATTCCGTCGGTGACTACAAAGCAATACTCTAATTTACGGCGTTCATGATTTTTTCGAATATATGATTTCTCAAATACAGACTCTAGCAGCGTCTTCGGCAGCTCTGAAAGATCATTCTCTATGTAATCAAACAAAGGGCTCTGCACCTTAAGTAAAGGCACTTGATCTAACAGTTCAACACTGTCCTCCTTACGCCACTCATGAAAATGACACACATTGTAGCCATTCTCTTCCCCTTCAAACCAATTCACCCATACGTCATGAAGAAATAACATAACCAATCCCTCACTTTATAAAAACTGTTGTCCACAGTATGGGCAAGGGATAGAGAAATTATTCCAACTTTATCAAAACTTCAAGCTGAGAATGATGAGCTTCATGTCTTTCTTTCGTTCAGGAAACGCAGAGCCCCTTTAAACTTTACTTCAGCTTTTTAGGATCAAGCGCATCTCTCAGCCCATCTCCTAAAAAATTAAAACATAAAACAGTCAGCAAAATGAATAAACCTGGGAAAAGCGGGTACCACCAAGCTTGCACCATAATCGAGAAATTTTGTGCATCTTGCAGCATGTTGCCCCAGCTTGCCGTTGGCGGCTGAATACCAAAGCCAAGGTAGCTGAGCGTTGATTCAGCTAAAATGACGGAGCCTACTTTTAATGTAGCTGATACAATAATAGGACCGATACAGTTCGGTAAAATATGCGAAAAGATGATGACATGATTTTTCGTTCCAATGGTTCTCGCCGCGAGGACGAATTCTCTTGTTCGAAGTGATAAGAATTCACTGCGGATGAGTCTGGCCGTTGTTGTCCAGCCTGTCAAAGCAAAGATTAAAATCAATTTATCAATGCCCGGTTTGAAAATGGTGACGAGCGTAATCAATAGAAAAATGTCTGGAATCGACAACACGACATCTACAAACCTCATTAACAAAGAATCAACAAACCCTTTGAAATACCCCGCAACCGCACCAACGACGGTGCCAATGGTGATCGCACCGACCACCGAGACAAAACCAACCAATAAAGAGACCCGCGCGCCATATAGCACCCTTGAGAATATATCGCGGCCAAACTTGTCAGTACCCATAAAATGCTCAGCACTTGGCGGCTGGAGCCGCTTCAATAAATCTTGATGCTCTGGTGCATATGGAGCGATCACTGGAGCGAAAATGGCAGAAAAGATAATGATCAATAAGATCACGGAGCCGGCAACCGCCAATTTATTTTTGAAAAATTTCTCGCAAAACAAACGCAGCATCGTCTCTGGCTTTGGCGGAAGGCCCTCCTTTAATTTGATATCAACAGGAGGTGTTCCCATATTAGGCTGTGCCAATTGTGCTTCAGCTCCCTTCTAATATTCAATACGCGGATCAACGATCGCATATAAAATATCCGCTATTAAATTTCCAACCACCACAAGCACTGCGGAAATAACGGTCATTGCCATAATGACCGGATAATCTCTCGAAAAGGCAGAATCAATGAACAGCTTTCCAAGTCCAGGCCAGGTGAAGATTTGTTCCACCACGACTGCGCCGCCAATAAAAGATGGTATCATTAATCCGAAAATCGTTATGACAGGCATAAGACCGTTTCTTAAACCATGCTTAAAAATGACTTTGTTTTCTCTAAAGCCTTTCGCTCTTGCTGTGCGGATGTAATCCTGCCTCATGACATCAAGCATACTCGACCTTGTGTACCGGGTCAGCCCTGCCATATCAGCCGTTGCTAAAACAAAGGCAGGTAAAATGATATGATGAAGCCGGTCTAACACATTAAAATCGGCATTCAAGGTAGAAACTCCGCCAGTTGGAAACCAACCTAGGTTCACGGATAAAACCATAATGAGGATGAGACCAAACCAAAAGTTTGGAATAGCCAGTCCGATAAAAGATGTAACCGTAATGCCATAGTCAAGCTTTGTATATGGACGTTTTGCTGAAAGAACACCAAATGGGATGGCGATCAGCAGGGCAACTATTGTAGAAAAGATCATGAGGATGAGGGTATTTGGCAGCCGGGCAAAAATCAAATCAGCCACGGGTGTTCCCTTTTTGACAATGGATGTGCCAAAGTCACCTTGTAGCATATTGCCAAGCCATTTCATATATTGCACATATTCAGGATCGTTCAAGCCGTACTTATCAATAAAGGCTTCCCGGTCTGCCGCACTAATAGTAGGATCCATCATGAGTGACATCGGATCGCCTGGTGCTGCTTTCATAATGGCAAAGGACAAAATGGTAATCCCCAATAAGATGGGAATCGAGAGCAATGTCCTTCTAATGATATATGTAACCATATGCACAACTCCTTTTTCATCGGATCGCCATTCTGTGAAAAAAAGGCCAAAATGATGTTATTTTAGCCTTTTGTCTTCTTTTCAGCGTGATCTGAAAACCCTTGAATTCTCGTGCTGATGCGGAGCGAACGAAGTGATCTTTTTAGCACCCGCGCAGAGAACTGACACCGAATGCAAGGGATTGTTCTCACGGTGAAAGGGGAGAATCCCCCTTCTTCACTATCAGCCTACTGTTCAAGCCACCATTTTTCGATTTTGTAATACTCATCTTTCGGGTGGTAAGAGTAGCCTTGGAGATTAGATGGCATAGCGCGATGTGAATTGGCATAGTAGAGGAACGTATACGGCTGATCCTCTGCGATCAGTTTATAAATTTTTTCATATGCCTTTGAATAATCTTTTCGATCGCTTAAGTTTTTAGCATCGACTAACAGCTTATCGACCTCTTTATTTTTATACCAGATGTTATTTAAGCCTTTTTCAGACTGGCTTGAGTGGAATATGCTGAATTGATCAGGGAATGTCGCAAGGCTCCAGCCGAGCAGCAGCGCATCATAATCCCACTTAGGCGGTGTCGTCTGCTCAATGAGTGCACTGAATTCCACAATTTGCGGCTTCGCTTCCACACCGATTTCTTTGAGCTGCTGCTGGACAACGACAGCGATATCTTCACGAACTTTATTTCCTTGGTTGGTCTTTATGACAAAGGAGAATTTCTTGCCATCCTTATCAAGATAGCCGTCTCCATCTGTATCCTCCCAGCCCTCTTCTTTCAGCATCTTTTTCGCTTTTTCTTGATCAAATTCAAACACTGGCACACTTTCATCCTTTGGATAGTTCCAGGACAGCGGACTTTCTGGAATATTGGCTACTTTGCCGTCTCCATCTAGCACTTGGTCAACAATCGTTTGACGATCAATAGCATGTGTCAGCGCTTGGCGGACCTTTTTACTTTTAAAGAGTTCATTTTTCTGGTTCCAGCCAATGTATGAATAATTGAGTCCTAGATCAGATTCAATTTTAATGTTGCTCACTTTTTCAGCTGTTTGCAGCTCGGAGCCTGGTACAGCAAAGAAATCAATATCTCCTGCTGACAGCTGGGCAATCGCTGCATTCTGATCAGGAATGGTTTTAATTGTGACAGTATCAAGGTAAGGACGTCCATCCCAATAATCGTCAAAGGCTTCTAGTTTGACGTAGTCTCCTTCTTTCCATTCTGCAAATTTAAATGGACCAGAACCGATTGGTTTTTTTCGGTTAAATTCGTTTTCACCGAGATCTTTTATAGGCACATCACCTAAAATATGCTTAGGTAAAATACCGTAGCTTCCTAGTGTGACATTATAAAAATACGGATCTTTTTTATTGAGCTTGAATTCGATCGAGTAGTCCCCTGTCTTTTTAACAGACTCTAAAACTTCAAAGCCTGATCCGCGCTCCCCGTTGTAGTCCTTATTGATTGGAATGCTGTATGTAAACACAACATCGTCAGCAGTCAGTTCTTCACCATCATGAAACTTCACACCTTTTTTAATGGTGACATCAAACTGCTTGCCGTCATCAGATTCTTTAATATCCTCTGCCAGCGATAGCTGAGGGTTGAGCTTTCCGTCTGTTTGAAGTAAGAAGCTGTAGATTCTTTCCTCAATATCAGAGCTTGCCACATCTGTAGAATACAGCGAGTTAAATAATGTTGGCTCTGCAATTGAACCGATGACAAGATCGCCGCCTTGTACCGGTTTACCTGTGGATTTCTTTCCACTGTCTCCAGACGTTTTATTTCCACCAGAACAAGCAGCAAGGATTAATGTAAAAATCAGCAGTAAACTGACCAAAATGGACTTTCTATTTCTACCTTTCATAGACAATTCCCCCTATTCTTTTTTAAAAATAATGATCGAATCCTGTTTCATCCCCCCTCTCAAAGATGAGATCATACAAGCTTGATCAAGCGTTGTAGAGGTGGCAGGCAACAAAGTGGTTCGTTTTTAATTCCTGAAATGCTGGTACTTTTTCTTTACAGATTTCTTTCGCGTGCGGGCATCTTGTGTGAAATACGCAGCCTTTTGGCGGATTTGCAGGACTCGGCAGATCGCCTTGGAGCATAATGCGTTCTCTTTTCGTCTGCCCTTTTTTACGGGTGACAGGAACGGAAGAAAGCAGAGCCTGTGTATACGGATGGAGCGGGTCATCGTACAGACTATGCTTATCGGCAAGCTCCATCATTTTGCCGAGATACATGACGCCGACTCTATCGCTAATATGCCTGACCACACTTAAATCGTGAGAGATAAATAGATAGGTAAGGTCAAATTCCTCCTGAAGCTCCTCCATCAGATTAATAACCTGCGCCTGAATAGATACATCAAGTGCTGATACAGGCTCATCTGCGATGATCATGTCGGGATTCATGGCAAGCGCACGAGCGATGCCGATCCGCTGCCTCTGCCCGCCTGAAAATTCATGGGGATAGCGGTTCGCAAAGCTTGGATGAAGACCTACCTTTGATAAAAGCTGTTCTACTTTTTCATTTCTTTCTTTTAAGGAATATAAGTGATGTGTTTTGTAGGGTTCTTTGATGATGCTTCGAAGTGTTTTTCTAGGGTTGAGTGATGCAAAGGGATCTTGAAAAACCATTTGGATGTTTTTTCGTGTAGATTGTCTTAGCTTTGACTCTGATACGCGCGTGATGTCTTGCCCTTTAAAAAAGATTTGACCGTCAGTTGGTTCGTATAGGCGGATCATTGTCCGGCCTAGTGTAGATTTCCCGCATCCTGACTCCCCGACAATACCTAACGTTTCACCTTTATAAATCTTCAAGTCTATGCCGTCAACAGCTTTCACTGCACCGACTTTCTTTTGAAAGACGCCCGCTTTAATCGGAAAATGTTTTCGAATCTGTTTCAGTTCAAGGATCGTTTCTTTCTCTGGTAATTCCGTTATTTGTGTTTGATTTTGAGCAAGGGTCATGTGTGGTCTGCCTCCTCATATAAGAAACATCTGACGCTTCTGCCATTTTCAAATGTTCTCAGCTTAGGCAGTTCTCCCAGGCAGCGTTCCTTCACTTGCGGACATCTAGGAGCAAAGCGGCAGCCGGCTGGAAGCTGATCTGGCGCAGGAACATTCCCTTTGATGGCTGTTAACGGCTGTATGTCTCCGTCAATGACAGGAATCGATTCAAGCAGCCCTTCTGTGTAAGGATGAAGCGGCTGTTCAAACAACTCTTCAACAGTTCCATTTTCAACAACCTGTCCGCAGTACATGACAATCACTCGATCTGCCACTTCAGACACGACACCTAAATCATGTGTGATAAGAAGAATAGATGTACCAAAGGTAGAGCATAAATCTTTCATTAATGTGAGTACCTGTGCTTGAATGGTCACATCCAGGGCAGTTGTCGGTTCATCTGCAATGAGAAGCTTCGGGTCACAGCTTAACGCTATGGCAATCATCACTCTTTGCCGCATGCCGCCTGATAAACGATGCGGATAATCTTTCATGATTTGCTCCGGGCGGGAAAAACCAACAAGCTTCAGCAGATCAACCGCTTTTTTGACCGCTTCTTTTTTTGAAAGTTTTTTGTGATAGATGAGGATTTCTGTTATTTGTTCTCCGATGGTTAAGACGGGATTAAGTGAGGTCATGGGTTCCTGAAAGATCATAGATACATCATTACCGCGGATGCTGCATAATTCCTTTTCACTATATGTAACAAGGTCCTTTCCATCAAGTTTAATGGAACCGTCCATAATTTTCCCACCCGTTCCATGAATCAGACCCATAATGGATAAGGACGTAATGCTTTTGCCAGACCCAGACTCACCGACTAATGCGACAGTTTCTCCTCTGTTGATGCTGAAATCAACGCCATCCACAGCAGGTATCGGTTCCTTTTTTCGAAAAAAATATGTTTTTAAGTTTTGCACTTCAAGCAGCGTGCTCATTCATTCGCCCCTTTCTCCTTAGATCAATAGAATCGAACCTGAATATTCTGTATTTTAAAAATAAAAAGAATTATTTGTATATTATTACATCGCTATGACGAAATCAAGAAGTATTTAGTAAATTTGTAATATGTCTCTTTTTATGTGAATTATTCACTTTGTGATTCTATCGCCTTTAAAAAGGTTTCTGCTGGCTCTGCAATCATCGACTCCTCGCTGATTCGGTGCTCATTGAAATATTTTTTCACAATATAAAACCCGGTAGCGTAACCAAGCATTTTAGGGTAGTTCCCTTTTCCATAAAGAAGATTCTGTATCAGCCTTTCGTCGTCCTGGACTCTTTGATCAAGATGACTGGATACCCATTTCTTGTACATACGCTGAAGCTGTTCTTCGCTATAGAAGGTGGTCCATTTCGCTGTATAGTTTTCTCCATATCTATGATACACAGCATATTCAGCGAGCCCCTCCATCATGATTGTATCGAGGAATGTAAAGTCTTTTTCTTCTTTTGAGAGAAAATGCAGCCTGCATACATGGTGATATTCGTGAGTCAGCAATGTACCGATTCGCTCCTTCGGGGTATTTGGAGACAAAAAAAGAAAGACCTTGTCATCAAATGCCATGCCGGATTGATAATAAAATTGCTCTCTGATTTCTCTGCTGCTCTCGTTGACAGGTAAAATAAACACAGGAATGTCTGGACCTTCCCACTGCTTTTGAAGCGTTTGATATTCTTTCATGACAAGCTTGAAATACCCTTTTTCCTTGAGCTTGTCGATCATGTTTTTGCACGAGCTCCAAGACCGAACCATCCCGTGATGCTGCAGGTGAGCGAGGATAGACGACCATTCTTTTTCCTCGACCCCTTTAAAATAAGGAACAAAGCGCGCTGCAAGCTCCTGAAATGATGATGATTGATGAATGAGATATTGTGTATTGATCAGACCCATACCGCTGAACACCTCCATTTTCATCATATGCAAAAAAGCGGCGATCTGTTTATCGACCGCCGCTTTCTCAGAAAGTATTACGCTTCGTATTTTTTGAAAATAATTGTCGCATTATGCCCGCCAAAACCAAGTGAGTTACTTAAAGCCACTTGTACTTCTTTTGAACGTGCTTCATTTGCTACATAATCAAGATCACATTCTTCATCCGGTGTTTCAAGATTAATGGTTGGAGGAAGGACGCTGTCTTTAATCGCAAGAACAGAGAAAATGGCTTCTACTCCGCCTGCTGCGCCAAGTAAGTGACCTGTCATTGATTTTGTCGAACTGATCGCAAGCTGGTTCGCATGCTCTCCGAATACTTCTTTAATCGCCATTGTTTCAAATTTATCATTGTAAGGTGTGCTTGTACCGTGGGCATTGATATAATCAATATCTTCCACAGACAACCCTGCATCTCGAATCGCTTCTTTCATTGCACGGACGCCGCCTTCTCCATTTGGAGCTGGTGCTGTAATATGGTAGGCATCTCCAGTTGAACCATAACCAACGATTTCTGCATAAATGGTCGCACCACGTTTTAAGGCATGCTCAAGTTCTTCAAGAACAATAATCCCTGCACCCTCACCCATGACAAATCCGTCACGGTTTTTGTCGAACGGACGGCTTGCTGTCTTTGGATCAGGATTTGTCGAAAGGGCTTTGTTCGCACAGAAACCTGCAAACGACATTTTTGTTAATGGCGCTTCTGTTCCGCCTGTGATCATTGCATCTGCATCTCCGCGCTGAATAACTTTAAATGCATCACCAATCGAGTTTGTTCCTGTTGCACATGCTGTCACCGTACAAGAGTTAACCCCTTTTGCGCCAAGTGCAATAGAGATTTGGCCTGTCGCCATATCAGGAATCATCATTGGGACGAAGAATGGACTGACGCGTCTTGCCCCTTTATTTGAATACACTTCGAACTGCTCTTCAAATGTTTCAAGCCCGCCAATACCAGACCCAACCCATACACCAACACGCGGTGCGATTTCATCTGTGATTTCAAGACGTGAATCTTCCAGCGCTTTTTGAGCTGCAACGACTGCATATTGTGTGAAGCGTGCCATTTTTCGCGCTTCTTTTTTCTCCATGTAATCTTCAATGTTAAAATCTTTTAGTTCTGCCGCTACTTTTGCGGTATATTCACTTGAATCGACACGTGTAATCGGTCCAACCCCTGATACACCCGCTAAAGCATTTTTCCATGTTGACTCTACATCGTTGCCAAGAGGTGTCAAAGCACCTAATCCTGTAACAACTACTCGTTTCTTATCCATTAATTTGTGCACCCCACTCTTTTATCGGCCCCATCGCATAGCGATTGCGCCCCAAGTTAATCCGCCACCAAAACCAACCATTACAATCACATCGCCGTCATGAATTTTTCCGGCTTCGATTTCTTCACATAGTGAAATTGGAATGGATGCTGCTGATGTGTTTCCGTATTTATGAACCGTCTTCGACATTTTTTCAACTGGAAGCTCTAAGCGTTCGCGTGCTGCTTCCATAATGCGAATATTTGCTTGATGCGGGATCAAGAAATCAACGTCTTCTTTTGATAGTCCAGCTTTTTCAATGACATTTACACTTGACTCTCCCATTTGTCTTACAGCAAATTTAAATACTTCTCGTCCATTCATGATTGTATGATCTTTTTCATCTAAGTACAAGTGCTTCCCGCCGCTTCCATCTGCTCCAAGTTCAAATGATAGAATTCCTTTGCCTTCGCTGACTTCTCCCAGCACAGCAGCTCCAGCTCCATCTCCAAACAAAACAGCAGTATTACGGTCATCCCAGTCTGTAATGCGAGAAAGCTTTTCTACACCGACAACAAGCACGTGTTTGTAAGTTCCTGATTCGATAAATTGTTTTCCAGTAACAAGCCCATACATAAAGCCAGCACACGCAGCGCTAATATCCATTGCACATGCTTTATGTGCACCGAGCTGCTCTTGAATCATGCAAGCAACTGTCGGAAATGCTTGATCTGGCGTGACTGTCGCCACAAGAATCATATCGATATCTTCTGCAGCCACATCTGCGGCAGCTAATGCTTTTTTTGCAGCAGCAAGCGCCATATGAGATGTATTGACATCATCAGATGCAATTCTTCTTTCTTCTATACCTGTTCTAGTACGAATCCACTCGTCAGAAGTTTCAACCATTTTTTCTAAATCATGATTTGTTAATACTTTTTCAGGTATATAGCGGCCAAGGCCAATAATTCCAGCATTCATTGAATAAGACTCCTTTTACTCATACGAGCATGTGATATTGTGATCTTATATTAGTATCTGGTACTAATTTTACCTTATTTTTTTCTTCTTGGCAATACAAACGTCTAACCTTTCCTCTCACTTTTTTCATAGATTAATGATATATACCAATAGTAGAAAGGAACATGTGATATGGCACAAAAAGATATTTTCTCAGCAATGATGTTTGGACAGCCGATTGAGAAGGAGAAAAGCAAGACAGAGGCAAAGGAGGAACGTGCGGAGACATCTTCAAGTGAGGACTCAATTGACTACATGCATGTCATGAATCAAATTGGGAACATTATGAACTCCATCGATGAGCTGAAGCCTGTGTTTAAAGATGTTGGCCCTATGATTAGTGCCTTCAAGAAAAAATTATCATAAAAAAAGCCACTATTCTGTGGCTTTTTCTGATTCTGCATCTGCTTTTCCAAGCTCGTATGCTTCCTGCATGACAGATGTAAATAATGTTAGAAGCGGCTGAAGTGCTTCAGGGTCAAGCTGAATCCCTGCTTTATCTAACTCTTCCTTCGCCTGCGGAAAATACTTCATGGCAATTTGTAAAAATTCCATCGATTTTTCGTGCTGCATGTCGTCGTCTCCTCACTTTTCATTTGGCAGTTTTCCGGTTTTTTTGTAAGACGCAATATCACTTTCAATGTCTTTCACAAAAGCGTCGTCAATGGTGGAGCTAAATTTCCCCATCTCGACCACTCCTTCTTTAAAATCAAAGGAGTACTCATCTTGTTCATTTAGCTTGCCTTCATTAAACTTCTTTGCAATGATACTGTACGCCTTATCAACATGCTGTACAGTGCTCGTTAAAACTGTATGGCTGCCGAGGTTGGATTGATCGGTGACGTATCCGATCGCTGATAAATTATCGGCTTTGATTTGTTCAATGACAGGGATATTATAACCATCACCTGCTGGATACACAACATCAACGCCCTGCTTTTTTAATTTTTGATAGAGCTCCACCGCTTTGTCAGCATCATCCCAGTTTTCGACAAACTCTGCTAATACTTGTACATGTTCATCTTGATATTTTGCTCCTTTGATAAAGCCGTCTACTTCACTTTGCCAATCATATGTAGCAAGAATACCAATCTTTTTTGTTTTTGACATATGTGCAGCTGTCATGCCTCCGAAAAAGCCCATCGCTTCACCTTTAAACGTCACGTTTGTGACATTGCCCGCCTGAGGCTTGTTTCCATTGACCGTAATAAATTGTATGTTTGGATAATCTTCACTGATCAAGTTAAAAATTTCACTGTATTCATTGCCATGGCCAATAATTAAATTGACTCCTTTTTTATGGAATTCTTCAATGGCATCAACGATTTTCTCCTTGTCGACCATTCCTTCCTTATAATAAACATCTACACCAAATGTTGATTGGATACTTAATAAGCCTTTATAACCTTTCGTTCCCCAAACTTGATCATTGATCGTATCGGGGACGAGTAAACCCACCTTCTCAATTTTTCCTTTTAAAGGCGCCTGCGAGCAGGCAGTTAATAGAAGAAGGAACGAAAAGATCATGACAAGCCGCTGGTACTTCATGCCATGTTCAACTCCCTTTTGCAACATGCAGTGATGAACCTGTATGTTAAATATAGGTTTATTTTATACTGAAAAAAGATAAGATGGAAGATCATTCTTGCTTTTTGTCGAAAAATGTTGAGTTTTGTCTTTTCCATTCTGCAATCATGTCTTCTGCTTGTTTGTCATCTGTTTGGCTTTCTACCTTCAATTCATACGTCATGTCCTGTCTTTGACCTGTGTCCGAAGCCCATTGTAACAATTCCTTTGCCACATCTTCTACAAAAAGTGAATCTGCACGCTTTGTTTGATCTTCATTGAGTGTCCATGGTCCGAACATGCGAGGAAGAATAACTGCCGGCACATCCTGTTTCACTGATTCATTTTCAGGTTTTTCATAAAGAATCTGGTACATGCCATGCTCTGCTTTGATGTCTTTCTGCCTGTTATGCGGTTCCTCTGATTGAATAAAAATGAGGTCATACGTGTCTTTGCTATCCTGAAGGTCAATGACACGAACGAGATCATTTCTGCCCAGCCACATCATCCGCTCTTCTAACAGTGCCTTTTGTTCTTCTTTAAGATCATGAGGACGCGTGATATCCACTTGAATGCCCTCTTTCATCATATATTCACAAAGTGTCAGGCCAAAAAACTCATCTGCCCCTATGATCAGTCCTGTTTCCATGTTCACGTCCCCTTTTTTAATATCGAATAAAAAGAAGAGCCCTTTCTATGAAGGGCTGTTATCATCCTATTCATCACAATTCTCTTTCATGCGATTTATAAAACTTGTGAATGGATTGAAAGATTCTTCTCGGATGATCAAACATATGCAGCGTGAGATCGACCTGACAATGTTCTGGATTTTTCATATGCTGATCAATAAAAGGCTTTGCGTGAAGTTCATATGCATAAGGTGCGCCGTTTAGCCTTTGCCATATATGAATCGGTACATGAGCAGAATGAACAGGACAAGAAGGCAGTGGATACGTTTCAGCTTCCTTTTCAGAACAGCCATAGCTCTCTGCTAACTCTTTGAGCAGCTGCTTATAAAAGAATTTGTGTTCCTTTTCTCTTTCTCGTTGTGCATCCAGATTCAGACATGGATTCACCATCGCAATGGACCTTAGTACTTCAGGCATCTCCTCAGCAAGGCTCATAGCAACAAGTGCACCCATTCCCTCTGCGAGCACATGAATTTCCCGGTTTAATATTTCTTGTTTTAGTGTGTGATGCACGAGCTGCTTGGCACTAAAAACAGCATCTTCGCATCCCCAGTGATTCCCATGAAGATGACTATTAAACAATGTATATCCTTCATCCTTTAAGGCAGTTAAAAGCTGGTTTCTTCCATAATGCTGAAGCCAGAATGATGTATTTTCCTGCACAAAGTGATTTCGGTCACCGAGGATTAGAATGCCAAAGCCATTTGGTTTTTGAGGAAGGTGAATGATGTTCCACTGGGAACCAAGCTGGAAAAAACGTTCGCTTACACCCATATGGCCAGCCTCCTTTCAGTGATTCTGCTTTCTATGATATGAACAACAACTCTTGTAGGAATAAGGAAATCCCCTAAAGACAGAAGAATTCTTTTTATTTTTATAGCAGAAGGTCTTAAAATGGTCACATAAAGGCGGAAAACAGTCTTTTCCCTTCACTTGCATCTATGGTATGATAATCAATAGATTGTTACATAAAGGACGGTGGGATTATGCATTATATTATCACCCTCATTTGGACTTTTCTGCTGACACATATGGCTGGTTACATCGTTGCCTCTATGAATGGAGCTGCTTATGATTTTACGCTCACTTCCATTCTTGCAGTTGTGTTTACGGTTATTTTATTCATCTTTGCTGAAGTAAGTCCAATGAAAGAAACGGAAAGTTCAACAAAACATTCTTAATATGACTTGTGAAAAAGAGCTAAATTGATGTTTAGCTCTTTTTTCTTTCTTTTCAGAGTGATTGCGGCACGCTAAAACCCCCTGCCTTAAACATACAGGGGGTTTTTATTGTTTATACCTCGACGGTTTCGGACTTCTGTTTGTCTTGAGTCAAATGGCTTTTCGCAAGCCCTGTAAACAGGAAGATCGCGATACCTGATAAAATTTCAAGGATTCCTCCGCCAGCAATGACAGGTCCCGCTCCAAATCTTTCTGCCAGGACGCCTGATACGACAGCTGCAAGCGGGAGAAAGACATTTGATGAGGCATTGATCACAGCATATACTTGCGGCTGATCCTCTTGGTCAACAGATGTTTGAATAATGACCATTTCCGGCACATTGATCGCACTGACAGCAGCTCCGAAAATAAAGGAAGCAAGCAGAACAACCGGCAGCCATGTACTCATCCCTGTCATAAAGAATGCAGCCCCTTCAATCATGCCAGCGACAATAAAGAACAAACCAAATCTCTTAATTTTCACCTTTGCCAGAGCAAAGCCCATCATAAACGCGCCAACTGCGGCAACACCTCTTAAAATGGAATACACCATGGAGTCGCTTTGCAGCGCTTCTGCTACGTATACCGCTGACAGTGCCTGCCACGGAGCTGCTGCGACATTCATTAAGATACAATACAGCGTGAGCGCAAATAAAATGTGATGGTTTTTGACAACGAGAAACCCTCTTTTTAAGTTATACAAATATGTATTCTTCGCTTGTTTAATGCCCGCTGCTTTTTCTTCATCGGTTTTCTTTAGTTTGACCCCGATAATAAACAGACCAGAAATCACAAATAAAGCAGTGGTGATCAGCAGAGTATCTGCAGGTCCAATTAATTTAACCAAAAGACCAGCTACCATGACTGCTGCAAGTGCAACAATCTCAAAAGAAGATTGCAGGATTGCATTTGCTTTTTGAATGAGATGCTTTGGAACAATCTGCGGTAAGATCGCCACCGAAGCTGGATTATATGCTGCACCTGTTGCCGATTGAATAACCATTAATGAAATCAATAACCATAGAGGCAATAGATGCGAAAAGTGCAGAAGTGGAATAATGAGTACAATTGTTGCTCGAACAACATCTGAAGCGAACATCCATTTAGACAAATGGTGCTTTTTCATAAGAGGTCCTAAAATTGGGGCTAACAAAGATGAAGGGAGAACCGTTACTGCTAGAAGAAGTCCTGTACCGAGCGCTCCATCCCCTCTTAAAATCAATAGCCAAAGGACGGATGTAAAAGCAAAACTTTCCCCTGTGTTTTTAATGAGTCTTGATATGAATAATGAGGTGAAGCGTTTATTCCAAACACTTTCACTGAGATTCATCTTTTCCATCACACAAATCCTTTCAACAATATATTACATATTTTACCTTAAGTTCTCTTTTTTTCATACTATTTATTTGAAAATTTGAACTTAATTGTTTTTTATTATAAAGAAAAAAGAGGCATGACACATGCCTCTAAAGTCTTATTCCTGCTGACTCTTAGTCAATTGCTTACGGCTTTCTTTGGTAGGTCCAAACACGATTATGGTTCGAGTTATCAGGAAAGACGTCGCCTGCTTTAAGCTTAATCTTTAAAGGATCTTTCACCATACTGCCAGTTTCACCGATCTCGATATACACACCATTATTCGGTGCTTTATTCCCTGATTTAAACTGATGCTGCTGACCCATTTTCATCCTCCTTTCTCGATTGATGTTATTATGTCCCGTCCCTTGCCTCTCCAATCCTTTATGCAAAAAGTCCCTGCTCATACGAGTCAGGGACACTTGGATTTATTTGGATAGTTGATACATAAGTTCTTTCATTAACGCTTTTTGCACATGCAGGCGGTTTTCTGCCTGTTGAAATACTTTTGAGTGCGGCCCGTCAATAATATCTGCCGTCACTTCTTCCCCGCGATGTGCCGGGAGACAATGAAGGAAAATATAATCCTTTGCTGCATGACTCATCAGTTCGTTATTGACTTGATATTCTTTAAATTCAGCAAGACGTTTCTCTGTTTCTGCTTCCTGCCCCATGCTTGTAAACACATCTGAATAAATAACATCTGCATCTTTTACAGCTGCAACAGGATCTGTTGTCACGGTCACTTCTGCCCCTGATTTTTTTGCAAACTCACGGGCAGTGTCTGTGACTTCTTGAAGTGGTTCATAGCCTTTTGGTGATGCAACCGCAATGTCACAGCCTAGCTGCGCACAGCCGATCATCAAGGAGTGCGCCACGTTATTTCCGTCACCGATATAGGCCACTTTGATTCCTTTTAAAGTACCTTTTGTTTCTTTAATGGTTAATAAATCAGCAAGCGCCTGACATGGATGTGAGTAGTCGGTTAATCCATTAATGACTGGAATAGACGCGTATTGTGCAAGCTCTTCAACCTTCTCATGTTCAAAGGTTCGAATCATAATACCGTCGACATAACCAGACAGCACCTGCGCTGTATCACTGATGGTTTCTCCTCTGCCAATTTGCAAATCATTTGAGCTGAGGAAGAGCGCATGTCCTCCTAGCTGCGTCATCCCCGCTTCAAACGAGACACGGGTTCTAGTTGAAGATTTTTCAAAGATCATCGCTAACGTTTTTCCTTTGAATAAATCTTGATATGGGTTTTGTTTCATTTCTTCCGCTTTTTCAATTAAATATGCAATCTCATGGATTGAGAAATCTTTTAATGATAAAAAGTCTTTTCCGTATAATGCAGGTTGCACGTCGACTTGACTCATGCCGTCACTTCCTTTTTATATAATTCATGGAGCGATACTGGTGATACATCTCCATTTTTTCCTTGCAGGAATGCTTGAACTGTTTCATATTCGGTTAGGACTTGAACGCCGTGTGTGAGTGCTTTTACACGCTGCTCTTTTGCCTCTTCATCTTCTCCTAAATGAATATGAAGGGATTTATTTTCATTCTGCAGCCAAGATTCAAAGCTGCCAGTCCAGACGTCAAAGCCTGCATGCTTCGCTTCATCTATCAATTGCTCGCTGCCTTGTATAAAAAGGCTTCCTTTTTGCTTCCAGATCGGCGCAAATACTTTTTTCAAGGCGCTTTCGGCGTTCTTGCCTACACACATTCCTTCTCCTGTCGCTTTCATTTCAGGTGTCAGCTTGAGGTCGATATCTTGAATGGCATGTGATGAGAACACTGGGAATTTGACCGCTGTCCCCCCTTTGTTTTTCGTTGCAGGGTTTAGTTCTTCAAGCGACGCACCAGCTAATAATTGAGTGGCCATTGGGATCATATCAATGCCCATTACCTTACTGACGACCGGTACAGTCCGGCTTGCCCTCGGATTCACTTCTAATACAAGCGCCTGATCCCCTTTGATGACAAATTGGATATTCATAATGCCCTTGAACGCTAATTTCTTCGCTATTTGTTCAGACGCGGTATGCACCTGCTGTTTGATGTCTTCACTGATTGAGATACTTGGTAAAATGGCAAAGCTGTCACCTGAGTGCACGCCCGCTTTCTCAATATGTTCTACGATGGTTGGAATGAACGCCTTTTTTCCGTCAGAAATAAGATCGACTTCAATTTCTTTTCCAGTGACGTACTCATCAATTAAGATTGGGTATGGCAAATGATCTGGCTGATCAAGCAGTGACGCCAAATGTGCTTCTGACTGAACAACGATCATTCCCATTCCGCCAATGACATACGATGGGCGAATTAATACAGGGTAACCGATGCTTTTCGCATGTACGAGTGCTTCTTCTTTTGAATGAGCCGTATCTCCTTTTGCGTGAGGAAGATTCAGTTCATCAAGAAGCTGATAGAATAAATCACGGTCTTCAAGTGCATCCAGCGTATCAAAGGACGTACCTAACAACGTGACACCGGCTTTTTCCAAGCCTTCTGCGACATTGATTGCAGTCTGTCCGCCAAATTGGACAATGACGAAATCAATTTGTTCTGCTTCCACAACATTTAAAATGTGCTCTAATGTAATCGGCTCAAAATATAAACGATCTGCAATCTCATAATCAGTACTGACTGTTTCTGGATTGTTGTTCATCATGATGGTTTCAAATCCAAGCTTTTGCAAGGTCAGAACGCCATGAACAGCGCTATAATCAAACTCGACCCCCTGCCCGATTCGAATCGGACCAGAGCCAATGATGAGTGCACGTTGCTTTGTTTTTTCTTGATGTTCACCATCGCTTTTGCCGAAGTACGTGGAATAGAAGTAATTCGTTTTAGCATCAAATTCCGCCGCACATGTGTCAACAATTTTAAATGAAGCAGCAATGCCGTATTCTTGACGAAGCTGCCTGATTGACTCTTCCGTGTGACCCGTAAGTAGAGCAATCGTTTCATCAAGGAAACCCTTTTCCTTTATCTTTTTCAAGGTATCTTTTGATAGCGTCCCCTTATGATCTTTCAATTCTTGTTCGAGCGTAATCATATTCTGGAACACATGTAAGAAGAATCGATCAATTTTCGTCGTTTGATGAATCGTTTCAACCGTTTCTTGTCTTGAAAGAAGCTCCATAACAGCGAAAAACCGGCGATCGTCTGGTGTTTTGATGAGTTCAAATAATTGTTCTGTCGATTGCTCTTTCAGTTCTGGAAGGTGGAAGCCCTTCGTTTTAATTTCAAGTGATGCAACTGCTTTTTGAATGGCTGACTCTAAATTCCGATCAATCGCCATGACTTCACCAGTGGCCTTCATTTTTGTGCCTAATTGACGGTCTGCCTGTTTAAATTTATCAAACGGCCAGCGCGGGAATTTCACGACAACATAATCGAGTGCTGGCTCAAAACTAGCATAGGTTGTGCCTGTGAGCGGGTTTTTCAATTCGTCTAGCGTATAACCCACCGCAAGCTTAGCTGCCATTTTCGCAATCGGATAGCCTGTTGCTTTTGATGCAAGAGCGGAAGAACGGCTGACCCGAGGATTCACCTCAATGACAAAGTATTCTTTACTGAGTGGATCAAGGGCAAATTGGATGTTGCAGCCGCCGACTACATCCAGCGCTGAAATGATTTTCAGGCTTGCAGAACGGAGCATTTGGTAATCCTGATCTGTTAATGTTTGGGAAGGTGCTACGACAATCGAGTCTCCTGTATGCACACCAACTGGATCGATATTTTCCATGTTGCATACCGTGATACACGTATTTTGACGGTCTCTCATGACCTCATATTCGACTTCTTTAAAGCCAGCTATGCTTTTTTCAACTAAACACTGGTGAATTGGACTCGCTAAAAGAGCTCCTTCAATGAGCGGCTTAAACGCCTCTTCTGTTAGAGCGATTCCGCCGCCTTTACCGCCAAGTGTGTATGCTGGTCTTAGGATAACCGGGAAGCCGACTTCTTTTGCAAATTGAAGAGCATCTTCCGCATTATCCACAATTTCACTATCTGGCACAGGTTCGTTCAAATGCTTCATGAGAGCACGGAATTTCTCTCGATCTTCACCGTTTTCAATGGTTTCAACTGACGTTCCGAGCAGAGTCACCCCATGCTTTTTCAGCACACCGGCTTTTTCTAACTCGACAGCAAGGTTTAAAGCCGTCTGTCCGCCA
This sequence comes from Bacillus sp. FSL K6-0994, assembly GCF_038630815.1. NCBI lineage: Bacteria > Bacillati > Bacillota > Bacilli > Caryophanales > Bacillaceae > Bacillus > Bacillus sp. FSL K6-0994. The sequence goes on along the minus strand of NZ_CP152043.1, from coordinate 1,067,302 downwards.
AGGTTGGCTAAAAGACCATCTGGTTTTTCCTTTTCAATGATTCTTGTCACTGAATCAACTGAAAGCGGTTCAAAATAGATTTCATCAGCAAATGACTCGTCTGTCATAATGGTTGCTGGGTTATTATTCACTAAGATGACTTTGTAGCCTTCTTCTTTTAAGGCCATACATCCTTGTGTTCCTGAGTAATCAAATTCTGCTGCCTGACCAATGATGATTGGACCAGACCCGATGACTAGAATGGTTTGTATGCTTTGATCTTTAGGCATGTGCGACTTCTCTCCTTGCTTGTTTCACTTTCTCAATAAAATCATCGAATACCCATTCACTTTCAGCAGGCCCTGGGTGTGCTTCTGGATGAAATTGAACTGACATAATCAGCTTTTCTTTATGAATGAATCCTTCTACAGATCCATCATTGACATGAAGGAATTTCACATCCACTTCTTTGTCATTCATGCTTTTTTCATTCACAACATAGCTATGGTTCTGACTTGTCATAAAGACACGTTTGGATTCTGTATCCTGGACAGGATGATTCGCTCCCCTGTGGCCAAATGGCAGCTTATACGTATCTCCGCCAAGTGCAAGAGCGATTAATTGGTGACCTAGGCAGATCCCAAGTGTCGGAAATGACATCATGATGTCATGAATTGTTTTTAAATACGGTGTCATGGTTTTCGGGTCTCCAGGTCCGTTTGACAAGAGGATCGCATCCGGCTTGATCTCAAATACCTTTTCCATTTGTTTATATGGAATGACGGTTACTTTACAGCCACGCGCTGCAAGCGAATCTGCAATTGATTTTTTAAAGCCAAAATCAATGAGCGCCACATGTTCCTCACCGCTGCCTTGTGTGTAAATCTCACTATCTGTCACCTGTGCGACGACATTGTCTTGTTTCATTGCAGGCGGTGTTTCGTTTTCGTCTACACTGAGCACAGCGTTCATCGTTCCATTTGCCCGGATGTTTTGCACAACTGCGCGCGTATCTGTATGTGTCAGAAGCGGGATATTCCACTTTTGTAAATAATCTTTTAAGCTGACCGCTGCAAGATGATGTGAAAAATGCTCTGCTGCCTCGTAAACAACTACCGCTTTTACTTGAGGCTTCTTGCTCTCAAAGTCTTCATGGTTAATGCCGTAATTTCCGATCAGCGGATAAGTGAAAACAATGATCTGACCTTTATAGGAAGGATCTGTGAGCACCTCTTGATAACCTGTCATACCTGTAAAAAAGACCACTTCACCTGTGATGCCAGCTTCTCCTGTCAGATCTCCTTCAAAAGAGGCTCCATCTTCTAAATTTAAATAACCCTTCATGCTTATGTCACCCCAAAATTGAATAATTAATGATATAAATGCATTTTTATACGTTTGTTTGTAAAAAAAATTTACACCGAAACTGTTTTATTGGCTAATACTTGAACAATTGCTTCGATCGCTTGATCCAGCTCTGCTTTCTTCACATTCAGCGGAGGTAATAAACGAATGACATTCGGACCAGCTGGAAGCACCAGCAGCCCTTGTTCTCTAAGAGCTGTGATATAGCCGGCGACTGGCTGATCACATTCAATACCTGCCATCAATCCTTTTCCCCGCACTTCTTTTACGATATTCAGCTGTTTGACATTTTGCAGCTTTTCTAACAGGTAATCACCCTTTTCTTTCACTTCTGAAAGAAACTCTTCTTTGAAAATGACATCGAGTGTCGCATTCACAGCCGCCATGGCAAGCATATTTCCACCAAATGTTGTACCATGTGAACCTGGCGAGAATGCATCTCCTAGAGCTTTTTTCCCTATGACTGCACCAACTGGAAAGCCGCTTCCTAACCCTTTTGCCGAAGAGATAATATCAGGGTCAAGACACGTCTCTTCGTACGCAAATGCTGTTCCTGTTCGACCGATGCCGGTTTGGATTTCATCTACAATCAGCAGTGCTTCATGCTTTTTGCAAAATGCTTGAACGGCTTCTAGAAATTCTGGTGTCGCTGGATTCACTCCACCTTCACCTTGCACAACCTCCAGCATCACCGCTGCCACATCATCGACTTCACACGCTGACATAGCGTCTGGATCATTAAACGGTACGTAGTGAAAGCCTTCTAGCATAGGGCCAAAGCCAGTTTTGATTTTATCTTGGCCTGTCGCAGCCATACCAGCATACGTGCGCCCATGGAAAGAGTGCAAAAATGTAATGATATTTGTTTTCCCTGTCGCTTTACGTGCTAATTTAATGGCACCTTCATTTGCCTCTGCCCCGCTATTGCAGAAAAACACGAGATCCCCTGAACTGTTTTCTGCCAGCTTTTCTGCTGCTTTTTCTTGCAGTCCATTTTCAAATAGATTTGATACATGCCAGACGTGGTCAAGCTGTTCCTTAATGGCTTCATTGACCTTTGGGTGATTGTGGCCTAAATTTGTAACCGCAATGCCTTGTATAAAGTCTAAATATTTTTTTCCATTTGTATCGACTGCCCAAGAACCTGCAGCCTCTTTAATTTCAACATTCCACCGTCCATAAGTTTGAAAGAGATGACTCACAGGACCGCCTCCTTTTGTTTCACAATTCTTGTTCCTTTAAAGGTTTCTCCTGTAAAGATACTGCCTTTGCCATTTACGATCATCACTTCATCCACATCACCTGATAAAGCACTCAATGCGGATTGTACTTTTGGAATCATTCCCCCGGAAATAATGCCTTCATCAATGAGTGAAAGGGCTTCTTGTTCGGTGACGACATCTAATAGTTCACCATTTTTTAAAATGCCTTCAACATCTGTGACAAACATGAGCTTATCAGCCTTCATGGCTCCGGCGACAGCTGATGCTGCTAAATCGGCATTCACATTTAAGGTTTGGCATTCTTCCGTCATAGACAGCGGCGCAATTACAGGAATGAATTGTTTTTCCATGAGTGCTTCTGCCATCTCTGGATGAACTTCTTTGATTTCGCCAACGTACCCGTAAACGTCTTGATCTAGGAAATCGGCGACAAGCATCTGCCCATCTTTACCGGATACGCCGACAGATGAAATATCATGCTTTGCGAGCTCTGACACAAAGTATTTATTGACCGTTCCCGAAAGAACCATTTCGGCTACCTCTAACACAGGCTTCGTTGTTTTACGCTGCCCGTCAACAAATTCTGTTTTCACTTCTAATTTTTGCAGCATGTCGGTGATTTCAGGTCCTCCGCCATGCACGATAGCCAGTTTAAATCCAGCGGCTTGAAGTGAGCGGACATTTTCATAAAAGGTATCTGAAAGTTCTCGAATGACACTGCCTCCACACTTGAACACGATCGTTTTATTCATGTCTATCTCCTTCTTTATGTGCGATAGCTCGCGTTAATTTTCACATAATCATAGGTAAGGTCACAGCCCCATGCTGCTGCTTCACCATTCCCCTCACTCATTTGAATGAAAATCGTAATCTCATCCTTTTCTAGATATGCTTTTGCTTCCTCTTCTGAGAATGGCTGCGGTTCATTGCGTTTGAACAAACATTGTCCGCCTAAATAGACTTCTACCTCTTCCGGTGTGACGGAAGCTGCGCTATGACCAATGGCTCCAACGATTCGGCCCCAGTTGGCATCCGTACCATATACGGCAGTTTTAACAAGACTTGAACCAACGATTTTTTTCGCAATGATGCCGGCTTCCAAGTTATTTTTAGCACCAGCGACTTTCGCTTCAATTAATTTTGTTGCGCCTTCTCCATCTCTCGCAATCTCTTTGGCTAAATCCTCACAAGCAAGTTTTAATCCTTCTTTAAACAATGGCCATTCTGGATGCTCTTCATTGAGTACATCGTTTTGTGCCATGCCATTTGCCATCACAAGCACCATATCGTTTGTCGAAGTTTCTCCGTCGACGGTAATTTGATTAAAGGTCACATCCGTAATGTCACGAAGCGCTTGCTGTAAGGCTTCCTGTTCAACATTTGCATCTGTTGTGACAAAGCCAAGCATTGTCGCCATGTTCGGGTGAATCATGCCAGAGCCTTTTGCTGCGCCTGAAATGATAATCTCTTTTTCGTCTATCGTAAGAGTGTATGCTGTATTTTTAATGACAGTATCTGTCGTTAAGATCGCTTCTTCAAAATGGCCTTTTTCGGCTTTTGCTTCTTTTAAATCGGCGATGCCCTTTTTGATTTTATCCATCTCCAGACATTCCCCAATGACACCAGTAGAAGAAACAGCAATGTAATCAGGTGCTACACCTAACATATCTGCACAGGCTGCCTGCATGTCGTATGCGTCTTTTATTCCCTGCTCACCAGTACATGCATTGGCGATAGCACTATTGACAATGACACCTTTTAATTGTCCTGTCTTTTTTAAGCTTTGTTGTGTGACTTTGAGAGGCGCAGCTTGAAAGTGACTTTGTGTGTAGACCGCTGCACTTGCTGCTGGTACTTCGCTGACGATGAGGCCAAGGTCTTTTTTTGAATAGCGCAAGCCAATGTGAATCCCCTTTGCTTCAAAGCCTTTTGGTGATGATACGTCACCGTCTATTTTGACAATGCTTTTTTCATTCAATTCGATCATGTTTGTTGTCTCCCCTGTTCTCTTATGGATAAAGAGGTGTCATTGTGAGGCCCGCCTCTTCATGTAAGCCTTTGATAATGTTGAAGTTTTGAACCGCTTGGCCGGCCGCGCCTTTCATGAGATTGTCTATGACCGACACGATTGTCAGTCTCCCTGTTCGCTCATCTAAATGAAAGCCAATATCACAGAAGTTACTGCCGTATACTTCTTTCGTTTGTGGATAAACGCCGTGATCTCTCACTCTGACAAAATAGGAATCTTCATAAAAGTCTTTCATTCGCTTCATCAATTCTTCTTTTGTGGCTTCTGTTTTTAATTGTGTATACATCGTCGCCATAATCCCTCTTGTCATCGGGACAAGATGCGTAGAAAATGTGACGTTCGCCGTCTGCGGATTCCATTCTCTTAATATTTGCTCTATTTCTGGCGTATGCTGATGCTCATTCACCTTATAAATTTTAAAGTTATCGTTTAGTTCTGAAAAATGCGTGCCAAGTGAGGCAGATCGTCCGGCACCGGACACCCCTGTTTTTGCATCTATTATAATCATGGATTCATCGATGACATTCTGTTTGATGAGCGGTGCTAAACCGAGAAGAACTGCGGTAGGAAAGCAGCCCGGATTGGCAATCACTTCAGCCTGTTGAATTTTGTCACGATTCAGTTCGGATAAACCGTACACCGCTTGCTGGACAGATGCTGCATCCGCTGCCCTTCGTTTATACCAAGCTTCATAGGTTGCTCCATCTTGAATGCGCAAATCACCTGATAAATCAATGATCGGCACTCCTTGATTCATCAGCTTTGGTGTCAGTTCACTAGATACGCCTGCTGGTGTCGCTAAAAACACAGCATCTGTCTCTTGCACAATGGCAGCCGGGTCAATGGCTTTTAATGTTTGGTCAGTCATGTTTGTCAGATGCGGATAAGATTGACTGTATGATTGCCCATCACCACTTGATGAATACAATATACATTCCTCCACATGCGGGTGATGCTTGAAGATACGAACCAATTCCGCACCACCGTACCCTGTAGCACCTATAATACCTATTTTCAACGTCAATACACCCTCTTGATCTTTGTGAAATTATTTAACATTATAACATGTATAAAAATTAATTCAATTGTATATTTAATATTTGTTTTCATTTTTTTTCAACAAAAAAACCGCATATCTTCATGAGACATGCGGATTTATCTTTCATTTTTGATATAGAGGACCATGAGTGCACTGCATAAATATAATATGGAGCTTGCATAAAAAATGAAGTAAACGGTAAAGAAATCAGCAAACAGGCCGCCAAGCATAATGGCAATGGATGAAAATAGGGCTGTCCAAAAATGATAGTGACCGACTTCTTTCATTCTTTTGTTCTTTGTTGTCAGATCAGTGACAAGCAGTTTCTCCCCATGTTTTTGAAAGCCGCCCAGCGCACCAAGTGCAAGCTGAATGATATACACTTGCTCCACTTCTGTTATATGCGGAAAAAGCAGCAAAAGAAACGCCATACCGAACGAATGAATGATTAAAAAGAGCCGCCTGTCGGTGGTTTCCGGCAGTTTTCCTAAAAGTAAATGAATAAACGCACCGCTTAAACCAAACAGACCATAGGCGAGTCCAAACTGTGAATAGCTTGATCCAACATTTTTAATAAAAAGAATGTAAAAGGGGAATATCAAACTGCTGGCGAAAAACAGCAGACTTTGAGAGTAGACGAACCATTTCATTGCTTTTGCATTCATTTTGTATTGTACCTCTCATAAAAGTAGTTGGTAAACGTGCCATCTGGATCTGCTTGTTTTTTCTTTTGGAAAAATACATCGGTTTTAGGATAAGCCCGCTTCATTTGCGCCTTCGTTTGATAAGGCATGTACGGTAAGTAATAGCTTCCATCGTGCCGCAGCGTGATATCTGTCATTTTTCGAATGATCCGCTCTGCTTCCGCCTTCTCTTCTTTTTCGAACCCGTAATTCACTAAAAGCACAAGGGCAAACATATCTTGTTTCGCATATGAGAGATCCGCTTTTTCATTTTTTTGAACGTAGCGGATTGTGATATTCATTAGATTCAAATCTTCCTGTTGTAAAAAGGCTCTCATGTCATCGATGTACGCACGAAAACGGTCAACTGGGACGAAATATTCCTGCAGCACATCTGTGTCTGACTCATTTTTATATTCCAAAAAGGCAGAATCAGAACGCATCACATTGTTTCTTGTGATCAGCTGATCATTTTGACTTAGGAAATACTTCTTTTGCAAATTCCAGAGCAGATCTTTCCCCATATCAAATCTCCTGGAAAGGCCGAGCATAAATTTCAATGGCATAACGAGTTGATCTTCTTTCAGCTCTTGATATGATTCGTTTTTTTGATCTGAAGAGAGGGAATAATTCGTCACATACATTTCTTTCAAAAAGTTTGTTTTTGCTGTTGAGATTCTGGCAAGATGCATGCGTACTTCTTTATTGTGTTTGACATGCTTTTGAAAATAATCCGTATACTCATCGTAATCTAGAGAGGTTGTCTCCATTTTATATAATTCATCTTTTGTTAAAGAAAGATCAGCATCTAAAATGACACCGAACAATCCGTATCCCCCAATGACCGCAGAAAACAAATCATCACCTGGCTTTACTGTGACAATCTCACCATTTGCTTTTAACAGCCTAAAAGAACGTACCGTATCAATGAGTGACCCGTAGCGAATGTCACGTCCATGTGCATTTGCACTTAAAGATCCGCCAATTGTAAAGATATTCTGCGATTGCATCACCTTCACAGCTAGGCCATATGGATTCACATATTTTTGTATATCATCCCATGTAGCACCGCTTTGAACCCGAATCGTTTTCTTTTTTGGATCAAACGCTAAAATCTGGCGGAATTCCGTCATATCGAGCACGATGCCGTTTTCATAATATGTGTGGCCGCCCATACTATGCTGTTTTCCGGCAATAGAAATCGGCAGGTGTTTAGCTTTTGCTTCTTTCAATACTTCTTTTAACGTGTCTATCTCTTTCCCTTGAACAACTTTTTTGATTTTGACAGGCATGAGATGACTGACATCAGTAAAAGCCTCAAGATCCTTTTTTTTGTGTACTTGGCCTTCTCGTATAGTGATTGATATAAGAAATGCAGCAGCATATACGATCAAAAGAACGATCCATAGCCATTTTTGTTTCATGATAGGTACTCCGTTCTATAAAATTACATCCATTATATCAAGCTACTCTCTTCCTCCACCTTAATTTTTCATAAAAAAACCTGGCATGAGTTTAACTCATACCAGGCATTTTTCATTTTGTGCTTATTGAATACCGAGCGCGATTTTTGCGTATCTTGACATTTTGTCTCGTGTCCAAGGGGGATTCCATACGATGTGAACTTCTGTTTCTTTTACTTCTGGAAGATCACTTAATGCTTTTTTGACTTCATCTACGATAATTGGTGCAAGAGGACAACCCATTGATGTTAAGGTCATGGTGATATCCGCTTTTCCATTCTCATCAAGATCGACATCATAGACAAGTCCAAGGTTGACGATGTCGACATTCAGCTCAGGGTCAATCACCTGTTCTAGGGCGCCTAAAATATTTTCTTTCAATGCTTCATCCATGATATCCACTCCTTTTTCCATTAGTATAACGTACTTTTTCTTATGACTAAACGTTTGTGCTTTTCAGATGTGTCTCAAACCAGTCAATCGTTTCGAACATCGCTTGTCTTGAGACCTTATGTCCAGCTTGTCCATCAGTGATAAAACGAATCAGATGCGGATCCTGCTTATATTGTGTGGCTACTAACTCATCATATAGAGTTTTTGCGTGCCGGTAAGGGACGACAGGATCGTTTTCTGCATGCCAGAATAACAGCGGTCTTTTGTTTAATCGATCTGTTTGCAGCGTTAAATCATATGGGCGCAGAGCGTCTAATTGCAGATGAACCTCTTCGTCTGTAATGTCTTTCATCAACCCTTTGTGACGCATGTCCATGATTTGTGCTTTTAGAAATGTCGTATAGTTTGGACTTCCCATCAAGCTGACAGCGGCTTTGATCCAATCATGCTTGGCAAGTGCACCAAAGGTGGTGATGCCGCCCATGGATGTACCCGCAACGCCTATCAGATCGGCTTCAATCAATTGTTTTTCTTGAAAGTATGTTTTGAGTATATCGATTTCACGAATTTCGTTCAGGACAATTTCCCAGAACTTTGATGCCAGTTCCTCTAAGCTGAGGTTTTCTGATCTTACACCATGATAAGCACAGTCAGGCAAAATGACTCTCATGCCTTTTTCCGCCAAATGGAAGGCGAAGTGTAAATTATGCTCACGTGCACTTGTAAATCCGTGGATAAAAAATACAAGCGGCAGCGGTTTGTCTTTATTTTCAGCTTTTACGATATGTAAAAATGGAATATCGCGCGTAATTTGCTCATCAATGGTGATCACAGCCTATGAATCCTCCTTTATCATTCCCGTCTTTGTTTATTTTAACATGTAGACAACAAAGATGTGATAAAGATACACTATAGAAAGAGGCGCTAACATGAATTGCCTCCTATCACTTACAGATCAAAGGAGATTTTATGGAGACTAAACCTTATCTAATCGCACTTGACCTGGATGGCACATTATTAAAAGATGATAAAACCATTTCTGCGCATACACTTGACGTCATTCAAAAAGTGAGAGACAGCGGGCATCACGTCTGTATATCAACAGGCCGGCCATTTCGTTCCAGCTCTCCTTATTATCAGCAATTACAGCTTGATTCACCCATTGTGAATTTTAACGGAGCGTTTGTCCATCATCCTCTTGATGAAAAATGGGGCAGATTTCATACGTCACTTGATCTTCAAGTAGTCAAACAGCTTGTAGACATTAGTGAAGAATATAAAGTGCATAATGTCTTAGCTGAAGTGTTAGACGATTTGTATTTCCATTATCATGATGAAAAACTCATTGATATCTTTAATATGAATGCAAACAAAGTCACTGTTGGAGACCTTAGGGACAACCTTGGAGAGAATGTGACGAGCGTGTTAATTCATGCAAAAGAAGAGGACGTCGGAGCCATTCGAAGCTATTTATCAGATGTTCATGCAGAAGTGATTGATCACAGGCGCTGGGCTGCCCCGTGGCACGTGATTGAAATCATTAAAACAGGCATGAACAAAGCCGTTGGACTGCAAAAGATCAGTGATTATTACGGTGTTCCTAAGGAGCGGATTGTGGCATTCGGAGATGAAGACAATGATTTAGAAATGCTTGAATTTGCTGGATGCGGTGTAGCAATGGGCAACGGAATTGATGCCGTGAAACGTGTCTCAAATGAAGTCACTGATACAAATGAACAAGACGGGATTGCAAAGTTTCTAACGAATTACTTCTCGCTTTAATTTTTCCATTCATACATAGCAGATGGAAGCGGGCATACTACCGTTAGACAGGTTGTCCTGTCAGCTTGTGTAAAGGGGCGGATTCCGAATGGGTAAAAGAAGCAAATCGAAACGCTTTATACAACAAGGTAAAGATTCAGTCAGTCTTCATGACGCACGTTTTCCTTATCGTTCGACACTTGAAGAAGCGTCAGACAGAGGGAATATGAAGACTGATGCTTCTGGAGGTTCATTGTGAGAAACGAACTTTTTGATCAAGCCAAATCGTTTACTGAAGAAGCTCTTACTTCTTCATTTTCATCTGGGTTAGAGCGTCAGCAGGCAGTCAAGCGAGCGAAAAATGCCGTATCCTCTGCATTTGCCAATTCGACAGATGCAGAAAGAAACCAGCTGCATACCTTCCAAGACTTGCTCGATGATCTCTAACATAAAAAAAGCTGTTCACCTAATGTGGACAGCTTTTTCTGATTCCCTCGCTTATTTGACTTGGAATGTTTTCTTCTCCGTGATTTGTTTCAGCCCTTCTGCTTTTCCTTTAAACGTTACGACTGCTTCGTATGTTCCGGGCTTTACACCGTTTGACCATGTATCTTGAAAATCATAGGCCTCGCCTTTTTTCAGCACAAAAGTTTGGATGGCCTGTGTGAACATACGGTCTTTCGAATAGCGGTATTGTTCATTCCCGTTTTCGTCATACACACTAAGCTCGAATTTTTGGCTTGTGTTAAAAGTAAATTCAAAATCTCGATCTGATTCATTTTTCAGTGACATGTTAAATTGAACTGAAGAACCTTTCTGGACGGGGTCTACTGTGAGCTCAACCGTTTTTTCTCCCATTTGACCGGATACCTCCTTGTCTGGTTCATCCTTTTTTTGTTGTCCACAAGCGGCTAAAACCAATAGAATGAGAAGAAGCACAAACCCTTTTTTCATCTGCTACCCACCTTTTAATCTCGTCTGAAAAATCCAAGAATATTGGTTGTCTGCACAATATTTGTAAAGGCTTTTGGATCGACTTCTTTAATAATTTGTTCAAGTTCATAAAGCTCATACCTTGTAATAACGATCACCATCATTTCCTTTTGCTCGTTGGTGAATGCGCCTTTTGCAGGTACAGTCGTAATGCCTCTGACCATTTTTCCGTAAATGGCTTCTTTGATTTCATCTGCTTTCTTCGTGACAATCATCGCGGTCAGCTTCTCATGTCTTGTATGGATGGCATCAATGACCCTTGTGGTCACATATAATGTGACAAGGGTATATAATGCTTTCTCCCAACCTTGTAATAATCCTGCTGTAAAAATGATGATTCCATTTAAAATGAAGAAATACGTGCCAACTGGTTTATCCTTCCACTTAGCTAAAACCATAGCAACAATGTCTAGTCCGCCTGTCGATGCCCCGTATTTGAGCGTAATCCCAATCCCTACTGCGGATATGACACCGCCAAACACAGCATTTAATAAAATATCGTGGGAAACACTCGTTTCTGGTAAAATGCCAAGGAAAATGGTCGTCAGTGCAACACTGATGATGCTGTACAAAGTAAAGGAACGGCCAACTTTCATCCAGCCTAAAATGCCGACTGGAATGTTTAAAATAAATAATAGAATCCCTGTTGATACATAAAATGGCGCATATTGATCGATTAAGCTGGATAACAGCTGGGCTACCCCTGTAAAACCGCTTGCATATACGTCAGCTGGGATTAAAAATAAATTCAGTCCAATCGCATTGAGTAATGCACCAATAACGACGACAATGAGTTTTTTTGCTTCTCCAATGAACATGTTGTCATTCCTCCACTTACCATTCTCTCTATGGTTTTCCCTAAAATTTAGAATTTGAACACGAAAAGATGATTTCTATGATATAGTTAGGCTAAAAAGATGTAAAATATGGCTTATTTTTTAGAAAGAAGGGATTTATATGACTGTTCATATCATAGCAGACAGTGCTGCTGATCTGCCTCTTTCTTATTATGATGAACATAACATAACGCTCATTCCGCTCCGCGTGTTACTTGGCGAGCAGGAATTTGAGGATCTGATCACCATTGAACCAAAACAAGTATTTGATGCGATGAGACAAGGAGCCAGTCCAAAAACGTCACAGGCTTCACCAAACCGGATCAAGGAAACCTTTGTTTCTGCCGCTCAAACCCATACATCTGCTATCTATGTCGCTTTTTCATCAGAGCTTTCAGGTACATACCAGACAGCTGTGATGATGGCAAACGAAGTGAAGGAAGAATACCCTGATTTTGATTTACGAATCATTGATTCTAAATGCGCTTCACTCGGCTATGGGCTTGCTGTCAAACACGCTCAATCACTTGCCATTGACGGAAATACAATACAAGAAATTGAAACGTCTGTAAAGCATTTTTGTGAATCTTTACAACATATTTTTACTGTAGACGATTTATCGTATTTAGCAAGAGGCGGAAGAATCAGTAAAGCGTCCGCATTTGTTGGCGGTTTGTTAAGCATTAAGCCCATTTTACATGTCGAAGATGGAAAACTCATCCCGCTTGAAAAAATCCGCGGACGTAAAAAGCTGCTGAAGCGCATTATTGAACTAATGAAAGAACGCGGAACGGATTGGTCGAACCAAACCGTTGGTATTAGTCATGGTGATGATCCTGCACTGGCGGAAGACATGAAACAGCTGATCGAAGCCGAATTTCATCCAAAGGAAATTGATATTCAGATCATCGGCGCCGCTGTTGGGTCCCATTCAGGACCTAGTACGCTTGCGATCTTTTTTACAGGCAAATGATCAGAAAAAGCACCCTTCCCTGACATAACACGGGAAGGGTGCTTTTCTTATGAAAGTTTAAATCGCTGCACGGTTTCATTTAACCTCGCCGTCATACTCATCAATTCTTCGACCTGTTTGTTCATTTGATGGAACGATTGCAGCTGTTCATTGGCTGAGGCAGAAATTTCTTCGCTGCCAGCTGCTGTTTCTTCTACCACTGCACTAATATTTTCAATCGAGTGCAGTACTTGTCCGCCAAGTTCTGTTGATTGCATAATTTGGTCATTTAAGACCGCCATTTCTTGTTTAATATGCTGCGCTTTTGTTTCTATATCTTCAAAGGAGTGTGAGGTTTTGTCCATCGCATCCTGCTGCTGAAGTGAAAGCTTGACCCCTTCTTGAACAGTTTGACTAATGGATTGAATGCCTCTTTCAATATGACTGACCATGTCAAAGATTTGTCTTGTTGCATTAGACGATTCATCGGCAAGCTTGCGAATTTCATCCGCTACAACAGCAAAGCCTTTTCCAGCTTCGCCTGCTCTTGCCGCTTCAATGGCTGCGTTTAAGGAAAGCAGGTTTGTTTGGTCCGCAATGTCAGAAACCGTTTTGGCCATGGCCGAGATTCCGCTGGCGTATTGCGTGAATTCTCCTGCTGATTCTTCGATTTGTCTCGTCGCATGAGTATTTTTTTCAATCGCTTTTTTTGTTTCTGTTAACGTGTGCTTTCCGCTTTCTACGGCTTCGATGGCATCCTCTGTACTGCGGATGACCGTTTGTGAGCGTTCGGAATTTTTACGTCCATGCTGGTCCATTTTCTCAATCAGGCTGACGCCGTGCTGGAGATCTTCTGAAATCGCTTGTGATCCATTAGCCATTTCGTCTGTCGAAACAGATACTTGATTCGCAGACTCCATCATCTTTTTGTTTTCATCATTCAGGTGGATCGAGAATGTCTCTACTCGGCTTGAGACATTGCTGATTTCTTTAATCAGACTAATCAGCTGATCTGTCATTTGATTAAAGGATTCATTCAAGCCGCCGATTTCATCCTTGCGCTGAATATCCATCCGCTCCACAGCAAGATTGCCTTCTGCGATCTGCTTTGCTCTGTAGGATAGTGATTTAATGGGTGTCACGATGGATCGCGTTAATCCAATATTCAAAAAGACGGCAATGACAATCAGTGTGAGGGCTGAGACGAGTGCACTTGTGATAATCCATTGGACATTGTCTGCTGCAGCCTCTAGATTTTGTTTATACGCTTCTTCTGCCCTTTTATTCATCGTATGCACATCGTTTAAAACGCCATCAATTCTTGCTGCCACACGTCTTGCATCCGATGCGTTTTTTTCACCAATGGCGTTGTTTGCTTCCTTGGTCCAAGTGTCATATTTTGAATTTAACCTTGTTAATGCCTCTTTGTTCATATTTCCTGCATGTTTGTTTAGCGTTTGCAGCTGCTTTTTTGCTGTAGAAATATCGTTTTGAACGATCTCTAGCTGTTCATCTGAGAGTGTCATCGAATAATTGGTCATGGCTTGCTCGACACTTTCAAAGCTTGCCTTCGTTTTTTGTACGTTTAATAAGGTTTGCACATCTGTCTCATTTGATGATTGGATCTTTGTCATGCTGACAATGATAAAGGCGATGACGCCAACTGCTAAAAGAAGTGAAATAAGTGAGTTAAGTAAAATTTTGACGCGTAAGCTCATGATGCGTCCCCCTCTTCTTTTAGAAGCGTCTGCTTCAGCCCATTTAATTTTTTGGTCAGTGTCTCAGCATTTTTCAGGATCCGGATTTTTGCCATATCGATTCCATCATTGCTTAAGTCATAGACAACATGACCGCTTTTCATTTGATTGTTCTTGACGAGCTGTTCACTGAATTGATAGACCACTTCATCGACTTTTTTCACCATAGACGAAATGACCGCTTTTTCAGCAGTATAGTACTGATCGCTGTCTACACCAATGGCATATTTACCCTGCGCCTGCGCTTCTTTTAATACACCGACACCTGTATAACCGGCTGCGGCATATAAAACGTCTGCTTTCTTTTTGATCATGTCTTTGGCTATTTTACTACCCTTGCCTGCATCACTAAACGTACCGGCATAGGTGGATAAGATCTTGATTTTCGGATTGACTGATTTGGCGCCTTTTTGAAATCCTTTTTCAAAACGATGAATGACATCTGCGTCAACACCCCCAACAAATCCAATGACATCGCTTTTCGTTGTCATCGCAGCAAGTGCTCCCGCTAAATAGCTGCCTTGCTCTTCTTTAAACGTCACAGAAGTCACATTTTTCAGCTCAGATACAGCATCGATCAAAAGGAACTGCTTCTTCGGATATTTCTTTGCGACTTTTTCCAGGTCTTCTTGCATACTGAAACCTACACCAATGACAAGATCATTTCCATCTTTTACGAGTTCTGTCAGCCCTTTTTCATATGTATCAGTTTCTGCAATTTCTCTATAATCAAATTCAATGCCAAGCTCATCACGTGCTTTTTCTAATCCTTTAAATGATGAATCGTTAAATGATTGATCACCAAGACCATCATCTGTGAGCATAACGCCAATATGCTTCGCAGTTGATTTTGGCGCCCCCTCCTGTTGATTACCGCATGCGGCGAGCACCATAAGCATGGCTGCCATCAGAAGTAATGAAATCTTCACTTTCATCCAAAAACACACTCCTTTTATCATCCTTACTCCTTTTTTATCGGATTCGAGAGGCGTTGTTTCAATGATTAGTGAAGGTTTTTCATGACTTTTTTCACAGAAAAAATCCATTATTTAAGACAAAAATAAAAAAGTGAGCAAATGCTCACTTTTTCTCGTATGTCCAGCCTTCTTTTTGGTAAACTAAATCATTTTTCATGAGATGACCTAGTGCTCGTTTAAAGGCTGCCTTGCTCATTTGAAATCTTTCGCGGATGTCCTCTGGATCACTTTTGTCCCCATAAGGCATGGCGCCGTTTCTTGTTCTCATATAGGTTAAAATTTCTTCTGCATCGACAGATAGTGCATCCTGTTTTCTAGGAAGCAGAGAAACGTTCACCGTTCCGTCCTCTTTCACTGCAATGACGCGTCCTGTCACGGTCGATCCTAATCGTGGCTCTTCCTTTCGTTCCGTGCGGTGAATAAACCCACGCACGCCTGTATCTGTCAGCATAAAAGAACCTGTCGCAATTAAACGATAGATTGTTCCAGTGATTTCTTTGTTCATTAAGGTTTCTGGTGCCTCTGTGAACAATTCACTGATCACGTCTTCTGTGGCTGGTTTTGCGAACATTCTGCCGTAGCTTGTGACTTTCAGCATACAGTAGAGTTTGTCTCCTTTTTTCGGCCATGCTTCCTCAAAAGGCGGGAGGTGTTCTGTTGCAACAAGTGCATCCTTTGACAGCCCAACATCAACAAATGCGCCCATGTCTTCTACCACGTCCACGACTTCTACCCAGTCGTATGTATGTGCGTTAATTGTAGGTATTTTCATCGTGGCAGCGAGTCTTTCTTCATGATCTACATATAAGTAGACCTCTATTTCATCTCGGTCACCAATATCTTCTGTCATTTCACTGCGGTGTAAGAGGACCGAATCTTCACCGTCTGTCAAAAAGTAGCCGTATTCCATTTCATTCTCTATTTGCAAGGTCAGTTGCTCACCTGGTCTCATGTTCTCTTCCTTCCTATCTGCCCATAAAAGAGCGTTCGTTCATCTTTTGATTCACTCTATTCTACTATACTTCTTCCTGCATGAACATCTCTAGTTCTGTTAGCTAAAGTGGACAAACTGGACACGATTTATACGGCTGGAGGCTTTACTCTTTGATAAAGTTTTCTTCTTCTGCTATTTGCATGATAAAATAGACGCAATATCTAAACTTGGAGGTCATGTGTGATGGCAAAAGAAAGCTCATTTGACATTGTATCGAAGGTTGAACTGCCTGAAGTGCAAAACGCTGTTCAAGCAGCACTGAAAGAAATTAAAAACCGTTATGATTTTAAAGGAAGTAAAAGTGATATTTCTCTCGAAAAAGAAGAGCTTGTCCTCATTTCTGATGATGACTTCAAACTTGAGCAGTTAAAAGATGTGCTTGTGACAAAGCTGATCAAACGAAATGTTCCAACTAAAAACATCGATTACGGGAAAACTGAGCATGCCCTAGGCGGTACAGTACGCCAGCGTGCGAAGCTGATCAGCGGGATTGATCAAGACAACGCCAAAAAGATCAACGCGCTTATCAAACAGTCTGGCATCAAAGTGAAATCACAATTTCAGGATGACCAAGTGCGTGTGACTGGGAAAAATAAAGATGATTTACAAGAGGTGATTTCTCTTATGCGCAAGGCCGATTTGCCGATTGATGTCCAATTTATAAATTTTCGATAAATTTCAAATTTTCCATTGATTATTTCTGCATTTTTCGTTACAGTTGATGGAAGTTCAATTCATTGACATGTTCATATTGCTTTCTTATCAAGAGAGGCAGAGGGACTGGCCCTGTGAAGCCTCAGCAACCGGTGTAGTAGAAATCTATTTTCTATGACCAAGGTGCTAAATCCAGCAAGCAACTGCTTGGAAGATAAGGAGAAGAATTACGATACAGCCAAAAAGTCTTCTTCTTATCAGAAGGCTTTTTTTGTTACATAGAAATAAGGAGGAATACAATGGGCCTATTACAAGACTTACAAAACCGCGTACTGATAGCTGACGGAGCGATGGGAACACTTTTATACTCTTACGGCATTGACCGCTGCTTTGAAGAATTAAATTTATCGAAAGAGGATGAAGTGAAACGCGTGCACGAAGCATATGTGCAGGCAGGCGCTGACATCATCCAAACGAACACATACGGTGCGAATTATATTAAACTATCCCGCTACGGCTTAGAGGAAGAAACGAAACGCATCAATACAAAAGCGGTACAAATTGCAAAAGCAGCCGCAGGCTCTGCTTATGTACTCGGAACAATTGGCGGCATTCGAACGTTTAACAAAAATGCTTACTCTATAGAAGAAATCAAACGAAGCTTTAGAGAGCAGCTGTACATCCTATTAAATGAAGAGCCTGACGGATTATTGCTTGAAACATATTATGATATAGAAGAAGCGAAGGCTGTTCTCCAAATTGCCCGCAAAGAAACGACTCTTCCGATTGTCATGAACGTCTCAATGCATGAACAAGGCGTTTTGCAGGATGGTACCCCGCTGAAGGATGGTTTATCTGAGTTATCATCTCTTGGTGCAGATGTTGTCGGCATCAACTGCCGGCTGGGCCCTTATCACATGATTCAGGCACTTGAAGGCGTTCCACTTTTGGAAAATTCGCATTTATCTGTCTATCCTAACAGCAGTCTCCCCTCACTTGAAGCAGGCAGACTCGTCTATGATACCGATAACGATTATTTCCGAAAAAGTGCACTTGAATTTAGAAATCAGGGCGCACGTATTATCGGAGGCTGCTGCGGAACAACACCTCAGCATATTAGCGCAATGGCTGAAGCGGTCAAAGATTTAGCACCGATCACTGAAAAAGAAGTGAAGGTGTTAAAAGAAGAAATCATTTCCATCCAAGATCAGCGCACTGAGCCAGGTCTTGATGAGCTGGCTGTGAAAAAACGATCGATTATCGTAGAGCTTGATCCGCCGAAGAAGCTGAACTTCGAAAAATTTCTCGTTGCTGCAAATGAATTAAAGAATGCTGGCATTGATGCATTGACGTTAGCCGATAATTCTCTTGCGACTCCGCGCATTAGCAATGTCGCTTGCGGCGCATTATTAAAGCAGCAGCTCGATATGCGTTCTCTTGTTCATATCACATGCCGCGACCGTAATTTGATTGGGCTTCAATCTCATTTAATGGGGCTCGACACCCTTGGATTAACCGATATTTTAGCGATCACAGGCGATCCATCTAAAATTGGAGACTTCCCAGGTGCAACATCTGTGTATGATTTAACCTCCTTTGATTTGATTCGTCTCATCAAACAGTTTAACGAAGGCCTTTCTTTCTCAGGAAAGCCCCTTGGCAAAAAGACCAATTTTTCAGTGGCTGGCGCGTTTAACCCAAATGTGCGCCATATTGATAAAGCGGTGAAACGTCTTGAGAAAAAAATCGAATACGGTGCTGATTATTTTATTTCACAGCCTGTTTATTCTGAGGAACAGCTTGTGAAAATTCATGAGGAAAGCCGCCACTTGGATAAACCGATTTATATCGGCATTATGCCGTTAACAAGCAGCCGAAATGCAGAGTTTATTCATCACGAAATTCCAGGCATCAAATTATCTGATTCTATTCGTGACATTATGGCCAAAGCTGGCGAGGATAAAGAAAAGCAGCGAGCAGAAGGCTTAGCGATTGCCCGCTCTTTATTAGATACAGCCTGCGAATTGTTTAATGGCATTTATTTAATTACTCCTTTCCTTCGATCAGATTTAACAGCAGAACTGACCACCTACATCCATCAGAAAGAAAAGGAGTCTAACGTCCATGTCACCTATCACTGAACAGCTCAAAAAACGCATCCTCGTCCTTGATGGGGCAATGGGCACAATGATTCAAAACGCCAACCTGACAGCAGAGGACTTTGGCGGAGAAGAGTATGAGGGCTGTAACGAGTATTTGAATGTGACAGCCCCTCACATCATCTCTAAGATCCATAGGGAGTACCTTGAAGCAAGTGCTGACCTCATTGAAACAAATACGTTCGGCGCGACAAAGCTCGTCCTTGACGAATATGGGCTTGGGCACCTTGCCTATGAACTCAATGTTCGAGCTGCGCAGCTGGCAAAGGCAGAAGCTGACCGTTTCTCCACACCAGAAAAGCCTCGTTTTGTTGTAGGCGCAATGGGCCCGACAACGAAAACATTATCTGTAACAGGCGGCACAACCTTCAGTGAGCTCGTCAGAAATTATGAAGAGCAGGCCCGCGCTCTGATTGACGGAAAGTGTGATGCCCTTCTTTTAGAAACAAGCCAAGATATGCTGAATGTAAAAGCTGGATTCAAAGGGATTCAGGAAGCCTTTCAGCAAACGGGCATCCAATTACCACTCATGGTATCAGGAACGATTGAACCGATGGGCACCACCCTTGCTGGTCAGGATATTGAAGCCTTTTATATTTCTCTTGAGCATATGAAACCAATCAGTGTGGGCCTTAACTGTGCGACTGGTCCAGAATTTATGACAGACCACATCCGCACGCTCTCCTCCATTGCAAAGTCAGCGGTGAGCTGCTATCCGAATGCTGGTCTCCCAGATGAAGAAGGCCAATATCACGAATCCCCTGCCTCTCTTGCTAAAAAAATCGCCGCCTTTGCTAAGGAAGGCTGGTTAAATATTGTCGGCGGCTGCTGCGGGACTACACCTGCGCATATTCAAGCATTGTCAGATGAAGTACGCACGCTTCAGCCGCGTCATATCAACCGCGAATCACCGCAGCATACCGTATCAGGAATTGAGCCTCTTATTTATGAGGATTCGATGCGTCCTCTTTTTGTAGGCGAACGGACCAATGTCATTGGTTCTCGCAAATTCAAACGGCTCATTGCGGAACAAAAGTTTGAAGAAGCAGCAGAAATTGCTCGTGCTCAAGTGAAAAATGGCGCTCACGTCGTTGATGTGTGTCTCGCCGATCCAGACCGTGATGAGGCAGCAGACATGGAAGGCTTTTTACAAGAAGCCATGAAAAAGGTGAAAGCCCCTTTTGTCATTGATTCAACGGATAAACACGTGATTGAAAAGGCACTCACCTACTCTCAAGGGAAAGCCATCATCAATTCCATCAACCTTGAGGATGGCGAGGAACGCTTTGAAGAGATTCTTCCTCTTGTGAAGCTATATGGCGGTGCACTTGTTGTTGGCACGATTGATGAAATAGGAATGGCGGTGACAGCAGAACGAAAACTTGAAATTGCTGTACGTTCTCACGATCTGCTAACGAAGAAGTATGGTATTCCCGCAAGTGACATCATTTTTGATCCGCTTGTCTTTCCCGTAGGCACTGGAGACGAGCAATATATTGGCGCCGCTGAAGAAACGATCAAAGGCATTAAAATGATTAAGGAAACCCTGCCTGAGTGCCTCACCATTTTAGGCATCAGCAACGTATCTTTCGGACTTCCGCCTGTTGGCAGAGAAATTTTAAATGCCGTTTATTTGTATCACTGCGTGCAAGCAGGGCTTGACTATGCCATTGTCAATACAGAAAAGCTTGAACGCTTCGCTTCCATTCCAAAGGAAGAAATCAAACTAGCTGAAACCTTGCTTTATGAAACAAATGATCAAACACTGGCTGAATTCACCCAATTTTACCGCGGCAAAAAGAAAACGGAGAAAAAACCAAAGATCTCCTTATCACTTGAAGAAAGGCTGGCGCTCTATGTCGTCGAGGGAACGAAAGAAGGTCTCGTCGATGACCTATCCCTTGCTTTGGAGCAATATGAATCGCCGCTTCATATCATCAATGGCCCGTTAATGCAGGGAATGGCTGAAGTTGGTCGTCTTTTTAATCAAAACGAATTGATTGTAGCCGAAGTGCTTCAATCGGCTGAGGTCATGAAAGCATCTGTTTCGTTTCTTGAGCAATATATGGAAAAGCAGCATGCGAGCGGGAAAGGAAAGATTCTACTTGCGACTGTAAAAGGAGATGTCCATGATATCGGGAAAAACCTCGTCGACATCATTTTGAGCAATAACGGCTTTCAGGTGGTCGACCTCGGCATCAAGGTGACACCTCAAACATTGATTGAAGCTGTGCAAAAGGAAAAACCAGATATGATTGGATTATCAGGCTTACTTGTAAAATCCGCACAGCAAATGGTACTAACCGCTCAAGATTTACAAAAAGCCAATATTTCTGTTCCTATTTTGGTCGGCGGTGCTGCCCTTTCTCGTAAATTTACGAAAATGAAAATTTCGCCTCATTATGATGGACCTGTTCTTTATGCAAAAGATGCGATGGACGGACTATCATTAGCCAATGAGTTAAAAGCGAATCCTCTTCAATTTCAAACAAAACCGCAAGAAGAGCCAGCGGCACCTTTCAAGGAAAAAGAAGGAAAGCAGCCGAAAGCTGTCATAGAATTTCTAGAAAAACGCGCAGCACTCCCGAAGGCACCGGTATTTACGCCAGAAAATACCGCACGCCATTATGTGAGAGACATCGATTTGCATCATATTATGCCTTATGTGAATGAACAAATGCTTATTGGTCATCATCTCGGCTTAAAGGGAAAGATCAAAACCTTATTAGCTGAAAAGCACCCAAAAGCATTGGAATTAAAACAGCTTGTCACAGATCTTCTAAACGAAGGCAGAGAGAAAAACTGGTTTGCGCCAGCATTTGTGTATCAATTCTTCCCTGCCAGTTCAGACGGAAATGATTTGCATATTTATGATCCCGTAGAGCCTGACCGCATCATTGAAACGTTCCAATTTCCAAGACAGGAGAAGCTCCCGTACCGCTCCATTTCTGATTATGTACGGAAAAGTGATGAAAACGAGAAAGATTATATTGCCTTATTCGCCGTCACAGCCGGCGCGCGTATACGCGAGGTCGCGCAGCAATTTAAGCAGGAAGGAGATTATTTAAAAATGCATGCTGTCCAAGCTCTCGCACTTGAGCTTGCAGAGGGATTAGCTGAAAGAACCCACCAAGTGATTCGTGACAAATGGGGATTCCCTGACCCAGTCGATTTTACAATGGAAAAACGATTCCAAGCGAAATATCAAGGGCAGCGCTATTCCTTTGGTTATCCAGCGTGTCCAAATCTTGAGGATCAAGAAAAGCTGTTCAAGCTGCTTCAGCCTGAAAAAATCGGCATCCATCTCACAGAAGGATTCATGATGGAACCTGAAGCATCTGTTTCAGCGATCGTCGTTTCCCACCCTGAAGCTCGATATTTTAATGTTCATTAAGACTGGACCCTCCGTCATTGGGGGTTCTTTTTTGATACACGCTGAGAGGAAAAGGATTTTCCTTTTTCTTATGCCTTCATATGGTACGATACATATAGATGAAATCAGCTAAGAAGGAGTTGCGTGTATTGGAAAACGTTGTACAACGAACTTTAACACTTGATGACATACCCGATCTTATCGCATTGTCAAAAGAGGTCGACTGGCCTGATTACAATGCGGATGAGCTTACATCTCTTTTAACAAACGGATATTTTACAGGTTTTTCAACAACAGATGGACAAGTGATCTCATGTGCAGGACTTTTCCAATATGATAAAGCAGCATCAATTGGTGCCGTTATTGTATCTGAGACACATCGCGGCTTAGGCCTTGCACGGAAAATGATTGACACCCTGCTTCGCAGAAGCGATCAAAGCGTTCCTGTCGTTTTAACTGCTACTGTACAAGGACAGCCCGTTTACGAAAAAATCGGATTTCAAACGGCCGGCTACATTCATACATACAAAGCACAGACCACGAATCCAGCGGCTTTTCGTGTGTCAGGCGGGATTCACCTTTCTCCTGCTGATGAAGCGGACCTTCCGTCTATTGAAGCACTTGACGAAAAAGGTGCAGGCACCAATCGATCAAGCTTTATAAGAAAGCGAATGGAACGAGCATCGTTCCGGCTGATTGCAAAGAATGAGCACCATGAAACAACTGGATTTGCCTTTGGCATCGAAACCCCTGCTAATCTAATGATTGGACCGCTTACAGCAAACGATGAACAAACCGCTCTCTCGCTCATCCAATCACTCATCTCGTCTTATTCAGACGCAATTCGTTTAGATATGCAGGAAGAAACTGCTGAACGCCTGCATGAAACACTTGTTGAAGCAGGATTTACAAAAACAAACGTAGCGCATTTTATGATGATTCGCGGGAAAGAAAAACTGAATGATCCCGCCCTTTTCTATTTCCTTGCCTCTCAAGCATTTTCTTAAAAAACAAACAAGCTGTAGACACTTGATGTCTACAGCTTTTCTATTACTTCTCCCCAACTGACGAAAGAACATGAGCGAGTGCATTTGTGACCTTCCCATGCTCTGATGCATGCGGGCGGTCATCACCATCTCCATAGCCATAATCAATCATTCGATTACGATTTAAGCAAAGCTTTGTCAGCTTCGGCTGGAATAGATCAAATAATTCAAAACGATCTTTTAGCTGCGGGAATTGATTTTGATACTGCTGAATTTCTTCAGCAAGCAAACGCCAAAGAGTCGTTTCATCTAACAGATTGTGATTGTCTAATACGTTGGATACATAACGCAGATTGCAAATAAATAATCCTGTAAAGATAAATTGCACCAGACCTTCTGGCGGCTCACTGCGCAGCACTTCTTTTAAATCTTCTTCTAATGAAGCTAATTCAGGCAGCGGCTGGTCACTTATATTCACATCATCAACGAAATCTTTGATCGCCAAACGATGCGGCTGATGATTTTTTAACACAAGAATTGTATTTTGCCCATGCGGTGAAAAGACTGTGCCGTATTGATACATAAAGTGTAAAAGCGGCGGCATCACGACATGGAAAAACTTCGCCATCCATTCTTTTGCTGAGAGACCTGATTTTTCAATCAGCTGCTTGATATATGGCTCACCTTCATGATCCTCATAAGTGAGTGCCGCAAGTGTAACAGGGCTCTCCCCTTCTTCTAAGTACGTATAAATGCTTTCTCTAAAAATGACACCGAGCATCTCAAGATATTGATACGGCGCACCAGGCAGTTTGCTGTAGTATGGATGATCGACATTGATACTTGCATTCTCACCTGGTAAAATGACGCGGCAGACATCAGATAAAAATGAGTCTTGATCGGCAATCCCTTTAATATGCGCTGTAATGCGCGGGGCAATGACCGTACGTTCTGATGGGAGTCCACGGTACACGAGTGTATTTAAAATACTCATTGGCAGTTTAATATGATGCTTGCCTTTGTTTGAGATATTTGTAAAGGTTCTGATCGACTGCTGCGGGATATATTGATCCAGTCCCTCTCCCAAATACACAATCCGGCGCAAGGCCAAATCTTCCGGGAAATGCTGAATAATCATATGCGTCCACTGCCACTGATGGACAGGCATCATATAATAGTCAGCTGCATTCAGTCCTTCATCCTTTAACACACGCTGAAATTGACGAATCGTGACTTCATCTAATTCTTTGGCGATCACCTGCTCATAGTTTTCATGATCGACTGCATGGAATGTCGCAAGCTCTCTATGTACAGCAATCCAAGACAGCTGCACACATTCCTGCCGTTCTGGTGCATAAGCTAAGTAATCATCGTAGCTGAATCCTATACGTCCTTTGTTATACACAATCCAAGGATGGCCTGTCATTTCTCCTTCAATCCATGCATAATCCGTATCTGTCAGTTCATCCGCACGAAGTGCTTTTTTCGACAGCAAATGGACATCGGCTAACAAAGTATGGTGAAGCTCTTTGATAAGATGGCCTGTTGTATCAGAAGACATGGGAATGATCGGCTGAATGTCTAGTAAAAACACAATGGCACTGACATCCTTTGACCATTTTCCATCTTGACAGCACTCAATTGATTCAGCGATTGTATCAAAACTATCAAACAACCGAGGTTTTGCCAGATAACGATATTTCTTATGTTCGTGAATGATTAATTCATACTGCGCGATGCCATCCTTACAATCCAGCTCAACAGGATGAAGCATGTCCTCATACATATATTCAGACAGCATTTTTGCCACCATTCGCTGGTTTGCCTTTTTCCAAGCAGCAGGATTCACCGCTTTTTTCAATTCATCTTGTACACTCATCGCTTCATCCTCCTTATCCTTTGATTTCTTCAAATGTGTGTGCGTTCTTGTGTGTACCAAATGTCTGGAAGACATGCTTTTGATAAAGTGGATACACGGTTTGACGAGCAAGTTCATTGATGATCACACTGTTTCGATAAGCCCCCAGCCCCAAATCTGGAGCGCCGACCCCATGTGTATGAAGCTCTGCATTTTGTACAAAAATATCATTTTCACCCATCGTATTTGTTTTCAAACGATATTCACGTTCAACTTGGAAACGTCCTTGATCATCCCATTGAATGTGATGAGAAATAGGGTTGATAAACGGCGGCAGAACGGATTGATAGCCAGTCGCCAATACGACAATATCCGTTTCATGTGTAAAGGATTCTTCCTTGACCCATTGCGTACATGAAAGTGATAACCCGCCCGCTGTTTCCTCAATCAAGTTGACCTCTGTCATGGCTTGAAGCACTGTGTTCAGCTGGTTTCCGCATGCAGAACGTTCATAAAGCAAATGATAAATATCACGAATCATCGCCGAACTGATACCTTTATACAGCAAGTCTTGCTGTTTTAATAACGCATCCTTTTTGGCTTGCGGAAGCTCATAAAAGAAATCAATATAGTCAGGGGAGAAATACTCAAGTCCAAGGTTTGAATATTCCATTGGGAAAAATCCTTTTGACCGTGTGAACCAGTGAATATCCTTCGCCTCATCATCTGATAAAATGTCATAAAACACTTCTGCCGCACTTTGACCAGAGCCGATAACTGTCACAGATTTCCCTTTGAAACAGCCTTCTTTCTTTCGTTTTAAATAGTCAGCTGAGTGAAAAACCTTCTCTCCTAAAGCTGGCTGGAGCGATGCGGGTATCGCCGGCTGCGTGCCAATTCCTAAGACGAGATGTTTGCTTTCAAACACCTCTACAGTTTGGTCCTTTACATGACGGACATGCACTTCATACCGCTTTTCCCCTGCCTTTTCGATCAGTGAGACAGATTCGACATTCATGCCGAATCGGCAAGAGTCTAACTGGTCAGCGACCCAGCGGCAATAATGACTGTATTCCTTGCGCGGGATATGGAAGTCTTCTAGAAAGTAAAATGAATACAAACGGTTTTGTTCCTGCAAATAGTTGAGGAAGCTATATTTGCTTTTCACATCTGCCATGCTGACAAGGTCCGCTAAAAAAGGGACTTGCAGTGTTGTCCCTTCAATGAGCATCCCTGGGTGCCAGTGAAAGGCTTCATTTCTTTCAAAAAACAAAGCGTCGATTTCATTTACCTCTTCAGATAATGCGGCAAGCCCGAGATTAAACGGGCCAATGCCGATCCCAATTACATCCACTATATTATTTTGCTTGTTGAACCGCGTCATGGTTATACTTCCTTTCGAATCGTTCTCGATCACAAAACATCAAAAGACCTGTTTTATCGGGTAAAGTGACTGGTTTCACACGTTCGAAGCCGCATTTTTCAAATACATGAATCATTTTTTCATTGCGAATATCCGGCTCAGCAACGATTTTTTCTGTTCGTTTGTTCTGCTCAAATTGAAATGCTGTCATTGCCTGAAGGAGCGGCGCAGCAAATCCTTTTCCCACATAATCCGGCTCCCCTATTAACAGGTGGATGCCTTGATCATGCGGAGAAGGCTCATAGTAGGATTCAATGATATCCCCTTTCACGTTGTAAGCCTCAAAATAACTCATTGGCGTCCCATCAATCGTGCCTAAATAAAGGGTTTGATGCGGATCATGTATGGCCTGATAAAAATGCTTTTCAAAAGCAGGAAATGGAATATTCAAATGCCAAAATGGGTGAACGTACTCTTCTTGCATCCACTTATGGACAAGCTGGACATCTCTTTCATATTCAGCACGAATAAACCTGATGCGATGCCTCATCCAATCAGCGCCTCCTTATGTAAAAAGAGCGGATTCAAGACAGCCGTGTAACGAGACTGTGTTTCCAGAGATCCTGTCAGCTCATCCATATCTTCAAATCGTGTCAGCAAATTCGCTTTTGAAGGAAGTTCTTTTGAGCGGAGAAGGCTGTTAGTCAGATCAGATGCTCCGTACGTCTCCTCATGAGCGAGCAATGTATCTCTCACGAGTGCCAGCAAATCTTCTTCCTTTGCTAGACCTTCTGTGCCAAAGCCATTAATGAGACCAAATAAATGATTAAAGAAGAAATAATAACGGAGTCTCTCAACGGCTACATCATCCGCACAAATGGTTTCACTTCTTACGCTCAAGTTTTGAACTAGATTTGCGAGCTTATCTTTTTTTGATTCACTATAATAGTAGCCTTGGTTGTCACGATAATAGAAAGTCTCTGGATAACCATCCTTCATTTGCACAACAGCATTTTGCTGATGGGCCTCGAGTGCAAGACCATACGTTTCAAACAGCCAGAGCATCGGTTTTAACGAAATGGTCAAATATTGTTTAAACCAATCTTGGCTGACCGCTTCAGTTGACCGGCCTTCTGAATCTGCAAGTTTATGAATAATTCCTGCTAATCTCGATTTTCCTCCGTACGCATGATCCTGACATAGCCCAGCAATTAAGCTTGCGCCTTTTTCACGATGCAAGAATGGATTTTGACGAATGACCACTTCAAAGCCTGATTCCGCTTCATCTCCTCGAATAGAGAGATATGCAGGATCTTCAATGACACGGAATCCAGAGAATTTTTCATATAAAGAAACGCCTAATTCTGTTTTTAAGATGCGGGACATCTCTACTCCTCGATCCAGTTCCTTTTGTTTATTGATACGTAAAGAGTTCGTAATTTTCACAGGAACAGAGAATTTGAGCATGTAAGCAGAATCCTTTTGATAGACCGTTCTAAAGGATGAGGTCGCTGTGTATTCAGACCCGAGCGGTCCTAAATAAGTCAGTTTCCCCTCCTCTATATAACGCTTCACGAATGCCTTCTCCATGACCACTTTGACTTGCAGCGGATGAATCGGAATGAGCACAAATTCTCCGTTTTCTGTTAACCTATTCAGTCTCTCTGTTTCTTCTGGCACCTGACGCGAAAGCTCTTCTAACATGAGGCTTGCCGCAGATTGTGAAATAGACGAATCCTGAAGCACAATCGAATGGTGCGCTTTAAAGTAATGAAGCTGGAAAGCTCCTTTCAGCTCAGGAGAATAGACGGCTTCCTCCTCTTCTGTCATCCCTTGTCTGCTTTTGGGTGTAGGATGTGTTAAATGTCCAAGGAGAAGTGACTGCTCAGCCTCGATGTACTCAAAATCAGCTTGAGATAAAGCAGCTTGATCACTTTCTCTCTCCCGTAAGAATCGTTCAATATTTCGGCAGCTTAAAATGATGCGAAGCATGAATTCATCCTCTGCATCAGTGCGGCCATATGCAATGAGAAGCTCCTTTGAACATAAAGCAACAAGTGTCGTGTAATCGACGATCGTTCCCTCTTTTTCGCTGCCACTTGGACGAAAGCGAATCGGAAAATCAAAGAGATGGCGGCCTACAGATGAAAAATATCGGATCGGAATCACAAGCTCAAGGTCTTGCTTTGCTAGATTTCCCACGAATACAAGCGAACCATCTGCTTTCGTCTCTTTTTTTGCAGATCGATCGATTCCTGTTTCACGTAAAAAACAGTTTAAAAAGCTTTGCATAGTTGCATTTTCAGCCATTTGTTTATATTGACTCAACGTAGTACCCTCCCGGATTGAATATGAGCGATCCCGATATCAACGATGTCAGAAAGGATTTCCTCAATATGTGTGATTGTCGTTCTCGGATTTAACAAAGTGAATTTTAAGCATGTTTGACCATCCACCACTGTTTTCGCAATGACAGCAGTTCCTGATTTGAATAACGTTCGATGGATGATTTTATTGATGTCATCCGCCCCCTTAAATCGAAACACAACTGCATTGATTTCTGGCTCAGGATTGATCACGTCAAGGTGATCATTGCTCTCAATAAGCGCGGCCACATCCTTCGCAAAATCAATGGTATGGTCAATGATGTCACCAAACCCTTCCTCCCCAATCAGACGAAGAGAAAGAAGCAATTTCAGTGCGTCAAACCGGCGCGTCGTTTGCACAGATTTATGGACAAGATGTAGTATTCCATCCAGTTCATCTTCCTTTGGATTGAGATAATCTGCATGATAATGAATCAAACCAAAATGTCTTTTATCCTTCAGCAAAAATGCTCCGCAGGAGATCGGCTGATAAAATTGTTTATGAAAGTCAATCGTGATGGAATCAGCAAGTTCAATACCGTCTAATTTATTCCCGTAGGTTTCGCTTAATACAAGCGCTCCGCCGTAGGCAGCATCTGCGTGAATCCATAGACCGTATGGCTTGACGATGTCATACACATCTCGAACCGGGTCAATACTGCCAAAATCAGTTGTCCCGCAAGTCGCCACTACCGCAAAAGGCAGGAGATCTTGTTCCTTTAATTCAACAAGTTTCTTCTTCAAATCGTTGAGGTCCATGCGGTGATGCTCATCTGTCTCTACCAGAACAACTGCCTGCTCCCCTAAGCCTAGCTGGGATGCAGATTTCTTCACAGTGAAATGAGCATTCTTAGAACAAAGAATTCTCATGCGGTGAGCCTCACTCGGCAAGCCTTTCTGCTGAACATTCCATTGCCATGTGTTTTCACAAAATGCATCTCTTGCAAGAAGCAGTCCCATGTAGTTAGATTGGGTGCCACCGCTCGTAAATGTCCCATCTGCTAGATTTCCATAAGAAAACTTCGCACATAGCCACTTTAAAATTTCCTCCTCAACCAAAGATGCAATACCGCTTTGATCGAAGGAATCCATTGATTGGTTAAAGGAGCTCACTATCACCTCTGCGGCAAGTGCAGGGATAAGCGGCGGACAATGCAAATGTGCCAAGCATTTAGGATGCGATACATCAACGAGATGCGGCAAAAGGTGCTGCTGTATATCTTGAAAGACAGATTCCATTGATTCGCCAGACGGTTGAAGCTGAAATAAGGATTCGACACTAGCCGCTAATTTCCCAGGCAATATTCCGCTATATGGACCTTGGTCTTTTTGCCACTGATCCAGTAAGCTGTCGATAGATGTATGAAGAGCCGCTCGGAAGGACTCTCTTCCAAGCTGGCTTTGATTGATAAATAATGAATCCACAGAAGCTTTAGTTGATTGCATCGTAAACGGCCTCTTTGAAAATAGCGATGACTTGTTCAAGCTGTTCTTCTGTCATGATCAATGGCGGTAAGAATCGAATAACGCTACCGAAACGGCCTCCTGTCTCTACAATTAAGCCTTTGTCGAAGCAATTCTTTTGAATGAGACTGGCTAGCTCAGGATTTGCTGGATAACTTCCATCCACATCCTGCTTTTCATTTGGATTGACTATTTCAGCACCAATCATTAATCCTCTTCCTCGAACATCACCAATAGCAGGTACATTTTTTTGAATGTCTTTTAGATAAGCCTGCATGCGATCCCCTAGCTGGTCTACATGATCAAGCAGATTGGTTTCTTTTATAAATTTAAGCGTAGCGGTTCCTGCAGCCATCGCCATTTGATTTCCTCTAAATGTGCCAATGTGTGCACCTGGATTCCATTGATCCAAATCTTGATCATAAATCACAACTGAAAGCGGCAGGCTTCCACCAATGGCTTTAGATAATACAATAACGTCTGGCACAATTCCCGCATGTTCAAAGGCAAACATCTTGCCTGTTCGGCCAATGCCTGATTGAACCTCATCGATAATGAGCGGAATGCCTTTTTCTTTTGTGATTCTTCTCATTTCTTTTATCCATTCAATAGATGCTGGAATTGAACCTCCCTCACCTTGCACTGCTTCAAAGATCATACCTGCTGGTGGAAGAATACCACTTTCAGGATCATTTAATACACGCTCAATATAAGAGCTGGAAATGCGGTGTGAATCTTTCCCGCCAATGCCAAATGGGCAGCGATATTCATATGGATAAGGCATGAAATGCACATCTGGAATTAACCCTTGCACTCTTTCCTTTGGAGACAAATTTCCGCTTAATGACATCGTGCCATGTGTCGCACCGTGATAAGCACCGTGGAAAGAAAGAATGGAGCGATTTCCTGTCGCTGTCTTGACTAATTTAATCGCAGCTTCTATGGCATCACCGCCAGTTGGTCCACAAAATTGAATTTTTGCTCTCTTTGCAAACTCTTCTGGCAGGTGAGAAAAAATTTCATTCACAAATTCTTCTTTAATTTCTGAGGTTATGTCCAACGTATGCAATGGTCTTTTTTCATGAAGCATACGTTCAATAGCTTCTATAACAACCGGATGATTGTGACCAAGTGCAAGTGTTCCTGCGCCTGCCAGACAGTCATAAAACTCTCTGCCATCTGCATCTGTCACGATCATACCCTCGGCTTTTTGCATGGCTAACGGGAACCGTCTCGGGTAAGACCTTGCATTAGATTCTCTTTGACTTTGCTGCTCTAAAAATTGCTGATTTTTAGAAACGGTTTTGATGGACATAATAAAACACTCCTCCAATTGATAAAGATTATCATTTTCATTTATTAGCCTAGAGGATGTGAGATAGGAAAGTCAATTGTATTCAAAAAGATGATTCAAAAAGCATATGAATGCAATATTCTCTTTTTAATGAGTATTTTCGAGTAATTTTTACAAACCTTACTGCCATAAGGAGATGGAACGCATGAGACGGTTTGATATTGAAAAAAATTACAAATCATTCTTCCTGGTTCTTTTGTTCTACTCAACTCAAAGCGCTTATTTTATGAAGAAATTTGGATGAAATGAAGGTAGAAAATTGAAGAAGTAACATCATTTTTTCTTGATATAAATGGTTTGGATGGTATAATTTCTCTGAAACATAAAGGGATGGAGGGGAATTTGATGATTTTTACAAAGCACGATCTTCACCATTACTTAACGCAGGATAAGAAAGCATTAGCGATCACGCGCAGAAGACCAAAGTGGTTTGGGGACGATATATGGAAATATCAAAGGTATTTGCGAAAATATGAATACTATTCTAATAGCGGCGCTCTACTGCGCAAATGGTTTTATCGCTATTTACATAAAAAGAAAGGCATGCAGCTTGGCTTTGATATTCCGGTTGGCGTCTTTGGCCCCGGCCTTAGAATCAATCATAGTGGTCTCTTAATTGTGAATAAGCACGCAAAAATTGGGGCATTTTGTGATATTCATCAAGGGGTGAATATTGGCCAAAACCATTCCGAAAAGGATGTACCAACCATTGGAGATCACGTATGGATTGGCCCCGGTGCTAAGCTGTTTGGAGACATTTACATTGCAAATCATATTTCAATCGGAGCAAATGCCGTGGTGAATCGTTCCTTTCATGAAGAGCAGATCGTCATTGCTGGTGTACCGGCTCAAAAGGTAAAAGAAAAAGGCCCTTCTTCATGAAGGCGCCTGATAAAAAAGAATAACACCGATCAAAACAGAGATGAGCAGCATGAGATAAAACAAGATGGTTAAAATCAAGATCGTCCAGCCCAGCCCCTTCCTCTCTGTCTTGATCAAATAAATACCGAGTACGATGGTGCTAAATAGCACGCCTAAAACAGCCCACAGCCATTTGTCTTTGTTATGTTTTGGCGCATCAAACCATAAATAGATGGCAACAGCAAGTGAAACGAATAGACCCGTTAATCTCAAGATTAAACTCCCCCTTATGTATAGGCGCTCTCTATGATGCGTTTGAGTATCCGAAGATCAGCAACAGGAAGTAAAAGACAAAGACTAGTATAACAATAGAATAGATGATGATGGACACGATCAGAACTGTCCAGCCCAATCCTTTTCTTCCTGTTTTGATGAGGTATATCCCAAATGCAAAGAGCCCGAATAAAAGACCTAAAATAGACCATAACCATTTATTTTTCCCATGTTTTGGTGCATCTATCAATAGATAGATTGCGACTAAAATAGAAACAAACCATCCAGTTATCCAGCCCACATTCATCTGCCACCCTTCTTCTTCAGTTTATTCCATTATATGATTCTTTTTTCCTAAAAAATAATGATTCAGAGGATATTGCGCGGGAGGCTTCGCCATTCTTCTCTCAACATTCCGTAGCGCATTGAATCATAATAAACCCCTTGATAATAACGGACCTTTCTCAGTCTCCCCTCAAGGACAAATCCGCATTTCTCTGCGCACCGCATCATCCGTTCATTCCCTGACCAAGTTGTTAAACCAATTCGAGGAATATCAATATGCGTAAATAACACATCAATCCATAGATTTAATGCCTTTGTCCCAATACCCCCGCTCCAAAAACGTGAGTCATAAATGATAATACCGCATTCAAGCCACCGTGTACGTTCATTCTCCCAATAATATGATACGGTGCCTTTGATATCACCATCTATTTCAATGCCATATAGCTTTTGGGGAATGGATTCTTCCTGTAAGTACCGTTTCTTAAATGCAGCAAGCGGGATTTCGTGTTCATAAAAATAAGGGGCATTCCATTTTCGATAGGACTGGTCTGATGCTTTAAATTTTAAATGCCACACCGTCTCTAAGTCCGTTTCGGTTAATGGACGTATGTTCACAAGCTCTTCCTTTTCTTTTTTCATCTGTTCACCTTCCTTTACTTTGTTGTTCTTTTTGCTAAATGACGGTATTCAATCGGCGTCATGCCTTCATTTTGCCGAAACAGCTTAGAAAAATAAGTAGGGTCGTCAATACCTACATGATCTGCAATGGCAGCGATTTTTTCATTCGTTGAGGCCAGCATACTTTTGGCTTTTTCGATTTTGAGACGATGGCTGTACTGGTTTGGCGTCAATCCATACACCGTCTGCATACATCTTGTCATGTAATCAGGATGATAGTGCAGTTTCTCTGCAAGCTGCTCCATGTGTAATTTCTCCATAAAGTGATGCTCAAGATAATGAACCACTTCTGATGCGACAGTCTCCTTTGCACTTGGAATATGGAATGCTTCCTTTTGCAGGTGAATGAGCATTTCCTCAAATAATAGCTGTTTTTTCAGCGGAAGTTCAGATGCATCATGATTTAGTGCTCTCATCGCTGAAAGGTGTTTTTTTAACACACTTCGCCCTTTCACTTTTCCTAAACGGGGCAGACTAAATTCATAGGTTGCCGGCTTTTCGAAGGTCGCTTGATTTTGTTTCATATCAATCCAGTGTTCTCTCGGCCGGTTCGTCAGCTCAAATCGGTCAATTGAGAAATGCAGCCACTCATAGTGGGTTTCCTCTTCACACGGCAGATGTCCACCATGAGACAGGCCCGGTGAGAGAATCATATATTCACCTTCTTTTACATGAAAAGCCTCCTCGCCATCTGTCATCCATAGTTCACCTTTTGTGATATAGAGAAGATCAAATACAGTGAAGGTTCTTGAGATATGTCTTTCTCCTTGATGAAATCCCCCTTTACCTGAAGCAATATAAATAGGAAACGGCGGTACAGTAAATGTAATAAATCGATCCATATTCATCCCCTTATGAAGTCGGATTTCTCCAATAAGTTTCGGTTTCATCTCTTCTTATTATAGTCGATGCACGGTACACTATAAATCGGATTTATACGAAAGGAGGCTATGTGATGAAATCTCAAACCCTGTCATATGAAAAGGTTCAAGCCAAAGATGAGAAAACACACCCTTCATTATTTGCATTAACTTGGCCTATTTTTATCGAAATCTCTTTATATATGCTCATGGGTAGCGCTGATACACTTATGCTCAGCCAATACTCCGATAACAGTGTGGCCGCAGTAGGTGTAAGCAACCAGCTCCTGAATTTATTAATTGTCATGTTCAGCTTCATTACAACAGGAACGACCATTGTGATTGCGCAGCTTTTAGGAGCTGACCGCAAGAAGGAAGCGACTCAAGTCGCCTATGTCTCACTAGGAACCAACTTCTTGATCAGCTTTGTCATTAGTCTCCTCATGTTTGTGTTAGCTGTTCCAATCCTGCACATGATGGGCTTATCAAGTGAACTCATGCCGGATGCGGTGGTCTTTTTACAAATTGTCGGCCTGCTTTCTTTTATTCAAGCACTCATTATGACGTATAGTGCTATTTTAAAAAGCTACGGATATACAAGAGACACGATGTATGTCACCATCGGAATGAATTTGCTAAACGTTGCCGGCAATTATTTGGTCATTTTTGGTCCGTTTGGCTTTCCTGTATTAGGTGTCATGGGTGTTGCCTTTTCAACCTCGCTGGCTCGTTTGATCGGATTGATGGCGATGATCCTCATTGTCCGCCGCCGAATTGGATTGCGCTTTTCACTGAAGAGTATGTTTCACATCCAGCGGACGCATTTAAAAAAGCTGCTGAAAATTGGCATTCCTTCTGCTGGAGAGCAGCTTTCTTATAACGGCTCTCAAATGATTATTACACTGTTTATTACATTTATGGGAACGCAGGCTTTAGCCGCAAAGGTCTACACTCAAAATTTGATGATGTTTATTATGTTGTTTGGTGCAGCGATTAGCCAAGGGACACAGATTTTAATCGGGCGCCATATTGGAGCGAAAGAATTTGATGCTGCCTACCGCAGATGTATGAAAAGCTTATACTGGGCCATTGGGATCTCTCTTCTTTCTTCCACTGCTTTATCTTTATCATCGACGCATTTGCTTACCTTTTTCACTAGCAATCGTGAAATCATTGAAATCGCCGCCGCACTTCTCCTATTGACGATCATTTTAGAGCCGGGACGCTCTTTTAATATGGTCATTATTAATTCATTGCGGGCTGCTGGTGACGCGAAGTTTCCAGTGTATATGGCGATGATTTCAATGTGGGGAATTGGGCTTCCGATCGCTTATTTGTTAGGCATTCAGTTTGAAATGGGGCTCATCGGGGTTTGGATTTCTTTTATTGTGGATGAATGGGTAAGAGGTATCTTCATGTATAGGCGCTGGCGTTCCAGAGTATGGACGGAGTATCGTTTTTCTTCCACATAAAAAGGACTGCGGTGCAGTCCTTTTTTACGTAATATCTTCTAAAATAAGTGCTTTTTCCTGTTTTGAAATAAATGCTCGCTCTGTAAAGACGCGGTATTCGTTTTCTCTTGTTTTATCTAAAATGGCTTTATAAAAGTAGGCTGCTGCTTTCACCGGTATTCGTGAATAGAGCGGGAATTCATGAAGATGGTCAAAAAACTCCTCGTAGTATGCCTCTGCCTCAAAGGCAATGTACTCCCAGACGTGCTGGAAGGCTTGATTCACAATCCCTTCCTGCAATTCTTGCTCTGTGTACCCGAATTGATCCATCACTTGCTTTGGCAAATAAATGCGGTCTCTTTCAGCCTGATCTTCGCCGATATCTCGAAGGATGTTGGTTAGCTGCATAGCAATCCCTAACGAAATGGCTGCTTCTTTTAGCTGCTCTTTTTTACGCGGTGCAATAATGGGAAGGAGCATAAGCCCAACTGTACTAGCAACATGATAGGAATAGATGAGCAGTTCATCCAACGTTTCGTATCGCTGCTGCTCTAAATCCATCTCCTGTCCTTGGAGCAGGTCACGGAACGGGGCTTCATCCATCCGAAACTCTTGAAATGTATGCTCTAGCGCCACCCATATTGGATCATTCCGGTCTACCTCACCTTGTAAAAATCGATCAAACGAAACCCGAAAGGATGCAAGGTCCTCTTTTGGCGAAGGGGATTCATCTACAATGTCATCTGCTCTACGGCAAAAGGAATATACCGCCCAGACGGCCTGTCTTTTCTTTTTAGGCAGCATGGAAAAGGCCCGGTAAAACGTTTTTGAATGGGTTTGAATGGTTTCCTCACACACTTTTAATGCTGTTTGTACATCAACCACTTAGCTTCACTTCCTTTCTATCATTCAAATCTTTTAGTAGTACAGAAGCCATAAGCTTCGCACTTTGCATCACGATCGGCACCCCGCCGCCCGGATGGATGGAAGCACCTGCCGCATAAAGATTATCTGTCTCACTGACCTTCACTTGCGGGCGGAAGACACCTGATTGAAACAAATTAGGCGCAAGTCCAAAGCTGCCGCCTTCAAACAATCCTTCTCGCAAGGAATCATTTGGTGTTCTGACCTTTTTCCAGACAATCGACTCTCGCAATCTCGGAAAGCCTCTTTTCTCAAGGACATCCACCATCTTCTCGACAAACTCTGTCTCCTCTTCCCAGTTGATATGATCTCCTGAAGGAACGGGAACGAGCATGTATAGAACACTGCAACCTTCTGGGGCAAGAGATGGATCAATGATCGATGGATTAAATGTATAAAACGACGGGTCTTGAGGAATCGTTTTCGTTTGAAAAACTTCTTTCATATGCTGATCAAAGTGTTCTCCCATAAAAAATTGATGAACAGGTGCTTCATGATACATCTTGTTTAACCCGAGATACACCATCACACAGCCAGAGGACGGCACGTATTTCCGGCGATCTTGTTCGTCTAAACCAAGCTGTTTTAACGCAGCTGGATAATCTCCATTGATCACAAATGCATCAGCGGTTTCATATTCATCATTTACTTTAGCTTTGACTGCCCGTTTCCCCTCAAACACCAATTGCGTGACTTCTTCATTTTTTCTTACATGCACACCCATTTTGATGAGCTGCCCTTCCAATATATCTACTAAACTCGCATAGCCGCCTTTTAAATAGTAGATTCCATGCGCGTGCTCACTATAGGACACAAGCGAATAAATAGCCGATGCTTCATACGGGTTTCCCCCAACATAGAGGGTTTGAAGTGCGTATGCATCTCGCAGGCGTTCGTCTGAGAAATATTTTTTCAGAGCACTTTGTACCGTTCGATACGCCTTTAATTTCATTAAAATCTTCATATTCGCTTTTGTAAAAAATGTACGTTTTTCGTGAAATGATTTTTCTAGAAAGGCTTGCTGCCCTTCTTGAAACCGGTCTGTCATTTCTTCCATAAACCTCAGGAACCCTTGATCTTCCTTTGGAAATACACGTCTGATTTCATCTAGCTGACGAAGTGCATCAGAGTATTTCGTATAGGAGGTTCCATCTTGATATTGAATTGTGTACAGCGGATCAAGCTGCAGCAGATCAAGAGATGAATCGTCAATTCCTACCTCATGTAAAATGCCTTTTAACATGTCAGGAAGTAGGACAATGGTCGGACCTTCATCTACTTTATATCCTTTCTCACGTACAAAAGCAAGTCTCCCGCCAAGCCGTTCATTTTTTTCGACAAGGGTGACATCATGTCCCGCTTTTTTTAAATAAAGCGCTGAGATCATTCCGCCAATACCGCCGCCTGCAATTAATATATGTTTTTTCATGAGGCGCTCCCCTTTTCTTGATGCGGCATTGTTTTGTGTGAATGTTTCTCTTTTTTAAGAATGGCATTTGTCGTGATACGTGCTGATTCTAAAATGGTTGGCAGTCCGCTTCCTGGATGTGTTCCTCCTCCAACGAGCCAGCAGTGCTTTAATTCATCAAATTCATTGTGCGGCCTTAGGACCATCATCTGCGTCAGCTGGTGGCCGAGGTTAAATGTAGCTCCTTCATATACGTAAAGGTCTTCCTCCCATTGCTTCGGTGTGATCATCCGCTCGACTTCTATATGCTGTCTCACATTCTGAAAGCCTGTTTTCCGCTCCAATGTATCCAGCACAAGCTCTCTAAATTCATCTTGATGCGCCTCCCAATCAATACCGCTTTGGTTATTGGCAACTGGAGCCAGCACATAAAGAGCTGATTTTCCTTTTGGAGCAAGTGAGTCATCGGTTACACTTGCATTTTGAATATAAATAGACGGGTCATCTGGCAGCTCATATGTCTTCGTAATGCCTTTGACAAATCTAGCATAATCATCGGAAAAAACGATGGTATGATGCGGCTCATCATATATGGTATCCAGTCCTAAATAAAGCATAAAGGTAGAGCAAGAGAATTTTTTCTTTTTTAATTTCTTCTCGCTGTATTTCTTTAAGAGTCCTGGCTCGACAAGCTTTGTCATCACATGTGCAAAGTCTCCATTGACGACAACCTCATCTGCTTGTATTTCTTCCCCAGATTCTAAACGAATGCCTTTTACTTTCCTTCCCTCCGTGAGCAGCTTTTCAACGCCAGCTGACAGATGAATCTCTGCTCCAGCTTCAAGCGCGGCCTTTGCCATCGATTCTGACAGCTGATTGACACCGCCCTTCGGATGAAATACACCTGTGTCATGTTCCATAAACGAAAGGATCGAGAACGCACCAGGGCATTCCCACGGGGACATTCCTAAGTACTTTGATTGAAATGTAAAAGCATATTTCACTGATTCATTCGAAAAATAGTCTGACAGCACATCATACAAACTTTTATTTAGTGAAAGCTGTGGAAGTGCTTTGATCACCTTCAGGCGAAGGTAATGATGAAAGCGGTCCATTTTACTTTGTAGAATTGGTGTCAAACGATCCATTTTGCGCTTTGTATCCTTCATAAATCTTAGATACCCTTCGCCCTCACCAGGTGCAAAGGCTTCTAATCGTTTGTACATTTCATCGCGATCCCGAATCATATCGAGCTGATTGTCTTGAAATATTAATCTATACATCTCTTTTAATTCAATCACATCAATATAGTCATAAAGATTTTTACCAGCAAAGGTGAACAGCTCCTCTGCAATATAAATCATGCTGAGAAAGGTAGGACCTGTATCAAACGTGAAATCACCAAGTTGAAACTTAGCGTTACGCCCGCCAACAAAGGGCTGTTTTTCGTATACATGAACATCATGTCCTTTGCTTTGAAGCATCATAGCTGCTGCAAGGCCCCCTGGTCCCGCTCCGATCACAATGATTTTCATTATCCTTTTTCCTCCAAATTAATTCACTTTAAGTTAATTATACAAATTAGAAAGATTAGATCAACTTTTGATGTGCTCAAAAAGTCTCATGTTATGTATCAAAAAAGCCGGCTTCCTTTCAACAAGTGCAAGAAAGCCGACCCCTTATTACGCTTCTATATCAATTCGATACGTTTCAAACCAATGATGAATCTGTGCAAGATGGGCAATCAACTGCGGGCCCTTCATGAGCTGGCCATACCATGGCACATGAAAAGATGCTCCTTCCGTTTCAATCAGCTGCTTTAATTGATGTGGGTCTAAAAATTCGTGAAGTACAGAGTCTTTTTGCGCGAGGCAGTCTGTTAACATCTCTTTCACAGCCTGAGTATAGGCTGGATGATGTGTTTTCGGATAAGGACTCTTCTTTCGATAAAGCACTTCATTCGGTAAAATTCCCTCTAATGCTTTTCGTAAAACCCCTTTTTCACGATTTCCATGCATTTTCATTTCCCAAGGAATATTCCACACATATTCGACAAGACGATGATCTGCAAATGGCACACGTACCTCAAGACTAGCTCCCATACTCATTCGATCTTTTCGATCAAGCAGTGTTGTCATAAACCAGATCATATTTAAGTAAAAAAGTTCTCTACGGGCTTTATCAACGCCAGTTTCTCCATCTAAAAGAGGCGTTTCTGCCACCGTTTCTTCATATTTGCTTTGCGCGTATTCCTTAAGTGACAGCTTTTTTTGCCACGAGTCTTGCAGGAGCTGAGTTCTCGCTTCAGTCGATCTCATCCAAGGAAAACCATTCGTTTCATTTTCCATATGGAACCAAGGGTAGCCGCCAAAGATTTCATCAGCACATTCACCTGACAAGCCAACAACGAAGTCCTTTTTAATTTCTCGGCAAAACCAAAGCAAGGAAGAATCAATATCTGCCATACCCGGTAAGTCTCGAACCTCAACGGCTTCCTTCAAATAGGAAGCGAGCTCTTTTTGTCCAATGATACAGCTGTGATGATTCGTTTGAAACGCTTTTGTCATTTGATCAATCCATGGGCCGTCAGCATTCGGCTGGAATTGATTTGCCTCAAAGAATTGATCGTTTCCTTCGTAGTCAATGGAATACGTATGAAGCGGTGCTTCCCTTATTTTCTCAAAGTGCTTAGCGGCAATGGCAGTAATGGCACTAGAATCGACGCCACCAGATAAAAATGTACATACAGGCACATCAGAGACGAGCTGTCTTGTCACGGCATCTGTAAAGAGATGCTTAATGTGCTGTGCGGTGTCATCAAGTGAGTCGGTATGCTCCTTGCTTTTGACATTCCAATATCTCCACACGCGCAGTCCGTCTTTTGAAAAGGTCAAGGCATGTGCAGGTCTCAGCTCTTTTATCCCTTTAAACACTCCTTGACCTGGTGTTCTTGACGGTCCTAAGCCAAAGATCTCCGACAGCCCTTCATAATCGACTTTTGCTTTGATATCAGGGTGAGCAAGAAGTGCTTTGATCTCTGAACCAAATAAGAAGGAATGATGACGTTCTGTATAGAAAAATGGCTTGACGCCTAGCCGGTCTCTCCCTGCAAATAACAATTCACGCTCACTATCCCAGATCACAAATGCAAAAATGCCATTAAAATGGGAGACACACTCTTCCTTCCATTCTGTATAGGCATGAAGAAGAACTTCTGTATCAGAATGCCCAAGAAAGCGGTGCCCCCTTTTTAATAATTCTTTTCTTATATCCTCCGTGTTATAGAGCTCTCCATTGTATACAATCGTATAAGCATGGTTTTGATGTGTATATGTCATCGGCTGCTTTCCGCCTTCTACATCTACCACCGCTAACCTTTTATGCCCGAAAAGAACGTGCTCACTTTTCCACGTATTTGTATCATCTGGCCCTCTTTTAGATAATGTATCTGTCATTTGATTGATTACATGATCCTGTTGGATGAGCTGCTTTTTAAAGTCTGCCCAGCCTGTAATTCCACACATCATCATCAGCTCCCATCCGTTTTTCCTCAAGTGTTCTCATTCAGCCTTTCTTAGTTTATGCATCGTTTCCTTGATAGTTGATTTGTCCTTTTTTCCCGGCGTATAGGACAAGCTTGATTTGGTAAGAAAAGAAAGAAGAAAGGAGCTTTTGCAAATGGAAAATCGAATGAAGCAGCTTGAACGCTGCAGCCGAAGATGGTGTAACGGGTATTTGCTCATTGAAAACGGGCATTGTCTGATTGAAGATGAAGAAGGAGAGATCATGCTGCCAGAAAGTCTTCAAAGCACAATGATCTGTTTGAAGGAAAATGACCAATGGACAAAAGGGGAATTGCTCGGTTCTATGATTCTTCATGAAAACGGGCAGCTAATAGAAGTACAGGGAGGAGAAAACATTCAATATACGGCGTCCCTTGCCAAAGGATGGCTTGATCTTCTCATGTTCGTACCGGAAAACGTTTTTGATCACATCCTTGACCAGATAGAGCAGCTTGGTTTTTCCGTCTATGATTGTGTTTTCTCTTCCTTTCATTCAATGCAGCGCGTCTCTTTCTTTCAGTTTTCGACAGATACGCAATCACTTGCACTTCAATGTCACTATGAGCCTGCAGCCAGCCACATTCATTTTGAATGGACCACTTCAGACGGACAACGGATCGTTTCACAATTTGATGCCACATAAAAAGGACACTGCTTCGTATAAGCAATGCCCTTTTTATATTAAAAGATATGGAAACCGATCGGCAGACGTAAACCGAGAAGAATGGTCACAATCGCAAATACGATAAACCCAATCAACACACCAGTCACCGATTTTCCTTTTTTCTTGCGCACTAGGACCATTTCCATGAAACCGATCACGAGGATACCGAGAATCATTTTTCCAATATACTCGCCCCCGAAACCTGGAATTTTCATTCCTGTGCGAACATACAATTCTACGCCTGTTGCGATAATGATCAAGTAGAATAAGCGAACGATCATGTGCACAATTTTAGCGCCTTTGTCGTTTTTACCTGCAAGAGCAAAGGCTACGAAGAATAAAATAATCCCCAGCAC
This sequence comes from Bacillus sp. FSL K6-0994, assembly GCF_038630815.1. Lineage (NCBI taxonomy): Bacteria > Bacillati > Bacillota > Bacilli > Caryophanales > Bacillaceae > Bacillus > Bacillus sp. FSL K6-0994. The sequence continues at coordinate 1,023,955 of NZ_CP152043.1, read as the reverse complement.
CCATGCTGTGATATGTAAATGTGTTCCCATTTGTGATTTCCCCCTTTATCAGAACAAGTACCTTCTCATCGTACCACGAAATAAGTCGAACACAAAGCGACAATCCTGTGTCATCACGCGCTTTATTTGACGTGATTTGTCAGCGTTCCAATCGGTTCAATTGTGATGTCAATTCGATCTCCAGAAGCTAAAAACTTAGGCGGTTCAAAGCCCTTCCCTACCCCAGAAGGTGTACCTGTTGCAATGATGTCACCCGCTTCTAATGTCATCCCTTTTGAAAGAGTGGAGACAATGTCTTCAATTGTGAAGATCATTAATTCCGTACTGGCAGACTGACGAACCTCTCCGTTTACCTTTGTTTCCACATGGAGCGCACCATGGTCCTCGATCATTGACTTATGAACGATATAAGGTCCTATCGGACAGGTAGCATCTAAGCTCTTGCCAATGAAAAATTGTTTATGTTTTTTCTGCAAATCTCTTGCCGTCACATCATTTAAAATGGTGTAACCGAATATATAATCTTGGACCTCTTCAGGAGCAATGTTTTTCCCTGATTTGCCCATCACAATGGCAAGCTCTCCTTCATAATCCAGTTCACTGGTCACACCTTCATGAAGAAGAATGTCCGCTTCGTGTCCAATGACAGAAGTAGGTGCCTTTGTAAAAATCATCACGTCTTTAGGAATATCCGCCGCACTTCCCATCTCCATGACATGGTCTTGATAATTCTTTCCGACACACATGATGTTTTTAGACGGCTTTGGAATCGGCGCATGGAGTTTCACGTCCGAAAGCGGATATACATAAGAACCGCGGTCTTCTTCTTTTTTCTCAGCCCAATCAAGAAGCTGTCCTACATGTTCAACAAACTTGTCCCCCATTTTGATACACTCAGATAAAGAGTTTGGCAGTGTCTCAAGCTCAAATAATTTGGCTTCTGCCTTTTTGACGTCCATCACCCATTCATCATCAATGACTACCCCAATAAACATGCTGCTATGTATCTCACCTGTAAAAAACTTCATGTCTTCCCCTCACAATCTTCATTTCGCTAAGTTATGATGTCTCATTTTATTTCTCTACGAAATAAAAAAAACCCTTTTTTATCATACTCTCTTTTAAAAAGGGTTTCAAAAATGATGATTGAATGCTTAGCGGAAACGGCGGTACTCCCACATGTTCCCTTGATCCCATTTACGCTCAACATTTATTCTATTTCTGGAACGATGCGACTTCTTTCCACATCTTCGGCAAGAGCGGCTGCGTTTATGGTGATGAGAACGTTTAGATCGATGGCTGCGGCGCGACTTTCGGCTCTTCTTATTGTGGGATCTGTGCTTGCTGCGATGTGACTTGCGGCAGCTCTTCTTATGATGAGATCTGCATTTGCTGCGGCGCGACTTGCGGCAGCTCTTCTTATGGTGCGATCTGCATTTGCTGCGGTGTGACTTGCGGCAGCTCTTCTTATGATGAGATCTGCATTTGCTGCGATGTGACTTTTTCGGTTCGCTCTTTTTGCTTCTGTAAGATTTTTTGCTTTTATATGACTTTTTACTCTTCATGCTTTTCTTCGAACGATAGCTTTTCTTAGAGCGATAACTTTTCTTTGAACGATAGCTTCTGTAGCTTTTTTTACTGCGGCGTGATTTACGGCGTCCACCACCGCCAAAGAACCAATGACCGCGACTTGAATGACGAGAACGAGCTGACTTATGCGAACGTCTCGATTCTGGTTCACGATCTAAGTGATGATCACGTCCCTCACTTCGAAGTGAAGCTACTGCATGTTCAATGTGTGAATGATCAAATGTACTCACGAACAATTCCCCTCCCAGTCTATCTTCGACAAAACAAACAGACAAAGCTGTTTATCTTCTCTGCTTTATGTTACGAGACTCGGTAGACAAGTGTTCGTGACGAATGCCTCTTTCCTTGAAAACTCCATGAATACCTACCAGCCGGTACAGGACATTCCTTCACTTTCATATCGTAAAGAAGAGCATATAGGAGGCTGATGAACATATGAACACAGAACCTTTAAAACAACTTGATATGTGGATTCATCCAAAGGACCTGATTGAATTAAAAAAAGACATTTGGAACGATGAACCTGTTGAAGCTATTCTAAAAAACGGCCAAACCAAATCACATATTTATGCTTCATACCGCGGATCGCACATTAGAAAGCTTAAGAAAAAGTCCTATCAAATTGAATACCGAAAGCCAAAACAAAGACAAGGCGAATCCATCTTTCATTTAAATGCAGAGTACAATGATCCGTCGTTTATCCGAAACAGGCTGTCCTTTTATTTCTTTGAGCAGATGGGGGTGCACAGCCCAGCCGCTTCTCATGTGTTTCTCACCATAAATGGAAGAAAAGAAGGGATTTATTTGAAAATAGAATCTGTCGATGAGTTCTTTCTTCAAAAACGGCAGCTTTCAGGAGGCGGCATTTATTATGCGGTTGATGATGACGCGAACTTCTCCCTTTTGAGTTCTTTTGATAAAAAACCAAAAAAGCACCTTCTTCTCGGATATGAGAAAAAAACGGGGACTTCTCAACATGATCAGCGGCTGAGCGAATTTATTTACTTTCTCAACACAGCGAAAGATGACACTTTTGCAGAAAAAATTGAACAATACCTAGATGTGACACAGTATTTCCGCTGGCTCATCGGTGTGGTATGCACACAAAACTTTGATGGTTTTGTTCATAACTACGCTCTTTATGTAAATGAACAAGGGAGGTTTCAAGTACTTCCTTGGGATTATGATGCAACATGGGGTCGTGACATTCATGGAGAAGAAATGCCGTTTGATTATATCCCAGTAAACGGGTTTAATACATTAACTGCTAGATTACTAGATATCCCTTCGTTTAAAAGAGCCTATTACACACTTTTCCAGCATGTACTCGATACACATTTTGTAGAAGACCGGCTCTGCCCAATCATAGAGAAATGGCATGAATCGATTGAGGATCGAATTGGAGATGATCCATATACGAAAGGCCGAAAAGACATCTTGCAGTCTGAAAGAGACTTAATCCGGCAATATATCAACAAAAGACGACGTTATTTACAGACTGAGATCAAAAAAGAGATTTTTGGTACGTAAGAACACTTTCGAATTTTGTCACTTTATTACTCATATTGACGAAACAGCTTTTTTTATAGAAAAATAGGGTATACTAACCATATCCTTCTATTTGATAAAAAATGTGAGAGTTGGCGTCCGTTATGATCAATTATGAAATTGAACAAAAAAGATTACATTTAATTGAGACTGCAAAAAAATTCGGGATGAATGCCGAAGAAACGATCAGGTGCAGTCAAGAGCTTGACACACTCTTAAATAAAGGCATCAAATCCACCTCTAAAGATTGCTCAAAAAAAGGGTAAACCATACATCTAATTCCTCTCATCAAAAGCTTTCAAAAAGACAATCACACATTAAAAGACCCATCATAAGCTATGGTGAAACGCCCAAAACAAGTGCCCTAATTTTATAAAGGATGTGCACCGCTATGCCGGCTATTGTGGGAGCCTTTAAAGTAAATGCCGTCGGAACGAGCGGAGTCGTTCATGTTGGAGACTGCATCACTATTTCTCCAAATAGTCAGGTTAAAACGTTTGCTGGCGCAGGCAGTTTTAATACTGGTGATCAATTGCGAATTAGCAACTACAAAAGTGTGACAAATACGTACGACAGTGATGTCATTGATCAACCGCTTGTTGGTAACTTGTAAGGAGTGAGGATCCGTTGAACTTCTATATTAATCAAGCGATACAAATTAATTATTTACGTGTAGAGTCTGTAAGTAACTCCTCTGTTCTGCAAATTGGGAGTGCTGGATCCATCAAGGCCCTTTCCAACCTGTATAACACGGGAAGCTACGTAGAAGCAGCGCCTGCCGCAGCAGGTACACAAGGAATTGAAGAATCTCAAGGCGCAAGCACAGCACCTTTTGTACCGCTTCAGTCACCAACAACTTAAGTCATCTGCAATCCCCGGAGGTGTATGTAAATGTATGATTATCAGAGCAACGCTTCACAGGTATATGGCATCATTCAAAAACACTCGCAACAAATCATGATGCTTGAAAAAAGGCTTAACGAGCTTCAGCAGGAAATACAAATGATCAAAGATAAACCGACAACGAATATTGAACGGATTGATTATCAATTTGATCAACTGAAAATCGAACGGCTGGAAGGAACGCTGAATATCGGCCTCAATCCATCTGATCCAAACAGTGTTCAAAACTTTGAAGTGGGCCAAACAACAACCCCGGGAATTGGAATGATGCAGCAAGAAATGGCTGATCAATTTTTCAATCAAACACGGCAGCTTGTCGATGCATTTTTAAATGAAGAAGCTCCAGAACTTCTTGAAGAACTAGAACAGCGATATGAAGGGTCCCTCGATGAAAGCAACAAACTCCATATCATTGAGGATATTCGCAAGCAAATTGACAGCAGGATCAAATACTATGCGGGACAGCTGCCACACCGGGAAGAAATGACACCGCTGCAGCGTTCAGAGCAAATTGCTGAATATGTGAAGCATGATGTAAAGCGGGCGATTGAGCACTTTTTAGCCCATATTCCAAGTGAAACGAAAGGAGAGGAAAACGGATGAATTTCACAGTTGTCAACCGCAACATCGAGACCGGAAGCATTAAAGTAGTCGGGGTTTCGTCCTCTTCCCTGTTTATCATCGGGGACACAGACCATGTACAATTATCCTCGATTTTCGATACACCGCCAGAATCACTGATTATTGGCCCGTTTGTTCCTCTGGCACCTCGATAATGATCAAGCGCACATCTAAAGTGAAGTTCTCAAAGGTGAATTCTGTCGGGATTTCGAGTGTGGTTCAAATTGGTGATACACAAGAGCTGTGCCCGAAAGTCAAGGTATTAGCTGTTCAACGAACCATTAGTTTGTTTTATGGCTATGAAGCAGAAAATTTAGATGCGAAAGAATTTGAAGTGTATTATGAGCCCATTCCATTGATGCTGCCAGAACGATCAGTGAGAACGGCATTTTACCATGAAAAGCCTGTGATTAAAGTGTCTTCAATCCATGTAGAAGGGGTATCATCGTCCTCTGTCTATCAAATCGGCTCTACTTGTAGAATGAATGGCGTTGCGCGAGTGAAGCATATTAGAGAGCTGTTTAGCAATGATGAAAGTCCGCAAAACTCACAAATGGACCTACCTGCGCATATGATGTTGATATGACTTCGAATAAAGGATGTCGATTATGCCAGCAATTGTCGGACCCATTTACATTAACTCTATTTCTGGAGGCGTCGTAAACGTCGGTGACTCATTCTACCTGTCGCCTAAAAGTTCGTCAAAATCTGCTTTAGGCTCTGGAGCGGGGAATACCGGAGATTTCTTGATATTAAATAATGGCATTAGCGCCACCAACTATGTGGATCCTGACTTAAATGATCAGAATATGGTAGGCAATGCATAAAGCAGCTCCTCTACACCCATTTCAAATAGAGGAGCGCTTTTTTATGCTTATTTTTTTCTGCGCTGTCTCGATTTTTTCGTTTTGACCAGCTTGCTTGCCGGCTGTTTCCGAATCCATTTGATGTACGAAGCAAGCTTTTCATCCTGCCTCAGCGCATCAATTGTATTCAAACGTGCGGCAAGCTCCTGGTTTGTAAAGAGGGCATGTACTTGTTTATGACAAGGGATGCATAGGAAGGCAGTCGGTAAAAAAGCCCCGCCCTCTTCTCTTGGCGTTAAGTGATGTTCTGTGAGCAGGACATCTTGTCTTCCGCACATCTCACATAATCCAATTGTTTGCTTTGCCACCGTGTCATCACCTCAATATTTACATTAATTCCATTGAGACTGTTGTCCCTTTCCCGCTTGGATCTGCTGGATGGACAATCAGTTTTTTCGGCAGCCGCATTTTCAATTCTTCCACATGGCTGATGACACCAACAGCTAAGTTTTGAGACTGTAATTTCTCTAATGCGGTAATCACTGTATCGAGCAAGTCTTGATCAAGGGTACCAAAGCCTTCATCAAGGAAAAAGAATTGCAGCGGGAACTCACCTCTCAGCTGAATCTGCGCTGAAAGAGCTAGTGCAAGCGCAAGCGACGTCAGGAAGGTTTCCCCGCCGGACAAGCTGGACACTGGACGTCTGACACCGCCATTCGCATCATCACGCATGACAAAGCCGCCTTCTGAATCAACTTCAATCGCATACCTTTGTCTTGTCAAAATACCAAGACGGGCAGATGCATCACGACTGACACTTTCCAGCTGTTCTTCTGCTAAGAACTCAACAAATGTATTTCCTTTAAACACGGTTTGCAGCTTATCGAGCCGATCAATTTCTTGCTGCAGCTCCGCCAAGCGTTCATGAATACTTGCAAATCGCTGGTGATTCTCTTCCATTACACGCAGATGTTCATATGCAGAGCCGCTCATCACTGTTGCTTCTTCCAATGCCTTCTCTGCCGCTTCTTTCCTCAGTTGAATATCAGTCCACTGCTTTTCATCTAGTGACTCATCTTTCAGCAGCTCAGAAATTCGCTTTAAGTTTGCGGCACATTGCTTTCTTTTATCCTCAAATTCGTCAATTTCCTGTTTAACCGAGTGACGTACTGCCTGATTCATAAAAGCAGATTCAATCTCTTGAGGCTTATCAAAAGGAGAAGACTCCGATTCTTTAGCCCATGCTGCACTTGCTTCTTGTTTTCTCCGGTCAGCCTCTTGAAGCTGACGCTCACAGCTTGAAAAATGACTTTGTGCTTCACTAAAGAGCTCCTGTGCGTGCTGTAATTGCTTGTACGATTGCTGTTCCATTTCATTGAGACGAGCAAGCGTGTGTTCAACTTCGATTAGTTCATCAGAAATAGAGACAGCTTTCAATGGATATCTCCCTAAATCTGTTTCATATTGATAAATGAGCTGCTGCTGGCTTTCTAGCTGATGCGCTAGTTTATCAAGTTCCTTCTCTACATCATATATGGCTGTTTGCAGCTGTTCTTTTGCCTGCTGTTTTTCTTCCAAAAATGAAATACTTTTCTCAATACGCTCTTTATAGCCTTCCGCTTGCTGGTCCTTTTCGTCGATCTGCTTTTGCATCTCTTGTACTTGGTGCAATGTAAAGTGCGGGAAGGTCTGTTCAAATTGAGACGTTTGCTCTGAAAGCTCAGATTGAAGCTCCTTGATCAGCCCGTCTAATTCTTCGATACGCTGCTGATCAAATGTCATTTGATCTTTCGTCTTGCTTATCTCTGCTGCTTGATCGTATGTTTCATCCATTAAACGAGCTCGTTTACGTTCAACTTCTTGAATATCTTGTTTCAAGCCTTTCCATTCTTGCATGAGATACTGCAAGGACTCCGGCTTTTGCACTGCTTCTACTGCTGCTGCAACTTCCGCACCTGGAGCTTTCTGAGATAAAAAGGCAAACTGCTTTACTAATTGATTGGCGTGCGTTTCCAATAACTGCTTGGCGGCATACATGTCTCTTGTATATTCCTCTGCCTGCTTGAGCTCTGTGTCCATCCGTTGAATCACTTCATCGATTTGTGCCACTGTTTCTTCATGGTCATTGTTTTCCAATGCCTTTGGGTCATGATGAATCGATCCACAAACAGGACATGGCTCACCATCTACGAGCTCTGCCGCTAATTCTTTTCTTAATTCTGCAGCCCTAACAGCATCACGCTGTTTTAATTTTGTGAGCTTCTGACTTTGTTCTCTTTTACTCCATTCTGTAAAAGCCCGTTCGAATTCACATACATAGAAATAGAGCTGTTCAATCGCTTGAAACGATTGGTCTATTTTTTCATGATGGTCTTTTTGCTGTTTTTGAAGCTTTTCATATGCTGCTGCGGTCTGTGTTGATCGCTTTTTGAGCTTCTCCATCTTTTGTTCTTCCTTGTGTATGCTTTGGTGTATTCTTTGAACATTTTCGCTTAAACGCAAAGCATCCTGTACACTTTTTCGTTCTTTTACAGAGACTTGTAATTGCTCCAGCTCACGCTTCAGCTGTGTTTGTTTTGCCAGTGCACGTTCTAACAAAGATTGGAGATTGTCTGCTTCTTCTTTTTTTTGTAATAATTGCTGCGCTGTATCGTTTTTTCGCTGTTCGATTGCCGTCTTTTCCTGAAGAGCCGCCTCTTTTTTCCGTTCAATTTCCTTTAGCTGAAGCAGCTGCTCTTTCTTTTGAAGAAGTTCTGGCTCAGTTTCTATTTTCTTTTGCCTTGCTTGCTCATAGTTCTGTGTCATTTGATCATAGATCGTTCGTTGATGCAGTAGCTGATTTTCTGCTTCCTGCTTCTCTTTTAATGCTTGAGAAAGCTGATTTTCAGCCTTTGTTAATGCATCCGCATAAGGCTTTAATGCCTCTGCCTGCTCAGCAATATGAAGCTTGGCCTTTTTCTCTTCCATTGATGGTGCCAGTTGATTCAGATGGTTTAGTTCCGTCTCATAAGCTTCTCGTTCCTTTTGATACTGCCAAATTGTTTGCGCCTTTGTAAAAGCAGTGAACGCTTCATCCCGCGCTTGTTTTTTCTCATGAAAAATAGCCTTTGCCTGCTCAGCCGCTTCCTTTGCCTTTGCGAGCGCCTCTGGGCCAGCTTCTCCTAAGCCATTCAGCTCAGCAAGCAGTTCATTTTTTTGTCCATACTGATTCTGCGCTTTTGCGCGCAAACGTTTAACGAGCTGATCCCCATATTTTTCCAGGTTAAACAAACGCTGTAGCATTTGTCGTCTATCGGCTCCTTTTAGGGAAAGGAATTCTGCAAACTTCCCTTGAGGCAGGACAACCGCTCGCGTAAAATCATCAATGGTTAACCCGAGTAATTCTTCTATTTTACGATTGACCTCACTCGCTTTATCTGCAAGAACTGTCTGTGTATCCCCAATTTCAATCAGACGGCATAGTGTCGTTCTGACTTTCATTTCATCTGCCCGCTTGAAAGCACGTTCGACTTTATAAGAAATGTGGTGTTCCTTTTGTAAAGCGAACGTAAAGGAAACTGACAGCTTCTCTTCCGCTTGGTTCAAAATACCATGTGTATTATTTAACGCACGTTCCACTTTGCCATAAAGTGCCAGGGTCATGGCGTCTAATATGGACGACTTTCCGCTTCCTGTCGGTCCAAAAATGCCAAACACACCTGCATCACATAATGAGCTAAAGTCAATTGTTTGTTCTTCTCTGAAGCTATGAAGTCCTTTAATGGTTAGCGTAATCGGCTTCAAGTCGCTTCCTCCTCTTGCATTTCATTGGCGAGCTCCAAAAACAGCTTGACTGTTTTTTCATCAGGAAGACCGCCGCCTGTCTGGCGCTCATAAAATTTCACGAACCGCTCCTCGATTGAGAGCTTTTCGGCTTGCTTTTGTTCTTCCATTTGCTGAAGTTCTTTAAATTTCGGTCTAATATGGACAAACCCGCTATGCTGCTTTCGGAGCTGATGGATCTCTTCTATGGAGAGCTGATCTGTTAAATGAATCTCTAAATCAATCCATGCCTGAAGATCCCGTTTTTCATCCAGCCACTCGTGCACTTGACTCAGTCCCTCAGTTGCCTTCCATTTCACAAGTGGTTTTCCGCTTGATAACAACACTTCTTTCCAGCTTGCTTTTTCATTAGGTTTTGCCTCTACAATTGTGACTGATTTGGCATATCCTGATTCAGAAAAGCTGTAAGCAAGAGGTGACCCGGAATAGCGGGCAATCGTTTTGGCACGCTTGATGGTTTGCGGGCGGTGCAAATGACCAAGGGCCACATAGCAGGCTGCTTCTGGCAGGCTTTCTGCCGCAACGGTATATGCACCGCCTACTTCAATCGGTCTTTCTGAATCTGTTTGACTTCCTCCTGCCACATAAATATGGCTCGTTGCGATATTGACCGTATCGGCTTGAAATTGAGTGCTTAAATGTTGGAACGCTTGCTGTATTTTTAAATTGTAATGATCGCGAAGCAATTTCTCTTCAAATGTTTCAGCCAGCACCTCGTTTAGTCTCGCTTCAGACGGATAAGCGAGTGCTGCAATGGATAAACGTTCACTTGAAGAGGGAACATCGACGCGGATGATGTCATTTGTCGGATAACCAATTAAATGAATCCCCTGATCATTAGTTAAAGGAGATGCGGCAGATAGTCGATCCGGATTATCATGGTTGCCTGAGATGACCACGACCTGACGTTTTCCTTTATCAGATAAGGCGGATAGACTTTCATAAAAAAGCTGTTCTGCTCTAGCAGGCGGATTCACTGTATCAAAGGCGTCTCCAGCCATGACAATGACATCAATGTGTTCGTCTTTTACGATTTGATACAGCTCATCTAAAAACTGTGCTTGCTCATCAAGCCGGCTCCGGCCTTCAAGGGTTTTTCCTAAATGCCAATCTGCCGTATGCAGAATCCTCATGTGATTCACCTCTCATTCCGATACATTTATAATGAAATTTCTAAATTACCATCAAAGAAATAAAGAATTTTCTCCTCTAATGTTCTGTTTGTTAAACGTTCTACTACTTTTGCATATAACGCTATTTGAGTTTCATAGCGCTTTTTCAATATAGGTACAGCTGCTTCAAGACCGCCTGTATATCTGCCTTGCACTCTATCTGTTTTATAATCTAGTAAATATAGTTTTCCATCCGATTCAAATAAACAGTCAATCATCCCTTGAATAAGGACAGGCTCCCCCTCTGCATCAATATGGCTGTATACCTCTTTAACAGGTAACACCATACTAAATGACACTTCTCGTTTCACCCAGTCCGCTTTCAGCAGCTTTTGACCAATAGAAGTAGAGAAGAAAGCTGCAATTCCTTCTTGATCAATTGACTGGACTTGTTCATTTGTTAGCAAGTCTCGCTGCTGTAAGGAATCGAGCAGCTGATGTATACGGATTTCATCAAAGGGCTCGTCAGAAGGAAGCGCAATATGCTGCATGACTGTATGCATTGCGGTGCCTTGCTCTGCGGCAGTGAGTGTTTTTTTCTTCATGAAAGCCGGCCGGTCATACATCGTGGCACGGGCTTTTCGAAGAGAAGAAGGAACACTGTACTCATCCTGTATTTCTTTCATTCTTTTTATCTCGGAAACTGACTGCTTTGTGCCGACTTGTGAGGCCGCTAGGTATGGGTATCTCCATGAAAGTCTCTCTGCTACTTTCTCATCAGCATCACCATATTCTTCAACAGGCAGACCTTCCATCAAAGCTTGTACCACCTCGTCCTGCTGATTCTTTTCAAGTGACATATCTTCTTTTAGAAGATCGGAAGCTTGAGTAAATGAGATCGTGAATGCTGATGGGTGCGACAGAACAACATCACCTGTTTCTTCTAAAATAGATGACATTGCTTGGTGACGGATGAGAGCAGGACCAATAAAATCTAAGTATGTTTTCGATTGATAACGTTCAAAATCAGGGAGGAGCCAGTCCTCTCCAGTTGCAGCATTTTGCCATTTGCTTAATGCCTTCACCTGATTTTTGACAGAGCCGACAAGAAATAATTTTTCCTTAGCCCTTGTGAGCGCTACATATAGAACTCTCAGCTCTTCAGATAATAACTCTTTCCTCATCTTTTTTTTCATTGCCACAAGCGGTAATGTTGCATAGCTAATTCTCAGCTCTGGATGAATATATTTGCTTCCAAATCCTAATTCTTTATCAAGCAAGTAGGACTGGTTTAAGTCCATCATATTAAAGTTTCTGCCGAGTCCTGCGGTAAAGACGACTGGAAATTCTAATCCTTTACTGCTGTGGATCGTCATCATGCGAACAACGTCCTCTGTTTCACTGAACGTTTTTGCCGCACCAAGATCATCTCCACGCTCCTGCATTCTTTCGATAAAACGAAGAAAACGGAACAGCCCTCTAAAGGCAGCTTTTTCATACTGCTTCGCTCGATCATAAAGAGCACGGAGGTTCGCCTGTCTCTGCTTGCCTCCAGGCATCCCGCCAACGTAATCTAGATACTGCGTATCGCGGTATACTTCCCAAATCAATTCCGCTACTGAATGATTCATGGAGAAATCACGCCACTTACGCAGCAACCTGAAAAACCGTTCTAGTTTTTTGCATGTAGGGTGATCTGAATGAGTCACACTCATAAATGCCTTCACAGCATCATAATAAGTGCCTTTTTTATCACTCGTGCGAATTAGTGCCATTTCATTTTCGTCTAAATGAACAATTGGTGATCTTAATACAGCTGCAAGCGGGATATCCTGATATGGATTATCGATGACTTTTAACAGAGAAAGAATCACAGACACCTCTGTTGCTTCAAAATAACCGGAGGAAAGATTCGCATACACAGGGATTCCCTGCTTCTTCAATTCCTCCATCATTTGCGGGGCCCAAGGCATGGAGCGAAGTAAAATCACAATGTCCCGATACTGCAAGTTACGGGTCATTTGCTGTTTTGCATCGTACACTTGAAATGGCTGCTCCACCAATTCTCTTATTTTTTTAGCAATGACTCTCGCTTCTAGTTGTACGGTCTCTAGATCTTCTCGCTCTTCGTCAGTTTCTGCTTCCTGTTGATCTAAATGTACAAGAAGCATTTCTGTCGTTGTATCTTCGCTTTCTGGATAACTAGCTCCAAGCTTTAATTCAGCTTGTTCATCGTAATCAATTTCTCCAACTGTTTCCCCCATCAGCTGTTTGAACAAAAAGTTCGTACTGTCTAACACATCTGAACGGCTGCGGAAGTTTTTATTTAAATCAATTCTTTTCCCTGTTTCTTCGCCGTCTGGTGTAAATTGTTTATATTTGTTTAAAAAGAGCATAGGCTCAGCCAGTCTAAAACGATAAATGGACTGCTTTACATCACCAACCATAAACAGGTTGCCCTCTGCAGCATGTTCCCCTTTAGATACAAGCCTTAAAATCGTTTCCTGTACAAGGTTTGTATCCTGGTATTCATCAACGAGCACTTCTTCAAACTGCTGTTGATAGTACTTGGCCGCTTCTGTTTCAATCAAATTTCCTTCCGCGTCCTGCTCTGCTAAAATGCGTAAGCAATAATGCTCTAAATCCGAAAAATCCACGATTGATTTTTCTTGCTTCGCTCTTTCGAAACGCTGTCCAAATTGGATGACAAGCTCCACAAGTGTTTCGACCACCGGCTTCATTTCAGCTAAGCTTTTCAAATGCTGGGCGGGACTGCGCATAAAGTATTCATCTTTGAGCTTTTCTAGTTGTTTTTTTGCTTGATTGCGTGCATCTGTGGCTTTTTCTAACAGCACAGGGTCATATTCGTCCCCTTTACATGTTTTGAGCCTTTTAAAATTGATGTTTGGCAAAAGCTCGTAAAGCTTCTCAAAATCATCTTGGTGCCTGATTAATTCATTGATCTGCTCTAAATCATCTATAAAATTTTCTGCTCTCGGCGCGGGGCCACCCGGTTCTTTTGATAGGGCGAGAGCTCGTTCGAGCAGTTCAAGACAGCTTCGAAAAACGAGAGAAAGGTCCTCTTTGATATATGGGTAAAACGGTAATTGTTCTACTTTTGTTTGAGCATCTACATCATAAAGAGAAAGGAATGCCCTCATCCATTGTTCAGGTGAAGGATGAGATCTAGAAAATTCATAAATTCTCTTCACAAGCCATTGCAAATCTAAATCATGACGGTCAGAAGTGTAACGATCAACCAGTTCAAAGAACGCTGGCTTTCCAGCCTTATATTCATCCTCAAACAGTTCATCTAACACTTCATCTCCTAATAATTCTCCTTCTGTTTGATCAGCCAAACGAAAGCCTGGATCAAGGTCAATCTCATAGTAAAAGGTGCGCAAAACCTGCAAACAAAAGGAATGCAGGGTGGAAATATTGGCACGATTCATGAGCGACAGCTGTCTTCTCATATGAAGGGACCCGGGGTTCTTAGCTAATTCCTTTTCAAGTGCTTCTGTGATCCGATGCTTCATCTCTGCCGCAGATGCATTTGTGAAAGTCACAACGAGCAGACGATCCACATCAACTGGATCTTCAGGACGGGTCATTTTTCGAATCAGCCGTTCAACCAAAACAGCTGTTTTACCTGACCCTGCCGCCGCCGCAACAAGGATATCTTGTCCTTCTGAAACGATGGCTTCCCACTGGTCATCCGTCCAAGTACTGTTATTCGGTTTTGGTATTTGCATACTGATCCCCTTCTTTTTTGATCCGGTCTATCACAACATCATCCTTTTCAGATGAAAGCACTCTAAATTCATTATCCTCTATCGATTCATCAAATTGGCAAATAGACTTAAATGAACAAAAGCGGCATGGTGTTTGATCCTTCAATTTATATGGATTAATGGCTACCTCGCCATTTGTAATTCTTTCGCCTGCCTCTTCAAACGTGCGCCGAACATGCTGTGTGAGTATATGGAAATGATCTTCACTTAAAACAGCAGAGTCAGAACGGAAAGACCCATCCTTTTTCAAGCCAGCTTGAATGACTTGTGATCTTCCTGATTCAAGCGTTTGATCCATTAGCTTTACCACTTCTACATCTTCAAGCAAAAGACCTTTCATTTTAAATTTCTTGAATATTTCCTGCTCAATTTCATCCTCTGCAAGCGGAATCGGTGCTTGAATGAGCGGATCATGAATATGGAAATATAAAATGCCAGCTGGCGTTGCTTCTACACCGAGCCACTCCTTTGAATACGTAATCGTCAGGTCTAAGTATGTGAGCATTTGCAAGGCCAGCCCATAGTATACTTCTGCTAGATCAAGACCTTTCTCACTCGATTTGTAGTCGACGATTCTCAACAGCAGCCCTTTTGAACCTTCTGCTTTATCCACCCGGTCAATTCTTCCGACAAGCTCCATCGTGCAGCCATTTTTCAATTGAAAAGTAAACGGCGGAAGTGGCCCTTGGCCGCCAAAGCCTAACTCAAGCCCAACGGGAGAAAATCCACTCACTCTTGCATGCTCACTTAATATAGAAGAGACTCGAATCAAGATTTTCTGGAGCTTTTCTTTAATATAAGCATGCCGGTTAGAGCTTAATAGGATTTCCTTTTGAAGACGCGGTGCAAGCTGT
This sequence comes from Bacillus sp. FSL K6-0994, assembly GCF_038630815.1. NCBI lineage: Bacteria > Bacillati > Bacillota > Bacilli > Caryophanales > Bacillaceae > Bacillus > Bacillus sp. FSL K6-0994. The sequence continues at coordinate 1,008,908 of NZ_CP152043.1, read as the reverse complement.
TCGATTGCATGTCTTGAATAGTTGACACAGTCATCCTTCGTTAGGTTTTTCCAATCCTTTTTTTGTTCAACAAGCGTATCTGAAATATGCTTTAAGGCCGAGTGAAACAGCTGGCCGATATCGGGTGCTTCCAATTTATAAAATTGCCGGTCCTTTAGTTTTAACCCGTGGGAAGCAAAGTGAGAAAATGCACACGCATTGAATTTCTCCATTCTTGAAACACTGCCTTGAATGTGATCACCATAAAGTTCTTTTGTGACGTTTGGTTTTAAGCGCTTCGCTCGATTTGTAAAAAACAAACTCGACAAGATGTTTTTTGATACATCCCGATGAGATGACGTCATCAAATAATTATAGACACTCCACCATACACCACTGATGGGGTATTGGTTGAGCCATTGCTGCAGCTGCGAGACAGTATACGATAACGAGACATGCTCATTCGCTACAAATTTTAATTGCTCCTTGTCATCCAGCTGTTCCGGGTCTAACACATACAAAGCATGCTCATGATTTGGCATAAGCTCCTGACAATACTTGATAAGAGGCGAAGGCAATAGAGAGCGCCCCTCTTCATCTGACACTGAATAAGACAGATACAAATGATGAGATGGACTCGACAGCGCCTGGTAAATTAAAAATTGCTCATCTAGCAGCCGTTCTTTTCCTGTCTCTGCGAGTTCTGCTCCTGCTCGTTTTAACCACTCCCGGTCATCCTCAGACAAAACACTTTCGTCAGAAGGACGTGCGGGAATAACGCCATCATTTACCCCAATGATAAACATACACTTCACTTGATACATTCTCGATAAATCCATACTTCCGATAAATACTTGGTCGAGTGAAGGCGGAATTAAAGCGAATTTTAAAGAGGCCAATCCTGTATCCATCATCTGTTGGAATAAAGGAAATGAGAGCTCCTCCTCACCGAGCATTTCAACAAATTCATCCATTAATTGAATAACAGCATCCCATACTTGTCCATGCTGCATGGCTTCAGCTAATCTACCTGCTTCTTCAGCTTCCAGCCTAGCCTTTTCAAGTTTATCCGGCACTTGTATTTCCTCTAAGAAGACATAAACTGCCTCTACCATGTCTTTTACCTTTTGCGCTTTTTTCAGCCTTTTTTGCAATTGGAAAAGCGGCGGTGCGATCCATTCCTTTACATCATTCAGCATCTGTTCCATTTCAATTTCTTGATCTGTTTGTCCAAAATCCTCATCTAAGGATTGGAATCGCCTGTAATGGAAACGGGAACCGTTTGTCCAGCGTTCTCCTTTTACACCATAAGCAATACAGTAGTTTTCAAGCTGGTCTGCCTGTTCTCTCGCTTTGTTTTTGGCAAGTTCGAGCGGAAATAAGAACTCTGTCTTCACGCAGCGAAACACGGCCTCATAACGCCAGTTTCCTTTTATGACATCCAAGCTTGAACGAATTAATTCAATGAGCGGATGATACTGCATCGATTCATTTCCATCAATAAAAAATGGAATATCGTAATCTCGAAAAACCTCTTTTAACGTATCTTTATAGTCGTCTACATGCCGCGCTACAATCGAAATATCTCGCAGTCTAAGTCCTTCTTCTCTCACTAAATGAAGAATTTCTCTCGCTACTCCCTCAATTTCAGCTCGTTTACTCGCACTTTTAGACACTGTGAGATGAGGGGTTATTTCCTGATATGGCTTCAACGGTCTCTGCTCATATTGCCGTTCTAAATAAGCAAGATCCGGCGTATGAAGATGACGGTTATTTTTCTCCAAAATGTGCTCAGAAATGGACGCGCCGCACTCTTTAGCAAGCTGATAGAGCTGGAAATACGTTTTACCTGTCATACGAAATAAATCAAGTTCATTTGGCTGTTTATCTTGATAGGAACGATCCACTGTGAAAGCAGCCGTTATTTTCTCAGCATGCAGCAAAAGCTGTTCAATGACGAGAAGCTGCTGCGGTGTAAATTGATAAAAACCATCTATATAAATGTGTGCTCCTTTTATTTCTTCAGATAAAGGAATTTGCTCCGTGAGAAGCGTCAAATAGTCTTCTGAGTGCACATATTCATCTTGTAAATGCTGCTCCATCTGCTGATAAAGAACATGCAGATCATGCAATTTCTCGGCTGCCCGTCTTTCTTCTGTATACTCTGAATGCATGCTCGATAATGAAATTTTTTCAATATCCTCAGGCAGCATGCAGTATCTCTTGAACTCAGCCATCGTCTTTTCGATTTGCTCGACAAACCCCGGCTTATCACTCGCTTTTTTGAATACCTTAAACTTTTCTTTCTCCTCTTCAATCACTTTTCTTAAAAGCATTTGAATTCCTGTGCTTGTCACAAATTGCCGGTTCGCTCCGCCAGTCTGCTGTAAAATAGACCAAGCAAGACGCGTGAAACTAAATACTTTGGCCCTGATCATCCCGCCAGCTTCAGACGTTTTTGCAAGCTCGTATTCCATTAAGAATGTCATTTGATCCGGGACTAAAAAAATGATTGGCGGACCCAACGGATCAAGCCGAAGCTGTTCTTTGATTTCCTCTAAGATTGCAGTCGTTTTTCCACTCCCCGATCTGCCTGCTAAAAACTGAATCTCCACGCTCCACAACACCTTTCTTATGTACTCATATTCTAGCGAAAATAAAAGTAAATAGCTATTTTCCCCTTCTCCTTCCTAAAAAGATATAGGCACCTTTCCTTACTCATCTCATATCATAAACCATCATGAACTCAAAGGAGGCTGGCAATATCATGTATTACGGTTATTACGACTACCCGCCATATGACATGCGCCAAAACACAAGAATCATTTCAGACCTTGAAAAAGCAATCAATGGTGAATATTCTGCGATCCAATGCTACGAAAAACTTGCTCAAAGAGCAAAAACTCCTGAGGCAAAAAAAATCATTCAAGAAATACGCCAGGATGAAGTCAGACACTATCAACTATTTTCAAAGCTGTATTATTCTTTAACAGGTAAAAATCACAAACCAAGCGTAACAGAACCTTGTCCAGATCAATTTAGAGAAGGGCTTCTTTTCGCATTTAAAGATGAACAAAGAACGGTTGATTTTTACTTAACGATATCAGATTATGTCCGGGATCAAGGAACAAAAGAGCTGATGAAACGTATCGCTCAAGATGAACAGCAGCATGCTGTATGGTTTTTATATCTTTTAACGCACCATGTGTCTTAGATAGTCCTATTTTAATAGGAGATCGTATGTTCCGTCAAAAAATGAAATCGGCTTTTTGTTCATTCAATCTATCAAATAAAATACTATTCTCAATAAATCCCTCATCTCTTTCACTTTTTCAAACGTGAAAACGACAATTTGATAAATAAAAAAACTCCTCTGCCACAAATAGCAGAAGGAGTTTTTTTCATGATCGTTTAATGAAATTTTGCTTCATTGCTTTGCTGCTGATGTTTTAGCAACCCATCAATGGACAGCATCTTACTGCCGCTGAGTGTTAAATAAAGGGCCATGACAAGCAGCGATAGTTCAAATTCATAACCACCAACAAATCCTTTAGAAAAACCAACCGTAATAATCGCCACAGCCATAATTGGTACAAATAATGCTGCGAAAATACGTGTTCCTAGACCTAAAATCAAGGCGATACCACCGACCAGCTCAATTGTCTTTACAATATAGGCCATAAATTCCGGTACACCGATTTGTCCAAAGAATGCCGCTGTTCCTCCCAGACCTCCTTGATATGCCTGAAGTCCGTGTAGAAAGAAGATAATACCTAAAATAACACGTACAAAAAGTGTTCCTATTTCTTGATTCGTTTTCATATAGTGATTTCCTCCTGTTTTTACACTACATAATGTAATGTTAATAAGTAAAAAAAATTAGTAATTTAGGTTAAGCATAATCATTAAGGCCACCATGAGAATGGTTGATGTGACAATGGGAATGATGGGTACATTGAAAGGAATATTGTATGTTGGATTTAAGATCTTCTGTATTCTTAAATTCAATGCCCGATCTCCAAAGGATACCGCAAACTTCGTTTGTTTTTGAAACTGCGTTCTCTTTTTAATCAGCTTCAAAAGGGCTTGCCCTACTCCAAGCTCAGTGCCTGTCTGCCGAATCGCATAGTCATCTGCGATCACTTCACGAAAAACGGAATAGCTTTGTCTCATATGCTTTAACACTGGAATGTACCAAATGACTTTTGTGAGCATTGAGAATGTGAAAGCCTTTAAAGGATCATAGCTGTATTTGTGGTGTAATTCATGATAAACAACAGCGTCAATCTCCTCTTCATCCAGCATGTCCATGAGAGACGTTGATAAGTAAACCTTTGGGTGAAGCATCCCCATGGCAAAAGCAAGCGGTTCATGACAATGAAACACAATGATGTCATTTGCATATTTCTCAGATAAAGATTCGGTCGAGTGGTAATCGACTGCAAGCATCAGATTTTGCTTGAATTGAATGTACGTTTTGATTTGCTTCGTCATATAGAAAATCGCAAATCCCAGTGTGTAGAGGACTAAAGCATCTAGAAAATATTTCAAAGGAGTGAATCCATAGAATTCGAGAACAGACTGGCATACATGAATAAGATTATATGCTTGATTCCAGCCAAAAAAGCTTGAAAGCACGTAATAACCCATCTGATAAAAAATCGTTAAACCAATCAATATACCGCCTAAAAACAGCAGGCTCGATTTCATTTTATTCATTTTGCTGCTCCTCTTTTTTGGATGCCAGCCTTGCTTCAAGCACTTTGAGTAATTCAGGGTCAGCACTTTCAATTGCATCCACCATATGATTCACTGCCAGTGGACCAAAATCGTCCATCAGCCCTTGGGTAATCCATTTTGTCTGCTCATTTAGAAATTCTTCTTTTGTTAAAATGGGATTATAAATAGATGAACGCCCTTTTGTTTTCTTCTCGACAATTCCCTTTTCGGTTAAGCGGTTCAGCACAGTCATCACCGTGTTGAAATTAATCGGCTTCTCATCTGACAGCTTCTGCTGCACTTCTTTAATCGGCATACCCTCACCTTGATAAAGGATCTCCATAATCCTTCCCTCTAAAGGACCGAAAAAGCGATTCAAACCCTTTTCATTATATTTAAAAGAAGGAATTTTCATGTCATCACCTCACACTAAGGATTGTAGTGTAATTGAAAATGATAGTCAACAGATAACCAAAATAGGGGAAAATCGTTGCATATTACCTTGCTTCTTGGTAAAAATTACGAACCTATTTATATCAATAAGCAATCTGATTCTCGATAAGATAATCTTATGAAATTGGTAAAAAAATTCGTATTTTATTTATAGAGACTTTTGTATTATAGTGAAGATAACAACATTTCACTTACTGAACAAATTTATAGGAAGAAGGTTTACATGTGATGAAACAAGGAAACAGCCTTCGAACCGATCTCATTTTGATCGCGATAAGCGGTTTAGGTGGATTTCTTTTGTCTTTAACAGGAATGTCTATTGGCTGGATGATCGGAACATTAATCACGGCTGCATTTATTGCCATGCGACGTCCCGCCCTGTTTCAGCGTAAAGGAAACAACACCTTGCGTATCCACAGCAGATGGCTACTCCTTGGTCAATTTATTCTCGGAATCGAACTCGGACAGAAAATGAACATGAAAGTTCTTCATATTTTCACTGAACATTGGCTCCCTGTGAGTTTCATGCTCGTTTTTTCTATTCTACTGGCGATGCTCTCTGGCTTTGCCTTATGGAAGCTGAGTAAAACAGATATGCTGACCAGCTTTGTCGGAACAGCACCAGGCGGTTTATCTGCTATGCCAGGGATTGCCCAAGAGGTTGGAGCAAATACAGCCGTTGTCAGTCTCGTACAAACAACACGTGTATTAATGGTGGTACTCACCATCCCATTTACGGTGTTCTATTTAAATACAAAAAATCCAGCGGATGCAGCTGCAACCGTGCAAGGGAGCGCCTTTTCATCCGGCGTTTTCACCCTGTCAAATATCTCGTGGAGTATCGCACTTATTTTAGGTGCCTGGCTTATGTCACGCCTCGCGGTTCGTCTTCATTTCCCTGCCCCTTGGCTGATTGGCAGTATGTTAGGAGTTGCAGCTCTTCAAGTAGGTGCAGGTGCGCTCATAGGTCATGATTTGATTCCTTACTGGCCAGCACAAGCGAATATCGCGTCACAGGTATTTCTAGGTGCAACCATCGGTTCAAAAATGAATAAACAGATGTTTGTCGGGCTAAAAAACACGTTAATTGTGGCCGTCGTCAGCTCAGCTGGACTGATTGCTGCAACGGTTCTCAGTTCAATTGCCATTGCAGAGGTCACAGGCATTTCTGTCATTACAGCCATTCTTGCCTTTTCGCCTGGCGGTATTGCAGAAATGGCAACAACAGCAGTCACACTCCATGAGGACTCAACCTTTGTAGTAGCTGTACAAGTCGTTAGAATCATTCTTGTCATTGCGATGCTGCCACCGTTTTTTCGATTCTTACATCATGTCTGGGCAAAAAGACATCCTGAATATAAAGCCGCAAAATAAAAAAAGAGGCGCTTTGCATGTGCAGAGCGCCTCTTCTTTTATTCATTCTGATTTCTTTTGACACCAACTACTTGATCCTTTGAAATCGTTCCAAAATGCCGGCTGTCGAAGCTATGTATTCGGTTATCTCCGATCACGAAGTAATGGTTTTTTTTGATTTTATCTTGTCCTGTGATAGCTTTCAGCTGAAAATCTCCTGTCAGGACATTCCCCATTTTATGTTTTTTCTGCTCTTTTAAATAGGGTTCTTTCCATTTTTCCCCATCGACAAATAACTGATCATCTACATACTTGATCGATTCTCCTGGGAGCCCAATGACCCGTTTGATCAAAATTTGATTTTTGGGTCCGTGAAATAATACATAATCAAACCGGCTAATTTTCGTGAGTTTTGGCGAGAACTTGTTGATTAATAATTCTGTTCCATCTGTAAATGTAGGGTCCATACTAACCCCTTCTACTTTATACTTCACAAACATGAAATTCTTTACCTGGAACAATAAGACGATGCATGTAATAATCATCAACCATAGCAATGGCTTCTTTTTCATTAAGAGCCTCCTTTGTCCTCACGCTTGCTCATTCGAATATTCAACCTATTTTCTACTCTCTTTCCAACATACCATAATAAAACGATAACTAGAACCGCAAAAACACTTCTTAACGGATTCTTTACTAAAGCAGAAAGATCATAACCGATAAAACTAATGATAAAGAGCATGACACACTTACCAGCTAAAGCAGCTAATGAAAATTGCCACATGCTAATTCTTGATAAGCCTGCGACAACATTGACAGCCGCAGAAGGTGTAAAAGGAAAGCAGAGTAAAATAAATAACGGACCAAATCCCCGCTTCTCTACCCAAAGCATCAATTTCTTAATGGAAGGGTGTCTGCTGATAAAGTTCAGCATTCTCATCTGTCCAAATTTTCTGATCAGTAAAAAGACAAGAATAGACCCTGCACTTGCACCGATCCAGGTTAATAAAAAGCCTTCCCAAAGGCCGAATGCATTTGCATTGGCCACCGCAAACGCCACAAGTGGTAAAAACGGAAGAAATGCTTCAATCAGAGGAAGCAATATAGCGACAATTGGTCCAAAAGCCTTGTAGCTTTCAAAAAATGATGTGATATTTTCATGAGTAAATAGAGAAAGAAATGATGTCAACTTGTTTGACTCCTTCAAGGTTTGTCTACATTTCATTTTACATAGAAAACATAAAAATATACAAATGAATCCCACTCGCCCCCTTGAGATTGTTTGACTCATTCGATATAATAAACAAGAACATTTGTTCTATTCATAAAGAAAGCAGGCTTGGACATGACAAGACTATCAAGAATACAGCTTCAGATGATGGAACAGGCCATCTTTCTTCCAATGGTCATCTCCATCCTCAATCGTGACCTGACACACTTAAAACAACATCAAACATTTAAACTAAATGAACCATACATTCAGCTTGTGACCTCTGTGTTAAAGGAAGCACAGAAAGCACTTTACGAACTGAAGCAGCATTTACGTAAAGAAAATATGAAAGTACAGCAAATTGAACACGATGAAGGATTTACAACGTATCTATTTATCATAAATGGCTATGAAGAAAAGCATAAATACTTTAATCCGCGTATACGTCACCGGGTAGAGGAACTGCTGACTGCATATTTTCTGCATCAAGCAAATTAACTTCTTGCTGAAATGCGGCGCGGTACCCATGCAAAAAAAGCCTGCCGCGGCGGCAGGCTCCTTCTTATTTATGATAATTCAAGCTGTTTTCTCAGCTCTGTTCTAACTTCTTCTAATCCTGGTCCATCTAACTCAAAGTAATACACATTCCCAGGCTGATAATCATGGCCCTTTAGCTGAATCGTATCCACTGATTTCAATGAGCTCAGTAATGGAAAAAGACCGATGAACTGTTTCATGGAAAGGTTGGTTGAGACATTATCACCAAGCGTATCAATGATGTTGTCGTATGACGGGATCGAAGAAATCGATTTAGATTTTTCAAAGATGGCTTGAAGTGCTTCCATTTGGCGCTTTCCGCGCATGAGATCACTATCAGCCTTTCTCGTTCTCACAAAGGCTAAAGCTTCTTCGCCATTCAGTCTATGAGTGCCTGTTTGCACTTGAACTTTTCCCTTTGAATCCTTTTCCATCTGTTTTGCGATGCTTTCATCTTCAATCGTTACGTCAATTCCATTTAGCTCATCCACAATGTCTTGAAACGCCTTAAAGTTCCCTGAAATCACATAGTCTACAGGAATGTTCAACAAGTTTTCGACCGTTTTGACTGACAAATCTGCACTCCCAAACGCATGGGCGTGAGCAATTTTATCATATCCTCTTCCCGGTATATCTACATAAGAATCACGAGGAATACTGAGAAGCTTAATGGTTTTGTCTGTTCGGTTCACCGCCGCCAGTAAGACCGCATCACTTCTTGCTTCATCTACCGTTTCACCTGGACGGCTGTCAATTCCAAGCAGCAGCACCGAAAAGCTGTCCTTTCCTGGATCAAAAGCTTTCACACGCTTTTGCGAGGTGTCTCCTCTTTCTAATGATACTTGCGCCTTATTCGACGCTTTTGAAATTTTATAGTATGCGTATCCAGTCACGGACACTGCCATCACCATGACAAATGCCATGATAAACAGCACGGCTTTTACCCAAGGCCTTAGTCTTCTTTTTGATCTTTTTTCCTTCATCCTTTCCGAACCCTCACTCTATCTTAGTCTATCAATGTAGGTTCCACTATAACATATTTTGATGAAAGTTTCCTGCACGCAACATATTTTTATGAATCCACAATAAAAAATTATTTAAACAGCTGAGGGCTCACCTATTTATAATCTAATGAAACATTCAAGAACCGAAAATTCAAAAAAACAGCCTGCGGCAGCGGCTGCTTTTTCTCTTATTGAATATTCAATTGAAATTGTCCATTCAGTTCTTCTTCTGCTTCTTGAAATAACTGACGCAAGCTCTCAGCATAATCACCAAGAGCGTCTTTGCTCGTTTGAAAATTCACCCATGTCAGTTCTACTGGAAGAGTCACCTCTCCTGTCAAACAGTCCCAAAGGGCATCAAGGTTTTTCCCATAATAGTCAGGAAAGTGTAAAACTGTTTTTAGCTGGTCATGAAGCTCTTCTTGCGACCTGCACGCTGCGCCATCAAGCTGCACTTTTTTCATGTTCATCTTCCCCTCTCCTCTCTATATTTTAAACGAATTGGAAGAGAAAGAGAAAGATGGACATCTTACTTTTGTTTCTGCCCGACACCTGAGATCAACAAAATGAGAAAGGCAGCAAAAGAAGCTTGCGTTGGCATTTATCCATTAAGTCCTTATTGTTTCGAAAGGGATTACTGGTAGAATTCGCCTGTACGGACGAAAGCATGATTCAATAGGGCGTACGCCGTTTAAAGAAAATCCTTCACATCTAAAAAAGTCTGGAAGGTTTACTTCCAGGCTTTTTTAGGATGATTGCTGAATCTGACCTACTTCTTCAATAAATGCGGATGTCTGCTGCAAGCCATCCTGAAAATGATGGGTAGCGGAAATAAACAGCTTTTCTTGATCGGGATGCTTCAAGAGCTTTTCCACCTTACTGATCCCTTTTTCAAATGAAGCAAGGCCTGTCTTTAATTGTTGATCGGCCTTTTGGTAAGCAGCTGGAACTTCTTGATGATCAAGCCCTTTTTGAATCACACGATCAAATGCTTTCGTCGCTTCTGTCAATTTTTTATTTGTTTGGATCTTTCCATGTCCATCTGAGATAAACTGACCGGTCATATTTTCATATGCTTTATTTAACTCATCCATATAAGACTGCACCCATTGTTCATAAGCAGCTTCTTTTGTGTCTTGCTTTGAAGGCGGCTGACCTGCTTGCTGACAGGCTGCTAGTAATGTCAAAGTTAGGATAAATAGCAGCACCAAATGTGATTGTTTTTTCATACAGAGCCTCCATTTCTTTATCCCATTCGTTCATATCGGTCAAATATAAGCATCCTTTACCACATAAGATTTCTTTTATTGTAACAGACAAGCTCGTGTCTCTTCTGTGATTTATGGATAAATGAATGAAAATATGTCTAAGGATTCACATTTCCCTGTCATTTCCCAAACAACCAATAGACGATGAGACATACGTATTTGGTTTCAATGAATTCTTCTTTATGATGTAGCGGCGCCTTTTTGCATTTCATTCATGCTGGATAAGAGGTCCAGCGGCTGCTCTGCCGCTGGCTTTTGACTAATATTTGTTTCGAAGCTCCCTTAATATAAAATCGTATACGAGATTGAGCTGCTGTTCTTTTGGATACAGCATAAATTCTTGTTTCTTCGGAAGACCTCCATCGAGACGATCTTGAAATTTCGTTCGGAGATATGCTGTCCGGTGCACCTGACTCTCAAATGATTTATATGAGACATCAAGTTTGACGGCTTGCTCGTTTGTAAAGGTGACCACCGTGTCTCCGAGGGATGATTCTTGGAAGGTATGAATGTATTTGTGGGAGATCCAGCCGCACTGAGGACGGTTGGATGAATAGGTTGGGAAAAAATACAGATGATTGGATGAGTCAATCACAATTGGGGGTTTGTGAGAAATTCCTGTTACTTCGTATGTTCCCGCCTTTCTGCCTGCATAGCTTGAGCCGAAGAATCTGCAGCTGCGTTCAATAATTTGCAGGGGTTTTAATTCAACGTAAAAGCTTGTCTCTCTTTCTATAACTTTTGAATATACTCTTTTTCCTTCTTCAACTGGAAGGACCGCCATTGTTGTTTGATTAATGACGTATGAATCTAAAGGTGTTTCACTAATTCCTGACACTTCATTTCCTCCTGTGTTAATATTTGGTTATTTGAGATACTATTAATCTATCACCAACATATAAGAAACGACAGGATTTTTTCAAAATTTATTAAAAATCATCTTTTTATCATATTTTTTAGTCCATTCGATCTATCGAAAAGCCATTTTTAAAGATATATCACATCCTGTCGATTGGACAAGAGGTGTCGATTCTGCTCAAAAATAAATTGTCTAAAAATTATAAATTTTTGTTGATTTTTTCTCCGCCAATCCATATACTATAAAAAAGGCATCGGGGGGATTCTTTATGAAAGAGAAAAAAACGTATGCTGAGCTCATGAAGTCCCGCAACACCCAAAAAACCGAAGAAAACGGCGTCACCATTTTAGACATCTATATTCAAATGGTTTTAGATGAGGCGCTTTATAAACAGCGCTTAACCTTCCTAAGAGAAGAGATTGATAAGGCACTGGATCAGCGTGATGAAAAGCGATTCAATGACTTGTCAGCTCAATATGCAGAACACTGCTTACATCAATCATGATGATTTTACTTGCGGCAGAGAGACAGTAACTCGTCTCTTTACCGCAAGTTTTTTGTTTATCCATTTAAAATGGTCCCGCCATTCACATGCAGCATTTGTCCATTCATATAAGATGAGTCTTCGCTCGCTAAAAATAAATAACTTGGCGCAAGCTCTACTGGCTCACCAGGACGTTCCATTGGGACATCTCCGCCAAATTCAGAGACTTCTTTTTCCGTAAAGGTTGAGGGAATCAGCGGTGTCCAAATAGGACCGGGAGCTACTCCATTCACTCTAATCCCTTGTTTAATGAGCGATAAAGATAATGATCTCGTAAAGGTGACGACCGCCCCTTTTGTGGATGAATAATCGATCAATGTTTCATGCCCTTTATAGGCGGTGACAGAGGCTGTATTAATGATACTGCTTCCTTTTTTTAAATGAGGAAGAACAGCCTTTGTTAAATAAAACATGGCAAAAATATTCGTTTGAAACGTCCGAAGAAGCTGATGCGAGGTAATTTGCTCAATGCTTTTTTGTGGATGCTGTTCCCCGGCGTTATTCACCAAAATATCAATGGAACCGAAGGCATCTTTTGTTTTTTTGACGACCTCATTAGAAAAAGCCTCATCCCCTAAATCACCTGCAATTAAGATGACACGGCCTCCCGCTTTCTCAATATAGTCCTTCGTCTCCTCGGCATCACGATGTTCACTTAAGTAAACAATGGCGACATTGGCACCTTCCTTCGCAAATAAAACAGAGACTGCTCTTCCAATCCCGCTGTCTCCACCTGTCATAATGGCTGTTTTTCCTGCTAACTTTTTATTCTGCACCTCACGATCAAAGACAGGTCTAGGGTTCATTTTATATTCAAGACCCGGACGTTCATTTTGGTGCTGAGGCGGTAATGTTTTCTTCGGCTGCTTTGTTGACACGTTAGTCCACTCCTTCCTTTTATCTTGTTTATTTTTATGTGCTGGCTGCTTTTTTATGTATGACGCCCCTGTTTCCTTTCAGATGTATGATTTTCAGCATTGTGGAAAAATTATACACAACAAATCATTGGAGGCGACAACATGGAACAAGAACATAAAGGAATGGAACAGGCAAAATCGTTATGGCTGGCGGATAGTCAGAAGCATTCTTTTCCTGCTGTCAGTGAAGATCTCACAGCAGATGTGATCATTGTCGGCGGCGGTATTACCGGTATCGCTGCGGCGTTTGAAATGACAGAGCGAGGACTAGATGTGATCATCATTGATGCCGAACAATTGCTGCAAGGCACGACCGGACACACAACGGCTAAAATCACCTCACAGCATGATGTGTACTATTATGAGCTGATTCAACAAATTGGGATGCCAAAAGCACGTTTGTATGTAGAAGCAAATGAGAAAGCAAAAGACCTCATTCAAGCTCGTATCAAAGAGCACGACATCGATTGTCAGCTAGAGATAAAAGATGCTTACCTTTATACAAAGGAAGAAAGCGGTGTAAAAAAGTTAAAGAAGGAATTAGATGCCTACAAACAGCTTGGTATTGACCGGGAATGGAAAACAAAGCTTCCTTTTGACGCTGACATTAAAGCAGCCCTTGCGATGACCAATCAGGCACAGTTTCATCCCCTTCATTATCTCAATGCGCTAATCGACAAGCTCCTAGAGCGAGGTGTACGTATCTTTGAACAAACAACCGCTGTTGATGTAAAAGAAGGGAACCGCCCTGCTGTCGTCACAAAAAGCGGATATCATCTGACAGGGCGCTATGTCATTTCATGCTCACACTTTCCTTTTTATGATGGAAAAGGACTTTATTTCACCCGTATTCATCCAGAGCAATCCTATGTCGTAGCAGCTAAAACAACCAAACCACTCACAGACGGAATGTACCTAGGAATTGACCAGCCTGCTCACTCTTTAAGAACGGCAGAATGGGACGGAGAAGAAGTAGTCCTCATCGGAGGAGAAGGCCATAAAACAGGACAAGGCGGAGATGAATCCGCTCACTATGAAGGACTAGAAACGTTTGGAGATGCCACCCTCGGAATAGAAGAAGTGCTGTATCGCTGGTCAACCCACGATATGGTCACAATGGATCAAATCCCTTACATTGGCCGCCTGACCAAACACCACCAGAATATCTTTGTAGCAACCGGCTTTAGAAAATGGGGCATGACTACAAGCCACGTCGCTGCCACTCTTATCGGTGATTTAATTGAAGGTAAATCGAATCCATACGAATCAATCTTTACGCCATCAAGACCTGTTACTGACTCTTTCGTCAAAGATTTCGTTAAAGAAAATGCCAATGTCGCTGCCAAGCTGATCAGTGGTAAATTCAAACGAACTGATCAAACAATCGATGATTTAAAACCAGGTGAGGGCGGCATTATCTCGTATGAACATAAAAAGTGCGGCGCCTATAAATCAGAGGATGGGAATGTCTTTCTAGTCGATACAACATGTACTCACCTAGGCTGTGAAGTGGCTTGGAATAATAGTGACCGCACTTGGGACTGTCCGTGTCACGGTTCACGTTTTTCCATTACTGGAGAAGTAGTAGAAGGCCCTGCTAAAAAACCACTAAAAAGGTCATATAAAGAACAGTAAAATTTCACTCGTCCCCCCCTTTAAAAAATCCAATATTATCCGATAAAAAACATAAAGTCTGATATTTTTGATGATTATGGGGGGACAAACACATTGTTATTTAAAAAAGAACCGAAAAGAAAAAACACTGCTTTTTTCACACAGCAGGATGATGGGATAAAACGAATCAACTTCTCGAACAATACGGACATCGCCAAACAAATCAAAATGATTGACCTGACGCAGCATGACCTATTGATATTAAAGCAGCTCAATCCAATTGTTCAGGATGATATTGCACATATTGTTGATAAGTTTTATAAAAATTTAGAAGTCGAGTCTTCCTTGATGCATATCATTCAAGACAATAGTTCTGTCGATCGTTTGAAAAAAACACTCCGCATTCATATTAGCGAAATGTTTGCAGGCGTGATTGACGAAGCCTATGTGGCAAAACGCATTAAAATTGCGCAAGTTCATTTACGGATTGGACTCCAGCCTAAATGGTACATGGCAGCATTCCAAGACCTTCTGCTATCAATTATGGATTTATTCGCTAACCATATCCAAGATTTCAAAGAATATCAGACAGCGGTCAAAGCGACGACGAAAATTTTAAATTTAGAGCAGCAGCTTGTTCTAGATACATTCCAAAATGAATATTCTAAAATTCGTGATGAAGCAGAAGAGCAGCAGCAGGAGCTTCATACAAAAATCACAGAGACTTCAAATTCGCTTGCTTCGCTCTTCTCAAACACAACAAGTGCGGTCGACAAGCTTGTCTCAAAATCGGATGAGATGGCGGACATGTCACAAGCTGGAACCCAAATTTCAGCACAGGTCGAAGAAAAATCAATCGGCGGTAAAAAAGAATTAGAAATTCAGCAAACACAAATGAATCAGATTGATGGCAGCATGACGAAGATTGAAACAGAAATTAAGCGTCTTGAGGAAATCGCCAAACAAATTGAACAAATCTTTGGGATTGTCACAGGCATTGCAGAGCAGACGAACTTGTTATCTTTAAATGCTTCAATCGAATCTGCACGAGCAGGAGAACATGGAAAAGGCTTTGCTGTCGTTGCAAACGAGGTGCGCAAATTATCAGAGGACACAAAGAAAACGGTTTCAACTGTATCTGAACTTGTCAACAATACCAATTCACAAATCGCCATTGTCTCTCAGCACATTGCGGACGTGAATTTACTTGTGACAGACAGTAAAGAAAAAATGACACAAATCAATTCACTCTTCGACGATATCGTCAGCAGCATGAACTTAAGCAAAAACCAAAACGGAAAAATTGAAATTGACCTTCAGACTTTCCTTAACGAATTGAAGGAAGTCAAACAAACGGTGTCTCAAGTTGCAAGCTCCGTCGAATCCTTAACAAGCCTGACAAATCGCTAATACAGTCTTTTTTCTTCTGCTTTAGTATAATAGAAGAAAAGATAGAAAAGGCGGGATTTGATTGACAACAATTTGCCTAGTCAGACACGGGGAAACAGATTGGAATGCAGCGAAACGAATTCAAGGACGAACAGATATCCCTTTAAACGACACAGGTAAATGGCAGGCTGAACAAACTGGACTTTACTTAAAGGATGTCCATTGGGATGTTGTCATTTCCAGTCCACTAACAAGGGCAAAAGAAACGGCACACTTGATTTTAAATCATGTCCATGCTCCACTTGTCATCATGGATGATTTTATAGAACGAGATTATGGTGACGCTGAAGGCATGTCGTTTGAGGAGCGGCAAAAGCTGTTTCCAGATAAACAGTATCCAAATATGGAACCAATTGAGACGATTCAAAACCGAATGCTAGAAGGTATTGAGAAAGTCAGAGCCGCCTATCCAGATCAACATGTCCTGATCGTGGCTCACGGAGCTGCTATCCATGCTTTACTCACCACTTTGGCAGATGAACATATGGGTCTACAGAACACGAGACTTGTTAATGCTTGCTTAAATTATGTGGAATGGTCAGATGGTAAATGGAAGGTCCGTGATTACAACGTGGTCAGCCATTTAACTCAATCCGCCCCTTCTTAAAGAGCCTGTTATCTGAGCAGGTTCTTTTTTATGGCAAAAACAATGATAAAATAATATTTTTTTATATCGAAATTCGAAATAGATGCTAGACGATTCTACCTATTTTATGGCTTTTCGGGTATCGAATATTTAACCGGAAATGGATCATGAGAAAAAAAGCACACTCCCTTTTTAATAGAACATCGCTGAAATGATAGAATAAACATATTTTACCACCAGTTCCAAGTGACTTAATTCCCCAATTTTCGCTAGGACTTTCACAAAAATTCGGGTCTACTCTTATTTGCCTACTTCCCTTAAACTGAATATACAGAATAATCAAACGGTTCATTCTTATAGACTACGGATGATTATTCTGAAATAAGAAAAAAGGGATGTGGAATGTGCGTGAAAAAGAAAAATGTGATGACAAGTGTTTTATTGGCTGTCCCTCTTCTGTTTTCAGCAGGGTTTGGAGGATCCATGGCAAATGCCGAAACGGTCTCCAAAACAGATAGTGAAAAAAGCTATATTGTTGGTTTTAAAGCCTCTGCCACCACAAACAGCTCTAAGA
The DNA here is from genome assembly GCF_038630815.1 of Bacillus sp. FSL K6-0994. Classification (NCBI taxonomy): domain Bacteria; kingdom Bacillati; phylum Bacillota; class Bacilli; order Caryophanales; family Bacillaceae; genus Bacillus; species Bacillus sp. FSL K6-0994. The sequence continues at coordinate 991,842 of NZ_CP152043.1, read as the reverse complement.
AACAAGCTGTCGTTCAAAATGGTGGAAAACTAGAAAAACAATACCGCCTCATTAATGCTGCACAAGTGAAAATGTCCGAACAAGCCGCCAAGAAACTTGAACATGACCCTAGCATTGCTTACGTAGAAGAAGACCATAAAGCAGAAGCATATGCACAAACCGTCCCTTATGGAATCCCTCAAATCAAAGCTCCAGCTGTACACGCTCAAGGTTATAAAGGTGCTAATGTCAAAGTAGCTGTCCTTGATACTGGAATCCACGCTGCACACCCTGACTTAAATGTTGCAGGCGGTGCGAGCTTCGTCCCTTCAGAGCCAAATGCCACCCAAGACTTTCAATCACATGGAACTCACGTAGCTGGAACCATTGCTGCCCTTGATAACACAATTGGTGTTCTTGGGGTCGCTCCAAGCGCTTCCCTATATGCTGTGAAAGTATTAGACCGTAATGGCGACGGACAATACAGCTGGATTATTAGCGGTATTGAATGGGCTGTAGCGAATAACATGGATGTCATCAATATGAGCTTAGGCGGACCAAACGGCTCCACAGCGCTTAAAAATGCTGTTGACACAGCGAATAACCGCGGAGTAGTTGTCGTTGCCGCAGCAGGAAATTCAGGTTCATTTGGCTCTACTAGCACCGTTGGCTATCCAGCAAAATACGATTCTACAATTGCTGTTGCCAATGTAAACAGTAACAATGTCAGAAACTCATCTTCTAGCGCAGGTCCTGAATTAGATGTTTCTGCACCTGGTACTTCTATTTTAAGTACAGTGCCAAGCAGTGGATACACTTCTTATACTGGAACATCTATGGCGTCTCCTCATGTAGCAGGAGCAGCAGCGCTTATCCTTTCTAAGTATCCGAATCTATCAACTTCTCAGGTTCGCCAGCGCTTAGAAAACACGGCAACACCGCTTGGTGACTCATTCTATTACGGAAAAGGGTTAATCAACGTTCAAGCGGCTTCTAACTAATCCAAATGTGATAATAAAAATCCGGCTGATCCAGCCGGATTTTATTTATTCCTGCTTTTTCGGCGTTTTCTCTTTTTCCGCTGCTTTTTCCATATCCATAATTCTTTCCATCATGGTCGGGTGTCCATAGCGGAAAATCTTCACTAGAAATGGTGGATTCACCTGGGAGAGCCCTGATTTTGCAAGCTTTTGAAAAGACGTTACGCCTGCATTCCCGTCTTTTGTCATGTTCACCGCATATTCGTCGGCTGCCCGTTCTTGATGCCTTGACACTGCATTTGTAAAAGGTGAAGCTGCAAATGACAGCATGGATACGATGATTAAAAGAAGCGGAAGAGCAGCGATGTCGTTAGACACCTTGAGTCGAAATGAGGCTGCTCCTTTTTGATAAAGATAAAAATAAAGACGGTCGATTACAAAAAATCCGGCCAGTGACAGCACTAAATATCCTGCTAGACCGATATACACATGCTTCATCACGTAATGTCCCATCTCATGCGCCATGATAAATAAAATTTCGCGGTCTTTCAGCTTTTGAAGTGTTGTATCCCATAAAACAATACGCTTATTTTCACCTATTCCGGTGACATATGCGTTCATCGTATTCGTTTTTTCAGACATATTGACCTCGTATACATGATCTGCCGGAATATGCGCTTTGTCTGCCAGCGTTAATATCTTCTTCTCTAGGGCTTGATCCTTTAGTGGATAAAAATTGTTATATAACGGATCAATGACGACCGGCTGTATAAAGAAGAGAAACAGCGTAACTGGGACTGTCAAACACCACGCATACAGCCACCAGCGCTTTCTTCTCTTTTGAATCAGCCAAAAGAACACAATAGCACAAAGGGCAAGGAGCGGATATTGAATCCAAAAATCCAGTGTTTGATCTTTCAACCAGCTTGCCGTACTTTGTGAAGATACTCCGTAGTGTAAAGACAGCTGATAGCCAATCCATTTAATTGGGAATGAAATGATCATTGTTAAAAGTGACAGCACAAACACATACACAAGTTTGCTTAAAAACTTGAAACGGGCTGCTGCCAAGCTCCAGTCTGCTATTTTCCGTGAAAACCCTGAAATGAGCAAAAGAAAAAAGACATACCAATCTAATGGGATGGTTATGAAATACAGCAGGTTCCGTATGTTCGAGAAATTCTCACTGATCACAAGCTCATGGCTTGTCATAAAAGTATGCGGATCTGCACTTGTCTCTTTTATACTTTCAGGTACCGATGAATCCCCCATTAGAAACAAATACGAATAAATAAAAAGACCGTACAATATGTATGCTACCGTTACAAGAGCTATCCATTTACGTACTCGCACAGGTCAGCCTCCTTTCCATCCCTCTCTCTATTCTAGTCGCGCATTTTTTCGTTTAGAACCTGTCTCATGTGGCTCCATCATAGCATGCCCCATCTGAAAAAGCTTTCGCGAAAAAAATGATTATGCGGCTCAAAAATCGGAGAAGCTACATGTAAAACAGTAAGTTGGAGGATCAAAATGAAGAAAATCCTTGCAGGAGTTGTGATTTTTGGACTTTTATTAATCACTTTCTTTTATGTGTTCAGCCGGACGAGCGAAATCTTTGATGAGAATCGAGCAGAAAAATTGCTGCTCTCACCTGCGAATGAATCAATCTCTTATGAAATAGATGATAAGGACACAGCAGAAGATTTAATTGAAGAATTAAATAAAGGCAAACAAACAAGCAATCATCTCAAGAAAAATTTAAAAAAGCCTGATTATATCGCCAAGGTGATGTTCGGACGAACAAACGGCACCACCTTCCAGCTTTGGACCAACCGATCACAGGTCGTTTTTTTAGTTGATGGAACGTTTTATGAACTGAATCAAAAACAGTCGAATTCTTTTCAGAGACAGTTAAAAGAAGCCATTCAAAAGAGCTAAAATGTCTTTGAGAGAAAACCTTGAATTGCGGGGATTTGTCTACATGCTAAGGGAGCCTCCTCATCAGAGACTCCCTTTTTTTATTTACTTTCTTCTGCTTGATACTTTTCTCTTAGCGCTCTTCTTAAAATTTTACCTGTTGTGTTTTTAGGAATATCATCTATGAAATGGATCGTTTGGGGCTGCTTATATTTTGCTAAATAGCGTGAACAATGTGTGATGATGTCTTCTTGATTGATGTGAGCATGTTTCTTAGGGGAAATGTAACAGACGACTGCCTCTCCTGTGTTTGGGTCTGGCACACCGATGACAACGGCTTCTGCTACACCTTCATGTTGATATAGTACTTCTTCTACTTCTCTTGGATAAACATTATAACCGCCAACAAGAATCATATCCTTTTTCCGATCGACAATGTAAATATATCCGTCTTCATCTCTTCTCGCCAAATCGCCAGTATACAGCCAGCCGTCTCTTAGTGCAGCTTCCGTATCTTCTGGCATTTGATAATAGCCTTTCATGATGTTTGGCCCTTTTGCTATCAGCTCTCCGACTTCATTAGGACCGACTTCTTCTCCAAGTTCATTCACAATTTTATTCTTCACATTCATAATGTCAGTTCCGACAGAACCCGGTTTTCTTTTTCCGTCAAGAGGATTGAATGCAGTCACTGGAGATGCCTCTGATAACCCATAGCCCTCAAGGACCGTAACTCCGAACTTTTTCTCAAAGCCATGCAGTAAGGCAACAGGCATTGAGGCACCGCCTGATATACAGATCCTCACAGATGACATCGCTTCATTATGCCCCTCCTGTCGGTACAAATAGTTATACATGGTGGGCACACCAACAAATAGCGTTGGCTTCTCTTTTTCCATCATGCGCAAAAGCTCTGACGGGCTGAAAAGCGGCAAGACATAAATCGTCGCACCATGAATCAACGGCGCATTCATACAGACTGTTAAACAAAATACATGGAACATTGGCAAAGCGGCAATGACCTTGTCCTTTTTATCAATCGATAAATACTCAGCGACATCTCTGGCATTTGAATAAAGGTTGAAATGAGTCAGCATGGCACCTTTTGGTTTTCCTGTCGTGCCAGATGTAAATAAAATAACAGCGGTATCATCTGGCTGAATGGAAGGGTGTACGTTTTCATTCGCAGCACCTGTCACAAGCTTTCCAAAGAAAACAAGCCGATCAGATACTTCCTTGAAGCTTGATCTGCACGCCGCTTCATTTTCTGCACAAATAATGACTCTTTCAATGGAAGGAAGCTGCTCATACACCTGCTCGTACACTGGCAGAAGCTGTTCAGGCGCAACAATCCCTTTAACATCACCTGTGATGAGCATATATCCAATTTCACTAGGTGTGTATGTTGGGTTAATAGGCACAACGACAAGCCCTGCCTTTAATGCGCCAAAAAAAGAAATGACAAAATGCGGTGAATTTCCTAAAATAAGCGCGATATGATCCCCGGCTTGAAACCCTTCGCTCACTAATCCATCTGCAAAACGCTCGATACTTGTCATCAGCTCTCGATAGGTCCACTTCTTTCCTTCAAAGATCAATGCGATATTTTCTCCCTTCGTCATCGCCGTCTGCTGAAGATTTTTGATCAAATCCATTCTCCCACCCCTTACATGTCATCAATGAATGAATGGCCATTCATTTTATGGCCGAACATTCCTCCTTTCTATTATAATCGACAATCGAAAAAATCCACAAGATCAAATGTAAATCGCTTTCATTTCCTTCAATCAAAAAAGCACTGCTATGCCTAGCAGTGCTTTCCCGCGATTAATAAATCAAATCAAGAAAATCCTCTTTTGATACGTTACCGAAATAGTGACGCATGTCCATATTTTCTAAGACGTCACTGATCGTTTTACGATCATATTGCTGGCCAATGAGCCGCTTCTCAATATCGGCAATATCTCCTACGCCAAAGAAATCACCAAAGATTTTGCAATCCTGGATCATCCCTTTTTTCACTTCTAATCGCAAATCAATGGAGCCTGCAGGGAATCTCTTAGAATGCTGCAAATTAAATTTCGGTGAACGGCCATAGTTCCATTCCCATTTTTGATAGCGATCTCGGGAAATCTCGTGAATCTTTTCCCAATCCTTTTCAGTCAGGCGATATTGAGGCACGTCCCCATTTGTATCAAAAATGTAGCTTAAAAGAATTTTTCTAAACTCTTCTGTTGTCATTTTTTGATCCATCAGTTCACTAATATTGGCAACCCTGCTTCTAATTGATTTAATGCCTTTTGATTCAATCTTTTCTTTTTTCACATTTAAAGCCGAAACGACATGTTCAATTTCTGAATCAAATAGCAGTGTGCCGTGGCTGAAAATACGTCCTCTTGTTGCGAACTGGGCATTTCCAGAAATTTTACGTCCATCTGCCATGATGTCATTTCTGCCGCTCAATTCAGCTTTAACGCCTAGCTTTTCAAGCGCTTTGATAACTGGCTCTGTGAACTTTTTAAAGTTATGAAAGCTGTCTCCATCATCTTTTGTGATAAAGCTGAAGTTTAAGTTCCCTTTGTCATGGTAAACTGCACCACCGCCGGATAAGCGGCGCACGACTTTGATTCCATTGTCTTCCACATACTTTGTGTTGATTTCTTCTATTGTATTTTGGTTCTTTCCAATAATGATCGACGGCTGATTGATGTAAAACAGCAAATATGTTTCTTCTGGATCTAAATATTTTAAGCAATATTCTTCAATTGCCAAATTAATCATTGGATCATAATGTTGTTCGTTATCGATAAACAGCATCTCTATCTTCCTTCCTTGTTCCATCTAAGCCCTGAATGGGCAAGCTGTATACTGCCAGTATATAACGCCTGTGCTTCATTGACTAGGTCTTTATGACGGCCAAAATGGGGCAGATGGGTGATGATGAGTTCCCCAACATTTGCTTCCTTTGCAATCTTCCCTACTTCCGTACTGTTCATATGTCCGGCACCTGATCCATCTTGTCCAGCGTAAAAATTGCTTTCGGCAATGAGCAGATCTGCCCCCTTGCTAAATGGAATAAATGCCTCCTGATAGCTTGAGTCTGCTGTATACACGACCACAGCATCTTCTGCCTGAATTCTCATAGCATAGCATTCTGCCGGATGAATCGTTTTCAAAAAATCAATTTGAAAGGGTCCGAGTTCAATCCCTTCTTCTGGCTGGTAAGGCTTTGCCTTTGTATGTACATCATCAGAAAGCCGCCCAAATGCTTCTTGATCACCAGTATGTCCATAGATCGGAAGCGGGCCGCTGCTTTTTCCTAAATGATATCCCACTAGCTTTGCATATTGGAGTGGTCCGATATCAGCAATATGATCGTGGTGATAATGAGAAAGGAGAACAGCATCTAGTTCTTCTATATCAATGTATTGCTGCAGCTTTGAAAGAACACCGCTTCCGCAGTCTACAAGAAGACGAAAGCCATTTGATTCAAAAAGGTAGCCTGATGTCGCTTCACCAGCTGCCGGAAACCCTCCATAGCATCCAATCACGGTTAAGTTCAACGTCATTTTTCCCTCCTTTTCTAAAAATCCCCTTCTTACAATATACCCATTTTTCAAGGAAAAAGCATTCTTCCTGCCTATTGTTACAAAACAGATTGACAATTATTAATCTGTTATAATACAATAATAGCAACAAATCGTATTGGAGGATGACAAATGCTGGGAAAAATCACAGAGTTTTTTAGAAATTTGCCCTCAAAGAAATGCACAAAATGTGGAAATGATTTAATGGAACAGCACGAGTGTTACGGTAATGAATGTGAGGAATGCTCACAAGTAAGTTATCTTAAATAAGGAAATAAATTGAATGAAAAAGCACTTTTTTCCTCCGTCATCAGTTGGAGTCAAAGGTGCTTTTTATTTTTTCTGAAAAATAGGTAAAAAGGTAAAACCCTCGTCACAAAAGGGTTTTTTAGTATTTTCATATGATGACTTTTAGTTCTGAAGACACTTTTTATTGACTCGAAACAATGGAGGGGGTTCTAAATGTCTATTTTTTCTAATAATTTTGTATTTTCTTAATATAATTTAATCGTGGACGAACCTCTTTAAATTTAGTTATACTTTAATTCATATATTAAAACTTAATATGGTGGGAATATTCCTTTAATGAATATGTTAGGGAGGAAATCTATGAAAAAATTAAAATTTGGATTGGCTACTCAAATCCTAATCGGTCTTATTCTCGGTGTTGTTGTTGGGGCAATCTTTTTCGGTAACCCAGGTGTCGAGACATACTTAAAACCAATTGGAGACTTCTTCTTAAGGCTCATCAAGATGATTGTCATACCAATTGTCGTATCCAGCTTAATTTTAGGTGTTGCAGGTGCGGGTGATGGTAAAAAAGTAGGGAAACTAGGTTTTAGAACCATTCTTTATTTTGAAATTATCACAACATTTGCGATTGTCCTTGGTCTTGTGCTTGCAAACTTTGTACAGCCTGGTGCAGGCGTTGACTTTGGAAATACGGAAAAGCAAGATATTAGCCAGTATGTTGAAACGGAAAAAGAGCAAAGCAGCAAATCAGTTGCTGATACGTTCCTTCATATCGTTCCAACGAACTTCTTCCAATCATTGGCGGAAGGTGATTTGCTTGCGATTATTTTCTTCACTGTGCTATTTGCACTTGGCGTTTCAGCGATTGGCGAACGCGGTAAACCAGTGCTCGCCTTCTTCGAGGGTGTATCACATGCCATGTTCCATGTCGTCAATGTTGTGATGAAAGCTGCACCATTTGGTGTATTTGCACTCATTGGTGTAACCGTATCAAAATTTGGTCTTGAATCTCTCATTTCATTAGGTAAGCTTGTAGGTCTTGTTTATTTTGCGCTCGCTCTCTTCCTTATCGTTGTATTCGGAATTATCGGAAAGATGATTGGCGTCAATATTTTCAGATTTCTTGCTTACATGAAAGACGAAATGCTTCTTGCCTTTAGTACATCCAGCTCTGAAACAGTTTTACCAAGAGTCATGGATAAAATGGAGCGCATCGGATGTCCAAAAGGAATTGTTTCGTTCGTTATCCCAATCGGTTATACGTTTAATCTGGACGGCTCCGTCTTGTATCAAGCCATTGCTGCGCTTTTCCTTGCACAGGTATATGGCATTGACCTCACGATCGTCCAGCAGCTTACACTAGTTCTTGTGCTGATGGTAACATCTAAAGGAATGGCTGCCGTTCCTGGTACTTCATTTGTTGTATTACTCGCGACATTAGGAACGATCGGTGTACCTGCTGAAGGTCTTGCATTTATTGCAGGTGTGGACCGTATCATGGATATGGCGCGGACTGTTGTCAACTTAACAGGAAATGCACTTGCAGCTGTTGTCATGTCTAAATGGGAAGGGCAGTATGACCCTGAAAAAGGACATCGTGTGATGACTGGACAAGAGGCACCTGAGCCAACACAGCTTTCAAGCTAACCAAAAAGAACCCCATCTATCAGGGGTTCTTTTTTTATGCTGTGATTAATGGTGATTGAACATAGTAGTAAAGGAGATCCGCTGTATGGACAAGTGAATCTTCATGTGTTCTTTCAAAAGCATGCGAGGAATCTATACCAGGACCAATCAGTCCATGAATGATATCATGCCCTGCTCTAATGGCTGCTGATGCATCAGAGCCATAATAAGGGTAAATATCAAGGCGGTAATCAATGTTGTTCTCTTCTGCTAATGCAGCTAAATGCTTGCGTAATCCATAGTGATAAGGGCCGCTCGAATCCTTTACACAAATCGATACACTATATTCATCTGTTGATTGACCGTCACCGATGGCACCCATATCTACAGCGAGATATTCCACTGTTTCTTCTGGAATATTCGAGTTTCCGCCGTAGCCAATCTCTTCATTATTGGAAATTAAAAAATGCGTTGTATGCGGCAATATGATGTTTTCCTTTTGAATCCGCTGGATGAGCCGCAAAAGCAGCGCAACACTTGCCTTATCATCAAGATGTCTTGATTTAATAAACCCTGAAGACGTCACTTCCACTCTCGGATCAAATGAAATAAAGTCCCCTACTTGAATGCCAAGTGCTTTGACATCGTCTGCATTTTTCACCTTTTCATCGAGACGAATCTCCATATTTTCTTGGTTTCGTTTCGCTTTTCCAGCATCCGCATAAACATGAACGGATGTTTGATGCATAAGAATGGTCCCTGTGTATGTATGGCCTGATGCTGTTTCAATTTCACAATATTCGCCTTCAATTGAGTTATATTGAAAGCCTCCAATAAGTGCAAGACGAAGCCGTCCATTTGATTTAATTTCCTTAACCATCGCACCGAGCGTATCGACATGCGCTGTCAGCATGCGGTGTTCCTTGTCATCTGTTCCTTTGATTGTGGCAATTAATCCGCCTTTTCGATTTCGTTTTGTCTCAATATTTAAATCTTGTAAAAAACGTTCAACAAAGCCGATCACTTTTTCCGTATTTCCTGATGGACTTGGGATTGATACGAGCTTTTGAATCAGCTGAACGGTTTCGTTTACTTCAGTTGTCATTCGGCATTTCCTCCTTTGTCTGAAAGCAATTCCTTCCATGTATGCCTTTTTCAGCATCTCTTCTTAAAATATATCGCTTCAGGTTCGAGATGTCTAATTTCAAATGAAAAATCCTTCCTCTATAAAGAGAAAGGATTCATGAATTAAGCTTCGTCCTGTTTCATTTTTCTTACGTTCCAAGCAAAGTATGCTGTTGTTGCCGCCATCATGATGATCGCAACTGTTCCAAGGATCGCTGCTTGGTGCCATAAATAGCTGTCATCACCACTTGCAATGATCGTTCTAAATCCGTTGATTGTATACGTCATTGGAAGCAGACTATGAATGACTTGGAAGAATTTCGGCACAAGCTCAAGCGGGAATGTACCAGCACTTGCTGCGAGCTGAAGAACCAAGATAATAACGGCAATGAAGCGTCCTGGGTTCCCCATAGTTGTCGCCAGTAGCTGAATGATCGCTAAGAATGTCAGACTGACGATAATCGCAAAGAGATAGAAGCGCCAGAGGCTTTCCACCTCAAGACCAAGCCCAAAGATGAGCATGGAGCTTGCAATGACTGCTTGCAGGATACCGACAAAGAGGAGTACGCTATATTTGCTGAAAAACCATTCAAACGCGTTTCTAGGGCGTCCAGCAGGGTCTTTCATTGGGAATACAACGGTGAGCATGAGAGCCCCTACAAAGAGTCCCATCGATAAAATATAAGGTGTGAGCCCTGTACCATAATTATCGATCTTTTTCGCTGTATCATTTTCTGTTTTCACGGGACTCGCAATCATATTGTAATTGTCTTGACCCGCATCAATTTCTCCTGTTTCATCAGCGGCACTTTTTAATTTATCGGACAGCTTACCTGTACCGCTCTTTAAATCTCCCAATCCTTTATCGAGTGATTTTGAGCCTTCAGCAAGCTTAGATGTGTTGCTTTGGATATTCGTTGAACCACTTTCCAGCTTATTTAACGCTGCACTCAGCTGGCTTGAACCATTCGCAAGCTTATCTGCACCGCTTTTCGCTGTATCCAGCTTTCCATTTGCTGTTTGCAGACCATCTTGTAATTGGCCTTGACCTGTTTGGAGCTTAAGTGCACCTTGATACAATTTATTCGTTCCAGATGTCATTTGATCAATCGCATTTTGTATCGCGACTGTAGATGTGTACAGCTGTTCCGTTTTCTTTGGCAGCTGTTTGACTTGCTGCAGCTGAGCTTTTGCAGAAGCAACCGCAGATTGAACCTCACTTGCATCAGGCAGTTCCTGCAAGGCCGCTAAGCTTTGTTCAAGTCCAGACAGATCTGGCAGTTCGATTTTAGGCAGACTGTCAAGCTGATCCATTGCCGCCTTTTTCTCTTCATCTGTCATTGAGCTGTTTTGGATGATGCTTTTTACTTTAGCATCTCGATTCGATAGCGCTTCTTTTAATGAAGCAAGTTTTGTACGAAACGTTTTTGCGTCTTTTTTCACCTGATCGAGTTTAGGCGCCATCTTTTCAAGGTTCGCTAATTCTGGTGACGACAAGACTTTTTCTACTGCTTCAATTTTTTCTGAAAAAGATTGTGCTTTGTTGTTTAGCTGCTCAATACCCGCTGTGAATTGCGGCATTTTAGAAGCGAGCTGCTGATGACCTTCACGGCTTGTGTTTAACCCTTCAGTCAATGTATCAATTCCTGTACCAAGCTCTCCAAATTTCTGATCGATGGTTTGATAGCCTGTTAAGAGCTGGCCAAGTCCGCTGTCAAGAGATTGTATCCCTGTGTTCAGTTCACCCATTTTACCAGCAAACTGATGAACACCTTCGCTATAGGTTAACGTTCCTTCAGCCAATTTTGCTAAATTGTCCTTTAACTTGTTACTGCCATCTTTTGCATTTTTTGTTCCGTCATCAATTTTCTTCGCACCATCGCTTGCTTGATCTAAGCCTTTTGCAATCGTTTTGAAGTTATCAAAAATGACCTCTGCATAATTTTTTGTGACTTCCTTTGAAACCGAATCTTTTAATTTGATAATGGCATTATTCGCAATTTGTGACGCCGCATAGTTGGCGCCTGGATTCGTATAATATTTCAGATTCGATTTTTTTGGATGCTTATCAAGGACTGTACTTGCATTTTTCGAGAAATCCTTTGGTATTTCCACGACGAGATAATAATCCTCATTATTTAATCCCTTCACTGCCTTTTCTTCACTATCGACAAAGTTCCATTTGAAATTATCGTTTTTCTTTAATTCCTTCACTAAATCATCGCCGACATGCAGTGTCTTCCCGTCATAATGACTGCCTTCATCCAAGTTGACAACCGCTACAGGCAACTGATCGACTGTACCATATGGATCCCAGTACGCTTTTAAAAATACACCGCTGTAAATCAGCGGAATAAATAAGACAGCTAAAATCGGGATCAGTAGTTTTTTGCTCGTCACAATGTCTTTCCATTGATTCCGAATTAAATTCATTGCTGTTTTCCTCCCATAGATGAATGACTAAATTTAGAATTTGGTCATTTGAACTAAAAAAAAATTATGGTGCTGCTAAAAGTCCTTTGAGTACATAAAGTTCCAGCGACTCGGCCACCTCTTCTTTTGTTAAAGGCTCGTATCGCTTTTCCCAATCAAAAATAAGTGCAATATATAGTTTCACCATCACAAATGCAGTCAATTCAGGATCACATGGCTTAATGTCGCCTTTATCAATCGCTTCTTTTACTTTCGTTTTGATATAGCGAATGATCATTTGCTCCATCTTCTCAATCATTTCCTTGACCGCTGACGTGCCAAGCTCCGCACTTTCCTGAAAGATTTTGATTGTGAGCTGGTGGTTTTTTCGAAATTCCAATATTGCAAAGAGTGCTAAGTGAAGGTTTTCAGAGAAACTTTTTTCCTCATCCATTGCTTCATCCGCAATTTTCCTCATCTCCATTAAAAGGGATGTGAAAATTTCATCGAACAGCTCTTCTTTGTTTTTGAAAAAGGTATAAATAGTTCCTTTTCCGACGTTGGCAAGCTTCGCCACAAGGTCCATTGTGGTGGCTTTATACCCGAATTGAGTAAATGCCTTCGTAGCCCCGTCTAAAATCATTTGTCTCCTATCAACACTCATGATCTCACTCCCAAAATGACTATTTGAACGTTTTGGTCATTAAGTACAGAAAGTAATATACCACACCCTTTTCCCCGGATGCAACAACTTTGTTCACATTTATGATTCCCAACTCTTTTCGATTGATTCGAACATGAAAAACTCCCTTTCCATGACAGAAAAGGGAGTTGTTTTTTTATGAAAATAGGTAAGATAAAGCTTCTGAAATAGCAGCTTTTCCTTGATCAATACAATCAGGGATTCCGACACCTTCAAAAGCAGCACCTGTGATATAAACACCAGGATATGATTGCTTAAACGTTTCTCGCATGTTCGAAATAGCTTTTTGATGACCGACGTGATATTGCGGCATGCTCGTCTTCCAGCGAGTCACTGTCGTCAGTTCTGGATCTGCTTTTATATCCATGATTTTTTTCAAATCCTCCAGCACGATGCTGACGATTTGATGGTCTGACTGCTCGACAATTGATTCGTCGCCAGCTTTCCCTACATAGGCACGCAATAGCGTTTTTCCTTTAGGAGCTGTATGCGGCCATTTTTTGTTCGTCCACGTACAGGCTGTAATAGAGAAATCACTGTTTCTTGAGATGACAAAACCAGTACCGTCATATTCATTATGAACATCCTCTTCTTTAAAACCGAGTGCCACCGTTGCAACAGAAGTTGATGTCATATCATGCAAGTACTCAAGCCCTGCTTCTTTTGGAAACATGGAATAGATCGATTGATGCGGAGTTGTCACAATGGCTGAATCAGCAAAAAGCGTTTGACCGCTGTCTAACTGCACACCGTAGCCCCCATCTGTTTTTTCAATCTGCTTCACTTTTGTCCCTTTATAAATCGTTGTCAGCTTGAGCTTGCTTTCTACTGCTTCAACAAGCGCTTGCAGTCCTTGATTGATCGTTTGGAACTGCCCTTGTCTTTTCGCTGTCACTTGCTGCGCTTTCGCATGCTGCTGTGATTTTTTCATCCCAAGAATCAAACTGCGATGCTTTTGTTCTGTTTGATAAAACTGCGGGAAGGTGGACATTAAGCTGAGACGGTCAATGTCACCTGCATAAATGCCTGATAGAAGAGGTTCGATTAAATTCTCAACTACTTCATCACCGACACGTCTTCTAAAAAATTCACCGAGCGACTGATCTTCTGTTTGCTTGCTTTTTGGCAAGACGAAATCCATTGCGGCTCTCGCTTTTCCTGCAACTGAAAAAAGACCGGTTGTGATGAATGGGCTGATTTGAGTTGGAATACCCATGACAGCGCCTTTTGGCATCGGGTGAAGAGTTTCATTGACTAGTACATATGCCTGCCCTGTTTCATTATTGACGAGCTGATCTGCGAGACCCACATCCTTCGCCAGCTGCGGTCCACTGACCTTTCTTTCTAAAAATGAATCAGGTCCACGTTCAATGATGTAGCCGTCTTTATATAATGTTTGTATTTTTCCACCTAGCCTAGGGCTCGCTTCAATAAGAGATATTTGAATGGGAAGACCTTTTTCTTCGACTTCCTTTTCCAAATAGAAGGCGGCGGCTAAACCAGTGATGCCACCGCCAATGATGACAAGGTGTTTTTGATTGTCATGCATAGGATCGCCTTCTTTTATATAATTACTTGCTTTCGTCAAGCTTCTTTAATACGACAGTTGCGAGAGCATCAATAAATGCTGGTTTCGCATTTGGCATTTCTGGACGATAGTAGGCTGCACCGATTTCATCTGTCACGACTTTACATTCATAATCGTTGTCGTATAACACTTCAAGATGGTCAGCGACAAATCCAACAGGCACATATACGAACGTTTTATAGCCTTTTTGTTCGAATAGGTCCCGTGTTAAGTCTTGAACGTCTGGTCCAAGCCATGGATCAGGCGTGTTGCCTTCACTTTGCCAGCCAATTTCATAATGTTCAATTCCTGCACCTTCTGCAATCATTTTGGCAGATTGTGCGAGCTGATCAGGATATGGATCTCCTGCTGCAATAATCTTTTCAGGAAGGCTGTGTGCAGACACAATGAGTACGGCTGATTCCCTTTCCTCTTCACTCATCGATGCATACGTATCCTTCACTTGTTTCACCCAATAGTCCACAAACTTCGGCTCATCGTACCAGCTTTCCACAGACGTAATCTTCAGATTGCCAAGCTTGTCTGCCTCATCTTGTGCACGCTTGTTATATGATTTCACGCTAAAGGTTGAAAAATGCGGCGCAAGAACAATACTCACTGCTTCTGTGATGCCGTCCTTGTGCATCTCTGCAACTGCATCCTCAATGAACGGCTCAATATGCTTTAAGCCAATGTAGACATGAAATTCAATGTCGTCTTGGATGTCGTTCAAATGATCACACAAACCATTTGCCTGCTGTTCGGTAATTTTTGATAAAGGAGAAATACCGCCGATTGCCTTGTAGCGATCCTTCAAATCTTGCAGCATCTCTGGCTCCGGCTTTCTGCCTCTGCGGATATGTGTATAATAACGCTCAATATCTTCTTCTTTATATGGGGTGCCATATGCCATGACAAGAAGTCCCATTTTCTTTTTCTCCACAACCAACACTCCTTCAGATCATTTGAAATAGTTTAGATGGATGATTTTTTATGTTTCGCTGAATAATCGTGAATAAAATCTGTCAGCTTCTTTAACGTATCTGGTGAAACATCTGGAAATACCCCATGACCTAAGTTAAAGATAAAGTTATCTGATTTCATTCCTTGATCTAAAATATCTTTTGCTCTCTCTTCAATGACTTCCCAAGGAGCAAGTAAAATGGTTGGATCAAGGTTCCCCTGTAACGTTTTTGTGAACCCTTCTTTTCTTGCTTCGTCTACACTCATACGCCAATCCAGTCCAACCACATCAAGCGGCAGGTCATGCCAGTCTTTCGCTAAATGGCTTGCTCCAACTCCATACATGATCATTGGGACGTTTTCAGACTTCAGCTCTGTGAAAATTCGCTGCATGACAGGCTTAATGAATGTCCGGTAATCTGCTGCATTTAAAGCACCAACCCATGAGTCGAAAATTTGAAATGCACTGACCCCGGCTTTTACCTGCGCGCGTATGTACGTAATCGTCATATCAGCTAACTTGTTCATAAGCAGCATCCACGCCTCAGGATCACTGTACATCAGTGCCTTTGTTTTATGATAATTTTTAGATGGGCCGCCTTCAATCATATAGCTTGCCATCGTAAATGGTGCGCCAGCAAAACCGATAAGCGGAACATTCAGCTGCTCCTTCGTTAAAAGCTGAATGGTATCAAGCACATATGGCAGGTCTTCTTCAGGATGAAGTTCCCCAAGACGTTCGATATCTGCTTTAGATCGAATCGGTGCATCAATCACAGGTCCAATTCCATTTTTAATTTCTACGTCCACTCCAATAGCCGGAAGCGGGGTCATAATATCTTTATATAAAATAGCGGCATCTACACCATATTGTTCTACAGGAAGTCTTGTTACATAAGCACATAACTCTGGCTGATGCGTAATTTCAAATAGCCCGTATTTTTCTTTAAGGGCACGATATTCAGGCTGTGAGCGTCCTGCCTGTCTCATATACCAAACTGGTACATGGTCTGTTTTTTCCCCTTTACACGCCTTTAAGAACGTGTCATTAAAAACCTTCGTTTTTCCCATTACCTTTCATTCCACCTTTCGCCTTATACTCTCTTTTTGTACAAGGCTCAAACCTGCTTTTACTATACCGTTTTTTCAAGGCACGGTATACTAAAGCGGCTCAATGTTCAAAAAATCGCCGAATATTAACGTCCAAAAGCCTCTGGCTTGACATATGGACTGCCTTCGCCTTCTTCTTGCGTTTGGGTATTATATGGAACAACCTTATACTCTGCATTTGAAAATACATTGGCATACGGCATTGTATAGCTGCCCACGCCTGTCATTGTGTCGATCAGCGTCTCGCTTCCATTTCTCTTTTCATAAATGCGGTATTCAACGCGTTTATCCTCTTGATTGTCCCAAGACAGCTCTAATGTAAACAATCCTTTGATTTTAAACGCATAGCGGGCTTCAAATCCTGATAGTCCCTCTAAATGGATAGGCGACTCGAGCTCTTTTATCCCCTCTGGTTTTTCAAACGTTTCATTGGTGATTCGAGCTGCTGTTAAAATATCTTTAAACAGCTGCACCGGGAATTGACTGCCGCCGGTTAAATAGTGACTGTTATCGGTTTTGTCATACCCCATCCAAATCGCACCCGTTGTACTAGGCGTATAGCCGGCAAACCAGGCATCCTTTGTTGCACCTTTCACACCTGAATATGTGGTCGTACCTGTCTTACCTGCTAAATCTCCAGCGTATGAACCACTCTGGGCTGTCCCGCCTTTGACGACTTGCTGAAGCATTCTTGTCATATTCCAAGCATTCTGCACGCTAAACACTCGTTCTTGCTTACCGCGATTCTTTTCTACAGTTTCTCCTTCATCATTGGTGATTTTCTGAATGAAGAAAGGCTTTTTATATACGCCTTCATTTGCAAATGTATGGAAGGCTCCAGCGATCTGTAATGGAGAAACTCCTTTTTCTAAACCGCCAAGCGCAATAGCTAAGCCTTTATCCGAGATATCTATCCCCATTTTCTCGAGATATGATTTCGACATATCAATGCCCAGCTGGCTTAATGTCCACACAGCAGCGGTATTTTTACTTTTCATGAGGGCATCCACCATTGTGACCCTTCCTTCATACTGCCCATCGTAATTTTTTGGTGAATAGCCGTCATAGCTTTTTTCTTTGTCTTCAAGCAATGAATAAGGTCTGAATTTTTTCTCCTGCATTGCCGGACCGTAGACCGCGATCGGCTTAAAAACAGATCCAGGCTGCCTAACAGCCGTCACCCTGTTATAGCCTCTCGCCTGATATTCTCGTCCTCCAATGGCTGCTTTCACTCCACCAGACTCGTTATCAATAAATACGGCGCTGCTTTCCGGAGAACCGCTTTTTCCCGGGAAATAACGGTTGTTCTTCATCACATCATATGCGGTTTTTTGCAGATTCATATCAATCGGAACTGTAATGGTATAGCCGCCTTGAAGCAATTGTTCATGTGAAATGGCATACTCTGATTCTGCTTCTTTAATGATGAGATCAACATAGCTGTCCACCCAAGGCGTTTCTGATTTCTTTTTCAAATGAATGCCTAGTGTTCTCCCTTTTGCTTCTACTGTTTCTGTTGAAGACAAATATCCTTGTTCGTTCATTAAATTCAGGATGGTGTCCCGCCTTTGTTTATTTTTATCAGGGTGTAAAACAGGCGAGTAAGAAGATGGTGCCTTTGGCATCGCAGCGAGTGTGGCACCTTCGCTGACCGTTAAATCTTTGACATCCTTACTAAAGTAATAATTGGCTGCTGCCTGAATACCATAAACACCATGGCCAAAGTATAGCTGATTCAAATACATCTCAAGCAGCTTATCCTTTGAATAATCTCTTTCTAAGTTAATGGCAATAATGACTTCTTTTGTTTTTCGAAGAAAGGTTTTGTCATTTGTGAGAAAAATATTTTTTGCGAGCTGCTGGGTGATTGTACTGCCGCCCTCTACCTTCCCTCCTGCTAATATATCTCGATAAACCGCCCTTGAAATAGACTGTGCATCAATGCCGTGATGCTCATAAAAACGCTTGTCCTCAACAGCCACAAAAGCTTTTGCTACTTTATCAGGCACCTCTTTTAATGACACAGGGTCCCGATTTTCTGAATACATGCTTGTGAGTTCTTTTCCATTCTGATCAATGATTTTGGAGGAAGCGTGAAAAACAAGCTTCTTTTCATCTATGACATAATGTCCTAAAAATAAAATCGTCAGATAGCCAATAAATGAGAGTACGATTGTACTTCCTGCAATGACTAATGGAATGATTATCTTCTTTTTCTTCAAATTAGGTCACCTCATTCCTTTATACGGATAGTATGGGATGTATTGCTTCATAATATGTTTTATGGATTGACTGCCAAAGAATTATATATCATTCTTTTGTTATACTATCAAGCAGGAGGCGGTTTAGATGAATTTCTATATTACATATGGAACAGCAGATTTTTTGCATAAAATCGCAAAGAAACACCATCTGGAAAATCTGCTTTATATGGTCGGAAAAGAACAAGCAGCTCTTTTTCATGAAACGGAGGGTGAGACTGTATTTAAAGCCCCTCATGCCTATGATGTGATTTATTCGAAAGGCGAGCTTGTCCAATCTGGTTTCGTCACCTTGAATCATATCCCTGTTAAGCTTGAAAGCAGAGCACTGTTTGAATCCACCTTTCAGAAAAAGACGAACATCTCAGAACATCAGCGCGGCTTCCAGGCTATTCGCGTTTTAAGACCGCAAAAAGATGAAGAAGTTTATTTGATTTTGACACTTTGGGAATCAGAGGACTTATTTCAAGACTTTCAAGAATCAGAAGCATTCTTTCAGCCACACGAGGATACAGGATCCATTTTCTCTCGTCCAGCTTACCTCACATCCTACCATGCCGTCACAGACAATTAAGGAAGTGCTGCTCTCAGCACTTCTTTTTTTCATCAAAAAAAGCCCAGTCGATGGGCTCTTCATTTTATGAGCTTGATTTCAGCTCGTACCGATGAATGATCGGCTGAAGCACATAGAAATTCAGCAATATCCAACCTAATAAGACCGGCCACTTCAACATAGGTGAAGCACCTTTCAATTGAATCAGCAGCACCAATAGTGGAATCAAGCAGATCATGAAAAAACTCATTTTTGAGAGAAATGTTTCTTTAATTTGATGCCGGCAGCTTGGACACATCATCATTTTCGTATGTGATAAATGAAATTTTTCGACGAAAGAAAATGTTTTTGAACAATTTGGACAGCTTCCCAACGCTACTCCTCCCTTTCCCTGCTTCATATCAACTTCGACTTTTATGTAAAATGACCTTTTGCTACTGACCACGAAATCCTCTTCTGTTGAAAGATTCTAACAATTACCATACAATCAGTAAAAGAGCATGAAGGAGGTTTTCGATTCAATGACAATATCCACTTTACAAAAAAGCATCAATGAACGTCTTGATGAACATTATGAGGAAATGGTTGAAATTAGACGCCATCTCCATATGAATCCTGAACTTTCTTTTCAGGAAGAAGAAACAGCCGCTTTCATCGCCAGCTACTATGATACATTACAAATACCTACGCGCACCAAGGTGGGCGGTCATGGCGTACTCGCTTTTATTGAAGGAGCTTCTCCGGGACCAACCATTGCCCTCAGAGCTGATTTTGATGCACTTCCCATCCACGATGAAAAAGATGTACCTTACAAATCAACAAAGCCTGGTGTGATGCATGCGTGCGGTCACGATGGGCATACTGCGACACTTCTTGTATTAGCAAAAGTCTTGCATACGCATCGTAATCAATTAAAAGGAAAGATCGTCCTCATTCATCAGCATGCGGAGGAATATGCTCCCGGCGGTGCAAAACCAATGATTGAAGACGGCTGTTTAGACGGTGTCGATGTGATATTCGGTACGCACCTTTGGTCTTCAGAGCCTTGTGGCACGATTCTTTATAAAAGCGGGAACTTTATGGCAGCGGCCGATCGTTTCTCCATTCAAGTCCAAGGGAAAGGCGGACACGGCGCTCAGCCTCATTTAACAAAAGATGCCGTACTCATCGGTTCACAAATCGTCGCAAACCTGCAGCAAGTCGTTGCACGTAAAGTCAATCCGATTGATTCTGCTGTTGTTTCTGTTGGAGGTTTTGTAGCAGAGAATGCCTTTAACGTTATTGCAGATTCAGCTGTTTTAACTGGTACTGCACGATCCTTTGAAGAAAGTGCACGGCATATTATCGAACGAGAAATTGAACAGGTGGTAAAAGGGGTATGCCAGATGCATGATGCTGCCTACACATATGAGTACGTCAGAGGATACCCTGCTGTCAAAAACCATCCAAAGCCGACGGAATATATTGCTGGCATCGCAAACCAGACAGAAGGTGTCACAGAAGTAAAAGAAGCGGAAACCCAAATGGGCGGAGAAGACTTTGCTTACTACCTTCAGCATGTCCCTGGTACCTTCTTCTACACAGGCGCCATGCCGGAAAACAGCCAGGACGTGTATCCACATCATCATCCAAAGTTTGATATCAACGAAAAAGCAATGCCTATTGCAGCAAAGGTACTCGCGAACGCCGTTCTTTCCTACAATGAATAAAAAAAGCCGCTGTCATCAGCGGCTTTTCTATATCATTTCTTTCAATATTCGCAAGTGAAACACATGGCGTGCGACCTCTCCGAGCTGTCCTGTCAGCTGATGATTCGCCACCCCGCCAACAGCGGCTCCGACGACCGGCATTAATTGAAACAGCTTTACAAGATCAATGTAATCTCGATACTCCTGCTGAAAGCTGTACCAATCCATTTCCTCGCGGCTCGTTTCCCAATCATCTATGATCTTCATCATTTTTTGACGATGGGCACTGCTGGAAAAGGCGAGCTGAAATATACAGAGCAAAAAGAGTCTTTCCTCCTTTTGAGATAAATCAAAGCCATAAATACACGCCAGCTCATAAAGGCATTTCATCTTTATGCTTAACAGCAGCGGAAAGTCTGCCATTCCGAGGAATAAACCGCCTGCACCTGTTCCAACCCCTTCGATAGCAGCCGCCTTTTGGTAATACTTCACTTTATCCTTTGCCAGTTCATTTCGTTCTACAATAGATAATTGTTCATCAATCACTGAAAATGAAGTAAAGTGTGATCCTGATACGGTGGATTCAACCATTGTTTTGACTGCACTTGTGATGACTTGATGAAACCTCGCAGGAATTCGGCGGTTCACATGCTGCTGAACTCCTTTTGAAAACCGTTCGATCTTTGAAGGTTTTCTTAAAAAACGTGTTTGAAAAAGAATGGCTTCTTCATACAACTCCCGTTCAGCTGCATTCATCCGGTCCCCTCCTTGATGTCATCATACGCTCGCTGTAATCTCCACTTATCTCATCTTTTTTAACCTGCTTTGTACGTAAGGCTTAAAGAGGACAAGCACAAATGCTAAAGAAATGAGAAAGGCCAGTCCGCTTCCCTGCCAGCCTCCCGCTGGAAGTACCGCACAGCTCAGCAAGATTGATTGGATGATCAGCACATTACGGACGAGAACAAAAAAGCTTCGATCCTTTTCTTTTTGAGAAACTGGATAAAGTGCCTGTAATGAAAGATGAGCAAAGTGCTTCGTTAACGGCACAAGCTGTACACCTGTGATAAATACTGTGAACAAGACTAGTAACGCACCCACCCAGCCTGCTGCACCTGTATACAAAATAATCAGGACAAACACGGCCGTTAATCTAAACACCAGACCAAAATAATCATTTGAGCGTACAAACGCCCTCACATACATATAAGAAAAAGTTTTACGCTGATCGTAAGGAACAAACATCATAAGCCAATCCATGTATGCTCTTCTTTTCACCTGTTTCTTTAAGTGAGGCACATCTGTAAATAAGTTTGCCAAACGATAAAAGCGCTGCTTCCGTTTTAATTCATCAGATATATGCATTTCCCATTGAAAGGGCTGTTTTTTCACTGCATTTGTTAAGTAGACGAGATATACACCATAGATAAGATAAAAAACGATTGCAATCGCATAGGCTTCCTGTAAGACGGTGTAGATCAACATCACATTTAATAGAAAACGAAGAGCTGCATCGAGCCTTCTCACGTGTTTTCCTTGAAAATATGTGATTCTCCATTGAATGGCTGTATTCAGGCCCTTTATTAAAATCATTTGCGCCAGTATCAGCACATATCCCGTGATGCCTCCTGAAGACACCGCCGAATAAAGCGGAAGTGCGACAATGGATACAGCAATGAGAGGAAACAGCTGAGAAATGAAGCTAAAGTTAAACGCTTGTTTTAGGTAAGGCTCCATCTTCCCTTCCAAAGGAAGCAAAAACACGAGATCGGCTTCTTTAATCAACGTACGTACGTATGAGCTTGTAAGTACCAATGAGAAAACAACTGCCATCACCCAGTAAGATGGGAAGTGAGCCGG
Source organism: Bacillus sp. FSL K6-0994 (assembly GCF_038630815.1). Taxonomy (NCBI): domain Bacteria; kingdom Bacillati; phylum Bacillota; class Bacilli; order Caryophanales; family Bacillaceae; genus Bacillus; species Bacillus sp. FSL K6-0994. The sequence goes on along the minus strand of NZ_CP152043.1, from coordinate 969,259 downwards.
AATATGTTTAAGCCAGCTGCTGTACCAGCTTGCTCCGCCTGCAAGGAAAAAAATGAGCACAATGACAAGATGATCGTTGAACATGTATTTTAAGTATTTTCTTGTTTCTTGTACGTGTTCCTCTAGTCTTGATTTCCAAATGGTTTGTGTTGTTTTACTCATAGCTTTCTTCCTTTGTTAATTCCAAATAAAGATCATCGAGTGTCGCATCTCTCATATTGAACTGTTCTCTCAGCTCTGCCAGCGTTCCTTTCGCTCTGATTTCCCCTTCGTGCAAAATAATAAAGGAATCACAATAGCGTTCAGCTGTCGCCAAAATATGCGTTGACATCAGGACACTAGCGCCATTTTTCTTCGCAGCATTCATCCGTTCAAGCAGTGCATTGATCGCAAGAGGATCAAGCCCTAAAAACGGTTCATCGATGATATACAGCTCTGGTTCCACAAGGAATGCACACATAATCATGACCTTCTGCTTCATTCCTTTTGAAAAATGAGCAGGGAACCATTTCAGCCGTTTCTCCATTCGAAATTCTTTCAGCAATGATGGCAGGCGTTCGTCTAATTGTTCCTTTGATAGACCGTAAGCCATCGCTGTCAGCTCTAAATGTTCTTTTAACGTTAATTCTTCATATAAAACAGGTGTTTCAGGAATAAATGTAAATTGTGAACGATACGCCTCTTGGTCGTCTTGAAGGGTTCGTCCATTCAATTCAATGACACCTTTATGCGGTTTCATGAGCCCGATAATATGGCGGATGGTTGTACTTTTCCCCGCCCCGTTTAAGCCAATGAGACCGACGATTTGATTTCTTTCTAATTCAAATGAAATATTTTTTAGAACGGGATTCTTCGTATATCCACCCGTTACATCTTTTACAGTGAGAAGGGACATGAATTCGTTCCTTTCTTTCTTTTTTCCTTTATAGTAACAAAAACGAATGATAATTTGAAATGTTTACCTATAGACGAGTCATGAATAAAAAATAGGCGCTTTGGTCATCATAATGTATGTAGAAGAAATGAACTTGATGACCAATAAGTAAATGAGGTGTTTGTTAAAGGCAAAGAACCGCATGACAAGTTGGTTTTTCATCTAAAAACCTTAGCTTCTGTTTTGCTTCACTGATTCTTGATTTTTGTGTCCTATACAATATGTATACGACAAACCAAAACGTCAAATGAGGTGTTTACGGCAGAAATAGCAGGCATATGAATTCTTTATTTCAGTAAATAAAGAATTCAAAAGGCATTCGAATGAAAGCATCAGCATTTCTTCTGCAGGAGCAGGATGAGCGACCAAAGGAGTTCGCTTGTCCTGTTTTCTTTTTTGCTTCTTTTTGTGATACGATAAAGGAAAAATAATGAGGAGTGACATGGCGTGAGCGACTGCATTTTTTGCAAGATCATTGATGGAGACATTCCATGTGCAAAAGTATATGAAGACGAGCATGTATTGGCTTTTCTTGATATCAGCCAAGTAACAAAAGGACATACCCTTGTAATCCCGAAAATACATAAAGAAAACATCTATGAGATGACACCAGAAGTGTCTAACCACTACTTCCAAGCGATTCCGAAAATTGCAAGGGCGATCAAACAGGAATTTGAACCAATCGGGTTAAACCTCCTGAACAACAACGGTGAAAAAGCCGGACAATCGGTATTCCATTACCATATGCACATCATTCCGCGCTACGGAAAAGGTGATGGCTTTGGTGCCGTATGGAAATCACATCAAGATCAATACACGTCAGAGGATTTAAAAGACATTTCTTCTGCCATCCACACGCGGCTTACCTCATCTTAACAGATGAGGTTTTTCTTATTTTCACCCCTTTTCATCGCTTCCGCCTTTTAATAGTAAGATATTTTGAACGATTCAATTTTTTTGTCCAAATGCTTCAAATTTGTGATAGGATGGTTTTATCTTTTGATCCATTAACGCGAGAAATAGGGAGAGATTGTGATGAAGCGAACGACGAATTTTAATGCTGGTCCGGCGGCATTGCCGCTAGAAGTGCTTCAAAAAGCACAGGAAGAACTTGTTGATTTTAAACAAACTGGGATGTCTGTGATGGAGCTTTCTCATCGCAGCGGTGAATATGAAGCAGTCCACAATAAAGCAAAAGCGCTTTTAGTGGAACTGATGGACATTCCAGAAGATTATGAAGTCCTCTTTTTACAAGGCGGAGCTAGTCTTCAATTTGCGATGATTCCAATGAACTTCTTACATGAAGGCGAAACAGCTCATTTCATTCAAACAGGCGCTTGGTCAGAAAAAGCATTGTCAGAAGCAAAAGGGTTTGGGCAGACATCTGTGCTTGCTTCAAGTGAAGATGACAACTACTCGTATATTCCAGAAGTAGATGCATCCGGTTTAACAGATGGCGCTTACTTACATATCACATCGAACAATACGATCTTCGGCACTCAGTGGAAAACGTTCCCGAACACGTCACTCCCGCTCATTGCGGATATGTCCAGTGATATTCTCAGCAAAAAAATAGACGTTTCTTCATTTGATCTCATCTATGCCGGGGCACAAAAAAACCTAGGGCCTTCAGGTATCACGATTGTGATTGCGAGCAAACGTTTATTAGAGAAAGAGAAAAGCAGCACGCCAAAAATATTAAAATATTCAACACACGCAAAAGCCAATTCTCTTTATCATACACCACCGACTTTTGCGATTTATATGCTGTCACTTGTCCTTGAGCATGTCAAACATGCTGGCGGTGTAGAAGCAGCGGAAAAACGCAATGAACAAAAAGCAGGCATTCTCTATGATACCATTGATCAAAGCGGCGGTTTTTATCAAGGACATGCGCGTGCTGACAGCCGTTCTCATATGAACGTCACCTTTACTCTTCGTGATGATGCACTTACTTCTTCCTTTGTGGAAAAAGCAAAGCAAGAGCAAATGGTTGGACTTGCCGGCCACCGTTCTGTCGGCGGATGCAGAGCATCTATTTACAATGCGGTCTCAATAGAAGACTGCCAAAAGCTTGCGGACTTTATGAAAAAGTTCCAGCAAGAAAATGAGTAAAAAGGCTTTTCTATAGGGAAATAAATTTGTTATAATAACGAGAAATATAAAGTCATGACTCTTGCAATAAATGATGAGCCATATTATTGGAGAGTCCTATAAGAGCTTAGCAGAGGAGAGCATAGAAATGAAAACAAAAGAATTAGTGATTATGTCATTGCTTGCAGCAATGGGAGCTGTTTTGCATACGATTTTCCCGCCCATCTTTTTCGGAATGAAACCTGATATGATGCTGGTCATGATGTTTTTAAGCATCATCCTTTTCCCAAAGGTTCAGCATGTTGTCGTGATTGCGCTAGTGACTGGCGTGATTTCTGCATTAACAACGGGATTCCCAGGCGGACAAATTCCGAATATGATTGATAAACCAGTGACAGCCTTTATCTTCCTAGCCCTTTTCTTATCTTGCTTGAAGATAAAGAACAAAGTGGTGCTGACCGCTGTGTTAACTGCGATTGGAACCATCGTATCCGGTGTGATTTTCCTATCTGCCGCTTTACTGATCACTGGACTGCCAGCTGCATTACCGGCACTTCTTGTGGGCGTGGTCCTGCCAGCAGCCGTGATTAATACCATTGCTATGGTATTTGTCTTCCCAATTGCTCAGTCCATTTTGAGACGTGCAAGAATGATAGAAGTTGCTTAACGAATAACCGAACCTCTTCATGATAGATGAAGAGGTTTCAGATTGTTGATAAAGGCTAAAATGATCTTGATTTTAGCCCTTTGTCTTCTTTTCAGCGTGATAGAAAACCTTTGAAGTCTAGGAAGGACGAGTACTGGCGCGGAGCGAATTTGATATTCGTGAGCACCAGCACGCAGGACTGACAAAGAATGCGAGGGTTTGTCTACACGCTGGAACCTCTTCATGATAGATGAAGAGGTTTTTTTCATGCTTTTATAAAAGAAAAAGGGTCAGCAGCAAAATGAGGAGCGAAATTCCTGCACCAGCCGCACACACAAGTGCTTTTTGCTTTAATACATGTTTTGGCGGATAAGACCCTGCATACCCAAGCTGTCTTGCATAATGAATAGAACCACCTGTAAAAACGATGACGATACACATAAAAACGAACAGAAAGACAGACAACCTTCTCCCCTCCCTTTTCTTCAAAAGTATGCTAAAATAAAGCAAGCTATGTATGGAAGTTCAATGAAGCTGATCGTCAGCTCAGAGAGAACATGCGAATGTGTAAAATTTGACTAGAGGTGATTTGAATGGCTAGTGGACGTTCTTTATTAACAGGATTATTTGTAGGCGGTCTCCTCGGAGGTGCGGCAGTGCTCCTGACGACTCCCTCTTCTGGCAGAGATGTGCGCGGAAAAGTGAAAGACGGCTATGACAAATTCGAAGATACGCTGACAAAATTAAAAAGAGACGGACAAGCTTTAAAAGAACAAATTGTGGAAACAGCAAAAGAAAGCGCAGAGGTGATTAAAGAAGTCGGGTCTGAATTGCAAACATCGATTCAGCAATGGCGCGAAGAAATCAAACCTCATCAGCAGGACTTACAAAAGGAAATTCAGGAAATTGAAGAAAAGCTCAAACAACTGGAGAAAACCTTACAAAACTAATATACTCACAAAAAAATATTCGTTTACAAAAGTGTGCGGGGTGCGTATCCCGCACTTTTTTTGTTGAAAAAAGGTTATTTTGACAATGTTTTTCATGACTTTTAAAAATTCTTGAATTTTCAGCTTTATTAATCTTTATTTTATTGGCATAATAGAATTACAAGAAAAAGAGAAGTAGGTGAAATGGATGAATCATTCGGAACAGCCTTTCGATGTAAAAGAAGCACTTTTATTCAGTCAAAGAATGGCCCAATTGAGCAAAGCTCTTTGGAAATCCATTGAAAAGGACTGGCAGCAGTGGATCAAACCGTATAACCTAAATATCAATGAACATCATATTTTGTGGATTGCGTATCAATTAAAAGGAGCTTCAATATCAGAAATTGCAAAGTTTGGCGTCATGCATGTATCAACGGCGTTTAACTTCTCCAAGAAACTGGAGGAACGAGGATTTTTAAAATTTTCTAAAAAGTTAAACGATAAACGCAATACGTATATTGAGCTAACGCCAAAAGGCGAAGAGACATTCCATAAACTACTCGAAGATTATGACCCGGCACGAACTGGTATTGTCAAAGGCGCACAGCCGCTTCATGACATTTACGGAAAGTTCCCTGAGATTTTAGAAATGATGTGTATTATCCGAAACATTTATGGTGAGGATTTCATGGAGATTTTTGAGAAATCGTTTTCAAACATTGAGAAGGACTTTTTGAATGAGCGAGGAAAAGTCACAAAAAAGACTGAGGAACTTGAAAACTCAGCTGAGGCAGCAGAAAAAGCGGCTAAAACAAATCAAATTGTTTAATGATCTTTATAAATTCATTCATTAGCGGCTGAAACAGCCCCTGATCATGCAAAGCAAATATCGTCTCATGAACATCCAGCTTTTCAATTAACTGTCCCGCAAAGAGCGCAAGGAGATCGTCAAACATGACGTAGCCTTGTGCTTTTTGCTTATCCATTTCCTCTGAAAGCTCAGCACAAATACGCTCAATTTCCTCTGCCTCTTCTTTCGATACACGCTGCCTGATCAATAACGCATAATATGGATAACGGCTCATATCGGCTGCCGTCAATAAAAGTTCCATGTAATATTCAAGCTGGCTCATTCGTTCCTCAATACTCATGTACGTTCCCTCTTTCTCTTAGTCCTTCTATTTTAGCCGAAATTACTCATTGACGAAAGAGACGAACCTCCCCCTTCTGTTCTTTTTTCTTGAAAAACCCAAAGTTTCCTCTCTTTATTCCATATGAAGGCACCATTTTATTTTTTTTCATCAAAACCATTGATTTTTATCCTCAGGAAGAGTAAATTATCTTGAGATATTCAATTCGATTTTTAGATTGGAAGGATGAAAAATGAATTGTTGGAAGACCATTAATCTTGAAAAGGATTATGGTTATACGAGAATGATGATTTCTGCCATAAGTCTTGCTATCCTTTTTTTCATTATGGCATTTTTATGTTTTCAACTGACTCATCCTGAAACGAGGCTAAGCAGCCATAACGCACCGCTTTTTGCCGTGCTCTTACTTGTGACATTGCTTGTCCACCGTGTGGTTCACTTGATCCCAGTGATGAAAAATAAGAAAAAAATGACGCTATTAATGAAACGAAATTGCTGGCAGCGCGTGCCTAAGAAAGTGATGCTTTTTTCACTTCTCAGCCCGTTTTGTGTCATCTCACCGGTTTACTTTGTGTTAGGCGTGGCGTTTCCTATGTACGCACACTATTTTATCATCATCGCAAGTATACATGCAGGCTATTGTTTGCCTGACTTTTTATTTGCATGGAAGCTGCTCAAAGCACCTAGATCCTGCATCATCGATCAAGCTCAAGACGAGTTTGATATTTTAGTTGACCAAACTTCCTCATCATGAGGTTTTTAAAGCCAACTTCTATCTTTTTCATAAAAAATTTGGTAATGTAGTATGGGAATAGCATAGAGAGGGGGGATCTCCGATAGTTTTATTTTACTTCATCGTCTTTGCCGCGTTTATTGTGTATTCAATAAACAGGCTTACTAATACATTATGCCTTGTCAGAGAGATTCCTGAAGAACGGCAAGATAAGGTGTTTCGCTTTATCAATGTATCGATACTGATCTTACTTATCTCATCATTTGTTGAAATTACCATTTCCATTTAAGATCAAAGCAAAAGCTGCCAGTTTGAGGGCAGCTTTTTGTGTATATTTTAATTAGCAAATCCAAGATGCACCGATGATGATCAATAAAATGAATAATACGACGACTAGTGCAAAACCGCCAGCAAAGACTTCTCCTCCCATGTGAAAACACCTCCTGCCAGTTCTTCCTCTGTTCTAAGCTCAGTGTATGCAGAAAAATTAAAAACGTTTAGGCACCTGTCATCGTTTGAAAAAAGAACCGCCCTCACGCACGGCAGGACGGCTCCCTTCTGTCACAGCGATTTAATTAGTAAAGATATGCTGCACCAACGATGATCAGCAAAATGAATAGCACGACCAATAAAGCAAACCCATTAGAATATCCTGCTCCCATATAATTCAGCCTCCTTTTTGTGATCACTATATGTGTATGTCGCGCGCAATTTTTTGACTAGACGAATGCCCTTCCATTTGCATTTCTTTTTACAGCGTGTCACAATATGTTATGATACAAGCAATGATAAATAAATTGGAAAGATTAGGAGTGTTTTTTGAATGAAAAAAATGGCTTTAGCAGCTGTAACAGCAGTAAGTGTTTTAACTCTTGGCGCATGCAGTAGCGGTGATAAAGATGTGATCGCCACAACGAAATCAGGAGATGTCACAAAAGGAGAACTTTATACAACTCTTAAGAAACAAGCAGGTGGAGATGCTCTAAACCTACTTGTTCAACAAAAGGTTCTTGCTGACAAATACAAAGTATCTGATAAAGAAATTGATAAGAAATTGGAAGAATATAAAAAGACACTTGGTGAAGATCGTTTAAAACAGCTTCAAGATGAATTCGGTAAAGATTACATCAAAGATCAAGTGAAATATGAGCTGCTGACTCAAAAGGCTGCCAAAGCTAACATCAAAATCACTGATAAAGAAGTAAAATCGTATTACGATGACCTTAAAGGAAAAATCCGTGCAAGCCACATTTTAGTAGCTGATAAGAAAACAGCTGACGAAGTGGAAAAGAAATTAGATAAAGGTGAAAAATGGGATTCCCTTGTCTCTGAATATTCAACTGATACTGCTTCAGCAGCACAAGGCGGAGATGTAGGCTGGTTCGCAAAAGAAGGCCAAATGGACGAGAACTTCAGCAAAGCTGCTTTCAAACTAAAAGTAAATGAAATCAGCAAGCCAGTAAAATCCCAATTCGGCTACCATATCATTAAAAAGACTGAAGAACGCGGTAAATATGATGACATGAAAGCAGACTTGAAAAAAGAACTGCTTGACCAAAAACAAGCAGACACAAATGAAATCCAAAACATCTTAAACAAATTAGTAAAAGATGCTGATGTGAAAGTAAAAGATAAAGAGCTTCAAAAAACGTTCAAAGAAAAATCTGAACAGCCTGCACAAAATCAGCAGACACAACAGAACCAGTAATCACAAAAAACCCCTCTGCCGTAATCGCGCAGAGGGGTTTTTGTATGACGAGATTAAGCAATTGAATGATCTTCATGTGCCGCAGTATCCTGTGATCTTTTCACCTGCTGATTCTGGCGTCTGCGCTCTCTTTCCTGTTCCATTCGCTCGATAAATATTTCTCCTTCCTTTTCAATAAAGGATTGATCAATTTCTTGCTCCTCTTTGGCTGTTGTCATTAATTTATACGCACAGAAAATAATGCCGATAATACATGCATACACCCACCACGGAAAAAACAACATTTTTTCATCGCCTCCTTTTCTTAAGGAAATTCCTCTCTTCCTTTGTGTTACATGCTTATGCGAAAAGAAGACAAGTTATGAAAAAAAACGCCCGCATAAACGGACGTTTTGACATGATTATTCGTGATGGAAGGTTGGTTTATAAAACGAACGATTCTCAAGTGCAAAAATACGTTCTGTATATTCTCCTGGTTTCACATGCTCAAGCGCACGATCCATCATGTTCATTTTCGCATCTAAATTATCAATATAGTGGAGAATTTCAGCTTCTTTTACCATTGGTGGTTTCGGGCTGCCCCATTCTCCTTTTCCATGATGACTCAGGACTAAGTGCTGTAAAATAAGAATTTCCTCTGAATCAATGCTAAGCTCTTCCGCAGCTTTCGCAATCTCTGTCACCATAATGGAAATGTGGCCAATTAAATTCCCTTCCACAGTATATGTCGTGGAGACTGGACCCGAAAGCTCTTTGACTTTCCCTAAATCATGAAGAATGATGCCTGAATATAAAAGATCTCGATCTAGTGATGGATATAGGTCAACAATGGATTTTGCTAAATGCAGCATAGACACGACGTGGTAGGCGAGTCCAGAGACAAATTCGTGATGATTTTTTGTCGCTGCTGGATAATCAGCAAATTCCTGTCCATATTTCTTCAGCAAATGCCTTGTAACACGCTGAATATTAGGGTTTTTCATATCAAAGATATATTGCATAATCGTATCCATCATATCGTGTTTTGGAATAGGAGCTGTTTCGAGAAAGTCATCAATTCGAATTTGCTCGTTTTCAGCAACAGGGCGTATATTCCTAAGCTTCAGCTGATTCCTCCCGCGATAATGATGAATGTCGCCTACTACCTTCACGATGGTTTGCGGTCCATAGGTGATTTCATCATTCTGCTTTGCATCCCATAGTTTCGCCTCAATATCTCCACTTTGATCTTGAAGAATGAGCGTTAAAAATGGTTTGCCATTACTTGCAATTCCTTTAGTAGATGATTTAATTAATAAATGCAGGTCAACTTGTTCGCCGACATCATAGGTCATGATCCCTTTAGCCATTCAATAAAAGCTCCTTCCATGTTTCTGCTCATATAAGTATAACATAAGTCATTATTTGTCAATCATTCAACTGCTAAACTCGTAATCTGTCCATCTTCAGCTGCCTGCATCATATGCTGATGACAGGTAAAATAAAACAGCTGTGTTTCATAACGCGTGAGTTCATTCATCAACTCCAGTACTCTTCCTAGACGAACATGATCAAAATGAACGAAGCTGTCATCCATCATAAACGGAAGCTGACATTCCTGCTGATGAGACAAGGCGAGTGCAAAACGAATGGCCAGATAGACTTGTTCACATGTTGCTTGCGAGAGCTCTTCTGGTCGGAATATTCGTCCGTCCATCCTTTTCACGATCAGCCGGTCATCCTCGGGTGAAAATAAAATGGCTTCATATCGATCATTCGTTAACGGCTGAATAAAGCGGGAAGCTGTTTGCAGCAGTGCTGGCAGCCTTTTTTCTTTATGTTCATTCAATTTTTCTCGAATGACGGAGCGGACAAGCTGAATCGCCGCCCATTTTTTCGCAAGGTGTTTTGCATGCTCCTGCTCAGCTGAAAGCTGATGAGTCAAATCAGACACCGTACCTGAAGCTTCTATTTGCCGGATTTCCACTGCTCGTTCTGCCAGACGTTTTTCCATATTCGCCGCATTCGATTGTATGTTATTCAGATGCTGCTTTGCTTCCGCACACTCTTCTTCAAGAAGGCGCAATCCTTTACGAACAATCGATTCTTCCTCATCAAAGCAGCCGCATCTATGCAGCTCTTGATTCAGCTGCTGCAAATGGGAAAGCCGTTCCCGATATTCTTTCGATAGATGGGAAAGAATTTGGTAATCTTTTTTGGACTCTGCCTCTACTTGACGAAAAAGCACGTCCATTTGTTTTTCGTAATAGTCAATTTCCCCTTCCAGTGTCGTGATCTGCTGTTTCACATGTTGAATCGATACATCCAATGTCTGACGTTCTTTTTCTCTTTTCGCCTCATCTTTCAATATCTCTTGAAAGGCCGAGATGTTCTCTTGAATGGTGCCTTCCTTTCGTTGCAGAAGACTGCTTAACGCTTCCACCCTTTGCTCATAATTGGACTGCTGGCCGGCAAGCTCGTCTATTTCCCGGCTAAGCTCCTCATATCCCGCTGTATTCGTTTTTAACTGCTTCAGGATAAGGAAGGCTTCTACTAGGAAAGAAAGCTCTGAGGACAAGCCCAGCTGTCTTTTCTTTTCCTCTACTTGCTGCTGGACAGGTTCCAGCTCCTGCTCCCAGTCTTCATATTGCCGGATGATCCTTTCGTACAAAAGCTCCTTCTGCCTCACAAGCGTTTCAGCTGAAGCTGCCTGTACTTGGAAGGAATCGAATGTTCCCCCGCCGCTTCCCTGTTTCACCTGTGTCGATTTCAAAAATGGGTAAATAGCAAAGAAGACAAAAACAGAAAACCCTGCAAATAAGAAAGTAACCCACCACTCTGTTAAAAAGAAAAGGACAAGCAGAAATGCAGCATCAAATATCACCATCACAGGGAATAACCACGCCCGGGAATGAACCTGTTTCTCTTTTGCTCTTGTTTCCCCAGCTTCCACTGTACTATGCGATTTGGCCTGCTGTTCCTTTAATCCTTTTAAAGCGGTTTCCGCTTCTTCCAGCTCATGTCTTGCATGATCAAACCGGTCATCCAGCTGTGCCTTTCTGTCCATTAAACGAACGTAGTGGCTGACAGCCTCCTTTAATTCCCACTCAAATTCAAGGGAGTCGTCAATCTGCTCAAGCTTGACTGAACGCTGCCACTTTAGCTTCGCTGCGGCTTCGTCCATTTTTTGTTTCAATGAATCACGTTCTGCTTTACATTCTGCTAAGCGGTTTTTGACACGTTCAGCATGAGAAGATTCATCAACGACACGCTTCATCTCCAGTAATGTATCCTTGTCATAAAGCGGCTGAACTTGTGCCAGCGAGGTTTGCAAATGATCTAATTTTTGCTTTAGTGCAGTCATTTGAGCCTTTTTCGGATGAAGGTGTGATTCTAATTTATCCAATTCATGCTCTGTTTCTGCTCTAAAGCGTTTGACTCGTTCTGGATAACGGGCTAATTCTTTTTTTAACTCCATCTTCTTCTCTATCATGGGATAAAGTCGAATGTGTTCGTTTAACTGCTGAATCTGTTCTTCTGTCTGCTTCATTTCCTTTTGAAGCGCTGCGATACTCTCTATTAATTCAGAATGCTCCCGTTTTTTTTCTGTATAACGGCCTTCTGCCAATCTAGCTTGTTTCAGCTGGGCAGCCAGCTCTTTTAAACGATCAAGCTGCTGGTTTAATTCCGGCTTGCGTCCATTTGGTTTAAACAGCTGCTCCTGCTGCTTAAGCAGCCTGCTATCCATCTTGGAGGCAGCATCTGAGCCAAATAAACTTGAGAAAAGGAGAAATTCACCGATTTGATCTTCGTTTAAGGCTTGGACATTTTGCAGTCCAAACACATCAAATGAATAGATTGATTGGAATAATCTGCGATCTGTTCCCTTTAAAAGAGTTAGTAGAAATGCTTCATCTTTCACTTCACCATTCGGTAAAAACACCTGTGCTTGACCGCCTCGATCGGACGATCTCTCAATGTGAATGACACCTAACTCCTCATCTAAGCAAGTGAGGGAGCCGCCATAGAAAGATCCTTGTTTCGGCTTGTATATCTTGTTTTTTGAAAAACCAAATAACATCGACTCAATAAATGCCTTCAATGTCGTTTTCCCCGATTCATTCAGGCCGTAAACTAGCTGAAAACCGTCATCAGAAAAGTGAAAGGTTCGATTTGAAAATTTCCCGAAATTCGCTATATGGAGTGAACGTATTTTCATCATACCTCTCCTTTTCTCATAATTGCTTCAGCTGTTCCGTCAACAGCCTTTGTGCCTCTTCTTTTATATCCACTTCATCCTCTTTTGTGAGCGCTTTTCCTGACTTCCTGTAGGTTGGGTGACGCTTGATCGGTGAAAGCAGTTCTTCATATGACTCAAACTGTGCAATTTCTGCCGTTAGTTCCTTCAAAAAGGAATCTTCTGGATAAATGACATCCTCGTTTGTTCGGCAATCAATTGACATCACCCAAACAAACACATCTTCATCTTCCTCCTGCTCATGAAAAACAGTCATCAGCTCTTCGAGGACCTCAAGCTGTGTATGCTCAAAGTAAGAAGGCGCATCACCTGTCAATTCAATTCTCACAAAATGAGGAATACCTTCCTCTTTCAGCTCATTGATTTTGCCTTCCACAAGTGTGACAAGATCCGTCATATGAGTTGTTTCTGTGATGTCTATTGCCAGTTTCTCAAAGATGATATCTGCACAGCTGATAAAATCCGCTGCCCGTGAATCTTCGGAGAGGTGAATCAAGTAACAGCCTTTTTCTCCCGTTTCTTTTATATGTCTGCCCTGCACGTTACCAGGGTAAATTATATATGGGTCTTCATGCAGAAGGGCTCTTTTATGTATATGTCCAAGCGCCCAATAATCAAAATCCCGCGCTATGAGCTGCTGCAGCTGAAATGGGGCATATGCATCATGTCCTTCTTGTCCGGCTAATGTGCCGTGAAGCATCGCAATGTGATAGGCAGCATCTGTTGTTTTGACATAATGAGATGTCATATTTTCATAGACAGCCCGCTCTTTGTAGCTAAACCCATAAATACTCGCGACAAGCTGATCCCCTCGATAATAGGAGTGCTCACTTGGTGTACTGCTCGAAAAGACATGTACATTCTCGGGCCACTCAATCGGTGTCCATTCACCGCCTAAATGATCATGATTCCCATAAATAATAAAGACTTCAATCCCGTGCGTTTGCAGTCTTACAAACTGATTTCTTAAAAACAGCTGTGCTTTTAAGCTGCGATTGGATTCATCAAATAAATCTCCGCTCAGCAGCACAAAGTCTACTGCCCGCACAATGGCGAGATCAAAGATGTTCTTAGCGCTTTGAAATGTACTTTCTTTGAGCCGCTTAAATATGGAACTAGGTATAGTCGACATTCCTGCAAATGGACTGTCTAAATGTAAATCTGCGGCATGAATAAAGGTGAGCTTAGTCAAACGTCTATCTCCTTGTCCGATACTGTCATTGTCCATATTTTATCATGCCATTTTTACGAATGCACGTTCTATCACTCTCATTCTAAAAAACACATTTTTAAGGGCTAAAAAAGAGGTTTTGTCTTATTCCATGTTTAATTACATTAAAAACAGAGGAAAGGAAGATGAGGAATGGAGAAGACATACTTTTTAACCGTATTTGACCGGTCGGGTGAGACTTTATTAAATGAAAAAATCACAGCGGATAGTGACGAGAAAGCAAAGGAATTAGGACGTCATCGCTTAATGGAACAGCAATACACAAAGCATTCTCATCGACTCGTTGATCAAGCAGGAAAACTGCTTTTATTTGAACGTTAAAAAAGCCGGCTTTCGCCGGCCTCATGTTCATTTATGCTTTTTGAAAGACAGGACGTCTTTTTTCTAAAAAGGCCTGTATACCTTCCTTGTGATCATGACTTTTTCTCAGTCTTGCCTGTGCTGCTCTCTCTTTTTGAAGAACTGCTAAGAGCTTTGATTCTGACTGGTGGAAATAGATCATCTTTGTTTCGATAAAGGCTTGAAGCGGCATGTTCATAAATGGCTTCACACACACTTTTTGGTACGTATCGACCTCATCCTGAAACACCCCGTCTGCAAGGCGCAGCTTTAACGCTTCTTCAGCCGGCAGCTTTTGTCCGCTCCAAATCAATTGTTTAGCGGTTTGCTCACTCACTCTTTTTGTGAGGAAAAAATGCCCCCCGCCATCTGGAATTAATCCTACTCCATTAAAATTCATGGCGAGTTTTGCATCCTGATGCATAAACAAGTAGTCACAGCTTAGAGCAAAGCTAAAAGCGAGGCCTGCTGCTGACCCGTGAACAAGCGCAATCGTCACTTTTTTCATGCTAGCTAGAGAAAGTGTAATTCCCTCGATCAAATCCATCACACGATGGAAATCTTCTTCACTTTCCTGCTTGAGCATCATCCCAATATCTCCGCCTGCTGAGAATCCTTTTCCCGCTCCCTTGATGACAACGACTTTTGCACTGCTTTCCTCCGCTGCATCACATGCTTCTTTGAATTCAGCAAACATGTCCACATGAAAAGAATTATAAGCTTCAGGCCTATTGAAAACGATTTCAAAAACATCCCCGTCTAACTGACAATTGATATATGTCATCATCCATCCCCCTCTTCTTTTAAAAGCTCATCACTTACTTCCATTTTCATCATGTAAAACCTTTTTCTCTAAATAAAAAATTTCAAGATCAATTGATACTAAAATAAGCATAATGATTGAAACAAGAAATATATTTTTATATAGTAAAAAAAGAAAGAAAATAAATTTGAAAGGAGGAGGATGATTGATCAGATGTTCCATCATGATATTGGTTAGCTTCATCGTCATGTTTTCTCCTTTTTCAAATGTCGTTTTTGCTTCACAGGCAGAAGCGAGTATACCTAGCCTGATTTCTCCATCCATTTATGATGAAGAAATCAATGCTGTGAAGACACCTTCGTTTTCAAAAAAACATGCTTCATCCATTCTGTTGAAGGACAGATTATCAAGGGCGGATGCCAAGACTTTTCTGCCAAAGCCTGCCCCATCAGCTGCATTGTCCATTGATCTATGTTTTTTGGAAATGAAGTGTGCGATCCCCGTTATGTATCAATCTAATTACCTCTACTGATTCATTTTATTTCATCCGCATTTACTATTTGAAAAACACAGCCTATCAAATTCGGAGGGATAAAATGAACATTAAAGAAAATGATCTTCCTGGGATCGGAAAGAAATTTGAAATTGAAACGAGAAATAGAGAAAAGATGACGATTGTGATTCATGATGATGGCAGACGGGAAATTTATCGTTTTGACGATGATGATCCAGATGAAGTGCTGTCTACCATTTCACTCGATGATGCTGAATCCCGGCAAATCGCTGCTATTATCGGCGGTATGGTGTATAAACCGCAGGCACTAGAAACCATTGAAATGGCCTTCAACGACTTGATCATTGAATGGTTTAAAGTGGAAAAAGGTGCAAAAGCGGTTGGACATACACTCGGTGATTTAGATGTGAGACAAAATTATGAAGTCACCGTGATTGCGATCATTAAACATACAAATGAAAAATTACTCAACCCTGGTGCCGATTCGATTATTCAAGCAAATGATACGATGGTCATTTCGGGCGAAAGAAAACACTTAAAGCGATTGGTACGTGATTTTCTTTCTAGAGGGGGAGAGTGATGAATGGATCATTTAGTCTTTGAAGTTGGGACGGCGCTAATTCTTATCGCCATCGCCAGCTTAATCGCCAATAAAATTAAATTTTCTATCATCCCTTTTCTCATTGTCCTCGGAATGATTGTTGGGCCGCATGCTCCAACTATCGGGATCATTGATTTGAAATTTATCGAAAGCACGGAGATTATTTCGTTTTTTGGCAGAATGGGCGTCCTGTTCCTTCTTTTCTATCTTGGACTTGAGTTCTCTGTCGGAAAACTCATTAAATCGGGTAAATCTATTGCAGTCGGCGGATCTATTTATATTTTGATCAACTTCAGCTTAGGACTGCTCTACGGTTTTATCACAGGGTTTGGATTCCTTGAGGTTCTCATTATGGCAGGGGTGATCACCATTTCATCCAGCGCCATTGTGGCCAAGGTCCTTGTCGATTTGAAACGGACGGCAAATCCTGAAACAGAGTTAATTCTAGGGATAATTATGTTTGAGGATATTTTCCTTGCCGTTTATTTATCCGTCGTATCAGGTCTTGTCCTTGGAGATGCCACTACTGTTGGCGGTGCCTTATTATCAATTTTAATTGCTTTTGGTTATATGATGCTTTTCTTTATCATTGCGCGGAAGCTGCCAAAACTATTAAATAAGTTGTTTGATATCCGTTCGAACGAAGTGTTCATCATTGTGATTTTTGCCGCTTTGTTCTTTGTCGCTGGCTTTTCAGAAACAATTCATGTAGCAGAGGCTATTGGAGCTCTCTTACTTGGTCTTGTTTTCTCAGAAACAGAGCACTCAGACCGCATCGAGCATCTCGTGGTTCCGTTTAGAGATTTCTTTGGAGCGATGTTCTTTTTCAGCTTTGGTCTCAGTATCGATCCGTTTACATTGGGTGATGCCTTCTGGCTTGCGATCGGCGCTGTGATTCTTACCTTAATTGGGAACTTCACTGCCGGAATGTTCGCTGGACGGAGAGCTGGCTTTTCTCATAAAGCCTCTTCTAATATTGGATTAACCATCGTATCGAGAGGAGAGTTTTCAATCATTGTTGCCGAGCTTGGCATTGCCGGCGGACTTGCCGCTACTTTGAAGCCCTTTGCTGCATTGTATGTCTTAATCCTTGCGATCTTAGGACCGCTCGTAACGAAAGAATCTAAAAAAATCTATCAAATCCTAAACAAAATCTTCAAATGGAAACCTGAAAAACCAAAAGTAAAAAAAGAAACGACGATCTAATGAAAAAGGGCCCTATGCTTGGGCCCTTTTCTATGTTTTATTCAAATTGCTGAAATGCAGTTTCTTGCTTGACTGGCGCTTCCTTGACACCGCGAATGGTTCGAATGACTTTCTGGTTGCGGTAAATCGATAGTTTCAAATTGGTCGCCGCTGTTCCATGAGAATGATCAAGATTCGTGAATGTAAAGAAATGATTTGAACGCTTGTCTTTGAACACAAGCCTGAAGTCGTCTGTCACTTTAAAATGCTCATCACTTTCCCATTCAATCAAAGGTTCATATGCGCTAAACCATTCAGGAATATTCGGTGTGTATCCTGTAGCCAATACAGCGTGATCTACAGTTATGCTTTTTTCTTTCTTCAACTGCCACTGCTTGAGATGCAGCTCCAAAGGCTGATGCTCTCCTCTTTGAATCGCTTCAAGCTCGGTCATTGGCTGAATGAGCACAGATGGCTCTTCACCTGAAACGGAGCGATGATACAACTCCTGATAAATGCGCGAAAGCGTTGATGCATCGATGCCATTTCTTAATCCTGTCAGTCTGGGCAATGTGTTCATACGTTCTTCATAAGGAAGCGAATGAAAATACTCGACATACTTTGGTGTAAAAAGCTCTTGGCCAAGTTCTGCCGTCTCCAGCTCTCTAAATTCACTAGAACGCGTAAACCATGAAAGCTGCTGTCCTTTCTTTTGATGCTGAAGCAGGTCTAAGAAAATTTCAGCTGCACTCTGCCCTGAGCCGATTACCGCCACCGACTCAGCTTCATGAAGTGCTTTCTGCTGATCTAAATAACGGCTGCTATGGGTCACATATGGGTATGCTGCTTCAGGCACATCGACTGGAATCATTGGTTTGCTTCCTGTGCCTAACACGACATGCTTTACACGATATTCAGAAAGCGATCCATCGTTCAGCCGTCTGACTTTCACAAGGTAGCCTTCTTGGCAGTCCGTCACTTCTTCTACCTTCATCCCGAACTGACAGCTGTCTAATTCTCCTGCCACCCATGATAAATACTCATTGAATTCTCTCCGCGGGATATCAAACTGTTCAAATGTATAGAACCGGTGAAGTCTATTTGCTTCATGTAAATAATTTAAAAATGTATACCTGCTCCTTGGATTCGCCATTGTGACAAGGTCTGCTAAAAAGGAAACTTGCAAATCCGTTCCTTTGATCAGCATACCAGGATGCCAGGCAAACTCAGACTCTTGTTCAAAAAAACAGCATGAGACATCCTCATACTCCTCTAACAAAGCGGCCAACCCTAAATTGGCGGGCCCAATCCCAATTCCGATCACATCTATCATATGTACACCTGCTTTAACTTTTTATCACTTATATACCCTTTTACAAATGAAAAAAACACTGCGTCATCGCAGTGTTTAAACGTGAGAAACAAATAATGATTCAAGGAATTGAATTTTCTCTTCTGTATAGTGTTCATAGCGGTCATTATACGATTTTGGATCTTTTGGATTGGCATACTGCGTAATTTTTCCTGATCGTGGATCAATGAATTTACTTGCTGCACCGCATCCAATGCCAATGATTGTCTGTACTTCTTCCATGATAATAATATTATACAAACTTTCCTGTCCATCTAATGAATACCCGACATTTTCAAGATTCCCCAAAATATTTTTTTGTCTATATAAATAATATGGGTGATAATGATGTGCTTTCGTCCAAGTGATCGCTTCATCCATCATACGTGTGATTTCTTCTCGGTCTGCTACTTGGTATTTCTCCTTATTGCGCGTCATTTCAGATGCTCTTTTAAAGGAGAGTGTATGCACGGTTAAAGATTCAGGCTTGAGCTCTTCAGTCTGCTGCAAGGAGTGCTGAAATTCTTTGAGCCCTTCTCCCGGCAATCCAATGATTAAGTCCATATTGATATTATTCATGCCGTACTGTCTTGATAAGTGATACTTTTCAATCGTTTCTTCGACACTATGATGCCGGCCAATAGCCTTTAGTGTTTCATTCTCATACGATTGCGGGTTAATGCTAATCCGGTCAATATTGTAGCGGTTTAGCACCTCTAGCTTATCAGGCGAAATCGTATCAGGACGCCCTGCTTCGACAGTCACTTCCCGTATATGCTTCACATCAGGGAACGAGCGGTACATTTCTTCATACAGCAAATCCATTTCTTCCGCTGTGATGCTCGTTGGCGTGCCTCCGCCAAAGTAAACGGTCGTCACTTTGATCCCGTGTTCTTTTAGCCATGCGCCCATTTTTTGCATTTCATAATGCAGACCAAACAAAAACGTTCCCACTCTGCCAGCTTGTCCTTTAATGGCGTAAGCAGGGAACGTGCAATAAGCACATTTTGTGGGGCAGAAAGGAATACCAATATAAATACTCACTTCCTGCTGAAGGTCATACAGATCTGGAATGGCTTGAAGCTGACGATCGACAATCTCCTGCATCAAATTAATTTTTTCATCATGAATCAAGTAATCACGCTTTAATGCCGCATGTGCATCTTCCTTTGACATGCCTTCTCTCAGCATCTTATGAAGCAATTTCGTAGGACGTATTCCTGTGAGAATGCCCCACTTTTGTGTCATTCCTGTGTGCTCCTGAAGCAAGTGTAAATAAACAGACAGCACTGTGTTTTTGATTTGTTTCCAGCGCTCCTTATCGTTCAAGCTCTCTGGGACATCCCGCGAAAAACGACTGGTGATGTCTGATCCATCGATATGACCAGATGCTTCCACCATGCCATTTTCTTCCTTCCAGTTAAATACCATGACCAAACCATCATCCAACTCACTTGGATCAAACATCACTTCACTATCTTCTTCAAATAAATTGGCTATATTGACAAGCGGGCGATGAAATCGTTCATCTGACAGCCCTTTAATTAAAATTCGCATCATATCACCTTTATCTTCAAACTTGTTTCATTTTAGAAAATTCATGTAGGAAAAGCAATGAAGGGAACAGACAAAGGCCCTGTCATTTCTTGATTGACAGGGCCTTCACTGTATTATCTCTTAATATCGAATTGATGCAAAAATCCTTCTCTTTGCTGCATTCTAAAGTATTCCTTGATCATATAAGCCACACCCTGTTCATCATGCGAGCGCGTCACCCAATCGGCTTTACGCTTGACATCATTGGGGGCATTTCCCATAGCAACACCTAAACCAGCCAATTCAAGCATTGGAATGTCATCTGTTCCATGACCAATGACAACCGTATCTTCTAAAGTAAAACCGAGTGCAGAGGTTAAAAGAGAAAGTCCCGCTTCCTTCGAAACCCCTTTGCATACAATATTCATTTTCTCATCACTGATCCTAATAAGATCAACAGATGGGAATGCTTGTTGAATGGTCCTGTGAATCTCAGGCTGAAGCTCCGCAGTCGAATATACTTCAATCACTGGAGTACTGACTGGTTCATCCATCAGCATATCACTTAACGATTCAACAAATTGAACGGGATAGAAAATTGGATCAGACGGATGAATAAGCGTCTTTCCCATCAGCTGAGACTGCGTTTTTTTCCGGTTGCCGATCGAGAATTTTTCATGCAGCAAGCGGACATTACAATCGAAGCTTTCAAGGATTTGCACAAGATTAAATGTCTTTTCTTCCGTTAATTTTTTCACATGAAGCGGCTCATCGAGTTTATCGGCGATAAATGCACCACTATGCGTCACAAGGGTTGATGTTGGAATCTTCAACGCCTTGGCAATTTTTTGAGCGGAACGAAAATGCCGGTTGGTGACAATCGTCACGTAAACCCCTTTTTTCTTTACATATTCCACAGCTTCTTTTGTAGCAGAATGGATTTTACCATTGGAACGAAGTAACGTCCCATCTATATTGAGTGCAAGTAGTTTTTTTGACACTGAGGCATCCCCCTTCTTGATGACTGTACTTACGATGAGGATATGCCCTAGCTTGGTGCTTTAGAACATGCAGTTGAAAGAGCCCCAGGTTATGAATAGATGGATAAATAAAAAAAGCCTACCCCTAGGCTTTTTTTTATGTATGGTTTGGATGCGTTACAATGGAGTGATGAAGCTCCCCATGATCCCCTTATCATTTACACACCAAAGCATTGCTTATATCAGATCCCCTTATGATGCTTTGCGTTTCTCCCAGAAGCGCTTCTCTCTCGTTTGGCTCACCGCCATAAATCCCAAGTGAAACGCACCCAATTGTCCCTTGAGAGCGCCTTTTGAAAGCACTTTCAATATAAGTATTATCGCAGAATTTATGTGCTTCGACAACCTTTTTTTAAAAGATATTGAGGAGAAAAGATAAAACAAAAAAGGGCGAATGACATCGCCCTTTCCATTAGTTTTCTTCTGGATTCCCATAAAGCTCTTCAAGTGGCTTCATGATAATTTTATTTAATTCACCGATAAGAACACTCACACGTTGTTCTGCTTCCATCAACTGAGAGATTTTATCGTGCTGCTGAACAAGAGCAACTGTTTTTTGAGCTTGCTCCACTTCTTCTTGTGTGATCTCTTGACCAGTCATTTGTTTTTGTTGAAGGTTTACTTGAATGTCACGGAAGTTCTCAAACATTCTTTTAGAGGACTCATCCGCGTTTACCTCATCATAAAGATTTCTTAAAGTTGAATATTCTTCGCTATGACGCAATGCTTTTTCAAGGTCATATGCAACATCATAAAGATTTACAGACATGTTATGTCTCCTTTCTATCCGTTATCACCGATATGATCGGCGGACACCACTCCACTATAACAAACTATGGCTTTCGTTTCACATATATACAATGAATTCATTAAAATTTCTATAGCTTGACTTAGAATAGCGCCACAAAAACAGCCTGTATAGCACCAATCATCCCGCCTAAAAGACCGCCTAGAAATGTTATCATCTTCAGCTCCTTATTAGAGATGCTGACTACAAGCTCTTCCATTTTTTCAAGCGGGAAAAGTTCAATTTGTTCACGAATGATATCTTCAAATTGCAGCTTTGCAAGCAGACTCTCTAAAGTATTTGAAGCCGCTTCGATCCCCTTATCAATCAACACTGGCGCAAAATGTGTTTTAAGGTCATCCGCTACAGCACTGACATATGTTCCAACTGGTTTGTCTAATATCAGCTTTGTAGAGAAATGAGAAAGCAATTGATTTTTCACACTAAAAATAAGTTCCTTCACATTCCATTTTTCATCAAGCTCATGAAGAGAAAATAGCTTCACCTTGTCCCATTCTTGAACAAGTAAATCTGATAAAAATCTTTTTGTTTCTGCATTCCTTAAGAACTTGATAATTTCTGGATGCACACGGTCAATTAAGCTTGAATTCCCTAGAAACATTTGGACCATACTGCCAAGCATTCCCCGTTCTTTTAAGAAATCATCAATCATATTGCCAAGCCTGGCTTTGCCTTCATCACTTTCAAAATAATGAATGCCTCTCTTTAAAATATAATCTGCTGCATCTGGAATTTTTGATGATATTTTGGTTTCCACTTCTACCGGGAGCAATTCAGATAAAGTTTGCTCGTTATATGTTTCAAGCAATGAAGCGAGCTTCTGGTCAGACCACTGATGGAGCCATCTATCTGCTTTGACATCAGCCTCTGTAACGCCGAATTTTTCTAGCAGGGAGAATACGGTGATCTCCATATTTGCGCCTTTGTCAATATATTGATGGACTGTACGCAGGATCTCCTGCTTTGCATCCGATGATTCAAATCGCTTTTGAATACCTTCTGGCGTGAGCAAATGCTCCATAACCATGACACCAACCTGCTTGGCTACTTCGTCTCTTCTTTTAGGGATAAGCCCTGGTGTAAATGGAAGCTGTTTTCCGAATAAGTAATATGGCTTATAAGGCCGAAAAAGCATTTTAATTGCAAGATGGTTTGTCGCTGCTCCTATGACTGCGCCGATAACAATCATAAAGATAAACGTTGTGAATATATTCAAAGTCGTCATCTACCTTTCAAACAACACCCGAGGTTTATTGTTTTGATCTATACGTATTATAGTTGTTGTCAAGTTCCCAAGCAAATGAAGCATGCAGCGAGACATATGATCAAGCGATCTGTCGTAATGATAAAGGAGCGCAAGCTTTATGTAAAATCATAAAAAAATGTTTTTGTGATGGTAAAAAAAAGAAGTTGAAAAGAAGGTGTTTTTTAATGACAACATTAGGTATTGTGAGCCTTTCTCCGCAGTATGAAGAGGCATTCACACGGCAGCTCGCCAAAGCTGCCTCTTCTTATCGTTTAGTGGTTGTTCGTTTTACACCATTTGATTTAAAGCCGGCTTCAAATTTGATACAAGGCCAAACATATATGAATGGCCAAGGGTTTGCCGACGCACAATTTCCGATTCCCGACTTGATTTATGACCGATGTCTTTACCGGCATGACGCACAATCTAAAAAAGCAAAACCCATCATGGAATGGCTAAAAAAATATCCAAAAACAAATTTTTTGAATACCGGCATTTCAAATAAAATGGTGCTATTTGAGCAGCTCCGTCTCCGCTCTGCTTTACAGCCATATTTACCTGGCTGCTTTATATTAAAAGAGCCCTCAGACCTAATCAATATGGTAAGGGAGTGCGGGGCTGGCGGTTATTGTAGAATGCAGCCTCTCTCCCATCAGCATGCAGCATCTACTTACTTCATTTCCTTTGATGGCAAATCAACATTTACCGTTCAGCTAAGTTCCAATCAAACCATTACATTTTCTCGTACGTCAGAGCTGGAGCGCTGGTGCAAAAAATATGCAGGCCGGTATTTCCTTCAATTTTTCAACACGAATGATCAAAAAGAAATTTTATTCAATGAAATCAAGATTTTCCTTATGAAAGATTCACAAAATCAATGGAAACGCATGGGAATTCACACAAAATCACCTGCAGAAAATAGTCTTTTAAGTCATACACAAAAATCAGCTCCTGTGATAGGCTTTGAACACTATCTAAATACATTGCAGCCACACATCAAGGAGCTCCTTTTAGATGATATTGCATCCATTCAGGCATCAATCCCAGCTTATATAGATAAAACTTACTCTCCTTGCTTTGAATTCGCAGTAGACTTACTTCATTCAAATGAAGGCAGACTTTTCATATCAAATATCAGATCAAAGCCAGGGCGGTCCGCTTTTTTAAAAGTTTATCCTGAGAAGGAACACGAATTGATTCGTATCATTCTTGAACATGCGCAATCGATAAAGTCTCAACCGAAGGAGGTTTCTTATGAACAGAAAGCGCTGCATCATCGCCCCACACCTCACAAGTGAAAAAACAATTCATCTTCCCGTCCATTATAAACAGAAAGATGCCATCTATTCTCTTGCTCTAGGGTCCCGTTTAGTAGATGGCTTCAACATTTCCTATCATCTGCATCCAAATAAAATTTTATTATCTGAAGATCTATACAGAGGATTACTGATTCCTTACCAATCAAAAGCTGATGTGATCATCATTGACCATACACTTTTTATAGGGCCGTTGATGGGCATTTTCACTGCGGGTTTTGAGCAAAGTACACAGCCATTAGGAACGAGATCAGAATTTTTTACCAAACTGCTGCACTCTTTCAGGCAGCATCCTGGTTTTGCCTATCTTTTTGGGTCACATTCGATTGATTGGGAAAAAGGAATTGTAGAAGGACTGTTGTACCAGCAAGATTCATGGGTTAAAAAACAGCTTCCCCTTCCGTCAGTCATTTATGACCGGCTTCCAAATAGAAAAGCTGCTCAGTCGGCATTCATTCAAGAAACGAAGCGAAAACTCACCCAAGACTATGATATCCCTTGGTTCAATCCTTACTTTTTTAATAAATGGGAGATTCATGAACAGCTATTAACAGATGAAAAAACATGGTCCTTTCTCCCACATTCTGTACAATTAGATCCCGTGGACGCTCTAAGTAAAATTGAAACACTTCTCCACCTGCATCAAGTTATATACTTAAAACCGACAAACGGAAGTCATGGAGACGGGATTTATCAGTTAAAGAAGAAAAACGACGGAATCACTGTATTCTCAAATTTTGGAAAGTCCATTCCATATGATTCAATAGATCAGTTTGTTCAAAGACTGCGAAAGGATCATGCAATTCATGATTTTATTGCACAACAAGGCATTGAGCTTCTTCAAATAGACAATCAACCGATGGATTTCAGAGTTCATACGAATAAAAATAAAGAAGGTGATTGGACAGTCACAGCAGCTGCAGCAAAGGTTTCTGGAGATCATACCATCACGACTCACCAGTTACACGGGGGAACGGTGAAAACACTTTATGCTGTCTTTCCAGAAGAAAAGAAACGTTTGCAGATTTTACAGCAGCTTTCTCATACTGCCATCATGCTCAGCCAGGTGATAGATAAAAAAATGTCCGGGCATATTGGTGAAATCGGTTTTGACTTAGGCATTGATCAAACAGGTGCAATTTGGATGTTCGAAGCTAATTCTCGCCCTGGCCGAGAGATTTTCCAGCACGTCTCTTTGAAAAAATCAGAATGGATGATTGGGAAAAATATCATGGATTACGCATCTTACCTTTCAAAAACGGCACTCACAACTTCAGATCACGCGAACGTCTACTGACGCTTTTTTGTCACATGTCAGTGCTCTTGAATCTATGCTTTTTCTATGCTCTTTTCATGAGATGAGATACAATAAAATCAAGTTCAAGGTTGTTTCCGTGTTGTCGTGTTTGTTTATTGTTTCATCAATAAAAGCAAGGAGGCAATGATGATATGATTTCTCATTTTCAATGGAAACCCCTTTTTAAGAAAGCACAATTGCCAGGCTGGAAAATATCCTTTTTCCACAACGGTGCGCACTATGAAGGCATCTACCACAAAACAGGTGACATTGAATGGGGCTCTCAGCTTCCGCCCCATGAAGTTGAACCTACTTTAAAAGAAGAAATCCACGAATTAATGCTGTTCCATGTCTATGATTAAACTGTTTAAGGAGCCCCGCCATGTTAGAAAAATTAAAACTTGTTTACGGAAACCATATCATCAGCACACCTACTCATGACAAACAAATTCTTTGGTATCAAACAGACGAAGGTGAAATATTTGGAGTAAACAAATCGGAGCTTTCAGAAAGAGAAACACTTCTTCTCAACTCTTTTCTTACACCAATTGATCTATTTCAAAAAGCGCAGACCGAGGATGAACAAAAATGGTTCAGCTATCTTTTTGAAAACAAACCACTAACTGTCCAACATCCCGTCCGTGTTTATTATTTTCAAATGATCCATCAAGAAGAACAAAGACAGCAAATAAAAGAGGCTGTGAATAACAGCCTCGAACATACTCATTTCATATGGACAGGCCCTGAAACAGCTATGTTGATTCAACCAAACGCCACATCAGAAAACAGTCAATTAGATCAGTTAAATGATTTGTCTCTGGCTATTACAAGTGATTTTTTAACAGACTCAGTCTTTATGCAAGGACAGCTGCATTTGCCTAATGACCATTTACAGATGAGGTTATTAAATGAACAACAGCTCTTTTTATGCCATCTGCAGCGAGAAAAGCTTAGATCAGGGGCTGCCACATTTTATCAATGCCTGCCATCGTTCATTTGTTATGATGCATCTGCACTCTCTCACGCTATTTCAGATGCTTTTAAAGAAGCGGTCTTTGACCGGGATGTTTATCGCACTCTCATGACCTATATGCAATGTAATTTAAACGCATCCAAGGCAGCAAAAGCGTTATATGTTCACAGAAACAGTCTTCAATATCGAATTGATAAATTTATTGAGCGCACTGGTCTAGATATACGACATTTTCCAGAAGCATCAGCTGCTTATTTGATGATGATTCTACTCGATCTTTCATAAAGAACGAAGACATGAGCACCCTGCCCAAAAATGAAAATAGGATGTTGTGCACGTTGTCCATTTACAGACTCTTCCTCATTTTATACACTTTATTTACTAGTAAAGCGCTTTCAAAAAAGAGGGACTGGGGAGGCTGACAGCTAATGGCTGAAATGATGCTGAATCAAATTTATAAAGTGTACGATAACAAGGTAACAGCAGTAGACAACTTTAATCTACATATAGAAGATAAAGAATTTATTGTGTTTGTTGGTCCATCAGGCTGCGGAAAATCAACAACCCTTCGCATGATTGCAGGTCTAGAAGAAATATCACAAGGAGACTTTCTGTTAGATGGAAAACGGATGAATGATGTAGCACCGAAAGACCGGGATATCGCAATGGTTTTCCAAAACTATGCATTATATCCTCATATGAATGTGTACGATAATATGGCTTTTGGATTAAAGCTTCGGAAGTTTCCGAAAGCAGAAATTGATGAGCGGGTTCGAAATGCCGCTAAAATATTAGGGCTTGAGCAATATTTAGACAGGAAACCAAAAGCACTGTCTGGCGGTCAAAGGCAGCGTGTTGCACTTGGCAGAGCAATTGTACGTGATGCAAAGGTTTTTCTTTTGGATGAGCCGCTTTCTAATTTAGATGCAAAACTCCGTGTTCAGATGCGTGCTGAAATTTCTAAGCTTCATCAGCGTCTGCAAACGACATTTATCTATGTGACACATGATCAGACTGAAGCCATGACAATGGCAACCCGCCTTGTTGTCATGAAAGATGGATTTATTCAACAGGTTGGAGCGCCGAAAGATGTATATGAAAACCCAGAGAATGTGTTTGTAGGTGGATTTATCGGCTCACCTGCGATGAACTTTTTCACAGGAAAGCTCTCTGACGGTGCCATTGCGGTTGGAAAAACACATATTCGTGTACCAGAAGGAAAAATGAAAGTATTACGCAGCCAAGGCTATATTGGAAAGGATGTCATTTTAGGCATCAGACCAGAAGATTTTCACGATGAACCAGTATTTATAGAGGCGTCTGAAGGCACAAAAATTAATGCTGACGTAGAAGTAGCTGAATTAATGGGAGCAGAAACGATGCTTTATTCTTCTATCGATGGTCAATCGTTTATTGCACGTGTTGATTCTCGTACCGATGTACAAGCCGGACAGTCTATCCCTCTTGCGATTAATATGAACAAAGCCCATTTCTTTGATGCGGATACGGAGCTGCGCATCCGCTCAGCAGAATAAGAAGATATACAAGCAGCGCCATCACTCATCATTGGGTGATGGTTTTTTGTGTGTTAACACAACATTTACCATGTTCTTTTCTCGTATGTTTTTTTCGGAAATAACCATAATACTTAGTACAAAGCAGTTACTGCATTGGGTTTCGCCAAGTGGCAAATGACTTGATCATTTCGCTGGTGCGATTCCAGCAAACCCAACCAAAAAAACAAATCATATACAAAAAGGAGAATCACATCATGGCAAATTCTAATAGTTCAAACCAATTACTAGTTCCTGGAGCAGAGCAAGCGATCGATCAAATGAAATACGAAATCGCTTCTGAATTTGGTGTAAACCTTGGAGCAGAAACAACATCTCGTGCTAACGGTTCAGTTGGTGGAGAAATTACAAAACGTCTTGTGTCTTTCGCTCAACAAAATCTTGGCGGAACAAAAGCTTAATTTCATATTTGGATCATAGAAGGCACCTCTTATGGTGTCTTCTTTTTTTGTTTTTATCCCTCACCAAACTCCTTTCAGCTCATATCATGTAGTAGAAAGGAGCGGATCTTCATGGACATTATTTCTGGTATGAACTTTGAACTTTTACAATTTGTAGGTATCTCTCTATTATGTGAATATGCTCATAGTATTCGATCCTTTCATCTATATAAAAAAAGCATCACATAAAAGTTGTACCATTTTGTGCCCTTTTCACTTATAGTATGTAGTGGAGGGATCGAACAGATGAAAATAGCTCTTTTCGGTGCTCATGGACGTGTAGGACAAGCATTTCTTCGTTTCGTTCAAGTAGATGATCGTTACATGGTTCGTTCATTGATTCGAACAAACCGAGAAGAAATGCTTGCGGGTATGTTTCAAGTCACCGGCAATTCAAGAAATCGGGAAGATGTGCTTGAGACAATCAAAGGAGCAGATATTGTTGTGAGCTGTCTATCAACAGATGGTGACGATACATTATCTGTTTCAATGGAGCATATCGTACAAGCCATGAAGCAAACAAATACATCTAGAATTATTACAATTGGTACAGCAGGTATTTTAAAAGCAAGAAAGCAGCCGGAGCTCTACCGTTTTGAAACAAATGAATCAAGACGGACCACTTCCCGAGCAGCTAAAGAGCATGCGAAAGCGTTTGAAATCCTTCAATCGACTGATCTAGATTGGACCATTATTTGTCCAACCTATTTACCAAATGGAGAAGTGACACGGTCATATCGCTATGAGAAAGATTTTCTCCCTATAGATGGAAAGAAAATTTCAGTTGAAGATACCGCACACTTTTTATATCAGCAGTTAAATTCGAAGGAGTTTGTACATCAACGCGTCGGCATCGCTTATTGATGATGCAGCCTGTCCAAACAATATAATCAATAAAAGTCGAGAACAGAATCTCCGACTTTTTCATGCAAAGGAAAAGAGCCTCATTCAATTGGAAGAGGCTCTTTTTTCTACTATTCATCAGCTGTTGGCAACAGCACCTTTTTGCAGTTCATACATTTGTGCATACAGCCCTTCTTGCTGCATGAGTTGTTCATGACTGCCACGCTCGACGATTTCACCTTTTTCTAACACCAAGATCATATCGGCTTTCTTAATAGTGGATAATCGGTGAGCAATCACAAAAGTCGTCCTTCCTTCTTTGACTACATCAAGTGCCCGCTGAATGATCGCTTCTGTTTCTGTATCAATGTTGGCTGTGGCTTCATCTAAAATTAAAATCGCTGGATCGTACGCCAATGCGCGCGCAAATGAAATCAACTGACGTTCCCCTGAGGAAAGGGTGCTTCCCTTTTCAACGACTGGTTCATCAAAACCTTCTGGCAGGTGCTTCAATAACTCTGCTGCACCTACTTGCTTTAATGAAGATTCAATGGTTTCTCTTTTGATGTCTTCATTTCCTAAGCTTACATTGGAAGCAATTGTTCCAGAAAATAAATACGGGTCTTGCAGCACAATGCCCATTTGTTTACGCAGCGTTTGGCGCGACTGATCATAAATGCTTTCGCCATCTATGAGAATGTCTCCTTGCTGAATGTCATAAAAACGCAGCAGCAAGTTCATGATCGAGCTTTTCCCAGAACCAGTATGCCCCACAAGTGCAACCGTTTGACCTTTCTTTGCTTCAAACGTAATGTTCTTTAAGACATTTTTCCCTTCATTATAAGCAAAGGTGACATCTTTGAACTGAACGTGTCCCTCCAGCTTCTTCTGAACAGGCTCTTCCACTTCTGTTCCTGGTTCATCTAGTAATCGGAAAACCCTCTCCGATGAAACCCTTGCTAATTCTAACCTAGAGAATTGATTCACAATGCCTGTAATCGGCTGAAACAATCGATTTAAATAATCGACAAACGCATAGAGCACACCAATGGACACAATGCCTGTCGCACTTAACGAAGCACCGCCAAAATACCAAATGAGTGCCACATATGCTAAATTTCGCAGCAGGTTAACCAAATTATGTGAAAGAAGTGAATTTAAATGCAGCATCTTTCGCTGATATCGAAAGTGATTGTTGTTCAGCTCATCAAATTCCTCTTGCGTCGCTTTTTCATGACGAAACGCTTGAATGATTGTCATCCCTTGAATGGCTTCATTTAGCTTGGCATTAATTTCACTGATGATCGAACGAATGCGGTGATTGTACACTGATGCAAACTTTCTGTAAGTCATCGACCATAGGAAAATAATCGGTACTGCGACCAAACAAATGAGTGCCAGCTTTACATTTAACAAAAACATGGCAATGTAAATCCCAATCATGTAAATGGCACTCGTCACGAAATTAGCAAGGACTGTTACATATAAATCACGAATGGTTTCCGTGTCATTTGTGATTCTCGCGACAACCTTTCCAGCCGGTAAATTATCAAAATATCGGATCGGCAGTGTTTGGATGTGCTCAAATACGTCTACCCTCATTTTTTGAATAATTCGATTTGCAATCCTCTGGAGCAAATAATGCTGCCCATACTGAAAGAAAATCGCAACGATGAGCAGTCCTAGATAAAATAGAACAAGCTGCACCAAACCACTGATTTCTGGCTGATAAAAAGCGAAAATCTCCTCTTTTGATAAACGCTGTACCTCATAGGTCTCACGCTCGTTTCCATTATCAATGGTGAGCTGATCTCCCGATATTTTTCTGTTTCCATCAAAACGAATCGGCTCATTCACAAAATAGTAACCGAACCCGACTTGCACTACATTGATTTGCTTTCCAGAATCCATTCCATTATTTAATCGATCGCTTCGTATATAGTTATTTCCCTGGTAATAAACGGTTTTGTCTGTCTTTTCATTGACCTCGACATACGGTTTTTCTACACCTAAAATATGATCATCAATCATTTTCTTCCCAATAAACGGTCCTGTCAGCTCAGCACCAACTGCAATCATTAGAAAGATTAAGGCAACAGACAATACTTTCTTATATAGGAGTGCGTAGGCAAGGAGTCTTCTTCCTGTTGTCATGCCTCATCCCCTCCTTCCAGCTGATTTGTTAGCTGCTGACGCAAAAATTGTTCCTTGTACCACCCATCCTGCTGGATGAGCTCGTTGTGGGTGCCCTTTTGGACAATGCGTCCTTCTTCCATGACAAGAATGAGATCCGCATGTTCAACAGCTGATAGGCGATGAGTTGTAATAAACGTCGTTTTGCCATGACGGTTTTGTCTTAGATTTTCTAAAATAGCGGTTTCTGTTTTTGCATCTACCGCAGATAATGAGTCATCCAGAATTAAAATGTCTGGATCAATTAATAAAGCACGTGCAATGGATATTCGCTGTTTTTGTCCGCCTGACAGCGCCACACCTTTTTCCCCAACCATGGTTTCTAGACCCTCTGGCAAAAGGCGTAAATCCTTTTCAAAATAAGCATCTTTGATTGCTTGTGCTAACTCATCTTGTTTCGCGTCACGATGACCAAAGCGCATATTCTGTTCCACGCTTTTTGAGAAAAGTATATGATCCTGCGGTACATATCCGATCCATTGAAATAACTGATCTAATTCAATGTTTTGGATTGGAACACCTGATAGCAAGATTTGCCCATCACCTGCCGGGTACTGGCGCAGAAGCTGTTTGACAATGGTCGTTTTACCGCTTCCTGTTTTGCCTGTAATCCCAATCGTCTGTCCTTTTCGAACGGTAAAGGACACATCAATGAGATTATCTTTAGATGAAGTTGGATACCTGAATGTCACATGATCAAACTCAATATCTCCAGGCTCTTGTAACGTTTTCGGCTGAGCAGCATCTGTTACGTCCGGCTTGTAGCCGAGTGTATGATTTAACCGGTCTAACGACGCATTTCCTCTTTGCATAATATTAATCAATTCGCCGATCGCAAACATTGGCCAGATCATCATGCCAAGATAGACGTTAAATGCAACAAGCTCCCCAATGGTTAAATCACTTTGGAACACGAGGTATGCTCCGTAGCCGATTCCGATTAAGTAGCTGATCCCCACAAGTAATTTCACTGTCGGCTCAAACAAAGAATCAATGATCGCCACTCGCATGTTTTTTTGAAATACATCATCTGTCATTTCGCGAAAGCGTTCGACATCTTGTTTCTCCTGCACAAAAGAGCGAATGACCCGGACACCTGCCACTGATTCAAGAACGCGATCGTTCATATCACCAAATGCATCTTGAGCGACTGTAAAGCGCTCATGGATTTTGCTTCCATAAAACGCAATCAAGAGCGCCATCAGCGGCATAGGGATAATCGCCATTAAGGTTAATTTCCAGCTAATCGTCAGCCCCATCGTAAAGAAGATCATCAGCATATAAGCAGTGGAATCAACCAAGGTCAGAACGCCAAAACCTGTCGTTAAGGCCACAGCATTCAAGTCGTTTGTACCTAGTGCCATTAAGTTGCCTGTTTTTTTCTTTTCATAAAAGGTAGGCGTCATCTTAAGCAAGTGGCGCATCAGTTTCCCGCGCATCACACGCTCCATGACATTTGCGCCGCCAAATAACTGATACATCCAAAAATATGTAAGTGTATAGACGACGACACCTAGTAAGCAAAAAATGGTCACATAAAACACAATACTGGATGTTGTAAATTGACCAGAACGAATGTCATCAACTGCCTGGCCTAGGTATCTTGGCGGCAGCATTTCAAGCACATTCACAATGAGCAGGAGCGTAATAGCAATCGTATAACGCCTCCACTCTTGTTTAAAGAACCAGCCTAATTTCGCAAATACTGAAAACATGTTTGTCTCTCCTTTTCAAGCTAGCCGCTTTCTAAATTTTCCTGCAAGTCACCTTGTTTCGTTTTTTGAGCTTTTGTCATTTTTCTTGATTTTGGCATGTTCACATGCTTTCACTCCTCTTCATTTACTTGTTGTTTTTCATCCCTTTATTTCGAAATGCGAAATGAATTCAACAAAAAAGAGGCCACCAGCTGGCTGGTACGCCTCTTTTCGTCATGTAAAAAGGCGCATGTTGACAAATACGCAACATACGCCTTGATTCATCCGATCAATTGGAACAGACGAGTTCCTTTTCAATGACCAATGAAGGTGTAATTGTCACGTGAATCAACCCATTCATGCAGTTTGGTTTCATTCTTCCAATGTTGCACATGACATTTCCTCCTTTTGGCTCTTGAATCTTTTTTTATCTTATAGCGGCTGTCACCATTTTGTCAATAAATATTTTTCAATAAATGAAATTTTCTAACAAAAATCAATCTCCTTCATGTGTATCTTTTTCTATTAACGGGTATACCATGAGTGTAAAGACTCCTTTTGAAAGGAATGAGGACATTGTTTCAAGCTGATCGGATGGTCGTAGCGTTTGATGGACATGAAGACAGTAAGAAAGCATTAAAAAAGGCAATCGCTTTAGCTAAAACCTTACATGCCAAGCTGACCGTTACCTATGCACATGATGGCAAAACAGACAGACAGGTGTTTGATGCACCGCGCCCAATGACTGGCGGAGCTTATATCGGCGGCGGTACGGCAGATCTTCAAACTCCCCCTGTATATGTACCTCACGATGAACAGCAAAGTCCCTTGATTTTTGAAGACCATACAGAAGAGGTCGTTGCGGAAGCACGAATGCTATTAAATGAGGAGCAGTTTGAGGCTGCCATTGAAATTGTAGAAGGAGAACCAGCAGAAGCGATTATCGAATATGCGGAGGAAATATCAGCAGACCTCATCGTCATGGGAGCACGTGACCAAAGCAGATTGAAAAAAATGCTGTTTGGCAGTGTGAGTGAAAAGTTATCAGCAAAATCAGATATACCTGTGCTTATTGTGAAATAAATGCATCATAAAAGGCTGTAAACATTGGTTTACAGCCTTTTTTATTTATGAAGAGATGGATGCTTCACTTTCATGTTTAATTTTTTGCTGGAAGCCTTCCTGTACGCGCTTTGTCAGCTCTCCTGGAACGCCTTCCCCTACGGGCTCGCCATCTATTTCAACAATCGGAATAACTTCAGCTGTCGTCGAGCTGATGAAGATTTCCTGAGCGCGCAGCAGTTCTTCTTTGCTTATACGAGTTTCTTCAACCGTACATCCTTCTTCCTCACATACCTCCAGCAGCTTTCTACGAGTAATGCCGTTTAAAATGAGATTGTTTGCAGGATGAGTACGAATCACGCCATCAATCACGGCATATACATTCGAGGAGGTTCCCTCGGTCACAAAACCGTTTCTCACAAGGATTGCTTCAAACGCACCAGCTTCAGATGCTTTCTGCTTTTCCATGATGTTATATAAAAGATTTAAGCTTTTGATATCACACCTTAACCAGCGAAGATCCTCAGATAAAATGGCCTTTGCCCCAGCTTTCTGCTCTTGAACAGGCTTTTTCACCTGGAACGTATATGCTGTGATTTGAGGAGTAAGAGAATCACTATATTGATGTTTACGAGGGGCGACACCCCGCGTGACTTGAATATACACACCGCCATCTGTTAATTGATTGTGAGCGACGAGCTGTTGTAACTTTTCTTCCATATCTGATACTGTACCTTGCAGATGAATGCCAATTTCCTTTGCACTCTTGAACAGACGCTCTGTATGTTCCTTTAACGTAAACAAAGTACCATTGTATACACGGATGACCTCATAGACTCCGTCACCAAATTGATAGCCTCTGTCCTCAATATCAACATGTGCATCCTTTTTTTCAATGAAATCTCCATTGTACAATATTTTCATATGGAATCTCCCCTTCGCTTTGCAATAATGGTTGAATCTGATGCTATCTTAGCGGATAAATGGGTTCGTTTCAATGATTATTCAGAATTATTTCACATCGTATGAAATGGATAACCTTCTATTGTAACAAATATAGTTTGATAACCAAAAAGATTCCAATTTTTTAGCATCTTCTATATTCATAGGCTCTTTTTTCCTGTATACTTACTCCATATAAACACGACAAAAAACAGCGAAATAAGACAGAATCCCCTACATGATTCGACACAAATTTTTGATTTATTGGAGCGATTGTAATGCAACGGGTTAAAAAAAAACAGACACCTTCAAACACAATGCTGCTCTCAAAGGCGATTGGTTTTGTCATCCTGACACTAATCCTCTTTTTTATTTGGGATATGTCCAAAACCAATATGCAGGCAGCAGATCAGCCGGCGAAATTGTCTGCGAGCAGTCAATTTAGGGACACAAGTACTAGTATGAAAGCAAAAGATGCTTCTCGGAAAACATTAGATGCACATTTTAAGATCCATTCAAATAAACATATAACGGATCAAACGATCTTTTTAACCTTTGATGATGGTCCATCAGCGACTTCAAATCAGCTGTTAGATGTGCTAAAAGCGCATCAAGTGAAAGCCACATTCTTTATGCTCGGACCGCAGATTAAAGAACACCCGGCAGCAGTGAAAAGACTCCATCAAGAAGGTCATCAATTAGGGCTTCATGGTATTACCCATGATGTGAAACGCTTTTATCAAAAAAGTGATTCTCCTGTTAACGAGATGAAGGAAGATCAGCGCATTTTGGCTTCTGTCACAGGTGAGTATACCCATCTTGTAAGAACACCTTATGGCAGCACCCCAAATTTAACCGATCAGCAAAAAGCACGTTTAAAACAAAAAGGCTTTGTCTACTGGGACTGGACCATTGACAGTCTTGACTGGAAATATAAAAGCTCAAAATATGTACCAGAGGTATTAAATCAGCTGCAAGTGCTGGAGACAAAATATCCAAAAGAACCAAAAATCATCTTAATGCATGATCAGCCGGCGACGGCAAAATACTTAAGCAGCTTAATCACGCAGCTAAAGGCAAAGGGCTATACATTTGAAGTCCTTGATGAAACAATGAAGCCGCTGCAGCAATAAAGTAAAACCCGCACCTTTAGGATGCGGGTTTTTTAATGATTTATAAAGCTTTCACGAGATCGCCAATTCGCTCATGAAAGACAAGATCAAAAAGCGGATCGAATTCTGTTTCACTCAAATTCATCATCACCATGAAGATGGAAGGATCATGAGCTGCATCTTCTGGAATATATCTTGCTGGCGCTACCTCCAGGGAAGTCCCCATGACGAGGAGCATGTCCGTTTTCTGAAGTGATGTCTCCACTTGGTCTAAATGTTTGACCATATCGCCAAATAGGACAACATCTGTTTTTAGCACACGTCCACACGTACTGCCGTCTGAGGAAACCTTTTGACAGACCGGCACCTCTTCTTTTAATAAATAAGGCAGATCATATACCGCGTGGCACGATGGACAAGTAGCCGTTTGAATGGAGCCATGGAGTTCATATACATGCTGGCTTCCCGCCTTTTTATGAAGACCGTCAATATTTTGGGTAAAAATATCCACATGCTTCCCTTGTTGCTCAAGGCTGGCTAAAAAGGTATGCCCGCTATTTGGTTCGTATTCTCCACTCATTTTCATTTGAAACAAATCCTTAAATTTCGGCCAGAATTGATGAGGGTTTGATAAAAAGTAGGACCGGCTCATCGCCTCCATGCGGGAAGTATCTTCTGTCCACAGACCACCCGTTGATCTAAAATCAGGAATACCCGATTCTGTACTCATACCTGCACCTGAGAGTACTGTGATATGTGAAGCCTGTGATAATTTCTCTCTTAGTGCTTCCACTTTTGTTTGATCCACGCACCATTCCTCCTTTATTCACCCAGCTGCTTCTCACCTTTTTGTTTCATATAAATGGCCTGACCAGGGAAAGCAAATTCTACGCCTTCCTCGTGGAAAATATCTATGATGCGATAGTTAATATCCTGCTTAATATCAAGGTTTTCAGACCAAGCTGTCGTATTAGTGTAAAAGTTGAAAAACAAGTTCAAATAGCTGTCTGCCAGTACATCGAGATTTACCATAATCGTCTCTTTATGCACCCCATCATGCTCGTGAAGCATCTGTTTGAGACGCTTAATACACTGATCAATATTTTCCTTTGGTGTATTGTAGGAAACGCGAACAGAGAACGTAATCTGACGTTTATTCATTCTTGTCCAGTTTGTGATTGGCTCCTTAGAAAGCGTAGAATTCGGAACGGTCACGACGGCTTCAGCAGGTGTTCGAAACCTTGTGCTTCGAAATGTAATGTCCTCCACAGTCCCAAGTACACTTGGTGTCTCCACAAAGTCGCCCATCGTAAAAGGCTTCTCCGTAATGATGACTATCCCTCCAAAAAAGTTAGCCACTGTATCCTGAGCAGCGAGCGCAAATGCTAGACCACCTAGACCAAGCCCTGCCACAAGTCCATTTACGTCATAATTAAATTCTTGTGCAATGACGCTAATACTCAGTGCAATAATAATGAAACGAAGTACCTTTGATAAAAATGGTGCTAAAATATCATCCATATCTAATTCAAATTTCGAATTGACCTTTTGAAACAAGAAAGAAGATGCAGCGGTTAAATTACAAAGCCCCCACGTCAGCATTAATATAATAGAAGATCTATACAATTTAATGATGATATCCATATGATGCTCAAAGTATGGTGCCTGTCTTAACGCAAAATATAAACCAAGTGCCACGAAAAACAGCCTGGCTGGTTTTTCAAATGCCACAACAATTTGGTTAATGACCTCCGTTTTAGACCGATTCGTCAGCCTAAACAGAAGCTGAAATAAATACTTCGTAAATACTTTCCGAAGCAATAAAAAAAGCAATAAAATACAAAGGCTAATACCAATTTGGATCGCAATATCTACTGTAAAATATGTATCCATCCATTTTTGTGTAAACATGTCTGTCTCTCTCCTTTAAAACAATCCTCTCTAGTTTATAATATAACCTTCGTTCATGTCCTCTCTTAAATGTCTGACCTCTACATAAAAAGCCTCGGGACTGATCCCGAGGCATGAAGTTCAAATATGAAATTTTGGCTAGAGACATATCGACGGGCAGCAAACTACTTTTTCTTCTGAGCCTGATCAAGGAGAGTCGCTTTAAACATTTCAGCATCCGTTTCAGCCTTAATACGTTCTTCCACTCTAATTCTCCCTTTACCCAATCATCTCGCCTCCTTTTCATCATTATAAAACATCAGAATTTTCAGTCAACATGACGAAAGCACTAATATTTTGACGAACGCTGACGATTTGGACAAAAATGATCGAAGAAAAAATGATGTAGTTCAGATTTACTCAATAAGAGCTTGGGATATTCCTGCAACTTTTCACCTTTTATACACGATGCTTTCTCACCACACGCCATGTTCCATTACATACAGCTCTCCATCGTTCCATATAGTAAAGAAGGAAAAACAGCAAAAATTTGATATGATAAGACCAGAACTTATGTCAGGAGCTGGAGCATGTGTATATTATCGCGCATAGAGGGTCTTCAAGCGCTGCCCCAGAAAATACAATCGCCGCATTTGATTTAGCTGTTCAGCAAGGTGCGGATTATATTGAGTTAGACGTCCAGCTGACAATGGATCAGCACGTAGCCGTCATCCATGATGATACCGTTAATCGAACAACTAACGGAAGCGGCTTAGTGAAAAGTTATACACTTGATCGGCTGAAGAAACTGGATGCAGGAAGCTGGTTTGATTCACAGTACGCCAACGAACGAATTCCCACCTTACAGGAAATTCTTGAAAGGTACACTCATCGTGTCGGGATACTGATTGAGATCAAGCATCCAAAACGGCAGATTGGGATTGAAAAGGCAGTTGTCGACATCATCAACCGGTTTGCCTATTCCCGTCATATCATGGTTCAATCTTTTGATGCCAATGCACTTCAAAGAGTCAAAGCTTACGCCCCTTCTCTTCGAACAGCTTTTATTATAAAACCCTCTGCCTTTAAACTGACGAAAAGGAAATTAGCGGAGTACAGCTCCTTTGCGAATTGCCTTAATATGAAGAAAACGATGATCAACAGATGGTGGATTGACCGCATCCACTCATTTGGAATGGATGTCTTTATATGGACAGTGAAAGATCAAAAAACAGCCGACAGGATGAAAACATACCTCATTGATGGAGTGGTGACGGATCACCCGCCATTTTTTCTAAAGGAGAAATGATTAAATGAAAGCATATCTCGCCGTATTTATCGGTGGATTGGTTGGTACCCTTTGCAGATATGAACTTAGCCAATCCGTTGTCAGCCAGACATTCCCCTATGCAACACTGATTGAAAACATGACAGGCAGTCTGTTTCTTGGCTTTTCAACAGGATATTTTATGTTTCGGAAAGGAAAAAAATATCTTGCTGCTTTGATCGGAACAGGATTT
Source organism: Bacillus sp. FSL K6-0994 (assembly GCF_038630815.1). NCBI lineage: Bacteria > Bacillati > Bacillota > Bacilli > Caryophanales > Bacillaceae > Bacillus > Bacillus sp. FSL K6-0994. The sequence goes on along the minus strand of NZ_CP152043.1, from coordinate 929,357 downwards.
TGCGGTGGTTTTACGACAATGTCCACTTTTTCTAAAGAAACGGTTCTCTTATTACAGGATGGACTGTTCACATCAAGTATCATGTACATTCTACTCTCAGTGATTGCTGGAGTGGGCGCTGCCTTATGGGGACTGATCACCGCTCAGCGCCTCTTTCAACAAAATGAGCAGCCGAAAGGAAGCAGATAAATGATTGTATTTTATACAGCTGTTGCCGGCGGGATGGGCAGTGCCCTTCGTTTTTTCCTCAGTCAATCGATTCAGAAAACCAAGTTTCATACTCGTTTTCCGTATAGTATTATTCTCATCAACTTACTCGGCGCTGCCGGTTTAGGTTTACTGACAGGTGCAGTGTCTGACAATGATCCGCTGCTTATGATCATTGGTACTGGGTTTTTCGGTGGTTTTACAACATTCTCTACATTTAGTGTAGAAGCTGCGTCCATGCTGCATGAGCGGCAAATTGGACTTCTTGCTGTCTACTTGCTGGTCACAATCATCGGGTCTTTATGTCTCTTTGCTGCGTTTTATCAAATAGGACAGCATCTTTTTTAAATATTGGTAATGGCGGCTAAGCTGATGAGCAGCTGATCCATGAGCTGGCGCTTCATCAAAAAGAGTGTTTTTTCACTATAGCCAATTTCCATTGCACACTTTGCCATCCGCCAATCTCGAAAATATTTGTAATCGATGAGCTGCTGCTCTATTTCGTCCAACTCTTTTAATGCCGTTTCAATACAAGCAACGATGAGTTCATACTGACTTTTTTGTTCTTCTAACTTTTTCCGAGTCATGTGGTCGAGATGATGCGGGCTTCTTTTTTCAAGCTGCCTTTCGATATTTAAGATCGCTGCTTGATAATTTTTGAAATTCTTTAAATGAAACTCAATTCGTTTCATTGAGGTTTTTTTCTCCGTGATACTTGCTGTTTCATACCAAAGCATGTCCATCCCCCTCTATCGAACGTTTGTTCTTATTATATACCGAACATATATTCGTTCAAAAGAGACTAAATACCTAAAAAAAACCTTGAGCTTATTTTTCGCTCAAGGTCATTTCGTTTACTAAAAGCGGCTCCTTTATATTAAGCCCAGTGCGTGCGCTGCCTTTTTCTGGCGATGTGACGCCTTTTTTCAAATCGATCTTTTTAACGTAGCGTCCATCCATTTCCAGCACTTTCATTCGAATATCATCAAGATAGACGGATTGTCCTTCTCTGATATCAATATTCTCTTTTAAGATGAGTCCGCCGATTGTATCAATTTCCTCATCATGATAAGAGATCTCGATCAAATCTTGAACTTCATCTAATCTCACTTTGCCATCTAAAACATAATGATGATCGGCTCTTTTTTGAATAACTGGCTGCTCATCTTCATCGAATTCATCTCGAATATCTCCGACAATCTCTTCTAAAATATCTTCCGTTGTGACAAGTCCAGACGTTCCGCCATATTCGTCAGTTAAGATCGCCATATGCATTCTATCACGCTGCATCTTAACGAGAAGCTCTTGAATAGGAATCGTGTCGATGACCTCAATCACTGGATATATATAATCTTGAATTTTCAGTTGATCTTTTTCTCCTTGATACACAAGATCTGCAAAGAGCTGCTTTTTGTTCAGCATGCCGATGACATGGTCTTTATCTCCTGAAAAAACAGGGAAACGTGTATACTTTTCCTGCGTCATGATGGCGAGGATATCATCTAACGGCATATCTTCTGGAATCGCACAAATTTCTCTCCGCGGTATCATGATCTCTCTGGCAATTCGATTATCGAAATCGAAAATCTTGTTCATATAATTATATTCTGATGGGTTGATTTCCCCATTTTTTAAGCTCTCAGATAATAAAATCTTCAATTCCTCTTCAGAATGGGAATGTTCTTTTTCAGACCCCATATCGATGCCCATCATTTTAGTTAGCAAACGGGCTGATCCGTTTAACACATAAATGAAAGGGAACATAAGGATATAAAATGCATGCAGCGGGCCTGACAGCCATAGCGTCATTTTTTCCGCCTTTTGAATGGCAAGCGTTTTTGGTGCTAGCTCACCTACAACTACATGCAAAAAGGTAATAATAGAGAACGCAAGTGTTGCTGAGATCAGGCTGATTGCTGAATCAGGAATGTTTGTCAAACCAAAACCTCGAACCAAAAGTTCTTTCACAGCCGGCTTACCAATCCACCCTAAACCAAGGGATGTCACTGTAATACCGAGCTGACAGGCTGACAAATATTCATCTAGCCTTGATGTCACCTTTTTCGCCATGATGGCCTTTTTGGACCCTTCGGCAACAAGCTGATTAATTCTTGAACTTCTCACCTTTACTATGGCAAATTCAGATGCAACAAAGAAAGCTGTTAAAGCAATCAAAACACCGACTATACTCAGATTAACAATATCGTCCATTTAACCTTGCTCTTTCTTAGAAGAACAAGGAGTCACCTCCTGATTGATGATGTTATGTTTTGCAAAACGGTTAACTGATTAAATAAGACTACATTGAGGGCCCCACTTAACCACCTCCGGTTCACGTAAAATTCCGCCTCTCTACATATATATGAAACGGTATTCATTTTATCTTACCATAAATAATCTGAAAATTCCTGTATCATCATGCTGTTTTTGACATGACTGACTAAATTGAGGGAAATCCTCCTCTGTTTCTTCTTATTGGCAGGAAATATGAACAATTAACTTGTGTTTCAGACTAGAATTATATTAAACTATTTTCATAAACTATAACGTGACGGTTAGGAGGAGATGTTCAGATGGGGCTGAGAAAAAGTATCGTATTGGTGAACTAGCACAGATTGCACAGGTGACGAAACGAACTGTAGATTATTATACAAATCTAGGTTTGCTTGCGCCTGTTAGATCTTGCTCAAATTATCGTTATTACGATGAATATGCTTTAAAACGATTACAATTAATCGTTCTTTGCAAACAGCAGAGATTGGCTCTTTCTGACATCAAATCCAGATTAGATGAACAATTCCCTTCTCAAAAGGAAGATCATGATGAACTTGTCCATTTAACCTCTGATATCGATCGGATGAATGAGCATATGGACCGCATTTTGGCACGTTGTAAGCAGCTTCAGCCAGAACAACGTGAAAAACTAAAAGAGCAGCTTACTCCTGAAAAAATGACGGCTGTCCAATCATTTTTACTGCTGTTAAGTTAAAATTTTTACTAAACAGGAGGTGTTACCTTCGTTCTCAAAGTCAGAACGAAGGCCTTAATTGGACATAGTTAATTTACTCATAGTCGCTTTACTTATAGCTTTAACCGCGTTTTTCGTTGCATCAGAGTTTGCGATCATTCGCTTAAGAAGCTCAAGAATTGATCAGTTAATCGCAGAAGGTAATAAAACAGCAGTTGCTGTCAAGCATGTAACGACTCATCTTGATGAGTACCTATCAGCCTGTCAGCTTGGTATTACCATTACCGCCCTTGGTATTGGTTGGTTAGGGGAAGAAACAATTGCGCATATGCTTGCGCCGCTCTTTGCAGAGCTGTCCATTCCTCAATCAGCTAGTTCTATTGTCACTTTTATTATTGCGTTTAGTATCATGACGTTTTTACACGTTGTCGTTGGAGAACTTGCACCGAAAACACTCGCCATTCAAAAGGCTGAGCAAGTATCCCTTCTTTTTGCTAGACCACTGATGATCTTTTACAAAGTGATGTTCCCGTTCATTTGGGTATTAAATGGATCTGCTCGTTTGTTAACGAAAGCGTTCGGTCTTCAGCAAGTATCTGAGCATGACATGGCGCACTCTGAGGAAGAATTGCGGATTATTTTATCAGAGAGCTATAAGAGCGGCGAGATTAACCAGTCTGAATTCAAATATGTAAATAAAATTTTCGAATTTGATGACCGTCTGGCGAAAGAAATTATGATTCCTCGTACCGAAGTTGTCAGCTTCCCATATGATATTACCATTGAGGAAATGCTGAAGGTAACAAAGGTAGAGAAATATACACGTTATCCAATTGAAGATGGCGACAAAGACAACATTATCGGTGTTCTTAACATTAAAGAGGTTCTCACTGCCTGCATTAGCGGTGAGTGCTCTACAAGCGATACGATCGAAAAGTTTGTAAATCCAATTATTCACGTGATTGAAACGGTTCCTGTTCATGATTTACTGCTCAAAATGCAGCGTGAACGTGTACACATGGCCATTTTATCAGATGAATATGGCGGTACAGCAGGTCTTGTCACTGTTGAAGACATCCTTGAAGAAATCGTTGGTGAAATTCGTGATGAGTTCGACATTGATGAAATCAACGAAGTGCGTAAACTTGGAGAAGACCATTACATCTTTGATGGCAAGGTTCTTGTTGATCAAGTCAACCTGCTATTAGGTATACAGCTTGATAATGAAGAGGTCGACACAATCGGCGGCTGGTTCCTTACTCAGAAATATGAAGTAGAGAAAAATGACGCCATTCGTGAACAAGGCTATGAATTTATTATTAATGAAGTCGATGGACACCATGTGGCATACATCGAAGTAAAAAAGTTAAATGAACAATTATTAGAAGCAGCTGAAGAAGGCGCTTCGTAACAAAAAACGCCCACTTGCTTAAGCAAGTGGGCGTTTCACATTGTGGACAAAGGGCTAAAATGATTTTTATTTTAGCCCTTTGTCTTCTTTTTCAGCGTGATAGAAAACCTTTGAAGTCTAGGAAGGACGAGTACCGGAGCGGAGCGAATTGAGCATTCGTGAGCACCGGCACGCAGGACTGACACCGAATGCGAGGGTTTGTCTACACGCTGAAACGACCCTTGCCTAAGCAAGCGGTCGTTTTTCTTATGCCTTTTCCATTAATTGAGCTTCTAGCTCTTTGATTCTTGTGTTTAATACTTCTGTCATGGCACCTAATCTTTCTTTTGGCGGCAGATGGTCAAATTCAGACAGCTCAATCGGTTCACCGATGATTAAGCGCATTTTCCCTTTTTTGAAAAGGCTTTTCGCATTTGAAGGTCCTTTGTATGCGGCTGGAACAATTGGCGCTTTACCGAGCTGCGCAATGGTAACCGCTCCTCTTTTTAAAGGAACATCCTCTGTAGTACGTGTGCCGCTTGGAAAAATCCCAACGATCTTTCCCTCTTTTAATAATTTAATGGGCGTTTTAATACTGCTTGGCCCAGGATTCTCTCGATCAACTGGAAAGGCATGAATCTTTTTTAAAAATCCACCGATCCATTTATTTGCAAACAATTCTTTTTTCGCCATGTAGTGGATCTCAAACGGAAGAATTCCTGCGCCTAATGCAAGAACATCCACAAAACCCTCATGTGTACAAGCAATGACAAAACCCCGATCAGTTGGCAGATTCTCTTTTTGATATACTTTGATTCCACCTCGGAGACCAAATAATAATTTGACGGTATAGCCTGAAAATTTATACATAGTGCACTTCCTTTGTTTGAAGAATGAAGGATTTGTCTCTATTATAACAAATTTTTTATTACCTGGTACTAAAAATTTGTACGCAGTCCAATCCTCCCTATTTTTTTCGTTTAAAATGAACGTTCTGACTGTATTCAAGCACAAGGTTTTAGGGGAGAATAGAATAGGAATTGTGTCCAATTTTGTCGTTTTTCGATGTTTTTTCCTGATTTGTTCTATTGAAAATACTTTATAAATGATGCAAATTTCGCTATGATAAGGAGAAATGATTTTGATTCGGCGAAAGAAATGAGTAATGTACGGTAATGAGAAGTTTCGTGCAACTTTATGCCTTTCTTATGCGTGTATAACATAGAGGGGAGAAAAATCAGTGACGATCGATGAAATTTATCAAATGTATATGAACGATGTTTACAGGTTTCTGCTCTCCATGACAAAAGACAAACATTTGGCAGAAGACTTATTGCAGGAAACCTTTATGCGTGCGTATATACATATTCATTCCTACGACCATAGCAAAGTGAAACCTTGGTTATTTCAGGTGGCACGAAATGCTTTTATTGATTATGTCAGGAAACATAAAAAAGAAGTGACCATATCGGATGACCTCATTGGCGGTCTTTTACAAACGTCTGTACAAAGCCCTGCTGAACAGGTTGAAATAAAGGAAGTTCTCACCATGTATTTGGAGCAGCTTCCAGATAACTACAAGGAAGCGTTGACATTGTATTATTTAAAAGAGCTAAATTACAAGGAAGCATCCAAGGTCATGAATATTACTGAAGCAAATTTTAAAAGTGTTTTATTTCGTGCAAGGCAGCGCCTAAAAGCACTTTACAACAGAGGTGTTAATGATGAATGAAGAGTTTAACAAGCGATGGGAACAATATAATAATGGTGAGATGAATGAGGAAGAAATGATAGCGTTTGAAGAAGAACTTGAAGAAAACGAAAAACGCTTAAGCCAGGAACTGAACGACTCAGATTGGACAGATTTTTCCATCAGTCCTGAGAAGCAAAAAGCCATTTTACAATACGGAAAAAGAAAGTCATATTTACGTATTTCCGTACTTGCTGTCATATCGACACTCATTATTTTACCGCTTTGTACATTAGGAAGTTATTTATACTACGGCGTTGGCGGCGCCGAGAGCAAAGGCAATCACTTCATGGAAACAGCAGCTGTCACCGTCGCTTTAACCAAACCAAACGTGGCCATTGATATGAAGGATTTAAAAGGTCAGGTCAAACTTTTTGGGATGAACACCGAATTGAAGCTGCAAAAGCAAATTGGCAATAAAACAGAAGCTATTGGCAGCGAACAAATCGAGATGTTTTTCGATAAATTAAAGCAGCCTACCATCTCTTATTATGGTGACAGCGCACGCGAAACGGAGGGTTTCTTTACCCATCCTTCGGCGCAGGCAGATGCCTCAAAAAAACAAACACTCACTACGTTAGACAAGCTTCCTGAAGGAACAGTAAGTGAAGTGTATGTATCCTATGACAGAGCTTACACACCAAAGGATGTTTATTCCTTTGCTAAAAAATACGATATGAAAGTGCTGTGGAATGCGATTAAAACAGAGGATTCATTAAGTGGAAATCAGCGGCCAATCGGCTTTCCTGGGAAGGACTCTGAATTTTTAAAAGAGCTTCAGCACACATCAAAAACTGAGGTAGATCAATTCAAAGATGCCCTTGCTTATGTTAATCAGCACCCGACATGGGCAACAACGATCTCTGGCAGACCTGATCTTGACCTGTCTAATCGTATACGCTATATCGATCAAAATGGCGTCACGATTTATGGCTCTGTGGTCACTGGGCCTTCAAAAGAGATTGAGAAATTTGTAAAGACAAAACGCATTAAAACGGCAAAAGTGAGCGAGGTGGAATTATGGAATTGGTAAGAATTTTTAAAGAGCATAATGTATTTGGCTGGATTTCTGTCGGCACAGCGATATTATCCCTGCTCATGCTAAACCTCGCCATTATCAGCAACGTGACATTTTATTCTTTTCAAATGCTTCCTTTTGCAATGGCCGCAGTTCCATTTGGCATTATTGAACTGTTCATTAAAAAAGGCCGTACGGGTCCAGGTTTCCTCGGTGTCGTACTGAATATCTTTGTCATTGTTTGTGTCTATGCCATCGTATCAATCGATGTCGATCTTCAATTAGGTTTTTAATCAGCACTCAAAAGCAAAAGCCCGTGTTACTTGACTAATGCCAAGCAGCACGGGCTTTTTTCATTTATTTTTTATTCAATTCTGAATGCTTTCTTGAATATAAGAAATACACAACCAGCCCAATGGCAAGCCAGATTAAGAAACGTACAAAGGTGATTGCACCAAGCTTATAAATGAGCAATCCGCAAGATAGAATAGCTAAGATCGGAATAAGCGGAACTGCTGGGCATCTGAAAGCTCTTGGTAAGTCCGGCTGCGTTTTTCTCATCACAATGACCGCCACTGAAATCAAAATGAATGCTGAAAGTGTCCCGATGTTCACTAAACTTGCCAGCTCATCAAGTGGAATAAATCCACCCATTAATGCTGACAATGTACCGAAGAACAATGTATTGATGTAAGGAGTTTTATGCTTTGGATGAACTTTTGATAATACCTTTGGCACCAAGCCATCACGAGACATAGCAAACATCACGCGTGTCTGGCCGTACAGCATGACAAGCATCACGGTTGTCATCCCTAGAATCGCTCCGACATCCACAATACCAGCCACCCAGTTTTGTCCGGCTACTTGTAAAACGAGAGACACTGGATGTGATACTCCTTCAAAATTCATAAAAGGAACGATGCCCGTCATAATCGCACTGACAACGACATAAAGCAGCGTACAAATCAATAAAGAAGTAATAATTCCTCTAGGCAGGTTGCGTGATGGATTTTTTGTCTCCTCTGCCGCAGAAGCAACTGCATCAAACCCGATAAATGCAAAGAATACTAGGGCTGCTGCACTTAAGACCCCTGATGTCCCAAATGGAACGAATGGTGTCCAGTTTTCAGGTTTTACATATTTCACAGCGACTAAAATAAAGAGCAGAATCACAGCAATTTTCATAATAACCATGATGTTATTTACTCGTTTTGATTCTTTAATACCAAAGTACAGCAGGAAGGTGATGACCATTAAAATAATAAATGCTGGAAGATTAAAATATGTCACGTGCCCCTTTAAACCACCTGGTGCTGCTGTTAACTCAACTGGTATATGAATCCCTATCCCATTTAAAAAAGACACAAAATAGCCTGACCAGCCCGCTGAAACGGCACTAGCAGCCAGCATATATTCTAATATTAAATCCCAGCCAATGATGAATGCTAGAAATTCCCCCATTGATGCGTACGTAAATGTATACACAGACCCTGACACAGGCACTGTGGAAGCAAATTCCGCATATGACAGTGCTGCAAACAAACAAGCAAGACCTGCGATGACAAATGATAGCACAAGTCCTGGCCCCGCAGTGACGGCTCCTGTACCTGTTAGAACAAATATCCCTGTCCCGATTATGGCTCCAATGCCCAGCATGGTTAAATCAAATGAACCCAATTCCTTTTTTAATGCTTTTTCCCCTTGTGTTGCCGCAATGAGCTCTGAAATGCTCTTTTTTCTAAACAACGAATTGCTCATACCATCACTCCCAAAACTTAGTATCAGTCTAAAGACGCCACATTCATATAATTCACAATATTTTCTGAATATTTTGATTAAATTTAGCGCAATAAATTGGTGGCGTAAAATTATTATATATGAAAATTAAAAAATGAAAACACTTTTTTAAAAAATAGAGTGAAAATTCTTATATATCAACGAAAATATTGTCAATAAAACGGTTAGATTTTCTTCAATCCTTATTCAATTGATAGTTTGTCTCCCTCTATTTATGATACAACATGGAAGATTATATTTTTTTCATATACTTATTATTCAACAAAAATAAGACCCTTTTTTTAAAAGCGGGGTCACAATTATGTTATTTTAAAGCCTTTAGACCGATAGTGATCTATGAGAAAAAGACCATTTCTGCGGCACAAATGATATATGAAAAAAGAGACTGCTTCATAGCAGTCTCTTAAAATGAATTAGTTTACAAATGTTTTCGCTCCAAGATAAATAGGCTTCCAATAGCTTGATGTCATATCACTGATCGTTACACCGTCAGAAGCAGCATGGATAAACTTATTGTTCCCAAGGTAGACACCCATGTGAGATGGACCCGATTTATACGTTGTAAAGAAGACAAAATCTCCAGCCTTTGGTTTGGATACACTTTTCATCGATCCCCAAAAACCTTCAGTTGTTTGTCTTGAAATCTTTTTTTGTTTGTTAATGATATACCACATAAATCCGCTGCAATCAAAGCCCTTCGGTGTCGTTCCACCCCATCTATATGGAGTACCGTTTTGCGCTTTAGCATCTGCTATGAGCTTAGACGTGTTTAAGGAAGAAGTAGAGACTGTTTTTTCTTTCACAGGTTTCGCCTTTACTTTAGACGTCTTTTTCACCTTTAGCTTTTGCCCGATTTTAATGAGGTCTGTTTTAAGTTTATTTAACGATTTCAACTCTTTCACAGTCATCCCGTATTTTTTGCCAATCTTAGATAATGTATCACCTTTGACAACTTTATGAGTGGCAGTTGCTGAAGCCGTTTTTACTTTTGTTGTTGTTTTTGATGTCTTCACTGCTTTTTTAGAAGAAGTGCCATTCACTTTTAAGGTTTGTCCAACATAAATCACGTTAGATTTCAGCTTATTGTCTGATTTAATTTTGCTCACGCTTGTTTTGTATCTTTTCGCTAGAACAGAAAGAGAGTCACCTTTTTGAACTTTTACTGATTGTGCTGAGGCAGCGCCGGCAAATAATGTCGTCCCAAGTAGAACTGCACTTGCAGCTGTGATCAATTGTTTTTTCATTTGTTCCTCCTGTATGTATCTATCTGATCCGAATTTTTATCTACTCCCTATTATAAGGATCAAATACCAGAAGAAATAGTCTTGACTTCCTACGACATTATGCTTATTAATTCGGCAAAATTTATTTTTTTTTAGGGTTCTTTTTATTTCATTTTTATTACACAATCATGACAAAATAATCGCATCTTGTCATGGATAAATGATACATTCATTTCTCTTTTTGGTTCATTCTATGTAAAGTGGACCTTTACAATTTTAAAGTGAACTTTACGGTGCTGTAAAGAGGAATCCACACTTCTGCTCTACCATTGTAAACGTAAGAGCGATACATAAACAATGAGGAGGCAAAATGAATGAGTGTGTTGAAAAGCTCGAAAACGAAAATCGCTGCAGTGGCAGCAGCATCTGTGCTATCGATTGGCATTTTTTCAGGGATTGAATTTGGACAAGCTGACAAAGCTGAGGCTAAAAAGAAACCGAAAAATGACGTGCAAAATGTGATCGTGCTGATTGGAGATGGCATGGGAACACCTTATCTTTCAACTTACCGCTCATTTAAACACAACGGTGACCTTTCAAAGCAAACAGCGTTTGACCCTTACCTCACTGGCATGCATAAAACATACCCTGACGACTCTAAAAGTAACATTACCGATTCAGCAGCAGCTGGTACAGCCATGGCCACTGGTAAAAAGACATACAACAATGCCATTGGTGTAAACAAAAACGGCAAAAAACTAAAAACCGTTTTAGAAGAAGCCAAACGAAAAGGAAAATCGACGGGTCTTGTCGTGACATCTGAATTAACAAATGCTACGCCTGCTGCGTACGCCGCTCACGATGTGTCTAGGAAAAACACTGCAGCCATCGCTGATGATTTCTTCGATGAGAAAATCGGGAAACAGCATACAGTCGATGTCATGCTTGGCGGAGGACTTGTCGATTTTGTCCGAAAGGATCGTGATCTGACAAAAGAATTCAAACGAGCCGGTTATGATTATGTCACCAATAAAGCCGCCTTACAAAAAAACAAAAATCAAAAGGTGTTAGGTATTTTTGCTGATGGAGGTCTTGATAAAGCCATTGATCGTGATCAAACGACGCCTTCCCTGCAAGATATGACATCCTCAGCTATCAAACAGCTGTCTAAAAACAAAAAAGGATTTTTCCTTATGGTCGAAGGCAGTCAAATTGACTGGGCTGGACATGATCATGATATTGTCAGTGCAATGAGCGAAATGAAGGATTTTGAAAAAGCATTTGAAGAAGCGATTCGTTTTGCGAAAAAGGATAAAAACACGTTAGTCATCACGACCGCAGATCATTCAACTGGCGGACTTTCCTTCGGAGCAGACGGTTCAGGCAGCTGGGATTACAAACCGGTCAAAGCAGCGAAAAAAACGCCTGACTTTATTGCAAACAAAATTGTCAGCGGCATGCCTGTCGAGTCAGCGCTGAAACAATATATCAATCTTGATTTCACAAAAGAAGAAACAGCCTCTATTCAAAAGGCCGCTGAAACAAAGGATACTGTTAAAATTGATGATGCGATTGAAGAAGTGATCAACACGAGATCACATACAGGCTGGACAACATCTGGTCATACCGGTGACGAAGTGCCATTCTTTGCGTATGGCCCAACAAGCCAGCAGCTAAAAGGTCTCATGGAAAATACAGATCAAGCGAAACATATCTTTAAATTACTTCATCAATAAAACGAAGAACATTGTAAGAGCAGGTGTAGAAAATGCCTGCTCTTTTTATTGTTCAATCTTCTAGTTGAAATTTCTGAAAATAAAGATATTGACAAATTGTTTATTTGTCTTACAATTAAACAAAAGAGTTTTTGGTAGCGCTTACCTTTCTTTTTAACAAATTACAGGAGGTTTTTAGCAATGATTCAAGGTAGAAGAGCACCAGAAGGCATATTAGGTTTTCCTATCGCTCCTTTTCAAGCAAATGGTCAGCTTTCTGAGGAAGCACTATTTCAAAACATTCAATTCTTACTAGACGAAGGGCTCGATGCCATTTTTATTGCATGTGGGTCGGGAGAATTTCAGTCTATTAGTCAAAAAGAATACGAGCAAATGATTGATGTGGCACTTGCAGCTGCCGGTGGTCAAGTTCCTGTTTATTCAGGAGTTGGCGGAAATTTAAATACCGCACTGGAGTGGGCGAAAATTTCCGAGGAAAAAGGCGTTGACGGTTACTTATTACTCCCTCCTTATTTAATTCATGGTGAACAAGAAGGACTATATGAATACGCCAAAACCATTATAGAAAGTACAAACCTAAATGCTATCTTATATCAACGAGATAATGCTGTTCTTTCTGTGCAGCAAATCAAACGGCTCACTTCTTTTGAACAGCTTGTTGGTGTAAAAGATGGGGTCGGTGATATGGATTTAAACGTGAATCTTTCCTATACAATAGGCAGCAGGCTCAGCTATATAAATGGATTGCCTATGGCAGAGGTCACAATGCCGGCTTACTTACCGATTGGTTTTCATTCTTATTCCTCCGCAATTTCTAATTATATCCCGCACATCTCAAGAATGTTTTATCACGCACTAAAAACGGGTGATCAAGAAACGGTCAAGGACATTTACACAACTGTTATTCTACCGATTAACCGGATTCGCCAACAGAGAAAGGGCTATGCCGTCTCACTCATTAAAGCCGGCATGAACATCATGGGACATTCTGTCCGCAATTCAGCAAGACCGCCTGTTGTTCCTGTAGAAAAAGAACACTATCAAGAACTAGAAAACATTTTACAGCACGCAATGGAACGCTTCCCGAAAAAAGCGGCTGTGAATTAACGAAAGAAAGGAGCTCATATTATGTCCACTTCAGTGAAACAAAAAACGTACTTCAATTATATCAATGGTGAATGGGTAAAGGCTTCCACAGGAGAAGTGATCCCCATTCAAAATCCTGCCGACAAAGAGGAGGCTGCTGGATATGTGCAGCGCTCAAGTCTCGAAGATGTAAACGGAGCCATCACTGCAGCTCATGAAGCAAAGACGATGTGGCGAGATTTATCAGGTGCAGAACGAGGACAATATCTTTATAAAGCAGCTGATTTGCTGGAAGAACGTCTCGATGACATTGCCATTACTGCTGTAAAAGAAATGGGTAAAACTCTGCCTGAGGCAAAAGGAGAAGCGGCACGCGGTGTAGCCATTCTCCGCTACTATGCCGGCGAAGGAATGCGCAAAGAAGGCGATGTCATTCCTTCTACTGACCGAGAGGCACTCATGTTCACTAAAAGGGTTCCATTAGGTGTTGTAGGCATCATCTCTCCTTGGAATTTCCCTATTGCCATCCCTATTTGGAAAATGGCTCCTGCACTCATTTATGGGAACACGGTCGTCATTAAACCTGCGACAGAAACTGCCGTTACTTGCGCAAAAATCATGGCCTGCTTTGCAGATGCCCACCTTCCAAAAGGAGTAGTCAATATGGTCACAGGATCGGGAGCTGTCGTAGGTCAAGGAATGATTGAACATCCAAATATCCAAGGAATTACATTTACTGGATCAAATGCAACGGGTAAAGCCATCGGTCAAAAAGCCTTTGATCGCGGGATTAAGTATCAGCTTGAAATGGGAGGAAAAAACCCCGTTATCGTAGCCAATGATGCGGATCTTGATCTTGCGGTAGAAGCAGCCATTACAGGAGCCTTCCGGTCAACTGGACAAAAATGTACAGCAACGAGCCGAGTCATTGTCCAAGAAGACATCTATGATGCCTTTAAAGAAAAACTCGTTCAAAAAACGAAAGAGATCACTATTGGGGACAGTTTAAAAAAAGACGTATGGATGGGTCCGATCGCAAGCAAACAGCAGCTTGATCAATGCCTTTCCTATATTGAAACTGGAAAAAAAGAAGGTGCCACCCTCCTTTTTGGCGGGGAACCATTAACAGATGGTGATTATCAGAATGGTTATTTTATTGAGCCTGCTATTTTCGAACATGTCACCTCAGACATGACCATCGCTCAAGAAGAAATATTTGGTCCTGTCATTGCTTTAATCAAAGTGCAAGATATCAATGAAGCATTTCACATTGCCAATGATGTGGTTTTTGGCTTAAGCGCTTCTATTTTCACACAAAATATCGGTCGTATGCTGTCCTTTATTCAGAATATCCAAGCTGGGCTCATTAGAATTAATGCAGAAAGTGCTGGTGTAGAGTTACAGGCACCATTTGGTGGAATGAAACAATCAAGCTCTCATTCTCGTGAACAAGGAGAAGCGGCAAAGGAATTCTTTACAGCCATTCAAACCGTTTTCATTAAATCGTAAAATTGAAGCATTTGAGAGGGCATCTGCCCTCCTCAATTCTCTATTTTAGAAAAGGAGAAGAAATGATGATAAATAACCTCTTCCATGCTTCACAAACTGATAAAAAAACGTCTGTCCGCTGGTTTATCGTCTTCATGCTGTTTCTTGTCACTTCTGTCAATTATGCAGATCGTGCTACCCTTTCTATTGCTGGAGATTCTGTTCAACATGACCTTGGTCTTAGCTCTGTATCAATGGGTTATGTCTTTTCTGCTTTTGGCTGGGCATATGTCATTGGCCAATTGCCTGGCGGTTATTTATTGGATAAATTCGGTTCTAAAATGGTGATTGCCTGCAGTATTTTCTTTTGGTCTTTGTTTACATTGTTTCAAGGTGCCATAGGTTTTTTTACAGCGGGTACTGCGATTATTCTCCTTTTTACCCTGCGATTTTTAGTAGGGCTGGCGGAAGCTCCTTCCTTTCCAGGCAATAGCCGTGTAGTGGCTGCATGGTTTCCTAGTTCTGAACGTGGAACAGCTTCTGCTTTCTTTAATTCAGCTCAGTATTTTGCGCTTGTCATTTTCTCTCCAATTATGGGCTGGCTTACACATTCTTTAGGATGGCATTCTGTTTTTGTTGTTATGGGAATCCTCGGTATTTTGCTGTCTTTTCTTTGGATAAAAACCGTCTTTAATCCAAAACAACACCCGAAAATTAACGCAGCAGAGCTCGATTACATATCAAAAGGCGGGGCTTTGACCTCAATGGACGATGAAAAGAGCCAGCAAAACAAAGAATCCAAATGGCCATACGTGAAACAATTACTTTCAAATCGGATGTTAATTGGGGTTTATATTGCTCAATATTGCATTACCACCCTCACTTATTTTTTCTTGACGTGGTTTCCTGTGTATCTTGTTCAAGCAAAAGGAATGTCCATTCTCGAAGCAGGTTTTGTTGCTTCCCTGCCAGCTCTCTGCGGTTTTTTAGGCGGAATCCTTGGCGGCTTGTTATCCGATTTTTTATTAAAAAGCGGGAAATCGCTTACTTTCGCACGAAAGACACCCATTATTATCGGCATGCTTCTTTCATGCAGTATGATCATCTGCAACTATACAGAATCTTCATGGATTGTTGTTGCGATTATGTCGCTTGCTTTCTTTGGAAAAGGATTCGGTGCACTTGGCTGGGCCGTTGTATCAGATACCTCCCCAAAGGAATGTGCCGGGTTAAGCGGCGGTTTATTTAATACCTTTGGCAACATTGCATCCATTACAACACCCATTATCATTGGATATATTGTCAATGCGACAGGCTCTTTCAGTGGTGCGCTCGTCTTTGTCGGCAGTAATGCCGTTATTGCAATCTTAAGTTATTTATTCCTTGTGGGTCCCATTAAACGTGTGAAGTTAAAAGAACCCCCTTCAACACCTCCGGCCCAAGTCCCATCCAGCTCTATTTGAAAGCGCTTTATATAAAGGAGGATTTATATGAATCAATACTTAAAAGAAGTCAAAAAGGAACGAGCAAACAATCTCCCTTACATTACTGACATGAAGGTGATTCCTGTTGCCGGCTATGACAGTATGCTTTTGAATCTAAGCGGAGCGCATGGACCTTTTTTCACAAGAAATGTTGTCATACTAACAGACAGCAGCGGCCGTCAAGGAGTCGGAGAAGTTCCCGGCGGTGAAAACATTCGACAAACACTTGAAAAAGCCGCCAGACTTGTCCTCCAAAAACCAATTGGGCAATATCATGCCATCCTGCAATCGGTGCAGCAAACATATCAAGACCTCGATAGAAGCGGGAGAGGCAATCAAACCTTTGACTTACGGACAACAATACATGCTGTTACAGCGATAGAGGCGGCTCTCTTGGATTTATTAGGTCAATTTTTAGAAGAACCGGTTGCCTCTTTATTAGGAACAGGTCAACAAAGACAGGTCGTTGACATGCTTGGGTATTTATTTTACATAGGGGATCAAATGAAAACCCCTCTCCCCTATTTGAAAGAAGATCATTCATCTTGCAGCTGGTTCCGGCTAAGGCGTCAAAAAGCACTAACACCGATGGACATTGTCCGTTTGGCTGAAGCGGCTTATGAACGCTATGGATTTCAGGATTTCAAGTTAAAAGGCGGTGTCTTTTCCGGGGAAGCAGAGATGGAAGCTGTAGAATCTCTTTCAAAACGTTTTCCAAATGCGCGCATCACACTTGATCCTAATGGAGCGTGGTCTCTTGATGAAGCCATTCAGCTTTGCAAAGGAAAACAACATGTGCTTGCATATGCAGAGGATCCATGTGGAGCAGAAGACGGATTCTCATCAAGAGAAATTATGGCCGAATTCAAACGAGCTACCGGCATTCAAGTGGCTACAAATATGATCGCAACTGATTTCCGTCAATTGTCACACGCCATCCAATTACATGCAGTTGATATTCCACTGGCTGACCCGCACTTTTGGACAATGGAAGGTTCAGTTAGAGTCGCTCAAATGTGTCATGATAACGGCTTGACTTGGGGATCGCACTCAAACAACCATTTTGATATTTCTCTGGCCATGTTTACACACGTTGCCGCTGCTGCACCAGGTCATATAACAGCGATTGATACCCACTGGATATGGCAAGATGGCCAGCATTTAACAAGGAACCCACTTTCAATCAAAGAAGGTCGTGTCAAAGTGCCACAAGAACCCGGGCTGGGTATTCAAATTGATCTAGAAAAGATAGAGGAAGCCAACCGTTTATATAAACAAATGAAGCTTGGTGCAAGAAATGATGCCATTCAGATGCAATATCTCATGAATGGCTGGACATTCGACCCGAAAAAACCGTGTTTGATTCGGTAGTTTGACTGTAAATGATTGTATTCCCCTTCATTTTGTCTTACAATTGAACAACTGAAGGGAGAGAATGACTCGTGAATGAAAGTATGGATGAACTTAAATTTGAAACAGTGAATCGAAAAACATTAGCAAAACAAGTCATAGAACGTATCGTTCATTTATTGTCTAGCGGACAATTAAAAGCTGGTGACAAACTGCCAACAGAAATGGAACTCATGGATATTTTATCGGTAAGCCGCCCTGTGTTGCGCGAAGCTTTAAGTTCTCTTGAAACATTAGGCGTTATCACTAGAAAAACACGAGGCGGTACATATTTTAATGATAAAATTAGCAATCAGCCATTTTCAGTTATGCTCGCACTGGCTCAAGATAATTTACCAGCCATTCTAGAAGCTCGTATGGTACTAGAACTAGGCCTTGTCACCGTTGCTGCTGAGAAAATTAGTGATGCAGAATTAAAAAAATTAGAAAGAACCATTGAAATGATTGAGGAAAGTACAGATAACAACTATGGTGAAGCCGATAAAGAATTCCACCGGATTATTGCCTTAAGTGCAAACAATCCAGTTGTTGAAGGCATGATTCAGGCGCTTTTAGTATCACACGCCAAGATTGACAGCCAAATTCCTTATCGAGAAAAAAACGTGACCGTTAATTATCATCAGAAAATTTATGAAGCTCTTCAGCTTAGAGACCCATATCAAGCACACTTCCATATGCATGAACATTTGAAGTTTGTACGTGATAAGATTTTAAAAGGATTAAATCAAACGCCATGATATGGAAGCGGATATGCTTCCTCTCCCCTTAAAAAGACAACGCTTTCAAAGGAGTGATCTCTTGAATCAAAAAGCAAAGGAAGCACCTTTATATATTCAGGTAAGTTCAAAGGATAATGTAGCAATCATCGTAAATGATGGCGGACTACCAGCTGGCACCAGCTTTTCAAGTGGATTGACGTTAACTGAACGCATCCCTCAAGGGCATAAAGTTGCACTTAAGACAATTGAACAGCATGCACCAATTGTGCGATATGGTGAAATCATTGGATACGCTAACGAAACCATCATACAGGGAAGCTGGGTGAAAGAAGAGCTCGTTCAAATGCCAGCTCCTCCTCCTTTAGACAAATTATCATGCCTAACATACAGCGGTCCTCCGCTTAAAAAGCTTGATGGTTATGAATTTCAGGGATACCGAAATCCAGATCATTCTGTTGGTACTAAAAATATTCTCGGGATTACAACAAGCGTGCAATGTGTCGTTGGGGTTCTTGACTATGCGGTCAAAAAAATCAAGGAAGATCTGCTGCCGAAATATCCAAATGTGGATGACGTAATTCCCCTCCACCACCAATACGGCTGCGGTGTGGCCATTCATGCACCAGATGCGGTCATTCCGATCAGAACCATCCAAAACTTAGCCACACATCCGAACTTTGGCGGAGAAGTGCTCGTCATTGGATTAGGCTGTGAAAAACTCATACCATCACGCATTGTGTCAGAAGAGCGGCAAGACGATATTTTAACATTACAGGAGGAATCAGGCTTTTCTTCAATGATTACCTCCATTCTGAAGGCTGCAGAGCACAAACTAAAGAAACTCAATAGGCGGACACGCGTCCCATGTCCTGTATCGGATTTAGTGGTAGGCTTACAATGCGGTGGAAGCGATGCATTCTCAGGTGTAACAGCAAACCCCGCCGTTGGATATGCAGCAGACCTCCTTGTCAAAGCAGGAGCAACGGTTCTTTTTTCAGAAGTGACAGAAGTGCGTGATGCCATTCACCTATTAACTCCAAGAACTTTGAATGAAGAAACGAGGCAGGCACTTATACGGGAAATGAAATGGTACGATGACTATTTAAGCAGAGGTCAAGCAGATAGAAGTGCAAATCCTTCCCCAGGAAATAAAAAAGGCGGTTTATCCAATGTCGTAGAAAAGGCGCTTGGTTCTATCGCCAAATCTGGCACAAGTCCAATATCTAGTGTGATTGGGCCTGGTGAGAAAGCGGCCACCAAAGGGCTGATATTTGCTGCAACGCCGGCAAGCGATTTTGTTTGCGGAACACTGCAGCTCGCCTCTGGTATGAATGTACAAATTTTCACAACAGGACGAGGAACTCCATACAGCCTAGCAGCAGCACCTGTAATAAAAGTTTCTACGAAAACCAGCTTACAGACACAATGGCCGGATCTTATTGATTTTGATGCCGGCCGTATTGCAACCGGAGAAGCAACAATCGAGGAAGTCGGTACAGACCTGTTTCATTATATACTAGATATCGCCAGCGGCCGGAAAGAAACATGGGCCGATCATTGGGGGATTCATAACGATTTGTGTCTATTTAATCCAGCCCCAGTCACATAAAAGAGATGTCCGTTTGAGGACATCTTTTTTTATGATCATTAAGCGAGATATTTCCTATGAACCCCTTTTCCATCATAAGAAAACATCACTTCTTTTCCTTCAAGAACTGACTCGATATGCACACTTCTTCCCCACAGCTGATATAAATACGGAAGGACTTTTTCTAAGTATTTCAGATCAAGTTCAATGCCTTCATACCAATGCTTGATATAAAGTTCGTTATTTTTTAAATAGTCGCCATCGATCACGGTCAAATACGGAAAGCCGCCATTCACTCTCATACTGACTAACTGATCACGAACCGCCTTCCATTCTTTATCAATGACTTTATAATCTCTCCCCTGCTTTTGAAACAAGTACAAGTCTTCTCTCATCACAAGGTCTTTCGTTAAGTAGTTTCGAATAAAAGAAATATCCGATTCAATTTCCCTGACTTCAAACATTTTACTGCGGCCAGATCCTTCTGTGACCCCTGCTTTTTTTAATTCTTCACATGGGTTGTTATAGCGTTCTTCAATATCTTCAAAAATTTTCAGCCCTAAATAGTAAGGATTGATGCCTGTTTTAGATGGCTGCACCACACCTGCATTTAATTTCGCAAATTCTATCGATTCACTTGAATCCAAATCAAGCTCCCGCATAATCCGCTGGTGCCAATACGATGCCCAGCCTTCATTCATAATCTTTGTTTCCAGCTGCGGCCAAAAATAGAGCATTTCTTCTCTCAGCATGGTAAGAACATCCCGCTGCCATGGCTCCAGCTCCCGGGAATGCGCTTCAATAAAGAGTAAAAGATCCTTTTCAGGCTTTGGCGGAAACTGCTTAACGGTTTTCTTTTTCTCACGCATTTTCGGCTCATCCATTCCCCACAAATCATCATAAGGCGTTTGACGTTTTGGTTTATCATCTTCACTTTCTTCATCGTCCATATTCCAGCTTAATTTTGATCGAACAAGAGACGGATCAATATGCTCCTGGATAGCCAATACGGCATCTAAAAAGGCTTCGACTTCTTTTGTTCCGTAGATATGCTCATATTCTTTGATCCGCTCTGCCGCTGCTGACATGCTTTCGACCATATCTCGTTTTGTGTTTTGGAAACGGCAATTATTTTTGAAGAAATCACAGTGTGCCAATACATGAGCCACAATTAATTTATTTTGAACGAGCGTATTGTTATCTAGTAGAAAGGCGTAGCAAGGATTTGAATTGATCACCAGTTCATAAATTTTGCTTAATCCTAAATCATAATGAAGCTTCATTTTATGAAATTGCTTCCCAAAGCTCCAGTGGCTGAATCGTGTTGGCATTCCATATGCACCGAACGTATAAATAATTTCCGCGGGACAGATTTCATACCTCATCGGATAAAAATCTAGACCAAATCCTTCTGCAATTTCTGTAATTTCATCAATCGCTCTTTGTAAAAGACGTTTTTCAGATACGCTCAAGGAAACCATCCCTCCTCATCGGACTTATCCCTACTATATGAGCGTATGTAAAAAAACATGATGTTCCGCCAACCGTTTAGACGACTTCCATTTCTTTTGTGGATTGCCCGCCAAATGCTTCGAAATGAATATTGCGCGATGGAATTCCAAGCTCTTTTAAAATATGAATGATCTCCTGTGTAAACACCGGGGAACCGCATAGATAAAATTGGCCTTTCCCTTCTCCGATCACCGATTGAAGAAATGGACGGTCAATGCGGGAAGACGCTTTCTCAACAAGCTCACCCTTTCCAGACTGCGCAAATTGTTCGTTACATAGGATGATGCGCCCATGGGAAGCTGAAGCTAGAACGCGTTCAAACTCATTTTCAAAAGCATTTACATCCTCTAATCGATCTGCATGAATCATCGTGAATGTCTGACTGTTTTGTGCGGCAGTTTTCACTAAACCAATCATTGGTGTGACACCAGACCCAGCACTGATGAAATAAACAGGCTCTTTTGTG
This sequence comes from Bacillus sp. FSL K6-0994, assembly GCF_038630815.1. Taxonomy (NCBI): domain Bacteria; kingdom Bacillati; phylum Bacillota; class Bacilli; order Caryophanales; family Bacillaceae; genus Bacillus; species Bacillus sp. FSL K6-0994. The sequence continues at coordinate 907,515 of NZ_CP152043.1, read as the reverse complement.
TCTCCTTGCAAGCAGAACATTCCCTGCGGCATACTCACTTGAAGAACGTCCCCTTCTTCCATTTCATCATGCAAAAATGTAGACACATGACCGTCACGCTTCACTGTAATACGGTAATAAGATGGATGATGCTCGTCTGATAAGCTATATTGTCTGCTGCACATATAGGCTTCTCCTGGCATATCTGCCTGAACCGTAATGTATTGGCCTGCTTGATACAATGGCAGCTCTGATTCATCTTCTGGTACTAAATAAAAAGAGATAAGCGATGGAGATTCTTGCTTCTTTTTCTTAATCACAAACGGCTTCACATCTGCCCATCCGCCTGTCTGTTTCACATTTTCATCCATCATTTCTGCTTCTATGGTAATGAAAATATTCGCAATGATGTCATATGCAGCTTTCCAAGCTAATAAAGTGGCATCTTCTTCTCTTAAGCCAAACACATCTTTCATCGCTTCAATCAGGTGATATCCGACAATTGGGTATTGTTCTTTTTTGACCATGACACTGACATGCTTATGGGCAATTTGTTTGACCGCAGGAAGTAATTCTTCTAATCGATCAATGTGCAGTGCAGCTTGATATAGTGTCGCAGCAAGTGCCTCTGGCTGACTTCCGTTCATCAGATTTGTTTTATTAAATTGATTGAGCAGCTCTGGGTGCTGGCGAATCATATTTTGATAAAAAACAGTGACAAGTTTGGTTCCCTCGGCTTTTAGTAGAGGAGCTGATTGCTTTATTGCATTCATTTGATCTTTAGATAACATCGTCATTCCTTCTTTCAAAAGAAGTATTTTAAATACATCTTTATCGTAATGGATGACAGTCTCTAAAAGCAATATTTATAATACATGTTTTAAATGTTGTCACATTTTACACTTTCTCGAACAGTTTTTGTCTAAAATGTGTTACGATGATACAAAACTCTATTAGGTTTAGAGGTCGTCAAAATGAAACTTACGAATTACACAGATTTCTCATTAAGGGTACTCATTTATTTAGCTTCGAGAGAAAATAATGAACTGTCAAATATTCAGCAGATCGCCGATGTTTATGGCATTTCTAAAAATCATCTGACAAAGGTGATTTATCATCTTGGAAAACGCGGGTATGTGGAAACGATTCGCGGAAGAAATGGCGGGATCAGGCTTGGAAAAAGCCCAGAAAGCATTAATATTGGAGAGGTTGTCCGTTATACAGAGGATGATTTAGTCATGGTTGAATGCTTTGATCCAAAGAAAAACAGCTGCATTATCTCCCCAATTTGTTCATTAAAGCATGTACTTCATGAAGCACTCACTGCTTATTTAAGCGTTCTAGACCGATACACACTAAACGATTTAACACAAAACAAAGATGCTCTTAGAGAGCTCCTGCTTTAAGGCGAAAGAATTTATTCTTTCGTCTTTTTCTTTACCTTCTTGTAATAATAATTTATTTAAAATTATTATAAATAAATATTGACTATCATGTTTGATTCAATATAATTAGGGTATATAGATTGCTAGAAAACACTTTTTTGTTTACAGGAGGAGAAAAGAATGACAAATTCAAATCATAAAAATTTGACAACGAACCAAGGCGTGCCTGTTGGCGATAACCAAAACTCAAGAACAGCTGGTCACCGCGGACCTACCTTTCTTGATGATTACCATTTGATTGAAAAACTCGCACACTTTGATCGTGAACGTATTCCAGAGCGCGTCGTTCATGCAAGAGGCGCCGGCGCTTACGGTGTGTTTGAAGTAGAAAACAGCATGGAGAAACATACAAAAGCAGCCTTCTTAAGTGAAGAAGGAAAACAAACAGACGTTTTTGTTCGCTTCTCCACCGTTATTCATCCGAAAGGTTCACCTGAAACATTGCGTGACCCGCGCGGCTTTGCTGTCAAATTTTATACAGAAGAAGGCAACTATGATCTCGTTGGTAACAACTTGCCGATCTTCTTTATTCGTGATGCATTGAAATTCCCTGATATGGTTCACTCTCTCAAGCCAGATCCTGTAACCAATATTCAAGATCCTGACCGTTATTGGGATTTTATGACCTTAACGCCTGAATCCACTCATATGCTCACATGGCTTTTCTCTGATGAAGGAATCCCTGCAAGCTATGCTGAAATGCGCGGTTCTGGTGTGCATACATTTAGATGGGTGAATAAATACGGCGAAGCAAAATATGTAAAATATCACTGGAGACCTTCTGAAGGTATTCGCAACTTATCTATGGAAGAAGCAGCGGAAATTCAAGCAAACGATTTCCAGCATGCGACAAGAGATTTATATGACCGCATTGAAAAAGGCAACTTCCCAGCATGGGACTTATATGTTCAGCTTATGCCGCTTAGCGATTATGATGAACTTGATTATGATCCATGTGACCCAACAAAAACGTGGAGCGAGGAAGATTACCCGCTTCAAAAAGTAGGACGCATGACACTCAACCGCAATCCTGAAAACTTCTTTGCTGAAACAGAACAGTCTGCTTTCACGCCAAGTGCATTTGTTCCAGGAATTGAGGCATCTGAAGATAAACTGCTTCAAGGCCGTCTGTTCTCATATCCTGATACGCAGCGCCACCGACTTGGTGCGAACTACATGCGCATTCCGGTTAACTGCCCTTATGCACCTGTACACAATAACCAGCAGGATGGCTTTATGACAACGACTCGTCCAAGCGGTCATATTAACTATGAACCAAACCGTTATGCCGATCAGCCAAAAGAAAACCCTCACTACAAAGAAAGTGAGCCAGTTCTTCACGGTGACCGTATGGTGAGACAAAAAATTGAAAAACCGAACGATTTCAAACAAGCTGGAGAAAAATATCGAAGCTACTCTGAAGAAGAGAAACAAGCATTGATTAAAAACCTAACAGCTGATTTGAAAGATGTGAATGACCAAACAAAATTACTTGCAATCTGCAACTTCTATCGTGCCGATGAAGATTACGGCCAGCGATTAGCAGATTCACTTGGTGTGGATATTCGCGCTTATCTTCAAGGTAGCATGAAATAATTCCATTTCGAAAAAAATTGTTGGACAAAGGGCTAAAATGATCTTTATTTTAGCCCCTTGTCTTTTTTGACTGAACGCCTCGAGCACCCTTTACAAAAAAAGGTACTTCTTTATAGTCGAAACACGTTAATACTAATCAAATGACCAGTCACCGGATGAAAATAAATTTCTGCATGTGCGGCAAAGCGAGTTGATCCTTCCTTTACAGTGACGCGAAACACATCTTTTGTCTGCTCATCATTCACTTCTGTCCGGCCAATGTAATGATAATCATTTAAAGCGGCACCTTTATATTCATCTTTAAACGCTGTGTACGCAAGTCTTTCCCAATTTTCAAACGGCTGCACTGCTGCTTTTGATGCAGGATGAATCATCAAACTGCCAAGCAAAACGATTCCTGCTGCAATAAGCATCCACCATTTCGGCTGCATGATATCATTGAACTCACTTTCATATATGTTTTGTTTAGGTTTAGCTGGCCGGTCCTTTTTCATACATGAAGCAATTATTCAGCCTATAATTCCCGGTACACGATTGATGCGGACACCAACTTTTCCCCTGAAAAAGTCGATATGATCCGCGCAAACTAATGAAGACTTCTCAAGGGAAAGGAGAAGGTTTAATGAATGTGGCGGATTATGATAAAGCACTTTATTATACGCATCGCTCGCAATGGGATAATTTACTTATTCTTATGGTACGTACGCAAGATGATTTGCTCTCGAAACGTATTGAGCATTTCTTACATGCGTATCAATTTAACCGGAACGATGCAGATGTTGAAAAATGTTTATATGGGCTCCTGCAGTACATTGATCATGCTTCAGAGGCTGCTGCTTCTGAAGTTTATTCACAACCGATGTACACATAAAGAAAAAGGGCTAAAATGAATTTTTTTTAGCCCTTCCCTTTTATATACAATTAGCAGTGCGCTGTAATGGGAAGCGTTAGAGATAATGTATGGATCGCAAGCTTATTCAAGTTCTCTTTTAATTTGTCATCATGACGAAAATCACTTACTAATTCATATGCCTCCACTAGTTCCCCTCCTATTTTACATTCACCTGTGATTGACCGGTTCATCACCTCCTTTAAAATAAAAAAAGACTTGATGAGCATACACTCATCAAGTCTTTTATGGTTTTTCTATTAGAAATTAGACTGTTCATGCTTCTCTTTTTTATTCAATTCATTGAATTGAATGTGCGCTTAAAAGTTTTAGCATGACGCCTAGATCTCCTTCTGTCATAGCAGCTCTTTCGGCTGATTTTTTTGATAATCCACTGCATACAGAGCCGCTTGGGTTCGATCTGCCAGCTCTAATTTTGATAATACATGAGATACGTGCGTTTTAACAGTTTTTTCAGAAATAAACAGCGATGAGGCAATTTCTTTGTTGCTTTTGCCTTTTGCAATCTCAAATAAGACATCTCGCTCTCTATTGGTGAGCTCTTTCATCAATGCCCATTTCTGCTCTTTTGGCTCTGTCAGATGCTGCACGAGAAAGGTCGTGATATGACCATCTAACTGGTAGGTGTCATTTTGAACTTCAATCATGGTCGAAAGCAGCTTTTCTGGTGCTACATCCTTTAATTGATAGGCTTTCGCCCCTGCTTGAATGGCGGGAATGACATAATCTTTATCCGCATAGCTTGTCAGGATCACAATGCGGGAGTCCGGCATTTCCAGCGTCATTTGTTTCGTTGCCTCAATGCCATTCATTACAGGCATAGACAAATCCATTAAGACAATGTCAGGCCGGGTTTCTCTGACAACCTCTAATGCCTCTTGCCCATTGGACGCCTCACCAACGATGTCCACATCAGACTGTGTCTGCAAGAAAAACACAAGCCCTTTTCTCACAATATGATGATCATCTGCAATGACAACTCTCATGACGATCCCTTCCTTTCTTGTGAAAATGGCACTTTTACATGAATCGTAGTCCCTTTACCTAACTCTGAATGGATACAAAATGTACCACCTGCTCTTCGGATGCGGTCAGACATCCCTTTCAGCCCAAGTGAAAGAAGGCTCATCTGCTCGTCATATTGAAAACCTTTTCCGTTGTCAATGATTTTCATCTCCAACGTGTCTTTTGATTGCTCAAGCTTGACCTCGACTTCTTCTACTTCCGCATGTTTTTGACAGTTATTGAGCGCTTCTTGACATACCCGAAACAAAGTTTCATTGTGAGAATGGTCCATTTCTATACAGCCTGATAAAGATAAAGTGCAGCGTAATCCTAAAAGCTGTGCATACTCTTCAATTGCTGTCGTAAACCCTTTTTCAAGGCCTCTTGGTCTCAGCTGCCAAATGAGTGACCGCATTTCAATTAGAGCGTCTTGAGACAAATGCTGAATAAAATCAATCATTTCCCCTAGATGTTGATCGCTTGTCATTTGCCGTGCAGCCTTAGCAGTCAGACTCACAGAGAACAGCATTTGGTTGACAGAATCATGCAAGTCCTGTGCGAGCCGGTTTCTTTCTTCCAGAAGTGCGTGCTGCTGTTCATTTTGCACAAGCTTCATCCGCTGAATGGCGGTGCCAATTTGAAGTGCAATGCTTTCAAGCAAATTCAGCTCCTCTTGCGTAAATGTGACTTTTCCTTTTGCCGCCACATTTAATAAGCCGAACGTACGCTTACACGCTTTTAGCGGTACGGTTGCATGATGAGTAATTCCTTCTGTATCCCCGAGCTTTTCTTCAATTGCCGTTTCAATCCGTTTGCAGTTAATAATATTGGTGGCTGATTGCAGCGAGCCTTTTGTGTATCGGTTGATGCAATAACAATCATTTTGACACATGAGCTGCTTTTGATGCTTTGCGAGTGCTTCAGGTAAGGAAACCTCTGCCATCAGTTCATATGACCCGTCTTTTTCTATAAAATAAATCCATGCTGAATGAAAACCTGTGACATCCATCAGCATATGGAGCACTTCATGGAGTGTTTCTTTCATTTCCATGCCTTCATTTAGCTTTTCAGCAATTTCTTTTAACGTTTTTAATGTTTCAACCTTCTCTTGGTATTCTCCCATACTGTTTACCCCCGGCATTTGCAGCCTTCACTTATCATTACGCTCATTATACCATGAGCCCCCTCGTCGCTCTTTCTCCAAAAGAATGATTTCTTCTCATCCTTTTGGCTGAGAAAAGGCCATCATGCATTCATACACGATGGCCTTGTCTTTCGTTATTTCGCTGTTTCTTCCACAATATCATAAACGACTTTCATCACTTCTTCTGACAAATGCTTTAGCTTTTCTTCACTATCTGTTAAAGACGTGCCTTTGACTGCAATATAAAATTTCACTTTAGGCTCAGTGCCGGAAGGTCTTAAGCAGAACCACGAACCATCCTCAAGGAAATATTTCAGCACATTTGATGCTGGCAGGTGAATGGTTTCCTCTTTCTTTTCAGCCACAAGTTGTCTTTGACTTGATTGATAATCCTCAATCACTGTGATGCGCTGCCCTGCGATGGCAGCTGGCGGATTTGTTCTAAAGGTATGAAGGATCGCTGAAATCTGCTCTGCTCCTTCTTTTCCTTTTAAGGTTAACGACTTTAATCCTTCCCGGTAAAATCCAAACTGCTTGAAAATATCGACAAGCGCATCGTACAAGGACTTGCCCTGCTTTTTATAGAAGGCAGCAACTTCAACGGCTAAAAGTGCCGCTTGCACCGCATCTTTATCTCGGGCAAAATCACCAATTAAATAGCCATAGCTCTCTTCATAACCGAATTGAAACGTGTATTCTCCGCTCTTTTCAAACTGCTTAATTTTTTCTCCAATAAATTTAAAGCCTGTGAGTGTGTCTATCGTGTCGGCACCAAAAGCTGATGCTACAGCGCGCCCAAGCTCACTTGTGACAATGGTTTTCATCACAACGGGACGAGGCGGCAATTGACCCAGCTTTTGTTTTTCAGACAATAAATAATGAAGCAGCAGGGCGCCTGTCTGGTTGCCTGTTAAGACAGTAAATTCTCCTTCGTGATCTCTGACCGCAATACCTAACCTGTCAGCGTCTGGGTCTGTGGCAATGAGAATATCTGCATTTTGTTTTTCACCAAGCTTGATGGCGTACTCAAATGCTGCATGCTCCTCTGGATTCGGCGAGGTCACTGTTGAGAATTGCGGATCTGGTTTTTCCTGCTCAGGCACAACAGTGACATGCTGATATCCAAGAGCCTGCAGCCCGTTTCTGACAGGGTGATTGGCTGTCCCATGAAGCGGAGTAAACACGACTTTGACATCGACCTCATGTGCCAGCTCAGGGTGCACACTAATGGTTTTTAATTTTTCAATATAAGCATGGTCGATTTCTTCTCCGATTATTTTGATCAGCCCTTGCTGTTTCAACGTTTCTTCAGAATCAACTGAAATCGACAGTTCATTTTCAATTGCATCTACTTCTTGAATGACTTGATCTGCTTCAAATGGAGGCAGCTGCCCGCCATCTTCACCATACACTTTATAGCCATTATATTCTGGTGGATTATGACTTGCTGTCACGACGATTCCAGCAAATGCATGCAGCTCACGAACCGCAAAGGAGAGCTCTGGTGTCGGACGCAATTCATTAAATACGTACGTTTGAATGCCCTGTGAAGCAAGTGTTCTGGCTGCTTCCATTGCAAATTCAGGCGATTTATGGCGTGAATCATATGCAATGCCGACGCCTCTATTTTTTGCATCCTCTCCATGTTTCGCAATATACGCAGCAAGGCCTGCAGATGCTTTACGAACCGTGTACACATTCATTCGGTTCGTGCCTGCACCAATCTCCCCGCGCATTCCTCCAGTGCCGAACTCAAGGTTTTTGTAGAAACAGTCTTCAAGTGCTTGTTGATCATCTTGATGTGCCTCCAGCCATTCCCTTAGCTCAGTATCCAGGTGCTTCTCATTGATCCATCGCTCATAATTCGTCTTCCAACTCATGGTCGTCCTCCCCAGCTCTTATCATCAATAAAATAACATCTACTGTTATTTTATATGGAATCATCCTTTATGTCATGCTATATCATTAGCAGTTGGAAAAAATGCTGCACAAATAAAAAAAGCCGATACATGATCGGCTTTCAGATTTTTGACAAAGGGCTAAAATGATCTTGCTTTAGCCCTTTGTCTTCTTTTTATTCAGCATCAAGCGGTACGACTGCTTCATGGAATAGTTGATCTAATTCTGTTTGATATTTCTGTTTTGCTGCTTCATCCCAGCCAAAACGTTCTGCCATATAATCGATGACTGGCTGTGCATATTTTTTTGCCCAATTGATATTAAATAATAGGCTTCCTGTTCTTCTTAAGAAGAAGTCAACAGGAGTAACGGCTAATTCTTCTTCAATCGCATAGACAAGCTCTGCCAGTACATACGCTGGAATATTTCGTTTGTCTGCTTCCCCTTGAAGCTGCTCGACACGTTTGAAGAGACTGCTGACATTTGAGCCATATTTTTCAGCTAGTTTTTGTGCAATCGGTTCTGTTAAACCAACAGATGCTCCTTCTGCTGTTTTCGCTTGAACAAAGGCTGCCATGTTTTTAGATCCGCCTACATGGCCGCCTGAAATTGGCATATGTTTTGTTTTACATGGTCCATAATCTTTGCCCGTTTCCTGTTTCAGTCCATCACGTACTAGATCGACAATATGCTCAGCCATTTTACGGTAGCCTGTTAATTTACCGCCAGCAATGGTGATTAAGCCTGAAGATGATGTCCACACTTCATCTTTACGAGAAATTTCTGAAGGATCCTTGCCCTCTTCATGAATGAGCGGACGAAGACCGGCCCAATTGGATTCTACATCTTTTTCTGTAATATTGAGATCAGGGAACATGTACTGAATCGCTTGGATAACATAGTCACGATCGGCCTTTGTCATACGCGGGTGCTCCAGCTGTTTTTTGTACACTGTATCTGTTGTTCCAACGTACGTTTTGCCTTCTCTTGGAATGGCAAAGACCATACGTTTATCAGGTGTGTCAAAGTAAATCGCTTGTTTTAATGGGAAGACCGATTGGTCAAATACTAAGTGAATTCCTTTTGTATGCTGTAAGTGTTTTCCTTCTTTTGAGTGGTCCTTGTCTCTCAGCTGATCTACCCATGGACCTGTCGCATTGACGATCTTCTTCGCATACACATCGTAGGTTTTCTGTGTCATGACATCTTCAATGACAACACCAACCACTTTGCCTTTATCATAAATAAATTCTTTTACTTTCGCATAGTTGACCGCCTCCGCTCCAAATTTCACAGCCTCTTTCATGACTTCGATTGTGAGGCGTGCATCATCTGTACGGTATTCAACATAGTAGCCGCCGCCTTTTAAGCCGTCCTTTTTGACAAGCGGTTCTTTTTCAAGTGTTTCTTTTGCACTTAGCATGCTTCTGCGTTCGCTATGCTTTACGCCAGCTAAAAAGTCATACACTCTAAGCCCAATAGAGGTTGAAAACTTACCAAATGTCCCGCCTTTATGCATCGGAAGAAGCATCCATTCTGGCGTTGTGACATGAGGACCATTTTCGTATACAATGGCACGCTCTTTACCGACCTCTGCGACCATTTTCACTTCAAATTGTTTTAAATAACGAAGTCCGCCGTGCACTAGTTTCGTTGAGCGGCTAGACGTACCTGCTGCGAAATCCTGCATTTCTGCAAGACCGACACGCATTCCGCGTGAAGCCGCGTCAAGTGCTGTACCAGCGCCTGTTATACCCCCACCAATGATAAACACATCATATGGTTTTTTTGTCATTTCCTGCAGCATTTGTTCTCTTTCTAAGCTAGAAAAAGTCATCTCTTGTTCCTCCCATGTTGTACGGTAAAGAAAAAGAGACCGCAAACACCCAAAGCGTATTTCTACACTTCGGTGCCTGCGGTCTCTCCAGTTCTCCAACCGTTCTATTAACTTACTTGAAGTATACCATACTTTTGGTTTATTTGAAAGCTTGAGCTGCTTTTACAGCCTTTTTCCACCCGCTGTATAACGAGTCGCGGCTGTCCTCTTCCATTTTAGGGTCAAAGCGCTTGTCAAGGTTCCATTGTTTTGCAATGTCTGAACGGTCGTTCCAGAAGCCAACTGCTATTCCCGCAAGATAGGCCGCACCGAGTGCCGTCGTTTCATTAATTTCTGGACGCTCTACTGGTACATCCAGCAAATCACTTTGGAAGCCCATTAAGAAATCATTCTTTACAGCTCCGCCATCCACACGCAACGTTTTTAATGAGATGTTTGAATCCTTTTCCATCGCATCTAAAACATCCTTCGTTTGATAAGCAAGTGATTCTAACGTTGCACGGACAAAGTGCTCTTTAGAAGTACCCCGTGTTAATCCGAATACAGCGCCTCTGACATCACTGTCCCAGTATGGTGTGCCTAGACCAACGAATGCTGGAACGACATATACGCCCTCTGTTGACTCAACGCGCTTTGCATAGGCTTCGCTGTCTTTTGAGTCTTTAAACATTCTCAGTCCGTCGCGCAGCCACTGAATCGCTGAACCAGCTACGAAAATACTTCCCTCTAAAGCATATTCAACTTTACCGTCAATGCCCCATGCAATTGTCGTTAATAAACCATGATCCGACTTAATTGCTTTTTCCCCTGTATTCATCAACATGAAACATCCTGTACCATACGTGTTCTTCGCCATTCCTTCTTCAAAGCAAGCCTGACCGAATAGTGCAGACTGCTGGTCTCCCGCCGCTCCTGCAATCGGGATATTTCTGCCGAAGAAGTGATAGTCTGTTGTTTCACCATAGATGTGTGAGGATGGTTTCACCTCTGGAAGCATAGAAGCAGGTACGCCAAGAATATCAAGTAATTCTTCATCCCATTTCAGATCGTAAATGTTGAACATTAATGTTCTTGACGCGTTGGAGTAATCTGTGACGTGTGATTGACCGCCTGTCATCTTCCAAATGAGCCATGTATCAATTGTGCCAAACAGCAAGTCGCCATTTTCTGCTTTCTCACGAGCACCTTCTACATTATCTAAAATCCATTTTACTTTTGTCCCTGAGAAATAAGCATCAATGAGAAGACCCGTTTTATTTCTAAACGTTTCATTGTGTCCTTGCGCTTTTAACTCTTCACAAATGCCAGACGTTTGTCTAGACTGCCAAACAATTGCATTATAAACGGGTGCGCCTGTATGTTTATCCCAAACAACTGCTGTCTCACGCTGGTTCGTAATTCCGATACCGGCGATTTGATCTGCTTCAATGCCTGATTCAATTAAAGCAGTTGAAATGACGGATAGAACAGAGCTCCAAATTTCATTTGCATTATGTTCTACCCAGCCTGGGTTCGGAAAATATTGATTAAATTCCTTCTGAGCTGTATGAGCAATTTTGCCTTCTTGATCAAATAAGATCGCTCTTGAGCTTGTTGTCCCTTGATCTAAAGCGAGAATATATTTTTCTTTTGCCATGATGTTTTCCTCCCCTTACATACTTTCATTTACAGCATTTGTTTGATTTTTCGTAGAGACATAGAGTCCTAACAATACCACAACTAAAATAACGCTTACAATCCAAAAGGCTGGAGTGATGTTCGCTTTAAAGGCTGCATTGTAGAAAACACCGCCAAATGCGCCGCCTAAAATTGGACCAACGACTGGCACCCAAGCATACTTCCAATTCGATGGACCTTTACCTGGAATCGGCAGAATCGCATGTGCAATTCTCGGACCTAAATCACGTGCAGGATTGATTGCATAACCAGTTGTTCCGCCTAATGAAAGACCAATTGCCACAATTAAGAATCCAACAATCAGCGGATTGATTCCGTCTGCGAATTTATTTGCACCAATCGCTAAGATTCCTAGAACCAATACAAATGTACCGATGACTTCACTAAGTACGTTTGCAAAAGTATGCGGAATCGCAGGACCAGTTGAGAATACACCCAGCTTTGCACCTGGATCGTCTGTTGCTTTCCAGTGCGGTAAGTAATGTAAAAAGACAATAATAGCTCCTATTAATGCGCCAAGCATTTGACCGGCAATATACATTGGTACATCAGCCCAAGGAAAACTTCCTTCAAGCGCAAGACCAATTGTTAGTGCTGGATTCAAATGCGCTCCGCTGATTCCACCTGTTGCATAAGCTGCTATGGCTACTGCAAATCCCCATCCGAAAGCGATTACAATCCAGCCGGACTGATATGCGAGCGATTTCTTTAAATTGACTGCCGCACATACACCGCCTCCAAAAATAATGAGAAGCATTGTACCTACGACTTCACCCCAAAATGGTGTCATGAAAATTCCTCCTCTGGTTCAGTTGCCATCCCCTATGAATGTGTAAAAAAAGATAAAGAAAAAAGATCCACAACAAACATACTTTACATCAGGGTCATTTGTCACCTAGTAAAGCGCTGTTGTGGATCTCCGTTTCTCCATCACATGATATTAACTTAGTGCTATAGTATCAGAGGATGAAAACGTTGTCAATCAATTTTCACATTTTATCTTTTTCACTTTTGGAACGCTTTCCAAAGGGCTGTATTCGATGTTGTCACAGCTGTAGCTCCTGCTTCAAGTGCTCTTTCTACATCTTCTTTTGTGCGGATAAACCCGCCTGCAAATATTGGAATACCAGCTCGCTCGCGCACTTCTGTAATTAAATCCGGCACAACCCCTGGCAATACTTCAATAAAATCTGGGCGATGTTTCCCTACGAACTCCATACTTTTTTCCATGGCACTTGTATCAAGTAAAAACATTCGCTGAATGGCATATACCTTCTTTTGCTTGGCTTTTACTATGACAGAAGACCTAGTAGAAATAATTCCTGCCGGCTTCATTTCCTGACAAATAAATTCCGTTCCATACTCATCATGTTTGATCCCATGAATGAGATCGACATGAACAAACATTTTTTTATGATGAGCATTTGCCTCATTCATGATGCCCTTTAGCCGGCCTAAATGGACATCAAGTAAGACCCCATATGTAAATGGACTTTTTAAAAATTCCTCAAATTGCTTCATATTGCGAACAGCAGGTAGAATGGGTTGATCATGAAAACTCATATGCCGTCTCCTTCTAAGTGTATTGGTTCAGTCTTCTCCTAACAGTAATAGAATATCTTCTATTTTTCAATACACCTAGTGTATCCAATGCCGATTTCACCTAGCAGCATCTTACTGGATCTATGTATGTGCTTTTTCCATAGAAAAAAGCAGAGAAATCTCTCTGCTATAACTGTGCCATGCTTTCTTTTAGCGTGTTGATAATAAACGAAGCGTCTTCGGCTGTTATATTTAGCGGAGGTGCAAGCTGGGCAACGTTATTATAGCCGGCAACCGTATCACCATTTTTCCCGATGATCAGTCCGCGTTTTTTACATTCAGCAATCAATTGACCGACAACCTGTGGATCAGCTGGTTTTTTGGACTGTTGATCCTGGACAAGCTCAATTCCAAACAGCAGGCCTTTCCCTCTGACATCACCGACAAATGGATGCTCTTTTAACTCTTGCAAACGTTCGAGCATGTCTTGCCCAAGCGTGTCAGACCGTTCTACTAATTTCTCGTTTTCCATGATCTCTAGGTTGGCAAGTGCAACCGCACAAGAAGCAGGGTGACCGCCAAATGTATTTACATGGCGCAGCCTGTCATACGTATCTTCCCCTGCGTACGCTTCATAAATTTCTCGTTTCACGCACGTTGCAGAAAGAGGTAAGTAGCCGCTTGTGATCCCTTTTGCCATTGTGATAATGTCCGGCTTTACTTCCTCATGCATAAAACCAAACCGCTTCCCTGTCCGGCCAAATCCGCAGATGACTTCATCCACAATGAGAAGCGCTCCATGAGCCTCACAGATGTCTTTGACCTTCTTCAAATACCCTTTCGGAGGCATTAAGATACCGCCGCCTGTAATAATCGGCTCCATAATGACCCCAGCAATGGTCTCACTTAGTTCCCACGTCATGGCTTGATCGATTGCCGCTGCACTTGCCAATGTATCTTGATCCTCAGGATGACGATACATATCAGGCGGTGCGACATGGATAAAGCCTTGACCTAATGGTTCATATTTATATTTACGCTGCGCCTGCCCCGTTGCGGCAAGGGCTGCTGCTGTATTGCCGTGATACGACCGATACCTGGAGATGAACTTTGTTCTTGTGCTCTCTTCTTTTTGCGCATGATATTGTTTGGCGATCTTAAATGCGGCTTCATTGGCTTCAGAACCGCTGTTAGAAAAGAAGATGACATAGTCCCCGCCAAGCCATTCATTTAGCTTTTCAGCCAGCTGAATCGCTGGCACATGGCTTTGCGTCAGCGGATAGTAAGGCATTGTATTTAGCTGCTTATATGAAGCTTCTGCCAGCTCTTTTCTGCCATAACCGGCATTTACACACCAAAGACCTGACATCCCGTCTAAATATCGATTCCCATGAATATCAGTCACCCATGCGCCTTCTGCCTCGTGAATGACCATGCTTTCATTTTCCTTGTTTGTCCCTTTCATATGGTGCCAGATCAACTGATCATCTTTCGCCTGAAGATTTTGAGCCTGCTCATGTATTTTCATCTTCCCGCCCCCATGTATCCGTTTTCATCATTAAAGAAGCTTAGACCGGTTCAGCAGCACACTGCCTCTCCATTCATTATATGGATGAAAAGGGAGGCATATGAAACTGAAACTAGGCCGCCCGTAAGAGAGAACCAATCGTTACTTTCATTATAAAAAAGGGGACGGGCTGATTACATTAGACAGATCGTCAACTGATTGAAAAGAACCATAAGACACTCTACTCGGTTGCCTTAGCAAATCTAACATACGTTGTTAACGACGATTTCCTTGCAGGAATTCATATGCAAGAATCGCAAATTCAAGCGCCTGTCGTTTCGGTGCCTGCATCATATCCTCACCAAGCAATGCATGCAGTTTATCGAGTCTATGATAAAGGGTCTGCCTGACAATATAGAGCCGGCTTGCAGTTTCCTTTTTAGAACCGTTTGTCTGTAAAAAGATATTCAGCGTTTGATAGAGTCTTCCGCTATTTTGCTTATCATATAAAATCACAGGCTCCAAATACTCTTTCACCATACATTCAAGCAGTCCGCTTTCCTGCATGACAGGCATAAGACGGAGCATATGCAAATCTTGATAAAATGGGCTTTCAACCCGCTGGGGCATCACTTTCTTTATATGCAGCACTTCCTTGGCTGCCTGAAAGCTTTTTCTCATATGCTGAAACTGTTCACAATATGGACCGATGCCAAAATTGATCACAGTTCCTCGTGGCTGCTCCCGATCATACAATTGTTTGATGTCAGCTGCCGCCTTCTCTGCACGCTCTTTCCAGTCCTCCTTCTTTCTCGTGTTCAATAAAATAAACAAGGTTTGTCCTTGATGCTCATACGGAATCAAGTGGAAACCTGCTCGCTGAATGATGGAGCGGCACGATACGAGAAAATAAAGATTTCCTGCAATTTCTTCGATTTGATGATTCTTTTGAAAGAGCATGACCACACAGCCGGTTGGTTTTTTCAATCCTTCTGTTTCTTCAAGATGCTCTAAAATATCTCTTTCTGAATGCTCTTCTTGGAACCATTTTTGCAGCCATTCGTTCTCTTTTGTCTTCTTCAATTCTTCTGTATAAAGCTCTCTTAGCGTTTGCTGGGCAAGAGCATTTGCTCCTTTATCCATAACGAGCAGTTCGAATTCTGAGAGTGTGTTTGTTTGATGAATGAGCACAAGGTCTGCAAATGTCTGCTTGAGTGCAAGCACTTCTTTTTTGGTCACTTCATATCCTTTTGGCAAGGAAGCAAACTGTAAATAATTCATGACCAGCTCTTCGGTTTGTTTAGAGGAATCACATAAAATAATCGGCTCCCCCTGAACAGGAATGAGTAAAAGAATGCCCCTTACGTGCTGATACACTTGATCCAAAATATCCATCTGCGGATGGGGAGTCAATAAAAGCTCATTCAGCTTTGATGACAGTGCTTCTAAATCAGCCATCATTTGATACTGGCGTTCAATCATCCTCGTATGGAGATGCTGTGTAATGTTGACGAATTTCACTTCTTTTGTAAACAGAATCAGCGGAAAATCTCTTTCTTCTGCATACGCAATCAGTTCTTCCGGCACATCGAATCTGAGCGGAACAAATTCAATACACAAGCCTGCCGCACCAGAATCGATCAGCTGTTTTAAAAATGCTTGAAACACATCCAATTGATCATGAAAGCCTGCGGCTGTTGTTAGTATGAGCTCTCCCCCATTTAACAAATCTTCTACAGCAGGCACTTCTAGCACATGGACCCATTTGACCTGCCGAAACAATCCCTTTTCTCCTGCTAACACTTTTGCATGGGCAAAATACTTTGTTTTCAACACATCACTCACTTGAAAATGAACATCTGCATTCATTGATATGTCCCCCTTTGTTTTGCCGCCTATCCCCTATCCCAGAGGGTGCATAGATAAAATCCATAATAAAACTGGTAATGTCACGATGCTTAAAACGGTACTGAGAAATGTCGTGCTTGAGACAAACTCAGGCTTCGTTCGAAATTGTACAGCCATCAGCGTGGTATTTGCTGCTGTCGGCATGGCTGCAACTAAGATCATAATTTGTTTCACCAAATCATCTACCGGTAAAATGAGCGTAAAACCAAATGCGATGAGAGGTGAGATAAACAGCTTCAGCAATACAGCATAAGAAATATTTCGATAATCCACTTGCTTAAAAGAAATGACGGCGAGCTGCATGCCTAAAATAAGCATAATCGTCGGTATGGCGGCATCCCCCACAAGCTGGACACCCGTCATCACCTCTTTAGGTAATGAAAGATCAAGCAGCTGAAATAATAGCCCGAGGAGTGCCCCATATGCAACAGGCATACGCAGTACTTTTTTCAGCACAACCTTTCCATCTCCTGCATCCTCTCCGCCCTTTGCTGCATAATACATACCGATTGTACTCATGACAAGCTGCTGCAGTACCATTAAAACGATGGCAATATCTAAACCAGCAGCTCCGAAGACAAGCAGGACAACGGGTGTGCCGTAATTCCCATTGTTCATAAATGCTGACGACAGAATCATGGCACAATACATTTCATTCGAATAACCATAAATACGAGATAAAATAAAAACGCATAAAACAAGTGAAAGACAAAGTCCGACGACAAAAATAGATAGGTACACATAGTCCATCGATACTTTGTTTTGATAAAAGGTTTCAAACGCAAGAAATGGTGACATTAAATATAAAGACATTGATGAGAGCGTATGTATGTCAAAACCAATGGCCTTCTGCCCAATATACCCGATAAGAAAGATACCGAACACTGGCAGTAAGACAATTAAAAACTCCATGCTGCACCTACTTTTCTCTAGATGAATTCCTATTCTTCCTCATAATCATACCACTGCTAAACAATAAAAAAGAAGCACCCTTATGAAAGGCCGCTTCTCTCTTCATCCAAATAGAACACTTCCCACAAATGACCATCAAGATCCTGAAAGCTCCAGCCATACATGTACCCATGATCCTGCTTTTCCTTAAACGGTGACCCGCCTGCTGCCATCGCCTGCTCCACCAGCTCATCGACCTCTTCCCGTGAATGAACGCGCATAGAGATTATCACCTCTGATGCTTTTTTTGCATCCACTAATTGTTTCTCTGAAATGGATTGAAAATGCCTAAGAGATAACAGCATGACGGCGATCGTGTCATCAATGACCAAACAGGCCGCCTGATCATTCGTGAACTGCTGCTCAAAGTCAAAACCCAGCCGCTCAAAAAAAGCGATAGATTCCTTCACATGATTTACCGGCAAATTGATATACAAATGTTTAGCTTGTCGTCCCATGTTCCTCTCCTTTTTGAACACATGATCTCCTTTCAGTATATTCAGATTTTGCTCCGGCATCCCTTTGTCAATTGAAAAAATCTGATGTCATCAAAAAGAAGCGCCTCAACAATAGGCGCTTCCTTTCATTATTTCTTATATTCAATATGGTACACGTCTCTTCTTCGGTCTTTGAGCTGACGTACCGTTCCATCTTGCCGCTGTCTTCTTAAAATTTCTAAATCGACATCGCCAACGACAACCATTTCTATATTCGGATTACACTCTCCTACAATTCCATCTCTTGCAAATTCAAAGTCAGATGGGGCAAAAATCGCTGATTGTGCATATTGGACATCCATATTTTCGGTTTGCGGAAGGTTTCCGACAGTTCCTGAAATCACGGTATAAATCTGATTTTCAACCGCTCTAGCCTGTGCACAGTAACGCACTCTTAAATAGCCTTGACGGTCTTCTGTACAGAACGGTGTAAAAATAATTTTCGCTCCTTTATCAGCTGCAATCCGAGCAAGCTCTGGAAATTCAATATCGTAGCAAATTTGGATCGCAATTTTACCGCAGTCTGTATCAAATACCCGAACCTGATCACCTGCTGAAATCCCCCACCATTTTCTTTCATTCGGTGTGATATGGAGCTTATATTGCTTTTCAATTGTTCCATCACGTCTAAATAAATAAGCGATATTGTAGATTTTCCCTTCCTCTTCAACGAAATGTGATCCGCCGATGATGTTAATGTTGTACTTCACAGAAAGGTCTGTAAACAAATTAATGTAATCCTCGGTATATTCCGTGATCCGCTGAACTGCAAGACTTGGGGAGCGCTCCTCTAAGTAAGACATGAGCTGCGTTGTAAAAATTTCTGGGAATACGGCAAAGTCAGCTGACGCATCTGATGCGACATCAACATAATACTCCACCTGATTCATAAATTCCTCGAAGGAATGAATTTGTTTCATCGCATATTGAATGACGCAAATGCGAACTGGGAACGCCGATTTATAAAATCTTTTCGATTGCGGACGATAATCAACATTATTCCATTCCATTAACGTCGCATATGTGCTCGATGCCTTATCATCCGGCAAGTAATTCGGGTTGATCCGCATGAGGCTGAATTCATTTAACAGCTGAAAAGATAAAACAGGATCATAAATTTGGTGAAGCATGACCTGCTCCACATATTGACGAGGCGTCATTTCCTCTTGGTATTTATGATAATTCGGGATGCGTCCGCCAATGATGATGCTTTTTAAATTTAATCTTCTCGCTAAGTCTTTTCTTGCTTCATACAAACGATGGCCAATTTTCATGCGGCGGTATTCAGGACTAACCATCACTTCAATTCCATACATATTCATCCCATCTGGATTATGGTTAGTGATGTACCCATCATCTGTGATGTCCTGCCAAGTATGACGGTCATCGTATTCATCAAAGTTAATTAATAAACTTGAACAAGAGCCAATGATTTCCCCCTCAAATTCAGCACAAAACTGACCTTCTGGGAAATGCTCAAGATGGCTTTCAAGGTGCTCTCGTTTCCAAGGGTCCATGCCCGGAAAGCATACCTCCTGCAAGGCGATGATTCGGTCAATATCTTCTTCCCGGATATTACGGATCACCATTCTTTTTTCAAACCGCGTTAAATCGAGTTTTTCTGCCATGATGTTTTTGCCCCCTTACTGATCCTCTTTTTCAAGCTGATGGAATAGCTGGAGCAATTCGATTTCAGCCATGGATTCTAATCTGACATCATATTCTTCAAACTGCAGCGTGCTCGTCACTTTGTTTGGGACGATGACGCATTTCATGCCTGCACGTTTGGCAGCAATTGATCCATTCACTGAATCCTCAAATGCCACACAATCCTTTGGCTCTACACCTAAGCAGCTTGCGGTTTGCAAATAAAGCTCTGGATGAGGTTTGACTTCTTCCACATCATCTGACGTACGGATACATTCAAAGTAATCGAAAAGACCAATTTGCTTCAGGTGATCAGACACCCATTTATAGTCTGAGCTGGAAGCAAGTCCAATCTTGATTCCAAGCTCCTTCGCTGCCTGTAAATAAGCTTCTACGCCAGGTCGTGCTGATTCATCCTTCATTCTCTTTTGAAAACGAGAACGCCGGTCCGCTGTGAGTGCCTCATGATCGAGCGTCTTTCCTAGCTGCTTTTCTAAGTATTCAAAAGGCTTAAAGCCCGCCTGCGTCCCGATGACGTTGCCCCATACAGAAAGAGGCAGTTCCGACTCATGCTCCGCAAACATTTCTTGTAAAACTTCATATTCATGTGTTTCTGTATCTAAAATTAATCCGTCAAAATCAAATATAATCGCCTTTACCAACGAGGCCACTCCTTTTTTTTACGAAAGTCTTTAATATGATACTCAATGCTATCATATCGTGAATAAAATTGACTTTCAAAGATGAATGTCTGCTAAAATAATTATGTATAAAAGGAGCCTGTACCATTTTGTCAGGCTCCTACCCGTGTTCGGTTTATTCTGCAAGAGGTCCAAGCGCTCCGATTCGTGGAGAAATAGGCAATGTTGAAAAAGAGCGGGTTTGGTATTACAGATCTAAAGGTTTCTCCGTTCCCTTAAAAATAGTATGTGCGGCAGCCTTGTAAGTTAACAAGGAAGTTCACACCAACTTTTACGCATTTTGAAGGCGGCGGCTGGCAAAATCGTCTAAATCAAACGGAAAAGAAAAGCCGCATGCATTGACCTGCTCACGGTTTCGCTCGAATAGCTCACGATCACGCTTTGTCATATGGCGTTTAGGTTTTACAATAATGGTATGTAATAGCTGAAGTCCCGATAAAATACGAAAAGCATCGTCCATCGTTCCGTTATAAACCCCTTCAACAAAGGTCAGCGGGCGTTCTTGTTGACGCGCAACTGGGTTTTCACCGACAGCATGGGATAGAAGATCTTCAACATCCTTTGATATTTCTTCAATTGCCTGCTCTTGCAGGTCTGTAGCAGCTTTCATTATTCTCACGTGGCATCTACCTCTCTGTCGTTAGTTCTCCATTCAGAATAGCACAGAAAAAAAGGCGTTCGCCAAGGTAAGTGTTTCCTATATATACCCAAAGAGAGGAACGGATATTATGAATATTAACGGGCACACGCTCTCACTAAAAGCAGGTGAGCAGCATCATGACACTTCACTTAGTCAGTTTTTAAAAACTGCCGTATCGGCCTCAAAACCGATTATCCATTTTTGGATGGAGCATCAAAAAATACGTTTAAATCAAAAGCCTGCCCATCACGCGGCAAAAGTCAGTACAGGCGATCACATCCTGATCGATTTATTTGAAACGGAAGAAAGTGATGTGACGCCAGAATATGGTGAATTAGAGGTGCTCTTTGAGGACGAGCACTTATTGATTGTGCAAAAGCCCGCTGGACGGCCAACGCACCCGAATGAAAAGGGACAAACGGGCACACTGGCAAACCTTGTGGCCTTTCATTTTCAAGCAAATGGCGAGGAAAAGCGAGTGAGACATATTCACAGACTCGATCAAGACACAAGCGGCACGGTCATTTTTGCTAAACACAGATTAGCTCATGCTGTGCTTGATCAAATGCTTTCTAAAAAAACGATCACCCGAACTTACATCGCTATCGCAGAAGGACTTTTCAAGAAAAAGAAAGGCACGATCGATGCAGCGATCGGACGTGACAAGCATCATGCCGTCAGACGAAGAATCTCTCCTACTGGTCAAAGTGCTGTGACTCATTTTCAGGTTATGGACACCAATAAACGCCTGCAAATGACAGCCGTTAAGCTGCAATTAGAGACCGGAAGAACACATCAAATTCGTGTCCATCTTAGCAGTCTTGGGCATCCTTTAGCCGGGGATTCACTTTATGGCGGTGCTCGCGCTTATATCAACAGATGCGCTCTTCACGCCAAACAAGTAGACATGACACATCCTTTTACAGGTGAGCATCTGAGCATAGAAGCGCCGCTTCCACCAGATATGGCTCAGCTCATGGACGAGATCATTCATTAAAAAAGAGCCTGCTGATTAAATGCAGGCTCTTTCTTCATTAGACAGATGCTCTTTTTGCATAAATAATATATCGCTCTGGTGCATTGCCGACGAAATGAAATGGATAGCATGTCGTTAACACGAGCTCTTCTTTTTCATTCTGCAAAGTAATAATGGATGTATCATGCTGATCCACGATTTTCGTATGTGTGATTTCATAAAGAAACTCACCATACGGCACAGTGATTTTCAGCTGATCCCCAATATCCAGCTCACCTGTTCGGCGAAATACCGTGTCGCGATGGCCAGATAGGACGATTTGTCCCTTTTGATCAGGGTAATAACTGCCTTTGTAATGCCCGACTCCTTTGGCAAGATCATCCGCATCTGTCCCTTCGACAATGGGAAGGTCTGCTTTTAATTTCGGAATCGTCAGGATGCCAGAGGCTTTCCCCACTTCAGGAGAAAACTGCTTCTTTGACATCCTTTGATCGTCCGCTACCGCTTTCTTCGCGGCTTCTAATGATTGTGCTGTTTGAAGGTGTGTAGAGGCGATTTGCCAAATTCCCCAGCCGAGCAAGACAATTCCTGCTGTCATCACAGTAAGTGCAAGCCACTTTTTCATGCTTAAACTCCTTTACCTGTTACATTTCCTTAGATGAAACGCTCTTTAGCTTGCTGCTTTTTCTTCTTGTTTTGCTTTTTGAATGCGTCCCTCTTTTTGATACACAATGGAAGCTCCTTCAAAGCTCTTCACAAAAGCGACAGTGGCTTCTAAATCCTCTGGACCTGTTTCAGGATTTTTCCCCAGCCTTCCTATCGGTGCATACTTACTGCCAGTTGCAGTTGCCATAAAGTTATTCACCGTGAGTGTATACGTTTGATCGAGCGCAACGTCTGATCCATCTGGCAGCTTTAAGTCGACTACTTTATATGTTACCGGATCATAGGAATATGAAAAACCCGAAATGCTATAATCTGGTCCAAATTGAGGAGAAATTTGCGCTTCAATGATCTCAGCCAAGTCTTTCCCCTTAATCTCAAGTTTAACTAAGACGTTGCCAAAAGGCTGAATATTAAACAGATCTCCCCACGTAATCGGCCCTTTTTCAAGGTTTTGCCTGATGCCGCCGCCATTCATCATGGCAAAATCACTTTTCATAGAATACCTCATACCATCAGCAATCAAATTACCGAGCGGCGTGTCTCCATCATTTGAATAGCCGCCCTCCATTTTGACACCAGCTTCTCCAACGACCTCACTAATAATCGGCTCAACTTCTTTCCCGTAATGAGCCAAGATGCCGGCTGCTTCCTTGTCCTTTTCAATACCAGACTGATCTACATACTGGATATTTGCACTCTTTTTGACAATATCCTTCGTTTTGCGGTCAAGTGTTACATTGACTTCGCCAACGGCCTTCCCATATTCAAAGGCTTGAACAATTAATTTCCCATTGACCTCTCCGTTTACCACTTCGTGATTATGCCCTGCAAAGATGACATCAATTTCATCATCGCCTTCTTTGGCCAGCTTCGCACTTTCTCCAGTGATGGTATCTCCATTTTGAGAGGCTGTCATATGAGCTAAGACCGCAATGGCTTTGATCCCTTTTTGTTTTAATTCCTTCGCGGCTTCATTAACGGCCTTGACTTCATCTGTAAACTGAATGTCTTTAATCCCTTCTGGCATCACCATTCCTGCGGCTGACTTTGTCACAACACCGATAAATGCTACAGGAATTCCCTCGACATCTATGATTTCATAAGCAGGTAAAAGTGGTTTACCTGTATCCTTGTATTCACAGTTTGCACAAACGAGTGGAAAATTCTGTCCGTCATATCCCTTTGTGCCTTTAGGATGATCTCCGCCATTTATGATCCGTAATAGCTCGTCCACCCCTTCATCAAATTCATGGTTGCCGACCGTGCCAACATCAAAACCAATGTTCTCCATGAGTTCAACAGTTGGTTCATCCTGCAGAAGAGACGATATTGGAGAGCTGCCGCCAATCATATCTCCGGCGTGAACTGTGATCGTATTTTTGTGTGCTGCTTGTTTTTGTTTCATATAAGCCGCCACATAATCCATCCGTCCGTACGTTCCTTTATTGCCATCACCTTTTAGATCCAGCTCGTATTGTTGATCAATTTTTCCGTGTAAATCATTCATGCTTAAAATGGTTAACGGGACTTCCCCAGCTTCCTCTGCCGGCTGATAGCCAGCCTGTTCTGCTTCTTCTTTTGAAGCAAAAAAGATGCGTTTATCTACAGCGATTTCTTTCCAGCTGTCAGGCGATACGTACGTTTTCGCTGATGAATCACCGACGTAGCGTGTCAGTCCTTTTTTCTGTTCACGTGCCCTAAATTCAAACGGCTGTTCCAGCAGCGGGTCCGCTTCGTTCCATATGCCCAGCCCTTTTTCTTTCGCCTCTTTGACCGCTTTTTGGAACATCTGATAGTCCTTTTCATCTCCAATCGGCCAGATGAAATACGTAGGAGCATATCCTTTTTTCACAAGCTCTAAATTCGTATTGACCCCTTTTTTGGTTTTCACTTGAGCTAAAAGACGTCCATAGTCGTCCTTCGCTTCAGGACCAATCTTTAATGTGACTTTATCTCCGCTTGAGAGCAGAGTATTTAAATAGTCCGCCGCCTTCTGTCCAAAACGCAGCTGGTTTTGATCTAATTCATTTTTTGGCTTATGGTACGTTTCCGGCGTGTCCATATTCACAAAGCGCACCTTTGTTGTACCAAGCACAGGCTTCTTTAAATGAATCGTATCACCATCCACTACCCGGTCAACCGTTGCCTCGTATTCTTTCTTGATTTTTGGCGGCTTTGGCTGGCGTTTCAGCAGACTGACATCACCCTTGTGTCTTGGAAGCACCTGCAGCGTATCATATCTGCTTAAAACTCCTGTAAACTCATACCATTTCCCTGTCTTTACTTCATCAATGGCACTTGTATCCACCATCACTCTAAGGATGGTGCTGTGATATTTTTTATCAATAATCACGACATTATATCCACCGCCAGCCGGCTGCTCTGGCTTTGATTCAACATAGCCTTTGATCTTCACAAGTTTTCCTTCATGTTTATGTGCCTGATCCGTTTCTAGTTGTTTCAGTGAGACTCGCTTTGGCTTTGGCAAGGTTTGATTGACAGCATCTACCTTCAGGGCATCTCGATCCGGCACAATTTCAATCAGTCCTTTATAAGACGTGATCTTCCCCGTTACTGTCACCTTCATGCCTGTTTTCAGTTCTGGGAAGTTGTTGGGCTGTACTGAATAAATATTGATTCCTGCTGATTTGTCTTGAATGTACGTTGACAGTTTCCCATTGCCTATAGCCGATTGGTCTGCTGTCACAATTCCACTCACCGTCACCGTTTCTCCGATCAGCAGACGGGCTTTCTTGATTTTCATTGGCTTCTTTTGGTTCCAAACCGTTTCCTTCTTTTCAGACGCAATGGCTTGTTCTGCTGTAATCATGCCAGGCAGTAAGGATTGCAGACTAAAGATCACTAAAACCAGACAGCAGATCATACGAATGGATCGAACACGTTTCATTAGACCCTCCCCTTCCGAGCTTTATCTCTCATAGTGTACTAAGTAAATATTGATGGTAGATGGATTTCTTGTAAATTTTATGTCTGTCAGCTCATTGGAAACGTAATAATCACTCGTGTCCCCTCAAAGCTTTTGCTTTCAAAACGAATGCTGCCGCCATGGCTTTCAATGATTTTAATCGTCATCATTAAACCAAGACCAGTCCCTTTTTCTTTCGTTGTATAAAAAGGTTCACCCAGTTTCCCTAGTTCTTCTTCTGGTATGCCCTTTCCTTGGTCTTCAAAAATCAGCATCATCTGATTATGTTCCAATACGGATGTGACTTGAATGACACCTGTCACACCATCCATCGCTTCAATACCGTTTTTAAGAATGTTTAAGAAAACTTGTTTCAGCTCATTTGGTATACCTTGAATGTTTGGCAGCGACGGAGACAAATTCTTCTGAATAGATACGCCTTTTAAAACCGCCTGTGATTCAACGACCATGATCACTTCTTCGAGCAGAAGATTGACATGTACCGGCTCAAATTTCACCGATTTGCTTCTAGAGAGCACAAGGAATTCATTAATAATGGCTTCAAGCCGATTAAATTCAGACATCATCACATCTGCATAATCCTTCTGATATTTCTTACTTTGAATCATCAGCTGTAAAAATCCCTTTAACGACGTCAGCGGGTTCCGTATCTCATGGGCGATGCCGGCTGCAAGCTGACCAACTGCGGACAGCATCTCGGACTTCATCAGCATCTTCTCTGACTGCTTTTGATTGGTAATGTCCTCAGAAATCCGCATCACGGTTGACTGCATTTTGTCAGGATCATCAATTCGGTGTAAAGAGACTCTCTCCCATCGTTCACGGCCTGATAAATCCTGAAAGTACAGCTCACCAGTCCAGCTGCCTTCTTTTAAACAAACGTCCCATTGCTTTTCTAAATCATCACATTGACACAGCGAATGATAGACAGAAAAAATATCTTTGCCGATCAGGTCATATTCATGCTGCTGTACAAACTGGCAAAAGCGCTGATTCACGCATTGAATGACCCCTTCCTCAGTTGCAACAACAATATGGATATGGCTGTTATCCAGTGCTGTTACCGCTAGATGGAGTGACTGTTTGATTTTTGTCATTTCCGTCATTTTAATCCACGTCATCACCGCTCCCTCATGATCTTGATCAAAGATAGGTGTGATGTGAACAGTAAATTGTTCTCCTTCATTCGTTTCAATTTCTCGTTCGATGACGCGCCTGTCCGAGATAACCGATTGTATGTCATGATAGAGCGTTTCCTGTGTAAGCTTTTTAGCCATCGCCTGAAAGGATTGCTGTTGCCTTATTTGTGCTGAAGTAAATAAAGAGGCGGCTGTAGGAGTGTAATAGCGAATATTCATGTCCCGGTCCACAAACAACGTCGCAAGCTGAGGCTTGACAGAAGGTCTATACAGTTCTTCCCTTGTTACCCTTAAGTTGTTTATGATATTAATAAAATGTTCATGTTTTTTCTCAAGCTCCGCTATTTGCGTGTTTTTCACTTTTAATTGAGCCCTTGCCTCCTGCTCTTTTTGTTTAATTTCATTGAGTTCAATTTCTAAATCGACAATACGCTGCTGATAAACTGAATTCTGATCTGGCATCCCTTTTTCCCTGCTGTTCTTTTGAATTTTCCCTCTCTCATTCATTCGAATGAGAATGACGTATACCCCTTTAAAACGGTGATCAAAACTCTTTACAATAAAATCCGCATACTGTTTTTTTCCTTTTTCCGAAATGAGGACATGCTGAAACACAACCTCTGTCTCGTCCGTCCATACCTTTTGAAAGGTTTGACTCAACATCTCTTTCAAATAATCAGGTGTGACATATTCACATGATTGATCTGACACTTCTGTACGGTCTAAAAAGGAATAGGCCCCATTTGACATCGCCAGAATTTTGTCACAATCATTGATCACCATGCATGCGTCATATTCTCCGCCCACTTCTTCCATATATTGTGCAGCTCGCTTTTTTAACTCGGCATCACGAGCGTCATATACCCAAGGGACACTAGATGCAGGAACATTTGAATAGGTGTAAATGTTCCACTTCTCATTGAACAATTGAAACAATCGAGGAATATTGGGAACAGTTTCATTTGGCCCTAAGATTAACACCCCTTGATCTTTTAAAGCATATTGGAATCGGGATAATACTCGTTTTTGTACTTCTGGCTCAAAGTACATCAGAACATTTCGGCAACTGATAAAATCGAGGTGGATAAAAGGTGAATCAATCAATAAATTGTGAGGAGCAAAAACAATATGTTTTCTAAGCGACTGCTTCACAATAAAAGCGTCACCTTTTTTTTCGAAATATCGCGCCCGCCATTTTTCCGGTATGCTTGCCATAGACTCTATCGAGTAAAGACCTTTACTAGCTATTTGAATGGCTTTTCGGTTGATATCTGTCGCAAAGACTTGAAGTTCAATGGACACATCTCTTCGCTTCATTTCTTCTAAAAATAAAATCGTAAAAGAATAAGCTTCTTCCCCTGTCGAACATCCCGCAATCCAAATTCGGCACCGAGATTTCCCGTTGTTCATCGAATGGTCAATGATTGACGGGATCACCTTCTGTTCACATACTCGAAAAGCCTCCATATCTCTAAAGAAAGCAGTCGTGCCGCTTAGGAGCTGGGCATGCAGGCGGTCAAGCTCATCTGGTTCTCTTTCTAATAAACGATCGTACTCTGTTAATAATGACATTGGTTCGTTTGCAGTGCGCATGCGTTTTTGAATAACAGAAAGCAGCCTTTTCTTTTCATAGGTTGAAAAGGCAATCCCTTTATACATTTCGAGACGTTCAATGATTCTTAGTAAAGCTGGATCCGTCTCATCCGCATGCGGGACATTGATGATATTGGCCATATAAGCTGCAAGGGTGGATGGATTTTTGAATGTGTGATGATACATGCTGTCAAAACCACTCTCTACCTCACTGCACGATAACGCTGTACCGCCTTGCTCTACCAACCGAAGCAATCCACTCCCCACACAATGACCTTTTTGAAAAAAGATCGCAAACGCCTCTTCCTTTTGAACACTGGCAAGTGACTTAAAAAGCGAGTCGACAGAGCATCCCTTGTTTGTTGGCAGCTGCTCAGATACATGAAGCCGATGATCTTCTGTTAACGTCACAGCCGCATGCTGCGGACAAAAATAGATGGTCTTCTTCATGACTTTCTCACCATGTTTAATCGTTTTTGCCCGGTAGCCAATCGGTAAAACAAGTGCTTCCAAATCTGTTATACAATCGCCTGTCACGTGATTTTGCACAACAATAAAAGAGGCATTTAATTCATGTGGCAACGATTGAAAAAAAGCCTCAAGATGATGCTGTTCAAACGGCGAAACACCGATGCCGATCACTGGTGCCTGCACATGTTCGTCTTCTATCAAACGATTAATGATTTTGTCCTGCATCTGGTACCCCCATGTTCATTCGTCTGATACTTTTTTTCGACAAAAAGAAAGAAAACCCTCTAATTGTAAATAATGTTTTTTGCATGAAAACGAGAAAATATCCTCACATTAAAACAGATTGTATAAACAGAAGGAGGAATATCAATGCAAAACGATCAGCAGCCAATGTTTCAAGGAAGCGCTCAGCAGCCTGAGCTCAACCATGGCGGGCATGAGTTATTCGATTTACATGAAATTTTAGCCGGCACGATTAATATTTTGGATCAATATATGATCCTGCGGCAATTTATTCAAGATCCTGCATTATGCGACATCCTGGATCGACAATATCAGTTCGTTTTATCACAGTACAATGTCACTGTAGATTGTTTTTCTACAGGCCAAAAGCCTAGTGAAGAAACCGCTACTTATATGATGAAAGAACACACACAAGTGACATACGGAATCAAACCTTCTCAGCCGAAGAAGCCGAATCAGTCATTACAGGATGTAAAAGACTTAGGCATCACAGGACATATGCTCAGCCTAGTCAAATCACACGCTGGGCTACTTTCCATGTCCGCATTAGAAGTAACAAATCCTGTTGTCAGACGTGTGCTTGCTGCGCAGATTCCGAACTTTATCGAAATGGCATATGAAATTTTCTTGTATCAAAACAAGCATGGCTACTATCAAGTTCCTCAGCTTTCCAAACAAGATATGACAGCCATGACGTCAGCTTTTGCACCGCTTCAGGGGCAGGTTCAAATGCCTCCTAGCAAGGCAGATCAACAAAAACCGCTTCATTAAAAAAACGGCTGACCCCTTCTCTGGTCAGCCGTTTTTTCTTTGATACATCACTTTAAACTGTTCTTCAAAATCTGTGAGCCTCTCCCCCGTCGCCTGTTCAAAACCGCTAGCAAATTGGCCCGTTTTCGCAGTTTCCTCCATGATCTCATGTATGATGTCTCGTCCGTAAAGCTGCACCAGCTCATAGATCATATAATAGCTTTGTAAATAGACATCTGTCTCATACGTTACCCGGGAGTTCTGCCAGTCTTGATCAGAATGAAGAGATTGAAATGGAATTACATCGAAGCGTTCAGACGTAGCATTTAACACATCATAGGCCGTCCACTCTGCTGTTCCTTCGTGAAACCAAAGCGGAAAAATGCCTGGAGATACTTCATATGAATGGACCTTTTCATAGAAAACAAAATGAGCATACTCATGAATAAAAAGCGTATTGAAAAAGTATAAAGGCAGTGTCTCTTTCTTCAATAATGCTTCCCGTTTATCTGGATATAACCCAATCATTTGATCATGATCGGAGTAAAATCCCGTAATATGCTTGATACCAGCGATTTGTTCGATCGTCTCTTTATCATCAAAATAAATAACGTCTAAAGGTCTGTCAGCTTCAAATTGAAACACTGACGCTGTCCTCTTCTCTGCCTGCTTCATGGCCTCTATGGTCAGATCAACAAAAGCATCCTCTTCCTCTGCATAGTAGATTCGAATATGTTCATAGACTTGCTTATTGAGTCCCTCCGTGATAACCGTTTTAGGAGAAGACTGCTCCAAATATTGTCCTGTCAGCTGAAACGCAACATAAATCAAGTACGCGGTGAAAGCATAAAAAATCAGACCTGCTGCAATCATCCCGCTTACAAGTTTTTTATGAATCAATGACGGCCCTGCTTTCATTTGCTCCCCACCTGAATTCATCCTGCACCCTCTTTCTCTCTCTATGAAAAAACAAAGATCAACAAGAGGTGATATATTTTTTACTTTATGCAGTCAGGTGCGTGAGGTGCGGTTCCAAACAAAAAAGCCGCATATGACATACGGCTTTTGTCGCAGCTATTTTGATTCAGGGAAGACACGTCTAACCGTTTCAGTAAATTCATCGAAAAATCCTGAAATCGGCTCTCCGCTTTTAATACGTTTTCCATAACCTTGCATACGATCGACAAAGTCTGGATTAGCAGATACATACACGTTGTCGATTTGTTGATCCGTTGATTTGACTTTGTCTGAAATTTTCTTTTTCAGATCGTCCGTCACATCACCGCTTTTATTGCCTTCAAGTACAACGGCAACAAATGCATTTTTTCCTGTGACAAGCACGTTTGCTGTCTTCACTTCAGACATATTGGCTACAAGCTCTGACGCCTTATCTGCCACTTTGACCTTCTGAGGTGTTTGAACATCTGGCTGATCCTGTCTCATGTTGTCATTTTTATATGTGACATTTTCATACTGCCTTTTCATTGTTCCTCTACGCTCATCGCCTTGGTTGTTCATTCCACACCCAGCGGTGATTAATGTTGGCACGAGCAGTAAAGATAGCATCCATTTCTTATTCATCAATTATTCCCTCCTTTTGCTCATAGGTTTTTCATCCAGCCGGCTTTTTATGCACATATCCTCTCTTTCCGCAAAATGAATTCATAATTCAGCTGTGATTGGTCATCCTAAACTTGATGAAAGATCATCACGATCAAATGGAGGGATTCGTTTGTTTAAAAAAAGAAAAGGTATGAGCACTGGCGCAATGATCGCAGTATCAACAGCTATCATTGCATTATTCTCCCCGGTTTTACGAAGAAGACTGAAAAGCATGACACAAATGAATATGTCTTCAATGATGAAAGGCGCAAACCATCAGCACCAAGATTCATCTCGTCATGAGTCCCGCTCACATAAGGAATCAAAAGGAACAGGTGAAGTTGGCCAAATGATCAAGCAGGCATTCACAGCTGTCCAGCCAAATCAAACGAACCAGCACCAATCACCATCAAGAACTCATCAGCCAAGAGAATCTTATGCGCAATCTCTTCACATTGATGAAAGTGTGATGAATGTGATGGATGATGAATCGATCCAGCAAGTCATCAATGACATCGAGCACAAATAATAAAACAGGAGCCTTCATAAAAAGAGGCTCCTGTTTATTCTCCTGAAAAATGTTCTTTGACCATAAGACAAAAGGAAGGTAGAAATGTGATTTCGATTGTTGTGATGAAGTCGTCACGATGCTCTAATATCAGCAACAGCTCCTTTTCTTCCTTCCGATCTTTTTTAATCTCTACATGCTGGACTGTTTTAAAATCATATATTCCTAAAACGGATTCGGTCTTTTTTCGAACGACCTTTAAGGTAAACTCCTGCATAGCAAGCGACATGTTCACAACAAATCGCTCCTCCTGATTCTCGAACCGAAACGTCAAATCTTGATATTCAACCGGCATTTCTTTTTCAAATCCGGCATCTGGCATTTTTTCAAAAAAAGAAAGCCAGTCCGTTTGATCTGGAAAGCGTTTTCCCCGCATTTTCTTCAATTCCTCATCATTAAAATTTTTATTAATTATCCTTTTTCCCCTTTTCTTTTGCAACAAATTTTAGTAATTTTAAAAAGGTGATTCTATTTTGCTAAGAGACCTCTTTATTAATTTAACAATTCTTGTCACTTTCCATTATTTATTTATGCTTGTGTTTAAAGAGAATTTTCTGAAGAAAGAAGATACCTTACTCAGACAAATATGCAAAGGCATGCTTTCTGGGTTACTCGGTGTCCTTTTAATGTTCTTCTCTATTAAAACAGGACCAGCGATCATCGATTTAAGACATATTCCCCTTATTTTAACGGCCTTTTATGGAGGCATCGCCCAAACAATGATTGCAGCTTTTATTGTGATCATTGGCCGATTATTAATTGAAGCCAACATCGCTTCTTCCATCAATATTTTTTCCATGATGTTTATCGCAGCCTCTTCTTTTTTGATTGCAGAGCGTCATATGAATCATGTTGTGAAAATGCTGTTATCCATTACGATTGGTAATGTGGTTGCCACAAGCCTGTTCATCTTGATCGTGCATGAGACATCATTTCAGCTGCATTCTACATATTGGATTTTCTCATATATTGCTGGATTGTTTAACTTTTATGTCATTGAACATCAAACAAAAGCATATCAGCTGTTAAATTTATATAAATTCCAAGCTCATTATGACTTTTTAACAGGTGTTTTAAATAAACGGAAGTTCGATGAGGTATTAAGAGAAGCTTTTACTAAGAAGTTGAAGCAGCCTATCCATCAAATGTCCCTTATTTACCTAGACATCGATTACTTCAAAACCATCAATGATCAATATGGGCATCATGAGGGAGATATTGTTTTAAAAGAAATCGGTACAAGGCTGATTAAAAACACAAGAAGCTCTGATTATATTGGTCGGATTGGCGGTGAAGAATTCGCTGTCCTTCTACCAAATTGTACAATTGAAAAAACATGGCAGATTGCAGAACGCTTACGAAAAAAAATAGCCGATCAGCCGATTTATTTAAAAAATGGTATGTCCATTCACACTACGGTATCAATTGGATGTGCTTATTCTCATGGAACGAGTGCAGACATCAAGCAATTACCAATTATAGCTGACCAGGAGCTCTATAAAGCGAAGGAGTCTGGCCGAAATCAAGTGAGCTTTTCAGAGAGAAAAAAAGACCATTTAACATAGGCATTTTCCTCAATTTGTTAGCACTAATTATTTTTAAAAAAGTTTTCGTATAACAGTTGTTTTTTCCCGCAAACACTGGTAAAGTAAAGGTAATTATTTTTGTTCGTATCATCTTTAAGAAGAAAGTTTTGAAAGAGTTTTCGTCTTTGAAGTTTGTGTAAGAGCAAGAATAGTGAATTTAAGCGTTAAGATCGCTTTAGGAGGAAATTTCATGTTAGAAGGTAAAGTAAAATGGTTCAACTCTGAAAAAGGTTTCGGATTCATCGAAGTAGAAGGTCAAGACGATGTATTCGTTCACTTCTCTGCTATCCAAGGCGAAGGCTTCAAAACTTTAGAAGAAGGTCAATCAGTTTCTTTCGAAATCGTTGAAGGTAACCGTGGACCACAAGCTGCTAACGTTAACAAAGCGTAATTTAAGAGCATCTGCTCTTTTAGCACTTTATAGAGTGAAGGAAAACCGCCCGGCTTCTGCCGGCGGTTTTTTTGTGCCATAAAAAAAGAGAACCTGTTGAGAGGTTCTCTTTTTTATTTGTCCTTCTGCTTTAGCTTCTGCAAAGCAGAACGATACATATCATCATTCATTTTTGTCTCTGGTTCTTCTTCTTTGACAGGTGGTTCTGGCTGTTTAAACTTTTGAAGCGCCTGTCTATAGAAATCGTCGCCAGACGCAGCATCATCCGTTCGAGAAGGCTCTGACGCTTTTTTTTCAACTTCAGGCTCTACAGGTCTCGCCACAGCTTCTGGCTCGCTATGCGGCACGTCAGGCTGATTGGAGACATCTTCTTTGATCTCTTCCTTATCGGCTGATGCGTGTCTGACATTGAACGCTACTAATCCAATAATGACTAGAACAGCAGCTACTAACGCTACAATAATCGTCGCCAAAAGAACCCTCTCCTTATCGCTTAAATGATGCAGTGACTGATGCTACACGTCTTCCTAGTGCTTTTCCAAGTTCAATGCCTTCAGTCGAAATCAATTCATCTGAATCGATCGGACATGTCACACCAGCTCCATAGTAAGAGCCGTATAAAGCATTCTCTGGAACATTTCCAGGAAGGCCGACAACAAGCATTCCTTGGTGGAACATTGGTGTAATCAAATTATGCATTGTCATTTCTAAACCGCCGTGTGTTGTAGCAGTTGTACAGAAAACAGCACCGACTTTATCGATTAGTTTTCCTTCTGCCCATAAGTAGCCGAGACGGTCAATCCATGTCTTTAACCCAGAACTAATGGTACCAAAGTGACCAGGGCAGCCCCAAATGATCGCATCCATTTGATCGAGTTTGCGAATGTCTGCATCTTTCACGTGATCAATGAATACTTCAGCTTGCTCTGTTTCACCTGCGCCTGCTGCAATCGCTTCTGCAAGTGCTTTTGTATGGTCACCTTCACTATCGTATACAACATAAATTTTCATGTACGGTCCCTCCACACTTATCTTGCATCTTGGTTAGCTTCCTTAGGTGCCGGAAGCAGTGATATTTCTTGTTTCTTATGCTGCTGTTCTTTTCGCTTTTTATCCTTACGAACATCTCGCAGGAACAAGCTGAGAATGACACCAGCGGCACAGAATAATGTCACCCACATGTAAGCATCGTTGATGCCCATCACGTTTGAATCAACCTGTGCTTTTGTAAAGAGCTGGGTAGATACATATTTTTGAGCAGCTTCTGCTGTCATGCCCATATGATGCATCACATTCGATACAGCCGCCTGGAATGAATTCATAAAGAACGGGTCCGCAGTATTTGTTTGATCCGCCATATTGGAATAATGGAATGTCGTCCGATTCGTATAAATCGTTGTGATCAAACTCGTACCAATGGAACCACTAATTTGTCTTAATGTATTAGACATCGCTGTACCATGGCTGTTTAAGTGCTGCGGTAATTGGTTCATCCCTGCTGTCATAACCGGCATCATCAAGAGTGACATACCAAATGCGCGTACTGCATACATGAGCACAATGTGACTATAGGAAGTATCAATGGTCAGCCTCGTAAACTCATACGTCGTGACAACGGTAATGAGCATCCCCACAATGGCAAGCGGACGAGGTCCAAATTTATCAAACAAGATCCCTGAAATCGGGGACATAATGAGCATCGCGAGTGCCCCTGGAAGCATTAATAGCCCAGATTGCAATGCCGTAAACCCAACGAGGTTTTGCAGATAAATCGGAAGTAAGAACATCCCCGTATATAAAGCAACCGTAATAATGATGTTAATGACACTTGATAATGAGAAAATGCTGTATTTAAATACGCGGAAATCAAGCATCGGATTATCAACTTTCAACTGTTGGAAAATAAAGAGAATGATCGCAATCGCACCAATAATAATCGTAGATAAGACGATCGGATCTGTCCAACCATCACTTCCTGCTTCACTCACACCGTATAGAAGGGAAGCAAAACCGACGATTGAAAGAATCGCACCAAGACTGTCCAGCTTGATTTTTTTAGGCTCTACAATATTTTTAAACATAAAGAAAGCCGCGATAATGACAATCGCACCGATTGGCACAAGTCCATAAAACATAATACGCCAAGAATAATGTTCAATAATGTAACCAGATAATGTTGGTCCTACTGCAGGAGCAAACATCATCGCAAGACCAAAAATCCCCATTCCTTTCCCTCTGTTTTCCGGAGGGAAAATAAAAAGGATTGTTGTCATAACGAGCGGCTGTAAGATACCGCCGCCGACAGCCTGAATCAAACGGCCAATAAGCATCGTTGAAAAGTTTGGCGCAATGCCGCAAATAAATGTACCTAGTGTAAACGAGATCATAGCCACTAGGAATAAGCTGCGCTGTCCAAAACGTGTGATTAAAAACGCAGACAACGGAATCAGCACACCGTTGACAAGCATGTAGCCTGTTGTCAGCCACTGAATCGTCGTTGCACTCACATTAAATTCTGTCATTAAATGGGGCATAGCTACGTTCAAAAGCGTTTGGTTTAAAATCGCTACGAACAAACCGGCCATTAAAATGATCAGTAAAGACAAGGAGCCTGTTCCCTGTTTTGTCGCTGCAGGTTGATTTGCCATCTCAGACAACCTCCTTTCATATTTTGATATCAATCATCATTAAGATGAAATTTTGACAGAAGCATTCATACCTGGAAGCACTTTGTCTGATGGATTTTTAATTGAAATTTTCACTGCTACTTTTTGCGTTACTTTTGTATAGTTGCCACTTGAATTAGTTGCTGGCAGCATATTGAATGTTGAGTTTGTCGCATAACCAATTTGTTCAACAGTTCCTTCAAATGTTGTATCAGGATCTCCATCTACAACGATGTCGACTTTGTCGCCTTTTTCAATGTTTTTAATATCTGTTTCCTTAATATTTGCTGTGATGTAAAGCTTGCTTAAATCAATTGTTTCACCAAGAACTGTACCAGGCTGCACTTGTTGATTGTTTTGTACTTCTTTTTTGACTAATGTGCCATCAGCCACTGCTTTAATGTTTGTTTTTGTTTGTCCTTCAACTTTTGCAACTGTGCTGTCTTTTTCCACTTCGTCACCTTCGTTGATATCCCAGCCTTTGATTTGTCCAGCTGCTGGTGCTGTAATTTGATACATGTCACCTGTCACTTTTGCCTCATCTGTTTTGACAAAGTTTGTGCTTTCATAGTAGTAATAAGCACCTCCGGCAATAATGGCAAGAATCACAATAAGGCCAATAATGTTCGTTAGCAATAAACGCCCTCTGTTCATGTTTTGTTTCTCCTTTCATGTATAAAAATATAGTGTCATCTGCTTTAGCAAACTTAGAATGCCCATCATCTGACAGAATATGAAACAAGCTCAACACTCTGTCCTTTTCCCTTCTTCTACTCCCGCCCCTATCATGGTGTGCAGCCCATTTATACTTATTGTTCACTTATGAGCAAAGAGCAGAAAAAGAAGAAAAGACGATCGGCATCTTTTTTGAAAAACTTATATTTAACAAGATTAAATATTAATAAATGAAAATTGAAATGTCAAAGAGAAAGTTTTACTTTTTTTTTGGCGATCCTTTCCTTCTCCACACAAAAAACCTTTCAGCCCTTATGCTGAAAGGTTTTTTCAAATGTGCTCGTTATGAATGAACTTCTTCCTGCTGAAAAAATTTTTTTAGTGCGAGAAAAACGTCTGATTTTTGCTTCAAAATATAATGCTTAAATTTCTCATCCTGAATGTGTTTATATGCTGACATTAACGTAGAATGCCGGTTATATTGATTGACTTCACCATAGCAGAATAAATTGGCTTTTTTCATGATCTCAGAAACAAGTTTCACACACCGGGCGTTGTCTGAGGTCAAATTGTCACCATCAGAAAAATGAAAAGGATAAATATTATATCGCGACGGCGGGTATCGTTCGTCTATGAGCTCTAGTGCCTTTCGATAGACAGACGAGCAAATGGTCCCCCCGCTCTCACCCCGTGAGAAGAAATGTTCTTCGTCTACCACCTTCGCCTCTGTATGGTGGGCAATAAATTCAATATCGACCGTCTCATACTTTGTCCGTAAGAAACGTGTCATCCAAAAGAAAAAACTTCTCGCCATATATTTTTCCCAAAGCCCCATACTTCCGCTCGTATCCATCATCGCCAAAACGACAGCTTTCGACTCTGGTTTGGTCACTTCATTCCACGTTTTATACTTGATATCCTCTGGGTAAATCGGATAAAAGGAAGGACTGCCTGTCATCGCATTTCGTTTAAATGCCGACAGCATCGTTCGTTTTTTGTGGATATTTCCTGTTAACCCGGTTTTGCGAATATCGTTAAACTCAATTTGTTCAACAATGATGTCGTCAAGCTCCTTTTGCTTGAGGTTTGGCAGCTCCAGTTCACGAAACAGTGCTTCCTCGAGATCCATTAATGAGACTTCTGCTTCGTAATAATCCTCACCAGCTTGATCTCCAGCACCCTGCCCCTTTCCTTGACCCTGCTTGCTGTCTGAGCCGTCACGCGCAACAACATCGCCAACCTCGCTGTCTCCATCGCCTTGACCCACATGTTTATTTTTGTCGTAGTTATACCGAATTTTATATTCATCTAATGAACGGATCGGAATTTTCACAACATCTTTTCCATTCGACATGATGATGCTTTCTTCTGTAACAAGATCCGGCAAATTATTTTTAATCGCCTCTTTGACTTTTTTCTGATGACGCTGCTGGTCGTCATAGCCTTTTCGATGGAGGGACCAGTCTTCCTGAGACACAATAAACTGACTTTTTTCTTGCCGGGACATCCATCCCCCTCCTCACCTATTTGCACAATTCTTCTAGCCATCGATTCCTTTATCCTATGCTGCTCGTCATCCAAGTTGACGATCATTTCTAAAAAAGACATTACCGGTGCTGATGCGCCAATAATGCCTCCTTCATTTATTATCGATTCAGAAGACTGCCTACATATTTTAAAAGTTCATTTGCACTTGTTGAATTATAGCCATGCTCATCAATTAATCTAGCCACTACTTCATTGACCTTCTTCAGCTGCTGTTCATCCGGTGTCTTCGTCGATGTCGTGATTTTCACCACATCTTTTAGATCAGCAAACAGCTTCTTCTGAATGGCCTCCCGCAATCTCTCATGTGAATTATAATCAAAGCGTTTTCCCTTTCTCGCATAAGCCGAGATACGAATCAGAATTTCTTCTCTAAATGCCTTTTTGGCGTTTTCAGAAATACCAATCTGCTCCTCAATTGAACGCATGAGCTTTTCATCAGGATTCATTTCTTCACCCGTTAACGGATCACGCAGCTTGTTTTTATTGCAGTATGCCTCGACATTATCTAAGTAATTATCCATCAGCGTTTTCGCAGACTCCTCATAGGAATACACAAAGGCCTTTTGCACTTCCTTCTTCGCAATATCATCATACTCTTTTCGCGCGACTGAAATGAAATTCAAATAACGCTCCCGATCCTCGCTGGAGATAGACGGATGCTGATCGAGCCCTTCTTTTAAGGAGCGAAGGACATCCAGTGCATTGATCGATTCAATATTCTTTCGAATGATGGTAGATGAAATTCGGTTAATCACATACCGCGGATCAATTCCGCTCATCCCTTCGTCATGAAATTCCTTTTTCATCTCATCAATGTCGACTGATTGGAAGCCTTCGACACTTTCTCCGTCATACAGACGCATTTTTTTCACCAAATCAATATCAGAACGCTTCGGCTCTTTCAGTCTCGTCAAAATGGAGAACATTGCTGCTACCTTCAGCGTATGCGGGGCAATATGCACATCTGAGACATCACTTTCTGAAATCATTTTATGATAAATGCGTTCTTCTTCTGTGACCTTTAAGTTATAAGGAATTGGCATCACAATAATTCTTGAATGGAGCGCCTCGTTCTTTTTATTTGAAATAAACGACCGGTACTCGGTTTCATTCGTATGGGCGACGATCAATTCATCTGCACTAATTAAGGCGAATCTTCCTGCCTTAAAATTTCCTTCCTGCGTTAATGACAGAAGGTGCCAGAGAAATTTCTCATCACACTTTAACATCTCCTGAAACTCCATCATCCCTCGGTTTGCTTTATTGAGTTCTCCATCAAAGCGGTAGGCGCGGGGATCTGACTCTGATCCAAATTCAGCAATGGTTGAAAAATCAATGCTTCCTGTTAAATCGGCAATGTCCTGAGATTTCGGATCAGACGGACTAAAGGTACCAATGCCGGTCCGTTTATCTTCAGAGAAAAAGATCCGCTCGACCCTTACATCCTCAATTCTGCCGCCATATTCCTCTTCTAGTCTCATCATGTTCAGAGGCGACAAATTCCCCTGCACACGAATCCCATATTCTCTATAGAAATCCTCCCGCAGATTTTGCGGAATGAGATGAAGCGGATCTTCATGCATAGGGCAGCCTTTGATCGCATAAACTGCGCCATGATCTGTGAGTGAATATTCTTCAAGTCCTCTTTTCAATCTAGTGACAAGCGTCGATTTCCCCCCGCTTACTGGTCCCATCAGTAATAAAATACGCTTCCTGACATCTAGCCGCTTTGCAGCAGGGTGAAAATATTCCTCCACTAATCTTTCGAGTGATTCCTCTAACCCAAACAGCTCCTGATCAAAAAATTTGTAGGTTCTGACCCCATTCTCCTCTTCAATCCCGCTGTCTTTAATCATATGATAAACGCGAGAATGAGCAGATTGAGCGACAAGTGGATTTTCCTTAATAATGTCTAAATAATCGCTGAATGTGCCTTCCCATTTGAGACGCTGCTCTTCTTCTCTGTGCTGTTCGATTTTCTTTAAAATATCCATATGAACCTCCTCTTTCAAGATTGAAGCTAGAAATCAGATACTGTTTTACAATCTATGCGGAGGCGTCCTATTACATGCTTTCGTTCTTCAAAATGACGAATTGGCAAACTGAATTGACAACCATCCGCAAGACCCTTCATAATAAAGGAAAAATAGGAGAAAAATGATTTTCTTCTCCTGCTTTTCAAGGTGAACTTCACATCATATGAAACAGGCAGCGAACGGAACAAAGGGATAAGGGGGAGCTTATATGAGAACGGTCATTATGATGGGCGTCATCATTACGTTTTTAGTATCCATTTTCACTGCTGGCTACGAAGGCAAGCCTGGTAAATGAAAAAAAGGATGTTCCATTTGCGGAACATCCTTTTTCATTTAGTTCGTTGTTTTCAGCACTTGCATATTCACTGTATTCCCTGACACCTGCACCTTCGTAAAGTCTTGCGTATCGACCACAGGTGTAACGGCACGATTATCCAATGTGATGTCAGTAAAACGAGTAGAGAAATTCGCCCGAATGTCTTTTCGATAAATATCGTCAGTTACTGCTACCGTCGACAGTAGTTTCCACTTGGTCACAGAGCCAATGTTTGAGTTTTGAATTTCTGTAATAATGCGGCCGGTATAACCAACATTATTTGTGCCCCAGAACGTCGCTCTTGTATGCCCATTCAAATTTTTATAAATCGTCATTTGAACAGTACTTCCAGGTTTAAATCCCTTTGTATACGTGAAGTCATCTTTTCCTTCGATATATGTCTCTTGATTATTTGCTCCTACTTTCATCGTAGGTTTCCACACATTATAGGTTGAACTGTATTGAAGACCAATATCCGCTTCCTTTGAACCTGTGAATCCAGAATAAATATAAGCTGTACCATTTGACACACTCATTGTGGAAGGGAGTTGAATTTTTGTGACCAATATGGATCCGTTACTATTGATATAAGTACGCCCGCCAATCCCTTTTGATAACTGCGCTGCTTCTATCTCCTGCGTCTGAGAGAGTCCTGGAATACTGACTGGAAGCGTCCCCATTAAAATTGCTGAGCTAATGGCACTAGTGATCAGTAGCTTTTTCATCTCATTATTCCTCCTAATGGATTCATCATTTTTTGAAAACGTGATCACAATCTATCATACTACCTATTTTTTAACATGTCAAAAAAAGTATAATTAAGTCATATTTTTCATCTTCCTGTTTCTTAACTCACATAAAAAAGCCGAGATCAGTATCTCGGCTTTTAATCATGATCTTATATGAGATCGCGATATTGCTGCTGGCGAAGTGCCTCATATACAAGAATGGCTGCCGTATTCGACAGATTCAAAGAACGAACATGCTCTGTCATCGGTAAACGAAGACAACGGTCCATATTTTGTTCAATCAAATCTTTTGGCAATCCACTTGTCTCTCTTCCAAACACAAAGAAATAGTCTTCATCCAGCTGAGAGTAATCAAATGTTGTATGCGGCTTTTGGCCAAATTTTGTGATATAGAAAAATTGCCCCTTCGGATGTGCCTCAAATAATTCATCAAGTGAATCATGATAGACCACATTGGCATATTTCCAATAATCGAGTCCTGCACGCTTCAGCATTTTGTCATCTGTCGAAAAACCAAGCGGACGAATCAGATGAAGGGTTGTATTTGTTGCTGCACATGTACGCGCAATATTTCCAGTATTAGCTGGAATCTCTGGTTGATATAAAACGACATGAAGTCCCAAAAAAGTTCACCTCTAATTTTCATTTCCGCTCAACATTATACCACTAACTATCCTTCGCGGCATCGTCCAAAATGTGAAAAAACATATATCGAATAGCAGGTGTATAGGCAGTCGAATCCTCGTATGACCAATAACGCATGCGGGAGTCATACGTCTGTGCATTCACAAGAGGCATTCCGCCTTTGTCATGATCAACGACAATGGTTGTATGATTATACCTTCCATCACCTTCAAAATCGTAGCAAATGACATCACCAATTTGAAGCTCGTGGGCTTCTTTGAGTTTCTTTGCTCTCAAACCCGCTTTTGAATTCGCTAAATAATTTTTCATCGAATGAGCCACCGTCCAGCTATAGCTCCACGTATGCGGACGCACCCACCAGCCAGACCCGCGGTTCGGATACCCTCTCGTTGGCGCATTCCCTGCTTTCAAACATTGTGAAATAAAATTTGTACAGTTATCTTCAAAGTTTTTATAGGCTGGATTCCGTTTATTCCAATATGTCTCCGCATACTTCACGGCAGCCCGCCGGTCATAATGAAAGGCTCTCCCAAATTGTTCTTCGGTCTGAAAGCGCTCATCCATATGCTCTTCGCTTTGCCGCTCTTCTAACATCATCCGATCTTTAACAAGCATGTTGTTATAAAGAAACGCTTCTCTTTTTTCCACCTGTTCCTCTAAATAAAAAGAATCGTCTACATCCTTGCATACATATGTGAGATGAGCAAGGTACTGCACATGCTGAGCCCCATCATCTTGAATGGCTGAATCGAGAAGTTTTGTTTTTGCTTTCGCCTTCACAATCTCAACCTGTCTTCTAGCAAAAAGCTCTTTTTTCCGCTCTACTGCTTCCACATCAGACATAAGCTGCGGCTGTTTGATTGCACGGTCATTGATTAAATACGCCAGCCTGTCTTCTAAAGTTTTCTCTAATAATTGTTTCACACAGACACCACCAAACATTTTTTAAAATCTTTGTTTGGTTCATTCTATGTTCACAGGGATGTTATTTAGTATTTAAAGGTGTCTGTAAAAGCTCAATTCCTTTTACAATCTCCTCTTTCGCTTCTTCATCACTTTCCCGTTCAAGGGCTTTTTCCAGCTCTGGAAGCTGCTGATCGTCGCCAATTTTGCCAATTGCCCAGGCAGCCGTTCCTCGAATGACCGGTCTTGGGTCCTTGTGCATCAACTCAATTAACACTGGTAAAGCAGATGCATCTTTAAAATGAGCGAGTGCCAAAATTGCATTCCGCTGAATGGGCTTTTTCCCCCGCCATGAACCTGAAACATGACCGTACTTTTCCTTAAATTCACGATTGCTGATCGTCAGAAGCGGCTTTAACAGCGGCTTCGCAATTTCAGGGTCTGGCTCCATTTCAGGATGCAGATGAAAGTCTTTTCCTTTATTGATTGGGCAGACAGTTTGACACGTATCACACCCGTACAATCGATTCCCTATTTTCGAACGAAACTCATCAGGTAAAAACCCTTTTGTCTGCGTTAAAAATGAAATGCACCGCTGAGAATTCAGCTGCCCTGGATTCACAAGCGCACCCGTTGGACACGAATCCACACATTTATTACAAGTTCCGCACTGGTCTTCAATTTTCTCATCAGGTTCAAACGGAACATTTGTGATCATTTCAGCCAAATACACATAAGATCCAAACTCTGGCGTGATAATCATACAGTTCTTTGCACTAAAACCAATGCCAGCACGTTCTGCTACAGCACGATCAGATAATTCTCCTGTATCCACCATTGATTTTGTCCGTATATCGACATGTTTGCTTCGCAGAAATTCTTCGAGCATATCAAGCTTTTTTTTCAGCACAACATGATAATCTGTTCCCCATGAAGCCCGGCAAAAAATCCCCCGTCTCGCATCCTTTGTACTTCGAGGAGCATCTTTCATTTTGGAAGGATACGCGAGCGCTATCGCAACAATTGATTTGGCCTTCGGAAGCAGCAAAGAAGGGTTTGTCCTTTTTTCAATATCAGGCTCTTCAAAACCTGACAAATACCCTAACGATTCATGTAAGATGAGGCGGTCCTTTAATGAATCAAATGTATCGGCACTTGCAAATCGAATTTTATCGACACCAATTTCTTTCGCATATTGAATCAATTCTTCTTTTAATTCTCCAACATGAATCACCTTGCAAACCTCCTTTCTTTGTTTCTTCTGTTGTTTTCAGTATAATACGAGTGTATCATGACCGATTGGAGTGAGTCACTGTGAAGATACATATGGAAATTTCTCATCCTCAAAACCCGTCTATCCATGTTGGGCAGATTGAATATTCACATATTGAAGTGGGTACATCACCTCAAATGTTAAAAGGCCGCTTACGCTTGTTTCAAGAATCTTTATTTTTTGAATACGAAGATAAAGTCTTAGAAGAAGTACCAGCCATCAAAGAATGGACGGATCTTTTAAAAGACGTTCCTTTCCTTCCACTTCTTTCTAACATCCAAAAGGAACAATTTATTGACTCGACCAATTCCGTACAGGATTT
Source organism: Bacillus sp. FSL K6-0994 (assembly GCF_038630815.1). Classification (NCBI taxonomy): domain Bacteria; kingdom Bacillati; phylum Bacillota; class Bacilli; order Caryophanales; family Bacillaceae; genus Bacillus; species Bacillus sp. FSL K6-0994. The sequence goes on along the minus strand of NZ_CP152043.1, from coordinate 862,565 downwards.
GTCGATATTTTTCTCACTAAAATATTTCTTACCTATCCTGACATTAGATGCCGATCGCATCAAAGGACCGCTTTCACTGGCAAAACATGAGGCTGGTGACATCGAATGGCAGGACAGCGCAGGATTGAATGGATTATTTTCTCAAACAAGTAAAGCACAAATTTCTCAAGACACAAAGAACATTCTTCAAATCATCCTTTTCCCGCCATCTATTTCCCGGGAAAAGAGTGAAGCTCTTATTCAATCCTTGACGAAGATGTTTGTACAAATACATGGCGGAGAAAGCAAATATGAACTCATTGAAAAAGCACTGTAGCCTGACAGTGCTTTTTCACATTATACTGACATAATAAAAAACGCAACACTTCGTTTATCTAAGAAACGAAATACTGCGTTATAAACAAAATTATGTATTGGAGCGGGTGATGAGAATCGAACTCACGACATCAGCTTGGAAGGCTGAGGTTTTACCACTAAACTACACCCGCATCAATCTTTTAAAAGCAACGTCATCGCGTTGACTTTTATTATGTTACAACTTTCTTAACAATTCGTCAAGAGAATATGAAAATTTTTCGTCAAAAAACTTCATATTCTCCGTATATATTACAATAGTTATTTATCTAGCTGGATATAAAATAAGTATGCATGTGACTTATTCTTCAGTGCTTGCTTTGGATTCTCCTCAATCTCTTCAAATATTGTTGAACCCCCGTCTTTCCCCATCGCCGCTGTATACGCAATCAGTGCCTTTCCTCCGGAAGCAACTTTGACAGTTTCAGATTGTGCAGAAAATACATAGTCACTTACTTTGAACGGGAAGCTTGATGTCGCTTTCGTCATCCCATCATTCTTTTTATTTGACCAAATACTAAATTGTGATTCATATGTATCTTTCTCATGATGTAATTGAAGAAGTACATTCACCGTTTGGTCGGTTCCATCCTGGTGTAAAGAAAAGGTAGCAGATGATGCTTCCTTATTCACTAATCGTCCATTTTTGTAATGACTCCCGATAAACGTAATACTCTTATTCTTCTTCGTTAATCCTTTCAGTGTCAGAGCCACCTTTTCATTAGCCGTTGCTGCTTCTAGTAAGTTTTTTTCTTTTTTTGAGAGTTTCATTTGTTCGATGGTTACTTGGTTTTTAGTGGCAGGCTCTGTTTTTATGGTCGAAACCGTCTTCTCGGTTGTCGTGGTTTCTTCGGCCTTCTCGCCGCATCCTGCTAATAGAAAAACTGTGAATAAAAGAATGCTCCATTTTTTAAACATTGTGATCCCCTTTGGTGTTTTTTATTTCCTATTATACTAAAAAAAGGTTAGGAGAATTCTCCTAACCTTTTGCTTTTTTCTGTTTCATGGCTGATAGGAATGCCACAATGAGAAAACTCACAGCAAAAATCACCATCATATAAATAAAAAAGTTAGGCTTGATCTGAAAAGTAAATGCGGACGAGCCTTCCATTTCAAAAGCGAGACTGTTAAATAATAAAGCATCATTCGTTTTTGATTGAAATAAATGATAGAACAGTACGCCGATTGTCAGCATCGGAAAGCCTAAGAATCCGAGAAAACTACCAACTATCGCGCCTTGTTTCATCGCCTGTACGTTCATGATCGTTGTCCTCCCATTCCCCCAAGCAATAGCTGCTTCATAATGGACTTACCATCCCCCATAAACGGAAGAAGATAGAGTAATTGAATAAAATACGTGATTGAAAAAATGAAAAAAGCTGTCGAAACCGGGTTTTCTTTTAGAAATAAAATGGTCACAATGATGCCTGCTGCGCCAATCACACCGGGAACAAGCGGACCAAGCAGCGTAATCCATACCTGCTTTTTCTGAAATGGATCTAATACGGGCCTTACAAACTTCACTGACATCATGTCACTCGCAAAAAAGCCTTGAGGCCCATCCCGCCCTGCAAATTTTCGATGCGCATAGCCATGTGCCGCCTCATGTAAGGCGGTTCCGGTAATTAACCCGAAATAAATAATCGTAAAATAAATCGCAATGGCTGCAATCGACGGATCAGGAATGAATAAAAAAGCGATCCCTGCCATGACCATGAAAAGCATCCAGAAAAAGATGATTTTACGTGTCACCATGAGCAAAGCCGTCCCAAAAATGTGAAGGAACGAGTGACCAGTACAATCAAATCGTTCCTTCATTTTGACTTGATACTGCTTGAAAAATTGACAGCAGGCTGTCACAATCCGATATGGTGAATGATAATGAATAGACAGCAAGTGATGCTGATTCAATCCCATCATCAGCTGATAAAAGTCACGAGCAATCACCGACTCATCGACCTGAAACAAATCGGCGAGCTCTGCGGTAATACTCGCTTCAGTTCTTTTACCGTCCACTTTCGTTAACATATGATAGGCACTTTCATTGATCGGGAGTGTGCTTCCATACTGCGTATCCGTGAGATGCCTCTTTTGTAAGGTCACATACGGCGCTAGTGCCGGTACCCGCTCAATCTTTAGCTTATTGTTAAGAAGTTGAATCATGTGAATACCTCCATGAAAAACCTTTGTATATGGCAAAGATGAGCAGACCCTCAAATGCAGCCATAAGCAGCCACTGAAGCGCTTGACTAGACGCCCCTATGACATAGTTCCCAATAAAAACAATCGGAATCATGAGTAAAATAAGCGCTCCAAATGAAAAAATGCCTGTGTAGGGATTGTTTCGATCTAGAGGAAGTAAGATACCTACCACATAAAAGAGCGCAGTGGCATTGCATAAGACAGCAGCACCAATCAATGCGTGCCAAATCTGATCAGGAAGCGTCAGCGTTGTCAGCATGAATAAAACAATTTGCAGTACACCTACGAGCAGAAGGCCGATAAATTTATATAAAGCCACTTCCCAAGATCTCAGACCAAATGTTTTATACATGCCCAGCATTCGTTTATCATTGCCAAACGAATTGAAGGCTGTTAAACCAGCAAGAGCGCATAGAACAAAAAATGCTTCATCTTCAAAGCGGAATCCAAACTGATAACGGACGAATAAGATCACAATGAGGAGAATAAGAAAGTTTAAAATGTTTTCTTCATTTCGCACCTGTGACTTCATTTCCTTCACAATAAGCGACCACTTCTTTGAAGAAGAGAACGGCAGCTTGTGTAAAAAGGTTAGCGCTTTTTTCTCTGCCATAATCGGCATCATCGCAAGAGAAAGAAATGCCCCGCCTGCCGATAAGAGGATGAACAGAATCAAAATGGCATAATTTACCCCTTCAGGAGGCATTCCTTGTGCCGCTAAGAAAAACGGTGCTGTCAAATACATCAAATGATAATCAAACTGAATATATGATTGCTGAATTTGACTAATATCAAAATGCGTCAATCCATACGCCACGACCAGTGCCAATAAAACAAATATCGCTGCAAATTTTTGCAACGGTAATTTTAATTTCAAAACGAGTAAATAAGTGATATTGTAAATAAACTGGAGCAACATTAAGACAAAAAGCGACTGCAAAAGCACCATCAAAAAGAAAGTGAAGATAAAAAAAATACCAATTCCCTGGGCAATAAAATTAGGTAAAAGCAGAATGCCGATAAAAAATAAAACAAGCCCTGCCACCACTGTCACCATCGGAATGAAGTATCCAAAACTTTTCTGAAAGGTAGAGAGCGGGAACCAGCTGAGCTGCATAGAAAACCGGTCTTGTTCAGGTGTTCTGACCTTGATCAAAACGAATAACAAGCTTGTAAATATAGAAGCATTGATCGCCATTGACACGACGAGTAATCCAAGTGAACGTTCATCTCCATTTAAGAAAGCCTTCATAAAGACACCTGTAAAGCTGTATCCGATAATGGCTCCCATTGTGACGGCAAACAAAAAGAATAAGACCACAATGATCCGCTTCGTTTGAGTATCAAAGAGCTTATACATCTCCTGCTGCCACATTTTAAGCATCATTTTAGAAATGATTAATGATTTCATCAAAATGTGCACCCCTATCACTTAACATTGAAGCTTTCAGAAACACCTGTTCCAGTGTGCTTGATTGATACTTCTCCTTTAAGGCTGAGACCGTTCCTTCATCCATTTTATTTCCTTTAGAAATAATGGCGATTTTGTGGCACAGCTCTTCCGCTGAAAGCATATCATGCGTTGAAAGCAAGATCGCACCATGGTGCTCGGCATACCGCTTCATCAGTTTCTTTGTGTTTATAACCGCTTCAATATCAAGTCCTCTAAAGGGCTCATCCATGATCACCAATTGACTATCAAGCATAAATGCAGCAATCAGCTGTGTCTTTTTTTTCATCCCATGTGAATAGGTTTCGATCGGTCTTGATAAAGCCGAGTCCATATCAAACAGTTCAATTAGTTGATTTCTTCTATGAATTGTTTTACATTCATACATAGAAGAAACAAAATCTAAATATTCAGCACCAGTCAATGCTTCAGGGAGCAGCAGGTCATCTGGAACATAGGCTACTTGTTTTTTAAAGGATGGTTCATCATTTGTGACGTCCTGCAAGTGAACCCTTCCTTCTGTATGCTTAATAATGCCGAGTATACAGTTAATCATCGTTGTTTTACCCGAACCATTCGGTCCAGCAACAGCAACGATTTGATGAGGGTCGATCTTTAAATGAAAATCATTGACAGCAGTCACGTTATTTTTATACGTCTTGGTTAAATTCTCGATCGTAAACATATAACCTCCAAGTGTCTGCATATTCTTTAAAAACAGATCAGGCTAAACCGCCCGCCACAGACGGTTTAGCCCTGGTGTCTTATCTAAGAAGCAAAAAGATGAATCCTAAGTATAGCTACTTACATTCAATTTGGACTTTTAAGCCACTTTCCCACTGAACGGCTCCTGTAAAGCTGCCCTTGCCGTTTGCGATACACCAAACTGCTGCTCCTAGAACGACTGTTGCTCCCAATCCAAGAAGGACAGCAACAAATACTAAGAACCAAGCTTGGTCCATAATAGCAGGTTCCATAGTGGAATAGTCAACTTGCGGCGCTGCATAAGTCATACTTTTCACCTCCCAGCTTATGATGATCGTATCATAGGCGTCACACGCCAAACATCTACAGAACATCCCATTTTTGACCGAACATACATTTGATTAAAATGTGACTTTTTATTCAATTATTCACTTCCATCTGTTTAAACCCTCTCTTATTCACTAGATTTTGACACCCCATAAGAACCACAAAACCCATTTAATGTCATTTTCGCCATCTTTTTTCTTCTTTTTTTCAAATAGTCCATATTTATCATCTATCATATTTATTCTTTCCTTTTTGTGAGATAGAAAGAATTCCCCCGAGATATCAGATATAAAAGTCCTGATTATATGTCGCAATAATGCCAATTATGAAATATTTACTGATCATTCCGATAAAAGAGTGAGCACATTTTCCTTCTTCTCTTGACTCTAAAAATATGTATATACAAGAAAATCGATTGGGAAAAAAGCCCTTACCTTGTTCAGCACTACACAACAAATGACTCGCCTATTCTATGAAAAAAGCAAAGCAGCCATGGCAGACTGCTTTGCTTTTTCAAATTTATGAGGAACTAGCAGCAGAGGCTGCATCTGGAAAATGATTGTTCCCAATGATTTCACCGGCTGGCACAGAGAGTCCTGTATCCCCAGATCTCTTAAATGGAAGGAGAGGGAAAACAAGCTCTGCTAAATAATAAGCTTCTTCTAGGTGCGGGTATCCAGAAAATATAAATGTATCAATGCCTAGAGACTGGTATTCTATGATACGATCTGCTACTGTTTGCGGATCTCCGACGAGTGCTGTTCCTGCACCGCCGCGTACTAAACCAATGCCTGCCCAAAGATTTGGGCTGATTTCAAGTTTGTCTTTCCTCCCTTGGTGCAATTCCACCATTCGTCTTTGACCTACTGAGTCCATCCTCTGTAACACTTTTTGCGCTTCATCAATGGTTTTTTGATCTAAATGACGAATCAGATGTTCCGCTGCCTGCCATGCCTCCTCTTCGGTATCTCTCACAATCACATGAAGACGAATGCCAAACTTCACCGTTCTTCCTTCCTTTTCAGCCTGCTTCTTCACTTGTGTAATTTTCTCTTTCACTTGTGCAGGCGGTTCGCCCCAAGTTAAATAAACATCTGTATGCTTGGCGGCTGCTTGAATTCCTGCTGCTGATGATCCGCCAAAAAAGACTGGTGGATGGGGGGTTTGAGCTGGTGGGAATAACAGCCGGCCATTTTCTGCTTGTAGATGTTTGCCATGAAATTGTACATTTTCTCCTTTCAATAACCGCTTCCAAATCGTCAAAAACTCTTCTGTTGCCTCATAGCGTTCATCATGAGAAATGAACAGCCCATCTCCTTCAAGCTCCTCTTTACTTCCCCCTGCTACCACATTAATCAGCAGTCTCCCGCCTGAAAGACGATCTAATGTAGACGTCATTCTAGCAGCAACAGACGGCTGCATCAGCCCTGGTCTAAGAGCCACGAGAAACTTTAAATGAGTGGTTTCCGCAGCTAAAGCAGCTGCCGTCAGCCATGGATCTTCACAGGATCTCCCAGTAGGCAGCAAGACCCCTGTATAACCAAGCTGATCAGCTGCTTGAGCAATCTGTTTAAAATATGGATAGTCTGCCTGTCTTGCCCCTTTCGCTGATCCTAAATAACGGCCGTCTCCATGCGTTGGAATAAACCATAAAATATTCATGACATCGCCCCCTGTTATTATTCACCTTGATAACTAGTGCGCCACTTGAGCAGACGCTTTTCTAACAGACGTACAAATGAATCTGTCAGCTTACCTACTACTGCAAAGATGATAATTCCTACAAACACTTTATCCGTTTGAGAGAATTGCCTTGCATCCATAATCATATAGCCGACCCCGCTGCTTGAACCCATCAACTCAGCTACCACTAAACCAAGCCAAGCAATTCCTAATGACAGCCTCACGCCCAGAAGAATATGAGGAAGAGCAGCCGGTAAAATCAGCTTTGTGATGCTTTGATACACATTAAACTCTAAGACGCGAGCCACATCAAACAGCTTATTGTCTACACTGCGAATACCTAGAAACGTATTAATATAAATCGGAAAAAAAGCCCCAAGTGCAATCAATAAAATTTTCGCTGTTTCATCAAAACCAAACCAGAGGATGAATAAAGGAGTGACCGCTAAATGTGGAACGGTTCTCAGCATTTGCAAGGTCGGATCTACATACTGCTCTGTTTTTTTAGAAAACCCTACGCATACGCCCAGCAAAAGACCTAAACCTCCCCCAAGTAAAAATCCACATATCGCTCGATAAATGCTGATGTATAGATGGCCAAACAGTTCACCAGAACGAAATAAATCTCGAAAAGATTCTGCAATCAAGACAGGCGCTGGAAGTACAGTGGAAGAAACAATTTGAGAACCAGCTATGATCTGCCAAACCGCAATAAGTAGAACAGGTAATACCAGTCCCTTTAACTTATATAAAGAAGAAGCTTTTCTCCTTTTTTTCTTTGCCCGCTCGATTTTAGATGCTAAAGCCGGATTCGATACAGCTTTCATTCATCCATCTCCTCTTTCAGCATTTTTTCAATAAACGAATTATCTACAACCTGATTAACATCAATTTTCCGCTGGATCGCCTTTTTTTTGTATTGAAAATCAGCGGTATGCTGCTGGGCATTGATGATCTTCTTAGAAATGGGCTTATTGAGTGGCTCCGTATTGTTTAATACTTGTGTGACAACCTTCTTATCTAAATTTTTTAAACGCGCATATAGAGTAACAGCCTCTTCTGGATGTGATTTCTGCCACTTCACCGCATGGTCATATACCTTTAAGAATTTCACCACTAGTTCAGGATGCTGAACAGCAAACTGAGTTCGAACAAGTGTGAAACCTGGAGAATATAAATCGGTCGCTTCCCCATTCACCAGCAGCTTTGCTCCTTTCTTTATCGTTTCAAGTGATAAGAACGGCTCCCAGATCGACCAAGCATCAACGGACCCATTTTCAAATGCTGATATCGCTTCATCTGGCTGAAGCTGAATGATCTGAACATCCTTCGCAGATAAACCTGCCTGATCTAATACTTTGTATAAAAAGTCAAAGCCGCTGCTCCCTTTAGCGACAGCAATTTTTTTCCCTTTTAAGTCTTCTACTTTTTGAATCTCACTGTTCTTATTCACTAAAATACCGTTCGCTTTCAGCCCATCCTGAGATAAACCAATTTCCTTAAAATCAATACCAGCTGCCTGACCTGCTATAACAGGTGAGTTTCCAACTTGCGTGAAATCTAATTGATTTGCAGCAAGTCCTTCAAATTGGGGAGGTCCACTTTGAAACTCCACCCACTTTACCTTCACTCCTTCTTTTTCAAATGATTGTTCAAACCACCCCTTTTCCTTTGCTAAAAGCAGCGGGCTCAAACTTTGCTGAATTCCAATCCTAATTTCTTTCACCTTGTTTTCCGAGCCGTCTGCTGCTTGATCACACCCTGCTAAAACAAGCAGCAGACTCAAAAAGATAACGATCATTTGTTTCTTTTTCATGCGATTTCCCCTCCCTAAATCCCTAAGCCATCGGTTAGTAACAATTCATCTGTTTTCTCAAATTCTGAAAGCACCTTTTGTCTTAAGCTTTGAAAAGCGGTTGACGTTCTATCACGCGGAAAAGGCAGGTTCACAGGAAGAATCTTATGGATTCGGCCAGGTCTCGCTTGCATTAGCACAATTTCATTTCCTAAATAAATCGATTCATCAATATCATGAGTTACGAGCATCATCGTTGTTTTTTTCTCCTGCCAAATGTCCAGCAGCACATCCTGCAAGTGCTTTCGTGTGAATGCATCCAGCGCACCAAATGGTTCATCAAGCAATAAGATCTCCGGATCACGAAGGAGTGCTCTCGCAATGGCAACCCGTTGTGACATTCCTCCTGAAAGCTCATGTGGATAAGCATGTTCAAATCCTTTTAATCGAACAATTTCAATCAATTCATCCACTTTGCGGCGTACATCCTGTTGTTTTAAATTGAAATTGGCCGCTATGTTTTCTTCAACCGTCAGCCATGGAAACAGGCGGTGTTCCTGAAAGATAAAGCCCTGTTTCATTCCTGGTTCTGTGATCCGTCTGCCTCCTATCAAAATTTGCCCATCATACGCTGTGTCGAGGCCGCTTATGATCTTTAGCAATGTACTTTTCCCACATCCGCTCGGACCTATCACTGTCACAAATTCACCGGGAATAATGCTCAATCTTAAGTCTTCAAGTACCCGAATGGTCTGTTTGTCTTTCCAAAAGGATTTATCCACAATATCAATTGAAATCGTCATTGAAACCTCCACTCCTCTTACGATCAGATAAATACACAGAAAGGCCCTTATCCCAAAAAAGAGATAAGAGCCTTCGTGTTGTCCGATCAGCTAATCATATTGATTTGTTAGCACCATCCTAAATCATATTAATCCCATAAATCAACTCAAATTTATAAAATGGTTATTTTGTCCTTGTATGCTTTTCATCAATCCGATCGTAAATCGCTTCTATTCGTTCCTTGTTACTGTAAATCTCATATTTGTTCCGCTCAATCAAGATATCGAGTGTCAGATCCATATGTTTTCTGTATTTTTTTCGTTTTTTCTTTTTTTCCATCTTCTTCATCCTTTCTCATTCAAATAAAAAAAGGCTCTTCACTCATATTTGAGTGATAGAGCCTTCGGTTGACCGATCAGCCATTCTTGTTCGTGTTTTCAGTATGCTCATGTTAATACACACTATTCCTACCTGTCAACTATATTTATTGTTTTTTCAGATTTATCTAAAAAATGATTGACCGAGCAGGGAACAAGATTTATAGTCTTATTAAATATTTCTTATCAAAACAGTTGGTTTTATCTAACAAAAGGAGGATACACACATGTCAGAAGAACGTCCATTTCGTTTAGAAACAAAAGCCATTCACGCAGGTCAGGAGCTTGATTCAGCGACCTATTCAAGAGCCGTGCCTATTTACCAAACGAGCTCATTTGGTTTTAGAGACAGTGAGCATGCAGCGAATTTATTTGGTCTTCAGGAACCGGGAAATATTTATTCACGTATTATGAACCCTACAAATGACGTATTTGAAAAGCGTATCGCTGAGCTTGAAGGTGGAATTGGTGCACTTGCTGTTTCTTCTGGACAAGCAGCGACGACTTATTCTATTTTAAACATCGCAGGAGCCGGAGATGAAATCGTTTCCTCAAGCAGTCTTTATGGCGGCACCTACAATTTATTTGCCCATACACTCAAAAAACTCGGAATTACTGTAAAATTTGTCGATTCATCCAACCTTGAAGAACTCGAAGCAGCGATCACTGACAAAACAAAGGCAGTTTATGCAGAGAGCATTGGGAATCCAAAAGGCGACATTTTACATATTGAAGCCATCTCAGCCATTGCACACAAGCATCATATCCCGCTTATTGTTGACAATACACTCGCCAGCCCTTATTTATTAAGACCTATTGAATTCGGTGCAGACATTGTCGTCCACTCAGCGACGAAATTTATTGGCGGTCATGGTACATCAATTGGCGGCGTCATCGTTGATAGCGGCCGATTCCCTTGGGCTGACAGCGATAAGTTTAAAGGGCTGACTGAACCAGATCCAAGCTATCACGGGCTGACCTATACAGAAGCAATTGGAGAAGCGGCTTATATCACAAAAGCACGAGTACAGCTATTACGTGATTTAGGGGCAGCTCTGTCGCCATTCAACTCATTTTTACTTCTGCAGGGCTTAGAAACATTACACCTTCGTCTTGAGCGGCATAGTGAAAATGCATTGAAAACAGCACAATTCTTACAGGATCACCCTCTTGTCGATTGGGTAAGCTATCCAGGTCTTGAAAGTCACGAATCATATGAGCTTGCTCAAACCTATTTACCAAAAGGACAAGGCGCGATCCTCACATTCGGTATTAAAGGTGGACGCGAAGCAGGTAAAAAGCTCATTGATTCTGTCCAGCTTTTCTCCCATCTCGCAAACGTGGGTGATTCTAAATCCCTCATCATTCACCCTGCCAGCACAACGCATCAGCAATTAAGCGAGGCAGAACAAAAAGCGACAGGTGTCACACCAGAGCTCATTCGTTTATCTGTTGGAACAGAAGCGATTGAAGATATTCTTGAAGATCTTGAACAGGCGATGAAAAAAAGTCAGTCTGAATGACAATGACATAGAAAAAAGCACACGGCCGTGTGCTTTTTTATTGTTTATTAATGATTGAGTAATCGAATGTCTTGGAAAGGATAAAATACAAATGAGGTAGTTCCTTGAATATCACGCTTTGTAAAAAGACCTAAGCCGTTGCGGCTGTCCATTGAATTTTGGCGGTTGTCCCCCATGACAAAGTACTTTCCTTTTGGAACAGTCAAAGGGCCAAAATCAGGTGTCAGCAAGGTGCCATCTGCAGCTGCTTTCTTTTTGTTTGACGCTAAGTAAGGCTCCGCCACTTTTTTTCCATTAACATATAGCTGATCATTTTTCATTTCAATTTTATCACCAGGTAAACCAATCAATCGTTTGACATAATGAGTGCTGCGGTCTTCCCCATCAAGAACAATGATCTGTCCCCGTTTATAATCACCGAAATAATCAACCGTTTTATTCACAAACACCCGCTCTGTGTCTTGCAGTGTTGGTTTCATAGAAGTCCCTTTCACAATATACGGTGCGAATAAAAAGTTCCGAATGATAAAAACAGCAATAAATGCGATTAAGATGGCTTTGATCCAGCCCCATAATTCTGATTTCTTTTTTTGTGTTTTTGTATTTGTTGTCATAAGCTCCTCCTGAATTCCCCAAGGACGAAATGTGTGTCACCAGCTGCCAGCCGGCGTCACGCTTGTTTCTCCCTAAATATAAACATATTTTGCCAACAAATCAAGCGAAGAGAGAGAAAAAGGCAAGCACCTTTCTGTGCTTGCCCAAAACTCAGTTAGTTAGCAGAAGAATCCGCTTCTTTTTCTTTGTTTGCTTTACCATAGAAATAATCCGATGGATTCACTGGTTTGAAATCAGATAACTTATGGAATCGAAGTAGATCCCTATAGAGCACTTTATCTGAAAGACTTAACTGATTATCAACACGGGCTTTAATCGCCTCTGTCTTTTTATTTTGTTTCACCACTTTACCTGTTTTCGTATCATAAACGGTATTATCGACAAGTGTGTATTTCGGTGTCACATAGTTTCCATTACGGAAGGCAACAGTCTCATCATGCTTTTTAGAGAATAGGTCTGTTCCAAAATTCACGAATTCATTTGAATCGATACCTTGTAAGTGAAGAAGTGTTGGCATAACGTCGACTTCACCACCATACGTATGGTTCACGCCGCCCTTCTTACCAGGAATACGAATCATGAGCGGAACACGCTGGTTTTGTGCATTTTGATAAGGAGTGATTTCTTTCCCTTGAATTTCACTCATTGCACGGTTATGGTTCTCAGAAATACCGTTATGGTCACCATATAATAAAATGACTGAGTCTTTATACATACCTGATTTTTTCAAGTCTTTGAAGAATTGCTCTAATGACTCATCTAAATATCTTGCTGTTTGGAAATAGTTATCGACTGTTTTATCGCCAGTTGTTGCCTTAGCGATTGTCGCATCTTTTTCATCTAAATTAAATGGATAGTGATTTGTCAGTGTCATTAAATGTGCATAAAATGGCTTTTTCATTGATTCTAGCATTGGAATTGATTCTTTGAAGAACGGTTTATCCTTCAGACCCATATTCACAAGGTTTTCTTCATCCATGTTGTAATAGGAAGCATCAAAGAATTGATCAATTCCCATATGTTTATAAATCGTGTCACGGTTCCAGAAAGATTTATAGTCCCCGTGAAGCACTGCACTCGTATAGCCTGCTTTTTGATCTAGGATGGCAGGTAGTGATTGGAAGGTATTTTCACCCTTTGTCACAAATGCTGCTCCCTCTGGCAAGCCAAACATACTATTATCCATCATCAGCTCAGCATCTGATGTCTTCCCTTGACCAGTCTGATGGAAGAAGTTATCGAAATACGTAAAGTCGTCTTTCCCATGAGCCAGCTTGTTTAAGAATGGAGTCACTTCTTCTCCATTTAATTTGTAGTCGATTAAGAAAGACTGAAAGCTTTCTAAATGAATTTTAATAATGTTTTTGCCTTTTGCTTTCCCAAAATACTCTGCATTTGGCTTCGCATAGTGAGAAGACGTATAGTTCACAACATCCGTTAAATCTTCACTGCTTGCATTGGCTACCTGTGTTGCGTTTTGTGCTGCTTGTACCCCGTCATAAATCGTATAGTTATAAACACCTAAGTATTTGACAACATACTTATGATCAAAGGTTCTCGTTAATAATTCTGGACGATCCTTTTCAGCCAAATGAAGGTTTACAAAGAACAGGCCAATACCTGCAGCTACAATCAGCAGTGCAAACGTCTTTTTCATTTGGAACTTCTTCACTTCTGGTCTCCAAATGACAATCGCAATCAAGATGATAATATCAAGGAAGTATAAAAGGTCATGCGGCTTAATGCTTGCTAACACACCGCCAGTCATGCCTCCCCCAAGATTTCCTGCCTGCTTCATTGTTGAGAAAGTCAAAAAGTCATCAAAGAAACGGTAATACGCTACATTTGCATATAAAAGTGCGGTCATAATAAAATCAATAACAATTAAAACAATGGCAGATTTACGCCCCTTCAAAAAGAGAGCAAGTCCAAAAAACACGATGGCTGAACTAAATGGATTCAATAAGAGAAGCCCCTCTTGAAAAGAACCTTTTACTCCTAAATTAAAGTCCATTTTGTAGGCTGTGTACGATTTTGCCCAGAATAAAAGGACAGCCAAAACAAAAAAGCTATATTTGTTTGCAAATATTTTTTTCATAAAACCTCTTCTTTCTTATCATCGTTCTGATATAAATGAAATCATAAAAAATTTACATTCATTTTGCAAATGTAAATCTTCTTCGCCAAGCATGCCGATGCTCTGTCTCCGCCGGATACATGCGCTCCTTTAATATAACGAATGAGAAGCATCATAAGTTTCAAAAAAAATACGAGTAAATAAAAGGAAAAATATCCATTTACATTAAATTTACGCACACTTCATGTTTTAGTGGATGAAGAAGGTTTTGTAAATCACTCAGTATTACTTTACTTTTTTCATCTATTCGTGTCAAAGTAATTATAAAGAAAAGGAAGAATCACCTAGGCTTTTCGACTCATTTACCCAAATTTATACAAAATTCGATCCATGCTTCTTTTATTGTGACTCAACCTCCATTAATCCATGTACCTCCCTAAAAAAACAGTTTAAAACAAAAAAAGCTTGATTTCCCCTACTGATGTGCGGTGTGATAAAGAGGTAGAACTTGATCACAACACTTATATGTTCATGACAAAAAAAATCAGGCTGGAGGACATCACATGAAGATGAACAAACAAATCAACACTTTTGAAAAGAGATTTTCAGAAGATGTAATCACAATCATTGCTGTTACAGGACCTTCTGGCGTAGGGGCAGGAAAAGCAGGACAGGCACCTCTTTGGACCGCTTCTATTCCACTGATTGCTTGGAAAGAAAACGGCCGTATCACAACCGAAAATGTAAGACTTTGCTGGTTAACAGATGACGAGGGATTAAGGGAAAAACAGGCACAATTACATAAAGAATCAATCGTTACACTTCAGGTCCGAAAAGGCGAAGGTGAATTCATGCTTGTATCTTTGATTGATACAGATACACAGGATCAAGCGCTTCAAGAAATTTTAGAAGAAGCCCAAAAGCCTGTGTATTATCATGATGACATACTTGGAACCTTTGAGTTAGTAAAAGGACTAGACTTATTTGAAAAAACGATCCAATGGAGCAATGAAGAGTGCCTTCTCTACTTTAACCTCGAAGAAGATGAAAAAATAAATGACTCTCTTCGAACAGCAAACCACCTCATGCAAGAACAGGCCAAATGGGATTCTTCTATTAAATCATTTGCCGCGAATCAGCTGATAGATCTAGCAAAGGATTGGCAGGAACAAGACGAATCAGCTGAAGAGCAAGAAGAACTCACAATGAATCAATTTATAAGCCGCATTTCACTTGAAAGCCTGCATGTTTACCCTGAGGGAGAGTTTGAAGTCTACTATCATGACGGTGATTTATTTTGGGGGCATGTCATTATTGTCAAAGGAAATATAAATGGCACATTTCATGATGCACATATTGCAGGCTAAAGGCTGGAGGAATAACCCATGGAAATCAAAGCTTTTCAAGAATTAAATCTGTTTGGGAAAACACCAGTCATCGCCAAAATTGGCGGCTTCCGTCCTGATCCAGCTGTACACAGCTGGTTTGCAGGCCATTTTTTCATCGATCCTAATCAAGGCTGGCCGATAGATCAAGATGGAGCCATGATTCCGATTTTACAAATTTATTTACCAGAAGTGCCAGGAGGAATGAACGGCTTCAATGAATGTAAGCTGATTCAAATTTTTCTTAATCAGAATACACTTCCGATTGATCTCACCAAAAACGGTGAAGGCTGGAAGCTCATTGAATATTCATCAATCGAAGGTTTAGAAGTAGCTGAAACTCCTGAAGAAGTGAGAGGGCTCAAAGCTTTTCAAATCCAATGGAACGAAAGTGAGCAAAGGGACTTCCCTTGCTGGGAAGAGGCATGGTCATATGTGGACCTAACAGAAGTAAACGAAAGTGAAGAAGCGACAGACCACTTCTTTAATCAATACACAAATTATTCGTTCACAAAAATCGGTGGATATGGGGCGTATATTCAATCCCCGCCCCATCAACAACAAGGCGAATTCATGCTCCAAATCGCCTCAGAAGAAAAACCTCGTTTCATGATTGGTGATAACGGCACGATGTATTTCTATTATGACCAAGAATCAAAAGAATGGTTTATGCACTGGGATTGTTTTTAACGTTTATTGAATGAAACCTCGCCTTCTCCTAAACGTAATGAGTAACAATGAAAGGAGGCAGCAAAATGGGATTCATTCTAGACATCTTTTCACTTGCTGTGTATATCCCTTTTCTACAAGTGGATGAAGAGGAGATCTCGAGGAACGCAGCACATCTCAAAAAATATAGCTGGTTTCAAACACTATTACATGAACAAACTTGCAGGGAGCTCATCATTTATGATCCCGATGTTCGACGTGTCATAGGCAGGTTTAAAACGGAGAAACTCCATAAGAAGCGATACAACTTAAGATGCGAACGTAAATTACTGCAAGCATTACAACGCGCATTCTAAACTGACAACAAGAGCCGCACTTTCCTGTGGCTCTTGTTTTATTAATAGAATCGTTCCTTTTGAAGAAAACATTTGACGCCTGGACAACTCTCCCCGTATATTATGTATAAATCCATCTTTTTCAAAGAAAAGGGGGCCTCACATGCGCTTGTTTAAGAACTGGAGAAAAAAGCAGCCTGCACAGCAAATCACTTCAGAAAAGCAAGAAGACAGCATCCCAGTCAACTTCTCCACACTTCCCTTTGGCACAGACACCGTCGATGATTTTTTGTTCAACCTAGACCTGACCTCCAAGCTCACAGATCCCTATAAAGAAACAGATACGAACAAGCTTACCTAGATCTTCGTAAATCCTCATCCAATACTGGATGATTTTTTTATACTCAATGAAAGGTGTATCCAATGAAAACATATTATATCGTCAGACACTGCCAAGCAGATGGACAATAAATGAGGCAGCCCTTCTCCCTGATGTACAAACAAACCTTGCCAGCGATACGGTCTTACATCCAATGGATCAACTTTCTCCCACGTTTGAAAAACAGGCTGGATCACCCCATTTACCAGCGGATACACAAGCAGATGATGACCATCCTCAAACCGTTCAATCCACTCAAACAGCCAAGCAGCAAATTCACGCTGTTCTTCAAAATCGTTCTCCTTCATCTCTTCAATAAAGGACTGAAGAACTTTTAGCGCATCTTTACGCAGGCCCTGTTCTTTTCTCACACAGTACTGTCTAAAAAGAGGATAATCATTTACTCCCTCGTCTTGAATAATAGCCTGTAATATCGTCTTCGTTTGCATGATCACAACGCCGCCTCTTTACATCCATTCTTTTCTATGTTCATGAATAAATTGAATGTCTTTTTGATAATGTTCAAGATGTCCTTCTTGAATCATGTTTTGAAAAGCGATATCACCCTCACACGCTTGTCGTTTCATATACTGACATATCCCTTCTAAACGAAGCAGCACCATATCCAAATAATCTTCTGCTATTTCCTCGCCATAAGATTCAAAAAACAGTTTGACTCTATGCTTTATCTGGTCTGCATGGTCTAATGAAAGATAATTCACGACCTCCCCTGTTTCAGTGCGAAAAAATCTACTGAGAGGCACACATGTATAAAGGGTATATGCGATATCCCAAAGCCTTGGACCAGGAGCAGCTACATCAAAATCAATAATCCCTACTGGTTTTTTATCCTTGAAAATGATGTTGTACATCGCAAAATCATTATGGCAAACAACCTCTATGTTGTTAGGCGTATTGTCCATTCGTTCCCAATCATCTGAAATGGAGAAGTCCTGAACAGCATCATGATAAAGCCTTAACATGCTCGCTATTTCTTTTAAAACATCGTGAGTACACATGTATTCTTTTAAAGGATCATGACCTGCCACGCCATCAATAAAGGACAATACCTCTCTACCTTGTTCATCAACCCCTAAAAACTTTGGAGCATAGGAGAAATTCTTTTTTTCTAAATGCTTTAGCAGCTTTCGTATATTGATATTGTCTGACTTTACTTCTCGACGAACCGTATCTCCAGAACGATATACGTTCGAGACATTGCCACCTGTCAATAACTCCTCATGATCATTTTGTTTTTTCATAAATTCTCCCCTCAAACTGGGTCACCATGTTGATGTCAGCTAAAGATGTGTATGTACCCACAAATATTCATTTAGTTACTCAAAGGTAGTACAACTGTTTTATGTGAATGTGCTGCTCCATTTTGTTTCCTTACATGGTTAAATGTATCTTATCAAATGTTGCAAATCATCTAAAGATTATTCTGCCAAAAGAAGTACATACTCATTATTTTCTAATAGGTTCCTATTTTTTATCTAAATAACTCATTTAAACCACAAAAAAACGTTTTACCACGAGGGTGAAACGTTAGGTTCATGGAAAAACCAATCATGAAAATTTTAAAAGATACCGGTGGCCGGGGTCAAACCAGCACTCCGTGATAAATTATTCTAAAAAGGCAAGGTATACCCTCTTAAAGTAAAGCCCCTGTTAATGAAAAGAATTAAAGTTCTTCCTGATATATTTCTGATTTTATCGGCTTTAAACTCAAAGGTATTTTAAACTCATGAATACTTTCAATATGATTAAAAAAATGATCGATATCGTCATAATCCATTGACCATTCTTCTACCACCTTTAACTTTTTTAACTCGCTTGTTGGTTTAAATAAAAATTCACAGTGTAGTTGTTCCATGTGAGAATAATCATCTTCTTCATAAACTGTAAACTGACGTACAAAGTCAAAATGAAATAGGTCCTCTCCTGTAAAATCATAGACACCACACTGAAATAAAATTTCTTTATCTTCTTCGCCCTCAACTGTCTCCTTTGAAAAAGCCTTAAATGTTTCCCAAACCTTTTTTATATCATCGTTATCTTCACTAATGCTATCTTTAAGATAACTTTCAGCATTTTTAACCGTAATCATTACAACACCTCTTGTGTACAATTTATCCAATCCTTCTTCAATTATCCTGCCCCTTTAGTTTAATAATAAGACAACCATCAATAAAGTAAAAGTTAATCTCCTTAATATGTTCCTCTTAGCTAATTCACCCTTTCAGCAGTGAACGCGATTTGAAGTAATTTTGTCGTATGAAGAAGCAGCTAAAAAACAAATAAAAAACGCCCTCCTACAATTTGTAGAAAGACGTTTTAAACGTTGATATTCCTTAATTCTTCTGTAATTGACGACAATAAAGAATATCTAAAACTAGATACCGGTGGCCGGGGTCGAACCGGCACTCCGTGAGGAACACGATTTTGAGTCGTGCGCGTCTGCCAATTCCGCCACACCGGCATGATCATTAAAGAGCGCATCTTATATTAAAAAACATGGTGCCGAGGGCCGGACTTGAACCGGCACGGTAGTCACCTACCGCAGGATTTTAAGTCCTGTGTGTCTGCCAATTCCACCACCCCGGCAGTCTTTTCAAAAAAGGCGACACCCGGATTTGAACCGGGGATAAAGGTTTTGCAGACCTCTGCCTTACCACTTGGCTATGCCGCCATTATTGGAGCGGAAGACGGGATTCGAACCCGCGACCCCCACCTTGGCAAGGTGGTGTTCTACCACTGAACTACTTCCGCACATCAACTGGGCTAGCTGGATTCGAACCAACGCATGACGGAGTCAAAGTCCGTTGCCTTACCGCTTGGCTATAGCCCACTAATAAAATGGGGCGATTGATGGGAATCGAACCCACGAGTGCCAGAGCCACAATCTGGTGCGTTAACCACTTCGCCACAACCGCCATAGATGTTATGAATCATATTAAGAAAATTGGCAGGGGCAGTAGGAATCGAACCCACACCGGAGGTTTTGGAGACCTCTGTTCTACCTTTAAACTATGCCCCTATGAAAATAAAAAATGGTGGAGGGGGGCGGATTCGAACCGCCGAACCCGGAGGGAGCGGATTTACAGTCCGCCGCGTTTAGCCACTTCGCTACCCCTCCACTTTTGAAAAACAGTGCCGGCAAGAGGACTTGAACCCCCAACCTACTGATTACAAGTCAGTTGCTCTACCAGTTGAGCTACACCGGCAAATAGTGGTGGCTCGGGACGGAATCGAACCGCCGACACACGGATTTTCAGTCCGTTGCTCTACCAACTGAGCTACCGAGCCAAGTATTCTTTTGAAAAATGGCGGTCCGGACGGGACTCGAACCCGCGACCTCCTGCGTGACAGGCAGGCATTCTAACCAACTGAACTACCGGACCATTTTGGTTGCGGGGGCAGGATTTGAACCTGCGACCTTCGGGTTATGAGCCCGACGAGCTACCGAACTGCTCCACCCCGCGACGATATAAAAGATATGGTGGAGGATGACGGGCTCGAACCGCCGACCCTCTGCTTGTAAGGCAGATGCTCTCCCAGCTGAGCTAATCCTCCGAATAAAAAATGCTGGTGTATATTCTATAAAAATGGTGACCCGTACGGGATTCGAACCCGTGTTACCGCCGTGAAAGGGCGGTGTCTTAACCGCTTGACCAACGGGCCCTTTATTATGTAAATTGTGGCGGAGAGCAAGGGATTCGAACCCTTGAGACGGGGTTACCGCCTACACGATTTCCAATCGTGCTCCTTCGGCCACTCGGACAGCTCTCCAAATTGGCTCCGCAGGTAGGATTCGAACCTACGACCGATCGGTTAACAGCCGATAGCTCTACCACTGAGCTACTGCGGAATGAAGAAAGCCTGGCGATGTCCTACTCTCACAGGGGGAAACCCCCAACTACCATCGGCGCTGAAGAGCTTAACTTCCGTGTTCGGTATGGGAACGGGTGTGACCTCTTCGCCATCATCACCAGACAATTTAGTGACAAAAGATATTATACTATGTATTCAAAATAAATCAAGAGATATTTTAAAAATGTTCTCTCAAAACTAGATAACAATGTTCATGCTTCACATTAGAATATAGGTTAAGTCCTCGATCTATTAGTATCTGTCAGCTCCACGTGTCACCACGCTTCCACCTCAGACCTATCAACCTGATCATCTTTCAGGGATCTTACTTCCTTGCGGAATGGGAAATCTCATCTTGAGGGGGGCTTCATGCTTAGATGCTTTCAGCACTTATCCCGTCCGCACATAGCTACCCAGCGATGCCCTTGGCAGAACAACTGGTACACCAGCGGTGCGTCCATCCCGGTCCTCTCGTACTAAGGACAGCTCCTCTCAAATTTCCTGCGCCCGCGACGGATAGGGACCGAACTGTCTCACGACGTTCTGAACCCAGCTCGCGTACCGCTTTAATGGGCGAACAGCCCAACCCTTGGGACCGACTACAGCCCCAGGATGCGATGAGCCGACATCGAGGTGCCAAACCTCCCCGTCGATGTGGACTCTTGGGGGAGATAAGCCTGTTATCCCCGGGGTAGCTTTTATCCGTTGAGCGATGGCCCTTCCATGCGGAACCACCGGATCACTAAGCCCGACTTTCGTCCCTGCTCGACTTGTAGGTCTCGCAGTCAAGCTCCCTTGTGCCTTTACACTCTGCGAATGATTTCCAACCATTCTGAGGGAACCTTTGGGCGCCTCCGTTACATTTTAGGAGGCGACCGCCCCAGTCAAACTGCCCACCTGACACTGTCTCCCTGCCCGATAAGGGCAGCGGGTTAGAAGGTCAATACAGCCAGGGTAGTATCCCACCGATGCCTCCACCGAAGCTAGCGCTCCGGTTTCCAAGGCTCCTACCTATCCTGTACAAGCTGTACCAACATTCAATATCAGGCTGCAGTAAAGCTCCACGGGGTCTTTCCGTCCTGTCGCGGGTAACCTGCATCTTCACAGGTACTATAATTTCACCGAGTCTCTCGTTGAGACAGTGCCCAGATCGTTGCGCCTTTCGTGCGGGTCGGAACTTACCCGACAAGGAATTTCGCTACCTTAGGACCGTTATAGTTACGGCCGCCGTTTACTGGGGCTTCAATTCGCACCTTCGCTTACGCTAAGCGCTCCTCTTAACCTTCCAGCACCGGGCAGGCGTCAGCCCCTATACTTCGCCTTACGGCTTCGCAGAGACCTGTGTTTTTGCTAAACAGTCGCCTGGGCCTATTCACTGCGGCTTCTCGGGGCTTTAACACCCTAAGAAGCACCCCTTCTCCCGAAGTTACGGGGTCATTTTGCCGAGTTCCTTAACGAGAGTTCTCTCGATCACCTTAGGATTCTCTCCTCGCCTACCTGTGTCGGTTTGCGGTACGGGCACCTCTCACCTCGCTAGAGGCTTTTCTTGGCAGTGTGGAATCAGGAACTTCGCTACTAAATTTCGCTCGCCATCACAGCTCAGCCTTTACGGGAAACGGATTTGCCTATTTCCCAGCCTAACTGCTTGGACGCGGATATCCAATACCGCGCTTACCCTATCCTCCTGCGTCCCCCCATTGCTCAAATGGTGAGGAGGTGGTACAGGAATATCAACCTGTTGTCCATCGCCTACGCCTTTCGGCCTCGGCTTAGGTCCCGACTAACCCTGAGCGGACGAGCCTTCCTCAGGAAACCTTAGGCATTCGGTGGACGGGATTCTCACCCGTCTTTCGCTACTCATACCGGCATTCTCACTTCTAAGCGCTCCACCAGTCCTTCCGGTCTGGCTTCACAGCCCTTAGAACGCTCTCCTACCACTGTTCGTAAGAACAGTCCGCAGCTTCGGTGATACGTTTAGCCCCGGTACATTTTCGGCGCAGAGTCACTCGACCAGTGAGCTATTACGCACTCTTTAAATGGTGGCTGCTTCTAAGCCAACATCCTGGTTGTCTAAGCAACTCCACATCCTTTTCCACTTAACGTATACTTTGGGACCTTAGCTGGCGGTCTGGGCTGTTTCCCTTTCGACTACGGATCTTATCACTCGCAGTCTGACTCCCAAGGATAAGTCATCGGCATTCGGAGTTTGACTGAATTCGGTAACCCGGTAGGGGCCCCTAGTCCAATCAGTGCTCTACCTCCGAGACTCTTACCTTGAGGCTAGCCCTAAAGCTATTTCGGAGAGAACCAGCTATCTCCAGGTTCGATTGGCATTTCACCCCTACCCACACCTCATCCCCGCACTTTTCAACGTGCGTGGGTTCGGGCCTCCATTCAGTGTTACCTGAACTTCACCCTGGACATGGGTAGATCACCTGGTTTCGGGTCTACGACCACGTACTCATGCGCCCTATTCAGACTCGCTTTCGCTGCGGCTCCGCATCTTCTGCTTAACCTTGCACGGGATCGTAACTCGCCGGTTCATTCTACAAAAGGCACGCCATCACCCGTTAACGGGCTCTGACTACTTGTAGGCACACGGTTTCAGGATCTATTTCACTCCCCTTCCGGGGTGCTTTTCACCTTTCCCTCACGGTACTGGTTCACTATCGGTCACTAGGGAGTATTTAGCCTTGGGAGATGGTCCTCCCGGATTCCGACGGAATTTCACGTGTTCCGCCGTACTCAGGATCCACTCTGGAGAGAACGACATTTCAGTTACAGGGCTGTTACCTTCTTTGGCGGGCCTTTCCAGACCTCTTCGCTTATATCATTCCTTTGTAACTCCGTATAGAGTGTCCTACAACCCCAAGAGGCAAGCCTCTTGGTTTGGGCTGTTCCCGTTTCGCTCGCCGCTACTCAGGGAATCGCATTTGCTTTCTCTTCCTCCGGGTACTTAGATGTTTCAGTTCCCCGGGTATGCCTTCTCATACTCTATGTATTCAAGTATGGATACTACTCCATTACGAGCAGTGGGTTTCCCCATTCGGAAATCTCCGGATCAAAGCTTGCTTACAGCTCCCCGAAGCATATCGGTGTTCGTCCCGTCCTTCATCGGCTCCTAGTGCCAAGGCATCCACCGTGCGCCCTTTCTAACTTAACCATTTCTTACTTTAGAAAGAATCACTATGTGTGATGAACTTTGCATTGCATTCAATGTGAATGTATTACTTATTGTTATCTAGTTTTCAAAGAACAATCCTGTCTCGCTAGAGACATGTTTTGAAGGAATGATCCTTCAAAACTAAACAAGACGAAAACGTACGCTGCTCCATATATCCTTAGAAAGGAGGTGATCCAGCCGCACCTTCCGATACGGCTACCTTGTTACGACTTCACCCCAATCATCTGCCCCACCTTCGGCGGCTGGCTCCATAAAGGTTACCTCACCGACTTCGGGTGTTGCAAACTCTCGTGGTGTGACGGGCGGTGTGTACAAGGCCCGGGAACGTATTCACCGCGGCATGCTGATCCGCGATTACTAGCGATTCCAGCTTCACGCAGTCGAGTTGCAGACTGCGATCCGAACTGAGAACAGATTTATGGGATTGGCTAAACCTTGCGGTCTTGCAGCCCTTTGTTCTGTCCATTGTAGCACGTGTGTAGCCCAGGTCATAAGGGGCATGATGATTTGACGTCATCCCCACCTTCCTCCGGTTTGTCACCGGCAGTCACCTTAGAGTGCCCAACTGAATGCTGGCAACTAAGATCAAGGGTTGCGCTCGTTGCGGGACTTAACCCAACATCTCACGACACGAGCTGACGACAACCATGCACCACCTGTCACTCTGTCCCCGAAGGGAAAGCCCTATCTCTAGGGTTGTCAGAGGATGTCAAGACCTGGTAAGGTTCTTCGCGTTGCTTCGAATTAAACCACATGCTCCACCGCTTGTGCGGGCCCCCGTCAATTCCTTTGAGTTTCAGTCTTGCGACCGTACTCCCCAGGCGGAGTGCTTAATGCGTTAGCTGCAGCACTAAGGGGCGGAAACCCCCTAACACTTAGCACTCATCGTTTACGGCGTGGACTACCAGGGTATCTAATCCTGTTCGCTCCCCACGCTTTCGCTCCTCAGCGTCAGTTACAGACCAGAGAGTCGCCTTCGCCACTGGTGTTCCTCCACATCTCTACGCATTTCACCGCTACACGTGGAATTCCACTCTCCTCTTCTGCACTCAAGTTTCCCAGTTTCCAATGACCCTCCCCGGTTGAGCCGGGGGCTTTCACATCAGACTTAAGAAACCGCCTGCGAGCCCTTTACGCCCAATAATTCCGGACAACGCTTGCCACCTACGTATTACCGCGGCTGCTGGCACGTAGTTAGCCGTGGCTTTCTGGTTAGGTACCGTCAAGGTGCGAGCAGTTACTCTCGCACTTGTTCTTCCCTAACAACAGAGCTTTACGATCCGAAAACCTTCATCACTCACGCGGCGTTGCTCCGTCAGACTTTCGTCCATTGCGGAAGATTCCCTACTGCTGCCTCCCGTAGGAGTCTGGGCCGTGTCTCAGTCCCAGTGTGGCCGATCACCCTCTCAGGTCGGCTACGCATCGTCGCCTTGGTGAGCCATTACCCCACCAACTAGCTAATGCGCCGCGGGTCCATCTGTAAGTGACAGCCGAAACCGTCTTTCATCCTTGAACCATGCGGTTCAAGGAACTATCCGGTATTAGCTCCGGTTTCCCGGAGTTATCCCAGTCTTACAGGCAGGTTACCCACGTGTTACTCACCCGTCCGCCGCTAACATCCGGGAGCAAGCTCCCTTCTGTCCGCTCGACTTGCATGTATTAGGCACGCCGCCAGCGTTCGTCCTGAGCCAGGATCAAACTCTCCGAGGTATGCAGGATGCATATCACACATGCGCTGCTACACGATGTAGCGAACTTAGCATGTGATCACTTCCTGCCTCGCCAGTTTGACTGACTACCTATGAAGTATCATAGGATTTTTTTATAAAAACTCGAATTAACAGGTACGTTTTGTCTTGTTTAGTTTTCAAAGATCATCTTCGTCGTCTCTCAGAGGCGACTTTCTTAATATAACATTTGAGCGCCGTGTGCGTCAAGCGTTTTTTAGAATTTCTTTTTGTCAGCTTTTCTTTCAAAGCAACTCAGTTGCTCATTAGCGACGTTTAATAATATACCATCATAATATTCATGCGTCAATATCTTTTTTCACAAAATATCCTCGATGATAGATTTTTTGTCCCTTTGTCTCAATCGGCTCCACTTGAACAATTCCTTTTTCCACAAAGAAATCAATCATAACACTAAGGTCAGGCGTGAAATACTTTAGATCTGGGTGTGCAAGAAGCTCACCAAAAAGCCATATATCCTTCTGTTCCATGACATGACGCAAATGAGCGGCACCAATTTCTGCTTTTGAATGGATCAAAAAATCATTTGCTAAAAATAAAAGTTCCAAACGTTTATGCAGACTTTCATGGCTTTCAATCAGTTCTGAGTAAAGTTTGTATACTTCAGGTTCCATATGACGCACTTGGTTCCAAACGGTCACTTCTGGGTGGAAGCCTTTATCAATTACTTCAATACGTGCTAGGTGATGCAGGGCATGCACAATGGAATTATATGCATCAAGGAATTGATTTGACTCAAAAAATGCTTTTCCTTCTATATATCTGCGAATGAGCTTGCCATATTCTAAACCGATTTTGAGCTTGCGGTTTGAAAACGGGAATGTACTTAGTTCATCAATTAAGTTGAAGATATATTCATTTCGATCAAACAGGACTTTTCC
The DNA here is from genome assembly GCF_038630815.1 of Bacillus sp. FSL K6-0994. NCBI lineage: Bacteria > Bacillati > Bacillota > Bacilli > Caryophanales > Bacillaceae > Bacillus > Bacillus sp. FSL K6-0994. The sequence goes on along the minus strand of NZ_CP152043.1, from coordinate 836,220 downwards.
ATTCAAAATCCAATCGATGATTCGGCGGTTAGTGCCGAGGGTAATCCATTCCTTCAGTTGATCGTCTGTGACAACATTTAAAGAAGCTGTTTGGTGATCGGATTCATAGTGCTTGATAAATAAAGGCTCTTCCGCTTCTTTTACGATGACCAAAAGTGCTGCATCAAAGTTATCCGTCTCAGAAGATACTTTATGTCTTCTTTCTACTATAATCACAGCTAATGTGTCTGGATGGCTTGCTCTCTCTTGATAAATAGGACGGAGAAGATTTTCCATAGTGATTCCTCCAATACTCGGGTGTAAGGTTCTTCTCTAATGCTATGTATTTCTCCTCATAGAATCAAAATTCCTTCAATACATGAAAAAAGATCATTGAATCATTATAAGCAATTTATTCACAAAACTCTATAACTAATTCAAACGGAAAGGTAAAATGTGCTATATTGGAGATAAGGGGGACTAGGGATGGCGAAATACTCCAGTAAGATTAATAAAATCAGAACATTTGCACTTAGTTTGGTTTTTGTTGGCTTTCTGATCATGTATATCGGTGTGTTCTTCAAGGAATCGATTTGGCTGTCGACTTTCTTTATGCTGCTTGGCGTCTTATCGATTGGATTAAGTACAGCCGTTTACTTTTGGATTGGTATGCTTTCTACGAAGGCAGTACGTGTCGTTTGTCCAGGCTGTGAGAAGGAAACAAAAGTGCTTGGGCGGGTTGACATGTGCATGCATTGCAGGGAGCCGCTTACACTTGATCCAGCATTAGAAGGTAAAGAGTTTGATGAATCCTACAATCGAAAAAAGTCATAAAAATAAGCTGACCTTTTAAACGGTCAGCTTTTTCATTAATGATTTTCTTTTTTCGCACATTCTTGACAAGTTCCATAGATCTCCAAGCGATGATGACTGACTTTAAAGCCTGTCACATGGGATGCAAGCTGTTCAACTTCATCAAGGCCAGGATAGTGAAAATCTACGATTTTTCCGCAGTTTTCACAAATCGCATGGTAGTGGTCAGATGTCGCAAAATCAAATCGGCTTGAGGAATCACCATACGTTAATTCCTTTACTAATCCAGATTCCCGGAAGACTCGTAAATTGTTGTAAACCGTTGCGACACTCATATTTGGAAATTTTCCTTCAAGTGCTTTATATATATCGTCCGCGGTTGGGTGTGTCATAGAATTTACGAGAAACTCCAAGATGGCATGGCGCTGCGGGGTAATTCGAACACCGGTTTCTTTTAGAGCATCTAAAGCGTCTTTTAGTTCGTGAGCAGCCATTTCATCATGCACCTCTCTTCAAAAATATTCTTATATTATAATCTTTATAAATAGTGTACCCCCAGAGCCGAAACTTTGTCAATTACAATCCTCTTTTTTACCTATTCTTCTTTACAAAAAAGACCGGCATGACTGCCGATCTCATCCTGTGAGGATATTAAGCGTGAGCTTTCAATTCCTCAAGCGCTTCCTCTACGTGGTCTTTTACCTTTACTTTTCGCCATTCTTTCACAAGCGTGCCTTCTTTATTAATCAGAAACGTTGAACGCTCGATTCCCATATATTCTTTTCCAAAGTTCTTTTTCAGCTTCCATACCCCAAAGGCTTCAGACAATTTCTGTTCATCGTCTACAAGAAGAAGAAAAGGCAAATCATGTTTTTCTTTAAACTTTTGGTGCTTGTCCTGACTGTCTGGGCTTACGCCGATAATGACAGCATCTAATTCTGCAAAGCTTTGATGGCGGTCGCGGAAATCACATGCTTCTGTTGTACAGCCTGGTGTCATATCTTTTGGATAGAAATAAAGAACAATATGTTTTCCTTTAAAATCAGAAAGCTTTACTTTCTCCCCATTGTCACCGGTTAATTCAATGTCAGGTACTTGCTGCCCTACTTCGATTGTCATGACACAATCCCTCCAACCTATTTTTTAATTAGCCTATCCAATTTTGAGAGGATATTCAACTAAGGACGCTTGCATCGGCATGTTAAAATAATGATAGACGACGTGATACGTTGAGATAGGAGGCTATTTATGAAATTCACAGAATCAGAAAAATTACATCAAGAGGCGCTGGAGCACATTGTTGGGGGTGTCAACAGCCCGTCTCGTTCATATAAGGCAGTAGGCGGCGGTTCACCCGTTGCGATGGAAAGAGGAGAAGGCGCTTATTTTTGGGATGTTGACGGAAACCGCTATATCGATTATCTGGCAGCATACGGTCCAATTATTACAGGACACGCCCACCCGCATATTACAAAAGCCATCACGAAAGCGGCTGAAACAGGTGTCCTTTACGGAACACCAACGAAGCATGAAGTCACTTTTGCTAAAATGCTGAAGGAAGCCATGCCTGCTTTAGACAAAGTTCGTTTTGTCAATTCAGGTACAGAAGCGGTGATGACAACAATTCGAGTGGCTCGCGCATATACAGGCAGAACAAAAATCATTAAGTTTGCCGGATGCTATCACGGCCACTCTGATCTTGTGCTAGTGGCTGCAGGCTCTGGTCCTTCCACTTTAGGAACACCCGATTCCGCGGGCGTACCAAAGAGTATCGCCAATGAAGTCATTACCGTTCCATTTAATGATATTGACAGCTATAAAGAAGCATTAGATCGCTGGGGAGATGAAATAGCAGCTGTCCTTGTCGAACCAATTGTCGGGAACTTTGGCATCGTAGAACCTAAGGACGGTTTCCTGCAGCAGGTCAATGACCTCACACATGAAAAAGGCGCACTGGTGATTTATGATGAAGTCATTACCGCTTTCCGCTTTATGTATGGCGGTGCACAGGATTTGCTTCAAGTAAAACCTGACCTCACTGCATTAGGAAAAATTATTGGCGGCGGACTTCCTATCGGCGCTTACGGCGGTAAAAAAGAAATTATGGAACAAGTTGCCCCGCTTGGACCAGCCTATCAAGCTGGCACAATGGCAGGAAACCCTGCATCCATTCTTTCAGGTATTGCCTGCTTGGAATTGTTAAAAGAAGACGGCGTTTACGAGCGTCTTGATCAGCTAGGCGCTATGTTAGAGGAAGGCATTTTAGCCCATGCCAAAAAGCATCAAGTAGATATTACAGTGAATCGCTTAAAAGGAGCGCTCACAATTTATTTCACAACAGAAACGATTGTGAACTACGAGCAGGCTGAAAATACGGATGGCGAAATGTTTGCCCGTTTCTTCAAATTAATGCTCGCGCAAGGCATTAACCTCGCTCCTTCTAAATATGAAGCTTGGTTCTTAACGATCGCACATACTGAAAAAGATATTTCTGAGACGCTGCAAGCAGTAGATCATGCATTTGCACAGCTGAAACAATCATAATGAAGTCCCAAACAGGCGTAAAAACATGCGCCTGTTTTTTTATTTACCAGCTCTTGTTTGTCAAAAGCGTGCGAATCTGTTACATTTCTTCTCAATACCTTCTTTTGATGTTTTCATGAACTTTCAAAAATCACTTGAATATTTCGGAAGACCGCTGTATATTACTTAGTTGTTTCATCAAAATATGAATGATAAATGACGAGTGATCATCTATTATCGAAAAGAAAGGAATGCAGGGACAAAACCAATGAAACTTGGAGCCCGTATTTTAAAAACTGGTATTGCCATTGTACTCGCGCTTTACCTGGCAACATGGCTTGGGTTGCCAACGCCCGTCTTCGCGGGAATTGCAGCTGTATTTGCTATCCAGCCATCTATTTATCGATCTTTTTTAACCATTGTTGATCAAGTGCAAGCCAATATTATTGGAGCAGCGCTTGCCATTACGTTCGGTCTGCTTTTTGGCACAGGACCAGTCATTATCGGTTTAACCGCCGTCATGGTCATCGCCATTAATTTAAAGCTGAAGATTGAACACACGATTCCGATTGCACTTGTAACCGTCATCGCGATTTTAGAAAGTGCAGGGGATCATTTCCTTTCCTTTGCCCTAATCCGAACAGCTACTGTGGTGTTAGGAGTTCTTTCTTCATTTTTAGTGAATTTAATCTTCCTGCCGCCAAAATATGAAACAAAACTTGTTCATCACATTATGGAAAATACGGAGGAGATTTTAAAATGGATCCGTCTGAGCTCCAGACAGTCTACTGATCATTCCACATTAAAGGATGACATCGATCAAATAAAAGAACGCATGATCAAATTAGATCATATTTACTTGCTATACAAAGAAGAACGAAGCTATTTAAAGAAAACCACGTATGTCAAATCAAGAAAGCTTGTTTTGTTCAGGCAGGCCATTATGACATCGAATCGCGCTCTGTATTTGCTGAAAAAGCTTCATAAATTAGAAAATGAAATTCATTTAATGCCAGAGCATTTCAGGGAAAGCTTAACGGATGAGATTGATTATTTACTGTATTGGCATGAGCGCACATTGATGAAATTCGTCGGAAAAATGAAGCCGCAGGATGATGAATTTCAAAATGAATGCTCTCTTCGCCTTGAGACGTTAACGAAATCATTTATTCAGCATCAGCAAAACCAAGAAAACGACTTACTCGATTACAACATGCTGAATGTCATGTCCAGCATCATCGAATACCGTGATGAATTAGAGCATTTAGATACATTGATTACAAGCTTCCAGACGTATCACCCAAAAGATAGTGAAATTGAGACAGAAGAAAAAGAAGCATAAACAGAAAAGACCGATTCCTAGAATCGGTCTTAAATTGTTGACAAAGAGCTAAAATGATCTTGATTTTAGCTCTTTGTCTTCTTTTCAGCGTAACCTGAAAACCTTTGCAGTCTAGGAAGAACGAGTACCGGAGCGGAGCGAATTGAGTATTCGTGAGCACCGGCACGCAGGACTGACACCGAATGCGAGGGTTTGCCTGCGCGCTGAGACCGATTCTGAGAATCGGTCTTATTTTATTTTCTTCATTTTCGGATCCAGCGTGTCTCTTAATCCATCCCCCATCAGATTAAAGCCTAGAACCGTCAGCATGATCGCTATTCCTGGGAAGAATAATGTCCAAGGGGCTTGAATGAGATAAGGTCTCGCATCGGCGAGCATTTTCCCCCATTCTGGACTTGGCGCCTGTGCACCCAAACCTAAAAAGCCTAAAGCCGCTGCCTCAATAATTGCCGTTCCGATTGCTAGCGTTGCCTGTACGATGACTGGCACCATACTATTTGGCAGGATGTGACGCAGTACGATGCGGCGGTTTGACATCCCAACCGCCTTTGCTGCCAGAACGTATTCTTCTTGTTTAATACTCAGCACTTTTGAACGAACGAGCCGTCCAAAGGTTGGGACATTAATAATCGCAATGGCAATAAGGGCATTTTGTAAGGAGGGGCCTAGGATGGAGACAATAGCAATCGCTAATAGAATGCTAGGAAAAGCGAGTAAAATATCAAACAGTCTGGAGATCACAGCATCTAGCACTCTTCCGCCATAGCCTGCTATCAATCCAAGCAGTGTGCCTAAAATGACAGACCCGAGAACCGAGAAGAAACCGACCCATAAGGAAATCCGTGCTCCATGCACAACTCTTGAAAATATATCTCTGCCGAAATCATCCGTACCAAACCAGTGCGCAGCTGAAGGGGCACTAAATCGCTCACCAAGTGATTGCTCATTGATTCCATAAGGAGCAATGAGCGGTGCAAAGATCGCTAGGATCAGAAATAAAAAGACAATCACACTGCCAATGACCGCCAGCTTGTGCTGAAAGAACTGCTTCATTGATTCAAGAATCAATGATTGAGAGCGTTCATCTTTTGTCTGAGGTGGTTCAAGCTCTTTTTGTGCTTCCATATTGTCACTCTCCCTCCCTAATATTTAATCCTTGGATCAATGACCGCATACAAGATGTCCACAATGAAATTGATCAGGACAAATATAAGCGCAACGACAAGAATACCTGTTTGAATGACTGGGTAATCACGATAACTGATGGCGTCATATATATACCGGCCGATTCCCGGCCAAGCAAAAATGGTTTCTGTTAAAATCGCTCCACCAAGCAAGAGGCCCGTTTGAAGACCAATAATCGTCAAGATCGGAATGAGCGCATTTTTCAGGCCATGCTGATAAATGATAAAAAATGAACGTACTCCTTTTGCTTTTGCTGTTCGAATAAAGTCTGAATGAAGCACTTCCAGCATACTTGCCCTTGTAATTCTCGCAATAATCGCAGCAGGAATTGTGGCGAGTGCTGTACTTGGTAAGATCAAATGCTTGATGCTGTCAGTGAATTGATCAAACCGGCCTTGCAAAAGCGTGTCCAGTGTATGAATATACGTGATCGACTCGACTGGATTCCTTACATCTTCTCGGCCTGTTGTCGGCAAAATACCTAATTCGATCGAGAACAGCCACTGCCCCATTAAACCTAACCAGAAAATTGGCATGGACACTCCGATGAGTGCAATAAACATCGCGGCATAATCAAAGAAAGAATGCTTAAACCAAGCACTAATGATTCCGGCATTCACTCCCACAACAATCGCCAGCACCATGGCAAAAAAGGTCAATTCTAACGTCGCAAATAAGTAAGGCTTCATTTCCTGGGCAATAGCCGCTCCTGTTCGAATGGAAGTTCCTAAATCCCCTTTTAAAAGGCCAAGCATATAATGACCGTATTGAACGTACCATGGCTGATCTAAACCGAGCTGGATCGTTAATTGTTCTACTGCCTCTTTCGTTGCCCGCTGTCCTAAGATGACCTGCGCTGGATTTCCAGGTATAAAACGAATAATTGAAAACACGACCAATGTCATTCCGATGAGTACTGGGATGAGCATTCCTGCCCGCTTCATACAATAAGCAAACAAACAGCTTTCACCGCCTTTTTCTTTGTTTGAATAAGGGAGATACAAGATCTCCCTTATTTGCTTATTCGAAATACACGTCAGTTAAAGCTTCTGAACCAGTTGGATGCGGCTGATAGCCTTTTAAATCATTAGAAGCGGCAAGCATTGGAATCGAATGCACCAATGGAATCCAAGGCGCTTCGTCATGAATGATTTCCTGCGCTTTTTTATACAGCTCATTTCGTTTCTTTTGATCTGTGTCTGTTTGCGCTTCAATTAAAATGTCATGCATTTTATCATTTTCGAAGAATGTATAGTTGTTACCGCCAATGCTGTCTTTGTCCAGCAGAGTGTAGATGAAATTATCAGGATCGCCATTGTCCCCTGTCCAGCCTAATAAGAACACATCTGCTTCCCCTTTACTTGCTTTATCTAAGTAGGTTGCCCAGTCATATGTCACAATTTCTGCTTTGACGCCGACCTTTTCAAAATTTGACTGAATGACTTCTGCTACCTTCATTCCATCTGGCATGTATGGACGCGGTACAGGCATTGCCCAAAGCTTGATGCGAAAGCCGTCAGGGAAGCCCGCTTGTTTTAATAGTTCTTTCGCTTTTTCTGGATCATACGGATATGGCTCAATGTCGTCATTGTAGCCTTCTAAAGCTGGCGGCAATGGATTTTTTGCTGGCTCAGCAAGTCCGCCATAAAATGACTCAATAATCGATTCTTTATCGACCGCATAATTGAGTGCCTGACGAACGAGCTTGTTATCAAGCGGCTTTCTTGTGACAGTCAGTCCGATATAGCCTACGTTCATCGATGGTCTTTCAATGAGCTGGAGTGCTTTGTCGGTTTTAATGCCATCTAAATCTGACGGATTCACGCCATCCATTAAGTCGATCTCGCCTGTTTTAAGGGCATTTAAACGAGCAGAGTTTTCTGGAATGGAGCGGAAGATGATTTGATTCAGCTTTGGCTTATCCTTCTGCCAATAATCCTCGTTTTTTTCTAACACGATACGGTCGTTTTGCTTCCACTCTTTAAACTTGAATGGTCCTGTCCCCACTGGATTTTCTCTAAATGAATCGCCGCTTTTTTCAACAGCCGCTGGACTTGCGATGCCAAATGGTGACATAGCAATGTTTTTGAGGAATGTCGCCTGCGGGCGCTTTAGCTGAAATTCAATTTCATGCTCGCCTTTGACGATGATGTCTTTAATGACATGCCCTTTATCTTTTTTATAGCCGCCAAACATACCATAGTAAGGAAACTTTTCTGCGTCTCCATTCATCCAGCGCTCAAAATTGAATTTCACTGCTTCTGCGTTAAAGTCTGTGCCATCGTGGAATTTCACACCTTTTCTTAAGTAGAACGTGTATGACTTTCCGTCCTTTGCAACATCCCATTCTGTTGCGAGGCCAGGATGGATGGTCGTGTCTTTCTCACCGTAATTCAAGAGCTTTTCAAATATATTCTCTGTGACCTTGAAGGTTTCGCCTTCTGTTGTTGTGATTGGATCTAGTGAAGTGGAATCTCCTCCTCTGCCAAATACGAGGGTATCTTTTGTTGCCTTTTCTTCTGATGTCGGTGAAGATGAGCATCCCCCTAAAAAGAGCGCCAGTGCCAGCACAAAAATGAAACTACTGAATAACCATGTCTTCTTCATTGTGTTCCTCCTTTTGATATAAATAACACGCGGCTGCGTGCCCCGGTGCCTCCTCATACAAAGCAGGAACTGCTTTCAGGCATTTCTCCCATCTTTTTGGACACCTTTTGTAGAAAGGACAGCTGCCGCGTTCCGTCATTGTGGTCTCTTCTGCTGCCACATCTTGCGCCTCTAGTACGTGATCCATATGTGGAATGGATTTCAGAAGCAGCGACGTATAAGGATGAAGCGGGCTGTGAAACACATCTTCGGCAGGCCCCATCTCGACAATGCGCCCAGCATACATGACGGCGATCCGGTCGCTCATATATCTGACAACCCCAAGGTCGTGAGAAATAAACAGATACGTCAGAGAAAGCGTCTTTTGCAATTCAAGCATCAAATTCAAAATTTGCGCTTGAACGGATACATCCAAAGCCGAAACTGGTTCATCGGCAATGACAAGACTTGGGTGCGTAATAAGTGCTCTAGCAATACCGATACGCTGCCTTTGCCCGCCGCTGAATTGATGCGCATAACGTTCTCCGTAGGAAGGATCAAATCCAACAATGTGCAGCATCTCTTTTACCCGTTTCCGTCTTTCTGCTTTCGTCCCATGCTGATGGACAATCAGCGGTTCCTCTAAAATATCTTTGATTTTCATTCTTGGATTTAAAGAAGCATATGGATCTTGAAAGATCATTTGAATGTCTTTTCTTAAGGAACGCATGTCTCGTTCTTTTAGAAGGGTGATCTCCTGCCCTTTTAATTGAATAGAGCCTGACGTCGGTTCAGTCAATCTCATTAGGCTTTTGCCAAGTGTTGATTTCCCGCAGCCTGATTCACCAACAATGCCAAGCGTTTCTCCTTCCTTCACGTGAAAGGACACTTGATTTAAAGCCAAAGTCGATTGTTTATGTTTAGAAAAAAAAGCGGCTGTGTCATACCGTTTTGTCAGCTGATTCACTTGCAAGAGTGGGTGAGTCAGTGTCTTCTCCTCCTTCCATTAGAAAACATGCCACGCGGTGATTCTGTTCAATGGATTGTAAGGCTGGATCTTTTTCAAGACATTGCGGCATTTGGTATGGGCAGCGTGGTGCAAATTGACAGCCGGACCGGATGGCCCCTGGCTTAGGCACATGACCTGCAATAGAGATGAGTTTTTCTTTTTTCTCTTTAAACGACGGGACTGAGGCGAAAAGACCTTTCGTGTAGGGATGCAGAGGTTTTTGAAAAATACGGTCAACGGTTCCTTCTTCTACAATTCGACCGGCATACATAATCATGACTCGCTGGCATATTTGCCGCACGACGCCTAGATCATGGGTAATAAATAAAATAGCAGTGTCCATCTCTTCGTTCAGCTTTTTGAGCAGACGAAGGATTTGCGCTTGAATGGTCACATCAAGTGCAGTTGTCGGTTCATCAGCGATCATAAGCTTTGGGTGACAAAGCATTGCCATTGCAATCATGACTCGCTGGCGCATGCCGCCTGATAATTCGTGTGGATATTTTTTAAGTAACGATTCCGCTTGCTTCAACCCAACTGTTTGAAGAAGATCAACCGCCTTCGCTTTTGCTTCTTTCTGACCGATTGCTTGATGTGTGAAAAGGGCTTCCGTCATTTGTTTGCCGATGGTCATTAATGGGTTCAGAGATGTCATAGGCTCTTGGAAAATCATCGAAATGTCATTTCCTCTTATCTCTCGCCACTGTTTCTCTGAAAGTGACAGCAGATTTTGCCCTTCGAAATGAACCTCGCCCGTTGTATCAGTTTGCTGATTCAGACCCATTAATGACATGCTTGTGATACTTTTCCCGCAGCCAGATTCACCCACAATCCCTAACGTTTCCCCTTTTTGAATCGAGAAAGATATGTGATGGACGATGGGCACTTTTTGCTTTTTCTGCTGAAACGCAATGGACAGCTGTTTGACATCTAGCAGCACGTCTTGTTCTTTCACATATTCACCACCCCGTCATACTTTTTAAAATTGTATTGAGACAAGCTGGGAAATATGTCATGTTTTTGACAACATAAAAAAGCCTATCCGCTAGAATCGGATAGGCTTCTACTAATTTAATGTTTGAATGGTAAATAAATGACGATAGTGGCTGTCTTGGTTCATTAATTCTTCGTGTGTTCCTTTTTCCACAATTTCGCCTTGTTCCATGACCACAATTTGGTCAGCATGTGTAATGGTTGATAATCGGTGTGCGACAATAAAGGTTGTGCGATCCTTCGCCAGCTTTTGCATCGCTTCTTGAATGTAATGCTCACTTTCTAAATCAAGTGCAGACGTCGCTTCATCTAAAATCAAAAGCGGTGGATTTTTAAGAAATACCCTTGCAATGGAAATCCGCTGTTTTTGTCCGCCTGACAGCTTCACGCCCCGTTCTCCTACTTTCGTGTCATATCCTTCAGGAAGAGACATAATAAAATCATGCGCATTTGCCGCTTTTGCAGCCGACACGATTTTTTCAAAAGGTGCTTCAGGGTCACCAACCGCAATATTTTCTTTAATCGTGTCACTGAATAGGAATGTATCCTGCAGCACCATTCCGACTTGATTTCGAAGACTTCTTGCTTTGTACTCTTTTATATCAATGCCGTCAATTTCAAGTGACCCGTTTGTGACATCATAAAACCTTGGAATTAAGCTGACGAGTGTCGACTTCCCTCCACCGCTCATTCCTACAAGCGCAACCGTTTGTCCTTTTTCTACTTTCAAGGAGATATTGTGCAGAATCTCTTCCTGCGTGTGTTCATAACGAAACGACACATTTTTAAACTCTACCTCTCCTTTTAAATGATTGGCTTCTTTTGCATTCGGCCGGTCTGTGACCTCATATGGCTCATCAATAAACTCAAAGATCCGATCCATTGATGCAACGGACTGGGTTAACGTCGTGGATGAGTTAATGAGACGGCGAATCGGATTGTACATCCGGTCAATATAGCCGACAAAGGCGATCATGGTCCCAATCGAAAGCGATCCATTAATCACAGTGTAGCCAGCAAATGCAATGATTAACAGCGGTGCAATGTCAGTGATGGTATTGACGACGGCAAATGTTTTGGCGTTCCAATTCGTATGGTTGATTGCTTTGTTTAAGAAATTTTTGTTTTCATCATGAAAATTCTCTTGTTCATATTCTTCAATCGCAAAGCTGCGAATGACCGGCATTCCTTGTACCCGCTCATGCAGGTGCCCTTGCACTTCAGCCAGCGCCTGTGACCGCTCTTTTGTCAGCTTGCGAAGCCGTCCGTAAAAATACTTTACTGCAAACGCGTATAGCGGAAAAATAATGACAGACACGATGGTGAGCTTCAGATCCAGTGTACACATAATAGCGATCACGATCAGTACAGTCATCATATCCAGCCAAATGTTCATGAGCCCTGTGATGACAAATTCCTTTGTCTGCTCCACATCGTTGATCACTCTTGAAATAATTTCTCCTGTTCTCGTGTTGGCATAATAACGAAGACTTAGCTTTTGAATATGCGAGAACAGTTTTTCCCGAATATCAAATAATACCTTACTGCCTGTCCACTGAGCGTAGTATTGTCTATAGTATTCAACAGGCGGCCTCAACACTAAAAATAATACGAGCATGATTCCCATTATGATCAGTAGAGTTGATGTCTTTTCTTCAGCTGACCCCGAGCCTTGAATGACATCATCAATGACATACTTTAAAAGCAGAGGCAAGGTTAAGGGAATCGAGAACTTAATCATTCCGATGACCATTGTCAATGCAATCTGTTTTTTATACGGTGTTACAAAAGCCATGTAGCGTTTAATGACCCCCATGTAAATCTCCTTCCCAATCTATCAGTGCCTCTTATCCGTACGCAGTCAAAAACCTGTTAGCCTAAAAAGCCAAACAGGTTTTTTGATGCTCTTGCTTATTTTGTATAATGTAAAAAACGTTCATACCACATATCCACAAATTCAGGAGCAAACGGACCTTTCCGCTGGTGAATCCAATGCAGTAATGTATTCAGATGCTCTCTTAAGATACTATCGATTTCTTTTGGATAATTCATCTGCCTCTTATGATCTGCATATTCGTCCTCATCCAAAATATTGTACGTCATGTCTGGAAAGACTTTGACGTCTAAATCGTAATCAATATACTTAATTGCCTCATCATCTGTCGCAAAAGGAGAGCTGATGTTGCAGTAATAATATACCCCATCATCTCTAAGCATCCCAATTACATTAAACCATTGTTTTGCATGGAAATAGCAAATAGCCGGTTCTCTCGTCATCCAAGTACGGCCGTCGGATTCAGTCACCATTGTACGGTCGTTTGCACCAATGATACACAATTCCGTTGCTTTCAGAATGGTGGTTTCATTCCAAATCCTGTGGATCAAGCCATTATGTTTATAGCTTTGAATTTGGATGGTTTCTCCTTCCTTGGGATAGCCCATATTTTCTCCCCTACTTTCTATAACAAACAAACCTAACAGTCCAAAGACCTAATTTCCCAACTAAACATGTCTCTATTATATTATACCGTTACATCATTAAAAAATGAAATGAAAAAGCCATTCAACCCAATTGAACGGCACACTGACTTACATCACGCTAGAACTCTTTTCCATCTGTTTATATGAGTTAATGACCTCTTCTGTCTGTTTTGTAAATAAGGTTTGCACTTTTTGCAGTTCCTCACGTTTCTGTTTGATCTGATCACAAAGCCTATGCCACTCTTCTTTTTTTTCATCCTGCTGCAATTGTTTTTCTGTTTCTAAGCATAGATCGAGTTCTCCCTGCACATCGAGCAGCTGATCCATGAGCTGCATTTGTTCTTTTACAAGCTGATCGAAATCAGACATCTAACTCCTCCCTTTTCATCGAATCCACTTTTTGTCTGTATACCATTTCTTGAAAGAAAGAAGAAATCCTTTGACTGTTTATGTAGAGGTTTTACAGGTTTTGTCGGATGGTGATGAGAGGCAAAAAAGAAAAGCACTTCATTCGTATATGAAGTGCTTTCCTTTGTTTCAGTGATTAGCTGTTTTGTTGTTTGTTTTGCTCAGCTTTTTGGTTGTATTTTTTTACTTGCTGTACGTCAGTCTCACTAGCAAATTCAGTACCAAATTGACCGCCTTGTGCAGAAGCTTGGTTTTGTTTCTTCACTTGTTGCGCGTTTGTTTTGTTTTGTTGTTGATCCATCATTATCACCTCCACGCACATTAATTTGTGCAGAAGGTGCAGATCCTATTCATGATTTTTTTAAACAAGCAAAGAACGTCCGCCATCCACAATAATCGTCTGGCCTCTAATCATGTCTGCTTTGCCTGATACAAGGAATTCCACGCTGTCGACCATGTCTTTAATTTCCACCATTCGGCCGGCAGGTGTGTTTTTCTTCGCATCTTCTAAAAGCTCTTCACGGTTCGGGAAGTGCTTAAGTGCATCGGTATCGATTGCGCCGCCTGATACAGCATTGACAACGATATTTTTTTGTGACAGCTCAACAGAAAGGTAACGTGTCAAAGCTTCTAGTGCTGCTTTTGATACGCCGACTACTGTGTAATTTTCAAGATAGCGAATAGAGCCTAGTGAGCTAATGCTGACGATATGTCCGCCGCCGTTTTTCTCCATTAGTTTCGCTGCTTCTTGTCCGCAGAATAACAAGGCTTTCGCATTGATATTCATTGTCCAGTCCCAATGATTTTCTTCAAGGTCCATGATTGGGCGCTGAACGCCAGATGCCGCATTGTTCACAAATACGTCTAAACGGCCAAACGTTTCGTCAATTTGCTGGAACATGTCTTTGATTTTCTCTGGCTGACCAACGTTGGCTTTGACAACTAATGTTTTAACACCCATCGCTTCAATTTCTTCAGCTGTTTCAAGTGCTGCTTTTTTGCTTCTTGCATAGTTAATGACAATGTCATATCCTTTTTCAGCGAGGCGAAGGGCTACTTCTTTCCCGACTCCTCTGCTGCTTCCTGTAATTAATGCACATTTACGTTGACTCATTATGGTTCATCTCCTGATTTGAATAGTTTTCGTCCATTCGCTTCACACTAATAGGAAAATTCCTATTAGGAGGTTACATTCATGTATGTCGGACGCGATTTAAGCCAGCTTGGCATGATGTCCAAGGATCAATGGAAAGATACTGAGCTTGCTTACTTTCATCATGCTTTCCAACAAATTTTACCTTATTTGAACGAAGAAGGGCAATCTAAGTATCGAGAAATCATTTCTGAAATCGAAGACCGCGGGGGTCTGCACCGAAATGAAGCAGATTATACTCACGGTACAACAGTTAAATACGACTAGGCTGCTCAAGTGCCATCTTCCAAATTTTTTGGTGTGAGACTGGCAAAGCATACGCATCAAATTCTTCTGTTGTGACTTTCTTCAGCATCGTGTCATCAGATATAGAGGTAACTCGTCCAAAGAAAACAGAAATATTCCAGATGAGGTGGGTAAATACATGCTGAATGGTGCCTTCTAAATCACCAAGCTCCGCTTGTACACCTGCCTCCTCTTTTAAGAAATCAATCAGCTGCTCTTTTTCCGTTTTTCTTCCCTTCATGGTTTCCATATTAGGGAATTCCCATAAATTCGCAAGGAGGCCTGTACTTGGCCGCTTATGAATATATAGGTTGCCTGCGTCATCAAATAACACCGCTGCTGCCATTGATTTTGCAGTCGGCTTTTTCTTTTTGCTTTTCACTGGGAGCTCATGCTGAACGCCTTCCTCAAGTGCCGAGCAATGCATGTTCACAGGGCAAATGAGGCAGGCAGGGGATGTTGGGGTACAAATGAGCGCACCAAGCTCCATCAGCCCTTGATTAAATTCTGACGGCTTTTCCCGGGAAATGAGCTGATCGACCGCAAATTCGAAAATGTTTCTCGTTTTTGGTTTTGCAATATCATCCCATATGGACAAAATACGAGAAATGACCCTCATCACGTTGCCGTCTACCGCAGGATACGGCTTGTTATAGGCAATACTCAGCACTGCGCCGCTCGTATATGGGCCTACACCTTTGAGCTTTGAAAATTGCTCTTTCGTATCAGGCACCACGCCACCGTAGGATTCATATACTTCTTTCACAGCTGCCTGTAAATTACGCACTCGAGAGTAGTAGCCAAGACCTTCCCATGCTTTCATGACCTTTTCTTCATCAGCTAAAGCGAGATCCTTCACCGTCGGAAATTGCTCCATAAACCGGTTGAAATACGGAATGACCGTATCTACTCTCGTTTGCTGGAGCATGACTTCTGATACCCAGACGCGGTATGGATCTTGATTTTCACGCCACGGCAGTGTTCGTTGTTCTTTTTCATACCAATCAATTAAATCATGCTGAAATCCCGCAATATCTTTGCGGTCCAGCTTTTCTTGAATGTCTTTCATATCTATACTCCTTCTCATTGGACCGAGGGCTAACGTTCTGAATAGAACCTTATTTGTTGTATACTGTTTGTAGATACGTTAACATGTTACATTAAATCGGGATAAAGCAAAAGTGATTTTGCACATAGTCTTGATTGGAGACGTATACTTTGTATGATTGTTCCTAAGCATGACAACTAGGAGGTAATCAATTGGACACTGGTACTCATGTAGTAATGGGCATTTCTCTTGGGGGACTTGCACTTTTAGATCCAGCCGTCAGCGCAGATCCACACATGGCACACGCCGTGATGATCGCGACAATCGCCGGCTCCCAAGCACCAGACATTGATACTGTGCTAAAACTAAAAAATAATGCGGTTTATATAAGAAATCACCGAGGATTTACACATTCCATTCCGGCTGTACTGTTCTGGTCATTGCTGATTCCGGCTGTGATTTTCCCATTTGTGCCGGGGGCGAATTTACTTCACCTTTGGTTATGGACACTATTAGCCGTTGTACTTCATGTGTTTGTAGATATATTTAATGCATACGGCACACAGGCCATTCGTCCATTTTCAAAGAAATGGGTAGCTCTTGGGATCATTAATACGTTTGATCCGTTTATCTTTTTTACACACCTTGTCGCCATTGTCGTTTGGGCGATTGGCGGACATCCCGGCTATACGTTTATTACGCTGTATGCCGTGATTTTCTGTTACTATATCGTCAGGGTCATCATGCAGCTTCAGATTAAACGTCAGCTGCGTGCACGATTCGATGAAATTGAAGAGATTATCATTTCGCCTACAATGAAGTTCAGACAATGGCGCATTGCCGTGAAATGTAAATCCTCTTTCCATGTTGGGCGCAGTATGAATGGAGAGGTTGTCATTTTAGACACCTTTAACCGGGTGCCGGTCCCTGATACTGAAATTATGAAAATTGCCAAACAAGATGAAAACATTTCAGCCTTTCTCTCCTTCTCCCCTGTCTACCGGTGGGAAGTGGATAAATACAAGGATCATTACGAGGTGCGGTTCATTGATTTGCGCTACCGCAGCAAAGGTCATTATCCTTTTGTCGCGATCTGCCATATCGACATGGACCACAAAATCAAAAATTCCTATACCGGCTGGATTTTCAGTGAAGAAAAACTGCAAAAAAAATTAAGACTCGGCTCTGTGTGAGCGAGTCTTTTTTGTGCTTCACTCTTACAACTTCGTCATATATTCCACAATAAACTCCCAAAAGCCAGGTCCTTCTTGATAAATCAGCCAGTCTACTTTTTCGATGAGTTTGATATAGAGTTCTTGTTCGAGGTCTTCTCTTTCTTGATATGCCGTGTTTTGTAGTTTCTTTTTGATCATGGGTGTGAAGGTTTCAATGAGTTCTTCCATTTCTCCATTGGTCATTTTGTCTTCTTGCACGGACATCTCCCCCTGTTTCTTCTTTTAGTTTGTTGAGCGCTTTTTTGTGAATGTTTGAGATGTTTTGTCTTGTTTCGCCTAACTGATCGGCTATTTCCTTCATTGTTTGGCCTTCGACATAGATTTGGGTTAGGACCATTTTTTGTTTGTCTGTGAGCTGCTGGTAGGCCTTGTACAATGTTTGATCTTGCAGATGCTCCCCTAGGTCTTGCTGGTTGAAGAGCACGGCTTCATACGTATCTGTTTGAACAGGGTCTTTCACTTCTTGCGTATCAGGATGATCGAGTATGAGCGGAAAACGCTGCTGCTTCTTTTTTACTCGTTTGTCAAAGTCGACTGAAAAGATGCGTATCATTGTGGAGATATACTTGATGATGCGGATTTTCTGATAGAACTGTTTGAACTCGGAATCTAGTTTTTTGGCATTTTCCTCGTTTGGCTCTTCCATAACTTGCCGGAGCAGCTGCTCGTTTTTCGGGTTGCTTAAAAACTGCTGAATGAGCGGGTGATCAATGATTTCCTTCCATTTTGCTTTCAATAACAGCCGATAATCCATGTGCATCCTCCCCTTTGTTCCCTCTACTAGCATTAAGTGGACAAAAGTTAAAAAAAGTAAACTTCGTGAAACGGGTCTAATGGTTCATTTTATCCCCCTCTGCTTTCCTTTTTCTTTTTTCATACCACTTATATAGAAGACGAGCATCCGCTGGGAGGTGAGACAAATGGAGACCTTTTTTTCAGAGGAATGGCTGAAGCAGCTCGGTCAGGCTGGCTTTCCTGCCATTTTGACGGTTTACTTGCTGACACGCTTTGAACGAAAGTTTGATGAATTAAGCAAGCTCATCCAACGATTAGTCGCTGCTCAAAAAAATGATGAATCAGATTGACATCTGCTTGATTCGTTTCACCTTATGAAAACGAGGGCGAAAAGAAAGGCCTTTTGTCACCTCACACAATACGATGTTGAAAGGGGATTTTATCATGAGTGAAAAGCAAAATGGAATACCACAGCCGATTCGAGGAGAAAAAGGCGCAACGGTCAAAATTCCACGTAATCTCGAGCGGGACAGACAAAATCCAGATATGCTCACGCCGCCAGAAACCGATCATGGAACGGTCTCCAATCTGAAATATTCTTTTTCTGATACACACAATCGTTTAGAAAAAGGCGGCTACGCCCGCGAGGTAACAGTCCGCGAACTGCCGATCTCTAAAAGTCTTGCATCTGTTAATATGCGGCTAAAGCCTGGTGCGATTCGTGAGCTTCACTGGCATAAGGAAGCGGAATGGGCGTACATGATTTATGGGGAAGCCCGGATTACATCGGTTGATGCAGAGGGGCGCAATTTTACAGAGGATGTGACAGAGGGTGATTTGTGGTACTTCCCTTCTGGCCTGCCGCACTCTATCCAAGCACTTGAACCAGGAGCTGAATTCTTGCTTGTGTTTGATGATGGGTCTTTCTCAGAAAATAGTACGTTCCAAGTAACTGATTGGCTTGCCCACACGCCAGAGGAAGTCGTGCTTAAGAACTTCGGTATGACAAAAGAGCAGTTTGACAAGCTGCCAGAGAAAGAAAAGTATATTTTCCAAAAAGGAATTCCTGGTTCCCTTGAATGTGACAAGGTGAAAACAGAGCAAGGAGAAGTCCCGAATTCCTTTAAATATGAGCTGTTAAAACAGGAGCCGATTACGTCAAGCGGCGGACAAGTGTGGATTGCAGACTCTACCAATTTCAAAGCGTCTAAAACGATTGCATCCGCTCTTGTGAAAGTTGATCCAGGTGCTATCCGAGAGCTGCACTGGCATCCAAATACGGATGAATGGCAATATTTTATTTCTGGAAAAGCACGAATGACGGTATTTGCTTCTGATGGACATGCGAGAACCTTCAACTATCAGGCGGGAGACGTTGGCTATGTGCCATTTGCGATGGGGCATTATGTAGAAAATACAGGCGACGAACCGCTTTATTTCTTAGAAATCTTTAAGAGCGATCATTATGCAGACATTTCACTGAATCAGTGGCTTGCGGTCACACCGAAACAGCTTGTTCTTGATCATTTAGATCAAGGCGAAGATTTCTTAAAACTGCTTGATACTGAAAAACATCCTGTGATCGCTGCACTAAAAAAAGAGGATTAACATATAACTTCCTGCAAAAAGGCTGTCCTTTTTGCAGGTATCTTCATGTAAAGGAGTGTTTGTTCACCTATGCAGCAATCTGTTCACGCTTTATGGCAAGGGCTGAAATGGCTCATGGCGGCGTCGGCTGTCTGTTACATATTTTTGTTGTTTTGTGTGCTGTTCTTTCATTTAACGGGTGCTTTTTATCAATCGATTTTATCGATGCTTTTATTTATGGGCATCTATGTGATACTTGGGATATCCTTTGAGCATGTGGAGCATGTGCTCATGAGAGTTGTGAGAAAGTGCCGTTCCAAAAAATGCTCTATCGTTTTCTATGCCATTTCAATTCATCTTTTGTTTATTTGGGGTGCTGTCTATTTATCAGATGAATTGGTAGGCGGCATTTTACTGTCTACTTCTGAGGAAATTCTCTTTGCCCTAAGCCTCTGGTTGTTTCATTTTTTGTTTGATTATGCGACGTTTTCGTTTGAGAAAGAAGCTTAATGATCTGCTTCATATGATGGATATCATGCTCGTTCAGCCCTTGGAAGTATCTTAATAACGTCAGCTTGGTTTGACCAATAAAAAAGAGTTCATTCCAGCGAGATGGTTCGATTTTCTTCATTTCTTGAAGTAATTCTGTTCTGACAGCAATAAATCGACCGATCGTCTCGCTTTTCTTTTCCTTTCTCGCTCTTTCAGCTGACTGCTGATTCATTTTGTGCACATCAGGAGCTTGAGGTAACGGCTGATCGTTCCAAAATTCCTTTAGGCGATCGTTTAAAATAAATTCATCCCACGGAACGAAATGTGCGATGATTTCAGCGGTGCTCCATTTTCCATCAGCGATCGCTCTTCGCCATTCTTTGTCTGTTAATTCCGTTAGCGACTGTACCCATTCAATGGAGTGTTCATAATAATCAATAATCGATTCTTTGTTTAACGTCAAATGGTTCTCCCCCATTTACATGCTTTTATGTAGATTGTATCAATGATGAGAAAGATAAAAAAACACCACTTATGATGTAAAGTGGTGTTTCTTGTGTTTTCTCCGTGCATATAAGATCGCACCAATCAAACTGACGAGTGAAATCAACCCGAGAATTCTGATATAAGGCGGATAGTAGGTTAACACAATCTCGTTTTTGCCTTTTTCTATTGGAAAACCGATAAAGGCGTAATTGGCTTGTTCAATATCGGTCTGCTGTCCGTTCACCGTGAGCTCCCAGCCTTTTTCATATGGTACTGGCAGAACCATATAATCATCGCCGCGTTTGTTATCATATGAAATCGTAAAGCGGTTGTTTTCGAGCTTTACTTGCTGGCTGCCATGATCCTGTTTTTCTTTTTCATATGCCTTCTCTAGGACGCGGTAAGGCTCTTGATATAGCTTTAATTGACTCAGCTCATACGTCCCTTTTGGTACTCGAATCGAGAGAATCTTTTCCGCAGGGACTCGAATCGTCACTTCATTGACGCCTGTTTTGTAGATGGATGTATTGCTTTTTCTTGAGGTGACGTAGTGATCAACAGATAACTGAAATCCTTCGTTACGGTCTGTCCGCTTCACATAAAAGCTCACATACACATCCCCAGCGCGGGCCATATCATCTGGCAGCGTGATATTCAGGCCGCCTGTTTCTCCGTATACATCAAGCACGCCATGTTCGTATATGGCTTGTATCGTATGAATATTTGTATCCTTGACTCGATCTGGCGCGTGCTCAATTTCAGCGTTTCCTTTTTTGTCTAAAACCACACCTTGCAGCATCGCATGCTCCCTATCAAGTGCTGAGGCATCCTTTAAGGATTCTTCTGAATAAACGGTGCTTGTTGTTCTTGCAAATGGCAGCGGCCGTGTATTTTCATACACTTTATAATGTTCGCTTTCCAATATTGGCTTAAAATAAGCTGGCGGTGAGTAAGGCATCGCGCTCGTTCTCATATAATACTTTCCATAGGTCAGGCTGTATAAATTCGCTCTGTCCCCCATTGTTGCATAACGGCTGACACTTTCCCGTCCCATATCGATTTGCAGGTCATTCCAGTAGAAATTGAGTAAATGCTGATTCAATATACTTGAATACGCACTCATGCCTTGAAAGCCTTCAAATAACGGGGTGTTGTTGCGCACGCCGTTCATCCAGTCAATCCGGGCAAGCGGATCTTTTGAAGAGCGGCTTTGAATCTGCTGAATGAGCTTCATTTGCTCATGTCCAGCATAAGCCTCACTATTCAGATACGTATCTGATACGCTCTTAATATTGCTTCTTTCAGATAAGTAGCCCTGCTGATACACGCCTGCTGTCAGTAAGCTGACAACGATGAGCACAGCTGAAAAGAGACGAAGGTGCTGGCGTTTTTCCGCATGAATCAAAAGGAAAAACAAGCTGATCACAAGCAGTCCTATGCCTGTAAATACAACAACATCCATATTTCCCTTTGCTCGTTCTGATAAGATGACTGCGAGAAGAAACACGATCCAAGCGCCTAAGACCGCACGCTTTTTCCACTTCCACTCGATTTGCGAGAAATGCTTGATGGTGATGGCTGCGACCGCTCCAACTGTAAAGGCAAGAATGTACTCAAATCTGTACTGCGGTGCTGAGAAACCATTAAACACGCTCGCCATCTTTGGACTGTAGTGAAAAACAATGAGCAGAACGCTGATCGATGTAAACATGAAAAACCACCTGTTCCGGTAAATCGGAACGAGGAACATACAAATGAGAAAGATCACAGGTAATAAATACACCCTGCTTGTAAACAGCAGATGATCATGCAGATCAAACCAAGGTATGGATTGATCATATGGCGGCCTTATATTATTCAGAAAGCCATAGACAGACGGGACAAAAAAGGCGGCACTGATTCCAAAGGATAACAGCGTAGAGACCGCCAGCGTCCAGAACACCTTCCACCCGTTCTCCTCACTTCGAAGCTTGATGATATATCTGAAGACAAGATAGATCGCTAAAAAGATAAAATGAATATAAGCAAAGTAAAAATTGTTGATAAGCATCAGGCTGCACGCCGCAATAAACCAAGCCGGCTTACCTGTTTTGAAAATCCGTTCAACCCCAAGTACAAGCAGCGGGAGCCACATCATACTGTCGGTGAAAAACTCCCAAAATGTTTGATGCCGAAAATACACAATAGACAATCCGTAAATTGCGGCTCCTGTTAATGCGCTCAGCCTATGCTGAACCATTGAAAGAAGCACACGGTAAGCGATGAAAAGAATAAGCGTCAGCTTGATCACACTCAGCCAAATGACGGCATTTGCCCAGAAATGAATGTCCGTTGACTGGATGAAATGAAGCGCATTCATCAGCCAGACGACAGCGACTGTGACCATAAAGACAGTCGACGTTGTGAAATAATAACCTAATTGCGTATATGTACCGCCGCCTAGACCGAATTGATAGGAATAAAAGAAGTTCCCTTTGACGTATTCATCGTAAAGCAGCTTTTTAAATGGGAGCATTTGTGAGATTCCGTCTCCATCTCCTGTCATATACCGGCCTTGCGTATATTCATATAAGAAAAAGGAGTGTCCTAATAAAGCGAGAATGAGGCACATTCCTATCATTATCCATCTACGTTTCATCATCTAAATCCTTTCCACAAAAGATCCACTTTTCTTTGAAACAAAACAACCCAGCAAGCGATTCGTGCTTGCCGGTTATTTGACTCCACGTTATTTAAATAACTGTGTTAACACTCGGTCTTGTTCCTTTGAGCTTGTCTCTTGTTCCATCACATTTGATTCCTGGATTAAATAATGCGGCCTCTTTTTCGTTTCATAATAGATACGGCCAATATATTCTCCAATCACACCTAGACTCAAAAGCTGGACACCTCCGAGGAACAGCACAGCCGATATTAAAGTAAAATAACCCGGCACCATAATGCCCGTTCTGACGATTTGAATAAAGGTGGCCACGATGTAAATCAATGAGAGAAATAAGATCAGTATGCCAGTATAAAAACAAATTCGCAGCGGGCGGTTGTTAAAAGAAATGACGCCATCTATGCCATAGTTAAATAATTTCTTCAGTGACCATTTTGTATCACCATGCTGTCTTTCTACATTTTCATAATAGATGACCTTTTCTTCAAACCCAATCCAGCAAAAAAGCCCTTTCGAAAAACGATTTCCCTCTTTCAGCTGAAGCAATGCATCGATGGCTTGGCGTGAAATTAAACGGAAATCCCCGACGCCATCACGCAAGTCCACTTCTACTACCTTGTTCATCACCTTATAGTACATGGATGACAGGTAAGAGCGCAGCTTGCTGTCACCTTTACGATTTCGTTTGGCAATGACTTGATGATAGCCTTCTTCATATCCCCTGACAAAGTCCTGAATTAAATACGTCGGGTGCTGCAGATCGGCGTCCATAATAATCGCAGCTGCTCCTTTTGCATATTCAAGACCTGCCAAAATAGCGGCTTCCTTTCCAAAGTTACGCGAAAAGGAAATATATTTAACCTTTGCACTTTTTCGAGAGAGCTCTCTCATGTATTGAAGCGTGTTGTCTTTGCTTCCATCATTCACAAAGATGATTTCAAAGTCATAATGAAAATCGCGAAACTCTTCCTCGAGTGCCTCAAAGATTCGTCTGATGTTTTCACCTTCATTGTAAGAAGGAATTATAACAGAGAGCAGTTCCCGTTCCATATCGCACCTTCTCTTCACTTTTTTCACATAGTCTGATATGTTCATTATTCCTTTTTTGTCAGAAAACGAAACCCTTTTTTATTATCCATAAATTACATGTCTCTTTAATCGTTTCATTATATCAGAGTTTTATTTCCATTGATTTTCAGCAGGATGAATTTAATGTAATTTTAAGTTTAATCATTGTAAAAAGCCTGTAATTTTGATCACAGACTGGGTATTGTTTCATAAAATTGTTTGTTCATTTATATATTTTCCTATTTATTGAAAAAGATGAATGGAAGTGAAAGGGCAGCCTTTTTAGTGAAGCAGCCCTCGATTGTTTTGTTGCAGATGCTCGTTTGCCTTTGATTGTTTATTTTGAAATAAATGCAGCTGCGCTCCGTAGCTCTCGATCCACTCTTGGACAATTCGTTCTGTTGTTTCCTGTCCTTTATACTTACGGCCAGCCTTTGCATAGGTCGTTTCAAAATCACTCCAAAGCAGCTCTACCCATGTACGTGCTTCGTCATATGTCAGCATATTGTTTTTTTCCATAAGTTGTTCTGTTAGTCGCTCAAAGTATTGTTCCATGCCTGTTCCTCCTTCATCTAGCAGAAAGTGCCTTTTTAAAAAAACTTCTTTTTTCATATACTACCCTTACGTCTTCAAAAGACGCAAATGATTTGTATTGTTTGGAGGGAATCGATATGCGTAATAAAGCAAAAGGCTTTCCAAATCAGGTAAATCACAAGTTTGAAGGCGAACCAGGCGCTACAGATGCTTATGCGTCTAAACGGCCGAATGGTGAAACGAATACACGTCCACAGGAACGTATGAGGGCATCAGGGAAACGCTAATTTTTCCAAAGGGAGTGCTTGAGATATGAGTTCAAATGGGAAATCGTATATGGCAGACTTTGTTCAATTAAGGACAACCGCTTACCCTCAACCATGGGCAAATGCAAAGCATTCTGCCTCTCAGGTCAACGGAGAAACGCAGCAAACGCAGCACGACATCGTACTTCAGAACAACGTCCGTAAACAGCGTTCGAAGTAAAGAAAAGGACTGATCACTTAGGATCAGTCCTTTTGCGTCAGCATTGAAATCGGCAGGGCATCTTCCTGATTTGGAGCCGATACTCTGTATCCCCACGCAAAAACGCCATTTAGATATTCTACATAAAACTCTTCGTCTGTGTCTTTGATTTGATAAGTCGTTTTCGTTTGAATCAAGGCTGGATCTAATAAATAGGCTTTCGCCATATCAATTTTCCGTTCTAAAACTGCGTATTCATTCACAATGCCAAGCTGCTCAGCCTTTCGTGCTTTTTCAGAAAGGGCGGCAATCTCCTGCTTCAATTCATATTCTGTCATCTCACTATAGCGTTTTTCCATCTGTCATTCCCCTTTGTCTAAAACGTGATCAATTGTATCGAGATCAAAGCCTTTTCTGAATAAAAATTGCTTCACTTTCATCTTCTTTTCAAATGATCCGTCATATCCTACCTTGCGTTTTGCCTTCTCCAGCATATAAAGGAGGGCTTCTTCTTCCTTTTCCTCTTCTTGTCCATCATAGGCTTCTTGAAGGGCTTTATCAATGATCTCAAACGAAAATCCCTTTCGCTGTAGCTGCAGCTTGATGCGCTGCTCGATCTCTTTTGCAGAACGATTTTTTTCTTTTTTGACAAGCTTGAGAACCTGCTTTACAGCTTCCTCCAGCTGTAGGTCATCAGGGTATTGCGACAGCGCCTGTTCAATCGTGTCATCGTCTATCCCCTTGAGCTTCAATTCTTTTTTTAGGACGGACGGTCCTTTGCTGTTCGTTTTCCGGTGGGTGCTGACATAGGCTTCTGCAAATTCAAGATCATTTACATACTTATAATGCTTTAATTTGTGTATAATTTCACTAATAGCAGGTGCAGGGATTTCTTTTTTCGTTAAATAATCGGTGACTTCTTTCACTGATCTCATGCGGTAGGATAAATAATCAACGGCCTGCTGAAATCCTTTTTTCACTGAATCACCGAATTGAATCTCAATGATATCTGCTTCGTCAAGCTCTTTTCCTTTTTTCAAATCGTGCTGGACGAGCACATCTAAATCAACGCTAAAGGCGTACTTTTCATCAAGAAAGATGTTGACCCGCTCGGTATTGTTTTTCTGAGCAGAAATTTTTGTAATATAAGGCATCCTGTGATCACTCCTTTTCCAAAACAGTCAGGATGTTTCTTCTGATTCAAAATCGTGAAAGATATAGGTATGTATATGAGAGGAGAGATGTCAATTGAATATCGCCATTACCGGAGGAACCGGTTTTATCGGCCAGCATGTCACAAAAGTGCTCGCTGCTGAGGGACATCATCTATATATTTTAACAAGAAATCCAAAGGAATCCGAACAAAATCATTTACATTATGTGCAGTGGCTGACCGAAGGTGCTGCGCCTGAGCATGAATTACCTGCCATTGATGTATGGATTAACCTTGCTGGAAAATCCATTTTTACACGCTGGACAGACAAGGCAAAAGAAGGCATCCTCTCCAGCCGTCTCAAATCAACACAAGAGGTAAAACGCATTATAGAAGCGCAGGAATCAAAACCATCTGTACTGATTCAAGCAAGTGCTGTTGGGATTTATGGCACTTCTCAAACAGGAGAATTTACGGAGGAATCACCTCCTGCGGATTCTGATTTCTTAAGTCATACATCAAGGCTTTGGGAGGCTGAGGGACAAAAGATTGAAGCCCTCGGCATTCGTACGGTCTACACACGCTTTGGCGTCGTGTTGGGCGAAAAAGGTACATTGCCGCTGATGACACTTCCTTACAAGCTGTTTGCCGGCGGGACAATTGGGTCTGGCTCGCAATGGGTTTCATGGGTTCATGTTGAGGATGTGGCACATCTCATTGCTTATGCGATTCATCATGATGACCTGTCAGGTCCGCTCAATGCGACATCACCGAATCCTGTTCAAATGAAACAGCTTGGACAAACCATTGCTTCTGCCCTTCACCGCCCCCATTGGCTGAAGGTGCCATCTTTTGTGATCAAAACGGCGCTTGGTGAAATGTCATTACTTGTTTTAGAAGGCCAGCGTGCTCTGCCAAAAAAAGCACTGCTCTCTTCTTATGACTTTTTGCACCCTGAACTAAAAGAAGCGATTTTGCAATCTGGGGAATAAATGTTGTCAAAAACACCCATCCTATTAGAAATGAGATGAGGGAGCGATTTTGATGAAGAAAAAAGAACACCAGCCAACTTCGAAGCTGAAGAAAACCCAGGAAGTCCTGTATCAGCAGGAATTCAAAAAAGCGGAAAGAGCAGCAGAAAAAAGAAACAAATAAGGCGGATATTCCCCTCCAACAAGCACATAACTAAAGTGATCTTGTAAAGGAGGGAAAGGCTTTGAAAAAAGACCAACACAAAAAATCCAACCACGAGCTCGCGGCACAAGAGACGGATGGCGAATATGTTGAATTTTCCAAAGAACTTGCAGATCCGAATGACGTAAAAGCAATGGCACGTATGAAAGCAGCCGATCAGCGCGCCAAAAAACAATAAGTAAAAAAGCAGACCTTATTCAGCGGTCTGCTTTTCTTTTATTTGATTTCAGTAAGAAGACTTGATGCTTTCTGGCGTGATTTTTCCTCAGGCACCTCTTCTGGATAACCTATATGAAGGATCGCAGCAAACCGTTCGTTTTCCTTTAATCCCATGTCTTGTTGAAAGCCTTTGTCGTATAAAATACGTCCGCTCTTCCATACCATACCGATCCCTTGATCCCACGCAAGCAGCTGAAGATTTTGAATGAGCGCGCTGACAGCGGCAAAATCATCATTTCTCACTACAGGGTTCTCGTCTTCTTTTAGCACGACAAGTAAAAGCGCCGGAACCTTAGAAAAGTATTCTCTGTATTGATTGATTTTTTCTTCTTTTGCATCTGGGTTGTTGCGCTGAAAGAAAGCAATGAAGCGCTCTACAAAAGTCGCTTTGGCTTCATCCGTCGCCGCATATAAAAAGCGCCACGGCTCCGTGATTTTATGATTAGGTGCATAGACTGCATCCTCTAATAGCGGCTGAAGCTGCTCAATCGTCACCGGTGTGTCTTTGAATTTTCGAATCGATCGTCTATATCTGACAGCGTCTCGAACCGTTAACGCTTCTGTTTGTTGTTTCATTTCTGGCATAAATGTCATCCTTTCAATCAACTTAATTGAAATTGATTCTCATTCACATTATAAACGTCATCGCGTGCAGTTGCAAATCAAGTATCTCTTCTCCCCGTCTGCTAAATAGTTGTTTGACTTTTTCAAGTAATGTTACAATCATATTACGTTTTAAACAAATTTTGAGAAAAAAGCCAAGATGATGAAATGATTTTCAAGTATTCCCATTTTGTCTGATCTTGTTTTTTTGTCAAAAGGCTTTCAACCATGATTGGAAGGGAGGCTTCTGGATGGAATGAAAATTAATATTGGACAAATCATTAAACTCTACCGTTATAAACAAAATATGACCCAATCTGAATTGGCAGAAGGAATTTGTTCTGTCTCTCATTTAAGTAAAATTGAAAATGGCTCAAAGGAGGCCAATCAAGATACGATCAATCTGCTGCTTGAACGGCTTGGCATCAGCCAAGAAAAGCTGTCACAAAAGGCGCGTCATCTGCTGTCACTTTTGGATGAGTTTCAAATGAATATGTATTTCTATGCTCTCGATCAGGCTGAACAAAATGCAGAAATGATCATTCAGCACGAGGAGCAGTTCTTTTCGCTCGATTTAGGCATTCAGTATCATTTGTCTTTATTTCAATTTTATTTACTAACGGATAAACAGCCGCTTGCCTTAAAAACACACCGCGTGCTCAAAAAATTCGAAAAAACCTTTATTGAAACGGAAAAAGAAATTTTTGAATATCTTGACGGCATTCATCAAATTAAAATTGGTCAGCTTGAAGATGGACTGAAAAAGCTTGAAAGCTGCTTTTCCTACGCTTCAGTTGAACAAAGTGATTTGTATTATCACTATGCAAAAGCACTTGGAAACTTGGGACAGCTGGGTGATGCGCTTGAAGCGACACATCAAGCGATGGATTTATATAGACAAAAGAACAATTTCAAGCGGATTATTCACTGTACACTTATTCACGGCGTGATCTCACTTGAACTAAAAGCCTATCAAACTGCGAAGAAATATATAAAGGAAGTGATTTTGCACACGTCCCTTCACCCTGATGCCTTTATTAAAATGTCCGCTTATTTTTATTACGGGGTGCTCTTAAAACGTGAAGGTGATTTCTCTTCAGCTGTGCCTTATTTACTAGATTCACTCAATTACTTTAATCAAGAACAGATAGAAGATCGTTACTGTGAAACGCTATATGAAATTGCGACACTATATGCTGAATATGACCGCAAAAAAGCACTTCCCTACATACACGAGCTGTTAAAACAGCCTCGTATTCAGCCAAACTGTTTATATATGATCAAAATCTATAAATTGATGATTGAGGAAAACCCTCTTGATTTGAAAACCTATTTGGTCGAAGCAGCCCTTCCTTACTTTGAACACAATGAGCTGCACAGTGAATATTTGTTTGCTCTTAGAACCTTACTTACCTATGCAGGTGCTGAGCTTGATGAGCAGACGTATCAGTCCTATACAAAAAAGCTTCTTGATCATTTAGCGGGATATCTTCCCTATTACAAAAAAGCATGACCTTCTGCCGATCGAAGGTCATGCTTTTTCTATTTATTAAATGGTCTCTTGTTGATCTGTGTCATGATGGTTCACCGGTTTGACAGAATGAATATACCGTCTTTTTGCAAAGAAATCGTACGCATGCTGTCCAAAGCCAAGCCAAATACTGAGCAAGATGAATGGGACCGTTCCCCATAAAGCAGGGATATGGCAGGCCATACGCAGCCAAGTATAAATCCCTGAATTCTTTTGATTTTTGGCTAGGGAAATAGACACGATTCGTTTTTCCGCCTTCTCTTCACTGATTTTATTCAGCCTGAGCAGCTGCGAGTGTCTAAAGGATTCAAAGTGAATCCGATTTTTCCAATCGAGTGATCTTAATAAATCAATCATTTTTGCACATGCAGGACTTTGTCCGTCATAAAACACAAGCAGCCTCAGTGATTTAATGGAACGCTGTTCTCTTTTTTTCGATTCAGCGAGCTTCTTTTTTTCTTGATCGAGATAAATGATTTTTTTCATAAATTGATCGCCTGTCCTTTTCCGTCATTTTTTTAGTTCGTTCAAAGGAGATTACAACTAGATTACTATAGTTGCTGGGCCTCTTGTATTGGGAAAAAGCCAACCGTTGTGCGTTATATGAGCCTTTGGATAAGGGCAAAATCATTGATTTCATGGCATATATGAGGTTTTTCAACTAAAAGTGGTTGGGAAAATCGTGGTGCTTTGCGGTTTTCTGCGGTATTTGATAGAATTCTGCGGTTTTCTACATCTTTATGCGGTGGTTTTGTAGGTAAAACGCAAAAACAAGATAAAAAAAGACTACTTCCCATTGCGGCGAAGTAGTCTTTTGGTTTATATTTTTGCCAAAACTTCTACTATTTCTTTCTCAATATCTTTCCATAAGTAACGGTCGGTCGTATAGTGATGTGCGGCTTCTTTCGCAAATACTTGAAAAGCTTCTTCAAAATCAGGTGCATCTTTGTCCGGTTTTTTCTCATCGACAAAGCGCTGTGCTTCTGCTGAGCGAGGTCCCCATTTGCCCACTTCATTCCCGTCCTGATCAATGATGACGATAATCGGAATCGATCTTGCGGTCCCGTTCGTTAAATACTGATCCATCAGGTCTAGATTCTCATCCCGAATGAAATAGCGCACATCAATGAGTGCTTCATTTGCAATACGCATGAAAATCGGAACATTGACCATCGCATCTCCGCACCAATCCGCTGTGATGACAAGCGCTCGGAGCTTTTTCTTTTGCAGCTTTTGAAGCAGCTCTTTTTCTTTTTGATGAATTGCATACTGGTTGTACACCGTGAGCAGATTTTCCCGGTTTTTCTCCATGTTGTGTACATATGTACGTTCAGCTAATCCCTTTGTAAACCATTCATTTAATGTCATATGAACATCCCCCTTACCCTTCAACTTTACCACTTTTGCTATTCTTTTGTCTAAAAAAACCTTCACCTAGTGAAAGGTAAAGGTCTTTTGGTTTATGGACGCCGCTTTCGATTTGGGTCCATCCCGATCAGCTTGGTGACTAGCACCATTGTGACAGGCAGTGACGTATTCTTTTTATATGCTAAATATTTCCCGCGCCATTCAGGCTTATATTTCTGTTTAAATGACCGTAAACCGCTGAAGCTGTACATGTATCTGACATTGTTGAAAATAACACTCGCCAAACGCTCCGTGAGAAAGGACTGATGGAACGTCCCCACATTCGATAAAGGTGCCATTCCCATGTTAAACGATTTGTAGCCTCTTTCTTTCGCCCATTGAAACAGGTGGATAAACAGCGCATCCATCATCCCGTTCGGTGCATCATGCATATGACGCATTAAATCGATGGAAATCTCCCCTTCTTGATACATCGGCATCAATGATACAAAGGAAATGATCTGCCCTTGCTCATCCTTTAGAATCGCAATCGGTGCTTTTTGAAGATAGTCTTCTTGAAAATAACCGAGCGAAAATCCTTTTTCTTTTTTCTTTCCGAGCCAGCTGTCAGAGATCTGTTTTAAGGTGGAGATCAACTCATTTGAAAAGGGAGGTTCCAGCATTTCAAAGGTGTAGCCTTCTCGTTCAAATTTATTCGCCACAGCTCGTAAATTTGATTTTTTCTTACCTGACAGAGTAAACGTTTCTAAATCGACCATGGCTTCTTCCCCAAGCTTAAAGAAGTGAAAGCCTAAGTCATGATAAAGAGCCATCCCTTCTCGTTCTACTTGATAAAAAGCGACGCGGTAGCCGGCTTTTTCTGTCTCCTGTAAAAACTCTTCAAGTACAAGCGGATAAGACGCCTCACGTCCAGATGGATCTCCGAGCACAATGACGCAGCGGCCAATTCGCCCAAACTGAAGCATTGCTTCTCCATCACTTGAGAAAAATAGTTTTTTGTCGCCTAAAAAGCCAAGATGACTGAGGGCATTTCCGCCCTTTTCTTCTAAAAACGTTTTTAATTTTTCATCATCTGCTTTTTCTCCAATCGGAAAGGCTTTCTTATTAAAAATCAATTTACTAATGAAGAAGAAAAGCGGTACACCGATGAGAGCGATCATGCTTGTCATCGTGATATGCCGTTCATTATGCACCAAGTAATCCTTACTCAAGAAATGCCCGATTTTTGTCCAAATAAAGTTGCCAATCACATTATAGTTAAAGAGCACGAATAAATAACCAGCGGCAGCCGTCACAAACTGATTTAAGGAGTAAGGTGCCTGCTGCTTCACAAATTGATTTCGAAGAGAGAAAAACACAGCCATGATGACTGGCAAAATAAAGATCAGACTGAGGTTAAACCCCTTTAACAAAGTAAACACAAAACCGCCTGCTAAGGAGATCATTGTCAGCACGTACGATCTTTTCGTTCTTTTATACACTTCAATGGACAAAATCATCAGAATGATTCCGAACATTAAAGAAAGACCATTAAATCCTGATAACAGAAAGCGCGGAATGCTGGTAATCACACCTAATCGATCGACTGGAAGCACAACAGATGCCATGATAAGCAAGCCGCTTCCAAAGGTTAAAATCGATAAAGATCCGTACAATAAACGGATTAATAAAGCACGGTGCAAAACAATTAAAACGTTCGTTGTTTCAATGGCAGGTGCCATTTTCGGATTGCCTTCAAGACGTCTAAGCGTCGTTCCCGTTAAATCGTAAGCAGCTAGACAAAGCCCTAAAATAAACGGGAAAATCGAGTACACGAAGCGGTACAAGACGAGCGCCGTCAGCACCATCTCTTTATCAAAACCAATGTATTGCATGCTCAGTAAAAAGATAAGGTCAAACGAACCAAAGCCGCCCGGAACCATACTGATTAAACCGCCGATTGACGCAATCGCAAATACACCTAAGACAATTCGGACATCGACATTCATCCCCATAGAGACGACAGCCATGTACATGACAAGTCCAGCTGCCAGCCATTCTAAAAACGATGCCCCGATATAAGCGTAAATTGGATGCTTCAGTCCATTTTCACCGCTCTCAATCGAGCTTTTTCGAATGGATGCCATGACGATATATATCGGTACAATACAGGCAAAGATAATGACAAATGCCCATAGCCACGGCTCCTGGCTGATAATACTTTCAACTGGAAGCACCCTGACCAAGATCAAATCACTGAAAATAGATAAGCCCAAAAGGACAGAGGAAGTCAAAAGGGCAATGCCTTTCAGCAATTTTTTCGTATCTGTTATGTACTCCTTATAGAGAAGCGTTCTAAGCCCTGCTCCTGATAGACCGCCAAATCCAAGAACACTGTTAAAGGAGTTCGCAATCCAGGAAATGCGTATCGTTTTCCAGCCGCTGATCGGCATATTCAGGCTTTTTCGTAAAATAAAATCATATAAGGACATCGATAAAACCGCGACAAGTCCAAGAAAGACAAGAATAAACAAGTCCATTCGGTTCAAGCTGTCAATAATATAAAACGTCTTTTTAATGGAAAGTCCGCTCAGCTCCTGCTTCGCAACGAAGATTAAGACAAGGATAATTACGATCGGAAAAAGCATTTTTAAGATCGTCATACCCGTTTTTTTGTTCCACATGTTTTTCCCAACTTTCTAGGTTGCTTCATTATTTCAACTGAACATTATTATACAACAAATACCACTTGATTCATGCAGTTTAACATTTAAAAGCTTGACGAACCTTTCAATTAGAAGTAAAAATCAGTAATATAAAGAAAAAGAGCCGCTTAAAGGAAGTGAACAAGCGTGGAATATAATATTCATGACACCACCGTATTAAAAGAAGAGATTCTATCTCCAGAAGAAAAAAAGACATGG
Organism: Bacillus sp. FSL K6-0994; assembly: GCF_038630815.1. Taxonomy (NCBI): domain Bacteria; kingdom Bacillati; phylum Bacillota; class Bacilli; order Caryophanales; family Bacillaceae; genus Bacillus; species Bacillus sp. FSL K6-0994. Next base: position 802,180 of record NZ_CP152043.1, on the reverse strand, counting down.
GTTCTTTATATGAAAGTGCTCACAGCTGCAGGTCTTGGAGATGTTTCTGAATGGATGAAGCTTGATATGAGTATGCCTCAAATGAAGGTGCTCATGCTGCTCAATAACCATGGCTCTCTCAAAGTATCCGAAATCGCTGAAAAAATGGGCGCTTCTTTGTCCAATATGACAGGCCTGCTTGACAGGTTAGAACAATCTAACTTTGTCGTGCGAAAGCACTCTGAGCGTGACCGGAGAATCATTGTCGTAGAGCTGACAGAGGAAGCGAAAAATATTTTCAGAAGTATTTATCAAAAAGGACACGAAAAAATCAAAAATTCCCTGCAGCGGCTCAATGACGAGGAAAAAGAAAAAGTCAATGAAGGCCTTGCTATCTTAGAAAAAGCACTGCGTCCTGAACGCGGCTAAATATGAAAAGGAAAAAAGACGGTCACTTGAGGTCCGTCTTTTTTATTTCTTCTACTTGTTTATCTGAGAGGACGAAATTTTTTTGAAGAACTTCCCTGTCATCCCATAAAAGATAGGCTAAGCCAATGATGAGAAAAAAGATGCTGATCCACGTACCGCCAGGAAGCAGCTGTTCAAGTTCCTCAATCGTTCTTTCTGAGCCTAAGCTGTTACTATAACGTATCTCAAAAAGAACATATTTCGCTATATAAAACAATCCCGCCATACAGATAAACATGGCGCCGACAATTCTTCTACCAGACATGCGTTTACTCCTTTAATTCCACTGATTTTTTTTGATTAATTCCGTGATATGGGCAAGGTGATGCTTTGAATGCCAGACGTACATTCCTGCTGCATTATATAAGGACACCGTTTGTTGATCGGCAGGGTGATAATAAGAAGCGTTGAAGTCATCCTCTGACATTCCCCGCAGTAAAGTGACCCACCTGCGATGCAGACTGCTGATCAAAGGCAGGGATAAACTAATGGGCGCCTTGCTGTCAGGAAGTGAGGCAAATCCCTCCTGATCATATGGACGTATGTCCGGTGTATCTTCTGTCAAAGCAAGTTTGAATCGTAAGTATGCATTCAGATGGCTGTCTGCTACGTGGTGAATGAGCTGACGAACAGTCCATCCTCCCGGCCGATAAGGTGTATCAAGCTGCGCATCTGTAAGCGGTGCAGTCACCGCTTCATACTCTTCGGGGATTGCAGCCAGCTGATCAATCCATGCTTCAAGCTGTGCTTTCGTTTTTGTTTCAACCGGTTCATATAAGCCAATCGGATATTGTAATGACGTCATACGTTCTCCCCTTTCTCAAATCCTTCAAGTACAAATTTGCCAATCATCTTTCCATGCTCAAGTGTTTGATGTGCCTGCTTCAAGTTAGCAGCATTGATCGGACTGAGAACCTTTGTTAAAGTATGCGTTATTTTTCCCTGCTCAAATAACTCACCCGCCTCTGTCAAAAGCTCATGCTGTTTGATCATGTCCGCTGTTTCAAACATAGGGCGTGTGAACATGAATTCCCATACAAATGCCGCACTTTTATTTTTGAGTAATTGAATGTCTAGTTTGTGCTGGTTTTCGACAATGGTACAGATCGTGCCTTGCGGTTTGATGGCTTCTGCCATGCCTTTGAAATGTCCATCTGTATCATTTAAGCATAAAATAAAATCCACTTCGCCGATTCCTTTTTCCTCTAGCTGCGCTAAAAGCGGCTGATGATGATCAATGATATGATCGGCACCTAATGACAGACACCACTCTTTTGTTTCTGGTCTTGATGCGGTAGCGATCACAGTTGCCTTCGCTAATTTAGCTAGTTGAATGGCGATAGAACCAACACCGCCTGCACCACCAATGATCAGCAAGGTTGAGCCTTCAGCATTCCGCTTCATATGCATCCGGTCAAATAAAGCCTCATAAGCCGTAATTGTTGTAAGGGGCATTGCGGCTGCTTCTGCAAAGGATAGATTGGCAGGCTTTTTCGCCACAATACGTTCATCCACAAGCTGGTATTCACTATTCGAGCCTTGACGCGTAATATCTCCCGCATAGTATACGTGATCACCTGGCTGAAACAATGTACACGATTCACCCACTTCAACAACCGTACCGCTTGCATCATAGCCTAGTATTTTCAGTTTTTCTTCCTTCTGATCCTTCGGTGATCTCACCTTTGTATCAACTGGATTCACGGACACAGCTTCTACCTTCACCAGTACATCTCTGCCAGACGCTTTAGGCTTTTCGACCTCCTGATCCATCAGGCTTTGCTCATGCTCAATCGGCAAATACTCCAATAGTCCAACTGCTTTCACTCATTCGCACTCCCCTTCTCCATTCTTTCTTTCCACATTTTATCATAATTTTCTGATGTTTATGGCTGGATCAAACGAATGACAGCACATTTATGACCTTTTCAGGGCGTTTCGCTCCCTCGCCATGTATGAAGGACGTGCCTTTTGCAAAGAAGGAACATAAGTGAACCAGCTGCTCGTTTTAAAAAATAGCTGAACGTAATAAAACTGGACGTGCTGGAGAAAAACAACGGTCAATAGAAAAAGAGTGAATGAGAGTGTAGATAGATCCGCCCTTCCTTGTATCCATTCAGTGATCAAAAGAATCACAAAACCGAGGATGATGAGCTGTTCAACTCTTTGCACGAGCTGGCTAAGGAGCTGCCCGCGTTTTAATAAATCACCAGACTGGTGCTTTCTAATTTTTCTCGATTTGTAGAACCAAATGATACTTTCTGCTAAGTTATGAGTTATAAATAGTGCAATAAGCGCTATCGATAAAGGAGATGGGTGATAAAAAATGGGGACTGCAAATGGGATCACAAGAAAATAAATGGCAATCAATGCGTGTCTGACTGATAAGAGAAATAGGTCTTTTTCTATAGATGTTTTCATGTGTTTCACCTCCGTATGTACTACGTTTCAATTGCCACAATGTTCCCCTTCGCTATCAAAAAAGGATGCCCCAAGAAGGCATCCTTTTCATGAATCAAACTTAAAAAGCAGCGCTTAGTACGACAGGGCCTTGCGGGAGCTTGTTATCCTTTTTCGGTTCAAGTGTAACAGCCACGGTATCCCATGATTCGCCTGCTTCTTTTTCAGATAACGCATAGGTGACGGTTCCTTCCCCCTTGTTATCTGTTTTAAAGGCACCGGCTGGAACCGGCTGATCTCCTTTAATAAGCCACACTTGATAAACAGCAGATGAATCAAGCTGACCCTTTAAGCCGTCTGCACTCACCACAAGTTCTTTTTTACCGTTATGCTCTATTACTGAAAAAGCACCTGTCGTTTTTGGTGATGCGGCCGATGCCAATGATTTTGTGGCAACAACCCTGACAGGTTCTTCCGCCTGTTCTTTTCCATTCGATAAGAAATACACATTTCCAGCTGCTGATATGAGAAGCAGTGCCGCAACGAGCGGTAAGAGCCACTGGTTTCGTTTCTTTTGCAGCGGTTTGATTTCGTTTGGCTCAGGTGCAGCCTTGAGCTCTTTTTTATGGCTGTTCTTTTCTTCGACTGTCTCTTCTTCAAACACCTGGGATAAAATACGGTCTTTCATCCCTGCCGGAGGTGTTTGGTCACCTGCTAGAAATGGAATGTCAGACATGAGCAATGTTAATTCTTCAAGCTCTTCTTTGCAAGCTGAGCAGTGCTTGATGTGCTCTTCAAATTGCGTTTTTTCTTCTCCTTGTAAATGCCCGTTGAAATAATCAATCACTTGATGTTTACACTGAGTCATGCCTCTTCCTCCTTTCCTCCGCGAGACAGTTTCGATCGCAAATGCTTCAATGACAATCGAACCCTTCCTTTTACCGTACCAATAGGGATGCCCAGCTTGTCCGCGATGCTCTTTTGTGTCATCCCTTTAAAATAGACATCTTCTATGATGGTTTGCTGTTCTTTTGACAATGTAGATACTGCTTCACGTATGATTTGTTTTTCCTCGTTCCATTCTACTTCTTTTGATATATCTTCTTGATGATCAGCTAAATATTCAATCTGCTCATCTTCCAAAGCCGTTTCATTCCGGTTCTTTCTTATAAGATCAATGGCCGTGTTGCGTGACATCATAAATAACCACGAGGAGAATTTCCCTTTATCCGTATGATATTCTCCTATGCCGCGCCAGAGCTTGATGAAGACCTCTTGAAGCACTTCCTCCGCGAGCTCACGGTTGCCAGTCATTTTATAAATAAACGAATATAACACACGTTCATAGCGATCGTACAGCACTTCAAGCGAGGGCTTGTGACGATCATATTTGATCTTTTGATACAGCTCAAAATCTTGCAATGTGTCCATGGTCATCTCCTTCCTTTTTCATGAGAAAGAGCATGCGTATTCATCATGAAATCCTTCACGTATTGCTTATCACTCGATTTACTGAAATAAGCCTACCTTGTACTTTACTCTTTTTTCAAGGAGAAAAAAAGAGCGCTGAAAAAGGAAGTGTGCTCCTCATGAGAATGTACTTACTTTACGACATAACAGACCATTTGGATGACTCGTGGTACAAAAGTCAAGAATCCATGTGTGACCACTCTCTGATCAGCTGATTTTAGCAAACTCTCGTCTCCCTCTCAATTCAATTGAGGTAGAACGCATTCTTTCCTCATGTCATAATAGGGTGTAAATTGGAGAAATTGGAGTGTCCGTATATGATGGTGACGATTGTTCTTTTTTTATTAGCAGGTTTAGCAGAAATTGGCGGCGGCTATTTGGTATGGCTTTGGCTGCGTGAAGCAAAGCCTGTCAGCTTCGGGATCGCCGGCAGCCTCATCTTGGTAGCATATGGCATCATTCCGACCTTCCAGCAGTTCCCGACTTTCGGACGGGTTTATGCTGCCTATGGCGGTGTTTTTGTCATTCTTGCTGTATTCTGGGGCTGGTGGGTCGATCGAAAAACACCTGATCTATATGACTGGATGGGTGCTTTGATTTGTTTGGCTGGAGTCAGTGTGATGTTATTTGCGCCTCGCAGTTAATGGACCCATATAAAAAGTGCTGCCACATGCGATGCGGGCAGCACTTTTGCTATGTTATTTGAATGATTTAACGAGCTCCAGCCGTTTGTAATTCTTTGTTTTTCTCTTTAAAGCGTTCGTTATGAGAGGAAACGTACGCCACTTTTTCAGCTTCTGGTTCGATGTACAGCTTTGCGCTATTCAGTGCATTGACTCCATCAACAAACGTGCCGGCAATTAAGCGGACCTTGCTTTTATGTGTACACAAGTCGCCTACCGCATAGACGCCCGGTAAATTGGTTTCCATTTTTTCATTAACCTCGATCAGTCCCCATTCACCTTGCTTGAGGCCCCATTCTGATAGCACGCTTAAATCGCCTTTCATCCCGTGATTGACGATCACAGCATCTGTTTCGATTCGTTCTTTTTCACCTGTTTCTATGTTTTGAATGGTGACCGCAGCAATTTTGTCGCCTTGACCATGCAGCTCTGTTAGTTCATGCGGGGTTAAAATTCGTTTGCAAGTTGCCTTCATGTTGGCGACGTTTTTCTCATGTCCGCCAAACATGTCTCGGCGATGCACGACGGTGACACTTTCAGCAATCGGTGCAAGAGCATTGGCCCAGTCAACCGCTGAGTCGCCGCCTCCAGAAATCACAACCCGCTTCCCTGCAAATGTCTTAAGCTCCTGGACAGTGTAATAAAGGTTTGTCACTTCATAGCGGTCTGCATCCTCGATTTCAAGTTTCCGCTGAACTGGAATGCCGTGACCCATCGCTAATATGAGGGTCTTTGTCAAATGACGATCACCATTTTCAGCCGTCAGCAGGATATGATTATGTTCATCTCGCTCAAATGACGTGATTTTTTGATTCAGTGCAATCTCTGGTTCAAATGTTTTCGCCTGTGTTTCCAGCTGCTGTATCAGCTGTTCTCCTCTTGTTGGCGGCAAACCGCCGACATCCCAAATGACCTTTTCAGGATAAAGAAGGATTTTCCCGCCAAGGCTTTCGTTGTACTCAAGTACCTTCGTCTTTAAGTCCCGCATCCCACTATAAAAGGCGGTGTACATGCCTGCTGGACCGCCACCAATAATGGTGACGTCAAACAATTCAAGCTGATCTGTCATTTGAGTCCCTCCAGTTTTCCATCGAATGATCTATTTTTCAGTGATATTGATTCTCATTATCATATGTGTCTATTGTAGTCTACTCTAGTGAAGGGAATCAATAGCTTTCTTCAAAAAAAGAACAGGACGAGCGCTCACTCGTCCTGTCATCCATCACACAATGGTTAAACCAAGGTCTTTTAATTCAAGAGAAACAAGTCTTGCAATCGCATCTGCGCCTTCTTTTGTAAAGTGCGTACGGTCCTCAATTCCTGTTGACAGCATAAAGTAAGAAGTCGTTTTCTCTATACCGGAAATTTGATAAAACTGAAGGCTTACCGTATTTAAATCAACAAGAAGGACTTCTTCTTCATCAGCTAGTTCTTTCATAGCGGCACAGTAATCAGGAAAATCATTGATAAATTCTCCGTCTTTTTCATGAAAACGGCCGACTGGCGTGAGTAAAAGTGGTGTTGCCCCTTTTGCTCTTGCTCCATGAATATATTGAGACAGGTAGCTTTTATACGTCGTGAAAGGATCTGTATGCCGCTCAGGCTTTTCCTTGGAAGCATCATTGTGCCCCATTTGTGTGAAAAGCCAGTCTCCTGGCTGAATGTCAGCCAATATTTCATCAAGGCGTCCTTCTTCAATGAATGTTTTTGAGCTTCTTCCACCAATGGCACGGTTCTCGACGTTCACCCCTTGCGCTGTATAGCGGTGTAAAAACTCTCCCCATCCTCCTTGAACAGGACGATCTGGATATGATGAAACGGTCGAATCACCAGCTAAATAGATGGTTGTCATGTTCATACGCCTCCCTTTTTCATTGAGCCACTTCACCCGAGCGATACGGGCATCCTAGTGGCTGCTGAAAAGATATGAAACAATCAGCATCGCTATTTCAATTATTCTCTTTTTAAAGATCAAAACCCTGCTTACCGGTAGATGTGAATGTGTTAAATATGCGGCGGAAGTTCTATTTTTGATTCCACTGCTTGATGTAACGCCTGAAGCATGTAGCCAATTCCTTTATATGGAGCCAGCGGATAATTTGCTTTTTGATGAGGCTGTAATAAAGGGTCGATCACTTTTCGATATTTCTTTCCACCTAGTACCACCAATTCATCATATGCGAAAAGATTTTTTTGATGAAATTGCTGGCTCAGTTCTTCTCGTGTGATCTGCTTAGCATGGGGTGTACCAAAAGCAACATCATAATTTTCATGTATGATATCATCTGCCTTTAAGAACCCGTGCTTCGCTGATAAGATCATCCAGTCTGAAAAAAAAGTTTGGGCATAGCTTTTCGTACGCTGATGCAGCGGACTTAAATAAACGAGGTTCGCCGGCTGGCTCCCTGCTTCTGGATCGACGTCCCAAATTTTCTTCGCGCCACATGGAATGATACAAACTCGCTTCACTCAGGTTTTCTCCTTCCTTTTTCGATAGATCTGATACACGATACAGCCTAGCGCTGTGCCAAGTGTATTTAAAAGAATATCATCAATATCGCTGCTTCTTGTAATGATACCAGATTGTGAGAACATCCATTGGAGCAATTCGATCATGGTTGACAGGAGAAAGCCACCAAGAACCGCCTTTTGCCAGCGCATGGTTCGAAAGGCTTGATATAGAAAAAAACCGAGTGGTACAAATAACAATATGTTGCCTGCTAAATTTAAAAAGACAAGATTTGGATAGCCGTGATGGTAGGCGTGAAGATTTTGATAAATGGACTGCAAAGGCAAGAGATTAACACTCACCTGATCTCTTGGGGCGGAAAAACGATTTGGAAAGACCGTCAAATATAATAAAACATTCGTATAAATAAACAGACTGGCAAGAACCAATTCTGTCCGCAAATAAATAAAACGATTGTGCTTTTTTGCCTGTCTGTATCTCATATGTAAATAGAGCGGGACGAGCAGGAGAAAATAAGCAATGGAAAACATAGTACTGGATGTCATACAGAAAGCTGCCCCTTTCTCACATGATGATGCTTGACCATATTTACAGCTTATTCAGGCTTGCCCGCATCTATTCATCACTTATTCTCACATTCAATGAAGAGAAAACCATATTGACAAATCGTCATTTTCCCGCTAAACTGAATGACATTCAGTCAGTTAAGGCCGGTGATGATATGTCGAAACGAGAAAAGATTATGCTTGCTGCGATTGATGCGTTTAAAGAAAAAGGAATCGAAAAGACGACCATTTCGGATATTGTGAAAGCAGCAGGAGTAGCGCAAGGAACGTTTTATTTATATTTTCCTTCAAAGCTTTCCGTCATGCCTGCTATCGCTGAACATTTGATCGCACAGATGGTGCCTGCGATCGAAAAGGAATTAACTCAGCATGCAGATGTCCTCGATCAAGCAGATGCGCTTGTTGAATTCATTTTCGCTTTTACAAGGCAATACCGTGATGTCCTTGCCCTGACCTACTCAGGCTTAGCCGCCACCGAGCATTTAAAGGAATGGGAAGATATTTATGAGCCAATTTACAAATGGGTCGCTGCTTTTTTAGAAAAAGCAAAGCAGGACAAAAGGGTCCGTGCGAATTTGAACTGTCAATATGCAGCCAAATTCATTATCGGTTTACTTGAATCTTCTGCTGAGCAAATGTATTTATTTACGGAAACAGATACAGAAGAGGTTCTGATTCAAAAGCGAGAGGTGAAGCAATTTCTTCTTTACGCACTTGGCTTAGAGACACCTTAACTTAGTACAGCACTTGCTGTACGCTCTTTTTTGGTTTCAAAATGACGATTCGTCATTTTTTAAGTTTTAGGAGGAAATACGATGAAAAAAAGCTGGATGTATGTTGCACTCACTTGTTTATTCGAATTACTTTGGGTGTTTGGTTTAAATAGAGCTGATGCTGTGTGGGAGTGGGCGGTCATTATCTGCCTGATCCCGGTTGATTTTTATTTTTTAATGAAGGCCTGCGAGAAGCTGCCGACAGGGACTGTGTACGCCGTGTTTGCCGGAGTTGGAACGATTGGTACGTCATTGATGGATTATGCGCTGTTCGGCGGTTCGTTTTCATTAGAGAAGCTCTTATTTATGGGCATTTTAATTCTCGGAATTATCGGACTGAAAGTGTCTGATGGAGATGCACATGAGCAGAAAGGAGAAGCGGTATAAATGGGCTGGTTTTTTGTACTGTTAGCCTCTGCCTGCGAAATCGGCGGAACCATTGGCCTCAATATGTTTAGTAAGAAAAAGCAATTCACGACAGGCATTTTATTTGTCGGCGGGTTTGCCTTATCCTTTTTGTTTTTATACGCCTCGTTCTCATCCGTTCAAGTATCCGTCGCCTACACGGTCTGGATTGGACTTGGAACGGCGGGCTCTGTCTTGTTTAATATGATTCTATTTAAAGAGCCGAAAAACATGATTCGTATACTCAGCTTGCTGCTGATTGTGATTGGTGTGGTTGGGCTCAAGCTGTTTGCGTAATTGAATCACAAGAAAGAAAAAATTTATGATGGTATTAGCCATTACAGTAGCAATAGAAAAAGCAATGGAATTGATGTTCCATTGCTTTTTAAGTTAATTTATATACTTTTCTTGGTACGCTTTAAATTGTTCTTCGTATTTTTGCAGCTTTGCCCCATCAACTTTTGAATTTAATTTCGGTTTTCGCTTTCCAATCACCATCACATCTTTATCTACAATAGGACTTGATAAAAAGATGTATGGCGCAAAACGATCACACTTCGTATTTGGGAGGGTTACGGATAACCTGGCATATTCTTCTGTCGGGAATTGGTTCGAAATTTCAAGTTCCTTGAGTCCCACTAATTCCGATATCGGCTCTAAAGACTCGTCCTTCACTTTTATATTTGATAAACACAGATATGTTAAATTCTTGAGGTATCTTAAAGGTTGAAGAGTATTTAAGTTTAATGAATTAAAAAGACCGCCTGACAATTCTAACCATTCTAAATCAGTTTTTTTCTGCAAAGGGGCTATGTCATTCAACTTTGAAAAATCTGTTATGGATAAAGATTTTAAAAAAGTGTTTTTTGATAAATCCCATAAACTTTGTGCCTTTGTATTCCATTCAAGTGCCAATACCTCAACATCTTTAAGAGAACTGATGATTGATAAATCTTCTACTCTCAGTTCACGCATATAGAGCATTTTGGGATTAACTAAGCTCAAGATCGTATTGAATTCCTTTTGGTTCACTTTGTAAATCCACAATTTCGTCAGATTAGAAAAAGATTTCAACCTTTCAATATTTTTTGTTTTTCCTGTGATTAACAACTCAGTGGAATTTTCATCTACATTGGCTAAATCATGAGCAACTTCTGGTCGTTTATCATGATGAAAAATATATTGGGGGTCTTCTTTTAGCATTCTTCTACCTCCACACCTATAATTAGGGAATATCTAAATAAATTTTATCAGTATTTTGGAGTCAACACATTATTATCCTTAGCACTTTCTGATATTTCTTCTGAAGAAACAGGGGAAGGGATAAAAACTAGATGATCTTCTTTGGTCGTCAATCGTGATTATGACCTCTGTTTTCAATCCATTTTATAAAATCTTTATCATCTAAAATATGGAGCAGTCATTGGAGACTATCTGCTAGGCAGCGGACTTCTACCAATTGATATGCTAATTTTAGTAGATAATAAAGTTAGTAAAATGCCTATATATAAATAAAAGAACTCTAATTCTTATCCGAATTAGAGTCCTCATGATATGACTGATTTTATTTTTCTACCTTAAAATCGAACCCGTTCATCAAAGCCTCTTTTTTTATTTCTCGTTTAATGGGTATCTTGCTGCTCAAGCAAGAAATCCATTGCGTAAATCGATTCGCCTTTCTCATCCAATAAAAAGTACACAATCAAAGGCTCTCCAAAAGCTGCTGTCTGCTGCGCGAACAAAACACAGGTGAATTTTTCAATACCAACTGGCAGCTTTCTTTTTAATAAAGGGTGAAGAATAGGCGAAGCCCGAATTGTATCTACATCAACATCCCAACGTTCGTTTTTTAAAGTTGGATAATGCTCTGATAACAATTGGTGTAACATGCTGGTCGTGAGCGCTGCTTTTCCATCATATCCATCATTTATTATGTTGGTGTTATACATCCGATGGCTGCTCACCCTTTGAAGCGTTGATTCGTATTCCTTTTAAGACAAATCGTTTCTGACCATCAAGTGTACAAGTGATCAATGTCAGTTCATTTTTCCCGCGATCCTTTAGTACATCCACATCCGTCGGTTCAATCGTAGCTGAGCTGACAATTTTATATTCGTATGTTTCCGCTTGATGATGTAAGACGACCTTTTCTCCTTTCGGCACCTCTGGCAGCTGCCTGAAAAGCCGGTCGCCTCTATACCCTCTATGCCCTGCAATCGTGAAATTCCCTTCACCTGGCATTTGATGAGATTTAATTTGAGTCAGTGCAATACCTAAATTTTCTTTTGTTGTAACAGGAAGCACTTTTTCGTTTAAATCAATTGACGGGATCTCTAGCTCCATCACATCTCGCAGGTCTTCTTCTGACACAGTTAAATGTGGAATAGAAGAAAGGGCATCACTGTCATTTTCTGCAATCATCTTAAATGCCTCTTCCATTGCCGCTGTCTCTTGAGATGTTCGCCACTCATATAGAAAAGGAACGGAGATGAGCATTAGCCCCGCGACCACCAAAAAGCTGCCTAATAAGGTTCTTTTTTTCATCAATACACTCCTTCCTTTTACTGAATGGTTCTTCTTCTAAGAACAAGGAGAATAGTTCCAGACACTACTAGTAAAATCCCTGCATACATCATATAACGCAGCCATTCTTCTCCAGTCTTTGGCAGCTCACCGTTTGAGTCATGAGGCGGATGCTGATCCCCTTTATCTGAAGCTGGAGGATTCGTGTGATCCTCTTCATTCTTCACTGGTGCATTTTTCACAATCATTGTCTTGATCTTCACTTCGCCCATTTGAATTGTAAAAGCGAGCGGCTTCTTTAAAGCTACATAACCATCTGGTGCTTTCGTCTCTGTGAGTATATATTCTCCAGGTGTAAGCCCTTTGACAATCGCTTCTCCGTCTTTTCCTGTTGTCACAGATTTTATGGTTTTCCCGGCTTTTGTACGAATGTCAAAGGCTGCCCCTTTTAAGGTTCTATCTGTCTGCTGGTCTACCTTTATGATACGCAGACTTCCTAAGATCAAGTGATTCTTCGCTGTTAATTGAAGCGGCTTCTGCTGATTTTTCTCAATTGTGAATAGGATCGGCTGATGATCCAATTGATAGCCATGAGGTGCTTTCGTTTCAACGAATTGATATTGTCCCGGTTTTAAATCGTTGATGTGAAGCTTGCCTTTTTGGTCCGTTACAAGTGATTTCTTCAACGTTTTTCCTTCTTTACTCAGAAGAGCAAACTCTGCATTTTCCAGCGTATGTCCCTCATCATCCACTTTGGTCAGTTCCACTGCTCCCGGCGTCAGCTTGTTAATCATTTCTACTTTTGATGGTTTGTCTTGACCTAATCGAATCGTAAAGGTGACAGGTGTCTGATCCAATTCATAGCCGGCAATGCTTGCTGTTTCGACAAATCGATAGGTGCCTGGCTTCAGTTGATCGACTGTTAGTTGACCGTTTTTATCTGTCTTTAAGTCTTTCTTTATACGTTGATCGTGCTCATCAAGCAGATCGAAGGTCACTCCATTGAGCAACTGACCATCTTCTCCTTTTTTCTGAAGCTGCACAGCACTTGTCGTCCGAATATTTTCTTTTGTCACTTTCACCAGTTGTTTAGGATTGAAATCAATCTTAAAGTCTACTGGTTCTGCATCAAGTTTATGTCCAAAAGGAGCCTTCGTTTCAACCAATTGGTAAGCGCCTGGTTTCAAATCGTTGACACTGATAATGCCTTTCTCATTGGTTGTTAAACCTGACATCAATTCTTTACCATCGTCATTGAAAAGGGCAAATTCTGCGCCTTTCAATCTCTCTTTTTCTTCCCCTATTTTGGTGAGTTCTACAGAACCTTTCTTGAGCTGATTGATGGCCTCCACTTGAATCAATTCTTTTTGACCTAATTCAACTTGAAAGGCAAGTGGTTTCGTACTCAATTCATAGCCTTCAAGACTCTTTCTTTCAACAAATTGATAGGTTCCAGGTTTTAAACCTGTGAAGGTGATCTTTCCATCCTGATTGGTTGTAATCCCTTCTCCTCCTGCCACTTTCTTTCCTTTAGCATCAGATAGGTCAAAGACAACTCCTTCTAATGATTTCCCATCTTCTCCTTTTTTGTGTAACAGCACTCCGCCTGTAGTGCGGCTATTTTCTTTTGTCACACTGACCAGCTTCTCAGGATTAAATGGAATAGCAAAAGTGACAGGTGTTTCGTCAAGTTCATGACCGAATGGAGCCTTCGTTTCAACAAACTGATAGGTTCCAGGTTTCAGATCGTTGACGATGATCTTCCCGTTCTGATCAGTGACGAGACCTGTTTTTATCTCTTTTCCATTTGCATCTACAAGCTTAAATTCGGCTCCTTCAAGCACATCATCCTTTTCACCGAGCTTTGTGAGCTGGACAGCTCCAGTTTTAAGATCATTGATCACTTTGATCTCTGCTGGTGTTTTTTGTGCGACTTCGATGGTAAACGGATAAGGTTTATTTTTCTTTTCGTAACCATCAATACTCTCTGTCTCTACGAGCTGATATTTGCCCGGTTTGAGGTTATCGACCAAAAGCTTCCCATCTTCATCTGTTGTCAAATCTTTACGCACAACTTCGTCATTTTGATCCCTGACTTCAAATCGAACACCTTGAAGTTTCTCGCCATCTTCCCCTTCTTTCATCACTTCTAATGCACTTGTTTCATATAGGTTCTTTTGCGAAATGACGACTGGTTCCTTTGGATCAAGTGGTACTTCAAATTTGATTGGTGTTTCATCTAACACATAACCATCTGGTGCTTTTGTTTCAATGAGCTGATACGTACCCGGTCTTAGTTCGTTTATCGTGATCTTGCCATTTTCTCCTGTGACAAGCGAACCTTTTAACTCATGCCCGTCTTGATCTAATAGCTTGAACTGTGCACCTTCTAGTCTCTCTCCGCCTTCACCTATTTTGCTCAATTCTGCAGAGCCTTTGATGATGTCATTTACGGCGGTTACAGTTGTTGTTTCTGTTTGATTTTCTTTAATGGTGAACGGCCATTTTTGCTGATTTAATTGATAGCCTTTCGGTGCGTTTGTCTCCACAAAATAATAGGAACCTGGCTCAAGATGTTTGAAAAGAATTTCTCCTTTTTCGTCCGTTTTCAAATGGGTTTGGACGGTCTCTCCAGATTCATTTTTCAGTTCAAATTCTGCATTCTCTAATGCAGCACCTGTCTCTTTGTCTTTTTTCATTAATTTGACATGCTGGCGTATTTCTTGGTTCTGCACCGTCATGCTATTTCCTGTTTTCGCTTGATCTCCTGATTCGTAAGGCTGATCAATCGTTACATGGATCGGTTCCTTCGTCTTAATATAACCATCAGGTGCTTTCTCTTCTGTCACGATATAGTCACCATACAGAAGACGATCAAATCGAAGAGCTCCTTCTTCATCTGTTGCCTTTGTTCCAATGACGATACCACTCGCAGCATCTGTCAGAGAAAAGCTTGCTCCTTTTAGCGCTTTTCCAGTACTTGCATCTACCTTTTTAATGGTTAAAGCACCAATCGCTCCTGTGCCATCTCCCATGCCAGCTGTGCGTTTGACCACAATTGAGGCTTCGGATTCCTTTTTGATTTCTTTTACATTTTCACCTCTAAACGTTACTTCGTTTTGAAGTGTACTTCCCACTTTATCTAAAATGAGAGATTGGTATTCTAAAATATATGGTCTCGTGATTTCTTCTTTAAATTTAATTTGAAAAGAATCTGGATCGAATTCAAGGTCTAGCTCATAATCCTTCCCTTTTTCCAGCTCTTCTCCTTTTGCCACTTGCCCCTTTTCATCTATTGTCGTCGAATAGAGATGAAATGAGTTTTCTATTATGGCTTGGTTACTGCTTGGATGATCTATAATCGTCGCATCTTGGACGGTTGATTGACCAAAGTTGATATTCAGTTTCCAATCAATGACTTTCCCTTGTTGATTTCCTGATTTGCTCGTGTATTTCCCTCCATTTGGAATGGACACTACAGCATTCACGTCTGATTCTTTTGTCTGTCCATCATAAAGGGTCGCCTTATTATCGTAGGTTTTCTGTACTAAATCCATTCCTTCAACACTTGTTTGATACGTGATTTTGTATGGGGAATCAATGGCTTTTTTGAAAATGACTTCGAAGCCTGTTTCTCCCTTTTCATTTTCAAGGAATTTGATGTCATAATGTTCTTTCGCTAATACCTCTTTTTCTTCTGCTCCATTTTCCCCGCCTTGTAAATCAAGCGAGTAAACGGTGATTGAATCTTTAAGCAAACGCTGATTTCCTTGAATGAAATCCTCGATTTTCGCCTCTTCTAAATGTTTCAAGTTATAGTTCACACCGATATTCCATGTGATCTCTTTTTTCTTTGCATCATAAGTTCCGTTCTTGAATCCATTTGACTGCGTGTATGTGTCAGGCGTGAAGACAGATTGATTTTCCTTCGTCAAATCCTTGCCATCTTCATTTACCCATTCAAGCTTTACATGATTACGCAGGTTCTTTTGATCCTTATCTGCTCTTTTTTCATAATCAAAAGCCGTTGTATATGTGACGGTATGTTCTGTGTTTATTTCTTTCATAAATTGAATATCAAATCCATTTGCATGTTCAACGATTAGATAGTCTGTGCCTTCTTCAAGCACTGAATTGCCTGTCGTTACTTTTAAACTATCTTTTTGCAGCGTCAATCCTTCGTTTGTAAACGTATCTTTTAATATTAGATTGTTCATCGTTTGTTGATCTTTGTTGAAGGTGATACGCCATGGAATGGTCTTGTTCTTGTAATTCGGTGTTCCATGACTTTTCGTTAGGATTTGCTGGTCAATTCTTTGCTTCCCTTGTTTGCTCTCTTTGCCAGCTGTTACAGTATTGATAATCTCTTCAGCTTCAAAAATCCGCTCGGTTGCTTTCGTTTGATAGGTGATGAGATAAGCTGATTGAATATCTTGATTGAATTGCAAGGTAAACCCGTTTTGTTCATCCTTTTTTTGAGGTTGAACTACATAATTTTCAAACGCTTTAGTCCCTGCTTCGTTGCCATTTTGATCAATTGTGACTTCTTTGACTTGAAATGAATCAGAAATCAGCGCCTGGGTGCCGTTAAAGTAGTCTTCTAACAAAGCGTCCTTTTGAGCCAGCTTTTTTTCGTTATAGTTATATCGAATTTCCCATGTAATTGTTTGTGTGACTGGATCGTAGTGAGCGGCTTTTTTATTTAAAGGACTGCCTCTTGTCACATTCACTGTTCCTTCTGCTGAACTGATCACTTTATCACCAGAAACAAGGGACGCTTTATTACGAAATGCAGATTGATCCTGATTCGTAATATCCGTTTCATACATTAAACGGTAAGCTAGATGAACGTCATCTTTAAATTCAATCGTGAAATCTTGACCATCTGCTGTTTGGCCAATTGTGTAGTGGTTTTCGTCAAGCAGCTGACCAATCGATGTTTCGCCATTTAGCTTTGTATCAATACGATAAAGCTTAATTGAATCTTTTTTCAATGCCTGACCTTCTTGAATCGGATCTAACAGTTTCGCTTGTTTCACATCTTCTAAATCCATATTAAAATCTACTGTCCATTGAATGGTTTCAGCATTGTAAGTTCGATTTGGTTCTCCCTTTTTAGAGACATTTGGGCCATTTGGAATGTATTTAATCGGGATGGATATTTTATCCTTTCCTTCAATCGGGGTAATGACCACTTCTTTTTCTTCAGTAATGACAGTTTTTTTATCTAATTGCGTCCACACTTGAAGTGTTCCATGAATATTTGAATATTGTTTAATAAAATCAGTGAACTCGATGGAGGCATTTCCGCTTTCATCTACAGAAAAATAACCAATGGTTGCCTGATTAAATTTCATCTCAAGACGATCGATTTTTTCATAAATCACTAATTCCTCTGGAACCTTGAAATGGAATTCATCCCCGCCATTATAGCTATGACCGTTCGGGATGGCCCACTCATAGTTAATGGAAATCAGTGAGTTGATATCAGGCTTTTCAACTGAATTTCCTTCCTGATCTTCAAATATTAATTTCGCATCAGTGAGGAGATTTTCTTGTATCAGCATTTGTTTTGAAACACTTTGCAGCCCTGCACGCTTGGACACGCTCACTTTGTTTTTTAGTAATTCATCTTCATCGTTTTGTTTCGTTTGAGCGGCTTCTTGATTGTTAGAAGCTTTATCTTTCTCAGATGAGATTGAGTCATCTTTTGGAAGACTTTCTTCACCCTTATTTTGCTTTGTTTTCTCTTCTTGCTGAGTTATACTGGTGACATCGATGTCAATTGATCCTTCTAAATTTGGATCGATCTCAACATCTTCTTTAAATGTCACCGTCACTTCATTTTCTTTTGAAACGGTATACTCGCCAACAGTTATGTCACCCACAGTAATGGGTTCCTTCTGCTCCTTCTCTACCTGGATGGCTGAAGGAAGAGTGAGAACATACGGATATTGTTTTTTTAGATCAATTCCTTTTATAGACCAATGTACAGTGGCCTTTCTTACTTGCTGATCTTCCATGCTTGATAACTTATTGCCTTCGCTATCAGCAAACTCAATATCCCCATAAATGTTTTCATGAATTTCTTTTGCTTGTGCCCCTGCTAAAGGCAAGATTCCTAATATACTAGACTGTATGACTAGCACTGTAATGAGTGCCAGCGACAATATTCTTTTCAATACATCCACCCTTTTCTAAAATTAATTTTCAACAACGATAAAAAAAATCATTCGTATACTGTCAGATCAATCACTCCGCTTCTGATCAATATTTTCTAAAAATTGCACCTTAAGACCCTATGAATAAAATGAGTTGATCAATCATGAGCTTGAAAGGTCATCATGAGTAGTGGTTAGAGTAACTGGATTGGGGTCTATAGAAATGGGGAATAGTGAGAGGATCGTGAAAAGATTAAATGTGAATTTTATATTTATACTGGAATGAACAATAAACGATGTGTACATGCATATATAAGCATGTATTCACATATGGTTCGTTCATATGAAGAAACAAGCATGTATCATATCGTATGTAAGGTGAGTCAGTTCAGCATTATATAAATCGCATTCCTTTCTACTCCCTTTCATATGGTAATCAAAAAGCTGCTGCGTTTTATTCTTACATTTACCGTTTCAACAGCAAAAAAATAAACAAAATGATCCATTTTTATAGGATTCATGGATCACTTATAACCTTTTAAAAGAAAAATATGGAGAATCAACGAATAACATTTGTTTTTGTCTAATTTTTTTCTCTTTTATCATTAAAAGTGAAGACAAAACACTTTAGCTAAACATTACAATCATTTCATGCTATATTGAGAACAAAACGTTCTTTATGGTGACTTCATCATATAGAGGCAAGCCAAGGGAAGGAGTTAGTTGTTTAATGGAGCTTATTGATAATAAATCAAAGAGATGGATAAACATTTTAAAACTGCTTGTATCAAAAGATAAGTGGTGGAGCCTACAAGAGATATCGAATGAACAAATCGGTTCGGTTCGTGCCATTCAAAGCGATTTAGAACAAATGAAGTCGTTCCAAACAGAGAACGGAGAGCCGTTAATCCACATAAAGCCAAGACAAGGCATATCCATTTGTTATACACAGACGATACGAGTCGACTACTATATCAAAGAAATTCTAAAAGATACGATTGAAATTCGATTGATTGACGGCGTTTTCTTTGAACAAAACAGGTCTTTCTATGAATGGATGGACACACTGAATATCAGTAGATCCACATTGTATAACACCATTCATAAAATCAATTCGCTTCTTATCTCGTATGACATTGAGTTACGACCAGATAGTATGCAGTTCCATGGAAATGAGAAGGAAATTCGTCAATTTTTTGTGGAATTTTTGTTTGAAGTCTATGGAAGCAGGCTTTGGCCATTCGATGATATTCAAAAGCAAGATGCAGTTGATTTTTTACAAAAGCTATTTCAGGTGCTCGAAGTCAACCTACCTGATGTGGCTATAGATAAATTTTGCCTATGGCTCGCCGTTTCCATACACCGAGTGAGGAAAAATTTTTCAATACGACGCAATTATAGGTACTCAATGGATAAGGAAAAACAAACAGCTACAGCTAAAGGTATCTATAATCAAATCAAAAACTTGGAAGAACACGTTTGCCAAATGACAAAGGACACTTTTGGTGTTACGTTGGATCGTCACGAATTTGTCTTTTTACTGTTGATTGAACCAGCTATTGGCCATTATAAATCAATTGAAACTGTCGAAGAAAAATTGACGTTCTTTCAATCGCATACACCACACCTCTTCGAAGCTATTCATTCCTTTATCAATCAATTGGAGTTGATTTTTCATCAAGAGATAGCTAATCGCAAGGTGATGACACTGATTCTTCTCCAATACTATGTGTATTCTAGGGAAATTACCGTAAGAGATGGATTCCTTTTCAAAAAGAAATCGAGGTATTTATCAGAGGTAAAAAAACAGCTTCCTTACTTCTATTCGAGGATTACTCATATCATTCAAGAGTTAAAAACAGACGATATACTTGCTTCTTTTGTGAAAAATGAACGAGAATTGATTCGTATCATTACTTCTAACTGGAGGGGGCTTGTTCATTTGGAAATGGATCGGAGAAACGTGTTGAACATTTTTGTCATTTCAACATTAGGTTATAATCATAGTTTGTTGATTGCAGATTTAATTAAATTAAGATTGCCTCCTCTCATTCATATTTTCACAAGTCCAGAAAATACATTAAATGAACTGACAATGGATCGACTTGGGATTGATATGATTGTGACCGATACTGAGCTTCCTAATCAATTAGGACGGTCTACACTGCTGATCAGCTCTTTTCCAACAAAGAAAGAATTGGACAACTTGCACTCAAGATTGGTTGATATGACAAACTAATATTCACAAGAAAAGCTGCTGAGGAGCTCTCAAGCAGCTTTTTTGCTTCTGTATTAATGAAGCGCTATTTGTTCATTCATCAAATCAATGGCGTAAAGCGATTGCTCATATTCATCTAATAAAAGGTAAACTTTGAGCGGTGCAGCGGTTTGATCTGTCTGCTGCGTGAATAGGACACAAGTGAATTTTTCGATTCCTTCTGGCAGCTTGCTTTTCAGAAAAGGATGAAGAATAGGAGAGATTCGAAGGGTATCAACATCTTTCAGCCAAAGCTCATCTTGTAACGCAGGATAATGGTCAACCAAAAACTGACGAAACACTTCCAATGTACTCAAGGTAGATATCCTCACTTTCTTCTATTTATGGCTTTAAGCTTACCTAAAAACAAACATGTTCAACTCATCCTATGATCTTAGTCCGCCTAGTTTCGCTTACTACTAGAGACACGAATTCCTCTAAAAGATTGTAGATCAACTTTACTGCAATGGGTTTTCAATATGTATGACGTTTACTATATGAAATACGAATTCCAACCGATGGACCTATGATCATATTCTTATCTGTTTCTTTCGTGATGAAACGACAACTTCCTTCTACAAAATTCCATTTTTATTCTAAAAAGAGGAAAATAGGCAAAAAAGAACAGCTGCTCACTGTTCTTTTAGAAGTTATGAAAGGTCTGTCAAAGAGAACACTTCACCGCTCACTGCATCAACGCCTTCATGACAGTCGAGCTTTCCGCATAAAACATATTGTTTTTGCACATCGTCATAGACATAGATGGGTGTAAGTTCGAGGCGTTCTCTCAATGTTTCAAAGGCTTCTTTCGGAGATATGGTGATTTCACTAGCTGTTTGAGATGGATTGAGTATCCCGCATACTTGAAACATCTCTTTTTTATCTATGTAATTAATGGCTTCAAAAGTGCTGGCGTCAATGAAGACCTTGATCTTATCCATAAAACCACAGCCTTCTTGCTCATTCGTTTTTAATATCGCTTGGATGTAGCCATGATCACGGTGGAGTGTTTTTAGCACCCACTTCCCTGTATCCTTTGAATATTTTTGCGCCAAAAAGGTTCGAACCGCTTTGATACACGCAGCTTGCTCTTCTTTTGAGATTGGGAAGGTATCTGGTGAAGGCTCCAGTGACAAGGCTTGTTCAGCAGTAATGTCCTCGTTTATATCGATTTCCTTTTTTTCAAAGGCTTTGTTTAACGGTTCATTCCACTCCATGACCTGATACATGTGTATACAATGCGTTTCTTCACGTCCAATTTCAAACGGTATTGTTCCTGTTCCATCGTTCTTGACATAAATTTCTTCTAACGCATATATAGGGCGGATTCGATTCTGCTCGAAGAATGGCCAATCAAACCGCTGCACTTGCTGCTGGGCTAAATCCTCAATCCTATCAATGGAAAGCACATATTCTTCAGTTTTTAGTCGTTTTTTTGCCATAAATGGCCCTCGATGTATATAGTGAATGAGCTGCCCATGTTCATCCCATTTCACTTCGATTCTGCCTGAAGGCGTCACTTTCACACCATCTATTGCTTCTTCGAAAAAAAGTTCCCCTTTCTCCTTTTGATGCATGTGAAAATGCTCACCATAGACCAATCCTGTTTCTTTTTCGATCCATTGAATGACATGAGCTGGATAAGGCCTCTTAAATGTGACACCATTCTTCGCGAAGGTTTTGTCCATGACAAAAATGACCGTTTCAATCTGGCCTGTATTTAAGTTCACGTCAATCACAGCTGTGCCGTCCGGGTTTAGATCATCGTCCTCGGGTTCAGCTTCATGAGAGGGAAACCATTCCATATTCAATGTATAAACCGTTTCATTGAACATATTGACGTAGCGATAAAAACTGTGCCTTTTTAAATAGTAAAGATCTAAACCAAATTTCGCCTTTGTCTGATCGATCAGTTGTTGAATGTTTGCATTCATTTGTTTCACCTCAACATTCTGTTTTATGGAAGAAAAAAGATGACGATAAATCCGAATATGACAATCACTGATAATAATCCTAAAGCCATTGCCATCATGTTTGATTCCTTTGTAAAGCCTTTTAATCCATGCGCTTCCGTCGATCGGTCGATTTTTCTAAAGCGAAAGAGCATGCTTATATTGATAATGGCTAGAGCCATAACAAATAAGAAAATGAGAAACTTAGGTTCTATATGAAAAAATGGATCTTGCATCGTTTGAAAACTAAATGACTGGAAGAACATTAGTCCGCTCAATATCAATTTCCAAATGTTTTCCACTCTTTGTTCTTTCTCCCACTCTTTTCCCAATTTCTCTTTTTCATAAATGGCTACCTGCTCAAATATGGGAATGATAGACTTTGTTGATCCTTTTTTGATCAAACCGTAAATGCCTTGAAGGAGCATGAAGATTCCTAAACAAAGAAAGAAATATGTAAATTGAATCTCAACTTTTTGAATCAAAACAAAAAAAATCAAGATCATCATGCCAAATAGCAAATTAGAGGTAACTACTTGTTTAGTCCTCATTTTTTTCAGTGCAGCTTGTTCCATGTAATACTCCTCTCCGTTTTAAATGTTTCTGTTGAACGCCTATCTTTATTACGATTTTACCGAAAAAATGTTTCAATATTTTCCCTTTCCATTGCAGATTCCGTTTTTCTGCGGATCTTAAATTCTTTCATAAATAAAAAATAAGAATTAAACATTCATTTCCCATCAGTTCAACGAATGTCTAATTCTTAGAAAACCTACATTTACTTAATTAATTCTATTGTTTTAAATAAAATATCTCGTCATTTCACTTGGGCTGTATTCAATTTGATACGCAGGAGATAATTCACGTTTCACTTCTTTCGTGATACGCTCTCCTTCTTGATTGAACTTCCTTTCCATGTCTACGCCATTTGGCAGCAAATCATCGGTTTCTTCGTCAAACCAGCGACCATACTGTATATTCCAATTCCAAATCTTTGAGAAAAGGGTATCGCTTACTGGTACATCATCTCTTTCTAAATGACATTGACAATGCCCGCAATGAAAGGGTTCACTACCGTAATCTCCTTCAATTTTCACAAAAGGATGATCCACAAACTCTCGACAGCACACCCACTTTTTGAAGTTCTGTCCAAACTCTGTCAGTTTAATCGAGTAATAACGCATGGAAGTTCGTTTTCCTTTCATGTCAAAAATCCCTTGATCAATTAATATCTTAAGTCGATACTCAATAAAATCATCCCCGATATACTGATCTAAATGACCAATGACTTCCCCTATCAGGCGTGGAGTTACGATGTACTCCTCTTCTGGCGCGGACTGATGAAGCCGCTTAGCCATTTTCACTAAATAAGCATCAAATTCATCTTCTGGTACGCTGATCGTTTGTCCTTTTTGCCATATCCGCAGCGTATGATTTTCTTTAGCAAATGAAAGCCATTCGTTTTGTAATCTTTCTCTTTCTTCTTTTGTCACTGTGTGAATAAGCTCTTTACTCTCGTACAAAATTTTAAATTTTCCAGATGCAATTTCTCCGGAATGTCGAATATCCATTCTTCTTGTATTTGTATTGAACAGCTGATCAAATGCTGTCGTTATATTGATTACAGACAATTCAACCCTTTTTTCTTTTAATAAATAGACGGCATATCGCAAGCCAATTTGCTCATGGGCATTACTGCCTGTCCAGATGAGAATACGACTGCCTGCTTTTATCTCCTTTATTTGTTGAAGCATTTTATGCTGATCGTTGACCAAGTCATCAAAATAGCCAAATTCATTTGACATCACATTACGCAGCCATTCTATACGGTTCGCTTGTCCTTTATGTTCGTGTAAATGTAGAAGTGGTCCAATCGAATAAATATCATCAAAAGCGATGATATCATCTATTTGATCTTGCTTCATTTCACGTACTGCTTGTTTTAAACTACCGGCAGCTGCCGCCCCAAATATGATATGTATCATCATCCGTCTCCCTTTATCTTACAGTTTATTTCATCTTCACCTATTCATGGTTCTTACGTCAATTCTATTGAGTCAATTTCATTCAAAAGTATGACAAGGAGATCAGGTATTTACAGAAGTAATAAAGCAGAACTGTAGAGATAAGAATTTTTATAAAAAAAGCCCACGAAATGGGCCAAGGAACTACCCGAAATAAGCAGTTCCCACAATACAATACTAAATTTGTATGTTCACTAGTGAATCGATCATGTTATCTACCTTGCTCCATCACCTTCAAACTCTTCTGCTGAGAGATTCGGTCAAACGCCACCATCAAGATAGTCATGAGTAAAGCAAGAAGAACCGTTCCAGCGCTGATCCAGCTTAGGTGCAATATAGATGTCCTGCTCAATACAAGCCCTCCTAACCCCGAGCCTAAAGCAAATCCGAATTGAATAAATGATGTATTGACACTTAATGCGATATCAGGAGATTTGGGTACAAGTGTGACGAGATACAGCTGCTGAGCTGGCGATGTGCTCCATGTAGCAATCATCCATATCATGATCACCACCACCATGACCACGAGTTTCCCTGTCACAAATGCCAGCAGCATAAGCATGATGATTTGTAGAATAATTCCGGAGAAAATTGTGAATGTTGGGCCTTTTTTATCTGCTGCAACCCCTCCAAGACTGGAGCCCAAAAAGCTGCATATTCCCGCTAGTAACAAAATGCCACTGATTTCTGTGATGCTAAGGTTAGCTGATTCTTGCAGGAAGGGCGTTAAATAGGTAAATAAGGTGGAGTATCCTCCTACATAGAACAGCGTCACTGTCACTGCCAGCAAAATTCTCTTATCCTTTAATATCGATAACTGCATACCTAGCGTCACCGTTTCTTGTTCTTTCATAGAAGGGATGCGCCTATACACAACAATCAGCGGAATGAGCGTGATCAATCCAATGGCTGCAAATAATGCTTTCCATCCAATCATGCTGCTTAGAAACGTCCCGATTGGCACACCTAAAACTAAGGAGCTGCTTAATCCCATTAAAATGATGCCAATCGCTGTTCCTCTTTTTTCTCGTTCGACAAGACGAGTAGCCACTGCCATTGCCACCACAATGGCCGTCCCTCCACTAATTCCTTGTAAAACCCTTGTCATTAGCACCATTTCAAACGAATGGCTGACACTTGTGATGATATTACTTAAAGTAAAAATGATCAGCATCCATGATAATATTTTTCTGCGGTCGATATTGATGGTCAGTGCAATGACAATCGGCGCGCCAATTGCTGCGGAAAGTGCTAGTGATGTGACCAATAAACCAGCAGCTGATGTCGTGACCTGTAAATCATCTGCGACCATTTGAATAATTCCTGTAATGATATATTCGATTGTTCCGATTAAAAAGGCTGCTAAAGCAAGTAAATAGACAACGGCTTTATTTTTCATCGTGACGTTTCTCCTTTGGGCAATGTTTACGATTTGACTTCATTTTTTATAGGAATTTGAATTTCAATGAGTCTTCCTTCTCCATTTTCAGCCAACGGGTAATAAATCTCTCTCCCCGGCTGATCTTCTTTCATGCGATATCCGTTATGTTCAATCCATGTCGCCAGATCAACACAAGCAGTTTGTGCAAATGGAGAATCTGAATGAAATAAGAGCGTCGCCATGGTTTCTTCGGCTGGTAACGTACGTATCGTGATGCTTTTAGGCAGAGAGCCCCTTATCGCTTTCGCGGAATACCCAACCTCAAATTCGAACTCACTTTCTTTAGCAATTGATTCCCTCCACAGCACGATTTGCGGCTCAGAGTTCAATTCTTGCGGATGTAACAAATGATGAAACGTTTGAAAGAAGGAAGGGATTTCGTCAACAGTTCCGTTGGATTGAAAAGACATGAAACGTTTGCTTTCAACCGATTTGATGATAACCTCCTGCTCTTTTTCAACACACCCCTCTCGTTTGATGAGGTGCATCCGCTCCTTAATACGCGCTAATTTCTGTTGTTCTCTCTCGATCAATTGCTGAATCTCACTCTCTTTCAAGAGAAACATGCCCTGAATCTGCTCGACAGAAATATCTTCACGAAGAAGCTGTCCCATTTGCTTTAACGTAAAACCTAATTCCTTGTACAGAAAAATTCGATTGACCTCAAGCAGCTGCTCAGCTGAATAATACCGGTATCCAGAATCTTGATCGATCTGCTTAGGCTTTAATAAATCGATTTGGTCATAATACCTTAAGGTTTTGACAGGGACTTTACTTAACATAGAAAAATCGCCGATTTTGAACATCCTGCATCTCCTCCGTTCTGTTGATCTGATCACAGTATAAACCTTTCAGTAAAGGGGAAAGTCAACAGAAGATTTTAAAATACAATTTATCGCATATAAAAAGCCCTATTTCAAATAGGGCTCGTTGTTTGATGAATTTTATTCGTCCTCCAAAATATGTTTAGCCGCTTCTAGTGCTGAAGCTGCTTTAGGCCATCCGATATAAAAACTAAGATGAGTGATGACTTCAATCAATTCGTTCTTCGTGACACCATTTTCTTTGGCAAGATGTAAATGGTATTCCAGCTGATTCAGACTGCCCGCACTTACTAAGGCTGAGACTGTAATCATACTTCGATCTCTTAGCGAAAGTTCCTCTCTTCGCCACAAATCCCCAAAGAGAACTTTTTCGGAGTACTCAACAAATGCTGGAGCAAAATCTCCGAGGGTTAAATTCACAGTTGACTTGATTGGTTGATGCATAACTATTTCCCCTTTCATCGTTCTGTTACTTGATCATCTGAGCAAGTCCTTCTCCAAAGGACCAATTCTCCAAGCCTGTCTCAATCAGCATTATGAATACATTTTCTTTCGGGATATGAAGCTGGCAATATAACTGGTCAGCTACTTCCATATATAAAGACCGCTTCTGTTCCTCGGTTCTACCCGCACCACATGTAATTTGGATATATAAAAGACGATGATCTCTTTCATGACGAAGAAGATAATGGGGATCATAAAAAAATTCTTCTTTCTTATGTGAACTGAATACCTGAAAGTAGTCTTTTTTAGGAACTTGAAATTCTTTCACCAGAGCCTTCATGATCGTTTGGCTAACAGAAGCTAAGCTTTCAGTATCGTACGCATTTTCCATATAGCTGACTTTTACAAATGGCATGAATGTCATCTCCTTTTTTCTGTCTACATTCATTTTACATCCCAATACTCGTTTTATATAATTGAATAATATATAAAATTGTATTCATATATCGAATGGAGATTATTAGAAATGGACTTAAAAGAGTTAAAAGCATTTCAAGCCATCATTCAGGAAGGGACATTCTCAAAAGCCGCTCAAAAATTGAATTATGCACAGTCGACCATAACGAATCAGATCAAACGATTAGAAAAGGAGTTAGGATTTCAATTGTTTGTAAGAGGATGGGAGGCTGAATTAACCCCTTCAGGACAATTGTTTGCCAAAGAGATTGATCAGCTGATACTCCATTGGCATTTTGTATTAGAGCAATCACAAAAACTCCAAAAAGAAGAAATCGGAGCCTTGAATATAGGCGTCATAGAACCAATTGCTGCTACTATTCTTCCTTCCGTCCTTCAAACATTCAGGAGGCAAAAACCGAATATCACATGCCATTTTATCATTGGTAATACAGATTTTCTTCACAAGCTTCTGCTCAAGGGTGAGATTGATTTTGCCGTTGCAGGGGAACCTGTGATGAATCCACTTCCGTTTGAGGAGTTGTACAAGGAGGAAATGTCTTTTATTATCGCAAAACAGCAGGCAGATCAAGTTGGACCGATTTCATTGATCAAGGATCTTTATGAACAGCCTTTGATCATAGGCGGGGAAAGCTGTTTATATCACATAAAGTTACAAAAGGAACTCTCAAGAGTAAATGTAGAGCCGTTCACTTATACCATCAGCCAGATTTCAGCGATTCCATCATTTCTAAAGAAATTCCCCTCTGTCGGAGTTGTCCTTTCTTCTACTCTATTGTCAGACGAATTTGTGAAAGTTCCAATTGAAATGGAGGACCCTTTTATCCCGATAGGAATCTTAACTCATAAGGAACCCCATCTATCTCTGGAAAAGACCAAGCAGCTGCTGCTTGATTTATTTCGTCAAGAAGCAGAGCAATTCACATTCTAGTAATCTCGTTTCAGAAATAAAAAACCTAGATTTCATACATCTAGGTTTTTCAATCTTTCAAGCCATTTTAAGATGGTTCCACTTTTAAAAGAATTGAATACGGCACCATCGCAAAACCGCTCAGCTCTCACCACTCCCATGATGAGTGCAAGTACACACTGCACATTTAAATTTGAAATGTCCACATTCTCCAAATCATTCGGTCCACCTTCAATGCCATTTTCTTTGAGGATTTCTCTGTAGCGGATAAGCTCCAGCTCTTGATGTTGTTCCGCAAAGGTATAGACATCTTCGATAAAGTGACGGACCGTTTCGGAATAATGGACAAAAGGCATCTGGATTGGGCGTTCAGCTGTTCCATCATTTTCTTGGTCGATCACCCATTCTCCTATACGATCCTCCTGAAGCATCGGTATGTATTTTGTTAGACTCTCGAATTGACTCATCGTTATCCTCCTCTATTCATTCATATGGTTTACTCTGATCGACACCTATGGAACAGTATAAAAAAAATCCGTGATCATCCTACCAGCTAGACACCAGTATTCAAATCACGGACAGTTTTATTCACTTCACTTTTTTACACTCTAGCCATTGATACAACGGTCTCCACATGCGCGGTATGCGGAAACATATCAACTGGCTGCAAGTATTCGATTTTGTAGTCTTTTGACATGTATTCAAGGTCTTTTGCTAGTGTGGATGGGTTGCAAGAGACGTAGACAAAGCGTTTTGGTTTGACTTGTTTGACGGTGTCTAAGAAGGTGCGCTCGCAGCCTGTTCTTGGCGGGTCGACGACGATGACGTCAGGGCGGAAGCCTTCTTTAACCCATTTTGGCAGCCAATGTTCAGCTGTTCCTGTTACATAGGTCGCGTTTTTCATGCCGTGTTTTTTGGCATTTTTCTTGGCATCATCAATTGATTCTTTGATGACATCCATTCCTCGTACTTCTTTGGCGCCATCTGAAAGCCACATCCCAATGGTTCCAACGCCGCAATACGCATCGACAACCTTTTCTTTTCCTGTCAGTTTGGCCGCTTTTTTCGCTTCGTCGTAAAGCTTTAGCGTCTGCTTCGGATTCAATTGGAAGAAAGCACGTGCACTCAATTCAAACGAGACGTCTCCTAAAAATTCTTGAATGACCATGTTGCCAGCTAGGTGAGATGTTTTATGGCCGAAGATGACCGACGTTTTTTCACCATTAATATTGTGCATAATGGACGTCACTTCAGGCAGACGTTTTTGAATGGCTTCGGCTATTTCTTTTTTCTTTGGAAATTCAGGTTTTGATGTGACAAGAACGACCTGCACTTCCCCTGTTTCAAAACCGACACGCACGACAATCGAGCGTACGTCGCCTTTTCTTGTCCGTTCATTGTAGACCGATACGCCGAATTTCTCTAAAATTTTGCGGACAACGCCTGTTGTTTTGTTCGTTTTTGGATGCTGCACGATACATTCCTTGATCGGTACAAGCTTATGGGAATTTAGTCCATAAAGTCCTGCAATGATGTCTCCGCTATGAGAACGTCCTACTTGGAACTGACTTTTGTTTCGGTAATGCCACGGATCTTCCATGCCGATCGTTGGCCTAATATCAAGCTTTTCAACCGATAGCTTTGTATGGCGCTCCATTGATTGAATGACAATATCACGCTTTTCATTTAGCTGCTGCTCATACGCCAGATGCTGCAGCTGACAGCCGCCGCACTGTTCGTATACTGGGCATGGCGGTTTGACTCGATGCTCGGAGCGCTTTCGCACTTTTCTGACTGTGCCTTCTGCATATTTTGCTTGGACATTCGTTGCTTCAACCACCACTTCCTCACCCGGAAGCGCGCCTGGGACAAAGACCACTTGCTTTTTAAAATAACCGACCCCTTCACCATTAATGCCAAGGCGTTTAATGGTAAGCGGGAACTGCTGTCCCTTTTGCAAAAGGGCACCTTGCTGTTTTTCTTTCACTTTATTCTCT
This sequence comes from Bacillus sp. FSL K6-0994, assembly GCF_038630815.1. Classification (NCBI taxonomy): domain Bacteria; kingdom Bacillati; phylum Bacillota; class Bacilli; order Caryophanales; family Bacillaceae; genus Bacillus; species Bacillus sp. FSL K6-0994. The sequence goes on along the minus strand of NZ_CP152043.1, from coordinate 771,956 downwards.
CCGTTCTATTTGAACCCTTAATAGGTTGTCTTCATTTTATTCCATCTCATTAGTATATCACGTCTTAGACAAAGAGAGAAAATTCCTTTCCGTTATTTATCTGTCTCAATGCTTCTCCATAAATATAAAGAAGCGTAGCTTAAATATGGGGTCCATTCCTTGCTTAGCGCTGCCATCTCTTCTTTTGTCGGTTTTTCAGGCAGGTCGAAGTGCCGTTTGATTGCATTTTGAATGCCGATATCTGCCACCGGAAAAAGATTTGGTCTTCCAAGCCCATTCATGAGCACATTTTGAACCGTCCAAGGGCCGATCCCTCTAATCGGAAGCAATCGCTCTTCCACCTCCAGATCAGATAAATCGTGTAATTCCTCTAAACAAAGTGAGCCGCTCACAATTCGTTTCGATACATCGATGACATATTCTGCTTTTCGCTGACTAAATTGAAGCTTTCTCAAATCATCTGTTTCAAGAGAGGCAATGGTTTCTGGTAAAGGATCAAACCATACACCTTCTATTTGCTCGCCGTACGTATGGACAAATCGTTTCGTGAGCTCGTAAGCAAACGAAAGATTAAGCTGCTGATGAATGATGCATTTCATTAAACAATGATATAAATGAAAATCCAGCATGAGCGGCGTTCCGATATGCTGCTCAAAAATGGGCGCTAGATTGGTTTGAGAAAAATGGTCTTGAATCATGTGTAATTGATGCTCCATGCCAAATATCCGTTTCACCTCAGAAAGAAGGGGTTCCTCTGGGCCGTTTGATCGCACACGGAACATAGGCGCATCTTTTGTTCCAGTAGCTTGAACGATGACCACGTACGGTTTTTGCTCTAATCTGATCGGCACTTTTATTTCTCTTTGACTCAAATCGACTGCTTTTAATGGATCACTTGATAAGCGTCTAAGCACTTGATCGAAATGATACGGCGGCTCTACCGCAAGCTGTTTTTCCCACATACATGTCCTCTTCCTTTCTGCAAACATACGCAGATGTGATTGTTTCATTTTGCATGAATGATTCTCTAGATTGAATACTTTTAAACATAAAGAGTACAAGAATTTATCAGTTATATCTTCCTTATTTGTGGTCATTCTCCTTTTGGATAGATGAAAGTTTTTAGTCGAATTCAGCTAAAATTCGACAGCATCCTGCAACATTTTAGGCTCATTTTCCTTAAATTAGAAATAGAACCTCTGGGTGATATCTTCCATTCCAAAAATATTTGTATAATTATGACATATCAAGGAGGTGAACAAAGAAATTAGCGGATTAGGCAATCATTTGTTTTATCTTGCAGGAACATATTTACCTCATTGATGACCGGCTTCACTTAGTTTCACATTTTACAAAAAAGAAGACCCAAAATTTAAAAACAAAGGAGATCCGACCAATGAAAAAAACAATTCTTTCTGTTGCCCTTGCCACTGCTGTTTCTTCGACACTGCCAGTATTCGCTGACGCTGCTGAGCCAAAAACTTCAGCACCTGTTTCTACTACACTTCAGCAAACTGTCTTAAACAAAGCTGCTGAAGGTAAAGCATCTACAACTGCAGGAAACGTTAATATTAACTTTGATGTACTTGGTATTGCAAATGCATTAATCAATGCTGCAAATGCTAACACAAACCGTGAAGGCTTTGTCAAAGGATTAATGGAGTCTGCTTTCTATGCTGCCGGCGCAAAATACAATGTCATGGTATTTAACTTAAGTCAAGGTTATGAGACTCGTTTCAACGGCGTCAAAACGTTTGCTACTGTGAAATACGGAAGTATTACGTACGGAGTCTGGGTATTTGAAAATGGATCTTTCACAAACAAAGGTGACGGCGGCTACATCAACTGGGCATTTAGAGGCTGGTTCGACCGTAATGGTGGTTTCGTCAACTTCCGTCGCCCTTAATTCTCGGTTTTATCCATCAATCATACACGCACATTGAACCGATCTCAAAAATGAGATCGGCTTTTTTTATGAAGAAAACGTATAAGTTCACCGGCGCTGCTTCATGATATAATGCAAGTCTGGAGGGGTGCACATGCTGAGAAAACTTGCAGTGACAAAAAACGGCGACTTGATTGAACATGCAACATTGCAGCAGCTTTCAAGCCCCGATATCGCCTGGTATTGGATTGATTTTCATGCGCCAACGGAAAAGGAAGCAGCGCTTTTAAAGGAATATTTTCATTTCCATCCACTCGCGATTGAAGATTGTTTTCATTATTTACAGCGGCCCAAGCTTGATTTTTATGAAGGATATTTGTTTTTCGTGCTGCATGCCCTTAATCAAAAAACGCTTCGTTCTGAGGAAGTCGATCTGTTTGTTGGTGAAAACTATATCGTGACCTTTCATTTGAAAGAAGCGCCGTACGTTGAACGTGTGATTCGAAAGCTCAAAGGCTCTGATAAAGCGAGAAACAGCGGACCTGAGCATATTGCCTACATGCTGATTGATGAGCTTGTTGATGATTATTTCCCTATTATTTATCAAATTGAAGACAGGCTGAATGAAATTGAGGATGAAGAAGGGCATAAAACGTATGGCACGCTGATGAACGAAGTATTTGGGATTCGATCCGATTTGCTCAAACTGCGAAGAACGATTATCCCAATGAGGGACCTTTTATATCGTATTGTGAACACGAATATGATGAAAAGCGATCCAAACCGCCATGCTTATTTTAATGATATTTATGATCATCTTTTGAAGTTAACCGAGATCGTTGAGTCAAACCGTGATATGACAGCCGATTTGCGAGACAGCTATCAGACGCTGAATTCCAACCGGATGAATGCGATCATGATGACATTGACCATTGTATCGACCATTTTTATTCCGTTGACCTTTATTGTTGGGGTGTACGGAATGAATTTTGACAACATGCCTGAATTACACTGGAAATATGGCTATTTTGGCGTGCTGATTTTTATGGGCCTCCTCGTCACGGGGATGCTTTTGTGGTTTAAACATAAAGGGTGGTTTAGGATTTTTAAATAATGTTTGACTCTTTTTCACGTCATCACCCTCTTTTGTTTCAGCGTAAAATCAGAGAAGGATAATCAAAAAGCCTGCAGATTTTCTGCAGGCTTCTTTCTATAGCTGAGGCAGATGCCATACTTTTTCAAGCATGAGATCGTCTAGACTTTTAAAGGAATATCCTTGTTTTTTCAGAGCGGTGATGGCATCATCCAGAGCTTCTGCATTGTCTCTTGAGACGGTATGAAGTAAGTAAATGGCACCTGGGTGTGCCTGCTTCATCATTTGATCGTATGCATACTGTTTTCCTTTTTGATGATGGATATGCCAGTCCACAAACGCCACTGACCAAAAAACGGTTTGGTAGCCGAGCTGTTTTGTTTCTTTTAATACCCTTTCACTGAACACACCGCGCGGCGGACGAAGATAGAGGTTATCCTGTTTTCCTGTGATTTTGTACACATCTTCATTGACACGGTCCAGTTCTTCTTTGATTTCTTTTGTACTCTTTGTTGTTAAATCAGGATGGTGATAAGAATGGTTGCCAATGATATGACCTTCCTCTGCCATACGTTTGACAAGCCCCGGCTGGTCCTTTACAAAATGACCTGTCACAAAAAAGGTGCCTGGTACTTGATGTTTTTTCAGCACGTCTAAGATCTTGGGTGTGTACCCATTTTCATAGCCATTGTCGAAGGTAAAATAAATCTCTTTCTTTTTCGTGTTGCCTAAATAGAACGCATCATACTTTTTTAAGAGTGCCGTCAATTCTTTGCCCGCATCCGGCGGCCTGTGCTCTTTACTTTTCGCAAATCCCCAGTTAATGGGCTTATTAGACACGGCTTCCGCTTCTGAGAGAGGCATGGAAACAAAAAGCGCACATAAACAGATCAGCATGAATTTTTTCATTTACGTCACTTCCCGGTTTTTCTTCTATTGTGCAGAATAAGACCGAGACTCATACACCGATTCACCTGCCAATTTAAAGAAAAAAGCCCGCACCGCGCGAGCTATTCTTCCTTCCAATCATTTTTAAACCGTTCATATTTCGCTTCCAGGTCGTCAATCATCTGGATCAGTCTGTCTATATCCTCAACGTCTGTTGATTCTGGATCTAATGAATCAATCACATTCATAAACATATCTAATCGGTTCTTTAAATAATCAACCTGCTGCTCTTTGCTGTCTGCTGCCTTCCCCATCGATACACTCCCTTTAGCATTTGTTTATAGCTTATCTTTTTTTCCTTTGTAAATCAATTGTGTCCCTCTTGCGTATAACCGTGATGAGGCTTAAAATTAACTGTTGGCGGGTCTACGTTTGCCCGAATGAAAAGGAGATAGATACCATGAATCAAAAAACAGCACTTCGTCCGATCACACCTGCATACGACCCTTGGGAAGCCTATCTCGATGTGCAGGATTACGGAGAAATGAAGCTGACTAATATTGAATTTACGACAACAACGCTGTGTAACATGAGATGTGAGCATTGTGCGGTCGGCTATACCTTACAGCCTAAAGACCCGAATGCGCTGCCGATAGATTTACTGCTTCGCCGTTTAGATGAAGTTCCGCTCCTGCGCTCACTTAGTATTACAGGCGGAGAGCCGATGCTTTCTCTTAAATCTGTACGGGAATATGTCGTTCCTTTATTAAAGTATGCCCATGAACGCGGTGTCCGTACACAAATCAATTCAAATTTAACCCTTGATTTGGCGCGATATGAAGAAATTATTCCATACTTAGATGTCCTTCACATTTCACATAACTGGGGCACTGTCGAAGAGTTTGCAACGGTCGGTTTTGCCATGATGGATCGAAAACCAACCTTTGAGCAGCGCGAGAAATTATTTAACCGCATGATTGAAAATAGCCGGGCACTTGTCAAAGCGGGTGTGACCGTATCCGCTGAAACCATGCTGAATAAGCGCACGCTTCCATATATCGAACACATCCACCGGCAAATCGTCGAGGAAATGAAATGCCAGCGCCACGAAGTTCACCCGATGTACCCAAGTGATTTCGCCAGCGCCCTTGAATCATTGACGCTTCCGCAAATGCGGGATGCGATTCATCAGCTGCTTGATATTCGTGATCAAAACACATGGATGCTGTTTGGCACCCTGCCATTTTATTCATGCAGCACAGATGAAGAAGACCAGCGACTCCTCAACCGATTGCGCCAGGAGAAAAATGTCACGGTACGAAATGACCCTGATGGACGTTCACGGTTGAATGTGAATATTTTTGATGGGAATATTATTGTGACAGACTTTGGCGATACTCCGCCGCTTGGAAACATTGCAACTGATACATTGCAATCAGCCTATACACGCTGGATGGACACAAAATTAGCAAAAGAACTGAATTGTCATTGCCCAAGCGTGCAGTGCCTCGGTCCGAATGTTTTAGTGAAAAACAGCTATTATCAAGATGTTGATTTTACTTCTCGTACAGCCAGGGGGTAACCGATAGATGGACGATACATTTCTGACAGTGGTCAAAAACAAATACATTGAAATTCTCCTTGTTGGACTCATTCTTTGGCTTGCTGTCTTTATGATTAACAAAGCCCTTCAAATTTTCTTTAAACGAACTGAGTTTATAGAGGACAAGAAGAAGAAAACGATCGAGAGCTTGGTCAAATCGGTCACGCAATACACCGCTTCGATTTGCTTTGTGCTCTATGTCATTTCTCTGTTCTTTCATGACTTTGGGAAAATTCTTGCGGGTGCTGGTGTTGCTGGGATCGTCATCGGTTTTGGCGCCCAGACGCTGATTCGTGATATTCTAGCAGGCGTTTTTCTTATCTATGAACGTCAGATTCATAAAGGGGATTATGTGACCGTGAATAACCTCTTTAATGGAACCATTGAAGAGATTGGTCTCCGCTCATTGCAAATTAGAGAATGGAGCGGCAAGCTGTTAACCATTTCTAACGGGGATATCCGTCAAATCCAAAACTATAACATGCACTACATGCGGATTACGGAATCTGTGTTAATTAGCGCGAATCAAAACCCAGATATCGCCTTTCAAGCACTTGAAACAGCATGTGACAATTTAAATCAAATGCATCATGATTTTCTTAAAAAAGACGAATTTCAAAACGCCATTGAACCCTTTCAAGTTCATGGAATTATGGGTCTGAATAAGCTGAATCGCGGAATTGAAATCACAGTAAAGGGAATGGTCGAAGACGAAAAATACTTCGACGCCGCCCTCGCTGTGCGAAAAGAAATGATCAAACAACTTCATCAGCATGATGTCAAATTGCTTGAGGATCTCGCTTATCCCCAGCCTGCAAAATAACCTCATATATGATGGGGTTATTTTTTTATTTGTTTTTTGTTAACCAGTTAATTATAATGTTATTTAGTTAATCAGTTAACAAAAGAGAGGATGTATGGAATGACAAAAACAGAAGCAATTTCTTTCATCAAGGAGATGTATCAAGAGGTGTTAACCAAGTTCGATGTAAAAAAGGTGGAGACTTATTTTTCACCTGACTATCAGCAAGTGACCGATGGGAAGGTTTCCACGCTTGATGAATTTAAAAAGCATCTATCCACATTAAAAGAAATGACAACACAGCTTGTGATCCCCACCTTTCATGATGTGTTATTTGATGAAGAAACGCAGCAGGCGTGTTTTCGTTACACGGTACATGTTGAACTCGCAAGCGGAGACGGGGGTTTAATAGATGTCACAGCTCTTTTCACCTTATTAGATGGCAGGATCATTCGATGTGACGAGCTGACTCGGGCTCACGAAAAACATGAAATGCTTGAAACGCTTGGGCACATTTGCTAACAATTTTCTTCACTTCAGCCCTCTGACTTCTATCCTCTTGACTGATTCATGTATAATAGATAGCAGAATGATTTCATGCAGCATGGGGACCCTCATACTGTGTATTTTCTAAGTGAAAGAGAGTGAATAAGATGGGTCGTAAGTGGAACAACATTAAAGAAAAGAAAGCATCAAAGGATGCCAGTACAAGTCGTATTTACGCAAAATTCGGGCGTGAAATCTATGTGGCTGCCAAACAAGGTGAGCCAAACCCAGAATCAAACCAAGCACTTCGTTTTGTCCTAGAACGTGCAAAAACATATAGTGTCCCAAAACATATTGTGGACCGTGCCATTGAAAAAGCCAAAGGCGGTGCGGAAGAGAACTTCGATGAGCTGCGCTACGAAGGATTTGGTCCAAACGGATCAATGGTGATCGTTGACGCCCTCACCAATAACGTAAACCGGACAGCTTCAGATGTTCGAGCAGCATTTGGGAAAAACGGTGGAAACATGGGCGTAAGCGGCTCTGTTGCCTACATGTTTGACGAAACAGCTGTCATCGGTGTCGAAGGGAAAAGCGAAGAAGAAACGCTTGAGCTATTAATGGAAGCAGACGTTGATGTACGTGACATCATGGAAGAAGATGAAACGGTGATTGTGTACGCTGAACCAGATCAATTCCATCAAGTACAAGAAGCATTCAAACAAGCCGGCGTAGAAGAATTCACTGTCGCTGAAATCACAATGCTTCCGCAAAACGAAGTGACATTAGACGATGAATCGAAAGCACAATTTGAAAAGCTGATCGATGTATTAGAAGAGCTTGAAGACGTGCAGCAGGTTTATCATAATGTGGATTTAGGGGAATAAAAAATTTAAGCCATAGTAGTCGTTGAGTTCATTCAACTTCTACTATGGTTTTTTTCTCAAAAAAATGTAATATATGTATAAAGATGTTAATGTCTACAATTTTCAAGGAGATGAGTTTCATCTTTAAAACATGGTGGTTTTCTTATTATGGATTTATGATCATCCCTTATTTTGGCCTATGTCTTATTTTCAACAACTTACCGATATTGACTAAAGTTATCTTCTTTCTTTTTATCATTTGGTATTTATATAACGCCTTTGACTTTTACAAGAATGAACTAAAAAGAAAAAAAGAGAAAACCTCTTAGAAAAAAACAGTCATCTCCTCTTTTGATAAGAGGAGATGACTGTTTTAATTCATCCCTTGAAACCCAAACGTCAAGTGATCCTGAACAGGAATCCAAGCGCCGATTCCTTGTGAGGTCACGTTTTTTACGACGAGTTTTCGTTTATTTCCTTTTAGCACAAGGTACACTTCTCCGTATGTGACCTTACCTTTTTCGTTAATCGCTGGTGCATAGGCATGAAGCGATGCTGCTTTTTTCGGAGAGACGTGGTATGACTGATCTCGTTTTGTTCCTGCACCAATCACGGTGTCAAAAGCGAGGGGCAGCTTTGTTTTTTGAATCGCTTTTTGCATCATCAATGTTTTCACATCTTCTGGGTTCGGCACTTTTGCTGTGAGGCCGCCACTTACTTTCACTTGCTGCTTTTGAACGTATTTTCCAATGGCTGTTTTGTTGCCGCCTCTGTTATCAATGTGGTTCGTATTCACTTTTTTGTATTCCCAGTTGGCGACCGTTTCGTTTGAATCGTAGCTCAGCGCCCATCTTCCGAGGAAAATGGTCGCACGGTATCCAACAGCTAATGGCGTCCCTGAAATGCTGGATTCATTCAGCATTTTAATCAAATGAGTATTCTCAATCGGTACACTTGTTGTTTTGAACAATTCAGCCGTCAGCTCGCTCGGCTGGAGCAGCGGCTGATCCTGTGACGCGTTGGGATACGTATTCTCCTTGGAGATACTGGCGACAGAGGATGGCACTTTAAATGGCTTTGCCGCCTCCGCTGGAAAGCTGTATAGAAAACTTAAGGATAAGAGAACAACAAACATGATGCGGAGCATCTTTTTCATATCATCACTCTTTCTCATTCATTTTTCCATAGTATTTTCCGCAAAGACGTCCCTTATCCACAAAAGATTATAAAAGGAAAAATCCAATCGCCATAATAAAATAGGCAGCGAGTAATGTGGCGCCTTCAAACCAGTTTGTATCCCCGTCATTAGATAAAATGACCGTGAGCAGCACAGAGGATGCCATCGCAATGAGCTCTGGCAAGGAGAAAATGAGCGGCATCTGCTTATCAAAAAATAGCGAGCTAATGACTAGGATTGGCGCGACCATCATGGCAACCTGAAGTGTGGAGCCAAAGGCAATTTCCACTGCTACATCCATTTTGTTTTTATACGCCATGATGACAGCTGAGGCATGTTCTGCGGCATTGCCGACGATGGCCACAATAATGACACCGATAAACAGCTCACTCCAGCCAAACTGTTCTCCTACCGTATCAAAAGTATGAACAAGACGCTCTGAAATGTACGCAACTGCAATCGTCGAAAGCAGCAAAATGACAGTGGCAAACTTTCCAGACCATTCAGGTGTTTCTTCTTCCGTCTCCGCTTCACCTTGCATACTGTCCTGCTTAGCAACATAGACTCCGCGGTGGCTGACCAGTTTGAAATAGAGCGCCGCGACATAAAGCAAAATCATCACAATGCTGATCCCAATGCTTAAAACAAACTGCTTATTCTCTGCCATCTCCATCGAAAACACTTCTGGAATGACAAACGCTACAATGATGGCAAACATGAGCAAGCCTGAATTGTGCCTTGCATCATGGACATTGAACACTTGGCGCTTATATTTTAATCCGCCAACAAAAAAAGACAGCCCCGCCACAAGCAGTAAATTTCCGATGACTGATCCAGTTAATGAAGCAAGTACGATGGCCGTCAGTCCTTGTTTTAAGGCAAAAAACGATATGATTAATTCCACTGCATTTCCGAATGTGGCGTTTAAAAGTCCGCCAATTCTAGGTCCCGCAATGATGGCAAGACTTTCTGTGGCTCTTCCCATAAAACTAGCAAGACCAATAATGGCGATACAATAAACGGTAAACATGATGACCTGCGGGAAATGAAGAAAACTGCCAATCACCGATAGCGGAACACCGATTGCAACAATCACAAGAAATAAACGATTCATACAGCCATTCTCCTTTACATATGTCTGACTGTTATTCTTTCGTGAGTGCCGTCATCGTATACATTTTAGATTCGCGCGTGTGAGAAGGTGATATCAATACTCTCTTTCACGGACTGCACCATAGAGCAGTGCTTCAATGCAAGGGTGATCATTTTATCGATTTGTTCATCAGATGTATTGATGTCTTCAAATAAGATATGTAAATGAATGCAGGAAATGTTGTTTACAGCTCCTGCCCTTGTCGTTTCAGGTGTGATCGTCATCCCTTCATAGGATATTCGCTTTTTACGGCATACATGAATGAGCATTTCTCCAAAGCAGCCTGCAATGGCTGAGGTGAGCAATTGAGATGGGCGGTACCCCAGTTCTTCTGTTCCTGAAATAGGCAGCTGCCTGTCCTCAATAAGTGCGTTCCAATGATCCTTTTCGTATGTCAGCTTCATTCCTTTTCCACCTTTCTATTGAAACCCCTCTGATTCCATTGTACGATGAAAGCATGAACTTGTAAGGAGCATCTTATGTCGAGAATTCACTTTATGATTTTAATTTTACTGGTATCCGTATCTGGTTTTTCACAGGGTGCATTACTTCCTGTCATTTCCATTATCTTTGAACATGCCGGTACTTCTCCTACGTTAAACGGCCTGCATGCCACAGGCTTATATCTCGGTGTGCTGCTTGCGTCTCCTTTTATGGAAGCACCGCTTCGCCGGTTTGGATTTAAGCCGTTAATCGTCATTGGAGGCGCTGCTGTCTTTTTAAGCTTGTTTAGCTTTGTGTTTTTTGAATCTTATGTCGTCTGGTTCTTCCTCCGGCTCATGATCGGGATTGGTGACCATATGCTGCATTTCTCTACACAGACGTGGGTGACCTATGCTTCATCATCAAGAAATCGCGGACGAAATATTTCATTGTATGGATTATCATTTGGACTCGGTTTTGCCGCAGGCCCTTTTTTAACGCCGCTCATTGAGATCAATCCAGCCTTGCCTTTTATTGTTTCTGGTGCCGTTAGTTTATGTATTTGGCTGCTTGTGTTTGTTTTAAAAAATACATATCCAGATACAGGCGAAGTGCAAACGTCAGAGCAGACAAACAGTTTGAAGCGCTTTAAAAAGGCCTTTCAATTTGGCTGGGTCGCCTTTATGATGCCATTTTGCTACGGCTTTTTAGAAACGACGCTTAATAGTAACTTCCCTGTGTATGCACTCAGGAGCGGTGTGACAGTAGATGCAGTTGCGTTTATTTTACCTGCGTTTGCCATTGGGAGCATTGTCTTTCAGCTTCCTCTTGGGATGCTTAGTGACCGGTTTGGCAGGCGCCGCATCATTTTATGTGTGACACTCGCTGGATCATTCTTTTTCCTTTTGGCAGGGATTTTCATTCAATCCGTTTTGGCTGTGGCCATCTGTTTCTTTATCGCTGGAATGGCTGTAGGCTCTACCTTCTCGCTTGGCATCAGTTTTATGACCGACTTATTGCCAAAGCATCTTCTTCCCGCCGGGAATTTAATGTGCGGGATGGCGTTTAGTGCAGGCAGTATTCTCGGGCCGGTACTCGGAGGATTCTTTGTGCAAACGTTTGAAGGAATGAATTTACTTTACCTTGTCAGCATCGTGATATTATTTGTGTTTTGCTGCGTTCGATTTGGGAGAACGCAGGCAGTGCTGGAAAGTCACTAAAATGGGGGATCAATCGTTGTTTACATATCACATCACAAATGAATTGACTTTGGCATCTCTACAATTAGATGATGCGGACTCACTATTTAGCCTTATTCAAAAGAATAAGGCCCATTTAGGGGAGTGGCTGCCTTGGGTTCATCACTGCAAAAGCATAGAAGCGGTCAAAACGTTTATTCAATCAACTCAAACCACTTACGATGAACAAAAAGGGTTGGAAGCTGGCATTCAGCTGAACGAGCAATTAATCGGTGTGTTCCGTCTGACATTTGATCAACAATTAGGCAATATCGGTTATTGGATTGATGAAGACGCGCAGGGACAGGGCATTGTGACAGCCATCGTGAAATATATGACAGATACCTTTGCTCCTAAAGTCGATGGATTTGAAATTTTTTGTCCTGCTGGCCATGTCAGAAGTGAACGTGTAGCGATAAACGCAGGGTTTCAGCATGATCCTCATTACCAGTCAAAACCTGATACAGCTTTTATTCTTAAGCGATATATACGATTGTCGAAATAAAAACTCCCCTGCATCTATGCAGAGGAGTTTTTTCATTTAATGATAACCATTTTGCCCGTTTGCACTGCCGCTTGTTTTGTGCTTTGGCTGATGGCCTTTGTTTTGTTTCGTGTTGCTTCCGCCTTTTTTCGATTGTTTGGACACATGTGATTCCCCCATCCATCAAGATTGAACATGTTCGTTCTTCTTTAGGATGCCCGGATTTCTTCACACCTTGCCTGGTACGATTTTACGCTTATGTAAAAGCGCATTGAGCTCGCCGCCAAGGATGATCATGATGCCGGTTAAATAAAACCAGATCATTAAAATAATGATTCCCCCAATACTTCCGTACATCGCACTGTAATTAGCAAACTCGCCTACGTAAAATGAGAACAGCATGCTCACCAAAATCCATCCAATCGAGGCAAAAATAGCGCCTGGCAGAACAAATTTCAATTTCAATCTAATGTTTGGGGCGAAATAGTACAAGGCTGTAAACACAATCAATAAAATCAGCGGGCTAATGATCCACCTCATGGCCGTCCAAATGGTGAGAAAGGCATCTGACTGCCCGACTAATTCAGCGAGAAATAAGCCAAGTTCTTTTCCAAAGACAGGCAGCATTAAGGCAAAAATAATCGTAAGAACCATTGCTATGGTTAAGATGATGGATGTTAAACGTACGAGAATGAAGGAACGATTTTCCTCAACTTCGTAAGCATGGTTAAATGCTCTGACGACGGCATTAATCCCGTTAGATGCAGACCAAAGGGCGGCAATAATCCCGAATGACAGCAATCCGCCGTTACGGCTGTTCAGTGTCTCTTCGGCAATGGATTCAATCATCGAAAGCGCTCCTTCTGGCGCATAACCAGAGATGACGCTTAGGACATCCTTCGACGTCAGCGGCAAATATCCAACGAGCGTCAGCACGAAGATGAGAAACGGAAATAATGAAAGCAAAAAGAAGTAAGCAAGCTCAGCAGATTTTGCCGGTCCTTCATGCAGCAAAAAGCGTTCAATTAACGCTTTAATAAAACCCATACGCCTCATCTCCAATGATCAATCTTTCTATTTCGATCGAAAGTGATCCTTTGTTTCTTCAATAATCTCTAATACTTTTGGGGTTGTTTCCTTTAACTGATTGACTTGTTCATTTAAAAATGACAAATCATCTGAGACTGTTCGCATCAGCTGCTTCGTTTCTTCCATTTTTTCTTTCATGCAAGCAGAAATTCTGGCTGGCTCCTGACGGTATTCCGCCAGCTTTTCCTGACAGTCATCCCATTTGTCTTTAAGCGCGATTCTCGTTGGCCGATGAAATAATGTCAGCAGTGCGCCGCAAGCTGCTCCTATCACAGCTCCTCGAAGCATGATTTGATTTTTTTCTTCCATCTCGTCTGATCTCCTTTCAGTTAAAGGTGTTTCTCTTTTTTTACATACGTCAAAAAACGATCAATTCCTTTTTCAATTAAATCATGTACTTCCTCAAAGTTTCCAGTGTAATAAGGGTCTGGCACATCATCTCGATCGTCGTCTTCAACAAAGTCAAGAAGACGGCCAATAAAGTGATGTTTCCCATAGCCGGCTATACTGCGAAGTGCCCCAACATTTTCAGCATCCATCGCAATGATATAGTCGTATGCTGTGATGTCCTCATCTATGATTTGTCTTGCGGACATTCCTTCATAGCTGATCCCTTTTTCATCAAGCAGCTTTCGTGTTCCTTCATGCGGAGGGCTGCCTTGATGCCAGCCGCCAATGCCTGCTGAATCAATGACAAAGTGCTCGCTTAGCCCCTCATCTTCTACTCGTTTTCTAAACATGGCCTCCGCCATCGGTGATCTGCAAATATTGCCAAGACATACGAATAATACATGAATCATTCTTCATTCTCCTCCTATCTTTTCCCTAAGAACTGCTTTCGGAAACCTTTTCTCTATCATATCAAGCCCTTTTTCTTTTGAAAACTTTGCAAGAAAAACTCCCATCGGCATTGACACATTATACAAAAAAAGGTGACACTTTAGGAGAAATAAACAAATAAAGGGGGATACATATGGGATGGGTAGAACAGATTGTCAGCAGTATCAATGATGTATTATGGGGACCGCCGCTTTTGTTTTTGATCGTGGGGACAGGGATTTACCTTACCTTTCGCGTGCTCTTCATTCAAATTAGGCTGCTCCCCTATTCGCTTAAGCTGGCATTTTCAAAGCAAGATAAGACATCAGAAGGTGATATTTCTCACTTCCAAGCATTAATGACAGCCCTTGCTGCAACGGTTGGAACGGGAAATATTGTAGGGGTCGCCTCTGCTGTCATTGCCGGCGGACCAGGCGCTGTGTTTTGGATGTGGTTTGCAGCGTTCTTTGGAATGGCGACAAAATATGCTGAAGCTGTTCTCGCAGTGAAATACCGTGTCAAAAATGAAAAAGGGGAAATGTCCGGCGGGCCGATGTACTATTTGGAGCATGGCTTGAAGCAAAAATGGCTAGGGGTGCTGTTTGCTATTTTTGGCGCTACGGCTGCCTTTGGGATTGGGAATCTCGTGCAGTCAAATTCGATTTCTGGTGTCATGAATTCAACCTTTCAAATTCCAACATGGATCACCGGCATTATTATTACGGCCTTTACTGCCCTCGTGATTTTAGGCGGTATTAAAAGCATTGGCCGTGTGACGGCTATTTTTGTACCGGTCATGGCTTTATTCTACGTCATTTGCGGACTGATCATTCTTGTCATGAATGCGGATCTTGTCCCAAGTGCCGTCGGGCTCATTTTTACGGATGCATTTACAGGTCAAGCCGTTGCAGGCGGTGCAATCGGTACCGTAATCCGCTGGGGTGTGGCGAGAGGGGTATTTTCCAATGAAGCGGGTCTTGGTTCTGCACCAATCGCTGCAGCTGCTGCCAAAACAGATATGCCTGCTCGTCAAGCGCTTGTGTCAATGACGCAAGTCTTTATTGATACGATGATTGTTTGTTCCATTACAGGGATCACAATTGTCATGGCCGATATGTACGTCACAGAAAAAAGTGATGCACTCACCTCGTTATCCTTTGCTCATTTCCTTGGTCCAATCGGCTCAATCATTGTTGCAATCGGCTTACTTTTATTCGCCTATTCCACCATTATTGGCTGGTCCTATTATGGCGAAAAATGCTTTACATATTTGGTGAAAGATTCATATGTGATGTATTATCGTGTTGTGTTTGTTATTGCTGTCTTTTTCGGTGCCGTGTTTAAGAATGATTTCGTCTGGGGCGTGGCGGATATGCTAAACGGACTGATGGCTGTTCCTAACTTGATCGGCCTCATCGGTTTATCTGGGGTTGTCGTGTTTGAATCTAAACGAATCATTGATAAGATCAAGCAGGAGAAAAAGGAGAAAAACATCTCGGTGTCGTCTTAATAGCCCTTTTATTCTTTTGCATTTCTGTTAAAATAGACATATTATTCAACACATATGCAGGAAAGGACGTGCCGCCCTTGTCAGAGCAAAAAGCGGCTGAAGTCAATCAGCTGATTGAAGACATTTCGCAAAAGTTAAATATGCTGAACATTGGAGTCATCAAAGCCGAGGACTTCAGTCCAGACAAGTACGAAGATATTGAATTTCTACACCAAATGGTGATGAAAAAATCTTCATTCAGCCCAAGTGAAATGCAAGCCATCGCAAGCGAGCTAAAAAACTTAAGAAAATAATCGTGCAAAGGAAACTGGATTGCGGTTTACGCCGCTTTCTTCCATCCATGCGCAGAAAAAGCCAGCACCCCGCAAGGTGCTGGCTTTGTTTATCCTGTCAAAACTGCTTATTTTGCGAGCAGTTTTAATGATTCACGGTTAAATGCTGGAATGTCATCAGGTGTACGGCTTGTCACAAGCTGATCCTGACAAACGACAACTTCTTCATCTTGGAATTTTGCGCCTGCGTTTTCCATATCTACTTGAATGGATGTATAGCCAGTCGCGCCTCTGCCTTCCAGCGTCTTCGCTGTAATGAGCAATTGCGGTCCGTGACAGATCGCAAATACTGGTTTTTTCTCGTCCATAAATGCTCTTGTGAATTGGACATAGCGATCATCTGCACGCAGAATGTCTGGGGAGAACCCGCCAGGAATCAGAAGTGCATCGAAGTCTTCAGGCTTCACGTTATCAATGGACGCATCCACTCTCACTTCTGCTTCTCCTTGCTTCCCTTTCACTGTTTTTCCTTTTTCGTTTTCAATCACTGTGACCTCATGGCCTGCATCTTTAAAGGCTTTTGCAGGCTCGGTGAATTCAACATCCTCAAAGTAATCTGTTAATACAACTGCAATTTTCTTACCCATGTAGAAACCCTCCTGCTTGATTATCGTTACATTACACACTATACCCGGGTACATTGAAATCAAACATCCTATCCCGATCAGAAAACCCCTTATGATGAAAATAAGCATTTAGACTTATTTATATTCCCTCAACAAGGTAATTCGTATGATTTATGTTATCTTTACAATAATCTGCAAAAAATAACTACAAAAGTTAACGAAACATTTCTACAATAGGTATTGTGGTCAAAAAAATTAGAAAGGCGGAGATCAGGTGAAGAAGCAAGCACATAGGTCTAAACGAAGGAAAAACCTGTCTATTCTGCTCACTTCCATTATGATGATTAGTCTCATTCTCCCAGCAGTACCTACTCATGCAGCAATAGAAAACGGCGATGCCGTAAAAGTCAGCATCTTAGCCACAACGGATGTACATGCCAACATGATGAATTACGATTATTACAGCGACAAAGAAACAAATGAATTTGGTTTGGCAAAAACAGCCGAGCTGATAGAAAAGCACCGTTCACAAAATCCTAATACACTCCTTGTTGATAACGGAGACCTGATTCAAGGAACCCCTCTTGGAGAATACGTTTACAAAAATGAGAAAGACCGCATCATTAATCAAACAAAGGTTCACCCCATTATTCATACACTCAACAAACTAAAGTACGATGCAGGAACACTTGGCAATCATGAATTTAACTACGGATTATCATTTCTTGATGGTACCATTGCCGGCGCTAACTTCCCGATTGTCAATGCGAACGTCAAAAAATTAAATGGAGAACACCGTTTTACGCCTTATGTGATCCAAGATAAAACCTTTAAAGATGCAAACGGAGCTTCACAAACTGTAAAAGTCGGTTACATAGGATTCGTTCCACCGCAAATTATGACGTGGGATAAGAAACATTTAGATGGACAAGTTCAAGTGCAGGATATCGTCGAATCTGCCAATGAAACCATTCCTGAAATGAAGGAAAAAGGGGCAGATATCATCGTCGCTCTTGCCCATACAGGAATTGAAAAAACCGCTTCGCCTAAAGGGTCAGAAAATATGATCTTTGATCTTGCCACGAAAACAAAAGGCATCAATGCGATCGTGTCCGGCCACCAGCACGGCACATTCCCAAGCGCTGAATATAGCGGCGTCGACAAATTCGATGTCTCAAAAGGAACGATCAACGGCATTCCAGTCGTCATGTCAAAAAACTGGGGAAGCTACCTCGGAGTCATTGATTTAACATTAGAGCCTGACGGCAGCAAATGGAAGGTCACAGACGGAACAGGAAAGATTGAACCTGTTGCAGGAGTCACTTCTCAAAACAGCACTGTGAAAGATGCCATTCAAACAACGCATCAAAACACACTTGATTATGTGAGAAAACCTGTCGGTAAAACAGAAGCAGACATTAACAGCTTTTTTGCTCAAGTGATGGATGACCCCTCTATTCAAATTGTGACAGATGCACAAAAATGGTATGCACAAGAAAAAATGAAGGATACCGCGTACAAAAACTTACCGATTTTATCTGCAGGCGCCCCGTTTAAAGCCGGCGGTCGAAACGGTGTGAATTATTATACGAATATCGCAAAAGGTGATTTAGCGATTAAAAATATCGGCGATCTCTACCTTTACGATAACACCGTGCAGATTGTTAAACTCAAAGGCAGTGAAGTCAAAGACTGGCTCGAGATGTCTGCCGGACAGTTTAATCAAATCAAACCAAACGATTCAAATGAACAGCCTATTTTAAACGAAGAATACCGCTCGTATAACTTTGATGTGATCGATGGTATCACCTATCAAGTCGATGTGACGCAGCCTGCTAAGTACAGCACAACAGGCACCCTTGTCAATGCAAATGCAAACCGCATCAAAAACCTGTCCTACAACGGGAAACCAGTCTCTGACAATCAAGAATTTTTAGTCGTGACGAACAACTATCGAGCTTCTGGCGGCGGAGGCTTCCCGCATCTGACGCAAGATAAAGTGGTGCTTGCCTCAGCTGATGAGAACCGCCAAGTACTGATGGATTATATTATCGAACAAAAAACCATCAACCCAAGTGCGGATCAAAACTGGTCCATTGCACCAATCAAAGGAGCAACAGTCACATTCGAATCTTCTCTTTTAGCTAAGCCGTTTGCTGAAAAATCAAGCAGCGTAGACTTTGTTCGTAACGCCAGCACAGATGGTCTTGGCGTGTACAAGCTCGCCTTTAAAGAGGATGGCACAACAGAACCGCCTTCATCAGACAACTGGAATTTAACGGTGATGCATACAAACGATACACATGCCCACCTTGATGATGCGGCAAGACGTGCAACAAAGATTAAAGAAGTTCGAGCAGAAAGCAAAAACAACATTTTATTAGATGCTGGAGACGTCTTCTCTGGTGACCTATATTTCACAAAATGGCAAGGACTTGCCGACCTAAAACTAATGAACTTAATGAAATATGATGCCATGACGTTTGGTAATCATGAATTTGACAAAGGTCCTTCTGTTCTTCGTCAATTCCTGACGGGTGATGCTTCAGATGTAGATGCGAAAAACCGTCACCAATTTGAAAAGCCTGCATTCCCAATTGTGTCATCAAACGTTGATGTCTCTAAGGAAAAACAATTGAGCGGCTTAGTGAAAAAGCCAGCGACATTTAAAGCTGGTGAGAAAAAAGAAGCTGGGATATACCCATACATCCTGCTTGATGTAAACGGTGAAAAGGTGGCTGTATTCGGCTTAACCACTGAAGACACGGCCATTACATCCAGCAGCGGTCCCAACATTCAATTCAAGGATGCATACAAGAAAGCAAAAGAAACAGTTAACACGATTCAAACAGAAGAAAAAATCAACAAAATCATTGCTTTAACACACATTGGCTATAACCGTGACCTTGAGCTTGCTCAAAAAGTAGATGGTATTGATTTAATCATTGGCGGTCACACGCACACCCTTGTTGAAAAATTAAAGGTCGTCAATAAGAAAGAACCAACGATTGTCGCACAGGTAAAAGACTACGGACAATTTTTAGGAAAAGTAGACGTGGCCTTTAATCAAAAAGGAGTCGTACAGCCAAAGGAATCTTCTTTTGATCTCATCACCATCGATGACTCTGTCAAAGAAGATGCTGATGCAAAAGCGATCCTCGATCAGTACAAGGCAGATATTCAAGATTTAAAAACGGAAAAAGTCGGGTCTGCTGATGTCCTCTTAGATGGACAACGCGAGCATGTCCGTGCAAAGGAAACGAACCTTGGGAACTTTATTGCTGACGGCATGCTGAAGAAAGCGCAAGAATCTGCTGGTGCTGATCTTGCCATCACAAACGGCGGCGGAATTCGAGGCAGCATTGAAAAAGGAGATATCACTTTAGGTGACATTTTAACGGTCATGCCATTCGGAAACACACTCTATGTCGCAGATCTAAAAGGCAGCCAAATTAAGAAAGCACTCGAACAAGGGCTTTCAGGCATTGAGGAAGGCGGCGGCGCATTCCCTCATGTAGCCGGCATTGAATATACGTTTACACTGAGTAAACCAGCTGGCAGCAGACTCATTGATGTCAAACTGAAAGACGAAAACGGCAAACTATCAGACATTGATGATAAGAAAACATACCGCGTGGCGACAAACGCATTTGTCGGCACAGGCGGAGATGGCTACAGTGTCTTTACAGAAGCCTCTCACGGCGAAGACTTAGGCTATGTTGACTATGAAATCTTCAAAGAGCAAATTGAACAGGCAGACGGCGGGCATATTTCTCCTGTCATCGATCACAGGGTGAAAGAAGTCTTCCTTCCGCGTGCGAAAGGAAAAGGCACCTATGACATTCAAGATGATGAGAAATTCCAAACGTATGTGCAGCATACAAACAAAGCATTGCTCTATTTAGACAAAGCGAGCGAAGCGAAAAACGTTCAATTGTCCCTATCAAAAGCGCAGGTAGCCGAGCTGAAGAAAAGAGAGCAAGATCCAAACGTCACCATCTATCATGACAAAGTGGGACTCGCATTACCGCTCTCTAACTTGTCCGAGAAAAGCGCAGATATATGGATGACAAAGACGGATAAGGTGAAAAATGCATTAACGGATACGTATGATTTCCAAATCAAACAAGATCAGAAAAAGGTTTCTACCTTTAAAGATTCTGTCACACTATCCTTTACATTAGATGAGCCTCAAAAGGCGAAGAAACCTGGTGTATATTATGTAGACCGCAAGAAAAACCGTTATGCAAAAACAAGTAACGGATCGTTCGAAAATGGTGTCGTATCAGGTCAAACTGAACACTTCAGCGAATATACCGTACTCAACCAAAGCGGGGCAGCTGGAACAACGCCAGATCAAACTGGCGGAGACGGCGGTACATCAGCGCCAGGCGGAGGTACAGGTACAGATCCAAACCAAGATGGAACCGGACTCCCAGGCGGCACACTCCCGAATACAGCAACAATGATGTATACAGCTGTATTGATTGGCGTACTCATGCTTGCCTCAGGCGGTATCCTATATTACTACCAGCGCAAGCGTACAAGAAAAAATGTATCATCCTAAAAGAAAAGGACAGAGCCTATGCTCTGTCTTTTCTCATCTCAATCTTGGGATAAATAAATCCAATTGCGTTTATCAAATTGTTTCACCTCATTTGATCCTATATGACGCAGCATTCTATTGAAGAATGTGATGTCATCTTCATCATCGACGGCATATAAATCCTCTTGAACATAATCTCTTATAATAAAATTCGTTAAGTTTGTATTATTCACAAAGTCTGCAAAATAATCTTCTACAAGAGTTAAATCCTCTTCACTTAATTTTTCATCATTGATAATGGAAATATGAAAAACATTCAAATACGCTTGTATATCTTCTTCATCCATATAACATAAAGGTTCCAGCTTTCTGTCTTCTGCCGTAAACGGTTTTCGCGTATCTTCAATGATGACATAACATAAAATCTGCTGATCTTTCATCACACTGAATATTTCTAAATCTCTTAATTTTAATGGTCTATTTACTCTCATCATCTTTCCTCCAGAAAGTAGTGATCTATTCGTCATCTACTTTTCCCATAACCTGAAAAGGACAGAGCCTAGGCTCTGTCCGTTCTTTCTCTTCTAGCAAAATCGACGAATCTGAAGCGGTCTAATCGGTGACGGCTTTCTGTGTATTGAAATAGACTCGTATCCTCTAAGAACACATAATTTTTTACCACAACGACATGGTCAAATCCCTTCAAATCAAGGTACTTGGCGTCCTCTTCTGTACATGGCTCTACCACAAATTCTTTTTGAGCATAGCTGATCGATACACCGAGTTCTCCCTCAATATACTCGTAGATTGATCCTTCGCATATGTCTTTAGACAATACTTCGACATGCTTTTGCAAAAAGTAGTCCTTGTCTAAAATCACCTCTTCACCGCTAATATTGCGAGATCGAATGACTTTCCAGACGTCTGTCTGTTCATCAATTTTCAGCTGAGACTGAATATACTGATCCGGTTTGATTAAACCAAATTCATGAACTGTTGTGACCGTCTTTCGGCCAAGCGTTTGGGAAAGCTCTTTAAAGCTGACAAGACCTGAAACAGGAAACTGCATTTTCTCCCGATTCAGCAATACAGAACCTTTCCCGCGGATTTTTTGAATATAGCCATTTTGCACCAGAATATTTAATGCCTTTCTCACCGTCTCCCGGGACGTGTCGTACATGATAGAAAGTTCATGCTCTGATGGGAGGATGCCTTTATCCTGCCATTCACCTTGCTCAATTCGTCTTGCGAGCTGATCATAAATCACTCGAAACTTATTCTCTTTCATTTTCCCTCCGCCCCATTTTCTAGCGTTTGGTTAAATGATAAACGATTGACTCATATGGGCGCAACGTAAATCCCTTGATATGTGCCGGCACATCCTCATAATTGGATAACAGGACTTGCCCCTCCATCTCATCTACAGCCTGCACAAGCTCATCAGGAAGCGTAAAGTCCGCCTCCCCTGCATAAAAGTGGTTGATCACGAGGAGCTTCTCATTCTTGCTTTCTCTAACATAAGCAAAAATCTTTGGATCTTCTGCTAAAAGTAAGGAGAAGCTGCCATATGTGATCACATCAAGTTCTTTACGCAGTCTGCAAAGGGCTTGGTAATGATAGAAAATGGACGTCCGGTCTTTTAACGCAGCTTCGACCGAAATGTCGTTATCGGCTGGCTCAATCCAAGGCGTTCCTGTTGAGAAGCCTGCATTCTTCTCTGAGGTCCACTGCATTGGAGTTCTCGCATTATCTCTTGACTTGACCTGTAAAATGGCGAGTGCTTCTTCCTTTGATTTTCCCTTTTCAAGCATGACTTCGTACATATTGAGTGATTCGATATCACGGTAAGACGAAATGTCCTCAAAGCGAGGATTCTTCATGCCAATTTCCTCACCTTGATAAATATAAGGAGTCCCCTGCATCAGATGAATCGTGGTCGCCAGCATCTTCGCTGATTGCTGATGATACGTGTCATCATCACCATATCTTGAGACGATACGCGGCTGATCATGATTGCACCAGAACAGCGCATTCCAGCCGCCGCCCTCATGCATTTTCGTCTGCCATTCAGACAGAATCGACTTTAATTCTTGAAAATCAAATGGTGCGATCGCCCACTTTTCGCCGTTTGGATAATCCACCTTTAAATGATGGAAGTTAAACGTCATATCCAGCTCCTGCCGATCAGGTCTTGTATACCGAATGCAGTCTGCGATATTCGTTGAAGACATTTCTCCAACTGTCATGCTATCGTATTTCGAAAAAACCTCCTGGTTCATTTCATGCAGAAATTCATGAATTCTCGGCCCGTCCGTATAGTACATGCGGCCGTCGCCTTGCACAGATTGTCCGGCATCATCTAAGAAGCGCTGATCCTTTGAAATGTTGTTGATGACATCCAGCCTGAACCCATCAATTCCTTTTTCAAACCAAAAGTGCATGATGTCATATACTTTCCTGCGCACCTCATCCTTCTCCCAATTGAGATCCGCCTGAGTGACATCATATAAATGGAGATAATAATCTCCTGTTATTTCGTCTAGTTCCCAGGCTGGGCCGCCAAATTTCGACTGCCAATCGTTCGGAGGAGATCCGTCCGCTTTTGGCTCCTTCCAAATATAATAATCTCGGTAAGGGTTATCCTTTGACTCACGCGAGGCTTGAAACCACTCATGGAAAATGGATGTATGGTTAACGGCTAGATCCATGATGACTCGTATTCCTCTCTCATGCGCTTCCTTCAGCATGCGTTCAAAATCTGTCATTGTGCCGTACATGTCATGGATTTTTGTATAATCACTAATATCATAGCCGTTGTCATGCTGCGGGGACTCATACATTGGCGTGAGCCAAATACAATCCGCCCCAAGCTCTTTGATGTAATCAAGCTTTTTCGTCACGCCATTGATATCCCCTGTACCAGAGCCCGTTGTATCTAAAAAGCTCTTCGGATAAATTTGATAGACCACCGCTTTTTTCCACCACGGTTCATTTGATTGCTGATTCAATTTCCTTCACCACCACTAGTTAAGTTCTTCTGAAAAATCCTTCTTCTTTTTTAGTTTTGCATATAAAAGAGTACCGATGAATGGGAGGATGAGTACAATCACCATTCCAATTGCAAATGCCCCCCAATATTTCGGGATAATGGAGAAGATTCCTGGAATGCCTCCAACACCAACTGAGCTTGCCAGCACCCCTTGAGAGGCGATAAACATACCGGCTAATCCTGAGCTGATCAGTGCAAAAATAAATGGGAATCGATAACGCAGGTTGACCCCAAACATCGCCGGTTCGGTAATTCCTAAATAAGCAGAAATACTTGATGTCAGCGAAAGTCCTTTTTGCTTTTCATCTTTTAAGACAAACATCATTGCCAGTGCAGCTGATCCTTGTGCGATATTGGACAGTGCAAGCATTGGCCATAGGAACGTGCCGTGCAGCTTTGAGTTAATCAATTGAATATCCACAGCGAGGAACGTATGGTGCATTCCTGTAATGACTAATGCTGCATACAGTCCGCCATATAATAGACCGCCAAGTGCTGCGAATTGCTGGAATACAGCTACAAGTCCAGATGTTAAAACATTACCGATTGCAAAGGTAACAGGTCCAATGACGATAAATGATAAAAATCCAATGACTAATAACGTAATCGGTGCAACAACTAAAAGCTGAATACTTTCAGGTGTCCGTTTTGTAATAAATAATTCGAGCTTTGCAAGTAAATAAGAGGCAACGAGTATCGGAAGAACCTGTCCTTGATAGCCTACCTTCTGCACTTCAAGTCCAAACAAGTTCCAAACAGGAATGTCACCGGTCTTCTCAGCCGCTCCATAGCCCCATGCGTTTAACAAGTCTGGATGTACAAGCATTAGTCCAAGGACCATCCCTAAAAGCGGATTCCCCCCAAACCGCTTCACAGCTGACCAGCCAATTAATGCTGGCAGGAAGGTGAAGGCAGTGCCTGCAATTAAGTTGATCATATTCGCTAAATCAGCCCATGCCGGATACACATCCACAATCGATTTTTGATCGAAGAAAATATCAGGAGCTGTTAAAATATTGTTAATCCCCATTAATAAACCGGCTGTGACGATGGCAGGAAGAATCGGTATAAAGATATCCGCAAGCGTTTTCACAGCACGCTGCAATGGATTTAGTTTTTGATCAGAGGCACGCTTGACGTCCTCTTTTGTGGCTTCCCCAATCCCCGTCCTTTTGACCATTTCGGCATATACTCGATTGACGACCCCTTGGCCGATCACCACTTGGTATTGACCGTTCGCTGAGAAAGATCCCTTCACTTCTTCAATTTGTTCAAGTGCTTTCTCATCCACCTTACCTTCATCTTTCAGCACAAAGCGCAGCCTTGTCACACAATGTGTCGCTTGATCAATATTTTCTTTGCCGCCGATGGCTTTCACAATCTGATCTGCTGCTGCCTGATAATCAGCCATACTATCCCCTCCGAGATCGTTTTTTTATATAAGAAAAAAGAACCAAAAAACTTGTATATACATGTTTGATTATTATTTTATATTTGTATATACATGTAGTCAACAACAAAATGCAGCGCTTACATAAAAAAAGCCCCCTCAATGTGCTCAGGGAGAGGCAGCGTGTCATCATCTTTTTTTATGCTCCGTTAATTTCTCGTAGACCTTATTTTTATAAAAGGAGGAAGCTGGACGGGCAAAAGTTTGGCGCTTAGATGTAAGTTCATCCAGACGTTTTTGTTTTTCTTCACATATGAGAGACAGCTTTTTTCTCTCCTCTCCGTCTATACTGGAGCGAAGCAGCTCTTTGACAGTCATGAGTTCTTTTTTCAGCGCTGTTTCTTCCCCAGCAAATCCGGCATTTTTCATGATGCGGTAGCCCATTCTAAGTTCTTCTGGTACATGAGCAGCATCATCTTTTGGCAGAGGCTTCCCAAAGCCAGATAATCCTTCAAAAGCCCCGTTATCCATCGCTTTTTTGATCCGTTCTTCTGATAATCTCTGCGCAAAATCCATAGCGTTTCTCCTTTCGCCGCAAGTATTTGATTAAGCATAGCAAAAAAGCTGGCTCTCTCACAAGAGCCAGCTTCAGCATCTAGACAACCCCTCGCATTCGGTGTCTATCCTGCGCTCAGGTGCTCGTCCCTTCTTCGCTGAAAAGAGAAAAAGGGCTAAAATATTTTAGCCCTTTCTCGTTATTTATTGTCGACTTTGAAGGTTGAGACCATTTGTGCTAAGTCATCCGACATATCAGAGAGCTGTTCAATCGCACTTGAAATTTGCTGCATACCAGCACTTTGCTGTTCTGTTGCTGCCGCCACTTCTTGAGAGCTGGCTGCATGTTCTTCCGATACAACAGAAATTTGCTCAATCGATGTAGAAATCGTTTGATATGCTTTCTCAACTTGCTTAATAGAAGCAAGCAAATTGTTCGTTCTTCTTGAAAACTGGGACACACCGTCGTAAATCAAAGCGAAGTTTTGTGACGTGCCTTCCATTTGCTCACGTCCTTCTTCCACTGCTTTACTGCTTTCCTCTACGCTTTCAAGAACGCGCTGACTGTTTTCCTGTGTACCGATGACAAGGTCTGAAACGGTTTTAGCCGCATCCGCTGATTGCTCAGCTAACTTGCGCACCTCATCTGCCACAACAGCAAAGCCTTTTCCTTCTTCTCCAACACGTGCCGCTTCAATGGAAGCATTCAGTGCAAGCAGATTCGTTTGTGCTGAAATGTCTGTAATAATCGAGATGACACTTTCAATCTCCGTTGAATGAGATTGTAATTCTTCTGCTGCCTGCTTTGAGTTGGTCATCTTGTCATGTAGCATATTCAGATGATCAAGCACATGGTTCACTAATTTTTGACCAGATTCTGACTGCTCTTGTACGTTAGATGAAACAGATTTCATTTCATCAACTTCTTTTGTGACACCTTCGATTTGCGTATCGATCTCAGCAACGGATGTCGTACAATCCGTAATATTTGCGACAGAATCATTGATTCCTTCACTCATATTCGTCATGGCTTCTGATACTTGCTGCGCACTTTGACTCGATTCGTTCGTCACCGTACGAAGCTGTGAAGACATTTTCGACACTTCACTAGATGAGTGTGAGATTTTCGAAATGAGCTCTTTGATCCGCCCCTGCATCTTTTGGAAGGATGCGGCAAGCTGGCCGATCTCGTCTTTACTTTCAACCTCTACCACACCAGTTAAATCACCGTCAGCAATTCGGTTCGCTGATTCCATCAATGAACGTGCTGGTTTCGCAATTCTTCTTCCCATAAAGTATGAGAAGAGTAATCCACCGATGAGCACAATGGCAGATGCCACTGTGATATAGATCGTCAGCTTCTGCGTTGTTTGAGGCACGACAGACGCATCTAAATCAATGCCTAAAATCCCTGTCAGCTCACCGCCTGAATCCTTGATTGGCAAAAAGACTGATTTATGTGTACCAAATGAATCTTTGTAAATATCACTTTTGACCATTTTATCTTCAGAAAGAGCTTGTTTCATCTCATCTGAAAATGCATAATCCTGGTCAAAATCATTGTCTTCTCCAGTTAATACGATAATTCTTTCTTTACCGCCTTTATTAGATAACACGTATAAGTTCTCAAGCGTATGATCTTTTTGAAGCTCTGTGAATTTCGTTTTAATCTCGGCATAAATGGGATCATCCTTCCCGCTAATGCTGAGCACGTTTCCATCGATGTTATCGATTTCTTTTTTGGCAGTATCAATATCTGTTGTTAATCGATAATCAAATTGCTTTAATAACTGGGATGATAAATCCTGGCTCACTAGATAAAAGGTTAGAACGAATAATGCAACGGTTGCGAGTAATGTTACGGTAACGACTGACATGATTTTAGAGGATATCGTGTATCCTCCAAATTTCCTTTGTTTCGCCATTTTTTCCTACATCTCCACTCTCAGATTTGATTTAAGCATGTACATTTTCAAATTGTCCACAAACAGATGCAATCACATCTTTTAAATAAGATACGATATGAGGGATATGCTCTGGTAACGTATAAGGTGAGATGACAAAAAACTTACTAACACTTAGATAGAATTCTTGGCCTTCTTTCGAGTTGACAAGTAAAAACTTCGTTGTATCGCCAAAGAACATCTCATCTCTTTTCTCTCCAAGCTTTTCAAACAGCATTTTGTTCAATTCATTGTTCCGCTCAATTTCGATTGAAGTCGCTTCGCCAGAAATCTCTTCTTGAAAACGCGGTGAGCCGTCTAGGTAAATTCTAAATAATGTAGCCATTCCGACGTTGTCATCATTCACGACTTCTGCTTGCGGAATTTCCCGACTAAGTGCTTCTCTGAAGGCAAGGTTCACTTCTAAGAATTGACCGAGCAAGCGCTGATAGCCTTCAATCCCAAACGTTAACAGCACACTCAGCATACTGATCGAGCTTCCCATTCTTGAGCATTCCAGTGTATAACCCGTATGGTATTCCCCGTAGCCTCTATGGCCAACATATGGTGTCTCCTGTTCTTCCAGGTCCAAACGCTTTAAGTCAGCAGCGTTTTTCACTAGGAATAAACTGGATGTGTAAGGTGTTTGGCCAAGCTTTTGAAAATCAAAGCACATCGAGTCTGCAAGAGACAGATGCTGGAATTTCGCTTTGATTTCTTTTAGCATACGAAGAACACCGTCTGAGAATTGCAGCGGATTTTCCGATACATCATACTCATTAAAGAAAGCAAAGAATCCACCCAGCGCCGAATCTGCATGAATATGCGGCACCTTCAGATCATACTTTTCAGCAATCGTTTCTGCTGTTTCACGTACCCCTTTTACATCATCAATTGCAATGGCATCTGTTGTTCCGGTTGTTGCAACAATATAAACGGGAATCCCGCCACCCTGTGCAACACGTTCCATTTGACAACGCAAATCTTCCATATCCATTGAATGATCTTTATTCGTCTTAATTCTGATTAAGTTGTTTGTGCCAAGTCCTGTTGCTTCCATTGACTTAAATAGGCTGTAATGTGCAGCATCAGAACAAAACGCATAAAGATTTTGCGGAACTCCTTTTCGCAGTGACTCCGGCGCAGCTTTTGCGATCGCTAAACGAAGTCCTGAAAAAATCGCTCCTTGACCTCCCCATGTTGTGTATCCCCCGCTCACATTTGGATCATATCCGATGAGCTTAGACATCATTGAGACCACTCTGACCTCAGCTTCCGCACCTGCTGGTCCATAAACATCCCATAGGTTGTTTCCGTTTACCAGCATAGCTGTCAGCATGCCTAAAATTCCTGGTGTACTTGCCATTGGCAAAATGTTCGTGAAGAAATACTTGGTGTGGTATGGATGGTTATGTAAAAGCTTCAGTAATTCTTCATTCACAAGTTCCGCTTGCTGGCCGTTCATCGGAATTTGACTTGTTTCAGTAAGCTTTTTGTAAAAGTCCTCCCCACGATTCTTTTCACCTTTAAGGTGTGCACGGTTGGGATCTTTCAGGTCATCGACCCCTGAAATGATCTGCTCCATCAATTTGATGAGTTCTTTACGCTCTCCTGCATTTCCGTCCTCACTCGGAAACCAGTTCTGAACGAGGTTCTCTGCTCGTACAGTCATATACTATCAATCCTTTCAATGGAAGATTTCCTGTCACTGTCTATATCGACCCCAATTCAGAAGTTTATAGTCTCAATATGTTCACTTAAGTA
Source organism: Bacillus sp. FSL K6-0994 (assembly GCF_038630815.1). Taxonomy (NCBI): domain Bacteria; kingdom Bacillati; phylum Bacillota; class Bacilli; order Caryophanales; family Bacillaceae; genus Bacillus; species Bacillus sp. FSL K6-0994. The sequence continues at coordinate 742,295 of NZ_CP152043.1, read as the reverse complement.
TATTTAGATAATTTGTTCACTTATTAAAATAAATAAAACCCTTAAAAAACACATGAAAGCCATTATTTTCGTGAAACACAAAAATATATTGATATATTTTATGAGAGGAATTTTTATCCACCGTCTTATTCCATTCCATGGCTCATTTTTTTTGCTTAACCTGCATAAACATTAAGAAACAATGGAAATACTCTCTAAATGACCATTGTAGAAATCAAATTAATTCTTTAGACTTGTGTCTTTTTACCTGTTTTATTGATATAGCAACTGGAAAATTACTGAATTTTCTGTCATTAATAGGTCGATTTTCATAAAAAGTTTTTCGATGGGCGAATATTTTCATTTTCTCCCCTTTTATTGCTCGGACAGGCTTCCAAAGGCTCTTCACTGGTTATGACTTTTCTATTTGTGCATTTCGTGGTATATTCTAATGGTTCGTTTTCTTTCGTTCCGCCTCTTCCGTTTAACGGAGAAAAGGAGTGTTTATATGAAAACATTTATTCAAAAAAGAGGTCTCGGCTTCTTTCTGATTGCAGCCGTCTTACTATGGCTCAAAACGTATTCAGCGTATTTAATCGAATTTAAACTTGGTATATCAAATGTGCTTCAGCATATTTTGCTTTTCGTGAATCCTATTAGCTCCAGCTTGTTCTTTCTTGGCTTTGCTTTATTGTTCAAGAAAAAATGGCAGCCTGCCGCTATCATTGTGATTCACTTTTTCATGTCTTTTTTACTATACGCAAACATCGTGTACTATCGATTCTTCAATGACTTTATCACGCTGCCTACAGTGATGCAGGCAGGAACGAATGGCGGACAATTAGGTGATAGTGCATTTTCACTCATGCGTTGGACTGATGTGTTTTACTTTATTGATACAATCATTTTGATCGTACTTGCAGTCCGCATGAAAAGGCAGCAGCAAACAAGTACAGCCACTGTACCTGTTCAAAAGTCAAAATCGTTTAGACTCGTCCTTGTGTCCTCTGTTGTGATCTTTGTTTTAAACTTAGTGGCTGCAGAGATCGATCGTCCAGAGCTTTTATCAAGATCGTTCGACCGCAATTATTTAGTTAAATATTTAGGCGCTTATAACTTTACTGTGTTTGATGCCATTCAAAATGTAAAATCAAACAGCCAGCGTGCTCTGGCAAATTCAAATGACGTGACAGATGTAGAGAACTATTTAAAAGCGAACAGCGCTGATCCTAACCCTGCTTATTACGGGAAAGCGAAAGGCATGAACGTCATTACAATTTCTCTTGAATCTCTGCAAAACTTTGTCATTGATTATAAGGTCAATGGAAAAGAAGTAACGCCATTCCTTAATTCATTGGCACACGACAACAAAACGTTTTACTTTGATAACTTCTTCCATCAAACAGGACAGGGAAAAACGTCTGATGCTGAATTTATGATGGATACTGGGTTATTCCCATTATCACAGGGCTCTGTTTTTATTAACAAGGCGCAAAACACATATCAAGCACTTCCTGGTATTTTGAAGAAGGATCAATATACGTCAGCAGAATTCCATGGAAATACGAAAACCTTCTGGAACCGTAATGAAATGTTTAAATCCTTTGGATATGACAGATTTTACGATTCTGAGTACTACGATATGAACGAGCAGGATACGAAGAACTATGGACTGAAAGACAAACCGTTCTTCAAAGAATCGATGCCAATTCTTAAAAACATGAAGCAGCCGTTTTATTCGAAATTCATTACCTTATCGAACCATTTCCCATTTGGAATGGACGAAGGTGATACTGATTTCGAACCTGGTGACTTCGGAGACTCTGTCGTCGATAACTACTTCCAATCGGCTCATTATTTAGATGAAGCGATTGAACAGTTCTTCAACGATTTGAAAAAGTCAGGTCTCTATGACAATACCGTCGTTATTATGTACGGCGATCATTACGGTATTTCTGAAAATCATAATGAAGCGATGGAAAAAGTGACAGGGCAAAAAATTGGAGATTATGAAAATGCGCAGCTCATGCGTGTGCCGCTCTTTATTCATGTTCCTGGCGTAAAAGGCGGACAGATTCATAAATACTCTGGTGAAGTCGATGTCGCACCAACTCTTCTGCACCTGCTTGGCGATGATACGAAGAACTATTTAATGTCTGGTTCTGATATCTTATCGAAGAACTTTAAAGAGCTTGTGCCATTTAGAAACGGTGACTTCGTCTCTAAGGACTACACGAAAGTAGGCAATAACTATTACAGCAACAAAACAGGCGAGAAAATCGAGCCAACTGACAAGGCATCGCAAGAAAATGAAACGGTGAAAAAGATGCTGGAGACATCTGATAAGATTGTCACCGAAGATTTACTCCGTTTCTACAAGCCTAAAGGCTTTACACCGATTGACCGCAACGATTATGACTATACAAAGAAAGTACAGGATGAAAAGGATTCCTCTTCCGCCAAAGATGAATCCAGCTCTTCTTCAAAATAACGTTCTCATGCTAAGAACCAGCCGATCCTTGATCAGCTGGTTCTTTTCACGTTTGATCATGATGGCCCCGGGTATAGGAGAAGAAGGAGGGATTTATCATGAAGAAAACAGCAGCTTTTGTCGTAACTGCCTCACTTGCTTCATCGGCCCTATTCGGTTTCAGCCCTGCGGTCTCAGCACACGCCATGATTAAACCAGCAGCAGAGCAATCCGTTCCTCAAGGTCCAAAAGCCGCGCTTAACAGCATTTATAAGCTGGCACATAAAGGACAAATGCCCTACTATGCGAAGGGACTGAAAATAGGCGTTCAAACAAAAAAAGACGTTCATCATCAGCTCGGACATCCATATCCAGAAACAGGTCAAAGCAGCTTTGATTTGTATCATGCGGAAATGGGGAATCCTGGATTTGCTTTTCACTATGATGCGAAAGGCAAAATTGATGAAATCCGTTATTTCGGTACAAATGTAGAAAAAGAAACAAATATCGGCGGTATGACCCCTTCGTTACTAAAGAAACAGCTTGGACCAGCGGATTCAGTGAGTACCATTCCGCAGACAAAAGAGAAAAAATATGTGTATCGAACCGGTGATTATGAACTCGAATTTATCGTAGGCCATGATCCAGATATGAGTCAGCATGAGCTCACCGTCCTGCATATCAACCTTATTAAAGCCGATTCTTAAATAAAAAAGCATCCTGAGCGTTTACTCAGGATGCTTTTCTTTTATTATGATGCCACTTCTAATTGCGGCTTTCTTTTCAATTTTCGTTTGAGGACTGGACCTGCTACATAATCAAGACCAAGTTTTCCGGCATTTCCTTTCGCTGCCATTATGAAGACTGCGATCAGAAGAAGCAGCGGGTTCACAGAGACAGTTCCAGCTAGTAAGAAAGAGACATTCATCACGCTTCCAAAAAAGGCTGCCGTTGTTGTAAACAATCCAACAATTAATCCTAGGCCTACTAAGATTTCTCCCCACATGACCATGGCACTGAATAGTCCGGCATTTGGCAAAGCGACATTTTCTAAAAACCATACATAGAACGGATACACTAGATGACCATCCTTGACGACAGGTTCAGATATTGCAAATTGTAAATAGCCTGATGCATCAAATCCACCTGTTAGTTTTCCAATACCAGATGTCAGCCAAGTCCATCCGATATAAAGTCTTGCTGCCAAAAGGATAACGGCTGCCCATACATTCGTTTGTAAGAATTTTGTAAACATGATGATGCCTCCTTTTAAATTATGTGAAATATTTCACATTTTCTTTATGATCTTATTATACTATGCGGAATGTTATTTGTGATCTTTTTCACATATATATTCACAAATTGTTCATGAATATCTAGTTGAGGTAAACTTTTCCCTTGCTAAAACCGTCTAAGTCATTTCAGACAGTAAAAAGGGGTTTAATTTTGTATGAAAACACTATTTCATTTTGCTTATTTACAAGCCATCTCATGTCTATTCCCCGTCATGATCTTTGCGGCGCTTGCCCTATCAAAGACGGTGTCTATTCCTTTTCTTCACCGGTATGATTTCATTCTACTGCTTTGCATCGCAGCTCAGATCCTGATGCTGACGCTGCGGCTGGAGACTTGGGCGGAGCTAAAGGTCATTTGTCTATTTCATCTCATAGGAATCTGTTTAGAAGTGTATAAAGTACATATGGGCTCTTGGTCCTACCCTGAAGAAGCTTATACAAAAATATTTGGGGTTCCACTTTATAGCGGCTTTATGTATGCGAGTGTGGCTAGTTATATTTATCAGGCACTTTCACGACTTCATGTAAAAGTGGCCGACTGGCCTCATCCATTTCTTTCAATTGGCATCAGTTTGTGCATTTATCTCAATTTCTTTACGCATCACTGGCTCTATGATGTCAGGTGGTGGCTGACATGTCTGCTTGTTGTTGTGTTTCGGAAAACGTCGGTTTCGTTTCAGGTTGGTCCATCTTCCTTTCGAATGCCGCTTGTTGTTTCATTTCTCCTGATTGGCTTTTTTATTTGGGTGGCCGAAAATGTCACGACCTTTTTAGGCGCATGGCAATATCCAAATCAGCAGCATGCTTGGTCTCTCGTCCATCTTGGTAAAATCAGTTCGTGGTTTTTACTTGTTGTCATCAGCATTGTACTGGTGATCGAACAGCGTAAACAAAAAAACGTTCAGCCCATTTGACCTGGCTGAACGTTTTTTTTAATCTCGATCGACTTCCTTACGGAGATCATCTGCGACAAATTCTACATTCGTTCCAATGATGATTTGTACGGTTGTTTTTCCAGAAGTCAGGACCCCTTTGGCACCTGCTTTCTTCAATGTACCTTCATTTAATAAATTTGTATCCTCTACTGTTAAGCGAAGACGCGTTGCACAATGATCGATGGTGGTGATGTTGTCTTTGCCGCCAAGTCCCTCTACGAGCATACTCGCTCCTCCTGCCATCACCGTATCATCCGCTGCGATATCTTCCATGTCATCATCTTCCCTGCCTGGTGTTTTCAGCTTTAATAGTTTAATGAGGAAATAGAAAACGACAAAGTACACGACGCCATAAATGATTCCTACTACAAGAAGCAAGATCGGTTTTTGCGCAATTCCGAAGCTTAAGACGTAATCAATCGCACCTGCTGAAAAGGCAAAGCCGCTATGAATCCCGAGAGTGTTTACAATAAAAAGCGAAAGCCCCGTCAAAATAGCATGGACACCATATAAAAGTGGAGATAAAAACATAAAAGAAAATTCAATTGGTTCAGTGATCCCTGTTATAAATGATGTAAGTGCCATCCCAATCATCAGACCCGCTGTTGCTTTTCGCTTCTCAGGTTTTGCAGTCACAACCATGGCTAGACATGCCGCTGGCAGACCAAACATCATCACTGGGAAGAATCCGGTCATAAAGACACCCGCGCTTGGATCTCCTTTAAAGAATCGCGCTAAATCCCCTGTTGCCCCGCTGAATTCCCCGAATTGAAACCAAAATAAGTTATTCAAGACATGGTGAAGTCCTAATGGAATGAGCAATCGGTTAAAGAAACCAAACAGCCCTGCACCTGTTGCCCCAAGACTTAAAATCCATTCTCCTAAATCATTGATCACACTTTGAATCGGAGGCCATACATATCCGAAAACGGCTGCTAATAGAATGGTGAAAAGTGCGGTCATAATAGGCACAAGCCGCCTTCCGCTAAAGAAACCTAAGTATTCCGGCAGTTTCGTATCCTTAAATTTATTGTAAACATAACCTGCCAAAAGCCCGCATAAAATACCGCCCAATACCCCCATATTGTTGGTTGAGTTAATCGACGTTGTACCGGCTGACAAAATAAAATAAGAGATCGCTCCTGATAATGCCGCTGCCCCGTTTCCATCCTTTGAAATACCAATCGCTACACCCATTGCAAAAATTAAAGCCAAGTTCGCAAAAATTGCATTCCCTGCCGCATGAATAAACGGGATATTGAATACATCCTCCCGCCCAATGGCCAAAATAATCCCTGCTGCTGGAAGTACAGCGATTGGAAGCATAAATGATTTTCCTAGCTTTTGAAAAAACTGAAACACCATCTGATTTCCCCCCTTTGTCATCATCATGACCAAAATCATTCATGATGTTCATAAAAAATATATCATATGCACGTCTAGTTATCTATACCAATTTGTCCACATCCATTTGAATTCCGCTCTTTACTCTTTTTGCGTAAAATGTGGTAAGCTATTGAATAGAATGAAGATATAGAAAGCGGGAATGAACAGTGATTGTCAAACATGATCATGAGTTAGAAGCCTTAAAAAAAGTCGGCCGAATTGTCGCTTTGGCAAGAGAAGAAATGAAAAGCCAAGCGAAACCAGGCATGTCTACAAAAGAATTAGATTTGATTGGGAAAAAAATATTAGAAGAGCACGGTGCCAATTCAGCACCTGAAAAGGAATATGACTTTCCTGGTACCACTTGTATCAGCGTAAACGATGAAGTTGCACACGGTATCCCTAGTGAAAAAACCATTTTACAAGAGGGCGACCTCGTGAACATTGATATCTCAGCAGAGCTTGACGGATATTATTCCGATACAGGTATTTCATTCGTTTTAGGAACAGGTGATGCTCGTCTTGAAGCATTATGTAAGTGTGCGGAGGATGCGTTCCTTGAAGGATTAAAGCATGCAAAAGCCGGTAAAAGACAAAACCAAATTGGCCGTGCGGTCTACAATACAGCGAAAGAACAAGGATTTACTGTCATTAAAAACCTGACAGGACACGGCATTGGGAAGAATCTGCATGAAGCACCCAATCATATTTTGAACTACTATGATCCATTCGATAATGCTTTGTTTAAAAATGGCACAGTCATTGCGTTTGAACCTTTTATTTCAACAAATGCTGAATCAATTTATCAAGCTGATGATGGCTGGACATTTAAAACACCAGATAAAAGTCTAGTGGCACAGATTGAACATACGATTGTGATTACTAAAGACGAACCGATTATTTTAACAAAGCTGTAAGCCAGCTATCCCCTCCTTCACAGGTGGGGATTCAGATTGTTGACAAAGGGCTAAAATGATGTTGATTTTAGCCCTTTGTCTTCTTTTCAGCGTGATAGAAAACCTTTGCAGTCTAGGAAGGACGAGCAGCGGAGCAGAGCGAATTTGACATTCGTGAGCACCGGAGCGCAGACCTGACAACGAATGCGAGGGTTTGTCTACACGCTGTATCCCCTCCTTCACTGGAGGGGATTTTTTCATGCCCGTTTCACGAATCTGTCACGACTAAACAAAAAAGCCTGTGGTAAAATAGGCAAAGATATGCGAAAGGGGTCTTATTTGATATGTGGTTCATCATCATAGGTGTTATCTTTTTCATCGAAAGTATTATCTTAACGGTTGTAGGGATTAAGAAAAAACAATCCATGATGACCTATCTTGGTGTTATCATCATGATTATGACGGTCGGCATGATCCTCGTTACCCTCAACCCGCCAAATTCATAAATCAATATTTCCAGCATATACATGGATCATAGGCAGATAGAATCAGTTTTCATTTCTTGACACCTGCACGCTTTTCACCTCTTTTTTGAGATGTTACAATGCAGGCAGTTTCAATTGAAAGGAGTTTTCTATCATGCATTATGGTAGCAAAGGCTGGTATGTCGAAGAATTAAAGAAGCTTGGTGTGACCAAGCATGAAGGAAGAAAGCTTCAAAGCTTAAAAACATATTTCCTTGCAAATCTTCTTGAGCAAAAGAAACGCAGCTCATAAGCTTAGAAAAGCCGCACATCTTAAGCTGATGTACGGCTTTTTTTAAATGTGCTGAATTCGTTTTTCTAAAGACTTCCTGACCACATCTGCTAAGGCATCTACTTCAAGAACGGCTTTCAGTCTCTCTGGACTTGTTTGACGATATTTGACTTCATTGACCTCATGGACCGTAATGTGATGGGACGCTTTTTCTACTAGTACTAGCGATGCATCAGGCGGCACCATGCCTTCTTTCAATACACGTAAATAAAAGCCTGTATACCCTGTTTTTTGCACTTCCTTTACAAGCTTCATGTTGCCATGCTTAAGAGATAATTTCACACAAGGCTGTCTTGGCTGGCTCACCTCAACAAATGCATCTCCAAGCTGAAACACATCGCCAATATGCACATTCGTTTCGACTAGCTGGCGTACTGTTACATTCTCGCCAAAGGCAGCTTCCTGTAATGGAACCCCTAAAAATTGTTCAAAGTGAGCATAATGATCATACGGAAAGACGCAGACGGCTTTATCATAACCCCCATGATGAACCAAATCCCCCTGACCATCTCCTTCAAAATTGACCTGACTTAAATACACAGGCTCATGAATGCGCCTTTTGTTGATGGCTGTTTTGATTTCTTTTCCATTCGCATAGGTAATGATAGGCTGTCCTACTTGGATTCCTTCTATGTCGTATCTCTTTTGTCCCACGATGGCCATCTCCTTTGGTTGTCTACTGGCTTTTATTTTACATCGTTTGACAATCAAATCATAGTCGAGGCGTGAAGATCAGATGCAGGCTATGGTACGATGTGAAAAAAGGAGTGATGATCATGATTCATTATCACGCCATTGTAAAAGGACGTGTGCAAGGAGTCGGCTTTCGTTATTTTGTTCAGGGAGAAGCTGTCAATCGTGGAATGAAAGGCTGGGTACGCAACACAGATGAAGGTCATGTCGAGTTAAAGGTAGAGGGTGAGCAGCAGAAAGTGATTGATTTCTTAGAGACTGTCCGGAAAGGAAGTCCTTTTTCAAAAGTCACCGACATGCAAATGGAGCCGCTCACTGAGCTGGCTCATTATCAGGATTTTCGAATAAGATAATAAAAAAACCTAGCTTTCGCTAGGCTTTTTCTGTCCCGTGATAGGGCTTGTCCTGATAAAAATAGTTTGGTTTCACAATGGTATTGTCGTAATTCTTGTGGAATATGTGGGTAGCAGCTGGTGATACTGGGGGAATCAGCCATGTCCAGTCCCCAGTCAGCTTGCGGTCAGCCTTTTCTTCCTGCTTTTCAAACTGCTTGAATTGATGTGCTGCTGTGTGATGATCAACAATGGTCACCCCTGCTTCGCGATAAGAATGGAGAACCGCCTCGTTCAATTCGACAATGGCTTTATCCTTCCAAAGGGACGAATTCTTGGTTGTGTCCAGTCCTAAAAGAGAAGCGATTTTTTTCAGCATATTGTAGCGGTTTTCATCCGCTAGGTTGCGTGCGCCAATTTCTGTGCCCATATACCAGCCATTAAACGGTGCAGCATTGTAATGAATACCGCCAATCTCTAATTTCATATCAGCAATAATCGGAACCGCATACCATTTCAGTCCTAAATCACGGAATTCATCGTATTCAGGATGGGTGATCTCTACCTCTTGGACGATTTCTTTCGGAAGCTCATACAGAACAGGCGGCTGATCTTTTAGCTGAAACATGAGAGGCAGAATATCAAAATGTGTGCCCTCCCCTTTCCAGCCATGTTCTTCACATAATTTTGTTAATTCAAGAGATGCCTCGTCGCCGATGATGCCATATTCAGTTTCATAGCCTGCATAACGAACGAGCTGATGATTATAAATGACGACTTCCTTCTGCCTGTTCTTCTCTGGGGGAAAGATCGTAATGGACGGTTTGATTTTCCCGCCATTTGTCGCATACTCAATATGATGAAAGAGCGCCTCCTTCACCTCATCCTCTGTCTTTACATGCCGGCAGTCATGCACTTGCAGGGTCGACCAAAACAAACGGCCAATGCAGCGGTTACTGTTGCGCCATGCCATTTTCGCCCCGTGAGCTAATTCCTCTAGTGTATGCGTATAAATTCCTTCAGACTCAATTTCTTTTTTTATTTCATGCAGACGTGCTGCTTTCTCTTCATTTGACTTGTTTAATTCTTCATAGCATACAGAAATAAAAGCTTCTGCTTCATTCCACAACGCTTCTTGATTACTCAAACATACTCGCCTCACTTTAATACGAATATATCCATTGTAGCGGTTTCTATTGATAAATTCACTCGTTTCAAACCATTTTTTATCATATCATCCGACCATTGTCCTTAGACCATAGATGAATCAATACGTTTAAGGGTCTTTTGGAGCCAGCGGACATAGCCTTTTTCTCTTTCAATTGCCCTTGTCAGCACTAAGTAATGCCCAAATTGAGCTGAATGTAGCGATTCAGCAGAAGGGTCTTCCTCTGTCAAAGCGTGCAGCTTTTGTTCCAGCACATCTACTTTCTTGGTGCGCTCTAACAGTTGATAGGCAAACAGGTCAGCCGCTTCTTTTTTGTCCATGGAGGAGATGAAAAAGGTTTTGAGCATGAATTCATCCTTTGTTGTTTCCGGAATCGGATCTTTTGTTTTTAACCACTGACGCAATTCTTCTTTTCCTGCCGCTGTGATTTGATAGACCTTCTTCTCCAGCTTTTTTCCTTGTATGTGAATATCAAATTCAATAAATCCTTCCTCTGTAAGACGCTTCAGCTCAGGGTAAATCTGACTGTGCTTCGCACTCCAAAACTGTCCAAGGGAATCCTTAAAATGTTTCGTGATATCGTATCCCGTCAGCTCATGCTGATCCAGCAAGCCAAGAATGGCATATTTTAGTACTCTCATGATGTGCCTCCAACGCTTATTCTTTGACAATAGTATACCATAGACTTTAAAATAAATATGTAAATCACAACATGTTTGAAAAAACATCATTCTAATGAAAGAAGGAATAAACATGGATCAATTCGTTGGACTTCATATGATTTATACGTATGAAAATGGCTGGGAATATGAGATTTACATTAAAAACGATCACACCATTGATTACCGCATTCATAGCGGAATGGTTGGAGGACGCTGGGTCCGTGATCAAGAAGTAAATATTGTGAAGCTGACAAAAGGCGTATACAAAGTCTCTTGGACAGAACCAACTGGTACAGACGTCTCTCTGAACTTTATGCCTGAAGAAAAACGCATGCATGGCGTCATCTTCTTCCCAAAATGGGTGCATGAACGTCCAGACATCACCGTCTGCTATCAAAATGACTACATCGATCTCATGAAAGAATCTCGTGAAAAATACGAAACCTATCCAAAATATGTTGTCCCAGAATTTGCGGACATTACGTATATCCATCATGCAGGTGTGAATGACGAAACCATTATCGCAGAAGCACCATATGAAGGCATGACAGATGAAATAAGAGCTGGACGAAAATAAAAAAAGCGGCACGCCTAGTGCCGCTTTTACATTTGATAAAGGGCTATCATTTTAGTCCTTTTTATTGAATGCCTAACGTCTTTTTTGGAAGCATGAAACGATAGACTGGCAGTTCATCACCTGCTTTTGAAGCAATAAACCCTGATGACATATAGCTGTCCTTTGATTCTGGTTCAAGGGCAAGTGAGAGCAAATTGGTTTGCGGCTGTGCCGTGACATATACCTTTGTTCCTTTTGGCAGCTGGCGTTTCTTGTCAACGAGTTTTGTTTCAAGCTGAATATCTGTTTTGCTCTTTTCCTCTCGCTTTGTCACTTGATAGGCTTGTACCGGCACTTTCATGCCAGCCGGCAATGTGACACTTTTTAATCCTAATGTTCTGAGTTTCCTTTCTACTCCTTCATGCCCCGGAAGAATGAGATAAGCTGTCGGCCGTTCTCTTGTTAAGACGGGAACAGCATCGCTCGCACTGTGAAAGCGTACAGGAACTTGAGTCGTTTGTCCCTTCTCAATATCAACCATTTCCAGCGAGTCATTGACAGATGCTTTGAAATCGTCTTGAATGACTACCTGATCATCATCATTTGACTGCAGTCCTTTTTTGACCAGCTTCAGCCGCTCCGTCACCATTTGCTGCTTCACCTGTTTGGCATGTTTCACTGTAGTTTCAATGATTTTTTCATGAGTAGCTACTTGTGCAGCGACGCGGCGGGCAAAATCCTCTCTTCCAATCCCAATCCCTCTGCTTTCTACAAGAAATGACAGGGCTGGCGAAAGTGCAAGGGCATTACGGCCAATTCGCGCATCCGTTCCACCTTCATAGATGTCGATCTTTCCATCCTTTCCTCTTGTGTTTGTATAATACAAATCGTTAGAAAACCCTTTATTTGTCAGCGTTTCACGAACTCCGTTTACATACAACTCATTTGATGTCAGCCGGATGCTTTCTGGAATATTTAGATTCTTCCCTGAAAGAATAAGCAAATCATGATATTTGAGAGCGCCTGATGAACCGATATTTTCAAACTGCTTTTGACCCACATCGTATTCATGGGCATCAATGACCACTTCTGGCGCATACCGATTAAATTCTTGATGCAGGGCTGTCAGTTCTGGAGATTCTAATGTCATATGATCACGGTTTCCGTCTAATCCGTTTGCCAGTCTGCGGTCAAACGCATAAGAACCATCAGGATTGATTCTTGGGACAATGATGATATTGACATGATTGAGTATACGCTCTCCTTCTTCACCTGCTAATCGTTTTGCAATGACGAGAGCAGATTCACCGGAGGCTGGTTCATTTCCGTGTATTTGTGCTTGGAGCCAGATGGTTGGCTTTTTTGAAAGTGGCGTGATGGAGCGATCCTTTGTAAAGTACAGAGCCGGAATAGATCTGCCTTCAATGGATGTTCCAATCTGTCTCTGCGTGGCGTAAGGACTTTTGCGGACAATGTCTCGTAAGAAAGTTTGTAGCTCTTCTTGGGTCGTAAATGCTTCTCCTTTTTTCTGAAAGGCAGGGGTATCAAACGTCTCGTCAGGCTCAGGGTATAGCTTTTTCACTGAAGCCGGCTGTTCATAACTCTTTCCATAATAAGGAGTTTCTGCATGAGCTGAAGCTGGGCTCACCATCGACAAACTGCCTGCTAAGAGGCATGCAGCAGCAAAAAGAATCGTGCCTTTTCGTTTGGACATGCTATCCTCTCCCTTCGTTGATTTGCATTATAAAGAAAAAAACAGCAAAAGTGTCAGTATTTTTCAAAAATAAATCTTTTGGAGGAACAGGCTTGTCTTTGTCTAGGGCAAATGAATGGAGCCTGGTCGGCAATATGACCTAAAAAAAGTGCCTGCCCGCAGCAGACACTTTTTTATTTACCAGATGGAAATGGCCCCAATGAGAACCGCCATGACGGTCATAGCGACGACTGCCAGCACAGCCCATTTCATCCCAAATTTCTGATGCTGATCCAGTGATACGCCAACAAGTCCAACAAGTAAATGAGTCGATGGAACAAGTGGACTTAACATATGAATCGGCTGACCAATAATAGAGGCTCTGGCAATCTCAATTTTATCGACACCGTATGCTGCCGCTGTTTCTGATAGGATCGGCAGTACGCCGTAAAAGTATGCATCATTCGGCATAAAGAAAGTAAAGATCCCGCTTGTTAATGCGACAATGACTGGAATAAAGCCGCCCAGCTGCTCTGGAATTGCAGATACAATCGAAATCGCCATTTCATCGACCATTTTCGTTCCAGTTAGAATACCTGTAAAAACACCTGCCGCAAAAATCATCGAAGCAATGGCTAAAACGTTTGTTGAGTGAGCCGCAATTCGCTCACGCTGCTGGTCCAAGTTCGGATAGTTCACGATAATCGCCACACAGAAAGCAAGAACAAATAGAACAGTTAAGCTGACTTTACCTGATACAAGCAGCAGCACCAATAACAAAGTCAGCGCCAGGTTAAACCACCAAAGCTTCGGCCGTTTGATGTCATCTTGCAGTGCCGCTGCCATTTCATTTGCATGAATCGGCTGGTCAAGTTCAATCACACCAAGGCGTTTTCTCTCGGCTTTTCCAAGAAAATAAGCAACAATAATCATACTGAGAACCCCTGCACCAATGACTGGAATCATTGGTCCAAATAAAAGTGAAGGATCAACGCCAAGTGCACTCGCCGCTCTAGGTGTAGCTCCTCCCCATGGAATTGTATTCATAATTCCCATGCCGACCCCGGCAATACCCGCTAAAATAATTGGACGGATGCCAAGCAGCGTAAATAGTGGAAGCATCGCTGTTGTTGTAATCATATACGTTGTCGTTCCATCACCATCAAGTGCAACAAGCATCGTCAAGACAGCTGTTCCGACAACGATTTTTAATGGATCGCCTTTAACGATTTTTAAAATTTTCGCCACCATTGGGTCAAATAAACCCGCATCAATCATAATGCCAAAGTACAAAATCGCAAACATGATCATGACTGCTGTTGGTGCGACTTGCTGCACACCTTTGACAATCATGTCTGAAATTTCAGTAAAATGAAAACCTGCAATAAGAGCAAATGCAATTGGTGTTAACACCAATGCCGTTAAAACAGACATACGTTTCGTCATAATCAAAACCATAAATACAATCATCATAAGAAATCCTAAGATTGCTAACATATTGTTCACCCCTTATGTTGTATACGCTTTCATTAATGTGTTGGTATCCCATTTCCAACCCTTTTTGTCATCATATCTGAGGTGAGAATTGAAGTAAATATTATGAATTTTAATTCTTTTTCGGTCGATAAATGCTTTTTGTTCATTTTGTTCAAACATTGGGCTTTTTAATACCATGAAAAAAACAAAGGGTTTATTTAAGCCCTTTGTCTTCTTTTCAGTGTGATAGAAAACCTTTGCAGTCTAGGAAGGATGAGTACTGGAGCGGAGCGAATATGAGATTCGTGAGCACCAGCACACAGAACCGGCACCGAATGCAAGGGTTTGTCTACACGCTGGAAGCGGTCTCACTCGACCGCTTGTTCTCCTTGTATCAATTGCTCATATTGCCTTAATTGATCTTCCATAAAGACCTTTGCCTCTTTGCTGTTCATATAACGACTTGTCCAGCCCTTTTGCTTTAATCGCTTTTTCCAGGACTTCGTTTTCGTCATTTTTTGAAGAAGCTGATCCCATTCACGAACCTCATGCTGACTCATTTGTTTTGGGCCCATCACACCGCGCCAATGGGAAAAGATGAGCGGAATGCCCTGCTCTTTCCATGTCGGCACATCTTCAAATCCATCTAAGCGCTGGCTGGTTGTCGTCGCTACGAGCTTCAGCCTCTTTTTTTCATAATCATGACGAACCTCTGTAATGGTAGTCGTTGCTGCATCCACCTCATGGTCGATGAGCGCCTGAAATAAATCATCTGCACTGTCAAATTTCAAAAATTGAATGCGATATGGATCAATTCCTGCCATTTCTGCTGCCCGGGCGAATGAGATTTGATCATCATTTCCAAAATCAGGGGCAAACCCAATTTTTAAGGAATCTGGTTTTTTCTTAAGTGCGTGTAACAGCTCCTTCCCATTTGAAAAAGGAGAATCCACTGGGACTGCGACGACCTGCCACTCTTCTGCAAGGATTGCCAGCGGTGTCACATCATTCATCGTCACGTTACTGCTGCCAAGCAAATTACGGCTTAACAATAAGCTTGAATTTAAACTGATATAGTTGGCTTCTCGCTCCATCATGTATGTCCATCCTTTATCCACCGTTCCGCCTCTTTGATAAAGAATGTTCACAGGCCGGTTCACCAGCTTCTCTTGTTCAAGCACTGATTTCATCACCTGAGCCGTTTGGTCAAATCCCCCCTTTGGTACACCCGACACCACAATATATAAGGAGCTTTGCTGCAGGAAAGAATCACCGGCCTTTTTTTCATTAAAGGTGAGCGTCATACAAAGGCAGAGCACGATTACAAAAAGTATTCCTTTTTTCATCTTTTATGACTCCGCTTGTTTGGCAGGGTAATATTTACGTTCAGGTCTGCCAATGATTCCGTATGCAAGCTCTGCCCGGCATTCCCCTGTTGTCACGAGATACTCTACGTACCGTCTCGCCGTTGTACGTGATGCGCCCATCTTTTCCCCGAGTTCTTCTGCTGTAATTCCGCTATTCTCTGATGCCATCAATGTTTTCACTTTATCCAAGGTCAGTGAATTGATGCCTGTAGGAAGATCTCTGTCATCCCTTTGTTTTGGCTCTTCCTGCATCTGCCCAAAAAACAGATCGATCATCGTTTGATTGACTTCATCCTTTGAATTGATGATGTCTTTCTTCTCTTTATATTCGGTTAAAACTTGTGCAAACTTTTGTGCGGTCACCGGTTTGATTAAATAATGAACCACTCCGTAATGAAGCGCATCTCTTAAAAGCGTCGTTTCCGTTGCAGCCGTGATAATGATCACATCTACTTCAGGATAGCGTTCTCTTAAAAGCGGCAGCAGGTTTGTACCGAGCTCATCAGGCATATAGACATCAAGCAAGATGAGATCCACTTGTTCCCTCTGGAGCGCCTCCCACATATCCTTTGCACTCTTTGCCTTTCCAGCGACCTTAAATCCTTCTATCTTTTGTATATAAGATTCATGAATGGCAGCGATTCGAAAATCATCCTCCGCAATGAGTACCTTAATCACCATCTATTCCCCCTTTGTGCCTTTCGGTATGTATACAGTGAAGATGGCACCGCCTTCTTTTTGGTTCGCAACTTCAATCCAGCCCCCAAGCTCGTCCAACACTTCTTTCACATTTGCAAGCCCATAGCCTCGTCCTTCTCCCTTTGACGAATGGCCTCTTGTGAAAATCTGTGACAGCTCCTCTTCATTCACTCCATCACCTGAATCTGACACTTCTATGATAATATCAAACCCAATATCTGTGATGAACAGGTCTACCTCGCGCTTCTCCTTATTTAATACAGCTTCAAAAGCATTATCTACGAGATTGCCAATGATGGTGATAAAGTGAGATAGGCTTAAATGAGCTGGGAGCGGCTCTAGTGAGCTATTTTCATCAATGTGGAAATGGACTTTTTTCTCAGATGCTTTCCCTAACTTGCCAAGTAAGATGGCTTGTATTTTAGGAGAACGAATCTGCTTCATGAGTAAATCGTGCTGACGGTTTTGCAGATGATATTCTTCTTTAATTAAGTCGATGGCTTCATCGAATTGCTTCAGCTCAAGCAGGCCTAAGATGGCGTACAGCTTATTTGAGAATTCGTGCGTTTGTGCCCTCAGGTCTTCTGAATATTGACTGACCTCTGTTAATGTATCCAGCAGCTTCGTCAGCTCTGTTTTCTCCCTGAAGCTCACAATCCCTCCGAATACTCGATTCTCCTGCATTACTTTTTTCACATTTAAGACATAGGTTTTATCATTGACGACGGTTTCGATGTTAGGTTCAATCGTCTCTGACTTTAAATAGAGAAGAAGTTTGGCATTTGGCAAGACTTGATCAATATGAAGGGGCAGCTCTGATGAGACGCGCAGCATGTGCTCAGCTGATGTATTCATCATCGTAATCGCGCCTTTCTGGTCAAACGCAATGATCCCTTCTTTTATAGCGAGCAGCATCGCTTCTCTTTCTCGATACAACGAAGCTATTTCATGCGGCTCAAGCCCTAATGTATCTTTGCGAATACTCTTCGTTAAAAAAATCGCACCGAATATGCCTGGCAAGAGCACAAGAAGGGCAATATAGCTAAGCTTCAATAGCTGATGAGCTGTCGCTTGATCGATTTCTTTTTTTAAAAATTCGACGGTGACTGTGCCGATAATTTCTTCATGCCCTTCTGTTTCTTTCATAATGGGTGCACTGCCTCTGACAACGGTTTCACCATTAGAATCATCAGTTGATATGGAAGTTCCTCCAAATAAGAGAGTACTTCTTCCTTCCGATACACTGATGGTCTTTCCTACGTCCTCATGATTCGTATGAACAAGGACCTTTCCTTTTCGATTGGTAATGAAGATGGCATGTGCTCTTACTTGCTCCTTCATTTGCTCAAGCACTGCCTGTTCTTCATTTTGGGACGCTGATAGAGCCACCGATGCTTTAATGGGCGGCATATATGATATTGTTCTAGCGGTCTGCACCGCCAGCTGTTCAGCTTGTCCCTGCCTTTCTGATGTCTGCAGAAAACCAAAACAAATGGTTAATAACGCAATGACAACAAGCAAAAGCCCGATAATTAACCCCAAAATTTTCGTTTGTAAAGTGACTTTCCTTTTGCCCATCCTCACCGCTACAACCCCTAATTCAGTAGATTCACCCGAATAGACTCTAAGAAAATGATATCATTTTTTCTGACTAAGTTAAGAGAAAATTATTTCAAACAAAAAGACGACTCAGGCATCGAGTCGTCCCTGTATACCTATTACGTGATCGATAAACCAGCACTCGCATAGCCTGCTACAGTATTCACTAAGGATAGACCTGTAGCTGATGCGGAGAATACAACAAGCAATCGTGTTTCCGGTGTGACTGGTACATTTAGACCAGTCGCAATACCGTTTGCAATCGCACCCAGCGTTAAAACACCGGTTAAAGCTGGTGCTAATGTGACACTCGCTACTTGAGTGAAACTGTTATTTGGTGTCGGTGAAGCGAATAGACTAGCCGTTACGGTAATACTCGTGCCGACTAAAGAAAGAGCTGCTGTTGTGCTGAAATAGCCGGCAAATGACGTGATCGTTCCAGCTCTCGGAACTGAGAACGCCATGTTGAGTAAAGTGCCTGCAGCGCCGGTTAAATCAATTACTCCGCCTAAAATACTGACACCTGTCGCTGAGTTACCAAATCCGATCAAGCTGGATGTTCCAACAAGACCGCCCGCAATTGTTGTCAGGACAGCAGGTGTACCTGATGCAAACGGAATGATCGCACTCGATCCTGTCACTCCTGTTGGACCGGTGGCTCCTGTTGCACCGGTTACACCCGTTGCTCCAGTTAAACCTGTAATACCCGTTACACCGGTCACTCCTGTTGCTCCGGTGGCGCCGGTTAGACCTGTGACTCCTGTGACTCCGGTGGCTCCGGTGGCTCCGGTAACGCCTGTTGCTCCCGTTGCTCCAGTTAATCCAGTTGCACCGGTCGCTCCAGTCACTCCTGTAACCCCTGTTGCTCCCGTAGCTCCTGTACCGGTTGCACCTGTAACGCCAGTCGCGCCTGCGGCAGCTAATAACGTATAATCTGGTGACGTATCTGGTGTGCCTGTTGGCGGTGCTGTGTTCACGATATAGGTTCCACCTTCATACGTGACCACTTGATCTACTGGATACGTTGGGGCTGCCGCTGGATCAAACGCCGTGACACCGGCTAAGCCTACTCCCGTCGCTCCTGTGATCCCGGTTGCACCTGTTGCGCCCGTATCACCAGTTACCCCAGTTGCACCTGTGACACCGGTGGCTCCGGTTGGACCAATTTCCCCCGTTGCTCCTGTAACGCCAGTAACTCCGGTTGGACCAATTTCCCCCGTTGCTCCCGTGACGCCAGTGACTCCGGTTGGGCCAATTTCTCCTGTTGCTCCCGTCGCTCCTGTACCGGTTGCACCTGTAACGCCAGTCGCGCCTGCGGCTGCTAATAACGTATAATCTGGTGACGTATCTGGTGTGCCTGTTGGCGGTGCCGTATTCACGATATAGGTTCCACCTTCATACGTGACCACTTGACCTACTGGATATGTCGGTGCTGCCGCTGGATCAAACGCTGTGACGCCGGCTAAGCCTACTCCCGTCGCTCCTGTGATCCCGGTTGCACCTGTGACACCGGTGGCTCCGGTTGGACCAATTTCTCCCGTCGCTCCCGTGACGCCGGTGGCTCCGGTTGGACCAATTTCCCCCGTTGCTCCCGTGACGCCAGTAACTCCGGTTGGACCAATTTCCCCCGTTGCTCCTGTAACGCCTGTTGCTCCCGTCGCTCCTGTACCGGTTGCACCTGTAACGCCAGTCGCGCCTGCGGCTGCTAATAACGTATAATCTGGTGATGTATCTGGTGTCCCTGTTGGTGGTGCTGTGTTCACGACATAGGTTCCACCTTCATACGTGACCACTTGACCTACTGGATACGTTGGGGCTGCCGCTGGATCAAACGCTGTGACGCCGGCTAAGCCGATTCCCGTCGCTCCCGTGACGCCGGTGGCTCCGGTTGGACCAATTTCTCCTGTTGCTCCCGTGACACCGGTGGCTCCAGTTGGGCCAATTTCTCCTGTTGCTCCCGTGACGCCGGTGGCTCCGGTTGGGCCAATTTCTCCTGTTGCTCCCGTCGCTCCTGTACCGGTTGCACCTGTAACGCCAGTCGCGCCTGCGGCTGCTAATAACGTATAATCTGGTGACGTATCTGGTGTGCCTGTTGGCGGTGCCGTATTCACGATATAGGTTCCACCTTCATACGTGACCACTTGACCTACTGGATATGTCGGTGCTGCCGCTGGATCAAACGCTGCGACGCCGGCTAAGCCTACTCCCGTCGCTCCTGTGATCCCGGTGGCTCCGGTTGCGCCCGTATCACCAGTTGCACCTGTGACACCGGTGGCTCCGGTTGGGCCAATTTCTCCCGTCGCTCCCGTGACGCCGGTGGCTCCGGTTGGACCAATTTCCCCCGTTGCTCCCGTGACGCCAGTAACTCCGGTTGGACCAATTTCCCCCGTTGCTCCTGTAACGCCTGTTGCTCCCGTCGCTCCTGTACCGGTTGCACCTGTAACGCCAGTCGCGCCTGCGGCTGCTAATAACGTATAATCTGGTGATGTATCTGGTGTTCCTGTTGGTGGTGCTGTGTTCACAAGATATGTTCCGCCTTCATATGTCACCACTTGCCCCAATGGGTATCCTGGCGCTGCTGCAGCATCATACGGTACGACTCCCGTTAAACCCACGCCGGTGGCGCCTGTGGCTCCAGTTGGACCTGGATCTCCTGTGACACCTGTTGGCCCTGTACCTGTTTCCCCCGCTGCAGCTAATAATGTATAATCCGCCGACGTATCCGGCGTACCTAATGGCGGTGCTGAATTGACCACGTACGTACTGCCATCGTATGTCACCACTTGACCTACTGGGAAGGTTGGTGCTACTGCTGGATCAAATGCCAAGATGCCTGTTAAACCTACGCCCGTTGGACCGATTGGACCTGCTGGACCCGCTGGACCTGCTGGGCCTGCCGGACCCGCTGCACCCGCCGGACCGGCTGGGCCTCTTCTTCCTCTCCCGCCTGGCGGACCTTGAATCACACAAACACAAGGATCTTTTCCGCAGCAAGGATTTTTCACTGGTTTCCTTGGCTTTTCTGATATCCCTTTCTTACAACTATCACATTCCCAGCCATCGTCCTTGTACGCATCATACCAGCTTCCTTTTTGGTAGTGGTCTGTCGAATGAGTGGGATATGTCTTACCACATTGCCTACATTTTTTCATGGAATCACCCCCATCCATCGTATTCATCATGACTGGGAATGGTGTATGTACACTTTTATTTTTTTAAAATAATCAAAAGACCTTGCACTTTCTTGCACAAGGTCTTTCTTTCATTAAAGTCTCATCGTCATTTTTAAATCTTTTCCTACCATACTATAATCCATATCTACCGGCCGGATGGCTTCTTTTAATGTTTTCGTACCTTCTCCTTCAAAGAAAGTAGGTGCATCTTTCCCTCCAATTAATAATGGTGCCATATAAATAATGACTTCGTTCACAAGGGACGCTTCTAAAAAGGATGCGCTCACACTGCCTCCCGCCTCTACAAGCACCGACATCACAGAGCGCCTTTTCAGCATACGTAACACCGCATGAAGATCTGTCCGATTTTCTCCGCTTGTGACAAATACTTGATGTCCTTTTTGCACCAGTTGATGGTATTTTTTTTGATCGTACTTGTTTGAGGTACAAATGATGGTTTCTGCCATATGATCATTTAAACATTTCGCATGAAGCGGAATCCTTAAGGTGGAATCTAAAATGACACGAATAGGCTGTGTCACGATTGAATCTTTCACAATAAGACCTGCATCATCTTGAATAATGGTTTCGACGCCTGTTATCACAGCATCTGCTTCTTGACGTAATTGCTGCACTTCATTCCTCGCTTCTGTCCCTGTAATCCATTTGCTTTCTTGATAAGCTGTTGCAATTTTCCCGTCTAATGAAATGGCTGTTTTTAATATGACATACGGAAGGTCTGATTGTATCGAATGAAAAAAAGGAAGATTTAAGCTGTCTGCTTCCCGCTTACATACCCCTTCTTCTACTTCTATCCCTGCCTGTTTCAACATCGTGACCCCTTTACCTGCTACAAGTGGATTTGGGTCCCCAGTGGCAATGACCACACGTTTCACCCCGCTCTTTATAATGGCTTCTGAGCAAGGGCCTGTTTTTCCATGATGCGAACAAGGTTCGAGCGTCACATACATATGAGCCCCCTTCGCCTTATCTCCTGCCATTTGCAGTGCATGAATTTCAGCATGCGGCTCGCCCGCCTTCATGTGAGCACCAATTCCAACGATCTCACCTTTTTTGACTACCACTGCCCCGACAAGCGGATTTGGCGAGGTTTGTCCTTTCATGGCCTTTGCGTTGGCAATCGCTAGCTTCATATAAAAAACATCGTCTTTCATGTAAGTCTCCTTTCCTCTCTTTCAAGGGAAAGAACTCCTTCAGGGAATGAAGGAGTTCTATTCTCATGTGCTATATTTTTTCCATCCGTTTCTTTTCAGATCGATCATAGTAAGGCAAGGAATAAAAAAGTTTATAAGATGCTCGTTGTTTACAAAAACAGCATTTGCGACATTCATATTTATTAATGAGGAGCACATGCGGACAATTGAGTACAGACAGACCTTTTTTCATATGTTCCTTGCAAACACTTATCATGAGAATCCCCCGCTTACATTCTTTTTCTTAATGAGAGATTACTTCTTTCGGAAATTGTTCAAATAAGCGTAGTACTTCGGTATGCGTCCCATCTTCTCGAACGTGATAAATCCCGCCGTCATATGAGCTTGCGTATACATCATTGCCTAATTGTCTGATGGCACTAATCCCATTTTGGGCAATTCTAATTGGGCCGGTGTTGACATCCAGCTCTGGATTCCACACAACGATATAGCCCCAATAATCACCGCTTACAATATAGCCTGAGTCTGTGACTGTGACCGATTTAATCGAATACTGGTGTTCGTTATGCTGGCCTAAAATTCTTCCTGTATGCAAATCAAACAATCTCACATTCTTGTCGCGGCTGACAATGGCGATACGGTCTCGTTTACTATCAATAAAGACATCATTTAACAGCTCTGTCGCACCAATGTACTCCGCTTTTAAGGACAAACTCTTTTTATCTAAAAGACAAATGGTTCCTTCAACTGCTGCTGTGATGATAAGATCTCCTTCTACCTTTAATGCTTTAACTGCACAATCGTGTGCTTTGGAACGGCCGATTTCCTTTAAGTGTTCTGTCGAAATGACATGTACATAACCGCCGTAAGTTCCAATATAAAATTGACGATCCTCCTCGTGGAAATACACGCTGTTGACCGGACCTGTGTTAAGATCAAACGAAACCATTTGCTGTAATGACTCATGAACAATATGCACCTGACTTGCATGGTCTCCCCACGCATAATAGCTTCCATCCCGTGCAACAGCTACTCCATTTGTTAAAACGCCCGTCGATTTGGCAATTTCAATCCCATTTTTTCTGAATTTTCCATCATCGGATGCGGTAATAATATCACCTGCATCAGTCAGCGCAATATCATTGATAGATGGTGTCGCCATTTCGATCTCATCTGATACGACTTTGCCCTTTTCGATCGACCATTCACAATATGTTTTTCCAAAGCTGGCTCCTAGTATTGACTTCTCATCCTCTGTCCAGACAAGTGAGCGCTCCCACTGATATTTATGAGGCAGCAGTGTATCGACTAAATCACCTGTTTCATAATTCCACAGCTTAATTAAATGGTCGTAGCCTGCTGTCAGCAAGTAATTGCCGCTTGGGGAAAAATTCACGCGCTTGACGCCCTGTAAATGGGCTTTAATGATTTTCTTCTCCTGTAAAGTACCCGCATCATAAATAATGACGGTGCCATCATCTCTGCCAAGTGCGAATACTTCTTTTTGATTGCTGCCGCTGATCGTATCGAGCTCATAATCAAACGGGCCGATTTCCCCTACAATTTCTCCGGTTTCATACAGCCATACAAGGACATATCCATCATCACCTGTTGTATAAGCTTTATCACCATGTATCCATACAGCTAATACATCTTTGCTATGGCCATGGAATTCTCTTAAAATAGCGCCCGTTTCGATATCCCAGACTAAGCATCTTCTATCTCTGGACACGGATACAAGCAAAGTATCCTGCTTCGCAAAAGCGACGGCTTCTACATCATCTGCATGACCAAACAACGTGCGGATTCGGGTATTTGTGCCTGTATCATACAATTGAATCGTATAGTCTGACGATGCACTCGCTAAATACTTTCCGTTTTCTGAAAGAGATATAGAATTAATGATATGCTCGTGACTGCCAATAAACGTTCCTTCTCCCGTCGCCCGGTTCCACTGATAAATACAGCGGTCATAGCCGCCAGTGTAAACAATTTGGTCGTGCTGAGTTGATAAAACAGATGTAATTGGTCCTCTATGCATGGTTTTACACTCCCACCTTTATATGTTGTTTTTGACGAGTCACTAAACGAAAACCAGTAAATCGAAAAACGGGATCTGGGTGCTTCCCGTGTCTTCTTGCGACTCTGCATAAATCTCCGCCTCTTGCGAAGGAGCCGCCCTTTAAAATGTAGTAATCATTTCCGAGTGTTTCCGTTAAATCATCGACGACCTCGATGCCGCCTTCATATACGTGATATTTGGTATTGACCCATTCCTCGACGTTGCCCCCCATATCATAAAGACCAAATAAGGATCGGCCCTTTTCGTAATGACGGACAGGCGTCGTTTTTTCAATATTTGATTCGTGCGTATTGCAGTAAGAAGGATCAAACTCATCTCCCCACGGGTATTGATTTCTCGTGTTTCCCCGGGCAGCATACTCCCATTCTTCTTCAGTAGGAATCGAAACATCAATCCCAAGTTTCCCGCTCAGCCACTGACAGAACGAGAAGGCATCCTCAATGTCCATGCCCCAAGCTGGATGATCTTTTCCCCCGCCAAGCTCTTCGTTCGTTAAACTCTCTGGGTATGTCTGGCCTGTTTCATCACAATAGCTTTGATACAATTCATTGCTGATGACCGTATCTGAGATAAAAAATTCGTTGATATACGGCTGATAGGATGGAAATTCTTTGTACAGCCACTTTTGAAATTTTTTCTCACGGCCGTAGGTTGGATTGAGCAGCTTGTCCTTCCAGAATTCTGCTGCCTTTTTCATATCTTCTTCATTACTTCCAATCGTTGCATAGCCGCTTGGGATTTGAATCCAATTGATATCAGGTTTCACGCTTTTCTCCCGCCTTCTTTCAATAAACTCGTCTATTGATTAATTAATTTCTTCTCATCGACCATATGCCCTGAGGCTGCTTTTGCCTTTAAATAGGCTTCATTGTAGAGAGAGGCTTCGACCGTATGATCAAACCGCAAAACAGGAAGACCGTAAGCTGCAATAGAATCGACTTTATCTGGATTGTTTGTTAGTAAATGCAATGGTTTCCCTTTGTTTAAATAGTGCAAAACAGCTGCTGCTTCCTCGTAATGCCGATCATCATCCCCGCAGCCGATCAGGCGGTTGGCTTCAAAAGTATCCAGCTGCATCTCCTGTAATTTATACGTCAACGCTTTTGCCATCAGCCCAATAGACCGACCTTCTTGATTGGCCATATACACAAGCATGCCTTTTCCGTAATCGGTGATTTTCTTCAGCGATAATGCAAGCTGTGGACCACAATCACATTTCAGTGACCCAAACACATCCCCTGTTTGGCAGACACTATGGATTCGCACAAGCGGCGGCCGTTCATTTTCAAAGTCGCCAAATAAGAGACAAGAGGAAAAGGTTTGCTGCGCGGTACTCATTTGGACAATAGATTCGATCGTTGGTTTTGTATCCCGTTCAACAGGCGCAAAGGCATACCACTTAAAT
Source organism: Bacillus sp. FSL K6-0994 (assembly GCF_038630815.1). NCBI lineage: Bacteria > Bacillati > Bacillota > Bacilli > Caryophanales > Bacillaceae > Bacillus > Bacillus sp. FSL K6-0994. The sequence goes on along the minus strand of NZ_CP152043.1, from coordinate 716,437 downwards.
GGCACTTCTTCATGTTGAATGGAAATTGGCAGATTCACAGGCCCCACGAGCAAATAGTGTTTTTCTTGAAAGGTAAAATGATGAATCATTGATTGTAATTCATCTACAAACTTGTTCATTTGTCTCCCCCCTATTCATCACTGCACCCAAATCGACTCCCATAGCGCAGTGATGGAGTGATGAATATGTGTACGCACTCCCTCAGCTTGTGTGCTCCCGCAGAAAGAAATGGATGTGCAGTGTCTCTCATCGCTTTAGACCTTGTCCTTTTCCAGTACAAAGGAGCAGAAATCTTGGTTCATATGCTTTATTTTCTGTCAGAGCAGCAAACGTCCTTGATTGATAGATGCTCTTTCTTCCCATGAACACCTCTGCTAGCTTTGAATCACTCACCTTTGTACTAGATTTTGACGGCAATGACATGATGCTGGCTTATTCCGGCCTTCGCTTGTAACGGTGATATGGATACAAGCTCAAGACCTGATGTACAAATTTTTTCGCCAAGCTGAGAATCTGAAAATGAAAAATGGAAACGGCCATCTTCTCCGATTAATCCTGTTTTCCACTGTTCTCCCCAGACAACAAGTGAAAAGACACCGCCTTCATGAAGTAAAGAAGAGACCTGTTTTAAATAACGTTCATGATCATCAGGATGTTGATGATGAAAGCAGCCATGATCTAAAATTAAATCAAACTGCATCCCGCGTCCCTGATCCATGGACCATGACATAAAATCTTGATGAACAAAATGGACAGGAACTGTTTCTCTTTTCTGTAACCCTTCCCACTCCTCATGCTCATACAGGTCGATACCGACATATCCGGAAAGCCCGCTTAAATGTTCTAGTGCACGGCCGTTGCCGCACCCGATATCCAGCACAGAAGCAAGTGCATTCTTTTCCCTTGAACGCCATGCCTTTAATGACATCACTGCTGCGTCTGTTAAGGATGGATCAGTAGACCACATATCTGTTCTTTGCTCATAATGCTCTTGGAATGCCATGCGCATCTTTTCTAAATACAATCCACTGTCTTCATGGTACAAAGCCTTTTTCATCATGAAACCTCCTTCAATTCACAATCTTCTTTTCGGGCAAAGGTGGTTTTCAAGCCAAAAACCTTATGTTAAAATGAAAGATGGATTTTTTAGGAAAATCTGTTTTTCTGAAAAAGGAGAGAAGCACCCCACATGTTCACTCTTCTTTTTCAGCATTCATCCTCATATGCAGCCGTTCGAGGGCCGCATCGCCTCAGCTTGTTCTCTCTTTTTTTCATATGAGTTCACCTCCTTTACCGTTCGATCAACTCACATTTCTTAGTGAAACCGCTTTCTCTTTTTTATAAGGACTTAACGTCTTTTTCAATCTCTTACACTATGCTTTTAGTAGAAAGATCAATCTACTGTTTAGAATGGCGATCATTTTTTCTTCAAGTAAACGATGATTTGTTCTGTTCTAGTAGACATTTTTGTATCTAAGAGGCGCTTACGCCTTTGTTCTTGCCACCTCCTTTCACTAGATTATGCTTGGAATAAACCCGCCAGAAATTTAACAACTAATTCCATAATGACTGGATTAAGCCAAATATATTGTTTTTAGTTTATTTTGTCAACAAATTATTTCCTAAACATTAAAATGAATTTCTAATTGAAAATACAGGTATTTTTCGTGGTTTTTTGACCTTAAAACACTTATTTCTACACAAAAATACAACTTAAACCAATAGAACTAAGAAATTTATCTACTAAATTACACAAGTTTTTTATTTAATTTTAAATCAAAATAGAAAGATACAATGATTATTTCCCGAATGGTTTTTTGTGATATTTCGACTATTTTTTTTGATTCTCCATGATTTTCATTGGTATAACGGCATTTTCAATTAGAGAGTTTACTATTTATTCCATACTTCTGTATTTACTTATTATCGTAAAAAAGATATATGTCTCTCTTTCAGACATGGAAGCATGAAAAAAAGCCCCTTACAAAAGTAAGAGGCTTTTTCGGTTGGCGTTTACGCCCAGTTTTTCACTTTTTCATGATCTGTGACAAAGAGAAGGACTTTCCCTTCGTCTAAATGTTCTTCAAATGTCTCAGCTTCTTCTTTTGAGAAACCAATTTCATGAATTTTATTGCGGAGCTCATCACCCTTTTTACTAAAGATGTTTCCAACCGCATGTTTGAGTCCAACTTCTCTTGAGCCAATCGTATTGGCATCTGCATTATTTGCAATACGCTCTGTTCGATCATCGTCATGGGACAGAACATAAATGTCCTCTCTTGCAACACCGAGTGCCTTTAATTGCTCTACATCTTTTTGAAGTGTTTCATCATTTGAATACTCTCTTACAACAGGTTTCATTTTATATTCCTCCTTTAACGTCTTACGAATCTTTTACCCGTCACTTTTGACATTAAACCTTCCACGAGCACATCCAATTTTCTTGAAAGACGTACCATGTCTATCGACTTATTTTTGACAAAAAGCCTGTAAAAATGACTAAATTTTCTGAATTATCATGTTCAATCCTGTTGATTTGTTGTACAATTCTTATACTGGAGGCTAGAAATGAGGGAGAGCTGATGTATTACTTTTCAGCGGAGCAGCAGTTTAATGCTTGGGTTGTCAGTGATTTGGTGAAACAGCTTTTTCAAAAGTGGAATCCTGAAGAAGCAAATACAAAGCCGCTTACATTGTTTGCCGAACAGCACTTTCGCATCTCAATTGATTATCTCTTTTCCATCATTATTAACATTGGAGATATTGAGTCAATTGAACAAGATCCACAAGACATGTTGTCCTCATACTTGAATATCCTTTTTCCTTTTGTGACGCGCGATATGATGAAAGCCTCCATGCAAAATGCAAACGAATATTTGTTAAAAGAACGTGACGCGGATGTGTATCAGCTGTTTGGCTGTCTCCCGCCGCTTCTCTCTGTATCTTTTCAGAAAAAGTAGTCCCCTTCGATAAGATGGCGGCTGCTTTTTTGTATGTGTTTTGAAAAGACCGTATGTTTTGAACGAAAAGAAGCATCATGTTAATGTAAATCTAGGCTGTAAGTGAAAGGGAGGATTTGACATGAGTCAACAAAAGCAAATTCAATTAGCTAAACGTCCTAAAGGATTACCTACAAAAGATGTTTTTCATTTTGAAACAGTCGATATACCTGTGCCGCAAGATGGGGAGGTCTTGATTCAAACGAAATATGTTTCTGTAGATCCTTATATGAGAGGGCGAATGCAGGATACAAAATCCTATACACCTCCGTTCAAGCTAAATGAAGTGATTCAGGGCGGTGTTGTCGGAGAAGTCATTGAGTCGAAATCGCCTCAATTTGAAAAGGGTGATTTTGTCCTTGGATTCCTTGGATGGCAAGAATACTCCACTGCCAAAGCTGAATCTCTGACTAAAATTGATCCGTCCATTGCGCCATTGTCCTATTATTTAGGGATTTTGGGCATGCCAGGGCAAACCGCTTACTTCGGCCTGCTTGCGATTGGCCAGCCAAAAGAAGGCGAGACGGTTGTCATTTCTGGAGCAGCAGGTGCCGTTGGTTCTGTTGTGGGACAAATCGCTAAGATCAAGGGCGCACACGTCGTGGGAATTGCCGGATCTGACGATAAACTCGCTTATTTAAAAGAATTGGGCTTTGATGAAACGATTAATTATAAAACAACAAATGATTTAGATGATGCCATTGCAAAAGCCTGCCCTAACGGCGTTGATGTGTATTTTGACAATGTAGGCGGCGAGATTTCAGATGCGGTGATGAATCATTTAAACCGTTTTGCACGCATTCCAGTGTGCGGCGCCATTTCTTCTTATAATATTAGCGCAAGCGAGGACATCGGACCGCGTGTGCAAACAAAACTCATCAAAACAAGCGCATTGATGCAAGGCTTCATCGTTGCCAACTATTCAGATCGTTTTGGAGAGGCAGCGAAGGATCTCGCACAATGGGTAAAAGAAGACAAACTCACATATAAAGAAACAATCATAGAAGGCTTTGACAACATTCCTGACGCATTCCTTGGACTATTCAAAGGAGAAAATGTCGGAAAACAGCTTGTCAAAATTTCATAACAAAAAGGACCCTCCATGTGGAGGGTCCTTTTCTTATGCCTGCTTGGGCGCAAGGTGCAGCTGGCCTTGCTTATACACAATTTCTTCAAGCGAAAGATTCAGCTTTTTCGCCATTTTTTTCAGCATTGATTGCTCTTGAGGTGTGACAAGACTGATGACTGCGCCTTCTTTGCCTGCTCGTCCGGTTCTGCCTGAACGGTGGATGTAGCCCTCTTCATTTGGCATATCTGCATGAATCACATATGGCAGATCATCAATATCGATTCCTCTTGCTGCAATATCTGTTGCAAGGAGGAGCGGGAATTCACGCTGTTCAAATGATTTCAAGATCACAGCACGTTCAGCTTTTTTTGCTTCACTATGAAGGACACCAAGGTCGACATGATGGTACGCTAATTTCTCTGCATAAATGCTTAAGTTCGTAATGTCACGCACAAAAACGAGCGCCTGCATGTCCTCAAGCCGTGATAGCTTTTGCAGCAGTTTCACTTTGTCACGCTGATCACATAACAGATAATAGTGACCCACTTTCTGCGCTTCTTCCTCGCTTCTAGCAATTTTCAATACTTCTGGTTCAGATGTCATTTCTTTGATCAGCTGAACGGTTTCTTCTTTCAACGTTGCAGAAAAACAAAGGATTTGTCTTTCTTTTAATGTAGACTTAATGATCCCTTGGATCGTTTTCATATGCTCTGGCACAAGAAGCTGATCTGCTTCGTCTAATACAATCGTTTTGACTTCATGCATTTTCAGTTTCTTGATTTTGATTAATTCTTGTACTCGGCCAGGTGTCGCCACAACGATGTTCGGATGTTTCTTTAGTTTTTCTTGCTGCTTCTTGATGTTCGCTCCACCAATCAAGGAAACCGCTTTGATGTCTGATCCTTGTTTGAACTCTTGCACGACATCAAAGATTTGCATCACAAGCTCTCTTGAAGGTGCCAAGATTAAGACTTGCGGATGCTTAATATTGACATCAATTTTATTTAAAAGCGGCAGAACATACGCAAGTGTCTTCCCCGTTCCAGTTGGCGATTCTGCGATCACATCACGCTTCTCCGTAATCCACTCTGCTGTTTTTTCTTGTATAGCTGTTGGTTTTTCGAAGCCAGCCGCTTGAAAGTTTTCCTGAATAAATGGCTTTGCTTCTTTCAAAAATGCCCAATTTTCCGTCATGTCGATCTCCTTTATCCTCATTCAATCTATCCTTTAGTATCTCAAAATCAGCTTTGAAACGCAATTTTTCTTTTGATGCTTTTATCGAGCCGGACAGTTCGATATAATCATGAGAGGCACTAGCCGTTTTGAATCTATTTGAGGTGTAAAAAATGATATTATCTGTTAAAGATTTAAGTCATGGCTTTGGCGACAGAGCCATTTTCCACGAAGTGTCCTTCCGTTTATTAAAAGGCGAGCATGTCGGCTTAATCGGCGCCAACGGTGAAGGAAAGTCAACGTTTATGAATATTATTACTGGCAAGCTGGAGCCAGATGCAGGAAAAGTCGAATGGGCGAAAAATGTCCGTGTCGGCTACCTTGATCAGCATACCGTGCTAGAAAAGGGCAGAACGATCCGTGAAGTCCTTCAGGATGCATTCCATTATTTATTCTCCATGGAAGCCGCGATGAATGACATTTATGGCAAAATGGGTGAAGCCGATCCTGATGAGCTGGAAAAGCTGTTAGAGGAAGTTGGCGTCATTCAGGACGCACTGACAAACAATGATTTCTATATCATTGATTCTAAGGTCGAGGAGATTGCAAGAGGTCTTGGCTTAACGGATCTTGGACTGGACCGTGATGTGACGGAGCTCAGCGGCGGTCAGCGTACGAAGGTCCTGCTAGCGAAATTGCTGTTAGAGAAGCCAGAAATTCTCCTTCTCGATGAGCCGACCAACTATTTGGATGAGCAGCATATTGAGTGGCTGAAGCGTTATTTACAGGAATATGAAAATGCGTTTATCCTCATTTCACATGATATTCCGTTTTTAAACAGTGTTATTAACTTGATTTATCATGTTGAAAATCAAGAGCTCACGCGCTATGTTGGTGATTACGACCAATTTAAACAAGTGTACGAAGTCAAAAAGCAGCAGCTCGAAGCAGCCTATAAAAGACAGCAGCAGGAAGTGGCTGAACTAAAGGATTTTGTCGCAAGAAACAAAGCACGTGTCAGCACAAGAAATATGGCGATGTCCCGTCAAAAGAAATTGGATAAGATGGATATGATTGAACTGGCAGCAGAAAAGCCAAAACCAGAATTCCACTTTAAACCGGCACGTACGTCTGGGAAACTGATTTTTGAAACGAAAGATTTGGTCATTGGTTATGATGAACCGCTCTCCCGCCCATTGAATTTGAAAATGGAACGCGGGCAAAAAATTGCGCTGTACGGTGCTAACGGTATCGGAAAAACGACGCTGCTCCGAAGTCTTCTTGGGGAAATCACACCTATTTCTGGTGAGGTGGAACGTGGAGAATTCTTGCATATTGGCTACTTTGAGCAAGAAGTAAAAGAGCAAAACAGCAATACTTGTATTGAAGAAGTATGGAGCACCTTCCCTTCTTACACGCAATACGAAGTCAGAGCCGCTCTTGCAAAATGCGGATTAACGACAAAACATATTGAAAGCCGTGTGTCTGTATTAAGCGGAGGAGAAAAAGCAAAGGTCCGTCTTTGCAAGCTGATCAACGAAGAAACCAACTTACTTGTTCTCGATGAGCCGACAAACCATTTAGATGTCGATGCAAAAGAAGAACTAAAACGCGCGTTAAAAGAATATAAAGGCAGCGTCTTATTGATTTCTCACGAACCTGAATTTTATCAAGATGTGGCAACCGAAACTTGGAATTGCGAATCTTGGACGACAAAAGTATTATAACGACAAAAAAGCCTTATATCTTCAAAAGATATAAGGCCTTTTTCTAATTAATGACCTGCTTGGATATTCACCAAATGCTTACGTCCAAGGAGCAGAATAATCATGCCTAGAAGAACAACAGCAGCCCCGACATAATAAGGTGTACTTGCTGTATAGGATTCAGCGAGAACTCCGGCAATCCAAGGAGCAATCGCGCCCCCAATAAACCGAACAGCACTGTAAGAGGATGAAGCAATTGAACGTTCAACCGGTGCTGACCCCATCACAGCTGTCGTGAGCACCGTATTGATCATACCGAGAATTCCCCCAGCAATGACAATTCCGCAGATCACGACCACAACATGAGACGTCCATATTCCAATGCCGAATAAAATCACAGCAAACGAAGCAAACAAAACCACCAGCGAGGTCAATGTCCCAAGTTTGCGATGAATGACCGGCGCGGAGAAGACGGAGGTCACAGCCAAAAATAGCCCCCAACCAAAAAAGACATAACCAAGTCCATGCTCATCAAGATGGAGCACAAATGGTGAATACGCTAAAAGCACAAAGAAACCGAAATTGTATAAGAAAGCGGCAGATGCCATCGTTAAAAGTCCTTTATATTTTAACGCCCCGACAGCCTCAAATAATTTCACTTTTTTCTCAGGCTTTTGCATAGGTGGAAGCATAAAGGTAATGGCTAAAAGAGCAATAAGCATTAACACGGCAACGCCAAAGAAAGGCCCGCGCCAAGAAATTGTTCCAAGCTCACCGCCAAGCAGCGGTCCAACCGATATCCCAAGACCTAGTGCTGCCTCGTATAAAATAATGGCCTTCGCACTTCCTCCAACAGACACACCGACAATGACAGAGAGTGCAGTTGAAATAAATAAAGCATTCCCGATGCCCCATCCGCCTCTAAAGCCAATTAATTCATTAATCGTTGACGAAGTACCTCCTAAAGCAGAAAAAACAATAATAAAAATGAGTCCTACTAATAACGTCCATTTCGCACCAATCCGGCTAGAAATAAAACCGGTAAAAAACATCACAAAGCCGGTCACAAGTAAGTAGCTTGTAAATAAAAGAGACACCTGGCTTGGAGATGCGTGTAATTGCGATGCAATGGCTGGCAGGATCGGGTCGACGAGTCCTATTCCCATAAACGAAATCACACATGCAAAGGCAACAGCCCAAACGGCTTTTGGCTGCCTAAGCAGACTTGTACGCTGTTTCAACACTTCTTCTTCCTTCATTCCATCAGAACCTTTCCTTCAAATGTTGACAAAATAAAATAAACACGCAGAGGTGTTTATTTTTGTAATTGCTCAATTGCATGAGCCGCTCTTTCTTTCATCGCTTCAAGATCCTTTTTAAAGGATTGAATGGTTTCAAGCTTTTTTGAAATCAATTGATGCTGCACAGTCAGCTGCGCCTCAATATCTAACAGCTTCTCTAATCGTTCCTTCGGATCAAGCGACAGCAAGTAACCTTCTTTATTCAGCTCTAGCTGCTTTCCGATTTCCATAAACGATTGAAGCTCCTGTAAAGAAAAGCCGAGTACCTCTTTTGCCTGCATCACTTTCTCTAGCTCTTCCATGTCGTCCTCTGAGTAAAGTCTGACTCCGCCCTCTGTCCGCTTTGGTGCTGATAATAAACCAATCTCTTCATAGAAACGAATCGTCCGTTTTGTCAGTCCGCTTCTTTTCGCCACTTGATCAATTTTCATCCATTCCATCACCAGTGCCTCCTGCTCATCAATTCATGTTTTATTATACACCTTTATAACCTTAACGTAAACGTCAAAGTTTTAACCCTTGATTTCCTTCCTGTTTTATCGCAAAATAAATAGGAATAATTACGATTTAAAGGAGGTACTATATGCGCTCTTTTCCATCTAAAGAAGAACGGCATCAGCTATTCGGATCTGTACCGCCAAGTCTTGGCACAAAGCCTTGGCAAAAAGAGGACATGACGGACATTCAAAAAACAGAGCAAAACTTTTATTTTCATCTTGAACAAGTCGGGATCTGCCGCATGTCCTATCCGGTGCATATCGTATCTAAAACAGCACCACAACGCCAGACAACTACAGCTGAGTTTACACTGAGTACATCCCTGCCAGCTCATCAAAAAGGCATTCATATGAGCCGTCTCACTGAACAGCTGCACTCGTTTTATGAGAGCAGCAAGCCGCTTAATGTGAATGCCCTAAAAGAATGGACGGCAGCGCTCGCCCGGAAAATGGATCAGCCCTCTGCTTCCATTCAAGTTGCCTTTCCATGGTACATGGAAAAACAGAGCCCAGTCACCGGTCAGTCAGGCTTGATGCATGCGACTGTCCAATATGACGTCCATTTTCATGAAAAGGACGGATGGACCTGTCACGTTGGCTGCGATGCACAGGTCACGACATTATGTCCTTGTTCCAAAGAAATCAGTGAATATGGTGCACATAATCAGCGCGGATCTGTTTCCATTCAAGTAGGGTTATTTGAACAAGCATCGCATCCTGACGATATCAAGGCCGCTCTTTTACATATCATCGAGTCCAATGCGAGCGCACCGCTTTATCCCGTGCTCAAAAGACCTGATGAAAAGAAAGTGACGGAAGAGGCTTATGAAAATCCGCGCTTTGTAGAAGATATCACAAGATTAATTGCCATCGAATTATATGAGCAGCCATGGATTAAAAGCTTTCAAATCGAGTGCCGTAATGAGGAATCCATTCACCAGCATGATGCGTATGCCAAATGCTCCTATCAAAAAAACCTGTAGAGCGATTCTACAGGTTTTTTATTTCCACATCTTTATTCATTCAATTCCTCAATCATAAGCGACAATTCTGTCCAGCGGTCCATTGCTTGTTCTAGTTCTTCCGCAACGGCTTTTTGTTCGTCCATCAGCTCTTGAATTTTTCCAAAATCACTTCCTGCTTCTACAATGCTGGTTTCGAGCTGCTGATGTTTTTCCTCTAATGCCTGTATCCGGTCTTCAATCCCGTCCCATTCAAGCTGATCTTTATAAGAAAGTTTTTTTCTCTTTTTAGGTGCGGCTTCTACTTGTTTCTCAGCAGGCTTTGTCTCTGTCCGCTTCTGCTCTTTTTCCTGTTCCATATAATCGCTGTAAGCACCTTGGAAGTGTGAAATGCGCCCATTTCCTTCAAAGACAAGCAGACGGTGAACCACTCGGTCTAAGAAATAACGATCATGGGACACGGTGATGACGACGCCAGGGAACTGCTCTAAATAATCCTCTAAAATACTGAGGGTCTCTGTATCAAGGTCGTTCGTCGGCTCATCTAAAAAGAGAACATTCGGCTCTTCCATTAAGACCTTCAATAAATACAATCTGCGGCGTTCTCCCCCTGACAGCTTACGAATATACGTCCGCTGCATCGATCTTGGAAAAAGGAACCTCTCCAGCATCTGCTCTGCTGTGACAATAACGCCATCAGACGTCTTGACGATTTCAGCTGTTTCCTTGATATACTCAATGATGGTCAGCTCATCATTCATTTCCTTGTGATCCTGCGTGTAATAGCCAATACGAACGGTTTGTCCAATGGTCAATTGTCCTGAGGTCGGTTCAATCTTACCCGCTAGACAGTTCAGCAGAGTGGTTTTGCCGACTCCATTCGGTCCGATGAATCCGATACGATCACCCGGCACGACTAAATCTGTAAACCGCTCCACAAGGGTCTGGCCAGCAAATGAAATTGATAAGTCTTCTGCCTCTATCACTTGTTTCCCCAAGCGGTGCGAGCCGATGGCAAAATCAAGCTCTCCCTTCGCATCAGGTCCTTTTTGATCTTTCAGCTCTTCGACTCTGCCGATACGTGCTTTCTGCTTTGTCGTTCTTGCTTTTGCTCCTCGTCTCAGCCATGCAAGCTCTCGTCTAAGCAAGTTTTGACGCTTCGTTTCTTTCACCTGAGCCTCTGCTTCCCGCTCCGCTCTTTTTTCTAAAAAGACTTCATAATTTCCTTTATACGTATAAAGCTGCCCTTGATTTAACTCATAAATCCGATTGGCCACCCGGTTTAAGAAATAACGATCGTGCGTCACGAGGATGACAGCACCGCTGTATTGACTCAAATATCCTTCAAGCCATTCAATGGTGGCATTATCAAGGTGGTTGGTTGGCTCATCTAAAATCAGCAAACCTGCAGGCTGAATTAAATTTTTAGCAATGGCGACACGTTTTTTCTGTCCGCCTGACAATGCATGTACAGAGCGGCTCACATCTTTCACGCCAAGCTTTGTCAAAACCGTTTTAGCTGAAAGGTTTGCATCCCAAGCATCTTCCTGATCCATTCGATTTTGCATGCGCATCAGCGCCTCTTGTTTTGCCTCATTTTGCGGGTCATGCTCTAAATCGGCGAGTGCCTGTTCATACGCCTTCATCGTTTGAATCATTGGTGCCGTTCCAGAAAAAATGTAGTCAAGAATCGTTTCATTTCCGGTCATTTCAGGATCTTGCTCAAGAAATTCGATATCAAGTGTCCCTGCTTTCGTGATGTCACCTTCCTCAAACGATTCAAGTCCCGCGATGACCTTTAGAAGTGTTGACTTCCCTGTACCATTTGGTCCAATCAATCCGATGCGTTCCTTCGGTTCTATATGAAACGAAATATGATCAAACAGCGTTTTCTCGCCATAGGTTTTATATAATCCTTCAACATTCAATAAACTCATTTTATCAGCCCTTACATAGATTCTTCCTTTATTTTAAATCAGCCAGTAGCAGAAAACTAGTTTTAAAAAACCCGCTGCTGAAAAGAATGTTTCCTTTTGATGCTCGATACACTATGAAGAGGTGATCTAAAGATGATAACCATTAGCTTATGTATGATTGTGAAAAATGAAGAGGAAGTGCTGGCGGAATGCCTTTCTTCTGTTCAAGACATTGTCGATGAGATAATCATCGTTGATACGGGATCAACAGATCAAACAAAAGAGATCGCTCATTCCTTTTCAGCAAAGGTGCTGGATTTTGAATGGGTGCAGCATTTTGCAAAAGCACGTAACTTTGCTTTCTCACATGCAGCGAAAGAGTATATTTTATGGCTCGATGCTGACGATGTTCTGCTTGAAGAAGACCGCCAAAAACTGCTTCAACTCAAGCAGACACTTGATCCCTCAGTGGATGCCGTTTCGATGTTTTATCATGTGGGCTTCGATGAAAGCGGTCAAGTCAATTTCAAATATAGAAGAAATCGCCTTGTGAAGCGTTCCTTAAACTTTCAGTGGTACGGGGCCGTTCATGAGTTTCTTCAAGTGTATGGAAACATCTTTCCAGCAGATATCGCCGTCACACATCAAAAACGCAAGAAAACAACTGCTGGTGAGCCTGGGCGCAACTTGCGAATTTATGAAGACATGCTGGCAAAAGGAGAGGACATGACGCCCCGTGATCTCTTTTATTTTGCCAATGAATTAAGAGACAATGGGCAGCATGTCAGAGCGATTCGTTTTTATCATGAATTTTTAAACACAAAACAGTGCTGGATTGAGGATGAAATTCGCACATGCCAATATTTAGCGGACTGCTATTATGCGGCAGGCTTTGAGGAAGCGGCCTTATCCTCCTTATTACGTTCCTTCTTATATGATCAGCCCCGGCCAGAATTTTGCTGCCGGATCGGGGATCATCTAAAAATACAAAATAAACATCAGGCAGCCATCTTTTGGTATGAGCAGGCGCTGAAGGCTCCTGAAAACGAAACAGCCTTCACACTTACACAATATAAAACATGGTATCCTCACCTTCAGCTTTGCTACTGTTATTATCAGCTCGGCGACCTGGAGCAAGCCAAAATACATCACCATGCCTCCTCCGCCCATCATCCGACTCATCCAAGTGTCATGTACAATGAAAAAATATTTGCTGATCAGACATAGATCGTCTGACACCACATCCGCCTTCGATCTCACGGCGGATGTCTCTTTTTATACACTTATTCGGTTGTGACGTTTAACACTTTAGTGATTTAAAGCGTTTTTCAACCAATTGACTAAATTGTCATTTGCGCATATACTAACATTCGTCTTACGAAAAGATTTATCCATTAGGAGGTCAACATGAGTTCTTTATTTAGAAAAAAATCTCTCGACCAGCTCATGCTTGAAAGTCAAACAAAGCGGCTCAGCCGTTCGTTAAATACGTTTGATTTAATCTTGCTTGGCATTGGTTGTGTGGTCGGGACTGGAATCTTTGTCATTACGGGGGTTGCTGCGGCAAATGATGCGGGACCTGCGATTATTATATCTTTTATTTTGGCTGCGATTGCATGCGCCCTTGCTGCATTTTGCTACGCTGAATTCTCCTCATCCATTCCTGTGTCAGGCAGCGTTTATACGTATTCCTACGCAACACTTGGAGAATTTCTCGCCTTTTTAATGGGCTGGGATCTCATGCTTGAATATGTCATTGCGCTCTCTGCTGTAGCAAGTGGATGGTCGTCCTATTTTCAATCACTGCTCAGCGGATTTGGCCTGCACATACCGAAGGCTTTATCAGCTGCACCTGGAGCCGCTGACGGGGCCGTCTTTAACCTTCCAGGCGCACTCATTATTTTGCTCATCACCTTTATCGTCTCAAGAGGCGTCAAAGAAAGCACAAAGCTGAATAACATTATTGTGCTGATCAAAATTGCCATCGTCCTTCTCTTTATCATTTCAGGCTTTGCTTACGTCAAACCTGAAAACTGGACACCGTTTATGCCAATGGGATTTGAGGGCGTGATCGCAGGCGCAGCAACAGTCTTTTTTGCTTACCTCGGATTTGATGCAATCGCCAATGCATCGGAGGAGGTCAAAAATCCGCAAAAGGCGATGCCGATTGGGATTATGGGAGCGCTCGGTGTATGTACCATTTTATACATCGGAGTTTCCTTTGTCTTAACAGGCATGGTTCACTATACGAAGCTGAATGTCAGTGATCCTGTTGCATTTGCTCTTCAAGTGGTCGGTCTGAATAGTGTGGCGGGTATCATATCAGCCGGTGCCATTATTGGGATTACAACGGTACTCATTGCCTTGGTCTATGCACAGGTTCGCTTAACCTTTGCGATGAGTCGCGATGGACTTATGCCAAAAGTTTTCTCAAAGGTTCATCCAAAATCACAAACACCTGTTGCCAACACTTGGCTGACAGGGGCAGTCGCAGCATGTATCGTAGGTTTTGTGAATTTATCGACGCTTGCGAATTTAGTCAGTATCGGAACACTTGCAGCCTTTACGGTGATTTCCATTGCGGTCATCATATTGCGAAAAAAACACCCGAATGTTAAAGCAGCGTTTAAAGTGCCATTCGTGCCTGTGCTTCCAATTATCAGCGCGATCATTTGTATCACACTTGCGACAACACTTTCTTGGGTCACATGGAGAGCCTTCCTCATCTGGATCGCCATCGGTGTTGTTGTCTATTTCACCTATGCAAGACGAAAAAGCCATCTCAATGAAACACATTAGAAAAGAGACACGGGGATTCCCGGTCTCTTTTTTTGCTTAAATCACGCTGTTTTTGACTGAATTTGAGTCCACCATATCTGGATCTAGCACGCTTGAAATCGGAATGACAAGCGGTGAACAATCTCCATTGTCCTCACCAAAACCTTGGTTCATTTTCATTGAGAGAAAATAATCAATCTGCTGATAAGGTCCTAGCGTCAGTGATGCACCCCGATCCATTGCATTGATTTTAAAAGCACCGACATTGACGACTGAGGGTGAGAATAACATCACACGTCACTTCCTTTGAATGGGTTTAGCTGCTGGTGAAAAAGAGGCAGGTGAGTCCACTTGATCTCGATCATCTACATGGCTTTTTGTACCGACAAAACCGCTGGCATCTCCAAAATTCTGTCCGTAACCCTGATTTTTTTTATCTGAGTTTTGCCACTCTGCTAACAAATTTTGTCCGACATTCACCGCCGACGCATTTTCAAAGGAATTAATTTTTAACATGAAAATATTAATATTGATATATGGAGTTGGTTGAACCACAGATAAACCTCCTTTTTATAGGTATATGCAAGCACCCATCAAGTATGTTAACGGGAGGTCTTCACATGGACTTCGAAAAAATGAAGCAGTGGATGGATATTGCCCAGCAAATGCATGGAGATGATTTTTGGAAAATGATCTTCGATGATGAGCAAAGATCCCCCTTTATGGCAAACGGTCCATCTCCATTTACATTCACACAGCAGGATCAGCGGGGATCAGATGCGTCGTTTCCTCCAATCGACATGGTGGAAACCCATGCAGAAATTCAATATTTAATTTATTTGCCTGGCTACCGAAAGGAAGATGTTCAGGTGTTATCATATGGTGAATATTTGGTTGTGAAAGGACAGCGTTTTTCCTTTTTTAACGAACAGGACTTTCGCCAAAAGCAAGGGAAGTATGGTCCGTTTGAAAAGAAAATCCGCCTTCCAGAAATGATTCTTGGTCAAATGAATGCTGCCTTTAAAGACGGTGTACTTTACATCCGCCTGCAAAAGGATGAAGGAAAAGCGACGGCTATCATCATAGATGACGAATATTGATACTCACTGCGTCTATTTGATCACGATCATCAATTGTTTCAATTGGCAGGATCGTGATCACGCCATCAGCATTCTGTTCCCCAAAGCCATTGTTTCGTTTGATCGTACTGCAATGATTGCGAACAAACGTCGAGCCAAACGTCATAGATGATCCTGTGCCAATGGAATTCGTTTTCATATGGGCAATGTGAATCTGAGTAGGCAGCATATGCTTCTCCCCTTTCTTGTCATCTCTATAAGTATATACGGGGCAGCTTTTCCATAGACTAGAGTAAGGCGGAAGAAAAGGTTGTGGTCTACTTGAAACATTTCATTCAATCACTCTTTAAAAAAATTGAATCCAATCCATCCGCATCTGTCATTGAGCTAGAAAAAAGACTCGCCGCTCTTGAGCAAAAAATGTCTGCACCAGCTGCTCCTGTCTCAGAGGATACACACATCCATATCGAATCCCTGCGCGTGGACAAAATTGATTACCATTTAGAATTTGGGGAGCTTTCTATTGACCAGCTTCAAGGCAGGCTCAATATTGGGGCAACCTATTACACGCCAAAGGACACATGCATCAAAAAATCAACACAAACACCGAAGCCAAAAGAAACAAAAACACCGGTTGTCTCGATTCGATCAAAGCCTTCATCTTCTTAATGTGCTCGGCTTTTTAGTACAATCGGGGCAGTATCACAAACGATAAGACAAGTCCAAAATAAAAAGCTCCACTTCTCTACAAATCAAAGTAGTGAAATTGAGCTTTTTCCGTTACCTCATTTATTTATTGAATTCATCAATCGGAAGAAATATTCAGATTGATGTGTCTTATTTAGGTTATACCAAGAATGTAAGGCATCTGGTGCAAATACTTCTATTTTTTTCAGCACTTCCATTGCAAATTCTAAAGGAGCTATTCCTGATGCAGTAACTAAATTCGCATCAGATACCGCAGGTGCCAACTCATAGAACTTCTCTCCTTTATAGTTAGGACAAACCATTTTAGTATATTCTAAGTTATTACTTGTATGCCTTCTAGTATTTAAGTATCCCATATTCGCGAGCCCGTCAGTTGCACCACAAATTGCAGCAACAATTGTGCCAAGCTCTAAGGCTTGACCAATTCTTCCCAAGATAGGTTGGTGAATTTTTTCACCCCAAGTCGTCCCTCCTGGTAAAATCAAAAGATCTTTGCTCTCAAGATTACATTCTTCAAGGGAAATATCTGGTTTTATGCTCAAACCTCCCATAGTAGTCTTTATTTCTTTATTAACTCCTACTGTAATTACTCTTAAAGGTGCTAAATCTTTTTTGAAATATCTACCTGAGTTTAGTTCAGCGATTAAATATCCATATTCCCAGTCAGACATCGTATCAAATACATATAGATAAACTTTTTTTGTTTGCATCCAATCACCTTCCATTCACAATTGATATAGCTATTATAAAATAACTTCCCTGACAGTTAACGTCAGGGAAGTTATCATACTTGGTAAAATTTTATTAAATCCGACAAAACTTCAATAACTCTTTTCTTAAGACTAATTGGCTCAACAACTTTAATAGATTTATTGTAAGGTAAAAGTAAATAAGGTACATATGTATGTATCATATCTTTTGGAAGAAGAAAAACTGCTTGATCTGAAGTCCGTTCTTGTAAATAATGTCCTAAAAACCAATGTTGGCAAATATCAGCCAATACATTTTTATCCCCATGAATCACCAAAGAAATAATCTCTTCCTTATCTTCTAAAGTTGGTAGGAGACTGTTTATAAAAAAGTCACGTGCTGAAAAATTTTCTTTCTGGTCAAAATGATTTACTGTCAGCATTAGACTTTCAATTCGATCTACTCTAAAACTACGCATATCATTCCTAAGATGACAAAATCCAATCACATACCACTTATTATTCCAATAGATTATTCTGTATGGATCGACCCACCTATGATGTAATTGCTTTTCTCCACTTTTATTGTAAAGAATTTTCACCGTGTATGCGTCTGCTATGGCCTTTTCCAACTTCTTTAAAGAAGGTTCCAAAGAGATTGAAGGGGTTCGACTTATTACTTCAAGACTAGTTAAATGTTGGTTTACCTTTGTTTCTTGCTCTTGATTTGAGTGTTTACTAAGTTTTGAAATGGCCCTTTTTAGCGCTTCATCTCCATAATATCCGGCTTCTTCTGCAAAAACAGCAGCGTGAAATAGTGAAGTCATCTCCTCAAAATCAAAAAATAGAGGGGCCTCTATAAAATTGTTCAATAAACTATATCCACCGTTATGTCCTGGTTCTGAAATAATAGGTACACCACTCGTTGAAAGTGTATCAATATAACGATACACAGTTCTTATATTCATCTCTAACTTTTCTGAAATTTGTTTTGCAGTTATTTTTTTATCCGAACGAAGCATCCATAAAATGGATAACAAATTGTCTACTTTAGGCATATAATTCCACCTTTATATGAGTTTTATTTCCGATGATATACTTGTGATTTTTGGTATAACTCATCAATTTCTTTCCGATATCTTTCTAATTGAAGCTTTACACAGATTTGTCATTTCACACATTTGATTTACAATTTTATTTTCCTCTTTATAAAGTTTTACTGCATCATGGTATCTCAAGCAGACCTTAAGCATTGGATAATATCACGTTCTAATTGGCTTACACCCGCCATAAATGTAAATTAAGAATTGGCTGTAAGGATTATCTTCTGATATCTAGCTACGTATCTTTTAAGAATTTTAAATTTGTCTTTTTACTGTGAGTAATACAGGGCTAGGTCTGTACCATAAATGATTTCACCTTTTTCTTCAATAGAGGACTTAGATATTATTAATAAAATTGGGTATCCTAAACGATAAATCACAGGTCGTTTTTCTTATCTATTTAGCTAGGTTTCTATGAGAAACTATACAAATCACGACCAATCACTGTAAAATATAGAGGATCTAATCAAAAATTGAGGTGTTTTCATTGTATACGGGTCAAAAAAAATCATTTTGGAAACAGAAAAAAGTCATCATCTCTCTTCTTAGCATCATCATCGTTGCTGCTGCTTTCTTTTTCTTAAAAGATACTCTTTTCTCAAAAGAAAAAGAGGCTTTAAAAGCCGCTCAAAGCTTTACGAAACATATGGAGAAGAAAGACTTTACGAAGCTGGCAGATGAGGTGACAAGTGCATCTTTGAAAGCCAATGACTTTTCAAAAAAACAACTAGCCGAAAAATACGACAATATTTTCAACGGCATTGGTGCTTATGATCTGAACATATCAAAGCTCAACGTTGAAAAACAGGACAAAGGAAATGGGTATCAATTTTCCTATGATGTAACGATGAAAACGTCTCTTGGCAAGCTGCATAAGCTGTCTTACAAGGGCATTCTCTCCGAAGAAGATGACAAGTGGAAAGTGGACTGGAAACCAAATCTCATCTTCCCGCAAATGGAGAAAGGAGATACCATCAAGGTCAAATCAGACCCTGCTGTCCGCGGAAACATTGTCGACCGAAAAGGACGTACTCTGGCAGAAACAACTGGTGGAAACGCCCTTGGCATCATCCCGGGCAAGCTCGGAACAGGAGAAGAAAAAGAACGCAATATCAAAAAAATCAGCAAGGCTTTTGATATAGAGGAAGAACTAATCAACAATCAGCTGAAACAAGCATGGGTCACAGACGACACGTTTGTCCCGCTCAAATCGATGTTAAAACAAAAGCCAATTCCAAAGGACGTCAATGGCGTTACCTATCAATCAAAGGAAATGCGCTACTATCCATATAACAAAGCCGCCGCTCATCTCACCGGATATGTAGGAAAAGCAAATGCGGATGATATCAAAAGAAATCCAGCATTAAAGGCGGATCAAATCATCGGCAAAACCGGCCTTGAATTCACATTTGACAAAAACTTACGCGGACAAGATGGCGGAAGCATTCTCATCGTCCATGATGAAACAGGCATTGAAGAAACATTGCAAAAATCAGCTCGAAAAGATGGAAAAACAGTGAAGCTGACGATTGATGCTTCTTTACAGAAAAAAGCCTATGATCAGCTGAAAGGTGAAAAAGGGGCCGTCACGATCATGAATCCATCATCAGGTGATCTATTAGCACTTGTCAGCACCCCTTCCTACGATGTCAATCTCATGACAAACGGGATTACACCTAAGCAATATCAGGCATACAGTGAAAATCCAGACCTTCCATTCCAAGCTCGATATGCGAGCCGGTATGCACCAGGGTCCACATTCAAAACCATTACAGCCGCCATTGGGCTGGAAACAGGTGTCACAAAGCCTGACAAAGTGCGCACCATTCACGGACTGAAATGGCAAAAGGATCAATCTTGGGGAAATTATCGCATCACCCGGGTTCACGATAAAGAAAAAGTAAATATGGTCGATGCCCTTGTGTACTCAGACAATATTTATTTTGGACAGGAAGCACTCGAAATAGGCAAAGACACCTACGAGAAAAAAGTGAAAACATTTGGATTTGGCGAAGACTTACACATGCCATTTACAATGAAGCCTGCACAAGTATCGAACGATGGCATTCAATCGGATATCTTACTGGCTGACTCGGCGTATGGGCAAGGCGAATTACTCATGTCACCGATTGAACAAGTACATGCCTATTCTCCATTTGCTACAGGAGGCAAGCTTGTCTATCCTCGAGTGATTCAAGATGAAAAAACAGCTTCACCAAAACAAATCATCAAAGAAGGCTCGGCAAACACAGTGAAAGATGCATTGACTAAGGTCGTGACCAGTCCAAACGGAACAGCCCACTCCTTACAAATCGAAGGAGCGGATATTGCCGCTAAAACGGGAACGGCAGAGTTAAAAAGCAAACAAGGTGCAACAGACGGCACCGAAAATGGATTTTTACTTGCGTTTAATCCTAAAAAAGAAGATTACGTCCTCGTCGGCATGATCGAAGGGGTAAAAAACCGCGGCGGCAGTGGGCTTGTCGTTCAAAAAATGAAGCCTGTGATTGCTTCTTTTTACAAATAACTCTTTAGAGACACAAGCTCAATCAAATGCTTGTGTCTCTTTTTTTCTAAATCATGACAATTTGCTATTGTTTTATAGTTCACCTTATGAATAAAATGAGAAGAATGCAAAAATCAGAAAACAGATAAATGAAGGGAGGAAGTCTCATTGGCCATTGCTGCTCGTACAAAGGATAAACCTCAACATTCTGTTACCGGCTCAACGGTTTATCCCATCTTATTGATTATTGGTATTTGTCATATGCTGAACGACACATTACAAGCTGTTATTCCTGCGATGTTCCCTATTTTGGAACGCTCAATGGGGCTGACCTTTACACAATTAGGGCTGATTGCCTTTACATTAAATATGGTCTCCTCCGTGATGCAGCCTGCTATTGGGTGGTACACAGATAAACGGCCGATGCCTTATGCACTTCCGATTGCTTTATTTTCAAGTGCTGTCGGTATATTCGGACTCGCGTTTGCTCCGTCCTTTGCCACCATTCTGCTTTGCGTTGTCTTTATCGGACTCGGCTCTGCGATCTTCCATCCAGAGGGCTCCCGTGTTGCCAACATGGCAGCTGGTCCAAGACGAGGTCTTGCCCAGTCCATCTATCAAGTAGGCGGGAATACAGGTCAAGCCTTTGCTCCGCTTATCGCTGCATTAATGCTCGTCCCGCTCGGTCAGACAGGCGTGGCTTGGTTTACGATTGTTGGAATGTTGGCGGTTGGTTTCCTTCTTTATATTTCAAGATGGTACGCAGGAAGGCTTCAAACCATTCGGGCCCAAGCGAAAAAAACACCTACAAAAGCGGCTAGATCTGATATTCATCGTAAATCAGCACTCATTGCACTTGGCATTATCGTCTTTCTCATCTTTGCCCGCTCTTGGTATGGAAATGCCATTTCGAATTTCTATGCATTTTATGCGATTGAACAATACGGTTTGACGATTAAAGAATCACAGACTTATATCTTCTTATTTCTTATTCTAGGTGCAATTGGGACATTTTTAGGCGGGCCGCTTGCAGACCGCTTTGGCAAGAAAAACGTGATTTTAGTTTCCTTATTGGCATCCTTCCCGCTTGCCCTGCTGCTGCCATTTGCCGGACCGGTTTTTGCTTATGTTTTACTCGGGCTGATTGGGCTCATTTTGACATCAAGCTTCTCTGTTACCGTGGTTTATGCCCAAGAACTATTTCCCGGGAAAATTGGCACAATGTCTGGTTTAACTGTTGGGCTTGCGTTTGGTATGGGTGCAATCGGATCGGTTGCCCTCGGCTCATTCATTGATGCCTTCGGCTTAACGCCTACCATGATCGGTGTTGCCTTTTTACCGATATTAGGCATCCTAGCCTTCCTACTTCCCAGCGACCAAACCATTTCTAAATGGAATGAATCATAAAAAGAAAACCGCTCAATCAATGAGCGGTTTTTCATCTCTCATAAAAATGCGTGTCAGGCACATGCTTCTTCGCAATAAATCCTTGCTTAAATTCTGGAAATACCTTTTGCACCTGCTTAATCTTTTGATGAACCAAGTCGGCATACGGAATATACAAATGATCCACAAGCTTCTGTTCTTTCATATAGTAATACCAATTAAGGTTAAAGGTATTCTCGTCAATGATCGTAAAGGCAGAAAAATGATAGAACAAGAGTGGACATTCGTCGAGATACATATCTCCTTTTACAACTGAAAGCTTGTAGTTTTCAATGTTCCAAATCGCCGCATTGGCTCCTTTAGATGCAACGATATGAACCCCTTCAAAATCATCAACCCATCTTTCCACATACCGCTGATCTCCGTACGTCTTTTTTTCTGTATCCATTTCTACTGTACAATGGGCAAGACAATTTTCTTTCCATTGCGTGACTGCCTGTATGGCAACATCTGTGTTACGACAGCCTACAAACCCTGTATTAAAGCGGCCAGACAACTCATAAAAATGATAGAACCGCTTGGAATTCATATGATCCGTCAAAAATAAATGAGCGCTTGGATTCTCTGCAAAAATCGCCTCCGGATCATGATAAAAATACAAATCCGTATCCAGATGGGCAAGATAATCCGCATCTGAGGACTCAAGAATGTTGAGCAGAAAAGCAGGCTTTAACGTCCAGCAATACTCATGAAACGTTCGATCTTCTTTTGCCTTTCGCAGCGTATCATCTTCAATGTCCTCAAGCTGTTCATATTGAACATGCGGGTGAGGGAACTCCTTTAATACCTTATAAGCCAAAGGGTCTGCACATAAAACGGACAGCTTAAAGGCATGAGCGTTTTGTTCAAGCGAATGAATCAGCGCCAAAAGCTTAAAAACATGGGTATTCGACACAATGGTTGTAAAGTGATAAGACGCCATTTACAACACATCCACTTGGAACAAATCAACGCGCAACAGCTCTTTCGTCAGCCCTTGAATGGCTTCTACAAGCACCATGCAGCCATACTCCTCACGTGCAAGCTGCGCCGCTTCTGCCAGCTTTTTCAAAGGAAAATGCTTGGCTGTCAGCATATCTTTTTTATCCCGCTTGATGCCTACATTCCGCTCTGTGATCAAATGAAGCAGCTCTAAAAAATAGGATAACAGGTCATCAAATGCTGGATTCTCACGCAGCTGCCGAACTTCTTTCACAATATCATTTGTCACAGTGTGAGAAAACGGACCAGAGAAAGCCAAATGGACATCAATGGAATCAATATTGTTATACTTCTCACACATATACAAAATGTTGTATTTGATGTCATCAAATGACGTTAAATTACTTGGATGCTCTTGATGCACACTCATAATATCCTCTCGCAATTCAAAGGAGAGACCAAGCTGATTCAGTCGAATTCCTAAATCATAATCCTCAAATCCATACCGAACGATATTTTCATCAAACATCCCTAGTGCCATGACATGCTTACGTTTAACAGAGGAGTTATTTGTAATAAAAAAGCGCCATGGCAGCTCATAAGAACCTAAATCATAGTGGTACGTTTCCAAAATGTCTTTCAGGATATCAATAAACTCAGACTGCAAATCGAAGCTTTTCTCTAGAAATGCACCATTTTCGACTTCTTCCAATGATAAAAGAGGCGTTTTGTCCTCCATTTTCCGTTTATACAGTCCTTGCTTTTTCAACCGCTTCATATGATCCTTATCAAAAGCTGTGTAAAAATAGCGATAAATCCGCTTCCAGCACACACCGCAAATGACAAGATTCTCCCTGTCAGCATGAGCCTCTGCATGCTTTTGAATAAATCTCGGTTCTGCCAGCATATCACTGTCATGAAAAATGAGCAGATCCCCCTCCGCCTCGCGAATGGCATGATTACGTCCCTTTGCAATCCCTTGATTGACAGGAATGCGCACTTTTTTAAACGGGAAGTTCACCTCAATATTCTCAAGCATTTCCATCGTGCCATCCGTTGAGCCATTATCAGCAACAATGACTTCAAATGGAATATCTGTTTCCTGAAGCGTTAAAGAAAAAAGGCTTCCCTCTAAACGCTCTTTGGCATTATAGCTTGGAATAATGACGCTTACCTTTGGCTTTTCATTCATGCGTCATCCTCCTCCCGTTTGGCATAGCCGTTAAACAGCGGATCGACCTGCTCCACAGATTCAATCACGTGGCGAAGCACTTGCCGATAGGCTTCTTGAAAAAACGGCAGGTCATTTCGTCCTTTTTCATGAATTTGCTGCATCTCATCCTTGCTCACAATCCGAAAGCCGCTGTAATGATAGCAAATGAGCGGGTGCCCATCCTCCAGAAGAATACGTCCATTCTCCTCCCGATAAGAATGCTGCCCATAGTTCC
This sequence comes from Bacillus sp. FSL K6-0994, assembly GCF_038630815.1. NCBI lineage: Bacteria > Bacillati > Bacillota > Bacilli > Caryophanales > Bacillaceae > Bacillus > Bacillus sp. FSL K6-0994. Next base: position 692,136 of record NZ_CP152043.1, on the reverse strand, counting down.
AATGACCAATATTCACGCCTTTTGTCTCAATATCTTCTACTTTGTCAAACAGCCTCGGCATATGATCTAGATATCCTTGATCGCCAAACTTGCCTTCTCCCGGTGCATTTCTACATTCTTTTAAGCATTCTTCTTTCCACCAGCTGAGGCATTTTCGTCCGGCTTCATCTCCTTTAAAATGCAGAAAGCCTGAGTTATAGCGTCCTAAAAGCTTCTGAAGCATCTTCACTTCCTCTGCATCAAAGCTTGGAATGACAATATCCCCTCTCGAAATTAAAACAGAAGCATTCGGCTGATGTTGAAAAATCACCTGAGGGCTCTCATAAAAGAACAAATCCGCATCAAGATAGGTCACGCTCTCTGCCTGCTCCTGTTCAAATAACCACTCAATCCAAATCGGCTTTAAGGTCCAGCAATATTCCGATGCATCCCGTTCCTCTTTTTTCTCCAGCAGCTCTGGTGTTTCGAGCTCCCGTACATGAACAAGATCCACATGCGGAAAATTCATTTGATGAAGCAAATCAAATGCAGCATCATCCATACATAACGTCTTGATGACAGCATCATCTTCTACTTGCTTCAACGATAAGAAAAACGCAATGGCTTGATAAAGTCTTCCACTTGAAAGAACCGTACAATATATGCTGTTCATCTATTTACACCTCTATTTTTGAAAGAATTCGCGGTACCATTCAATCGTCTTCTCTAAGCCTTCATCAATGGAGTAATCAGGCTTCCAATCAAGCAGCTTTCTCGCTTTCTCTGCTGACAAATATTGATGCTTAATTTCATGTGTTCCTTGATTCAAAATACGAGGCTTCAGTTCACTTCCCATTGCCTTTAAAATCTTATCCACAAGCTCTAGCACTGTCAGTTGAATCTCGTTACTAAAGTTAAAGGCTTCTCCCGCCAGCCCTTTTTCCTCCATCTTCTCAGCTAGCAGCAAATAAGCCTTCACTGCATCTTCAATGTAGAAGTAATCACGAATAAATGTCCCGTCACTTCTAATTTCCGGTGCCTTTCCTTCTAACACAAGCTGAATGGTTTGCGGAATGATTCTGTTGAAATTCAAATCCCCGCCTCCATATAAATTACCGCAGCGTGTAATACAAACTGGAAGACCGTATGTGTTGTAGTACGTATGAGAAATGAGATCTGCACAGCTCTTTGAGACATCATACGGATGTTTCCCGTTTAACGGCATGTCTTCATCGTATGGCAGCTGCTCTTGATCACCGTAGGCTTTGTCACTTGATGCCACGATCACTCGTTTGATGAGCGGCTGTCTTCTGCAAGCCTCAAGCACATTCCATGTCCCTAAGATATTCGCTTCAAATGTAGAAACAGGATGTCTGTTCGCGACCCCAACAATGGCTTGGGCAGCCAAATGGAAGACGGTATCAATTTCATATTCTCCTAACGCACGTTCAATTGTCTGCATATCCTCTAAAGCGCCTTGCACCACATTCATTTTTTCAAATTGACTGCCTTGATATAAATTCGACCTAGGCACCTGATCACGCACAAGTCCAGTCACGTTTGCCCCTTGATCAATCAATTCCTTGACGAGATAGCTCCCTAACAGCCCTGTACATCCAGTTACAAATACATTCTTTCCATTCCAAAATCCGCTCATGCTGTCACCAAACCTTCCATGGTTGTTTTCCATCTGTCCACATGTCGTTGATTTCCTTCAGGTTTTTATACGTATCAATTGCTGTCCAAAATCCGTGATGCTCATAAACGGCAAGCTCTCCATCATCCGCCAGGTTTTGAAGAGGCTCTGCTTCAAACACGCATTGATCATCGTCTGTCAAATAATCAAATACCTTTGAAGACAACACAAAAAATCCTCCATTGATCATCCCGATACTGTCTGTCTTCTCAGAGAAGGATTGTGCCATCCCGTTATACACCTTCAGTGTCCCGTACTGGGACTTCTTTTCAATGCCTGTGACAGTCGCAGCTGCTCCAAGATCCTGATGACGTTTCAGCAAATGAAACATATTGATATTAGCCAGTCCATCACCATACGTCATCATAAAGGTCTCATCACCAATGTAATCCTGTGCCTGCTTTAAACGTCCGCCTGTCATCGTATTTTCACCTGTATCTAAAAAGGTGATTTTCCAGTTTTCCGATTTACCTAAAAGCTTCATTTCTCCTGTCGCCATATCGAGCTGCATGCTGTGATGCTGCCAGTCGTAGTTCAGAAAGTACTCTTTGATCTTCTCTCCTTTATATCCAAGCAATAGGATAAATTCGTCTACACCGTAATACTGATAGATTTTCATAATATGCCATAGTATAGGCCGGTCTCCGATCATAGCAAGTGGTTTAGGAAGCGCTTGTGTGACCTCACTCATTCTCGTTCCCTTTCCTCCGCAGAGAATGACTGCTTTCATCTTCTCCCCTCATCTCTCTATGAAGATTTTTGATTAAAACCCTATCTTTATGCGGAAAATCAGTACATGTACCCTCATACTTTGTCCGACATCAGGTTTTGAATCTACTCTATTCATATGTCGAAATGAGAGAGTGTGCCACCTAGCATTTAACTATTTTTACAAATAAAAAAAGAGCGAGATTCATATTCTCGCTCTTCCAAAGTTTAAATTGTATATTTTCAGGGTAGATGGTATGATAAACATGTGCATAATCAGCACAAACAGCCTCTTTCTACAAAGAGACTACTAGATTGAATGAATTCAAGTGGCAGCTTGCTTCATTCTCAATATGAATCACGGAGGTGAATTCCCATGGCACAAAACGTTCTTTGTGAAGTGAACTCTTGCCGTTTTTGGGCTGAAAACAGCTGTACCGCTTCTACCATTAAAATTGGTAAAAACACGATGACTGAAGTGACTCGTAATACTGAAACTGATTGCGAAACATTTGAAACAAAATAACCTATTTTTCTCTGAGATGAAGGAACTGGCAGGTTCCTTCTTTTCTTTTATCATTCTATCAAGAATGATAATTATTATCAAGTGTTTTTCAATAAACATTTCTCGGGAAATAATGACACGATATTTCTCCATTCGTTGACGATTTTCACTCCTTTTTCTATACTCAACATATCCGAAGAAGAAAAAGTGGTGACCAATCAATGGATTTTACGATACGTTTTCTCTCATTCTTTGTCGTGGAAATCGAAGGCAAAGATGAACAAGCAAATAAACGGTTTAAACATTATCAAACACTAGATCAAGAAGAATTTGAACAAAGTGAGCTGAAGGACTTTTTAGACGGTGAGCTGAAAAAAATCGTCAAACGAAAAGTGGACAGACACCCTAAATCTGAACAAGTACCGACCAAAATTGGCCGATTTATTGTAGAACCCGGTCATGAGCTTGATTCAAATCCAAACTACAACCTATTTCATCAAACGAGATTTGCAGATACAAAAGAATTGTTTAATGAATGCAGTGAACAGTTTGTTCGCACATATTTAGATACAAGTGCTGTCAGAGGCGGCGTTTTTTTAGTTGCTTCTGCTGTTCCTAAAAAGTATTTCGATTATTCCTTTGTCTTTATTATGAAATGCGATTTCGAACAAAAAGTGGCTTCTATCGCTGATACATCTACATTGATTAGAAAAGTCGAAATGGCTATTACGACAAAAAACATGAAATCGATTCAATACCCGTTTATGCCAGAAGAGGGAATGACTGAAGAAGCTGAAGTGAAAATTCACCAATCTTCACACGCTCGTTATTTTGAAGACTTTTTGAAGTTCGTCGAATACGGTGAATCCATGCCTGAAATCATGAAATCACAGGTTATGAATATGGTACAGGAACAGGTTTTTGAAACATTACAGGATGAAAGTGAAGAATTAAAGCAGTTTGAAGAGGATCTTGAAATATGGGAAGCGAGTGAAAAGCGAGAAATTAGAGAAACACTCGATACAGAGCAGGTCACACAAGCGGCCTCCCATATTGTTGAACAAACGCCTGATATCACAATGAAAATGCGTCTAGGCGAAACGGAAATCAAAGGTCTTCTAGCAGACTTTGGCCACTCGATCCATATTGCAAAGCTCAACAATCGATATATCGTGCTCGTTGAAGCAGATCAAATCGTCTTCGAAAAAGGAAGCACACCTGTTGAGTTTCATAAACCAAATGGGTTAAAAGAGGTGGTCAGCCAGCTGACGCAAAAAGCCTATGATTCAGATCTAGAATAAAAAAACACGACTGCCTCTTGCATTCAGCGCATGAGGCAGTTTCTTTGTATAACGCTTGATTTATTAAGCTGGATCAGAAGTAACATGCAGCTCCCTGCCTCTTGCCCACATGCTGACAAGCAATAAGCTTATGATGAGCATCAGCCAAAAGACGCTGCTTGATCCAAAAAACTGAATCATCGTATACCCGCACAAGGGTCCTAAAGCCGCTCCCATATCTTGAACAAAGGAATAGCTTGCGAGGAAGCGGTTTTTATCTGTTTGAGCAGACGCTTTTTGAAAAGCAAGCGTATCCGTTAATGTCGTTAAGATTGTTGAGAGCAGCTGGATCAAAAGCAGCATCACAAGAAACCAGCCGCTTACCTTCAGCATGACCGCCAGAAAACTGAGACCTCCAAATGAAAGAAACATCCAGCAAAGCGTTCGTTCCTTCATCACAAGCCCATCAAACCATCTGCCCGTTTTCGGTGCTACAAATGGTTCCCAACCCCATCTGAGCGCTTGAATGATTCCACTTAAAGCCGAAGCTCCGATAACAAAGCCGAACAGAGCAAATTCTCCATGACCGATCCTTGCTTCAATGACATGGCTGAGTGTTGATGCGAATAACCCTTGGATCACAAGTGCGATCAGCATTCCTGTCATTAATACTTTTACAACATCTCGTGCAAGCCACCTCTGTTTGATGACTTGATACACCTGCCCCTCTTCTCCCTTTTCAATCTCATCCAAAGAGACATAAAAAATAATTCCTAGTAATGTGAGTAAACCAAAAACAAGCGTCATGGACTGGAAGCCGATCAGGCTGGCGAATATTCCGCCAAATAACATGCCGAATAAACTGCCAAGCCGGTAAAGCCCATTATAAATGCCCGTATAATGCCCTTGAGAGCTTTCTTCCATCTCAGCAATTAATCTCATTCCACTCATACGCAATAACGTCCATGCCAGCCCCCAAGCGCAGCGGCAAATCAGCAGCAGCCAAAAACCGCTCACACCATAAAGCACTGTGGTCACGGACGCAATCAAAATAGCGATCAATACACCAGTCTTCATTGGGACAAACCGATAAAGCCACCAAACGACAGGTGTTAGCGGAATGCGGATGAATCGGTTAATGGACAGCAGCAGCCCGACCTCCCAAATAGATGATAAACCAACCTCTTTCCAATAGATCGGAAGAACAATATAAAGCATTGAATCCCCAATCAGTGCAAATGCTGTGATAAGTGATATTGACACCACTTGCTTTTGACGATGATCCATTTTCCCTTCCCCCTTCGCTATCTTTACAATAAGGGATGCCTTATAATAAATCTAATGAATGTTTTTGATTAAACCATCAAAATAATTGATAGGTGGTGCAAAGTTGAATTTACATGCCCTTCGGATTTTTGCAAAGGTCGCAGAGACAAAAAGCGTTACACAAACAGCAGACGTGCTATCTTTGACACAGCCAGCTGTGACGGCTCAGCTTAGAAGCATTGAAAGTGAGATCGGTTTCCGTCTTTTTAAACGAAATGGCAGAGGCATTACACTTACGGAAATGGGGAAAATTCTATACCCTTATGCCCGGCAAGTGTTCGAGGCTGAAAAAGAAGTAGAATATCAGATCACGCTTTTACAAAACGGAAAAAAGGGGCGGCTCCGCATCGCTTCTACCTATGTACCACTCAACTTTTTACTGCCAGATTGGCTTGCTGCTTTTAAAACATCTTCACCACAGACAGAAATTGAATTAAAAAGCGGCAACTCCGCTCAAGTTTTAGAGAGCCTGCTTCAATATGAATCAGATGTAGCCATCGCTGTGATCGAGGATTTGCACCATGAGGAGATTCTCACTTCTCATTTAACGAATTTAAGCTATGATTTTATTGTGCCGGCAGACCATCCGTTAAACGGAAAAACCGTCCCGCTGGAGCGCCTGAGTCAGGAGCCTTTTTTGATGCGTGAAGAAGGCAGTTCCACAAGAGATAAACTCTTCTCTCTTTTTACCTCGAAAGGAATCAAAAAACCGACCGTTGATTTACAATTCAGCGGTGTTCATGAAGCGATTCAAATGATCAAAGCTGGATATGGCATCACACTTGTTCCCCGTGATGCGGTTCACGGCAGTCTCAAGCGGCAAGAAATTGGGCGCGTGTACATTGAAGGCATTGAGATCGTCAGACCGGTTGTTGTGTGCAAACGGGCGAATGATCTTGAAGAAAATAGAACCGTGGATGCCTTCCTGCAAATGAAAGGTATCGGTCCATTTACTTCGCCTGCTGCCAATTAAAAAAGTGCCTGCTTCTGAAACAGGCACTTTTTTTCTCTATTCAGCTGGCTGCACGATGTCAAACGGTACAGCTTTTGAGGCTTTCACCAATTGTTCTGGGGTGATGAGGATTTCATTTCCCCATTCGCCTGCCCCAACACCTAATATTTCCTCTTCTAATAACGAAGCCTCAATAATGGTGCGGAATCCTTCTGGCTGCCAGCAAAACGGCGGAATCGAACCAATTCGATAGCCCGTCACTTCAAGAACCTTCTCCGGTGAAGCCATTTTAATATTACGAGAGCCGGCCGCTTTCTTGAGTTTCCCTGACTTAATATGCTGGTCAGCGCCAACCATCACAAGCAGCTGCTCTCCTTCTCCTGTTTCAAAAATCAATGTTTTAATCATTTGTCTTTCACGAAAACCAAGAGCTGCTGCTACATTTGCTGCACCCTTTTCTGTTTCGGCAGAAAATGTTTTGACCTCATATGGGATGCCATGTTTGTCCAAAAAGTCATGTGCCGGTAATTTTTTCAATCGATTGAACCCCTTTCCTTACAATGTCCTTCATTTAGCTTATCACAATCTTCTCATCCTTAAGATGTATTTTTCAATGAAAAACCTCTGGACACACCATCACCATGCTATACTGAACTTGTTTTTGAAAAGGAGCCGGTTTGATATGGGAAACAAGTTTTGGTGTTATACAAGCAGTAAAAGCCTTCTCATGCTGAGTGATATTTTATTTGTGATGACGATCACGTTTGTCATTTATCAAGATACACAATCTGTTGCCTATGCGGCTGTATTTCCGCTGATTAGAACAATATGCCAGCTATTGGCTGGGCTCTTCTCTCCTGTTTTAACCGATTACTTTCAAGCTGGCCGGCTATTGAAATGGGTCCCGCTTTTACGTCTTGGGATGCTCATCGTGTTTACAGCCCAATTTCATTTCTTTCAGCAGCATATGGTCTGGTTGTTTAGTGCGCTTATTTTGATTTCCCTCACAGGCGGGTTCATCAGTCCTTTAATGCAGGCGATCATGCCGATGCTTGTACCAGCAAATCAGCTTGTGAAAGCAAACAGTACAGCCTCCATTTTTCATCAAATGGTTCAAATCGCCGGTTATTCGTTCACTGGAATGCTCGTCCTATGGATCGGGCCGTTTTATTTAATGTGGATCACCTGTGTCATGATTGTGTTGTCTTATCTATTATTCATCCCTGTTTTTCCTCTTCTCAAGCAAGAAGAGACGGTTCGAAAAACAAATAAGATGAACAGCTTCAAAGATGGCTGGACGATCATTTGGAGAAATAAAACGGTGCGCACCCTGACCTTTATGGATGTTTGTGAAAATATTGCGGGTGCTGTGTGGATCGGGGCGATTACGCTTGCCTTTGTCACCCATGATTTAAAGCAAGATGAGGAATGGTGGGGGTTTATCAATGCCGCTTATTATACAGGTGCCATCATAGGCGGGCTCTTAGCTGCATGGATGAGTCAGTTTATTCAAAAACAGCTTCTCCTCTATATGGCAGCTGGTTCATTCATTTATGCAGTGCTGACCATTGTCTATTCACTGAACAGCCTGCAGTGGCTTGCTTTGCTGCTTTGTATTTTGATGGGGCCTGCCTACCAAATCCGAGATGTTTCGCAGCAAACCATTCTTCAAACGGAAACGCCAGTACATGACTTATCAAAGGTGTATTCGGCTCACTACGTCCTTTCTTCAGTATCGGTCGGTTTGTCTATTTTCTTTGTTGGATTGATTGCAGATGTATACGGGGCGAGGTCTGTGTATTTGCTAGGCGGTCTGTTTGTGCTCGTCTGTTCCGGCATTGCCATCCTTGCTTTTATGAAGCAGAAAAAAGAGAGCAGCTGATGTATGCAGCGGCTCTTTTACTTTTCTTTTAACATCGCAAACATGTCACGGGCCATGGCTTCTAAAATATACACAACTGGCGTCTGTGTGGTGATATTGGCTCTGTGGACCCGTTCATCTGTGACGTAGTAGGCAATATTTAAATCTGAAATGCGCGAAATCGTGCAGTGCTGGTTATTCGTAATACTAATGATTGTGCTGCCTTCTCTTTTTAACTTCGAAATATGATCAATCGTAATACTATTCTCCCCTGATACAGACAGCACAATGGTGACACTATTGTCTAAATACTGCATATTCATCGGGAAAAACGGATCGTTGATGTAAAATGAAAATTTCTCAAGACTTGAAAAGTACCTCGCCCCATACTGCGCCAAAATGCCAGAACTGCCAGTCCCAATAAACAGCACATTTTTTGCCTCAGCAATGAGCTTCGCTGCCTCCTTAATTTTCCCCTCAAAGTCTCCCTTCAATGTTCGTTCAATAAATTCATATAGAAAGTGCTGTGTGCTTTTTAAAGAAGGTGTCTGCTCTGATTCTAAATACATTTTGAGCTTCACTTTAAACTCTGAAAAGCCATCACAATTTACTTTTCGGCAAAAGCGAAGGACAGACGAGGTGGATATATGTGCAGCATCTGCAAGGTCTCGAATTCTCATGTACACGACCTTTTCACTGTTTTCCATGATATATCGGTATAAAGCGCTTTCTAGTTCATTAAAGCTGGAAATGACCTCACTTGAAAACATCTGACTTCCCCTTTCTCCAACAACATGTCACAATGTGTTTCTTTTATGTAACAAATCTCTAAATAGGGCACCCTTGCCTAAAGACGCTGAAGTCATTTACGCACGCGATGCTCTCACGATAAGCTATAGATGTACAAAATAAAAAAGACTTTTCTCTATTATAACATTGCGCGTTACATTATTCGGAGGTGCAGAGCATGGCAAAAGGATTAAAGGTTGTCACAATTGGCGGAGGATCAAGCTATACACCAGAGCTTGTAGAAGGATTTATTAAACGATACGATGAATTTCCGATTAGTGAGCTTTGGCTCGTTGATATTGAAGCGGGAAAAGAAAAGCTTGAGATTGTCGGAAATCTTGCAAAACGCATGGTCAAAAAAGCAGGGCTCCCAATCGAGGTTCATTTAACATTAGATCGCAGGAAAGCACTTGTAGATGCTGATTTTGTCACAACACAATTCCGTGTCGGACTTCTTGAAGCACGTATGAAGGATGAACGCATTCCTTTAAAATATGATGTCATTGGTCAAGAAACAAATGGTCCAGGAGGTCTATTCAAAGGACTTCGCACCATTCCTGTCATTCTTGATATTGTCAAAGATATTGAAGAGCTTTGCCCGAATGCATGGCTTGTGAATTTCACAAATCCAGCTGGTATGGTTACTGAAGCCGTTCTTCGTTATTCAAACCATCGCAAAGTCGTTGGTTTATGTAACGTGCCGATCGGCATTCGCATGGGAATCGCCAAAGGGCTTGGTGTCGACGCAAGCAGAGTCGAAGTCAGCTTTGCTGGATTAAACCATATGGTCTTTGGACTCAATGTATTCTTAGACGGCAAAAGCATCATGGATCAAGTCATTGAAGACATGGCTGATCCAAACTCCAGCATGTCAATGAACAACATTCAAGCGATTCCGTGGGATGCTGATTTCTTAAAAGGGCTTGGCGTCATTCCTTGTCCGTATCACCGCTACTACTACAAAACAAGTGATATGCTGGCTGAGGAAAAGAAAGCAGCAGCTAATGAAGGAACTCGTGCTGAAGTCGTTCGCGCATTAGAAAATGATTTGTTCGAGCTTTACAAAGACCCTGATCTCGACATCAAGCCGCCACAGCTTGAAAAACGAGGCGGTGCCTACTACAGTGATGCGGCTTGTAACTTAATTGCATCCATTTATAACGACAAGCATGACATTCAGCCTGTAAACACCATTAATAATGGGGCTATTAGTGACATTCCAAATGATTCTGCGGTTGAACTCAACTGTGTTATCACAAAAGACGGTCCTAAACCAATTGCTGTTGGTGAAATGCCAGTCGCTGTCAAAGGACTCATTTCTCAAATTAAATCCTTTGAACGTGTAGCTGCTGAAGCAGCCGTGACAGGCGATTACAACACAGCTCTTGTCGCAATGACCATCAACCCGCTTGTCCCATCAGATGCCATTGCAAAAAGCATCCTAGATGAAATGCTAGAAGCACACAAAGAATATTTGCCGCAGTTCTTCAATAAAGTAGAAGCATAAAAAGAAGCCGCACTTGTCGAAAGTGCGGTTTTTCTTATTTCGCTGCAAACAGGCGGTCCATCTGAGGGCGATCATAGTCTAATAGCCAGTGCTGTAAGCCTTCATAGACTGGTCTTAAACGCTCTGGATCTGCCGCAATAAGATCACAGCCTCGATCATCATATAAGTGAAAAATCATCTGTTTTGAGAGATTGATAAGATAGATTTCATACCCCAGTTTTCCCTTCAAAATCTGATTTGGTGTAAAAAAATCTTCTTGGCACATCGCATGAAGCAAAGGGCGCAACCGAATATCTCGCAGACGGCAGTTGATTGTAAACCGCTCTACCTTCATGCTCTCTTCTATTTCTGGACGTACATATGTCAAAAGCTCATGACGCAATCGGTAACGCATTTTCCGATTGACATATTTTTGATAAACCAAGAGCTGACGCTTCGTTAATTCATGTTCATGTTCTGTATACACATCCGTTACAAGCAGCATCTCGTCTTCTGGATCAAAAGCATATTTCACAATTTCTAAAGCACGATCTCCAGCTTTTTCTAATACAATCGATTCTTTTCCTAATGACCAATCTGCCACTTCAAAACGAAGCCCAATAGGCCACTCATAAAAAAGCGGCGGCGTGAGGATAAGATGAGGAAAATGACTTTTTAGAAACATATTTGTTTGATCACTCATTTGCTTTCCTTTCACTCGTTTTATTTTTCATTTTACCGTTGAAACATATAGGGAAACAATTGGAAATGAACTGTCATTTCTTATATGATAGAAAGAGATGGAGGTGTGGCCAATTGAAAACATCAAAATGGTTTTTACAAGTGTTCCTTACAGCACTGATCACCATGTGGATACAGGCTGGACTTGATCAAGCGAACATCATACAGATCACCAATGTATGGGTCGATGTCAGCAGCTGGATCCTGATCTTCTTTGTCATCTACGCACTTTTTGAATGGACAGCTCACGTCTTAGCAAAACGGAAAATCGCTCTCCGCTGAACATCTCTTTTCATAGAGATGTTTTTTCTTGAAATTCTTCTTGCACAAGGTCATGAATGACGCCCATTCCTGCCTGGCTTCCAGCTGCTGCTGCGAGAACTAACTGAGCAGGACCGCCTAAATTATCACCACATGCAAAGACTCCACTGACGGTTGTACGTCCAAGAATATCTGTTTCAATACCCGCATTCTTCGTCATTTGACAGCCAAGCTTTTCGGCAAATGGGGCTGACTGCTTGAATTCACTTGCGACAAAACCGCCTTCCCTATTCACTATCTCCCCATTCGCAAGCTGTAGAGAGCGCAGCTGCCCATTGTCATGATCAATCGACACAATTGGCACATCAATGACTTGAATAGAATGTGCCGTCAGAAGCGTCTTGTCCTCTTCAGCCAACACGTGCCCATTCGTAAACACGATCAAATCCTTTGTCCAATTGGAAAGAAGCTTAGCCATATGCAAGGCTCGCTGATTCTCTGCAATGAGGGCAAGTGCTTTGTCCTTTAATTCCCATCCATCACAGAAAGGACAGCTAAACAACGTTTTTCCGTACACATTATGAATTCCTTCGATCTCTGGCAGTATATCCTGAAGACCTGTTGCTAAGATGATTTTTTTCGCTTCGAATGCATCCCCCTCGTGTGTTAGTAACGTAAAGCTTTCCTCTTTCTTTTGTATATCAACAATTCGACTTCGTTTGATTTGGATATGAGGATATTTTTGAAGATCTGCCTCTCCGGCTTGTCTAATCTCAAATGGTGTCATTCCATCGTTTGTAATAAATCCATGTGATTCCTGCGTCACTCGATTTCTTGGCAGCTCATCATCAAATACAACGACCTGCTTTCTGCCTCTTCCTACAACAAGTGCTGCACTTAATCCGGCTGGCCCGCCTCCGATAATGGCACAATCTAATAACATCTCAATCTCTCCTTTTTTATTAAAGACTTTAAAGACTCTTAATATCTATAATCAGTTCAAAAAAATCACACGTTTAAAAATGGATTTTTTTCTGTTTGCTCAAGTTGGTTCGCAATATCAATTAACCGTTTTTGACTTAATGTCTCCTGCATTTTCGTTTCAACATCCTGCATAACTTGTTCAATCAAACAGCCATCATGAGGCATGAAGGAGTCATGCTCTAAAGAGCAGCGAAATAAATTCGTTTGTCCTTCTACAGCCTGAATGACATCTAAAAAAGAAATGTCTTCCTTTCGTTTAATAAGGGTGTATCCTCCCTTTGCACCAGGTGTTGATTCAATCAGTCCCGCCTTCACAAGCTTTGTTAAAATTTTGGACAGATAGGTTGGTGAAAGGTCTTGTATCTTAGCAAGAGGCTCAACGCCAATCGCTCTACCCTTTGGCGCAAGAGTTAAAAACACCATCGTATGCAGCGCATAGTTGGTTGCTTTAGAATATTTCATGAGGAAACTCCTTTCTATCTATTATAGACCTTTTATATCTGTAATTGATCATAGATGATTCAAGAGAAAAAAGCAAGAGTTGTGAATCTGCTCCACTTTTCATTCCACATTTCACATTTCCTTCCGATAATAGAAGTAAGCACGAAATAAAGTTTTGATTGAGAACGAGAAGGAGTGAAGAAAAATGTCAGATCAGCAGCACAATGCAGCACACGAAGAAGAAGAGGAATTTAACGTATACGACATGCTTCCGCCGGCAGGTACAATCATCGGAGAAGCAACAGAAGAAGAAATGGAAGCCGCAGCAGCACTTGAAGTGAGACACGTCGCGTTCATGCGCCTTCAAGATATGTTCATTCGATTTGATGGCTCGTCTTACAAAGACTTATTAAAAGACTTCCAAGAATTCGAATTGGATTCCACAAAATTCTGGAGAGCCATTGCTAGACGACTTCAAATCCCATACGAATGGCCAATCCGAATCGACCACGCTAACGGCCCTATTTATATTGGTGAAACAGAGGATAGCCGTGAGGTTGAGGAGAGCGCAGAGTAAGGAATAGCGGCCCCCTTTTGGTAAGGGAGCTTTTTGTCTCCATTACAATACATCGGTTGAAAAAACAAATAAGCAATATGAGCGCTGTCACGCCCATATTGCTTATTCTCGTGTTATGTTAACTCTGGCCAAAATGCTTGATTTGCCACAATTAAGTCGTCTAAAATATCTTTTGCTACTTTAGCACTTGGCACCGTTTTCGATAATGTGATGGCCTGCCATAGTTTTTGATAGGACCCTTCTTCAAATGCTTCTACTACTAATTTTTCTACGCCAACTTGCTGCTCCATGAGACTTTTTTGAAATCTAGGAATCTCTCCAACTACTAATTTTTCTGGACCGCTGCTGCCAACGATACAAGGAATTTCGACCATGGCTGTTGGATCAAAGTTCCTAATGGCACCATTGTTCTCTACAATCATCAGCATCCGTTCCTTTTTATTAAAAGCAATGGCTCGTGCCAAATCAACAATATAAGAAGCGTGCTCATCAATGGTCAGCTTTGTTTCCTTTGCAGTTCCTTTATCAATGATGGCCTGACATTCACTAAAAACAAAAGCTTCCCGCCCCTCCATCACTTCATTGGCACGCGTGAACTCGATATTTGAATGTGCCACTTCTTCATCTGAAAATAGATAATATTTCAAATACGTATTCGGTACCGTTTTTGGATCAAGTGCTTGAATATCTTTGGCCTTTTTTAATGTGCTGTTCCAGCTCTTCTGCTGTTCTAATTCAGATGTTCCATCTGTTGCATAACCATGCTGGCTTACATGCTTAATTACCTCAGGCATTAAGCTATTTCCAGCTTTATCTCGAATATCTGTCCACCAGCCAAAATGATTTAAACCATAGTAATCGACTTCTAGTTCTTTCCGCGAAGATAAGCCTAAATTTTTTGCAATTAATTCTTCGATACCAATTGGCATATCACATATGTTTAAAATCTTGGCATTCGGCCTTAGCTTACGTGTTGCCTCTGCTACTATCGCTGCAGGGTTCGAATAGTTTAACATCCAAGCTTCAGGTGAGTATTTTTCCATATAATCAACAAGTTCTAATACACCTGGAATGGACCGCATTCCGTATGCTATCCCGCCTGGACCGCATGTTTCCTGTCCGACGACTCCATGCTTCAATGGAATTTTCTCATCTAATTCACGCATTGCATATTTGCCGACACGAATATGTGCCATCACAAAATCGACTTGAGTAAAGGCTTCTTCTGGGTCCGTGCTTGCCAGTAATCGCACTTCTGGTGCTCGTTCTTTTAACATAATCTCACATGCATCTGCAATCGTCTTTTGTCTAGCTTCATCATTATCATAGAGTTTAATTGTATGAATTGGGAACTCCTCTAGATAGTCTAACAGCATCAAAATGATCCCCGGTGTAAATGTACTTCCGCCTCCAGCGATGGTAATATTAAATTTTTTCATGATATCCAGCTCCTTTTTCAATCTAATGAAAGTTTTGTCTCAAAGGACTCTCTTACTTGCGGTACACTTAAGCCAACAATGATCTGAATGCTTTGACCACTCTTAGCCATTCCGTGCGCCCATTTATTTTTTGTAAAGTATTCTCTATCTTCCACCAAGCTAGGGTCAATCACTGTAATACGCAGACGCGTGGCACAGTTTGTCACATCTTTAATGTTTTCTTTACCGCCAAGGCCTTCTAAGAAATAAACGGCTTTCTCTTCATACTCAGACGCATAAACGGGGCCTTCTTTTTGGTCATGACCTTTTTTATGAGCATTCTCATAATCTTGTTTTGTATATAGCCTCGTCTCCTCCTCATGTTTTCGTCCTGGTAATGGAATATCAAATTTCACAATCATCCATCTAAATATGACAAAATACACTGCTGTAAAGAGAAGTCCAATCATCGCTTGGATCAGATAAGTCCCTCCATGATTTGAAGAAAGCGGAATCCAGTTCAATGCAGCTATTTCAATAAGCCCGGAACCCATCATTCCAACAACACCAAACATATTCATAATTGTCACCATGGTCGCACCAAGAAGTGCATGTATCACAAATAAATAAGGCGCGAGAAATAGAAATGTAAATTCAAGCGGTTCTGTAATTCCGGCAAATATGGCTGTTAATGTGGCCGGTAATACCAATGCCAAAACCTTTTTTCTGTTTTCTTTCGGTGTAGAAAAATACATGGCTAAAGCTATCCCTAAACAGCCGAACATCTTAATATTCCCATGCAATAAAAATCCGTATGGATAAAGATCCTTCAAATCGGAAGTGGAGGTCGCAAATTCATTTAAGTGAGCAATCCAATATGGTTTTAACCCCCCATTTACAGCCGCTGGACCAAACTCAAAAGGTGTATAAATAAAATGGTGAAGTCCTGTTGGAATTAACACCCTTTCCAAGAAATGAAACAGCCAGACACCAATATAACCAGACTGTGCCATAAACCCTTGAAGAGATTGAATCCCCTGCTGAACATAGGGCCATACAAAAGCAACGATAAAAGCAATAGGAATCATCACAAAGAATCCGATGATGACAACAAATACAAGCCCCTGGAAAATTCCAAGCATTTCAGGCAGCTTTTGATCATAAAAACGATTATGGATCCAAATGACGATTCCAGATATCATCACCGCACCAATGATACTTGTATCCAGTGTAGGTATTCCCGCAATTTCTTTTACACCCGCTACGTTCTCGACACCTTGCGATAAATCAACGCCAAAAGTAGACGGCCAAAGTGTCAAAATAGCATGAATATAATTGTTAAATACAAGATAAATCATCAAAGCTGCGAGCGTCGCACGTGCTTGCGCTTTTTTTGCAAGTGAGATGGGCAATCCAATCACAAAGGCTAATTCCATATGATTGAAAATCGTCCATCCCCCGCTTTCAATCAGTGACCAAACCTTGTACCACATCGTACCTTCTGCAGCCATTTCCCCCATAATCGCTGGATTCTTACATAAAGTCGCGAGGCCGACAACAATACCAAAAAACGCGAATAAAAGTACAGGAACTACCATAGCACTGCCAAACCGCTTGATTGCATTCATAAGCATAACCCCTTTGCTTGATCCATAACACCACTGTAAAGGTAGCGCTTACAAAAACCAATAGGTTTGACGTATTTAGAAATCAAGTTGTAACATTAGATTATATTTTCACAGGAAGAAAATATTTTCATGTTGGAGGGCACATCGCATGATACTCGACAAGCTGGTAAATGAATACTTCGAAGATTTAAATAAGAATGACCTGCACATTATTAAAACAATCCATGATCATCTTGAAGAAATGAAGACAATGAAAATTCAGGACCTTGCCCGTTATGCTCATACTTCCATCTCATCCATCCATCGGCTTGCCAAAAAAATAGGGTTCGACGGCTACAGTGACTTAAAGTCTTATGTGAAATTAAATGCTTTCACTGAAGAGACAACACAGGATTTAATGAAGCTGCTCGATCAAGATATCCAGCAGACAAGAAAATATATGGAGCAGCTGGACTTTCATCAATTAAATCAACTGATTGATCGTGCACCGTATATTTATATTTATGGTACAGGAACTGCACAGCTCGATTTGGCCAATGATGTACAGAGGCAGCTATGGTCACTGCATAAAAAATCTCAAGTATTACGAAGCAAGCGAGACTTAACAGATGGAATCATTGAATTTGGTGAGGATGACCTTTTATTTATCATTTCTTTATCGGGTGAATCGAAGAATTTAGATGAAATCATTCAATTGGTGAAAACAAGACATATCAAATTTATCAGCATGACCACATTAAGGAATAACCTCCTTGCACAAAATGCCATGTTTAACATCTATGTAAGCAGCACCCCGTTTCCCTTATATAACAAAGTGGACAACTCCAGCTTTCTGCCATTTTACATTGTGGCAGATATTATCGTCAGAAAATTTAGTGAGTGGAAAGTGAACCAATTGAATAATAGGACTTAAACATAACAGGTACAGTTTTGGAGAGAGATTCAATGTTGCTTCGCAAAAAAAAAAGAGAGACTCTTTTGTCTCTCTCAAAAAACACTGTATAACAACGGATTTGATGAAATATATCTACTTGCGGCTGCCTTTTCCTATGAATGTTATTCAGCAGTATAATGCCCAGCAATCAGTTCATCAAACGAATCCGCTAATTTGAAATCCGTCTCATCTTCTAGATCAAAGTAGTGAATCGGTGGATGTTCCTTCGTTTCTCTGTAATCCAATGCAATCCACGTATGACCATCACCAGAAATGAGCACAAGTCCCTCAGGCAATTCCCATTCTTCTATTAAATAATCACTATCCATAATGCCTTCATTTTTGGCAATTCCTCTTAAATGATCAAATGACACATGATCCTCTGCCCATCCATTCGGTTGATCCGTTGGAAAAGCATTATGCAGGGTATACCCGCCATTTTGTTCGAGGATAAGTTTCTTATATGTATCAGGCAAGATGACGCCTAGCTTCTTTTCCGCTCAAATAAAATACCTCCAATTGTTATTTCTATCTCATTTTACCATTTAAGCGAACTAGTTTAATAGTCCTATTAAATAAAAAAAAGAAGGGTTCCCCCTCCTCTTTTTGGTCATGATTGTTCTTGATTTCTCGCTTCAAATTCATCCAGCATTGCACGCACTTCGTCTGTTGATGATGTGTTCATTAATTGATTTCTTAAGAAACTCGCTCCTCTGAATCCTTTTACATAAATCTTAAAGAAACGGTGCAGTGCCTTGAATGGACGCAAACCTAGTGATGAGTATTGATCATGGAGATCAAGATGTAATCTTAAAAGACCGAGCAGTTCATCACTTGTATGCTCCTTTGGCTCTTTTTCAAAAGCAAATGGGTTATGGAAAATCCCGCGCCCAATCATCACGCCGTCCACTCCATACTGTTCAGCGAGCTTTAAGCCTGTTTGACGATCAGGAATATCACCATTGATTGTCAAAAGAGTATCAGGTGCTACTTCATCACGAAGTTTTTTGATCTCAGGAATGAGCTCCCAATGCGCATCCACCTGGCTCATTTCCTTTCTTGTGCGAAGGTGGATCGATAAATTCACAATGTCTTGCTCCAAAATGTGTCTAAGCCATCCGCGCCATTCATCGACTTCGGTAAAACCAAGTCTTGTTTTGACGCTGACAGGTAATCCCCCTGCTTTTGCCGCTTGAATCAGCTCTGCCGCAACATCTGGGCGAAGAATCAATCCACTGCCCTTTCCGTTTTGCGTGACATTCGGGACAGGACAGCCCATATTAATATCAAGCCCCTGAAATCCTAACTCCGCCATTCCAATGCTCATCTGTCTAAAGTTCTCAGGCTTGTCTCCCCAAATATGAGCAACAATCGGCTGCTCATCCTCTGTAAACGTTAAACGCCCCTTCACACTTTGAATACCATCAGGGTGACAATAACTCTCACTGTTCGTAAACTCTGTAAAAAACACATCCGGTCTCGCCGCCTCACTTACGACATGACGAAACACAACATCTGTCACTTCTTCCATTGGTGCTAATATAAAAAATGGCCGCGGTAAATCACGCCAGAAATTTTTACTCATCTTTCATCCAATTCCTCTCATGACATAGCGCCTAAAGGGCATGTCCTTCTGTAAATTCTTTCAGCAATTTTTATCATTATATACTTTAATATGAACCGTGCAAAATTGCAAAAAAGGACATTTGGTGATGAATTGCGGGATAAAAATATTAATTCCACTTCCAAATATCATTTTTTAGGCCGATTGAACATACAAAAATAAAAACATCCCGATATCGATGTTTTTCACAGAATCGGGATGTCACAATACATTACTGATTAATCACAAGACTTGCTACACATTCTACATGGTTGGTATGCGGAAACATATCCACAGGCTGCACTTCCTCTGTCACATACCCGCCATCTTCAAGAATGCGCAAATCACGAGCTAGCGTCCCAGGATTACAGGAAACATAAACAACTCGTTTTGGTTTCATCTTTAAAATGGTGTCAAGCAGTGCTTCGTCACAGCCTTTTCTTGGCGGATCAACGACTAATGTATCTGCTTTAATGCCTTCTTTGTACCAATTCGGAATAACCGCTTCTGCTTCACCGACTGCGAATTCAACATTGTTGATTCCGTTTAAGGCAGCATTGCGTTTTGCATCTTCAATTGCTTCTAGAACAATTTCAACCCCATATACTCTGCCTGCTTTTTGTGCGAGAAATAAGGAAATCGTACCGATTCCACAGTAAGCATCGATGACGGTTTCTTCGCCTTGTAGCTCTGCATATTCAAGCGCTTTGTCGTAAAGTACCTTTGTTTGGGCTGGGTTCACTTGATAAAATGAGCGGGCTGAAATGGCAAATTTGATGTCGCCAATCGTGTCATAAATGTATTCTTCGCCCCATAAAACGGTTGTTTCGTCTCCGAAAATGACATTTGTTTTCTTTGAATTCACGTTTTGTACAATTGACCGAACGTGTGGGAAGCGTGCTATAATCTGCTCAATCACCTGCTGCTTTTGCGGAAAGTCAGCCGTTCTAGTAACAAACACAACCATCATTTCACCTGTTGCCATACCGTAGCGAACCATCACATGACGCAGCCAGCCTTTGTGCCGCTCTTCGTTATATGCTTTGATGCCAAACGCATTGCATATGTCTTTTACTGCCTGTACCACTTTGTCGTTTTCTGATTGTTGAATTAAACATTTTTCCATATCAATGATTTCATGGGTACGCTGCTGATAAAATCCTGCAACAAGTCCGCCTTCGCGTTCACCAATTGGAACTTGTGCTTTGTTTCTGTAATTCCAAGGATCTTCCATGCCGAGTACAGGATGAACTTTTACACGGCTCATATCAAGCTTGCCGATCCGCTCTAAAACGTCCTTTACTTGTTTCTGTTTAAATAGCAGCTGGCCTTCATAACTCATATGCTGAATTTGACAGCCGCCGCACTGCTTGTAAATGGGACATGGCGCATCTTGCCTGTGCTGACTTTCCTTTGTCAGCTCCATGAGTCGTCCAAAAGCAAATCCTTTTTTGACTCGTGTAACTTTGATTTTCCCTTGTTCGTCAGGAAGGGCATTCGGTACAAAGACAGGGAATCCTTCAATTTTCGCTACACCTGCACCTTCATGCGTTAAGTCTTCGAAGGTTACATTGTAGTATTCATTCTTTTCAACAGGCGGTTTCATTTTCACCAATTTTATCACCTCATTTGCAAAGAAAAACTTGGCCGCCATAAGGAACCAAGTTCAGTCTTCACCCTATTTTTTCAGCTGTTGCTTTTGGCACAATAAATTCAATATGGCGATACAGGTTTTCAAATTCACCTGGCAGCATGCCGCCGTATTCACCATCTAAATTTAATTGCATTTTATCTTTTACATCTACCTTCACGCGATTCGCTTTTGCGTAGATGACATTGTTATCATGAATATGCTCGCCTCTGAGTGCAAGGCTGACCACTCGAATGGCTTCTGCTAGATTGACCTTCTTTAGAATGATCAGGTCAAACATCCCATCATCTAAAATGGAATCTGGCGCTAGTTTTTCAAAGCCGCCTACTGAGTTTGTGAGTGAAACAAGAAACAGCATGATTTCTCCATGAAACAATTTGCCGTCATATTCAATTTCGACTTCTGTCGGGCGGATAGAAGGAAGCATCTCCATGCCTTTTAAATAATAAGCAAGCTGTCCAAGCATGGTCTTCAGTTTACTAGGCACCTCATAGGTGAGCTCTGTTAACCGGCCGCCGCCAGCAATATTAATAAAATAATGGCCATTGACTTTACCGATATCAAGCGGCTTCGCTACACCCTCAATAATGGCATCTGTCGCTTTCAAAACACCTTCTCGTGGAATTCCAAGTGCTCTTGCGAAGTCATTTGTTGTTCCAACTGGAATAATTCCTAGTTTTGGTCTTTTTTCAAGCGGTGCTAGTCCGTTGACGACTTCATTGATCGTGCCGTCTCCACCTGCTGCTACAATTAAATCAAAATCTCTCTGTGCGGCTTTTTCTGCTGCTTGCGTGGCATCTCCTGCACATGTCGTCGCATGACAAGAAGTTTCATAGCCAGCTTGTTCAAATTTTTGCAAAACCTGCGGTAAATTCTTCTTGAAGAGTTCACGCCCAGATGTCGGATTGTATATAATTCGAGCACGTTTCATTCATCATCATCCTATATTCATTATGCAATCTATTTTCACCACTAACAACCTTTAATTATACTATGAGATTTGAAAATGGCAACAAAACAACCACCTAATATGTGAAATCTCCTACCACATTTCCCGCAGCAAGAAAGCATTCTGATAAGATAAAAGAAAACGCTGTAAAGGATGATATGCGATGAAAAAGCCTGTCTATTTTAATCATGACGGCGGTGTTGATGACCTCGTCTCTTTATTTCTTCTCCTTCAAATGGAACATCTGAAAGTCATCGGAATGTCTGTGATTCCTGCTGATTGTTATTTAGAGCCTGCTCTCAGTGCATCTCAAAAAATCATTGATCGATTCAGCCCTTATGAAATTGAAGTCGCTGCTTCAACTTCTAGAGGCGTCAATCCATTTCCGAAGGAGTGGCGCATGCATGCTTTTTATGTAGATGCTCTGCCAATTTTAAACGAAAAAGGCACTGTTGATACAAAGGTGTCCAAGCTGCCAGCACACCTTCATCTGATTGAAACGGTTAAGAAGGCAAAAGAACCTGTCACCCTGCTCTTTACTGGTCCGCTCACAGATCTTGCACGCGCTTTAGAAGAAGATCCTTCGATCTCTAATAAAATTGAGAAATTGGTGTGGATGGGCGGCACGTTCCTTGAAAAAGGCAATGTTGAAGAACCCGAGCATGACGGGACAGCAGAATGGAATGTTTTTTGGGACCCTTATGCTGTGAGCACTGTCTTTCAGGAACCGTTCCCTATTGAAATGGTCGCACTTGAAAGTACAAATCAAGTCCCGCTTACACTTGATGTACGTCAGCGCTGGGCTTCTCTTCGTTCTCATATTGGAATAGATTTTATCGGTCAGTGCTACGCCTTTTGCCCGCCGCTCATTCATCATGAAACGAACTCGACGTATTACTTATGGGATGTGCTGACAACGATTACTCTTGCATCTACATCATTTACCCGTTCGAAAGAAGTTAATGCGATCGTTTATACCGAGACGCCTAGACAAGGTCGCACTGAAGAGCATCCAGATGGAAAATCAATTCAAGTGATTGACCATGTAGATCGTGATGCCTTTTTCCACGCATTTGAAGAGCTTATGAGAAAAGCTGTTTGTCAGATTTCAAAATAAAAAAAGCCCCGCCAATGAGCGGGGCTTCCTCTTATTCTTCTTCTGCGTACTTTTTCTTACGTCTAAACTTGCTTAACATTTCATACACGATTGGCACGATGACCAATGTGAGAAGTGTAGAACTTGTTAAACCGCCAATTACGGTTACGCCAAGTCCTTTTGATACGATCTGACTTCCGCCTTCAAATCCTAATGCGAGTGGCAGCAGTGCACCGATCGTCGCAAGTGCCGTCATTAAGATCGGGCGTAATCTTGTTGTTCCAGCTTCAAGTAATGCTTCTCTTGTTGAGAGACCTTCTTTTTCTTTATGAATCACGCGGTCAATCAAGACAATGGCATTTGTTACAACGATACCGATCAGCATGAGCAATCCAATCATGGCATTTAAGCTGATGGTTTCTTTTGCTATAAACAATCCAAGCAGTGCACCAATAATCGTAAATGGCAGTGAGAAGAGAATCGCAAATGGTGCAAGTCCTCCGCCAAATGTGATGACGAGAACGAGATACACAATGGCAATCGCTGCAAGCATTGCAAGGCCAAGCTGTGTAAAGGATTCCTCAATATCCGCACTTACGCCGCCTGTGTCAATCGTTACGCCAGATTTTAGATCAAGCTTGTCGACTTTCTTCTGAACATCCTGCGTTACACTTGAGACGTCGTCTGTTGTCATGTCACCAGACACTTCTGCGTAGATTTTCCCATCACGTTTTGTCACCGTATTTGCTGTCGTACCATCTTTTACTTTGACGACATCACCAATACGGACTTCTTGCCCTGTTGGTGTGGTGATCTTTTTATTTTCTAAATCTTTTTTGCTCTTATATTCATCTTTTTCCGTTTGAAGCTTCACATCAAGTTCTTTGCCGTCCTCGGTGACTTTCGTCAGTGTTGTTTCACTATTTTGAGGTGCAATCGCTTGAGCGATTTGTGAAGCAGTTAGACCTAGTTTCGCTAGTTTTTCTTGATCTGCATTAAACGTATATTCGTCGTATTTCTCAGATAAGCTTGTGCTGACATTTTTCAGGTTTTTCTCATCTTTTAAGATGTTCTCAACATCTTTTACTGTGCCTTCAATATCACTTGCTTTATCCCCGTACACATAGTACGTCACCGTATTGCTTGCACCAGCAGATGAGAAGTCTTGTGATTTCCATTCCCCTTTAGATGCTTTATCTTGCAGAGCTTTGACCACGCGATCTTTTTCTTTATCAAAGTTTGGCGTGTCATCATCATATTGTACGAAGAATAATGCACCGTTAGAGTTACCGCCAACACTTGCTGTCATGGCATTTGAAGAGCCTAGTGAATACTGAACTGTATTGACATGATCACGTTTCATCAAATAATCTTCAGCTTTTTTCGTTTCATCAATTGCTTGCTCTCTCGTTTGTCCAGGCTCTGGCGTGTATGTCACCATGGCCGTTTTCTCTGCTTCCTGTGGTAAGAAGCTGACACCGACAAGTGGTGCTAAGAATAAGCTTCCGACAAGCATAAGAATGGCAATTCCTGATGTGATCCATTTATGGTTGAGTGTCCAATTAAGTACACGTCTATAACCGCCAGCAAGCTTGCTTGGTTTATGTTCTTTTACTTTTTTCGCTGTGCCGTAGAGATTCTTTTTAAATAGACTGTGTGCCATCATTGGAACAATTGTAATGGCGACAAGCAGTGAAGCAAGTAACGCAAACACAATCGTTAGGGCAAATGGGATGAATAGTTCACCAATCATTCCACCTACTAATGCTAACGGTAAGAATACTGCAATAGTCACAATAGTCGAAGACATAATCGGGATAAACATTTCTTTTGTGGCTTCTCTGACGAGTGCCTTGCCTTTTAATGGTTCATCCTTTAATGCCATTCGTCGATAGATGTTTTCTATGACCACAATCGAGTCATCGACAACACGCCCAATGGCGACGGTCATGGCACCAAGTGTCATGATATTTAATGTAATATCCAGCTGATTTAATAATAAAACAGCAATCAACAGAGATAACGGAATGGAAATGACCGAAATTAATGTTGATTTGATATCTCGAAGGAACAACATAATGATAATGATCGCAAAGATTGCTCCGATGATCGCCTTGTTCAGCATTGTGCTGACAGACTCTTTAATCGGTCCTGCTTGATCATATGTGGTACTTACTTTGATGCCTTTGTTGTCTTTTTTAAATTTCTCAAGCTCTTTTGTCACTTCTTCTGCTACACTCACTGTGTTGGCATCAGAACCTTTAACAATTTGCAGACCGATACTGTCTTTTCCGTTCGTTCTAGAGATCGATTCTGCATCTTTTACGACTTTAATATCTGCTATCTCAGATAGCTTGATCGTCGGCAGCTCTACAGATTGACTGCTTGCTGCACCTCCACCTGCTTGCTGTTGAGCTGCTGCTTGCTGCTGACTTGCACTTCCAGCCTGCTGCTCCGCACCTTGCGCACCTGGGTTTTCTGAGCCGTTAGAAGGTGCTCCAGCTCCAGCGCTTCCCGCACCGCCGCCTGCACTTGGTGTGACTGGAATACGCATGTTTTTCAAATCTTTGACGCTTAAAATATTGCCGTCCACGACAACTGATTTTTGTTTGTTGCCAAATGTGTATAGACCTAATGGTACATTCACATCAGAGCCTTTGATCATGTTTTGGACGGTATCTTCATTTAGACCGTATTCTTTCAATTTCTTTTGTTTAAACGAAAATTCTACTTCTTTGATTTGCTGTCCTGAAGTTTCGACAGAAGAGACACCGTCTAATCCTTGAAGTGAAGGAACGAGATCATTTTCTACTTTTTGTGTAAGGTCTTGTAATGATTCTTTATCACCAGAGACACTAAGAGCTAGGATTGGAATCGCATTAATACTAAAGCGTGCGATTTTAGGTTTTTCTGCATTTTCAGGGAAATCGATATTGCTAATCGCATCTTCAATTTCCTTTTTTGCTTCATCCATGTCTTTGTTGTAATCGTACTCGATTTGAATGGATGATGCATTTTCAAATGAATTAGAAGTGACCACGCTGACCCCATTGAGGTTTTGAATCGATTTTTCAATTGGATCTGTCACCTTATCTGATACTTCGTCCGGCGTTGCGCCAGGGTACGTTGTAGAAACCGTAATGACTGGCGTGTTGATATTCGGGATTGATTCTTGTTTCATATTCAATCCGGCATATAGACCAGCAACTGTTACGATAATCGTCATGAGCCATACAGCGAACTTATTCTTTAATACAAAATTGATGATCGAATTCATTATATCCTCCATTTTCCTTTATGTATTGACTGACTGGTCATTCTATATCATAATAAACGGTGATATACAATGCCGTCAACCATTTCACTTGCGTTTGACGTAACATTCTAAAGCTGAAGGGGCCTTATTTCATGAACGAAAAAAAAGAAAAAATCATTAAAGCAAGCATCCAATTGTTTGCGAAAAAGGGTTTTTCTTCTACGACCATTCAGGAAATTGCAGATGAATGCGGAATATCAAAAGGCGCATTTTATTTACATTTCAAATCAAAAGAACAGCTTTTCAACCGAGCGTTTGAATATTATATCGACACTTCGATGCAAACTATCGAAATGATTCGAAAAGAGAATCAGCATCTCGCGCCGAGAGAGATCTTTCAGAAACAAATCGCTGAACAGTTTCAGCATTTTGCTGAGAACAAGGATTTTATCATTCTGATCCTCAGCGAGAACATTATTCCGGAAAACCAGCAGATTAAAAAGTATTCAAAAACTGTGAAAAAGCAAATGAACGATGAAATTCAAATTTCCATCTTGACCACTTATGGACAGGAAATCGAACCATATATAACTGACCTGTCAGTCATGATTCAAGGAATTATCCAATCATATGTGCAGGTTCTGCTTTTACAGGATCAAATGAAATTATCATTTGATGAGCTCTCATCCTTTATACTCGAACGGTTTGATGATCTTGTTCACGGCTTGCTTCGTTCTCAGACGAAGCCGATTTTGAAGCAAAGCATTTGGGATGATGAAGCGCCGAGTGCTGCTTCCCTTCAAGAGGAGCTTCGCTTGTTAAAGCTTGAGCATCTGCTTTCAGATGATACCGTTGTATCCATTGAAGTGATTGAAGAAGAGCTGGCAAAAGCTGAACCTCGAAAGCCAGTCATCCAAGGAATGCTGACGAATTTAGAAAAGTGTGAGGAGCCTGCTGTTCTAAGAGCAGTGGAGCAATTGAAGCTGTTTCTTCAGTAACATGTCGTGCTGTTTTTCGATTTAGCTCACCTTTCCCCCTTCGAATGTGCACTTTCGCTTATGCTTCATTATAAGAAAAGATTCTCTAAATTGATATACGGCGGTGGTCTGAATCTATGTTAAGACCCTGTCATTTCAAGCAAAAAAACCGCCTATTTCATCAGGCGGTTTTTTTGCGATTTAGCGTTTTTTGATTTCTTCAAGGAGAATCTTGTTCACCATCGGCGGGTTAGCTTGGCCCTTCGATGCTTTCATGATTTGTCCGACTAAGAAACCAATCGCGCGGTCTTTACCATTTTTAAAGTCTTCAATGGATTGCGGGTTGTTATCAAGTGCTTCTGTGACAAGTTTGAGCAGTGCACCTTCGTCAGAAATTTGGACAAGTCCTTTTTCTTTGACGATTGTTTCTGCATCTCCTCCATTTTCAATGAGCTCTTTGAATACCTTTTTCGCAATCTTGGAGGAAATTGTTCCTTTTTCAATAAGCTTGATCATGCCAGCAAGTCCTTGCGGCGTTAGCTTTGTATCGTCCAGCTCTTTTTGAGCAGAGTTTAAGTAAGCAGATACTTCACCCATGAGCCAGTTCGATGCTTGCTTCGCTTCTGCACCTTCTGAAATGGTCGCTTCAAAGAAATCAGACATTTCTTTCGTCAGCGTGAGTACCATTGCATCGTATGCAGGGAGTCCAAGCTCATCGATATAGCGTTTGCGGCGCTCGTCTGGAAGCTCTGGGATCGATGCTCTTACGCGTTCTTTCCACTCGTCATCAATGTATAGTTCCACCAAATCCGGTTCTGGGAAGTAGCGGTAATCATCAGATCCCTCTTTGACACGCATCAGGATCGTCTTTTTAGACGCTTCGTCATAACGGCGGGTTTCCTGTTCGATCAAGCCGCCAGAAAGCAATACTTGCTCTTGACGCTTTTCTTCGAATTCAAGGCCTTTTTGTACGAAAGCGAATGAGTTCAAGTTTTTGAGCTCTGTCTTTGTACCAAACTCTTCACGGCCGATTGGGCGAAGAGAAATATTGGCATCACAGCGAAGTGAGCCTTCTTCCATCTTACAGTCAGAAACGCCTGTATATTGAATAATGGATTTTAATTTTTCTAAGTAAGCATACGCTTCTTCTGGCGTGCGAATGTCTGGCTCAGATACGATTTCAACAAGCGGTGTGCCTTGACGGTTGAAATCGACGAGTGAGTAACCGTCGCCTGTGTGCGTCAGTTTCCCTGCATCCTCTTCCAAATGGAGACGCGTAATACCGATTCGTTTTGTTTTGCCTTCTACTTCAATTTCAATCCAGCCGTTTTCACCGATCGGTTTATCAAATTGAGAAATTTGATACGCCTTTGGGTTATCAGGATAGAAATAGTTTTTACGGTCAAATTTTGTATCTGTTGCGATTTCACAGTTCAGCGCCATGGCCGCTTTCATCGCAAAGTTCACCGCTTCTTTGTTCAGTACAGGCAGTACGCCAGGATATCCAAGGTCGATGACACTTGTTTGCGTGTTGGCAGCTGCACCAAAAGGTGTCGGCGAGCTTGAGAAAATTTTCGATTGTGTTTTTAGCTCTACGTGGACTTCAAGTCCAATTACCGTTTCAAAGTTCATTCTGATTCACCCCTTACAGTTCAGGTTTTGCTTTATGATGATCTGTTGCTTGCTCAAAAGCGTGAGCCACGCGGTACACTGTTCCTTCGTCAAAGTGCTTGCCGATGATTTGCAGTCCTAACGGAAGGCCATTTGCAAACCCACAAGGCACACTGATTCCTGGAACGCCTGCAAGGTTAACAGGGATCGTTAAAATATCGTTTGCATACATGGTTAGCGGGTCGCTTGTCTTTTCACCAATGTTAAATGCAGGAGTCGGCGTTGTTGGTCCTACAATGACATCATACTTTTCGAAAACATCTTCAAAGTCTTTTTTGATCAATGTACGGACTTTTTGCGCTTTTTTATAGTACGCATCGTAATATCCTGAGCTTAGCGCGAATGTACCAAGCATGATGCGGCGCTTCACTTCGTCTCCGAAGCCTTCAGAACGAGTATTTTTGTATAAATCAATCAGGTTGTCTGCATTATCTGTACGGTAGCCATAGCGGATGCCGTCAAAACGTGCAAGGTTTGCAGATGCTTCTGAAGAAGACAGTAAGTAGTAAGTCGCAAGCGCGTATTTAGAATGCGGAAGAGACACTTCTTCCCACGAAGCACCAAGTCCTTCTAATACTTTTAACGCTTGAAGAACAGATTCTTTCGCTTCCTCGCCAACACCTTCGCCAAGGTATTCTTTCGGCACAGCAATTTTCAAGCCTTTGATGTCGCCAGTTAATGAAGAAAGAAAATCTGGGACATCGACATTTGCGCTTGTTGCGTCCATTTGATCGACACCTGCAATTGCTTGAAGAACATATGCGTTGTCCTCTACATTACGTGTAATCGGACCAATTTGGTCTAATGATGAAGCAAATGCGATTAATCCGTATCTGGATACACGGCCATATGTCGGCTTAAGACCGACAACCCCGCAGAAAGATGCCGGCTGACGAATAGAACCGCCAGTATCTGAACCAAGTGAGAACGGTACTTCACCTGCTGCAACAGAAGCTGCTGATCCACCGCTCGATCCGCCTGGAACGGTGTTTAAATTCCATGGGTTTTTCGTCGCTTTGTAGCCTGAGTTCTCCGTAGAAGATCCCATTGCGAATTCGTCCATATTTAATTTACCGATTGTGACTGCTTCTGCGTCTCTTAAGCGGTTCACAACGGTTGCATCATAAATCGGATCAAAGTTTTGCAGGATTTTACTTGAAGCTGTTGTACGCAAATCCTTTGTAACAATGTTATCTTTCACACCGATCGGCATACCGAACAATAGACCAAGCTCGTCCTTTTCACCAACCGCCTCGTCCAATTCCTTTGCATACGCACGTGCTTTTTCTTCGTCCAGTGCAAGGAATGCTTGTACTTTCCCGTCTACTTCATTGATTCGTTTATAAGACTCGTCCACTAAATCAGAAACAGACAGTTCCTTTTTATGTAAAAGCTCTTTTAATTCAGAAATTTTGTGATCAAACAGTGACATGTCTCGGGCCTCCTTTAGTCCAAAATTGATGGCACACGAATATAACCGTCTTTATGATCAGGCGCGTTTTTGACGACTGCCTCAATGGAAAGACCTTTATTCGGAACATCTTCTCTCATGACGTTTTTCATTTTTAATACGTGTGTAGTAGGTTCAACGTTTTCCGTATCTACCTCGTTTAACTGCTCTGCAAATGAAATGATGCTATCAAGCTGTTCTGTAAACATCTCAGCTTCTTCTTCTGTAATCGCAAGCCTTGCTAAATGGGCAACGTGCTTGACTTCTTCTATTGAAATTCTTGACATGCAGGTTCACCTCCAAAAATGATGCGTACTCGTGGTCATGATCATAAGTCATATACACTTTATCATATCAAATTTTACTGTTCTAAAGCAACTTTACGAAGGTGCGGTGAAAGGTTCGTTTTCTTGAAAACGTCTTCTTATCAAACCAATAAATGAAATGTTCATCAAGTGACTCTTTATTTTTCAGAAAATTTTTACTTTTGTTTATTTTTGTAATCGCTTACATACTGGTTCTTATCACCGATCTGTCCATTATTTCTTCAAAATGAAGAGGTTTAGGCAGGTTGATCACTTGGGAATACTCTGTTAGGTTAAGTAACCATAGCAGTGAGCGGGACAGTCAGGCAAAAAAGCTGCCATCGCTCTTCTGTATATTTTGATTGAGGTGATGTCAAATTAATACGAAAAAGGTGAGAACACAAAATGAGTATTGAAGTTACAATTTCCTTATCTATTTATTTTATCGGGATGCTTGCCATTGGCTGGTATGCATTCAGGAAAACACATGATTTAAATGATTATATGCTTGGCGGACGCGGGCTTGGCCCGTTCGTTACAGCCCTTTCAGCAGGTGCTGCGGACATGAGCGGATGGATGCTGATGGGTGTGCCAGGTGAGATGTATAAAACAGGTTTATCGACAGCCTGGCTTGCGATTGGTTTAATCGTTGGTGCTTACTTGAACTACCTCATTCTTGCACCTCGTTTACGTTCTTATACAGAGATTGCGGATGATGCGATTACGATTCCTGATTTCTTTGATAAACGATTCAAAGGATCATCTGCTTTATTAAAAGCTGTTTCAGCCGTCATCATTTTAATTTTCTTTACGCTGTATACATCGTCTGGGATGGTATCAGGCGGACGTTTATTTGAGTCAGCATTCGGTGCTCACTACATGTTTGGACTGATTTTGACGTCAAGTATTGTCATTTTGTATACATTGTTCGGCGGATTTTTGGCAGTGAGCTTAACGGACTTTGTCCAAGGAGCTATCATGTTTTTAGCATTAGTGCTCGTGCCGATCGTTGCCTTTACACAATTAGGCGGACCTGTTGCTACATTCCAAGATATTCAACAGATTGACCCTAAATTGCTTGATATTTTTAGAGGAACGAGCGTCATTGGCATTATTTCCTTCCTTGCTTGGGGACTAGGTTACTTTGGACAGCCGCATATTATCGTGCGCTTTATGGCCATTACGTCTGTTAAAGATTTAAAACCAGCACGCCGAATTGGAATGAGCTGGATGATTATTTCAGTGATTGGATCACTGTCTGTCGGTTTAGTGGGTGTTGCCTATGTTCATGAAACAGGTATGAATCTTGCTGATCCTGAAACCATCTTTATCGTTTTTTCTAAAGTATTGTTCCATCCATATATCACTGGATTTTTACTTTCTGCCATTTTAGCTGCGATTATGAGTTCAATATCGTCTCAGCTGCTTGTCACAGCAAGTGCCATGACAGAGGATCTATACAGAACGTTCTTTAGAAAAACAGCATCAGACAAAGAGCTCGTCATGATCGGCCGGATGTCTGTACTCGTTGTCGCTGTGATTGCTCTCTGCCTTTCACTTAACCCAAGTGACACCATTCTTGACCTTGTCGGTTATGCGTGGGCAGGATTTGGTTCTTCATTTGGTCCAGTCATCTTGCTTTGCCTATACTGGAAACGAATGAATCATCACGGTGCCCTAGTTGGAATGATCGTTGGTGCAGTTGTGGTTTTGACATGGATTACAACAGGCCTCAACCATGCTACAGGTATTTATGAAATGATTCCAGGCTTTACCCTTAGTGGATTAGCTGCCATTATTGTGAGCTTATTGACACGTAAGCCGTCAAAAGCATCAAAACAGCTATTTCACAAAATGGAAGATCATCTTGAAGAAGAAACAAAATAAAGAATTGAAGAGTCATCTGCCCTATGCGGATGACTCTCTTTTTAAATAAAATAAAAAGCTTTTCTTTCTTCAGAAACTGAATAAAATAAGAGTTGTGCAGCCATATGGGCTGTGAAAAGATCATATACATGTTGTGAAACGTACATGAAGTGAAAGGAGCGATACGCATGTTTTGGACAATTGAATGGGATACAGTCTTAAAATTAGCCGTGGCCACCTTAATCGGTCTGATTATCGGGCTTGAACGAGAGCTGAAGAAAAAGCCCCTCGGCTTAAAAACGTGTATTGTCATTGCTGTCAGCTCCTGCGTCTTAACCATCATCAGCATTGATGCAGCCTACAATTTCCCTCGAGTCTCTAAGCTTCAAATGGACCCACTCAGGTTACCGGCGCAAATTATATCTGGTGTTGGTTTTATTGGAGCAGGTGTGATTCTTCGAAAAAGCAATGATGTCATCTCAGGACTCACGACTTCTGCGATGATATGGGGAGCAGCAGGACTTGGGGTTGCAACAGGTGCAGGATTTTATAAAGAAGCCTTCCTCAGTCTTTTCTTTATTCTCATTAGTGTCGAATTCCTGCCATGGCTCTTCCAGCGGATCGGACCGATTCGCCTGCAGGAAAAAGAAATCCGCATCAGAATGTCTCTTTCTGACCGAAACCGCATGACCGATATTTTAAAAGAAATGAAAGCCCTCAATATCCGCATTCATTCTGTACGAATTGATGATTTAAAAGAAAAGGACTATCCGATCATGGAAGTACGCGTACGTGTGCATAAAGACCGCTATACAACCGATGTGTACTTTGATATTAAAGATCTAGAAGGCGTTGTTGGCGTGAAGTGTGATACGGTGTAGTCATAAAAAACCCCTTGCTGTTTGACACAGCAAGGGGTTTCTTTTATCGGGCCAGCTGTTGAAAGTCAAAAGGAGTAATTGGTGTTTTTTGCTCAATTTCCTTTCGAAAACATGACAGCATGGCTTTTTGGTCAGAAGTCATTGTTTGGAGATCAAATGCTTGATGTAAAAGCCCATAAATAAGCATATGACGCAGCATGAGAAAATCAGGGATTGTTGCCAGCCACGCGTCATCAAGCTCATTCTCCTGTCGATAGCCTTTTAAAAAATGACTCATAAATTCTGCCGTAAATTCAGCTTTATCATCATATGGAATCACTGGATACCAAAGAACATTGTATAGCAAAATACTAATATCATTGATAAACCAGTGATATCCAATATCATCAAAATCGAATGCGATAATCTCTCCTTGATGATAATGGAAGTTCCCGTGATGCAAATCGGCATGCACCAGCCCATACACATCCTTCGAAATTCGGAGCTGGTGAAGCTTTTGCATCAGTTCATCTTTTCTTCGCAAAACAACCGTTTGATCAGACGGAATATATTGATCAAGCTTTAATTGCTCCTCTTCATACCACTCTTGACGCTTATAAAGAGGATCTTTTACTTGATATCGTTTTGTTATTTGATGCATTCGTCCTGTATAGGACCCTAACGCTTCAAACAGCTCCCCATTCCAATCTCCTTCATTCACTTTTCTCCCCGGTGCTTTTTCATACACACGGAGTAAAAATGCGCCTCCGGCTTGATCAGGAATGGTTTCAACGTCTTTTCCTCTTGCTGATGAAATCGGCTTTGCTACGGAAATACCATGATGAGACAGGAATCGAATCCAGTCCATTTCTCCTAAAATATATGTGGGTGAACGACGAATGGTATGGGTGATTTTTAATATATAATTCTCCCCATTCATTGCCTTATATTCATACACATAATTTTCTGCATCGGCTAGAAATGTGACTTGGTCAAGCTGAAATTTATACAAGTGAGCCGCTTTCTTTAAGACTTTCTGTTCATCGTATCGTGCTTTTACTTCTTTATGCATGCTGATTCTCCTTTATCGTCTTTTTAAATGTTCTTGACGGTAATCAGCATTATACGAGCATCAACATACCTGCCTTTCTTCTTGGTTTCTACTAATATTTTGACAAGAGTTTGGAAATCCCTCTTATTTAGTCATATATATGAACAGTCGGTTCTTTGTCTTCAGCATTTTTCGTGATCAGGGCTTCTTGTTGATCAGAAGATGTGATGTTGATTTCAATATTGGTACTCTTGTAATAATCCATGACTTCACCCGTTAAATATTGTGTGAAGGCTACGACTTCCGTTTTTCCATAGAACTGCATTGGAATTTCGATTTTCATTTTTTGCAGGTTGCCGTTTTTGTAAAAGCCTTTTCCTACAACACCAGTGTAATTCGGGAAGTAGTCTTCGACCTTTGTCTTGAAGCGGTCAAATCGCTCTGAATCATCTTTGTAGCTGCTTTTCGCATTATCTGAAGGGAAGAATACATTCTCCTCATTGAGCGTATCCCAATTTCCGATATCAGCAGAGCCTGCCTTCACATCCGTTTTGGCGATAAAGTTGCCTGGAACGATAGATGATTTTGGTGCTTGCTTATAAAGGGCAATCATGACAGGCACTTTTTGCAGTCCGTCCATTTGACGAATGCGCTTGACCACTTGTTCAGCGATTTTTTCACCCTCTGCCAAAAGTTTCTTTGAATTTTTCGATGAATCGATGGTCACCTCTTGCTGCGGGTCACCGATCTTTTCACGGTAATAATAAACAGAGTTCAGTGCAAGACCAATGACAACTCCGCCAAGCTGTAAGCTGTTTTTGTCTTTTCGAATTAAGTAATTATGCTCTAGCATCGAAGCTAAGTAGATAGGACTATTTTCATTTTTAGACTTTGTTGAACCTGAGTTTGGAAGAGCAGGATTTAAGCCTAGATTCTTAAAGTCTTTATCTTCTTTTTCTGCCTTTTTCAGATCACTGCCTGTTTTTTTGCGTGCCAGCCAGCTGAGAACGGTGTCCTCATCTAAATGCTGTCCTTCTTGGAAAAGATAGTCGTTTGTATTAAATGACTCTGTTGCGAGGCGCATGAGTCCTGTTTCAAATTCATCAATGTCCAAGCGTGTGTTGAGACGCTCCGCTGTTAAACCTCTCGCAGCTCCTTGTTTAAACGGCAGCACCATTTTGTAATAGGAGTCTGAGATATTGTACATCGGGATGATGGCTGTTTCCTTTGTTTCCTTCGTTTCATCCGTTTTTTGTGTGACCTCTTCCTCTTCCTTTCCCCCAAAAGGTGCACACGCTGACAATACCAGTGTGAGCATTGTCAGCAGCAATAACAACTTTTTCAATAGAAAACACTCCTCTTATTTCTTTAGCTCCTCGAGCATTTTAGCTTCGTCCCAAATTTCAATATTGAGTTCTTCTGCCTTTGTCAGCTTACTCCCCGCTGCTTCTCCGGCAATGACTAGATCTGTTTTTTTACTCACACTGCCTGCCAGCTTGCCGCCTAATGCTTCGATCGCTGCTTTTGCATCGTTTCGAGCCATTTCTTCTAACTTTCCTGTCAGCACAATGGTTTTTCCTGCAAAATAGGAATCACTTTCTTCTGCTTTTACCGGCTTTGGCCCTGTATAGGTCATATTGACTCCAAGCTCTTTTAGTTCGTTCAGCAGATCGAGTATTTCTTCTTTCTCAAAGTACGTGACGACGGCATCAGCCATTTTTTCACCAATTTCGTCGACTTCAAGTAATTGTTCTTTCGTTGCTTGCTTTAATTGGTCGATGTTTTCGAAATGCATCGCCAAGGTCTTAGCCGCCTTTGAACCAATAAATCGAATACCGAGTCCAAATAGTAAACGCTCAAGAGAGTTTTCTTTCGACTGCTCAATCGAACGCAGTAAATTGTCGACAGATTTTTCGCCCATTCGTTCAAGCTGAATCAGCTCTTCTTTCGTTAATCGGTAAAGGTCTGACACACGAGAAACGAGCTGTTCCTTGAAGAGCTGTGTAATGACCCGCTCGCCAAGCCCATCAATATTCATTGCATTACGGGAAACGAAGTGAATGAGACCCTCACGTATTTGGGCAGGACATTCTGGATTGATGCATCGCAAGGCCACTTCTCCTTCGATTCGCACCAGCTCACTATGACACTCTGGACATTCAGTTGGCATGTGAAACGGCTTTTCTTCGCCTGTACGCTGATCGACAAGGACACCTGCGACTTCAGGAATAATATCGCCGGCTTTTTTCACAATCACCTGATCAAAATAGCGAATATCCTTTTCTTTGATCAAATCTTCATTATGAAGAGATGCACGCTGCACTGTCGTCCCTGCTACTTTGACAGGCTCAAGAATCGCTGTTGGTGTAATCACGCCTGTACGCCCGACGCTTAGTTCAATATCAAGCAGCTTCGTTACGACCTCTTCAGCCGGAAACTTGTACGCAATCGCCCAGCGCGGGCTTTTTGCTGTAAAGCCGAGTTCTTCCTGCTGAGCCAGTGAATCGACTTTAATGACAATTCCATCGATTTCATATGAAAAATCGGCACGCTTTACTTTTAATGTTTCAATGAGCTCGATGACTTCTTCGATCGTTTGGCACATCCGTCTTTCTTTGTTTGTTTTAAAGCCAAGTTCGTCGAGAAGATCAAGTCCTGCGCTTTGCGTTTCAACACCAATTTCATCAAGCTCCGCTATACTGTAGACGAATATATCAAGGTTTCGTTTCGCTGCAATTTTCGTATCTAGCTGACGAAGTGAACCTGCAGCCGCATTACGCGGGTTTGCAAACGGCTCTTCTTCGTTTTGTATTCTTTTTTCATTTAATGCTTCAAAAGAAGGTTTTGGCATAAATGCCTCGCCTCTCACTTCAATCGACAGAGGGCGTTTGATTTTAAGCGGGATGGAACGAATCGTTTTGAGGTTTTCAGTAATATCCTCCCCCGTTGTTCCATCTCCGCGTGTCGCTCCTCGGACAAACACGCCATTTTCATAACGGAGAGAAACAGCGAGTCCATCAATTTTCAGCTCGACATTGTATGCGATATCGTCACCGACTGCTTGACGAACCCGGCGGTCAAAATCAAGAAGGTCCTGTTCATTAAACGCATTCCCAAGGCTGAGCATTGGTGTGCCGTGACGTACTTTTTGGAAGGCGTCTAAAACAGCGCCGCCTACTCTTTGTGAAGGAGAATCCGCTGCTTTTAAATCAGGGTGCTCTTCCTCCAGAGAAATCAGCTCACGCATCCGCGCATCATATTCAGCGTCAGGAACACTTGGACGATCAAGTGTATGATATTCGTAGTTGTATTGATTCAAAATCTGGTGCAGTTCCTCGATCCGGCGTTTCGCTGCTTCTTTATCCATCTGCTTCTTCCTTTCAATTCATCCGTTTTGTCCTATCAGTTTATTGCTTCTCGATTGGTGCAAATGCTGCGAGAAGACGCTTAATGCCTGTCGGGCTTGGGAACGCAATATCAAGCTCTGTGCTGTCTCCGCTGCCTTTCACACTCACAACCGTACCAACGCCCCATTTTTTATGGGCCGCTTTATCGCCCACAGCCCAGCCAATACTGCCGCCGCCTGTGTTTTGAATCGTTTGAGTTTGCGGACGCGAGACAGGTCCCCGTCTCTGCGGTCTTTCTCTTGTTTGGCCAAACGGTGTTTTTGTTTCTTTTTTCTCATTTAGGTTGTCCAATAAATCGGCTGGTATTTCTCGAATGAATCTTGATTCAAGGTTCATGTTTGTCCGGCCGAAAAGTGTTCTCATTTTTGCACTTGATAAATAAAGCTCTTCTTCAGCCCGTGTGATGCCTACATAAGCGAGGCGGCGCTCTTCTTCCATCTCTGCATCTTCCATTAATGAACGGCTGTGCGGGAAGACACCTTCCTCCATTCCCATTAAGAAAACAACAGGGAATTCTAGACCTTTTGCAGCGTGAAGTGTCATTAAGATGACGGCATCCTGATCTTCTTCTTCATTCTCATCCAGCTTATCAATGTCTGCGACGAGGGCGAGATCTGTCAGGAAGGTCACAAGTGACTTGTCCTCATTTTGTTCTTCAAAATTCTTAGTGACGGATAAAAACTCGTCAATATTTTCTAAGCGGCTTTGTGCTTCAATGGTTTTTTCGAGCTTCAGCGCTTCACGATAGCCTGTTTTCTCTAGAATTTCTTCTGTTAATTCAGTGACAGATAAATAGTCCTGCATGTTCGTCATTTGATCAATGAGCTGTTTGAACTCATCAAGCGCATTGGCTGCCCGTGCACTCAGTCCAATGAAATCCACCTGACCAAGTGCTTCAAACATAGACAGGTCATTCATCTCAGCATATGCTGCAATTTTATCAACAGATGTCGCCCCGATTCCGCGCTTTGGTACGTTGACAATTCGTGCAAAACTAATATCGTCATCTGGGTTTGCCACTAGGCGTAAGTATGCCAAAATGTCTTTGATCTCTTTTCTGTCATAGAACTTCGTGCCGCCGACAATATTGTACTGAATGTTGGCTTTCATTAACGTTTCCTCTATGACACGAGACTGAGCATTTGTCCGGTAAAGGATCGCAAAATCGGATAATTTGCGCTTTCCGCTCTGATGAAGCTGACGAATCTTTCCTGCGACAAATTGTCCTTCACCAAATTCATTATCTGCACGATAATAGGCAATCTTCGCTCCTTCATCATTTTCTGTCCAAAGATTTTTCGGCTTCCGGTTTGCATTGTTTTGAATGACCGTATTTGCGGCTTGCAAAATGCGTTTCGTCGATCTGTAATTTTGCTCAAGCAGAATCACTTCACTGGATGGATAATCTTTTTCAAAGGAGAGAATGTTTGTAATATCCGCTCCGCGCCAGCGATAAATAGACTGATCCGAGTCACCGACAACACATATATTTTGAAAGCGCTGCGCGAGCAGTTTCACAAGCATGTACTGTGCTCTGTTCGTATCCTGATACTCATCCACATGAATGTATTGGAATTTCCGCTGATAGTGCTCTAATACTTCAGGAATGCGCTCAAACAGACGAATTGTCATCATAATTAAATCATCAAAGTCGAGTGATTGGTTTTTGAGTAAACGCTTTTGATAATCTGTATAGACATCGCTGACCACTTGATCATAGAAATCACCCGCTGTTTTGGCGTATTCCTCTGCGTCAATGAGTTCGTTTTTTGCACTGCTGATGGAACCTAAAATGCTGCGCGGGTCAAACTTTTTAGGATCGATATTCCGTTCTTTTAAAATGTTTTTAATAACTGAAAGCTGATCAGATGTGTCTAAAATAGAGAAGTTGCGATTCACACCAATACGGTCAATATCGCGTCTTAAAATACGGACACACATGCTGTGAAACGTAGAGATCCAGATGTCATCTGCGCCAGGCCCTAAAATTGCCTGGACACGTTCACGCATTTCACGTGCTGCTTTATTTGTAAATGTAATCGCTAAAATGTTCCACGGCGCCACATGCTTTTCTGCCATTAAGTAGGCAATTCGATGTGTGAGCACCCGTGTCTTCCCGCTTCCTGCTCCTGCCATCAACAATAGAGGACCGTCTGTTGCTTTGACTGCTTCTTTCTGCGCGTCATTCAGTCCTTCTAATAGATGATTCGATATTTCATTCATTCCATTCACCGCCAATTCGAACTTATGTTCTATTTTAACCCGTTTCGTCTTATTTGACTATGATGACTTTTTGACTGCTTCGACTGTCTTTAGAGCTTCTTTGAAATTGTCATAAATGACGTTTCCTACAACCACAACGTCTGCATGCTGCGAGAAGTCTTTTGCCTGCTTAGCGTTCTGGATGCCGCCGCCATAAAAAAGAACTGTTTCATCAAGCACTGCTTTTGTTTCTTTGACAAGCTCTATGTCTCCAAGCGTTCCGCTGTATTCCAGATAAAAAATGGGCAGCTTCATCAAATGCTCTGCCACTCTTGCATATGCCCTGACGTCATCAATATCCAGCGCTGTATTTGCCTCTGTAAGCTTGGCCGCTTTACAATCTTCATTTAAGATCACATAGCCTTCAGGCACAATCTCTTCCATTGACATCAAATCACCGAATTCCTTCATTGCGTCCTTGTGCAGCCCAACAATCCAGTCAGGGTGAGAGCTGTTTAAAACGGTCGGGATGAAATACAGATCAAAGCCAGGCACAATCATCTCATGTGTGGAGATTTCGAGCACACATGGCACTAGAAACCGGCGGACCTTTGACATCAATTGAAGCACGTTGTCCTCTGTCACATGATCACTTCCGCCAATCAATATGGCATCCGTCCCAGATTCGCAAATCGCTTCTAGCTGTTCATCGGAAATTTCTTTATTTGGATCGAGTTTAAAGACATGCTTCCACTCGGTAACATCATACATGAAAAACGTTCCTCCATTCGTTTCATTCCATTTAAATATTATAACAAAATCAAAGGCCGCAAAAAATGGGTAACCTCCTTTAGCTAAAAGTTTCATTCTTTTGAAAATGGGTGATCGTGACTTTACATAAAATTGCTGGAGAATAGATAAAAAATCCACTAGAAGAGGAGCTGAAAGAGGTTGTTATTTTGGCACTTTGTCACATACTATTATACAATAAAGGAATATTTTACTATAGATTTAAAAACCATCTATTAAGCAGAGGTGACTCAGTTGAAAAGAACGATTACATATGAACAAAATATAGACATCGGATACATCTATATCACCCCGCAAGCGAAGCATATGAAAATCAAAAAAACCATTGAATTAGATGTCAATGAATGTGTCAATGTAGATATCGACCAAGAGGGCCGAGTGGCTGGCTTGGAGTTATTTGCAGAAGAATCCAAGGTCCTGCGGAACGTACCGGTTTATGAGGATGAGCTTTCTTTACGTTTGACGGATCAGGAAATTCTCTCAACCTATCAACTGTCAGGCGTTGAATTCCAATTCTCAACACCTGATCACAATGAGCTGATCGGTTTTACTATTGTCGATCCAATTCGATATAACGTCAAATGATAAACAAGAAAAAAACCGTTTTGATCTTTCAAAACGGTTTTTTCAAACTATTGTCTCACTTCATTAAAGTAATGGACGGATGTCATGGCCCCTTCGTCGACCATTTTGTTGTCTTGGATATCTAATGGATCTGGGTGGCCGGCTTTTTCAGGAATCTTTTCATCTGACCGGAACATGTTTGCCCATTTTTTCAGATGCTGTTTATTTTTTACCGCTAATAACACAGCACCTCCAACCCCTAATCCTGCAAGTACATACGCATTTGGACGCTTATTCATGTATGTTCCCTCCCCTTATGATCTTATTTGTAAGTTACCCCGCCTTTTCATTTCTAAACGTCACAATATGCTGGTGTGGTTTCTCTTTCATTAAAAAGTGGAATAACAACAGCAATGAAAGAGAAAAGAGGGGATCTTCGTGACAACAACTTTAATTGTCATCGGCGCATTGCTAGTCATTTGTTTGATCATCCCAATCATTCTATTGATCTGGATTTGGATGAGGGATGAAAAACAAGAAGAACATTCAGTTCTGCGAAATTATCCGGTCATTGGAAAGCTGCGGTTTATCTTTGAAAAAATAGGACCTGAGCTTCGCCAATATCTGTTTCTGAATGACCGAGAGGAACTGCCCTTCTCAAGAAGAGAATACGAGCAGGCGGTCATGTCAGGGAAGTACAAAAGCCGGACGATGGGCTTTGGATCAAAACGTGATTTTGACAAGCCAGGCTATTACATTCGAAACGTTTTGTTTCCAAAGCAGCGAAATGAACTTCGCATCGATCAATCTGAAAAAATCAAAACGAAAGTGTATCAGATTGATCAAGACAATTTACTGAGAAGAAGTGAACATGTCAAAGAAGTCGAAGCAAATCCTTACTTTCTTCATCAAGAGGATGTACAAGTCATTGGCGAACATACATGTCAAAAGCCTTTCCATGTGAAAGGACTGATCGGTCAATCTGCCATGAGCTACGGCTCCTTAGGCGACAGGGCGATTACAGCTCTATCTTCAGGATTAAAAATGGCCGGCGGGACGTGGATGAACACAGGTGAAGGCGGGCTTTCTCCTTATCACCTCAAAGGCGGCGCAGATATCATTTGCCAGATTGGGCCTGGTTTATTTGGCGTTAGAACAGAGGATGGCGCATTTTCCTTTGAAGAATTCAAGAAAAAAAGCGAACACGAGGAAGTCAAAGCCTTTGAACTCAAGCTGGCACAAGGAGCAAAAACACGCGGCGGTCATATTGACGGCGAAAAAGTCACGGAAGAAATAGCGAATATCCGTAAATTACCGCCTCACCAATCCATTGACAGCCCAAACCGCTTTGAGATGTTCCACTCCATTCCTGACATGTTTGATTTCATTGAACAGCTGCGGAGTATAGGCGGAAAGCCAGTTGGAATCAAACTTGTTGTCGGACATAAAGAAAATATTGAAGAGCTCGCCAGCTATATGAAAAAAAGCGGGAAACACCCTGATTTCATTACAGTGGATGGCGGAGAAGGCGGTACAGGGGCGTCCTTTCATGAATTGGCGGATTCCGCAGGGCTGCCGATTTTCACGGCGCTCCCAATGGTTCATCAAATATTGAAAGAATACGGTGTCAGACATCAGGTGAAGCTCTTTGCTTCTGGCAAGCTTCTCTCGCCTGATAAAATTGCGATCGCCCTTTCAATGGGAGCTGACTTTGTGAATATTGCCAGAGGTCTCATGTTTTCAGTCGGATGCATTCGTGCCCAAGTCTGCCACACGAATAAATGCCCAGTCGGCGTCGCCACGACTGACCCAAAGCTGCAAAAGGGTTTATCGATTGAAGAAAAAAAATACCGAGTGTGCAATTATATCCTGTCTCTTAGAGAAGGTTTGTTTAATTTATCCGCAGCTGCGGGAATAGAATCGCCTATTCATTTTAATGAAAAACATATTATCTTTAGACAAGAGAATGGCGAGACAAGCGAAGTGCCGATGTTCTCAGGCACACAGCCATCTGTCTAGCTCGAAAAGGTGCGGAAACGCGCCTTTTTTGTTAATATATTTGATCAATCGCGTACTAAGTTTGCAAACAGTAGAGTTTAAGGAAATCATCTCAAGCGAAGACGGCATCTCCTATGAAGGAGGGGCGAGCTAAAGTAAAAAAACAGGGACACTTTATCAGCCCCTGCCCGCCTTTTCATAAAAAAACTGCAAACAAGTCCATTTTTCGTAAAAAGGATTGTTTACAGTGAAAGCTGCTTTATTTTGTTTCGTTATTTTCCTGCTGTTCTGCTACGCGGTCAAGTGCCATCGTATAGGCATCGTTGCCATAGTTCAAGCAGCGTTTGACACGTGAGATGGTTGCAGTGCTTGCACCTGTTTCCGTCTCAATTTTATGATACGTGTTTCCCTCACGAAGCATACGCGCTACTTCAAGACGCTGTGATAAAGATTGGATTTCATTGATGGTACATAAATCATCAAAGAATCGATAACATTCTTCCAGGTCTTTAAGGGATAAGATGGAGTTGAATAACTGATCTAAGCTTTTGCCCCTTAATTTATCAATTTGCATCTTAATACATCTTCTCCTTTACTATTGCCACACCGCTTCGCACGATCTTCTTCTAAGAAAGCGGTATCTTTCCTGACTAATTTTTTTAAAACCTCAGCAATGAGCTTTGAACAGATCATGACAGGTTTGGTTCCACGCTGAAAATGCCGTCAGGTTCTTTCGTAAGCCGAAGCTTCTTTATCGTAAACAAATTCGACAAGTTCTGTCATTTTCCTTGTATGACAATCTGACAAACTTGTTTGCTTCCGGTATAAAGATGACTTCTGCTTGGTTAGGTCTTCTGCCCTCATATACAGGCTTTACGGAAAGCTCGGCGAGACCACAAATATGCGCCCCGCCTTGCTCGGGTTATTCAAAATATGTTGGCCGGTCAGCGTAACCGGCAAATTCATTTTACAATTAGAGTACTTCATTCGTCATGTCAAAGCCCTCTGCTTTGTCAACAGCTCCACATAAGATCATGATCACTTACATGGCAGTGAAGAGAACCATGGCTCACTTCTGCCCTATAACAGCAGTCAGAAATGCGGCAAAGATGATACAGCTCCACTCTGTTATATTTTAACGCATTATAGACGGAAAGAGTACAGTTTTTTTCATGACATCAAATATTCCTCTTGGTGTCACTCGAATATACGGCAAATGTGTACTTTGGAAAAAGACAAGTGTATCAATTGGGCAGTCAAATGGATAGCCGCGCTCAATGAGCAGCTCGCGTAATGTTTGTTCCTGCTGAAGAACAGTCTCAAATGGTTCAGCCGATGCACAGCCGGATAATTGCAGCGGGATTTCGTGCAAAATTTTCCCGTTCTCTGTGAGTACGATTCCCCCGCCAATTTCTTTCATCCGCTTATGTGCCAGCATCATATCTTCTTTATTTTTCCCGATCACTAAAATATCACCCGTGAGCGAAAATGAGCTGACAAAGCCCTGCACTTTATTTGCGAACCCTTTTAGCATCGTATTCACACGCCACTCACCTTTTCGGTCAATCAGGCTAAAGAAGCTTTGATCATGGTCACATGACAGCTGGTTGATTGAGTTATCAATTTCCACTGTATAAGGCTCCATGATGACAGCATTTCTCATCTTCACACCTAGCGGC
Source organism: Bacillus sp. FSL K6-0994 (assembly GCF_038630815.1). Taxonomy (NCBI): domain Bacteria; kingdom Bacillati; phylum Bacillota; class Bacilli; order Caryophanales; family Bacillaceae; genus Bacillus; species Bacillus sp. FSL K6-0994. The sequence goes on along the minus strand of NZ_CP152043.1, from coordinate 647,175 downwards.
ATAGAGAATTGCAAATCACTCATCGTGAGGTCGTAGCTTAAATCTAATGGAGCAAGCCCTCCATTTTCCCATTTTGTTTCTTGGAATTGATGCTGGTTCTCGCCATCTAATTTGAGGATAACCCCTTTAGATATGACCGTTTCGGGATTTGGGTTCATTGGATCATCTAAAATATTCAAAGATGCCAGCCGGCCTGGGCCAACAACGCCTAATAAATCATCAATTTGATAGTATTTTGCAATGTTAAATGTCGCCATATTATACGCATCAATGATCGGCACGCCTTCTTCAAGGGCAATCGAAATCAAACGGTTAATCATGCCTTCCTCATAAAAGTGAGGGGCAGCACCATCTGTTGTATAGAAAAAGTGATCATAGTGTCTAAAGTCACGCTCATGCAGTTCTCTTAAAATGTTCACTAAATCTGGGCGGATGGAAGAATGCCGCAATGAAACATGATAGCCAAGGGACAAGCGTTTTAACACATCGTCGGCATTCATCGCTTCATGATCACTGTCCGCGCCAAACAGCTTCATTTTTGTTAGCGTTTTCTCAGAAGCTCCAGGGAAATGCCCTTCAATTCGTTTTCTCTGCTTCTTTGTTTCTTGCATGCAATATAAAATGAGATCGTCACCGTCCATCAATCTTGGCCAGCTTGTTAATTCGCCGCCTTGGAGGACGTCAGGATGATCAATCCATTCCTTCCGGTAGTTAACTGGCAGCATCTCATCTTCATATCTGACTTCCGTTTGAAGATCGTATCTGGACCACCAGAAATACTGAAATGGCTGCTTTTTTAATTCACATAGTGTGGAAAGCGCTTTCTTTTCATTGCTTTGCAAAAGAAGAAATAAGTTATCGCTGACCATTGTTGTTGTGCCAAATTGAGACACATATTCTGCAAGTGATTGGGGATTATAAATATGGAACGGATGCGCGTGAGGCTCTATATACCCAGGCACAATGTATTTCCCTTCACAATCAATCACACGTTTAGCTGATTTATTTTGAGGAAGCTCTGCTCCGACATAAACAATTCGATCATCATGTATCCAAATATTTGCCTTCACCCATTGCTTCAAAAACGGGTTAAGCACGAGTCCATTCGTTAAAAGGAGTGTTGGAACTATTTTTGAGTCGACTACATCGATTTGTGTGCGGATGTCATTGTTTCTCCAATTAAAAGTACGTTCGGACATTCACATACTCTCCTTCATTTGTATTAGCCCTATCGTAACATAACGAACTACGTTACGCATTAATGAAACGTTACAATTTCTTGAAATCACACTTAAAATAATTTAAAAAAGGAGATTCACCTTCAATGAAACCTAATCTCGGCTTAATGGAAGCGCTCATTAGAATTGCATGCGGAATGACAATATGTACTGTGGCTGGATCCTTATATGCTAGAAAACCATGGAGTAAAATGCTGCTTTTGGGCATCATGTTTGGCGGTATGAAACTGGGATCTGGCATTCTTCGTTTTTGTCCAGTGACATATATGTGTGAGCAGCAGGACACACATAAAGAGAAGGCTGAGTAAGGCAGCCTTCTTTTTTGTGATCATTTTCATCTCATTCCGCTGCTTCACACCATTCGACCATTGTCCCTGCAATAATTTCTGCTGCTTCAATCACATGCTTAATGTCAATGGATTCATTCGGAAAATGGGCAAGCTCCGTTGTTCCCGGTCCAAACACGATGATCGGAATACCTGCTGCCTGTGACAGTAATCCGCCGTCAGTTCCCCAAGGGGCTGCTTCGATTTTCGGCGGCTGCTTCATGACCGCTTCATATTGTTCCTTCAATAAACCTAAAAGCGGATGATCTGTATCGATTGAACCCGGAAGCCATCTTGCACCAAACCATTCGACCTCAACAGGATGCTCTTGGAACCATTCATCTTTTTCTCCGAGTCCTGCCATCCAATTTTCTAATTCCTTCTCTGCCTGTTCTACCGTTTCACCGGGCATCACCCCGAGCCTGCCTTCCATTGTGACAAGGTCTGCTACAGAGGATGGCCAATCACCGCCTTGAATTTTCCCGATATTGATTGGGATCGGGATTGGGATATGCTGAAACAGCGGCTCGGTGATTCGCTGATTTCTTTCTTCTTCAAGTGCCGCTATATGTGAAAGGACAATCGTGCTCTTTTCAATAGCAGAAACGCCGTGATATCTTGTTCCGCCATGAGCAGCCCTTCCTTTAATATGCAGTCTGAACCATTTAGATCCCTGCTGAATCGGAAAGATTTTCATATGACTTGGCTCTGGAATGATGGCTGCATCTGCGGTATATCCTCTTAGTATGGCTGCAAGGGTGCCTGCACCGCCGCTCTCTTCTTCGACAACACTATGAAACACAACATCTCCCTTCAGCGGAATCTGAAGTGCATGCAGTGCTTCAAGTGCAAAGAGTAAAGAAACGTTTCCACCTTTCATATCTGTTGCCCCGCGTCCATAAAGTCTCCCGTTTATGATATGCCCGCTGTAGGGCGGATATGTCCATTGTTTGTGATCACCTGCCGGGACAACATCCACATGCCCATTTAATAAAATAGATTTGCCGCCTCCTTTACCTTTCAATCGTCCGGCGACATTGGGACTTCCTTTAAAGGAACGCCTCGGGGAATAAAAATACGGATGGTTCAGCAAGTCATCCCCGCCAATGTCCCATACGTCAACATCAAAGCCAATGGCAGAAAGTTTATTTGCTACGATTTGCTGTACTTCTTGCTCATTTCCTTGTGTGCTGTCACATTGCACCATTTGCTGAAGAAGCGTCACGGCTTCCTCCTTATGCTCTTTCATCCAGTTTCTGATACGTGTGGTTGGCTGCAAGTCGGTCATCCTTTCTACACAACAGATTTGACATCAGGCGCTAAAATGAGCGGCGCCTCTGTCGCCCTCAGGACATCTTCCGGCTGAAACGGCGGCATGACTTCACGCAAAATGAGCAGCTGTGATTTGACTTCAATGACTGCCATATCCGTAATAATCAGATCTACACAAGACTTAGCAGTTAAGGGCAGCGTGCAGGCTGCTTTTATCTTAGATTGTCCTTGTTTATCAAGGTGGCTCATCACGACCACCACCTTTTTCGCTTTTTGCGCAAGTTCAATGGCTCCACCCATACCCGGCACTCGTTTCCCTGGCACAATCCAATTGGCAAGATCCCCATGACTGCTGACTTCAAGTGCACCTAAAATGGTCATATCCAGCATCCCTTTGCGAATGATGCCAAAAGCGGTTGTGCTGTCCATATATGAGCCGCCTTTTGTTAACGTAATGGGAAAACCGCCGGCATTGCACAAATTCGGATCTTCTTCCCCTTGTACTGGTGAACCGCCTGCTCCCATAATGCCGTTTTCTGCATGCAGCCACACCTCGTAATGTGCTGGGATGTACTCAGCTGCAAGGGTCGGGATGCCAATCCCAAGATTCACAATCATGCCATCTTCAATTTCCTGTGCCGCGCGTTTGGCTATGCGGTGTCTTAAATCGATGTCTCCCATGCCCATGTCCAGTTCACTCCTTTTGATTGCACGATCTGGTTCACAAATACGCCTGGTGTGACGATTTCCTCTGGATGAAGCCCGCCCACAGGCACAATCTCTTCTACCTCCGCAATGGTCCAGTCTCCTGCCATCGCCACAATCGGGTTTGTATTCCGTGCACTTTTATCAAAAATCAGGTTGCCTGCTTCATCTGCTTTGAGGGCATTCACAATCGCGATATCCGCAGTCAGTGCAGGCTCAATAATATACTTCTTTCCATCCAGCTGAACCAATTGTTTCTCATCAAGATTGAGGCTATCCATGCCGACATCTGTCACAATGCCCGCTAAACCCATCCCGCCTGCCCTGATCTTTTCTGCCAGGATGCCCTGCGGGTAAAAAAGAACGTCTAGTGTACCTGCCTGCATTTTCTGCCCGGCAATTGGATTTGAGCCAATATGAGAGGCAATGATTTTCTTCACTCTTCCCTCTGTGATCAGCCTGCCAACACCGATTTGCGGGAAGCCTGCATCGTTTCCGATCAATGTCAGGTCTTTGATATTGGCTTCTAAAATGGCATCGATCAATGATGGCGGGGACCCCACACCGCCAAAGCCGCCAAACATGATGGTCATTCCGTCTCTAAAATGCGTGATGACTTGATCAAAGTTCGCTGTTTTGTTCATCATCTTTCCTCCCTACATGGCAGATGGGAAAAACCCTCTATTGATGACTTCTTGCTCGACCTGCGTCATTGTCTGCCCGAATAAATGAATCAGATCATCCATCTCCTGCTGCGTAATGGAAAGCGGCGGTGCGATCATGACCGCTGCACCTCCCACACCATCCTCTCCAGCGCTTGCTGGGTAAACAAGCAAACCATTTTGCTTGGCCGTCTCCACAACTAAATGCGTCATTTGAGCATGGGCAGGAAATGGTGTTTTCGATAATCGGTCTGCGACAAACTCAATGCCAATGAGCAGTCCCTTTCCTCTCACATCCCCTATGATGGAATGTTTTGTTTGCAAATCCTTTAAAGCATTCATTAAATATCGGCCAGACAGATCAGCCCGTTCTGAAAGCTGGTGTTTTTTCATGTATCGAATGACAGCCAGTGAGACGGCTGCTGAAAGCGGATTGCCGCTATAAGTGTGGCCTGCCATCACAGAGCCCGAACCGCTGAGAATCGGTGCAATCACATGATCCGCTGAGACAGCTGCCGCAATTGGTGAATAGCCGGCGCTCATGCCTTTTCCGAGTACCATAATATCTGGTACGACGCCCCAATGTTCCATGGCAAACATTTTCCCAGTTCGTCCAAAGCCTGTCATGACTTCATCTGCAATCATTAAAATATCGTTTTCCTCACAAACTCGCTTCATCGCCGCAAAATATCCATCTGGCGGAACAAGCGCCGCGCCCGCTGCTCCAACAATCGGCTCTGCAATAAAAGCCGCAATCCTCTCTTTTCCTATACGCTGAATGACGGTTTTAAATTCCTGTACATACCATTCGACCTGCTTGCTTTCTTCCTTTGGCAGCCACGAACGGTAGCTGTATGGCGGAGACAGCACCGGGTGTTTTTCGAGCAGTGGTTCAAAGCGCTCTCTCCTTGCAATATGACCTGACATCGACAGCGCACCGAGTGTGATGCCGTGATAACTCATCCATCTTGAAATGATGTGATTCTTCTCAGCCTTCCCCTGCTCCTGCCAATGCTGAATGGCAATTTTCATGGCGGTCTCTGTTGCCTCTGATCCGCTTCCGACAAAAAAAGACCAGTTCAGGTTCCCTGGGCAGAGCGTACTCAATTCATAGGCTAGTTCTTCTGCTGGTTCATTTGTGAATTGTGATCTGTACGTAAAGCTCACCTTTTCCGCTTGCTCTGTCATGGCATCAATGATGTCTCGTATGCCATGTCCAATACTCGCCGTGACAGCACCCGATGAGCCGTCTAAATATTTTTTCCCGTCCCGATCATATAAATAAATCCCCTCTCCTTTCACAGCCACAGGATAATGCTGATTCAACATCGGTTTGATTAAGTAATCCCGGGTCTCCACTTTGTCATTCCTCCCTCTCTCGTCAGCAGCTGCATCTTTCTTTTTTCATGAATCGCAAGAAAATTTTGTATACTTGTTATAAGATTAGCTTAATCAAGAGGGCAGTCATCCTCCATTCGCCACATGCCCGAATTTCACACGCATTTTTTATACATCGTGTATAAGAGTGTTCAAAAGGAGGTCATGAGTCTATGGCGATTCTCGTCAAAGATGCACTCTCGCTCGATATCATGAAGGAAACAAAGCTGCTTGCTGGGGAAAATGGACTGGACCGTCTCATTCAGTGGGTGACCATCGTGGAAATTATCGAAGATACTTCAAGGCTTTCAGAAGGGGAACTGCTCGTCACAACCGGCTTTGGGCTTGCAGACAATCAGGAAAGGCGCACCCGGCTTGAGGAGCTGATTCAATCTCATCGTCTATCGGCCATTGCGATTTATAAAGGCGTATACTTAACGGAAATTCCGGCATCACTGATCGAAGCTGCCAAAAACAGCGGCATTCCACTCATCGAGATTCCTTCACATGTCAACTTCTCAGACATTACAAAAGCCGTCCTAGAGCAAATCGTCAGCAGCCAGCTCCATCAGCTTAAATATTCTTCAGCCATTCACCAAAGACTGACCCATTTAAATGTCAGCAATAAAAATGTCACACAAATTACAGATGAGCTGGCACACCTCACTTCGGCGAACATCGTTGTGCTTGATGTTTTTTTACATCAAACAGCAGCTCATCTCATAAAAGATGAAGTGACGTACGCTCCTGCTTTTGGCTTTCTGACAGATCATGAACCAATCGAAACGACGCCTCTTCTCAAGCAGGCTGAGGAGAAAGGAAGGCTCGTTTATGACACGTGCGGTGCGTTTGTCCTCGCTGCATGTCCAGTGATTGCGATGGGCGATATTTTCGGATTTATTGTATCTTTAAAGAAAAAGGATGCGTGGCATCATCTCGACGCGATTGCCATCGAGCATGCCGGGGCGGTGTATGCGATTGAATGGCTGAAGCAAAAAGCCATTCAAGATACAGAAAACCAAATGCAAGGTCATTTGTTAGATGATATTTTGCAGCAGCAATACACAGAAGAAAGCTATGTGGTCGAACAAGCAACAAAGCTGCAATACGATATGAGCGATGAGCAGGTGGTCATCTACTTTCAATTTCAGCATCAGCACACACAGCTCGATCACCAAATGATGCAGCGCCTGTCTCAATTGCTCACGTCGATATTTGAACGCCGACATATTCCTTTTTTACTTAAAACAAGGCTCGATTCCATTTTTGTTCTTACGCCAGCAGGAAAAAAAGCATTTCAAGAAGCGGAGTGGTATCGCGCAGCAGAGGAGTGCCGGAGCACTTGGTCTTATTTTTTTCCCGTCCATCCGATTGTGATTGGCATCGGGAGAGCCTATGACCAGATCGGTCTCTTTTCAAAAAGCGCGAAGGAAGCACAGTATGCAGCAAGGCTTCTTCCACTTTTAAAGACAGACGAATGCATCATTCATTATCAGAAGCTCGGTTTATACGGGATGCTGCTTGAAATGAATGAAGCGGGTATGAATTTGCATGACTTTTACGTGGAGCTGTTAAGTCCCTTGCTTTATACGAAAAAACAGGGGGCTGACCTGATCCATACACTCGAAGTGTATTTGGCACACAATGAAAATATTCAAAAATCTGCGGGGGAATTGTTTATTCACAGGCATACATTAAGCTATCGCTTAAAACAAATTGAAACGAGAACAGGCTGCAGCCTCAAATCCACGGATGACCGGATGAAGCTGCAGCTCAGTATCATGGCGTACCGCCTATCTGGTCTGCTTGATCAGATGAGAACCATTTCATGATTCATTCGGCGTTTTCACCCATAGATTCATATCTTCAATTTTGTCAAAAATATAGCAGTTGTTTTGGAAACGCCCGGTATACGTATAGCCGAGCTGATAAAACACTTGGTTCATTCCATAGGACAGTGCACGTGCGAGAGAATAAAAGACATAGATGTGCATGGATTGAAGTTCTTTTTCGAGTGCTAGAATCAAATGATGCATGAATCCTAGTTTTCTGTATGATGGAAGGGTCGCACAATCTGTTAATTCCGCATGACCATACGGCGCATTGATTTCAGCGGATGCCGCACTCACAATGTGTCCGTCATGTTCAACGGCATAAAAGACGGTCCCTTCCTCCATCACCTTTTGGATGTAATCTGGCTCATTCATTGGCGTAGGATACGTTTCGAAGACGGTATCATAGAGCTTTGCCAGCTTGTGAATATCCTTCGGATCGGCTTTCCTCATCACATACTCATCCTGCCAAGTGCCTTGGTCTTTTTTGAGAGGCTTTTTCTGAATAGACGCAACAATTTCATCTTCCTTCAGCCAATACGGGCTGTTCATCCGATCCTCCGTCAGAAAGAGCGACATGCCGTACGCATCACTTCCAAGGAAATAATGAGAAAACACGCCTTCAAGCCGAAAGCCTTTTTCTAAAAAAAGAGGCATATGCTCACGCCTGACTTTCACAATGACCTTAGAAGCCTTGCAGTCTGCCGCTTCCTTTAGAACCGACTGAATCACATCCCTCACCCTGCCGCTGTAGTCATCCAAACGGATGCGCTCATTAAATGAATCAATACAGATCGAGGCAGAAAAACGCTCGTTTGCAAGTTCCTTCAATTGCACCATATACTCATCCTCTCTTATAAATCAGCTAATAAAAAAAATCCAAATGGAAAATGAAACAATGACGATACCAGAAAAAATCGACATGATCATATACCTAATGGCTGAGCCTTTTTTGGCTTTGTTTTGCTTTCTCGCTTCATACATGATGAGATTGGAGAACAGTATAAATAAAATAAGTAACACAATTGCAAATAGAATGATTCCTTGAATGACCATGCTGCCTCCTCATAAACTCGTCATCCCATACTACTTCTTCATATTCAATCATCATCCCTTCTCATGAATAAAAAACACCTTTCCATCTCGTCAGATAGAAAGGTGTTTTGATTAAACGTTTTTCCCTGCAGCCTTCAGCGCACGGGCACCGATGTCACGGCGATAAAATAGACCTGGCTGTATGATTTCTTCAACCGCTTCATACACTCTTGATCTTGCCGCTTCAAATGTGTCGTCAAATGCGGTTACATTCGCTACACGGCCGCCATTTGTGACGAATTGATCGTTTTCTTTTTTTGTTCCTGCGTGAAAGGTCACGACATCAGTGACAGTCGTTTGCAAGGCACCGATCGGCGTCCCTTTTGCATAGTCTTCTGGGTATCCTTCTGATGCAAGAACCACACTGACAGCCGCAGTGTCTTTCCACTGTAAGTCCACATCTTTTCCATCAAGAATATCGAGGAATACTTGGACTAGATCTGATTCAAGACGAGGGAGAACCACCTGCGTTTCAGGGTCGCCAAAGCGTGCATTGAATTCAATCACCTTTGAGCCTTCTGGTGTCAGCATTAAGCCCGCATATAAAATGCCTGTAAATGGACGCCCTTCCTGCACCATCGCGCGAGCTGCCGGTTTGACGACATCTTCCACCGCTTTTTGGACCACTTCATCTGAAATTTGCGGAACTGGTGAATAAGCGCCCATCCCGCCGGTATTCGGCCCTTTGTCATCTTCAAAGGCCCGTTTGTGATCCTGCGCAATCACCATCGGGTACACCTTTTCTCCGTTGACAAAAGCCATGAGTGAAAATTCTTCGCCTGTTAAAAATTCTTCGATGACGACAGATGCACTTGCATCGCCAAACTTTTCATCCTCTAAGAAATCATGCAGACAATCGACCGCCTCTTCAAGCGTCATGGCCACTGTGACGCCTTTTCCTGCGGCAAGCCCGTCTGCTTTAATAACAATCGGCGCACCCTTTTCTTCCACATATGCCTTTGCTTCTTCAAACGAGGTAAAGGCAGCGTAAGCAGCCGTCGGGATATCGTAATTCTTCATTAAATCTTTTGCAAATTCCTTTGAGCCTTCAATGACCGCAGCTTTTGCATTCGGTCCAAATACTTTTAGACCTGCTTCTTCAAATGCATCAACGACACCTGCGATTAAAGGAACCTCTGGACCGACAATGGTTAAGCCGATTTCGTTTTCTTTTGCAAAACGAATTAATGACTCATGATCGCCTTCGTCGATTGGTACAAGCTTCGCAGCATCTGTCATTCCATCATTGCCGGGTGCGACAAATACTTGGCTGACAAGTTCACTTTGATTCACTTTCCATGCGATGGTATGCTCTCTTCCGCCTCTGCCGATAATTAGTACGTTCACACTGTCATCCCCTTAATGTTTGAAATGTCTAACGCCAGTGAAGACCATGGCGATGCCGTATTCATCTGCCTTTTGAATCGATTCTTCATCACGAATAGATCCGCCTGGCTGAATGATCGCTGTGACGCCTGCCTTTGCAGCAGCTTCCACTGTATCGCCCATTGGGAAGAATGCATCAGAGCCTAGTGCGCTTCCTTTTGCCTTTTCACCTGCTTGCTCAATGGCAATGTTAGCTGAGCCCACACGGTTCATTTGACCAGCACCGATCCCTGCTGTCATTTGATCTTTCGCAAGGACAATCGCATTTGATTTCACATGCTTGACGACTTTCCAAGCTAGCTTTAAGTCTTTCCATTCGTCTTCTGTTGGTTCTCTTTTCGTTGGAATAGAGATGGTTGCTTCCTCTAATCCGTACGTGTCAATATCCTGAACAAGCAGTCCGCCATGGACACTTGTCAGCTGCTTTTCTTTTTTCCCGAGATCCGCTTCTACATCTAATGTTAATAGACGAAGGTTCTTTTTCGCCGTTAACACGTCAAGGGCTTCTTGGCTGAACGATGGGGCGATGACAATTTCTAAGAAAATCGTATGCAGCACCTCAGCCGTTTGTTTGTCTACTTCACGGTTAAGTGCCACAATGCCGCCAAAAATAGAAGTTTCATCTGCCTTGAATGCTCGGTCAAATGCTTCTGCAATCGTTTCTCCTGTACCAACGCCGCACGGGTTCATATGCTTCACAGCGACAGCTGCCGGCTCCGTGAATTCACGTACAATTTGGAGAGCGGCATCTGCATCTTTGATATTGTTGTAGGAAAGTTCTTTTCCATGTAATTGCTTTGCAGTAGCCAAAGAACCTTTGGCTGGAAGAGCATTTTCATAGAAAGTCGCCGCTTGGTGCGGGTTTTCTCCATAACGAAGGGATTGTTTTTTCTCAAACGTGACAGTGAACTGTTCTGGCTCTGTTTCGCCCACAAAGTTTGTTAAGTAATCCGCAATCAGAGCATCGTATGCAGCCGTATGACGGAATACCTTGGCAGCGAGCTCACGTTTTTTCTCGAGTGACACGCCGCCTTCTTTGATTTGCTGAATGACTGTATCATAGTCACGAGGATCGACAATCACTGTGACGTCTTGGTGGTTTTTTGATGCCGCACGAAGCATTCCCGGTCCGCCAATATCAATGTTTTCAATTGCTTCTTCATATGTCACATCGTCTTTTGAAATCGTCTCTTTGAATGGATAGAGATTCACGACAACAAGATCAATCGGCTGAATGCCATGCTTTTCAATCTGTGCCATATGCTCATCGTTTTCTCTCACTGCTAAAAGCCCGCCATGAATGTTCGGGTGAAGTGTTTTGAGTCGTCCATCCATGATTTCAGGGAATCCAGTGACTTCAGAAATCCCAATGACATTGATGCCGTTCTCTTGAAGAAGCTTGTGTGTACCTCCAGTTGAAATCACTTCAACGCCAAGTTCTGTTAATTCTTTCACAAAAGGTACAAGATTCGTTTTATCGGAAACACTGATTAATGCGCGTTTGATCGTCATGCCTTCGTCACCTCATTAAGATAATTCTAAAAGTGATTTGATCACTTTTGGATATAGTGTATGTTCTAGTTCATGCATTCTTTTTTCAATCGATTCAAGCTCTTCCCCTTGTTCGATGTAAATCGATGCTTGGTCAATGATCGGACCTGTATCCATGCCTTCATCGACAAAATGGACAGTGATGCCTGCCACTTTGACGCCTGCTTGATAGGCTTGGCCAATGGCATCCAGCCCTGGGAAGGCTGGCAGCAAGGACGGGTGGATATTGACAATTTTCCCTCTGAATGCTTCAAGTAATGTCGGACCAATCAGTCTCATATACCCAGCAAGGAAAATCCATTCCACTTCATGCAGCCTAAGCTGTTCAATGATCGTTTGTTCAAAAGCGGCTTTATTCGGAAAAGCCTTCGGGGTAAAGGCAAAGGAGGGAATGCCCTCTTTCTCAGCACGCTCCAGCACCTTTGCACCCGGTTTATCACAAATCACAATGGCGGCCTCTGCCTGCCACTGTTCTTTTTTTAATGTATCCATAATGGCTTGAAAATTCGTCCCGCTTCCAGAGGCGAAGATCGCAAACTTCTTCATGAGAGGCTTCCACCGCCGAATGTGACACCCTCTCCTTTTTGAACACGGCCGATGAGAAATGCTTTCTCTCCGTCTTCTTCAAGTCCTCTGATCACTTCGACAAGGTCATCTTCTTTTACCGCTAAGACAAAACCAATGCCCATATTAAACACGTTGAACATTTCTTCTGCCTTTAACTGTCCTTTTTCTTGAATAAAGGAGAAAATTGGCGGTACTGGCCACGAGCCGTTATCAATCTCAACGCCAAGCCCTTCAGGCAGCATACGCGGTAAATTTTCAATAAAGCCGCCGCCTGTCACATGTGCCATGCCGTCAATCTTGCCGGCTTTTACTTGTTTGAGAACAGGCTTCACATAAATTTTGGTCGGTTCAAGAAGCTCTTCTCCAAGCGGTCTTGTAAAAGGTTCATACGTTTGATGCAGATCCAGACCAGCGTCTTCCAGCAATACTTTACGAACGAGGGAGTACCCATTGCTATGAATTCCGCTTGAGCTGAGTCCAATAAGCAAGTGCCCCTCTTTAATGCTCTCTCCTGTCACGATTTCATCCTTTTCAACGACGCCTACTGAAAAACCAGCAATATCATATTCATCTTCTGTGTAAAGACCCGGCATTTCTGCTGTTTCTCCGCCGACAAGCGCTGAACCAGACTGCTCACAGCCGTCAGCCACACCTTTGACGATTGATTCAATTTTTATCGGATCTGCTTTACCAACTGCTAAGTAATCTAAGAAAAAGAGCGGCTCTGCCCCTTGTGCCAGCACATCGTTCACACACATTGCCACGGCATCAACACCGATCGTATCGTGTTGATCCATTAAAAAGGCAAGCTTTAATTTTGTTCCGACACCATCTGTTCCTGAGACAAGAACGGGCTTTTTGTATGGCAGCTCAGATAAATCAAACATACCGCCAAATCCGCCTAGAGCACCCATGACGCCTGCTCTTTTTGTACGTTCTACGTGTGTTTTCATTCGTTTGACGGCTTCGTATCCTGCTTCGATGTCGACACCGGCGTTTTTATATGCTTCTGACATCCCATTCACTCCTTTTAGCTGCTTCTATTCCATTTATTTTCAGCAGAATGAAAGAGCAGCATATCAAATCATCTTGACTGCTGCTCCTTTATTCGATTATTTCGTCAGTGCTGTTTCCTTCACATGCGGAAGAACAGTATCTTCATAAATTTCAGTCGGGTATTTCCCAGTAAAGCATGCTAAACATTGACCGCGCTGCGGATCATCATACTTCCTGCCAATCCCGTCCATTAAACCGTCTACAGATAAAAATGCAATGGAGTCTGCACCGATTTCCTGTCTAATTTCTTCCACTGAATGAGAAGAAGCAATCAGCTCTTCATGTGTGGACGTATCAATTCCATAAAAACATGGATGTGCGATTGGCGGTGAACTAATGCGGACATGGACTTCCGTCGCACCCGCTTCTCTTAGCATCGTCACAATGCGGCGGCTCGTAGTTCCGCGTACGATGGAATCATCCACCATCACGACACGTTTTCCTTCGACGACCCCGCGCACAGCTGACAGCTTCATGCGCACGCCCTGCTCACGCAATGCTTGAGACGGCTGGATAAAGGTCCGTCCGACATAACGATTTTTAATTAAACCGAGCTCATATGGAATACCTGTTGCTTCGGCATATCCAATTGCTGCAGAAATACTCGAATCTGGTACACCTGTCACGACATCTGCTTCGACATGCGCTTCCTCGGCAAGCTTTTTGCCAAGGTTCTTTCTCGCACTATGCACGTTGATGCCGTTGATATTGCTGTCAGGTCTTGAGAAATAAATGTATTCCATGCTGCACATGCTGCGGTTAATGTTCATGGAGAAGCGTTCAGATTTCAGGCCTTCATCATTAATGATCAGCATTTCGCCAGGCTCCACATCTCGTAAATACGTGGCACCGACAACATCAAATGCACATGTTTCAGAAGCAACAACATACGCGTCCCCAAGCATACCAAGTGAAAGCGGACGTAAGCCGTTCGGATCAAGTGCCACAATCATTTCTGTTTCCGTCATAATTAAGAAAGCATATGCGCCTTTAAGCATGGACAGGGCATTTTTGATCTGCTCTTTCAATTCAACATAGCCGCTGCGCTTAATTAAATGAGCGAGCACTTCAGTGTCAGAAGATGTTTGGAATATACTCCCCTGGTTCTCTAGCTGCTGCTTTAATTGCGTTGCATTCACTAAGTTCCCATTATGAGCAAGGGCAAGACTGCCGTTGTTTTGCGAGCGGAAGAAGAGGGGCTGCACATTTTCAAAGCCGCCTCCGCCTGCTGTCGCATACCGAACGTGTCCGATCGCTCCTTTGCCTTTCAGATCCTTTAGCTCACCGTTTTGAAAGACTTCCGTAATCAGTCCAAGGCCTTTATGTGCCGTCAGGTTTTCACCATCTGTTGCAATGATTCCCGCACCCTCTTGTCCTCGGTGCTGAAGGCTATGCAATCCGTAATATGTGATTTGCGGGGCTTCTTCGTGTCCCCAAACCCCAAAGACGCCACACTCTTCGTTTAAGCCTCTGATTTCAGCAAGCATGGGATCGCTCCTTTCCATGCGCGTTCAAGCTCGTTGACCGCTGCATGAATCCATTGTTGTCCTTCTTGATTTTTGACAGTGAATACACCATCATTTGTGACCGTTCCAACTTCTTTCGCATCTTTGACAGCCGCAGCAAACGCTTCGCGGTGCTCTGGTTTCACTGTGACGACAAAACGTGACTGTGTTTCACTGAATAATGAAGCTTCGCTGTTTAAATCAATTTGGATATGAGCGCCAAGACCATCTGTTCCAAATGTACTTTCAGCAAGTGCGACACCAAGACCGCCTTCAGACACATCGTGTGCTGATTGAACAAGTCCGTTTTGAATCGCAGCAAGAAGGGCTTCCTGACGCGTGAGCTCTACATCCAAATCAATTTCTGGTGCTTTTCCGTAAATACGGCCTTCTGTCATCTTTTGAAGCTCACTGCCTGCAAATTCTTCCTTCGTCTCACCTATGATGAAAATCACATCGCCAGCCTGCTGGAACGACTGCGTCGTAATATGAGCTGTGTCTTCAACCAAACCAACCATTCCAATGACTGGTGTTGGGTAAATCGCTGTTCCATTTGATTCGTTATATAAAGAGACGTTACCACCGATAACTGGTGTGCTTAGCTTGCGGCACGCTTCGCTAATACCGTCAGCAGATTTTTCAATTTGCCAGAAAATTTCTGGTTTCTCTGGGTTACCGAAGTTCAGGTTATCTGTTACTGCAAGCGGACGAGCGCCTGAGCACACAATGTTGCGTGCTGCTTCTGCGACTGCGATTTTCCCGCCGACTTCTGGATCAAGGTAAAGATAACGTGCGTTACAATCGGTTGTCATCGCAAGGGCTTTTTTCGTTCCGCGAATTCTTAAAACGCCCGCATCAGAGCCTGGTGCAACGACTGTATTTGTCCGAACCATGTAGTCATATTGATCATAAACCCATTCTTTACTTGCAATTGTCGGCTGCTGAAGGAGCTGTTTTAACGTGTCGGCTGCATCTGCGATAGCAGGTGCTTCAACTTTTGTTTCTAAAAACTCACGATAGTATGCAGGCTCACTTGACGGCTTGTGATAAACCGGCGCTTCTTCTGCAAGTGCATCAACAGGAAGCTCACATACCACTTCACCTTGATGAAGTAAACGAAGCATTTTATCGTCTGTCACATGACCGACTGATACCGCTTCAAGATCGTATTTTTCAAAAATATCAATGATTTCTTGTTCACGGCCTTTTTCAATGACCAAAAGCATTCTTTCTTGAGATTCAGACAGCATCATTTCGTATGCTGACATGCCTGTTTCACGCTGCGGTATGAGATCTAGATTCATCTCGATACCAGAACCTGCTTTACTCGCCATTTCAGCACTTGAGCTTGTTAAGCCAGCCGCTCCCATATCCTGAATTCCAACGAGTGCATCGTTTTTGATGACTTCAAGGCACGCTTCAAGTAGCAGTTTTTCCATGAACGGATCACCGACTTGAACAGCTGAGCGTTTTTCTTCTGATTCATCAGAAAATTCCTCAGATGCAAATGTTGCACCGTGAATCCCGTCACGTCCCGTTTTGGCACCAACGTACATGACCGTGTTGCCGACACCTTTTGCCTGCCCTTTTTTGATGTCCTCATGGTTGATTAATCCAACACACATCGCATTTACGAGCGGGTTGCCTTCATAGCTTTGATCGAAATGAACCTCTCCGCCGACTGTTGGAATTCCGATACAGTTTCCATAGCCTGCGATCCCTGCCACTACTTCTTCAAACAAGTACTTCACGCGCGGTGAAGTCAGTTCACCAAAACGAAGAGAGTTTAATACAGCAATTGGACGCGCACCCATGGAGAATACATCACGGATAATTCCGCCGACACCTGTCGCCGCTCCTTGATACGGTTCAATTGCAGATGGATGGTTATGTGATTCGATTTTAAATACAACCGCTTGGTTGTCTCCAATATCAACGATTCCAGCGCCTTCCCCAGGACCTTGAAGGACGTGCTCTCCTTTTGTCGGGAATTTGCTTAAAACAGGCTTTGAGTTTTTATAACTGCAATGCTCTGACCACATGACAGAAAAAATGCCCGTTTCTGTGTAGTTTGGCAGCCTGCCAATAATGGATTCGATTAAAGCGAATTCTTCATCACTCAATCCCATTTGCTGATACAATTTCTCTTCTTTAATTTGCTTGTGACTTGGTTCAAGCAGTAGTGACATGAGTGTCCCTCCAATTTTTCACGATAGATTGAAACAATTTAAGTCCGTCTGCGCTGCCTAGTAATGAATCAACCGCGCGCTCAGGGTGCGGCATCATGCCGAGTACATTGCCCTCTTCATTCGTTACACCTGCAATACGATTCACACTGCCGTTAATATCGTCTCCATAAGTGAAAGCGATTTGGCCGCGTTCAATGAGCTTCGCTAAAGTGTCTTCGTCACAGTAGAAGTTGCCTTCACCGTGCGCTACAGGAATCTTAATGGATTCGCCTTTTTGATAACCGCTTGTAAATGGCGTTTCATTGTTTTCTACAATGAGTTCAACTGGACGACAGATAAATTTCAAGTCTTTATTTCGTCTCATCGCACCCGGAAGAATGCCAAGCTCCTGAAGAATTTGGAACCCGTTACAAACACCAAGAACAGGTTTCCCTTCCTCAGCTGCTTTTTTCACTGCCGGCATGATGTTTGAGAAGCGGGCGATCGCACCACATCTTAAGTAATCCCCATAAGAGAAACCGCCTGGTACGAGTACACCGTCAAATCCGTCAAGACTCGTTTCGTCGTGCCATACATATTCAACTTGTTCACCTAGCTCATCTTGAATCGCATGGTACATATCGATATCACAGTTAGAGCCAGGCAAGACGATCACTGCAAACTTCACTGTGCGACAACCTCCTCCACCTCATAGCGGTAATCTTCAATCACCGTGTTGGCAAGTAATTTTTCGCACATTTCTTTGACGACTGTGTCTAAATCACGATCTGATTTTTCAATGACAAGCTCCATGTATTTTCCGATACGGACATCCTTTACTTCCTGATAAGACATGCTGTGCAAAGCGTGCTGCACGGCACTTCCTTGTGGATCAAGAACGCTCTCTTTTAAGCTGACAAAAATTTTCACTTTATACATGTTTATGGCCTCCAAGTCTTTTGAAAATTTCTTCGTATGCATTCGTTAAGCCGCCCAGGTTTCGTCTGAACACGTCTTTATCAAGCTTTTCGTTTGTATCTTTGTCCCAAAGCCTGCACGTATCAGGTGAAATCTCATCAGCTAGCAAAATACGATTCTCGTGATCTATTCCGAATTCAAGCTTGAAATCAATTAAATTCACATGGCAGTCTGAGAAGATTTGCTTTAACTCTTCATTCACTTGTCTTGTGATTGTTTTCATTTCCTCGACCTGCTCTGGTGTCGCTGCATCTAAAATGCGAATATGATCTTCTGTAATGAGCGGATCGCCGAGTGCATCATCTTTGTAGTAGAACTCTATCAAAGGTGTGTCCAGTTTTGTTCCCTCTGGAATGCCGAGGCGTTTTGACATACTGCCTGCCACCACATTACGTACAACCACTTCAAGCGGAACAATCTGCACCTTTTGAATGAGCTGCTCTGTTTCAGAAAGACGTTTCACAAAGTGATTGTTGATCCCTTTCTCATGAAGCATTTGAAAGATTAAGCTCGAAATTTCGTTGTTCAGTCTGCCTTTGCCTTCGATTTCGGCTTTCTTTTCGCCGTTAAATGCTGTAGCTGAGTCTTTATATTCGACATATAAAATATGCTCGTCATCGGTCTGATAGATTTTTTTCGCTTTGCCTTCGTAGAGAAGTTCTTGTTTCACAGTCATTCAGGTTGGCCTCCTAATTTGAATGTTGGCAATTTTCAGGATTGGGCGCCTGGCAAGCAGGCGGCCCATTTCTTACGCAAGACCTAGACGTTCGAAAATCATATTGACATTTTTCAAATGATAGTTGTAATCGAAGCAGTCAGCGATTTGTTCAGGTGTTAAGCGTGACGTGATTTTTTCTTCTGCTTCTACTAATGAACGGAACGGCACTTGTTTCTCCCACGCTTCCATTGCCTTTGGCTGAACCGTGTCATATGCCTCTTCACGTGCCATGCCTGTATCGATTAATGCAAGAAGAACGCGCTGTGAGTAAATTAAGCCAAGTGTGCGGTCCATGTTGCGCTTCATGTTTTCAGGGAAAACCGTTAAGTTTTTCACGATGTTTGAGAATCGGTTGAGCATATAGTTCAGTGCAATCGTTGCATCTGGTAAAATGATGCGCTCAGCAGATGAATGAGAAATATCACGCTCATGCCAAAGCGGTACATTTTCATAAGCTGTCAGCATATATCCACGGATCACGCGGGCAATTCCCGTCATATTTTCAGAGCCGATTGGGTTACGCTTATGCGGCATCGCTGATGATCCTTTTTGTCCTTTTGCAAAATACTCTTCTACTTCACGTGTTTCACTCTTTTGAAGACCACGAATTTCAACAGCAAATTTCTCAATGCTCGTTGCGACTAAAGCTAGAGTAGCCATGTAATCTGCATGGCGGTCACGCTGCAAGGTTTGGGTTGAAATTGGTGCAGCTTTGATGCCAAGTTTCTCACATACATATTGCTCAACAAACGGGTCGATGTTCGCATATGTGCCAACAGCTCCAGAGATTTTGCCGTATTCAATACCAGCTTTTGCTTGTTTAAAACGTTCTAGGTTACGCTTCATTTCCTCGTACCAAAGAGCAAGCTTCAGGCCAAATGTTGTCGGTTCAGCGTGTACACCGTGTGTACGGCCCATCATGACGGTATATTTGTGCTCTTTTGCTTTTTCTTTTAGTATGTCAACAAATCTCTCAATGTCCTTGAGCAGGATATCGTTCGCCTGTTTTAATAGATATGAAAGCGCCGTATCCACTACGTCTGTCGATGTTAACCCGTAATGAACCCACTTTCTTTCTTCTCCTAGAGATTCAGATACAGCACGCGTAAAGGCAACCACGTCGTGGCGCGTGTCCTGTTCAATCTCTAAAATACGTCCAATATCAAAGCTTGCATTCTTGCGCATGGTCACAACGTCTTCTTTCGGAATGACGCCAAGCTCTGCCCAAGCTTCACAAGCGAGAATTTCTACTTCAAGCCATGCATTAAATTTGTTTTCCTCTGTCCAGATTGCTGACATTTCTGGTCGTGCGTAACGTTCGATCATTTCCCGTTTCCTCCATCTCTTTCAGTCCATATCTTTGTGATGTTTCTCATCCACTCATCATCGAGCTGTTTCATAAACGTCATATGCCCCATCTTGCGGCCGGCTTTTACTTCATGCTTTCCATATAGATAAAGCTTCGCTTCTTTGAGAAGCTCAGGATGCTCTTTTGGAATGTCCACTTCATCGCCTAATAAATTCACCATCATTCCCTCTGATAAAAGGGCTGTACCGCCAAGCGGCAAACCACAAATGGCACGGACGTGCTGTTCAAACTGACTTGTCTCACATAAATCGAGCGTATAATGACCAGAATTATGCGGGCGTGGTGCCAGTTCATTGACGAGCAGCTTTCCGTCATCTGTCAGGAACAATTCTACAGCAAGAGTACCAACCAGCCCCAGCTTTTCAGCCAGTGTTGTTGCCAGTTCTTTCGCCTTCTCCTGAATGCGGTCCTCTACCCTTGCAGGTACAATGCTTTGGAACAAAATATTCTGCTTATGAATGTTCTCAGCGACTGGGAATACTGCAATCTCTTCATGAACAGAACGAGTGACGATCACCGAGAGCTCCATTTGGAATGGAACCCAGCTTTCTAAAATACAAGTTCCATGTGTGAGCAATGCAGCTGCTTCCTGAAGCTGTCCTTTTTCTTTAATGACGTACTGTCCTTTTCCGTCGTAGCCGCCTCTGCAAGTTTTCAGCACGGCTGGCAAACCGAGCACGTCCACTGCGTCTTCCAGCTCTTTTTCATCATGAATGATGCGGTAAGGTGCTACTTCACAGCCTGCGTCTACAATCCCTTTTTTCTCGGTCTCACGATTTTGAGTTAAAAGAAGAAGGTTGCTTCCTTGTGGTAAATAGGCTTCTTCTTTCAGCTGATTGAGTGCATCATAATCAATATTTTCAAACTCATAAGTCACCACATCGCTGATTTCTGCCAGCTTTCGTATCGCTTCAAGGTCACTATATGCGGCTGTGATTTCTGTATCCGCAACCTGTCCGCAAGGAGATTGTGCAACTGGGTCTAGAACTGCTGCCCGGTACCCCATTTGCTTTGCGCTGACAGCCATATATCTGCCAAGCTGTCCGCCGCCAATGATCCCGATGGTTGCGTTTGGAAAAATGGTCTGCTTAGCCAAGCTGATCACTGCTTTCTAGTACAGTCTGTTTTGTCTGCTCTCTTCTTTCTTCAAGGCGAGCTGCGACCTTTTCATCAAATGCTGAAATCATTTGTGCGGCAAGAAGGCCTGCATTTGTTGCACCGGCTTTGCCAATTGCTACTGTAGCAACTGGTACACCGCCTGGCATTTGAACGATGGATAATAAGGAATCCAGCCCGTTTAGTGCCTTTGATTGTACAGGCACACCAATGACCGGCAGTGTCGTTTTTGCTGCGACCATCCCCGGTAAATGTGCTGCGCCTCCAGCACCGGCAATGATGACCTTTAGTCCTTTACCTCTTGCTTCAGTCGCATATTCAAACATCAAGTCAGGTGTCCGGTGTGCGGATACCACCTGTTTTTCATACGGAATGTTTAATTCCTCTAAGATGTCGCACGCATTTTTCATTGTTTCCCAATCAGATGTACTTCCCATGATGACACCTACAAGCGGCTTCATTTTGTCCCCACCTTTAAGCTGTTATTCGATTTTGTATCGTTTGACACGCTTCCCAAACCTAAGCAGCTTGTCAAACGCCGAACAAAAAGACCCGGTCTGTATTGCAATGTTAGGAAGCAACACAAACCGGGCCATGGTAAGCGCTGTTCGCTTTTGAAACGCCATGTCAGTTTTGTTCACTATCCTGCATAGTCCAGTCATTTACGGTAACTGGGTAGAAACTTATGGGCCATATTCCCAAGATTATATGAGGCTCGTGTTTTGATTTCATGTTTATCTTAACAACGGATGTTCATGATGTCAACGGATTTATCGAACAATCTATGAAGTCGTCGTTTTAATGTTCGGATTTAGACTATTTTTCCTTCAAATACGATTTTTTTCCCAATCGGAATGATCTGAATCGACCCATTTTCCTTCTTTTCTTGAAAAATCGGTTCCTCCATTCGACGGACAGGCGAGTAGCCTTCCGCTGCCATCTGGGACAACACTTGATCAATCGTCATGTTGTCTTCCACATAGAATTTTTTCTTCTTTGGTTTTGCGGTCATTCTTTAATTCTCCTTTTCTTCACAGCCTTCACCCAGAAGCCGCCGTGAATCGATTTGGGCTCATATGAAATGATAAACGCCTTTGAATCCAGCGTCTTAATCGTTTCATATAATTGCAGTTCATATTTCCTCGGTGTTAAAATTTGCAATGCTGTCCGGTCTCCTTCAAGACCGCCTGCTACCCAGCTGGTGACACCATATCCTTTTTCTCTCAATTGTCTTGGGAGATCGACATCCAATTCTTTTGTGATCACGTTAACAGTTGTGTAGCCAAGTGCCAGCTTCTCTTCAATTTTCATCCCGACAATGATCCCCATTCCATAACCTAGCGCATACGCAATGACATTTTGTATTTGATCTAAGTTATCTAGAACGATACTTAACCCAATGACATAAATGAGCATTTCGATCGTACCCGCAAAAGCAGCTGCGTACCGTCTGCCTTTCATTGTTAAAATTAAACGCATGGTGGAAAAAGAAACATAAACAATATTAATCACTAAAATGATTAAAACCATGGTGAACGCATTGGATAAAAGTTGTTGAAGCACGATTCGAACCCCCTGCACTAAAAAATCAAATAAAGCACCCCATATTCTACTAGAGAACATACCTTGATACAATCAAATTTACGCGATCAAAACACATATATCTTTCGACAACAAGGATGGTGTTTGTTACCAAGAGTTTACCCGTTTTTTTCTCTTCTCAACATGAAAACCCCCTTTTTCAAAAAAGGAGGTTTTCAGTGTGTTTTTATCCAAATCGAACAGGAACAAGTGATGGAATCAAATACTCCCCGACTATGCCCCAGAGCAGCGCAATAATGACAAGCTCAACCAATAAAAAGACCCAGCCCGCATACATCAAATCTCCTCGTTCGGCATCATGCTCCGACTGAATCGAGCGAAAGAGCACGACCGCAATCAACTGAAGACCGACAAACATCATCACGGATAATATGACGGTCACATATGGAATATTCAGCATGGCAAATACAAGCCAAAGGATGGATAAAACCAACACCGGCACAAGCGCAGCACCAAACTTCATGATCACTTCTTTCAGTGATATGTTTCCTTTTAGCATGTACTTTCCGAGCAGCCAGACGGTAAGCATCATTAATGTCAACAAAATAAGTGTAAAGACCGCTACCTTCAAAAAGGCGTCGCCAAAAGAATAATGAATGCCAAAGCCTAATAAACGGGTCTTTGACGCCTTTAATTGAACATAGTTGCCTAAAGCAAAAAACACGCTGAATAACACAATCGAGATCCAGGCGTACTTCATACGCAATGTTTCCGCTTGATTGATGGCCCGGCTCGGTGATTTTAACATCGCCAGTCCATATGAACCGTAACGCTTAAACGCGCCTCCTGCACCTTGCAGTATACGCTGGATAGCTGAACGCCCATCATCCGCTGACTTTGAGGTTCTTCCACGTTTTGCAGCGCTTCGGCTGAGGCGGGATTGCCTTGTTTCTTGATCTATTGATGACTCTTCATTTTTCTTTTCAGATGTCCCCTGACCTTGATCTTTCTCTAACATCTCATATCAACTCCTATCCAATCCTTACAGGATCAAGTAAATGATCTGTTCGGATGACTCCTCTTAAAGTAGCGGAGTCTCTCTATTCAGTCAAGATTCCTCGACGTTCATACGAATAGACGGATAAAAGACAGCAGAGGTTTTAAAACGGAGAGAAAATAAGACAAAACAAAAAAGCTGACAGCCTCCATCAGCTTTTTATCACGTTGAAATCCGTCATGAACGATAGTGGCTCCGCTTTCCTTGCTGGACCCGGAGATTCTCCTGATGAGCGGGGAACCGAGTCTTTTTGGTCGTATCGACCTGTGTAATATGTCCATTATGAATGGTGATGACCACTGATCCATAGTCGATCCCTTTTAAAGCAGATAAAATGTAATTCAGCTTTTGTTCATCCATCGCTCATCCCCCTATTTTTGTTTTCGCTCTTTTAAATAGAGAACCTCATTTTCCAGCTCATGAATCGTATAATGCATGAGCGCTTCCTGTTTTTCTTCATGCCCCCATAAAAGGAGCTTTTGAATCAGCACCTGCTTTTTTCGTTCAATCACCTGTCTAAGCCAGCGTGACAAAAGACATCTCCTCCCCTTTTAAATGTCTGCAAGAAAAAAAGGCACCCTGAAACCTTCTATTAAAAAGGAAATCAAAGCGCCTTTGGTGATCCAATCAGCGAATTATGTCTTTTTATCATAAACACATAATTCCTATAAGTCAACTATGTTTTGATTTTTTTAACAAAAAAACAGCAGCTTCTATGAGCTGCTGTTTCAAATGTTCGATTAATGATTTAAGAAAGCAAAATATAGAATAAAGATGACAAACAATCCATACATAATTGGATGCACTTCTTTCGCTTTCCCTTTAAAGATCATGGTGATTGGGTAGAAAATAAAGCCAACCGCAATCCCTGTTGCAATACTGTATGTCAGTGGCATCATAATCATCGTTAAGAACGCTGGTACCGCAATTTCAAAACGATCCCATGCAATCTTCGCCAGCGGAGCGACCATCAGTGCACCGACAATGATCAAAGCAGGTGCTGTCACATTCGATGTAACGATGGATAAAAGTGGTGAGAAGAACATTGCAAGCAAGAAGAAAATGCCTGTGACGACCGCTGCAAAACCAGAACGCGCACCAGCAGCTACACCTGAGCTAGATTCAACATAAGATGTTGTTGTAGATGTACCAAGAACAGAACCTACAACAATAGAAGAAGAATCCGCCAGCAGTGCTCTTCCTGCGCGAGGCAGCTCATTATTTTTCATTAAACCAGCCTGCGTTGCCACAGCCACAAGTGTACCAGCTGTATCAAAGAACCCAACGAATAGGAACGTTAAAATCACGACAAGCATTTGAATCGAGAAAATTTCTGGCAAGTGAATCAAGGCTTGACCAAAGGTTGGGGACAAGCTTGGAATACTTCCCACAATTTGAGATGGTACTGGCACAAGACCAAAGATCATCCCAGCAATAGCTGTCACAAGCATCCCAATGAAGACACCTGCATTCACTCGAAGAACCATTAAAATGACCGTCACAACGATACCAAACACCGTTAACAGAACAGGACCACTATGAATGTTCCCAATCGAAACGAGCGTATTATCATTATTGGCAATAATGCCAGACCCTTGCAGACCAACAAACGTAATGAACAAACCAATACCTGCACCAACTGCCAGCTTCAGCTCAGCCGGAATGGCATTAATGATTTTTTCACGGAAACCTGTTAAAGAAAGAGCAACGAAAATCAATCCTGAAACAAACACACCTGAAAGTGCTGCTTCCCATTTGATGCCCATACCAAGCACAACCGAAAAAGCGAAGAACGCATTCAGACCCATACCGGGTGCTATCGCAATCGGATACCTGGCGATCAATCCCATCAGAATACACCCTGCAGCAGAAGCTAACGCCGTCGCTGTAAAGACTGCTCCCTGATCAATACGTAATTTATCTGGAAAATCCGGCACCGACACTAATGCAAGTGTGATCGGATTAACAAACAGAATGTAAGCCATCGACAAAAATGTGGTTAAACCACCGATGATCTCTCTGCGGTAATTCGTACCTAACTCATCAAACTGAAAAAACTGTTTCAAGCCAACTGACTCCCTTCATGTCCTTTTGCTTTAGCCTGCCCCATTCACTAGTCAAATAAAAAACGCCCCAACAGTTTTGGGACGCTTGACTACATATGTGAATTCAGACTGTGACATAAAACAAGAACAATGCATGATTTATATCAAACGAGTGTGAATTGACGTAGTCAAGCCATTTACGGTAGCTTGGTAGAAACTTACGGGCCATATCCCCGCGATTATACGACTTCTATCTATTTGATTTCTGTGTCTATTGTACCAACTTCATTTTTAAAACACAATACGAAAAGCGAACATTTTTCAAAGAAATGTCCGCTTCATTCGTCTTATTACACGAATTTGGAAAATCACATCTAGTTCTTTATACACCCTTCCCCAAATCCTTCTCTTTTGCAAAAACCGCTTCGGCTACACGGAAAAACTCTTTCACTGCCGGAGAAGCTTGGGAGAGAGACGGACAGGCGAGCGCAACCTCACGATGATGAGAGACATTCAGCTGGCGAATATGCACAAGCTGCTGCGTTTTTAAAAATAACTCAGGGCCTATTGTGACACCAAGTCCTTCCCCGACCATACGGGCAATGGTCGTACAATCATGAACTTCAAATAAAACAGCCGGCTTCATTTGCGCCTCCGAAAAAATATCCTCTACATGTGATTGATACATGCCAGTCGGCATAATAAATGGTTCACCCGCCAAATCTGTGATATCTACAATGGGCTGCTGTTCATATCGATGATTTGGGTGATAGGCGACCACCATCTCATCTTTGATAAGTGGCAGTAAATCAAAAGCTTCATCCGCATGGCCTTTTACAACAAATCCAACATCAATGATGCCAGAATCCAGCCACTCCAATATTTCTTCATACGTTCCCTCATAGAATTTAAATTCGATTTTTGGATGTTTTTTCTGATAGCTCACAAGCAGTTTAGGCAATAAACAAGCAGAGGCACTGGCAAATGTGCCGATACGAATCAAGCCTGTTTCAATATTTTTCGTTAATGCAATTTCTTGCTGGATCTTCTCGACTCTATTTAACACTTCTCTAATATGCGGGAGAAGGGTCTGACCAATGTCCGTCAGCATAATGCCCTTTTTTCGGTCGCGAATGAATAAAGACACACCCCACTCTGACTCTACATTCGCCACTGCATGACTGACAGCTGACTGTGTCATATTTAATGCTTCAGCTGCTGCTGTAAAACTGCCAAGCTCCACAACTTTTGCAATAATATCAAAACGAACAAAGCTCATGAGTATTTACTCATCTCCTTCATGAAAAACATCAATTTTACTTATGTTAGCACGGAATTTAAACTAAAGACAACGCATCAACATGAAGGAAGGGTTCAAAATGAAAAACACATCTCATCAGCTATTGATTATTCTTTTAGCTGTCGGTTCATTTGTCACAGGCACGTCAGAATTCGTCGTGTCCGGCATTCTAGATATCATTGCTGTTGATTTACACATCTCCATTCCTGCTGCCGGACAGCTCATCACTGTCTATTCTCTTTTTTATGCAGTAGGCGCTCTCTTTTTAGTCATGGCAACGTCGAAGCTGAACCGAAAAAAGGTTTTGTTATCAGCTATTTTTGTGTTTATTTTAGGCAATATGCTCGCCTTTTTCAGCCATCATTTTGTGCTGCTCCTGCTCTCTCGCGTCATCATGGCCATGAGCGGCGGCTTATATATTGTCGTTGCCACGAATTATGCAGCGCAGATCGCCCCGCCAGAAAAAAAGGGAAGTGCAATGGCGACCGTCATCACTGGCTTCACCGTTTCACTCGTACTTGGTGTACCGATTGGAACATTTCTATCAGGTCATGTGGATTGGCACTATATTTTTCTCATCATTGCACTAGGTACTGCTTGTCTCTTCTTGCTTCTTTATCAATTGCTGCCACGCATAGAGGGACATTCACATCTGCCATTGAAGCAGCAATTACACATTCTTCAAGACCGCAGAGTGATCAGCGGCTTAGCCACGACGGCCTTTTGGATTTTAGGCTACACGATGGTCTTTGCTTATATCTCTCCTTTATTGCGACAGACCGCCGGCTTTTCACTTGAAATGACAAGCATGGCCTTGCTCGTCTTAGGAATTTCTGCTTTTATTGGCTCACGCTTTGGCGGCTTCGCCGTTGATCAATGGGGACCAAACCGAACCATCTCGATCAGCATTATGATCCAGATGTTCGCTCTCTTTGCCTTATTTTTTACGCAATTCTCTACAATTAGCGTCTTGATCACGCTGGCCATATGGGGCATTGCTACATGGACAACAACACCAGCGAAGCAATACTATCTAATCTCCCTTAAACCCCAAGCATCAGAAACCGTGCTGAGCTTTAATACAGCGATTATGAACATCGGCATGATGCTCGGATCGTCAATGGGCGGCGTGATTATTCAGTATACAAATGTAACGAATTTAAGTTGGATTGGTGGATTAGCTAGTTTTGTGGCGTTGATATTGATCAGGTATTCGTTCAATCGTCATCGACTGGTGGAACAACAGACAAAAAGCGAACATGTATAACCATGTTCGCTTTCTTATTTATTGACTAGCGTTTGATGTTTCTTTTTTGACTGGAATGGTTACCATGATATCTTTCTGTGGTACCAACCGGTTCAGATCTGACAAATCAAGATTAAGCCCAAAATCCTTAAGTAATATTGTGTCTAACTTCTTATCAAATTCAAAAGTGGATTGAATAGAGGCTGTCTTGAAATTGGTCACCTCAGCATCATTTCTCTCCAAGTAATATCCGTTTTCATCATTTGCTTCAGAGTCTGACCACGATTTCAGCTTTTTAACATCACCTATTCCTATCCATTCACCTACATTCTCCATAATATCTTCATCTAATTCTTTCTGGTCTACTCCAGTAAATTGATAATCAACTGTTACAGAATGACCCTTTTGCTCTATTTTATTAATTTTGATTCCAATTCCATGATGCTTTGTTTTGTACTGAACAGGCAGCTTTGTCTGAAGAGGAATGATTTTGCTTTCTTCTCGTTCGAAGTCCACAATTGTGTAAAATGTTAATTCAGTCGCCTTTGGATCGATCGGTTGATTCAAAATGGTCAAATGATCTTTTCTAGTTTTTTCAGGAGTCAGTTGTTTTTCTCCTAAATCTGTTCCAAGTTCGAATTGGTAATCATTACCTAAATCATCTTTCATTCTATCTATAATGACTCTATCATCTTTGGCAAAACCATTGTAATCAATGGCATATTGAATAACAGACCCTTTCAATCCTTTTTCTACTTTTACATTCCTTATTTGATAACGTCCTTTTAAAATAGATACGTCTTTTTGTCCAGCTAATATAGTAGTTTTTTGCTTCACTACAGGTAATTCAAATCGCCAATTCCCTACTATATCTCCAATTTTCGAAATGACGAGTGGCGCTTTTTGACCTTGCTTAATCGTTTGTCCATTTGTATAGACTGTCACCTGTCCAGCATAACGACCATCTTTCAATTTTTTTAATTCATGATTGTAGTCACTCGATTGGGTGGTTTCATTTACTGGATCTAGGTTGACTACAAATGGTACTGAATTTTCTTTTGTATTCAAATGATCGACAGTAAACGTATAAACAAGTCGCCCTGCATCATAGTAAACACTGTTTACTTTTACAGTAATTCCTCTTGATTCAGCCCCCTCATTAACATGCTTCACCATATCACTCTGAAAAAGAGCCATTCCTACTTTATCGTGAAACATCATATAAAATTGCCCAATAATCGGGACACGTGCCATCGCTGTATTAAGAGAAGGAAAAAGGAAACCTGATGAAAAGTAAAGAACGATGAGAACGAGGATAGAGTAAATTGGCGTTCTCCAGTTCCATTTGAACCAATGTCTTTTCTGTTCCGCTTTTACATCTCCTATTGCTTGACGAATCGCAGAGGTCACTTCCACCGTTGGTACATCAATCTCATCATAAAGCTTTTTCATTTCTTTTCGTTCCATCAACACTCTCCTCCTTCTCCAATGTTTGCTTTAATAACTTTCTTGCTCGATACAAATGAGTTTTAACCGTTCCTTCAGGCACACCCATCTGCTCAGAAATCATCGAAATTGAATAATCTTGAAAATAAAATAACTGAATGACGACCTGGTATTGCTCATCTAACACATCAAGTGCATTTTTTAAATCGAGCTTGTCTTCTAAAAAATCATGACGCTCAACGCTCTCATGATGCTGTTCAAACGGAACAACATCTTGCTGCTTTTTCTTCATCGCAAAAATCGTATGAATCAAAATCCGCGTCAGCCAGGTAGAAAAATAAGCCGGTTCTTTCAAACCAGATAGATGCTTAAACGCTTTAATGACTGTTTCTTGAACAGCATCTAACGAATCCTCTTTATTTCTTGTGTAGAGAAAAGCCGTTTTATATAAACGCTCTTGATACATCAGCATTAATTTCTCAAATGCCGGGACATTCCCTTTTTGTGCTTTTTTAATTAGACGCACTTGCTTCATCTCACTCACACCTCCTACACCTGTTAGAGCAAGCTTTCTCTCAAACGGTTTCAACAAATGGAAATTTCTTTTCCTTAGCATATGTCGGACAAAAATAGAAAAAGTGAATAACGGGCCGCAAAGAAGATGTCGAACATTTGATATAATGGAAGAAATATGTACAAAAAGGAGTAAGTCGATTGTTTCTATTTGAAGAACCCGCGTGTGCTAGCTGTCAGAAAAAGATAGAAGGAAACGAAGAAGTGTACGTCAAGCTGATCTATCCAAAGAGAAAAGGAATGACAGAGGTGAAGGCTTGGCTGAGGAATGAAGGGGTTTTTTATTGTAAGGCATGTACAGAACAAAAGACATCTCATGGAGGATAACCAAATGAACAAAATCAACTTTCCACAAACATTTCCAACAATACATACCGAAAGACTGATCTTAAAACAAGCGACGATCGAAGACGCTGAGGATATGCACATCTATTTATCCAATGAAACTGTGTGCCGCTACATGGGAATCGATGCTCATGAAACGATTGAAGACACAAAAGGAGAAATCAAGTGGTATCACGACATCTTCAAAGAACAAACAGGCATCCGCTGGGGCATTTCTCTAAAAGACAACCCAGCCATCATCGGCAGCTGCGGATTTCTCAATTTAGAAAAACAGCACCTCCGCACCGAAATTGGCTATGAATTACACCACGATCATTGGAGAAAAGGCATCATGAGCGAAGCGATTGCTGCGGTGTTACGATATGGATTTCAGGTGATGAACCTGAACCGGATTGAAGCAATCATTGATCCAGCAAATATGTCCTCTGTTCAATTATTGGAGAACTTTGATTTTGTAAGAGAGGGTTTATTGCGGGAGTATGAGCTTGGTCAGAATGGATTTGATGATGTGTTTATGTATGCGATTTTGAAGAGGGATTATGAATAAAATTCTATGAGAAAGAGGAGAAACAAGCGACATGTGGGTAGAAGACTGGTTTAAAAAGTTTGAAGCACAAACATTCATTAATATCCTGAAAACCATCAATATCAAAATGAAAAAGGTATCTTCATGTTAGAAATTTTTAAAATCGTAGTACCACCTCTAGTATCTATTGGTATATGTTGGATAACTCTTTATTTTACAAATAAAATAAATATAAGGTCACTGGAACATCAGCATAAACTTCATATAGAAAGTTTGAAAAAAGACGAGGAAAAATACCAGGAACAATTGGCGAATAATAAAGAAGCTGAGCGTTTGAAGCATTTACCATACCTATCTCTCATCCCAAAATATCAGATACATAGATTTGAAGGTGAAATGAAAAGAGAAAACAATGATAACATCTTTATTTCTTTCAAAATAATAAATCAAGGTGCTGGTATTGCTTTTTCTTGTCATGTGAAAATTTTAGAGGAAGATAGTAAACCTAATAATATACACATTGGTACAGTTACAGCCTTTCAACGAAAGCATAAAGATGATTATGACATTTTAGGAGTCAGTGAACCTATTGATACAGATGTTTTACGTGTTGATAATCACAGTGAATTTTGTTTATATTTGACTGCTATAGATAGAAATAAAATGGAAATAATACCTTCAGAATCATTGAAATGGGAATTTGATATTACTTTTTACGATATTCAAGGAAAACATTATACACAGAGATATTCATTTTACACATCAACAAAAAATAATAAAGTACATAGAGTTAATTCATATATGCCTGAGTTGGTTGTATAGGCAGTTTTTTAAATTTTTACTAACTGCCTTTTTTAAAAGAAAAAGAGCCTATAATCTATTTAAATAAGAATTATAGGCTTTCTATTTCTTATTCCCCTCCCATGGTTAATATGCTTCCACTTCATTCACGATACGAGGTAAAACTTTCACAAACACGCCCCAATGAATTTTTTTCAAACCATCAATAAATGTAACAGGAAGATATCGATCTTGTAGTCATATGTCCCTGATTTACCCACGAAATCTACGCTACGGATGTCTGAGGCAATCGTGAATTATTACCAGCTGTTGCGTTCAAGACCGAATTTGGAAATTCATTCATTAGAATTAAATCTTATTCACGGACGATTTCTAGTTTTTCTTCTGAAATTTCACCTAGTACACGGATACCTAGTCCTGGATCTGAGTTTGGATGTCTCTAGACGATGTCGTCATGAATACCAATCTCTAAACCTAGGTTAGGAAATTCTCTCTCTGATATTACAACACAGCACAAAAAGTCAAGTTTCCTAAAGATCATTTCCGCTATACTAAACTCGTAAGGCAAGGAGGTGCTCGGTTGTCCTATCAAGAACATGAGAAAACGATTCAAGAAACATTAAATTATATTGAACAGCATCTGAAAGATGATTTACCGCTTCAAACTCTAGCGAAACACGCTGGTTATTCTAGGTTTCACTTTCACCGTATATTCAAAAAATTGATTAAGAAGTCAGTTGTTGACTATATACGGGAACGTCGAATGACCCAAGCGGCGAAGGATTTAATTCATACGGACCAGAGGGCGATTGATATCGCATTGCAGTATCGTTTTGGTTCACAGGAATCCTTCACTAGAGCCTTTAAGAAGATATATGATATGTCACCCGCACGTTATCGGAGATTACTAAGGAATGTCATTGATAAGGAGGAAACGAAGATGGCTGATAATCAGAACACACCTACTGGCTGGATTATGACTGGGGAAACTCCATCTGATTATGAAACAGGTTTGGATGACAGAATTGTACACAGTGGTACTACCTCAGCTTACCTGAAATCAAAGGATGAAAAAGCACGAGGATTTACGACCTTAATGCAGCAAATTAAGTCTGATCGTTACCGAGGAGAACGTCTTCAATTTTCCGCTTTTGTCAAAAGCGAAGATGTGAAAGGTTCAGCTGGTTTATGGATGAGGATTGACCATTCTTCAGGTGAAGTTCTTGCGTTTGACAATATGATGAACCGTCCAATTACAGGAACAAACGGCTGGAATCATTTTAGTGTAGTATTGGATGTTCCAGTCAAAAGTGAAGTCATTGCGTTTGGCATATTACTACAAGGCTCAGGTCACATTTGGATGGACGAACTTAGTTTTAAAATTGTAGATGAAAGTGTGCCAGTGACAGAACAACATACTGTGGATCATTTAGAGGATGAACCAGTGAATTTAAATTTTGAAGGCTAGCAGACTAAATTTAAGAGGAGGTTCATTGCCATGAAAAAAATTGGTGCGATTTTATTGTTCGCTATGAATTCACTCACCTTTATTTGGGGCCTTGGATTTTTATTTGGTGAAGAGGATTAAAAATGAAGATAGGCACCCATAGGACAAAAAAAATCAATTAAAAAAGATATCCCTATCACTATCTCTTTTTTGTAGACTTGGTATAATAGAAAAAATCAGAAAAATGAGAATGCGATGATAAGGAATAGTACTTGCCGAAATGTTTTCAGAAAGTTGCTGGTTGATGAGAAGCAACAACAAAATGGCAGGGAACTCACCTTAGAGTAGCCTTAGTGAAATGAAAAGTATCAATGTAGTTAAGGACGGCCCCCCACCGTTATATGGGAAGGATATCAGATCAAACAATCTGTATCCGAATAAGGGCATGATAATGTATATTTATCATGAAACAGGGGTGGTACCGCGTAAGAAGAAGTCTTTCGTCTCCAAGGTAAATATTGGGGATGAAAGGCTTTTTTTATATTCTATTTTCTAGGAGGAATCGATGATGTTTAACCACAAAAAATACGAAAAGAAATACTTTTTGCCACCGAACCTTACGTATGATTGGGTGAAGAAAGAAACATTAGAAAGTGCTCCGATATGGTGCAGTGTGGACTTGCGGGATGGTAATCAAGCATTACCTATTCCTATGAACTTAGAAGAAAAATTGGAAATGTTTCAGTTATTAGTAGAGATAGGTTTTAAAGAAATTGAGATCGCATTTCCAGCTGCTTCTGATACGGAGTTTAGGCTATTACGGACACTGATTGATCATCATATGATTCCAGACGATGTCACGATTATGGTGATCACACAAGCGAGAGAGCATATTATCCGCCGAACCTTCGAAGCCATTAAGGGAGTACCGAAAGCGATTGTTCATTTATATAATTCGACTTCAGAAGCGCAGCGCAGACAGGTATTTAAGAAAACAAAAGATGAAATTAAACAAATTGCCATTGATGGAGCTATTTTAGTAAAAGAACTTGCCGAAAAAACAAATAGTGATATTTATTTTCAATATAGTCCAGAAAGCTTTCCAGGAACAGAAGTTGATTATGCGTTAGATATTTGTAATGGTGTTTTAGATATTTGGAAACCGACACCAACTCATAAAGCAATCATCAATATTCCGACAACAGTTGAATATTCAATGCCTCATATCTTTGCAAGTCAGATTGAGTATATACACAAAAATCTGTCTTACCGAGACAGTGTGACATTATCTGTTCATCCTCATAATGACCGCGGCTCTGGGGTGAGTGATGCAGAATTTGGTGTTCTGGCTGGCGCAGAAAGAGTCGAAGGTACATTATTTGGTATCGGTGAACGTACAGGGAACGTTGACTTGATTACCTTGGCGATGAATATGTATTCACAAGGTTATGATCCAAAATTGAATTTCAATAACCTAGAAGCGATTCGTAAAAAATATGAAAAACTAACAAAAATCACTGTTCCTGAGAGGCATCCCTATTCTGGGGAGATGGTTTTCACTGCATTCTCTGGGTCACATCAAGATGCGATATCTAAAGGTATGAAATATAGAAAAGAAAATAAAGTTGATAAATGGGACGTTCCGTATATCCCAGTAGATCCCGCTGACTTGGGGAGGAATTATCAAACGGATGTGATTCGAATCAACAGCCAGTCTGGAAAAGGCGGCATAGGCTATATACTAGAAACAAATTATGGCATTCAACTTCCTTATCAAATGAATGAAGCCATGGGATATGCAGCGAAGAAAGTATCTGATCAGATAAGTAGGGAATTGTCTGTCGAAGAAATATATCATGTTTTTAAAGAACAGTATGTTGATTTTCACCCTCATTTCCAGCTGCTTGATTATCAATTTCATAAAGGAGAGAAGCAGGAAGTTACCTTAACCTTGCTGAGAGATCATCAACAAATTGAAATACAAGGAACTGGCACTGGAAGTTTAGATGCAATCAGTAATGCGTTAAAAGCATATTTTCATCTCGAATATGTTTTGGAAGTCTATGAACAGAATTCTTTAGGCAAGGATTCCCAAGCACAAGCCTGTGCACAGATTGGAATTTCATATCAAGGAAAAATGCATTGGGGTGCTGGAATTGATAAAGATATTATAGAAGCAACAGTGAAGGCCCTGGTGGTTGCAGTAAATAAACTAGAGGTTTGGATGTAGATGGAAAAAGATAAACTTGAAAAACATGAAGTGATGCAATATTTAAGAGAATATAACGAGCAAGAAATCTTTTATCAACAATACCAACAGAAAAAGCATGACAATCAATCATTGCAATTATTTTTGAAGGATTATGATAAATACAATTTAATGCATAAGCAAATATATATAGAAGAGTTTTTACAAAAAGGGCAAAACGAATTTGAAAAGGAAGATACCATGTGGTTAGGTCAGGAGAAAGATATCGAAGTGAGAAAGTATAGCCGTTTTATGCCTCAATTGCCGGCTATCCATGATTTCTTTGAAATGATCTATGTTCTGGAAAATGAGATGTATGTAGAAGTGGAAGACAAAAAAATGACTTTAAAATCAGGAGATATTGCCTTTATTCCACCTGACACCCTACACAAGCCAATTGTAATGGAGAATACAATCGCCATGCAAATCATGATCCGTAAGAGTACTTTTCAAAAAGTGTTTTTTAAAATGTTAAAAGGAAATAATGTCATTTCAGAATTCTTTTTGAATGCATTGTATATAAAAGAAAATAAAAATATTCTTATTTTCCATAGTCACTTGGATAAACATTTGCTAGACTGCTCTCTTCAACTATTTACAGAAAATTATAATCGGTTTCCTAGTTACCAGTTGATTATGAATAATTTGTTTGAGATATTATTATGTCTCTTATTAAGATTCAAACCAAGTCATATGAACGTAAATCAGGTCAAACAATATCGTGATATACGTATTATTCAAATGCTCCAATATATTCAGCAATGTTGTGAGCATATCACCATCCAGGAGATGGCAGAGGAATTTAACCTTTCACAGTCTTACCTGTCAAAATATATAGCTCGTAAGCTTGGCAAATCATTTAGTGAGATTCGACAAGAAATAAGATTGGAAAAAGCCTGCGAAATGCTCACTGGCAGCAATTCACAAGTAGATCATATTGCGGCAGCCGTAGGTTATCAAAATGTAGAGCATTTCATTCGTTTATTTAAGAAAAAGTATCACGTAACACCACATCAATATCGTTTAAATAATAAAGTCTAGCAAACATCAATCAATACAAATAAAAAGGAGAAATCATCATGTCAATCAAACAAGTAAAAGATTATTTTAAACAATATGATATGGATACTCGAATTCAAGAATTTTCAGTATCTAGTGCAACTGTAGACTTGGCTGCTTCTGCATTGGGCTGCGAACCTGAAAGAATCGCAAAAACACTCTCCTTTCTAGTAAATGGACAAGCTATTTTAATTGTGACCTCTGGCGATGCAAAAGTTGATAACAAAAAATTCAAGGAATATTT
Organism: Bacillus sp. FSL K6-0994; assembly: GCF_038630815.1. NCBI lineage: Bacteria > Bacillati > Bacillota > Bacilli > Caryophanales > Bacillaceae > Bacillus > Bacillus sp. FSL K6-0994. The sequence goes on along the minus strand of NZ_CP152043.1, from coordinate 610,375 downwards.
TAAAACAAAAGCTAAAATGCTTTCTCCTCATGAGGTCGTTGACTTGGTCGGTCATGAAATTGGCGGAGTATGTCCTTTTGCTATAAAGAATGGCGTTTCTGTTTATTTAGATATTTCACTCAAACGTTTTGAGACAGTCTATCCAGCCTGCGGGAGCAGTAACAGTGCTATTGAACTCACAATAAAACAATTAGAAAAACACTCCGGTTATTCACAATGGATTGATGTGTGTAAGGGATGGAATGATTCATTGACACATTAAAACGGAAGGGAAAAGTGCAGTTAAAAATAAAAAAGAGCTAGAAACCCTTGATACACAAAGGTTTTTAGCTCTTTTACAATTATTCCCACTCAATCGTAGCAGGCGGCTTACTCGTAATATCATACACCACGCGGTTAATATGCTTCACTTCATTGACGATACGAGTTGAGATCTTTTCAAGCACGTCCCAAGGGATTCTTGCCCAATCACTTGTCATACCATCAATAGAAGTAACAGCACGGATGCCGATTGTGTAGTCGTATGTTCTTGCGTCACCCATAACACCTACGCTGCGGATGTCTGGGAGAACGGTGAAGTATTGCCAGATGTCGCGCTCAAGGCCGAAGTTGGCAATTTCTTCGCGTAGAATTGCATCCGATTCACGGACGATTTCTAGTTTTTCTTCAGAAATTTCACCTAGTACACGGATACCTAGTCCTGGACCTGGGAATGGCTGTCTCCAGACAATGTCATCAGGAATCCCAAGCTCTGAACCTAGGGCACGAACTTCATCCTTGAATAGCGTATTGAGTGGCTCAATCAATTCGAACTGCATGTCTTCTGGAAGACCGCCTACGTTGTGGTGAGATTTGATTGTTTGTGCCGTTGCTGTTCCGCTCTCAATGATGTCTGTGTAAAGTGTTCCTTGTGCTAAGTAATCGATTCCTTTTAGCTTGTCCGCTTCGTCATCGAATACATAGATGAATTCGTTACCGATGATTTTACGTTTTTGCTCAGGATCAGACACACCTTTTAGCTTGTTTAAGAAACGATCTTTCGCATCTACTTTAATCACGTTCATGTTGAAACCTTCGCTAAATGTTTTCATAACCCCTTCTGCTTCGCCTTTGCGAAGAAGACCGTGGTCAACGAAAATACATGTCAGCTGATCGCCGATGGCTTTGTGGATCAATACTGCCACAACAGATGAATCCACCCCGCCGCTTAGTGCGCACAATACTTGCTTGTCGCCTACTGTTTCACGGATTTTCTGCATTTCGATTTCAATAAAGTTCTCCATTGACCATTTGCCATCACAATCACACACGCCGAAGACAAAGTTTTTCAATAGGTCATTTCCGTACTCAGAGTGACGAACCTCTGGGTGGAATTGAACGCCATAGAAATTCTTCTCAGCTAAGCTCATGGCTGAGTTTGGACAATGTGCACTTGTTGCATCGACTGTAAAGCCTTCTGGTACTTCAACAACGAGGTCACCATGGCTCATCCAAACGACTTGATCAGTTGGAAGGTCTTTGAATAAAGCAGGTGTTCCGTTAATATGGATATCTGCTTTTCCATATTCACGCTGGCTGGCCGCTTCTACTTTCCCGCCTAAATAGTGAGTCATGAGCTGCATGCCGTAGCAAATGCCTAGAACCGGAATGTCTAGATCAAAGATCTTTTCATCACAGCGGAAAGATCCTTCATCATAAACACTGTTTGGTCCACCAGAAAGGATGATTCCTTTAGGTGCCATTTCTTTAATTTCTTCAGCAGTTAAAGTGTGCGGATGAAGCTCACTGTACACACCAAATTCACGAATACGGCGTGTGATCAGCTGATTGTACTGACTGCCGAAATCGAGAACCAAAATCATTTCATTTACTAAATTTGTCATGGTGTCACCTCTATGTCCAATATAGTTTTTTATAAACGCACAGAAAAAATGAGAGGAGAAAACCTGCTCTCAGTGTGAATCACGCTTTTGAAGCGCCCAGACTCACATCCGAACGCTTCAATTTCATGTATTTTAGAAGGTTTTAATATTCACCTATTCTAACAACAGGAAGGTACGCGGTCAAGACTATCTCCTGTTTATTAAATTTTCCCATAACTTTGCCGATTGCTGCCAAAGCGCCGACGCATCCTCTCGCCGGTAGAGCGCACGTTCATAAAGCTGCGTCAGCTCTGACATATGATGATCTCCATCCTTCTCATCAATCAGCGAAGCGAATTCTCTTAGCGTCATACCTGGCTTTTTCTCGATTCCTCTGCGCCCTAGCTGCTTTAATAGAGCTGCATACGCATAGAAGAATGCTTCATCCTCTGGCAGACGTTTCACCTTTCTTACAATAAAGAATGGCAGCCATCTTGTTCTAAATCGATAAAGCATCCAGCTGATGAATCCAAGCAGGACAATAGCTCCTGCCGCATAACCTATAACCCAACCAACATGCACCATATTTGGCTTTGCCTGCGCTGTTTGTTCCTTTGGTTGTGCCGGCTGCTCTGTCTCCTGCTGCTTCGGCTGGTCTTGCTGCTGATCTTCACTTGCATCAGAACTAGACTGATCTTTTTCTTCCTTTTGATCATCCGTTTGATCGATTGAAACAGCTTCATTCGTAAATGTCTCTGGGTTTGTAAAGCCTTTTGTCGGCTCAAAGGTGACCCAGCCTCTGTTTGGAAAATAAACCTCTACCCATGAATGCGCATTGTTATTGGTCACTTCATACACATTGTTTCCATCCATTTGTGTTTCATATAACTGGCCAGACGTATACCCTTTCACCCATCTCGCCGGAATCCCGATCGAACGAAGCATCACAATCATAGAGGTTGAAAAATTATCACAATAGCCGATCATCGAATCAAATAAAAATTGATCCACATAATCTTCATTACGACCAGGCACAGCGACATTTTGCGTTTCATATGAAAACTTCGCAGATCCTAAATAATCCTCGATTGCTTTGGCTTTATCATACATATTGTCCTTCGTTTCCGTTAAGCTGTTTGCCAAAGTTTTCACACGCTCTGGAAGTGAGGATGGAAGCTGCAAGTATTCACGGCCAACCTGCTGATTCACCTGCTTCTTTGTCGGTACTTTGATTCTCTGCAAATCCTCCAGGATAAATGTAGGGGATAAGAAGCTGACTTGATAGTTCCCTAAATTTTTGGGTGGGTTTTGCATAGACGGGACAATTTTCTCCGTTTTGCCCATGATTTGCAGCGGAATATTTTCCATTGGCGTCAGCCTAATCGTTCCAATAGGGTACACAGCATGATTAAATCGATAATCCGATTCTATATCAATTCTTGTTTCATGGTCCTCAGTTTTCACACGATTAGTAAACCATCTATTTGGCACCTCGGATTCCTTTAGCCGAGTAGGCTTCGTATCATTTGAAGCATCCTCCCAGCCCTTTCCTGTGTAAATACTTTTTGTTTCTACACGAAAGTAAGACGGCTCCTTTCCGCTCCATTTAAAGACAGGTGTGCGGTCCTCACTAAACGGTCCGCCTAGCGCCGAATCATCTGCACTATATCCCACTTTATTCTGCCCGGCTGTCCCATCTTGATTCGTAACTGCCTTAAAAAACGGGACAGGATCAGGCCATTTCGGATCAGACTTTGGCAAAGAAGCGCCGAGTGACGCTGATAGAAGGACAAGCGCCAGCATGGGCAAAAACCACTTTAGACGTGATTTCTGTGACACCCGAACGCCCTCAGCTGAACGCAGTCGATCAAAATACAGCAATCCAAGCAAACAAAAGCCAAATACCATAATACGAACGATCGCAAAGGTCGCATCATTTGGCGTAAACGTATCAAGAATCGTGACATATACAATCGTCATCAGTAAAAAGAAAAAGATACGCTGCTGATAGACCACCCAATAATGAAGCAAATAGACAAGCAGCCACAGCAAAATATAAAACAACAATGTGCGGAAAGACGGATACATGTCACTCCACATGCCCATGCTCATTAACGTGATATTATCCTTGATATCAGCAAACAAAGCAGCCGGATAGCCTGGCGCTGATTGATAAAAGATCAAATATAAGGCGAGCAAAATCAGTCCAGCACAAATAGGAAACGTCACATACCACTTCAGACGAAAGAACGTAAACAAACACGTAAGCCCGATAAAAATGATGAAATAAGACGTATGGCTCGTCTCTGTAAAATCTTGAAGTGGGCGAAGCCACTCCCATAGCAGTAGAAAAGCTACAGCATAATAGATGAACAATTCAAAACGGCTTTGCCGCAGATGCGTATGCAGCATAAATGTTTGTCACCTCACAGTTCTTTCGTGCAGCCGGTCTTCAAATAAAAGGGTGATGCGTACTCCAGAGGCCTTTAGCCGGTCTACAAGCTGTTTTTCTTTTGTCGTCAAATGGTCAACGGCTTTCTTCACTAAAAGCACGGTGATGTTCTTTCTGTTTCGATTTCCAAAGAGACTTGCCGCAAGCTCCTCCTGCAGCTGACCCGTGACGACATATTTTCCTGAGTGCTGGTACTCACTCACTGCTAACGGTTTATATTCAAGTGCGCGGGAAGGCTGATGCTGCACCCTTGTTAAATAATAAAGCATGTCCTGTAAATGAAGTTCTCCTTGATCGACTCGAAAGGCATGCTGATCTCCTAGAGGAACAAGACCTGACGCCACGCCTTTTTTCACAGCCGTTTGAAGAACAGATGCTGTAATAGAGACGACTGTTTCAAAAACAGCTTGATCAGTAAAATCAGCAAACACGACAAGGTCCTTTGCTTGATTCTGTTCAAATTCCTTCGTCATCAGCTGGCCTCTTCTGGCCGTTGTCTTCCAGTCCACCCAAGCAAAACGGTCTCCTTGCTGATATTCCCGTACGCCTGTTGTTACATGGGCCGGTTCATTTAACCACGAGTGAACCGCTTTGCCTCCATTTTCACTCACTGACTCAGCAGGCTCCACCGGGATATCCAGCACTTTGGGGTAGACAAGCAGCTTCTTCTCTAACGGAATGATGATTTCTTTCTCAACAAACCCAAACATATCACCCGTTTTAATTCTAACGGCTGTCAAATGATGCTCTCCCCGTATGACATCATTCAATTGATAGGAAAATCGCCAAGTTTTCCGAAACCAAGGAAAGAGCATTTGCTTCATTTCAATCTGTTCCTGTAAGTGAAAGGTGTCTGGCGGAGCATCCTCTATCATGACGTAAACGTACGGAAATGGATGTGTCCGCTTGATCTCAAGGTCAACGGACAGCACATCTCCCGCCTTCAAGCGAGTTTGCTGTAATGTCCTCTTGGCTGTCGCGCGCAGCGGAACGAGTGCAAACAGCAATGCATACAAAGCATATGGTAAAAATGCATAAAAAAGGAACCAGCTCACAAACCCTCCCTGAAACATGGCATAACAAAAGGCTGCCGCAGTGAGAATGATGAGCATCATCACCCGTAACCATAATGAAACTGCTACACGATGACGTGACTTCATTGAGTCATCGACTTTTGAACTGGCACGCCAATTTGCTCAAGCATTTGCCGCAGCAGTGTCTCCGCCTTCTTCCCTTCATATGTCGCTTCTGATGTCAAAATCATACGATGCGGTAATGTATAAGGCGCCAAATACTGTACATCATCAGGAATCACATAATCGCGCTGATTCAAAAGTGCATACGCCTGTGCCGCTTTCATCAAGGCGATCGATCCCCTTGGACTCACACCTAGATAAACAGATGGGTGTTTACGCGTCGCTTGAGCAATTTCAACAATATATTCTTTAATGGATGCATCCACATGAATAGTCTGAACAGCCTGCTGCAATGCATGGATATGATCCTTTGTCATGACAGCTTGGAGCGTATCAATCGGGGATTCTTTCTCCTGCAAGTTGAGCACCTCCAGCTCCTCGAGCATGGTCGGATATCCCATCTGCAGCTTGAATAAAAACCGGTCCATTTGCGCTTCTGGCAGCGGATACGTCCCTTCATATTCCACTGGATTTTGCGTCGCCATGACGAAAAAAGGATCCGCAAGCGGCATCGTTTCTCCGTCCACTGTGACACTGCCTTCCTCCATCGCTTCAAGCAATGCTGATTGCGTTTTAGGAGAGGTCCGGTTGATCTCATCAGCCAAAATAATCTGCCCCATGATCGGCCCTTGCCTAAATTCAAATTCATTCGTCTTTTTATTGTAAATCGACACGCCTGTTACGTCTGAAGGCAAAAGGTCAGGAGTGAATTGGATTCTCTTAAACTCACAGCCAATGGATTTTGCCAAAGCACGAACCATCATCGTCTTCCCTACACCAGGCACATCCTCTAGCAGCACATGCCCCTTCGCCAAAATCGCAACAAGGCTTAATATCGCAATGTCTTTTTTCCCAACCATGACTTTATTGATGTTATCTACGATTTTTTGTAAATCTGAATGCATCGGTTCATCAAATGCCATCCTGATCCTCCTATCACGTTTCTGTCAAATTTCATATAGTCTAACTTTACCATACAACGCGCATTTGCATATAACATCAGCACGTATAAAAAAGAAGCCTTCTCACGATGGAAAAGACTTCTTCTCTTCTTTCGGCTCACTTGCTGGCTCCATATGAACATGAGAATGTAAAATATCATGCTCCTGCTTCATTCTACGTTCAATTTCATCTGCAATATCATGGCTTTCTGCTATGTTCAAGTTAGGCTCGACCTCAACCACTACATCCACATGGACTGTACTTCCAAGATAACGCGCTTTTATATCCTTTAAATCGCCCACTCCTGGTGTTGCTTCAATGGTCTCTTTATATTTAGACATATCTTTTATATGAAAACCGTCTGTTAACGAATGAGAGGCATCTCTGAAAATCTCCCACGCAGTTTTACAAATAATTAAGCCAATGACAAACGCTGCAAGCGTATCAATCCATGCCAGCTGAAATTGAGAAGCCATAATTCCTACAAATGTGCCAATACTTACATACGCATCTGATTTATTATCAGCAGCTGCCGCATGAAGAGCCTGGCTATTGATCCGTTTGGACAGATTGCGATTATAGATATACACACCGTACATCACAACAGCACTTCCTGCTGCTGTCCAAGCCGCGATCATATCCGGCGTTTGATGCTCAGATGAGAAGAGCGACTTGCCTGCACTCAGCAAAACCTGAAGCCCAACAAGCATCATGATAAAGGAAGCCACAAGAGACGCAATATTTTCCGCTCTAAAATGACCATACGGATGATCTTCATCAGGCGGCTTTTGAGAAATACGCAGCCCGATCAACACAGCAAGGGATGCAATAATATCCGTCGTGTTATTCAATCCATCTGCTGAAAGAGCCTCTGAATGAAACACATACCCAATAATGAGTTTGACCGCAGATAAGATCACATAGGCAATGATGCTGACCCAAGCACCTGTTTCACCTTGTCTTAATTCGTTATAGCGCTCCATGCTGAACCGCGCCTCCTCACACATCACTTTTCTATTATTTATCTTACAAAGCAAAGCTCGTGTGGGTCTACAGCAACATGATTCGCTTATGTCAGCAAAATAGGATAAATAGAAATGTGTTGACCTAAGCAAACTTATTTTTACAAGGTCAAATGACCTCAAGACCTACTCCTATCAACCTTTTTCCATTTCTCTTCGAAATGGACATATCGTCAAATCACTCTTCTTGGGTAAATTATCAGAATAATTTTATTTTAGGACACAACTTCCCTCCTTCCTTTTTTATGCTATTTTAAAATAAACAGAGGGAAAAGAGGGAACATAATCTCTCAAATCCTTTCTACTTTTTAACATCATGTTAAGAGGTTTGAAATGTCAGTTTGATAACCTGTCCAATGCTGAATGACAATTCAGTATGATAAAATTTAAAATATTCTAAAAACAAATTCTCTATTCATGAGAAATGTTTGGAGGTAAAGAAATGTCCAACATGACAAACGGTCTTCAAAAAAACCTTAAAACAAGACATATTTCGATGATCTCCATTGCTGGGGTCATTGGGGCAGGGCTATTTGTTGGTAGCGGCGCTGTCATTCATTCTGCAGGGCCTGGATCCATTCTTTCCTATTCTTTTGCCGGACTTCTGGTGATCTTTATTATGAGAATGCTTGGAGAAATGGCATGTGCCTATCCGACAAGCGGTTCTTTCTCACAATATGCGAGCGATGCCATCGGTCCATGGGCCGGGTTTACAATCGGCTGGCTTTACTGGTTCTTCTGGGTGATCGTCATCGCCATCGAAGCCATTGCCGGTGCTGCCATTATTCAATATTGGTATGGAGATGCACCTGTTTGGCTCACAAGTCTTATCCTCACAATCCTCTTAACATTAACAAATATCTTTTCTGTTAAATCTTTTGGCGAATTTGAATATTGGTTTTCATTAATTAAAGTCGTCAGCATCATTCTCTTTCTACTCATTGGTTTTGCATTTATCTTTGGTTTTGGCGGTCATCATACTTCAGGTCTTGCCAATCTAACAGGCAACGGCGGTTTTCTTCCAAATGGATTCAGCTCTGTGTTACTCGGAATCGTCGTCGTCATCTTTTCCTTCATGGGAACGGAAATTGTGGCCATAGCGGCCGGTGAATCAGCAGACCCAGTCAAATCTGTGACGACAGCCACCCGCTCTGTTGTATGGCGTATTATCGTATTCTATGTCGGATCAATTGCTGTCGTTGTCACCTTGCTTCCTTGGAATTCCGCAAGTATTTTAACAAGCCCGTTCGTTGCGGTATTAGAATACATTGGTGTTCCATCAGCCGCTCAAGTCATGAACGTCATTGTCTTAACAGCTGTTCTATCTTGTTTAAACTCCGGGTTGTACACAACGTCCAGAATGCTTTATTCATTAGCAGAAAGAGGCGAAGCACCGAAACGTTTTATGAAAATCAGCAAACGTGGTGTTCCTGTAGCGGCTACAGTCGCAGGTACCTTCTTTTCCTACATTGCCGTCATGATGAACTACTTTTATCCTGAAACCATCTTTTTGTTCTTAGTCAATGCATCTGGCGCCATTGCTCTTCTTGTCTACTTGGCCATTGCCGTTTCTCAATTAAGAATGCGACGCAAAATCGAAAAAGAAAATCCAGAACAGCTCAAAATCAAAATGTGGCTGTTCCCATACCTCACGTACTTTACCATTTTGGTCATTTGCGCCATCTTGGCATCGATGCTGTTTATCGAATCCATGCGGCCGCAGCTCATTTTGACGAGTATCATTACCTTTGGTGTACTAGCTGCTTATTTCATCTTTAAACCGAATAAAAAAGTGCCTGCAAATGCGGCGCTTGAAAATAAACACCCGTAATTTCTCCCGCTGAAAAGCGGGTTTTTTTATTTTTTATTTTATTCACCTATTTGGATGTCCGCTCTTATACTGTATCAAATTGAATTTAAGTGAGGATTAGTCAACATGAACCTAGAAAAATTTGTTGACGAGCTTCCAATTCCAGAAGTCGCGAAGCCCGTCAAAAAGAACCCAAGACAAACGTATTATGAAATTGCTATGGAGGAGGTATTCTTAAAAGTTCATAGAGACCTGCCGCCCACCAAGCTATGGACCTATAATGGCAGTTTGCCTGGTCCAACCATTAAAGCCAATAGAAATGAAAAGGTCAAAGTGAAATGGATGAACAAATTGCCATTGAAACATTTTCTGCCTGTCGATCACACCATCCACTCCGGTCATCACGATGAACCAGAGGTGAAAACAGTCGTTCATCTGCATGGCGGCGTCACACCAGCAAGCAGTGACGGCTACCCAGAGGCCTGGTTTTCACGGGACTTTGAAGCAACCGGCCCTTTTTTTGAAAGAGAGACTTACGTCTACCCCAATCATCAGCAAGCCTGCACATTGTGGTATCACGATCATGCGATGGCATTGACACGACTAAATGTGTACGCCGGTTTAGCTGGGTTTTATTTGATCTCAGATGCATTTGAAAAGTCCTTAGAGCTGCCTAAAGATGATTATGATATTCCTTTAATGATTATGGACCGGACGTTTCAGGAGGATGGCTCACTGTTTTATCCTAGCAGACCAAACAACACGCCAGAGGACAGTGACATACCAGACCCATCCATCGTGCCCTTTTTTTGCGGAGAAACCATTTTAGTCAATGGAAAAGTATGGCCGTATTTAGAAGTAGAGCCGCGAAAATACCGTTTTCGCATTTTAAATGCGTCCAATACTAGAACTTACGAGCTGCATCTAGATAACGACGCCACAATCTTGCAAATTGGTTCCGATGGGGGCTTTTTGCCAAGACCCGTTCGCCATCAATCCTTTAGCATCGCACCTGCTGAACGTTTCGATGTCATCATCGACTTTTCAGCTTACGAAAACAAAACGATCACTCTCAAAAATACAGCCGGCTGCGGACAGGATGTGAATCCTGAAACAGATGCGAACATTATGCAATTCAAAGTCACACGCCCGCTAAAAGGGAGAGTACCTAAAACCTTACGTCCAATTTTCAAACCGCTGCCAGCGCTTCGGCCAAGTCGAGCTGATAGAGAGCGTACACTCACACTTACCGGCACACAGGATAAATACGGCCGCCCTATCCTATTGCTCGATAACCAATTTTGGAATGACCCTGTCACAGAAAATCCTCGTCTTGGCAGTCTAGAGGTTTGGTCTATCGTCAATCCAACCAGAGGGACACACCCTATTCATTTGCATCTTGTTCAATTTAGGGTTTTAGACAGAAGGCCATTTGATACAGAAGTCTATCAATCGACAGGAGAAATCGTGTATACAGGACCAAACGAAGCGCCTCCTTTACATGAACAAGGCTACAAGGACACCATTCAGGCGCATGCAGGTGAAGTCATTCGGATCGTTGCTCGATTTGTTCCATACAGCGGCCGATATGTGTGGCATTGTCATATTTTAGAACATGAAGATTATGACATGATGAGGCCGATGGATATCATTCAGTAAAAATGAAACCACTCTTCCACTAAATGCGTAGAACTTATGAAACTGCTGATTACAAAGGGGCTAACGGACATCCATTCATTAGCCCTTTTATGATCCATTTCAAATTGGAAAAATAAATCGCATGAATCATTCCTTTGAAGAGCGTTCCATACTTAAAAAGTTGACGCAGCAAACCGATAATACTACTATATACCCATTACATCTATCAAAAGGCACATAAGCCATAATGAACGAACAAATGGAAAATTGCGATAAAAAACGGAGGAGTTCAATTTGAATGAAGAAAAAGAGACTTGCCAGGTCAAACAAGAAACAGCGGCAGGTAACAGAGAGAAGCTTTCAATCCATGAGAACGAGAGCATTCGCTCAAACATTGAACAACTAACCATTGAACTCAGTGAACAAAAAGAATTCAATCACTTCATATTAGATGAAAAACAAAAGGCCATCAGCACATTATCTTCCCTCATCACAAAAGGCGATTGTGAAGAAGACTTAAAGACTCATTTTGAACAAGCATTACATATTGGACTTTCTGTCATAGAGATTATGGAGATTATTAAACACTGTACAAAGGTTGCTGGATTCCCTCACTCCATTAATGCCCTGTTTATCTTTCAGAACTTATTAGATGAAAACAAATAAAACAGAGAAAACGAGATGTCATCAGTCCTCTCGTTTTTTTATGTTCACTCATACTACCCTTTTTCTTTTCTTCTGTCACATAAGTAAAATATGAAAATAGCCCTCGTATCCCTGCTTAAAAACTGATTTTCCTTCTATAAATCCACCATTTCTCCAGCATTTCAAGTGACAAAATAAAAAAACGTCCAGTTATATAAATAACTGAACGTTTCCTTTATCGATTGACAGTGAAATTGTTAACGATTCCGCCATCCTTCTCCCAAGCGGCTTCCACTGTTTTCTTCTTCATATTGTATTCAAAAATCGTTCTTACCTTCGCCTTTCGTCCGGTGTCATCCTTTAATTCTTTTGCGTTTTTTGCAACACCTAAGAAATAAACAGACGACCCGTCCGTAGAAAATTGCGGCTGTGCAGCACTTAAAATATGAACATCCTGGCTGTTTTTAACGAGTGTCGTCGTTTTTCCTGTTTCTACATCAAGCATCTTAATCGAGGATATTTCTTTTTCTTTACGAACCTTTACTTCTGTATAAATCAATTTCTTATGATCTGGAGAAAATGAAATATCATTGATCGTTTGTGAGATACGTGCAATGCGTTTCCCCTTCTCACCTGTTTGAAGGGTGATCTTCATGGTCGTTGGTTCAGGATCTCTTCCCTTTTCATTCGCTTCATCGGTTTTTTGATAATCTTCTTTTAAAGAATAATGCTGGATCGCCAAATCATTTGAAGTCGGATCATATGCAAAAGAACTCACCGTATCATCCTTGCTTTTTTCTGGATACAGCTCCTTCATTTTGTGTGTGTTCAAATCAAAAGACGCGACAAAAAATTGCTCTCCAGAATCCTTGTTATACCTTAGAAATAACTTCTTTCCGTCACCAGACAGCCTCATACTGTCGATAGAATCATCACTCGTAAACAGTGTTTTTTCTTCTTCAGATTTCACATTTAATTCCCGAATACTCACCTTTTGCGTGTCTTCATCCGTATACGTGTAATATAAAACTTGTTTCGTAGAATCATAAGCAATCGAAGGATATGCTGTCAGTTTCTCCGTATGAAGCGCCCGATCATGCAAGTAATAAGTATTGTTTAACTTTTGATCTGTAAATGAAACGAGCAATTCGTCTTTTGCATCTTGATTTGTTTTGACTTTTCCTGTATGTTTCGCCTCTTGCTCAGGCTTCATCATGAAGAAAATAACTGCCGCAATCACTGCGACGCCAATGACTGTGATGATCCACCATGTTGATTTTTTCATTGCCTTTCAGACCCTCTCTACAAGAAAAGAAGCCAGAAAATGAACTTTTCCCGCTTCTTTGCATGCCTATGTATTAATAAGTGTAATGCCCTTTTACGACACCTTTACTTGTTTTATACCCAAGTGCTTTGAATGCTTTTGGACTTACGTCTAATACAGCATTTGGCATTCTGCCTACATCATATTTATATACTGTAATCACTTTATGTGGTTTCGCTTTTGTTGTCACTCTTAGTTTTGTACCTTTTTTCGGTACGTCAAAGCCCATTTTAGTTGCTGCATCCCAATGACCGAGTTTTTTTCCATCTGCGCCTTTTTTGCCGACACCATTATACCAAGTAATATTGCCGCTTACTTTTTTTGCACTTGCTCCATGTGAGAAACTGAATGCTAAAAATAAACTAGCTACTGTTACGATTGTCGTGATAAGCTTTTTATTCATTAAGAAATCCTCCGTTTTTGGTTTCTGCACTCATTATACATGAAGATGAACCCAGTTATTTTACAGACACATTACAATTCAAATACAAGTTGACCACTTTATGACCGATAAAGTTCATAAATACTACCATAAACAGTCAGAACATGGTAAGCAGCCCCCCTCTTTCATTTTATATAATAAAAGTGAATCAAATTTAAGGGGGAATTTTCATGAAAAAGTGTTTCACCGTTTTGATTGTAAGTTTGGCCTTCGTTTTGATGTTTTCAAGTCTTCCTGCCTCAGCGGCTAGTCCTCGTCACGGCGCCATTGTGACACAAACGGATGAAGCCAAATGGTCAGGTATCTCTGCTGATATTGTCCTGCCGAAAACAGCCACCATTAAAAATGGCTATGCGGACTGGTATCTCGGTCTCGGCTCTGCTGTTGTAGAGAGCGGTATTTCAAAAACGTCTTCTGGCTATAAGGTTTTTCTGGGCAGCGGCTCACAAGGCGGCAGTAAATACTGGAACAGCGAATACGATACAAGTATTAAAGATGGCGCACGGGTCAACTTAAAGCTCATCAACAATGGTGATGGCACGGTGTCACTATATGTCAATGGGAAATTGCGCTATAAGCAGCCTGTTTACAACCCTAGCCGTCTGAAAAACCTTGATGTTGTCAAAATGGTACATGGCGTACAGGATAATGGAACAAACAGCTATTCACAAGCAAGCTTTTCGAATGTACAGCTTCGTGCAAATACATCAGGAAGTGTCTATAAAAATTGGGACGGGTCAATCAAATCGTCACTTTTACGTAAAAATTTAGAATCCGGTGCCGCAGCTCCTAAATTCACCGTCATTTCTTCTATCCCATTAAGTACAAGCCTTTCAGCACAATAAGAAAAAAGCACCCTCCATTGGGTGCTTTTTATTGTTCACAGCTTATCAACACTTCTCTTTTAATCAAAACAAGGATTCGTGGTAACATAAACATACAACATTCGACGAAAAAAGGAGAACGAACGTGAAAAAAAGTCTACTTGTTTTCATGAGTCTAGTTGCAAGTCTCTCCATTCTAGCAGCTTGCTCAAATACGACAAAAGAACAAAAACCAGAATCTAAAGCACTTCCAACGATTAATGAACGCATTCAAAAGGAAACGAAAGAAGTGATGGAGCAGTCTAAGCTCATCAAAGACACTGACATCACCGTTGATCAAAAGAAAAAAATCATTTCTTTAAACGTAACGGCTTCCTCTGATACCAATAGTGATTACGCTGAAGTCATCGGTTTAAACTTTGCCAAAACGCTGGCCATTGGTGCATCAACTGAAAAAGAAAACAATCTGCATAAACCTGAAAATGACAGCCTCGGCGCCCTCTATTCCTTTTATGACCTAAACATCACCGTGAAACAAGAAAACGGCAAGGTGCTGGCAAAGGGAACGAAAAAAACAAATGAAACAAAAATCACTTGGGAAAGAGCCCAATAATTGGACAAGAAAATCCTTTATGGATTTTCTTGTTTTTTTTAACAAAACTATTAACTTTATGAAAAGAATGCCGATTAGTAAGATTGTGTTGGTTCTTAAGTACCAATAATTCTTATTTACATATCGGAGGAAAGTATCATGAAAAGAACAACTGAATTTGTTTTAGGTTTAATTGGAGGTATTTTTGGATTTTTCGGCGCAATGTTCGCTCTTGCTTTCGGAGGAATCGATGCAGCATTTAGCGATTCAGGCACGAGTGAAATTACAGGATTAGGCTGGGCAGCAATGCTTTTCTCTATTCTTGCCATTGTCTCATCTGTCATTGTAAAGAAAAAAGCAAAGCTTGGTGGAATTTTATTATTAGTATCTGCTGTAGGCGGCATTATTTCTATTTCTATGTTCTTCATCCTTCCAGCTGTATTAATCATCATTGCAGGCTGCATGGGCGTGTTTAGAAAAGAGCCTGTCGTCAATAACACAACTGCATAAAAATAGAGAATAAAGCTTGTAGAGATTGCTCTACAAGCCTTTTCTCTCTACTCTTTGTAATTCATATTGAATGGCATCAACTAACTCTATTATGTTTTCATCTGTCCAAAGATCCAACATAAACAATATATCATTCACCATGTGTGACAAATCTTCTTGGCTCATCAATTCTTCTTTGTAAGCAGGGACAACAAAGAAATAGAGTAGATCAGCCAATTCAAGAACGACACGTACATCTTTTTCATCCATGATGGCTTTATGCAAAGAATGAATCAGCCATTTGAGGTCTTCATGAATTTCAATAGGAACATACATCAATTGGTGTATTTCATCGGTATCCCTCTCACTTAGAATCCTCTCAGCAGATTCCTTTGAAAGAGCCCCAACTGTATTTGAAGATATATTCAGAAACAAGAATTCATGTTGATCCTCTCTATTAACCGTCTTGATTGACGAACCTTCCATCTCAATCACTCCCAATCCCTTATAATAATTCTATTATAAGGAAATTCAAGTTCGTTTTAAGTCACACGAAGTGGATTTTATGTAATTTTAAGCTAACTGGTTTATAAAAAACAATCCAAAACAATTATTTTCTATTTTTATCATTTTTTGTTGATTTACAAGTACTTTTATCCTATTATAATAGTCATGATCAATATATAAGCACAGGACGCTTATATAAATTAAACAAAAGGGGATTTTCATTTTGAAGAAATTCTATGCTTTATTTTTAGCTTTAGGGCTAACATTTACACTGGCTGCTTGCGGCTCAACAGAAGATGTGTCTACAGGTGCATCTAAAGAAAAAGAGTCTACAAGCACAAAAACACAATCAAAAAACAAAAAAGACGATGGTTCAAAGAAAATAAATGCGAGCAAACACAAAACAACTGCTCAAGGAATGAAAGTAAACCTTGGCGAGATTAAAATTATGAAGGATAGAATCAATGTTGGGATGAATATCGAAAATACGACAGATAAAGTTCTAAACTTCTATCCAGATCAAGGTAAAGTTGTAGCTGGAAGCATGCAATTAGATGCCAATATGTTTATGACTGATGGTGATATTGGTGGCGAAGTTGAAGGTGGCGTTAAACAAGATGGTGTTATTCAATTCTTAGCTCCTGAGGGCAAAGAGATCAACATTAAAAATATCAAAGAATTAAAGCTGAAATTTGGAAATGTCACAACTGACGATTACATGAATAGTAAAGATGTAACCTTCACAGTTAAAGTAAAATAATTTGTTTCATTAAAGCCCTTGAATGATGAGGGCTTTTTTATTTATCATCACAAAAAAACACTTTCCTAGAAGAAAGTGTTTAAGTAACGTTCTCATTCATTTTTAGCGCTTCATAAGAATAACTGATCTTTCGAGAAGCCTCTTACACGGAACTCTCTTTTCATCGCCTCAGCCATTTCCACTTCACCCTCTGCCTCCAGCTTTTCAATGATGCGGTCATAATCCCTTTCGTGGCGATTTTGGCTTAATTTGAAAGCAGCCTGAACTTCATCAATGATGATCTTAAAACCTACAATGCCTTTCATTTGCTTCTCTAACAGTTCCTCAGACAACGTATCCCATAACACTGGATGTTCTCTGCGAGTTTCGTATGTCTCCAGCATTGTGGTTAATTCCTTAACCAGTTCCGATTTTTCAAGCAGTTCCGCCTTTCCATAAACATGAACAGCCTGGTAATTCCATGTTGGTACTGCTTCTTTTTCATACCATGAAGAGGATATGTAGGCATGCGGCCCTTGAAAGATGACGAGCGTCTTCTCGCTCTCTTCAAACGTTTTCCACTGAGGATTCCCAATCGCCATATGCCCTGAGATCACATACGAATCGTCAACTTGATGAAAACTCACCGGAATATGTGTCGCAATGGGCTTTCCATTCGATGTCGTCACAACTGTTGCAAATGAATGAGATTGAATAAATGATTTGATTTTCTCCATATCTTTCACTCGAAAAAATGATGGGATATGCATGTACCCTTCCCCCTTTTTGATCAGCTCAATGTTTTGGTCATAATGAAATCCATTTGCTCTTCGTCCCCCATGAGAAAGGCGTGCACCCCTGTTTGAACAAACCCAAGCTTTTGATAGAAAGCGATGGCCGCTCTATTGTGCTCCCACACCCCAAGCCAAACATCCCGTTTATGATGATTTTTCGCAATTTCAATGGCTTGATCGATTAAATATTTGCCTAATCCTTGCTTTTGAAAGGATTGCTTGATATAAATTCTTTCAATCTCTAACGCGTCATCGCCCATCTCTTCTGATTGGGCATCATTCATATTGATCTTCAAATAACCAGCTACTTCCCCATTCACTTGAACAAAATAAAACTGTGAAGAAGGGTGCTGTAATTCCTTTAACAGCTGGTTTAGGTGAAAAGCTGTCTTCACGTAAGCTTCGATATGTTCCACTTTGTTTTGATCCAGAAAGGTTTCTTTAAACGTATTGATCCCTATTTTCTGTAGCTCCTTTACATGTTGTACATTGCACCGAATGAAATTGACGGTCATAAAGTCGCCCTCCTTATTAATTAGTAGCTTCTCTTTATCCCTTTTTTCACATCTTCCCAGTCTTTTTCTATATTCTTTCGCACCCTTAGAAGATACTCATAAATCTGTTCCGCTTCTTCCTCAGAAAACCCACTGAGCGCCACTTGATTCGAATAATCATGTTCTCGTTTGATCATTGGGTAGACCGTTTCCCCTTTTTCAGTTGGAAACAGCTTTTTGATTTTTTTATTCACACGATCCTCTTTTTTCTCAATAAACCCATGCAGTTCTAGCTTTTTGATAGCCCGAGCCGCCGTAGTTCGATCCACCTTAATCATTTCCGCCAGCTTTTCCTGAATGATACCAGGCTCCTCACAAATACGCACAAGATACAAATACTGCCCCTTCGTTAAATCGTACTCTTTAAATTCAATATTACTTATGGAATCAAGCGCGCGAGCAATCACGCCGATCTCCCGCAAAATCTCTTTCATGTACCTCGACTCCTTTTGTTGCATTTACAACAAACAACTAAAATTAGTATAACCAATTAATGTTGTATTTGCAATAAAAAACCCACCCTCCAATTGGAAGTGGGTTTTTTATTTATCACGCTTCTTTGATCCAAACACTCCAAACACAACGGCCAGTGCAACAATAATCGCTACCCATGTAGTGAAGCCCATATGATCACCGCTTTTCTTTTTAAAATACCGTATCGGGTAAAAACCCATGAAATCACTTGCTCTTATTTTAACGGTTGAAAAGCAGTAAAGGTTTCAATTCAGCAGCCCTGATACTTTTTATTGCATGTGATCAAATTCATGAAGACATAACAAAAACCCCTATATTTCAAGGGGTTTTCGAGGGTGTTACATCATTCCGCCCATTCCACCCATGCCGCCCATATCTGGCATTCCGCCGCCTGAGCCGCCTTCTTCTGGTTTGTCAGCAACGACTGCTTCAGTTGTTAGAAGCATTGCTGCTACAGAAGCTGCGTTTTGAAGTGCAGAGCGAGTTACTTTTGTTGGGTCAACGATTCCTTTTTCGATCATGTTTACCCATTCGTTTGTTGCTGCGTTGAAGCCTACGCCAATTTCTTCGTTTTTCAAGCGCTCAACGATAACGGATCCTTCAAGACCTGCGTTGTGAGCGATTTGACGAATTGGCTCTTCAAGAGAACGTAGAACGATGTTCACACCTGTTTGAACGTCACCATCAGCTTCGATTGAAGCGACTTTGTTGTATACATTCACAAGTGCTGTACCACCACCGGATACGATACCTTCTTCAACTGCTGCGCGAGTTGAGTTCAGTGCATCCTCGATGCGTAGTTTACGCTCTTTTAGTTCTGTTTCAGTTGCAGCACCAACTTTGATGACAGCGACGCCGCCAGCTAGTTTTGCAAGACGTTCTTGTAATTTTTCTTTATCGAATTCAGAAGTTGTTTCTTCTACTTGAGCACGGATTTGGTTCACACGTGCTGCAATTTGAGCAGAATCTCCTGAGCCCTCTACGATTGTTGTGTTTTCTTTTGTCACAACAACTTTAGACGCGCGGCCAAGCTGACCGATTTCAGTTGATTTCAGGTCAAGTCCTAGGTCTTCTGTGATTAATTCTCCGCCAGTTAGTACAGAGATGTCTTCAAGCATTGCTTTACGACGATCACCGAATCCTGGTGCTTTTACTGCTACTGCGTTGAATGTACCACGAAGTTTGTTCACAACAAGAGTTGCAAGTGCTTCGCCTTCTACATCTTCAGCAATGAGCAATAATGGTTTTCCTTGTTGTACAACTTGCTCAAGTACAGGAAGGATTTCTTGAATGTTTGTGATCTTTTTATCCGTAATTAAGATGTAAGGATTTTCAAGAACCGCTTCCATCTTATCAGAATCCGTCACCATGTATGGTGAGGCATATCCGCGGTCAAATTGCATACCTTCAACCACTTCAAGCTCAGTTGTGAATCCTTTAGATTCTTCAATTGTGATAACTCCGTCGTTACCTACACGTTCCATCGCTTCTGCGATTAGGCTGCCGACTTCTTCATCTGCTGCAGAAATAGCCGCAACTTGAGCAATTGATTCTTTGCCTTCGATTGGTTTAGAAATCTCGTGCAAGCCTTCAAGTGCTACTTTCACTGCTTCTTCGATCCCTTTACGCACGCCAACAGGGTTTGCACCAGCTGTTACGTTTTTCAGACCTTCACGGATCATCGCTTGAGCTAGAACTGTTGCAGTCGTTGTACCGTCACCAGCTACGTCGTTTGTTTTGCTTGCAACTTCAGCCACAAGTTTTGCACCCATGTTTTCAAATGCATCTTCTAATTCGATTTCTTTTGCAATCGTTACACCATCATTTGTGATAAGTGGAGAACCGAATTTTTTCTCAAGAACCACGTTACGTCCTTTAGGTCCTAAAGTTACTTTTACAGCATCTGCAAGTGCATCTACACCGCGTAACATCGCGCGACGTGCTTCTTCACTGAACTTAATATCTTTTGCCATAATAACGAAACCTCCTCAGTCTTTTTAAAAATTTATCTCAATTTTTTATGTGATTAGCCAATAACAGCTAAAATGTCGCTCTCACGAAGGATTAAATATTCTTTGCCTTCATATTTCACTTCAGTGCCTGCATATTTTGAGAAGATAATGCGGTCGCCTGTGCTTACTTCTAACGCAACGCGCTCACCACTTTCAAGTACACGCCCTGAACCTGCTGCAACAATTTTACCTTCTTGCGGTTTTTCTTTTGCAGAATCCGGTAAAACAATACCGCTAGCGGTTTTTTCCTCAGATTCAACGAGTTCAATGATTACGCGATCGCCTAATGGCTTTAACATAAGAAACAACCTCCTCAATTTTTATATGTAGTCTTTTTTAGCACTCATCACCAGAGAGTGCTAACACATTTATTATAATAAAGAATGTCTTCTGCAATTTCAAGTAAAAACCTTTAAAAATTTTTACGCTTTCACGATCTTTTTTGATCTCAGATTCTTTCCTTTTCATCGAAAAAGGAGACTTGTGTTACAATAAATCTAGTTCTTTTAGTAAAGGGGTTTTCGTTACTTGAAAAAACAATATTGGTACATCATCTTAACGTATATATTGGTGCAGGTTTCTGCGTTTCCTTATGTGCTCATTATGAAGTGGCTGGGATTCATTCAATCACCGATGACTCAAACAGAGCTTTCAAAATTATCAGGAACGTGGACAATCATCAGTTTTTGTATCGGATTGATCATTATTCTGCTCATCCTTCGAACCGTCCCAAAAGCTTCACTGCGAAATGAAGCGCCAGTTTCAATCGGTTCTGCTATCGCATGGATCATTGGCGGTTTCTTTCTTTCCCTCTTTGCACAATCAATTGCGGGGGCGATTGAACAATATGCATTCGGCATTGGCCGTGAGTCAGAAAATACGCAAACCATTTTATCCATTATGGATGCCGTTCCTTGGCTTGTGATCGTCATCGCCCTGATTGGTCCAATCTTAGAGGAAATCATTTTCCGTAAAATCATCTTTGGTGTGATTTATGAAAAAACGAATTTTTTCATTGGAGCACTTGCCAGTTCAGTGGTTTTTGCTGCTGTACACTATGATTTTCCCCATATCTTGCTCTATACCGCAATGGGCTTTACCTTTGCCTTTTTATATGCGAAAACAAAACGAATCATTGTTCCAATCGGCGCTCACATGCTGATGAATTCACTTGTCGTTCTTGTGCAGATTGAGCCAGTGAAAAAAATGATTGAAGAACAATCTCAAACCATGCAAATGATTATTGGAGGCTTTTTCTCATGAGAAACCCAGTCGTATGGGGCATCATTTATTTTGCCGTAGGTGTGGCTTTCACCTATATGGCCATTCAAAACCCAGGTGACATGTGGTCATTTTACAGTATTTTGCTGATGGTGTTTGCGGCCTATAATATCAATATCGCGCTTAAAATGTTTGCCTTCTCTGTCAAACTCAAAAAACAGCAGCAAAAATAAATGAAAAACCATTTTCCACTGTTGGAAAATGGTTTTTTTATGGAGGATGTATCTTCATGGAACATGAAAAACTTCGTATATTCAATGATCAGCATGAAACAATTGGAGCTGCCGCTCGTTCAGTTATCCACGCCCAAGGCCATTGGCATGAAACATTTCATTTCTGGCTTCTTAAAAAAGAGCATAACACCGTATATCTCTATTTTCAGCTAAGAAGTCCCGCAAAAAAGGATTTTCCTTCTCTGTTTGATATCACCGCAGCGGGCCATCTTCTCGCAGATGAACAGCCTTCTGGTGGCTTAAGAGAGGTAGAAGAAGAACTTGGTCTTTCCATCCCTTTTGAGAACCTCACCTTTGCAGGTGTCATACAGGATGAAATCCATATGCCTTCGTTCATCGATCGTGAGTTCTGCCATGTGTACCTTTATATGAATCAAGTTGAGCACATGGAAGTTTATCTACAGAAAGAAGAAGTCGCTGGTCTCTACAGAGCAAAGCTGCTTGATGCGCAGCAGCTTTTAACAGGAACATGCGAAAGAATTCGAATCGAGGGCTTTAAAGTTGATGCAAACGGAAAACGATATGAGGAAAGCATCGAAGTAGGGGTTCATAATTTTGTCCCGCATGAGCCCGCCTACTATGAGCACCTCTTTCACGCGATCAATCAATTTCTTTCACAATAGAAAAAGCATCGTGATCCCTCATTGGATCACGATGCTTTTTTATGAAACATAATGTTTTTCTTTCTCCTCTGTTTGCTGCATTTTGCGGTAGGTCACTCTTGAAATGATAATGCTCACTTCGTATAAAACGAGCATTGGCAAGGTGACCATGAGGTGAGAAACAAGCTCTGGCGGTGTAATGAGTGCGGCAATGACAAGGAGGACAAAATAGGCATACTTCCGTATTTTTGATAAAAACATCGGTGTGATGATGCCAAGTCTTGTGAGAAACATCAACACGACGGGCATCTGAAACAAAAAGCCAAATGGAAGTGTTAACTGCATCAGAAATGTAAAATACTCATGAATCCCAATGACTTGCTCTACATTTAAATCATTCGACATTCGCATCATAAAGTCGACGACAAACGGAAACAAAATAAAATAAGAGAAAGCCACACCGCTCAAAAATAAAAGCAGTGCAATCGGAATGTAAGCAAGTGTCACCTTTCTTTCTTTTTCATATAAGCCAGGACTCACAAACGCCCACAGCTGATATAAAATAACGGGACACGTCAAAACCAAAGCAATGACAAATGCGAACTGCATAAACACGTACAGTGGATCTGTAAGCTTAAATGCGTTCAGCGTGAGTGTTGCCGCTTCATCGGTATTTTGTAAATACACAATGACCGGCTTCGCGAGAAAAAAACCAGCCACCATAAAGGCGACAAAAAACATCGCAATGATCACTAAGCGTTTTCGCAGTTCCACAATATGCTCCATAAGCGGCATATCTTTGACATTCATGAAGCTCATCCTATTCTACTGATCTTCTTTTTTCTTTTTTTCTTCCTGATCATCAGCTAAGCCTTTTGTGGCATTTTTGAATTCACGTAATGTATCTCCTGCTGCTCTTCCTAATTCAGGAAGCTTTTTCGGCCCAAAAATAATGAGCGCTACAATCGCAATCAGAATCAAACTCCCAGGACCGATCGGACCCATTTGCTCCACCCCCTTTACCCCTTTTCGTCAGTCCTCCTGCGTAACAGAGTAATGCTTTAAGAAATACACAAGAGACTGAAGTTCAACCGCCAAATCTATATGATGAATTCGAATGTGTTCCGGCACATTCAATCGAGCCGGCGTAAAGTTAAGGATTCCTTTGATGCCAAGGGCAATCAAACGATCTGTAATGGATTGAGCTGCTACGGCAGGTACTGTCAAAATCGCAACAGGTATATCTCCTACCTCTTGAACATGCTCTTCAAGCTTATCCAAATCATAGACAGGCACGCCGCCTATCTCACTTCCTATTTTACTCTCATTGACGTCAAAAGCCATTGAAATTTTTGTATTATTATTTTTTATGAAATTATAGTGTAAAAAAGCAGTCCCTAAATTCCCGACACCGATGAGCATGACATTGGTCATTTCATCTTGGTCAAGGGTCTTTCTGAAGAAGGTCAAGAGATAATCGACATTATAGCCATACCCTTTCTTCCCAAGTGCACCAAAGTACGAAAAATCTCGGCGAATGGTGGCAGAATCCACTTTGACTGCATCACTAAGCTCTGCTGATGACACCCTTTGTTTTCCTGATGCATGCAGATTTTTTAAAAAACGGTAGTATAGCGGCAAACGTTTGGCTGTCGCTTGTGGAATTTTTGACTGATCTATATTCATATAAGGTCCTCCAACTTAAATATCAGATGCTCTGTGAAAATCACCGTTTTTCCCGCCTGTCTTTTCAATTAGATAGGTAGGACCGATGATCATGCCTTT
Source organism: Bacillus sp. FSL K6-0994 (assembly GCF_038630815.1). Classification (NCBI taxonomy): domain Bacteria; kingdom Bacillati; phylum Bacillota; class Bacilli; order Caryophanales; family Bacillaceae; genus Bacillus; species Bacillus sp. FSL K6-0994. The sequence goes on along the minus strand of NZ_CP152043.1, from coordinate 586,156 downwards.
ATCAATCGCTTTGCACATGTCGTAAACGGTCAGTGCACATACTGAAGCAGAAGTGAGCGCTTCCATCTCCACACCCGTACTTCCTTTTGTTTTTACCTGTACTTGTATGTTCAGGATGTGCGCATTTCCGTCTTCCTCCCAATGAAAGGAGATATCCACGCCTTTTAGTGCAAGCGGATGACACATTGGAATGATGGTAGATGTTTGCTTTGCTGCCATGATGCCAGCAACCTGTGCAACAGACAGCACATCCCCTTTTCCAATTTCACGCTGCTCTATTTTATGAAACACTTCTTTTATCATACGAACACTTGAAACAGCAACGGCGGTTCTCACTGTAGACGATTTGTCACTAATGTCGACCATCTTTGCTCTTCCCTGTTCGTTAAAGTGGCTAAATTGACTCATCTTTCAACGCTCCCTCACTCAAATGATACACTATTTTTTCCTATCTGTCTTTCATTTGAATATGGCGATTGTATGTAACATTTGCCGGTTTACTGCTGATAAGCTACACTTAACATATTATAGCAGAGGTGAAGTTACATGATGATTCTACAAGTGAATCAGCTGTCCAAATCGTTTGGCGCTGATACCGTTTTAACGAATATAAAATTGGAAGTCAAAGCAAGGGATCGCATTGCCATTGTAGGTCGTAACGGCGCAGGCAAATCCACGCTTTTGAAAATCATTGCCGGTCAAATGTCTTACGAGCAAGGTGAGATCATCAAACCAAAAGACCTATCGATCGGCTATTTAGCACAGCATACCGATGTGACGTCTACACGTACGTTAAAAGACGAATTATTATCGGTTTTTGATCATTTAAAAGAGATGGAACAAGAGATGAGAACCATTGAGGAGAAAATGGCTTCCTCCACAGGTTCTGAGCTGGATGCCCTTATGAAAACCTATGACAGGCTTCAGCAGGAATTTAAAGATCAAGGCGGCTATCAATATGAAGCAGATGTCCGCTCCATTCTTCATGGACTCGGCTTTAGTCATTTTGAAGATGAGACAACCGTCCAATCCTTAAGCGGCGGCCAGAAAACCCGTCTAGCGCTTGGAAAGCTCTTATTAATGAAACCAGAACTCTTAATTCTGGATGAGCCGACCAACCATTTAGATATTGATACCTTATCATGGCTGGAGCAGTATTTGCAAAATTATACAGGTGCCATTCTCATCGTGTCCCATGACCGCTATTTCTTAGACAAAGTCGTAAACCACGTCTATGAAGTCTCAAGAACTTCGATGAAAAAGTTTGCAGGAAACTATAGTAAGTATCTTGAGCTGAAAGCAGAGCAGCTAGAGCGTGATATGAAACTCTACGAAAAGCAGCAAGAAGAGATCTCAAAGCTTCAGGATTTCGTGGATCGCAACCTGGCAAGAGCCTCGACCACAAAGCGCGCTCAAAGCAGACGCAAGCAGCTCGAACGGATGGATCGTTTAGATAAGCCTTTAGGAGACGAAAAATCCGCAAACTTTCATTTTGATATTACGAGACAAAGCGGCAATGATGTGCTGAAGGTGCATGATCTCGATATTCGTTATGATGAAAAAACACCGCTCCTATCCTCTCTTTCTTTTCAGATTAAACGAGAGGATAGTGTGGCACTCATTGGTCCTAACGGGATCGGGAAATCAACCCTTTTAAAAACGTTAACAAACACATTAACACCAGTAAAAGGCGAGATCACTTTTGGATCTCATGTCACGATCGGCTACTATGACCAAGAGCAAGCCAAACTGACATCCTCGAAAAAAGTGCTCAATGAGCTTTGGGATGATTATCCTCATATGAATGAAAAAGAAATTCGGACATGTTTAGGAAACTTCCTATTTTCCGGTGATGACGTTTTAAAGCCTGTCCATGCATTAAGCGGTGGAGAAAAAGCACGCCTTGCACTAGCAAAGCTGATGCTCCAAAAAGCCAACTTTCTTATTCTCGATGAGCCTACAAACCATCTGGACTTAGATAGTAAGGAAATTTTAGAGAATGCACTAATTGATTATCCAGGAACCATCTTATTTGTCTCGCATGATCGTTATTTTATCAATCGTCTCGCCACGAAAGTATTTGAGCTTTCGCCTACAGAAACAAGAGAATATCTCGGTGATTATGATTACTATCTTGAAAAGAAAAATGAACAACTAGAGCTGGAGGCACTTCAAGAAAATGAACCGCTTAAAATACAAGCTGCACAGCAAGCAGAAAAGGCAAAGCTTTCTTATGCGGAAGAAAAAGAGCTGAAAAAGAAAGAAAGACAAAAGCAGCGCAGAATCGAAGAAATTGAAGAACGTATTGCTGTCATTGAAGAAAAGCTCAGTGAAAATGAAAAGCTTCTATGTGATCCTGAAATTTTTCAAGATCACGAAAAGGTCCAAGACATTCAGACAGAAAATGATACGCTCAATCAAGAGCTGGAATCACTTTTTGCGGAGTGGGAAGAGCTGTCAGAAGCTTAAAGAGTGCCCTAAGGGTACTCTTTTTTCTTTCAATGAAAATTTATTATCCACAACGATACCCACAATAACTTCTTGATTATTCTTAAATACTTTGGACTTATCCACTTTATCCACAGAGTTTTAATCACATATCCACAAAAAAGATCATATTTATACACACCCTCTTCATTTTAAAACAAAATTTTCTAACAATTGTGGATATATAACGTTTACATGTGAATAAATCGCTTTCATCGAAAAATAAAAAACCCCTGTAATCCACAGGAGTTTTCATTCATATGAGACTAGTGATAACCCTGGCTGGCCATTCATCGTCATATCGCCTCTGATTCCTTTTTCAAATGCAACGGTTCCAGCAGCAGCGATCATGGCTGCATTGTCTGTACAAAGAGATAATGGCGGAATAATGACCTTCACGTCTGGCAGCTTCGTAAATGCTGAGGTTAAAGCTTCTCTTAGTCCTTTATTGGCAGCGACTCCTCCAGCTAGAACAACTTGCTTCACACCATAGGCTTCTGCTGCTTTCAATGTTTTCCCAACAAGCACCTCAATGACGCTTGCTTGAAAACTTGCGGCCAAATTCTCTGGGGCAATCGTTTCACCCTTTTGTGACGCATTGTGTAAGGTGTTGATCACAGCTGATTTTAAACCACTGAAGCTAAAGTGATAGGATCCTTCTTCAAGCCATGCACGAGGAAGCTTAATTGTCGGCTCCCCTTCATGCGCTAACCGATCAATGTGAGGTCCGCCTGGATACGGGAGACCCATCGTCCGGGCCACTTTATCGTACGCTTCTCCAGCTGCATCATCTAATGTTTCTCCGATGACCTCAAAAGATCCGTGCTCCTTCATTAAAACAAGCTCAGTATGTCCGCCAGAGACAACAAGAGCTAAACACGGAAACTCCAATTCATCAACAAGCTGGTTTGCATAAATATGCCCTGCAATATGATGAACACCTACAAGAGGAATTTGATGGGCAAAGCTCAGTGCCTTTGCTGCATTGACACCAATCAGCAGAGCACCGACGAGGCCAGGTCCTTCTGTGACAGCAATCGCATCTAAATCCTTAAAGCTCATACCCGCTTGTGCCATCACTTCTTCTAATACGATGGTGATTTGCTCCACGTGATGCCTTGAAGCAATTTCGGGTACAACACCGCCAAATCGTTTATGACTGTCTATTTGCGAGGCCACCACATTTGCCACGATTTCCTTTCCATTTTTGACAATGGACGCAGCTGTTTCATCGCAGCTTGTTTCTATACCTAATATAAATCGATCTGTTTGTTCACTCATTTATATTCACCCACATGACTAATGCATCTTCTCCATTATCCGTATAATAATTCTTTCGAATTGAAGCTGATCTGAAACCGAGCTTTTCATAGAGGGATTGTGCTGGTGTATTCGAAACCCGCACCTCTAAAGAAAGATGATCTGTCTTTTTTTCTTTGCAAAATTCCATGACATGTCGAAGCAATGCTTCCCCGTAGCCTTTTCCTCTATGCTCAGGGAGAATCGCAATGTTCGTAATTTGTGCATCATCCATGACAATCCAGACCCCGCAATACCCAACAGGCTTCTTATCTTCTTCAATGAGGAAATAATGGCTGTATTGGTTATGGAGAATCTCATACACAAACGATTCCTTTTTCCAGGGTGCTGTAAACGAATGCACTTCAATCGTATACACCTCTGGAATGTCTGCTACTGTCATTTGTCGAATCTCTGCTAGGTTAAGATTATTTTTGTCCTTCAAGCCATTTCACTTCCGCTTCTGCCAAACGAATATAGTTAGGAACAAGCTGATGGACATCTTCAGCAGGACGATCTGCGCCTAAAAATGCAAGCACTGCAGGTCTTGGGTTATGAAATGTCCCCTCTGCCAGTACAGCCGTTTCTCCTAAAATGGAGCGAATGCTCTCTTCATGAAGATGCACATCTTGTCCAAGAAATAGAACAGGCTTTCCTGTCTGCTTCAGTTCATGAAGCCAATCCGTGAGCAAGATATTTTGATCTGGTTCGACTTCTTTGATCTTACCTTTTTCAAACATATATAGTCCGGTATAAACTTGGCCTCTTCTCGCATCAAATAGAGGTGAGATATATCCATCAAAATATTGGCCATTTGCCGCAAGTGTTTCTAAACTCGAAACAGCTGATATCGGGATAGACAGCGTCCACGCAAGTGTTTTTGCGATGGTAACACCGATTCTGACGCCAGTGTAAGAACCAGGTCCTTTTGCTACAACGATTTTGCTTAGTTCGCTTGGTGATACACCACATTCTTTCATCAATGCTTCAACAGTAGGCATCGCTCGGACGGAATGGTTCTTTTTTAAATACGTAATGCTCTCGCCAATCACAGTGAAATCTCTTACAAGAGCAATTCCTAGTGTATGGTTTGATGTATCAATGGCCAGTATGGTCAAATTCTTTCATCTCCTTACAAAGGGTCTCATAACGCTCCCCTTTTGCATCAAACGTGAGATGCCGTTCTTCTTCACGTTCTGTTCTCAGCATTTCTATTTTTAAATAGGAAGAAGGCAATTGAGGCTCAATAAGATGTGCCCATTCAACCAAGCATATACCTTCACCCTCAAAATATTCTTCGAGGCCGATCTCTTCATCTGCATCTTCCATGCGATACACGTCCATATGATAAAGTGGCAGTCTGCCATCAGTATATTCTTTAATAATTGTAAAGGTGGGGCTGTTGACGATACGGGTAATTCCTAAGCCTTCCGCAAAACCTTTTGAAAAAGTGGTTTTGCCTGCACCTAAATCTCCTTCTAATGTCAATACATCGCCTGGCATCACAAGTTTGGCCAAAGCAGCGGCAATTCGTTTCGTCTCATCCGCACCTTTTGTCGTCCATGTTAATTTCACCGGTGATGTCACCTCATTTCTTAAAATGATTATATCCTTTTTTCATTAACATTGTTTGTTGATCATTGTCTTTTAACATAACACTGGCTGCTTGATCATCTTTGACTTGTCCAATACGTGTGATCTGAATGCCTTCTTTTTGACATTGCGATTCAAAGCTTTCCCAATCAGATTCTGGTATCGTACCAGTCAAAACAAAATCTTCTCCCCCAAACAAAACCCATTCAAGCCAGTCTTTGCGGAGCACCTGTAGATCTGGATGAATTGGAAGCTTATCAGCTTCTATCTCGATCATCACACAGCTCGCTTCGGCTATTTCATTCAACTCACTCGCTAGTCCATCACTCACATCATTCAAGGTCACACGCGGGAAACTTGAACAAATGTGTCCAGCAGCAATATGAGGCTGAGGCATTTTATGACGCTTAAGAAAAAAATCAGTATCGACCGCCTTAGAAGAGGCTGCTTTGTTCATTAAGATTGATAACCCAGCAGCTGATGAACCGAGTTCACCTGTGACAAAGACAACGTCTCCAGTCTGCGCACTGTGACGATAACAAGCTTTTCCCTTTGAAACCTCACCAATCACCGTCACGGTAATGACAAAGTCACTGCGGGTGGCCACTGTATCTCCACCAATCAAATCCATATGATAAGAGTCAGCCAACGCTTTCATTCCCTCGTAAAGTTCCGTGACGATTGTCTCATCACCATGAGGCGGGATCGCAATTGAAACAAGATAATACTTTGGGGTCCCTCCCATTGCAGCGATATCACTGACATTGACTGCCAACGCCTTAAAGCCAACTTCAAATGGTGTGGAAAAGTCAAAACGAAAATGAACATTCTCCACCATTGTATCAACACAAACGACCTCTTCACAATGTGAATGAGGTTGATAAACACTTGCATCATCACCGATGCCCATGATCAAAGAGCGCTGATATGTATCTTTTGGTGTGATTCGGCGAATAAGATCAAATTCATCCATAAAAAGACAGCCCCTTCTTGCAATCAATTGGTTAAGTAGACATGAGGTCAAACACAGTTAGTATTAGTGTAGCGAATATAAGTCTCAGTTCCAACTAAAAATGATATAAAGAAAGCCTGGTGTGAAAAAACCAGGCTGAGTTGAGGTAATCTATCTATTCTTTCTTATAGTGTAGCCAAACACAAATCATTTCATTGCAACTTGGGCACTTGTAGAAAGAAAAAGACATAAAAAAAAACGAAACTATACGTTTTCGTTTACAAGTCATAAAAATGGCGGTCCGGACGGGACTCGAACCCGCGACCTCCTGCGTGACAGGCAGGCATTCTAACCAACTGAACTACCGGACCATTTTGGTTGCGGGGGCAGGATTTGAACCTGCGACCTTCGGGTTATGAGCCCGACGAGCTACCGAACTGCTCCACCCCGCGATGATATAAAGATAACAAGCTTGGCGGCGTCCTACTCTCACAGGGGGAAACCCCCAACTACCATCGGCGCTGAAGAGCTTAACTTCCGTGTTCGGTATGGGAACGGGTGTGACCTCTTCGCTATCGCCACCAAACCTGATGGAGAGAATGTTCTCTCAAAACTAGATAACAATGTTCATGCTTCACATTAGAATATAGGTTAAGTCCTCGATCTATTAGTATCTGTCAGCTCCACGTGTCACCACGCTTCCACCTCAGACCTATCAACCTGATCATCTTTCAGGGATCTTACTTCCTTGCGGAATGGGAAATCTCATCTTGAGGGGGGCTTCATGCTTAGATGCTTTCAGCACTTATCCCGTCCGCACATAGCTACCCAGCGATGCCCTTGGCAGAACAACTGGTACACCAGCGGTGCGTCCATCCCGGTCCTCTCGTACTAAGGACAGCTCCTCTCAAATTTCCTGCGCCCGCGACGGATAGGGACCGAACTGTCTCACGACGTTCTGAACCCAGCTCGCGTACCGCTTTAATGGGCGAACAGCCCAACCCTTGGGACCGACTACAGCCCCAGGATGCGATGAGCCGACATCGAGGTGCCAAACCTCCCCGTCGATGTGGACTCTTGGGGGAGATAAGCCTGTTATCCCCGGGGTAGCTTTTATCCGTTGAGCGATGGCCCTTCCATGCGGAACCACCGGATCACTAAGCCCGACTTTCGTCCCTGCTCGACTTGTAGGTCTCGCAGTCAAGCTCCCTTGTGCCTTTACACTCTGCGAATGATTTCCAACCATTCTGAGGGAACCTTTGGGCGCCTCCGTTACATTTTAGGAGGCGACCGCCCCAGTCAAACTGCCCACCTGACACTGTCTCCCTGCCCGATAAGGGCAGCGGGTTAGAAGGTCAATACAGCCAGGGTAGTATCCCACCGATGCCTCCACCGAAGCTAGCGCTCCGGTTTCCAAGGCTCCTACCTATCCTGTACAAGCTGTACCAACATTCAATATCAGGCTGCAGTAAAGCTCCACGGGGTCTTTCCGTCCTGTCGCGGGTAACCTGCATCTTCACAGGTACTATAATTTCACCGAGTCTCTCGTTGAGACAGTGCCCAGATCGTTGCGCCTTTCGTGCGGGTCGGAACTTACCCGACAAGGAATTTCGCTACCTTAGGACCGTTATAGTTACGGCCGCCGTTTACTGGGGCTTCAATTCGCACCTTCGCTTACGCTAAGCGCTCCTCTTAACCTTCCAGCACCGGGCAGGCGTCAGCCCCTATACTTCGCCTTACGGCTTCGCAGAGACCTGTGTTTTTGCTAAACAGTCGCCTGGGCCTATTCACTGCGGCTTCTCGGGGCTTTAACACCCTAAGAAGCACCCCTTCTCCCGAAGTTACGGGGTCATTTTGCCGAGTTCCTTAACGAGAGTTCTCTCGATCACCTTAGGATTCTCTCCTCGCCTACCTGTGTCGGTTTGCGGTACGGGCACCTCTCACCTCGCTAGAGGCTTTTCTTGGCAGTGTGGAATCAGGAACTTCGCTACTAAATTTCGCTCGCCATCACAGCTCAGCCTTCATGGGAAACGGATTTGCCTATTTCCCAGCCTAACTGCTTGGACGCGGATATCCAATACCGCGCTTACCCTATCCTCCTGCGTCCCCCCATTGCTCAAATGGTGAGGAGGTGGTACAGGAATATCAACCTGTTGTCCATCGCCTACGCCTTTCGGCCTCGGCTTAGGTCCCGACTAACCCTGAGCGGACGAGCCTTCCTCAGGAAACCTTAGGCATTCGGTGGACGGGATTCTCACCCGTCTTTCGCTACTCATACCGGCATTCTCACTTCTAAGCGCTCCACCAGTCCTTCCGGTCTGGCTTCACAGCCCTTAGAACGCTCTCCTACCACTGTTCGTAAGAACAGTCCGCAGCTTCGGTGATACGTTTAGCCCCGGTACATTTTCGGCGCAGAGTCACTCGACCAGTGAGCTATTACGCACTCTTTAAATGGTGGCTGCTTCTAAGCCAACATCCTGGTTGTCTAAGCAACTCCACATCCTTTTCCACTTAACGTATACTTTGGGACCTTAGCTGGCGGTCTGGGCTGTTTCCCTTTCGACTACGGATCTTATCACTCGCAGTCTGACTCCCAAGGATAAGTCATCGGCATTCGGAGTTTGACTGAATTCGGTAACCCGGTAGGGGCCCCTAGTCCAATCAGTGCTCTACCTCCGAGACTCTTACCTTGAGGCTAGCCCTAAAGCTATTTCGGAGAGAACCAGCTATCTCCAGGTTCGATTGGCATTTCACCCCTACCCACACCTCATCCCCGCACTTTTCAACGTGCGTGGGTTCGGGCCTCCATTCAGTGTTACCTGAACTTCACCCTGGACATGGGTAGATCACCTGGTTTCGGGTCTACGACCACGTACTCATGCGCCCTATTCAGACTCGCTTTCGCTGCGGCTCCGCATCTTCTGCTTAACCTTGCACGGGATCGTAACTCGCCGGTTCATTCTACAAAAGGCACGCCATCACCCGTTAACGGGCTCTGACTACTTGTAGGCACACGGTTTCAGGATCTATTTCACTCCCCTTCCGGGGTGCTTTTCACCTTTCCCTCACGGTACTGGTTCACTATCGGTCACTAGGGAGTATTTAGCCTTGGGAGATGGTCCTCCCGGATTCCGACGGAATTTCACGTGTTCCGCCGTACTCAGGATCCACTCTGGAGAGAACGACATTTCAGTTACAGGGCTGTTACCTTCTTTGGCGGGCCTTTCCAGACCTCTTCGCTTATATCATTCCTTTGTAACTCCGTATAGAGTGTCCTACAACCCCAAGAGGCAAGCCTCTTGGTTTGGGCTGTTCCCGTTTCGCTCGCCGCTACTCAGGGAATCGCATTTGCTTTCTCTTCCTCCGGGTACTTAGATGTTTCAGTTCCCCGGGTATGCCTTCTCATACTCTATGTATTCAAGTATGGATACTACTCCATTACGAGCAGTGGGTTTCCCCATTCGGAAATCTCCGGATCAAAGCTTGCTTACAGCTCCCCGAAGCATATCGGTGTTCGTCCCGTCCTTCATCGGCTCCTAGTGCCAAGGCATCCACCGTGCGCCCTTTCTAACTTAACCATTTCTTACTTTAGAAAGAATCACTATGTGTGATGAACTTTGCATTGCATTCAATGTGAATGTATTACTTATTGTTATCTAGTTTTCAAAGAACAATCCTGTCTCGCTAGAGACATGTTTTGAAGGAATGATCCTTCAAAACTAAACAAGACGAAAACGTACGCTGCTCCATATATCCTTAGAAAGGAGGTGATCCAGCCGCACCTTCCGATACGGCTACCTTGTTACGACTTCACCCCAATCATCTGCCCCACCTTCGGCGGCTGGCTCCATAAAGGTTACCTCACCGACTTCGGGTGTTGCAAACTCTCGTGGTGTGACGGGCGGTGTGTACAAGGCCCGGGAACGTATTCACCGCGGCATGCTGATCCGCGATTACTAGCGATTCCAGCTTCACGCAGTCGAGTTGCAGACTGCGATCCGAACTGAGAACAGATTTATGGGATTGGCTAAACCTTGCGGTCTTGCAGCCCTTTGTTCTGTCCATTGTAGCACGTGTGTAGCCCAGGTCATAAGGGGCATGATGATTTGACGTCATCCCCACCTTCCTCCGGTTTGTCACCGGCAGTCACCTTAGAGTGCCCAACTGAATGCTGGCAACTAAGATCAAGGGTTGCGCTCGTTGCGGGACTTAACCCAACATCTCACGACACGAGCTGACGACAACCATGCACCACCTGTCACTCTGTCCCCGAAGGGAAAGCCCTATCTCTAGGGTTGTCAGAGGATGTCAAGACCTGGTAAGGTTCTTCGCGTTGCTTCGAATTAAACCACATGCTCCACCGCTTGTGCGGGCCCCCGTCAATTCCTTTGAGTTTCAGTCTTGCGACCGTACTCCCCAGGCGGAGTGCTTAATGCGTTAGCTGCAGCACTAAGGGGCGGAAACCCCCTAACACTTAGCACTCATCGTTTACGGCGTGGACTACCAGGGTATCTAATCCTGTTCGCTCCCCACGCTTTCGCTCCTCAGCGTCAGTTACAGACCAGAGAGTCGCCTTCGCCACTGGTGTTCCTCCACATCTCTACGCATTTCACCGCTACACGTGGAATTCCACTCTCCTCTTCTGCACTCAAGTTTCCCAGTTTCCAATGACCCTCCCCGGTTGAGCCGGGGGCTTTCACATCAGACTTAAGAAACCGCCTGCGAGCCCTTTACGCCCAATAATTCCGGACAACGCTTGCCACCTACGTATTACCGCGGCTGCTGGCACGTAGTTAGCCGTGGCTTTCTGGTTAGGTACCGTCAAGGTGCGAGCAGTTACTCTCGCACTTGTTCTTCCCTAACAACAGAGCTTTACGATCCGAAAACCTTCATCACTCACGCGGCGTTGCTCCGTCAGACTTTCGTCCATTGCGGAAGATTCCCTACTGCTGCCTCCCGTAGGAGTCTGGGCCGTGTCTCAGTCCCAGTGTGGCCGATCACCCTCTCAGGTCGGCTACGCATCGTCGCCTTGGTGAGCCATTACCCCACCAACTAGCTAATGCGCCGCGGGTCCATCTGTAAGTGACAGCCGAAACCGTCTTTCATCCTTGAACCATGCGGTTCAAGGAACTATCCGGTATTAGCTCCGGTTTCCCGGAGTTATCCCAGTCTTACAGGCAGGTTACCCACGTGTTACTCACCCGTCCGCCGCTAACATCCGGGAGCAAGCTCCCTTCTGTCCGCTCGACTTGCATGTATTAGGCACGCCGCCAGCGTTCGTCCTGAGCCAGGATCAAACTCTCCGAAAAAGTACAAAACCGAAGTTTTGCTTTTCGCCAGTTTGACTGACTACCTATGAAGTTTCATAGGATTTTTTTTATAAAAACTCGAATTAACAGGTACGTTTTGTCTTGTTTAGTTTTCAAAGATCATGTTCAAAATGGAGCGGGTGATGAGAATCGAACTCACGACATCAGCTTGGAAGGCTGAGGTTTTACCACTAAACTACACCCGCGTGGTTTGTATTGGCGCGCCCGAGAGGAGTCGAACCCCTAACCTTTTGATCCGTAGTCAAACGCTCTATCCAATTGAGCTACGGGCGCTTAATCAGGCGACTTAATTATCTTAACATATCGTTTTTCTTAAGTCAACATCTTTTTAAAATTTGTTTGCCGCATGTGTGTGAACGTCTGCGTTTCAAATACGTCATCAGCGACGAATAAAAATATACCATGAATCACATAAAAGGGTCAATACATTTTTCTAAAAAAGTTTCATGTTTTTTAAAATTGATTTTTTCTTAGATCAATAGACATGTAATAGCCCTATTTTCTTCTCTTTCTTCATAATTCCAATGATTCTTAAATAAAATCTTTCTAAATACAAAGGAGGACAAAACATGGCCACATAGAATTTTTATTTATTGGAAAATTCTTAATACTTTTCCAGACATTTAAAGGAGGTAGGAGATGATGAAAAAGTTTATCGCTTTTCAAATCATGATCGCTTTGGTGATAGGAGCTCTTATCGGCCATTTCTTCCCTGACTTCGGAATGGCACTCAGGCCAATTGGAGATGGATTCATCAGGCTGATTAAAATGATCGTTGTTCCAATCGTTTTCTCTACCATTGTTATTGGTGCAGCCGGCAGCGGCGGCATGAAGAAAATGGGCAGCCTTGGATTAAAGACGATCATTTGGTTTGAGGTCATCACAACCATCGTTCTTGGGATCGGATTATTATTGGCAAACGGGCTAAAGCCTGGGGTTGGCCTCGATTTCTCTAAATTAGCTAAGAAAGATATTGGGGAATTAGATGGTTATACTGAGAAGGTCGTTGACTTTAAACAAATGGTATTAGATATCATTCCAACCAATATCGTCGATGTTATGGCTCAGAATGATTTACTTGCTGTCATTTTCTTCGCCATCTTATTTGGTGTAGCGGCAAGCGGCATCGGTAAAGCTTCTGCTCCTGTTCTCACCTTCTTTGAATCAGTGGCACAAATCATGTTTAAGCTCACACAGATGGTGATGGTGACAGCACCTATTGGGGTTCTTGCATTAATGGCTGCTTCTGTCGGCCAATATGGCATTGTTTTATTAATCCCAATGATGAAGCTTGTCGGGACTGTATTTTTAGGATTATTCATTATTCTCTTTGCTTTATTCCCTCTGGTCGCACTGATCTTCCGTTTTAACTACTTCGAAGTATTAAAAATGATTTGGGATTTGTTCCTTGTTGCCTTCTCTACTACGAGTACTGAAACTGTCCTTCCTCAATTGATGGAACGAATGGAGAAATACGGGTGTCCAAAAAGAATCGTTTCCTTTGTAATTCCATCTGGTCTTTCTCTCAATTGTGACGGATCAAGTTTATATTTATCGGTTGCCTGCGTATTTCTTGCACAAGCGTTTGGTGTCGACATGAGTCTGTCACAGCAGCTTTTGATGATGCTTGTTCTTGTGTTAACGAGTAAAGGTATTGCAGCTGTGCCATCCGGTTCACTCGTTGTTCTTTTGGCAACCGCTCATGCAGTCGGTCTTCCAGCAGAAGGCGTTGCCATCATAGCCGGTGTTGACCGAATTATGGATATGGCACGAACAGGCGTGAATGTTCCAGGGCATGCCGTAGCATGTATTGTCGTATCTAAATGGGAAAAAGTATTCCGTGAGTCAGCGTGGGAAGTTCCTAAAGCGGGTGAAGAAACAAAAGGGATGTAATGTTATATGAAGGAAAGGGTTCACCCTTTCCTTTTTTATGCTAAAAATGTTTGCTTAAGTACGGCTTTTCCTTGAGGTTGCAGCTGTACTTCTGCATATGCCCCATTAATCAGCGTCATTTGCGGCGGGACATGCCCACAATCTATATCGTAAAAAATGGGGATTTGTAGTTCCTTTTGTAATTCTTCATATATATCCTGATACTGATACCCTTCAACAGGCACATCTACTGCACTTCGCCCAAACATCATACCTGAACAGTGATCAAACCACCCTGCTAGTTTTAATTGCACAAGCGATCTCTTCACGCTTGCAGCATTTAATTCGCAGTTTTCGAAATACCAGAGAATTGGTTCATCGTTTATGAATGTTTTCTGAAAAGTTTTGACGTCCCCATAAGGTGTCCCTGCTAAATGACGTATGACATCAATGCAGCCACCCAGCAGTCTTCCCTTTACCATCTTTTCTTGTTGATCAACCGTATGCCATGCAGTAGATTCTGTTAAATGAAAGACATGTTTAATCGGATCGTCACGCTTCCATTCCTTTTGATACATAGATGAAGAAAACTGGCTTATGGCCATTTCCCCTTTTGTTGAAAGCACCTCTTCCCACATGACAGTCGTTTGATCAAGCTCTTCTCCCTGAAGATCTACTAGGTTCGGCCCATGCGCTGTAGCAATGCCTGTTTTTAATGTCAACGCCAGCAGGAGTGCACTCGTATCTGAGTATCCTAGAATCCACTTTTTTTGCATGGATGAGAAATCGAGGTGCTCTAACACTTCCATAAGCAGCTGTCCTCCCCATGGCGGGATGATGTGGTCAATCTCCTCACATGTCATCATGTACTGAAGTTCGTTTGCTCGTTCTATCGCAGGGGCAGATTTTGCCTTTTCCTGATGCCAGACCGTCTCTCCACATATAACATCATAGCCTCTATGTTTCATTCGTTCACATGAAAGCTGAAACATGTCATGCAAAGATGGCTGTACACCTGACGAAGGTGCTGTGACGCCAATTGTTTGTCCTTTTTGCAAATGCGGAAATTGTATCATCCTGTTTCCCTACCCTCTCTCATTTATAAAGAAGATGCCCCTGTTAGAAGGGACATCTTCTTTTATTCCTTTTGACGCAATACAGTATAGACTCCTGCAAAGATACACAGAATCCCAATGAATGAGCGTATCCCCATCTCTTCACCTAAAAGCAGCCAGCCAAGAGCTGTCCCTACGATCGGTTGAAAGAAGAAGAACAGACCGCCGCTCGAGGCATCCATCAATTGAAGCCCTCTATTCCACAAAAAGAATGCTAGAGCTGTTGAGATGATGCCTAGATAGAGAATACCGCCCCAAATCTCTGGCCTGGCCATCTGCTCCACATCTAGATGAGGTAAACGAAATAAAGCAGGTGGTGTTAAGACAATGAATGCAATGATGATCGCATATGTGGTCGTCACGACTTGAGGGTATTTTCCTGGAACTCGTTTCAGCAAAACAGACATCAGCGCCCAAGTTAAAGCAGCGAAAACTAATGAAAGACCGCCAACAAATTCATCTGTTTGCACTGCGACTGGTCCAATCATGAGCCATACACCTGCTGTCGCAAGCAGGATGGATGCGCACTTTCGAACAGTCATAGCTTCTTTTAATAGAAAGAACGCAAACAGCACCATAAAAGCAGGGGTCGCAGATGTAATCACAGCCCCCATTTGTGCCGACGTATACATGGTGCCAATTTCTTGGGTCACAATTGATAGGAAATTTCCGATCAATCCGATCATGACAACAAGCGGGATATCTTTTTTATCTAATCGAAAGGAATAGCCCAAGCGCCAAATGGTGCACACCAGCACGATTCCTGCTACAGCATATCTCATCCATACAAGCTCAAGCGGCGGAACCACCGCTACTGTTACTTTGACAACAACGTACATGCCGCCCCAAATACTTGCAGCGATTGCTAGGTAAAGGGCGCCTATATATTTTTCCTTCATCTTTTCCCCTCCGTTACTGGATATATTGACCGCCATATCCACAAACGGAGATCACTCTCCGTTATGGACGGAGGGTGTTTGGTACATCATGTTCAAATAAAGGCTTCCATAGCATTGTCGTCACCTCATTTGTTTTTATTTTCAGACTACTTTATAACAAATTCTGGTTGACTTCAATCCTTTTTTGTCACCATTTTTCTTCATATAATAGAAGATAAACGGGTATTGACATGCTGAATTCGTTTTCATATAGTAAGTAAAACTATTGGTGGCCACGGAGAAAAGGAGTAGAGGACGTTGGATATTGAAGCGAGGAAACACATTCCCAGCACGGAACATGAACCGTTTCTTGAGGGAATAAAAGATTGTGTGCCAACCCTGCTCGGTTATATGAGTATTGGGTTTGCCTTCGGAATTGTTGGAATTAGCGCACAGTTAAGTATATGGGACATTGCGCTTTTATCGATTTTTATTTACGCAGGTGCTTCACAGTTTATTATCTGTGCACTGCTTGTGACAGGGAGTCCCCTTTCTGCTATTATTTTCACCACATTTATTGTGAATCTGCGTCATTTATTGCTCAGCCTGACGCTTGCTCCTCATTTTACACGCTACTCTGTGAAACAAAATATTGGGTTCGGTCTTTTGCTGACTGATGAATCCTTCGGTGTAGCGATGAATAAATTAGCGCAGCAAGGAAAGCTGAATAACAGGTGGATGCACGGACTGAACATAACGGCGTATTTATGCTGGATTGCAGCCTGCATACTTGGCGGCATTTTTGGACACTGGATTTCAAATCCTGAAGCGCTTGGTCTTGATTTTGCTTTATCAGCGATGTTTGCCGCACTGCTAGTCCTTTCGTTACAGACAGTACCCAAAAATAAGTTAACTCATCGCCTGTCGCTTGTCTTGTATATGGTCGTTGCCATGTTTGTTCTGCTTCATTTTGTTCCATCACATGTGGCTGTTCTCATAGCTACTGTACTTGTCGCAACCATTGGGGTGGTGACAGATAAATGATCAGCAGCTTTATGTTATGGCTCATTGTTGGTTGTATGATCGTCACCGTCATTCCGAGAGTCGTACCCTTTATATTTGTACGGAGTATTCAGCTGCCTGAAGTGGTGCTGAAATGGTTATCGTTTATTCCTATTTGTATCTTTGCAGCTTTGATTGCAGAGCATCTCTTCATCCATACAACAACAGGCACAGGCGTCACTATCCACTGGATGTATCTGGCTGTCTTGACTCCTACTGTACTCATTGCTGTTTGGACAAAAAGCTTGTCACTTACTGTTCTTGTCGGCGTCATGCTGATGGGCATTGCTAGATGGTTTTTCTAAAAGAAAAAGCTTAACCACATGTGGTTAAGCTTTGTTTCATTTGACGATTCCGTATACAAATCCATCATAACCTTTTTCCCCAACAGTTTGAATCGCTGTTGCCTCTATTCTCGGCTCTTGTTTGAGTAAATCGAAAAATTCACGAGTTCCTTGTACTCGTTCATCCTCATCAGAGTTATGAAGGACTGCACCATTTCTGACGACATTGTCTGCAATAATGACTGTTCCCTTTTTCGAGAAATCTAACGCCCACTTCAGATATTTCGGATTGTTCGGTTTATCTGCATCAATGAAAATGAAATCGAATGGAAGCGCAGCCTTCTCTTTTAACTGAGATAACGTATCTAATGCCTTTCCTTCCAAAATGCTCACCCGTTCTGATAAGCCCGCTCTGCTGATGTTTTGCTGTGCGATCTGTACATGATGGCTGACAGCCTCTAACGTGATGAGTTCCCCATCCTCTTCAAGAGCACGGGCCAGCCAAATAGTACTGTATCCACCGAGTGTCCCGATTTCTAAAATGCGCTTTGCATTCTTCGTTTTTGCTAATAAATAAAGCATTTTCCCTTGGGCTGGTGACACATCAATTTCTGGCAGACCCGCTTGCTTATTATGAGTAAGGGTTTGCTCCAATACATCATCTTTAGGGATCAGCTTGTCTGTGATATACTCGTCGACTTTCTCCCACACGTGCTCCATTTCATCCATCTCCCTTGATTATGTCTTCTCTCTCAAGTCTACATGATGATCGTGAGAGCGTATAATCAATTCTTTTCACATATCTATTCATTTTTTTGATGAAAGACATGTGATGAGGAATACATGAAGCAACCTACTAGTTTCGGTTCTACTCGTTCAGCTTATTTTTGACATCCCCTTTTTTATCTTGAAGCTTTCCTTTTGCTTGATCCTTTTTCCCTTCTGCTTTCAAGTTTTGATGATCGACTGCTTCACCAAGCTTTTCTTTGACTTGACCTTTGACTCGATTTGTTTTTCCTTTCGCTTTATCCATATGTCCTTTTTCTTTACTCATTTGTTCCACCTCCACGTTTGATACTATTCATTTAGCCTTTTTGAAAGATACAAAACATCTGAGTGTGCGATGTACACGTTTCAGGTATGATAGACATACTGGAAAGAAGGGTGGGTGTTCTCATTAATGATCATCTCTAAAAAGATATTCACAGTTCGTGGGTTGACCTATCATATTCGGTCCGCTTCAGCGGCTGATGCCAAGCAGTTATCAGCTCTCAGACTGAAAATCGATGGTGAAACAGAATATTTAGACCGTGAACCAGGCGAAGCCTTTCTTGATGAAAAAGCATTTGAGGCTTTGATTCAAGAGGATACTAAACAAAGCCGGCATTTATTTTTGGTCGCTGCTATTGAAGGAAAAATTGTCGGTTTTTCAAGATGCGAGGGCCATTTACTCAAGCGATCTGCTCACAAAGTGACATTTGGCGTCGCCATCCAGAAAGATGCTTGGGGCTATCACATCGGGAAAGAGCTTTTAGCCGCTTCGATCGACTGGGCAGATCAGCAGGGTATTCAGAAGATGTCACTTCAAGTGCTGGAAACGAACAAAAAAGCCATTCGGTTATATGAGAACCACGGCTTTTTGATTGAAGGCGTATTAAAAAACGATAAACGGCTGAGTGACGGATTATATTATGATACTGTTGTGATGGGCAGACAGCGGCCAAGCTCCTGACTACTTACATCACATAGCCCCATATCATTGAAATCGCACTGTATATCAGAAGCAGCCCCATCACATACTGGAACGGTTTTTCGTAAGCAGTCAAAAAACGCTTATACAAAGAGCCAAATAAGCTCCAGCTGAATGTACCGAGAAAGCCAATGAGTGCGAGAATCAGCGTCCATATGACATACTGCATATTAGATTGTCCATATGGCAAAACAAATGTTGAAATCACAGTCAATCCATACAAAATCGCTTTTGGGTTGATAAATTGCAGCATCATACCAGGGATAAAATGATTGTAGCGATCAAGTGTTTCGTCATCCCCGCCTTTACTTTTCATGATTTTGACCGCTAAATAAATCATGTATGCAGCTCCGATGAACGCCATAACCCAGCCTATTTTCGGCATCACTTGATAAAGAATGAGATTAAAGAAGCAGCTCAAACACAAAATAACGAGAAATCCGATACCCACACCTAAACAAAAGCGAAATGTTTACTTGACCCCGTATTTATTCGTAAAGACCATGGCCATGATGTTGTTGGGCCCTGGGGTAAAGCTGCTAACAAAAGCATAGATCAACATGGATACAATCAAAATGCCGCCTCCCTTATACGTTATATAGACTTTAATTACTTTATTGCGTATGTTGTGTTTTATTGTAACGTTCGGTCTTTATAAAGTAAATAGAGAAAGGAGTTTTTTTCATGGAAGACGTACAATCGATTATTTCTAAAAATGTGAGGCTACTTAGAGATCAAAAAAAATTAAGCCTCGAAAAGATGGCAGAATTAACTGGTGTCAGCAAGACGATGATTGGACAAATTGAAAGAGGAGAATCGACCCCTACCATCACGACTTTGTGGAAAATCGCCAACGGATTAAAAGTATCTTTTAGTGAGCTCATTCACTCACCGCAGCCTGAAATCAAGGTAGTACGCAAGGAAGATGCACAGGTTTTAACTGAGGACGACGGACGATATCGTGTGTACACGACTTTTCCTTTTGATAACCGGGGGAAATTTGAAATGTACCGAGTGGAAATTGATCGAGGCGGGTCGCTTCGTGCGAGTGAACACATTGGGGGAACAGAGGAATTGATCACTGTTTTTGAGGGAGTCCTTGATTTATCCATTGGTGATGAACAATACACCTTAAAAGCCGGAGACTCTATTCGTTTTAAAGCGGACCGGACGCACACGTATCAACAAACCGGGGAACAAATGGTCCGAATGCAAATGATTCTTTATTATCCTCATGAAAAAAGCTGACAGGCTTGTCCACCTGTCAGCTTTGCGTTTTATTTAATTAAATCCTGGATCGCGTACCACTGTTCCAGTAAATGTGACACTATATTTTCCTAATCCTAATTCTTTAATAGAGGTTTGTTTTAAAATCCCGACCCAGCCATCCTCTGCATATACAATACTTTCTGGGATGTTTGATGTCGTATATGTTCTTGTTACTGAAACAGTTCGACTGGCCTGAGCCGTTATTTCACTGTTTGTTTGCTCCTTTGCTTCCACTGGAGCAATTGTGACTCCAGCACCCGTTAAGACAATTGCTCCAACCAAAACAGAAGACATGACCTTTTTCATAAAAAAATCCCTCCCTTTTTTGTTGAACGTATAAACTATACCATAATTTAGAACTTTTGTAAGTTTATTTTTTAATTATTTTGAAAATTATGATATCATTGTCTTATGCTGGATAGAGCGTGTTACATACTTCTATGCTTTTATCCTCATCTCAATCTAGTGAAACAATTGTGAACGGAGGTGATTTCATGAAAAAATGGCTCATCTGTTTTCAACTTGTTTTCCTCTTCACTTTGACGACCACACCATTTGCTTCTGCCGCCTCATGTCCTACAGTGAAACCATGTGTCATTGATCCTTAAGCATAAGAAAAAGCCGATCAAGCCTATTCTCTTGATCGGCCTTTTTATTTATTTTTGCTCTGCTTCCCAGCGGGCAACCTCTTCTCTTACTTTAGGAGCCACTTCTTTTCCAAATAGCTCAATGGCTTTTAGCACTTGATCATGCGGCATTGAACCAACCGGTACATGAAGCATAAAACGTGTGATGCCTACATTTTTTCTAAGGTGAATGACTTTCTCTGCCACGGTATCTGGATCTCCTACATACAGCGCGCCTTCTAAAGTTCTGGCTGCATCAAACGTAGAACGAGTATAAGGTCCCCAGCCTCGCTCTCTCGCTAATGTGTTCATCACATGCTGTGTAGATGGGAAGAATTGATCTGCTGCCAGGTCTGTTTCTGCCGCAACAAATCCATGAGAATGTGATGCTACAGTTAATTTCTCAGGGTCATGTCCAGCGTGCACTGCCGCTTGCTTGTACAGCTGAACGAGCGGTGCGAACTGTCTAGGACTACCGCCAATGATTGCAAGTACAAGTGGTAACCCTAGTAATCCAGCACGTACGACGGATTCACGGTTTCCTCCACTGCCGATCCAGATTGGAAGCGGATCTTGAACAGGTCTTGGATACACGCCAACATCCTGAATGGACGGGCGGTGCTTTCCGCTCCATGTGACACGCTCTGACTGCTGTAATTTGAGCAGCAAATCAAGCTTTTCTTCAAATAATTCTTCATAGTCATCCAGGTCATAGCCAAAGAGCGGAAATGATTCAATAAATGAACCACGGCCTGCCATAATTTCTGCACGTCCGTTTGATAGTCCATCCAGCGTTGCAAAATCCTGAAAGACACGAACAGGATCTGCTGATGAAAGGACTGTCACTGCACTTGTCAGACGAATATTTTTTGTTTGTGTGGCTGCAGCCGCTAAGACGACAGCTGGATTCGATGCGGCGAAATCCTCACGGTGATGCTCACCTACGCCAAATACATCGAGACCGACTTGATCTGCTAAAATAATTTCTTCTACTACTTCTCGAATACGCTGTGCGTGACTGACTGTTTTTCCTGTTTGAAAATCGGGTGTTGTTTCAACAAATGTACTAATTCCTAGTTCCATGATGGGAACCCCCTATCTTATAAATATGTCACAAATTCAGAAACTGGCTTTCTATAGCCTCTCGCTTGTCTGCTCTCTACTTTTTCTTTTCCGAGTGTAATCATTAACACAGGAACCAAATCTGATTGAATGTTTAATACCTTTTTCATTGTTTCGGGATCAAAACCGATCATCGGGCAAGTATCCCAGCCTTTATTTTTAGCGGCAAGCATAAACAGCATGGCAGATAATGAAGCATTGCGGATTGCCTCTTCCTTCTGGAAATCTGCTCCTCTCTGCTCATAAAAGCTCACGGTCTCTCTGACCATTTCTTCATATTGCTGCGCATTGATAATGCCTAGCATTTTTAGGCCTTCATATATGTTCCCTGCGTGCTCATAAGCATTTGGATCTCCGAGTACGATGATCGCTGCTGAAGCAGAGTGCACTTTATATTGTCCAAATGCCGCTTCTCTTACTTGTTCTTTCAGCTCTTCTGTTTGGACGACAACATATTGTGTGTGCTGTAAGTTAAAAGCGGATGGTGCCAGCTTGACCTCTTCAAATATGCTGTTAAGCTCTTCTCTCGAAATCGAGATATTTGGCAAAAAATTTGATGCGGATCGTCTTTCACGTACCAACGTATCAAAGCTGAGTGTCATCTTGTTTCCCCTTTTCGCGAAGTTGTTTTGCACCTAAACCGATTTTTTTCAGTAATTCAATGAGCTGCTCTTTTTCTTCTATTTCAATAAAGGCTAGATTTTGTGAAATGACCTCTGTGTGTTTAGGGAAAATGTCGTCAAACAATTGCTTCCCTTTTTCCGTCAGCCGTACATGAAAGACCCGCTTATCTGAAGGCGCACATTGCCTTTTCACCAGTTCTTGTTTTTCTAGTTTGTTCACGACATATGTCATGCTTCCACTTGGGATTGACAGGATGTCGCTGATTTTTTGAACAGGCTGAGGCCCTTTACTGTAGAGCAATTCTAGGATTTGAAAGTTTTCAAATCCGATATCATAACGTTCAATGTCTTTTTGGATATTTGTAAAAAGGGCTTGATAGGCTTTCATCCACACGCGGAATAGCCTTAAATCTAATTCATGATCATGCTGCACCATGGCAACTACTCCTTTTTCAAGAAATCCTAAAACTAGGATAAATTTATCCTAACACTAGGATATTTTCTTGTCAACGAGTTTATTTCATAAAAAAAAGACCACCTTGGTTCAGTGATCCTCTTCTTTTAAGATAAAATGCATTTCAGCAATTTGCTTGTATTGATGTACTCCCTGTAATGAAAACCTAGATTCCAGATCCGCCGGTGAAAATAGAGGAATTCCTCTTCCAATCATGACAGGTACGATTTGAAGAAAAAGCTCATCAACCAATCTTGCTTGTATGCAAGATTGAAGCAGTCCCCCGCCGCCGACAATCCAAATATGCCGGCCTGTTTCATTCTTTAATTTTTTGACAAATGATAAGATATCTTCGCGAATGATATGCGTTCCTTCCAAACTGTCTTGTAACGTACGTGACATGATATAACAAGTCTTTCCTTCATAAGGAAACCCATCTGGTGATAGCTGAAGCACTTGTTCATATGTATTGCGCCCCATGATCAGCGTATCGACTGACGCATAAAAGGTGTCATAGCTCGTTTCTTCTTCGCCCTCTGTCCCTATCAGCCAATCGAGCCGGTGATCCTCTCTCGCTAAATATCCATCGATACTCATCGCCCCATAAAAAAACAGCTTCCTTTTCTCACTCAATCCCACCACTCCCTTACTCCGAATAAGAACATATATTCTATTTTATCAAAAAGGAAAGACAAAGGCTACATAACTTTCTCCCTTTTTACGATTCCTGTTCCACCTTGACGAGAAGCTCGTATAATTTATGCGCGAGTTTGCCGGCATCAATGGTCATTTCTTCGTGAATCCATTCCTCGAGTACACCCACGACACCAGACACGACAAAAGAGGCCTCGATTTGTTCATTTTCTGTAATCGGCCGCTGATCATGCTGCCACTCTTTCATGATTTTTTCTTTGAAAAATGCTTTGAATTGATTGGTGGTTGGGCCATTTGGTTTTACAAATAACGTCAACATAGATTGATTCTCTTTCAAGTACTCCGTCGTTTTGTTTAAAAAGGAAAGCATATCAAGAGGGTCCTGACTTGGAAAGGTTTCATCATATAATCCCCCGAGCTGATCGAATAGTTCTTTCTCAAGCTGTTCATATAAATCAAACACATCTTGATAGTGCAAATAAAAGGTTCCCCTGCCTAAATCCGCTTTCCTTGATAGCTCTGATACCGTAATCTGCTGCACTTCCTTTTCCTTTAACAGCTCAAGAAAGCTTTCCCGAATGGCTCTTTTTGTTTTGATTGTTCGTCTGTCCTTCATGACATCCCCTCCATTGCTGAACAATCAGGCGCCAAATGTCTATTTATGAACAGGATTTCATCCATTGCCGATGTTCGATTGGTTTACTTCTTATTATAATCAACACATGTTCAATAATCTATATGTGTTCAGTAAAGGAGGACCATCATATGTTTCATTTCAGACTTGCTAGAGAGGATGAACTACCTCAAGTGGCAGAGTTGTTAGATGATTCGTTTCAGGACTATTCATTTTTTGACCTATTATGTGAAAAGGTCAAAAACCGGTCTGCTTTCGCTCGTCAACTGCATTTGGTCAATACAAAGGTGTATTTTCAGCATCAAATCTGTTTGGTCGGGGTTGAGAACGAAAAAATTGTGACTGCTGCTCTTTTAAAGCATCCGCGTCTTCCTGAACCAGGCGTCATGGATTATGTGCTGTCAGGTGGGTTAAAGCTGCTCTTCACTGGCGGTATATCGGCGGTTCAGCATGTGTTCCGTGTGTTAAAGGAGGCGAAAAAAGCATGTTCTTCCTTAAAGCAGCCTTACTGGTATTTAGAAGCACTTGTCGTGGCAAAAGACGAGCAAGGGAAAAAACTCGGAAGCCGCATGTTAAGGCAATGCCTTTTTCCCTTTATCGCCCGGCAAGGCGGCGGACTGTTCACACTGATGACACACAACGAGGCCAATCGTCATTTCTACCGGAAAAATGGCTGGATGGAGTTTGATGAAAGGGTACTGCGCGGAAAGGAAATGTCCTTGGAAAGCTGGAGCTATAAAACCGTGATTAAATAAGGTATCCTCGTCAGGTGATGATATAATAGAGTCAGTTCAATCAATGATCATACTTGGAGGAGAGACTGATGATACGACGACTTGATCATATCGTGTTGACTGTACAACATATGGAGGACACCATTCGCTTTTATACAAACGTATTAGGGATGAAGGAAGAAACTTTTGGTGAAGGCCGTAAAGCGCTTCGTTTTGGTTTACAGAAAATCAACCTTCATGAAGCTGGTCATGAATTTGAGCCAAAAGCGGCTCATCCTCTTCCTGGATCTCATGATTTGTGCTTTATCACCGATTTAGACATGGACAGTTTGCTGCTGCACCTCCGGAAGCAAGTGGTCCCCATTGAAGAGGGGCCGGTCAGACGCACCGGTACATTAGGTCCAATTGAATCTGTTTATATCCGTGATCCTGATCTGAATTTAATTGAAATCTCTCGATATATAGAGGAGGGTGATCCGTCATGACTCGTATATTTTTGAGACCGATTGAAGAGCAAGATTATCCTGGTATTCAAAGAGGATGCCAGCATGCAGAGACACTTTATATGACTGGCACACGCAAAACGTTCACACTAGAAGAAATCCGCTCCGCCTATACCCGCTTTTTGCAAGATGACAGCAGACGAGATTTCGCTATTTGTCTGCTAGACACGAAAGAGATGATTGGGGATGCGGCGATTGTGGACATTGATCCATTCAATCATACGGCAAGCTTCCGCATTGCGCTTCACGGGCCGGAGCATTTTCAAAAGGGATATGGCACTGAAGCGGTTCGGATGGTTCAAGCATTTGCCTTTGACACATTAGAACTCAACCGTCTTGAGCTTGAAGTCTTTTCCCACAATCCAAGGGCCTTTCGAAGCTATGAGAAAGCCGGATTTCAATATGAAGGAAAAAGACGCCAAGCGCTCTATTTCAACGGTACATACTCAGATGTCATCATCATGGGCATCCTTCGTGAAGAATATAACCACATGATGAATACAGATGCTCCTGTTTAAGAAAAGTCGTCTTTTTTAAAAAATTGAATCCCAGTGACGATGATTAAACAAATAATGGAAGATAGAACGATAGAGACACTCGCTAGACTAAGCGCCATGCCTTCCCATCTTCCAATAAAAAAACTGACAATCAATAAAACCAAACCAAATAAAATCAAGCATATAGGGACAATGAACCTCGCATGGCGCTGCCGGCGTCTTTTCCCTGCCCACCATGAGAGACACAAAACAACGATTGTAAAAAAGGCGGTTTGCAGCCAGAACATGTGATATCAACTCCTAACCCATAACAATGGAGGTACTTCAAATGAATATTAGACCCATTGAGCAAAAAGACAACCCGTATATCGCAGCGATTATCCGCAGCTCACTAGAATCAGCGAATCTAGCGATTGAAGGAACAGCCTACACTGACCCCCAACTTGACCAGCTTTTCGAATACTATCAATCATTGACTCATGCAGGCTATTGGATTGCTGAAGAGCAGGGTGAGATTGTGGGCGGTATAGGGATTGCTCCATTTACAAATGGAGTATGTGAATTACAAAAGCTTTATTTAAGTCCAAAAGCACAAGGAAAAGGTGCGGGCAAAAAACTGATGGATACGGCGCTGGAATATGCCTCTACATACTACGAAGCGTGTTATTTAGAAACCCGCCGGGAATTAACAGCGGCTATAGGCCTTTATCAGCGGTATGGCTTTTCTCTTCTTTCAGAACCGCTTGAAGGCTCTGAGCATTCTGCAATGGATGCTTGGTATCTCAAAACCTTCTCATCTTGAACCATAAAACAATCGATAGGTTTTGAGCCTCTGAAAGCCTAACTTCTCTGCTAGTTTGATTGAAGCTAGGTGATGGACATCGCAATCCCAATGCAGTGTCCTCTTTTTTTCAAGACAGATGCTGATCATATGCTGAGCTGCCAGCAGCGCCAAACCTTTTCCTCGATATGTTTCATCTGTCCAAATATCTATCTCCGCACGATCCTTACTTGAAAAAATAGAGACACATTCACTTACCACGTTCTCTCCATCTAAAATGGCAATCCCGATTCCCTTTGATAGAAAACGAGCTGTTTCTCCCCAATAGGCTTCGTAATAGCTGGGAGGAAAAGTCCTGCTTGCAGTCATCACCTGCTCATTTGTCCGCTCTACTCTATAGCCTTGATGAGACTGAGTGGCATGAGAATATGCCTGTGAATAAACGTACGCATGTCTTTCCATTTCATTCAGATGTGACCCAAGACATTTTTTCATCATCGCATCTGTTAATGGATTTGCTGAAAATATGGTAAATCGGCCGTTTTGTCTTTTCTGCCTTTCGTACACATCCACGATAAAGGCTGAGGAGCGTAACAGCTCCGCTTCACTCCTTCCTGCTACATAATAAATGCCGCATGAAGCTTCGAGAAAATAAACAAGCGGATGCGCTTCATTATCTACATAAAGATTTCCTTGAATAAAACCATCCATGACCGCATCTACAAACACTGGATATGCCGGATCAATCTGCCGAATTCCTTTTTTCATTGATGGTGTCTTTTGCCGTTCTAAGAGATGCACGATTTCTCCTCCTTTCCTTCCATTATAAAGAAAAAGCTGCTGACATTCAGGTCTCTTTTCAGCAAAATGAATTCTTCTGCATCAATAGCGCAATTTAAAAAAGAGACCTTAGTTAAAAGGTCTCTTACTTCTGCATGACATTATTCTGCCGCTGCCTCTTCTGACACTTTTCCCTTCCAAATCAGGGTTAAGCCTAATCCAAGAAATAAGACAACACCTGCGAATAGAAATGGGAAGTGAATATTTTGGTCAAATAAGATGCCGCCAAGTGCCGGCCCGAAAATCGTACCTAGGCTTGTGTAGGTGGAGTTCATTCCTGCGACAAATCCTTGCTGGTTGCCAGCAATTTTAGATAAGAAGGTCGTTAATGCTGGACGTAATAAATCAAAGGCAAGGAAAATGACACATGTGACAATCAGAACAACCAAAAAGCCTGAAACAACAGTTGAAACGAAAGCAAGGACAGCCCCGATAATCAGACATAGCTGAATGACTCTTTTTTCACCTAGGGCATTTACCAGTTTACCAAAAACAAGTACTTGTATGATGACAGCCACAATCGAGCTGACGGTAATGATCACGGCAATATCTTTTGGACCAAATCCAAACTTATGATTTGTGAACAAGCTAAAGACTGTTTCATATGCAGATAGTCCAAATGCGAGGACAAACACAATGATAAAGGCGATGAGGTAGCTTGGATGAATTGATTTTTTCAAATCTTTAAAGAAAGTCGATTCTTTCACTTCATTCATTTGCTTCGCTCGCTCTTCTTTTGTTAAAGGCTCCTTCAGCATAAACATAGACGAAATAACGGCAATAAACGCAATCCCTGCCGCAAAGAAGAATGGCAGGCGTACGCCGTATTCTGCAATAAACCCGCCAATTCCCGGGCCAATGATAAAACCGGTACTAATGGCCGCAGAGACATAACCCATCGCCTTTGATCTTTCTTGAACGGTCGTAATATCTGCGACATACGCAGTGACAGCCGGCATAATAAATGCCGCACTAATACCGCCTAGAAGCCTTGCAACATACAGAACATACACGTGTGTACCAAGACCAAAAACGAGTTCTGATAATGCGAATAGAAACAGCCCAGACACAATCATAATCTTTCTTCCGTAGCGGTCTACCCATCTACCTGCAATAGGTGATGCGATGAGCTGAGCAACGGCAAACGCCGCCACAAGGTATCCCATTGTACTTCCTGTTAGATGCATGACATTCATGAATAGCGGCATGACAGGAATAATGAGACCGATGCCTAAGAACGCAATAAATATATTACTTAATAAAATAACGAGTACTGCTTTTTGCTCACGAATCGGTTTTTGCATGATGTTTGTTTCCCCTTTACTGACTCACTTGTTACTCATGATGGTTGATTCCGTGAATAAACAATGAGATCGCCTCTTTTTGTAACTCTTTCTTCTGCTCGATGGTGTCATTTTTATATAACACGTCTAATCCATAAAAAACGGAAAGTAATATTTTCACTTTTGACTCCACATGCTGGATTGACCAGCTGCCATCTTTGTTTCCTTCAAGTAAGATATCTCTCATCACATCATCAAAATCGACATCAATCTTGTTCAGCCGTTCCATGACTTCGTCTGATGTAAAGGCACTGGCACAAAATTCCTCACTCGCTCTCATTAATGGGTAGTTAATGCCCATTTGACTGAGCAGTTCTGCAAACCCGGCAAGCTTGTCGATAGCTCGGTTCAGTGTTTTCTTCTCCTCTTGCCACGTTTCCATCATCAAACGATGATCCTCTTCCATAATATGAAGAAACAAAAACTCTTTTCCTTTGAAATGATGATAGAGATTGCCTTTACTCACCTCAGCAGCCTCTAAAATATCGCGCACGGATGTTTCTGAATAACCTTTTTTTGCAAATAAATCACGTGAAGCGGTGACGATTTTTTGCTTCGTCTTCTCACTCTTTCCAGCCCCGCTTTGTGTACTTGTCATGTGTCACAATCCCTTTCTACCCTGCATTTCTTCATGCAGACTAAATAAAACCGACCAGTTGGTTTATTTTTTAATTATAAATGGATTTTCCTTATAATACAATGAAAAAGTCATCGACTTCATAAGGAGTGATCCATGTGAAAACAAACAAAACAGTCATTTGCGCTATCACCAAAAAGGACTTATATGTATTTTTCTTCTGCGACCTTTTCATGGCTACTTTGGTGTACTACGTGTTCAAATTCAAACCAACCACATTTTATGAATGTGCAGGGGTCATGGGAAGTATACTATGTCCCTTTTTGATGAAAAAGTGGATATACCGGTGATTTCCTTTCAAATATATCCGTCATTCATTTAATTCTTCTTTATATTTAACTTCACTTAAATATAAAGATTGCCTATAATAGAAGAGAGGTGATGTCATTGGATGAGGAAATCATTCATTACGGTAAAAAGATCATTGAATACTCGAATGCTCTAGGCTCAATTTATGTAGAAGAGTATCAACGATTTTTAAAACATGAGTATGCAGATTTATCAGCCAAACAAGAGCTGACGCTTGAGCTGCTGCGCACGAAAACGAGAACAATCAATGAATTAGCTGATTACTTTTCGATTTCTGCCAGCGCAGCTAGCCAGCTTGTATCAAAGCTTGAGCAGCTCGGCTATGTCAAACGAGAAATTAATCCACATAACCGAAGAGAAATCATTGTTGATTTTGCTCAAAAGGGCCATGACTACCACAAGAATACGGAAGACATTCAATTGCACCTTATTCAAAAATATTATGCAAAGCTTCCAAAAGAAGATTTAAAAACATTACTATCTCTATACGAAAAAATCTATCAGATTGCGAAAGAAGCACCTTAATACGGTGTTTCTCTCACTGATATTTAAGTTATCTAAACTATTAAGGGGATGAAAATATGCAAAGCATTCATTTACAAGATGGCCGGTACATTGGTTTGACTCAATACGGTGATCTTGAGGGGTTTCCAATTTTCTTTTTTCATGGAACACCTGGATCAAGAGTGATGTTTTTAGATGATGATCCAACCTCTCAAAAGCTCGGCATTCGTCTCATCTGTTTGGATCGACCTGGATTCGGTTTATCCACCCCTCTACCTGACCGCACAATTTTAGACTGGGCAAAAGACGTGGTGGAAGTGGCAGATGATCTTGGCATTCAACATTTTTCAGTGATGGGTGTATCTGGAGGCGGCGCATTCGCTGCTGGTTGTGCCTATCAATTGCCGGATCGCGTCCTTTCAGCCGCTCTGATCTCAAGCACAACCCCTTTTCAATGCGGAAAACCGCCGAAAAGTATGCTAAAAGAAAATAAATTAGCCTTTTTCCTTAGTAAGAAGTTTCCTTGGCTATTGAAAGCAAGCTATCGTTCCCAGAAAAAAATGATTGAGAACAAACCAGAGAAATTTAAGAAGCTGGCCAAAAACGGGAACAAGCATTTACATCCGTGGGATCGGCAATTCCTTCAAACCGATGAGCAGTTAGAGATGATGATGACACATTTATACGAAGCGACTCGTCAATCGGTGGATGAATGTATTCGTGAACCCATTTTACTCTCGAAACCATGGGCATTCGATATGAAAGATATTCAAATCCCTGTTGATGTCTGGCACGGAAAAGAAGATACAATGGCTCCATTTGTAGAAATAGAAAAAATAGCTCAGGCGATTCCAAACGTCAAAACCCATTATATAGATCAAGCAGGGCACTTTCTTACTGATGTAGACGATATTTGGCGAGATATTTTACTCTCTTTAAAGGAACGTGCTGAACGTCAGGAACATGCATAAAAAAAGACCCAATATGACTTGGGTCTTTTTCTTCATTAATACTGTTCATAATACCTTTGCACTTTACCTGGATCTTTTGTCTTCGTCAGTGCCAGCATGAGCAGAATACGTGCTTTTTGCGGGTTTAATGAATCAGAGGACACAAAGTGATGTTCATCATCCGTTTTTTCGCGGGTGACAATTCCATTCCCCGTACGGCTTGATCTCACAACAACCACATCTTTTTTCACTGCATCTGTTGCCCCTTTGATGGCTTCTGTTGACATCGTTCCATTTCCTGCTGCAGCCACGACAATCCCTTTCGCACCTGCTTTGACTGCGGCATCATACATATATTTTTGATCATTTTGATAGCCGTATAAAATATCAACTTGCGGCAATTCTTTTATCTTTGATACATCAAATTCACTTTCAGTCGTATGTTTTCTTGTCGGTTCGTTATAAAAGGACACCACTTCACCAGTAACTTCTCCGATGTATCCTTGCTCAAGTGACTTGAAGGCATCGGTTGTGGTCGTGTTTGTTTTCGTAACAAATCGAGCCGATGCAATTCGGTCATTTAATGTGACCATGACCCCTTTGCCCTTTGCTTCTTTGGCTGATGCAATTTTCACCGCATGATACAAGTTGAGCGGACCATCCGCACTGATTGCCGATGCTGGTCTCATTGAGCCAACGACCACCACAGGCTTATCACTTTTGACAACCAGATGTAAAAAGTAAGCTGTTTCTTCAAGTGTATCTGTTCCATGCGTGATGACAATGCCATCTACTTGATCATCTTTTAATAGTTCATTCACTCGCTTGGCTAATTTTAAAAGAAGAGCGTTATCAACATTTTCACTGCCGACATTCGCAACCTGCTCACCCGTGACATTTGCAATATCTTTCAGCTGTGGAACTGAATCAATGACTTTATCAATGCCGAGTGAACCAGATTTATAGCCCGTCGTATCTGTATCACTGTCTGAACTGCCAGCAATCGTCCCGCCCGTGGCTAATACCTTAATATTAGATAAGGACTTATTCCCTGTTTCAACCGCCTTGTTTTTCTCTTTTGTTTCATTGGATACGTTTTCTTTTTCGCTTTGAGTATTCTCTTGAGTGCCTGTGTTCGCACAGGCTGCTGTCACCATTAATAAAACAGAAAGAAGGACAGCACCTAACCATTTTGTCATGTTCATTGGATCATCTCTTTTCCTCATTTGATGGATTCATGGCTAAACTCTATCTATAGGATTTACTTTATACCATACATTCATTCATCGGCATGAGGCTAAAGTTATATAACCAAATAAAGGTAAAAAGGGCGTTATATTAATGATTTATTCAATTCTTAATACCTAAATTTGCTGTAATTAAATTGAGTATTGAAGGTGGCGTATTTTCAAAATAACCGATGCTTGATAATGAATTTATGATAAAATATAGTAAATTTTACAAAAAAGGAGTATACATTTTGCATCCGCTTCAACCCTTTTACAAAATCCTAATCACACTATTCATCAGCTCTATTTTACTCGGCTTGTTTGTCTGCTTATTTCCACCTATTCAAGCTGAGCCTGCGTTTCTGATATTTTACATACCTATCTTTTTTGTTTTTTATTTCGTCTTTGCGGTTCCTTTGCAGTTATTGTTTTCTTTGCAGCCAAAGGCTTTTCATCCTCTTTATTTAGCTGCATATTTACTGATTGCAATGGTTGTCATGCTCTTTTTCATTGATGGTATTGGGAGCCAGGCGTCTTTACCCATCATCATCATGAGCAGTCTTATCTACTGGACTTGTGATTCTTTGTTTTATCAAAGAATCAATGCATGAAAAAAACACCTAACGCGAAGGTGTTTTTTTCATTAGTTTCTTTAAAGCATTTTTCTCATCAAATAGTCGGTATCCATTTTGAGCGATCTTCCTAGGACGTACAAAATCCTTTTCTGTAAAGTGACGAAGGGCAATTTTGTGATGCTTAATCGCCTTCACTTGTTACATTTCTCCTATGCTTGACCACACAGTCAATCATGCCATAAAAAAATCACTGAGGATATCTACCTCAGTGATGAGAATTGTTATTTCATACTTGTACCAGCGTGTGAAAAGATCATATCTTTCAATTCAAATTCGAATGTCTTTCCGTCCACAATACCGACTGTTTTTTCACTGTCATAAAGCTCAAGCATACAAGCTGCCATTTCTTTTGATGTATGATATTTCTTGAAATTGCCTTCATATTCAAATTCGTCTACATCCAATGAACGCTTTGCAAATTCTGATTCTGTCGCGGAAGGTGCTAATATTTTTGCCTGTAACTTAGCTCCCTTTTCTTTCAACTCTAGTGCCAGTCCTTCTGTAAAGGCGCTCACGTAAAACTTCGTTGCTGAATAGGTGACGGCATTGCCGACGACTGTATAGCCGGCTCGTGAAGAAATGTTAATGAGCTGCGCTCCCTCTACTTGCTCATAATCACGAACAAATAAGGTGGATAGAATCGTTAATGCTTCGATATTCAGATGAAGCATATCCCCTATTTTACTTAAATCTTGTTCTCCTATAGAGCCAAAGTGACCAAACCCTGCATTATTAATGAACGTATCCAGCTCATAATCTGACAATGATTCATAAAATGAATACACTTGCTCTATGTTTGTTAAATCGCTGACTGTATGACTACTTTGATATCGGGATATTGATCATGAATCTTCTCCTTCAATTCTTGGAGTTTATCGAGCCGGCGTGCAGCTAATATAAGATTTTTCCCTCGTGCTGCAAAGGCGAGAGCCGCCTCATATCCAATACCTGAGCTTGCTCCTGTAATGACTGTATAACTCATTTTATATCCCCCTATTCGCTACTCGCTATTTGACTGCTTAGAATCTTATAAACATTTAGTGGTTAATTCCTTATAATCACTTTTAATATTTGCAAAATTCTTTTTCACAAGCAGCCTTTTTTTCTGCTTCCACTGAAGACCCTCCAATTTCATCCATCGACTTATTATAAATTCCCCAGAATTCTTGTTTTGGATCTTTGTTTAGATACCCCTCAACACTAATTCCACCCATTGGGTCTATATCATACTTCTCTTTATATGTAATATCACTGATATTTTCATAATTGGCTTTTAAAAACGATGTCATTCTTTTTTTTGCTGTTTCAAACAACTTTATTTCTTGTTCATTTTGTAGTTTAACATCATTTTGATGCTTCATGAAAATTCCTCCAACTGCTATAATAACAAAAGAAATCAGGATAATTATGGTTCCTCTTTTGATCAATCATATCATCCTTTCTATTTCTTATATTTTATAATAAGAGAGTGATATTGTACATGAACAGTAACAATCGCCCCACTATATCCGATTACGAATATTTTAAAATAAGTCAAGTTAGTTATCAGGATAGATTATTAGAAAAAAATTTTGGTGAAGCTAAACCAATATCAATAAGTGCAGACAAATATTTTTTTATAGACAATATTCGGAGAGACCCTGACACAGGACTCGATGCATATGTATTCATTCAAGCTAAAAAAGAAAAAGGTAAATGGGTCAAGCCAAAAGAGCCTGATAATGTAATCATTGGGTTTGCTGGTACAAATCCAAATGATCAACTTGTTCAAGATGTAATTAAGGCTGACGGTGGAAATGTTGTTGCAGGAAAAAACCCAAAAGAAAAAATTAAATACATTACTAGAAAAAACTCTAACATTTATAGTAAAGGTGAACGTTTCATAGATGATGATATACAAAGAGTTTAACTGGCAAGCGGTGATTACAAACTCATCACAAAAACGTCTCAATTCGATCAATCTGATCAGCTAGTTAGAGAAGTAAAAAGAAAGTATGCTGGTCCCAATACAGTTATTTCAGCAACTGGTCATTCACTAGGTGGAGCAGAGGCTGATTATGCAGGAGTGATTAACGGCATCTATTCAGTTGGATTCAATAACCCATCTATTGTAAAGCTTCATGACAAAGAAACTCAACAAAAAATAAAAAATGGTGATTTTAGAGCGATGAATAAATCCATCATTAATCCAGATGACATGGTCGGTGCTGGATGGGGTCTTGAATATGATCAACATAACGGAACAACGATTTATACTAAAGATCCATCTGATGCAAGACTAAAGAGAAAAAACCGTTTGAAAGCTGTCGCTCTATCTGCTTCACTTATTCCACTTGCAGCTGACTTTATTATGCAAGCACTTGGAATTGATGACACACATGCTATAAGCGAGTCTAATTTTAAATTTGACCATAAAGGCAATATTATCAATGTCGACGGAAGTAAAGATGTGTATAATCGTGACTTAGAAACCATGACCTCTTATGCTAATATGGATGGCCAAACAATAAAAGTAGATAAGGCTGTTGCAAAAAGATTGGCTGATCAACTTACTTTAGCATTAGAGGAGTTAAAAAACGTAAAAAAAGAAGTAGAAGCATTTCCAAGAGAACACAGTTTAACAATATACAATCTTTCAAATCAATTCAAAAGTAAATTAGATCAATTTGAACAACTTGGGCCAAATGACGTCGATCAAGCCCTATTAGAAATAGCTCCTTATACCAATAAAGGAACACCGTTTTTTTATGATGAAGACGAACAGTACAACTTTGAAGCTTCATTGCATTATATGATTCAGGATTTAGAAGATATAGCTGAATTCATTGTAAAAATGGCAGAAAATCTTACAGAAAAAGATGAGGAATTAGCAAGATGGCTAAAGTTATAGGAGGTCATAATTAGTGCCTGATATGAACGCTGAACTAGAAATGATAAAAAAGGTCCAACAACAAAATGAGTTGAAAAGTCAGTTAAAAGCAAAAGCAAAAACTGACGTTGGCTCCTTAAAATCAGATATTGCGAAATCGACAAAACTAACAGCAGCAACAAAAACAATTGCACAGACTTATTTAACACTATTTTCATCATTTGAAGGTAAATCGCTTGATGCATTAGTGGATAGATTAAATCAAAATGCGCAAAAAACATTACAAGTTAAGCATGATAGAAAAGCTTTTATCAATAGTATTAGAACTAAATAGAGAAAGATAGTCAAATTCAAGTATTAGTAAATCAATCTCTTTAGACAGCTTGTCACAATTAAAGAGAAGTAAAAAGCACAGGTTGCACCTGTGCTTTACCTATTTATGAAAAGAAGCCCTCAAAGTCTCTGTTCAAACGCTTTCTTTAATTGATCCCCCATCAAATGCCAAGCCTCTTCAGCTATGGCTAAATCTCCGGCGTGCGTGAAGCCGTGTGGAACGCCTTTAAATTGTCTGTACGTGACGTCTACCCCAGCTTCTTTTAAATTAGCAGCATATTGTTCGGCTTCTTCAGCCAGCGAATCCCTCTCTGCTGTGATGACGAGAGCTGGAGGCATTTGTGCTAAGGATGAACGATCTGCAAAAACCGGAGAAACGAGCGGATTGTGCGGATCTTGGCCTTGCAGATAGAAGGAATTAAAGAGTCTCGCCAATTCAACTGGGATCGCTTCTTCAAACGCTGGCTTTTGTGCTGGATCAGTGGCTAGATCAAGCGGCGGATAATCAAGCACTTGATAGGCAATTGGGAGTGTATTTCCTCTTTGAATATTCAATAGACAAGCAGCCGTTGCCAAATTTCCTCCTGCGCTATGTCCGCCAATGGCTAATGCATTCCGATCGATTTGAAGCTCCTCAGGATGTTCATACAGCCACTTCATTACATCGTAGCATTCATGAAGAGCGGCTGGGAAAGGGTGCTCGGGTGCAAGCTGATACTCGACATTGACGACGATACATTGCGCCCGGTCTGCAATGACTGGACACCAGGGATTATCCATTTCAGCACTGCCCATGATAAATCCGCCGCCATGTAAATTCACAAAAACAGGAAGCAGCTGTTTTTGTGTGTTCACTGGCTTAAATACCCACACCTTTGTTTCGCCAGCACTTGTTGGAATGTCATATTCCATTTTGTTCACTTCAGGAGGATTTACTGGCTTTAGTTCCGATTGACTCGCTAATGAACCTTCAGATGGCTGGCGTAATGACGCAGCGATTTTGATTTGTTCTTCTAAGTTCATGATCTCAGACTCCTATCTTATTCATTTCTTAGTTACTCATTCTTTTCCTTTTCCTCTTTTCCTCCTACTGAACCAACAGCAAATTTTCAATGTTCACTTTTTACCTATCTCCCCGTTTTTACTCTCTTTGAAACAAGCATTGAGCAAATAAAAAAGCACTGCGGCGCTATGCCCTCAGTGCTTTTCATTTCTCTTATGATACTTGTTGTTCTACCTTCACTCGTTTAATGAAGAAAGCAATAATCAAACCGATGATCGTCATGATCACTGCAAAGATAAATGCATGCTGGACGCCATTTGTAAAGGCGAGCAGCTGATTCACCGGATTTGCGGGATCAGACACATTTTCCATAAAGCTGCGGGCGCCTGAAGAAAGGATCGAGATACCGACCGCAGTACCAATGGCTCCTGACACCTGCTGCAATGTATTCATAATCGCTGTACCATGCGGATATAGCTCTGGCGGCAGCTGATTCAATCCATTTGTTTGAGCAGGCATCATGATCATCGCGATTCCGATCATTAATGTAATATGAAGGGTGACAATGAATCCAATCGACGTATTCACACTTAGATTCGTAAAGCCAAACATCGTCGCTGCGACAATGACAAGACCTGGAATGACAAGCCATTTTGGACCAAACTTATCAAATAGACCACCCATGATTGGAGATAGGAGTCCGTTGATAATTCCACCTGGCAATAGCATTAAACCTGCTGTAAATGTAGAAAGCGCCAAGGATGTTTGCAGATACAATGGTAAAATCATCATAGCAGACAGCATCACCATCATACACACTAAAATCAGAAGTAACCCAATGACAAACATTGGATATTTAAACGGGCTTAAGTTCAGCATTGGTTCTTTCATGTTCAACTGTCTTAAGGAGAACACAAGAATCCCTATGACACCTACTACAATTGCCACGATCACATGCATACTGCTCCAGCCGCCGCCTTCACCGGCACTGCTAAAGCCATACACAATTCCGCCGAAACCAATGGTTGAAAGCACAATTGATAAGATATCGATTTTCGGTCTTGTTGGTTCTGTAATATTTTGCATAAAGATATAACCAAATACGAGTGCAGCCATTAATAAAGGAAGTGAAATCCAGAAAATCCAATGCCACGTCAGCGATTTCAGAATAAGACCGGAGACGGTTGGACCGACTGCTGGTGCAAACATGATCACAAGACCAATAATCCCCATCGATCTGCCTCGTTTATGAGGCGGGATGATGACCAAAATCGTATTAAACATCAATGGCAGAAGCAATGCTGTACCGACTGCCTGCACGACACGTGCTACCATTAAAATACTAAAGACCGGCGCAACCGCCGCAATAAATGTTCCGATGATCGAAAAGACAAGCGATGTAATGAAAAGCTGTCTTGTCGTAAACCATTGAAGAATGAGTCCTGAAATCGGTACGAGAATACCAAGTGTTAATAAATATCCTGTTGTCAGCCACTGAGCAGTCGTCGCTTCAATTCCAAAGTCTAACGTTAAACTTCTCAGCGCCATGTTTAATGCCGTTTCACTGAACAGGCCAATAAATCCAGCCGTGATAAAAGAAATAATTATGGGCAGCGTTCGAATGTCAGAAGCTGCTGCTTTCTGTTTGTTCATATTAAGTTGGCTCCTTTTCTTTTTCAATTTAGATGAACCTTAGGAAGTCAGGGTGGTCAGAAATGAGCCACTTTCATGTCTATTGAAAGACGGATAAAATCTGTTTTTCTGCAGCAAATTGAGCGATTCTTTCGATTGAATAGCCGGATTCATGTATATAAAACATGAGCTCAGGCGTCATTGGAGAGGACATACATAACGTTGTCAGTTCTATGTCCTGTATGTTCGCTTCTCCCTTTTCTCTCGCTTCTTCAAGCAAATCACGAATGATTTGTCTAAGTGATTGACTGTAATGACTCTCATACACTTTACTTGTCTGCTCTAAACTCCCAGAGATTGTGAGCATCCGAATCCAGTCTAAATGGTGACCGACGATGAGATGAATTTCTTCAAGAACGTAGCGCAAACGTTCACGGACCGGCTGATCACTTATTTTGCTCAAGTAAAGATGCAAAGCTGGTATCAGCTGTTCAAATCTCTCCCCAAGGATAGAAAGGCACAAATCACTTTTATTGGCGTAGCGGCGGTAAAGAGTACCCTGCCCAACACCAGCTGTTTTCGCAATTTTATGCATGCTGACATTTTCTACACCAAATTCTTGAAACAAGGAGAATGCAATCTCTTCAATTTCCTCCCCAATATCCTTTTCCACCATGCTCACCTTCTTTACCTTCATCCACATGACACTTATCTCTATGTGTTAAATCAAAACACTTTAGGTTTTTCTTAGGACAATTGTCCCGATATTATCTTACGGACAACTGTCCGCAATGTCAATCATTATTTTTTACTTATGATCCTTCTTTCAATTCTATTAAATAATGCACACTGTTTATCATTATTTAGACCGATTTTCCCTTTTGAAAGAATCATGTATGATCAATAAAGAAAGCGCTTCCATAAAAGGAGAGGAGAATGCGAATATGTACCGTATGAAACGAATGTTGATGCTGCTTGTCACTGGATTAGTCTTGAGTTTGTCCACATTTACAGCGGGTGCCTCGGCACAAACGGGTGGATCGTTTTATGAACCTTTTAACAACTATAATACGGGGTTATGGCAAAAAGCCGATGGATACTCGAATGGAAACATGTTTAACTGTACGTGGCGTGCAAATAACGTGTCGATGACCTCATCAGGTGAAATGCGTTTATCGCTCACAAGTCCCGCCTATAATAAATTTGACTGCGGAGAAAACCGCTCCACACAAACTTACGGCTATGGGCTATATGAAGTCAACATGAAGCCAGCCAAAAATGTGGGGATCGTCTCTTCTTTCTTCACTTATACGGGACCGACTGATGGCACGCCTTGGGATGAGATTGACATTGAATTTCTAGGAAAAGATACGACAAAGGTACAGTTTAACTACTATACCAATGGTGTAGGAAATCATGAAAAGATCGTCAACCTTGGTTTCGATGCAGCGAACTCTTATCACACGTATGCATTTGACTGGCAGCCAAACTCTATCAAATGGTATGTCGATGGACAATTAAAGCATACCGCCACCACTCAAATTCCTCAAACACCAGGGAAAATTATGATGAACCTGTGGAATGGTGCAGGTGTCGATGAATGGCTCGGCTCCTACAACGGTGTTACCCCGCTCCACGCACATTATAACTGGGTGCGTTACACAAAAAGATAACTCTATCAAAAAACCTGTGATTTTTCACAGGTTTTTCTTCGTTTAATTAGAATGAGTTTTCAGCTGATGAGCGAGTTTTTTCTCATGATTGTGGATAATATCTTCATAACTTTCTATTTTGAAATCCAATCGTTTAATGGTCTCTTCGATTTCCTTTTGTTTTTGAACGAGTCTTTCTCGTTCATTGACCAAAATGTTTTTTCGCGAAGATAACGTATGATCATCATCCTCAAAAAATAAGGCTGTATATTCTCTAAGCGCATCAATCGAGAGCCCTGCATTTCTCATACACTTGATAAATTCGATCCATTGAAGATCATCCTCCGTATAATCACGAATCCCATGATCGTCACGTTTGATTTCCCTAATCAAACCAATATTCTCGTAATATCTAAGTGTCGCAGTGGATAAATCGAGCTGTTTTGCTGCTTGTGCTATTTTCATTGTGCCCTCCTTCTTTCTCTTACCTTCCGATCTCCCTTTCCTCATCATCTCCATTTTGAAAAAGAAAGCAAGATGCTTTTGGCTCAATTCTTGATATCAAGAATGTTGTAACAGCCTGGATTTATTATTACAGAAGGTTTTCTGTTGACTTATAGTT
Source organism: Bacillus sp. FSL K6-0994 (assembly GCF_038630815.1). Classification (NCBI taxonomy): domain Bacteria; kingdom Bacillati; phylum Bacillota; class Bacilli; order Caryophanales; family Bacillaceae; genus Bacillus; species Bacillus sp. FSL K6-0994. The sequence goes on along the minus strand of NZ_CP152043.1, from coordinate 545,079 downwards.
CACTTTAAGACGTACAGTATAGAGGAAAGAATCGAATCTTATTTTTGAAAGGATGATCAAGAATGTGTCAGACGCACCAATCAAACGTTTTAAGTGTATCACATGCAAAAGCGAATTTTGAACGGACGACCATTGAAAGAAGAGCGCTTCGTCCACATGATATTTTAATTGATATTCAATTTAGCGGGATCTGTCATTCAGATATCCACAGCGCTTTTGATGAATGGGGCGGCGGCATTTTCCCGATGGTTCCAGGTCATGAGATCACTGGGGTCGTTACAGCTGTAGGGGATGATGTGACGAAGTTTCAGATCGGAGACCGTGTAGGCGTTGGCTGCTTTGTGGATTCCTGCGGCACCTGTGAATATTGTCAAAATGGAGACGAGCAGTATTGCACAAAAGGGGTCGTCCAAACGTATAACAGCCGTGACTATGACGGGGAGCCGACTTATGGCGGCTACAGTCAAAAAATTGTCGTGACTGAACGATTTGTCGTCAGCATTCCTGATCAACTGTCCCTTGATGCCGCAAGCCCTCTTCTCTGTGCTGGCATTACAACTTATTCTCCATTAAAGCACTGGAAGGCAGGCCCTGGCAAAAAGGTTGCGATCGTCGGAATGGGCGGGCTCGGCCATGTTGCTATTCAATTCGCGAGTGCTCTAGGCGCTGAAGTGACGGTATTGAGCCGCTCTTTGAATAAAAAAGAAGAGGCCCTATCATTTGGTGCAAAAGACTATTTTGCTACAAGTGATCCTGATACGTTTCAGACACTAGCCGGTCAGTACGACCTTATTCTCAATACGGTCTCTGCCAACATTAACGTGGATGCCTATTTGTCCTTACTCCGTGTAGATGGAACCTTGGTGAACGTCGGTGCACCGCCTAAGCCGGATCAATTCCACGTCTTTTCATTAATTTCCGGCCGCCGCAGCATAGCTGGTTCACTCGTTGGCGGCATCCAAGAAACACAAGAAATGCTCGATTTCGCAGCTGCTCATAACATTGCGCCACAAATTGAAGTGATCAACGCTAATCAAGTTGATGAAGCGTATGAACGGGTGCTGAAAAGTGATGTTCGTTACCGGTTTGTGATTGATATTTCGACATTATGATCGGATTCTTTTTTGAAAGACTAGCTCAATGGCTGGTCTTTTTTTAACATGATTTCCTCATAAACAGCTGTTTACGTTTCAATGACTTGATACGGATATAAAGGCTGGCACCCGAGCTGTTATTGTGGATATCCTGTTTTTCTTATAGCGAGGAGGATATGTTCAAATGAAAAAAATCACATCCAAAATTCCCACAAAATAACCTCCCTTTTTTAGAACAAAATTTATTGACAACAAATAAATAAACATGTTATTATTAAAAATTTGATTATTTAACCTCTAAGTGTGGTACCCTTAAAGTAGATACATTATATGGAGGTGGATGATATGTTTCAAATTGGTGATAACATTGTTTATCCAATGCACGGAGCAGGTATAATTGAAGCCATAGAAGAAAAAGAATTCTCTGATGAAAAACAACAGTATTATGTGATTAAAATGTCAATCAGTCATATGAAAGTAATGATTCCAACACGGAAAATGTCAGGTTCACGTATTAGACCTGTTACAGATATACTGGCTTTAAAGAATGTAATGCACATTTTCCAGCATGGCAAATCAGATCAATTACTGACATGGAAAGAACGGCATACAATTAACACAAACAAAATAAAAACGGGTAACATCCAAGAAGGTGCTGAAGTTGTGCGTGATCTGATGCGTATGAAGAAAGAGAAAGCACTCAATGCAAGTGAAAAGAAAATGCTGGATGATGCCCATGAATTTTTGCTAAGTGAATTAGAAGTCATCAAAGGAATTACAGAAAAACAAATCAAAAGTTTCTGTTAAGAACCTCTTCCACACTCACCATTTTTGAATACAAGTTCTCTACGAACATGTCCATCCTTCAATTTATTAAAGAAAAAAAGAATTTATTTAGGCAAATTCCGCATATTGTAAATCCAATATGCTATACTGTTGATAAACCTTTGAAGCATGAATTTTTTTACGATTACCTTGTAACACCTCCCTACTTGTACGCTGAGTAGGGTTTTTTATTGAAAAAATGCGTGAAAGCATAAAAAAACAGGCTCTCTACAGAGAACCTGTTTTAAAAGGATGAAGATTAAGCAGTTTTTTGAACGTTAGCAGCTTGAGCTCCACGAGAACCTTGCTCTACGTCAAATGTTACTTTTTGACCTTCGTCTAAAGATTTGAATCCGTCACCTTGGATAGCTGAGAAATGTACGAATACATCGTCGCCTTCTTCACGTTCGATAAATCCAAAACCTTTTTCTGCGTTAAACCATTTTACTGTACCTTGTTCCATGTTTGTTGCCTCCTCGTGCGTATACCACACAATGTATTATACTATCCTTGCCCAAAGTATCCTCAAGACGAAAAGTCTTTCTTCATGCTATCCTTTACGCCGAACAAAAATAATTATTCTTATTGTAGCATGAATCGGAAATAATTGCAATTTAGGATTTAAAAGAACAAAATCAACGATCCCACATAATTTTGTTCTTCTCTGACTTTAAGATAATTTTTTCTACAAAATGGACGTTCAATCTCGAAAGGAATAAACAAGTTCATAACGTCATTCCATTTTTCAGACATCTGTCAGTATTATTTAAAAGTGGTAATAACGAAAACATTACTGTACTCTTAGAAAATTCATGTCATTTCTATTTCAGCTAATATTCAACATTTTTATTCCTATCTATTATTAAAGTTACTATAAGACTAGCTACGCTGACTAAAGTTCCTGCGATAGAAACAACAATTGTCAAAAAGCCATCTGGAATAAAAAATCCTATTGGAATTAGTACCAGAAAAGAGAGAACAATAAAACATTGGTATACACCAGATATAGTTCTCACAATCAAGTTACTGAAAAAAGACATCACCAACGGAGGGATGAATAAAAAAACCACTATTCCAATTGATATTATTAAGATGCGAGGCTGATCAAATGAAATGACATTATCTCCAGGGGAATTTTGGGCAGCCACTAGCATAACAACTATAGACATCATTAGAGTAAGTAAAACTAGAGAAAACCTTTTTATCATGCTATAACTCCTTTTTCATATTGAATAGTTTTATAGGGACAGGCTAATTTAGTCAACCAATTTTTATGTTGACACAAATCGCTTGTATTTTCTGGATAATCATGAATTGGTCATGAGCTTATAAATTTTTTGAAGTTGACCTTATGCAACTTAATTCCATTTTATCAAATTATCTCATCAAAACCTTTATTTAACAATATAAAAAATGAAAGGAAGCTAGAAGCTGAATAAAAGAATTTATTCATGATGTTCTTATATGGACAACAATCGCATCATGACTGGCAACTATACTTTAGAGGATACAAAAAAACCAAAGGTCTACAAACTTTGGTTTCTTAGATGCAGCCGAGGGGACTTGAACCTCCACGGGTTATTCACCCACTAGACCCTCAACTTTGTGAGTAGACGAGGCAGAAAGACTGCTGAGTCCAATGGTTCCATCCACTCAACAGGCATTATCCATCAGTCAATCTGCAGTTAGTCCGGTTATTTGGCAGGCTACCTTACATGCTACACATTTAGCTCGGGAAGTACGGCAGATTGTTGCACAATCAGTGAGTCAGGGATCTTCATATTAATCAGTCGATACGATATGAAATTTCCATGGAATCAACCTTTGCCAATTAAAATGCTTGTATGTAGTCTTTAAAAATAAATACTGATCTTAAAAAGGTATCCTTGTGCTGCGGTACCTTTTTATTTCGAGTCCTCATGAAGTTGCCGCTACATTTTTATACCGCACTGTAAAAAAACCGACTGATCTAACCAGGAAAGGAGCATTCCTCCTACCAGAAACAAAACAAAAAAGAACAGATTATCTTACTGGAGGAAGCTTATTGAAATTGGCGCTTCAATGGGGGATACGTGCATCTATTCTGACAGCAATAGATGTATATGGTCACTTATTTCCTAACAAACAAAAGGCTATGGCTGAAAAATTGGACGACATTATATAAAAATATCGATCTCTAACAAAATCTGTCCACTTACTTACGGTGAGTGGACAGATTTTGGACAGATTTATTTAGAAGTTATATAAAATAAAAATACCAAAGGTCTACAACCCTTGGTATCATTGATGCGGCCGAGAGGACTTGAACCTCCACGGGTTATTCACCCACTAGGCCCTCAACCTAGCGCGTCTGCCATTCCGCCACGACCGCGTGTATGATGTGCTCATATATTCATAAGTGCACTGTTTGGAAAAACAATGCGGGTGAAGGGACTTGAACCCCCACGTCATAAAGACACTAGATCCTAAGTCTAGCGCGTCTGCCAATTCCGCCACACCCGCGTGACAATGGTGAGCCATGAAGGACTCGAACCTTCGACCCTCTGATTAAAAGTCAGATGCTCTACCAACTGAGCTAATGGCTCATCTGCTATGCAGAAAAACATATATAAAAAATGGCTGGGCTAGCTGGATTCGAACCAACGCATGACGGAGTCAAAGTCCGTTGCCTTACCGCTTGGCTATAGCCCAACGAATCAAAAAACAAAACATGACCCGTACGGGATTCGAACCCGTGTTACCGCCGTGAAAGGGCGGTGTCTTAACCGCTTGACCAACGGGCCATACAATAATGGCGGAGAAGGAGGGATTTGAACCCTCGCGCCGCTTACACGACCTACACCCTTAGCAGGGGCGCCTCTTCAGCCACTTGAGTACTTCTCCATTATGGCTCCGCAGGTAGGACTCGAACCTACGACCGATCGGTTAACAGCCGATAGCTCTACCACTGAGCTACTGCGGAATAATAAGACATGTTTCATTATATCTATGCCAGAAAAATGTGTCAAGAATTTTTAAGTGTTTCATTCCTGTCTCATTAGCGACGGCTTTTATAATTTAACATATACTAATATAACAGTCAAGCCTTTCTTCCTTCCTTTTTGTTTTCTGTTTAGACACGACAGAAAGACCCCGACCTCTAACTAAAGACCAAGGCCTCCTTGCTGCTCCGCTCCCTATGGGTTCATGACAGCTTATACTTCCGCATCCACTTATAAAAGGTGCTTCTTGGCACCTCTGCCAGCCTCGCTGCTTCTGTCACATGACCTTTCGTTTTGTGCAGTGCGTCTATCACTGTTTGCTTTTGAATGCGTTCCCTAAACGTGAGTTCTTTTGGATTCTCGGTATACTCTGGTAGATGCAGCTTCTGCTTTTCCTGATCCATCGCCTCTAATACCGCCGCATATTGCGATTCACCAATCCATCCTCCTCTAGGAAACAGTACCCTTATATGTTCAAACAGATTAAAAAGCTCTCGTATGTTTCCAGGCCAATGGTACGCTTCTAGCTTACGAAAAAAAGATTCAGGAAATGTCGCATTCCATTGGTGTTTCTTTTGGTAGTAACGATATAAATCAACAATGTCTTCTTTTCTTTCCCTAAGCGGCGGGATGTTGATTGGATAAACATGAAGACGGTAATACAAATCTTCACGTATTTTTCCTTCCTTCAGCAGTTCGTTCATATTCCGGTGTGTCGCTGTAATGATTCTAATATCCAAAGGGATTTCGTGTGTCCCGCCGAGCGGTACGACTTTCCTTTCTTCAATGACCCTAAGAAGCGCCACTTGCATCGCATAAGGGATTTCGCCAATTTCGTCTAAAAAGAGCGTTCCTTTTTGCGCCTGTTCAAACTTCCCCTTTGCTCCATGACGTTTTGCCCCTGTAAAAGCCCCTTCAGCATAACCAAATAGTTCGCTTTCTAACAGGCTTTCAGGTATGGCTCCACAATTAACGGCAATAAACGGTCCTTCATGTCTTTCACTAGCTAAGTGAATCGCTCGAGCGGCCAGTTCTTTCCCTGTACCTGTTTCTCCCCAAATATAGACATTTGCATCTGTTTGTGCTGCTCGTTTTATTTTGCTGAGCGTCTGTTGAAATACCGTACTTGTTCCAGATTCCCCGGGAAATTGAGCAAAAGAAACGGTTATATTGCTCTTCGCTGCTTCTTCAAACGAAAAAGACATCCCAAGCATCTTTCCGTCCTGCTCTGACTGAATGATCTGCTTGTCTCGTGTAACAAATGTATCGTCCATGAGCAGCTCAACATCCATTCCGTACCAGTCTGAAAATCGGTCTCTAATCGGCTTACTTGCCAAAACAATCTGCTTTTTCTCATTACAGACAACATACGGCTCGTCCGCTTCTACCTGCTGGAGACAATGACTGATCAGCTCCATCTCTTTTCTTTTTTGCTGGACCTGAATTTCTCTCTCTATGGCATATGCAACTGTTGAAGCCATTCCAAGCATAAAAGGATGCCTTTGATCCGCCATACAGGAGATATCAATGACTCCTATGATCGTGCCGTCTGCATCACGAATAGGGGCCGCTGAACAACTCCAATGGTGGGAAGCGACTGAAAAATGCTCAGTTCCGTTGATCGCTACAGCTTCCCCAATGACCAGTGCCGTTCCAATAGCGTTCGTCCCCACATCGGCTTCGGTCCAGCGCGCGCCCTCCATAAAATTTATTTTTTTCGCTTCTACCAGCGTCCTTTGGCTTCCTGTCAGACTTAGCACATAACCATCTGCATCGATGAGTAAAGCCATCATGTCAGATTCTTTTAATTGCTGACTGATTTTATTTAAGTAAGGAAGAGCGGCATTTAGAAATAGTGAGTACTTCTTTTTTTGAACACTGAATAATTCCTTTTCTAAAAACGACTGTCCTTTATCTAAATACGGGTTCACATTTGCCTGTTTACATCTGTGCCATGACTCCATCACTCTCTTATCCAGACGAGATCTATCAAGCAAACCTTCATGAACAAAACGTTTCCAAGTATTTAAATAACAAGGCGTCGGATTCATTCCATCCTCTCCTCTGGGGGCTTTTTATCCATTATAGATAATTATAAAAGCGCTTTCAATTATTGGCTGACCCAGGAAGTCAATCGGATAGAAGGTTTCTCTATCAGCAGTGCACCGCTCGTCCATTTGTTTGCAGCAAGGCTTCGTGTATCGCCTCAGAGAGTGTCGGATGTGCCGCAATAAACTGCTCTAATGTATCAGCTGTCAACTCTGTATGCATCATCACCGCCGCTTGTCCAATCAGTTCTGTGGCATTCGGTCCGATGATGGATACACCTAAAATTTCTTGATATTGCGGTTCGACAATGACCTTTACTTGACCAGCTGGCTGATTTAAAATTAGTGCTTTTCCATTTGCAGAGAATGCAAATTTCCCTATCCGAATCTCCCCATATTGTTTTCTAGCATTCTCTTCATTTAAACCGACACTAGCGATTTCTGGAGACGTGTAGATGCACCTTGGAATCACGTGTTCATTGACCTTTACATCTTCCCCTGATGCATGTGATGCCGCAATCGTTCCTTCATGAAAAGCAGCATGAGCAAGCTGAACGCCGCCTGTCACATCACCGCACGCATAGATATGCGGGAGATTGGTTTGCATATGCTCATTCACGCAGATGCCGTTCCTGTCAAATTCAATGCCGATCTGCTCAAGATTCAGCTCTTCCAGCCTCGGCTTTCTGCCAATGGCGACTAAACAATGATCAGACTGGATGTCACAGCGCTCCCCATGAACCTTCTCAACGGCCACTTTTTTTGAGCTTGCATCAAGCTGTTTGACTGCTGCTGATGTCAAAATCTCTACACCTGCTTTTTGAAGCTGATCGTGAAGACAGTTAGCTGTATCGTGATCTTCTTCAGGTAAAATGTGTGCTGTCTGTTCCACCATGACAACCTTTGATCCCATTCTGCTAAAGATGCTTGCAAACTCACAGCCGATCACCCCTCCACCAATGATACAAAGCGAATCTGGTATTGAAGGGAGCGTCATGGCATCCTTACTATCAATGATCCACTCTCTATCAAATGGGGCGAAAGGTAAAGCAGCAGGTTCTGATCCCGTAGCAATAATGAATTGTTTGGCTTGAATGATTTCAGATTTCCCTTCACTTTCTATCAATAGCTCATGAGCTGAAAGAAATGATGCTTTCCCATTTAACACGCTGATTTTGTTTTTATTCATCAAATAACGAACGCCATCAGTCAGCTGCTTGACGACTGACCGCTTCCGCTTTTGAACGGCATCCCAATGAATAACAGGCTCCTTTTCTGAAAGCTCAATTCCAAAATGTCCAGCTGATTTCACATGTTCGTACATATCAGCGCTTTGCAAAAGTGCTTTCGTTGGAATACAGCCTTCATTCAGGCAGGTACCTCCTAACAGGCCTTGGTCGATTAATACAACCTCTCTGTCAAAACGGGCGGCTGTTATTGCCGCCACATATCCTGCTGGCCCGCCTCCTATAATGACAAGCGTCATTCATTTCACCTTCTTCCTATAAAAGAATGGATACTGGATTTTCTAAATAGGCTTTAACAGTTGATATAAATTGTGATGCCGGCGCTCCGTCCAGCACGCGATGGTCAAATGTCAGACTGAGTGGCAGGATCGTCCCTTTACATAATTCATTCCCATGATAAACAGGCATGTGATCCGCTTTGCCAACGCCAAGAATACCTGCTTCCGGCGGATTTAAAATCGGTGTAAAATGTTCCACACCATAGGCGCCTAGGTTAGTGATTGTAAAGGTAGAGCCTTCAATTTCATCGTGAAGAAGTCTGCCTTCACGTGCTTTTTTGCCATACGATTTGATGCTCTTCGCCAGCTCAATAAGTGAAAGCTTTTCCGCATGCCGAATAACAGGCACTGCCAGACCGTGATCTAAAGCAGCAGCGATTCCAAGATGAACATACTCAAAAGTTTCGACTCTATCATTCTGATATTGACTGTTCATTGCAGGATGCTCTAGCAGGGAAAGAATCACTGCTTTGGCTACAAAATCGGTCATGGTTAATTTCATATCGTGTCGTGCTGCGGCTGTTTCGTTCAACTCAGACTGTAATGCTGTCAGCTTTGTCACATCCGCTTTCATCGTTATTGTTAATTGTGCACTTGTTTGCAGGCTTTCCATCATTCGCGAGGCAATGGTTTTCCGCATCATGCTGACTGGCTGATGCTTTGGTTCATTTTGTTGGTTTTCTTTTTCATCAGGAAGTGCCCGAAGCACATCCGCTTTCGTGATTCTCCCATCTGGCCCTGTTCCCACTAAAGTATGAATATCCAGATTAGCGCTTTGAGCAATCTTACGTGCCACAGGGGAGATTTTCTTTCTCACTTTCTTTTGTTTTGGCAGCAGGTCTTTTTCTTTCTTTTCCTCGACCTGTTCATTTCCTTCACCGATATAGCAGATGACCGTGCCAGGCGGTACACCTTCTCCCTCAGGCACTTTTATATCCAATATGGTTCCTTCTGCAGGTGATTCGATCTCCATTTCAATTTTTTCAGAGTTGATGCTTGCAATGCTTTCCCCTTTATTTACGGTTTCTCCGACCTCTTTATTCCAGACAGATACCGTTCCTTCTTTCATTGACATGCCCAATTTCGGCATCACAACCTCGACAGCCATCTCCCTCTCTCCTTTCTTTAGTTCAAGATCTTGTCATGACTCTTTCCAACCATCTCTAATACGGTGTTCACAACCTTATCAGGTGTCGGCAAATAGATATCTTCAAGCGGTGGTGAAAACGGAACCGGTGTATGAGGAGCCGTCACTTTTTTGATTGGAGCGTCAAGTAAATCGAATCCTTTATCCGCAACCAGAGAAGAAATATCTGCGGCAATTCCGCACCTTGGATTTGCTTCATCTACAATGACAAGCCGATTTGTTTTTTCTACTGAAGTTAGAATGGCTTCTTCATCGAGCGGCGACAAGCTTCTTGGATCAATGACCTCTGCTTCAATTCCACGTGTAGCTAATTGCTCTGCCGCTTCGAGTGCTGTATGAACTTGTTTGCCTACCGCAAAAATGGTCACATCTGAGCCTTCTCTTTTCACCTCTGCTTTACCAAGCGGCAGCGTGTAGTATCGCTCTGGAACATCTCCTGTGATATTGTAAAGCGTTTTATCTTCAAAAAAGATGACAGGGTCCTGATCCTCGATGGCTGCCAGCAGCAATCCTTTGGCATCGTATGGTGAAGAAGGCACCACTACTTTCAATCCAGGGATGCTTGTAAATAGCGCATACAAGCTTTGCGAATGCTGAGCAGCTGCTCTAAAACCCGCCCCATGTGTCGTTCTGATCGTGATCGGCACCTCTGCTTTTCCGCCAAACATATATCGGAATTTTGCTCCTTGATTCAGCACTTGATCCAGACAGGTGCCGATAAAATCATTAAACATGAGTTCTGCAATTGGCCTTAACCCTGTGGAAGCTGCTGCCATGGCCGCACCTACATAGCCAGCTTCACTAATCGGTGTGTCAAGAACTCGCTCACGTCCAAACTCCTGAACGATTCCTTTCGTTACACCAAGCACACCGCCCCATGCTTCATCATCCTGTAAGTGATCGACATGAGCACCTCCAGCAACATCTTCCCCCATTAAAATGACATCCTCGTCTCTTCTCATGGCAAGTTTAATCGCTTCATTTAATGCACTAGACATGCTGATTTCTCTTGTCATTTTCCTCTCCCCCTTTGATTTATTGATACGAAACATACACGTCGGTCAATAATTCGGTCTGATCTGGATATTCACTTTCTTCACTGAATGTAACGGCTTCATCTATCGCTTCTGCTACAGCCGCTTCAATCTTTGATAGCTCCCCATTCGTCAGCAGCTGCTGCTTGATCAATTCATTTTTAAAAAGAGCGATCGCATCTCTCTCTTCTTGGTGTTCTGTTTTTTCTTGATTGGTTTTATAACGCTGGGCATCTCCTTCGAAATGGCCATAATTTCGATATGTCATGCATTCAATTAATGTCGGACCTTCTCCATTTTTTGCTCGTTCAATTGCTTGTTCTGCGGCTTGATAAACGGCCATCACATCTTTTCCATCTACTTGAATCCCAGGAATGTCATAACCGGCCGCTCGATCCACGATTGATTTGCAGCTTGAAGCATAAGAAAATGGTGTCGCTTCCCCGTACCCATTGTTTTCTGCAATGAAAATGACGGGCAGTTTCCAGATGGCCGCGAGATTGATTCCTTCGTGGAAAGTCCCTTGATTGTTTGCACCATCCCCAAAAAAGCAAACGCTTACATTTTCTGTCTTTTTATATTTAGCGGTGAGGGCTGCCCCGCACGCAAGAGGAAAGCCGCCTCCAACAATTCCGTTGGCACCGAGCATTCCTTTATCAAAATCTGCAATGTGCATGGATCCGCCTTTGCCTTTACAGAGACCTGTGGCTTTCCCATAGATTTCTGCCATCATTCCTTTTAGATCACAGCCTTTCGCTATACAGTGGCCATGGCCCCGGTGTGTACTTGTAATACTGTCTTTTTCATTCAGATGAGCACAGATTCCTACGGCAACAGCTTCTTCGCCAGCATAAAGATGGACAAACCCCGGCAAAATTCCTTTTGTAAAAAGCGTGTGCACCCGGTCTTCAAATTGGCGGATTTCCTGCATCTTTTGATACATCCATACGGCTTTTTCTTTACTCAATGCCATTTCCATTTAGTAAAACCTCCTATCTTTTTTGCTTGCACTTCTATACAAGCAAAAATCGTGCCAACATGACGACGCATAAACACTTAGGCTTTGTCTGAATCACACCGATGAAAAAAGAGACAAAATGAGACATGCGTCTCTTTTTGTCTCAATATGTCCACACATCAATTGGAACAAAAAAAAGCATCCCCGTAGAGGAATGCTTATCACAATGAATCGATTGTGCGCAGCCACTTTAATTTTCCTTTGCAGACGCCGCATACATAACGAGAGGTATCAAACCGTCTTTTCCTTATAAAAGACCGGCCGCATCCTGTGCAAATATATTCATGGCGTTTCCCCGCACGGCGCTTATTTTGTACGGTCTTTAGCGGTGTACAAAAACGCGGGGCTCCTACTTGCTTTAATAACGCTTTAAAATCACGGTCGCGATGCTGATAGCCCTTTCCTTCAAGATGCAGATGATAATGACACAGCTCATGCTTGATGATTCCGATTAATTCTTCTCGTCCATGCTCCTCTAGGTATCGGCGGTTTAGTTCAATGTTGTGTGTACCAAGTAAATATCGCCCGCCTGTCGTTTTTAACCGGTCATTAAAAACAGCCTGATGGCGGAATGTCTTGCCAAAGAACTGCTGGGAAATGTGCTCTGTTAACTGCTGTAATTCTCTCTCGTTCAATCAAGATCGTTCCTTTCTATAAAAACCTCGAACGGGACAATTTCCCCTAAGCATACATTGAAGGTACATCCACTGTTTCGATCAAAGGAGGAATGGGCGATGCCCAACTGGCTGAAAAATCAGATGCAGAAGGCATTTTATGAGAAAAATCATTATCAAATCAAATTGCTGAATCAATGCTGGTACTTCTATAGAAAAAAACATTCAGTCACATCAAGGCACACCCCATCCTAAGGTGCGCCTCGTTTTTTTGTTTACTCTGGTTTCAGCATGGTGAGGGCAACGCGGCCTTTTGCCTGGTCAACGGAGTCCACCCATACGGTCACAATGTCACCAACTGATACAACATCAAGCGGATGCTTCACAAAACGGTTGCTTAGCTTGGAAATATGCACAAGCCCATCCTGCTTTACGCCAATATCAACGAATGCACCGAAGTCTACAACGTTTCTCACCGTTCCTTGCAGCTCCATTCCTTGCTTCAAGTCTTCCAATTTCAACACATCTGTTTTGAGCAGCGGTTTTGGCACTTCATCCCGCGGATCACGCTCAGGTCTAGTCAGCTGATCAATGATATCTCGAAGTGTAATGGTCCCAATGTCAAGCTGCTGGGCTGCTTCGTCCAGTTTAACTTCAGCAATCTTCTCTTTTAACTGCTCTGTGCCAAGATCGTCTGGCGTCATGTTGATCATGCGTAAAAACTGTTTTGTTTCTTTATAGCTCTCAGGGTGAATACCTGTACGATCAAGCGGGTCTTGTCCATCTGTAATGCGAAGGAAACCGATACACTGCTCATATGTCTTAGCACCGAGCCTTGGAATATCCTTCAATTCTTTTCTGCTTGTGAATCTCCCAATCTCTTCGCGACGCTTGATGATATTCCCTGCGACGGCTTTTGAAAGGCCTGATACGTATTGCAGCAGCGCCTGTGAGGCTGTATTGACGTTCACACCGACTTGGTTGACGACTGTCTCAACAACGAAGGTTAACGAGCTGTTTAATTGCTTTTGACTCACGTCATGCTGGTATTGGCCCACACCGACAGACTTCGGATCAATTTTCACGAGCTCTGCTAAAGGATCTTGTAATCTTCTAGCGATTGAGATGGCGCTTCGTTCTTCGACTTGCAGATCTGGAAACTCTTCTCGTGCCAGCGCTGACGCGGAGTAAACACTTGCTCCAGCTTCATTCACGATCAAATAAGACACCGGCTGATCCAGCTCTTGAATCAAGTCTGCAATGAATTGTTCTGTCTCTCTTGAGGCTGTTCCGTTTCCAATCGCAATGACTTCGATGTTTGATGATTGAATGATCTCTTTGACTTTTTGTTTCGCTTCCGCTTTTTTCTGCACGGGCGGATGCGGGTAAATGACGCCAATATGATGGACTTTGCCTGTATCATCCACGACAGCTAATTTACAGCCTGTCCGAAATGCGGGGTCGACTCCAAGTACACGCTTCCCTTTCATCGGCGGCTGAAGCAGCAGTTTTCTTAAGTTTTCAGCAAAAATATGAATCGCTTGTTCCTCTGCTTTTTCTGTCAGCTCTTTTCTTATTTCTCGTTCGATGGAAGGCTGAATGAGACGTTTATACGCATCATCGATTGCCGCTTCAATAAACGGTCTCACCGTTGTCTGTCTGCCTTTTAGAACTTGTTTGTCGAGATAGAAGCGAATATTTTCAGCAGGTGGTTCGATGGCTGCCTTTAAAATGCCCTCTTTCTCCCCGCGGTTGACCGCTAGTACACGGTGCGGAACAATCTTTTTGATTGGCTCTTGATAATCGTAATACATTTCATAGACGTTTTTCTCATCGCTTTCGACGTCTTTTCCTGATGTGACCAGACTGCCCTTTTGGTACGTTTCACTGCGAATCCATTTTCGCATATCGGGATCATCTGCGAGCTGTTCAGCAATGATGTGCTGCGCACCCTCAAGTGCCTCTTCTACATTTGTTACTTCTTTTTCTTCGTTAATAAAAGCAGCTGCTTTCTTCCCGACCTGGTCGCTTGGCAGCGTGAGTAAATATTCCGCCAGCGGCTCCAGCCCTTTTGCTTTGGCTACATTCGCCTTTGTTTTGCGCTTTTGTTTGAATGGCCTGTATAAATCTTCGACCTCTTGCAGTTTATGAGCCTGCTCAATTTTCTGTTTTAATTCATCGGTTAGTTTGTCTTGTTCAGCAATTAAGCGAATGACTTCTTCTTTTCGGTTCGTGACATTTTGGATATATGTATAGCGCTCTGAAATGGTTTGAATTTGCACCTCATCCAGTGAGCCTGTCTGCTCTTTCCGATAACGGGCAATAAACGGGACGGTGTTGCCATCCTCTAAGAGCTTGATCACACTTTCAATTTGTTTTGTTGAAAGCTTTAATTCTGTCGCAATTTGTTTCAATAAAAAGTCAGATGTCTTCATACTTTGCATCCTCTCACTGTGTCTTCTCTTTTAGTGTATCAAAAAAACCGGCAAAACAGAAAAAAGGTCAGCTATTTTACGTGAGCTGACCAAGTACATAGGTGAGATCGTCCTTTTTGTCTTGTGTGTATGTTTCAAGCTGTTTGGCGATGTCTTCAACTGAATGTCCATGCTTTAAACACATGCGCATGTTTGGCACATTCAGTCCGTCTGAATACATAATGAATATCGATCCTTTTTCGTAGGAATAGGTGTATGTTTTATATTTTCTAGGTTTCCCTGATAAGTATCCTGATGTCGGAAGTGGATAAATATAGTCGCCAGAAGGTGCATTCAAGATAAACCGAATATTGCCAACCGAACAATAGGTAAATTGCTGCTGGGAAAAATTCACCTTTAATATGGCCACAGTGGCCCCGCGTTTATTTTTCATAGCCTGATTGCATCTGTCGATGAGGGCCGCCACATCCTCATGTCCATATTCTTCGACAATTTCGCTGACTAAAGAAGATGATTCATTGGCGTACTGGCCGCTGCCCAATCCGTCTGCTACAGCACAAATTAGTTCTTCATCATCTGCTTTAATAAAAAAACTGTCCCCGCAGCATGGTTTTCCTTCTTTATTCGATTGATAGATAATGGCGTTTACATGCTCATGCTGTTCAATCTGTTTCATTACCCTAGCTCCATAGACGCATCTTCTGATAATGCATCTCGCAGTTTTTTCACTGCCTTCCGCTGAAGTCTCGATACATGCATTTGAGATATGCCAAGTAAATCGCCTGTCTCTTTCTGACTCTTATTTTGCAAGTAAGTCAGATTGATAATCTCTTTTTCTCTATCCGACAGCACATGAAGCACACTCTCAAGCATCATTTTTTGATTCACACGTTCGTAGCCCTCTTCCTGTGAGCCGACAACGTCTAAAATCGTCACAGTACTTCCTTCAGAATCAGCCTCTACGCCTTGGTCAACAGACAGCGCTTGATAGCTTTTGCCCATCTCCATGGTTTCAAGTACTTCTTCTTCTGTTACATCTAAGTATTCTGCAATTTCTTGGACTTTAGGTGATTTCTGTGTCTCTGTTGTCAAATGATCAACTGCCATTTTGATTCTTGGTCCAAGCTCTTTAATCCGCCTTGGTACATGGACACTCCATGTCTTATCTCGTAAAAAGCGTTTGATTTCCCCGATGATGGTTGGAATGGCAAAGGCTTCAAATGATTTACCGACGAGCGGGTCGTATCGTTTAATGGCGCCAAGTAAACCAATCATGCCAACTTGTCTGAGGTCCTCATGAAAGCTTTTTCCTTTAGAATATTTTTTCGCCAGCATATCAACCAAGTTTGTATAGCATTCGACCAGCGTGAGCTGCGCCTGCTCGTCTTGATTGGTTTGATAGCTTTGGATGAGGCGGTCTACTTCATCTTTAGTTAGTTTCATAGTTTTGGATGGTTGTGTCATGGTCAACTCGCTCCCTGTTTAAAAACTTTGTCATCGCCACGGTAACTCCGGAGTTTGCTTGCACCTCGACTTCATCCATCAATGTTTGCATTAAGTATAAACCAAGACCTCCTTCTGCCAATTGATCCACCGTATGAGCAGATGTGTACGGTCCCAGGTCTTCCTGTTTTTGCTTAAAGTCAAAGCTACCGCCTTTGTCAGCGACAATGATTTCTAGACGATCCTCGTAGACAAGAAAGCGAACAGCCACCTCTCCATCTTCGCCGTCTTCACCTTTATAGGCATGCTGAACTGCATTTGTACAGGCCTCACTGACGGCAATTTTTAAGTCCTCAATCTCTTCATAGGCATAGCCCATCCGGCTCGCTACGCCTGACAGAGTCAAACGAATGATGCCTACATATTCTGGTTTTGCCGGTATTTTCATCTCGATTCGATCTACTGATTCGTTCATTGTACCCCACCCTCTGACTTTGCAGAAATGTCAATGATGTCCTTTAATCCAGTGATTTCAAACAACCTTACAAGCCGTTCTGACAAGTTCTCAAGCTTTAATGTGCCACCTGCTTTTTGAGCCGCTTTAAACAGCCCAACGAATACACCTAAACCTGTACTATCCATATACGTAACATCCTTTAGACAGATTTCAAGATGCTCTCCCGCCTCAGCTTTAGGCATGAGCGTTTCTCTTAGCTCAGGAGCGGAGTACACATCAATTTCTCCGCTGACACTGATTTTCGTTTTTTGATCTATTTGATGCTCTTTTACAGACATATTCATTATGCATTCACCTCGAAATTCTTGTTTCCTAAAGTTTTATATACCCGCATGTTCACTTTCTAAACCTTTCTTTTGAGAACAAGTAAAGTAAAGTCATCGTGCAGCTGAAAATCCTGCAGTTTGAGTAAGCTGGCGTAGATGGCATCCACCATTTCTTGAGCTGAGTAGGATAGGTGCTCTGATATGAGTGTTTTGATGTCCTCCCGCTCTAAGAAACCATCCTCTGACTTGGATTCTGTGACCCCATCAGAGAATAAGATCACCATGTCTCCTGCGTCCAAATGCTTCTCGTACTGTCTGTAGTCAAAGTCTGGTGCGATCCCAAGGACAAGCCCTTTTGCATCTAAATCGTAAAATGTGTTCTCTTTTTTGCAATAGAAAAAGCCCGGCTCATGACCAGCCGATGCGTATTTAAACTCATGCGTTTCTTTATTATAGCTGCCATAGAACATCGTGATAAACATACTTGGGTCTACGTTTTGCTCGACAACACGATTCAGGGTTTTCAGCACCTTTGTTGGGCCGCTCCCTGACTCTGGCAAGGAATCCATCGCATATTTAATCATCGACATACAGAGCGCAGCCGGGATTCCCTTTCCAATGACATCTGCGATCGCGATATTGATTGTATCGTGATCCGTCACAAAGTGGTAATAATCTCCACTCATCTGTTTTGCCGGTACACTAATTGCACCAATATCAAAGGTATCTCCTTCTGGAATTTTCGTTTCCAGAAGGGTTTGCTGAACATTTGCAGCAATTTCAATTTCAGATTTTATTTCTTGCTGGATGCCTCTGAGTGTTAAATGTTCTTGGTAGGCAAGTCCGTACCCAATCATGACTTCAATTAAGAAGTCTAGTGAATGAAAAACATCTTCCGGCAAATCAGGGTAAAGCTCCTGAATCACTTTTCGGTGAACACTCACTATTTCTTCAGGAGGTATTTGATGCTCAATGGTTTTACGGCTAAATTTTTGAGCTTGATAAAGCGATGTTTCAGTTAAATCACTGATATAACGACTGAGCAGCTGATGGTACCGCTGCTCCATTACCTCCTTAAAATCCATGGTTTCCCTCCTAGCGAAGCCACTTAACAGCTTGTATCTCCGTTCCTTGTTCTGGTGCAGAATCTAATTTAAATTCATCCATCAGCCGTCTGACGCCCGGAAGACCTGCTCCGAGTCCGCCTGATGTTGAAAATCCGTCTTCCATTACTTTACGTATATCCATGATACCCGGCCCCTCATCGGCTGCGATGACTTTGAGTCCACGCTTTCCGCGCTCCATCACTTCTTCTATACAAATCTGACCTTTACCAGCGTATAAATAGATGTTTCGAGCTAATTCTGAAATGGCCGTCGTAATTCTTGCTTGGTCAACTGTTCCAAATCCAAGTTCTTTTGCAACATTGCGCCCCAATTGTCTTGCTGCGACTATGTCCCATTCCGTCAATATTCTTACACAGGATTGGTCTTTCATATCTATTCCCCCAATTCCCGCTTCAGTGTCTCAAGCCCTTGTTCAAGATCTAGTGCTGTCTGAATTTCTTCAAGCGATATTCCAAGTTCAATCAGCGTCACAGCGACTGCCGGCTGTATTCCTGTTAATACAACTTTCGCCCCCATGAGCTTGGACATCGTGATCACATCACCTAATACCTTTGCAATAAAGGAATCAATCATGTCAACGGATGTGAGGTCAATGACAACACCGTTTGCTCCTGTTTCATGAATTTTATTCAGCAAGTCTTCTTGAAAGTGGAGAGCTGTTTGATCATCAAGCTCCCACTGTATCGAAATCAGAAGACAGTTATATAGTTTTAAGATTGGAATCTTCGGGTGATTTCTCACTGGGTTATCCCTCCAATGAAACAATTTTTCGATTTGTCATTTCCAAAGCAGTTTGAATTCCTTTTTGAAGGGTATTCTTTGTTGTAACTTGAGATAAATCAATTCCAAGGTTCACAATGGTTTGGGCTATTTCTGGACGAATACCGACAAGCAAGCACTTCGCACCTACTAATCTCACAGCCTCTGATGCTTGAATGATATGATGCGCTACCATTGTGTCAACGACAGGTACACCCGTAATATCAATTAAGACGACTTGTGAGCGATGTTTGACGACACCGTTGAGCAGATTCTCCATAATTTTTTTGGCACGTTCTGTGTCAATTGTTCCAACAAGCGGCATGACGGTAATGTGCTCAAATACTGGGATCAGCGGGGCAGAAAGTTCCTGCAGCGCGATTTTTTGAAGGTTGACTGTTTTCTCCCATGAGATGGAATACTGGTTTAAGATCTCGTTATGAATAGGTGTGATGAATCGATCAATTTGCCAGATGAGGTCATGACTTTCTTCTGTTGTATCTTTGTCATCGTTCATTTTGTGATATAAATGTGAACGGATTTCTGTTAGACCATTTGCCAGTAACTTAAGTGATATACCCATTTGAACAATTTTTAAAGCAAAAGTTTGCACTTTTTCTTCAAAATCTTCAGCATACCCTTCTGAAAGAGATGTAATGATTAATTGAACATATTCCGAACAGATGGTTTCATACATATTGTCGTTCAGCATCATGTCCGTTTCTTTTTCTCCGAGTCGTCTAAAAATGTCCGTCCACTCTTTTTGTAATTCCTCTCGATGCTCTCTTGCAAAAGCTAACACGATATGATTCGACATGTTTTACCCCCTACGTACATAAACAGCACTTCTTTTAGTCTTTCTTCATTATAACGTTAATAAAAATTGAACACAAAAAAAGTTGCTCCCAACAGAGCAACCAAGTATCACCATATTAAAAATCAATAAGAGCCAAACTAACTTGTAAGGCTTCATCAACCTTCTCCATCATCTCATCATCAAGATGTGTGATTTTATCTGTCAATCTTTGTTTATCGATTGTACGAATCTGCTCCAAGAGAATGACAGAATCTCGTTCAAAGCCGTAGCGCTTTGCATCAATTTCGACGTGAGTCGGTAATTTCGCTTTTTGTATTTGGGCTGTTATGGCTGCAACGATAGCAGTCGGGCTGAAGCGATTTCCAATGTCATTTTGAATCACCAATACTGGGCGAACCCCGCCCTGCTCGGAGCCAACAACAGGAGATAAATCAGCAAAGTAAACATCACCGCGTTTAACAATCAAATGTTTAACCCCCGCTGACTAATCGCTCAACTGTATTCTCAGCCTCAAATTCTGCGTATTGTGCCTCTGAAGAGATATTCAGATTAATTTTCGCCATCTCCATGTAGCCGCGTCTCATCGATTCACGATTTTGTCGAATATTGCGTTCACGAATATACGTTTTTGTCGCTCGGTAGATCAATTCATTTCTTGTTACCTTATCCTGCTCTGCTACTCGTTCGATTTCAGACATCAAAGCCTCCGGTAGTCGAATCTTCATTTCGTTTGTTGCGCTGGATTCAGACAAAAAACATACACCTCCACAAAACTTACGGATACCGTTTCGATCCATTCCAAGACTAATCATACCATTATTCAATGCGCAAGCAAAGCTGTTTTTTCATGATTTCTTATTAGAACATGAAGCGGCTGTTCACCCGTAAATCAAAGATGATAATGGAGTTCCTCTTTCACATTATACGCTTTTTTCCGAAAATCATACGGTATTTCCAAAATCTCTAAAAAAGGGAGAATGTTTACCCCTTCTTTGTAGAATAAAAAGGAACGATGTCAGTTTGACGATCGTTCCTGTGAAAGCTGTTTAGAAAAAGCTTGGCCCGCTTTGAAGCAGCGGATTCCGCACATGCACCCTTTTGCCGTCCTCTATATAAACTCTTGGGACGCGGTGGCCAATGGAGCAAGTGACTTCATAGTTAATGGTTTCAAGCCTTTTGGCAATTTCATCGACTGATACCATTTCTTCACCTTGTCCACCAATCAAAACGACTGGCTCCCCTACTGGAAGATTCTCTTTCAGTTCAACCATGAATTGATCCATACATATCCTTCCGGCAATCTTCCGGCGCTTACCGCCAACAAGTACTTCCGTTCCTGCCAGCTTCCGGATCCACCCGTCTGCATAGCCGACTGGTACCGTACCGATCCATGTATCTTGATTAGCTGTATACGTCGCCCCATAGCTGACACTCTCACCCTTTTGAATGAGCTTCACATGGGCGAGTTTTGTATGAAGAGACATGGCTTCTTCCAGCTTGAAAGGAAGTTCATCTTTGATTTCCTCTGATGGTGACAGCCCGTACATACTGATGCCGAAGCGAACCATATTAAACAACACTTCTTTAAACCTCAAACCTGCTGCACTATTGGCACAATGAACGAGCAGCTTTTCCGTATGAAGCGGCTGAAGCAGGGTTTGAAAGGTGTCGACCTGACGATCAAAATAGTTCTCATCCTTTTCATCCGCTGTCGCAAAGTGAGTAAATACTCCTTCCAGCTGTAAATAAGAATGCTCGCTGACAAGCTTCTTTACTTCATTCACTTCCTCTAACGTTTTCACACCTAAACGGTTCATTCCGCTGTCTATTTTCAAATGAAAACGAATGGGTTGTCCCATCTCCCCTTTCATCATATCGACGATTTCCCTCAGCCACCTGGTGGAGTAAGCGGTCATGATCACATTGTATCGAACAGCGGTTTTGACATACTCCGGCGGTACTGCGCCGAGTACAAGAATCGGTGCTTTAATGCCTTGATTTCTTAAAGAAATGGCCTCATCTAAAAAGGCTACAGCCAACAAGTCTGCACCTGCTTTGAGGGCAGCTCTTGCCACTTCTATATCTCCATGTCCATATGCGTTGGCTTTCACAACAGCCATCAGTTGAACATTTTGACCGATATGATCTTTCATATGTGAAACATTATGCTTGATTGCTGTTAAATTAATTTCTGCCCATGTGTCTCTATAAAAGGCATTTGTGTCCATCAGTCACACTTCCCTATTGAATGATTCAATCCCCTCATATGATACTAAAAATCAAGAATAATGTGAAACAAATCAAAGAAAATCAGCCCTTGCACAGGGCTGATGCTTCATTTATCAAGGCTTTCTGCCTGAGAATCTCATTTATTTAGCTGACTGGCCTTCTACACTCTTTGCAACCATCAAAAGCTCTTCCTTCGATAGATCACTTGAGGAAATTAAGTAGTCAACTCCGTCAGATGTCCATGAGAGGGATTGATCTGTCAGAACCCCTACTGTCATACCAAGATCGACCGGCTCGCCGTTCATCGTGACAGGCGTAGATGCTTCAGCTACTCTCGCTTTTTCCTGGATGAGTGTGAAGGATTTCTTGCCGCCGTACGTAATTACATAACGCTTCCCAGCATCTGTCGTCATTTCTTTCTCTTCCATCTTCTTCACGCCTTCTGGCATATCAACTGGTGTTTTCACCGCAAAGCTGTCAGATGGGTCTGCACTTGTGGCAACATCCATTTGAGAGAGCGTCATGTTTTTCTTCTCATCAAATGCATCTTTGTCAAAGGATTTATTGAATTCAAAGTGAGAGAATTCCACTTTCACCATTGGCTTTTTGTCGCTATCCAGCACTTTTACACTGGCAGGCGCCATTGTTTTCTTATGAAAGGTAATCTCTTGGGTAGGCAGCATTTGGTTGTGCTGATAATTGGTCTTCGTTTCGAACACATACTTTGACTCTTTCGCTTTGAACTGAGCTGCACTGTCATTTTTAATGTCCTTCACAAGTGATTCGAATAAATAGACCTGACTGCTATTATTCGGCCAATCACTATGGAAACGGAAGCTCTTGTTCAATGAAGGTGTCAGCACAAACACACCATTGCCATTTCTTAAAATGACTTGACTCTGATCCTTTTTCGGATTTTCTAAATAGACACGGTAAAGCTCCGGCTTTTTGTACCAAATTTCTACCTGGTACTCCTGCGGGTCATTTCCTGTCTCAATGGTCATTTTTGCTTTGGCTTTGTATGATGTCATTTCCTCTGCCTTTTTGTTTAAATCTCCAACGATATCCTTCTGAGATTTTTGACCGCATGCGGAGAGAATCAGTACAAAAAGGATTCCCGTTACAAGCAAAACAAAGCTTTTTCTCACCCTTTTCAACCCCTTCGTTAATTGTGTTAAAAGGAAGAAACCGCTTGTTTGACTTTAACAGTACGCCTCAAGAGTTAACTGCGTACCGCGAACCATCAAAGCCTGTTAGCAACTCGCCCTTCCTTATCGCACTACCCAATATATGAAGGGGGGACAAACAATATGCAGACTAGCTTGACAACCTTTCAATTAAAACTTGTGCAGCAGCATATTCCTTTGTATGGGTTATCGACACATGGACCTGATCGCCCTCTGCTTTCTCGCTTTTGATGAAGGGTTTCCCCTTATCGTCTTTTTGAATGTCTATGTCATGAAAGCTTAAATGCTGACCGATTCCCGTTCCGTATGCTTTAGCGAAGGCTTCCTTTGCCGCAAAGCGTCCTGCCAAAAATTCCAGCTGTCTTTTTTCACTGAGTGTAAGAAAGACGTCCTGTTCACTTAAAGTCAAAATTCGTTCCGGTAAACGGGGCTGTCTGCTGAGCACCCGCGAAAGACGGTCGATCTCTACAATATCAATGCCTATTCCTTTGATCATGAGGTACCTCCTATGATACTCGTACTAATTTGAGTGTTCGCTTCATAAACGTGTTACTATAAACTTACCATTATCTAGTCAAAAGGGGTTTGTTATGTTTATTCGAACGGAGAGCTTTCAACAATTTATTAGATCGTATCCAATCGTAACAGCGATCCTTGCTTTACAAATCGGCCTGTGGCTTATATTTGCGGTTCCTATCCCTATTATACAGCTTGGTCAGGATCATCTCGTCGGTTTCAATTATGGTGTAGCAGCTGGGGAATGGTGGCGTCTCGTCACACCTATTTTTCTGCACGGAAGTCTCACGCATATTTTATTCAATTCCATGTCCCTTTTCTTGTTCGCTCCAGCGCTTGAACATTTGCTTGGGAAGGTTCGATTTCTAATCATTTATCTCGGTGCAGGATTCATTGGCAATCTCGGAACCTATTGGGTGGAGCCTTTAGAGTATGTACATGTTGGCGCTTCTGGTGCGATCTTCGGTTTGTTTGGGGTTTATCTATACCTTGTCCTGTTTAAACCGCACATGATGGACCGCGGGAATTCACAAGTGATTTTAACGATTCTTGCTGTTTCTGTCATCATGACGTTCGTCAATTCGAACATCAATATCATGGCTCACTTATTTGGATTGATCGGCGGTATGATTCTAGCACCGATTACGCTGCTTTTCCATTCGAAAAAAAGACGCTATTAATCTCATAAAAAATGTCGATCACTCCTCAAGCAGGAGCTGATCGACATTTTTCGTTTAAGACGATTGATTTTTTTCATACGAATACCAATCAAATACACGTGCCGCATCTTCTTCCTCAAGGTGATGCACACCAAAGGAATCAAGCAGCGCAGAGGATTTCACAAAGGTGTGAATACTGGCGACCCGACCTTTCTTTTGGAAAAAAGATTGCGTCATCGTATAGTTTTGCATTCGTTTTCTCAAGACAATGCCAGTGGTCTTGCCAATGCCTCTTGATGTCATTTGAATCAATGAATCTTTGATTGTATATCCTGATTGTTTATAAGCTAAATAGCCAAAGAATAGAGCAAGCGGTAACGGAATGAGTCCCAAATATCCCCATGGCGGAAAGCGTACCGACAGGATGATACCTACAAGTAACGGCACAAAGCCATATGAGATCAGGTAGCGCTTGAGCGAACGTTTTGGCACTTTTTTCAGCTCTGTTTCTGGTGCTACATGATAATGATCGGTGAATTGTGACAGCAATTCATTTATTTTTTTCTTCCGAATGAGCGGAAATAAGACGGAAGAGGTTTCTTTCTCTGTGATCGAACCTCCCGCACTAACAAGCATCACCGTCGCAAAACCAAAAGGCTCACGGATCATATTCTCTTTGATTTTCACTGCTTGAATTCTCGCAAGTGGAATGGTCATTTGATGTCTCTCGATGAGCCCTCTTGTAATGATGATGTCATTCCCTTTTCGTTTTGCAGCAAAATTCGCATACTGAAGTGCTGTTACCCCAACACTCAAGATCCATGCGATCAATACGGCAAGAAATATCAAAATCGCATAGATTTCAATGCTCGCATGGCTTAAAAAAGAGAACTGCTTGAAGAACCCGTCCAAAGGGAGAATTTCATCTATTTGCGTGTAGATGGCGAGACACCCTGAGATAATGACACCGATACCGCTTGAAGTGGTCGCAGCCAAAAGCAATTCTGGCACACCCATACGATAGGAGACATTGATTTCTTCCTGCATAGGTTTTTGCGCAGTCAAATGGCCATTCAGATCACCTGCTTCATCCGTCATTTCTTCTTCCTGCAAGCTTTTCTTCCGGTTGAAAATCGACTGCTTTAATTGTTCCGCTTCTGCTTTTGTAATCGCGGTCAGGCTCACTTCTGGACCATCCGTTCCGCCTGCCGTTTCGATTTGAACCCGCACTAAACCGAAAATCCGCTGGAAAATACCTTCACTTGTATTGACCGTTTGAATTCGTTCTAACGAGATATATTTTTTCTTTTTCGTAATCACACCCGATTCCACACGAAATTCATCGTCTTCCATCCGGTAAGTGAATCGTCTCCATTCTAAAATGGTAAAAACGGCTTTCCATAAAAGAAGCACACCAAGAATGATAAATGCATAAAAGCGAATGCTCGAATTCGAGTTCACAAAAATCAGCACGAAAAAAGGGATAATGAAGTTTTTGATCATGGATACAGCATCTGATATAAAATCAATGAACATCGAAATGGGGTGTACACGTTTTGGTTCAGACATCATCTTCCGTCACCCTTGCTAAACGAGATATGTAATCACGAAGCTCATCTGCCTCTTCTAATTCTAGCGCCGGTATATCATGAACTGTGGCAGCAGTCGAAATTTGAACAGAGGCCAAACGGTAGCGCCTTAAAAGCGGTCCTTGAGATGTATCAACATGCTGAACACGAACCATTGGCACAATTACACGTGTGACGCGAATGAGTCCATGCTGTATTTCAATTTCATTTTCGAATACTTCGTAGCGCCAGATGTGGTGGCGGATTTTTGGTATGAGCCAAATGCCAAAAATGACCTGTAAGACCCATAAACCAGAAAGGATCGCTCCAATCCAATATGGCCATTGAAAATAGTAGCTGGCAACAAATACCCCAATGATGATGAGTAAGAAAATCAATGAGATAATTCCATTTTGAAGACGCCATACCTTTAAACCATTTAAACTAATTTGACGTTGCGGCTGTTTTCTCACATTCTTCCCCCATTCTCTTACTTTTCTATCAATATATTACGTAACAAAGCCTAAAAAGTTTCAATTTCAGCCTGTTAAAAAAAGCGAACCCTGCAAAGGATTCGCTCTTGTATGTTAGTTGTTATAAGATTTCTTTTGACGACGATCGTTAGAAGAACGATTGCGGTCATTTGAAGAACGCTTTTTATCACCGTAAGATGAACGGCCTTTCCCGCGATAGCCGCCTCCGCCGCCACCGTCTCTACGTTTAGAAGAGCTGCGGTTGTTACGATTGCGTTTTGAAATCATTGGTGCTTCATCTGTCAAACGAACAGGCGTTGCATCCGGCTCTTTTGTCATCATTTTGATGGCAGCCGCAACCACTGTCACAGAATCATGATCTTCCAGCAATTCAGCAGCAGCTGTCATGTAGAAGTTCAAGTTGTTTTCACTGATGATTGTACGCAGACGATCAATGGTTACTTGCTGTTGTCCTTCGATTGCCTCATCTAGTGTTGGTTCTTTCATACGATCCATTTTACGTTTAGTCGTTTGCTCAATCGCACGAAGCATATCTTTTTCACGTGGTGTGATGAATGTCATCGCCATACCTGTACGTCCAGCACGTCCAGTACGTCCAATACGGTGAACGTAGCTTTCTGGATCTTGCGGTACGTCAAAGTTATACACGTGTGTGACGCCTGAGATATCAAGTCCACGTGCTGCAACGTCTGTTGCTACAAGCACATCGATTGAACCTTCTTTGAATTTACGAAGCGCAACCATACGTTTTGCTTGAGTCAGGTCACCATGAATTCCTTCAGCTGTATAACCTCTAAGGTTAAGTGCTTCAGTCAATTCGTCAACACGGCGTTTCGTACGGCCGAAGACAATTGAAAGCTCAGGTGATTGAATGTCAAGAAGACGAGTCAATGTATCAAACTTTTTACGCTCGTGAATATCCAAGTAGAACTGTTGGATGTTAGAGACTGTCATTTCTTTCGCTTTTACTTTTACGTGTTCTGGGTTTGTCATAAAACGCTCTGCAATGCGCTTAATTGGTGCAGGCATTGTCGCAGAGAATAAAAGTGTTTGGTGTTCACTTGGTACATTTGAAAGGATCGATTCAATGTCTTCAATGAAACCCATGTTTAACATTTCGTCTGCTTCATCAAGCACAACTGTTTCAACATTTTGAAGACGCATTGTACGACGGTTAATGTGATCGAGTAAACGTCCTGGAGTCCCTACGATGATATGAGGATTTTTCTTGAGCGAACGGATTTGGCGGCCGATATCTTGTCCACCGTAAATCGGAAGTACGCGCGCACGCTTGTCTTGGCCGATTTTATATAGCTCTTCAGATACTTGAATCGCTAATTCTCTTGTTGGCGCAATGATAATCGCTTGGATGTTTGGAGAAGCTGGGTCAATTTTTTCTACCAGAGGAATACCAAATGCTGCAGTTTTTCCTGTACCTGTTTGTGCTTGTCCAATGACATCTTTATTCTGAAGACCGAGAGGAATTGTTTCCGCTTGAATCGGTGTTGCTTCTTCAAATCCCATGCGGTTAATAGCTTTCATGAGACTTTCGCTTAATTGAAAATCTTGAAACGTTATAGTCAAATTATTCAAACTCCTTCTAATTGCTGTTTCAGTAATCTCGTGAATGATCATTAAAAACTGCCCTTTTCCGAAAGGACAGGTCCATTATATACAAAGCCCGAATTACCCTACCTTATATCTTACCATTACCCTATTTGTTTTTCAACAAGACAGAAATGGATATATCTACTGTTCTACAATGACAGATTCACCTTCACTTTGATCTCCGTCCATCCATTTCCACTTTTCAAACAGTTGAATTTTTCCGTTATCCAGCTGCTTTGGAGTGGAATTGCAAGTCCCGCTTCTCATGCTGCCGTCCTTGCTTACATGGTGATATCTAAAATGAAGTGTTCCATCCTCATTCACAGTTCCTACAAGTACGCCAGATATAATACTGCCGCCTTGATATGTGCCCGTTAATATATTCCCGTCCTGACGATATTGAAATATGGTTCCTGCTGATACTTCTCCGTTACTCGAATTAGACTGCGGGACAAAGGTTTTTCCGTCATATTGAAACAACCGAATCAACCACCTTTTCTTTCCTATTGTACCATATGCCTGTCACTCATTCGACAAAAATGATGCAAATTTTAACAAGTGGGATTCAATTTATATTAGTTTAGCCACATTTTAGCTTTTCTATAGATTAAATTGCTTTTTTTAAAAAATGTTCTACTTTCTCAAACAATTGCTGGGCACATGGCTCATGACAAACATGATGTTTACAATCGGGCAAATAAAACATTTCTTTCTGGCGAGACGGGACTTTATGATAAATAAATTCTGCACTTGAAGCGGGCACAATTCCGTCGCTTTCACCTTGAACAATTAACACAGGCAGATGAAGCTTCTCAAGCGAATTCTTCGTTTGCTTTACCAGCTTCATAAATTCTATCGCAGCTGACAGCGGCGTGCTTGTGAGCTTATGACGATATCGATCATACAAAGGGTTTGTATCAATTAACCCAGACAGGGACTCCTTTACCATCTGCCTTGTGTCTTGCATCATTTGTTTTGGGTTCACATATTTAGCCGCAGCACTTAATAGGACGAGACGGGCAACTGGGTACTTCGCTGCTAAATAAGAAGCAATCATTCCGCCCATAGAAAAGCCGATCAAATACATGGTGTCACAAGTTCGATAAAGGGATAGAAGTTCGAGTTCAGCTGTCGCTATCCATTCTTGATAAAGAATGCCTTTTAACTGAAGCTCCTCTCCATGCCCCGGAAGCGTAACAGACTGCACATTCCAATCTGCCGCCTGTTTTAAATATTGCGCCAGCGGTTCTACTTCATAAGGGGCACCAGTAAAACCGTGGATACATAAACAGCCAATCATTCTGTCACCTTCTCACTTTTATAGTGCAGTAATGACTTCTTCCAATTTCATACCGCGTGAGGCTTTGACAAGCACAACATCGTCAGGCCCTGCCACTTCAGCTAGTTTTTTCTTCAGGTCCTCTTTGTCCATAAAGGAGAAGACGTGCTCAGCCCCGAATGATTTTTTCGCTCCTTCAGCAATGAATGCACCTAGACGGCCATACGTCATGACATGATCAATAAATTCTGGCTTGATGTAACGGCCTAATTCATAATGATACGTTTCTTCTTCGCTGCCCATTTCGAGCATATCTCCAAGTACAAGAATACGATTGGCGAAGCCGTCCATATCTCCCACAAGATCAATGGCTGCTTTCATAGAAGTAGGACTTGCATTATATGCATCATTGATGACAGTGATTCCTTTGTCTGTTTTAATCAGCTCAAGACGCATCCCCGTCAACTTCGTTTGCATCAGTCCTTGGGCAATTTGTCTTTCATTCAGCCCAAAATGCTGGCCTATAGCAATAGCAGCAAGTGCATTCTTCACATTATGTTTCCCTAATACAGGAATGAGAAAACCTTGGGCATACCCTTCGACCTGAAATTCTGTTCCTTCTGCAAGCTGGTTGATGTGCGTTACCTTGATATCACAGTCCTCTGCTTCTCCAAAGGTTTTCACACGCTGAGAAAGTGAACTTGCTCTTTCGCGAAGCAAAGGCTCATCACCTAAGTAATAAAAGATGCCGTCTTCTTTTAATCCTTTTACGATCTCACATTTTGCATCAGCAATGGCTTCTCTTGATCCTAAATCTTGCATATGTGATTCCCCGATATTTGTGATGACTGCCGCATCAGGCTCAGCCAGATCTGATAAAAATTCGATTTCGCCTTTTGCACTCATGCCCATCTCCAAAACCGCAATATCGGTTCCTTCTGGCATTGCAAGAATGGTGAGCGGAAGACCGATATGATTATTAAAGTTACCGTTTGTTTTATGAACTCGATACGCTGTTTGCAAGACGGAATGAATCATATCTTTCGTTGTGGTTTTCCCATTACTTCCTGTAATACCGACAACACGAGGGTTTTCTTCTTTTAAGTATGATTTCGCCAGCTGTTGAAGGGCAGCTAGTGTATCCTCTACAAGAATTACCGGAACGCCTTCTGGCGGATTGGCTTCTTTTTGATTCCAAAGAACAGCTGATGCTCCAAGCTCCACTGCTTTCGAAGCAAATGTGTGACCGTTAAAATGTTCTCCGATAAGCGGGATAAACAGGGCGCCGTTTGATACTTTTCGTGTATCTGTTGTCACTCCGTGAATCTGTTCTTCGCCAAAAGCTTGATTAGATAGGGTTCCACCAGCCATTTGGGCGATTTGTTTCACTGTACGTTTGATCATGATTTTTCGCCTCTCTTTCTCATTTCACGTTTGAAGGAAAAGAGACACTACCTAAGGATAGTGTCTGCTTGCTGCTCACATTAAAAAGTTGTTTTAATGGTTTGTTTTTCTTGATGGCGTTCAATTGCAAGTGACACCAGCTTTTCAATTAACTCTGGATACTCTACACCAGTGTGCTTCCAAAGTAATGGGAACATACTAAATGGTGTGAATCCAGGCATTGTATTCACTTCATTGATCAACACTTCACCTTTTTCTGTAAGGAAGAAGTCTGCACGTACGAGACCAGATCCATCGAGGGCTTTAAATGCCTTAATTGCCATGTCATGAATCGTCTTATATTCATCCTCTGACACACTCGCCGGAATGATCAAATCTGTATCGCCGTCTTCATATTTTGCTTTGTAATCATAAAAATCTGTTTTAGGCGCAATCTCACCAACGACAGAGCATTTCGGCTCATCATTGCCTAATACACCAATCTCGATTTCTCTTCCAACGACGCCTTCTTCTACGACCACACGACGATCATATTGGAAAGCGAGGTCAAATGCAGTCTGCAGTTCTTCTTTGCTGCGGCATTTGCTAATTCCAACACTTGATCCCATGTTGGCAGGTTTCACAAAGCATGGATAGCCCAGTACTTTTTCCACCTGTTCTAAGCTGTCTGGTGTCGCTTTCTCGTAGTCTTTTTTATTGAAAGAAAGGTGCTTTGCTTGTGCAAGTCCTGCTTGTGCAAAAACATCTTTCATCATGACTTTATCCATACCCGCGGCAGACGCGAGAACGCCGTTGCCGACATACGGGATATTTAACAGTTCAAGTAATCCTTGCATTGTGCCATCTTCTCCATTTGGTCCGTGCAGCAACGGGAAGACAACATCAATTTTCTCATCAGCCGATGCAGGCTGTGGAAACATGCTTTCATTTAAAGAAGTTGGTAAAAACGTCTTTGCGTTCTGTTCAAATTGAAGCATTTTGACGTTTGATACTGGTTCAGTGAGTTTTTCTCCTCTTAACCATTCACCCTCTTCTGTAATATAAATTGGATGTATATCGAACTTCTCAGTGTTAAGTGCTTTTGTAACTGCAAGGGCTGTTTGCAGTGATACATTATGTTCGGCTGACTTTCCGCCGTAAATCAATCCTAAACTTATTTTCAATGGATACTCCCCCCACTAAAATTCATCTTTACTATCTTATCACTTTCAAGCAAAAATGCTCTAATTAATTTTTGTTGTTACGTAATTGAAATGATTTGTAAAGGTTGTAAGCGCCTCCCGAGCATTTGTATGTCATTCGCCTTTATTTTATATTAAAATGACAATGAAAAGGAGTTGTGACAAATTGAAAAAAATCACAAGTACTGAACAATTCAATGAAATGATTCAATCAGACAAAGAAGTCATCGTTAAATTCTTTGCAACATGGTGTCCTGACTGTACAAGAATGGACATGTTCATTCCAGACATCCTAGAAGCTTATGCTCACCATGAATGGTTTGAAATAAATAAAGATGATTTCCCTGAATTAGCTGAAACGTATCAGGTAATGGGCATTCCAAGCCTGTTAATTTTCAAAAATGGTGAAAAAACAGGTCATTTACACAGTGCAAATGCAAAATCGCCTGAAGAAGTGACAGAATTTCTTCAAGAGCACGTTTCTTAATTGATGAAACGAAGGACATCAGCAAACTCTTGCTGATGTCTTTTTTCTTTTTAAATCTCTTCATAAGACGAGCTGCACAGCCAAAACGTTTCAAATTGATGTTTCACTTACGACAAGTCACGACAACATTATTTCCTGGGAAAGAATGCAGCGTCGAACCAGCTTGGAATATGTCGGTTACGTGAATTTTCTGAATTGAATCTTTACTTCTGACATTTGTCTTTGTATAATGGAATTGCTAATTGAAAATGATTATCAATTTCATCTATGTGAAATCCTATAGACGTCCATTCTTATTAAGGAGCGATGAGTCACATGTCTAAGAAGAAAATTAAAACCTACCAGCAATTGATTGAAGAGAACAAAAAGGCCATCATGCGCGATCCTCAAATGATGGAAAGTATTTACGAAACCATCGACAAAAAACACCAGAAGCAGCTTGCAGCTGCTGGGCGTGAATCATAACTATGAGAGGAGCAGTCATCACTGACTGCTCTTTTGTCTGCTTCAACAAAATAAAAAAGCCGATAAAATCTGTTATTCGATTTTATCGGCTTTTGTTTTAATGTGATTTCGCTACACGGTCCTGCTTCATACCTAAATAA
The DNA here is from genome assembly GCF_038630815.1 of Bacillus sp. FSL K6-0994. Classification (NCBI taxonomy): domain Bacteria; kingdom Bacillati; phylum Bacillota; class Bacilli; order Caryophanales; family Bacillaceae; genus Bacillus; species Bacillus sp. FSL K6-0994. The sequence continues at coordinate 512,212 of NZ_CP152043.1, read as the reverse complement.
ATGAGCATATATGTGAGATAACCCATTGTCATCGTTAAACCACCGAAGAAAAATTGAGAAAAGACTGGTTCCTCAAATGTCGTGACGGCAGCAAGAACGATCCAGCTCGCATATAAATAGACCATGAACCATTTCATATTTCTTTTAAGTGTATACAGAAAGAAAAGACCCGCTAACGAAAAAATCCCCAGCGCTAGTCTGAAATAAACAAGATGATCAAATTGGAAGGCAAAAGACACAAACGAAAACGACAGCAGCAGCAAAATTGGTAAAGCCGTAATGAAATTTTTCACGATAGTGCCACCTCCATGACTCTTTCTTATTATAAGACAAAATCAGCAGGTTATCGTGAAATACAGACTCGTTTTCACAAAGATGTCACGAATTTTTCTTGTTATTTGACACAATTTTTACACATTTACATCACGTTTCCAAAAAAGAATCCAAGCCGATCCAATAAAGAAAACAAAATGCGCCCCTACTATAAATAGAGAAAACAAAATGCTCATCCCATGAAAAGGCGGCGGTGCTTGAAAGCTGTACTGAGTAAAGTCCGTATTCGCGAAAAGGAGGATTTTCCCCCACTGATTTTCTAAGAGAGACATGATCGGCACAAGTGATTTCGCCGCATATAAAACAAAAAACGAGGTCACAAGGGCAACAAGACTGTTTCTAAACAAACTGGAACACATAAAAGCAAAGCTTGCCATCATGATCACTTCCACCCACTGAGATCCAATGACGGCAAACGTATGCTGAAATAATTGCCCTGTTCTTTCATCAAAATCAGTACCGAAGAAAATAAGACCAAATAGAAAAGCCAAAACATAATAAAAAACAAACAAATAAATGACTGTCAGCACAAGTGTGATGTATTTTGACAGAAAAATGTGCAGTCTTGTTTTTGGCCGGATCAATAGAAACTTGATCGTCCTTTTCTGAAACTCTGTTGAGATCAAGGTCGCGCCAATAACAACAGCAAGCACCTGCAAAATAAACACGACGTTCGTGGAATAAGCAAAATAGTTCGCGACTGTGTCTTGTCCACCAAAGCTTGATATGACTCGTTTTAAGGTTAGAGCCATGGCCAGTTGAAATACAACGATCAATAAAAGAGCAATGAGTGTGATCTTTTTCTTCATGATTTTCTTATGCTCATTCTTGATGAGGTTAAGCATCTGTCGTCCCGCCTTCCGTCCATTTCATAAATGCCTCTTCAATTGACTGCTTTTGAGGCATCAATTCAAGTACATCAAACCCCGCCAGCACAAGCTGTTTGTTCAGCTCTGGCACACGTTCTTTGTTCAGTTGAAGCAGTACACGCGCTCCATTTCGTTCATATGTATAGTCGTGTGCGTCAAGCCATGAGACGGCCTTTTCTACTGGCTGAACATTCATCAGCACCTGCTCTTTCCCCTCCATATCCCGGAGATGAGTACTAGCTTTGATCTGTCCCTTTTGAATGATAATCATGCGGTCACATAGCTCCTCTACCTCATGCAATAAATGCGTCGCAAATAACACCGAGGTTCCTTCTTCCTTTACAAGCATTTGTAAGTGCTCCCGGAATTCCTTCATTCCTGCAGGGTCCAGTCCATTTGTCGGTTCGTCTAAAATGAGCAGGCTCGGCCGATGCAAAATAGCTTGTGCAATCCCAAGCCTTTGTTTCATCCCTAGTGAATACGTCTTGACCTTCTGATGAATGGCATCCTCCAGACGAACTCTTTCCACCACTTCCTGAATGCGTTCCTCCGTCACGCCATCGTGCATCGCTGCATACATTTCAAGGTTTTCAAAGCCTGTTAAATACGAATAAAATTCTGGGTTTTCTATGATCGCACCAACAGATGACATCGCTTTAAGAAAATCGTCATCTTGTGAATATCCATTGATCATGATGTTGCCATTGTTTTTTTTCATCAAGCCAACGATCAATCGAATCAAAGTTGTTTTTCCAGACCCATTGGGACCAAGTAATCCGACAATTTCTCCTTGCCCAATGTCTATAGAAATATCCTGCAAGATCATTTTCCGGCCAATTAGTTTATCGACTTTCTCTACTTTTAAAACAGCAGACTGCAAAGTGGTTCCTCCTTCTGATGTAAAGCCTGTGGCGGCAGTTATGACCGCTCATCCTGTAAAAAGTATATCACGCGAGACAAATCAATCCATGAAAAAAAGGACTGATCCAGTCAGCCCTTCTTGCTTATTACAGTGATAAGTTAGGTGTCGGCGCTTCTTTTTCGTGCTTCTTTTCAGTTTCAGAAACAATCACCGCACATGCTGCGTCACCTGTAATATTAACTACGGTTCTTGCCATATCTAATAAGCGGTCTATGCCAAGGATCAGCGCTATTCCCTCAACAGGAAGATTCACGGAATTTAACACCATGGCCAGCATGATGAGCCCTACCCCTGGGACACCTGCTGTACCGATACTTGCTAAAACAGCTGTTAAGACAACCGTCAGCATTTGAACAAGCGTCAGTTCAACCCCATACACTTGAGCGATAAAAATGGTCGCAACACCTTGCATAATGGCTGTGCCATCCATATTAATGGTTGCACCCAGCGGCTGCACAAAGCTTGAAATCGGCTCTGGCACCTTTAAACGCTTTTGCGCTGTTTCCATTGATACCGGCAGCACTGCGTTACTGCTTGATGTACTAAATGCAACAACCATCGCTGGGGAAAATCCCTTAAAGAATGCCATTGGATTTCGTTTAGCTAAGATAGCAATGGTTGATCCATATGTCAGGAAGAAATGCAGGATAAGCGCAATTAACACGACCGAGAAGTAAAGTCCCATCGCTTTCATGGCATCCAGCCCCTGACTGCCGATTGCCGTTGCAATCAAACCGAATGTCCCGTACGGTGCAAATTTCATCACAACACCGACAAGATACATCATTAATTCATTTCCTTGTTCAAACAGTTTCAGCAAGCCTTCCGTTTTTTTACCAAGCATGGCTATGCCAAGACCTAAAAATACACAGAAGACGATAATTTGAAGCATGTCTCCTTCAACTAACGATTGGACTGGATTGGTTGGAATGATGTTGAGTAGTGTGTCTGCCATTGATGGGGCTTCCTCTGCGGAATAATCAGCCGCTTTTGTATCAAAATTGCCGAAGGCTCCCGGCTTGATCAATAAGGCTAATGAGATGCCAATGATGATGGCAAAAGTTGTAGTGAGCAGGAAATAAGTAATGGTTTTTGCGCCGATTCTGCCTAGCTTCTTCGGATCACCAAGGCCTGCTACACCGAGCGTGATCGAAAAGAATACAATGGGCACAACCAGCATTTTAATCAGGTTTAAGAAGATTTGACCTAGAGGTGTAAATAAATAAGGGTCTAACACTTTGAATACATCTGGAGCAAAAAGGTTGAGCAGCAATCCTGTGATTGCACCTACAAACAAGGCAATAATAATTTTCGTCGCCAGCTTCAATAAAATCTCCCCTTCCTCGTCAAAAAGCCCACGAGAGAGTCTTCTCGTGGGCCTGCGTGTCCATACATGTACCACTGTCTACTCTCTTCACGCTGATGAGGTTAGCTGACGGGTTAGGACGAAGAGATGTCCTTTTTTCTCAGATAAGAAAAATTCACCCCAAAAACATGGGTCCCCCATTCCTTTAGAAGGATTAAGCGTGTGGTAATATGATATTTTCATACCATTTATACCTTATTTTTAGAAAATTGTAAACAGGTTCATATGAACTTTTTAATTACTTTCTTCCCTATTTGTCACTTCAAGGATATCTAAAATAAACACAAAGATTGGGATACCGATAATAAGTCCCCAAATGCCAATATAGTGTTCAGAGAAGATCAGCACAATAAACGTGAAGAAAATAGGGAGCTCTGTTTTAGCTGACATGAGCTTCGGATTTAAGAAGTATGCCTCAATGGCATGGATAATGACAATCACCAGCACAATATACAGGACATACATTCCGCCTCCGAGTGTATACGCAATGATGCTGAGTGGAATAAGAGAGATCACTACACCCGCTACTGGGATTAAGCCTAGCAAAAAAACCATGACCGCTAATCCAAATAACTGCGGGAAACCCATAATGCCTAACGCGATGGTCGTTAGCACACAATTAACGGTTGCAATAATAAACTGAGCTTCAAGTACTTTTCCAAACGTTCGGGAAAATTTACGTCCAAAGAAGGCAATTTCATGATAGAACACGGAGATTTTACTCGTTTTGAACTTGTTCATGAATTGAATGAGGCGTTCTTTTTCGAACAGGAAGAACATGCTTAATATTAAGGACATAATGACCTGGATACTGAATGTGCTGAAATCGGTTATGTATGTATAGAGGAAATTAAACCCTTTCTCAAAGAAAGCTGATATTTTGAAATCTCCGAATACGTTCGTGATGACGTCAAAGAAGGGTAAATCTTGTGGATGATCTGCAATTTTCTTTCCTAAATGAAATAGCTGCTCTACCTGTTTGGCGATGATTGGCACAAAAACGAATCCGCCAAATGTCAATCCGCCAGCCAGAAGAATATACAAAATGGTAATGACCGATTTCTGTCCTATTTTCAGGAAGCGATTTAAAAAGCCTCTAATGACCTCTTCCAACCGATTCATCAAAAAGGTGAAAATGAAGGTCAAAAGAATTAAATTCATCATTCCTCTTAATAGATATAATGCTGTGGCTAATACTACAAATACTGAAAACCGCTTAACACCGGGTTTTTCGAACAATTTTAAAAATGCCGTCATTACGTTACACACCTGCCAGGACTAAAGTCTATTTTTCATCGTATCTGATATACATTATATCGGATCTTTCTGTAAATTATATAATAAAAGGTCAAAGAGGTCTTACGATTTGTATTAATTTTATTGTTTTTTCTTTTTTACACAAAAAAACCGAACCCATGTAGAACATAAGGTTTCGGTTTTTGGTTGTTTTTATACTAAACAGCCTGCTTCATATTCCGCATTTCCTGAAGTGCTGTTTTGCTCTTCGCTTCGTCAAATTCACCTTCACTCTTCGCGACAACAATTGTTGCGATTCCATTTCCAATGAGGTTTGTAATCGCTCTTCCTTCACTCATGAAGCGGTCAACCCCAAGGAGCAGTGCTAGACCCTCTAACGGAATGACCTGTAGTGCCGCAAGAGTAGATGCAAGCACGATAAATCCGCTTCCTGTCACCCCAGCAGCTCCCTTTGATGTAAGCATCAGAACAAGGATAATAGTGATCTGCTGACCGATCGACAGGTCTACACCAAACACTTGCGCCAAGAAGACGACGGCCATTGATAAATAGATTGAAGTTCCGTCTAGGTTAAAGGAATAACCTGTTGGAATGACAAGACCGACAACAGACTTAGAGCACCCGTAGCGTTCCATTTTATCCATCATTCTTGGCAGCACGGATTCTGAAGAACTTGTGCCAAGTACAATTAAAATTTCATCCTTGATAAACCGCAGATAACCGAGCAGGCTGAAGCCATACATTTTACAAATGATGTTCAGTACAACGAAAATGAACAAGAACATGGTCATATAAACGGAGAGCATCAGACTCGCCAGCGGTTTAATCGATGCCAAACCAAAGTGTCCGATCGTATAAGCCATTGCCCCAAACGCACCGAGCGGCGCAGCACGCATGATATATCCAATGATTTTAAAGAAAACAAGTGACAGCTTATCAAGCCATTCGATGATGCCTTTCCCCTTCTCGCCAAGAGCAGCGAGCGCAACACCGAATAAAATAGAGAAGAATAAGACCTGTAAAATATCACCCTTTGCGAAAGCATCAACCATGTTAGATGGCACGATGTGTGTAACAAATTCCATCCAGTCGATACCCTGTCCGCCATTTTGGGTATATTGTGAGACATCCCCTTTTTCAAGCTTGCTATAGTCAAGACCTGCACCTGGCTTCATGATATTCACAACAAAAAGACCGATGACCAGAGCAAGTGTCGTGACGACTTCAAAATAAATAAATGCTTTTCCCCCAACTTTTCCAACCTTTTTCATATCCCCCATCTTGGCAATACCAAGAACAATGGTTAAGAAAATAATTGGTGCTATGACCATTTTAACGGCATTGATAAAGGTGTCACCAAGCGGCTTCATTTCTTTTCCGACGTTTGGCCAAACCATCCCGACAATGATCCCGATGATGACAGCTGCAATCACCTGAAATGTCAGGTTCTTCAAAAGCCTTTTCATAAAAAATCAACTCCCTCACCCTTTGATGTAAACGCTTAACTGTTATCTGTAGATAAATGATAGCGATTTCATCAAAGGCTGTGAAGCTTATGGACATATCGTACATTTTGGTCTTTTTGGTCTCTTAGTCAGAATGTACGATATATTTATTCACAGGCCGTCCAATCCCCCCATATTGCATATCTAATTTCAGCTCGCCTTCTTTGACGAGGAAGTCTAAATACCGGCGTGCCGTGACACGGGCTATGCCAAGTGCATTAGCAACTTCCTCTGCAGACTGGGCGCCTTCCTGCAAGCCCATATAAGCTTTAATTTCGTTCATCGTATGCACATTCAGCCCTTTAGGAAGCCAAGTATCTTCCTGCTTAACAGCAGGCTTTCGTATGATATCATCGAGCATCTCCTGAGAAAATTCTGCTGCGGTTTGGATTTTTGATTTAAACGCCTTATAGCTTTCAAGTGATTCTTTCATTCGTTCAAATTTGAATGGTTTAATAATATAATCCCGCGCACCATTTTGAAGCATGATGCCGATGGTCTCTTTGTCCTTCGCTGCTGAAATGACAATCACATCCACTTTCATCTTCTGTTTTCTGATGTCTTGCAGCGTTTTGACGCCATCCTTTTTTGGCATATATACATCAAGTACCACGAGGTCTGGACGAATCTCTTTGATCAGCTGGATGCCCTGCTCCCCATTTCCAGCGACAGCTGCTACTTGAAAGCCAGGAACACTCATAATGAACTCTTTATTCACTTCTTGCACCATCGGGTCATCTTCAATTAACAGCACCTTAATCTGAGTCATCTGTCTCTCTCCTCTATGGTCATTGGGAATTCGATTGAGAAGGTGGTACCAATGCCGATGCTTGATGTGACCTCTACACTTCCCATCCCTTTGTCGATAATCGTTTTTACAATATACAGGCCATAGCCTGTTCCGCCCTCTTTGCCATGTGTGAAGCCTTTATCGAAAATAGAAGGAATCATTTCTTCTTCGATCCCGGAGCCATTGTCTTCAATTAAAATCGCGAGGACATCCTCCGTTTGATCGATACTAATGGAAATGACTTTTGTGTCTCTTTCTACAGTATCATACGAAGCAAAGGCGTTCTCAATGAGATTTCCGAGCAGCTTCGTCATATCATGCTGATCAAGCCGTTCAGGGAAATCACGCAGACAGCTATGTTCATCTACTTCGACCATGATGCCAAGCTCCTTGCCCCTTCTGATTTTGCTCATCAATAACCCTGAGACAGCATCATGCTCTATGACGCGGTGAAGAAAGTCCGTCACATGTTCCTGCTCCTCTGTCGTTTGAAAGGCCAGATCGAGCGCCTGATCGGCTTTACCCAGCTGAATCAGACCGGCAATCGTATGAAGCTTATTCATATGCTCATGGTTTTGCACCCGCAAACCGTCCACAAAGTTCTTAACCCCTGTGAGCTCCTCCGCCAATTTTGCCGCTTCCGTCCGGTCCTGAAAAATGGCAACTGCTCCGATGATCTTCTTTTTCATCACAATCGGAATCCGGCTGCTCATGATCCGCTTTCCGCTCATATGAATTTCTTCATTGTAGACGGGTTCTGCGCGATCGATAATTTCAGGAAGTCTTGTATCAGACAGCACATCCCAAATATTCCGGCCCACGACATCACCCGTCACGCCAAAAATCTGCTTCGCCTTCTCATTAAAAATGGTAATCATGTGCTGATTATCAATGGCGATAACCCCTTCATTAATAGAGTGAAAGGTTGCAGTGCGTTCCTCTAGCATTCTCACAATCTCATGCGGCTCCAGCTTAAACATTTGCTGTTTAATATGACGGGCGAGCAAAAATGAACCCACAAGCCCAAAGCTGAGCGTCAAGAGGAGGATCATGAGGATATCGCGCTTCATTTCTCCTAATATATCTGCCATACTTGGCAGAGTTCTTCCTACAAGCACAACCCCTGTTTGATTAAATTGATCATCCTTGACTGGATAAAAAGCTCTGATGGCTGTTCCAAGCTCTCCCTCTGCTTCTGAGAAATAAATATGCTCTGCAAAAGCCGGCTCTTCATCAGTTCCTTCTGAGCGCTGGCCAATCCTCGTTTTCACTGGATGCGTTAATCTCACATGATCCATATCCATCACGACAATGTAGTCAGCGTCTTGAATAATCCGAATCTCTTCGATCGCATGCTGTAATCGATCACGTTCCTTTGTCTGATCAGCTAACGCCTGCTTCACCTCATTCATTTCAGCCACAGTTCTCGCCGTGTTCATGAGTCTTTTTCGAAGCTCCCGTTCCTCTGTTTGCTGAATTCCCCCAACAAGGACAATTCCTCCGATTAAAAGGGCGAAAATGACAACGAAATATGTGAGGATGGTAAGCTTCCATCTAATAGATAATTGTTGTAATTTCAATCGATTTCTCATCATTTTTTCACCTGTATCTTTACGAATTCTTCCTCTGTCAAGTATGCTTGACATAAGGGGGATCTGACGCATGAAGAATTTACTCGCTTATACACTTTTGCTCATGATCGGTTTTGTAACCGCTTTATACTTTGGTTTTTATCATATGATGCCAAAATCAGCGACAACCTTTGATGATGAACAGACAGGACTGAAGGACCAGCTTGTGTTCAAATTCAGCCATGTCGTGGCAGACAATACACCTAAAGGACTTGCCGCAAAGAAATTTGCTGAGCTCGTGCACGAAAAATCCGATGGAAAGATCAGCATTCAAATTTTCTCCAACGGAAGCCTTTATTCTGATATTGAAGAAATTAATGCACTCAAAGAGAATCAAGTTCAATTTATCGCTCCGTCTACCTCGAAGCTCGGCATGCTGTCTCCTGAGTGGCTGGCACTTGATCTTCCCTTTGCTTTTTCAAATTACAGCGCGGTTCAAGAAGGCCTGCACGGTGCAATTGGACAAAGGTTGTTTGGCACGCTGCAAAAAGATGGATTAAAGGGAATGGCTTATTGGACAAATGGCTTTAAGCAAATTACCTCTAATAAAGGGCCCATCAAACAGCCGGCTGATTTAAAAAACCAGTCTCTCCGCATTATGCAAAGCGACATGATTGAAAAACAATTCAAACTCCTTGGCGCAAAGCCCTATCAGGAATCATTTAATTCAACGTTTCAGCTATTAGAAACCAAAAAAGTAGACGGTGAAGAAAATACCATTTCAAATATTTATTCAAAAAAATTCTATCATATACAAGACTATATGACGATCAGCAATCACGGGTATTTAGGCTATGTGGTCTTAACAGATCAATCCTTCTTTGACCGCCAGACACCCGAAACGAAACGAATTTTACTTGAAGCCATGGAAGAAACAACGGCTTGGAATGAAAAGCATGCAGAACAGATGAACAAAGATCAGCTGGAGGACATTAAACGTGAATCGCCGATTGCCATTCATGAATTGACGCCAGCAGAAAGACAAAAATGGATGAAAGCCCTTGATCCTTTGTATGATGAAGCCGAAAAAACGATCGGCTCCACCCTCATCAAACAGATCCGCGAACTGCGTGCACGTTATGAACACTCACCTATTCATGCTTTTCAGGAAGAGGATGAGAGCAAATAAAAAATCCCTTTGATAAGGGATTTTTTTATGCGCCGGACTCACTCTGTTCTTGCTGCGTGAGCTCTTCTAATCTTGTTAAAATTCTTCGTTTTCGGTATTGCATCATGCCTGTTTCGGCAATTCCTTTTAATTGTGAGCGGTTCGAAACGGCACCAAACAAAATCCCAGCAATGGGCACAAGCTGAAACAGTTTCTTCCAGCCAAACGAATCCCGGTAATTATAGACGACCTCACGCCACCCTTGAATTTGAGAAATCATGTTTTCATGCTTCCCTTCGGATGCATGATAGCTTTTCAGCTCTTTTAGAATCGATTTCTTTCCAACGACATCAGCAGAGTTCAGCTGCAAGCATTTAATGATGAAGACCCGCTCCTCTTTGTTTTTAGGATCATAGCCATAGGTGACGGCAATATCCTGCAATGTTTTCAGAGAGAGGCCCAGTACCGCAGGAATATCAGCAGCTAGCGTAAACATTCCGCCGACACCAGTTGTCGCCCCTTGTACCGTCGCGAGATTCGTTCTGTTTTTCCCCATATGTTCACTAATGGCATCCATCAATTCGATTGGGGCCTTTCCAATATCCTCTATACGCTGGATGGATTCGCCCTCACACTTCTTTTGAAATTGATGAATGATGCCTTTTTCCGACGTCAAATAGGCACCGCCAGACTGAATGTAATGACCCATTTCATCTAGTAGCACACCGATTTTTTTCTGAATAAAAGCAGGCGTCAGCTTGTCCAGCATTTGAAATGGAAGGCGGCTGAGTTTCTCCCAAAACCATACCTTTTGCTGGTCTTTCTCCCATTTTTCAATCTCCTTTAATTGTGCTTTTAGCCACTCTCTTTCCTCCATGCATATGCCTCCTTAGATGTCGCTGAAGTATTTGTCTGTTATTATACACAATCCTTGTCCATCATACGTATAGAACATTGAAGCGGTTCCGAAAGGTTTTAATCTTTTTCAAAACGGTTATTGCTTAATAAACAAACAAAAGAGGAGTGGTCAACATGTTAGGATTTCTAATTTCATTAGTTGTGGCGATTGTCATCGGTCTCATTGGGAGTGCACTCGCTGGGGGCAGTGTACCAGGAGGATGGATCGGTTCAATGATTGCCGGGTTTGTAGGCGCTTGGATTGGTCATGGATTACTTGGAACGTGGGGTCCTAGTCTGGCAGGCTTTGCGATCATTCCAGCAATCTTAGGAGCAGCGATCTTTGTCATTATTTTAAGCCTGATCTTCCGCAGTGTGGGATCAAGGGTATCTTAAAAAACAAATAACAGAGGAAGCAGTAGGGACACCGTCTAAAAGGCGGTGTTTTTTATGTTGCTCGTTGACAAGGTATCTATTTTTTTCACTTACATATGATAAACAAACCTATTAGTTCAGATAGTTGACTTTTCATGAATATGGGCATATGATGATTAAAAATTGCATCAAGGAAACTTTTTGTGCCCAAGCAAAACTTTGTAGAATCTAGGTGATGACATATGACAAACAAATACATCGAGGCACAGGCACACATGTCAGCGGCAGCTGAGCGTGCACTTGAAGGTAAGGTCAAAGGATTTAGAAGGCTTCTTCCTTTTCTAGGCCCTGCTTTTATCGCTGCCATTGCTTATATTGACCCAGGAAATTTTGCCACCAACATTGCGGCTGGCTCTAAATATGGATATCTCCTTTTATGGGTCATTCTCATATCAAATCTCATGGCTTTGCTCATCCAATCCTTGTCCGCAAAGCTTGGAATAGCGACAGGTAAAAACTTACCTGAAATCGCACGTGAAGAGTTTCCAAAACCCGTCTCCATCGGTTTATGGATTCAGGGCGAACTCGTCATTATTGCCACAGATTTAGCCGAGTTTATCGGGGCTGCACTTGGTTTATACTTGCTTTTTCGGATCCCGCTGCTTGAAGCATCCATTATTGCAGCTATCGGATCATTTGCGATTTTAGAATTGCAAAGACGGGGATATCGCGCATTAGAAGCCGGCATCACCGGCATGCTGTTCGTTGTCGTGATCGCTTTTGCTGTGCAAACCTTTGTCGCCAAGCCTGATATGGCAAGTGTCGCAGGCGGGCTTTTCATTCCAAAATTTGATGGCGCAGATAGTGTACTGCTTGCAGCTGGAATTTTAGGTGCCACTGTGATGCCGCACGCGATCTATTTACATTCAGCATTAACCCAAAGGAGAGTCGTCGGCAGAACGGAAAAGGAGAAAAAACAGATTTTCCGCTTTGAGTTTTTAGATATCCTTATTGCGATGCTAGTCGCTGGAGCCATCAATGCCAGTATGTTGATTGTGGCAGCCGCTTTATTTTATAAAAATGGTCTCTTTGTTGAAGATCTGGATGTTGCGTTCCAGCATTTTAGCACACTCGCAGGTCCTGTATCAGCTATCTTATTTGGTGTAGGACTGCTTGTAGCCGGACTATCAAGCTCTTCTGTCGGTACATTGTCAGGCGATATCATTATGCAGGGTTTTATTCAATACCGGATTCCGCTGTATGTCCGCCGGCTGATTACTATGATTCCCCCTATTGTGATCATTGCATCTGGGGTGAATCCGACATCTGCACTTGTGATGAGCCAGGTGGTCTTATCCTTTGGTATTGCCTTTGCTTTAATTCCGCTCATCTTATTTACAAGTAAAAAACGAATTATGGGCGAATTAACGAATGCCCGCTGGGTAACAGGAATATCTTGGGTGATAGCAGCTCTTGTTGTCGCACTCAATCTCTTTTTAATTGTGGATACGTTTATGTAAAAGACAGTAGTGATGCTGTCTTTTTCTTTTCATATGGTTATGGTAAAATTCCCCTGAGAGGATGTGGGCACATGTTTTTTTATCAGGATCAAGAGATAGCTATGCGGCTGCTTGAGCCAAGAGACGCAAGAAGTCTATATTTGCTCATCCAGCGGTCAAGAGAGCATTTACGTGAATGGATGCTTTGGGTGGATTCAACGAAAACAGAGGAAGACAGCATGGCGTTCATTCAAGGCGCAATGCAGCAAGCCTTGCAGAACAACGGTTTTCAAGCGGGCATCTGGTCACATGGAGAGCTTGTCGGGATCATCGGCACCCACCAAATTCATTGGATCGACAGGACTGTTTCAATTGGCTATTGGCTCGGAGAAGGCTATCAAGGAAAAGGCATCATGACAAGAGCGTGCAAAGCAGTCATTCATTATTTATTTGAAGATTGTGGACTGCACCGCATTGAAATCAGGGCTGCTGTCGATAACCTGAAGAGCAGACGCATCGCAGAGCGTTTATCCTTTTCGCTTGAAGGCATTTTGAGACAATGTGAATGGCTGGGCGACCGCTTTACGGATCATTGTGTATACGCCCTTTTACAACCTGAATATATGAAAGAAAAAACGCATTCTATGAATCAGCCCACGTAATTGTGTCGATTGCATGAATTATTTTACAAAGTGAAGCTTTGTAGTATCGGTTGCGATCAGCATCTGATAAAATAGAAGGAAAAATCGAGGTATGAAGTATGTCTCTTATTATTTTATTTTACTTATGGATTGTCCCTTTATTATTTGGCATTTTCTTCTCATTCTTAACAAAGAAAGCCACCTACAAACGCCGCTTTGTCCCATCATATAGCATGGCAGGACTCAGCATCGTTTTTCTCATTCTGGCACTTGTCTTTTCAGCCAGCCATTTTCTATTCATTTGCGGTATGTTCCTATTTGCCACAACCCTTGTCGGCACAGGCATTCCTTTATTTTTAGCCTTTACAAAAACACCATCATAAACAAAAACCACCTTTTCGCAATGGAAAGGTGGTTTCTTTTTTATTGATTTGGCATTCTGTAAGTCACAGTGGCATCTTGATTGGCTTCAATCGTTTTCACAATGTCTTGAAGGACCTCTGCTGCACGATCGTTTGAGTCATACTTACCGAGCGTCTTCACCCAAGTATCGCTTCCTGCGATCATCCCTTCAATCTTTTTGCCGGCTACAGTGACTTCGTGGACATGAACGAAACTTTGCTGGTTTTGTGTGAAAATCCATAGCATGGTTTTAGCTCCTTTTTATTAGTTTATTTTAACATATTAATTTCTGACTGGAATGAAATGGCTTGTGCAGGTAAAAATCAAGGTGACTGTTTCATTCAGGTTTGTTGTATTTTTTAGCATCTTTTTAATTTACCGTCTATCATAATCGTAATTCCTTCTACGAGTTCACCAGTATTTTCATTTTCAAACTTCTCAGACAGGATGCTTATTTTATGGTCACTCATTGTTTTCTCCTCAATTGCTTTCTAACAAATCTACTTTATTTTTTATCATACCAATCTCTTTACCAGCAATGAATGAAAGAAAACGATGGACCATTAGTCCATCGTTCTATTAAACTCTCTAGTTATAAAATCAATTCCTTTTCATCTTCTAAAAACTCTTCTACAAGTTCTTTAATTGTATTTTGTGAATCGTGAGGGTAATAAAATGCGTCTGAAACTTTTCTAAAAAAATCATACATATTTTCGGGCGTATGAAAGATTGAAAAAATATTTTCAATTTCTTCAAATATGTTTTCATCAGTTGAATTAGTATAAACCTCTTTCATAGTGCTATATAGCCACTTATGATACTCTCTCTTCATGTCTTCCGATGATTTGTCAGAGACTATGCTCTCAAGTATATGATCTACTTTAACTTCTTCTTGTTCCCAAGCTAATTCAAGGATTAATTCATTGTTAACATTAGGGTTGTTTTCTAGATATTTAACAGCATAGTTTGTTACTTCTATTGCCGAAATTAAATTAAACTGTCTACCAACAAACAGTGTAGACCAGTTACAATCAAAACCATTTTTCGTGATTATATCCGTTTTATACAATTTTCTATTTCCCCCATTGATTTATTTTTCCTGTCACTTTGCCACCAGGTATAAAAGTTCTATGGGTTACTGTATTCGTTGTTGGATCTACCACCCATTCAAACACGCCATTCCTTATTTCTTTCGACTGTAACATTTCAGGGGCGTTGTTCTTTACTTTTACATATTTGGTTTCGTACTTAACCACCGAGCCCTCTATTTGATACAACGAATCCATATGGCCTTTTCTATTTGGTAAATCAAATCTCTTAGAATGAACTGCGTAGTTGTCAATTATATCATTAAAGCTATGATAAAAATCATCTTTTAATGCACTACCTACTCGTGGATTATCTAAAACTGGATGCTTAAGTTCTCTCGTACTCTTAATGCCCATCTTCCCATGAAACCCTTTAGCCCCAAACGGCAAAAGCATCCCCAGAGCCGCGTTCATACTCGCTTCCTGCTGTTCTTTCGAGATCTTATTTCCAAACATGTCTCGGCCTGTGATCGCTTCGCTGAAACCGTTGGTGGCGGTGAGACCATATAAGCCTTTTTGCGATGTTTTTAAGGCGTCAAAGGATTTTTGTGATGTCTTGTAAATATCGACCGCCCTGACTGCGGCTGATGTGGCTTGGGTCGTTTTATAGACAGCTTTTCCGCCTTTGAAAATACGGCCTGCCCAGCCGACGATTGGGATGTAGCCTGCGGCTGCCATGCCGCCTGCCGCGACTCGCTGGCCTGCGGTGAGTTCCTCGCCCGTGATTGGATCAACGCCTGTTGCTGCACGTTTTGCATCGTTCACACCTGTCAGTTCATTGACAATATTTCCACTGTAATCGAGGGCTTTTTCATACCAAGGGCGGTTGGCGAGTGCTTCTTGTTCCTTTGCGATCTTGCGGGCTTCTTCTTGTTCTTTTTTGATTTTCAGATATTCAGCAGTTTGCTTCTCAATATCGCTCTTTGCCTTGTAGATGTCGCTATTTTGATACGCTTTCTTGTCAAAATTCATAGGCGAAATCGCTTTTCCGTCATTTGTCGCATTGATCATTTCAGCGTACAATGCCATTGTAGCTTGCTGTTCCGTCTCTGACAAAGCATATTCATCTTTTAAATTTTGATCAAGCTCTCTCAGTTCTTTGACCGTCTTTTTTCGTTCATCTTCCGCATCTTCTATTTTTTCATCAAAGGTTTGGCTATCAAATACCTCTAGGGAAATGAGGTCATCAATGTCTTGAAAAATCGTTTTGAGTGCCTTTTTTTGATCCTTTACAATGCTTTTGGCGTTTTTGATGCCCATATGTACTGCGTTGTCTAAAAAGTGTTCCTCTATAAAGGTATCGCCGCCAAAGCTCGTATCATCCAGTGTCCCAGAAACACCTTCATGAAAGGCTTTTTGTTTATCAATGAAGCTGATAAACATGTCTACATTTCCAGCGAGCTCTTTATAGAAACTTTTAATATTATCGGCACCTTTCCCAGTGAAGTCATCTCCGAGGTTGGCAACACCTTGTAATGCCTTTTTTAAATCTAACATTTGTTCGCGGAGTTCTTGATAGTGTTTTGCCCTTGTGTCCATGGCACTTGTTAGTGCTTTTGCATCAAGTATCTTGCCCAGAAGAAGTCACTCCCCCCATTATTGATCATAAAGTCTATTTTACCTTTCTCAGCGAATTGGAAAAATAGGCTTTAAGTTACAAAAATAATTTCCATATATTTTTAGAGGAAATAAAACAAGTGATAATTGAAATGTTTTTTCCTTTCATTAAAAAAAGTCAGTCCTCTTTTGAGAGGACCGACTACATTTTGTTTAGAAAAAGCGTTTTAAACTTTTCTTGAGTGGAGGGATATCCAGCTCGCCTTTTTCGAAGAATTTTTTCAGTAAGTATTTACTAAAACCAGCTGCTTGTGTGTACGTAATTTTCCCAGGTAACGGCGGTTCATTGGTGACAGCAACATCAATAATGACGGGTTTATCTGATTGAAGGGCTGCACTAAAAGCTGGAGCTAGTTCTTCATGTGATGACACGGAGATTCCTTTGCCGCCGCATGCTTCTGCGAACTTAGCAAAATCAATATCTTCCAGCTCTATACCATAATTGATGTTTCCTTTTACCTGTTGTTCATATTCGATCATTCCAAGGTTGTTGTTGTTTAAGATCACAACAACGATCGGCAGTTTATATTTTACCGCTGTCACAAAGTCTTGCATGACCATTGTGAAGCCACCATCGCCGCAGACAGCAACCGCTTGACGATTCGGTTCATTTAACTTAGCAGAGATCGCTCCAGGCAAACCACAGCCCATTGTGGCAAGCCAGCTGGAGATGATGAAATCCTGCTGTTTCATTTCAAAATGGCGTGCCATCCATACGGTCACATTCCCTACATCAACAGAAAGAATGGCGTCGTCTTCAACTGCTTCTTCTAGTCTAGCAATGACTTGCTGCGGTTTAAGCGGTGATGTGGCAACGGATTTTTCCTTATCCATTTCTTCCCGCCATTTCATCATATGCTCTGTACAAGCTTCAAGGAAACCACGCTGCTCTTTATATTCAATGTAGGAGGTCAGTTCCTGCAAACCACTCTTGCTGTCACTCACGATTCCTACGTCTACTGGATATCTTTTACCGATTTGATCTGGTTTAATATCCAGTTGAATGGCAGGTGTGTCCTCTGGTAAGTAGTCTCTATATGGAAAAGAAGTTCCAAGCATAATTAAGAGGTCACACTCTTCCATTGCTTCATAAGCTGGCTTCGTTCCAATTTGACCTAGGTTTCCTAAAAAGTATGGATGCCTGTCTGGCACAACCCCTTTTGCAGGAAGTGTGATGACGATAGGTGCAGCAGCCTTTTCTGCAAATGAAAGAAGCTCTTCTTTTGCATTTCGTAATCCTTTACCTGCTAAGATGACCGGCTTCTTCGCATTGTTAATTAGCTGTGCTGCCTTTAGCAGTTGATCTTTCTTTGGCCGTACCTCTCCCTCAACATAAAGAGGAGATGTATAAACTGGCTTACGCTTAATTTTTTGAGAAAATAAGTCATCTGATACGGTGAGAACAGCCACCCCTTTATGGGTATAAGCTGCTTTAATGGCTTGATTCAATAAATCAGGCAGAGCTTCTGCTGTTTGTACCTGCTGATTAAAGACAGCGACGTCGTCAAACATCCGCTCTAATTTGATTTCTTGGAATGTGTCTCTTCCTACTTCATTCGACGCAACCTGCCCTGCAATTGCTAAAACGGGTGCGCCATCTGCTTTTGCATCGTATAGTCCATTTAATAAGTGGACAGCACCCGGTCCAGCGATGGATAAGCAGACACCGAGCTTACCTGTTAGTTTGGCATCAGCCGCCGCTGAGAGTGCCGCCACTTCTTCATGTCTCGTTTGTATAAATTGTATTTGGCTTGATTCATGCCTAAGCTCTTCAATCAATTCGTTTATGCTGTCGCCGGGCATTCCATAAATATGTTTTACGCCCCACTCTTCCAGTAGCGCTGTTACTTCTTTTCCTGCGGTTCTTTGCGGCATGTGAGAAAACTCCTTTTTTCTTACTCCATACCACCGCACCCTTTTGATCAAACGTTTCAACTTGCTGCTACTTTTTAAAATGATATGGAAGGGTGGCGACCACAATATCCCGTTTCCATAATAGACGGAACCTTAATAAAAAGGCAGATTGGTTATGCAAGATCGTATGCCATCTTTTTTTCGGGATAAATTGAGGCACGAGCACCATCACTTTATATTGATGCGCATTTGCTTTTGCCTCAACCGTTTCAAGAAATTTATCAAGCGGATGAATAAGACTTCGATAAGACGAATGCAATATCACAAGCCGCACACCGCTGTTCAGTTTTTCCCAATCCGCTTCAATTTTCTTATCTTTTTCTTTATCAAATGATACATGAACTGCTATGACTTGATCTGATAAGGATTTTGCATATTGAACAGATTGCTCGACGACACGTGTTACACCGGCAATTGGCACGATGACCACATTTCCTTTAATCTCAACAGGCTCTGTTTCATTCATTAAACGCAGTTGTTCTCCAACAGACAGATAATGTTTTTTAATGGAATGAAAGATCAATAGCACAATAGGCATGAAAACAAATACTGGCCATACAAGATGGAACTTGGTCAAAATGAGAATCATGAGAACGGTGAAAGAAATCAGTGCTCCGACTATATTGATAGGCATTTTCGTTTTCCAGCCCTGCGGTTTTTCACGAATCCACTTCACACACATACCGGTCTGTGACAACGTAAATGGAATAAATACACCGACAGCATATAGCGGAATGAGGTGTTCCGTTTTCCCATCAAACAACCAAATGAGCAGCATAGAAGCTACACCTAAAAAGATAATGCCATTAGAATAACCGAGTCGATCCCCTCTTACAGTAAACATGCGCGGCATATATTTATCCTTTGCTAAGTTGACCGCCAATAAAGGAAAGGCGGAAAAGCCTGTGTTTGCCGCTAATATCAAGATTAAAGCTGTGACAGCTTGAATGACATAATAGAAAAATGTACGTCCAAATGTATCTGATGCAATTTGTGATACAACCGTTTCTTCTGGCTTTGGTGAGATGCCAAAACCAAACGCAAGCAATGTCACACCCACAAATAAAACAGCTAGTAATCCACCCATCATCAATAATATTCTCGCTGCATTTTGTGCAGCTGGTTTTTTAAAGGATGGAATGGTATTTGAAATGGCTTCTACCCCAGTCAGTGCTGAACAGCCAGATGAAAATGCTTTTAATAAAAGAAACAATGTAATGCCAGGTACATGCGTGCCTATCGCTGTATGCTCAGGCGCTGGAGGAACGCCTCCTGTTAATAATTTAAAACCGCCGACTCCAATTAATATAAGGAGTGATATGACAAACAAGTACACGGGATAAGCCAAAATAGATGCCGATTCTGTCAATCCACGAAGGTTAAGCACCATGATCAAAATGACCAATACAATTGAAATCAGCACATGATATGGATATAGTGCCGGAAAAGCCGATGTGACGGCATCGGTACCCGCTGATATGCTCACTGCTACAGTCAAAATATAATCTACAAGCAATGATCCGCCTGCGACCAGTCCTGGTTTTTCACCTAAGTTTCTGCTAGAGACGACATAGGCTCCGCCGCCTTCTGGATAAGCATAAATAATCTGGCGGTAAGATAGAATTAACGCCATTAAAAGAATTAATACACAACCTGCAATCGGGAGTGAGTACCAAAATGCTGCTGCACTAACGACTGAAAGAACTATCAAGATTTGTTCTGTACCGTATGCAACGGATGACAATGCGTCTGATGACAATAATGCCAACGCTTTGATTTTTGATAGTTTTTGTTCTCCTGCTGCCTGTGATTTTAATGGTTTCCCAATTAAAATACGCTTCATCAAACTGTACATGTGATGCCCGCTCCTTTAGTGTCAAACGATTTAAGTTACAAAAGATGGATCGCCAAAAAGACACAGAGGCAATAGAATGCCCCTGCGTCTATTGTTTAGATCACAGGTTGGTCTTTGCTCTCTTTAACGCTTACGAGGTTAGCTGACGGATTCGGGCGCATGAGACTTTGCCCTACCTAAAAAGGATTCACCCCACGTGGTGTCCTGCACCACCAATGGTTCCCCCGCTCATCGAAATGATTCAGCGATTGGTCTTTTATAAAAGAGATCATACTCCCGTTTAACACCAAAGTAAAGACATTTTTTCAAGGTCTTTTGATCGTTTATCAATCAGTCTTTTTGCGGTTTTTTCGCACGAAATAAATAATCATCACGACCACAAAAATAATCAGTGCAGCGATACATGCAAAGTAAATCCAAGAATCATTGATGCCTTGCTTTTCATCTTTTGGGAGATCATTTGTTGTGCTGCTGACCGTTTGATGATTAGAGAACATGTCTTTGTTTTTGCTCTCGATTGCAACTGTTGCCGTTTCCGTATTTGTTTGCAGGAAATGAATCACTTCATGTGAAAGATCAGCGTCAGCTGCATTCATTCCGGAAAAGACGGTCATTGTTTGTTCTTTATTCCATACAGATGGCTGCGTCCATACAATACGAGCAGTCGTTTCATTGATCATGCCAAAGGAGGATACATCATACTGATCCTTTTTTACTGGAACGATGAGATCGTCTGCCTTTTCTTTTAAAAGAGAGAACGTTTGAATGCCCCCGATGAAAATGAGAGAGTGATCTTCCAATTGATCATTTGTCACATTTGAAGCTTTGATCAAATGATATTGGGCAGCTTCCGGCTGACTAAATGATTCTGTCAGCATCGCCATTTGATTGATGGTTTCTTGCTTGATTTGATCTGGCATGATGATCAATGTTTTTCCTTGCTGCGTTTTTGATGTGAAAGGAAGCGGCCATGCGGCTAAATCCGGTGTATCACTAGTCGTACCTTCTGGTATTTGAAGAGAGCTGTTCTTATCAATGTAAATCCAGCCTTCTTCATCCGTATGTCTGCAGGCTTCCATGTTTTTAAAGCCTGTAGTAACAAATTGCAAATCAATATATTCGTTCTTTTGGAGTACTTGTGAATCTACTGGAATTGACACATGATAGAACCCATTCTCATCTTTGTTTCCTAGTTTTGTTAATGGTACGTCGTGCGGTTCGTTATTGATCATGACTGTTAAGCGTTCCGCTTTGTTCGCTGTATCAGATTTTTTAAATGATAGATTTAGTTTAGCTCCTGATTTTTGATGAGCGATCAATGCCTTTGGATAATAGTAATGATCAGATGCCGTCTTTTGGGTTCCGACTGTGACATCATCACCACCAAAATCTTTTAAACGAATTTGATGAGATGGTTTTGATGTTTTAACAGTAACCTTTTGAAGGAGTAAATCTGTCCCAGTGAGCTGACCTGTCAGTTCTGGTTGAGTCAGGACATTGATTTTTTCAGCAATTGTTTTTGGCTGCTTAGCAGTGACAAATAAAATGGGCTGTTCTTTTTTCTTTCCTGTCAAGGTTCTCACCGCTAACGTGAGCTGATCGCTTGCTGTTTTCATTTTCGCAGCTTGCTCGATCGATTTCACTCGTCCATCCCAGTTTCCTTTTGCTCCCACAGCAATGGTTGGATGAGCGATTTGCTTGAGGTCCTTTTCTTGGACGAGTTTGAGGTCTGCTTGGCGGTCTTTGTTTTTCAACGTCCGGTATACTTTCATAGCCGCTTCTAATTCAGCTGCTTCCGGTGAATTTGGTATCACAATATCTGTTTGTTCTTTCTGATCACCTGTTTGAATGAAAAATGAAGGGAAGCTGTCTAACGTCACGTCTTTCGTTTGAGTTCCTTTGAAATCCAGCTCACTTTCAGGATATACTTTCAGCCAATTGGCAGGTGTCTCTTGGTTGATACACACACCTTCTTTTAACACGCCATAAAATGTGAGCTGAATTTGATGAGAACCTTTTTTCAATTGCGCTTTGTTCAATTTGATTTGAATTGATTTCTTTTGATTTTTCCCTGATACGGGAATGGTCTTTTCAATCTCTCCATCAATCATGACTGTGAACGAAGATGGCGAAATAAGTAATGGTGAAGCCTCTATATTTAATGTAAGGGTGCTAGACTCAACTTTTCCTCTCTCTATTTGATAGGAAAATTCAGTGCGGTCTTCTTGTCCATACAAGGTTACTACATCTTCTGATAATGCTTGCGTTTCCGTTTGACTTCCTTTAGATGAGCGAATCCAGTCATCTTTCACTTGTACTCGATTTGATTGCGCCATTGCTTGACCCGCCATGAAAAAAGGCTGAATGGCAAGGGATATCATCAATATAAAAATCATCCATTTTACCGATTTCAATTTGTCACCCGCTTTTCTTTTGTTGTTGATCGTAACGCTCAGTTTTGTACCATTTCACTTCTTGTTTGAATAAACGGCTCTTTGCCTCTACACATAAGGAATACACGACTAGCGCAATCCATACTTGAGAATAAGTGAAGTACATGAGCGCCACAATGAGTATATTTTGTTTGGTGAGCTCTGTTTTCTCAATACTTAGTGTAATCATCACTTCTGTTAGAAAGAGGAAGAAGGCCAATCCCCACAGGATTAGTGCAACAGCCCCTACAGATAAGTGAAGGTCAACAAATAGGTTCACGATAAAGATGCCATTTGAGAGCAGGACACCGAAGAAAAATAAGAAATACGTAAAGAAGAAATAAAACAAATCAAAAATCATTCGTTTTCGTTTCAGCTTCATAAACTGCTTTAAAAATTTGAGCACAACATATTGATTGCCTCGAGCCCAGCGCGTTCTTTGCCGCCACCAGACCTTCCATGTCTCAGGCTCTTGTTCCCATGTAATCGCAGCTGGGAAAAATCGAATGACATAGCCAAGGTTATAGACACGGATCGTTAATTCGGTGTCTTCAGCCAACGCATGAACATCCCAGCCGCCAAGCTCTTCTAAAATGTGCCGGCGGATGGCGAAGTTGGTGCCCGGTATTGTCGCAATGCCAAACCACTTCCATCTTCCGCCTTGCGCCATCCATTGAAAGCAGATGGTCTCAATATTAATAAATTTGGTCAGCAGATTTTTGGCTGCATTGATGACCCTGAATTTCCCGACAACAGCGCCTGCCTTTGGGTCATTCAATAAACCAAGAACCAAATGATAGACGGCCTTTTGTTCAGGCATGTTATCTGCATCGTATACGCAGATGACTTCTCCTGTTGAAGCCTTTAAGCCTTCATTCAGTGCAGTTGATTTTCCCTTTCCTGCAAATGGCGGTTTCGTTTCAATCATATGGACATGATCATATTGCTCACTGAATGACTGCACGATGTCCCCTGTGCCATCGGAGGAATTGTCATTAATCACAATGATTTCAAGGAGATGTTTAGGATAGGATAGCTGGACCATTGCTTTTAGCGTTTGCCGAATGACAACTTCTTCATTATGAGCAGGAATCAGAATGCTGACGGTCGGCAGTTCTTTCCCTTGTTTCGTCCATTCAGGCAGCACTTTTTCGTAGGTCAGGTAGTGCTGAAAGCCGCCCTGCATGAGAAACATATGGTATAGGAGCATGATCCAAATCAGTATTAATGAAAGATAAAATAAGACATCAGCCACCTAATTTTCTCTCCTTAAAAATACGTTTTTTCATTGTCAGTCTTAAATACAATGTGTAAAAAGCAAATGCCGCAATAAACAGCATCACCACGACGGTGAGAATTCGCAGCATATTTTCCATGCCGCTTCGTTTAACTGTTGTGGTTTCCGCTCTATTGGATTGTTCTACATGAATATGTCCATCCCCTGATGTTTTGATCTGTACATGTGGTGTTTGGACTGTCTGTTTTGTTTTCTTTAAATCCAGCCATTCACTAGAAGGAATTGCATCCATCTGCGTCATCAGATTCTGCAATCCAGTTATTCCGGATTCCACATCATAGGACAGCCCGATTGCGGCTGATTGAAGATGCTGGATGGATTGAATCTTTTGTTCTGTTAAAATATTTGAACCTTCTTCGTCAGATGCTGGCTCTACTGATTGCTGGGGATATAAAGTCATGCCATGAAGCATGTCGGGTTTCGTCACGAGCGGCGGAGCGCCGGCTGTTTTCCAAGTATGATCCGACAGCTGTACCTGTCCAAACAGACTGGACACATGCCTTGATATCACTTCGTAGCCTTGTTGAGATATGGCATCATGCGGCACCTCGAATGCCAGTGGATAGAGACCTTGCTGCGCAAGAAACTCAATGCCTTTTGTCAGTTTTTCTTCTGTATAGATGGTTTCTTGCTGCTGATTCGATTTCGTATAAGCATGGAAGTCTTTTTCATTCGAAAAATGGCTTTCACTTTGCTTCTTCTCAGCTTTTTTAGGGTCATTTGACGTAATGGACTGATCATTCTTTGCATCCCAGAACTCAAAGTCCTGACCAGAATCCTCCGTGCGATACGTACGGCTAAATCCATGGAGAATGATGCTGGCTCCATCGCTTTGCAATTGTTTTAACACTTTGACAAGCTTCGGGCGGTCACTCAGTGTCACTTCATCGCCTGTTGTTCGATCCACCCAAACAGGGGTTACCGCTATTAGAAACGGAATATGCTGAGTGGATACGTATTGTCCAAGCTCAAGCAGCTTCTTTTCGTCAGTGACAGGACTGATGTTCCCAAGCCTTAAGTATTTTGTGGTCAGTTGATTAGAAGAAGGAAGGCGTTTTTCTAGCACTTCTGCAAGAAGCTCGCTGTGCTGCACGACATTTAGGATTCCAATATAGGCGGCACCTTCCTTTGTTTGAATCACAAATGGAAGATCAGCTTTATGTTTTTTCAATAGAAATTCCCTTTGCAAGTCTGCCCCTTGAACCGTTAACGCACTGATCCTTTTCTCTAGCTGACGGTATGCTTTATCATCTGTATATTTGATTTGACTCGTGTGATCTTGTTTGTGAAAAGTAAGCGCGGAAAATGGGCGCAGCTGTTCCGCATTGTATCCAATGGCTATGATCTTCTGTGCTTCGTTCATTACACGAATGGTCTGTTTTGGTAAGGTTCTCTTTATTTCCCCTAGATAGATGACTTGCTGAAATTCGCTGATCTTCTTTTCAGCCAAATGTTCATCAGATACAATCGTCGTCTGTTTGGAAAAATGTCCAGCGAGTAGATCCAGCATATGCACTGCTGGAGTCGCTTCTCCTGAATCTGTTGAATAAACGATCAGGGTATCTGGCTTGGCAAGAGCGTCGGCTGAAGCCATGTATTGAAACGAAAGAATCAAAAAGAGAGCAATCATCAAGCAGCATTTCATCAAAGAATTAAAGTTCATTCATCATCATCTCTTTTTCTAGTTCTTCTAAAAATTGTTCTGGCGTGCGATAATCCGAACTGCTTGTTAAATGACAGACATGAAATGTCAAGGTGACTTCACGGCCGTTTAACAGCACATGCTTTTTCAATTTATCCTTTAGCTTCTCAAGGACGACAGAGACATTTTCTTCTGGTGTGTGAGTAAGCAGCAGGCCTATTCGTTCTTCAGATAATCGAAATTTCTTATCGGTTTCTCTGACACTTTCGCGAATCTTGTTACTTAATTGCTGAAATAGGTGCTGCATTTCTTTTTCTCCATATAACGATTTGAATTCTGCTGCATAATGAATGTGAAGAAGGATAAATACGAATGGCTGTTTGTAGCGTTCTGCCCGTTTCATTTCCTCAGACAATTCCAGCCTCATCCGTTCTGCATTGTCAAATCCAGTGGTGGAGTCAATCGCCACAAATTGTTTCATAGCCTGCTTTTGTTGTTCAATGGTTTGCCGCATCGTCTTAATCCGCTCATGCAAGCTTCCTGCTGAAATCGCGAAAAAGAGGAGGGCTGCGCCCCAAATCACCACATCTTGCAATGTTTGATTGGTAAAGAAGGGGGTTGTGTGGCCAAGCTCTGTAAAGAACATAGCACTTCCTATAAAGAACAACATCAGCAAGGTAAAAATTAATGCTGGTAAGATGCCAAATAAAATCCCGCATCCTAACACGACAAAAGTCAGTGTGATCATCAAAAAGCTCTCTGCATCATGTACGCCAAGGTAGCCCATAAACAAAATAAGACCTGCAAACGTGAGGAGCAGAGAATAATATAAACGATACGTATTACTGAATAACCGATTCATTAAAAAGCTCCCTTTCTGCAATGAGAGGCAATAAATTGTCAAATGAGTGTGTGTCTTTTTCGTTCATGTACCCTCCATAATAATCCTTGAGAGGATCTTGAATTTGTAATTCTTTCATGCGGTCATACACCTCTTTTGCGAATTCCGGTTCGTTTTGTTTAAGAGCATACAAGATGACCAGCGCATATACAGAAGGCGATTCATACGTCACTGCTGGTTGCAATGTGCTCAGTTTATATCTACCGTACAATTTTCCTTCTTTTGTAAAAGTCGTTTTAAGCCATTTCATGATCGCGGACGTATTCACCTTTGCACGATCGGCATGTAGAGCCGTATAGAGTTGATCAATCATATTGATTTCTCGATCAAATGAATAGGCTTTTTTCTTTATGTCATAGGATTTAGGAAAGAATCCTTTTTTTCTCGGTGCTTGTTTTAGAATGGCCAATTGGTTACTCGTCATTTGTTTCGTGAATATTTTGAGGGATTCCAATTCTTTGATTGCTTTTGGGTCTAAATATGAGAGTGTGATTGTGTGTGAAGTTCGATTTGTTGATGCATCATAATAATCGGACAAGATGCCTCTATACATATTTTTGTCTTTTAACGCTTGTGCGATTTCTTTTGCTGTTGTTTGATACGCTGCATTCTTCCATAAACGATCTGCCTTTTGAAGTGCCGCCACTACCCGTAAATCATCAACTAGAGCATTAGCCTTACTTTTTTGATCAGATTCGATTTGCCAGCTGAGAAGATGATGGTCTAGTAAAAATTCATCTTGCAGGACACCCAATTGTTGGTCAAACGAATTTTGGTCTTTTTTTCGAACAAGATAATCCATCCAAAGCCCCAGCGATTCGGATAAGTAGATGTGCTGCTCTGCAAATGAAGTGCGGATCAAGCCTTGATCTGTCATGAGGTGATGAGTAATAAAATATTCTCCGGGCAATACTGGCTGTGGTGATACTGGATAAGCTGATTCCGTCTGCTGCTTCCAGGTACATCCACCTAGTAGAATGACAATGAGTAAAACAATACCTATGCGATGTATGGGTGTATCCATTCGTGTCCCCTTTCAACTCCCGTTCTCTTAGCATTCTAACGATTTATTATAGATTGTTTCTGTTTAAATTTAAATAAATATTTTATACCAAATTACGAGTCTTTTCGCATAGACATTCCCATTTTCAGAAAAACAATATGTCGATATGCTTGATTACATTGGAAAACCCATGCGTTTCCGCATGGGTTTTTATAATACTATTGATCTAATTTTAATTTCTTTAATTGCTCAGCCAGTGCGTTATTGATTGGTTCTTCCACTTTCTTTTGTTTCTTCATATATTTAGACACATCGTGCTTACTGGCTTTCTTTTGATTGGATTGTGATTTGCGTTTTTCGAAAACAGACAGTTTTTCTCTATGGCCGCACACACAAGCAAAGATTTTGCCATCGCCTTCTCCGCGCAGCTCGAGCTTTTTATGACAGTTCGGGCAGCGTGCGTTTGTTTTCTTCGCCACATTTTTACGGTGGCCGCATTCTCGGTCTTGGCACACGAGCATTGTGCCATGTTTTCCGTTTACTTTCAGCATCAGTTTTCCGCAGTCCGGACAATGGGTGCCAGTGACATTGTCATGCTTAAAGGTTTGGTTCGTTTGTTTGATTTCAGATACGGCTTGTTTTGCATAGGACTTCATTTCACTCATGAATTGAGAAGCCTTCAGCTGTCCTTTTGCGATTTTAGAAAGCTTTTGTTCCCATTCCGCTGTTAACGCAGGAGACTTTAAGTCTTCAGGCACTAAGGAGAGCAGCTGCTTCCCTTTCGATGTGATGAAAATGTCTTTGCCCTTTTTCTCAATTAAGAAACTGTTAAACAGTTTTTCAATGATATCGGCTCTTGTGGCCACTGTCCCTAGTCCGCCTGTTTCACCAAGGGTTTTCACTAAATCCTTTTCCTGATTCTGCATAAATGCAGCTGGGTTCTCCATAGCAGATAGCAGGGTTGCTTCATTAAAACGAGCAGGAGGTTTCGTTTCTCCTTTTGTTTCTTTCAGCTGGCGTACTTCAAGTGATTGCCCTTCGGAAAGTACCGGCAGATGCTGATCTGCTTCGGCTGATTCCTCGTCTTCATAGGATTCATCGTACACAGCTTTCCAGCCGGCTGATTGCACAGTTTTTCCTTTTGCTGTGAATGTTTCACTGCCTATTTTGGCGATCACCGTTGTTTCCTCGTATTCAAAAGGATTCATGAGTACAGCAAGGAATCGTTTGGCAATCAGATCATATAATTTACGCTCTTTATCACTTAATGCACCAGGATACAGTTCTTCCTCGGTTGGAATGATCGCATGGTGATCTGACACTTTTGCATCGTTGACAAAGCCTTTGTGTGCTTTCACGCCTGATTGTAAAATGCGGTTCACATGCTGAGCGTACGGTCTGACATTCATTCCTTTTAATCGATCTTTTAATGTAGGAACGATATCCGCTGAAATAAATCGTGAATCTGTACGCGGATATGTTACAAGCTTATGCTGCTCATACAACCGTTGAAGCGTAGATAATGTTTCTTTCGCTGAGAAGCCGTAGCGTTTATGCGCATCACGCTGCAATTCAGTGAGGTCGTACAGCCCTGGAGCAAAAGCTTTTTTCGCTGTTTTTTTCAATGCATCGATCACTGCTGGTTTTCCTTTGCAGCCTGCCAAGCGCTCTTTTATGACATTCTCTTGGAATGTGCGGTTTTGCTTTGTTTTGGCATCCTGCCACGTCAAGGTAAGTCCATCTACTTGTGCAGTCATTCCATAAAACGGCTTCGGCTGGAATTGCTGAATGTCTTCTTCTCGTTTGGCGATCATGGCAATCGTTGGTGTTTGTACCCGTCCGCAGGAAAGCTGCGCATTGAACTTGGTCGTCAGCGCTCTTGTTGCGTTGATCCCTACAATCCAGTCTGCCTCAGCACGTGCAACCGCTGAGCGGTACAGATTATCATATTCTCTGCCGTCTTTTAGTCGTTTGAAGCCTTCTTGAATGGCTTTGTCCGTAACAGATGAGATCCATAGTCGTTTTAGCGGCTTTTTCACATGCGCTTTTTCAAGAATCCATCTTGCGACAAGCTCCCCTTCACGTCCAGCATCTGTTGCGATGACAATGTCTTTTACATCTTTTCTTGCAAGCTGTGCTTTTACTGCTTGGAATTGTTTTCCTGTCTTTTTCATGACGACAAGCTTGAGCGGCTCTGGAATGATCGGCAAATCCTCTAAACGCCAGGATTGAAATTCTTTTCCGTAGCCTTCTGGATCAGCCAGTGTGACCAAATGGCCAAGGGCCCACGTGACAATGTATTGATCTCCTTCTAAAAAACCATTTCCTTTTTTATGACACTTCAGTACACGCGCTAAGTCACGTCCTACTGAAGGTTTCTCTGCTAATACAACTGTTTTTGACACTAGATTTCACATCTCTTTCTTCTATCCATCCTTTTATTATAGCAGACGTGGAGATGCGGTTCTAATGACGGATTATTTCTTCAAACGCGTGATAATTTCGTTTGTGATTTCTTGTGTTTGATAAGCCCCGCCGATGTCTGCCGTTAAAAAGCCGTCTGCTGTGACTGACTCGATGATTTCGAGCAGGTGTGTACCTAGTTCTTCCTCTCCGAAATGATCAAGCATGAGTTTAGCGGTCCAAATTTGACCGATTGGGTTGGCAATTCCTTTCCCTGCAATGTCTGGGGCTGATCCGTGTACAGGCTCAAACATGGATGGATATTTGCCATTTACATTGATGTTGGCGGCAGGCGCCACGCCAATACTTCCCATAATCGCAGCCCCAAGATCAGTTAAAATATCGCCAAATAAATTGCTGGCAACAATCACATCGAATTTCTCTGGTCTTGTCACAAAGAAGGCTGAGAGCGCATCAATGTGCTGCGAGTCTGCTGTCACCTCTGGATAATCCTTTGCTACGTCTTGAAACACTTCATCCCAAAATGGCATTGTATGAACGATTCCATTCGATTTGGTTGCACTTGTCACATGCTTTCGTCTTTTTTCTGCTAATTGAAAAGCAAAGCGCATGGCTCTCTCTGTCCCTTTTCTGGAGAAAACAGCATTTTGAATGGCAAGCTGATCTTCCCCTTGATAGATGCGGCCTCCGATTTCACTATATTCGCCTTCACCGTTTTCTCTTACAACAAGAAGATCGAAATCCTTTGGCTGAGCAAGCGGGGAGCGAATACCGCTCAGCTGTTTTGCAGGTCTAACGTTAATCACCTGCTCAAATTCACGTCTAATTTTAATCAGCAATCCCCAAAGCGATACATGATCCGGCACTAAATTGGCATCTCCGACTGCCCCTAAGAAAATGCTGTCAAAGGCTTTCAGTTGTTCCAATCCATCCTTTGGCATCATTTCGCCATGCTCTAAATAATATTCACAGCTCCACGGAAAATCCTGAAAGGTGAAAGACAGCCCGCCATGCACATCTGATATCGCTTTCAAAACTCGGATGGCTTCAGGCACAACTTCCTTTCCAACCCCGTCTCCTGGAATTGCTGCAATTGAAACATGCTTCATTGATTTTTCCCCCTTCGTCATCGGTCGACCGTCGACCATTTAATTCGAGTTTACTAGAGAGTGTCTATTCTTACAATGGACAAAAGACGCTTTTTTGATCAAAGCGCCTTTTTATCCTGCATCAGCACACGGGGCTTCTGTTTCTTTCTTCCCGCACTTTTTTTATCTGAAAGCAGCAAACCACCTAAGGTCAGTACCGTTCCAAGCGCAGACATGAAGGTCAATCTCTCGTGAAGAACGATCATTGAAATGACCATCGTAATAATGGGCACTCCATAAATATACACACTCGATTTCACCACACCGAGCGTTTTCACAGAAAAGCTCCATGTCAGAAAACAAATCGCAGATGCGAAAAGGCCTAAAAACAGCAAGTGGAAGGCAAACGATGGATTCGTCAACCGTTCCCAGTCTAAACGAATTTTAAAATGCCAGATCAGTGGAATCATCCATAGCAGTCCGTAAAAGAAAACACGCCTTGTTACCTGAATGATATGGTAGCCATATTGGTTGATCATCTTCGATAAAATGGAATAGAATGCCCAGACGATAGTGGCCGTTAATGCTAACGCATCACCGAGTGGATTCAATTGAAACGTCGCCATTCCATTCATGCTGATCAGCACGATTCCCGTCATCGCGATGAAAAAGCCTATGAAAAATCGGCTGTGCAGCGGCTCATCTTTTAATAAAAAATAAGCCAATAAAAAGGAGAAGAATGGGACAACGGAGCTGATGACACCTGCATTCGAAGCAAACGTATAAGTAAGTGCGACATTTTCTAAAAAGTAATATAAAACCACACCGCATAAACCTGCCAGCGCAAACATCCCTTCATGCTTTTTATTTCGCACCTTCATGGTGACTGGATAGATGATCACTAGAGCCAAGTACCCTATAAAAAAACGGAAAAATAAAATCTCTGTTGGAGAAAAAGCCGTTAATAATATTTTGGTAGAGATAAAGGTGGATCCCCATAAAAAAATGGTGAACATGGCTGCTAAATGACCAAGCAGCTGTTTATTTTTCATCAGGTGTTACCTGCTTTACAAAAATTTGCTGATACTGCCCTGGCGTAAGCCCAATAAATTCCGAAAAGAAATGAGTCAAATGACTTTGATCAGAAAATCCAGCGGCGGCAGCCGCATCTACAGGCTTCACTCCTTGGGCGAGAAGCTCCTTCGCATAGTTCACCCTGATTGTCTGTAAATAACGATACGGCGTGATGCCTCTGAACTTTGTAAAAGCACGCAGCAATGAATATTTGTTCATGGACACAAGCTCACCTAAGTCATCTAACGAGATATTTTCCGTGAGATGTGTTTCGATATATTGCTGTACATCTTGGACTTTTTGTTCGTTGGCACGTGCGGGTGATGCTTTTTCCTCTGATGTATCAGCATAGGCTTCAATCAATTGTTTCATAAAGAAATAGAAGGTTTCCTGTTTATTCAAAGCAGGCGCTTCTTCTGTGATCATTTGATGTAGATCATATAACGGCTTTGTTCGTTCACTTTTTGAAAACACAGGGGCTTTAAAATGCGGCTTGTGCTGAAAGATTTTTTCCAGCACTTCAGCTTCAATATTTAAGCAGCGATAATCGAGTGTCCTATGATCAATTTGTTCACATGCGTGATTATCATACGGATTGAAAAGAAGGATATCACCCTTTTCAATGATGTATTCTTGATTTTGGCAGATCAAACGTCTTTGACCGTCTTCAATAAATCCAATCACATAATATGTATGAAAATGATTCGGGAACTTTTGCATGATGCCATGAAAGCGATACGCCTCTATTTGCAAGTCTTGATCAAAATGTACAGTTCGTTCCTCTTGTGTGTTCATGTCGATCCCTCTTTTCACTGAACTGATCATTAGTGTAGCACACCCTTTTTCTCTTGGATTGTACGATATTGACTTTTCGATGCAGGCTTGCCTAGAGGGAAAAACTTGGATAACATGAGACAAAAGATGATGAATAAAAGAGGGAATGATGGGATGAATTCATTCGAGATGGAAAGACCAGCACCGTATCACATGCAATTTTATGAACAGCTGAAGCAAATGATATTTGATGGTCAGTTTCAGCCAGGAGAGCGTATCAATGAAACGCAGCTTGCCAAGCAATTTGGTGTAAGCCGATCACCGGTAAGAGAGGCCATGAGGCTGTTAGAGAAAGACGAGCTTTTAATCGCGGATCATCGTTCAGGCTATTCCGTCTATACGTTAACAGAAAAAGATGTTGAGGAGCTTTATCAAATTCGGGCGGCCTTAGAAACACTTGCTGTTGAACTTGCCTGTAAGGAAGCCTCGCAAAGAGAAATGGATGAAATTGAGCAGGTTCTCACGCAGGCGGACGAAGCGATCAAGCAGCAGCTGCCATCTAAAGAGATCGTCCAGTTACATGAAGCCTTTCACCAAAAAATCATGTTGGCGAGTCACAATGACCGCTTATCCAAACAATTGAATCACGTGAATGCACTCATTCACTATTGCCGCATCTTCCATTTTAGCGGCGGGACTCGTGCTGAAACTATTCAAAGAGAGCATACAGCCATCTATTCTGAAATAAAAGAGCGCCGCTCCATAGAAGCGGTTCAAGCAATGACAGAGCACTTATTACATGATGTTATGCACTTAAAGCAAGTACTCTCTAAAACAAACAAAGAATAAAGGGCTTTTCCCATTTTTTAAGCATTCCATGAACATATTTTGAATTTTTCGTAGATTTTAGCATGTCCAGACGATCTTTCGTTTATATTAGAAGATGAGAAACTAGCTTTTATACAGGAGGATTTGTATATGCATACAAGTATTAGCCGTCTTCGACAGGCGGGTTTTATTGAGGGTATGTCTCTTTTAACCCTTCTTTTAATTGCCATGCCTCTAAAATATTTTGCGGATATTCCGATGGCAGTCACTATTGTAGGCTCTCTTCATGGCGCATTGTTTGTCATCTATATGCTCGTTTTGGCATATGTGACTTTTAAAGTTCGCTGGCATTTGAAATGGTCCATCGCTGGTTTTTTTGCGGCTTTCATTCCTTTCGGTAACTTCGCCTACGATAAGGTGCTCCGCCAATATGATACAAAAGCTTAATCAAAAAGGGCTAAAACGACATTCGTTTTAGCCCTTTTTTTTCACGCTAGGGAACGCTTTTTTATATCGATGCATATTTCACAATGGCT
Organism: Bacillus sp. FSL K6-0994; assembly: GCF_038630815.1. Classification (NCBI taxonomy): domain Bacteria; kingdom Bacillati; phylum Bacillota; class Bacilli; order Caryophanales; family Bacillaceae; genus Bacillus; species Bacillus sp. FSL K6-0994. The sequence goes on along the minus strand of NZ_CP152043.1, from coordinate 478,144 downwards.
GCTTGACGCGTCATGTCGTGATCCGCCACCCATAATTCATCACCAGGCAAGACGCTAGTGATTGGATCGATTGGCTGTTTCACTTCATACATCATGCCATTTCTCTCAACCTGAATGATTGCTAACGGCAGATTGCCGATGACGCCAGCAAATTCAACATTGGTCACTTTTGCACTTCCTTGTTTCTCTTGCATGAGACCCATTTCTCTATCCAGCTCTTCTTTTTTTGTCTGGATCGTGATTTGAGTGCCGGCTGTGACCTGCATATGATCAGGGATGAATTGGCTGACCGTTTTTGTGATGGACTCATCGCCGTTTGAAACCGACACATCAAGCTGAATAGGCTTTTGTTCATGGATGGCCACTGGATATTGCTTCACACGCTGAATCGTTCCTGTTAACGTCACATCTTTCCCCGATCGATTCCGCACTTCATGGCCATAGGATGCCATTTTGAGCTGGCCGTTGATATCGACAAGATCGGCTTTTTCTCCTGTTCTAAATTCAAAACCGGCGGCTTGAATCATCGGAATGATATACGTTTTCTGATCTAATTCAAATGTGAGTGATAAGACTGTGCCTCGGCCTACAGTTCCATATGATTCTATGTTTCTTAAAACAACGCCTTTGATAAACTTTGGCTCGCTTGGCTGCGAGAAGTCACCCTCTTTTAAGAGCATCGCTTTTTTCTTCTTTGGATCATAGTGAATGACAATACGCTGTCCTGGCTGTGGTATCTGGGTGTAGGATACAACCGTTTTAACCGTCTTTTCTATGCGCTGCCCTTCATATTCAAATTGAAGCCGCATGCTGACAACTGGCTGTTCGTTAATGTAGGTGCCCGTTTCTTTAACAGACACAATATTGGCTTCTAATGTGACACTGTCCTTTATCTTGTTTCTCCTCACCAGCCTCAAAATCGGCGGCAGGAAGATCGCTAGCACAAATAATAATAGCGGGATCAAGATCCATATCGCCCAGTTGAGAATGAGCGGTCCGCCCTTCATAACATATTGCGTAAAGGTATCAACAGACGTTTGGTGGGCCGGACTGGCGTTTTCAATTGAGATGACCTTTTGCAAAGGAAATTCCTTTAGTTCTTTGCTTTTCGTCTCAAATGCACCCGTTAATTGATTGTCAAATGAATAATAGAGCCAGTCGCTCTTCACATTTTTATTGAAAGAGAGCCCTTCTCTTTGTAAAGATTCATATGAAAACGACTGCAAAAGCTTGCTGGCAGACGTCGCCTTATTCGTGCGATGGTTATATATATAACCTGTCAGTTTGCCTTTTGCTTCGTCCTTTGCTGTAGAGCCTGCAAGAAGAACTTCTTCTTCATTAAGCTGGTAAATAAAGGTTTGATAAATCGGCTTTGGTGTTGGAACGACTTCCCCAAGCCTTCCCTCTGCATTCACTTTCCTTGCCCTTTTTGGATAGTTAGATTCGACAGCGACTGCAAAGTTTTGTGATGTCCCGATTGTTTTCTCCATCTGCTGCTCCACTTTATCTTCAATGAGACTGAACGGTTCAGCGTTTTTGGAGACATAAACCCCAAGCTGTTGCTTCTCGTTTGAGATTCCGCTGACATACGCCTTCTGGTCATTTTTCAAAGCCAATTCAAACATAGGAATTGGCGTCTGCCCTCTAAAGGAATTCATGACAACATCGATAGAAACGGGTCTTGCTGGCAGCTTTAGATCGTTCAGATTGTGCACATGAAACTGACCATCCTTCAGCTCACCGATGACTGCAGCGGCACCGTCCATTTCTCCTGTAAATACGAGCCGTCCATTCCACTGGTATGTATTCGTTTTTAGAAATGAGGGAATCTGCAGGTTATTTTGAACGAGCTCTTTCTTTTCTCCGCTTGGTGTTAGTTTCTCGATCAACAGCTGCCCGTCTTTATTTTTTAAAGTCAGTAAGAGATTGTTTCCTTGAATGGATGGCAGCATTTCATGAAACGTATCACTTTCTGTGGTCCATTCACTAATTCTTTTTCCTGATTGAGGATCATACATTGCAAAATGGAGCTGCTGGTCTTTTGATACAGCACTCACCACTCGTTTTCCTTCATCAAATGTAAACATTCCTTTGACGTCATACTCTGTTACTTTCCCATCTGACAAATCATCTTGGTAATGATTCCACACCAAGACACTGAGAATGATGGCTGGAATAAAGAAGACAATATATCTGAGGAAGATGATTGGTATTCTTTTCACTTGATCGCTTCCTTTCATGAGGTTCCTTAAACTTATACGTCAGTACAGCGAAAATGTTTCATGCGAGAAGAATACCATCAAAGCCTCTGAAATCCATATTTTACAAACTTTGTTGTTTACGATAAAATCCAATCAGATTCAAAAAAGGAGTTATCTCTTTGGATAAGCTATCATCAATCATTCTAGCAGCTTGGCTGCGTGTCCCTCGCTGGTTCAAGCAATGGGTACTCGTATCCATTTCCATTTTCTTTTTTTATATGTGTTTTGTAAAGGGGCTGACTAGCTGGCACACCTTGCCGCCTGTCACTTTGCTTTCATGTGTGATTGGTTCCTTCATCATTTGGCTGATGTGGCTTAAGAGGCAAAAAAATAAGTGAAAAGGGGAAAATGATGAAACAATCTATTCTTTATTTTGCGATCTCTTTTGTTCTTCAATTCATTTGGTTTGGTCTTGTGCATCCAAATAGAGGCGTGACACTGCTGGATATGTTCATGTTTTCTATTTTGTTTGCGGTCATGTTCTTTTTTATTGAGCGGATTTGGCGGTATCAGAAAAAAGGACAAAGTAAATGATCATGAAGCTCGCTTTATTCACTCTGATTATTTGTGCATTTATCGGTCTGCTGTTAGTGTCAAACCCTTTTGGGGCGGACGTTATGCGAATGGTTGCGACCTTTGTTTTTCCTTTTCTTGTGCTCATTGGTTTCGGGTTCCTATTGTTTGACCCAATGAAAAAGGCTGCCAAATAGATGGCAGCCTTTTCCTTACTCTTTTCATGCAAATAAATAATCAATGTTTAATCTCCGTTACGGATTGTATGAATTAAGATTCGATCATATCAGTGTGTCATATGTGTTCCGAGTGAACCTACGTTTGAAAGTAAACGCCATGGAAGTTCTGGATAACAAGACAACGAAAGCCCTACCTCTCATTCGTCCTTACGGCTCCGAAGCCGTGCCAGTGTGAATTGTAAATCAAAACGTCTTTTTTCCATTCTTCCGCTCTTATAGGGGGGCGGTGGCAGAAGGAAAAGAATAAGTTTGTTCGCTTTGACAGCGTCTCGTTCTTATCAAGTAGAAGCTCTATTGCTTCTCATTATGTCATAGAAAAAAGAAAGTTTACTTTCTTTATTTATTTGCTTATTTCAACACTTAATATCAAACTATAACACATTCCCCCTGCTTGCGCAAGTGTTAAAGTGATAATTCTGCTGGTGTACGGCTTCCTTCATTCATATAACGAATGGAGGCTGGGTCAATCTTCAGGATCACTAGATTTGGGTCATCTTTTCCTTTAAACCATTTCTCCATCTCATCAGACCAAAGACGGTCAATCAGTTCCGGATCGTCGGTTAATGCTGCGGTGCCTGCAATCTCTGCATACGTATCACCGAATCCTTCGCCTGAATATCCAATGAGAATATGAACATTCGGGTTTTTTTCAATTTCTTCTGCTTTATGTGTTTCTTTACTCGTTGGTGTATATAACGTCAGCCCTTCATGGAAAAAAGTCATATAGCGGGTATGCGGCTTATCCTGTTCAACAGTCGCTAGTGTTCCCACCTTTTGTTCATCTAACAGGTTTAATACCTTTTGTTTTAATTCTCCTTGAGACATATCGTTTCACTCCTTCAAAATTTCATCCGTATACGTAGGTTTCCACGACAGCCCATTCATTAAACAAAGAAATGTGTTTTTCATAAAAAGAGACCTTCTGGCTGATGCTATAAAAAACAGGTTCAATGAAGGGAGAAATTGAACATGCATCATGAAACGATGTTTCATTTGAGCTCACTTGTCATTGCGGCAGTTGTTGTAGGCATAATCGTATGGTCTGTCATATCTGTGCAGAAAAATCGCAAGAAATACTAAAAACACCGCCCAATCAAAGCTGGGCGGTGCCGCGGTAGATCATGTATTCATAAAGGAACCGCCATTGACATGAAGTGTCTGTCCTGTCATATAAGACGATTCGTCAGAAGCCAGCAGTACAAAGCAGCCGACATGCTCAACAGGCTGTCCTGGTCTTCCCATCGGAGTTTCTGCTCCGAAGCTTTCCACACTGTCTTCATCAAATGTAGATGGAATGAGCGGCGTCCAAATTGGACCTGGCGCTACACCGTTCACTCGAATCCCATCTTTCACAAGCGATTGTGCCATAGAACGCGTAAAGCCGTTAATGGCTCCTTTTGTTGCCGTATAATCAATCAGCACTGGGTTACCTCTATATGGGTTAATGGATGTTGTGTTAATAATGGAGCTTCCCGGTTTTAAATAATCCAATGCCTTTTTCGTAAAATAGAAATAGGAATAGAAGTTGGTTCTAAAGGTTTGGTGAAGCTGTTCACTCGAAATATCTTGAATACGTTCTTGCGGATGCTGTTCAGCCGCATTATTTACTAAAATGTCTAATTGACCAAAGGCTTCAACTGTTTTTTCTACTGCTTTCTCACAAAAGGCTTCGTCACCGACATCTCCTGCAATCGTTAAGCATTTGACGCCTTCTTGTTCTACACGTTTTTGCGTATCCTCTGCATCCTCATGTTCATTTAAATACACAATGGCAACATGTGCACCTTCCTTTGCATAGGCAACAGATACTGCCCGTCCAATTCCACTATCTCCACCTGTAATCAGTGCCACTTTTCCTTTTAGCTTGCCAGAACCTTGATATGATTCATCCTCAAAGATCGGCGCTGGATTCATTTCTCTTTCACTGCCTGGCTGCTGATCCTGCGTTTGGCGCGGAATGCCATTTGTTAAATAATCACGTAAATCCATGTGTAAGCTCCTCCTTGATTTGTTGATGTATCCTTTCATTACCACCTCATTTTTTCACTCAAACATCATGAAGCTGTATTGATGTGTTCCCGAAAATCAGCATGTTTGAAGAGGGGAAAAATCGGTTACATGATCATCAAAAAGGAGCGTTCTCACATGCTGTCTACTATTTCGAAAACCTTTAGCAGACCAAAAGGCTGGCTCGGAAGCATTGCTGGACTCATTATGGCAAATGAAAATAAAGCATTGAATCAGTGGGCCATCCGCCACTTAGATTTGACAGATGGTGAAAACATTCTGGAAATTGGCTATGGACCCGGCTACAGTATCAAACATATGCTCAAGCATTATCAAGACCTTCACATTGATGGGCTGGATGCTTCTTCCACCATGCAGGAGCAAGCACAGTCCCGCGTCAGCAAACGGGCAAAAGACAAACAGGTTCGTCTGTATGTCGGCAAAATCGAGAAAACACGTCTTCCCGGAGAGCAGTATGACAAAGTACTGTCTGTTAACAATTTTACGATTTGGGATGATCCAAAAACGGGCTTACTCAATCTTTATCACACCTTAAAACCAGGCGGGACACTCGCTATTGTGATGCAGCCAAGAGAAAAAGGAGCTGACGCCAATCGGACAAAAGAGATGGGTGAAAACATATTAAATGACTTGCAGTTTGCAGGGTTTGACGAATTTTCTATTGAGTATGAAGAAATTCGCCCTACCCTTGCTGTCTGTGTCACAGCAAAAAAGCCGAGAAGCGAATAAGCTCTCGGCCTTTTTCTTACCACTTTGCCTCTTTGACAAATTGATAGAAAAGCTGATGTAATTTCTGTTCAATGTTTTCCTTTGTTCCTTGTCCATAAAGCGCCATGCTTTCTTCACTTTCAATGATGGATGAACTGATCAGACTAAACATTTCTGACCCTTCCTTGCCAAGCTCTTGCGGCGCCAGCATCATGAGCATTCTTGACATCTGCTGCTGCCCGCCATCCATGCTTTTAACCTCGTATGCCTGATCAAGATCATAAATATGAAAGATTGGTTCCTTGATGAATGTATGCTTTAAATGGTAAAGAGCAAATTCAGTGCCAGGTATGCCTAAGCCGCCTTGCTGTTCACGTTCCAAAAGGCCGCCCGCCACATCATCTGCATGTATGATAAATCCTTCCTCTTCAAGCTGACGAAGCAGCTGCCTAATGGTTTCATCATGCTGCGGCATCGTCTCTCTTTTTTCGATGGTAAAATGGGACAGGATGCTGCGAATCACAAACATATAATTCGTCACCTGCTCTGCCACCGCCATCATATCAACGGTTTCTTGCGCCAATTCTTCGGGAGGTTCTTTTATTCTTTTTTTCTCGATGATATAAGGAATCTTCCGTTTAATATGAGCCTTCACACGCATAGCATCATCCTCGTTTAAAAGCGGGCTGACCATGATGTAATCGATATGCTCATATGGGATCGGAACGGTCGAGACAATCATGTCATAGCTCGATGCATCGATTTCCTTTAGCTCCATCAAAGAGGATAGATCGAATTTGGCGATCTCCGGCAATTCTTTTTTCAACCGGGAGGCGAGCATTTTCGAGGAACCAATCCCGCTTGAGCAAACAACCAGCGCATGAATTTTTGTTTCTTCTTTTTTGATTTCAAGCACTGAGCCAAAGTGAAGCACAAGAAAGGCAATTTCATCCTCTGGAAATTCAATCTCTGGAAAGAAACGCTCGACTCCTTCTTCAATCGCCATAAACAGCAAAAAGTAGTCTTTTTTAATTTGTTGTGTGAGCGGATTATAGATTCTCATCTTTTCCTTTAGACGGTTCATGGCAGGCTCAAGATGAGACACGAGCCCCTCATACAATGAATCATTTTCATTGAGATGATAGCCGGTTTTATTTGAAATAAAATCAATGAGCTTTTTCGTTCTCAGCGCTATATCCAGCTCAATTTCATCAATACGGTATTCAGTCTGAAAGCTGCGATTTGCGCTGCGAAGGTGGATGGTCATATATCCGACCTCCGCTTCAGGGATCTCCACATTAAACATGCGTTCAAGCGCTCTTGCCATTCGAAGTGATGATTCAAATTCCTTCGTCCGCTTTAATTCCAGCAGCTCCTCCTCTTCCATTCGAATGGTTTCCCCAAGCTGAATACGTTCGATAGCATAGGTTAAGTGAACAACAAGTGCAATATAGGCACTATCAGATAAGGAGAGTGACAGTCGATCTTTCAAATGAAAGAGCAGCCTTTCTACCTTAAGCAGCTGTCCTCTGCTGACAACGCCAAACACCTTTTCCGTTGCTTTCGTTCGATGTTTGATATTCATTTCAATCGTTTCTAAAAACAATTGAATGTCGAGCCGGTCAACAATGAGATTGCCGACAATTTTTCGTTTTGCTTCCTCCGGCCCTTTTAATTCAATGCCGTACCCGCGCTTGCGGATAAGCTGCAAACCGTATGGAGCAATCCACTCCGTCAGTTCATCTAAATCATAGCTGATCGTCGCATTTGTTACCTGCAAGTCAGCTGCGAGTGTGTATAATTTCACCGGTTCCTTCGCTTCAAGCAGCGCACATAGAATTAAGAGCTTTCGTTCATCTGAGCTATATTCGATTTGATCCTCATTTGACATATGAGCAAGAAGCCGCTGTTTATCCTCCTGTTCGCCGACTGCCTTCAAGCCTTTCCCCGGCTGTTTATCTAATGAAAGTTGATAATCTTTCAATATTGGTTTAATGGATTTTAGTTCTCTATGGATCGTTCTAGTACTTACCTGAACAGAATCGGCTATCTCACGAATGGTGACATAACGATTTTGCTGAATGATGTATTTAATGACTTTCTGTTCTCGTGCCGTTATGTACATGAAATGCCTCCTTCTGTATAAATAGGTCTATTGTCACACCTTAATATAAAACGCTTTCAACGAGCATTGCAATCTTTAGTTGATCTGACTTTGGCACAGCGGCTATGACAAAATATAAACAAGGGATCATCAGACACTTCTCCAAAATGACGGTCCATAATCCTTTTGATGAAATTGAACCTTTTGTTCTTGAAAAGGCAGTGAACCCCCCGCTTTTAAAGAATAAGTCGGATTGTATACTGGAGAGCCAAAGCAATAATCGATTGTGCCTTCTTCTGGACGGAACATGACGGTTCGCATCGTTCCAAACAGCTCCTCATAATTGTGCACAGCCAGACCATCAGGATATTCTGTCTGGAACAGTTTCACAAGAGAATCACTTGATCGTTGTTCTTTTAACGCTTCCATTAACATATCGTATCTGACCACAGAATGATGTTTGGTCATCCCTTTTGCTGTTTGATCAGCTACCGGATGATTTGTTGCCGCAATATAACCTCTCTCCGGTCTTCTCACTCTTTTTTGACCATCAATGATTTCAATCACAGCCGCCTCTCCTTTTCGATCCGCAAGCATGATGTGAACATTTGAGGCAACGGGCATTTCCTCGATAGAGCGAATGGCTTCCTCGACCGTTTGATAGGTTTCCAGAACAGAGCGAATCACATGATACACCTGCAAACCGGCGACTGCTGGGGGCTTTAAACCGGGTTCATTGCCAACCGGCGGACCGCAAGCAGAGAAAGTTACAGAAAGACCATGCTCATTCATCCCATCAGATCTGCCAAACAAGAGCAGCGACGAGCCTGTATGATATGCCGAGCCTTTTACATGTGTCGTCACAAGACGCATATCATCAAAAATCGGGGAGAAATCATAGTTACGAAGCATGACCGTTTGTTGACCTGCCGCCATATTCCCCTGCCTCACACAGTGGGAACAGCCTGGCTGAAGATGAGATGAATAGAAAAAGGTCAAATAACGCTCATCTAATTGCATTTCATCACAAAACCCAGCAAACTCTTCATCTAATTGAGGAAGAAAGGGACGGATCAGCTGCTTCGTTTCTTTCACAGCCTGTTGTGTTACCGGTTCTGTCCGAATATATTGTGTCTTTAGCAGCGGGTTCTCCTTAAGCCAGACAGCCTGCTGTTTTCCCACTTCATAAGCCGTTCCAGTCATCTCTTGAAAATATGCACTAATCTCCTCCATGCCTCCACACCTCTTTCGCCTTCGTTTCTTTTATCATATCGAAACCGTCATATATTGAAAAGGATGAAAAAAACTGCAATCCCACGGATTACAGCTGTTTACAGTATACCTTAAACAATGCTTCTGCCATTGCTTCATACCCCTTAGGATTCGGATGAAATTGATCAATCGATAAGTAGGCTCTTTCATGCCCTTCAAACGCTCGGTACACATCCACAACTTCTACATGCGGATTCGCAGCAAGCAAACGAAGTTGTTGATTATATTGCTGAAGCCACCGCCCGGCTATTGGTATTTGCGGAAATGGATTATATAAATTCATGAAATATACGTAGTAAGGCTGATGCTGCCCTTTTTTGATCTGAGCAATTTCTTGAATCATCTTGCTAAAATTCGCCTGACAATGTATGACTGCTTGCAGCAGTTTCTTTTCATCTTCACCTTCTTCATACTGCTGAACAGCTTGAACAAGGTCATTCCCACAGCCTGTGATGGTGATGATGTTTGCTGCTGCAATCGCACGTCTCACCTCTGACCGTTTGAAGAGCTGTAAAATCTGATCAGTCGTTAACCCTGATTTTGCAAATACGGACAGCTCGACCGGTGCATGTGTCTTTTTTTCAAGCATCCACCAAAATCGCTGAACAAATCCTCCGCCAAATAAACGTGCCCCCACCCCAACTGTTAAGGAATCTCCAATCGCAACATAGGATCGTCCCACTCTTATCCCTCACTCTCTCCTGCCTTCTCTTATATATACGAATTCGGAGAACAGTTGCTTGTAGCAGATGACTTAGGGGCATCCATCTATTTTTGAGATGCAGTGCCTTTACAAACTCTTTACTTGCGATATCGAACGATTTTTTGTTCAATAAGAGTAGGCTTTTTACGCTGAAAACTGCGTGTTTACGCGTTCCAGAAAAATTTACAAACTTTTTATCTTGATTTCGAGACTTTATACCTTGACTTCAAACTACATTGTGATTACAATGAAAATATCAGTTTTCATGTAACTGTGCTTGTTACATCTTTTTCATAGCATTCCAATATGATTAAAGATGCCACATATTCAGTGTATCATTGGGATACGCTAAAAAAATAACCGAAACAGAAAGGATTGAATGAACATGGCAAAAGTTTTATACATCACTGCACATCCGCATGATGAAACAGTTTCTTACAGTATGGCTACTGCTAAGGCATTTATCGAATCTTATAAGGAAGCAAATCCAAGTGACGAGGTTGTACATATCGATTTGTACAAAGAAAACATCCCTCACATTGATGCAGATGTATTCGCTGGCTGGGGCAAACTTCAATCTGGCGCTGGTTTCGATACACTTTCAGCTGAAGAGCAAGCGAAAGTTGCTCGTCTAAACGAATTAAGTGATCAATTCGTTTCTGCTGACAAATATGTATTTGTTTCACCACTTTGGAACTTCTCATTCCCACCAGTTCTTAAAGCATACATCGACTCTGTTGCTGTAGCTGGTAAAACATTCAAATACACTGAGCAAGGTCCTGTTGGATTATTAACAGACAAAAAAGCTCTTCACATCCAAGCACGTGGCGGATACTACTCTGAAGGTCCTGCTGCTGAACTTGAAGCAGGTCACCGTTACCTTGGTACAATCGCTAGCTTCTTCGGAATTCCTTCTTTCGAAGGTCTTATCGTTGAAGGCCACAATGCTGAGCCTGCGAAAGCAGAGCAAATTAAAGCAGATGCAATCGAACGTGCGAAAGCTTTAGGAAAAACTTTCTAATAACTGCACGCAAAAAGCCAATGATCTTTACGGTCATTGGCTTTTTATTTGTTCAGATGAAAATCCTAATTCCCTCGAAATATCACTGGCGGCTTTTTTCACCTGTTTAATTAAGTAAGGTAAGCGTTCTTTTTGATATCCTGCTTCAAATCCTGCAATGCTAATACCTGCTGCCACTTCCCCCAGATGATTGAAAATTGGGGCTCCAATCGCAGCTGTATAGTTTTCAAGCTCAGAATAGCTTAGCGTATATCCCCGTGCATTTGATTCTTCCAGCATGTTTCTTAGGACCTCTTTATCTGTGATGGTCCCAATTCCGATCTTCCCCAGCTCGATTGAGTCAATATAGGCAAGTCTCTCGCTCTCTGGTAAAAAAGAGAGAATACTTCTCGCACAGGCACCCGCATATAGGGGGGACCGTCTGCCGACGGCGGTGTAGAGACGAACAGGCTGCGTACCTTCAATCTTTTCCACGTAAATGGCTTCGTCGCCTTCACGAACAATGAGCTGTACAGCTTCTCCTACTTCATCCCGTAAGCTTTCCATAAATGGTCTTGCAATCCTTCGAATATCAAGGCGGTCCGCCACAAGCTGACCGTATTCAAGGAACATCAAGCCTAATCGATAAACACCCGTTTCTTGCTTTTCTAACAGCCCCATATCAGCTAAAGAGCTCGCCATACGATGAACAGATGTTTTCGGCATACCGGAAAGCTCGATCATTTCATTTAATGTTAATTGATCGTGAGCGATAAACAGCCGCAAAATCTCCATTGATTTCACAACCGTTTTATTTGTGTTTTGCATCTTCTTCACCTTTTCTAAACGAGAATGCTTCCAGCTTGATTCTTGCGGCCAGCTCCCTCAGTTCGGCTTCTTGCTTAAATAACGCCTGCTCTGCATCCCGGTGATCTATTTGTTCAAAATACAGCTTTGCCCCAGGCATCGCCTGTGCAATAAGCGGCAGATCAACAGTTGCTACTTCTCCAATACGCGGGTATCCGCCTGTCGTCTGCCGATCTGCCAGCAGAATAATCGGCTGGCCATCGGGTGGAATTTGAATAGATCCAAAGGCGACAGCTTCTGAGATCAATTCCAGCTTTTCTTTTAAATGAACCGGCTCCCCCTTCAGCCGGCAGCCCATACGATCTGATTGGGGTGTGACCTGATAAGGCTGCTCAAAAAAAGCGGTTTGAGATGTTTCTTGAAAAAAAGAAAGATGCCTGCCTGCCAGCACGCGAATCACTGGCGATTTCAGCAGCGGCAAAAAATGATCATGACTCACTGTCCAATCGGGTGCGCCGTATCCCGCCTGTTTCACTTTATTTTTCAGCCTATCAAACAAATGATCCGCTACGATAGACGGCTCTCCAACAGGCAGAATGTCGCCTTTTTCAAGCGGTCGTCCTTTCAGTCCACCGATTCCTGCTCTGACATAAGTGCTTTTGCTCTGCATGACTGGTGCCACATCAAATCCACCTGCCACAGCAAGATAAACGCGGCAGCCTCTCTTACAAAGACCAAAGGTAATCGTGCTTCCTGATCGAACAAAGAGCGGCTTCCATAATGGTGCCCGCTCTCCATCAATATCAATCTCAACATCAGCACCAGTGACTGCAATGAGCTGATCCTTCTCACATGTGAGCACAGGCCCCGGCCCCATCAACGTGACTTCCAGCACGGCTTCGTTTTCTTGGTTGCCGGTGAGAATGTTGGCGATTCTAAGTGAGAGCGGATCCATGCCGCCGCTCGTTAAGACGCCATACTTTTGATAGCCTTGACGCCCTTTATCTTGAATGGTTGTGTACATCCCTGGCTTGATGACATGAATACTCAACATTCTGCCTCCTTCATGCTGAAAAATTCCTTTTCAGACATTTGGACAAATCTGACCTCGTCCCCTGCTTTCAATAGACTCGGAATTTCATCGTCTGGGCGAAAAAGCGGCAGCGGGGTTTGTCCAATGAGCTGCCAGCCCCCGGGTGTAGAAATTGGATAAACGCCTGTCTGCTTTCCTGCAATACCAACAGAGCCTTTTGGAATGGACATTCTTGGTGTTTCTCTGCGTGGTGCTGCGATCTTTTCAGACAGCCCGCCTAAAAACGGAAACCCTGGGGCAAATCCAATCATATAGACTAGGTACGTGCCCGCAGTGTGAATACGCACGACTTCCTCTGGCGTTAAACCATTGATACGGGCAACCTCTTCTAAATCAGGGCCCAGCGCTCCCCCGTAACAGACTGGAATGTCAACGATGCGGCGCTTTACCTGAACTCCCTCCTGCCATTTGTCTTCAAGAAGTTGTTCAATGTAGCCTTTGACCCATTCATATGGAGACAGGTCATGTGTTTGAAGCTGGGCCGATTGATGAACGGTATAAGGCTCGTAGAAAACAGTCACGTTTGTAAAGGCTTGAACCGCTTCTACATATCCTTCAAATGGGTGCTGTTCAATACATGCAAACAGCTGCTCAACACGTACATGAATCTCCTCACGTATGTCAGCTCCAGCTTGGATGACGATCGCTGCATCTCCCAGCGGGTGGTAGGTGATGGAATCTTTTATCGTTGAAAAAGCCACTTGAGAACACCTCTCTTTCTACAGTACACCTAGCTTTTGATCTCTTCGATCTGTGATGAACATATGACCGGGTGCATGAGTGATCGCAATATCGGGTTTTGTATGCATGACAATGGCTTGCGGCGTCACACCACATGCCCAAAACACCGGGACTTCTCCTTCTTTGATCACAGATGGTTCTCCAAAGTCAGGCTGACCTATATCGGAAATGCCAATCACCGCTGGGTCCCCTATATGGATCGGTCCGCCATGGACTGATGGAAATCGAGATGTCACTTGAACACTTCTTGTGACTTGATGCGCCGGAATGGGTCTCATGCTGACCACCATCGGGCCATGAAAGACTCCTGCTTTTTCACAAGCTATATTCGTTTGATACATGGGTACGTTATGACCGTCTTCGATATGGCGGACAGGAATGTCATTTAGCATAAGCGCGTGCTCAAACGTAAAACTGCATCCAATGAGAAAGGCAACCATATCATCCTCCCAATAAGCAGTGATATTTGTCACCTCTTCTTCAAGAATCCCTTTTCGGTAAATACGGTACTTAGGAAAGTCCGTACGAATATCCGCTTGAGGCGCAGACCGTCTTGGCACTGGATCACCTGGGTCCAGTACATCAAGCAAGGGACATGCAGCCGGATTCCGCTGACAAAATAATAGAAAATCAAAGGCAAGTTCCTTTTTGACAATCATTAAATTGGCTTGAGCAAACCCCTCTGCAAAGCCAGCCGTTGGTCCTGTGATCTTTTTTTCGCGAATCAATTCTCTCATCTGTGATGGCTCATATGTTTGATAAGTATTCATCTGAATCAGCTCCATAGTTTCGGGATTTCATTAATGATGGTATAGCCGCCCATCATCGCCATAATGACCACAACAAATGCACCAGTCACTGTCAAAAAGAATGGATGCCGATAATCTCCGACAATGTCTTTCTTATACGCCGCAACGAGTAATGTGCCAAGGGCGAGCGGCAAAATCAATGCATTGATCGCTCCAACTAATATCAAGATGTTCACTGGTCTTCCGATCGTAATAAAACAAAGGGTCGAGAGGGCAATAAAGCCAATGATGATACCACGCTGGTTTTGCTCAATTTTTGGTGAGAAGGTTTTGAAGAAAGAAACAGATGTGTATGCTGCTCCAATGACGGATGTAATCGCCGCAGCCCACATAATAATCCCGAACATTTTATATCCGATATTTCCTGAAGCTAATTGAAAAACAGAGGCAGGCGGGTTGGATGGATCTATCTGCAAGCCTTTTGAGACAACTCCTAATGTGGCAAGAAAGAGTGCCACACGCATGACAGATGTAATTAACACACCGAAAATAGAGCTTTTCGTCACTTGCGGCAGTGCTTCCTTCCCCTTAATACCTGCATCCAGCAAGCGATGCCCGCCAGCAAAGACGATATAGCCGCCTACCGTTCCGCCCACAAGTGTCACAATGGATAAAATATCAATCGTCTCTGGGACAAATGTTCTCACGGCTGCTTCTCCAACTGGCGGCGCTGTTGAAATCGCCACGTACAGCATCAGGCCAATCATGACAAAGCCTGCTGCCTGCGTAAAACGGTCCATCGCTTTCCCAGCCTCTTTGATCACAAAGATGAGAATGGCAATCACAGCACTGATCCCTGCGCCGATTCGCGGATCGACACCGAAGATCACCTGAAAACCGAGACCAGCTCCAGCGATATTTCCGATGTTAAAGGCAAGTCCTCCAATGACAATCAAAAAGGCCAGCACATACCCGAGACCCGGGAGCACCATATTCGCTATATCCTGACCTCGTTTTTCTGAAACGGCAATGATGCGCCATACATTTGTTTGTGCAAAAATATCTAATAAAATTGAGATCAAAATGACAAATCCAAAGCTAGCCGCAAGCTGCTGTGTGAAGACGGTTGTTTGTGTTAAAAATCCCGGTCCGATCGCGGACGTCGCCATTAAAAAGGCAGCGCCCATCAGCATAGAACGATTCCCCTTTGGTGCCTTCATGTGTTTGACTTTCTCTGTTTTCATGCTGTTTCCCCCTTTGATGACGATTTTTATTGAAAGGCCTTGAGATGAATCCCGGCTTCTTTTAGCTTCGCTGTAATGGTTTTTGCAAATTGAAGCGCATGGCTGCCGTCTCCGTGAATGCAGACCGTATCTGCTTTGAGCTCGATATCTTCTCCTTGAACTGTACGAACCCTGCCTTCTCTCACCATACGAACAACCTGGTGGACGGCCCGTTCATCCTCTTCAATGAGTGCATGTGGTTCGCGGCGGGATGTCAGCGTCCCATCTGTTTGATACGTCCGATCAGAAAACACTTCATGTGCCACTTGCAAACCTATTCGTTCACCTGCTAACGCAAGTTCACTGCCTGACAGACCAAATAACACAAGGTTTGGATCCACATCATACACAGCCTGCGCAATCGATTTAGATAATTCAGTATTTTCAGCCGCCATGTTGTAGAGGGCACCGTGTGGTTTGACATGCTGCATCGTCCCGCCCTCGGCCTTGAGAAAGGCTGATAGAGCGCCAATTTGATAGATGACAAGATCATAGGCTTCCTCTGCGGAGATAGCCATTGGACGTCTGCCAAAGCCGGCCAAATCTTGCAAACCCGGATGCGCACCAATTTTGACCCCTTTATCCAGTGCCATTCTAACTGTCTTTCTCATGACCGTTGGATCTCCTGCATGAAAACCGCAAGCAATGTTGGCTGAGGTGACATATTCTAAGATTTGTTCGTCTGCACCGATTGTGTATTGACCAAAGCTTTCTCCCAAATCACAGTTGATATCCACTTGATACATAGAATCCCTCCTTGTTGTTCCGAAATACGGAATATAAAGTCCGAATATTCGAATTTATATTGATTATACCAACTTTGGATAGACTGCACATGAAATTGGCAGAAAACATAACATTCGAACTAGGAGAAAACAAAAAAAAGCGAGAGGCAAAGTCCTCTCACTTTTTCTTGTAATGAAGTGCACTTTATTTAGACAGCACCCAATGTTGGATGGCTTTTGCAACACCGTGTTCTGTGTTAGGAGCCGTAATCCAATCAGCCGCCTCTTTCACCACTTCCTGGGCATTTCCCATCGCAATGCCTAATCCGGCTTCTTGAATCATGGCCATATCATTGAGGCTGTCGCCAAGTGACATGACGTTGTCCATCGTACAGCCAATGCGTTCTGCTACTTTTGCAAGAGCTGCCGCTTTGTTAATGCCGGCTGCATTCACTTCGATATTCGTTGGACTTGAGTTTGTGATCTCTAGGTGCTTATTTGTTTTCAATGTATTGAGTACTTCCTCACGAACGTCATCATCATGAATATCAAAGCCAAATTTCAGCCATTCATGGTCATGAATCCGTTCAGGGAATTCACCTCTCCACACCTTATCCACAGTCGAAGCCCAGTAATCGGTTTCGTACCTATTTTTTAAATCCCACATCATTTGGACGTGATCAGGATGCAGCAGATCTCGTTCGATCAGCTGAAAATTTGAATCCCAGATTTCACTTCCGTTTGCTGTCACGAGGTAAGACGATAACTTGAGCGGCTCAACCAGCTCTCGGCATGTCATCAGTGTCCGCCCTGTGCTAATGACCACATGGACCCCTTTTGCTTCAGCTTCTTTAATGGCTTGTTTATTTTCCTCTGGAATGATGTGCTCACTGTTTAACAGCGTGCCATCCATATCAATGGCAATCAATCGGATGTCTTTCTTATGAGCTTGTGTTGACAAATTGAGTACCCCACTTTGTATCGATTTTTGAAACTATCTTTATTTTAATATAAAGATGAAGCTGGCACAAAGGGACGAGTTTGATCCCATAGAAAAAAGACCTTGTGACAGGTCTTTTTCACATGTGCTTAGCGTTCACACGCAATGCCGTCTTTATCGCGGTCAAGCCGCATATTTTTTTGATAAAGTGCTTTTGATACATAAGGCTTGTACTTTGTTTTTCCGCCTTTGTTTTTCGTGTTTTTGCTTTTTGCTACGCCGCCTTTATATACTTTGTTCAGCGCTTTGCAATTTTTGTAAGACTTGACCGTTTTTGCATCTGCTGTGTGGGTGTCGACTTGTGTAAAGCTTAGTAAAAGACCTAAAGACAAGACAGCCACCATGATTTTTTTCAACATGTAAGATCCCCCTATTTTTTCTAATTTTACAATTTTATCATATGTCACCACTTTTTGTTTTTCAAGACTATTGAGCTAAATATTTTGATTTTTTTGGCATGAAATACACCTTATATCCTATATGGTACAATGAGTGGGAAACCTTTCCGTTTTTGACACGTATATGAAGAGAGGAGTTTTTCACATGAAAATGAAATATACCATTTTATATGTAAACGATGTGGAGTCGAGTATTCATTTCTATCAACAAGTACTTGGTTTCCCAATAAAATTGAGGGTTGAATCCTATGTTGAGTTTGATACTGGAGACGTGACGTTATCGATTAATTCACGCCAAGATGTCAAAGAAGCACTCGGATTGCCTGTCCCTGAAGCAAATCAAGCGTCTCACACGTTTGAAATTGGCTTTGTTGTGGATGATGTGGAGCAAACGATTGCATCAATGAAGGAAAAAGGGGTTTCGATCATCAAAGAACCTGCAAAAAAACCATGGGGTCAAACGGTCGCTTATGTGTCTGATCCTGATGGTCATTTCATTGAAATATGTGATGCGGTCTCCTAATGGGCTTTGAAGGGAGTGAACCAGAATGAGAAAAAAACATGCTTTTTTCGCCGGTGTTTGCTCAATGATTGTGATTTGCAGCGCCGCTATGATGTTGCAGCACCTTGAATGGATTGGGTTTGTCAGCGGCGGGATTTCTATTATTGGGGTCGTGATGTCTGGGGTGCTAATGGGTGCTTGGACAAGTGGAGAAGAGACACGAGCAGCCTATCATTCTGAAACAAAAGAACACCGCATGTGGCGCCTTGATACGGCTTTTCTTGTGATGATTTTTGCACTTCCGCACATGGCTGCTTCGGTCTTTTATGTTTTAATGTAAACACTTATTAAAAGGAGTTAGCAATATGGCTGTTTTTATTCTATTCATTGTATTTGGCTTTCCTATTATCTCTGTGCTGATTGGCATTTTGGGCACGCTCTTTTTGAAGAATGTTTGGATGCCTACTTTGATTGTGCTGTTAGCAAGCTTGATCTTCATGTTCACCTCTATTGGCGGAAACGTATCTTTTCTCATTTGGGTCATCGTCTACACCGTCTTTACGTTCCTTGCTGGATGGATCACAAAGCGGCTCAGCGTGTAGACAAACCCTCGCATTCTGTGTCAGGTCTGCGTGCCGGTGCTCACGAATGTCAAATTCGCTCCGAGCCGGTACTCGTCCTTCCTAGACTTCAAAGGTTTTCTATCACGCTGAAAAAAGAAGACAAAGGGCTAAAATCAAGATCATTTTAGCCCTTTGTCAACAATTTGAAAGAACAGTTTTCACTGTTCTTTTTTTGAATCATATATCCGCACACCATAATTCAATTTCAATTTTCAGCTCCGGCCATCCTAAAGCTGATACATAAGCAATCGTCATTGATGGGTAAGCTGTTTTGAAGATCGTATCCCACTGAGGATATAGATGGTCCCAGTCGATTTCTTCTGTTGCCCATATATTGACCTTGATCACATGTTCTTCATTCAATCCTTCTGATTCAAGGATTTTTTTAATGTTTTCAAACGTATTCGTTACTTGGTCGTTTAAGCTTGATGGGATCTGCCCATCTATATCTGTCCCTACCTGACCCGATGTAACAAATAATCCCGCACCCTTTGGCACCCTTGTGATATGACTGTAGTGACCAACAGGTTTCGGCATACTTTCTGGGTTTTTTCTCGTGATTTTTTCCATGTTATATCCCTCACTCACGTTTATTTTTCTGCTTGTTTCTTCGTTTTGTAGACAGACTTCACCAATTTCTATCTATCCTAAAAGAAAACAGCAGTGGAGTATCCATAGCCACAAGGTAAGAACATTAATATCTTCTTTTTCATGACCGAAACACTCCTTTTGTTTGCGTGAGCAAGGTTTTGATTAACTTCATCGTACCTGACAAGTGATACATCGTCAAAATGATTTACAGACGATAACGCGCAATGTCCTGATTCAATCGCATGCTAAGCTCATTAAGTCTTTCTGCTGCTTTTGCCACATTAGAAATGGCTGTCACTTGTTCGTCTGTGGATGCAGTGATTTCCTCGATCGCCGCCGCATTTTCTTGAGAAACATGTGCTGCGCCGTGCATGGCTTTTGTGATGAGGTCGTTTTGCTCCAGCAGTGTATTCAGCTCTTTTGCCATCGCGTTTGTTTCAACGATGGTTTGTGAAATCAATGTAGAGATGGCATTGAATTCATGTTCTGTTGCATGCACTGCTTCATCCAGCTCGGCAAAACGATCCATTGTGCTCGACATGATGCCGGCTGTTGCCGTCGTTTCTTCTTTAATGCCTTGAATCATTTGCTGAATTTGAACGGCTGATTGTTTTGTCTGTTCAGCTAAATTCCGCACTTCACTCGCCACAACTGAGAAGCCTTTGCCATGCTCTCCTGCACGTGCTGCCTCAATACTTGCATTCAGTGCCAGTAAATTCGTCTCATTTGAAATGCTCTCAATCGTATCTGTGATTTGAGAGATATCCTGTACTTTTGTACTTAACTGCTCGATTCCTGCTCTAATGCCTTGAGACGCCTGAATCGATTGTTCATTCGATTGTTTTAATTGCTGTACGATTTGCTGGCCCTGCTGTGATGATTGACTCGATTGGTCGGAAATCCGTTTAATTTGATCACTCTGTTCTTTGACATTCTCAATCGATTGATTAAACTGGGTCATTTGTTGATTGGCTTCTTCAAGATCAGATGCTTGATGAAGTGTTCCAGTCGAAATGTCTCCGATGGCTCGTCCAATTTCTTCACTGCTGGCTGAGGTTTCTTCAGATATCGCCGATAAATCTGTCGCTGATTCAACAAGCTGACTGCTCGTTTCCTGTAAACCGCTCACCAGTGTTCTGAGCTCTCCTGACATATGGTTAAAGCCTTTTGCCAGCTGTCCGATTTCATCCGTTGTTTCCTTTAAGCTGGTGCGTTCAATATTCCCCGCCGCAATTTCCTTTGAAGCAGCAGTGACTTGCTTCAGCAGTCTGACTTTTCCTCGAGCAGCTAAATAAAAGACGCCTAGACTCAGAAGGGCGACACCCGCTGTAATGAGAATAATATAAAGCTTCATCTGCTCTAATTCTTTATAAAATTCGTCCTGGAAGACAGCGATACCTACACTCCAATTCCACGGTGTAAACTGGCTCATATAGGCGAGCTTTTCTTTTTCTTCGCCGGTTGCATCGTCCTTATCCATATAGGTCACATAGTGTGCATCCTCGCCTTTTGCATTGGCGCCAGCGACCATTTTTTGACGATTGGTCGTGTTATCTGGGATGACACCGATGTCGTTGACAGGATGAACCTGGGTAGAATAGTCAGTGCCATAAGCGATCAGATAGCCTTTATTTTTATAGATAAAATCTGATTTTTGAGATTGGTATCCCTTCCCGTTGTCATTTTTGGGCCCGCTCAAGTAAAGCCGGGCTTGTTCTTGCGCCTGCTCAAGCGTCAGTTCTTTTTTCTCCACACGGTCATTCAACTGTTCAAGTGTGGCCATCGCTCCGCTGACGATGTGCTTTAAATCTGCTTTCCCTGCATCAATTAAGACATGTTTCGCTAACAAATACCCCGTTGTTCCAACTAGTCCGCCCGTTAAAATCGTGATCACGATAATGGCAGACATTAATTGAAAAAAGACACTTCTTGACGCAAACGCTTTCTTTTTCATGTACAAATTCCCCCTTACTTTATATATCGTCAAGCAGGGAAAAGTATTAAAAAAGTCATAGAAAAAATCCCTTTCTCACAATGGAAAGGGATTTTCTGATTAATGAGCTGCTTCTTTAAGAATGGCTTGATAAAGATCGTCTGATGGTGAGAGTCCACATACCTCTTCCAGCACACCTTCAATGCCTTTTTCTTTTCTTAATGCCTGCAGACGAACAGCTTCTTCGTCTTCAGTAAAGTCGTAAGCCAAAGCTGCCACAATGCCTTTAATTAAATACTCTGGCTGTCTGATCTTTTTCGCTGGACCGATTAAACGGTCATCTGCTCCAAGCTTTCTAAGCGGGGAACGTGCGACACGCGTGACTTCATCAGAGATAAAGGCATTTTCAAATCGTTTGATGATTTTTTGAATATACGCATCATGTTCTTCTTTTTGAAAGCCATAGGTGTCGATTAAATAACTGCCCGTTTCGTGTAGTGCACCTTCGACCACTTGACGAATCTCTGGTGTATCGACAGCTTCTTTAATCGTTTGCACGCCTTTCTCGTACCCGACATAAGCAGCTAGTGCATGTCCTGTGTTGACAGTAAAGAGCTTACGCTCAATATAAGGCGTTAAATCTTGTACAAAGGTCGCTCCATCGATCTGAGGAACGTCTCCAATAAAGCCTGTCTCATCAATGACCCACTCGAAAAATGGCTCGACTGATACTTTCAAAATGTCCTCATGGTGCTGAATGGGGACAATGCGGTCAACCGCAGCGTTTGGAAAACCAACTGTGTGTGAAAGCGCTTCTTGTTCATCAGCTGTTAAATGAGAGAAAACAGCTTCCTTTAAATGAGAGCTGCCGCCAATCATATTTTCACACGCCACAATGTTGATGATATGATCAGGCTTTTTCTGTTTTAAACCTTCAGCAATCGATGAAGCAATGATGTTCAAAACAGCTGGTCCAACAGCTGTTGTAATGAGGTCAGCTGTTGCAACTGCCTCAGTTAATGCAGCTGGATCTTTTGCGGAATTGATAGCGGACACTGGACCGACTACTTCTTGCTGCTGCCCTGATGCTGCGAGCTCAACCGTGTATTCTCCTTTTTCATTCAGCTCGTTGATCACCGCTTCATTTACATCGGTAAAAACGAGCTCAAAGCCTGATGCTTTTAACAAAGATCCGATAAATCCTCTGCCAATATTGCCTGCTCCAAAATGAAGTGCCTTCATGTTAGTTCACCTCGTTAAAGATGGCGATCAGTTCATCCTGATCCTTTGCATGAATGATACGCTCTACGTTTTCTTCCTCTGAACAGACAATCGCAATTTGAGAAAGAATATCGAGATGCTCATTGTTTTTACCAGCGATACCAAATACAACTTTGGCAATATTCCCCTCGCCATATTCAACGCCATCAGGAATTTGGATAATGGAAATTCCTGAATGAAGGACAGCCGCTTTCGCATCCTCTGTTCCATGAGGAATGGCAATTCCGTTGCCCATAAATGTAGAAGAAATATTTTCTCTTTCAAACATTTTGTCCACATAATCACTTGTGACATAACCGTTTGCCACTAAGACTTCGCCTGCTTTTTTAATGGCTTCTTCTTTAGAGCCCGCTTGTTCGTTTAGAAAAATATTGTCTTTTGAAAGTACTTGTTTCATGAAAGATCACACACCTTTTTTAGAATGGAAAATCAGAAAACAACCAAAACGGGGAGTTCAATTAGGAAAAATTGGACTCAACCCGTTTCGTCATGTTATTTTTTCAATTTCTCAATCAGCTCATCGTATTTCGGGCTGTTTAAGAAATTATCAACTGAGATATGGACAGCTCCTGGCAGTTTTGCCTTGGCTCTATCTGTTAAATCTTTATGAGTAAAGACCACATCGGCATCATCTGGGATGTTGCTGATGGATGTATTTGTTACATCAATATCTAGCTCTGCCTTTTTGACTTTATTCTTTAAAACGGACGCACCCATCGCACTTGAGCCCATTCCTGCATCACAGGCAAAGATGATTTTGTTCACGTTATCTGGATTGATTTCATCTGGAGATGCTGCTTGCTCGCTTGCTTCAGCACCTTCTTTTTGTGCTGTAAGAGCAGCTGCTGCTGCACTTTTCTTGCCTTTCATGTCTTGCATTTTTTCAGTTGCTGCTGTTAAGTCTTCGTCCACTGCTTTAGACGCTTTCAAAATGACAGAAGCGACAAGGAATGATACGACCGCTGCCACGACAACACCTGCTAGAACGGCAAGGTGGCCGCCTTTTGGTGACATGAGCATAAGAGCGATAATACTTCCTGGTGACGGCACAGCCTTTAAGCCTGCATTTAACAGTGTAAAGGTCAGAACGCCGCTTGCTCCCCCAGCAATAACCGCCAAAATGAGCTTTGGCTTCATTAAGATGTATGGGAAGTAAATCTCATGGATTCCCCCTAAAAATTGAATGACAATCGCACCCGGTGCAGACTGCTTTGCAGTCCCTCTCCCAAAGAACATGTAGGCTAGAAGAACACCTAGACCTGGTCCTGGGTTAGTTTCAAGCAAGAACAGAACGGACTGGCCTGTCTTCGCCGCTTGCTCCACCCCTAATGGACCTAAAATTCCTTGGTTAATTGCATTGTTTAAGAACAATACTTTCGCTGGTTCAATGAAAATACTTGCCAGCGGAAGTAAATGTGCATTGACAATGATATCTACACCTGCCGCAAGGGCTTTATTCAGGCCTAGTACCACTGGACCGATGGCGTAGAAAGCAATGGCGACTAAAATGGCACCTAGAATACCTGCACTAAAGTTATTAATCAGCATTTCAAAACCTGATTTGATTCGGTCTTTAAACAGCTGGTCGATTTTCTTAATGAGATAACCGCCAAGCGGTCCCATGATCATTGCGCCTAAAAACATTGGGATGTCCGAACCGACAATAACCCCAATCGTAGCGGTTGCACCGATTACCCCGCCTCGATGGTCATATACGAGCTTCCCGCCTGTGTAACCGATTAAGAGCGGCAGCAAGTAGTTGATCATTGGACCAACAAGTGTATTTAATTGTTCATTTGGAAAATAACCACTTGGAATGAATAATGCGGTGATGAGTCCCCAAGCGATAAACGCTCCAATATTCGGCATGATCATACCGCTTAAATAGCTTCCAAAGCGCTGTACTTTTACTCGAAATCCGCTTTTTTCCTGCATCTATGAAAACTCCTTTCTTCTCTCCCTTTATTTAGGGCTTTATAGGTCAAAAGATATAAGAACAAGATTCAGTGAAGCCCTTATGCCTATCGTAAAACGCTTTCACTTTCTCTTCAATTGAAACTAAATGTCACTTTGTCACATAGTGTGTGACAAAATTGAAAAATGATGTGAAAATACCTTCAGATCCCAATACAAAAGGGGTGAAAAGGTTGATCTGCCGTTGTTTTGAAACAAAATTCATGGGAATTTCACAACTTTCAAATGGTCTCTTCTTGTTTCCTCTTCTTAAATCGAATAGGCTTATAATTGATCAAACCTATTCAATTAAGAAATGTCTGCGCAGACATGACACAGAAAAAGTGAACCATCTTGCTGTTTGTTTCGTTTACCTTTTAAAGAGGGCGGTACAATAGGAAGAGCGGTTTTTTCTGTGACTCACAGTTTACTGCCGCTTTCTTTCTGATACATGAGACATTTTCATAGGTAGAAAGGCGGTTATTCACCTTGTTTAAAAATAGTAAGTGGCTTCTGCTTCTTATGGTCATGTTCGCTTTTTTCATTCCAAAGGGAGCATTCGCTCACGCATACGTCGTGAGCTCGAACCCAGCAGCAAATGAAGAGCTGGATCATCAGCCTCCTTCAGTCTCGATCACATTTAGTGAAGGAATTGAAAGCGGCTTTCATGCCATTAAGGTGTTAAATGCAAAAGGTGATCGTGTGGATAAAGGAGATACGGTCATTAAAGATCAAAAGATCATGGAAGCAGCTTTAAAAAAGAATTTACCAAAAGGGATTTACACCATTCAGTGGAATGCGGTATCAGCGGACGGACACTCTGTCTCTGGCATGATTCCGTTTAGTATTGGAAAAGCGGATGGCGGTTTTGACCAATTAGGGCAAGGCCAAACGGATGAATCCATAGATATGGCTTCAACTATTGATAAAGCCTTTCTTTATACGTCATTCAGCTTATTCCTTGGGACCATTTTGTTTGGACTGCTTTGGTTTAAGAATACGATTTCACCTGTATTAGAGAAACGAATGAAGCGGCTTTTGACCGTGTCATTGATCATGATGGGCGGAGCACTTGTGTTCCAGCTGCCGATTCAGACAAAATCAGCGGCAGACGTGTCCTTTTGGGGGGCATTTCAGCCTTCGCTTTTACAAGAAACGATTGCGTCCACTTCTGGCGGTAGTCTGTGGATGATGCTTATGGCGTCATTTGTTCTTCTCACCATCTGGACGATTGTGGCGGTGAGAAAAGGGGATTTCTCTTCTTTTCGAGTTTGGCTGTTTCCACTGCTTCTCTTCATAGTGCTTCTTTGGTTGAAGGCACAAATCGGACATCCAGCCGCAACAGACAATAAAATACTCACAACATCACTTGATTTCATCCATCTCGTCTCTGCTTCGATTTGGGTCGGTGGTTTAACAGCCATTGTCCTTCTATTGATAAAGAAACTGCCAAATGAAGATGAGCCGCTCATACGGAGTACGCTAGCAGCATTTCATCCTTGGGCACTGCTCTCCGTTGGACTCATTGTGTTTTCAGGATTTGTGAATGCGATCTTTATTTTGCAATCGTTTGAAGCTCTTTTCCAATCAGCATACGGACGCACCTTTTTAATCAAGCTTGGTTTATTTATCATCATGGGCCTTCTTGGGCTTATGCATTACTTGATGCTGAGATGGGAAAAGAAGCAGAAACGCAGCATTTCCTTACGAGCTGAATGGATGATCGGGATCGCCATTTTGTTATTAACGGCTGTCTTTACCAATATTCCGAGCCCTCCTCCGCCTGCACCAGAGCCCTTCTTTGGCGCAAATCAGGTTGAGCATCGTGATATTGTGTCCTTGAGCATTACTCCGAATGCCCCGGGGAAAAACTCATTCGAAGTGGCATTTACAAAGAAGAATGGCGAAACGATCACTGATATTCAATCTGTAACAGCCAAGATCCATAAGGTGGCTTTATTCGGTGACGAGACACCGAGTGAATTTCAGCTGAAACGATTAAAAAATGGTCATTTCTCTGCTGAAAATCTCTTATTAAATGAAAAAGGCACATGGAAAATTGAAATCCATGCGTTAACTGGTTCTTTTAAGAATATCGATACCACATTTATTAGAAGAAACTAAAAGGAGTTATCACATATGAAAAAATACGTTAAAGCTTTATTACCAATGCTTCTCGCTTCATTTTTATTGGCGATTCCTGTGAGTGCGCACGTAACAGTCAAGCCTGATACATCTGCGACAAATGCTTGGGAGACCTATACATTAAAGGTTCCTTCTGAGAGTGACAGCCCGACGACTAAGGTTGTCGTGACAATTCCTAAAGGCGTAGAATTCCAGCAATATGAGCCAGTACCTGGCTGGAAAACATCAACTGAAGAGAAAGATGGCAAGGTAACAAGAGTGACTTGGGAAGCAACAGGTAAAGGTGTGCTTGCTGGACAATTCCAGCAATTCGTTTTTGTAGCGAAAAACCCTGAAAAAGCAGGTGAAGCTGCTTGGGATGCGTATCAATATTATAAGGATGGAACAGTCGTTGAATGGACTGGCGATAAAGATGCTGATAAACCTCATTCCATCACAAACATTGTGGCATCTAATACTGTAACGGATTCACATGGCCAGGAAAAACCAAAAGAAGAAAAGGCCTCTGAAACAGCCACTGCTTCTTCCTCACCACTTGTCCTTGGTCTGTCCATTGCTGCTCTAGTCGTGGCACTGATTGCACTTGGACTTGCTTTTAGAAAGAAATAAAAGTGTATGAGCGATCGTTTTCTTAGAAACGATCGCTTTTTCTTCCTTTACACATGTACAAATCGCACTGTTTACTTTTATGACGATCAATTATTTTCCATTTTCCCAACTTGTTATTACCAATATAGGATTGAATAGGATAAAGCTGCGTGACATAATGAGACAGATGACCACATAGGAGGCTATGAGATGAACCATGTAATCATATTTGCTCATCCCCAGCAAAGCTTAAATCAAACCTTATTAGATCTTGTTGTGAGCACTCTATTGAACAATGGTCATAAAGTGACTGTTCGTGATGTCTATGCCCTAGGTTTTTCGCCAGAGCTCACCATTGCAGAAAAGGCTGCCATCAAATGCGGTGATGTCCCGATTGCCATTCAAAGAGAGCAGACGCTGATTCAGCAAGCGGATGTGCTGACGTTTATTTTTCCAATATGGTGGACAGGCTTGCCGGCTATGCTAAAAGGATATGTAGAACGCGTCTTTTCTGAAGGTTTTGCTTATCAGATCAGTGAGGATGGAGAGATTGAAAATCTGCTTCGGCACAAAAAAGGTGTCATTATCAACACCCACGATGCACCGAGGACTTTTCTTAATTCCAATAAGATTTCCACCTCCTCCCATCACATGACAACTGATACAGAAGTCTTCAATTTTATTGGCGTTCAGCCTGTCGAACGGCTTTTGTTCAGCAGCATGGAGCAGGCATCTGCAGATTACATACATGAAATTCTGAAAGAAACGAAAGAAACGGTGGATCAGCTTTTCCCGCCTGCTGTTTAACATAAAAAAGACTGCCGAGATTCCTCTGACAGTCTTTTTCACGTTTATTCGTCTAAACCAATGGATACATATTTTGTTTCTAAATAAGGCTCGATCCCTTCGATGCCGCCTTCTCGGCCAATTCCGCTCTCTTTCATACCGCCAAAAGGTGCTTGGACAGCCGATGGACCGCCATCATTCCAGCCAATGATCCCATAATCGAGATGTTCTGAAATGTAGAGTCCGTTCCGATAATTTTCTGTAAAGAAATAAGCTGCAAGGCCAAAAGGTGTATCGTTGGCTAATTCAATTGCCTCGTCTAACGTTTTGAATGTCGTAATAGGTGCCACTGGACCAAAGGTCTCTTCATGCATAATGTTCATCGAAGGGTCCACATGTGTAAGAACCGTTGGCTGGACAAAATAATATGATTTGTCATCGTCGAAATGCGTATCGCCGCCTACAAGAACTTTCGCCCCTTTATCCACTGCATCTTGAATTTGGCCGACAATTTTATCAAAACCGCGCTTGTTGATAATTGGACCGATGGATGTGCCTTCTTCAAAGCCATTTCCTACTTTCAGCTTTTCTACTTCTTTGCTGAATCTTTGCGCAAATGCTTCATGAATGTCTTCATGCACAATTAAGCGGTTGGCACAGATACAGGTTTGCCCTGCGTTCCGAAACTTAGATGCCACTGCTTGTTTGACAGCTAGTTCAAGATTCGCATCCTTGTCTACGATGAGCGGAGCATGACCGCCAAGCTCCATTGATACGTGTTTGACTGTACTGGCACTGTTTTTGATCAGGTGCTTCCCGACGGGCGTTGAGCCTGTAAACGTGATTTTTCGAATCAATGGACTATCTGTGAAGATTTCACCCACTTCTTTGCCATCTCCCACAACCCATTGCAGTGCATCCTCTGGAATGCCGGCTTCATGACCTAATTTTACTAGTTCTATAGCTGTCAGCGGTGTGTCTTCAGCAGGTTTTACAATAAACGTACAGCCTGCTGCAAGCGCAGGAGCTGCCTTTCTCGTAATCATCGCCGCAGGGAAATTCCACGGAGTAATGGCAGCAACAGGACCAACTGGCTGTTTTGTGACGAAAAGGCGTTTGTTCGTCGTATGTGACGGGATGGTTCTGCCGTAGATTCGCTTTGCTTCTTCTGCGTACCATTCAATATAACCAGCCGCATAGACGATTTCTCCTAATGCTTCTTGATATGGCTTTCCGTTTTCTTCTGTGATGATTTTCGCAAGCCTCTCTTTATGCTCAATCATCAGATCAAACCACTTGCGAATGATATTGGCACGTTCATGTGCTGACGTTTTTGCCCATGATTTGAATGCTTTATGTGAGCGGGAAATTGCGTCTTGGATCTGTTCTTTTGTATGCTGAGCAACTGAAGCAATTTCTTCTCCTGTTGCAGGATTATACACTTTGAGTTCGTTTGTCATGCTCTATCGTCTCCTTCGTTCTTGGATTCATTACATATAGTATATACCCAATGAGTACCCAACCTAAAAGCAATATCCATTCAGCTGGCCAAGATAAGGAGGCCGGCATTCCTGGAAAGTAAAATGAAAGGAAAAGAAGACTCAGTCCGATAGCTAAAACACCTGTCGTCCGCCAATATTTTATGCGATATGGACGCTCCAGCTCAGGTTCTGTTTTCCGAAGTCTCATAAAGGCAATGGACACGATTAAGTACCCTACGATGATTCCGACACCGCCCGCATTGACAATCCATACGAGGGCAGGGCGCCCTAGTAATGGAGCGAAAAAAGCCAAAGCCCCAAGAAATAAAATGGCATTTGTCGGTGTTTTATACTTTGGATGAATATACGCAAACCATTTGGAAATCATACCTCTTTCCGCCATAGCATATAAAATACGGCTTGCACCGATAATAAAAGCATTCCAGCTCGTCACAATCCCTGCTACACCGCCGATAACCAGCACTGTTCCAAACACTTGATGACCGAGAAGCTGAACCATCGCATCTGCTGTTGCTAATGAAGAGGCTTCAAGCTGTCCCTTTGACATTCCAGCAGCTACCCCAAAAACAATAAGCAGATAAAAAATGACCGCACTCACGATGGAAATAATCAAGATTCTCCCAATGATTTTTTTTGGTGCGTTAATCTCCGCCGCTACTTGCGGAATGACATCAAACCCAACGAATAAAAAGGGAATCATGACTAACACCGCCATAAGACCGCCAACCCCGCCTTGAAACATCGGCTCAAGGTTTGCAAAATCTCCATTAAATGTTGCGCCGCCTAAAAGGAGAAAGCCTGTCAGAATAATCGCCACTGTGAACACGGACTGAAAAATGGCAGCAGGCTTCGCCCCAATGTAATTCAGCGCTGTTAAAAACAATGCACCGCCAGATCCAATCAATACCCACGTGAAATAAACGTCCCATCCCCCTATATTCCATAAGAAGCCAGCATGCTGTGTTGGAATCACATAATCAATGACGGTCGGCAAGGCGACAGCTTCAAACGTAATCACAGACACATAACCAAATAATACGCCCCATGCTGAGACGAACGCTGCTTTCATCCCAAATGCCCGCTGGACAAAAACGAGCCCTCCGCCTGTCTCTGGAATCGCAGACGAAAGCTCAGCATACGTAAGTCCGATAAAGATGACGAGAATACCGCCTATAACGAAAGCAATCACACTGCCTAAAAATCCAGCTGTTAAAATCCAATCTCCCGAAAGTACAACCCAGCCCCAGCCAAGCATTGCACCAATGGACAAAAACAGTACGTCAGACTGCGACATGGTTTTTGCCATTTGTTGTTTTTGCATACAACCATCCCCCTTTGTTGTTTAGCGTGCTTTGAAGGCGCCCTCGATGATCCCTAGTCCTTCGTGAAGCAGCTCATCTGTGATGACAAGTGGTGTTAAGAAGCGAATGATATTCCCATTAATCCCTGCCGTTAAAAGAAGCAGCCCGTGCTCATTTGCATATGCTGCAATCGCTGCGGCTCTTTTCTTATCTGGTGTACGCGTTGTTTGATCTTCCACAATTTCAATTGCCGCCATTGCCCCTAACCGGCGGACTTCCCCAATGAATGGATACGCTGTTCTCCATTCATTGGCTTTGTCCTCAATGACTTGTCCAATATGTTCAGATCGTTGATTCAGTTGTTCTGTTTCAATGATATCAAGGACAGCCAGTGCAGCCACACAGCCTAACGGACTTCCTGCATATGTTCCCCCAAGCTCCCCTGGATCTGCCGCATCAAGCAGTTCTTTTCTGCCAACGACACCGCTCAGCGGTAAGCCAGCTGCAAGAGATTTTGACACAGTAATTAAGTCCGGTACCACATCAAAGTGCTCAATCGCAAAGTATTTCCCTGTTCTTGCAAAACCGGTTTGGATTTCATCTGCAACAAAGACAATCCCGTGTTGCTGACAGAAGGAAGCGACATGCTGAACGAAGCGCTTCGATGGCACAATGAATCCGCCCTCCCCTTGGACTGGTTCCATGACCACACAAGCAACGGTTTCTGGTGCAACGGCTGCGACGAAGAATTGATTGAATTGATCAATGATGTACTCGTCGTAAGCAGCATCGCTTAATCCTTCAGGTTTTTGATAGTAATAAGGATACGGTGCTTGGTACACCTCAGATGCAAATGGCCCGAACCCAAATTTATACGGCTTAACCTTGCTCGTCATGCTCATTGTCATATTCGTTCTGCCGTGAAAACCTCTTGTGAACGACACAACGGCCTGTCTTTTCGTATATTTACGTGCAATTTTCACCGCATTTTCAACAGCTTCTGCACCTGAATTAAGAAAAATGGCTTTCTTATCATGATCCCCTGGTGTGAGATGGCACAGCTTCTCTGCCAATTCGATATACGATTCGTACATCATCACGTTGAATCCTGGGTGAATCAGGCTCTCTGCCTGTGCTTTGACCGCTTCCACGACCTTTGGATGTGAATGTCCTACGTTTAATGTGCCAATGGCGCCTGCAAAATCGATAAATCGGTTCCCATCAATATCGAACAGCTCGGCTCCTTTCCCCTTCGCTGCAAGATGACGGTTGCCATTACTCACGCCTCTTGCGACGTATTGATCTCTTTTCCCCTGCCATTCTTCAGTTGAAAAACGGTTTGTTGTCGTTTGACTCATTGTCATCCATCCCCTTTATATCCTTTTTTATTATTCTGAATATTTTTTGGTATGATAGAAAGTACCAATATCATTTTTTTCATGGTACCAGAGAGGATGGAATGATGAGATGCTGACAATTCAACTAGATCAAACAGGGCAAAACGGATATATTTATCATCAAATTTATATGAAAATTAAAGGGGAAATCTTAAACCGCAACCTTCAGCCGCAAGATCAATTACCGTCCAAACGAGAGTTAGCCGATACATTAAACGTCAGCGTTAATTCAGTGAATGGCGCCTATCAGCAGCTGCTTGCCGAGGGATATTTATATTCGATTGAACGCAAAGGGTTTTTCGTGGAATCACTAGAAACGTTTCATGAATCTGGTCAGCTAAAACCCTCTTCTCTTCCTGTAGATTTAAAGGAAGAACCGATTGCACGAGACGACTGGTATTCCTTTTCACATATCTCCGTCGATACAGCGAACTTTCCATTTAAAAGCTGGCTGAAAAGTGAACAAAAGGCGATCCATCTCCACCAAGATGCCTTCGGTGAGCTTCCGCATCCACAAGGTGTGTATGAGCTGAGGGAAACGATTGCCCGGCTGATCGGACTTGCGCGAGGAGTCAAATGCTATCCAGAACAGCTCATTTTAAGTGCAGGCACACAGTCACTGATCCATTCGTTATCAAGCATTCTTCCAGCCGATCAAGTATATGGGCTAGAAAACCCCGGCTACCGCCGGCTCTATCAAATGCTGAAAAACAATCATCACCAAATTGAAACGATTGGCATTGACCAAAAAGGTGTGCGGATGAGCGACATTCATAAAAAACAGCCGAATGTGTTGATCATTACCCCTTCACATCAATTTCCAACAGGGGTGATTATGCCGATTTCCCGGCGTATTCAACTTTTAAACTGGGCAGCTGATCAGCCAGACCGTTATATCATTGAGGATGATTATGACAGTGAATTTAAATATGGCACAGACAGCATTCCGGCGCTGCAAAGTCTTGACCGATATGACAAAGTCATTTATATGGGCACCTTTTCAAAATCATTGCTGCCCGGCTTGCGGCTAAGCTATATGGTGCTGCCTCAGCATTTATTGAGACGCTATAAGGAGGAACAGCATTTTTTCATTCAAACAGCTAATCTTTTTACACAATACACCCTTCTTCATTTTATAAAAGATGGGGCGTATCAACGGCATATTAAACGAATGAATGGTTTATATGAGGAAAAACGGAAGCAGCTTATTGAAGAGCTCAATACGGTTTTTGCTGACAATGTGCGGATTATTGGAGAAAATGCCGGGCTTCATTTTATTGCAGAATTTCGCTCAAATCGAACGCAGCATGAGATTTTACAGCGAGCGAAAGAAAGAAAGCTGAAAATGTACGGAATGGATCGCTTTACCCTTGATGAGCAATTGCCGGGGCATCAGCCAGGCTTTGTTCCGCTCGTCCTCGGCTTCTCACATATGAAGCAAGAGGATATTCAGCCGGCAGTGAAACGGCTGTATGACGCCATTTTCGGGAAATAAAACAGCCAGCTGCCCTTCACAGACAGCTGGCTTACCACCGCTTTTTATCTATAGCTAGAATCGATGACATGAGTCCAGGAAAAGCGGTCTCGATGTCTTCTTTTCTTAAAGAATAGTAACGGTGCTTCCCGTCAATTCTCACTTTCACGACGCCTGCCTCCCTCAGCACTTTGAAGTGATGGGAAAGCGTGGATTTGGCAATATTCATCTCATACGTGCCGCATGTCCTCTCCCCCGCCTCTGCTAAGCAGCGGACAATTTCTAACCGGATTGGATCAGCCAATGCGTGCAGCACAGAAATCAGTCTCATATCTTCTTTGTTTGGATGGTTTGGATTCGTCATACAATAAATGTATCGTATTTTGTGCCAACATACAATCTCATTCACCTGAAGCTGACTAGTCAAGTAACGATATGGCTTCACAAACGTCCATTATTCATGAGACTGTCTGAAGGGAAGGAACCCATTTTGAAACATAATATATGGATTAGTTTATTGATGATGATTCTCGCGATCTTCCTCTGCGCCTGCCAGTCCGTCCAATATTCTCAGTCAAAACCACCTAGTGCGGAAGAGTTATTAGCTATGGATCAGCAGGCAGATTTATTTCAATGGGAAGGAACGGTCTATGAAACAAATGTAGATTGGACGACATCCTTACACGTCACAAAACATCAGCAAGTAGGTGTCATTCAGAAAACAGCCGCCAAAAATTTTGAACATGGTACAGCTTCTAGGCTGCAAAAAGGGACCGCTATTTACTCTGTGAAAGAGAGAGAAGACATTTTGGTCATCGAACTTCACGGCAAAACAAAAATATATGTCGCACATGCGGAAGGATAAAATACCTGTCATGCAGACGGGTATTTTTTTAAGTTCATTTTCTTGTCTTAGGGCATTGGTTTTGTTATCATAGCAAAAGTGACCACTCGGTTTCCATTGTGACCCTATGGTTTTGCCGATTCGGAAAGGACTTATGAAGATGAACGAAAAGCAAGAAGAGATTTTGCGGGTTTCAAAGAAATTATTTTCTCAAAAAGGCTATATGAGTGTCTCCATGCAGTCAATTGCCGATGCCTGTAAAATATCAAAAGCGTCTATTTATAAACTGTTTGATTCAAAGGAAGCTCTTCTACTAGAACTGATTAAATACAATCAGCGCAAAATGAGAGAGATTTCCCGCATCATTCATTCAGAAACGACGCTGTCCAAAAAGGAAAAATTCACAAAGAAGATCAAGCTTGAGCTTGAAGAGTTTAAAGAGAATCATAAATTTTTGAACATGCTGTCCTTTGAAGCTTTTTCTCAGCATTCGCCTATTGTCATTAAACACTTACGGGAGACACGCTCCATTATCATGCAGCGGCACAGAGACATTATTTTGAGCACATATGGTGAATCCGTCGCTCCTTATGTCTGGGATCTCGTGATTGTTCTCAATGGATTAATGAGAGAATTCATCTTAATGCTGGCGATTGAGCACAAGAACATCAAATTAGAAAATGCTGCCGAGATGATTATCGGTGTGATGGACCGTGTATCGAAAAAACCTTGCTCAATTGAGCCTGTGTTAACAGATCAGCTGATGGAATCTTATTTGTTTTCATCACAGGACGGATATGATGAAGAAAAACTTGTCATCTCGTACTTAACGAAGATCAAACAAGAGCTTCACGCACTGTCAAACGGAGAAGAAAAAGACGATCTCCTCTCTGCGTATGAGCTGCTCAATCAAGAATTATCAAAGGATGAACCGAGAACCTTTTTAGTCAGCTCACTGCTCGATTATTTAGGCAAAAACAGCGTTTTATCACAAAACGTGTCACAGCTGAAAAGCATCATTTTATAGATAAAGAAGGGATAACATGAACCAATCAACTACATCGTATAATCGATCTGTGATTGTTGGGATTTTCCTCGTTGGGGCATTCGTTGCGATTTTAAACCAAACGCTTCTCATTCCAGCGATCCCGCATATCATGGAAGATTTCAATATTGAGGTCAGCAAAGGACAGTGGCTTACAACAGCCTTTATGCTGACAAACGGGATTCTCATCCCTATTACGGCTTTCCTCATTGAGAAATTTTCAAGCCGTTCTTTAGTTTTAACGGCACTTAGCATCTTTACAGCCGGTACAATTCTTGCTTCATTTGCAACAAATTTCCCGGTGTTACTTGCTGCGCGTATCGTGCAGGCAGCCGGTGCAGGGATTTTAATGCCGCTGATGCAAACGATCTTTTTAACCATTTTCCCGAAAGAAAAACGCGGGCAGGCAATGGGCATGGTCGGACTTGTCATTTCGTTCGCACCTGCACTTGGGCCAACACTTGGCGGCTGGATTGTTGACTCCTTCAGCTGGAAGTTCTTGTTCTATATTGTTCTGCCAATCGGTATCATTGATCTCATTCTTGCTTTCTTCTTAATGAAAAATGTGACGCAGCAAAGAGAGACACGTATTGATGTCTTATCTGTCATCTTGTCGTCCTTCGGTTTCGGCGGGCTGCTTTACGGATTTTCTAGTGTCGGCACATATGGATGGACGAGTGCAACTGTTCTCATTTCGCTGATTGTCGGCGCTGTGAGCTTGTTCTTCTTTATCTTGCGCCAGTCGAACTTAACAAGACCGATGCTTGAGTTTGGTGTATTTAAATTTGCGATCTTTAGCTTAACAACCTTCCTTGGGATGCTTGTCTTTGCTTTATTGATTGGTACAGAGACGATTCTGCCGCTTTATACGCAGAATGTCAGAGGGCTGTCTGCACTTGATACAGGGCTTATCTTACTGCCAGGTGCTCTCTTCATGGGACTCCTGTCACCGATTATCGGACGGATTTTTGATAAAGTCGGCGGAAAAGGGCTGGCATTAGGCGGTTTTACGATACTCACCGTTACCACCCTGCCGTTTATGCTGCTCACCCTTGATTCATCAATCGCCCTCATTACGGTCGCCTACACACTTCGCTTAATTGGGGTTGGGATGATCATGATGCCGCTGACAACCGCAGGTATTAACTCTTTACCGCCTCATTTGATCCCTCATGGGACAGCGATGAATAACACGATGAGACAAATAGGCGGTTCCATTGGAACGGCTGTGCTTGTTTCCATCATGAGCACCTCTGCTGCAAATGCAGAATTGGCCAATCCATTAAAATCGGCCGTTCATGGAATGAATACGTCATTCTTCATTTCTGGTCTGATTGCGGTCATTGGACTCGTCCTCTCTTTTTTCTTAAAGGAAAAAAAACGTGAGAATAAAGTGATGAAGCAGGAGCTATCTTCCTCCTCGTCTTCTTCATAAGAAAAAGAGCTCGGCATATGGCCGGCTCTTTTTTCATATACTCATACAATATCGTCCTCTCTGAAAACACATTTGTATTTCTAGTAAAGAAAAACCTTGATAATTTAAGGAAAAGAGTTGATAATAGGAACTATTCAATTTGTGAGAAAATTTTTACTATAGGAGATGTATGCATTGAAGGTCGTTAAATTTGGTGGCAGTTCACTTGCATCTGGCAAGCAGCTGCAAAAGGTATTTGACATTGTAACAGCAGATCCAGCTCGAAAAGCAGTCGTTGTTTCCGCACCAGGAAAACGGCATTCAACGGATACGAAGGTCACCGATCTATTAATTAGCTGCGGCGAACAATATTTACGTTTAGGCGAAGCACATGATTTAAAGGAAGCAGTCATCGAGAGGTATGCCTCAATAGCGGATGAACTCGGATTAGGTCAAGACATTATCGATACCATCAGGCAAGATCTAGACACATTATTACAGGCTGATTCATCCCGCCCTGAGTGCTATCTTGATGCCATTAAAGCAAGCGGTGAAGACAATAACGCTAAGCTCATTGCCGCCTATTTCCGCCACCAGGGTGTTGAAGCTCATTATGTGAATCCAAAGGAAGCTGGTTTGTTTGTGAGCGATGAGCCTGGCCAAGCGCAAGTTCTGCCGGAGTCTTATGATCATTTGTACAAATTAAGAGAGCGCTCTGGCATTATTATATTCCCTGGCTTTTTTGGCTTTAGTCTCGCGGGAGACATCGTCACCTTTTCGCGAAGTGGCTCCGATATTACCGGCTCCATTTTGGCGAACGGTTTGAAGGCAGATGTATATGAAAACTTTACAGATGTCGATGCTGTCTATGCCGTCAATCCAACGATTGTTCATGAACCGAAAGAGATTACAGAGCTGACATACCGGGAAATGCGCGAGCTGTCCTATGCTGGTTTTTCTGTGTTCCATGATGAAGCACTTATTCCTGCCTTCCGTGCAGGTATTCCAGTTCAGATTAAAAACACCAACAACCCGTCGGCAAAAGGGACAAAAATCGTAAATCAGCGGGACCATACAAATGGACCTGTTGTTGGAATCGCCTCAGACAATGGATTTTGCAGCATTTACATTAGTAAATATTTGATGAACAGAGAAGTCGGTTTTGGACGTAAGGTGCTGCAAACATTAGAGGAATACGGGCTTACGTATGAGCACGTACCTTCTGGCATTGATGATATGACCATTATTTTACGGCAGGATCAGCTGGAGGAGCAGCATATTGAAGAGGAGCTGCTAGACCGCTTGAAGCTCGTGCTTGATGCAGATGAGGTCGTTTTAGAGCGAAATCTCTCGCTGATTATGGTTGTAGGAGAAGCGATGCGTCATAATGTTGGCACAACAGCAAGAGCGGCAAAGGCGCTGTCAAAAGCGAAGGTCAATATTGAAATGATCAATCAAGGCTCTTCAGAGGTCAGCATGATGTTTGGCGTCAAAGCGGCGCAAGAAAAAGAAGCTGTCCAAGCCTTGTATGAGGAATTTTTCTCCATGTCTACTGTCCCTGTCTCTCTTTAATCAGCAGACTGCCAGATCTTTGGATCGGCAGTCTTTTTCATCTCGACGATCAGAGTGTTTTTGCGCATTAAAGTGTATCTATTTCTTGTTTGATTTTGTA
This sequence comes from Bacillus sp. FSL K6-0994, assembly GCF_038630815.1. NCBI lineage: Bacteria > Bacillati > Bacillota > Bacilli > Caryophanales > Bacillaceae > Bacillus > Bacillus sp. FSL K6-0994. The sequence goes on along the minus strand of NZ_CP152043.1, from coordinate 439,469 downwards.
TGATAGAGACACATCAATTATACGTTCCGGCCTATGTTCGGAGCTACAAGGAGTCCTAAAACAATGCCTCGTCAACAACTATTAAAACAGTTTCGCAATTTTCATGATGCTTCTACTAGTATTTTAAACATGATGAGTCAATTCATTGATGTGAATACACTGTTTATTGCTAAAAATGATCAAAACACCAATCAGATTGTAAAGGTGCTAAATCATGACGAGCAGCTTCTTGAAGAAGGAGAAGAACTTCCTTATGAAAAAACATTTTGCAAGCTGGCGGTCGATCATCAGGATACACTTGTGATCCCTGACATTTCGAGGGATGACCGTTCTAAATACTTAGAGGTCACGAAACATCTTCAAAACGGCTCGTTTATTGGGGTTCCCATTGATTTTACAGATGGGACGAACTACGGGACGATTTGCGGACTTGATTTGAGACCGAAGCAGTTCACAGAAGAGCATGTGTATATGTTTGAAACGATGGCTTCTTTATTAAGCTACGTTCTCGAACTAGACCGTGCTAACCGGCAGATTAAGCAATTGTCTGTACCGATCGTACCTGTTGTTGATGGTGTCGCCGTGCTTCCTCTGCTTGGTGATATCGAAGAGACACGTGCTCAGCATATTTTGGAAACCATTTTACAGGAAAGCTACAGGCTGTCGCTCTCTCATTTGGTCATTGATGTATCGGGAACAAAAAGCCTGAATGAACAAAGCATTCAATATTTGGTCAGCTATGCACAAACACTGAGACTTTTAGGAATTTCGGCAGTTTTAACGGGCATTAAGCAAGACCTTGCTTTAAGTGCGATTCAATCCAATATATCGTTTAAAGACATCACCATCCGGAAAGACTTACCACAGGCACTTGCTCATATTGGATTGACGTTTACCAAGAATGAATAAGTTGTGATTTTGTGACTCCATAAAGAAAGGCTCATCTCAATGGATGAGCCTCATTCGTGATCATACCAAAAGCTGCAAAAAGGAAGAATCGTTCCCCTCTTCTACTGCCTGCCGCATAAGCTGGGCATGAGAATCGTCTGTCACACTGTTTAATTTTTCCATGATATCATCTGTCGATAGCGCGTGTCCGGGTGCTCCCTGCGGAACATCAACACGTTTGCTGATGGTGGTGCCGTCAGTTAAGGTGAGCTTCACAATCGTAAAGCGTCCTTTTGGAACAGCATCGGGATGGGGTACTGTCGTTTGATCATATCCTCTGCTTACCCGCTTCATCCATGTCCGCATGTTTGATGGAATGTTTTTTTTCGTAAAGGCATCCAGCGTAAGCGTCTGTCCAAACACTGCAAGTGCGATGACATATTCGACACTGAATCGTCCTTCTTCCCCGGTTAAAGGTGTCCGCTCAATAAGCGCTGCATCTCCGCCTGGCGGGAATATGACATCGACCTGTTTTACCTGCTCCGGCAAGAAAGACCGCTCTTTCATTAAGGATTGGATCGCATCTGCTGCATGGTGGGCTGCTGAGCAGAATGGATATACTTTGAACCACAGCCCCGGCGAAACGATACGCCATGTAGAACCATAGCCCTCTAGCAAACGGCTTTTCGCAAGTTCCAGATCTCCATAGAGTGAAAAGAAACCAAGCGCGCCATCAAGAACCGAGTCATTCCCGCCAAAACCTGAACAAGCTAAATCCATAGACCAAACGGCTGTTTTAGCAGCTAAGCCGGCTTGTAATGGTTTCATATCAGAGCCAAATTGCTTTCGCATTCCGGCTGATTGCGCTCCGGCAAAGCCGATTGCTTTCGTCAGTTCTTCCTTGGAGACTTGTTTCAAATAGCCCATCGCACACACTGCCGCAATGGCTCCGAGTGTTCCTGTATTATGCCAGCCCCGCTCATAATGCGCCTTACCGATCGATTCGCCAAGTCTTGCCATCACTTCAACACCTGTGATGTAGGCAGCTAAAAACCGCTCGCCATACCCTTTGCCGTCTGTCAGCTGTGATAGCAGCGCTGGAATGATGACTGCGCTCGGATGTCCTCTCACATCTGAGTGCACATCATCATAATCCAGGGCATGGATGAGGTAGCCATTCAGCATTGCTGCAGATTGGCGGCTCACCTTCTTTCCTTGTCCAATGACAGGAATCTGAGCGGCTCCGCCTTCCTGTTCAACAAGCTGCATCAGCTGCTGAATCCCTTCATCCTCTTTCGCAGCAAGCGCTGATGCTGCCGCGTCTAACAGGCCATTTCCAGCCATTTGAATGGCCCGCTCATCCTGCAGCGGATCAGCAGAAAGCACTGCTTCTGCCAGATGTTTTGTTAATTCCATGATCGAGACTCCAATGCCCGAACGGCAAGCTCAGCAAAGAAGGCAGCGGAAACTGGAAGTGCGTCTTCATTTAATGTAAACGCAGGGTGATGCCACTCCTTCGTACCACTAGTCCCCATCCATACAAAAAAGCCTGGAATGCGTTCTTGATAAAGGGCAAAATCTTCTCCGCCCGGTGACTGCTCTGCCTGCACGACATGTAAGTCAAGTGAGCCAGCCGTTTCTTCTACTACCTTTTTTAGACGCTCATCATTCATGACAGATGGCAAATAAGGATGCCATCTTACTTCAGCCTCTGCTCCAAATCCTTCTGCAATTCCACTGACGATTTGTTTCATAAGCTCTGGAATCATCGCTCTTACTTCAGGCTCAAACGTCCGAACGGTTCCTTCCATCTCAACACGGTCGGGTATGACATTCCATGATGTACCGCCTTGGATACGTGTGATACTGACAACCGCATGATGCAAGGAGCTGATGCGGCGGCTGACGATTTGCTGAAGGGCGCTTGTGATCTGCCCGCTGATGGCAATGGGGTCTACCGTGTGATTTGGAATACCGGCGTGGCCACCCGTTCCTTTAATATCGATTTCAAACCGGTCCACACTCGCCATCAATGCTTTTTCTCTAATGCCAATCGTGCCAACTGGCAGGTCAGGCTTGTTGTGCATACCGAAAATCGCATCGACTCCATCTAAAACGCCTGCCTCTATGACGTGTTTCGCCCCTTGAGCAACTTCCTCAGCCGGCTGGAACAAAATACGCACCGTTCCTTTGATCTCGTGTTTCCGCTCTTTTAATAAAAGAGCCGCGCCAAAAATAGAAGCTGTATGGAAATCATGACCGCATGCATGCATTTTACCCGGTACCTTTGAAGAAAATGGTTCGCCAGATGCCTCTTCAATCGGAAGTGCATCAATATCGGCTCTCAAAGCAATTGTCGGCCCCTCTTGTTCTCCTTTGATTTCACAGACAACGCCTGTTTGAAGGGCTGGGATATCAAGTACAGTAATCCCTTCCTCTTCTAACCAGCGGCGCAGTTTCTTTGTCGTTTCATATTCTTCAAACGCCAGCTCTGGATGCTCATGAAGCGCTCGGCGAATGTTGATCAAACGTTTGTTTAAAGCTTCATTTCCTATTGATTTCACTAGACACTCACCCCTCTAAAGAATAAAAAGCAGCTTATGCTTCTTCAGCCGCTGCTTCTTTTTGGATAAATCGTTTCGTTCGTTCATTCTTTGTTTCATCAAATAGCTCAGTTGGCGTCCCCTGCTCAATAATATGACCATCTGCCATGAAAATCACATGGTCTGCCACTTCTCTTGCAAACGCCATTTCATGTGTGACGATGATCATTGTTGTTTCTTGAATGGCAATGGATTTAATGACTTGAAGCACACCTGAGACAAGCTCTGGATCAAGCGCTGACGTTGGTTCATCCAGCAAAATCGCATGTGGATCAACCGCTAACGCGCGGGCAATCCCAATCCGCTGCTGCTGCCCTCCAGATAATGTGACTGGATAGCTGTCAGCCTTTTGCTCTAACCCTACCTGCTTCAGCAGTTTCATACCGATTTCATTCGCCTGCTGCTTTGTCATTTTTTTCGTCACAAGCAACGATTCTGTAATGTTTTGCAGTGCTGTCTTGTTTTTAAATAAATTATAGTTTTGAAACACCATGGCCGTTTGTTGACGCAGGTGATGGGCTTCTTTACGTGAAAATTTGGACGCATCGAGCTTCGCATCGCCAATTTCAATCGTGCCTTCATCTGGTATTTCTAATAAATTTAAGCAGCGCAGCAAGGTGGATTTACCGGAGCCAGAAGGTCCGATAATGGCCACAACCTGCCCTTTTTGCACGTCGAGATTGATTCCGTCTAAGACGACAAGGTCGCCGAATGATTTCTTCAAATTGGTGAGCTTGATCATGTCCACACCTCCTTAATTCCGGTAAGGTTTGCTGATTTTTCGTTCAAACAGGTCCTGCAGGAAGCTATAAATGATCGTCATCACCCAATACACGATCCCTACGGCTAAATAGGTTTCAAAGTATTTATAGTTCGCCGATGCAATCATCTTCCCTTGTGCAAACATTTCTGCCACACCAATCGTAAAGGCAAGAGATGTTTCTTTTAAAAGACCGATAAAGGTATTCCCCGTCGCTGGAATTGCATTTCTAATGGCCTGCGGGAAAATAATTCTAACGTAAGACTGCCATCTTGTCATACCGACAGATAAGCATGCCTCAAGCTGCCCTTCATCCACTGAGTTCAGAGCCGCTCTGAAAATTTCTGCTAAGTATGCTGAGTTCTTAATACTTAATCCGATAATGACCGCTGTTAAAGCATCCATTGAGGTCATCGCAGGGAATAGCTGCGGGAGACCAAAATAAATGAGAAAGAGCTGAACCAAGGTTGGAACCGCTCTGAAGAAAGAAATATACAGCTTGGCAAATTGGTATAAAACAGGTATCCGGTTTTTCGTAATGAGAGCGAATACCACACCAATGATAATGGCAAATACCATGGAGACAATCGCCATGAAGATCGTTATCGGCAAGTATTGAAGCAATGTCGGAAACACCGTCACCATATACTGCCAATCAATTTTGTTCATGTCTGCTCTTCACCGCCGCTGTCGTTATTTTTTAATTGGCACTGTGACATCGTCTTTGAAATATTTCTCAGACAATTTCTTAAGTGTCCCGTCTTCTCTTAATTCTTTGATGGCTTTGTTAAATTCTTCTCTTAGTTTGTCATGCTTTTTATCTTTCGCAAATGGGTAGCCTACTTCTTCATATACAATTGGGTTGCCTACGATTTTCAGCGGCAGACCTGTTTTTTCAATTTGAGCAAGTAATACACTGCGTCCGTTGACATAAGCATCTACGCGGCCATTTGCCACTTCATTTAATACGCCGTCTTGCGTTTCATATGTTTTAATCTTAATTTTCTTGTCCGGGTCTTTGCTCTCTAAGTTTTTAGCATGGTTAGAGCCAAGAACCGCCGCCACTGTTTTTCCTTTTAAATCGTCAAGACCTTTGATGTCGTTGTTGTCTTTTTTCACGATGATTTGTGTTCCTGCGTAAGCGTACGTATCTGTAAAGTTAAATGTTTGTTTACGCTCGTCTGTGATGGCAACTTGGTTTGACACTGTATCGAGCTTACCAGACGTCAGCTGTCCCATCAGTCCGCTGAATTCACTCAGCTGCCAGTCTAGTTTGTAGCCAAGCTTTTTCGCAATGGCTTCTGTTACTTCAACATCGAATCCGACAAGCTTGCCATTGTCTTTATAAGCAAACGGATAGCTTTGTCCTGTAGCGCCTACTTTTAACACTTTTTCGTCTTTGCCTTCACTCTGATTGCCGCCGCCGCAAGCTGCTAAAACTGCCAGCATTGCTGCAAATAGAACGACTAGCCACTTTTTGTTTTTCATGTTTGTATACCCTTCTTCCTCTTATGGTTGTGTGATATCTGATCTTAATTGTTTTTTGAAATAAACCGTGATATGACCTTTGCCTAAATCTTTTTCTCCTGCTCTGACATAGCCTTTACGCTCATACATCTCTATCAGCCATGGATGCTTATCAGCTGTACCGAGCGACACGTACGGCACCTTCAGTGTATCCCTTAGCACTTCGGTTTCCACCCATTCCAGCAAGGCTGAGCCTGTGCCTTTTTTGGCGGCTGGTTCTGAGGCAAACCACCAGATATGAGGGACGCCGAACGGTCCTGGCTGCTCTCCCCAAGGCATACGGAGTGATAAGGTGGATAGAAGCTCTCCGTTTTCTTCCATTACATAGCAAAGATTCTTTTGTACATTTTTCTGAACGAGAGCGAAATCAGCATGTGCTGCTTGGAACTGGATGCCTAGCTCACGAATTGGCTCGTATGCTCTTGTTGTCAGTTCAAGCAGCGCCTCTATATCTGCCTCTGTTGCCAGACGAAACGTGTATCCCAACGTTAGTCACCTCACCCTTATGTCGTGTAGCGATTTTTTGGCTCTGTTAATCCAAGATTTTCTCGTAAGGTTTGTCCTGTGTAATCGGTTTTGAATAAGCCTCGCTCCTGAAGGATTGGGACGACGCGGTCTACGAACACATCCAGCCCTTCTGGCAAGAGCGGCGGCATGACATTAAAGCCGTCTGCTGCTTCTTCACGAAGCCATGTTTCCATCACATCTGCCAGCTGCTGCGGCGTTCCAATGAAAATATTATGACCGCGTGAGCCGGCAACCGATTGATAAAGCTGGCGAATGGTCAGGTTATCCTTTCTCGCCATATTCATCACGAGATCAAAACGGCTTTTCACCGCATTTGACGTGCTCGGATCAATCTCTGGAAGCGGTCCGTCTAAAGGATACTGAGACAGATCAATCCCGCCTAAGTAATTTTGCAGAATGCTCAGTCCAATCTCAGGAACAATCAGCTCCTGTAATTCTTCATATTTCGCTTGGGCTTCTTCCTCTGTATCAGCAATGATCGGAAAGATACCCGGCATGATGCTGACGTCCTCTCTAGCACGGCCAGCAGCCTCTACTTTCCCCTTCAAGCTTTGATAAAATTCCTTCGCTTTATCGAGATCGTTTTGTGCAGTGAAAATGAGCTCTGCTGTTTTTGCTGCAAGCTTTTGGCCATCTTCAGAAGATCCTGCTTGAATGATCACGGGCTGCCCTTGCGGCGTACGTGATACGTTGAGAGGACCTCTTACTGAGAAGAACTCACCTTTGTGCTGGAGCTCATGAAGCTTACTAGATTCGAAGAATTCTCCCGTTTCCTTGTTTCTGACAAGGGCGTCTTCCTCCCAAGAATCCCAGAGACCTTTGACGACCTCGACGAACTCTTCTGCCCGCTCATATCGTTTATGGTGTGCTAAATGCTCTTCTCCGCTAAAATTTTTCGCTGTTTCTTCAATAGAAGATGTGACCACATTCCATGCCGCTCTTCCGCCTGATAAATGATCAAGGGAGGCAAACTGCCTTGCAATATGGAAAGGCTCACTGTATGTAGTGGAAGCTGTTGCTGCTAAACCAATGGTTGAAGTAGACTCAGCAATAGATGAAAGCAGCGTGAGCGGTTCAAATCTTGTTAATACGTTCGGATGAGAGGTTTGATTAATGGATAAACTGTCGGCTAAAAAGAGCAAATCCAGCTTTCCTTCCTCTGCCTTTTTCGCTAATTGTTTAAAATAATCTAGATTCATGGCTGCGTCTGGTACTGCATTCGGATGTCTCCAAGAGGCAACGTGATGTCCAGTTCCTGCGATGAATACGCCTAGCTTGAGCTTCCTTTTCGGCTGTGACACTTGTTCTTCATCCTTTCTATATCCTAAATGTATCAAACCGAAGTCCTTAGATACATTTTTCTGATTGAATTAATCGGTTTTATTAATAAAAAAAAGGGCAAATGTTGCGAAAAATGAAAAATAATTATTACTATATGCCCTTTTTACAGGATTGTCAACCGCCTTCTGAACCTCCAAAATAAGGGATTTCAAACACTCATGACGGTGTATCAATCTCAATATTTCCGATGAGCCTGTCTGTGGTATGTGTCACCAGTTGACTACGCTCCAGCATGTTGTGAGCGATGACAGAATGAGTGGAATTGGCGGTGCGGACGGCAATTGCTTTTTGAGGAGAAATATTGATGATGTTATTGCGCAGCACACGGGCTGAGGCGGCCTGGTCAATAAAGATCGCCGTCGGCTGTCCAATCGATCGATTTAAATAGAAACGGTTATCTCCAATTTGTGGTGAACCATTTTTAATATACATCACCACATATAAGGATGTTTCTTCAAAGGAATTATCTTTAATTTCCAATGCCCCCGTCGTGCTGCTGTATACAGCGTAGTTTTGATAGTGCTTAAAGCGATTTTGCCAGATGAAAGCCTTTGCATTTCCTGTGACACTGATCGTATACGAAGAATCTAGCTCCGGGTGTCCTTCTTGAATAAAGTGGTTGCCGTTGAGCCCAGCTTCCCCTTCCTGCACCCAGATTCCTCTACTGAATTCTTTGAATTGATTGTGTTGGATCAGGATATTCGTTCCTCTCACCACGGCCGCATCGATAACAGAGTAGACCGTATTGTTTGAAAAGACGACACTATCCGATTGATAGATACGCAGCGAGGCGCTTCTTTTTCCGGTATTCGTTCCTGATTCAATATGGTTTCCTTCTATTAGAATACGATTCGCCATATAAACGGACACAGCCGCATCTTCAAAAAGACTAATCTTATTGCCTGTAATGTGAACGCTGTCTCCTCTCACATCAATTCCTTTTTCAAACCCCTCAATCATATTGCCAATAATCATCACATTGTTTTCCGTTTGGCCAAGTGAGACGCCTAAGCTCGTAATCCCTGCTTTTGTCACACCTCCTCCTACTGCACGAATCAAATTGTTGGCAATGATCGTTTCGGTGGAGAAGCCATAGGAGATACTGCTATCTGTATGATTGCCTTCAATGATCACACCATAGCCGTTAAAGTTATAGATGGAGCTTGCAGCACCTCCTCTGACGATGTTGTTGCGAATCTGAATATTCAGAGGCTCCTCCATATTAACGGCATTTTCTCCATAGCCTTCAATATCAATGCCCATTCTTGGCTCGACCCCATTTACTCCTGCTCTTTCCAAGAGACAGTCCTCCACAATAACCCCATCACAGCCTGTAATCGAAATATTGTTTCGTCTCGAATCTGTGATGGTGCAGCCAGAAATATCAATAGATGAAGCAGGAGAGTAAGGTTCACCCTCTGTCAATAAACCATGGGGACTGACAATGATGCCGTCTCCCGTACAATTTTTTATTTGGACATGATTCACCTCCACATGTGAGGCACCTTCAATACATATCCCAAAGCCCCATTCATGGGTTCTTCGTTCAGCGGGGAGCGGCTTGTATACATGCTCATGACGATCCCCTTCAATACGCCCGCCTCGGATGGTCACATGCTGAACCTTTCCTATATAAAAGGCTGCATACCCCCATGAATCATTTGGTTTTACCTTTATTACAGCGTCTGACGCCATCTCAATGCATATATGACTTGGCACCCGTATACCCGCACCTCGAAAAGGAAAAAATGAATCACCTCTGTACACCGCATCGATTAAATACGTGCCGCTCGGCAGCCAGACATGGGAATACCCCTGTGCTTTTGTCCACTCTAAACATTCATTGAGCTTAGCTGTGCAATCCGTTTTCCCGTCAGCAATTACGCCAAAATCTAGTACATTGACAACAGGTTTTTTTAGATCAGCTTCATTCAATTCCCCCAACCTAAATCACTCCTTTTCACACATGTTCTCTCGTCATCCTATGCATGTGTCAAAGGTTTGCTTGTACATTGCTTCAAATTTTAAATAAATTCTTCAGGAATAACTTTCCGATAATTTTTACTTCAATGAATTTTTTAATTTTTTGAGTCTTTACGCCTATTGAACTAACATTTTCCTGTTTTAGAATAGTTTTATATTGACACAAGAACTATACAAGAATATCATTTTTCTCATATCTCTTTTTTTAAGAAAGGATCTATGCCATGTCTACAATTGACCACGATAAAATTGTTAAAAGTGTTCCTCAAAAAGGGTTTTTTGGACATCCTAAAGGACTTTACACCCTGTTTTTCACTGAATTTTGGGAGCGTTTCTCCTATTATGGCATGCGTGCACTGCTTATTTATTATATGTACACAGAGGTGACAAAAGGCGGTCTAGGCTTTGACCAGACGACAGCCAATTCGATCATGTCTGTCTACGGTGCGCTTGTCTATATGTCAGGAGTGATTGGCGGATGGCTCGCCGACCGGGTATTTGGATCATCCAGTACGGTCTTTTATGGCGGAGTTTTCATTATGCTTGGCCACGTGATTTTGGCTTTGCCAAGCGGAGCAACAGCGCTCTTTATTAGTATGGGACTGATTATTATCGGGACAGGTCTTCTCAAGCCAAACGTTTCAAACATTGTTGGCGACCTGTATACAAAAACAGACCCGCGCAGGGACTCTGGATTTAGTATTTTCTACATGGGGATCAACATGGGTGGCTTTATCTCCCCATTAATTGTCGGAACACTCGGTCAAAAAGTGAATTTCCACCTCGGGTTCTCACTCGCTGCCGTTGGGATGCTTGTTGGACTCATTACATTTGTCGTCACAAAAAAACCGAACCTTGGTCTTGCCGGCACTTATGTGACCAATCCATTATCAGCTGCCGAACGTAAGAACTTCAAAATTTACGGTTCATTAGTTGTGATTTTGCTTGCGATTTTTGCTGTCATTGGCATTCAAACAGGCGCACTCACAATTAATCTATTCACTTGGTTTGTCAGTGCCCTTGGTGTACTCATTCCAATTGTTTATTTCATTGTCATGTATTTCAGTAAAAAGACGAGCGCAGTGGAGCAATCCAGGGTTCTCGCTTATATTCCATTGTTCCTTGCTGCCGTGATGTTCTGGGCGATTCAAGAGCAGGGCTCAAACATTTTAGCAACATATGCAGATCAACGAACAAACTTGAATTTCCTTGGGATGACACTAGCGTCTTCATGGTTCCAATCATTGAACCCAATCTTTATTGTGCTGCTGTCTCCAGTGTTTGCTTGGTTATGGGTCAGACTTGGGAAGAAACAGCCGTCTACCCCGATTAAGTTCTCACTCGGTCTTTTGTTTGCAGGGTTATCCTTCATCATCATGATCATTCCTGCATACATGTCTGGTCCGAACACACTTGTGAGCCCATTATGGCTCGTTTTGAGCTTCTTCCTCGTCGTGATCGGGGAGCTCTGCTTATCACCAGTTGGACTGTCAGCGACAACAAAGCTGGCCCCTGCTGCCTTCTCAGCGCAAACGATGAGCCTTTGGTTCCTTTCAAATGCGATGGCACAGGCGATCAATGCGCAAGTAGTCAAACTGTTTGATAAAGTGCCGGAAACCGTTTATTTCGGTATCATCGGATTCCTTGCCATCGTTTTATGCGGTGTGATGCTATTACTGACACCAGTGATTAAGAAAGCGATGAAAGGCGTTCATTGAATCAAAAAAAGAAGCCTCCCGATTGGGTTGGCTTCTTTTTGATGGTTTAAAACCGGATCTCGTCATCTCCATTGATTTGCAGCTTCAGCGGCTCACTTTGTGCCTGATGCTTTTTCACATAGCGGTGATAGACAACATATCCAATGATCATAAGCGGTACGCCGACATATAGCCCGATGCGCTGCTCTTGATCAAAGGCAAGACTGACCAATACGATGGTATTCAGTGTAATTGCAATGATCGGCAGCACAGGATAAAGAGGCGTTTTAAATTTTAAGTTTTCCAGCTTTCCGCCTGCTTTCAAGTATTTTCTACGGAAAAGCAGCTGTGATAATGTAATCGTGATCCAGCCTGTCTGGGCACTCATGCCGGCAATGGACACGATCCAGGCAAATACCGTTTTCTCTGCAAAGAAGCCGGATAACAGCGAAATCCCTGTAAACAGGAAGGTGAGCAGTAAGGCATTCATCGGAATACCGCGCTGATTGACGCGTCTAAATGCTTTTCCTGCCATTCCTTCCTTCGATAAGGAATACAGCATTCTTGTTGATGCATACAAGCCAGAGTTCGCAACAGATAATAAAGCAATGATAATGACAAAGTTCATGATGTCTGCCGCAAAAGGAATGCCCGTTCTCTCAAACACAGTAACAAATGGGCTTTGCAGCACACTAGCTTCCTTCCAAGGCACCATACCCGCTAAGACAAAAATAGATAAGACGAAAAAGACAAGTGTACGCCATACGGTCTGATGGATCGAACGGGGAACGGTTTTCTCAGGGTTTTCACTTTCTCCTGCCGCAATCCCGATCAGCTCTGTTCCTTGAAATGAAAAATTCACTGTGATCATCGTAACCACAACAGCAAGCAGGCCATTTGGAAACAGCCCGTCATTCACAAAATGGCTGAAGTAAGGGGCGGGTTCACCGCTCGTTGTATCAATAAACCCAAACATCGCCGCTCCGCCTACGCCAATAAAGAGTAAAATTGCAATAATCTTAATGGTAGAAAAGAAAAATTCCGACTCCCCGAACGCTTTCGCTGACCGGGCATTTAATAAGAAAAGACAGAGTCCGAATACGAGACACCAAATCCACACATCCACTTGCGGGAGCCAGCGCCTCATCAGCTGCCCTGCTGATAAGAACTCAAGGGCAACCGTTGCTGCCCAGCCGAGCCAATAAATCCAGCCGACAGCAAAACCCGCTGCCGGGCTGACAAATTTCGTCGCATACGTATGAAACGACCCCGACACAGGAAGTGCAACAGACAGCTCCCCAAGACACAGCATGGTTAAATACATGATCAATCCGCCCACAATATATGAAAGAACGGCTCCGACCGGTCCTGCTTGTCCAATCGTATAGCCCGTTCCTAAGAAAAAGCCTGTCCCAATGACACCGCCAAGTGAAATCATAAATAAATGGCGGGAGGTCATCGCCCTTTTCAATTGTTCAGGCTGATTTTGTCCAACATCCACAATGATGCCCTCCTTCTTCTAAGATGCTCTGTTATCAAAACATGTCTCCATGTGATTCATTCCATTTTCAAAACAACCTACTAATTATACATCTTTTATAATAAATATGCTTCCTTCTATGGTCACTGTCTCAAAGTCTTTATTTTAGTAATGTTCGCACAACTATGTGGTGGATAGGATGCCATATATCTAAAATATTGCACAAAAAAACCAGCTTGAAACTTTATCGTTGCACACTGGTTTCGTTTCATTCTTTTCGAGTCTCATTTTAGACAGTTCTTATGATCACTTTAGTCACAAGTCATTCTGCTTTTAGCAAACACACTTTGATAAATTCATCTATTTTCTGAAAGCAGCGCTTTTTAGATTCAGCGTGAAAGGCCGCAGAATATGAATTGGCGAATCCATGCTCACCCTCTACTATTGTCACGCAAAGCTTTTCCTTTTTCTCCAAAACACTCGCAATCTCCCTTGGATGAAAGGATGCTTCGATCTCCGGGAAAAATAACAGCGTTTTGCAGGCAGGCGCAAGATCGACGTCATCTCTGATCCTCGAACCATAAAATCCAATGATTCCGGTAAACAGCTGATCATTTTGACTGCATCGCCAGGCAATTGTTGCCCCCACACTAAAACCTAGCAGAAATATATCTATCGCGGCATTCTTCGTTTTTAACTCTTTTGCCAGTTTCAGTACACTCTTTATCGGCTTATCAAAACCAACTTTATTCATAAAGTAGTCGTAAGCCTCATTTTCCCTGACATAAGGGAAGTGCTTCGCCTGTCCCAATAAATGAGGACAATAAACCTCAAATCCAGCTTTGTCGAAATAATGGATCATACTCTTCATATGATCATTTATTCCGTATATTTCGTGTATTAAGATCATGACAGGTTTTTGTTTCGATGTATGCAAATGTTCACACTTCCCTTTTGTTTCTTAGAAGTCAATTGAATCGATTGGAAAATTTCGTTGGGATGATCATAGCATATTTTACCCGAATCGTTTATCTAACGTTCCTCCAATCAAATCATCTTAATCATCTTGAACTTGTGATTGGTTTTATTCACCTTTTAACTTGGGTATAGTTCTATCGTTTGTCCGTTCGACCGTTTGAGGGCATAAAGTTGGTGAGATTCGCTCAAGCTAGTTTCAAATGCTTTACTTTTAGGTTGCTTCTCTGTAAGATCATATGTTGTAAATACCAACAAGAAAAGTGGGGAATAAAATGAAAAAAATGTTCTTTGCCATTATTTTAGGCGTTTGTGTTGCATTGATCACGGCATGTGGATCTGGTGCAAGCGACAACGCGAATAAACAATCTGGGTCTAAGGAATCAGGAGACCTTTGGAAATCCATTCAGGATAAAGGTGTATTAACCATCGGAACAGAGGGAACTTATGCTCCTTTCACCTTCCATGACAAAAAGACAGATAAATTAACTGGCTACGATGTAGAAGTCATCACTGAAGTAGCAAAACGTCTTGACTTAAAACCTGAATTCAAAGAAACACAATGGGACAGTATGTTTGCTGGACTGAATGCAAAACGTTTTGACGTGGTAGCAAACCAAGTTGGGAAAACTGGACGTGAAAATCAATATGATTTCTCTGATAAATACACGACTTCTCAAGCTATTGTTGTGACAAAATCAGATAACAACGACATCAAGAAACTATCTGATGTCAAAGGCAAAAAAGCAGCACAATCGTTAACAAGTAACTACAATAAACTAGCAACAGATGCTGGCGCTAAGATTGAAGGCGTTGAAGGTCTTGCACAATCCATTCAATTGATTCAGCAAGGACGTGCTGATCTAACGTTCAATGACAAATTGGCTGTATTGAATTACTTGAAAACAAGCGGTAACAAAAACCTAAAAGTTGCATTTGAAACAGGAGATCCTCAAGAAACGTATTTCGCATTCAGAAAAGGCAGCGGCGAAGTCGTTGACAAAGTGAATGGCGCATTAAAAGAAATGAAAAAAGACGGTACACTCGCTAAGATTTCTAAGAAATGGTTTGGTGAAGATGTTACAAAATAACATCCTAGGAGTCGTCATTCCTTGGGATCTTCTTCAGCAATCTTTTTGGCCAATGGTGATGCAGGGGATTTATTATACAATTCCCCTCGCCATCATTGCCTTTATTATTGGTATTTTTATCGCGCTTGTGACAGCTCTTGCTAGAATGTCTAAAATGAAAGCCCTCAGATGGATTTTCTCCATCTATGTGTCGGCCGTTCGCGGAACGCCGCTTTTTGTGCAATTGTTTATTATTTTCTATTTCTTTCCGACATTTAATATCACACTGGATCCATATCCAAGTGCCATTATTGCTTTTTCATTAAACGTAGGTGCGTATGCGTCGGAAATTATCCGTGCATCCGTCCTGTCTGTTCCAAAAGGACAATGGGAAGCAGGTTATTCCATTGGGATGACACATCGCAAAACGCTCGTCCGCGTGATTTTACCGCAGGCTGTGCGTGTATCGATTCCACCGCTCTCTAATTCATTTATTAGTTTGGTGAAGGATACATCCCTTGCCTCCCAAATTCTCGTGGCAGAGATGTTCCGTAAATCACAGGAGATTGCTGCGGCGAACTTGGATCAGATCTTGTTTATTTATATGGAAGCAGCCCTCATCTATTGGGTATTCTGCTTCATTCTATCGCTTGTTCAGCATCAAATTGAAAAACGACTTGATCGATATGTCGCAAGGTAAGGAGGGAACGACATGCTAACAGTCAAAGGCTTAAAGAAATCCTTTGGTGAAAATGAGATTTTAAAGTCGATTGATTTTTCGATCAACAAAGGGCAGGTTGTGGCCATCCTCGGTCCATCTGGTTCAGGAAAAACAACGATGCTTCGCTGTTTAAATGCACTTGAAATACCAAATGGCGGCTCCTTTACCTTCGATGATTTCTCGATTGATTTTTCGAAAAAAAATAAATCAGCTGATCTGCTGAAGCTACGCCGGAAATCAGGAATGGTGTTTCAGGATTATCACCTGTTTCCTCACCGTACAGTGCTTGAAAATGTGATGGAAGGTCCTGTCCAAGTGCAGCGCCGTCCAAAGGAAATGGTTCGAAAAGAAGCCATTCAGCTCTTGCAAAAGGTCGGTCTGGAAGATAAAAAGGATCTGTATCCATTCCAGCTCTCAGGCGGTCAAAAGCAGCGTGTCGGGATTGCCCGTGCACTTGCCATTCAGCCAGAGCTCATGCTTTTTGATGAACCTACCTCTGCGCTTGACCCTGAGCTAGTCGGAGAAGTCTTAAAGGTCATGAAGGATCTAGCGAAGGAAGGCTGGACCATGGCGGTTGTCACACATGAAATCAAGTTTGCCCAAGAAGTAGCAGACGAAGTGATTTTTATTGATGGCGGCGTCATCGTCGAACAAGGTCCTCCAGAGGAAATCTTCAAACGACCAAAGGAAGAACGAACAAAACAATTCTTAAACCGGATTTTGAATCCAGTATGATGAAAAAAGGCTGTTCTCACGTGGTGAGGACAGCCTTTTTTTATATCTCTTTTTGCAGGCGGAGCGCCAGTAAATCCTGCAGGAGCAGTCTCGCTCCCTCTGGACTGATGACCACCCCGCCGGATAGCACCTTATTGGAGTTTGTCACTTCCCCTGTGACGATACAAGGTTTGTCCTGCCAATATGGCTTCATCACAATTTGGTCTTCTTCTCGATAAATCTCCATAAAATCTTGCGGAAGAATTTTTAGCCGTTTTCTTATATCTGTCGGAAGAACAATTCTTCCAAAGTTATCTATATATCTTACATAGTCTTGATTTAACAAATTGACCCCCCTCCTGCATCTCTAGATATAGGCAATTCCCTCTTTATCAAGGAATGAAGTACTTTAATCGGTTAGTGAAAGGATAAGTTGCAGGCTGATCCAGTGGTTAAACACGCTTTCCATATATGATATATCTGTTTGGTGCAGGACCAATGAAAGAAAAAGGATAGCATGTTGTCAGGACAAGTTCTTCCTTTTCCTGTTGTAGTGTAATAATACTTTGATCATCTTTTTTTACAATCTTTGTTTTCTCAATTTCATAGGTAAACCGACCGTATGAAAGCTCAATGACGAGTTGATCCCCTTTCACAAGTTCTCCTGTTCGTCTAAACACAGTATCACGATGCCCAGATAAAACGATTTGTCCCTGTTCATTTGGTAAATTGCTCTCATGATAATGACCAACACCCTTTGCCAAGTCCTCTGCTTCTGTTCCTTCTACAATTGGTAACTCAGCGTTTAACTTTGGAATGTGTAAGAGTCCAATGGTTTCACCAGCCTTTGGAACAAAAGGGGAATCCGTTTCCCCCTTTTGCTGAATGGCTGCTTGTGCAGACTGGAAAGATTGATCTACTTGCCTTTGTCCATCAACGATCCTTATATATCCTATGATCACAAGACAAATACCTGCTGTAATCAATAGAGTTGAGATGATTTTTTGAACCATGGACGATTATCCGTTTCTTTTTCTTCTTTTCCATACAATAAGGGATGCACCTATTAATACAAGGGCAAATCCTGCTAGTAAAAGGTTGTACATTGCTGTTGCAGTATTTGGAAGATGATGACCAGGTGTATCCTGTTGTGGCTCAGAAGGTTGATCTGGATTTGCTGGGACTTCTGGCACGTTTGGTGGTTCTACTGTCGTTGAGTTTTCAGGTTTGTCTGGCTCATCTACATTCTCACCCTTCACGACTCCGATATTTTGAATGGTTTTCCCTTCAGATCCTTTGGCAGCCTTCGCTTCAAAGGTCACTGTATGCCAGTCGGTATCTTTGATATCGCCAAATTGACCGGTGACTGTGCCTTTTGTGTAATCTCCGTTATCGTCATCTTTTGCATCTGTGGCAGCTTGTCCATCTACTTTTAACGACCCTTCGACATATTCAAGACCTTCTGGCAGTTTATCTGCGATCACTAAGTCTTTGATGACACTGTCTTCTACCGTGTTTTTTGTTTTGATCGTGTAAAGAAGGGTGTCGCCTACTTGTACTTCTTTTTCATCGGTATTGCCTTCTGCTTTTTGAGAGATTTCTGATGTTTTTTCTGATTCAAGCTTTGGATCTCTTGGATCAATGTTTGTTTCGGTTGTTGGTTCGTCTGGCGGTGTATTATCGCCTGTTACTTTTGCTGTGTTTTGAATGCTTTTACCTGATTGGCCTTTAGCAATCTTCGCTTCAAAGGTCACTGTATGCCAGTCGGTATCTTTGATATCGCCGAATTGAGCGGTGACTGTACCTTTTGTGTAGTCTCCGTTGTCATCATCTTTTGCATCTGTGACGGCTTGACCATCTACTTTTAGTGAACCTTCGACATATTGAAGACCTTCTGGCAGTTCATCAGAAATCACGAGATTGTTGACGATGCTGTCTTCTTCAAGATTCTTTGTTTTGATTGTATAAAGAAGGGTATCGCCTACCTGTGGTGTCTTTTTATCTTTGTTGCCTTCTGCCTTTTTCTGAATACTTGCAGCCTTTTCAGATGCTAGTTTTGGTTCACGAGGATAAATTTCTGTTTTCGTTGTTGGATCATCTGGCGGCGTGTTTTCGCCAGTTACTTCAGCTGTGTTTTGAATGTCTTGACCAGCCTGTCCCTTTTCAACTGTCACTTCAAACGTCACTGTATGCCAGTCCGTGTCCTTCACATCACCAAAAGAACCTGTAACCTTTCCATCTGTGTAGTCACCGCTATCGTCGTCTTTCACATCTGTGACAGATTCCCCATCAATTTGAAGGGACCCGGTGACATACTTCAACCCTTTTGGTAATTGATCTGAAATCACTAGATTTTCAACAAGACTGTCTTCTACCGTGTTTTTTGTTTTAATTGTATAAAGCAGGGTATCGCCTACTTCTGGGTGTTTCTCATCTTTGTTACCTTCTGCTTTTTTCTGCAAAACCGCTGATTTTTCTGATTCAAGCTTTGGATCACGCGGATAGATTTCTGTTTTTGTTGTCGGCTTATCTGGCGGTGTGTTGCCGCCTGTGACATTGGCTGTATTTTGAATGTCTTTGCCTGATTGTCCTTTTTCAACCGTCACTTCAAACGTCACGGTATGCCAATCTGTATCCTTAATGTCGCCAAATTGTCCTGAGATGGTTCCGTTTGTAAAGTCTCCGTTATCGTCATCCTTTGCGTCTGTGACTGCATCTCCATTCACCTGAAGTGAATTCGGTACATATGCCAATCCTTCCGGCAGTTCATCTGAGATCACTAAGTTTTCAACGAGACTGTCTTCTATCGTATTCTTTGTTTTAATTGTATAAAGCAGGGTATCGCCTACTTCTGGATGCTTCTCATCTGTGTTACCTTCTGCTTTTTTCTGTAAAACTGCTGATTTTTCAGAAGTCAGCTTTGGGTTACGCGGATAGATTTCTGTTTTTGTTGTCGGCTCGTCTGGCGGTGTGTTGCCGCTTGTGACATTAGCTGTATTTTGAATATCTTTGCCTGCCTGACCTTTTTCAACTGTGACTTCAAACGTCACGGTATGCCATTTCGCATCTTTCACTTCACCGAACGTCCCAGTGACAGTTCCGTCTGTCATATCCCCGTTGTCATCATCTTTTACATCTGTGACTGGATTTCCATCTACCTGAAGTGAATTTGGTACATATGATAACCCTTGAGGTAACTTGTCAGAAATCACAAGATCTTCAATGACGCTGTCTTCAATCGCATTACGGGCTTGAATGGTATACAGTAATGTGTCGCCTACTTCTGGATGCTTCTCATCTGTGTTACCTTCTGCTTTTTTCTGTAAGACCGCTGATTTTTTTGATTCAAGCTTTGGGTCACGCGGGTAAATTTCTATGTTTGTTGTTGGTTCATCCGGAGGTGCGTTTTCCCCTTTGACATTCGCGGTATTTTGAATATCTTTGCCTGCCTGACCTTTGCCTACCGTCGCTTCAAATGTCACTGTGTGCCAATCGGTATCTTTCACGTCACCTATTTGACCTGAAACAGTGCCGTTTGTATAATCACCTTTGTCTTGATCTTTTGCATCTGTTACGCTCGTTCCATCCACCTTAAGAGACCCTGAAACATACGTTAGGCTGCTTGGCAGCTTATCTGATATGATCAGTTTTTTGACAATACCATATTGCACGGTATTTTTTGCTTTAATTGTATAAAGTAACGTGTCGCCTACTTCTGGATGCTTCTCATCTGTGTTGCCCTCTGCTTTTTTCTGTAAAACAACTGATTTTTCCGATTCAAGCTCTGGAGGATATGGATCAAATTCTGGCTTAACCCGCGAAGCTAAATCGTAAGATAATGAATCACCTACAGTGCCCATATATGTTGTACTTAATGTTTTCGCATCAAGTGTAAAAAGAGTGGAATGGCCAATGGAGTCATTTAATCCTGACTGTAATAGCATTTGTCCATTGGGCAAAAAGCTAATCCCCCGAACGCCTCCGTCAATCGTTTTACCATCTGCATTTTTAATCGGAATGACACGAATGACTTCTGCTGTATCAGGGTTCATTTGCGCAATGGCCCCACTGCCATTTGATGCGAACCAAAGATAGCCGTCCTTATCAACGACAAGATCTCCGCCAACGCCAGACCCGATGTCATATCCGACAATTTTTTTAGACGATTTTTGACCCGTAACTAAATCGTATGTTCCAAGGAAATACTCACCATTAGAAGCATAAGAATAGATATATTTATCTTGATACACAACGGCATTAGAAGCACCTTCTGGTAATTGGGTTACGCTCTCTGCTTGCCCTGATGTCGCATTTATTTTATATAGAGTAGGGGTCGTGCTATTTGCAGTTGCATACACAACATTTTCTCGATCACTTACAGCAACACCATTCACTGCACCCATATCGATTCCTTTCACCTCTACACTAGCTTTTACATTTGTTGGATTATTTCCATCGAGCTGCTGAAGAACCAGTGGCCTACTCCCAATAATATAAGAATCCGTGTTATTGACAACAACCGTCCCAGCGGCTTTCGTAACAGCTGGTGAGACCGTTAATAGATTTCCAACGATCAGCACCAATATAAGAAATAATTGACTCGTTCTTTTTAATAAGTTCATTCTTTGACCTCCCCTTTTTCTCGCTTCATATCGTAATGGTATGTACCAGTTCACCTCCCACACTTTGGTAAAGAATATCAGTAACATTTCAAAAGCCTCAACATGACTAAATGACTATTTTCGACAAAAATAGTCATTTAGTAACATACACTTCTCGATGTTTGATTCACCTATGTTTTTTCCAATAAAATGACCTTTTTTATCGTATACCTTCGCATTTTCCTTTTCCTCCAAACAGGTCTAATGACATGATTTATATACAATCTCTTCTATTTAAAGATAATTATTCTTTAATTGGTGCAGATTATTTTTTTGGGAAAATATATTGAATTATTTTCTTTTTCTCTTAAAATGCGGAAATTAATGGCTTCTTTTGCTAAAAAAAACAATCCGAAAGTCTTGCTGCCTGTTTTGATGTTTTGACCCTTACAATTCGACAAAATTCTTTTTTTGAAGTAAGCGATTACAATTGAGCAAAGCCATTTAAAGGGGAGTGAGAGTATGTTACGATGGAAATCGAGTGTTTAAGAAAGAAGGGAATGCTTTTGAAGCGGGAACATCTTTTACGTTGGTTTTTTTATTTTGTTGGATTGATCGTATTAGCTTTTGGACTATCGCTGACAGTGAAAGGGAAGATCCTTGGGATTGGTCCTTGGGACGCTTTCCACTACGGACTGTTTCAGCATTTTGGACTCACGATTGGACAGTGGTCCATCATTATTGGTGCACTCATTGTGACACTGACTTCTGTTTTTACGAAATCATTTCCAAAGGTCGGCGCATTACTGAACATGGTGCTGATTGGTATGTTTATAGATTTCTTTAATGCGGTATTGCCTGCACCACACGGGTATTTATCCGCTTTATATGTGTTTATTACGGGCGTTGTGGTTTCAGGGTATGGTGTTGGCATTTATGTCTCAGCGAATCTTGGCGCCGGGCCAAGGGATTCATTAATGCTGCTCATCTCAGCGAAAACAGGATTGAACGTGCAGTGGGTGCGAAATGGCATTGAGTTAACAGTGCTTTTATTTGCATGGATGCTCGGTGGACCGATTGGCATTGGAACGATTTTGACTGCGATCTTCACAGGTCTTGTCCTTCGTTTCTCCTTGCCGCAATCAACACGGCTCCTGCAGCTGCTCATTACAAAAACAGCAGAAAAACCTGTTCAAACCCTTACAAGATGAAAGCAAGCCATTCTATAATTAGAATGGCTTTTCTTGTGCTAAAATAAATAAACAGAATATTCACATACTGGAGATGAGACCTATGCAGCTTTTCCACTATCATTACTGGACACCATTTGTTGAAGAGACAGAACAAACATATCGTTCGCTAGTCTTTGAGGTTAAAGGCCGTTTCACAAAGGATGGCTCCTATCATCCCCCGCTGACATGGGATGATTTTAGAGAAGAGCAGCCGACTTTTCGAATCATCGAAATGAGAAAAGGACAGATCAATATCACATTTGGCTATAGCAAAAAAGTCCTTTTTGATCACATCGGCTTTCTTGTCTCAGACGAAAAATATGATCAACTGCTTGCACAAGCTAAAGAACTAAACTGGCCAATCCAAGCTGGGGAACGGAGAACGTTTCTTTCGACACCTCTTCGTTTAAGGCTTGAATTACAGCGCCGTACAGATGTCATTGAAACTGGAACCGATGCGCTGCATGCTATGACAATTGCTGTTCCTGATTTGTCACAGACACCTAAAGTCGATCAGCTACTAGCACCTTTGCATCAGCCCATTCACTGGCAAAAAGGAGAACGGCTTTCCCTGCTTGACGTGATCATGACGGATGTTGATGGAGTTGATACAACTGATCCGAATGGTGTTCACATCGTAAATCGTTAATGGACCCTTTTGCACGCCGCTCTCCAATGGTACAATCAATGTAAAAAATTAGAGGTTTGTTATGAAGATATTTGCTATCCAATTACAACACTTAGATGAAATCAATGAACGACAACAAATAGATCGTCTGAAACCCTTTGTTTCAGCTGAAAAGCGTGCTGCCGCTGAACGCTTTCGTTTTTTGATCGACGCAAGAAGGACCTTGTTAGGTGAAGTGCTGGTTCGTCAAACGATCCATGATATGTACGAGCTGCCTATGGACGAGATCGTTTTTGAAACAGAGGGCAATGGCAAACCTGTCGTCCGGCAGCTTCCTTCTTTTCATTTTAATCTTTCTCACTCTGGCGATTGGGTCGTTTGCGCAGTAGATGATGCACCTGTGGGCATTGATATTGAGGAAATCAAGCCTATTGATCTGGCGATTGCCAAACGATTTTTTTCAGCGGATGAGTATCAGGATTTACTCTCACAGCCGGCAGAACGGCAGGAAGCCTATTTCTTTCATCTATGGTCAATGAAGGAAGCCTTTATCAAGCTGACTGGAAAAGGATTATCCTATGGGCTTTCATCCTTTACAGCCCGTCTGTCAGAGGATGGACAGGCTGCGTTGACACTACCTGATCATGAAGCGCCTTGCTTTGTTCAAACATACTCACTTGACCCTGCCTACCAAATGGCGGTATGCACACGAAAACTTGCTGCGGCTGAAAGCGTTGAGAGACTCACTTGCAGCGATGTACTGTCCCGCCTTTAATAACGCGTGCTTTGCTGAAATACCGTCTTTAATAGATCGACTCCGTGTGTGATCTGCTCTTCTTTCACCTGCCAAATGTTCAGCTGAAGAATGGGGTCCTTTTGATAGGCCGACAGGTAATAACGGTCAATTGGCTGAATGGAAACAGATGTCTTTTTCAGCTGCTGAATAATTTGGTTCATGGGAATCGACCGGTCGACACGTAAATGTGTATGGGTAGCCGGCTCCTGTTCTCCCAGCTGATAAGCGCTCTGATCATTTTTTAATCTTGCCACGAGCTGCTTGGAGCGGTTTCGATAGGTCGCTCGCATCCTGTCTCTATGCCGCTCAAACATCCCGCTTTTTAAATATATTTCTAAGGCTGCCTGGGACAGCATGGAGCTGTCGATATCAATCAGCCGTTTGTGTTCGCTAAAAGGCCGAATCAGTTCTTCAGGTAAGACGACCGCTCCTGTTCGCAGCCCCGGAAAAATGATTTTAGAAAAGCTTTTCAAATAAATGACCTTTCCTGCCTGATCGTACGAGTAGATCGGGTCTCTTTTTGTGTCGAATTCTAAATCTGCTATATAATCATCCTCAACAATGTAGACATCATATTTCTCAGCAAGGGCTGCAATCGCTCTTTTTTCTCGTTTTGATAAACTCGTTCCAAGCGGGTTTTGAAATCTTGGCATCGTATAGAAAAAACGAATCTCCTCTTCTCGAAAGATATGCTCTAATTCGATAAGATCGATCCCTTTTTCCGTCCGCTGAATTCCGCGCACAGGCAATTGATTTTTCTCTAAATATTGGAGATATAAGTGATAACCCGGCTGTTCGACTAGTATGGTTTGTTTTCCATTCGGAAAAGGAATGGTGCTTAAAATGGATAAAGCGAGCTGAATACCAGAGGTCATGACGATCTGTTCTGGATGAGCAAACACTTGATAATCCATTAATCGCTTTGAAATGACTGGCAGCAGCGATGGTAAGCCGTTGGCTGTGCCGTAAATAAATAAGTCATTTTGATATAAATCGATCGCTTGGTTGATGCAGTGCTGGAAATCGACATATGGAAACACAACGGGATCAGGTGCAGATGAAGCAAAATCAATCCACGTGCCGTCCTGCTTGTCTGCTCGCTGCTTCGTTTTCACGACATAATAACCGCTTCTTTCTACAGAATACAGCAGATGTTCACGCTCCAATGTATCCAGCGCCTTGATGACAGTGCTTTTACTCACTGCATATTGAGCCGCTAAGTGGCGAATGGATGGAATTTTCATCCCAGCACTGTACTCACCAGAATCCATTTTTTCTTTTAAGCTCAAGACAAGCTGATCATATTTCCTCACACCTTTTCCTCCTTGTACCGGTACAGATATCACGTTCTCTTATTGTACACGTTAGATGATCCGATTACGATAGAAGAACAGAACCGGTCAATTCATTTGAAGCATGCATGCTCATGTAAGGAGTCACGTTGTGAATATGTCAAAACAAAAAGCGTATGCTGCTGCGATCGCATACGCCTCTATCATTGGTTTTTCCTTTTTGTTTGTCAAAATAGCATTAGAATCAGCAAACCCAATCGATTTATTGGCACACCGCTTTACCGTTTCTTTTGCAGCCGCTCTATTGCTGTATCCGTTTCTACGGAAAAAGTATCGCATATCCATTCAATGGCGTGATCTCATTTATATCGTACCGTTTTCCTTGCTTTATCCTGTTTTGTTCTTTGCTTTTCAAGTGTGGGGATTGATGTATACATCTTCTTCAGAGGCTGGCATCATTCAAGCGACGATTCCCATTCTGACGATGCTGCTGGCAGCCTGGTTTTTAAAGGAACGTGCGACATGGATACAAGTGCTGTTTACCTTTCTTTCTGTGTGCGGGGTGATGCTTCTCTTTGTCATGAAGGGAATTGATGTCAAGCATTCTCACTTCATCGGCTATGTGCTG
Source organism: Bacillus sp. FSL K6-0994 (assembly GCF_038630815.1). Classification (NCBI taxonomy): domain Bacteria; kingdom Bacillati; phylum Bacillota; class Bacilli; order Caryophanales; family Bacillaceae; genus Bacillus; species Bacillus sp. FSL K6-0994. Next base: position 414,005 of record NZ_CP152043.1, on the reverse strand, counting down.
ATTTTACTTTCAGCCCTGTCATCCAGTGCATATAGTGTGTTTGCCAGAGTGATTACAAAACGATTCCATGTGATCGAACTCACCTTTGTGATGACCTTCTTTGGCTTTGTCTTTTTCAATGCCGCCGCGCTTACCCGGCATTCGATCAATGGGTCATTGCCGGAGTTTTTCAGTCCATTTACAGAAGCATCCTTTGTATGGTCGATGCTCTTTTTAGGTATTCTTTCATCTCTTCTTACCGCATATTTATCAAACTATGCACTCTCACAACTAGAAGCGGCAAAGGTCAGCATCTTTAACAATTTATCCGCGTTTATCACGGTCGCCGCCGGGGTTCTCATTTTACACGAAACGATTGATTGGTATCATCTCATCGGAGGGGTGCTGGTCATTGGCGGGGTGATTGGCGGGAATGTGGTGAAGAAACAGCATTCATAAGTAAAAGCGGCCTCATTAATGAGGCCGCTTTCTTTTTAATGTCTAATCAATTGCTGCTTGGCTGTAAGCTCAATGACATGTCTCATCTCTTCTGCAAATTGCTCAAGGTGTGTGTTGATATACATGTGGCCTCCATCGAAATTAGTGCGCTCGATGGTTTTTGCCCATTTTAGCCAGCCGCTGGCATCCTTCATGCATTTCTCATCTTGCTTCCCATTGAATAAATAAACAGGTGTGTCGATGATCGATTGATCTGTGTGCTGGAAGGTTTCCAGTGCCCGGTAGTCTGCACGTAAGGACGGTGTAAAGTAATCCATCATTGGTTTGTTCTCTAGTAATTCCTTTGGAATCCCGCCCATTTCGGCAATATGCTGTACAAATGCTTCGTTGGATAAATGCGTCAGCATCTGCCGTTTTGTTTGCGGAGGCTGAATGGCTGAGATCACCACTGCTGCAGGATAAATTCCTTCCTTTTCTAGCAGCTGGGTTAGTCTGTATACCACAAGCCCACCCATTGAATGTCCGAACAGAATAAATGGGCGGTTCAATTTGTTCGTGAGTCCTTCTTTGTACAGCTCTGCCAGCCGGTCAATGCTTGATTCAAGCGGCATGAGATTGGTGCCGTGCCCTGGGGGCTCTGCTGCTGTGATTTCGGCCACGTCTTTTAGCTGTTCAAAAAGCGGACGGTATGAGGCGGAATATCCGCCGGCAAAAGGAAAACAAATAAGCTGAATGAGATCTGATTTTTTTTCAAAGGTTTTCAATAACTGATTCATACGTCTTTACCCCTTTATAATCGTTTGAAGAATCCGTGCCAGTTCATCTGCCTGCGGTCTTTTCATCATGGTGACATGGTCGCCTTTGATGTGGTAATACGAGCACGACTCTTTCGTATAAGCCTCCCAGTCTGCGAACTTCTTCTGGAAATCGCTTGCGTGATCACTGCTTTGGACAATATAAAATGGCACAGGGAATGGTTCTTTTTCTAATTCAATGGCTTGTGACATGATCGTATTATGCGTTTGCATTTGCAAATATTTATCTAAATATTGATCATTCATGAATTGATGAACAACTTCATCCTTTTCTGCCTCTTTGAGAATTTTCTGCTTCACTTCTTGGAAGGTCAATCCTTGTAAAGCTTCTGGCTGAATGCCGACCAGATTCCCCATTCCAAGGACAAGCGCGAGCATTTTCACTTCTTCTTCGTTCATATCGGCATGAAGTGCCTGATCTGCCTCATCTCTTAGCACTGGCACCGTATCTAAAATGATGAGCCCTTTCGGTGCTTTCCCTGCATGGCAGAGCCGCTGATTCATTCCGTAGGCAAGATGCCCGCCCATTGAATGCCCTGCGAGATAGTCAATCCCCGGACGGTAGAACGTCTCAATAGCTTCAATAAAAAGGGTTACAAGCTCCGTGTAATGGAGGAATTGCGGCTCTTCATCCTCATATAGGCCAGGAGACTGCAAGGCATACACAGCACCTTGATGTGTCATGAGCTTAGTAACATCAATATAGCCCATCACCGTTCCACCAGCAGGCGGTGCAAAGAATATTCTCGGTTCGGCTGGATCGCCTTTTTTCAGATCGATCACGTAGTCCTTCGGAGACCTTTCGACGTTCTCAGCGGCTTCTGGCACTGCGTCCAAATGTGCGGCTAATTGCGCAGGCGCCGGGTGCATGAAAATCCATTTTGGATCAACACGAACACCTTTTTCTTTTAATTTGGCCACAGCCTGAATACTCATAATGGAATCGCCGCCCAGATCAAAGAAGGAATCATGCATACCCACTTGCTTCACACCAAGCACTTCCTTGAAAGCGGCGACAATCCGCTCCTCCGTTTCGGTGACAGGTTTGTCGTCATCATGGGAAAGGGACATTGTTTCTGTTGGCTCTGGCAATGCTTTTTGATCAACCTTCCCGTTCGTTGTCACCGGCATTTCATCCAGTACGACAAAGTAACTTGGAATCATATAGCTTGGCAGGCTTTCCTGCAAAAAGGCTTTCCAGCTCGGAACAGGGTTTTCTCCATCTGTCACAAGGTAGGCCGCCAGCCGTTTTGAGCTGCCATACGTTTTGGTGATGACTGTACATTCTTTGATTTGTGGATGCTTGAGCAGGGCTGTCTCAATTTCTCCGCATTCAATTCGGTAGCCTCTAATTTTCACCAGGTGATCTTTTCGGCCAAGATATTCAATGGTGCCATCTGACCGCCATGTACCAAGGTCGCCTGAACGATACAGCTTGTCTCCCTTTAGTTCAGGAAAAGGATTGTCAATAAACCGCTCCTTTGTCTGCTCTGGATCATGAAGGTAGCCTTTCGCAAGGCCGGTTCCGCCGATATAAATTTCTCCTTTGACACCTGCTGGTACTGGATTGAGCGCATCATCCAGTATGACAACAGTTGAGTTCGACACCGGTACACCAATTGGAACCGATTTTGCGCCTGCTGGCACGTGTGTGACTTGATGTGTTGTGGCTAAGGTCGTGTTCTCTGTTGGACCGTAAGCATTGACGAGCACACCTTCCATATGCGGCAATGCTTTTCGTGCATGCTCACTAGACATGGCTTCCCCGCCAACGAGTAATGTGCGGTAGCCTGCCACACTTTTTGGATCGTGCTCCACCAGTCGATTAAATAAAGCGGTTGGCAGACAGTTGGCTGTTACTTGATGCGTTTTGATGAACTGCGTTAATTCGTCCATATTCAGTGCTGCATATTTTGGGAGCAAAATCAGCTGACCGCCATTCAGCAGCATTCCCCATAATTCAAATGTAAAGGCATCAAAAGCATAGTTTGAGAGCTGAAGCATTTTGTCATCTGGACCGAGCTTGATATAGTTTGTTTCTCTAACCAAGCGGACAACTCCTGCATGAGGGAGCATCACGCCTTTTGGTGTACCTGTTGAGCCTGATGTGTAATTGACATAGGCGATCTGGTCTTCACCTATAATCGATGATTCTCTTTGATACACTGCATTTGTTTCTCGTATTGGCTTGTCCATGATAATCCTTGTACCTGTAAAGCCTACTAGACGATCTGCAAGATGAGACTGAGTGATGATCACATCGCTTTGCGTATCACGAACGATGAGACGGATGCGTGCATCAGGATATTCAGGTGACATCGGAACATATGCAGCACCAGATTTGATGATTCCTAGTACCGACACAATCATGTCAAAGGAGCGATCAAATAGCATCGGGACAAGGGAGCCTGGTCCAATTCCTTTTGACTGCAAGTAAGCAGCAAGCTTTGTCGCCTTCTTATCCAAAGCTTCATACGTCATATGCTCATCCATATAGGACAAGGCAATACGATGCGGATCACGCTTCACCTGCTCTTCAAACAATTCTTGAAGCGTCCGCTTTGGATATGGCGTATCTGTTTGATTTTTTCCTAGAATCATGGCCGCCTGTTCTACTTTGTCCATTAAGCAATAATCAGCAAATGTACGCTCAGGCTGTGCCGTCATGCCATCTAGCACATGGAGATAATAGTTCATATAACGATGAATGGTCTCTTGATCAAATAAATCCGTATTGTATTCCACATGAATCGACAGCTGCTCTTCCTGTTCAAATATATGGAGGGTGAGATCAAATTTAGATACTGTATGATGGACCATCACATGTTCACTTGTCAGCCCTTTAAGGTTTACATCGAGCGAATCGGTGACATACCCCATAGCCGCCTGAAAAATAGGTGACCGGCTTAAATCTCGATCTAACGAAAGGTCATCGACAAGCTTGTCAAATGGATAATGCTGATGCTCAAAGGCTTTTAACGTCATCTCTTTCACGTTTTCCAAGAGATCAGCGAACGTCTCTGCTGTTGAGACGTCCTGTCTCAGCGCAAGTGTATTCACAAACATCCCAACAAGCTTCTCTGATTGCTTGGCATCCCGGCCCGCGATAGGCGATCCAATGATGATATCCGTCTGTCCGGACAGCTTGTGAAGCAGGACGTAGTACGCGGACAGCATCGTCATGAACAAGGTCGTGCCCTGCTTTTTGGACAAAGCCTGCAAGCGGCGGATAAGCGGTTCATCCAGTACAATTTGCTCTGTAGCACCGTTAAATGTTTGAACCGGCGGACGAGGACGGTCAAACGGCAGCTCCAGCACTGGAAGTTCACCTTGTAACGTATTGAGCCAATAGGTTTGGTCTTTTTGATGATGCTTTAATTGTTCATTCTCCCAATGTACATAGTCTGTCCATTCGATTTCTAAGGCTGGGAGCTGCGGCGTTTCATCTGCAAGCAGTGCGTCATATGCCACTTCTAATTCCTGAATGAGCAGGCTGAGTGACCATGCATCTGAAATGATGTGGTGCTGCGCGCAAAGGAGATAATACTCCTCCTTGCCCATATCTACTATCGTCCACTGCGCAAGAGGCCCTCTTTCTAAATCATAGACACGTTCTGCCTCTTGCTGAATGAGCTGCTTGAGTCTTCTCGCTCTTGTTTTTTCATTAAATAACGAGAAATTGGCCACTGTCACAGATGGCGGAAGGTCTTCACGAATGAGTTGAACCGGCTTGCCGCCAAGTGATTTAAATACTGCCCGAAGTGCTTCATGCCGTTTTGTTAAAAGACCAATCGCTTTTGTTAATGCTTGAATGTGTAATGGTCCTGTCAGCTTCCAAGCACCTAATATATTGTAATGATGGCTCTTTTCTAATGTGGATAAGAACCAAATACGCTTCTGGGCATGAGACAATTCATAGCTTGTTTGCTTTTCAAGCTTTGGAATTTCAGCCTCCTGAACGGCTGGCGCCCCTTTGATGTCATCAACCATTTGCGCCAGATGTGCCAGATGTTTGCTTTCAAATAATATTTTTAAAGGCGCCTTCATTGAAAATTCATGATTGATCCGGGAAATGGTTTGAGTCGCTTTTAGTGAATGTCCGCCAAGGTCGAAGAATTGATCCTCTTTGTACACGCGATCTACATCTAAAATGTCCTGCCATATGGCGGCAAGAACCTGCTCTGTCTTCGTTTCTGGTAATTGCTTTTCAAGACTTTGTCCATTTTTGTGATGATTCAGTTTGAGGGCTTCATGATCAATAAAGCCATCTTGTTTTTTCGGTATTTCCTGTACTTGCTGAATGTCCCATTTGCCTGCTGCGGCGCTCGTGATCTCTTCAACATGCACTTCTTTGCCAGGCTGAACGGTGTAAAAAAGCTTTTTCTCAAAGACCGGTATTGGAGCTGGCTGAAGATACCCGGCGATGTCTGGGTTTGCTCCGTCCAGACCAATAAATAGATGCGCTTCATTGAGCCGGACACCTAAACATAATGAATGGAGACCTTGTTTCTTTCCAATCAATTGAAATCCCTTGCGAACGGTGAGAGCTGCTCCGGTATGCCCCTTAGACAAACCGAGATTATCCCACATACTGAAGTTCAAAGAGATTGCTCGTCTTCCTTCTTGAAAGGTGAGAGCGTGCGCGAGTCCATCTAAAAAGCTGTTGGCCGCAGAGTATGCCCCAAATGTTGTGCCGCCAAAAAAGCCATTGACCGATCCAAAAAAGACAAACGGTACTGTCGGATCATACTTAAAGGCTTCCTGCAGGACCCATGCCCCGTCTGCTTTCCCTGACATTTCTTTTGTGAAATCCTCTTCTGACGTATGAGCCAGTGTATACTTGTCCGCCTGCTGAAAATGCTCAGACACATTACCAGCACCGGCCAAATGCAGCACACCCCGGATCGATTGTCCAAAATGCTTTTCTGCTTGATAAATCGCCTGTTCGACGTCACGTAAGTTGGTCACATCTGCTTGGATATAAATGACGTCACCAACATCTTTTAGCTGTGAGAAGGCTTCTTTCTTTTCCAAGCTGTCTTCCAGAGATGTCCGTCCAATCAATACGAGCTTTAAGCCAAATTGGAGCATCTGCTTAGACAGCTCAAACCCAATTCCGCCAAGTCCTCCAGTCAATAAATAAAGACCTTCATATTCTAAAAATCCTCCTGTTTGAGGCGCTTCAATCATATTGACTTTTTCCAGCTTTGGTACGAATCTGTCCCCATTTCGGTAAGAAACCTCTGCTTTTATATGAATCGCAGACAATTCTTCCGCAATATGCTTGGCATCCTGTTCTACATCCTCCGCTTCAATATCAAGATGAGACACCTCTGCTCCTTCCCATTCTTGCGGAATGGTTTTTAGCAGACCGACAAGCGGCGTTTTCTCCACATGAAGATCGTCTCCAGGCTTCACAAATTGACCGCCTTTTGTCACAACGACAAGACGGATGGGCTCTTTATTTGCTTGTCTCAATGCTTGATACAAGTACAAAATGGATTGACCCGTGCTGGCATGCAGCTCTTTGAACTGCGCAGGATCCACGATGTCTTCTTTGTCTGACACATTCCACAGATGGAGCATGCGCCCGGTCTTTAGTTCATCTGCTTCAAGTGCGGCAACGAGCCTGACGTAATCCCCCTTGATTCTCGGATTTATCTGGTACATCCCTTTGGACAGACGCAAAAATTCATGCCCTTTTCTCACAGAAATATATGGCTGTTTCTTTTGCTCAAATTGTGCGTAAAGCGATTGATATAGTCCTTTTTCATCCTCGAAAACGAGAACATGGTCAGCAAAAGGCTGAGTTGGACCGATATGCTCCTTAGCCCAAATGCGTTTGAAAAACCAGTCTGGGAGTGTTTGTTCATTTTCAGAAGCAAGATCCAGTGCCTGTTCAATGTCACGGAATGCTCCATCTTTTAGTGCTGCGCCTAACTGGGCACGCTGGATTTTCCCACTCTCCGTTTTTGGAAATTGGTCTTTTTTCACCGGAATGATGTGATCAGGCTCTATTCCGATTTTTCGAATGATGGCCTCTCTCATCTGTTGAATTATCGTGATTTGTTCCTCTATTGAATCCCTTTGTGAGACAAAAAAGACGGCAAGCGTGTCATTGCTTGATTCGGGATTATAAATGCCGTACGCAGCGGCAAAGGTGACTTCAACCCCGTCCACCTCTTCAACAACCGCTTCAATTTCGTAATTCAAATAGTTAGCGCCGTTGATAACAATGATGTCTTTTTCTCGACCTGTCAGAACGAGACGCCCTTCATGAATAAAACCTAAATCCCCTGTGTGAAACCAGCCGTTTTCCGCAAAAACTTCTTGATTGGCTTCTTCATTTTGATAGTAGCCCATCATAATTGTTGGACTCTTCACTTGCAAGCGCCCAACCTGATCTTCTGGCAGCACCTCGTGATGCTCATCTACAATTCGAATCCATACAGAAGGAATCGGCGTGCCGACTTCTGTAAACGTCATCTTGTTCGGATGATCGTGCGTCACATATTCGATCTCACTTGTTAACGAGGTCTGATCGATCGTCAGCTGTCCATCCTGTTCACTGTTCCGCATAAATTTCTTTGACTGAACAATGGCTGAGGATGTTTCTGACATGCCGTAAGCAGGTACCATCGCATGACGGCTTAATCCATGCTGCCCCATGATATGCATGAAGCGCTGCGTGACTTTCGGAACAACCGCTTCGGCTGCATTCATAATATAAGTCAGAGTAGACAGATCCCAGCTCCCCTTGCGAATGTCGTCCTCATATTCATTCATCATGGCAAAAGCAAAGTTTGGTGCCCATGTCCTTGTGACACCGTATGTTTCTACCCAATCCAGCCACACCATCGGCCGCTCGATAAATTGATCGATAGATGGACTAATCTGCTGGCAGCCAAGGTAGACGTCATGTACATGAAACATGACAATTCCACCAACATGATCAAGCGGCATCCAGTTAAGCGACACATCCTCATGTGTAAAGCCGTTAACCTGCTCAAAAGCAATAATTCTAGATAAAATGCTTTGATGATGATGACGGATACACTTTGGAACACCCGTACTTCCTGAAGACAGGAGCTGCAGCACAGGCTCATCCGGCTCCGGCTCATAATGCTGTTCATCTGGTTCATACGCCAGCAATGCTTCAATTGTTAAGATAGGCATGACCTTTGCTTCAAATGTCTCACGCAGCCCAGCAATGTCCTCAGCACTTGCTTCATTCGTAATAATGAAAGGTTCATTTTGCAGCTGAAACACGCCCTTCAGCTTATTCACACCTTGATTCATTTCATCATAAACAGGAGGCACAGAGACCGGGGTCGGAATGATTCCTCCGAGAATACAGCCCCAGAATACCGTGATAAAATCTTGATGATCTTTCAATTGAAGTAGCACTTGATCACCGTTTGTCAGTCCTGCTGCCCTTAAACCGCACAGAACCCGTTCAGCGCTTGTTAGTAATTCAGGATAGGTTTGGGTCAACGTACGCCCGTCTTCTTTCATATAGGTCACCCCGCGGTCTGGTGACATAAAGGCTGATCGAATCAGCACCTCTGTCAGTGTGACAGGTGTGCCTGGTTTTTTGATCACATCTCCGCCATACACAAGTGCGGGCGGCTTCTCATGTAGAGATGATGGTTTTGTTTCGCTCGCTTCACTTTTCGAAAGCGGTCCGTTCCCTTGGGTACGCTGTCGATCAGGAAACAGATCATCTAAGTGATAGGGCGTTCGTTTTTCTGGCTGACTTTCAATGAAAGCAGCCGCTTCCTCTACACCATCTATAGCTTTGGTGCGCTCTTCTATCTTTCTTAATTCCTCTTGATCTATGATTTCAATTGAAAGCAGTGCCTCTTTGTCGACTGCTCCACTTTCTGTCTTTGGCAAAGAAGGTAATAAGACGAGAGCGGCTGGCACTTCATGAGGATGAAGCGGACCTTTCATCAGATCCTCTCTTGTCAGCGAAGGGTCCTTCGCCTGTGCAAATAGCACAAGCGATAGACTGCCTTCTTGATTTTTCTTCGGAATGATTGCACATTCCTTAAGCGGAAAATGAAGCATCATGACTTGCTCTAATGCTTTGAGATCCAATCGTTTTCCGTTGATTCTGACGATATGATTTGCTGCATGTCCTTTTCGTCTACTCACTAACATCGTTTCTTCTCCTCCTACATCCAATCCAAAATCTGAATCTTGTTTTCTTCAGTCCAAACGCCGACATCCCCTGTCGGATAGAGGTATTCACCAGTTTGATGTTTGAATGGATGCGGAATTTTATGCGTCTCCATCCAATCGGCAAGCTCCCCGCAAAGTGCTTTGATGTCCTTTGCACCGATAAAAATATCTCCAGGAAATCCTACCGGCATGAGCTGATGCGCTTCGCTCAGGACATATATTTCCGTTTCACAGGAAGGATCATGCACACCTGAATAGACCTCTTCTTGATCTGGGTACAGCACGCTGACTTGTGCATTTTTCGCCCAATCGGTGATCATCCGCTCTTTTTCTTCATTCGTGACGATCGTGAAGGAAGAGAGGGGTGTCTCCATTTGTTCTGTCATGGCTTCAAGTGTGTGGATCAGCTGCTGCATCAGCGATTGTATTTGCTTTTCTGTATATTGATTGAAGCGGTATGTGACCCGCAGCTCCAGCGTCTCTCCCGGAACTGCCACAAGGGTCAGGTCATAGTTCGTTTCTTCATGACTCGCAATGTCTAAAATGCGTATACCGTAAGGCTCGATAGATTCAATCGGATAGTTTTCAAACACGACAATACTGTTAAACAATGAATCTCCATTCGGGATGTGAGTCAGCTGCTGAATATCTGGCAGTACGGTATATTCGAATTCTCGCATCTGAAATACTGTTTCCTGCGTATGTGCCAGCAGCTTGGAAATGGTCCACTCTGGCGTGATCGGCAAACGGAGCGGCAATGTGTTAATAAAGAGCCCTGTCATGCTTTCAACCTGTGGTAAGTCCGCCGGCCGTCCTGATACTGTCACTCCGAACACGACATCCTCTGACCCTGAATGAAGATGCAAAAGCAGCCCCCACGCTGTTTGAATCAGGGTGCTCATTGTCACCTTCTGCGTGCCTGTCATCTCTTCGAGTTTCTGCTGCATTTCGGGCGTTAGTTTGATACTTAGCTGATCAACACCTGCTTCTAGATCCGAAGCTGGCCCGTCTTCTCCTGGAAGCGGTGTAGCCTCCTCTACTCCTGACATATAACCTTTCCAGAACTCTAGCGCCTTCTCTTGATCCTGCTTTTGCAGCCACTCGATAAAATCTTTATATGGACGTACAGCAGGAAGATCCATCTCCCGTTCATCCACAAGAGAGCGGTACAAAGAAAAGGATTCTTCAATAAAGCTGAACAAGCTCCAGCCATCGATTAAAATATGATGAAAGCTAAAAACAAACGTGCATGTGTTTTCATCACGATGGAATAAAGCAATACGAATCAGCGGTTCATCCGTATTTTCTAGTTTGAAATCCTTTGACCGATCTGTTTGCAAATATTGCTGAATGGCTTCCTTCTGATCCGTTTCACTCAGATGGCGCACATCGTGCTGAGTGAGCTGAATACTTCCTTCTAATTGAATCAACTGAACAGGCTCCTTTAGCCCTTCCCAAGCAAATGTTGTCCGCAAAATCGAATGACGCTCTACTAGCAGATTCCATGCCTTTTCATAGGCTGCGCCGTCCGTTAAGCCTTCGAGTGTCATATGCACTTGACCAAAATACGCCTGTGACGCTTGATCTAATAATGCATGAAACAGCATCCCTTGCTGCATTGGAGATAGTGGATACACATCCACTACACCATCTGGAAGTTCATCGATTTGCTTTTGCGTCAGCTGAACCATTGGAAAATCAGATGGCGTAAAGCCGCCTTTTGTCTCTACACAATGCGTCAGAATATCCTCCATTTTTTCTTTGAACCGTTCAGGTAACAGGCGCACCTCTTCATACTGAAGCAGTTCACGATGGATCATAAAATTCATCTGAAGCTGACCGTTCACAACATATCCGTACACATCGATCAAATGCTGTCTTTCTGCTTTTGGATCATGTACAAGTCCATTTCGTTCATCTGCTAAATAAAGATGTGCTTCACCGTCTATTTGATCTAACTGTCCAAGATAATTAAAGCTCATCTGCGGCGCTGCCTTTTTGAGTAAACGAGATGCTGTCATGTATTGAAGCAAGCCATAGCCGATTCCCTTTTGCGGCACAGCTCTTAAGGTTTCTTTGACATCTTTGATTTGTCTCTCAATATCGGTTTGAATAAAAGGAATAAAAATAGGATAAGAGCTTGTAAACCATCCGACTGTTCGTGACAAATCCATCTGTTCAAATAAATCCTCGCGTCCGTGCCCTTCTAACGTGATGAGCAGCGGCTTTCCAACGGCTTGCGTGAGTCCTGATAAGAGTAAATCGTTTACCTCTGTTCGGTACGCTTGTGATGCCTGCCTTAGTAAAATATCTGTTTGATTCTTCGTCAATTGAATAGACAGGATCTCTGCATGTTCTTCTATATTGAAAAGTGCAGGGGTTTGAAAAGGAGAACCCTCTTCCTCTTGGCTCGTGATCTTTTGCCAAAAAGGAACCTGCTCTTGTAATTGATCGGTTTGTGCGTATTCATAAAGAGCATCTGCCCACTGCTGATAGGACGCAGTTTTCTTTGCAAGCGCGATTTCCTGCCCTGCCGCAAGCTGCTTCAGTCCATTTAATAGGTCTTCCTGTATGATGCGCCATGAGATTCCATCCATCACAAGATGATGGGCAGCGATAAAGAGTTCAGACGTACCATCACTTGTGTGAAAAAGAATGGCTTTGATTACTTCTCCCCGCTCTAATGACAACGTTTCTTGACAAGCGGCGGTCTCCATGCGGATTTGTTCCAGCGCTTCCTCATGAGAAACACTCGTCAAATCAAAGAAGGTGACACAAGGGGTGATGCCAGGCGCACGAATGGTTTGAATCCATGATCCATCTGCTGTTTTTGTATACATCGCTCTCAGCATATCGTGATGATCGACAATTTTTGAGAGAACCTGTGTCAGCTGCTTTAGCTGTATAGATTGCTTGAATTCCATATGCGCTGATAAATTCCAATAATCTTGGTTTGTCATTGATTGCTCAAAGAACCATGATTGGATTGGAAGCAGACGAACATCTCCTGTGACAGGCGATTGATCATAGGACGCAGCAGCATCTGACCTTTTCATAGCGAGTGCCAGCTGTGAAATCGTCTGTTTTTCAAATACATCTCTCGGCTGAATGACGTAGCCTTCCTGTGCTAAGCGCGCCACCATTTGTATGACAATAATCGAATCCCCGCCAAGCTCAAAGTAGTTATCATGTACGCCAATCGAAGGCGTACCGAGCAGCTGAGTCCACACTTTTTCCAGTACGCGTTCTTCCTCACTGAGTGCCCTGTCAGCCGGTATGTCCACTTCTTCCTGTCTCCACTCTGGCGGCGGGAGACGTTTTTGGTCTACCTTGCCATTTGCCGTTAGCGGGAGTTCCTCCAGCTCTATTAATAGGCTTGGCACCATATAATCTGGCAGTATTTCTTTTAATTGATAACGAATGTCTTGCGTGGTCATGCTGCCCTTTTGGACAAAATAACCGATCAATCGCTTGTGACCACTCTCATGCTGATGCGGAATGACCGCACATTCTATGATGTCTTCAAAGCGCAGCATGGCGGCTTCAATTTCTCCGCATTCGACGCGGTGTCCGCGAATTTTTACTTGATGATCAATTCTTCCAAGGCAGTCGATGATGCCGTTTGGCAGCCAGCGGCCCATATCGCCTGTTTTATATAAACGCGCTCCTTCTTGGAAAGGATGCGGGATAAATGATTGCGATGTTTTTTCTTCATCTCCAAGGTATCCGAGTGCAAGCCCTGTACCGCCTACGTAGATCTCTCCAATGACACCTTGCGGAACCGGCTGCAGCTGGTCGTCTAGTACATAGGCCTGTGAATACGCAATTGGCTGACCGATAGGAACCGAAGTCGTCTGCCCCTCATCCACTGCCCGAATGTGATGCACACAGGAGAACGTCGTATTCTCAGTTGGTCCATAGCCGTTTAATAGGCCTTCAGGCAGATACGGCAGCGCTTTACGGATATGAGCAGCTGACAAAGCATCACCACCGACCAATAATGCATCAAATCCAGATAAAGCTTCTGGATGTTCCTCTGTTAATCGGTTAAACAGCGGTACTGTCAGAAATCCTGTTGTGATCTTGTAAGATGTCAGCGTGTCAGCCAGTGTATCCATTGATAAGATCGTATTTCGATCGGTCAGTATCAGCCTTCCGCCGTTGAGCAGGGCTCCCCATATTTCATACGTAAAGGCATCAAAGGAAAAGCTCGCGATTTGCAAAATACGCGTTTGTTCATTAAGGGTGACATAATCTGTTTCACATACAAGCCGGATGACCGCTTGATGCGGAATTAAAACTCCTTTTGGCTGACCGGTTGATCCTGATGTGTAATTGATATAAGCGAGTCCATCAGGTTTTAAAGCAGCAGACTTGAGTTCTGCCTCTGATAAAAACTCTTCATACCCCTGATCAAGACAAATGAGCTCGGTTTGACTGATCGAGACTTGTTTCAGCCATTCATTTTTTGTCAGTAACAGCTGAATACCTGTATCCCTCAGCATATAATCAATGCGTGCATCTGGATATTCAGGATCAATTGGGACGTAGGCCCCGCCTGCTTTCACAATCGCCAGCACCCCAAAAATCATTTCAGGCGACCTGTCAATTAGAAGCCCTACTGGTTCATGCGGCTTCACTCCTCGCTGCTGCAGATAAGCAGCAAGCCGATCGACTTTCTCTTGTAACTCCTGATACGTCCACTGTTTTTCCCCAGATTCGAGGGCGATCGCATGAGGTGTCTTTTTCACCTGCGCTTCAAACCGTTCTGTGATGAGAAGCGGGCCTGCTGGTTGTTCTGTGCTGCCGCTCCATTCATAGAGCAGCTGATCCCTCTCTTTCTCTGGCAGGTAATTCATTTGTCTGATTGGCTGTGCTGGATTTTCACAAATACACGCAAGCAGCTGCTCGTAGTAACGAAGGAACCGTTCCATCGTGTCGTCAGAAAATAAGTCTGCATCATACTCCAGTTTTACTTGAAGACCCTCCGCTCCTTCAAAAACAAACAGGGATAGATCGAATTTGGCCGTATCATTATCTTCAATGGCTAAAACGGATGTCGCCTCACCCATCGGAGAAGCTTCAAGGGGCAGGTTTTGCAGAACAAACATGACCTGAAACAGCGGCTGCTTGCCAGCCTCACGTACAATATTCAGCTCATCTACCACCATCTCAAACGGCACATCCTGATGCGCATAGGCGCCCATTGTTGTTTCCTTCACTCGCTCTAATAGCTCTGTGAAAGCTGGATTGCCGCTATGATCAATCCGAAGTGCCAGTGTATTCACGAAAAATCCGATGAGCTGCTCCATCTCCGTCCGATTTCTCCCGGCAATGACGGATCCAATGACAAACTCATCCTGTGAAGACAATCGATGCAGCAAAGTAGAGAAAGCCGAAAGTAATGTCATATAAAGGGTGCTGTCTGTTTTCTGAGAAAGAGCAGCCAACTGGTCAGACAGCGGCTTCGACAAGCGGTATTTTTTCGTTTTTCCCCTATAGGATTGAACGGCCGGACGCGTGTAGTCATACGGCAACATCAACTCTTCCACAGGTACCGCAAATTGCTCCTTCCAATAGGAAAGCTGCTTCTGAAGCGTTTCTCCCGTCAAATACTCCTTCTGCCAAAGTGCGTAATCTGCATATTGAATCGGCAGCGGTGAGAGATCAGGCTCCCTCCCTTCGATCATCGCTGTATACCACTCGGACAGCTCCTTTGCGGCAATGCCAATCGACCAGCCATCTGATACGATGTGGTGAATGGACATCAGCAGCAAATGATCTGTGTCTGACAGCCGAATTAGTTTCGCGCGAAAAAGTGCATCATGCTCTAAGCGGAAAGGTGTGCCCGCTTCTTTTTTCGCCCACTCAGCCGCTTTTTGTTCTTTTTCTTCCTGTGATGAAAGATCTGATATATCGACAACCTCAAGCGCTGGAAGAGTCATATGCTCATGTATGATCTGTACCGGTTCATCGCCGTTCATTGCAAAGGATGTTCTGAGTGATTCATGCCTTTGCACCATTTGCTGCAGGCTGCGCTGAAGCACCTTCACATCTAAAGGTCCATTCATCCGAAAGGAAATCGTATTATTGTATAATGGCAGATCAGGCTGTAATTGATAGAGAAACCACTGTCTTTGCTGAGCATAGGACATCGGAAGCTCCTGACCCTTTTCTATTTTCCGTATCGGAATCGCTTCATCGGCTTTGGCATGTGAATCAATCCAGTCGGCTAACTCTCCAAGTCTTGTATGCTCAAAAAGAACAGCGAGCGGCACGTCAAATCCCGTTTTCTGTCTAACAGCAGACAGCATTTGCGTTGCCTTGAGCGAATGACCTCCGAGTAAAAAGAAATGATCACCACAGCTGATGTTTGAGACATCAAGCAGTTCGGACCAAATATGTGCCAAAAGTTTCTCCGTCTTAGTTTGAGGTGCTCTGTCCTCTGAATCATGTCCACTTTCCTCTATTAATTTATTGAAATACACTTCGTCCGGCATCCCATCCTCTGTTTCTTTCCAGTATTCTTCAGGATATAGATGGACGGAACATTCACCAGAGAGACGAGACTGTATACACGTATAAATGGATTGATACAGCCTTTCTTCAAAAGCCTTTGTTTGATCGGTTTTGAAAAAGACATATACGGCCTGCTCTGTTTGTATTTCCCCTTGTATCATCTCTTGAATTTCCTGCTTCGACCGATCCAGCCCGATATAAATGAGAGGAGCATCTGTCATCAAGCATGCCAGCATTGTTTGAATGCCCGCCCGTTTTGGAATCGGGAGATAACCTCTTTCTTTTAGCATGCCTTTGATCATTGAGCCTTCACTCATTCCGGTCTCATCCCACATGCTAAAGCTAAAGCAATACGGCTTTACAGTAGATGTCAGCCTCTGATAATGAGCAAATTGTTCAACGAACTCATTGGCTGCGCAATAAGCGCCAACGGTCATCCCGCCCTTTAACGTTCGAGCTGACGAGCTGGAAAGGAATAAGACATTGTGCCGTTTAGAGGCTGCTTCATGAAGCGAAATCGTGCCATATACCTTCGCTTCGTACATCGCATGTAATGAAACAGACGTCATGTCACGAAGCAGCTCTTCTTGAATGATGCCAGCGAAATGAATAACGCCATGCAGCCTTTTGCCTAAAGCCGTCTCCTGTCTTGAGATCAGGGTTTCAATGGCTTTTGCGTCAGTAATGTCTACTTTTTCATAAAGAACTGTGCCGCCGCGCTTTTCCGCTAGATTCTCAAGTGAAATCAATACGTCATGCTGCTCCGCAGATAAAGCCTCTCGCGCCTTTCTTCCAACCAGCACAAGATGCGCTTGATAGGATGTCAGCAGGTGCTCACTCAGCATTCGTCCAATGCCGCCAAGCCCGCCTGTCATCACATAAAGCCCGGAAGATTCAAATGGCGGTTTCTTCACCCTTTGTTCTTTTTCTAGATGAAGCGGTGTTAAAAGAGGAGTATAACGAACACCTTCGCGATAAGCAGCGATATGATGGCTTGTGTCATGTGTGAGCTCTGTCATGATCGATGATGCATGAGAACGGCCAGCATCGGGTTCTGTCAGAGAAAAATCAAGACACCGCACCTTGATAAATGGCCATTCATGCTGAACAGCTGTCATCAGTCCTGCTGTCGTTGCTTTCTCCACATCATGTGTTTGATCTTCCGGCAAGTTCATCGCATGAGCAGAGACAAAGGTGATCTCTACCGGCTCCTCATAGGCAGCGATCGCTTTTGTTACATATAAGGCACTCATGCTGCCAGTTTTCTGTGCTTTTTTTGCCAATGCTGCATGAAGTGTGTCTTCTTGAGTTGTGTAGTTCCAAAGGTGAATGATTTGTTTCACCGAAACGCCATACGAACGGAGTGTCTCAAAGAGTTGTTCGTAATCAGACGGCCGATTCGGGTGGATGATGAAGTGTGTATGTGTGAGTTGTGTGAATGCTTGACCCGGTTCAACCGTAATATACGTTTGTTCATTGCTTGAAAGGGATTTTAATTGATCTGCCAGCCCTAATGTGTCTGCAAAGATCACCATGTTCCCTGCTGTTTGTTTTTCAGCTTCATGAAGCGGAGCAGGTGTCCACTCCTTTTGTAAACTCCAATCAGGCAAGGTGTGTTCATTTTCAAGTCTAATGTCCAGCTCCTTGATGATTTCATCAAATTCGCCTTCCTGCCATCGCTTCTTAAGCTGTGCCCTTTCTATTTTTCCAGAGCTTGTTTTCGGAAAGGCATGCTTCTGGACAGGAATCACGCGGGATGCAGACAGCCCCATTTTTGTCGCAATATGGGATTTAATATCCTGACTTGCCCTCATGATATAAGAAGGTTCATACAGCTTCGGTGTAAAAAAGAGAATCAGCTCGTCGGATGCAGATGCTTCCATCCGGGCGGAACAGGCCGCTACAAAGCTCGTTTCGACGCCGGGTACTTCCTCTGCAATGACTTCTATTTCATAGTTGTGATAATTTTTCCCGTTGATGATGATCATGTCTTTTTCTCTTCCGGTTAATGTCAGCCTTCCTTCGTGCAGAAAACCTAAATCCCCCGTGTGAAACCAGCCGTCTGTTTGAAAGACTTCTTGATTCGCTTCGTCATTCTTGTAATAGCCCTTCATTGTCGTCGGCCCTTTAATTTGCACACTGCCAATATGATCTTCGGGAAGAAGCTCATGCTGATGATTCACGATACGAATCGTGATACCCGGAATCGGTCTTCCCAGCTCTGTAAAGCTGACGGTTCCTGTCTCACGTGCCTCCGCTGGTCTTAGCTGCTCTGTGAGTGATGTTTCCTCAAAGGTTAGAACCCCGCTGCTTTCATCTCCCCGCTCTATCGCAAAAGAGAAGACAACGGCTGAAGAGATTTCAGACATGCCGAATGCCGGTCTAATGACGTCTCCCTTTAAGCCGTGTGGAGCCAGCAAGTGTAAAAATCGGTGAATCGTCTTCGGTACGACCGCTTCTGCCCCATTGATCATACAAGTCATAGCAGAAAGATCCCAAGATCCTGACGAAATGTCTTTCTCATAATCATTGATCATCGCAAATGCGAAGTTAGGCGCCCATGTTTTCGTTGCACGGTAGCGGTCCATCCAGTCAAGCCAGCGCAGCGGCTGAGCGATAAAATCATCTGTTCTTGCCCGAACCTGCTCACAGCCCGTGTACACATTGACTAGGTGAAACATCACAATACCGCCAATATGATCTAAAGGCATCCAGTCTAACGACACATCCTCTTGTGTAAACCCATTGGCTGCCACTGTTCCTTTGACATTCGCCAGCACGCTTCGATGAGAATGTTCTACGCATTTGGGCATCCCTGTACTTCCAGACGTTAAGATAAAAAAGACTGAATCATCCGGTGACGCGGGATAAGCTTCTATATCTCTTTCTAAAGAAAGCATCGGCTCAACGGCTGCAACACGTAACTTGTCTGTATGCCACAATAAAGCTAAGCCTTGCACCTCATCAATCAGCGAGTCATCTGTTAAAATGAGCGGATGCTCCAGCAGGTGCCACGCATGATGAAGTTTCTTCACGGAGGCATTCATTTCCCGATAGGTCGGTGCAGCGGACACTAGTGTTGGAACAAATCCGCCTAACACACACGCCCAAAAGGCTGTTACCATCGCGTGATTGGATGAAAACTGAAAGAACACAGGATCACCCGGTTCAAGTCCTAATGCCCTCAAACCTGTCAGAACCCGCTCAGCGTCCTCCTTTAACTGCGTGTAGGATTGCGTGAGTTCATTCTCACTATTGACGATATAAGTCAGACCATTTGTCGTTTTTGCCGCCTCTGTTAAGGCGTCCTGTAAGGTTTGGGCTCCTGCGTTAACATCTAGATCCCCTCCATAGGAAAGGGCGGGCGGCATGTCCGCTAAAGCAGGGGAAGCCGTTTGCGTCTGTATCGATTCAGCTGCGGCCTCCTGCTCCATGTGATTGTCGAGAAATAAATGAGAGAGGTGATATGGCCGCGGTCGAATGGTTTTTTCACGAGAAAAAACAGCGAAGCGTTCGATTTCGTTGGTTTGTAAAATGGTTCTCTGTACATCTTGTAAAATCGTATCCATTGTTTCATGTACATTTGGTTCGTTCATAATTGATGGTTTCATATGAGTTCCTTTCCTTTTTTGACAGGCAGGACTGCCAATATGCACCCCTGCCTGAACTAAAGTTTACAAAACGGCTTCTCTATTTTTTTGATTAATTATCTTTTGGATCAGCTGGGCATTTTGAGCTGCACATTCTTTGTTTTTGAACATGTCAGTGTGCTCACCGTAGCCTTGATAATAGCGATAAGCACCGGTCGTCGCTTCTTCCCAATGATCCATCCAATCTGGAATCTCAATTTGCTCTTCTGATTGGATGAAATCAATATCTGCTTGTATCTTTCCTTGATTCACCCCCTTAACAAATGTTTCATAATAGGCCCTCGTTTTTTGAGCAAGCGCTTCTTGAACGAGCGCTTCTTGGGCAAGTTCACTTTGCTTTGATTGATGGACAATCGCTGCGATATCGTCATCGATGGATCGTCCTTCTAAATCACTTTCTCCAATTTTCTTATAGGAATCGATCATAATGACCTTTTCCACCGTCCGACCTGCTTGTTCAAGCGATTGAACGAGCTCAAAGGCCAGATAGCAGCCGCCAGAGTAGCCCATCAAAGTCAGCGGTCCTTCAGGCTGAAGGTGCTGGATATGATGAACGTATTGCGTCATGCGGTGATCAGCTTCAATAAAGTCAAAGGCGATCAAACGAACGCTATCAAGCGTTTTGGCGGCTTCCTGATAGATAAAGCCGTAGCCAGGTAATGGCGGAAGAGCAAAGACTGTTGAAGTTTGAGATTCATTGAATACAAGATAACCGGCAGCTTCATGAACCTGCTGTTGAATATAACGGCTGATGGCTTCAATTGTCGGCGTCTCAAACAGCAAGTGAATAGGCACCTGAACATCGAATTCCTTCGACACCTTTGATAAAAGCGACATCGCTTTTAAAGAATGTCCGCCAATCTCAAAGAAATGGTCATCTGTACTGATATCATCTCGTTCAAGCACTTCACGCCACATGACAAGCAGCTTTTGTTCTACCTCATTGGCCGGAAGCTTCACATGGCTGTTTCCTTGAGGCGCCTCTGGCTTTGGCAGCTGACGTTTATCAACTTTTCCATTTGGTGTCAGCGGCATTTTCTCAAGTCTGATCAGCTCATGAGGCTGCATGTATGCCGGAAGTTTCTCCTTCAGCCCTGACTTGATCACATCCACTTTGTCCTTCCACTCATCCTCACACGTCATATAGGCGAGCAGTCTTGTATGCTGCGACGAGCCATGCTGATCCGTTATAAGGGCAGCTTGCTTTACGCCTGGATGCATGAGAAGGTGGGCTTCAATTTCTGTCAGCTCAATTCGGTGTCCGCGAATTTTCACCTGATCGTCCACTCTGCCTACATACTCAATCAGACCGTCTGCTCGAAAATAAGCCAAATCACCCGTACGATACAGCCTTTCTCCCGCAGCAAATGGATGTGTGATAAAGGCTTCTTTTGTCAGATCAGGACGGTTCAAATATCCCTTCGCAAGTCCTTTGCCGCTGAGACAAAGTTCTCCGACCATTCCAATCGGCTGAAGCTGTCCTTGCTGGCTCAATATATAAGCACCCGTTTGGTTAATCGGCTTTCCGATTGGAATAGAATAAGCTTCGATCGGCGGAGCTCCATCTACAGGATAATAGGTGGCGAAAACCGTTGATTCAGTTGGGCCGTAGACATTGATTAATCTGCCTTTCCCCATGACATCAAAGGCTTTTCTCACATGCTGTACAGATGCACGTTCCCCTCCGAACAGCACCTTGCGCACACTGCGCATCCAATCAGTTTCTTCATCAACGAGAAGATTAAATAAAGCAGTTGGAACAAACATGACAGAAATGCTTTCTCTTTTAATCAGCTCCGTCAGTTCGTGCATATCTAAAATGGTGTCTTTTTTCGGCAGGACAAGCTTTGCTCCGTTTAAAAGCGCACCATATACATCAAAGGTAAAGCCATCAAATACGCTGTTGGATAGCGACAGCAGTGTATCTGTTTCTGAAATGGTTAAGTAGTTCGTATTTTTGACCACCCGGGCAATATTGGAATGGGTGGTCATGATGCCTTTTGGCTGACCTGTTGTGCCTGATGTATACATGATATATGCCGTATCGTGTAAACCTGCTTCCAGCGGCAGATTCTCTGAGCTCATTAGTGAAATCTCCTGATCATCTGCAAACAGATACGTGCCATCAAACGCGAGTCCCTTCGCCTGACCAATAAAGGATGAGTGAGTCAGAAGATGCGTTGCTCCGCTGTCTTTAAGCATGTATTGAATGCGGCTTTCTGGATAATCAGGATCAATTGGCACATAGGCTGCGCCTGCTTTTAAAACAGCAAGCAGACTGACAATGAGTTCAGGCGTTCGATCGGCTAAAATGGCGATGACCGTTTGATGTTCGGCTCCATTTTTCTGCAAATGCCTTGCCAATCGATTGGCCTGTTCATTCAGCTCGGCATATGTCATCGTCTGCTCTTCTGCTGATAGCGCCACTGCATTTGGCTGTTTGCGGACATTATGCTCAAACCATTTCGATAAATACAGCTGGTCATGCTCAAGCTCAGGTGCATTCCATTCCTCAAGAATCAGCTGTTTTTCCTGTTTTGTGACGAATGGGAGTGTATGAACCGATTGATCGGGATGCTTGACCGCCTCATTGATCAATAGGCTGAGCTGTTCCTTTAACGTGTGAACAAATTGAGGATCAAACGCTCTTTGGTTAAAGGCAAGCTTCAATAGTAATTCTTCTCCAGGCGATGCGAGCAGATTGAGATCATAGTTTGATTTTTCATAGACATTCATGTCCTCCACCGTGAACCCTAACCGTGCCTCTTGCTCGTCCTTCTTTGCAGCTGGGACATTTTCAAACACGACAATATGATCAATGAGCTGCTGCTGACCTGTCTTTGCTTGAATATCATAAATCGGAATATATTGGTGCGGCTCGGCTGCAAGAGACTGCTGCTGTGTTTCTGACAGGAGCGCACGAAATGTCATGTGATCTGTCAGCTGAATTCTTCTTGGGATGACATTGATGAACAACCCAACCATCCTGTCAACGCCAGCCAAATCTGCCGGACGTCCTGACACAACTGTTCCAAACAGCACATCATTTGACCGCTGATACCTGCTCAGCAGAACCGACCAGACTGATTGAAGCGCACTGCTTAACGTCGCATTTTGCTGCAGCGCTAACTCTGATAAAGCGGCCGTTTCTTCTTTGCTCATGGACCATTCAATTTCGCCTAATTCATGTTCATTCGTCTGTTTCCGCTGCTCTTTAAAGGTCGATTGTCCATCAAACCCCGCTAATGATTGCTGCCAATATTGAAGTGATGCTTGCTTATCTTGTTTTTCCAGCCACTTTATATATTCTTTATATGGTTTGACCGGCGCTAACTTGTAAGGGACGTCATGTAAAAGTGCATGATAAATCGCAAATAACTCCTGCACCACAAGTCCAAAGCACCAGCCATCCAGAAGGATATGATGATAGCTCCATATCCAGCGATAGCTGGCAGGGCCCGTTTGGAAAACAGATGCCCGCATGAGAGAATCCTTCGAGAGGTCAAATCCTCTCAGCTGATCCTGTTGTTTGAATTTCTCTATACGTTCAAGCTGTTCGTCTTCAGAAAGATCTTGCAAGTCCACAACATCAAGTGTAAAAGGACGTTCTTTTAGTACAACTTGGACAGGGCGCTTTACTTTTTCGTGGAGAAACACGGTACGAAAAATATCGTACCGCTCCACGATGATATTCATGCTTTTCTCAAGTAAGTCATAACGCAGTGTGCCCTTAACGTTCATATCCATTTGCTCTACATAAAAGCCCTTTTCTTGATGATGGAGGGTATGAAACAGCATTCCTTCTTGCATCGGTGACAGATAATACATGTCTTGAACTTGATCCCTTTTAAATTGACTCATCTATTTCATCCTCCCTTCCTTTTTTATGATTCATCTCGTGTTGTTAAGTCAATTTCTCCTCAAGCATGTCAAAAATGTCGTCCATTTCATCCATTTCAAGGTCAGCCGCAGAGAAGTCACTTGGCGTAAATTCCCGTTCTTGCTGCGCTAAGCAATGAGTGATGATAGATTGAATTTTCCCCTTCAACAATGCCATGAACTGCTGTATCGTCTGTTCTTCATATTCACGTGCACAATAGGAACAAGATAAAATGAATCGATTTTGTTGAACAAGACCACTAAGGTTCAGCTTATAAACAGCTTCCGAATCAGGGCTTGCTTGTCGTCCCATATCATAAGTCGACGGCCCAAAGAGTTCTGTCGTCACTTCCTGATCAATCTGTCCAAGATAGTTCAAGCTGATTTCAGGATGTACGTGCTGTCCTGACGGTTCAGCGGCTGTCATGTATTTTAAGATCCCGTAGCCGATTCCTTTATTTGGCACACGCCGCAGCATTTCTTTCGTTCCTTTAATAGCATCAGCTATGGTCTGATCCGGCTTCGCTTCAAGAACAACTGGATACATACTCGTAAACCAGCCAATTGTGCGAGAGACATCCAGCCCTGATAAAATATCCTCTCTACCATGACCTTCAAGCTGCACATGTACATGGGACTCACCTGTCCACTCTTGAACAGCAAGACCGAGAGCACATAAAAGAATATCGTTCATTTCCGTAGTGTACGGCAGATGAATATCGGTCAAAAGATGTTCAGTTTCTGTTTCTGTCAGCTGCATTTGAACCGATTTGGTTTCGGCAACTTTTCTTTTCGTCACTTCATGATCCACAGGTAATGCGGTTAATGGTTTGCTTTCAATTTCTGCCCAATACTCCTGCTGACTTTTTAAAGGCTGTGACTGTGCATAACGTTCAATGGCCTCTGCCCATTCTTTAAAGGAATGAGTTTTCAGCGGCAGGACAAGCTTTTGTCCCTGAACTGCCTGCTGATATAGAGACATAAAGTCCTCTAGTAAAATCCGGCATGAGACACCGTCAATGACTAAATGGTGTGTCACGATGAGTAAATGATCGCCATCTTCTGCATGGAAACAAATCACTTTCATTAACGGACCTGTTTCGAGGTTCAGCTGACGCTGATACTCATTGGCATATGTGGAAACAGCCTTTTTCACGTCGTGCTCTTTTGAGACATCATGAGAAATAATCGCCAGCGGTTCCATGAGCTCTCGCTGGTTGTATTGCAGGATGCCGCCATGTTCCTGCTTGTATACCATACGCAGTGCATCATGATGTGAAAGCAGTTTTTCCATGACTTGTTCTGTAATGGAAAGGTCAAATCCATTTGGTGCATGAAGCATCATCGAGAGATTCCAATGGTGCTGATCGCTGAATGCTCGTTCAAAGAACCAGCGTTGAATCGGTGTTAAAATGACTTCCCCTTCGACAGGTGATTGGTCGGCTGTGAGAAGATCGGCTTCCTCGATATATGGACGAAGCTCCGCAATCGTTGGGTACTGGAATAGAAGTTTCATATCGAGCTTCCAGCCTGCTTGCGTGAGTCTGCTTGCCATTTGGATGCCTTTAATGGAATCTCCGCCAAGGAAGAAGAAGTGATCGTGGATGCCGACTTGGCTGACGCCAAGGACATCTTCCCAAATGCCGCAAAGCAGCGTTTCCACTTCATCTCTTGGTGCTTCGTATACCGTTTGGTTCGCTTCGATATCAGGTGCTGGCAATGCTTTGAGATCGATTTTTCCATTGGCCGTCATTGGAAATTGATCTAGTTTTATGATCCATGATGGCACCATGTATTCTGGTAACGTGCGTTTTAGGCTTTCTTTTAAGTTCTCTGTATCTGTATCGTTCTTCGTGATCACGTAAGCGGCAAGGGCATCCTGATCACCCGCATCTTTGACCGTTGTCACGACGGCTTCTTTGACCGAATCCAGCGTCAGGAGCTGCGCTTCAATTTCTGACAGTTCAATCCGGAAGCCCCGAATGTTGACCTGATGGTCTATTCTGCCGAGATAGATCAGCTCGCCATCCTCTGTCCATTTCACTAAATCCCCTGTGCGGTACATGCGCTCGCCTGGATAAAATGGATCTGGGACAAATCGTTTGTCTGTTTCCTCTGGAAGATTCCAGTAGCCTCTAGCTAGCCCTTTTCCTGCAATGACGAGCTCACCGGGTACGCCTGGCGGCGACAGGTCGTATAAAGAACCCATGATGTAAAAACGTGTATTGGCAATGGCTGTTCCTATCGGAAGCGTGCCTTTTTCTGGATCGATCATTCCACTTGTCGCTACGACTGTATTTTCAGTCGGACCGTAGTTATTCACGAGTTTGTATGGAACCGGCTTTACCTGTTTCAGCTTGTCTCCGCCTGTTAGTAAATAACGCAGAGAATGGTTGTCCATTGACATAAACTGCTCGCATAACTGCGTTGGCAGGAAGGCAATGGTGATGCCTTTTTCATTGAAATAAGCATTGAGCTTGATCATATCGAGGCGAATCGCTTCGTCGATAATGTGCAGCTCTGCACCGGCGATCCACGTCGGGAACATCTCCCAAATGGAAGCGTCAAAGCCAAAGCCGGCATATTTCGCAGTTCGATCGTTTTCCGTCACTTGGAACGCATCATTGTGCCAAAATGCAAGATTCACAAGGGACTGGTGCTCAACCATGACACCCTTCGGCTGTCCTGTCGTCCCGGACGTGTAAATCATATAAGCGAGATCTGTTGGCTTCACATGAAGCTGAATCTCGTGAGCTTCTCCTTCTACCGCATCTTCTATGAACAGGACATGACCTGTAAATGAAGATGGTGCAGTGAGCCCTTTTTGCATCAGAAGTACCTCTGCCCCGCAGTCTTCCAGCATGTACGCAATGCGCTGCGCTGGATAATCTGCATCAATCGGAACAAATGCCGCACCTGCCTTGAGGACACCAAGGACAGCGGCTGTCATATCAAGAGATGGGCGGGTGAGAATACCGACGCGGTCTCCTGGTTTTGTGCCGTTTGCGATAAGTCTTGAAGCGACTGTATTCGCCCGATGGTTCAGCTCATCATACGTCCAGCTCGTTCCGCAGAAGACCACTGCTTTTTGGTGCGGTGCTTCAAGCGCCTTAGCCTCAATCAGGGCATGAACGGTTTTATCTAACGGGACGTCTAGGTCTGGTCCTGACCATTCATTGATCAGCTCTCGTTTTTCCTCTTCAGTTATGAGAGATAGCGCTGAAATTGGCTGATTCAGCTTAGCCAGCATATCGTCTATGATTTTTTCAATATACATGCTCCAGCGCTGAATGGTGCTCTTTTTAAACAGGGCCGCCGCATACTCAAAGCGCAAGCCCACTTGGTCATTTTCTTCAAATACACCGAGCGTTATATCAAATTTTGCATGAACGGTATCTTGCTGCTTTTGCGACAGCTTGAGTCCATTCAAATCCGGTAACGTCAGGTCACGGTCATCTGTTGTCAGCATGACACTAAACAATGGATTGCGGCTCGTGTCTTTCGGAAGATCTAACTGAGCCACCAATTCCTCAAACGGGAATTCTTGATGTTCATAGGCTGATAGGCTGCGATCTTTCATTTTTTCAAGCAGCTGCGCTGTCGTTTCTTCTGGCTGCACTTCGTTTCGAAGAGCCAGTGTATTGACAAACATGCCTGGAACCCGTTCGATCGAAGCATGCGTACGTCCTGCGGTCACAGCGCCTATGACGATATCTGTCTGCCCAGTTAACTTGGAAAGGAAAATGGCAAATGCCGTTTGCATCACCATGTTCAAGCTCACACCTTTTTCCGCCATGAGCGTTTTGATGGACTGCACCTTTTCAGCAGACAACCATCTATCGACTCGCCCTCCTTCAAATGACTGAACTTGAGGACGCGGAAAATCAAGGGGCAGTGCTAAGTCTTCCGGCGGCTGTGTATATTGCTCCAGCCAATACTGCCGCTGTTTCTCAAGCAGTGACTGCTGCTTTTCTTCCTGCTGCCATACCGCAAAATCCTTGTAATGCAGCTGAACTGGCGGTAACGTCTTTTTCTCATACAGCTCTGCGAGTTCTTGAATGAGCAGACTGCGTGTGACACCATCTGCAATGATATGGTGCATATCCATCATGAATACATATTTCTCATCAGAAAGCTTCGCCACTTTTGCCCTCATTAATGGTGCTTGATGTAATGAGAATGGTGTAATGAATGACTCGACGACAGACTGCTCCTGATCGCCCTCTATTTCATCAACCTCTAATGTAAACGGTACTTGGCGATAGACTTTTTGAACGGGTACGCCGTCAATTTCTACAAAGGCTGTCCGAAGTGATTCATGTCTGTCGATCAAGGCTTGAAGCGCTGCTTCCAGCTGCTTTACATCAAGACTGCCTTCCATCATTAAAACGGCTGGCATATGATAAGTGACTGCTTCTGGATGCAGCTGCTGCAGGACATACATACGCTTTTGAGCAGAAGAGACAGGATAGAAATCTTGCTTTTCCGCCGGCTGAATGGATGTCACCACTGAAGAATCCGTTTCTTCCAAGTAGGCTGCCATCGCCCGTATGGTTGGCTTTTCAAAAAGGACTTTGAGCGGCACATGCTTGTTCAGCTTCGCTTGCACCTTCGAAATGAGCACCATGCCCTTGAGGGAATGACCTCCCAATTCAAAGAAATGGTCAAGAACGCCCATTTGTTCAACTCCAAGAACTTCTGACCAAATGTCACACAGCGCCCGCTCAAGTTCCGTTTCTGGTGCCACATGCGCCGTACGGTTCATATGCACCTCATGCGGAAGCGGCAGAGACTTCGCATCCACCTTTCCGTTTTGGGTGAGTGGAATGTGATCGACTTTCACAAAATACGTTGGAATCATATAATCCGGCAGTGTCTCCGCAAGATTTTCTCTAAACGTCAGTGTTCCAATGTGTTCAGGCGCTGTGTAATAGAGTGCAAGCTCCGGCAACCCGGACAGGTGCAGGACTTTTACATAGACTTCTTGAATAGATGCCAGTGCACGTGCGGCATGCTCAATTTCCTGTTTCTCAATGCGATAGCCGCGGATTTTCACTTGATCGTCGACTCGTCCAAGAAACTCAATATCTCCATTTGCATGCTGTCTGACCAAATCCCCTGTGCGATACATTCTCTCTTGAGGATCATATGGATTTTCAAGAAAACGTTCCGCTGTTAATTCAGGCTGATTCAAATATCCTCTCGACACGCCTTCTCCAGATATATAAAGCTCTCCCGGCGCGCCATAAGGGACAAGCCGCTGCTGCTGATTGCATACGAGCGCTCTTGTGTGAGCAATTGGCTGTCCGATCAAAGATCGTTCCTTCAAAGCGTCCAGCTCTTGCGGTGTGATCAGCTTGGTCACTGTACCAATGGTTGTCTCAGTCGGACCGTAATGGTTCATGACTGCCACGCATGGATGCTGCATCATAAATGTTTCAACATCCTCAGGGATCACCGGTTCTCCTCCAAGTACCACCAGGCGTAAAGCATTAAATGAATGTTCCTTAGAATCTGCCATCATATGAAATAAGGATGGTGTCATTTTGATATAAGTCAGCTCTTGTTCATCAATCAACCGCATCAGACGTACAGGGTCTGTATACACGTCTTCACGAGGAACATAGAGTGTCCCCCCTGCTTTTAAAACAGGGAAAATGCTTGTGTAACCAAGATCATATGCATAAGAAGAAAGCAGTGCCGTCCGATCACATTCCTGCAATGTCACCTCATTTATCAACCAGTTGACATAGTGTGATAGATTACGATGCGTGAGCTGTACACCCTTCGGCTTCCCCGTTGTCCCAGATGTGTAAATGACATAAGCGAGCTGATCAACCGACACTTCCGGCAATTCTAGTGGATGGCTTTGATGCACTGCTTGTTCAACCTGCACCACTTGAATCGACTTATGATTTTGATAGGAATCTGATAGAGACTCATTTGTCACGATGACTTGTGCACCTGAATCCTCTAATGTGTAGCGGATTCGTTCAGCCGGAAAGGCTGGATCAATCGGAACAAACGCTCCTCCTGCTTTCATCACACCGAGCATAGAGACGATGACATAGACAGAGCGGTCAAGAATCAGTGCCACAGTTTGTTCTTTCTCTACGCCTCGTTTTTTAAGCTCACAGCTAAGTGCATATGACATATCCTCAAGCTCGCGGTAGGTGAGTTTTCTTTGATCATCCATGACGGCGATAGCATCCGGTGTTTCCTTCGCCTGACGCGAAAATTGGACATGGAATGGCTCATGACGATTCGTTTGCTCTTCGCCTTTTTTCTCCAAACGTTCTATTTGTTCATGCTGATCCAGTATATGGAGCAAGCCGATCTGTTCCTCTGGATGACGAACCGCCTCACGAATAATCGCCAGGAAGTGAGTTCCGAACCGGCGGACGGTCTCTTCTTTAAATAACGCCGCTGCATAGTCAAAGCTCAGCTTTAATGCTCCCTCGCGTTCAAATGCTTCTAAAGATAGATCAAATTTGACCGAGTGATGCTGAATGGCATAAGGCGAAATGTGCAGATCGCCGAGCTTTAGCGCCGGTACCTCCATGTTCTGCATGTTAAATGACACGCTAAAAAGCGGGCTCCGAGTTGTATCACGGTCTAATGGAAGATGTGCAATTAACTCTTCGAGCGGATAGCTTTGATGTGCAAAAGCGTCAACACTTGTTTCTTTTATTTCTTCAAGCAGCTGTAAAAATGTTTTGGTTTGTTCTGGTTTTCCGCGCATCGCAATGGTGTTGATAAACATCCCCGGCATGTCCTGGATATCAGGGTGTGTCCGTCCAGCAACAGGCGAACCCACAATGATATCTTCCTGCCCGCTATAGGAGGCAAGAAGCACTTGAAAGGCAGATAACAAGAACATATACATGGTCGTATCGGTTTTCTGAAGCAGTTCATGAATGCGCTGAGTCGTTGCTTGATCACAGCCAAACATGAATCGTTCTCCAGTAAAATCACGTTCCGCTGGACGCGGATAATCAGTTGGCAGCTCTAAAACCGGTAAATCTCCTTCAAATTGCTTCAGCCAATACGCTTCATGCTCCTTCTGTTTCTCCGTTTCTTCTTCACTTAGCTGCCAGACAGCGTAATCTTTATAATGAAGGGCTCGTTCAGCAAGAGCTTCTCCATCGTAGGCCTTCGCCAAATCTTGAATGAATGTCTTCATGGAGCTGCCATCTGTAATGAGATGATGTGCTTCCAAGACGAGAAGATGACGATGCTCACTGACTTTCAGCAGCTGAGCTCGCAAAAGGGGTGCTGCTGTTAAATCAAATGGCGATTGACGTTCAGTAAGAAATGCCTCCGCCTCTTCTTCCTTGATGTGATGAACAGGAAGGTCAAATTCAGTCCATTCATGCACCCTTTGGACAATGTCTTCCCCGTTCATATGAAAGCTCGTTCTTAAGATTTCATGTGTTTGGATTAACTGATTAAATGCTGATTTGAGCCGCTGATATTCGAGTGTTCCTTCAAGCGTTAAGACGATCGGAATATGATAATTCGTGCTGTCAGGTTCAAGTGTCTGCAAAATATATAAACGGCGCTGAGCTGGTGATACCGGATATTCGTCCGCCTGCTCTGCTGGCAAAATAGGATGTCCGGCTTCTTCTTGACCATCCTGATCGATGTAAGCCGCTAATGAACGAATCGTCGGCTTCTCGAAAATCACTTGAATCGGCACTTCCTTTTGAAGCACTTCTTGAACCTTTGCAGACATCATCATCGCTTTAAGCGAGTGCCCGCCAGCCATAAAGAAATGCTCGTCTACCCCAACCGTTTTCCCAAGAAGCTCCTCCCAAATGTCAGCGAGTGCCTTTTCTGTCTCAGTCTCAGGCAGAATGATTTTGATTTCCTCGCGATGCACTTCGTCAGGCTTAGGTAAAGCTTTTCGATCTACCTTCCCGTTCGATGTCAGTGCAAAGGTATCCAGCTTCATCACATGGTGCGGCACCATATAAGCTGGCAGTTTTTGATTGAATACATCTCGTACCTCTTCTTCTGTCAGTGACCCTGTGAAGTAAGCGATGATTTCCTTTTCATCTGAAGAAAGCTGCTGAACAAGTACAACTGCTTCATCTATCCCCGCTTCTTGGTGAAGCACTGATTCAATTTCACCAAGCTCTATACGGAAGCCACGAATTTTCACCTGATCATCGGCACGGCCGAGGAATTCAATCTGACCATCTGCACCATATCTAGCCAAGTCCCCCGTTCGATACATCCGTCCTGACGGCTTAAAAGGATCTGCCATGAATACTTGATCAGTCAAATCTGGACGTTTGATGTACCCTCTTGAAACACCATCTCCGCCCACATACAGCTCTCCTGGCGCTCCAATCGGCTGCAGTCTTTGATAGTCATCTAAAATATAAGCTGACGTATGATTGATCGGCTGACCAATTGGGATCGGACCCGTTTCATCTCCTCTTACTTCGTAAATGGTCGAGATGGTTGTATTTTCAGTTGGGCCATAGACATTCAGCAAGGTAATTGACGGATGCTGCTTTTTCACAAGCTCCGCACTTTTCACATTGATCACATCACCGCCGGTGAATAATGTTTTTAACCCTTTGAACATTTGCGGCCGCTGCTGAGCGAGCTGATTAAATAAACCAGTCGTTAAAAAGAGCGCTGTGATCTGATGTGTTTGGATAAATTGTTCGAATCGGTGAATATCCAATAAAGTATCACGGTCAATAGGATAAAGCGTCGCCCCATTCAGAAGCGTAGTGAAGATTTCAAGGGTAATCGCATCAAAGCTGACAGCTCCTGTATGCGCCATACGATCCGACGTGTTCAAGCCTATTTTTTCCTGAGAGCATGCTAACCTCACAATATGCTGATGCTCAATTTGAACTCCTTTTGGCCGTCCAGTTGATCCCGATGTGAACATGATATATGCCAATTGAGATGGAGACGTCTCGACTGATAACTCCGCTTGTGAGTGATGAGACAAGCCGGTCACACAAACAGCTTTGATGCTTTCATCAACTGGCGGCTGGCTGTCAGCATAGAGCAAAACGGATACGCCGCTGTCTTCAAGCATCCAACGGATTCTCTCCTCAGGCTGAGCTGGATCAATCGGTACATAAGCAGCCCCTGCATGTAAAATGGCCAAAATAGAGATCACCGCATCTGCTGATCGGTTCATATATACCGCGACAGCATCCCCCGGCTGAACGCCGTTTTTAACAAGACTGCTGGCTAAACGACGGATTTCTTGTCCAAGCTTCTCGTATGTGAATGTTCGCTCGCCTTCGACTAATGCCGGATGGTCAGGCTGCGCCTTGATACGTTCCTCGAGCAGCTCAGGAATGGACAGATGCTTCGGATAATCTCGCTCCGTCTGGTTCCATGCTTCAATTTGCTGCTTTTCTTCTTCTGTAATACATGTCACTTCATGAAGACGTACGTCAGGATTGTGAATGATTTGCTTCATGAGGTTGGTCAGATGTTTTGATATGTTTTCAATGACCTTTTCTTCAAAAGCCATCGCATTGTATTTGAATGTCAATGTCCACGTTTCACCAGGATAGACAAGAATATTGAGATCGAAATTCGTTTGTTCAAATCCGTCCTTTACATCAATGGCAAAACCGAGACGTGCAGACATGGTGTCACCAGACAGCTCTTGATCTAAAGGATAGTTTTCAAATCCAACCAAATGATCAAAGAGCTTTCCTCCAGCAACTGTTTTCTGCTGAATGTCATAAAGCGGCATAAAATCATAGTTTTCCGCTTCCAGTGCATGCTGCTGAACCGTTTGAAACAGCTGTTTGAAGGTCTGCTCCTGATCTAATGTCACTCGAACAGGTATCGTATTGATAAACAGCCCTGCCATCCGCTCAATCCCAGACACACTTGGAGGTCTGCCTGATACGACTGTTCCGAATGTGACATCATCTGCTGCATGATAGGTGCCTAAAAGAACGGACCAGACAGCCTGAAAAAGGTTCGGTGCTGTCACTTGGCATTGTCTTGCCGCATCTTGAATGGCTTGTACGGTTTGAGCGTCCCATGTAAACGTCCATTCCCGATGATCATATTGTCCGTTCGCTTCTTTTTGCTGCAGCAGCCCTTGGTGCTGAACAGCACCATCCAGCCGCTCCTTCCAATAGTCTTCCGCTTCTTGTTTGTTTTGCTTTCCAAGCCACTGGATATAGTCCGCATAAGGCTTACCTTGTGAGCGATCCGGTGTTCGGCCGTTCCGATAAGATTCATAGTAATGAAACAGTTTTTTCATCAACACACCCATGGACCAACCATCCATAATAATGTGATGGTTGCTCCAAATCAGGTGCCAGTTTGTTTCATTTAATTGAAAAACAGCGACTTTCAACAACAGATCATTCGTTAAGTGAAATCCTTGCTTTCTCACTTGCTTTTTATATTGATCCAATACCTTTTTCTGCTCTTGATGATTCAGATGAGATAGATCTTCTCTATACACATCTATATGACGTTCAGCCAGTACAACCTGACGAGGCTTTTGTAATTGCTGATAAACAAAGGCTGTACGCAGAATGTCATATGTCCGTACGAGTTCATTGAGACTCTTTTCAAAAAGATCGAGATCAAAATCTCCGCTTATTCCAAGCTCAAGCTGTGTGAAATAAGAGGAGGAATTAGGGTCTAGCATGGCATGATACAGCATGCCCTCTTGCATTGGTGTTAAAGGATATACCTTTTGAATTTTCTGCTTGCTCATAAGTCCACCTCTTCATTTTTGCTTAAAATAGATCCATTAGCTTTTCAAGTTCGTCCATGGTGAGATCCTCATCCCCCACATCACTAGGTGTGATCTGACTCTCATCCTGTGATAGACAATGTGAGATCAGTGCCTTCACATTCTTTTCTAAGAGTTCCTTGAACTGTTCGATCGTACGTTCTTCGAATTCAAGGTGATGATAGGAAATCGTCACATGGAGCATTGCTTGTTCTACGAAACCAACAATATCCAGCGCATGAGGTTTCTCAGATTCAGGGCTCAGCGATTGTCCTGCATGCCATGGAGAACGCCTCAATTCACCGCCGCCGATCTGTTCATCAAACTGACCAAGATAGTTAAAGCTGATATCTGGTGTGACTTGAAAATCGATATCGTCCTTCATCTTGTCAGGTGTTAAGTATTTTAAAACGCCATAGCCGATGCCCTTGTTCGGAATGTGTCTGAGTTCCTCTTTTAAATACTTGATCTGATAAGAAAGATCGTCTGCATGCGACATATCCAATAACACAGGATACATACTAGTAAACCAGCCGATGGTCCGTGATACATTGACTGCAGGAAGGATGTCCTCTCTCCCGTGTCCTTCAAGATGAATAAAGTGCCTGTCTTCACCTGTCCACTCTTTCATGGACAACCCTAATGCCGTCAGCAAAATATCATTGATTTCTGTTTGGTAGGCTTCATGTACATCCGTCAGCAGACTGCGTGTTTCCTCTTCAGACAATGTAAAACGAATGGTCTGTGTATGAAGCATTCGTTGATCCTCCGTGACATGATCCTTTTGAAGTGGAGGAACGGAATGCGCAAGCACCTTTTTCCAATAATCTCTTTCCGATAGCAGCTCATCTGACACAGCGTATTCAGTCAGCTTCTGGGCATATTCTTGGAAGGAGTGTGTTTTTTCAGGAAGGGTAAGAGTTTCCCCGCGCTTCGACTGTTCATAAAGAGCCATGAAATCTTCAAGGAAAATGCGCCATGACACACCATCAATGACAAGATGGTGTACAGCCAGCAATAAATGATCCCCTTGATCCGTTCGGAAAATGGCAGGTCTCACTAAAGGCCCGTCTGCTAGCGATATACTCGCCTGCACTTCATTTGCCAGCTTTTCTACCTGCTGGATTTGCTGCGACAGCTCTCCTGTTACTTCCACCACATCAATTGCCACATTATTTTCCTCGATTCCTCGATGACGCTGGATGACGCGCCCTTCTTCGAGCGGATACACCATTCGCAAGGCATCATGATGAATCATGAGCTGTTCCAGTACTTGCTGAACGTTTTTCTCATTTAAACCATTTGGCGCATGAAGCATCATCGATTGGTTCCAATGGTGCTGATTCGTAAAGTTTCGTTCAAAGAACCAGCGTTGAATCGGTGTTAAAATGACTTCTCCTTCGACAGGTGATTGGTCAGCTGTCATTTGATCAGCTTCCTCGATATATGGGCGCAGCTCCGCAATCGTTGGGTACTGGAATAAAAGTTTCATATCGAGCTTCCAGCCCGCTTGCGTGAGTCTGCTTGCCATTTGGATGCCTTTAATGGAATCTCCGCCAAGGAAGAAGAAGTGATCGTGAATGCCGACTTGGCTGACGCCAAGGACATCTTCCCAAATGCCGCAAAGCAGTGTTTCCACTTCGTCTCTTGGTGCTTCGTATACCGTTTGATTCGCTTCGATATCAGGTGCTGGCAATGCTTTGAGATCGACTTTTCCATTGGCCGTCATTGGAAATTGATCTAGTTTTATGATCCATGATGGCACCATGTATTCTGGTAACGTGCGTTTTAGGCTTTCTTTTAAGTTCTCTGTATCTGT
This sequence comes from Bacillus sp. FSL K6-0994, assembly GCF_038630815.1. NCBI lineage: Bacteria > Bacillati > Bacillota > Bacilli > Caryophanales > Bacillaceae > Bacillus > Bacillus sp. FSL K6-0994. Next base: position 377,957 of record NZ_CP152043.1, on the reverse strand, counting down.
ATCGTTCTTCGTGATTACGTAAGCGGCAAGGGCGTCTTGATCACCCGCATCTTTGACCGTTGTCACGACGGCTTCTTTGACCGAATCCAGCGTCAGGAGCTGCGCTTCAATTTCTGACAGTTCAATCCGGAAGCCGCGGATATTGACCTGATGGTCTATTCTGCCGAGATAGATCAGCTCGCCATCCTCTGTCCATTTCACTAAATCGCCTGTGCGGTACATGCGCTCGCCTGGATAAAATGGATCTGGGACAAATCGTTTGTCTGTTTCTTCTGGAAGATTCCAGTAGCCTCTAGCTAGCCCTTTTCCTGCAATGACGAGCTCACCGGGTACGCCTGGCGGCGACAGGTCGTATAAAGAACCCATGATGTAAAAACGTGTATTGGCAATGGCTGTTCCTATCGGAAGCGTGCCTTTTTCTGGATCGATCATTCCGCTTGTCGCTACGACTGTATTTTCAGTTGGACCGTAGTTATTCACTAGTTTGTATGGAACCGGCTTTACCTGTTTCAGCTTGTCTCCGCCTGTTAGTAAATAACGCAGAGAATGGTTGTCCATTGACATAAACTGCTCGCATAACTGCGTTGGCAGGAAGGAAATGGTGATGCCTTTTTCATTGAAATAAGCATTGAGCTTGATCATATCGAGGCGAATCGCTTCGTCGATAATGTGCAGCTCTGCGCCGGCGATCCACGTCGGGAACATCTCCCAAATGGAGGCGTCAAAGCCAAAGCCAGCATATTTCGCAGTTCGATCGTCTTTCGTCACTTGGAACGCATCATTGTGCCAAAATGCAAGATTCACAAGGGACTGGTGCTCGACCATGACACCCTTCGGCTGTCCTGTCGTCCCGGACGTGTAAATCATATAAGCGAGATCCGTTGGTTTGATATGAACCTGAATTTCGTGAGCTTCTCCTTCTACGGCATCTTCTATGAACAGCACATGACCTGTAAATGAAGATGGTGCAGTAAGTCCTTTTTGCATTAGAAGTACCTCTGCCCCGCAGTCTTCCAACATGTATGCAATACGCTGCGCTGGATAGTCTGCATCAATCGGGACGAATGCCGCACCTGCCTTGAGGACACCAAGGACAGCGGCTGTCATATCAAGGGACGGACGAGTGAGAATGCCGACGCGGTCGCCTGGTTTTGTGCCGTTTGTGATGAGTCTTGAAGCGACTACATTCGCCCGATGGTTCAGCTCATCATACGTCCAGCTCGTTCCGCAGAAGACCGCTGCTTTTTGGTGCGGTGCTTCAAGCGCCTTAGCCTTAATCAGGGCATGAACGGTTTGATTTGATGGGACGTCTAGGATAGGTCCTGACCATTCGTTCAGCTGTTTTTGCTGCTGCTGTGGTGACAATAATCGCATTTGATCTAACGATTGATCTGGTGCTGACACCATTTGTTCCAGCAAATGAAGGAAATATTCTTTCCACTTTTCAATTGACGTCTTTTGAAAGATAGAACAATTAAAATCAAACACGAGCTCAATTTGATCTGCGGATTCGTTTCCAGTTAAGGTCAAATCAAATTTGGCATTCTTCTCTTCGAATGGCTGTGGAACAATGTGAAGCCCATCCATTGATAAATCGCGAATATCCGCATTTTCCATTGAGAATACCACGTCAAAAATTGGATGGCGGCTTGTATCTCGAACCGTTTGCACCTGATCTACCAATTCTTCAAATGGGTACAGCTGATGCTCGTTTGCCTCTAACACAAGCTGATGCACATTTGACGCAAATTCAGCAGCTGTCTGATGTCCTGCTGGTCTTGTTCTAAGTGCCAGCGTGTTCACAAACATGCCGATCACAGATTGAATATCAGGATGGGTTCTGCCAACAACCGGAGAACCAATGATGATATCCTCTTGTCTTGAAAGCTTGCTTAAAAGAATACTGTAGCCAGCAAGCAGGACTGTATAGGTCGTACTGTTGAGCGCTCTAACGAGTTCGTCCAATTTCGCTTTAAGCGAACCTTCGATTGTAAATGAGACACGATCTCCTGCGAATGTTTGCACTTTTGGCCTTGGCAGGTCTTCCGGCAGTGCCAGTACAGGCAGTTCCCCTTCTAATTGATCCAGCCAGAATGCCTCTTCAGCTGCTTTTTGCGCAGCAGATGCCTCACTTTTTGACCAAACTGCATAATCCTTATATTGAACAGGTAATTCCTCTAGTTTGTCTCCCCGATACAAGGCTGATAGCTCCTCAATTAAAATGCCAACAGACGCACCATCTGAAATGATATGATGCATATCAATCAGTAAATAATGGACATTTACGGAAACGGAAACTAGCCCTATTCTGAGTAAAGGCGCTTTTTCTACATCAAATGGCCTGATAAAGTCATTCATTAATTCCTGTATGTCTCGGCCGTTCTGTTCAATTTTTTCAATGTCTATAGAGACATTTGTTTCAATCCGTTGAACAGGTTCATTCTCAACAAAATCAAAGCTCGTTCGGAAAGCTTCATGACGTTGGACTAGCTGATCAATTGCCTTTTCAAATCGTTTTTCATCAAAGGCGCCTTCTAGCTTTAAGGCAGCCGGCATATGATAGCTTTGCTCCGCATCAGTCATTTTCTCCAAAACAAACAGTCTTTTCTGAGCAGATGTCACTGGATAATAGGCCGCCTCTTTGGCAACTTCTACTCGCTTGATCTCCGTTTGATCCGCTTGATCAACCGCAAGGGCGAACGCTTCTAATGTTGGGGATTCAAATAAAGACTTCAAAGTGAGCTCCACCTGCATCTCTTCATACAGCCTGTTCAGCATTTTCATGCCGCGCAGCGAATGGCCTCCGCATTCAAAGAAATGATCATGCCTGCCGATTCGCGGCACTTCAAGAACTTCCTCCCAAATGTTCGCCAGCAGACGCTCTGTTTCTGTTTGAGGAGAGGTGTATTCATTTGCCCCCTGCTCACTGAGATCAGGTGCCGGCAGCGCCCGCCTATCGACCTTGCCATTATTCGTCAAAGGAAGCTCGTCTAATTGCATGAAAAATGCCGGCATCATATATACAGGCAGTTCACGTCCTGCTTGCTCGCGCAAATCAGTTAATGAGACAGATCCTTCTGCTGTGAAATACGCACATAACGTGTCATTCGGAGCAGCAATGACGACAGCTTCCTTCACCTGAGGATGCCGCAGCAGCTGGTGTTCAATTTCCCCAAGCTCGATACGCTGTCCGCGAATCTTCACTTGATGATCGATCCGTCCAATGAATTCAATATCTCCATTTGACAGCCAGCGTGCAAGATCGCCCGTTTTATAAATGGTTTCTTCAGGGCGGAAAGGATTGTTGACAAACTTTTCGCTTGTTAGTTCTGGCTGCTTATAATATCCTTTCACCAGTCCATCACCAGCGACACATAGCTCTCCCGCCACACCCGGCGGCTGAACATGTCCAAACTCATCTACAATATAAACAGCCGTTTGACTCACTGGCTTTCCGATTGGGATGGATAACGCCTGCTTCTCAATGTGATTCACAGGATAATATGTGGTGAAAATTGTGCTCTCAGAAGGTCCGTACATATGAACAAGCTTGTCTTTCCCAACTGTCTCAAGTGCAGTCACTACATGAGGCACAGAAGCACGTTCTCCGCCAAACAGCACTTTTCTTACGTTTTTCAGGCTGTCTTTTTTCATATCGATGAGTAAGTGAAAAAGAGCTGTCGTGATCATTAAAATACTGACTTTTTCCTTCTCAATCGCTCCAGAAAGCTCATTCATGTTTAAAATATGATCCTTTGGCAGAACAATGAGTTTCGCTCCGTTTAATAGAGCACCAAACACATCAAACATAAAGGCATCAAATACATAGTTTGAGAGGCTCATCACTGTGTCTTCAGGATGAATGGTGAGATAATTCGATTGCTTCACCGTTCTCAATATGTTCCGGTGTGTCACCATATTTCCTTTAGGCTTACCGGTTGTACCAGATGTATAGGTCAAATTCGCTAAGTCCTCAGGTGAAATATGAACATCTATAGGGCTGTCTGACTGCTGAGCAATCGCTTGATCTTCTGTTTCTATGATGGTTCCCTCAAATGCAGTGAGCACCGAGCGATGGCGCAGCACTTGATGTGTCAGTAAGAATTGTGCACCGCTGTCTGTTAAAAAGTGCTTCACGCGCTCATCAGGGAAATCGGGGTCAATTGGTACATAGACACCGCCAGCCTTAAGCACAGCCAAAACAGAGAGCACCATTTCATTGGAACGTTCAAAGAATAAGGCCGCTTTCATTCCTTTTTCAAAACCATTTTCACGCAAATAATGAGCCAGCTGATTCACTCGGTCATTCAGCTCTTGATAAGAAAGAACCACATCTTCACATTGCAATGCAGGCTGATGACCATGCTGCTGCACCTGTTTTTCAAACTGCGTCACAATGGTCTCTTCCGCTGGATAAGGCGAAGGTAACGGATTCCACCTATTTAACTGAGCTTCTGCTTCTTGTTCAGACAGTAATCGATAGGATCGAATAGCTTCCTGCGGCGCTTGAACCATCTGCTCCAGCAGATAAACATAATGTTTCATCATCTGCTCTGCCGTACTTCGTTTAAATAGCGCCGTACTGTAATCAAGTACAAAGGATAAACCTTGATCTGACCCCATCGCTTGCAGTGTTAAATCAAATTTCGCAATATGGAAATTGGTTTCTTCAACCTCGACCAGCATGTCTCCAATATGCTGAGCTGCTCCATGATCCGGCGCGAGTGTAAAGACGGTGTCAAACAATGGATGACGGCTAAAATCTCTTGGCACATTCAGCTTTTCAAGCAGCCGTTCAAATGGATATTGCTGATGCTCAAATGCCTGCATCGTCTTTTCCTTTACTTGCTCAATCAGCTGAGACATGGTTCCATTCGGATCTACCTCCGACCGCAAAGCAAGTGTCTGGACAAACATACCGATCATGTCATTCAAATCTGTATGCACACGCCCTGCCGCCGGTGTTCCGACCACGAATTCCTTTTGACCCGTATATTTCGCAAGCAGTGTATAGTAAGCAGAAAGCAAGACCGTATACAGTGTCGTGTGATGGTTTGCTGCAAGCTCCTGTAATTGATTCTTTAACGCTTCATCTATTTCTTTGATGACACGATCACCTGCGAAAGACTGGACAGCTGGACGCTGATAATCAGTCAGCAGCTGTAAAGCCGGAATATCACCCGAAAATTCTTGCAGCCAAAATGCCTCTTCTTTTTGAAAGCCTTGGTGCTGTTGCCAAACAGCATAATCTTGATATTGAAGCTTCAATGGTGCTTTAACCGATCCCTCGTAAGCATCTGACAGCTCACGCAGCATCAAATCGATCGAAAGACCATCTGAAATCAAATGATGCATATCGAAAAAGAGCAAATGCTCCTGATCATGCAATGACTGCAAACCAATTCGAAGAAGCGGTGCACACTCAAGATCAAAAGGTCTGACAAATTGCTGCATGTTTTCTTCCACCGTACCGCCTGTCAGCTGTTCTATTTGAAAGGACACTGATGAAACAATCCGCTGACGAGGAACACCTTTTATCGTATGAAAAGAAGTACGCAGCATATCGTGACGTGAGATCAGCCTGTCAAAGGCTTCAGTCAGCTTCTCAAGCTGCAGAGTTCCTTTTAACCTCACAACAGCAGGCATATGATATGCAGTGCTTTGCTCCAATTGACTCACCATATAGACGCGCTGCTGTGGAGGCGACAATGGATAATGATCAGCAGCCGGCGCTTTTGGTATCACCGTTTCAGAAGACCTTTCTGCTTGCTCAATATAAGCAGCTAGAGCAGCAATTGTCTGCTGTTCAAATAAAACGGAGAGCGGCACCTCCACTTCAAAGTCTCGCTGAACCTTGGTAAGTACGGTCATCGCTTTGAGCGAATGCCCGCCTCGATCGAAGAAAGAATCATACACACCGATCTTCTCTTGATCTAGAATGTCTTCCCACAAATGAACAAGCTTCGTTTCTATATCGTTTCTAGGTGCCGTATAAACAGCATGTACCGCTCTATCACCTTTTAACGCAGCAAGTGCACGACGGTCGACTTTGCCGCTGACTGTGAGTGGAAAAGCATCGAGTTCTTTGAAATAAAGCGGCATCATGTAAGCTGGAAGCTGATGTTTGATAGCCGCTTGCAGCATGTCAACAGACACACCTTCATGACGAGCTTGATAGTAAGCACTTAACGCCTTTTCTCCATCCGCTTCGTCAACCACTAGCACGACAGCCTTATCAACTCCATCTACCTGCTCCATCACAGCTTCAATCTCGCCTGTTTCTATCCGGTAACCCCTTATTTTCACTTGATCGTCCATTCTGCCAAGATAATCAATCGTGCCATCCGGAAGCCATCTGACTAGATCCCCCGTTCGATACATCCGCTCATGCGGAGAAAACGGATCTGCTGTGAATACCTTCTCCGTCAATTCAGGCTGATTCACATAGCCTCGCCCAACACCTATACCGGCAATGCACAGTTCTCCAGCTGCCCCATGCAGCTGTAATTGATCATGTTCATTTAAAATATAAATACGATGATGACCAAGCGGTTTTCCAATCGACACATAGCGCTGTTCAGTTGATTCGCTCAGCTCACTGAGAGCTAGACGATGCACCGCCGCATCCACACACGTCTCAGTTGGACCATACACATTCCACAGAGTAAAATCAGGCTGACTCATACGAACTGCTTCGATGAGTGAACGTGCTGCTTTCGCAGGCAGCGCTTCTCCCCCAATCAGCATGTGCATCAATGACAGCCCGTCCAAATCCGCAGCAAGTAAAAGCTGCACATGCGCCGGTGTTCCATCTGCCGCTTCAATTTGATTTTTTCTGTAATAAGCCGCTAGCTGCATGCCATTTCTCGTCGTTTCTCGCGGGATGATATGAAGCGTATGTCCAAATAAAAGGGCAGCAAAGATTTGTTTGACTGATGCATCGAAATGGAATGGGGCTAGAAGCGCCATTTGTAGCTCATTCGCCCCTTGATACATCTCATGATGCAAAGCATGGACCAAATGATGAAGCTGAAGATGCTCAATCATGACGCCCTTCGGCTTTCCAGTCGTACCCGATGTATAAATCATGTAGGCTAAATCATCCGGCGCCGTCTGTTCTACGAGCTCAGGCAGCTGTCCACCATCTAATAATATTTGCTGCTGCACGATTAATTTTTCCGAGAGGGCTGGGTACTCTTGAATGAAAGATTCATCTGTTAACACAATAGAAGCACCTGAATCCTCCACAATAAATTGAATGCGCTCCTCAGGTAATGCCGGATCAATTGGTACATATGCCCCGCCAGCCTTTAGTATGCCGAAGACTGCTGCCATGGCATCTGTCTTCCGCTCCATCAAAACAGCAACAGGCACATCACGTGAGATACCTTTCATTTGTAAAAAACGTGCCAGCTTTTCTGCCTGTTGTTGCAGCTCTCCATAAGTAATTGTTCCATTTTCTGCTACAACGGCTGTCCGGTCTGCATATTTGTGGGCTGTCTCATCAAACATGTGATGAACCGGTTTTGCTGCTGGCCTTTCAAACGATTCTCCTTCAGATAATTGCAGCAGCTCCTTTTGTTCACCTGCTGAAAGTAAAGGCAGTGTCCCGATCAGCTGATCAGGCTGAGAGACGGCCGCTTCTAGTAATATCAAGAATCGATCAAACATCTTACTCATTTCTTCTTCTGTGAATACATCTGTACGGTAATCCAAATCAATGGTCAATGTATCAGTATCCCAGCGGTCTTTCACATGTATTGAAATATCATTCATTCCGCTCCCGCTAAAAATCGGTTCAGTAATGAACGACAGATTCTCTTTTTTCTGCCACTGCATCACCTGATACTCTAAAGAAATATCAAAAAGGCGTCCTGTAAACCCTTCTCTTTCCCGCAAATCATTCATGAGCAGATTGTAAGGGTACTTTTGGTGACGTAATATCTTCATTTGATCCGCCATAACCTGCTTTACGAAATCAAGAAACGATTGCGACCCTTGAACAGATGCACGCATTGGAATCGTGGATACAAACATCCCAATCATCTTTTTTTCTTTGGCATTCGTCCGGTTGCCCATAAAGGTTCCAAGAACGACATCTTCCATACCGCTAAAACGATGTAAGTAAATATAGACAGTGGACATAAACATTGAAAGCATGCTGACTTTCTGCTCTTCACAAAAGACACGAAGCTTCTCTTTTAAAGAATCTGGAACATCCCCTGAAAATCGCTCCGCATGTAAACTCATCTCGTATCCCTTATGCGGTTTTAACGATGCGAAGTCTGGAATATGAGCAAATTGCTCATTCCAAAAAGCTTGGTCTTTTTGAAAACGTTTAGAAGATTCATAGGTCTGCTCACTCATGATGTGATCAACGAAGGAAATCTCCTCAACTGGCGAGATGTCTACTCCTTGCAGCATGTCATGATATAAGTCAATAATGCGATTTCCCATTAAAATGATGGAAATACCATCCGCGACAATATGATGTGCTTTACAGAACAGCCAGCACTCTTGATCACTGATTTGAAACACCGTAAATTCAATCAAGGGGCTGTCAATCAATGGCATTGGCTCACGAATCTGCTCGTTTGCCCAAGCCCTTACCTCCTCTTCACTCCAGCCCTTTTCCATGCGAATCAGCTGTTTTTCATAAGGTTTGATATATTGAACAGGCTCCTCCTCTTCATCTCGATACACGAGCCTCAGACGAAGAGAGTCAGTTTGTCGAATGTACGCTTGAAGCACATCGACGACCAAAGAAGGATCGAGACCAGATGCTGATCTCAACCTGGCGAATCCACCCAAATTAGAAATACTTGTACCTGGATAAAATCTTTCCGTGTAGAATACTCGCTTTTGCGCATGTGTTAAGGGGTAATAAACTGTATTCATTCTCATCCTCCGCCTCTTCTATGTTTTCTCCACCAATTTCACCCTGCACCCTCTATATCAAAAGAACCAAGTCTATTTCATTAAAATAGACGGTTTAACAGAAAAGGAGCCCACCCCGAATAAAACGGAGGGACTCCCATTTCCATTCGGTAGCCTGCCGACCTTAGCAAAAAAAGAATCATTTACCTTAGGACATGGCTTTGCGTCTCTATGTTTCCATAGATTTGCCTTTTTCTTCTTTTCTTTTAGATATTTTCTATTTACGTCCACTTTATATGAAAATATTGTTTTTTTCACCGAAAAATGGGTGTAAAGATTCATGCGTCATACCGAAGGGATCCTGTGAGAATTGACGATATTTACCGAAAATAACTAATAATAGTTGCGTTCAACCGAAAATAATCGACTAAATACCGCAAAAATTTCATATTTTCCCTTAAATTTTGAAAATATGACCGAAAATGTAGGATAGAGGTCTCCTTGCGTTCCCCGCAAATTCTTAAATCTTAAGAACTATATTCCCTAAAAAAATGAATTTTTTTTACTGTAAAAACAACAAAAAAAGAGCTGTCATTTGAATGACAACTCCTTGTTTCTTCATTATATTTACATCACCTTAGACAGACCAATCGTTTTCTCAATAATGAGCAGCGCAATGATAGAAATGATAATAAATATGACAGATATCGCATTGACACTCGGATCAAAGGTCTGCTCAATGTAATTAAAGGTCCTGACGGGGATTGTAATGGTTTGAGGAGAGGAAACGAACAAACTGATCGATATTTCCCCAAATGACGTCACAGCTGAAAACACCCCTCCTGCAATGATTCCCGGCTTAATCAAAGGCAATGTGACTCGAAAAAACGTGCGAATGGGTCCTGCGCCAAGATTCATTGAAGCCAGCTCAAGCCGCGGATCTAAATTCGAAACACTCACGCCTACCGTTCGAACCACATAGGGAAAACCAATGATGACGTGACCAATGACGAGCGCCCACAAAGACCCTGTAAAGCCCATAGCCGTAAACAAGTAAAGCATCGCAATCCCTAACACCACCTGAGGAATCATGAGAGGTGACAGAATGAAAGCTTGGACAGCCTCCTTTCCCTTAAAGGAAAGCCTTGCTAAAGCATACGAAGCCATTGTCCCTAAAAGAACCGTGAGAGGCGTCACGATGAACAGCAGAATCACACTGATCCGAAGAGATTCCATCCATTCTGGATTTGACACGACCTCATGAAACCAGCGAACAGAGAACGAAGTCGGTGGAAATTCAGGAAAGGCATTTGGACTAAAAGCAGATAGGACGATCACAAGAACAGGTATGGTTAAAAAAAGATAAACCAATGACCCAGCAGTCCAAATCAGGATGGAAAGCAAGCGGTCACCTATTGACTTTTTACGCATGCATCCTCGCCTCCCAACGCTTCAATAAATAGCTTAATAGACTGACTACCACAAGCACACAAACCAATAATGTAAAGGACATAGCTGCAGCAAGAGGCAGATTATACACCTGCATGACCTGCTGATAAATTGACAGCGGCAGCAGCGGCTGCATCCGTCCGCCGACTAACAGCGGGGTGATATAACTTCCTGCTGCCAGTGAGAAGACGATGATTGCGCCAGTCACCATGCCTGGAATGGTCAGTGGTAAGGTGACATGAAAAAAGGTTCGAATCCGGCCAGCTCCAAGACTCATAGAAGCCGGTCTTAAGTGACGATCCATATCGGTTAAGCTTGTTGCGATCGGCAGTACTGCAAATGGCAGCATGACTTGGACATAGGCAATAATGACCGCATTCATATTCCACAGCATCGAGAGCGGCTTCTCAATTACATGTAAATCTAGTAACATGCCATTGATCAGACCATTTTGCGAAAGAAGAACAATCCATGCAAATGTCCGAATCACAACACTTGTCAAAAGCGGCGACACAAGTAGGATATAGAAAAATGCCCGCAGACGCGGATTAGGTGCTTTGACGAGCACGTATGCTGCGGGGTATGCCATCAATAAACAAATCACCGTTGTCTGCAAAGCCACCCACACAGTACTTCCAATCGCCTTTACATATGCATCTGTCGTGAACACATGAATATATTGAGAAAAGCTATACGTTTGTAATGTATTCATCATCGAATCGACATCGCGAAAACTGAGAACGAGCATCATCACCAGAGGAGCTAGTAAAAATACTACAAGAAACAAACAGGCTGGCAGCAGCATAAACCAATGAAATCGTTGATTCTTTTTCTTGATTCGCATCACGTATGCACCTTCGAATCTAAGAAAACGATATCTTCAGGCTGCCAATGGATATGGACGGTTTCTCCAACTTCAGGCAGCTCGGGAAATGCCGCATCAGAAGCATGGACAATAATTTCACCATGATCAAGCCCCACAACCAAACGTAATGAATGCCCAATATAACTCACATCTGACAGCACGCCTGATACATGGTTCGGCTTTACTTCCTCCCGCTCAGAAGAGATGCTGATTCTTTCAGGACGCAGCATAAGCAGTTGCTTTTCCCTCTTCTCTTGATGTGCCGCAGCCTGCAGCTGAAGGTGCTGACCGTTTGAATGGGTTACATGCGGAACTGTAAATGCCGCATCAGCTGCATTGTACACGGCCTCAAAGATGTTCACCTGTCCGATGAATTCAGCTACAAATCGATTGTTTGGCTGGCGGTACACCTCTAAAGGCGTCCCAATCTGCTGAATTCTTCCCTCTCCTAAAATTCCAACCCGATCAGAAAGGCTTAAGGCCTCCTCTTGATCATGTGTCACAAGAATGGTTGTAATCCCGACATTCCTTTGAATATTTCGCAGCTCTGTCTGCATGTTTTTTCTTAGTTTGGCATCTAGGTTGCTGAGCGGTTCATCAAGAAGGAGAACAGATGGCTGAATCGCCAGCGCTCTTGCAATCGCTACCCGCTGCTGTTGACCACCGCTTAATTGGTGGGGCATCCGTTTCGCAAATGCCTCTAATTGAACAAGAGACAAGCTTTCCATCACCTTCTCTTTGATTTCCGCCTTCTTTTTCTTTTGAACCTTTAGCCCGTACGCCACATTATCAAATACAGTCAGATGCGGAAAAAGTGCATAGCTTTGAAAGACCATACCTGTTTTTCTTTGGTAAGGCGGCAAAGCTGTCACATCCTGATCACCAATATAGACGACACCTTTTGTTGGTTCTAAAAAACCGCCAATGATGTTTAATAACGTTGATTTTCCGCAGCCGCTAGGACCAAGAAGGGAGAAAAACTCTCCCTCATTCACCGTAAGACTGACATCGTTGAGAGCAATTTGCTCACCGAAGTGCTGACTGATGTGTTCTAAATGAATTCCACTCATGCGATCACCTATTTTCCTCCGCCTAATACTTCGTTCCATCGATTTGTCCAATTGCCAAGCTCAGAGGTCGCTGTTTCATAATCTACCCAAGTCAGCTTGCTGTAATAATTTTCTCCAACTTTCACTTTCCCCTTAATCTTGTCATTGTATTTCACATCAGAATTCGACATGCCATAATAAGATTTTTCCGAGAATGCCTCCTGAGCTTCTTTTCCGCTCAAGTAGTTTAATAGTTTGTACGCCGCTTCTTCGTGCTGATTTCCCTTCGTTAAAGCCCAGCTCGCAACAGCTGCAACAGCGCCTTCTTTCGGATATGAGAAACCAATATCCATTCCTTCTTCTTCAAGTGCAAATACTCGCCCGTCCCAATATGGAACAGCCGCGACATCCCCACGTTCTAACAAAGTTTGAATCGATCCTGGGTTATCTGGAAAAGCAGCTACATGACCTTTTAACTGCGCGAGACTTTTAAATGCTTTATCAATATCCTTAGGATTTGAATCTGTCCCCCCTTGCGCATGAACAAGTGCAGAGAAAAATTGCAAACCGGCTGAATAAGTCGGAGATGAAATGGCTACCTTCCCTTTCAGCTGACTGCTCCATAGGTCAGTCCAGCTGTTTGGTTCCTGCTTGACGAGGTCTTTTCTATAAGCAATTCCAAGCTGCCCCATACTAAAACCTGCTGCATATTGTTTTCCATTAACAGTAAGCTTCTTTTGGACAGAACGGTAAAGTTTTTTGACGTTCGGCGCTTGATCTTCATCGATAGGCGCAAGAACGTTTGCTGCAATACCTCTTTGAATCGTATCAGGCTGTAAGATTAGTAAGTCATATGGTGGATTTTTCCCATTTGACGCTTTTAATTTTGTAAACCATTCAGAATCCGCCCCAGAGACGGTTTGCACTTTAATTCCTGTATCTTTTTCAAACTTTTCGAGGATTGGTTTGATATTCTTTTCCCAATCGCCTCCATATACGCCAACAATCACAGTCTGCTGCTGTTTGCCTTGATCCTTTCCATTTCCACCACAAGCGGCCAGCAGTACAACGATTGACAGGATGCCTGCAAAAATAGCAATTAATCTTCTTTTCATGATTCATTTCCCCCTTTTTGTCCATTCAATTGACAAAGTGCTTGAGTAATATCTTCCTTTGTTAACGGCTCATTTCTATGACTGAAATGTTGATGAACTGCATGTTTATAGTGCGTACGTTCATTAGCCGGATAGGAACGAAGCTGAACGGCCAGCTCACTGCTGGCTTCGTCCGTCCATACTTTCTCATAAGCTGCTCTTTGTTCTCCGAAATCCCACACGTCAGTAGATGCAGAAACATCAACCTTTTCTCGCACCCTGCTCGTCTGCTCCTCATCAATCTTCCATTTATTTTGGTCTAAATATACTTTCACACCATATTGCTGCAGCGCTCTCTCTTCACTTAATAGACCTGCTTCCACTTCCTGAAGGACTTTTTCTTTCTTTCGGGCAAATGGATTCCCCCAGCCGCCTCCACTTGGTGAAATCAATTGAACGATATCGCCTTTTTCAAGTCGCAGAACATCTATTTTGGGCTGGTCTTGTTTCTCACCATTAGCCGTGGTCAGCTTGACCTCACCAACCGATCCTGCTCGGCCGCCCATTAATCCCCAAGGCTGAAACTTCATCCGTTCCATTCCTCGTGCTGTCACCATTGATTCAGGCTTCATCATTTCAAATTCCAAACCAATCGCATGTCCGCCTCGATTTTCACCAGCTCCACCTGTATTCGGCAGAAGTTCATATCGGTGAACATGAATATCAATATGCTGTTCCAAACTCTCAATTGGGGTATTCTTCAAAAAGCCTGACGAATGATCAATACCGTCCACTCCATCAGTACCATTTTGAGCACCGCCGCCTCCGCCTAATGGTTCGACAACGGACATTTTCCTGCCACCCGTTTGATCATCAGGTACTGAGAGAACCACAATGGCAGATTGACCTGCACCTGCTGCCGGCACCGCTTCAGGTAACAGCTTACCAATGGCGCCTAGCACGACATTGTACAGCCTCATCGTAATCGAATGACGAATCCCGACAGAAGCCGGGTATTCTGGATGCACCAGCGTTCCTTTAGGAGAGATCACGTCAATTGGATACGTTATTCCACCATTAATCGGTATAAAAGGATCCTTACTAATGATGTAATTAATCAATCCTTGATAAAGAAAGGAATGCTTCTGACCATTGGTAACGAGGTTAAAGGCTGTTTTCACTTGCGGATCACACTCAGAAAAATCGAGCGTCAGCCGTTTCCCTTTAATCGTTAGCTTGATTTTCAACCGAATAGGGACGTCTGAGATCATATCATCATCTAAATAATCAGCAAATTCACTCGTTCCATCCGGTATAGCTTCAATGACCTTTCCAGCACGATCCTCAGCTTGCTTCAGCAAGTCTATCATTCCTTGTTTCACTTCGTATTTTCCAAATTTCTCAATCATTTCTTTTAACCGAATATCTGCTGTATTAACTGCTGCAATCATCGCATTAATATCACCATCATTTAGATGACTAGCGCGGCTGTTCGCTCTTAAAAAGGTACGTACGACCTGATTCTCTTCCCCGCCTTCATAAATTTTCACTGGCGGAATTCTTAATCCTTCTTGATGAACATCCGTTGCTGTCGGTGAAATACTCGAAGGCACAAGCCCAGCCACATCACTGACATGAACAAAAGACCAAGCATAGCTTACGATTTCACCATCTACAAAAATCGGCTTAATGATATGGACATCTGGAAGGTGAGTCGCCAAACCGTCTGTCGTATAAGGATCATTAGTGATGATAATGTCTCCTGGCTGCATCGGCCCGCTTTCTTCAATCGCTTTTTTTAGACTCAGCCCTAAAAAGATCGTCACACCTACTGTCTTCGGATAAACAAAGAAATCTCCAGATGGCGTGGCTAATGCTGTCGCAAAGTCAGCAGATTCTTTAACGAAGGTCGTAAATGACGTCCGTTCAATGACATGCCCCATACCTGATGCAATCGCATTAAAATAACTGCGCATCATCTCAAGCTTTGCTGGATCAGTTCTCATGTAAAGCCGCCTCCTTTGAAATCACTAAGTTACCTGATGGATCAATGCTGCCTGCCCAGTTTGGCAAAATTAATGTTGTTGTATCATCCTGCTCAATAACGGCAGGCCCATTTACAATAGAACCTACTGACAGAGTATCCCGGTTATAAACCGATGCTTCGTATTCTTTTTCTTCAATAAAAATTCGTCTATATTCATATGGTTTCAAAGACTGTCCGCTGCTTTCATCAACAGGTGAAAAAGGCAGCGGAGGCGTCTCGCCTATGACTCGAACGCGTAAATGAGTAAATTCGATTTTTGCCTGATCATCCCTATGACCATATTGACGCTGATGCAATTTGTGAAAGGCTTCAATGAGTTGGTGTATATTTTGTTCCTGCTTTAGCCAATCAATCGATAATGGCAGTTCAATCTCAAATGCCTGTCCCTGATAACGTGCGTCTGCTAATAATAGAATGGATGTCTGATTGATATGCTGAATGTTTTGCTGGCTGACCCAATCAGTCGCTTTTCGCGACAGCTTCTCATAATCTTGTTTTAGTTGGTTGATCGAATAGTCTTGTAAGCATATTTTCTTCGACAGCACCGCATCATGAATAAAGTCAGCAGTCAGAGCACCTAACGCACATAATGTACCCGGACTTGGAGGAACAACCACATTTTTCGCATGAATTTCTCTCGCAAGGAAATTCGCCACAACCGGCCCTGCTCCGCCAAACGCCAGCAAACTAAAATCTCTAGGGTCAAACCCTTGCTGCTCCATCACATTGCTTAATTCTGTGTACATATTGGCTACGGCTACTTGAATGAGCTGGTCAGCCGCTTCTTCAACCGTTTTGTTGAGCTGATCAGCAATTGGCTGAAAAGCCTTTTTCGCCGCAGACAACTGTAATTGTAAATGTCCTCCGGCAAAACGTTCTTGATTGAGGTAACCGCATATGAGAAACGCATCAGTTAAAGCTGCTTTTTCTCCCTTTCCATACGAAGCTGGTCCCGGGTTTGAGCCAACTGATTCTGGCCCCGCTTTTAGAAGTCCGCCCTGATCAATCCATGCTACCGAACCTCCTCCTGCTCCTATTGAATACATCGCAACAGATGGAAGAATAATTGGGAAGCCTGAAAGCTGATTCGATTGCGCCATTGTAGGCTGTCCATTTTGAATAATCGAGATATCTGCACTCGTCCCCCCAACATCAAAAGTGATCAGGTTGGGTTCAATAGATGATGCTGCAATTCTCGCCGCACCGATGACACCGGCTGCCGGACCAGAAAAGAGAGTCTTCACAGGCGAGGTTGCCGCACTTTCTGCATCCATTAAACCACCATTTGATTGTGTAATGTATGGAGAAATTGGTACACCTTCTTCCTTCAAACGACTTTTCAGTGTTTGCAAATACTGTTTCACCTTTGGTTGAATGTACAAATTAACAACAGACATCACTGTACGCTCGTATTCCCTCATTTGAGGCCATAATTCAGATGAGGTAAGGACTTCTAACTGTGGATAATGATGATTGATATAGGCTTTTGCCTGTAATTCATGAACTGGATTTTGATAACTATGTAAAAAAGAAATGACGATACCTGCTAGCTTTTTAGATATAGCATGCTGGACTGCATCATCTAACTGCTGCAGATGGAGAGGTTTTTTGATCGTACCATCGTGTATCAACCTTTCAGAGATTGGATATACATGCTTCCGTGGTATCAATGGTTCTGGCAAACGAGAATTGAAGTCATAAGGAATGGGTAGTCGTAAACGTTGAAGTGACAATATATCTTGAAATCCTTCTGTCACAAAAAGGGCTAAATCTGCTCCTTTTCGCTGCAATAATGTATTAAGACCAATTGTCATTCCGTGAACGAGGTATTGAATGTTGGATAGATCAACACCTCTTTTTTTTAGAAGATTTAACCCATTGATAATTCCTTGGGCTGGGTCATCAGTCACTGTGGGTGTCTTGAGTTCAGTCAGCTCACCTGTTGCTTCATTTATCAACGATAAATCAGTAAATGTTCCGCCTATGTCTATTCCGAGCCGGTATGAGACATCCGTCATTTGTACTTCCCTCCTACAATGTAATTAGAATCATATTTTGATAAATTACGACATTTTTTGATATTTGACTCCATATTATTAAAGCAGATCGGTCTAGTCAATTTTATTTTTTTGAAATTTCTGTGTGTTAAATTCTTGAAATTAGCTCAAAAAGCAGTGATAAAGCCATTTTGAATGAGCATATTCGTTTTATGATCTACAAAATTAAAATTTTTATGAATTTCTACAAAAATGAAAAGCATGAAATCTTGTAAAATCTGTTTTTTGAATTTTAAAAGGCGTTTTTTCAAAACCAGGGGAAATTGGTAAGTAATTCTGCTATACTTCTGTTTACAAAATACGCAAACAAGAAAGAGAGCCAGCACCTATGAAACTTCTTAAAATGATTCTCTTGCTTTTATTGATTGTTATTGGTGTAGCAACAGGCTATATCCAGCTGGAGCAAGGGAAACAAGAGACAGCGAATTCATCTTATGACAAAACGATTCATTTTCCATCAGACCGCTATCCCGAAACAGCCAAGCACATAGAAGAAGCCATTGATGAAGGTCATTCGTCCATTTGTACAATTGACCGTAAACATAGTGATGAGCAGAGGGATCGATCATTACATGGCGTTCCAACAAAGCGCGGGTATGATCGTGACGAATGGCCAATGGCGATGTGCAAAGAAGGAGGCACAGGAGCTTCTGTCAAATATGTACGCCCTTCTGATAATAGAGGCGCAGGCTCGTGGGTAAGTCATCAATTATCGGATGATCCAGACGGCACAAGAATCCAATTTATCATCGATTAGCAGCCTTTCCCTTTTCTATATTAAAAAAATTTTCACATGACTGCATGCAGGTATTTTAAACACTTTTTTCATGCCGATAATCCTTAAGGAGGGATACCCTACCTTATACCTAAAGGAGTTAAAAAGCATGAAGAAAAAGGGAAAACTGAGGCTCGGTGCCAAAATTTTGCTGATCTTTTTAAGTGTCCTCATCATCTTTTCCGCAGTTGTTGGTTATGTGGTGAATCGCGAGATGACAGAAAACATCAAGCAAATGGCAACTGAAAAAGCAAAAGGTGATTTAAAACTAGGCTACGCCTACCTGAATGAAAAAGTAGAAGGCTCGTGGCAGATTAAAGAGGATAAGCTATTCAAAGGAAATACGCAAATCAATGATCATGACACATTAGTTGACCAATTAGCCGAATATACCGGTGATACCATCACGATTTTTCAAGGAAATACCCGCGTTGCTACGAATGTCATGTTAAACGGGAAACGAGCAGTAGGTACAGAAGTCTCTCCTGAAGTGAAGACCACTGTTTTAGATAAAGGAGAAAACTATTACGGCACAGCAAATGTTGCCGGGAAAGACTATCAAACGGCTTATATGCCGATCAAAAATGAAGCAGGCGAAACAATTGGTATTTTTTATACTGGCGCCAATCAAAGCATGATTTCACAAATGCTTCAGTCATTCTATATACAATTTGTCATCGTCCTTTTGTTAAGTCTGATCGTTTCGGTCATCATTATTTCTATTTTCACTAAGCGGATTCAGGCACGTCTCAAGCATATGGCTTCTGCCATTAAGAGTGCAGGCGAAGGTGATTTAACCATCAATGTGACGGATACTGCTGGTGATGAATTGTCTGATCTGGCTGGCCATTTCAATAAGATGCGTGAAAAACTAAATCAAACCATTCTAAATGTCATGAACACGTCTGAATTAGTGGCCACATCCTCTGAGCAGCTGTCAGCTAGCGCAGAAGAAACGAGTGCAGCATCAGAAAAAATCACCTACACGATTCAAGAAGTGGCACAATCTTCAGAAGAACAGTCCGCTCAAATGACAGCTAGTGAGCACAAAATGATTCAAGTATCAAACGAGCTGGCAAACATCACTGAAAATGCAGGACAAATGGCTTCAAGAAGTCACTCCGCACAAGAAGTGGCCCAAAAAGGTGTACACAATATCGGTGAAGTTCATTCACAAATGACGTCTATTGCCAAATCAATTGAAGAAAATGGTACAGCGATTCAAGCATTGGAAACACGTTCAGCTGAAATCGATCATATTTCCAAAGTCATTACAGATATCGCCAGCCAGACAAACCTGCTAGCTCTTAATGCAGCAATTGAAGCAGCACGGGCAGGTGAGCACGGAAAAGGATTTGCTGTTGTCGCAGACGAAGTGAGAAAGCTCGCAGAAGAATCTCAAGCATCATCAAACATGATTTCCCATCTCATTTCTGAAATACAAAAAGAGATGACTCATTCGACGAATGCCATCAAACGAGTAAGAGAGGAAGCGGCTCAAGGGGCTGTACTTATCTCTCATACAGAGGAATCATTTCATGATATCCAGCAGTCGATGAGAGAAATGGCGAATGGCATTAAACATTTATCAAGTGCATCACAAAAAATCGCAGCTTATACAAACGATGCGAAACAGTCTTTTGCGTCTATTACAGAAGGCGTGAAACGAACGAGTGAACATTCACAGCAAGTAGCCGGTTTAACAGAAGAGCAATTTGCTGCAATGGAAGAAGTAACAGCTTCATCAGAAGCGCTTGCCCATTTAGCAGGAGATTTAAAAGCAATGGTCTCGCAATTTCACATCTAGATCCCACACCAAATAGCGCAAGACGGCGACAATCGTCTTGCTGCCTAACTTTCTCCTCAAGAATCACTCTTTCAACCATTCACGTTCCAACAAAAATTCTTAAATAAAGGAGTTTTTTATATGAATCACTTAAATCAAGCCTATTCCCTATCTATCTCCTACCACCAAATCACGGTATACACCGGAAGCGAAACACCACCTGTTATTGATTGGACAGATGAGGACATTCTTCAAGGATTTGCAACAGGAGATCAAGGAGTTTCCTTTGAAGGAATCAATAATGGAAAGGCGTCTATTATTGTGACATTAAATAGCGATGAGCCCCAAGTCTCGGTTGAGAGAGCTATAACAGTTCCCTTTACGCTTACAAATGATCAAGTTTATATCACAAGCGTCATGGCCCATGTGCTGTCTTTCTCCATTCCAAAAGGAAACTATCAGCTTACCTGCTACACCTCACAGCAGCCTGATCAAGACGTTTATTATGTAAATTTCCAAACAGTGTAGATTACGACTGATCGTATAGATCAAGCCACTTTTCCGCATAGTCTACCGATTCTCTCATGGGCAGTAAATATGAACTGGCAAGTCCAACTTGATTGTGCTGATGGATGCCTCCTGATTGCAGAAAATCACGGCCAATCTGTTCAAATAGTTCTTCTCTTGTGATGATATCTTGGTACTCTTTCCATACCCTCCACCCATTCTCTAAAATAGGGGCTCCTCTTGTCATGAGGTCCTGCTGAGGGATTCGGTATTCAGCTAGATGAAAAGCTGTCATGCTCTCAAATGATGCACCAAGCAGCAGCACTTGAGCATGAAGTTCATACATGCGGCCAAGAGGCGACTGCTCTCCTAATCCAAAGGAAAGCGCATGGTGTTTCAGAATTTCATGTTTTCTTTTCCCCCAGGCTGTGAATGAAAAATTGGGATGATTGCTTCTCGCCACACCTGGGTATTTCCAAAATGTTTCTGCCACCTTTCCCATTGCTGATGGCGTCGTGTAAGCTGGATCAAATGCAGGCATTGTTTCTTTGATCGATTTCCACCATGAGTAAGGAACAGGCGGATCGATCCAATCGGCGGGATCAGAAAGCTCTAACGTTTGTGCCGGCATAATCAGTGTCCCCTCTTCTGTTAAGGTTTCCATCAATGCTTGTATGACGGCTACAGCGCCCCCGTTTACCCAGCCGATTGATGATAAAGATGAGTGAACACATAAAATCATGCCCTTTTTCACACCAAGTTGAACCAAGTCTGCTTTGATTCTTTCCTTCGTCATCGGTTCAGCTTGATTTTCAATTAATTTTTGCATCGTTCCTTTTCCTCCTGCGTCTCTTCTATTACTGATGAATGAGACGTTTAACCGCAATAGACAGTTTGTAATTTGCGTAATTTGTCAGCTCCGTTAAAAATTGATCAAGTTCATCATGACTGGAGAAATGTCCTTCAGCCATATAACAGCTCTCACCACTTATTTTGAACAAATTCTTGATTTCTTCCCTTTTATAAAGAAACGACAGAAGTGGTTCATGATGATGACTACGGGTATAGAGCTGCAAAAAGGTTTGAATCGTCTTTTGTGTCTGCCAATCAATTGAAATGGTATATGCTTCAATCACGCCTTCTTCTTCTAGCTTTAACACCCGATTTGCAACAGCTTGGCCGGTTAAATGAACTTTTTCACCTAGAGCTTTCATCGTTAATCGGCTGTTCTTTGATAGTTCTTTTAAAATATTCATATCTGTTTGGTCTAGCATTGGCTCACCTCTTTCAAAAATCAAGCCCTTCCGATGAAAGACTTTCATGATCCTCTGTCACATAGAACTCTTTTAATATACTGTAAACTTAATGAGAAAAAAAGGAGGCCTTTCTATGAAAATTACACTCATTCGCAATGCTACTTTATACCTTCACTATGGTCATTCAACTTTTTTAATCGATCCCTTTTTAGCAGCAAAAGGAACATATCCACCGTTCCCTCATACAGCCAATCAACATTTGAACAATCCTATTGTGGAGCTTCCTGTAAATATAGATTTAGACAGTCTGTTACACCCAGATGCTGTCTTACTCACTCATTTACATGTGGACCACTTTGACGACGAGGCCAAAAGAAAATTAGCTCAAGATGGGCCAATTTATACTCAATCGGAGAAGGATCGAAAAGAAGTTGAAGAAGCTGGATTTCAGCATGTCACATGCATTGAAGATGAAATGGACATTTGCGGCGTTCATATTAAACGTACAGGCGGACAGCATGGGACGGGAGAAACGGCGAAGCGGATGGGTCAGGTGAGCGGTTTTGTTTTCTCTCACCCTGATGAACCTACCCTTTATATTGCAGGTGATACCGTTTGGTGTGATGAACCGAAAGAGGTTGTGAATACATGCAAGCCAGACGTCATTGTGGTCAATAGCGGGGCTGCTCAATTTTTAGAAGGCGATCCGATTACAATGACCAAGGAAGAGATTCTAGACGTTCACCGTTCTCAGCCAAAAGCTCAAATTGTCGTCTGTCATCTTGAAGCTGTGAATCATTGCTTGTTGACAAGAGCTGCTTTAGAGGCTTACATTCAAGAGCATCATGCAGATCAAGCCATTTCTGTCCCTCAAGATGGGGAAAGTCTCACCTTCTGATCAACAATAAAAAACCGGCACTTCGCTGCCGGTTTCATCATTATCATGGGCGATGGTGCTTTGGTTTTTTCAGCAATGGAACAAATCCGTTCTTTTTCAAATGAGTGTAATGCTCATCCATTCGTTTCGTGATGTGTGTGCCTTGTTCCTTTGTTAACACGCCGTACTGTACATATTTCTCAATGACTTCTTTTCGCTTAGAAAGAATTTGCTGCTCAAGGATTTCAATTTGTTTTTGTTGTTCTGCTGTTAATTTCACTTGATGTGTCACCGGGCGCTTTTCCATTTGAGGTGTTTCTCCATGAGCCGTTTCTATATGAAAACCAAATAACAGCATCATCGACAAGATGATCAAACTACTTATTTTTTTCATCATTGTTTTTCCCTCCTTTATTCGCCTTTATTTTGCGCTCACTTTCCTTTTTTATACATTATATCAACACGCAAATTGCTTATAATATTCTTACTTTTTCACTTTTCTTCTGAAAACGTTGTCCTTACAGAAAAAGCGTGCTATGTTTTGTTTTGTATAAAAAATAGAGGAGGATTCTTAAATGAGTCGTTTTTATCATAAAAAACCTATATGGATCATGCTTGTTGTTTCTGCTTTCATCCTTATCATGTCTGCTTGCAGTCAATCAGGCTCATCTCAATCCGGGGACACAAAGTGGGATGAGATTAAAAAGAAAGGGAAAATCGTGGTTGCAACTTCAGGCACCCTTTATCCAACTTCTTATCATGATACTTCTAATGGCAAGGATCAATTAACTGGCTATGAAGTAGAAGTCGTCAAAGAAGCGTTTAAACGTCTTGATGTGAAAGTGGAATTTAAAGAAATGGGCTATGATGGGATGCTGAGCGCCATTAATTCTGGTCAAGTGGATGCTGCTGCAAATGATATCGACATCACAGATGACAGAAAAGACAAGTTTGCCTTTTCTACCCCTTATAAATATTCCTACGGAACGGCTATCGTACGGAAAGATGATTTATCTGGCATTAAAACTTTAAAAGATTTAAAAGGAAAGAAAGCAGCAGGGGCTGCCACAACGATTTATATGGATGTTGCTCGTAAGTACGGTGCAAAGGAAGTCATTTATGATAATGCGACAAACGAGCAATACTTAAAGGATGTTGCAAACGGCCGTACTGATGTCATTCTAAATGATTATTACTTGCAGACACTGGCTCTTGCTGCATTTCCTAAATTAAATATTACGATTCACCCTGACTTGAAGTACATGCCGAATGAACAAGGTTTTGTTATGAAGAAGGACAACAAAGAGCTTCAAAAAGAATTGAATCGTGTATTAGGCGACATGAAAAAAGACGGAACAATGAAAAAGATTTCTGAGAAATTCTTTAATCATGCAGACGTCTCTAAGAAAATTGATGCTGATGTCGAAGATGTCGACATTTCCAAATAAGGAGCCGCAATCGTGGGAGATATTCATTTAGAATATATATTTAATCCTGCACTGGCAAAGGCGTCATTTCCATTTGTTATGAAAGGCATCTGGCTGACGCTGCTCATTTCCTTTGTGAGCATGTTTTTTGGTACCATTCTTGGCTTTTTTATCGCTCTTGCCAGAATGGCGAATTCTTGGATTCTTCGGCTGCCTGCACGGCTGTATATCTCATTCATGCGAGGCGTGCCCATTCTTGTGATTTTGTTTATTCTCTATTTTGGGTTCCCCTATATCGGCATAGAGTTCACAGCGGTCACTGCCGCCATTATTGGGTTCAGCTTTAATAGTGCTGCCTATATTGCAGAAATTAACCGGGCAGCCCTCTCCTCTGTTCCAAGTGGACAGGTGGAAGCCGCTAAATCATTAGGTCTCAGCTATTGGCAAACGATGCGTGGTGTCATTTTGCCTCAATCCGTCCGCATCGCCCTGCCGCCATTGACCAATGTCATGCTCGATTTGATCAAAGCTTCCTCACTGGCAGCGATGATTACTGTACCAGAGCTCTTCCAGCAAGCAAAAATTGTAGGCGGACGAGAATTCGATTATATGACCATGTATATTTTGGTCGCACTCATTTACTGGGGCATTTGCAGTGTCGTCTCATTGCTTCAGGACTTTTTAGAAAAACGCTATGCGAAATATCTGTAGCAAAAAAAGAGCAGATCCATGAGATCTGCTCTTTTTTCTTTTTAATGAATGAGCCATAACCATACATATAACCCGAGTAAAGTGAGAATCAAGGTTGGGATGGTCAGGATGATTCCGGCTTTCATGTACGCTCCCCAAGAGATATGGACGCCTTTTTTCTTTAAGACATGAAGCCACAGCAATGTAGCCAATGAGCCGATTGGGGTCATTTTCGGTCCAAGGTTGGAGCCGATGACATTGGCATAAATCAGTCCGTCTCTCATGACACCTGCTGTATCTGTATGTCCAATCGCAATCGCATCAATTAAAACGGTCGGCAGATTGTTCATCACAGAGGACAGCACTGCGGCAAGCACGCCCATAAACATCGTTCCTGCAAGCAAGCCATGTGATGCCCCTTGCTGGATCCATGCCGCCAATATTTCTGTAAGACCGACATTTTTCAGTCCATATACGACGACATACATACCGATCGAGAAAAACACAATGGACCACGGCGCTTCTTTGATCACCCGCTTTGTCGCCACTTGCGGACTTCTTCTCGCCAGCCACAAGAAAGCAAGGGCAATCCCGCCTACGATGATGGACACTGGAATACCGATCAGCTCCCCCGCAAAATAACCCACAAGCAGACAGCCGAGCACATACCAAGACAAACGGAACATACGGATATCTCGAATAGCTGATGCCGGTTCCTTTGCCTGTGACAGATCGTAGGTTTTTGGGATAAGCTTTCGGTAAAATACATACAGAACCAGCATGCTCGCTCCAAGCGACACAAGGTTTGGCACGAACATATTCGCTGTATATTCTAGAAAACCAATATGAAAATAGTCGGCTGATACGATATTGACCAGGTTACTAATGACAAATGGCAAGGAGGTTGTGTCTGCAATAAAACCGCTTGCCATCACAAAAGGCAGCACCATGCGCTCATCCAGCTTCAACGCTCTCACCACAGATAAAACGATTGGGGTCAAGATCAGTGCCGCTCCATCGTTGGCAAAAAAAGCAGCCACAACAGCGCCTAGCAATGTTAAATAAATAAACATGCGGACACCGTTGCCTCTTGCGGCTTTTGCCATATGCAGTGCAGCCCATTCAAAAAAGCCGATCTCATCTAAAATTAACGATATGATAATAATGCCAATAAAGGCAAATGTGGCGTTCCATACAATTTGCGTGACTTCCCACACATCGCCCAGATGAACGACGCCAAAGGCAAGTGCAAGAATGGCGCCTCCACACGCTGACCATCCTATGGTGACACGTCCTGGCTGCCAAATGACAAGGACGAGGGTCATGATGAAAATCAAAATGGCTAAGGTGACTGAACCCAAAGGTGGCCCCCCTTTCACTTTTCTCATAAAATCTTTATCTATCATACAACGAAATGCACCCGTTGTATGCCATTTTCGCATGTCACATGAAAATCCGCAGGTGATCCTGTGCACCTGCGGATTCCATCATCATTATTGATCTTTTTTCATCAGCATCAATTCAATAAATAACTCACATCTCTGGCTAAAATGACTTAAGTCGATCGAGGTCATGTCAAAAATTTGTTTCATTCGATAGTTTAATGTATTTTGATGAATAAACAACTGCTCCGCTGCTGGCTTTAGCTTGCAGTTATTCAATAAGTAGACTTCCAGCGTTTTTAAAAACGAGGTTTGACTCTCGCGGTCTTTTTCCTTCAAGCGTAACAAATCTGGATTGAAGTCGTTTTTCTTTTTTTGATGGCTGTAAATGGAATCTAAAAACCGGAAGACCCCTAAATTCTCATAATCATATGGAATCAGTTCTTGTCCTCCGACAATTTTTACTGCCTTGACGACCTCTATCGCTTCAAATCGGCTTGTACTCATTTTCATGACATCACGATACTCTCTTCCCATCCCGATATACAAAGGGGAAGGATGTACATGCGTTTTTGATTGCAGATGTGCGATGACATCAGCCGCAGTCGCTTTCGGTGAGTGCCGGTCTGACAGGCTGCCTAATATAACGACAATATCTGCTTGAACAGAATAGACGTGATTCACCTTATCCTCTAGCTGCAAATACGTTCGAATGACATCCTTCACATCTTCTGCCGTCTCACTTTTGTTATCGGCAGCGTGCACGACCATGACGGTAAATACGGCTGGCAGTGGAATGCTTAAGTTCTCAGCCTCCCATTTCAGCTCTTCTTCTGTATAAAAATGATCATCCATGACCTTTTTGAAAAACTCTTCAATCTTGCCTTCCTTTTTCTCAAGCTGTTTCTTATTCTTATAAATCACTTTTCCAACCTGAAAGGAAGCTTCGTGTAAAAATTGCAGCTCCTCCTGAGAGAGGGAGTCCTCAATGTCCTGCACCCAAATAAAGCCTACTACCTCTTGTTTATGCTTGGCGCTCACAGCCACCCGCCGATTAAATCCGAGCTCGTCATGGCCGCTCACATAAAAAGGCTTTGACTCCTTGTGAAGCCGCTCAATTACCCCTGTTTTCTTTAACCAATCGACCACAGACCCCGGACATTCCTTGGAGAAAATCGTTTGCTGATTGACTGGGTCAAACTGCTGAATGCTGTAAGAATTATAAGCAAGGAGCTGACACTCTGTGCTTTCTAAAATGACTGGTTTTTTTAAATATCCGCTAATAAATGCAATTAATTTATCGACATCAAAAAATGTATGAAGCTTTTCTAATATCTCTTCCATCCCGATTGCTCCCTGATTAAGTGATACATTTATCATACTTCTTTCCAGTCAGATTTGTATAGAAACAAGTCGCAAGCAGGCAAAAAAAGCATGAACCCGTCAGTGCAGGTTCATGCTTTTTCCATATTAAAACATTTCACTAATCGTTTTTGCCTGCATGTGCAGAGCCAGGTAATCTGGACCGCCTGCTTTTGAATCCGTTCCTGACATTTTGAAGCCGCCGAATGGGTGGTAACCAACGATGGCACCTGTGCAGTTACGGTTAAAGTAAAGGTTCCCTACATGGAACTCCTGCTTCGCACGGTTGATGTGATCACGATTATTCGTAATGACAGCACCTGTTAAACCGTATTCTGTGTTGTTGGCTACCTCAAGTGCCTCATCAAAGCTAGAGACTTTCGAGAAAGCCAAGACTGGTCCAAAGATTTCTTCTTGCATTAAGCGGGAAGTTGGCTCAAGATCTGCAAAAATGGTCGGGTGGATGAAGTATCCTTCCGAATCATCACTCGTTCCGCCAGTGACTAAGCGGCCTTCCTGTTTGCCAACCTCTATATAATCCGTAATCTTGTCAAAGGACGCTTGATCAATGACAGGTCCCATGTAGACATCCGCAGAAAGTGGATTGGCTGTTGTTTTCGTTTCTGTGATTTCCTTCACTCGCTCAACCACTTGGTCATACACCTTCTCGTGGACAACAGCCCGAGATCCAGCTGAACATTTCTGGCCTGAAAACCCGAAGGCTGATGTGAAAATGGCATTAGCTGCTAATTCAACATCTGCATCCTCATCAACAACCACTGTATCCTTACCGCCCATTTCAGCAATGACACGTTTTAAATGCTGCTGGCCTGGCTGCACTTTTGCCGCGCGTTCAAAGATACGTGTCCCTACTTCTCTTGATCCAGTGAATGTAATCAGGCTTGTTTTCGGATGATCTACTAAGTAATCCCCGACCTCTGCTCCGCTTCCTGGTACAAAGTTGACAACACCCTTTGGAAGACCGGCTTGCTCAAGCTCCTCCACAAAACGGGCTGCAATGACAGGCGTCGCACTCGCTGGTTTTAAAACAACTGTATTCCCAGTGACGATTGGGGCTACTGTTGTTCCTGCCATGATCGCAAACAAGAAGTTCCACGGCGGAATCACGAGCGTCACGCCAGTTGGTGTGTATACATATTGATTGCGTTCGCCTTCGCGGCTGTTCACTGGTTTGCCTTTCGCCAGCTCCAGCATTTGACGGGCATAATATTCTAGGAAGTCAATCGCTTCTGCTGTATCTGCATCCGCTTCATTCCAAGGCTTACCTGCTTCTTTGACAAGAAGGGCTGAATACTCATGCTTTTTACGGCGAATGCTTGCCGCAGCTCTGAATAATACGCCAGCTCTTTCTTCTGGAGACGTGTAGCGCCATGTTTCGAATGCTTTCGCTGCTGCTTGAACTGCTTGTTCTGCCTCTTCCTTGCCCGCCTTCGATACGGTTCCAACCACTTCATCCTTTTTCGCTGGATTGATCGAAACAATCTTGTCTTTCGTTTCAATTCTTTCTCCATTAATCACGAGCGGATAGGTTTGACCAAGTGATTCTGTTACTTTAGCTAATGCTTGTTCAAACGCTTTGCGGTTTTCTTCCTGGCTAAAATCCGTGAATGGTTCATGCTTGTAAGGTGTTGTCATTTTTGTCACGCTCCCGTTTCAAATTATTTTCTCGTCATCCCTTTTAGAGCAAAGGCAATGTTTGCCGGCCGTTCTGCAAGACGTCTCATGTAGTAGCCATACCACTCTCGTCCATACGGAGTATAGACCCTCATTTGATAGCCTTCTTTCACAAGTGCCTGCTGCGTTTCTGATCTCATGCCATACAGCATTTGAAATTCGAACTGACTTGTCTGTATATTGTGTTTTTTCACAATATTTTTTGTGAACTCAATCATTCGATCGTCATGTGTCGCAATGGCTGTATAGTTTCCTGAGAGCAATTGCTTTTCGATCAGCTTTTGATAATTCTGATCGACGTCTTTTTTGTTTGGATACGCCACTTCGGCAGATTCCTTATAGGCACCCTTTACAAGTCTTAAAAATGGCTTCAGCTTATTTAGGTCATCAAGATCCTTTTCTGTTCTGTACAAATACGCCTGCAAGACCGTACTGACATACTCATATTGAGATTTCATCTCTTTAAAAATGTCCAGCGTTTTTTGACAGCGCTGTTCATCCTCCATATCGATTGTCACCATGATACGGTGCTTCTCTGCCGTATCTAAAATACGTTTCATATTGCGATACACAAGGTCATCGTCAATATCCAGACCAAGTGATGTCATTTTGAGTGACACGTGGGAATTGAGTCCCGCCTCTGCAATCCGCTGAATGGTTTGAATACACTCAGTCGTCCGTTCATTGGCAATCTCTGCCTTTGTGACAAACTCACCAAGGTGATCAACTGTCACAGCCATTCCTTGGTCATTTAATCGCTTGATAACAGGGATGGCACTCTCAAAGTCCTTCCCTCCGATGATTTTCTTAGATGCAACAGCACTTCCCCAATTACGAGCAATATGGTTCAAGAGACTGCTCTTTGACAAAAACAAGAAGAAATTTCTTGTGACCGACTCCATAAAGGGCACCTCCCACTCTTTGTAAGCTATGTCTTTATTGTAAAGCTCATAAGCTGTCCGCTACAATATTTGAAGATGACAAAAATTCTGACTTTTTTTGTGGTTTTATCACAATAAGAGATAAAAAAGAGCCTGCCGCGATCCGGCTGGCTCTTCCTTGCTTACGCCCACACCTCATCAAGGGTAGACTGCAGCAGCTCATTTAATTCTTGCAACAGGTTGTCTTTCGGCTGATTGTAGCTTTTCACCAATTCATCAAATCGCGCGAGCTCTTTGTCGATAAATGGATGGACATAAGCGAGGCGGTTCTCTACATCCATTTCTTCGCCGTCCATTTTACGTTTGAGCAGCTCATGGATTTCCGCTAAAAGCGGACCTTCCTCCACTAGTTCCTCGAGCAGTTCATGAAAGTCCATCGGCGGAACCGTCCTGTATCGTTCAATCCACTGACAGGCAAGCAGCGGACGAAGCACATAGAAATACTTCTTGATTCGCACCTGCTCTCCTCGTAAATGCCGGCTTTCATTCCGCTTCGCCATATTGAGGTAATGATACATCAATGCGGCAGGATAAAACGCTCGATCCTTTAATTCTCTTAGCTGCTTTGCCAAAGAGAACGATTCAGCATAGATGATGTCAGACGACAGCCATTCCATGATGGACGGATTCGATTTATTGAATAAGCGAAGTGCCTTTCTAAGCTCCCAGCCGCTGATATCAAGCACATCATCAATCGGCCGTTCAATGACATCACGATGTTCTTCCATTGCCCAATACCATTCTTTTCGAGGAACATATAAAAAACGAACATCGTAATCACTATCAGTCGAGGGGAATCCCCATGCTCTGCTGCCTGATTCGACCGCGAGGCAAATTTTCACGTCATACGTTTCTTCGATGATTTTCAGCTCTTCCTTGATTCTCTCTCTCATCATCCATCAACTCTTTCTATAGAAATCTGCATGACTTCTTCACGTTTTGGTAAAATACGAATAAGACATATATGAAAAAGGAGTTGGATCTCATGTCTATATCTCGCATCATGAAATGGATCACCGGAATTTTTGAAGCCTGTCTTGCCATCCCTGTCATCGGAGGACTATTTATTATTAGCAATGGTTATTCACCGCTCATGGTCATGCTTATTCTGCATATTATCACACTCGTCTTATCGAAGCGAGACCAAGGACCAATGATTGGCAGCATCATTGGGATTATCACATCCTGCCTCGCCTGGATTCCGATACTTGGATTCATCCTGCATATCATCACAGCTCTTGCCCTTATTATCACCGCGTTAGTACCTGATGAAAAAACGAGACAAAATACGAGTTATTAAAAAAGAGGCCCTCATAGAGCGGCCTCTTTGTTCTTTTATTTGAGCAAGTGCTTTTGTAAGAAGGAGAGCTTCTCTGTTTGAAAAGCCGGGATAAACTCGTGTCCAAAATAGCGGTATACCTTAAGGTCTTTATCTGTTTCTAAATGGTTGTATGCCGCAAACACAGTAGATGGCGGGGTAATTTTGTCAATCAGACCGATCGCCATCAATGTTGGCTGTTTGACCCATCCAGCTAAATTGATTAAGTCAAAATAGCTTAATGTCTCAAATGCCTTTTCTTCCACTTTCGGATCAGTGTTTCTTCGAAAGTATGAATTGATTTCTAAATAAGGCTGCTCCAATGCAACGTCCACTGCACGCTCGAAGTTTGATAAGTAAGGATAATCTGCCACGACGACCTTCGGAATGTTTGAAAGGGCTGCAGCTGCTACCGCTAATGCGCCTCCCTGGCTTCCACCAATTACGCCGATCCGGTGTTTATCCACTTCAGGGAAGGACTGAATGACTTCGAGTGCACGAACCGCATCTAAATAAACACCGCGATAATAGTAGGTCTCTTTTGATAAAATGCCTTTTGTCATCCACCCCAAAGCGTGACCGCCTGGTGTCACTGTCTGATCTTCGCTGCCGCCTTGACCGCGGACGAGCATACCAAATGTGGCATAGCCGTGGAGCGCCCAGTTGACGATGTCGTGAATGCCGCCGTCATAGCTGGCATTATAGCCATGAAAACGAACGAGCGCTGGATGCGGGCCAGTTTGATCAGGTACAGCATAAAAGCCTTCAATTTTAGAATGTCCAAAGCTTTGATACGTCAGGCGGTACACCTTGACGCCTTTCACTGGATAGTCATAAGGTTCAAGTATTGGCTTTGCCTCCACTTGGCGCAGTTCTTCGAGTGATTTCTTCCAAAAATCTGAGAAATCAGGGCGTGCTGTTTTCTTTGGTTTATATTTTTTTAGCTCTTCAAGTGGTAAATCGTACAATTGCATATCCGAGTATCCCCCTTTGTTTTATTCATTATATGTATCATAACACCGATTTCTTGAGTGAGAAAGCCATTTAACAAAACCTTCTGACATTTCTATTGGCAAAGATGATGGAAACCTTTATGATAAAGAAACTGGCCTTGAAGACTAAAATAAACCATTACATACATTCATGATTTTCACATGACATATAGCAAATAAAGGAGGAACTCGTATGAAAATCGCCCTTGTCCAAATGGACGTACAAATTGGAGAACCAGAAGTGAATTTTAAAAAAGCAGCAGCGTTTTTAGAAGAAGCGGTCCGCGAGCAGCCTGATTTGATCATTTTACCCGAAATGTGGAATACCGGCTACGCCCTTGAGCAAGCCGAGCAGCTTGCGGATGTAAACGGTGAACGCACAAAACAGCTCTTTTCCTCCTTTGCACGGAAGCACCAAGTGTATCTCATCGCAGGCAGTGTATTAAATAAACGGACAGAAGATGAACACATTACCAACACAATGTATGTTTTTAACCGCCAAGGTGAGCTTTTGTTAGATTATGATAAAATTCATTTATTCCGCTTAATGGATGAGCACAACTATTTAACCGCTGGTGATCAGCTTGGTTTATTTGACTATGGTGAAGATGTAACGATTGGTGCGATGATTTGCTATGATCTCCGCTTCCCGCAGCTTTCCAGAACACTTGTGAACAAAGGAGCGAAGGTGCTCGTCAATACGGCGCAATGGCCGTCAGCAAGAGTGGACCATTGGCGCAGCCTGCTCATCGCAAGAGCGATTGAAAACCAGTCATTTATGATTGCTGTTAACAGAACAGGCACAAGCAGAGACACGGAATTCCCTGGACACTCTATGGTGATTGATCCACTCGGCCGCATCCTGCTTGAAACAAGCGATGACGAAGATATTTATTATGCGGAAATTGATCTTCAGCTAGTGGATGAAGTCAGACAGCAAATTCCGGTTATGACGGATCAGCGTCTCGACTTATATTAAAAAGCAGGGTGCTCCCCTGCTTTCAGCGTGTAGACAAACCCTCGCATTCGGTGTCAGGTCTGCGCTCCGGTGCTCACGAATGTCAAATTCGCTCCGCTCCGGTGCTCGCCCTTCCTAGACTTCAAAGGTTTTCTATCACGCTGAAAAGAAGATAAAGGGCTAAAATCAAGATCATTTTAGCCCTTTGTCACCAATCTTAAAGCAGGGTGCTCCCCTGCTTTTTGCGTTTAATTAAACGTTTGTTTAAGCCTTCCCTTCATTCTGATAAAGGTCCATGAAGGCTTGAGCGGCTTTCGTTAAATACCTTTCTTCCACATATGCAAACACAAGTGTGCGGGTTGGGCATGAATCAATGTGTAAATAAATGACCCCGTTCCTATCCTCTTGCGCCACCATTTTCGGCACAACGGTCACACCTAGTTCGTTTTTGACCAATGCCTGTGCTGTTTGAATATGACTTGTTTCAAAAGCCGCTTTTGGCTGGAAACCGTGATGACGGCACAGCTCCATGACCACTTGCCGAAAACCGTATCCCTCTTTCAGCATAATAAATGGGGTACCTTCAAGAAGCTGAAAGGGAACGATTTCGTGACCGGACTCTTTTTGCCCTGCTTGCTTGATAATCTCGTTCAATTCCTCTGATAACCATGGCTGAGCAGCTTGCGGAACTGCAAGAAGGAGCGGCTCTGTCAGCATTTGTTTCGTTTTCAATGATTCATGCTCGACAGGCATAGATAAAATAGCCAAATCCAGTTTTCCAGCCAATAGACGTTTTTCGAGCTCACGAGGAGACTCTTCTATCAGTTGAACGTGAACATGAGGATACGTTTGACAAAAAGTTTTTAATAAACCGGGCAAGACATAGCCCCCAGTCACTGCTGGCGCTCCAATGTTCAGCTCTTTCCCGATTTCATAAGCTGCCTCTCCTATTTCACGCAGCAAATCATCTCTTTCCTTCAAAATATTCTCAGCCCTTTTAATGAATCGTCTCCCTTGAGGTGTGGGCGTTACTTGTCCATACTTTCGAATAAA
This sequence comes from Bacillus sp. FSL K6-0994, assembly GCF_038630815.1. Taxonomy (NCBI): domain Bacteria; kingdom Bacillati; phylum Bacillota; class Bacilli; order Caryophanales; family Bacillaceae; genus Bacillus; species Bacillus sp. FSL K6-0994. The sequence continues at coordinate 343,500 of NZ_CP152043.1, read as the reverse complement.
TAGCGGTGTGTCTAATTCCTCTTCCAGCTTCTTCATTTGCTGGCTTAAAGAAGGCTGTGCAATATGAAGTTGATCCGCTGCTTTTGTAAAACTTTGCTGCCGGTACACTTCCATGACATATTCCATCATTCGTATATCCACTTTCATCACCTCATAGGTTTTAACTATCCATGTCATATCTTTTATGTCTTAGACAAATAACAGAAGGAATTCTACGATAAAGAGACCACAAAGGGGGAAAAGAAATGAATCCATATGCTAAAGCCGAGAACCAATTTTCACAAAATGCCGAGAACTATCGAGATTCACCTATATTTGCGGCCGGAGAAGAGCTGGAATGGATGAAAACAACTGCAAATGCGAAGGGACATGAGCATTTACTTGATATTGGCTGCGCGGCAGGACATACCGTTTTTTCCTTTTCAGACGTTATCTCTAAAGGGGTCGGCATTGATGTCACGCAAAAAATGATCGAGATTGCAGCAGCACTTGCGGAAGAACGCCGCCTGAACCACATTACTTTTGAGCAGGCAGCCGCAGAAGCATTGCCCTTCTCTGATGAATCATTTGATTTAGTGACGTGCCGATTTGCTGCTCACCACTTTCCAAACCTTCAGGCAGCCATGTCTGAAATCAGCCGAGTCTTAAAAAAAGGCGGCCAATTTCTGCTCGTCGATCATTATGCACCTGAAAACCCTGCACAGGATTCATTTATTAATCACTTAAATAGACTGAGAGACCCTTCTCATGTGCGGGAAAGCTCGTTATCAGAATGGAAAGAGCTTTTCGATGACAACCAATTGACTCAGAAAGAGATTCGTTACTGGGACCTGCATATTGATTATAAGGACTGGATTATACGTGGACGCACGCCAGAGAATATTCAAAAGGAGATCGTTTCCCACCTTCAAGCCGCAGACCCTGACACAAAGCAGCTGTTTCAGCTTCAATTCGATGCACAGCATCAGCCCATTTCCTTCTGTTTAAAAGCTGCAATGATTCAGGGAATCAAGAATTGACCTTATAGAAAAAGTCTACCATTGTCGGTAGACTTTTTTAATCTTCACTGTCTCACAGGTATTGCTTTTCATGTTCGTGACACGTCTCTCCTTACGACAAGGAGTGCTAGATCATGTTTGTATTATATGATAAATGAACGAAGATAGGTGAGGCATTTTAGATCCTCTGAATAAAAAAAGAACCTACCCTCTTTGGAATAAGTTCTTCACTGCACGCGTAACTTACGGCGCAATATCCTCTAATACTTTCTCGCGCGTTTCTATCATTTTAAAAGCAAGAATTGCTCCCACTACCGTCACACTTGCAAAAAGAATAAAAATAGTTGAAACACCGCTTACCTCTAAAATAAAACCTATCATAATAGGAGCGATCGCTGAGGCCAGCCTAAGCCACGCTGTAGCAAATGCTGTTCCAATCACCCTCATACGTGTCGGATAAATTTCAGGTGTATATAGATAGAGGAGAACTGTAATTGTCCCCATCATTCCGTAAGCAGCAGACCCTAAATAGATGACGCTTTCTGGTGAAGTCGCTCCGCTGATCCATAAAGCCGTTAATAAAACACCTGTTAATACAAATGCAATGGTTGCCCAGCGCTTTCGTCCTACTTTATCAATTAAAAACGCACAAGCGAATACCCCTATGGTCTGTAAAATATTTGTGAGAGATGCTGCCCTTAATGAATCTCCGACTGGCAAATGGTAAACCGTATTATAAAGACTTGGTAACCAGTTATTTAAACCATTCGATACAAAGTAGGCAGAAAACCATAGTCCCCATACGACCAATGTTCTTTTACGGTAAAAAGTTGAAAATAGCTCTTTCCAGTCGCCTTTTTCAGTACTGCTGGATACTTGATTTGCGACAAGCATTCGTTTGTCAGTACTAGCTTCAATTTCTTCAATAATTCTTTCGGCTTCATCTAACCTGCCTTTCGAAATAAGCCACCTTGGCGATTCACGCAGCATGAAAAAGAATACAAAGACGATTAAACCTCCAATGCCTCCAATCAAGAACATCCATTTCCACCCAAAGCTAGGTACAACGAATGCGCCAATTTGAGCTGAGATCATTAATCCTAATGGAAAAATCATCTCATAAAGCATAAAAAATCTCCCTCTTCCTTGGGCTCGGGACAACTCATTAATATATGAGGCTGCTACCGGCACCTCTCCTCCGACTCCAATCCCTTGTATAAAACGGAAAATAAAAAGGGCCATAAAATTACCTGAAAATACACATGCGATACTCATAATAGACATGAGGAACACCGTCCACTTTGCACTAAATACACGGCCGCGCCTTTCTGCTAACCATCCAAAGAAAATAGCACCAATCGCTTGTCCTATATAACCAGACCCAATAAGAAGACCAATCTGTGCAGGTGATAAATTCCACATGCCGATGAGAACCGGGAGAACAAACGCTAAAGATAGTGCATCAAAAGCATCAAAAAAGGTAGCAGATCCCATAATGATCCGAGGTTTTAAATGCCACTTCGAAAAAGGTACACTTTCCATCCTGGTCAATAGTTGTGAAGCTCTATCAACAAATTGCCCACCTTGAGAATTTGGATTTCCGCTGAGTTCTAACGTCATGGTATCTCCTCCTTATTGGAGGAAATGATGCAAAAGTACATGCCGAAGAGCGCTGAAGAAATCGCTTACATTTTAAATCAAGAGAAATTCTCAAGCGATCTTACGAGTTTTCAGCATCTATCACATCTTTTTTGGCGTTCCCGTGGTGCCCCGATCTATATAATACATAGGGAAAATATGCTCCATCGCCTCTAACTGTTCTCCTTCCAACAACTGTGTTAGTAAAGAAACAGCTTTTCTTCCCATTCCAACTAAATCAACATGAACAGAAGATAAAGAAGGGGTTAGAAAACTTGCAATGGGCACATCATCGGCACCAACGACAGACAAATCATGAGGTATTGACACATTTGCGTTTTCTGCCGCTTTCATGACCCCTATCGCCAAAAAATCTGAAGAGCAAACCACTCCAGTCATGTGCTGGTTTCCTTGGAGAAATCGAGAAACCACTTCTACTACTTTTCCCCCATCAAATTCATCTAACTCAAACACAAGCTCTTTGTTCATTGTTAATCCTAAACGTTTCAGTGTGCGCTCATACCCCTTGTAATACCTCACACTATGCATCGAACTCATTGGACCATTGACCAGCCCAATGGTTCGATGACCTTTTTCAAATAAGGCCGTTACAGATTGACAAACACCTTCTTCATCATCTGGCCTGACACATGGAAATGGTGAATCCTCTAAGTAACTTCCGACAACAATAATGGGAATAGCCAAACTTTTTAACCAATCCATGCTCAATTCTTCATTTCTTGGAGAAAATAAAATGGCACCATCTACAGCCTGCGTCTCAAGTAACCGCTGCTGCTGAACAGATGTAAATGACATCAGCATATTGAATTCGGTCTCATCTAATTCCTTCGCTATTCCATCTAAAATCGTTGAAAAAAATGGATTATTCAAAATATATGAACCGCGGGGAACCACTACAGCAATATTCCCAGTCTTTCTTTTCACGAGCCCTCTCGCTCCTAAATTAGGGCGGTAGCCTAACTCATCAATCACTTGTTTGATTCTTTCAGCCGTTTGAGCACCTACTCCTGGTTTACCACTTAATACTCGGGAAACAGAGGCTATAGACACTCCTGCTTTCAATGCTACATCTTTAATACTTACTGACACATTTCATACCTCCGGGAGTCTGTTGTTTTATACCTTATTATAACCTGACTCACCTTCATCATGAAATCAATGGTCTGTTATCTACTGACGTTTTCCTTAAGCAAACCAACACTTTGAAGGCCCTGGCGAATCTCTTCTTTTTCCTTTTGAGTTAAAGGTAATACCGGCTTCCTAGCAAGCGAACTGCTGATCAAGCCTCTCTGGAACATCGCTTCCTTCATTCGCAGATGAGAGGTAGATGAAGGTTCATCCATTTTATATACAGCATGCTTTAGTTCAAAGATTCTATCGTACACTTTATTAGCTGCTGCAAGGTCTTGTTCTTCCACACATTTCACAAGTTCAGCGATCAAATCCGGCACAAAACAGCCGAAACCGACAAGCGCCCCATCAATCCCTTGAACTAATGTTGGCAATAAATATTCATCGTGACATGTGAGCAGCGATACATCTGGTGCATGCTTTTTCAGTGCGCGCACATCGACTTCATATTGTGCCATGTCTCTTTGACCAATTTTGAATGAGACAACATTTTCAATTTCCGACATTTCTAGTAATTGATTCGTTGTATATGAGGTTTTTGTCCACGTTGGATATTGATGGACGATGATTGAAATGTCAATCGCTTCTGCAACATCTTTAAAGAATTGGACAGGTGATTCAGGCTGCATACCGAATCTCAGCCATGAATGCGGCGGCATGAGAAGGATACCTTCTCCGCCAGCTTCTTGAACTGCTTTTGCATGCTGGATTGCTTCAATTGTCCCTTCAGCTGAAACCCCTGAAATGACAGGTACTTCCCCTTTTAATTCGTCGGCTGCAATACGCACAGCCTCAGCTCGTTCATGTGGCAGCAGGGTCATAATCTCGCCCGTATGTCCATTGACAACAATCCCGTTAATTCCTTCGTGCTCCGCCACCCAGCGAACAAACTTACGAAAAGCAGGTTCATCAATTGAATAGTCATCTTTAAAAGGAATTAAGACAGCCGGGAATACACCGCTCCATTTTTCTTTATTTTTCATCAACAAATTCCTCCCCATTCGATTATAGTAAACGTTTACCGTAAGCGTTTACGTAAACAATCATAGAATGTCCTCACGGAAGTTGTCAACATTATTTTTTAAAGATTATAATAATTCAAAAAACTCTTATTGAAATTTATATACTATTTTATTTTTCCGAAAAAGAAAATGATCTATATCAAAAACCTCATCATCATGAACTGATTGAAGGAGGATCACCGCTTTTTCCAAACGGCCGCACACCAAAAAAAGGATAAATACATTTTGGTTGTCAAAGCATCATCCTATGTACGAAGGAAAAGAATTCAATAGAAAAAAAGTCTACCCTCAACGGTAGACTTTTTTTATTTCGAATATAAATCCCAGCCAAGCTTGAGTGTGTCCACAATATAATTGGCGACTTCCTCAGCCTCTAAATGATCTGTTTCCACTCTTGAGTTATGAAGAGAATAAATCTCCCGGCGCTCTTCAAACAGCTCTTTCATCTCATCAAGCGTCCGGTTGTGAAGAACAGGGCGGTTTTCGATTAAAATATCAAGCCGCTGCTTCCAATTCTCCCACGATAGATCAAGGAAAAGAACGGTACAATGCTTCAAGCAGGCGCGTTTGATTTCTTCCTGTTTGAATGCACCCCCTCCAAGGGAAACGATCTTGAGCTGTGTATGTTCACATAAATCGACGATATAATCCTTTTCAGCCTGCCTGAAGAATGCTTCTCCTTTTTGCTGAAACATCTCTGGAATCGTCATGTTGTACTTTTTCTCAATCTCCTGATCGACATCAATAAAATCTCTATATAGCTTTTTGGCAACCAGCTGCCCAATGGTTGTTTTCCCAACACCCATAAAGCCAATGAGGACAATATTCCGCTGTCTTACAGGAATTTCTCTATTGATTTTCATGGTCGTGACACGTCCTCCCTACGACAAGGAATGCTACATAATGTTTCTATTATATGATAAATGGAGCGCGAAAAGATAGGCAATCTTAAAAATTGTGTTTGACGACGTAGCCGAGCTGTTCAGAAAGCCTCTGTGCCTGTTCTTTCACTTTTTGCTGCAGCTTAGGAATGACTTCTTCAGTAAACCGATGGGTTGGACCAGATATGGATAAACAAGCCTTCACTTCCCCATGAATGTTAAAGACTGGTGCCGCTACTGCCGCAGATCCTACCTCTCGTTCATCGATACTGCAAGAAGTATACGTGTCAAGAATATGTTTACGTTCCTCTTGCCAGTCATCTCTCTTCACATGATCAGCCTCAGACGCTAATACTTTTTGTTGAAATTCTTCACTTTGAAAAGCCAATAATACCTTTCCGCCTGCACCTGCGTACAATGGCAGCTTCTCACCAATCTTGACAAGATGGCGAATCGATTGCAGCCCTTCCGCTTGTTCGATACAAACCCTGCTTGTTGAATCCAGTACATACAGGTTGACGGTTTCCTTTGTTTCATCACGAAGTGAGTACATGAGTGGCTTAGCCAGTTCCCTCAATTTAATGGACTTTCCTGCAATGTATCCAAGGAGATAAAGCCTTTGACCCAATCGGTATTTCATTGTTTCTTGATTCTTCTCCACAAAATGATTCATTTCAAGCGCCTTGAGCAGTCTCGTTGTCGTAGACATTGCTAAATTCATCTCTTTTGAAATATCCGTTAGCGTCAGCTCTTGACGTTCTTCACTAAAACAATAAAGAATATCCAAAGCACGCTGAACTGTACGCAGTCCTGATTCTTCTTTTGACTTTTTATCAGCCATGTTCATTTTCTCCTTTTCCCCTTTGATTTCTTATCGACATCAACGATCGATTTTGCTATAATCCATTTTAAACGTTCCACTAAAAGAAAACAAATTCCACTAGTCGGAATAAAATCACTTGAAGATATTTGATGGAGGAGATATTTGAATGTACCTGCTCGTTTTTACACTTCTTATCAGTCTATATATTGTTCATCAACTATTTCCTGCTCCTATACTCTCCTATTTTGTTGGTCTGCTGGCCGCTGCCTCGCTCACCATTTCTTTTAAGAAAGCAAATGGGCTTTATTTGAAAACAGGTGCTGTATTTCTCATCATTGGGTTGTTCTTATTCTTCTTATCCGGCCAGCCATTACATACGTTTTTTCTTCACTTTCATTCCATGCTGGGCTTGTTTTCTCTCTTTTTCATGCTGCCTTTTATTCATTCTCTCATACATGTTGGACATTTCGATACACAATTAAATAAACTGCTCACACTGCATACAACGAGCTCAAACCAGCTTTATCGCAAGAGTTCATTTGTCACTCATATTCTCGGCATGTTTTTAAATATCGCGACGATTCCTTTACTATATACATCGCTCAAACCGTCGCTCGAATCTCTAAAAGAACAAGTGAAACAACATCTTTATACACGCAACCTCTTGAGGTCATATGCATTATGTTTAAGCTGGAGTCCTGTTGAAGTGCTGGTAAGCGTCACCATTGATGCAACCAAACTAAAATATTATCAAATTGCACCTATTACTTTTGGTTTAATGGTCGTCGTGCTGGCGATAGATTGGTTGCTTTTTTCTCGTCAAAGCAAACGATTACCAAACATCATTCAGTCTTCAGAAACAAACGCCAATCCTCATCGAATTAAGCGAAAAACCCTTCAGCTCGCTTTCATGCTGCTAGGTTTTATGACAGTCGTCTCACTTGTCGATGCATGGATTGGGAAAGGCTATTTATTCGCTGTAGTACTGACGATTATTCCATTTGCTCTATTATTCTCTTCTATTATCAAAAAAAGAAAACAATATATCGCTGTCTCTGTGCCTCATTGGAAAGAAAGAACCCGTCAGCTCTCCAACTATATGTGTCTATTTTTAAGTGCAGGCTTCTTTGTCGATATGCTCCTTGCGACAAACAGTATGCAGCCGATTCAAGCATTTATTGTCAGTATATCAGACCATGCCATTTGGGTTTATTGTGTCATTGGGTTGTATTTTCTGATCACCGCCCTTTGCGGTTTTCACCCGCTTGTCTCGCTTGCATTGTTAGTCAGCATGATGGCACCAGTCATCCATGAACTGCCTGCTCTTCCGATCGCAATCATGCTGATCGTTGCTGGCACATCAACTGTTATGTTTAGCCCTTTTAATGTTTCTGTCTCCTTATTGGCTGATTTGATGAAGGTCAACCCTTACCGTATCACTCGCTGGAATATATGGTTTGCCAGCCTTTATATCAGCATGGGCATCGCATGTGCAGCGATCATCACCGTTATCTTTTATACATAAAAAAGAGAACTCACCCTTGAGTTCTCTTTTGCTTTCTCACTATGGTTTTAATTGAATACGTTCAATTTTACCTACGATAAAGATGTACGACAATGCCCCGCCTAAAGCGACTAAACTGACGAATAAAATTCCTCCATTGTAAGAGCCTGTCGCCGACACGATGAATCCGATAATCAGCGGAGTGATGATCCCAGCTAAATTAGCAAAAAAGTTAAATACGCCGCCAGCCAGCCCAACCATTTCCCGCGGTGCCACCTCAGACAGCATCGTCCAAGAGATATTAGACAGTCCTTGCGCAAATGAAGCGATGGATAAAATGGTCAGCACAAGCGGGATATTTGTTGTAAAGTTTGCTAAAACAATGGTACTCGTCATCAGCAAGCCAACCACTACTGGCAGCTTTCTCGCTACATTCACCGATACGCCTTTTTTAAGCAGCCAATCAGACACATAACCTCCAAACAAGACGCCAAAGAATGCAGCAATGTAAGGAAGAGAAGCAGCAAAACCTACCTTGAGAAACGCCATATTTTTCGCCTCTGCCAAATAGGTCGGAAACCACGTTAAAAAGAAAAAAAGGGTAGACGCAACAGAGAATTGCCCAATATAAAGCCCGATCAATTTACGATATTTTAGAAGGGCGGCAAAGTCCGCCCATTTCAGCTTCTCCTGTGATGCGACTGTCAGCCCATCGCCTTGCCGGATTAATTCTAACTCATCTTCATTTATCTTCGGATGCTCTTTCGGTTCGTGATAATACTTGTACCAAAAGAAAGCAAATATAATACCGAGCGCACCTGCCGTAATAAAGACGGTTCTCCAATCGAAAGTCGTCATGATCCAAAATAGAAGAGGTGTCGCAAAGGCAAGACCCACATACTCTCCAGCAGTATAAACACCTGTTGCAAAAGCCCGTTCCCGCCTTGGAAACCATGTGGTAACAATACGGTTATTTGCAGGAAAAGCGGGAGATTCTGTAATCCCAATAAACAAACGGCAGCCGAATAAAAAGGCAAAGCTGTTCGCAAACGCCTGTAAGCCTGTGAAAATAGACCAAGTAACGAGTGATATCCCATACGTTACCTTTGAGCCAAATTTATCGAGAATAAAACCGCCTGGTATTTGCATCGCTGTATATGTCCAGCTAAATGCCGAAAAAATCAAGCCTAATAAGGCAGGATTTAATTGCAATGAAGATTGAATCGCAGGAGCAACAATGGATACACTGGCTCGATCAATATAATTAATAGCGGTAATAAAAAACAACAGAATCAATATGCCAAAACGGGCTTTCGTTGGTTTCACATATGCGGGCAGCAATTCATTCCCCTTCAGTTCTGAATGCACTTTCATAACCATCCTCCTTTGTTTCCGCAGCGTGCGGTTCGGTTGAGCGTATTAAATTACCCCTTTTTCTTCTAACTGCTTACACTCTTCTTCTGTTAAGCCAAGCATATTTGTTAAAATCTCATAATTATGTTCGCCTAAATCAGGTGCAATGTGACGGATACTTCCAGGTGTTTTTTCAAACTTCGGAATGATCCCAGGCACCTTCACTTTTCCAAGACGAGGGTGATGCACCTCGACGATATTCTCTCGTGCTTTAAATTGTGGATGCTCAAAAATATCTCGAATACTTAAGATTGGGCTCACAGGTACGCCATGTGTATCTAAAATTTCTAATACGTCATCCCTTGTTTTCGACGCGATCCATTGCGAAACGATCGCATCCATTTCTTTGTTATGCTTCAGCCTGGATGCATTGACCGCGAATTTTTCATTCTCTAGTAAATCTAATCGATTCATCGCCTCTGCCAATCGATTGAAGGTCGAATCTGTACTCGTCACAAGAACCAAATAATGACCATCCTTTGTCTCATAGGTACCGGCAGGGCTTGAATGTCCGCTCAGCCCCGGTGAACGCTCACGCACCTTCCCAAGCTTGTCATATTCTGCAACCAAAAACTCTAACATACGAAACACAGATTCATAGAGGGCCAAATCCACCATTTGCCCAGTTCCTTCTGGATGTGTATCCCTGTAATACATCGCTGTCACAGTAGCAAACGCCACATAGATGCCAGCAATATAATCAGTGAGAGAAAAGGAAGGGCTGACTGGATGCCGGTCTGGAAACCCTTGAATATATGTAAAGCCGCTAAACGCCGTCGCTGGTGTTCCAAATCCGGCTTTGTCCTTAAACGGGCCCGTTTGACCATAACCCGATACACGAATCATAATTAAACGAGGGTTGATTTCTTTTAACACATCGTACCCAACGCCCCATTTTTCCAGTGTTCCAGGGCGGAAATTTTCAATCAGCACATCGACCTGACCAGCAAGTTTTTTAAAAATGTCCTTTGCTTCGTCTTTGTGCAGATCCAGTGTAAGGGATTTCTTATTCCGCGAGAGACCTGACCATCTAAGTGGTTCTCCATCTGCAAAAGGGCCGACATGCCGCAGCGTATCGCCTTTACCAGGAATTTCGACTTTGATGACCTCTGCACCAAAATCCCCTAGAAGCACCGCGCCATAGGGTGCAGCAATCATCGTAGAGACGTCTAATATTTTTATTCCTTCGAGCGGTGTATTCATATTCATTGCTTGACTCCCTTTCATTCAAGTGATGAACGGCTAAAATCATTCCTAATTTTAGCCCTTTTCATCTTTCTGATTGACCCGGAAAGCCCTGATGATCCAAAAGGAGGACTTACCGGTGCAGGTTTTTAATCCTTTGGAAGCTGCCCTTGCGGTGTGTAGAGCCAAATGAGCCATAAAGGTTCATCTCCTGTATTGACATGCTGGTGCGGAACACCGTCTGGAATGAACATGAAATCATTTTGTTTAAAGGACTGCCTTTCTCCATCACAAATGACTTCGCCAGATCCTTTAATCACATAATCAAATTCCTCTGAACCCGGGTGATTGTGCACTGAACTTGCTTCCCCCGGTTCAAAAATGGTGAGACCCGCCATCATATGCTCTGATCCAACAGTATCAGGTGTAATGGTTTGAAATACCTTTCGAATCATTTGCTCCTCTGGACGATCTAAGCCTAACCATAATGGGTTCCCATCTTGAAACGGATTCAATACTTTAATTTTCATTGTTAATTCCTCCCTCGTTCTGATTAATTCACGCTGACATGTGAGCGCTTTGAATTTGGTGAATAAATGTCATTAATATTCCAATGTCCATCCGTAGGAACAGGATCATTTTTCATCGCTACATCAATAACGCAAGGCTCCTGAGAAGCAATGGCTTCAGCTAAAGCTTCTTTGAATTCAGAAGCAGAGGTGATTTTAATCCCCTTCATTCCATAACCTCTCGCAATGGCAGCAAAATCCGGTGAATAGCTTTCTCCACCTTTTCTGAAAACAGTGCCGTACGTCGTTTCATAGTGCGCCATTTGCAAACCGGCTATTGTTCCAAATGCACTATTATTCATCACAATCCACACAACAGGAATGTTCTCTTCAACTGCTGTTGCAAGAACGGATGGATTTTGACCGAAGCCGCCGTCTCCAACGAGTGACACAACAACACGGTCAGGCTGGGCAATCTTTGCCCCAAGTGCGGCAGGGGCTCCAAATCCCATCGTTGCAAAGCCGCCTGGCGTTAAAATAGTACCTGGCGTGAGCACAGGAAATTGCTGTCCGACCCCATTTTTGTTCCAGCCAACATCCGTTGTAATAAAGGCATCTGGCGGCAATACTTCCCGTACTTCCTGCAAAATACGCTGCGGCTTCATTGGGAAGGATTCATCTTGAACATTCGTCAGATTGCCCGCCTGAAACTCCTTACGATATGCCGCAATTTCCTTTTTCAATTCAGGTCGATCCAGCCCTTTTGGGAGTCTTTCTCTCGCCACTCGATTGAGTACAGTCAAGGCTTGCTTAAGATCGGCTACTGCTCCAATTTCAACAGGATAGTTACGTCCAATTTCATTCGGGTCAATGTCAATATGAATGAGCTTGGTTGATGGGAAGCGGAACGTATAATCTGATTCCCACGAGCTCGCATCAGCTTCAGCAAAACGGGTGCCTAAAGCCAATATATAATCTGCTTCTTTGCACTGATCATTGATAAATTTTGTCCCCCAAAACCCTGTCATTCCAAGAGTCATTGGATGATCATCCGGCATGGCTCCTTTCCCCATCAAAGAATGGGCGACAGGGATACTCAGATGGTCAGAAAATGCCTTTAATTCTTCAGCTGCATCAGCTAATATAATGCCTCCCCCTACATATAAGAGCGGTCTTTCTGCCTGCAGCAATCGATCCAATATCCGATTGGCCGTTTGATCATCAATAGAAGGTTTTTCAATGGTGTGTGTATGATGGTTGATTTGTTCAAACAAGGACACATCTAGGTCCTTTGAGAAAACATCCATTGGAACAGAAATAAGCACCGGGCCAGGACGGCCGCTTTCAGCTAACTGAAATGCTTTTGATAAAATCTCTGGAAATAATTCTGGAATATCGACTCGCCATGCTCTTTTCACAAACGGTCGGTAAATTTCGTATTGAGAGGCATCGGAATGAAGATTGATCTCTTGATGTGGGTGCTTTCCGTAATAATGACTTGGGACATCTCCTGCAATGACAACCATTGGAATGGAATCAAGTGCTGCATTCGCTACCCCTGTTGCCGCATTGGTGAGTCCGGGTCCTAGATGACTGAGAACAACAGCCGTCTGTTTCTTTGCCCGCGCATAACCATCAGCTGCATGTGCCGCTATCTGTTCATGCCTGACGTTTACAAATTGAATCGAGCTTTTTTCAAGCGCTGATAAAAAAGCAATATTCGTATGACCGCAGAGACCGAAAATATGCTCGACTCCCCGATTTTCTAAGTACTGAATAACCTGTGTAGAAATATTCTTCTTCATGTTTCTCTCCTCTCACCGTGCAGCTATGAATCTGCTACTCACTTATTCTTTGAAAACACAATAGATAGAACATTGTTCAAATCCTGTATCGCCACTTGCCCGGGAGCTGAGCTTTCTTTCCCTACAGCAAAGGTCATGACAGATCCAAAAAGTCCGCCAATCATTCTTGTAAAAGCCCCGTATTCCCCCATTGCCATTGAAATAACGGGAATTGACAGCTGCTTTTTCGCATGGCTGGTCGCCGAGAGCAGTGTTAATGCATCGTCATAGGAATACGGCATCACTGCGATCTTTGCAATGTCGGCGCCGACTGATTCTGCATTGACGAATAGCTGCACGAGACGATCTACCTCAGGGGTACGCTGGAAATCGTGATACGACACAATCAAGGTGATCCCATTTCTTTTAGCCGCCTGACTGACTTGCTGTATGTGTGTCACATCATGCATCAATTCATAATCAACGGCGTCCACAAGCTGAGTGGAACAAAGCTCGGCAAGCAGAGAAACCTTCTCAGATTCTGAGAGTGATATACTTTCGCCGCCCTCCTTTTCAGAGCGAATCGTGAATAAAAATGGGATACCCTTTGCCTTTTCTACCATTCCCTTAAGAGTTTCTATCACTTGTTCCTTGTCATGAAGGTGATGAAAAAAATCCGCCCGCCACTCTATCACATCAGGATTTTTCTCAGTTAACACCTCGACCTCATGAAATAATTCTTCCTTTGTTTGTCCGATGAGCGGCGTACAAATCATTGGCTGACCGCCTGCCTGCACACTTTTTACCTTTTGCTGAAATGCATTCACATCCATACGCCCCTTTCACAAACCCTGTGGAAGCACGACCATTTTGGTTTCGGTCATCTCCTCAATGGCGAAACGCGGACCTTCTCTTCCAAGGCCACTTCGCTTAATCCCGCCATAAGGCCAATGATCCAGTCTAAAATTCGATGTCCCATTGATGACAACCCCGCCAGTTTCAAGCTCTTTTGCTGCGTGTAACGCCACATCCAGCTGATTCGTAAAGATCCCTGCCTGCAAACCATATCGACTATCATTTGCTTCTTTAATGGCCTGCTCCAGCTCCTCATAAGGGAGAATGCTGACAACTGGCCCGAACACTTCCTCACAGACGACCTTGGCCTGTTTCGGAGGGTTTAGCAAAATAGCCGGTGTGATGCTCGCTCCATTTCTTTTCCCCCCGCATAAAAGGTGGGCACCCATGCTCTCTGCCTCTTGTATCCATGCCTCAACACGCTTTGCCGCCTGGACATCAACCATACAGCCGATATCACTCTCACTGGACAGCGGATCTCCAACGACAAGCTGCTCTACTTTTTGTTTTAATACCTCAGTAAACGACGGCATCATTTGCTGATGGACATAAATTCTTTGAACAGAAATACAGCTTTGACCGGAATTACTAAAGCCTGTTTTGGCACACATGGATGCGGCTTGTTCAATATCTGCATCGTGATGAACAATCGTCGCGCCATTCCCTCCGAGTTCGAGCAGTACCTTTTTCAATCCCGCAGAGGTTGTAATGTGTTCGCCTCCGGCAGCCCCGCCGGTAAAAGAGATGAGATTCGTTCTTTCATCAGTGACTAACTGTTTCCCGGCCTCGACCCCGCCAATCACAAGCTGCAAACCAGCCTCAGGAAATCCTGCTTCGAGAAGGAGTTTGACAAATGCTGTGGCAACAGCTGATGTTTGCGGTGCGGGCTTCAAAATGATGACATTCCCTCCCGCAAAGGCCGGACCGACTTTGTGACAAATTAAGTTGAGCGGTGCATTAAAAGGGGTAATCGCCAGCACAACTCCGACTGGTACTTTAAATGTCATGGCCATTGCTCCCTGTCCGCGTGATGATACATTGCCAGGAATGGTCTCACCTATTAATCGATTCGCTTCTTCCGCAGACTGCGCCAGCGTCTCAATTGATCGCGATACTTCATCTCTTGTATTTTTAAGCGGTTTGCCTAATTCTAGCGAAATCAGTTTTGCAAAATGGTCTTTTTGTTCTTCAAGCAAGGTGGCTGCTTTTGTTAGAAGCTTTGAGCGTTCGATTGCCGATATTTCCGCTATTTGTTTTTTAGCCTGCTGCGCACTAGAAAGTGCCTGTTCTATGTCTTCTGATGAGGCGAGATAAGATGTTCCGATCCTTTCTCCTGAGTAAGGATTGATGATATCTGTTTTCACACGACCGGTATCCAGCCACTCGCCGTTTATATATGACAACGCTTTTAAACCACTCAAATTTTTTCTCCCTCCTTCAAGTGCCGCGTTCCATGTCCTGCATAACGAACCAATCTTTCTTCATTCGGACAAGGTCCTTTCACGAGGGCTCCCTTTGTGAGCTCCTCATATGCATGCGCCACGATGCCCATTCCTCTGGATAAGGAAAAAATGCCTTTTGCTGCTTCTGCTGGAATGTTTAATTCACATTGAATGGCAGCAGATACACCATCTATATTCATCGTGATTTTCTTCCCTTTCAGTTGTTCAAGCTCATGTCTAATCGCTTCGGCTAACCTTAAATATGTGCCGCTGATAAGACCTTGCTGGACATGTGTGTGACTCAGCTCATATAGACGTCTCACCCTCGGATCATCATCATGAAGCTGATGGCCGATTCCCGGAATTTTTTCCTTGCGATTTAACCATGTTTGACACACTTGCTTTGCCGCAGCCTGTATATCCTTTTGATCATCGTAGACCGCTTTGGCCTCGTATAACATACGCATGGCCTTCTCTCCGGCTCCGCCATGAATGTCACCTAATAGATTCACCCCTGTTGCAACAGAGGAATTAAACGAAATGCCGCAAGTCACCGCCATTCTAGCTGCTGCAATAGATGGCGCTCTTGGTCCATGGTCCGCACCTGCGACAAGAACACTTTCAAAAAGAGCTGCTTTTGAATCATCCAATAATTCACCAACAAGCAGTAAATAGAGCATTTGTGGATACGACAATTCACCAATCAGTTCTTCAATCGGATACCCTCGTAGTTCAATTGAATTTTTTTGAATATGACTAATCTCAGTCTCCCACCATGCGCCTCCCTCTTTGTAAATTTCCAGTGCACTTCGATTTTTCATTGTGTGAATCATTCCTTTAGCTTCTTATTTGGAGGTGAATCACCCCTTTATTCCATTCAGTGGAATCTAATTTCACTTTTCGGAATGTGGTTTCATTGTAAGCGCATTCTTTTTGTTCGTCAATTATTTTTTCTGAAAATACTGTCAATAGAAGTGAAATTAAGTGAATCGAACTAATTATGTCTGCTTTTTTTGATCAAAAAAATCGATATTTAGTTAAATGGACTTAAGTATATCGTTCTACTAATTTAATGAATTTTTGGTTATTTTGTCAAATCCACTTGAAATTCGACATAAAAAAACCTCTCCATCATCGGAGAGGTTTCTTTTTATTTCCACCAGTCATCAAACATGGAAGCGGGTACTTGGCGTTTATGCTCTGATTGAACATAACGCTTTTCAATCGCTTCTGCTGCTTGACCTGAGACTGGTTTTCCTTCTAAGTAATCATCAATTTCATTGTACGTAATGCCGAGCTCTGTTTCATCCGTTTGCTGAGGTTTATCATCCAGCAGATCGGCTGTTGGTTTCTTTAAATACAGGCGTTCCGGTGCTTCTAGCGCTTCTAAAAGCGCCCGTCCTTGGCGTTTTGTCAAACCTGTGAGCGGGAGAACATCTGCACCGCCATCACCATACTTCGTGAAGAAGCCGGTTACTGCTTCAGCTGCATGATCTGTACCGATGACAAGCAATCCTTCCTCACCACCAACAGCATATTGCGCGATCATTCTCATGCGAGCTTTGACATTTCCTTTATTAAAGTCAGACAATGGGCCGCCCGTTTCCTTTTGATATTGATCACTGAATGCTGACACGGCAGGTGCAATATCATATTTCCACGACTTGTCTGGCTGAATAAATGATAGGGCGAGCTGTGCATCATCTTCATCCTGCTGGACACCATGCGGAAGGCGTACCGCAATAAAGACCGCATCCTCTTTTCCTTCTTGACGAAGCTCACTGACAGCAAGCTGTGCAAGACGTCCGGCAAGAGTTGAATCCTGCCCGCCGCTAATACCGAGAACAAATCCTTTTGCCCCGGTTTTTTTCAAGTACTCTTTTAGAAATCCAACCCGTTTTTCGATCTCCTGCTTTGGGTCAATTGAGGGCTGCACATGCAACTCTTGGCTGATCTTTTTCTGCAAACTCATACACTTTTCCTCCTAAGCATCCTCTACATGAAGAGAACAGGTTTTACTCACAATTCATTGATTTAATAACGTTTTTTGAATCTTCATTATACCATGTTTTCATCAAGAACATTTTGTTAGACGTTCCCCTATTTCTTAGATAATCAAACATTCACAAGTGAAAAAGACCATGTCTTTTTTGACTGGTCCTTTTCTTTTTTAATCGATTTCTACCCGTATGGATGTACAGCTTGATCCATTACACTTCCCAATATCAGCAGGACATGCAGACACGGCCACAATGAGGTCCATTTCAGCCCGCAGGCGAATGTAGTCACCGGGCAGCGATTTTGGCAGCTCGACAGACAGCTTTCCTTTTTCATCAATGACTGTATTCATAAAGGCATTAAAAGGATAGTACATATCCTCCTTTGGAATCCCAAAGGGCTCAAAGGCAGTCCGCAAATTGTCGTAGCATGTATGCATGACCTCTAAGTGCGTCCGGCCGTATAAAAGCTGATACATCTCTTGCCGGCAGGCGGGCATGTATAAATCATGGCATTCTACTGTATCTTCAATGATCGTAAACATCGGTTTATATAAATTAGAATAAAGCTTATCGCCTTTTTTCACTTTAGACGAGAACAAACTGTCCATCGTCGCACCTTGGTCAAATTTTTCATAAAAATCTTTTTCATGATAGGCCATCACATCTGCTACTTGCTGGCCTTCGACATCAACCACTCGCATACATTGGCCTTTTCCTAAACGAAAGCCGAGTCTACCCTTTGGTAAAATGACGTGTTCTCCGTTCATCACATGCACTCCTTTCCATGACAGTATGCCCAAAATGTCCCCTTGATCATGTATAAAAAAAAGAGGCGGTCACAAGCTAATGTCATTGAAATAGAAAGGTGTTGCACTTGCATTGAAAGAAGAACAATCTTTATCTTGGTGGCAGCTTTCTCTCATCGGAGTCGGCTGTACAATTGGCACTGGGTTCTTCCTTGGTTCCAGCATCGCCATTACAAAATCCGGTTATTCCGTCTGCATCTCTTTTTTGCTTGCTGCAGTCGGAACATATCTCGTCTTTAAACATTTAGCTGCGATGACAGCTGATAATCCTGATAAAGGGTCATTTTGTTCCTATGCTCGTAAAGCATACGGACGCTGGGCAGGGTTTAGCAATGGCTGGGTGTATTGGTTTGCAGAAATGCTGATTACAGGAAGTCAGTTAACCGCCATTTCTCTGTTTACCCGCCACTGGTTTCCTTCTGTTCCGCTTTGGGTGTTTTCTGCGATTTATTCCGCTCTTGCCCTTCTTGTGATTATCATTGGGCTTTCTTCTTTTCAAAAGACAGAAAACGTTCTTGCGGTACTGAAAACAGCGGCGATTTTTCTGTTTATGATTCTTGCGGTGCTTGTGTTATTCGGCATTTTGACAGAACATAAACCGACCCTGCATCTGCCTAATAAGGATCACGAATGGATGCCGCTTGGTCCGCTTGGTCTTTGGAATGGATTGATTTATGCGTTTTATGCATTTGGGGGGATTGAAGTCATGGGGCTGATGGCGGTTCATTTAAAGGACCCGAAGGATGCGGCAAAAGCTGGACGTGTCATGCTGATCATTCTAGCGGTCATCTATATCGTCTCGATCGGACTTGCTCTCTTGCTTGTCCCAGTGACAGCCTTTAATGAGAACAGCAGTCCATTTATTACATCATTAGAGCCGTTTCATTTATCGATCTTTCTTCATATCTTTAATGGCATTTTCATCATTGCTGGTTTTTCGACATTGGTTGCCTCTCTCTATGCGGTCACAACGCTGCTTGGCACAATGTCAGAGCATCAAGATGCACCTGCTTGCTTTAAACAAAAAGACCCATCTCATGTGAGGTGGTCTTCGATTATCTTAACTGCTGCTGGCTTAATTGTCTCAATTTTGCTTGCACTCTTTTTGTCCAAACACATCTACGAGCATCTCACAACAGCAGCCGGTCTTACCCTGCTGTACACATGGATCTTTATTCTGTTCTCAAGTAAAAAGCTATCCAAGCCATCCACCCGCCAAACGTGCGAAATGATTCTTGCGCTACTCTTAATTGGAGCCGCTGTATCAGGCACATTAACAGAGGCAAGCGGACGACCTGGCTTTTTTATCAGCCTTGGGATCATTGCAGTGATTGCCATCATGGTGCTATTTATGAGGAAAAAGTGGAAGCAGGATCAGACCGCATCATAATTTCATCATGTTTTTTAATGCAGTAAATGGACATTTGGCGGAGGCTGGTTTCTCCGCCTCTTCATCTGGGAGAAAGTATTGCTTCCATTCATGATTGGCCGGATCACCGTACCATTTTAATGATGGATGAACACTGACCTCATCATATGCTTTGAGCCGCTTGCGAACGAGCTGGCTCATTTTTTGTCCAAACTTGGTCGATCCATTCATTTTCTCAAACACCCACCTAGGCTGAAATGCCATCAAGAGATAAGGGTAGTGGCGGCTTTTTCTGAGCTTATGAGCAGGTGTGGAACACAAAATAAAATACGCCTCACCATGGAAGCAATACTCCCACTCATGATGATGAGTATCTAATGGGATCTCCTCAGGCCACGGTTCTTCATCTTTATGATGCAGCCGCTGAAGCAGCGACCAAAACTGCTGCTCAAACTCTTCAAGCGAACTTTCCTTTAAGTCCTGCGGTGTTTCAAAAAAACAGATAAATGAAGCATATTGACCGGTTTCTTTCGCACAGCCTTGATATTCTCTCAGCAGCTGGGCTAATTCATCAACCGCTTCCTCTTTCCTAGGGTCGCCGACAAACCCATAGCGTAAATGATCGAGAAAAAATCCCTGTCTTCCGGGTACACATGGGAATGTATCGGCTTCATCTCCTACCATCTTGCCAAATTGTGTGAAAGCATCCTGCTTCCATTCTTCTAGTGATCGTAGATTTTGATCAAGGCAACTTTTTGCATACAGCTGGGCCATTTCTTTACACCTCGTTTTAGCGTCTTCTCCATAGCCTATGAGGTGCAAATGGCTGTGGTGACTGTCCTTCCACGACTTTCCTATCGCATGACAAAATGGGGTTTCCATTCAAATTGAGCAGGTATTTGTTTCTTTTATTCTATTATGTATGATCAGACTAGTGTAAGTTAATAGAGAGCCTTTCGTCATACCTACGATCGATTATTCATCAAAAAAACGGAATCCAGCACCCAATAAATAAGGGCTGCGCAGAAGCTAAACAGATAGACTTTATAGCTCATGAACACAACAAGCCCATAATCAATCCATAAAGCCAAAGCCGAACAAACCAGCCATGCCGCAATAAAATAAATCAGTAAGTCACGGCTTCGAAACCTCTTAGGATGCCGGTGTAAAACAAACTGAATCGGTGCAGCAAAAATGACATAAGCGGACAAAATGAACAGACTGGTCATCTCCACATAACTAAAGCCCACTTCAGGCGGCATGAATAAAAACGTATAAACGAATGTTGCTGTGATGACTGAT
The DNA here is from genome assembly GCF_038630815.1 of Bacillus sp. FSL K6-0994. Taxonomy (NCBI): domain Bacteria; kingdom Bacillati; phylum Bacillota; class Bacilli; order Caryophanales; family Bacillaceae; genus Bacillus; species Bacillus sp. FSL K6-0994. The sequence continues at coordinate 322,817 of NZ_CP152043.1, read as the reverse complement.
AAAATCAACATACACACATAGTTGAATACTGGCAAAAATATACGCATAGCAGAAGCTCCTTCAAACCATTTAATATTCCACCATTATTCAAGAATGTGTTATGTCTGTCAATCCTTACAAAAAAAACAGACTGAATGTGTCAGTCTGCTTCAGATTATTGACAAAGGGCTAAAATGATCTTTATTTTAGCCCTTTGTCTTCTATTCAGCGTGATAGAAAACCTTTGCAGTCTAGGAAGGGCGAGCATCGGAGCAGAGCGAATTTGACATTCGTGAGCACCTGAGCGCAGACCTGACAAAGAATGCGAGGGTTTGTCTACACGCTGAAACAGACTGAATGTGTCAGTCTGTTTTTCTACCCAATCAACGCCATGATCCCCTGATACCCAAAATAGGCGCCGAAACCAAGTAAAGATAGACCTGCAAGAACAGATAAGCCATGTAAAACACGTTCACTTAAATAACGCCTAAACGAACTAGCAAGCAGCGCCATACTGAAATCCCAGATCAGCATGCCGATAAAAATAGCCATACTGTACATGAGCATTTGGGAAGCTCCATACTTTTCGATCGTATTGGCTAAGATGCTGCCATAGATGCCAAGCCAAAACAAAATACTGAGCGGATTAGATAGAGAAATGAAAAATCCGGTCATAAACGATTTGCCAATTGATGTGTTTTCGCTGTCTTTTTTCGGACTCTCCTGCAAATTGATTTTACGCAGACTTTCAATGCCGGTATAGGTCAAAACGAAAAAGCCGAACAGCCACAAAAAGGTTTTTACAAGAGGTGCAGTCAAAAGCTGGGCGACACCAAAATAGATGAGAAGCATATAGACAATATCCGCAGCCATAGCCCCTACACCAAAAATCCACGCATGCCAAAATCCACTTTTAATCCCTCTGTCGATTTGGGCTGCATTGACTGGCCCAACAGGCGCTGAAAGTGACAACCCTAAAAAGATATAACCAAAAAACACCGCCACATAGACGTCCTCCTTTTGATGCTGACTTGTACATGTTATTCAAACTTTCTGCGTTTTAGTACAAGTCCTTTGTCATCATTTCAGGCGGATGCTTAGCGGTCTGCTTTCAGTGCCGACTGCTGCGCGTGTATTGTTTCTTTTTTCTTAGAACGATTCATTTGAATCGCAGCTGCAAACAGAAGAACAGCTAAGAAGGCAAATACAAAGACGGCACTTGCCGCTCCTGCCCATTCCAGACTAAATCCAATCAAAAAGGACAAGCAGGCTCCGCCTAAGCTTGCGGCTGCAATAAAATAACTCGTCGCCTCATCGATGGCATTTTCAATCATTAAGGCAGATGCTGTCAGTGCGATTGGGAACATGCCCGCTGCGCAAAGGCCGATGAAAAAGATGAGAATCAACTGCGCGGTGATGTGGGTTGTCAGAGCGAATATCACAAGCAGCAGAATCATCAGAGATGCGCTTAGCTTTAAAAAACGCAGCGGATGCAGCTGATCGGCTTTTCTCGCAATTACGGTTCTGCCAATGACGATCGCTGTCCAGAAAGTAGAGACCGCAAAGAGGCCCCAATTTTCTCCCCCTTTTTCCAGCATGATCGACGGCAAAAAATTCGCAAAGTTCGTTTCAATCCCTGCGTAGAAAAAGGCAAAGCAAATCATGATCACCACAATCATTCGATTATTTCGATCAACAAGCAAGGACGGTTTCCTCGTCCCTTCTGTGGAAGGAGCATCCATCTGTCCGTGAGGCAGTTTGTTCATAAAAACAAGCCAAAGCATAAGGAAAAATGTCAGCGCACCCACCTGAAATAAAAACACATACTGCCATGTCTGTTCTGTGACAGTCAGCAGAATCACTAGCGGGAATAACAGCGCACCTAATCCAAAAAAGACCTCCATGATACTGATTCGCTTTGCACTATTTGCCATCGAAATGACATATGCACCAGCTGTTGTCTCAAGACTGCCTGCGCCGCTCCCAAGAAAAAAACCTGCCAGCACAAGCGTTGTCCAGCCCGGCACCAATAGCCCCAGCAGAAGTGAGCCGATCATCAGCAAAAGACCCATGGTCAGCACAGCGCCATAGCCTTTTTTTCTCACTAGAATGGGGGATAACAGAACGCCTGTCAAAAAACCAATAAACTGAAAAAAAATTAAAGATGATAATTCCCCGGGGCCTTTATCGTAACTCGACAGCAAATAAGGCGTTAAGCTGCCAAAAAACACATGAATGGTCCCAATAAAAAAATAAAAGACACAGCCAAAATAAAATACCTTTTTCATCTTTTCACTTCCTCTAAAAAGGAGCGGAGTCATCACATCCTCCGCTCCACCTCTTTAATATGCCTGGGCAGAGACGACTGCCTCTTCCCTCTCAAAGCATGTATTGAGCGCAGCCTGCGCGCGATAACCATCTTCAAAATCAGCGACCTTCATATGAGATGGGTATGGATCAGTATTCACCCAATGCATCAGCTGATCGCGGAATGTATCGGACCATCCGTAAAATTCATTTGGCGGATCTGTCAGCAAAGTTTGCGGCATTTGATGACGCTCCACACACAATCCATCACTGATCTCATATTCGTTTTTCATGTTCGTATGGTATTTGAATACCTTGTCATGTCCAACGACTTCTACACTAAATCCACATTCCTCAGGCTGCGTGCTTTTGGATGTCACCAAATGAAAGAACACTTGATTCTCCATCTGCCCGAAAATTTCGGTATGATCATCCACCTGAACCTTTTTCTCTTCTTTTTCCTTTACATGTGTCAGCATCTTGGTGTTAAGTGATTCTTTCTTCATTTCACTGCCAAATAAGTACCACAGCATATCAATCAAATGAATGCCAAGATCCCCTAGTGCACCGCTCGTACGCAGACTTTCGCCGCTGTCTCTCCATGAAAATGTCTTTCTTCTAAGGGCACTGTTTTTCTTAAAATGAGTTCTAACAGTTAAAATGCGGCCTAATTCACCGTTAGCAATCAAGTTTTTCAATATATTCACAAAGGATAAATAACGATAGTTAAAGCCCATACTGGCTTGAACTTGGAACTGTTTGGCTGTCTCCACCATTTCCTTCGCTTCCTTCAGCGACACAGCCATCGGTTTTTCACATAAAATCGGCTGTCCTGCTCTTAGCGACTGAAGGGCATGGTCCTTGTGACAAAAATTAGGAGAAGCAATGATCAACCCATCAGATGCATCTGCCAGTGTCTCGATACTTGAATACACACGTCCGCCGTACTGTTTAATGAATCCCTGTGCGACCGACTCATGCAAATCATAGACACCGGATAATTCTGCACCTTTGATCGTTGATAATGCTCTTGCATGTGCTTTTGCAATATTCCCTGCTCCAACAATTCCAATTTTCTTCATGAATGTGCCTCCTCATGTTTATACATCACTGTTTTCAGTGTTTCATAGATTCCTTTTGCATACCCATGATGACAAATTTGGTGATGGTGCCGTTTGGCTTCGGCTGTCGCATTTTGGACAAGGAAACCGTGTGTGACGGATTGAAGCATCCGCAAATCGTTCCCGCTATCACCAAAGGCAAATCCTTGATCTTTCGATAAATCATATTGGTTTAGCATAAAGCGGACAATTTCATCCTTCCCTGTTCCGACTGGTAAAAAATCGACATCATAGCAATCCGCAGGATCTCCTGCAAGCGGGTTGCATTTGTTGATGTTGACCGCCACGCCTCGCTCTTTAGCCAGTGTTTGGATAAATGATAGATGATGAAGATCCGTTCGCTCATCCTGCTCCTGATAATAGAAATTCTTCTTATACCCTGAGCTGCCCAGCTGCGTTTGCGGCCTAAGGGAAATTCCCTTTTCTCGGATAGTTTTCAGGATGTCTTCGATTTTTTCATCTGAAAAGCCCTGCGCATCCAGCCTCTTCATCCACTCTGCATCTGGCTGTCCAAAATGAGCATCCGACGTATATACAATCTCAGTCCCTAAGTTCGACGCAATGAAATGCGGGAATTGATGAAAACCGCCCTTTTCCATTTTGCTCGTGACAGAATCGAGACTGCTTCCCGTCACCCAGCCCAGCAAGAGCATTCCTGTTTCACTCTTTTCTGCTACAAAGGCTTCCAGCCGCTTGATATCCTTTCTCTGCTCCTCTGTCATTCCGTGAGAATAATACGTTTCATCAAAATCACAGAAGACGATCCACTGCGGATTCTTCGGCTGATTCAGCAGTTTTTTATTGAATGGAAGACTTGATAACATGTTGAACCCCCTCGATGACCTTCTCCTGATCTTGCAGCGGCATTCCTGGATAAAGCGGCAAGTGAAGTAATTGCTGTGCTGCTTTTTCCGTGTGTGGAAGTGTCGTTTGTCTATATTTTTGAGAAACAAGATTTGTTTGATGCTGATGCGATAGAACCGGGTAATAGACATCTGTCTCTATGCCCATTTCCAGCAATTTCGCTGCCAGTTCATCGCGGTCTCCCTTCAGCACTCTGATCGGGAATAGATGCCAGACATGATCATCCGTCAGCTTCGGAAGCTTCATGTATCCTTCATCCTCAAGCGGTTGCAGCTGGTCAATGTACCGCTTGGCTAAATAAAAACGTTTAAAGTTTTGCAATCCTAAATACTTCATTCGTTCAAGTCCGATCGCTGCCTGCAAATTATCAATTTTCGAATTAAAGCCGTAGTCACTGCGTTTGACATTTTTCTTTCCAGCTTCAAAGCCGTGATAGCTGATCTCCATGCATTTTTCCGCTAGGGACTCATCATTTGTAGCGATGGCTCCTGCCTTTCCGCAGACCCCAAGGTTTTTGTATGGATTAAAGCTGAGAACAAGTCCATCTCCATAAGCGCCAAGGCCGCTGCTGCCAATCGCTTGACATCCGTCTTCAATGATTTTCAGCCCATGCTGTTTCGCAATCGCCGAAATCTCCTTCATATCCGCTTGCTTTCCATATAAATGAACCGGTAGAATGCATACCGTTTTATCTGTGATATGCTTCTCTATTTCACTCGGTGAGAGGCAGTAGGTTTCAGGATCAATATCGGCATATACCGGAACAGCCCCAATGGCAAGCACTGCATTTTCTGTTGCAGCAAAGCTATTGGCCGGCAAAATCACCTCGTCTCCTGGATGGACGCCTGCTGATATGAGACTGATCATCAATGCATCTGTTCCACTTGACGTGGCAATGACATATTTTTTCCCTAAGTACTCTGCAATCGCCTTTTCAAACGTCGGAATATATGGCCCTGAAGTAAAACGGCCAGAGCTCAATACTTCCTTCAGCACCTGCATAATATCATCGATTTCATCTTCTGAAATCAGTTTGTCAACTGGCAGAAACGGTATCTTTTTTTCCTTATTTTGTTTATAATGGAAGAGAATTTTTTCCAAACCTGTGCGCTCTATATCTTGCTCAAGGAACGTCACCAGCTTTTCATTTGCTAGATGCTTTTCAACTGAATCGGCCTTTACTTGAACACCTTGATTGATCATATCCAGCAAAGGAAGATAATCCTTGCTTTTACCTGATATCTTCGTCAATATTTGCATTCCATTCCCTCCAATTAATCAATTCCTTTTGTTAATATTTAACTTGTTTCACATTGTAAATGATGTTATCGATTTCAGAACAATAACTTTGTGTAAAGGATTTGTTAATATGTGTACAATTTATGAAATTGCCAAACGCTGCGGGGTTTCAACCACCACCGTTTCCAGAGTGCTAAACCATCACCCATATGTGTCAGAAGAAAAGCGGCAGCTCATTTTACAGGTGATGAAAGAAATGGAATATACACCAAGTTCAGCAGCCCGCACACTAAGGTCACATCAGACAAAGACCATTGCTGTGTCTGTTCCAGCTGTGGATCATCCTTTTTTTGCACAATTGATTAAAGGCATTTCAAAAGAAGCCCTTGATCAAGGATATAAAGCCATCGTGCTTCAGACGTTTTATCAAGAAGCATTGGAGCTTGAAGGGCTTCAATTATTAAAAAGAAAAGAAGTAGATGGGGTCATATTGGGGGCATTAGAAAATCAGTGGGAAAAGATCGAGCCATTTTTAACAAACGGCCCCATTGTCATGGCAAATGAATATCATCAAACAGCAAACATCCCGATTATTGGATACGATGAACGGGAAGCCGCCTATAAAGCGGTGGACTATTTGATTCGGTCGGGGCGAAAATCGATTGGGTTTTGTTTTGATACAGAAAGCAGTGAAGCGCAGAAGCAAAGGAAACAGGGCTATCTTGATGCACTCTCTGCTCACGGTTTGCCGCTGCAAGACGATTGGCTGTTTGGAGAGGCTTTTACCATTGAAGACGGCTTTCGCTTAATGGAGGTCATCCATCACATGAAGGAAGCACCTGATGCCATTTTCACCGGCAATGATCAAGTCGCAGCTGGGCTCATTAAACAGGCCATTTCATATGGCTATCAAATCCCCAAGGATCTAGCGGTCATCGGCTATGACAACCAAGACATATGTGAGGTGACAGCTCCAACGATCACCACGATTGACATACCGATCGTAGAGCTTGGCCAGCGGTCTGTACAGCAAATGATCGCACTCCTGCAAGACCAAAAACCATTGCAGCGTGAACATATCCAGCTGCCTACCCGGCTCGTGACAAGAGAATCTACATAAAGAAAAAGACTGAGATTTCTCTCAGTCTTTTTTAGTCTATCAACCTATACAAATTGAGCAAGCATGAATGTCCATATACATACAATACCGAGCAGAATGAAACTGTACTTCACGGTTTTTTTGAAGAGCTCAGATTCTTTCCCTGTTTCTCCAACAGCTGCTGTAGCGATAGCGATAGATTGTGGAGAAATTAATTTCGCCATCACACCACCGGTCGTATTCGCCCCAATTAACAAACCTGCTTGTGAGCCGATTTGAGAAGCAGTGACCGCTTGAAGGTTACCGAATAAGGCGTTGTTACTCACGACAGATCCCGTAATAAACACGCCGATCCAGCCAAGCACCGGGCTGACAAGCGGGAACAAATCGCCTGTTTTGGCAAGAGCAAGTCCAATGGCTGAACTTAGTCCAGCAAAGTTTGCCAGGTTGGCAAAGCCCATGACAAAACAAATAGTAAGAACAGGAACCCAAAGCTCTTTCACCGCTGCTTTTAAGCAGACAGCGCCTTCTGTTAATGTAATATGTCTGCTAAACAGTCCAGTCAGCATGACCGCAATCAGAATGGCAGTACCCGTTGCACTGATGACATCAATTTTAAAGATCGCATCAATTGGTGTTTCCGTTTGGGCAATTGGTGGTAATTTCACAATTTGCTGATGTAAAAAGGGCATTTTCACTAAAATGGTCGTCCAGTTAAGCGGTCCTCCTACAGCAAACAATGCTTTAAATGCCGGCAGACTCCATACTGTAATAACAGCAGTTAAAATATAGAACGGAGACCATGCTTTCAGTATTTCAACGCCGCGATACGTTTGTTTTTGTTCAATATCTGGCGCTCCTTCTTCACGATAAATGTGTTTTGGCTGCCATTTCCGAAGGAATAAAGCTAAAACTCCCATACTTGCCAAGGCAGAAATAATATTGGCAAGCTCAGGTCCCATCGTCACCATTGTGACAGCTTGCAAAATGGCATAGGTTCCACTCACAACAAGCAAGGCTGGCAGCGTTTCTTTGATTCCTTTGAATCCATCTACAATCAGAATGAGGAGGAACGGAATACAGAATGAAATAAACGGGATCGTATATACAAGGGTTTGAGATAACGCAAGCGGCGTCATATTGCCCATTTGCGCCCCTGTAATCACTGGAATGCCTACAGCACCAAATGCACCAGACGCAGCATTGGCAATTAAGCAGAGCATCGCAGCTTTCAGCGGTTTAAACCCAAGCTCTGTTAAGAGAGCGGCACTGATCGCAATCGGTACACCAAACCCAGCAGCTCCCTCTAAAAATGCGTTAAAGCTAAAACCAATTAATAAGAGCTGAAGACGTTGATCTTGAGAAATTCCTGCAATACTAGATCGAATGACATCGAACTTACCAGATTTCACGGCAATTTTATAGAGCCATACCGCCATGATGACGATATATCCAATCGGCCACAGCCCATTAGATATACCGAGCAGCACAGCAGATAATGCCTTTTCAACTGGCATATGAAAGAAGAAAACAGCTGTTACAAAACTGACGATTAAGGTAAAACAAGCGGCTAAAACACCTTTTAGCTTAAAAACGGTTAATGCAAGAAGGAAAAACAAGATTGGGAGCATTGCCACCAATGCACTGACGAATTCATTACCAAACGGATCATATATTTGCTGCCACATAGTGATTCATCCTTTTCTGCTCAGATAGGTTGCTTTTGATTGATTAAAAATGAGGAGCCAAAATCTCTTTTAACACATTCACACTGTGTGCAAATTTTTCTTTCTCCGTGTCGTTCAGTGTGAGCTCCATTACTTCTGTTGCGCCATTTCGATTCACAAGGGCAGGTACACCAATGTAGACATCTTCTGCTCCGTACTCTCCATCTAAGTAAGTGCTGACAGTTAAAATGCTGTTTTCATTGTGCAGGATCGCTCTTGTAATGCGGGCTAAACTCATTGCTACGCCGTAATAAGTGGCGCCTTTTTTCTCAATGATTTGGTAAGCGGCATGACGGACATTTTCCATGATTTCATCTAAGTCTTCTTGTTTGTATTGATCATTTCTCTTCATTAATTCTGTAATCGGCACACTTCCAATATTTGCATGACTCCAAACAGCAAGCTCTGTATCTCCATGCTCGCCAATGATGTACGCATGCACGTTGTGTGTCGCTGCGTCAAAGTACTCACTGAGCATGTATCTAAATCTTGCCGTATCAAGCGTCGTACCACTGCCAATCACTCGTTCTTTTGGAAGACCACTGAATTTCCAAGTCGCATATGTCAAAATATCGACTGGGTTTGTGGCTACTAAGAAAATACCGTCGAATCCACTTTTCATCACGTTTTCTACAATGCCTTTAAATATATTTAAATTTTTCTCAACAAGGTCAAGTCTTGTTTCACCTGGCTTTTGGTTTGCACCAGCACAGATACAGACGATATCTGCATCCTTACAATCCTCATAATCTCCATACCATGTATTCACAGGATGCGGCGCAAATGCTTTTCCGTGGTTTAAATCCATCACGTCACCCATTGCTTTGTCTTGATTCAAATCGATGACAACCAATTCATCTGTGATTGCTTGATTTATTAATGTAAAGGCATAACTGCTGCCGACGAAACCTGCTCCAATAAGGGCTACTTTGTTTACTTTTTCGTTTGTCATTTATCTCATCCTCCTGAGTAAAACTAGGCTGTTTTTCTTATGTGAAGTATTTCACATTCTTATTGTGCAACATTTCACAAACTTTTGCAAGGGAGCTGCTCAAAAAAAATATGTAGCGAATTTGTGAACACATTTATTGTGCTTTCAAAGCGCCCGCTCCATACATATTTCCACAAGAAAAAAGCTGCCAAACGCTCGTCGGCAGCTTCCTACATATTTAATAAGGTCCCCAGTTAATCATAACCCCGATACAAATAAATACAAGACCGATGACAAACCAAATGAGGGCAAGCGGCACCATAAAACGCAGCCACTTTACATAAGGAATACCACTTGCAGCAAGCACAGCCATCAACACACCGGAAGTCGGATTGATACAGTTGACCACCCCTTCACCAAGCATTACCGCTTCTACAGCGACCTGTCTTGTGATGCCCATTAAATCAGCGAGCGGCGCAAGAATTGGGATAAAGACAACGGCTTCTCCTGATCCTGATGAAATCAAAAAGTGAAGAAGCGCACTCGCAATGTACATCCCGATCGCACCAGCGATGGGACTAAAGCCTGTCAGCATACTCGCCAAGCCATTGACCACTGTATCAAGCAGCTTCCCGTTTTCTAAAATGACTGAAATACAGCGTGCCATCCCAACAATAAGTGCGCCGTATACAAGGCTTTGGCATCCGATAATAAACGTTTTCGCAATATCATTGGCAGCTAATCCGCCGAGCAGTCCAGCGACGATAGCCATAAAAATGAACACACCCGCCATTTCCTTATCGGTCCAGCCAAGCTGAAGTGCGCCATATAAGAAACCTCCAAGTGACAATCCGCACACCGCTAAAATCAGCTTATGTCTGCCAGTAAATGCAGGCTTGTCCACAGATTCCGCATCGGCTCCGCCAAGCCCCTTAGCAGGAAACCATTGATCGCCAAGGATGCTTCCCTTTTCTTTATTCTTCAGACGTCTTGTATATAAATAGATGTACACAATACTAGAAATAAGAAAACAAAGATAAATAATGACACGCAGGCCGATGCCGGAAAAGATCGGCAGCTCTGCAATTGTTTGTGATAAACCTAATGGAGATGGAGATAAAATCGTTGCGTTAAACCCTGCATAACAGCCGATGTATATGACAGCGGCTCCTGCTACAGCATCCCATTTCAAGGATCGTGCCACAATGATGCCGATTGGAATAAACCCAATGACAGAATTCACGACAATTCCGGTCGTTCCAAGGACTGAAAATAATCCCCCAACAATACAAATAAACAATAATTGCTTCGTTTGAAACCGGCTGATGACATGGTGAATCATCCCGTTAATAGCACCTGTCTTCTCCAAAATGGCAATGGTTCCGCCCGTAAATAGAATCAGAAAAATAATAGAAGAGGACCCTACCATTCCTTCTTGTATCGCTGTGAAAAAGCCAACTGGACTCACTGGTGATTGATCAATACGGTGATAGCTGCCAGGAACGGCTGTTGTGATCTCCCCAGATGTCTTTCGGTCAAACTCACCCGCTGGTACAAAATACGTTGCTATTGTACAAATCAGTGCAATCATAAATAAGAGAACATACGCATCCGGCATTTGAAGTTTTCGTTTTTGTTTCTCTGGTGCTGATACTGTCGCTGTTTTCATGTGTCAAAACCCCTTTGTCCCGATCGGAATTTCACTTAATTTTCAGAATAATCAAATGATGTGTTATATTATAAACACTGTTGATATTTAAGATCAATATTATTTCACTAAAATAATGTTTTGACAGATTATCTGTCAGCAAGGAGGCTTCTCATGACAACTTTGACAAACGAAATGAAACAAACCGTGACAGACATCTTTGAACACTTGCATGCCCATCCAGAAATCAGCTGGGAAGAAACAGAAACGACTGCTTATATTGAAGATATATTGAAAAAATTGGGCTGCAAAACTCAAACATTTGACGACTGTACAGGGGTGATCGGTGAAATTGGAGAAGGCGCACCAGTGGTCGCTGTGAGAGCCGATATTGATGCACTTTGGCAGGAAGTAGATGGTGAGTTTCAAGCCAATCATTCATGCGGCCACGATGCACACATGACAATGGCTCTCGGCACCTTCATGGCATTAAAGGAAAAAGAACGCCCGAACGGCACGATCCGTTTCATCTTTCAGCCTGCCGAGGAAAGAGGCGGCGGGGCGCTGAAAATGATTGAAAAAGGTGTGCTCGCAGATGTCGATTTCTTATATGGCGTACATGTGCGCCCAATCCAAGAAACATTAAACGGACGCTGCGCTCCTGCTATATTGCACGGATCAAGTAATCATTACGTCGGCACCATTATTGGCGAGGAAGCGCACGGTGCACGTCCACACCTTGGCGTCAACGTCATAGAAGTGGCTTCAACCCTCGTGCAGAGACTCGCGCATATCCATGTCGATCCAAGAGTCGCGCATTCTGTCAAAATGACCAATTTACATGCTGGCGGGGGCAGCTCAAACATCATCCCAGGCAAAGCCTCTTTTACATTAGATGTACGGGCACAAACAAACGAAGTGATGGATGAACTAGAAAAAGAAATTGAAAGAGCGGTTCATTCTGTAGCGGATGCCTTTGGCGCTTCCATTACACTTTCAACAGACCATCGTCTGCCTGCCGCCACCTTAAATGAAGAAGCTGTCCAGATCATGTCTCATGCAATTGCACAGGTTCTAGGAAAAGAGCAGCTAGATCCCCCGATCGTCACAACAGGTGGAGAGGACTTTCACTTTTATGCAGCAAAGCTTCCGCATATCAAATCCACGATGCTCGGTTTAGGCTGTGATTTAAAGCCCGGTCTTCATCATCCGTATATGACCTTCGACCGCTCTGCTATCTTTACTGGCATTGAGATTTTGACCGAGGCTGTCTATCAAACACTCCAGCAGCATTCATCATAAATGAAAAAGCCACCCGCCTTCTCTTCAGGGCGGGTGGTCTGCTTTATATTACGCATTCAGATCTGCCATGGCTGGAACGTTGATTTCTTTCACGCAAGATACCCTTGATAAATGAATCACGCATCTCGCAAGCTCCACAATATCCTGAACAGGGATTCTCGTTTCATCATAAAGAGTGATGGCCTTTTCGGCTCCATCTTCATACGGAACCTCCGCCGCCAGTTCTCCTGGATTGATACAGGTGACGGATATTTTATCTTTCCTCACATGCTCTCTCAGTGCATTCACAATTCCGCGCAGGCCAAATTTAGATGCAACAAACGAGACCTGCGGCAGGTTCGTATGATCGAGACCCGCCGTTGAGCCAATGACGATGATTTTTCCATTCTCCGATTTCCTTACGTGAGGAAGCAGTGCCTGGATGTACGTAATGGTTGAGGTGACATTCACATTGATTAAATATGCAATATCCTCTGGCTGATCGTGATCAAAGGAATAATCGTCTTCAAAGCCTCGTTTTTCCCATAAACCGACGTTATAGATGAGTACATCAATCGTCTTGTTCTCAAGTGCTTCGAGCATATAAGGGATATGTGTTTGGCTTGATAAGTCGATTTTCAGCCAAATTCTATGTACACCGTCATCTATGTTCAAACTGCTTGGTTCACTTCGCGACACAATCCAAACTGTATCTCCACTTGATGGAAGACCCTTTACAAAAGCATCTCCTAACCCTTGACTTGCACCGAATATGATATAGTTTTTACTCATAGCTCCTCCTTCTAGGACACACAAACTGTAAGCGTTTTATACCTATATCATACAGATTCTAAGAGCCCGGCGCCCCTTTTATGCTCGTCTTCACTTATTGATTGGCGCAGCTACTGGATTTCCTTTAATTCGACTGGTAATGCACGTGCCTCTATAAAGTTTATGACCATTTCTGTAAAAAGTTCTTTCTTTTCAAAAGTAAATGTATGCCCAATACCGGGAACAACGACGCCTGTTGCCTTCGGATGTGAATTCGTTATTTTTTTTGCTGACCGTTTCATGATGCCTTTTTCTTTTTCTCCCACTGTGACAAGAATGCGTGCCTTCGCTTGCTGAAACGTGTCTGGGAGCTTGTAATGGAGGTTTTCCTGAAACATCGTAAGAAGGGTTTTCTTTTGCAGATGTTTCGATTCCGCCGCATAATGATGCAGTACATGTTGCGGGAGCCCCATCTTTTCGGCTTGGAGCTGAATAAACCAATCTTTCTTTAATAATGGATACGTCAGTGGCAAAAGGGGCCTCACCATGAAGTGGAGCCATGGCAAAGGCATCACAAGAGCGCTATTGATAACGGCTATGTCTACGATATCCGGCTCTCTTGATAACACATCAACGGCAATCTGCGCACCTAAAGAAAATCCAATCAGAATCACTTGACGGCCATTCGCGTTTTCCTTGATCCATGAGATGACTTCACGGGTGCTTTCATTCATTGAAAATATCTGTTCTTTTGCTCTTGTCCCGTGTCCAATGAGATCAGGGGCAAAGCATTCATACGTGTTTTTCAATATTTCAACCTGCTCCTGCCACATCCAGCTGCTTACTCCTCCACCATGCAGAAAAATCATGATTGACTTATCCATCGCCCGACAACTCCATCCTTCTATATAAGAAAAAAGCAGCCGCTTTTTGAGCAGACTGCTTTTTCAACATGCTCCCTTCTATTATAAGGGAACCACTACATCATTGACTATTTTTTCAAATCCTCAATGGAGTTTACGTTCTTCATATATGTCGGGACAACTAGCCCCATTCGAAGACCTTTCATACTTGTACCAAGGTCATCATATTTTCCTTTAAACTTCGCTGCATACGTTTTATGCGTATTTGGCAGCCAAGCGGATAATGATGCATCCGCACTTCCGGTTGCAATTGCTGTCCACATCGGACCTGCTTCAACCTGAGTCAAAGTTACTTTAAACCCGAGTTCACGCAATACTTCTGCTGCAACATTGGTACTTGCAATCTCACTATCCCATGCAACGTAGGCAAGATTCACTTTTCCACCATTCGACTTTTTCACGCCTTTTGTCCATTTCGCTACTTGGTCTTTATGTTTTTTCACATATTTTAAGGCGGCATCCTTTGGTTTCACACCATCTTGGATATCAATCATGACTTCGCCCATGTCATCTTGAGACCATTTAAACTGACTAAGCATTTTAGCTGCTTCCGGCTGATCCTTCGCAAAGCCTTTACGTGAAATCGTATGAATTTCTTCCGCTTCACCGTAAGATTTTTTTGGATCATCTAAATATTTTAAATCATAGCGGGAAAACATCCAGTGTGGATTCCAGCCAGTGATAATGATTGGTTTTTTACGGTCGTATGATTTTTTGAGCGTTGCCGTCATGGCTGCACTTGATGCAGACACAACCGTCCAATCCTCTAAGCCATAATCCTTTTTGGCCTGATCGGTTAGGGCCATAATACCTGAACCCGGATCAATCCCAATAATCGTTTTATTGACCTGCTGTGCTGCACTTGCATTTGAATCCGATTGTGCACCGCAAGCGGCTAGTAAAAAGACGAGCAGGGCGGTCATCCCAATGTAGAGAGACTTTTTCCACATTAAGCATTCCCCCTGGTTTTTTTCGTTTTAATATTTTGTGTAATACGGTCGAGTGTAATCGCCACAATAACAATGGCAATACCTGCTTCAAAACCAATACCTGTTTTCAGCTGCGTTACCGCACTATATACTTCTGAACCAAGTCCTGGTGCACCTACCATTGCGGCAATAACGACCATGGATAGAGCCAGCATGATACTTTGGTTAATACCAGCTAAGATGGTTTTTGTTGCAAGTGGAAGCTGAACTTTGAATAAACGCTGGAATGTCGTTGAACCAAAAGCTTCAGTTGCTTCAATTAAATCCGCTGGTACTTGTTTAATACCGAGAATGGTCATACGAATCGTTGGCGGCATGGAGAAAATAACCGATGCCACAACCCCAGGAACAACCCCAATGTTAAAGAAAAAGATCGCTGGTAATAGATAAACGAATGCAGGCATTGTCTGCATTAAATCTAAAATAGGTGTCACAATTTTACGCACAGTTTCCTTCTGTGATGCCCAAATACCGATCGGAACCCCGATCACGATAGAAATGACCACAGCGGTCAGAACGAGCGCAAGTGTTTGAAGCATTGGATGCCAGTAGCCTAAATAGTCGATCAGTAAAAATCCAATAAGTGTGAAAAGAGCAACTCCTCTTGTACTGATCCACCAAGCAATGCCGGCAAAGATAAGGGTTAAAATAATGGATGGAATGACGCCAAGTGCAGCTACAATTCCATTTACTGTTCCAGCTAATCCATTTGTGATGCCATCAAAGAAACCACCAAACGTTAATGTTAACCAGTCAACAAATCGATCGATATAATCCGCGAACGGAATTCTAGGTAAATCACTCATACTAAACATCTTATTCTACCTCCTGTGCAGAAGGCTCTTGTGTCTTAATTTCCTCTAGCTTGTTAGAAGACATGTTGATATATTCATCATTACCTGATAATGCACCAATCAATGCACCTCTGACCACAATGCCCTTCATTCTGTTTTTCTCATCTACAACTGCAATTGGAATGTTTGCCGCATCAGACACTGCATCAAAGATTTCTGTTAAATACGTTGATTCCAATACTGTGGTAAATTCTTTATCAAGAACAGTTTCAAGCGACGCTCCCGTTTCTGCTGCTTTTTTCGCTGCTTGTGCAGAAATAACACCTAATAAATGCTTTTTCTTATCTACTGCATAGATAGACGAAATCCCAAGGTTTTTCATGAGCGTAAGCGCAACACGGGCTCCTTTATCGATCTGAACTGTTTCTGCACGTTTCATAATATGACCAGCGGTTAATACTTTAGAAAGGTCAACATCTTCAACGAAGCGTTCAACATATTCATTCGATGGGTTCATCAGAATTTCTTCTGGTGTTCCGATTTGAACGATATTTCCGTCCTTCATGAGTACAATGCGGTCACCAATACGAAGCGCCTCATCTAAATCATGGGTAATGAAAATGATCGTTTTTCCTACAGATGTATGAAGCTCAAGCAATTCATCCTGCATATCTTTCCGAATTAATGGATCTAGTGCGCTGAATGCTTCATCCATTAATAAAATGTCAGGGTCATTTGCTAAAGCACGTGCCAATCCAACACGCTGCTGCATACCACCACTTAATTGATTTGGGTATTGCTCTTCAAAACCTTCAAGTCCAACAAGCTTTAAAGATTCAAGCGCTTTTGATCTGCGCTCTTCTTTATCTACACCTTGCAATTCAAGACCATACTCTGTGTTCTCAAGAATTGTACGGTGCGGGAACAATGCGAAGTTTTGGAAAACCATGCTGATCTTTTTCCGTCTGACTTCACGCAATTGATCCTTTGACATATTTGTTATCATATCCCCATCAATATATATTTCACCGGAGGTTGGTTCGATTAACCTGTTTAGCATCCGCACAAGTGTGGACTTTCCGCTCCCTGATAGCCCCATGATGACAAATATCTCGCCGTCATAAACATCAAAATTTGCTCGATTGACACCAACAGTTGCGCCGGTCTCTTTTAGGATTTCTCTTTTTGTTTTCCCTTTTTCAAGCATTTGAGATGCTTTTTTAGCATTTTTACCGAAAATTTTAGATACATTATTTATCTTGATTTTGATATTTCTCTCTTCAGAATTCATATTTTCCCTCCAAATTAGCATCTTTATAACCGTAACATAAGCGTTATGATGCGAACAATCTTTAGAATTCGCTTATTTCCCCACAATATGTATGAATTCCATATAGAGGTCTGGTCATTAGAGTTTATACGCCGTATTACTCGTAAATCCTATAGAATGCTTCATAAACTACATATTTTACGGGGTATTTCCTCTCATCAGACAATATTTTACTGGAAATTCCTAATTGTACTAAAAAATAAGTCGAATCCTCGTTATAGCGTTTTTTTGAATCATGGGCGAACCATTCCCCTGAACAGGATTTACCCGAAAATGGTCACATAAAAACCTTTTTTCTCAAATTTTATTTAAATTCATAAAAAAACTGCCTGCAACTTTAGTTACAGACAGCTTGTTTTTTTAGGACTCCAGGGCAGCCCGCTTAATATTATCTTGAAGCTCAAGCATACGTTTTGTTCCATCTTCGCGTAATCGCTTGTTCTCTTCTTCGATCTGTTTCGTCTCTTTCATCCCTTGTACAATTGTATTAAAGGAAGATTCGATCGTTTCAATGTCGATGCTTGGACGGCCAGATAATTTGGCAATCTCCACACTTTGACTTGAAATGTTTTCAGCATTTCGTTTCAGCATTTCATTTGTTCTTCTATCCAGCTCACTCATAGAATCAGCCACAAGCTTTTGTCTCTTCGCTGTAACAGCTTGAATGATCCCATTTTTGAAAATTGGAATCGTGATGATGAAGGCAGAGTTGATCTTCCCGATTAATTTCGTATTCCCGCGCTGAAGCAAACGGATTTGCGGTGCTGTTTGAAGCGCCACCATTCTTGCCATATCAAGGTCATACACACGCTCTTCAAGCGCTTGAATGCCATTACGAAGCGTATCAAGCTCCATCTGCGCCAGCTGGTTTCCACTAGCTGCTTTTTCTTCATATGAAGGAACCAATTGCTTTAATTCTTCGATTTTCATTTGACCGGCTACGACATACTTTTCAAGCTCCATATAGTATTGAATGTTATGCTCATACATTTCTTCAAGCGTCACAGTCGATTTGGTCATTTCATCTTTATATTTACTAATTTCTACATTAATTTTTTCAATCTCTGCACCGAGGGTTTGATATTTACTAAAAATCTTTTCAATCATGCTGCCGCCGCGCTTAAAGATTTTTGACAACAAACCACCCTTCGGTTCGTCAAAATCATTTTTATCAAAGCGATCCATAATCTTGCCAAGCTGCGTCAGCATTGTTCCTGAGTCAGTGACACTTGTTGAACGCATCATTGAAAGGATACGATCAGAGAACTTAGAGATTTCAACGGCCGGCTGTTTTCCGTATTCAAGAAGTTCAAGCTGATTTTTCGCATCGATCTGTCTCGCAATATTTTGCACTTCTGGTTCATTTCGAAGCTGAACGCGAATATCGTCTGCTTTCTCAATCGTGATTTCCTCTTTATCAATTGAAATGATGTCATTTCCGTTTGTATTTGTCATAAGCTTTGATCTCCTTATCGGTTTTTAATGGATTGAAATAACTTTCTAACGATGGACGGCTCTTTAAACTCCTGGTTCATGACCATCTCATCAAGCCAATGGGTATCAAATAATTGGTCATCGATATACCGTTCGATACACTGATATCCCGCCGGATGATATACGAAGAGATCCACACCCATTTCATTTAGGAAAATCAGGGCGGCCGCATCAGAGCGAGTCAGCTCACCATTATATTCTGTATGGTATAAAATCACTTTCGGTACGGTTTGTGCGTAATCAAAGGTTTGAATCAGTTCAATGAGATCCTGGCTTAAATGCAGAACCTGCTTGAATAAATAAATACGGACATCTAATTCGGTTTCATTGCCTTCTTTTAATAGCTTCGGATGCTGACAGATTCGAGATATCGCCTCTGCAATCGCACGCTGCGTACCCTCATATAGATGAGAAAACTGCCACACATTGCTTTTCATTAATAAGTCAGGATCAATCTCTCCAGCAGAAGAAAGTGCATGCTGATAATGAAATTGATAATTCGATGTCACTTCTTTCGTAAAAGGAAAATGGCGAATGGTCTTCGTCTCTTTCCCTTCCATTAACGTGTGAATGCGATCCCAGTATTCACGCTTGTCTCGTGTGACACCCATCATTTTCGCAAAGAGGTTTGGAATCTGTATCGTGTCTCGGTCTGCTTTGAAATTCGGGCGGATAAAGGATCGTTCCTTTGCAATTAAAAACAGCTCATCATACGTTGTCTTGAGTGTAATGGAATGAGGAGTATGATCTCTGAATTGCCACGGCTTATAGAGCATTGAATCTTCCGTGTGAAGCACCTCTTCAAGCTCTCTTGTCGAGCGGTACGCCACCGTTGATTTCCTCTCAGGCTTTTCAGCAGGGAACGGCTCAAGCTTTGAAGTTCCCGGGTACTGATCAATAAAAGTCAGCTTTTCTTCTGGATCTAATTCGCGGAACGAATCCTTGCCTTCTGGATGAAATAGGACAACATCACAGCCAATCAGCATGACATAGTAAAGAAAATAAAGCTGACTTTTATTCGCCTCTCCATACCAAATAACAGCCGGCATTTTTTCTTCGATATTGACTTCCTTCAGCCATGGACCTAGATGATTATTTGAAAACTTCACGACATCCAGCAGGACCCGGCGGAAATCAGGATGCTGAAATCCACCCTCGTGCAGCTGCTTGAAATGCTCAAACACCTTGATCAATGAAAGACGGATATGCCGGTTCATCACAGGGTTTGGATGGCGTACAATCAGCTGTTCACCATCTAAAAAAGCCACAAAGCGATTTACGGACAATCCCTTTTCTTCTTGGTTAATCAAATGAATACGCTGCAGTGCTTGAAAATGCTCCGGCTCAATATGGCGATTGAGTGTTTCACTTAAAATATGCATGCCGTCTGTTTCGTATAATTCATGTAAATAAATAAAATAATCGGTTGCATCATGCGGAGTTCCAAGGACCCGGGCGGCGAGACGCGGCAAGGACAGCGTATGCTCGTCCTTTACATAACCGTCTCTTTCAGGGAGCGGCTTTTTCAGCACGTTTTTCCAGGCTTCCTGCTCCGCCCGTGTATGGGTGACATTGATTTCTTTATAACTCACGCCGCTCCTTCCTTTCTCCTATATTTTCTCGAAAGCTACTACTATCATATCATTCAGCCTTCTACTTCTGCTATCGAATCGAAGGCTTTTTTGCGTTCATCATCTGCTCGATGACACAAGCGGTGATTTCATCTGCTGCGGCCATGCCAGATGCTGCTGTCGGCTCAAGTTCTGGATCAAAGCCTAGAACTTCTCCATGTCTTGGGGCAAAGCCCATATCTGACTGACGAATGAGCCCCGCATCTAACAGGGAATCACCCGCACCATAGACGTATTCTAGCTGCAGCCTGTCCTTTAGAAAAGCAACAGCATCCCACTTATTAAGCGGCTGGGGAATAAAATAAAGCTTCCGTCCCTGAAGAGAAACCTGCCATCCTCTCTCCTCACCCCACAGCTTCAATTCAGCAAGCGGAATGTGAGATAGATACTCCTCTTTCATAATCAAATAAAGGAATCTTCCCTCTGCTGTACGGGTACGCTTCACCCATGCCGCAACTGGAAGCTCGGAGATCGCCCTCAGCATCTCTCTGACTGGCATACACTCCCTAAGTCTCTCATCAACAATGGCCTGCCAATCCTCAAGCGGCTTGCCATGATGAAGAATACAGCCCCCGTTTGTTGTGACAGCATACTCAGGTTTAAGCTCTTGCTCAAAGAAGGTGATTCGTTCATACTGTGCAGTTGTTCTTGTCGTCACTGGAATGAACCAGCCTGATTGATGAATCGTATGCAAAGATTTTTTCGTTTCAACAGACATATAGGAAAGCGGCCTTTCGTCCAGCACCTCAACTAAATCGTACTCTCCTTCATACGCATACTGCTCAAGCACTCGATGTGAGTAAATCAGCGTCCGGTCTAAATCACTGGCAAATGCATATGTCTTCATGACGTTTGCTCCAGCGGACGAATTAATCCACAGCACGTGTAGGACATATTGGCATATTCAATGACAGGAACACCTCTGTCCTCAGCCAAAAGCAAAATATGCTTCAGCTTCTCCTGAGATCCAGGCTGAATTAAGATTTTCCACGGGATTCTTCTAAGCAGCACGCGGGTCGTCTCACCAACACCCGGCTTAATCAAATGGGTATTTTCAATTTGAAACTCCTGACCGATTGCTTCAATGGATGCCATTCCCCGCCAATCTGCCGGCGTCCCCTGCGTAAGGATGGTTTCTGCTTTCTCTTGTACATTTGGTTCAAGGCTGGAAAATGCTTCTTCAATCGTATCCACATACAGATTGGACACATCCTCATCGAGCAGCTCTTTATAATACTTTGCCCCATGGAAATCATCGGCATTGATCCAGCGGTTGTTTAGTACCGTACGACTGACAAGTCCAGACACCGTCGAATTCAGGCAGGCACTTGGAATGAGAAAGTCCTCTCTCGTTCCGTATACATGTGTACAATAGCCGGGGTCTGCCAGCACAGCCAGCTCACTCGAGAGACGTACACCATACTTTTTTTCAAAATCAAAAACAGCTTTTTGGAGCTCTTTCGAAATCGCACCTTTTCCAGTCCATCCATCGATAAAAGCAATTTCAAAACCTGGATGTTCTTTCAGCATATAATGCAGTGCATTCTCGTCTATTCCGCGGTCGCGAATAATAGAGATGCTGTAATGAGGCAGATCGACACCATACGTCTTTCGAATATATCGTTTGATCAGCACCCCGATCGGTGTCCCCGCACGCGCCAAACTGCAAAGCACGGTTTGGAAGCCTCGCTTCTTCACAATCTGTTCTGCTACAACAGCTACTGCTTCTGCTACCTTTTCCTTACTTTCTTCAAGAGATTGATAGAATAAAGTCATATAAGATGCCGTTGGTTTGTACTCAATTGGCAGCATTTCTGAATAATGCGCACCGCTCTGAATCGAACGCTCCCGCTCTTCTGTACTTTTCTCCATCTCAATAGAGGATAAATCTTTGAGTAAGAAGGTTACATCCTGCTCTGGATAGCTCCCCATCTTTGTATACACATTAGCCATTCACCTTCACCTCGTCTGATAATGTCACAATATGCACGTGCTTCACATGCCGCTCAGCAAATAAGTGAACAAGCGGAAGCAATGCCTCCTGAGAGACCTTTTTCTCAAAAAAGAGAAATACATCATCATATTCACCTTTTGGAATGTTGTACACGTAGTGCTGAATTCGGGCATCCTCTGGATTCATAAAGGTAAACCCATTTTGGACAGCGTATCCATCCTTTTCGACTGGGTGAATAGGACTTCTCGTTGTTGAATGAAAGAGAACACCTTGCCCCATGTGTGCAGACAGTCTCATCGGCACATACATCAGCTCACCTGTCCCTAAGCAGAGTGTTTGTTTTCCTTTGCGTTCCTGCCGCAGCCTCAATCCCGCTTCAGCAGCTGCTTGGTCGAGCGCTTCCGTATCTGCTGCCTTTAAACCAAAACGGCCCGTTTCATGTATATATGGCGAATGACCCGCCGAATTCGCTGCATGAGAAAATGAATACGGCACTTGCTTAAAGAAAGATTGAAGAGAGTGAAAAGAGAGACTTGGCTGATTCTCTTGCTCCGCAATCTCATACGAATAAGCTGGCTCATCGAGCGTTTTGCCTCGAAAAATCATCTGCCCTTTTAATAAAGACAATGATGTGATGTGAATTCCAAGCTCCTCTTCAAGCTGGCTCATGGCTTTCTCATGCTCCTCCGTCCGCCAGTCCAAAATGGAAAGAATGGTATAAGAATGCCTTGGATACTTTGCATGAAGGTCACGAATGATGTTGATATTTGTACGGCCTGTCGTGACTTCATCATCTACTAACACGATGGGGCGGTCTGTGCGAAGTAATGCTTCGTCTGCATAACAAAGCTGATCTGTTGCATGCGAATGTTCTTCTTCAAATACCAATGACGGGTCAAGACCCAGCAGCTGTTCACGTGTCGTATGAATGTATGATGCGCCTTCTATCACATCATACACACCATGTCCAAGGGCTGTTGCCGTTTCCGCAAAGCCGATGACGACAGGCTCATTGCCAGCTGAAAGCTTTTCTTTTTTGAGTGTTTCATAGGCTGCCGTTAACACCTTGTGATCATCCGTCTTGAGTGCCTCGACGATAAGATCTTGGTGCGGGGGCGTCTTTCCCGTTTGCTCTTTGGCATATGCCATCGCTAAAAGACCCGAGACAAGGAGCGGTTTTACTGGATGAACAGGAATATGCTTTCCAAGCACCTTACTAACGAATAAAAAGGCTCTTTTTTTGTTCACCCTTGCCGCCATCTCAAAAAGATGCTCTTTTTCCAGCTGAAGCGCACCTTCTTTGAGGTCAATCTCAACCTCCATATGTTCCAAGATGTTCAGCGTATGCCGCTTCTGATTCTGTGAGTATGTCGATATAGCTTCTATTTTCATGAAACACCCCGTAAATGTCTGACTTAATTAATATGTGCTCTGCCCACCTGTAATGGGGCTTCGTTTCATTCATCTTATTAGAAAAGGCACTCTTCATCACGCCAACTGTACCGTCAGCATGTTCCAGAATGCTTAATGCATCCAAGTACTCTTCCTTTGTCACAACGTACATGCTTTGCACTGGCTTGAGATGTGTTGGATGGATCACTGTCTTTCCATGTATGCCGTTGGCTACATCGAGTCTTGTCTCTTTGAGTAAACCTTGTACGTCATCGAATTCAGATAATGACAGCTCACCGCCCTTAGAAAGCGCACGGATGAATGGTTTTTGTTCCTTTCGCGCAGAGCCAAAATGCTCCCATACAGCACCTGATACAACAAAGGAACGGCCAAAATAATTGATAATATCTGTGATCAAATCAGCAATCAATCTGATTTCATAAATGGTGGTGTCGCGATCACGGCGAATGCCATATAGGCCGCAAAGATCCGTTGCCCCAATACGAATATTCAAAATATATTCTTCATCATTCAGCATGATCTGCTTTAACTCAGACAGCACCGTATATCTTGTTTCTTTTTCTAATAAATCGGGTGTTTCCAAAATGGGCATACCGTACAGCGTTGTCTTCGTTTGTGCGGACGCCTGTTTCAAGCTGTCCAAATAATCCTTCGCATTATGAATAGAACACTTTGGAAATACAAAACCCGTCAATAAACGAAGAGATGAACCAAGCAAAGCTGCCATTTTGAGCAGCTGCTTCGGCGAACGAACCCGAATAAATAAAAGCGGCATTTGTTCAGCCATTTCAGGTGTATGTGTTAATTTGTCCGACAGTTTGGCGAGTTGTACCACTAGATTCTGTTCAGCCATTTCCACTTCTTGATCACCGATGGCATCCTCTAAACAAAATACAACAGAGCAAAGCGCTTCATATTTCTGCGACAGCAGCATGTCTGCTATATCCTGTCTTGTCGCAGGCATATACAAAGTAGCACCTAATGCATGCGCAAGTACGTGCCTTGGCGTCATCAAATGCATCGCCCCCGGCCGTTTGAAAAAAATATCGTGCTGCCTCGCCTCTGATAAAAACTGAAAATACCGCATGCTGTGCCACCTCCTGTTGTTGAGAGAAAATCGAACAAATGACTTGATGATTCAAAAAAGGATGGAGCCGCTAATCAACTCCATTCCTTTTTGATCGTCCTATTCTTCTTTTGAAGCCGCAGCTTCGTTTGTCACTTCTTGATGTTTCTTCTTATTGATTTTATGAACAATAAACGTTCCGATAAATGCTAGGATAATAATCGCAAAGAATACAAGATGCGGGATTTCAATGTGAGCAGCACTCAAGCCCATTTTGATCGCAATGATCCCGATGAGAATAAACGCTGTATTCTCGAGCTCTGGAATACGGTCAATGAGAACAAGGAATAACTGCGCGACTGTACGCATCATGAGAATTCCAAGCATTCCGCCTAATAGTAGAATCCATACTTCCTCAGATACAGCGAATGCTGCAAGAATACTATCAACCGAGAAGGCAAGGTCCATAATTTCAACAGAAATAACGGTTGCCCAGAACACACCAAAGACACGAACCATCCAGCCTTCTTTTTTCAGTTCCTTCGCTTCATCATCGCCGTCACCTAACCAGAAGTGCTTAATAACAAGCCATGCTAAGTAAGCAGCTCCGAGGACCTTAATCCACCAGAACTTAATAAGCAGCATCCCTACGCCAATGAATAGAAAACGGAAGAAATAAGCGCCAATTAATCCGTAGGTTAATGCCTTTTTACGCTGCTTTTCTGGTAAATGTTTCACCATTACAGCTAATACAAGTGCGTTATCTGCAGATAACAATCCTTCAAGCACGACAAGCGTCCCAATAAGCCCCCAAGAGACAGGGTCTGTTAATACCTCTGCCCACATATGCCAATCAAAAAACGAGGCATATGTATCCAACATATGTTTCAAAATGTCCAACTGGTTTTCCTCCTATAAGTGTAGAAGCATCAGCAGGCTTTCGCCTGCTGCTATTCTTGATCGCTGTTTCTTTCTCACTTAGGAAAGGCCCTCATATGAGCTTTTGACAGCAACTCTTGAATTGATTTGTTTCTCTTATTTACACTTCTAACCCATAATTTTGACAAAGAGCTGCAAGTCCGCCAGAGAATCCGCTTCCGATCGCGTTAAACTTCCAATCACTTCCGTGTCGGTACAATTCACATACCACAACAGCTGTTTCAATTGAGAAGTCTTCGCCTAAATCGAAGCGAATCAATTCTTCCCCGCCCTCTTCATTTACAACACGAACAAATGCATTAGAGACTTGTCCAAAATTTTGGCTGCGCGCCTCTGCATCATGGATCGTAACTGTAATTCCGATACGATCAATGTTAGCAGGAATTTTCGAGAAATCAACGAGAATTTGCTCGTCGTCTCCATCTCCCTCACCTGTACGGTTATCACCTGTATGAGTGACACTGCCGCTCGGATGCTGAAGGTTATTATAGAACACAAAATCTGTATCTTGCTGACAACGATTATTTGCATCCACCAAGAAAGCCGAAGCGTCCAAATCAAATTCGGCTCCGCCAGAATATTTATTCGTATCCCAGCCAAGACCGATCATCACTTTCGTCAGCCCTGGGTTGGTTTTGGTTAAATCGACACGTTGTCCTTTTGAAAGCTGAATCGCCATATTCGTATCTCTCCTGTCTTTGAAAATAGGAAGTTATCGTTATCCGATATCTAAGCCAAAGTCCGTTGCAATGCGGGCAAGACCGCCTTGATAGCCTGATCCGACAGCTGAGAATTTCCATTCCCCGCCATGACGGTATAATTCACCTACAATAATGGCTGTCTCAATTGAGAAATCCTCTGCCAAATCGTAGCGAATGAGTTCTTCATTCGATGCTGCATTTAAAATACGTACATATGCGTTAGACACTTGTCCGAAATTTTGACTGCGTGCTTCTGCATCATGAATCGTAATGACAAATGAAATCTTCTCAATACTTGCTGGTACAGCTGCAAGGTCAACATTGACCTGCTCGTCATCTCCGTCCCCTTCGCCAGTGCGGTTATCGCCTGTATGTACGACACTTCCGCCTCCGCCAGTTGTTTGGTTGTAAAAGACAAAGTCAGATGGAGAGCTTGCTTTACCTGCCGCATCTAAAAGGAATACACTTGCGTCTAGATCAAAGTCATGTCCGCCGTCATACTTATTGACGTCCCAGCCAAGACCGACGACTACTTTTGTTAAACCCGGATTCGTTTTTGTTAAATCAATTTTTTGGCCTTTCGCTAAAGAAATTCCCACTAGGAACCTCTCCCTTCTGTTTAAATATAGTTTCTCGTAATATCGGCAAGCTTCGCATCATTTGTACCATTTCCAAGCGCCGCAAACTTCCACTCATTCTCGTGGCGATAAAGTTCTCCGACGATTAACGAAGTTTTTCCTGCATAGTCATCTTTTAAATTATATTTCACTAATTCTTGATTGTTTGAACGATCAACGATGCGAATGTAAGCATTTTGAATCATACCAAAGTGTTGGTTTCTTCTAAGGGCATCATAAATGTTGACGACAAACACCAATTTATTCACATTACCCGGCACCTTGCTCAAGTTGACGAGGACTTGTTCATCATCTCCGTCTCCTTCACCAGTCAGGTTGTCACCTGTATGCTCCACACTGCCGCATTTGCTTTTTAGGTTGCCAAAATAAATCAAATCTTTATTTTCCGTAAACTTATCATTTTTCAGCATGAGCACTGAAGCATCACAATCAACATCAGCGCCGCCTCCGCCGCCAAACAGCTTCCCTAAAAATCCGCCGCCTTTTGATACAGGGTCCCAGCCAAGTCCAACAAGAATATTCGTTAGCCCTGTTTTCCCTTTTGTTAAATCAATACGTTGACCTTTTTCTAATGTAATCGCCAAATCAATCACTCCTCCAGCATAATAAAAATCTATTTATTAAGCGATGGACCCTATTAAAATCATCATACATGAAAATTCGACAAAATTCATGAAATGACATTGGAGCCTCTTACTCTTTTTTCTATTTACTAGTATATACGATCTATGTTCAAGATAGGTTTCAAACACTTTATATTTTTTTAACGAAAGATGCACATTGGAAATGGTTCATGTCGTTAATGAAGTGTTTCATGTGAAACATTGTCGAAAGTTCCCGTTGAACAGCTCTTGCTGATAAGGAGTGTATTGATGTGGTTTCATATGTTGATATAGAAAAGATAAAAGCAAAGGATCAAAGGATAAACCCTTTCGTTTCCTTCCATCTATGGATTTCTTTATACTTATATTCAGCATGTTGATGAAAGGATGTTGATGATGCCATCACTTCATATATTAGATCAAGTCGCCATTCCTAAAGGTCAGACAGCGCAGGAGACATTGATTCACACAACGCAGCTGGCTCAGCTGGCTGAAACGCTTGGATATGAGCGCTATTGGTTTGCTGAACACCACAGCACAAGAGGGCTCGCTAGTACAGCGCCTGAAATATTAATGGCTCATATTGCGGCTCATACATCAACCTTGCGTACCGGATCTGGCGGCATTTTACTTCCTCAGTACAGTCCTTTTAAAGTAGCAGAGGTCACGCGGCAGCTTGAAGCCCTTTATCCTGGACGGATTGAGATCGGAGTCGGCAAATCTCCGGGCGGGATTGAAAGGACGAGACTCGCTTTGACGGACGGCGTGCATAAAGACCTGTCTCAGTTTGACCGCCAGCTGAAGGACCTTCTTTTTTACTTATCAGACAGCCTGCCTTCTGGCCATCCGCATGCAGGCGTGAAAGCTGCTCCGCTTGTTGATGCTCATCCACCGGTTTGGCTGCTTGGGCTGGGAGAAAATAGTGCCATGCAGGCGGCGGAGCTTGGAATCAACTATATTTTTGGCCACTTTATCCATCCTGCACGCGGCACACAAGCATTTGAGACGTATCGATCACAATTTTCTCCATCCGTCTTTTCCAGCCAGCCACAATCTATGTTTGCCATCTTTGTCATCTGCGGTGAAACCGATGAAGAAGCAGACAGGATCGCCAGCAGTACAGATTTATGGCTGCTGCGTGTTGAAAAAGGACTGGACAGCCGCGTTCCTTCTATAGAAGAAGCAAATGCCTATCACTACACCACACAGGAAAAGAAAAAAGTGCTGCAAAACCGCCAGCGGATGATTGTCGGCTCGAAGGAAACGGTGAAAGAGCAATTACAGATCTTGATGGACCGCTATCAAACGGATGACATCATGATTCTGAACAATTCCTTTGATCCGATTGAAAAACAACGTTCCTTCAAGAGAATAGCAGAATTATTTTGAAGCCAGCTTTCCAGGCTTCTTTTTTACATTGTCATAAAAAATGGGAAATGTAACATCAAGATGTCAAAATCCTTCCGTCTGTCATCTGATCGCAAATGTGTCTTCTAATCGTTAGCGAACTGTAAACGCATAAGAGGTGTACCTTTTATATAGTAGAGGTACATATTCAATGACCGGTTTACGCCGCTGAGAAAGAAGGAGATGACAGACATGAAAAAGAGACTCGATTGGGTAGATGCAGCTAAAGGAATTGGCATTCTGCTCGTGGTCATGGCGCATGTGCCCATTCCAGATTCGCTCAAGCAATTCATTTACTCTTTTCATATGCCGCTTTTCTTTTTACTATCAGGCATGATGTTTCGATCATCCTCATCCCCTGCTCTGTCATTTATTCAGAAAAAAGCCAAAAGCTTACTCTTGCCCTATCTCTATTTCTCCATCATTACGTATGTATTTTGGTTCTCCGTTACCCGCTTCTTCGCATTCAAGGGACAAACGGATATTGACCCTTTCGTTCCGTTTACAGGTATTTTCATATCCAATGCAGATGAAGCAAGACTCACACATAACCCTGCGATTTGGTTTTTAACGACGCTCTTTTTAGTGGAAATTTTATTTTTCTTTATGCATCGTCTGACAAAAGGAAAACCCGCTGCCGTGATCTTGCTGACTGTTCTTTGCGGAGGTGCTGGATATGCCTCTACCTTGCTTTTAGATCAAAGTCTTCCTTGGAACGCCAATGTCGCCTTGACGGCTGTTGTGTTTTATTCAATTGGATTTTTAGCAAAGCAATGGTTTGTGGAATTAAAAACAGATCCAACCCTTCTGTTATGTACAGGTCTGCTTGTGCTGACGGCGTACATGCAGAGCTTTAATTCACGGATCGATATGCGCGTCAACGACTACGGTGATCTCTTTATTTTCTATGCATGTGCTCTACTCGGTTCAGCTGCCGTGATTTATTTAAGCTTTAAATTGAAAACTTCCCCTATTTTGACGTATCTAGGGCGAAATTCTATTGTCATTCTTGTCTTGCAGTTTGCCGGCATCGATATCATGAAAGCATTTGTTTTTTATGGACTTGGTATCAATATTGCTGATACAGCGCAGCTCTCTTGGACACTTTTTTATACGATCGGCACATTGCTGCTCATGGTGCCATGTATCTCCTTCCTGAGCAAGTATCCGATGCTGCTCGGCAAAACAGCCAAAGCGGCACAACGCTACGAACAAAAAACATCCGCCGGATGAACAGGCGGATGTTTTTTAGATTAATCATTAATTTGAGAAGGATAAAGTGTCATTCCGCCATCCACAAATAAGGTGGTGCCTGTGATATATGCCGCTTCCTTAGAAACGAGGAATGCAGCAGCGGACCCAATCTCCTTCGGTTCACCAAAGGTTCTCATCGGAATTTTCTCAAGCTGCTTTTGTTTTTTCAATTCATCCTGTAAATCATCATTCGATTCGGTTGCCATGGTACCCGGCGCAATCGCGTTGATTCGAATACCTGCTTCGGCATAATCAAGAGCCAGCGTCTTCGTCATCATATTCATTCCGCCCTTTGAAGTGGAATAATGAACATTGAACGGGCGCGGAATTTCCTGATGGACACTGGAAATGTTTAAAATGGACCCTTTGATGTCATGCTCCATCATATAGGCGAGCGCAGCCTTTGCGCCTAAAAATGCACCTGTGATATTCACATCGATGACGTTTTGCCATTGCTCCAGCGTCATCTCATGCGGCAGCGCTTCTTCGCCGTTGAAGCCTGAATTATTGACGAATACATCTACTGTACCGAAATGCTCCAGTGCTGTATCCATGATGGCTTGGATGCCTTCCTCTTTGGAGACATCTGCGTGTACTTTCACCGCCACACCTCCGTGCTTCTGAATGGCTTGTACGGTCTCTTCAGCTCCATCTTCATCGCCTTTATAGTTCACAACCACATTCATTTCCTCTTGTCCAAACCGCAATGCGATCGCTTGTCCAATTCCTTTTGAAGAGCCTGTGACAATGGCTGTTTTCCCTTTTAAATCTTGATACATCTTTATTTCCTCCATTCACGTGCTTCATCTTGTTGATACACAATGGTTACCCATTTTGGAAAAAACAAAAACACAACCCTCTGTATTCGTACTCTAAGAGGATTGTGCGTTTCATCAAGCTAAAAGGTGTTATAGACATTTTCACACGTTTCGGCGGTTGGCTGATAAAAGCAATGCGACTTATACCTTGCCACAAACGGCTGATTGTACCAAGTCGCCGGACAATCGCCAGGCGGTTTAAAATACCAAAGGCTGAATTTTGCCGGCCAAAAACGTTCTCCGTTAATATTTCTCCGCGCAAGTGTTTTTTCCGTTTCTCGTGCTCGTTGATAAAAGTAACCATGCGTGACCGCTTCGAATGCATGCTCCTGATAAATCATTTGTGGAATCGTACGCAGCCCTTTAAAGTCAGAGCAGTTGGCACGCAAACGATTGATGCCCACGTTTCCTACGAGCAGCATCCCTCGCCTCCCTTCACCTTCTGCCTCTGCTCTCAGCAGTCTGGCCATTAAATCAATATCAGAGCTTGTCGCTCTTACCACTGCCATATATCCACCTCCAGTTCGTTTCTCTTTTATTTTATGTAGTGTTTCTGTGTAGATGACTGCCATTTTTACATGAAAAAGCATGTTCAGTGTCGGCAGCCTGTCTAAATTTGCTGGACATGTGTCTCGCTGCCAACAACACTCAAACCAAGTGACCATATACATAACAGGAAGAAATATTCATTACTATATACTCATTTACAAGTCATAAAAATCCTTCTAATTGCGACATCATCTTCAAAAACAGTCATTTGAACCTATTCAATAATCCGACTCAAAACCTTAAAATATAAAATGTTGAGTTTCTACAGGAGATATCAAATAATAAATTACAAGTTTCTCCTCTCAACTTAGTGTCATTTTTACTACTTGAAGCCAATCAACCTCAGAAACGCACTGAGGTATTGACAGTACTTTCGCTTCATTCTACAGTAAAAAACATACAGTATTTTTCTTTTTGTGCAAAAAGAATGATATGAACTACAGCTTTTCAATGAAATTCACCATAAACCCGAGGAGGAAAACACGCCATGTTTAAAAAGAAATTATCCCTGTTTCTTCTGATCTTGTGTGTAACTGTTGTCGCTGCTGCTTGTAGTGGTGGAAAAGACAAAACAGCTGCGAAAGAAAACGATACCAAAAAATCTCTTGATGCAGCAGAGGTAAAGGTAGAAAGTGCTGAGTACACATTACCACCTCAATACGATACATCTGTACAGGATGATCAGTATGTACTAAAAGTGAATGTATCTGTAAAAAATATCAGCAAAGAGCCTCTCAATGTTGATAAAAGCAACTTCACGCTTTACCAAGATGACGCACAGGTATCTACGATCTCTCCAGATGACTACAACGAAGTATTATCTTCAAGCTCTTTAAATGCAGACAAAGTCACAAAAGGCGGTCTTTTCTTTGTTGTTGATAAAGAAAAAGACTATCAGCTTGTGTACACAGAGCCAGGCAGTGGTTCTAAAAAAGATGACAAAACACTAGAGTTCGATATTAAAGGTAAAGACTTAATGAAAAAAGCAGATACACTTCAAGCATCTGCAAAAGCTCTTTCTTCTTATATTGATGTGATGATTTTTGGTAAGAAAAACGACGATTTTGAAAAACTAACAGGTGATAACAAATCAACTGTTGTGAACGAATTTGATAAATCATTCAAGCAAGGCTATATCACTTCTTCTGGTATTTCTTCTAGCTCAGCGAAGGACGAAAACCTCGATAAGCTTTTAAAAGCAGTGAAAGAAACATTAGCTGAAAAATCAAAAGTATCAACAAAAACAAAAGCGATCAGTGGTGATAAAGCTGTCGTGACTGTGACTCTGACACCAATCGATGCAAGTCCGCTTGTCGATCGTTTGAAAGAGAAAGCAACTGAGTTCTACAGCAAAAACCGTTCAGCTTCTTATGATGAAGCGCAAAAATACTTACTATCGATTTACCCAGATGAGTTTAAAAAATTAGGACCATCATCTTCTGAAGAAACAGTAGAAGTCAACATGAAGAAAAATGATATCGACCAATGGAAACTTGATTTGAACGATTACAAAACAAGCTCATTAGTTGAGAAATTCATCAAGAACTAAAGGAAAACCCCCGATCCCGGGGGTTTTTTCTTAATTTATTTCGGTTGTTTCCTATATTTGATTCCGAAATACAGAGAAGAAAGCAAGAAAATCGCCAGCCACACCCACTGAATATCCACCATAAATATAGTAATGGCTGCTAATATAGTGAGATCGGGCTTTTTTCATATCGCGAATATTTTATAAAGATGAATTCCTCTTTTCAGCTTCATATTCTTTAATGATCTCAATTGGATCAACCGCATCTTCCTCTTGTACGTATTCCTCTACATAAGGAGTTGTTAATTTTTCAAACCTTTGCTCATCGTCTATTAAAGCAATATAGACATCATATCCCTCATAATCAGAAGGGAATAACGTTGCAGTAGAACTACCGGTTTCTAAAGCCTTGTCTATTGCATTTCTTAATTCTAATAAACCTACCCTGTTTCCCAAAATAAAGGCTTCAAAATGGTGTGTTTGCTGAGCATATATATTACATAGTCCTAACACATCATCGTCATCTGTTTGATAAGACCTACCCGAACTTCTTTATTTGGCAAAATTAGGATAATTATATCATTTCCTCTTCCATCATGCTATCGCGAGCCTCTTTTATATGAATCTCTGAATATAAAAAAACTTGCAGAACATATCTGCAAGTTTTTCTTTATTTCGCAAGCATCCATTTCTCTTTCATAAACAAGCTTCTGACGATGACAAACAGGATGACGACTGCCAAGGCTGAGGAGCCGAGTGTCAGGGCGATGGACATTGGATCGATGATACCAAACATCAATTGCTTACACAGCGCATGAATATTGAGGAATGGGATGGCAAAGTAATACGTATCTAGCTGCGTAGCACCCGCTCTCATGGTAAAGAACATTGGGAGCACACCTAGTGTAATGATCATGGACATGTACGACTGCGCTTCTTTGACTGAGCCCGACATCACACTGAGCAGCAATTCAATCATGGATACCATGAAGGAGAAGATGATAAGCGCCGCAAACATGACGCCGATAATGCTCCACATTTGATCACCAAAGTTCAGAGCTTGCTTCAGCTTTTCTGTAAAGAGCAAAGTGGATAGAAGCAGCATCCCGATCGCCACAATCCCACTTAAAATACCGAACATAGAGACAGCGAGCCATTTTCCGATGAGAATCTGGAGTCTGCTGGCCGGTGTCAGGAATAAGGCTTCAATTGATTTTCGGTCTTTTTCACCTGCTACAATATCAAGCGCTGCCGGCAAAGCTCCTGAGATCACGGAGGTCACCAAAATCATTGGAAGGAGAATCGACAACAGCATAGCGGTCACTCCATTTTCCCCTTCATCACCTGCTTCTACATCAACGGACTGCACTTCAAACGGATGTATAACGGACGTATCGATTTGATCCGCTGCTAAGCGCTTCTCGACCACCTGGTTTTGATACTGCTCCAGCAATGATTGCAGCATTTGAACGGTGATCACTGAATCATCATCTGTCGTATATCCATGAATTTTAATGGCGAATGGCTTTTGATGCTTGAGCATATCACCTGCTTCTTTCGGCATTTCCAGGTAAGCATTTGCCTCCCCATCCTTGACGGCTTGCTGCGGATCATCAAATGTTTCAAGGTTTAGGTTTTTGACCTCTTTGATCATTTGGTTCATTTCGGCTGGAAGCTGTTCATTGATGGCGACTGTATAGGCTTTATCCCCTGGATCTGCAATCATGCTTTCATAAAAGAACACCAGCCCAAGCATCGTCAAAAGAGGAATCAGCACGGTTAAGAGTAACGTTTTTCTGTCCCTTAGCGCATCTGTCATTTCTTTCAAAAAGACGGTTTTCCACATTATGAAATCCCCCTAGCGAGCTTCGACATAAAGATATAGTTCAAGTCTTCACTTTGTTCCTGTGCATATAATTCTGGAAGTGTCCCTTTGTACACAAGCTCTCCTTGATGAATCATCATCACACTGTCGCAAAGCTGGCTGACTTCTTCCATGATGTGGCTTGAAAAGAGGATCGTTTTATTTTGCTGCTTGAGCTGATGGATAAAATCTCTGAAAATATTACTCGACGTGATATCTAAGCCTGTTGTCGGCTCATCAAATAAGATAATGTCAGGATCATGAATTAACGTTCTGGCAATCGCCACCTTTTGTTTCATCCCTCTTGAGAATCCTTTCACCTTGCGATCCATATATTGTCTCATTCCAAAACGCTTTGCCAAATCCTCTATTCTTGCTTTGATTTCATGCTGATCTAAGCCATATAATTTGCCAAAGTATTCAAGGTTTTCTCTTGCCGTCAAACGGTCGTAAAGCCCCGTCTCTCCGCCAAACAAGACACCAATTCGTTTTTTCACTTCTGTTGCTTCTTTCACTGTATCAAAGCCTGCAACAGTGACTGTTCCGTGTGTAGGCTCTAATAATGTGGCTACGGCGCGCAATAATGTCGTTTTTCCTGCACCATTTTCTCCTAAGATGCCAACGACTTCCCCTTCCTTCACGGAGAACGTCATATGTTTCATCGCTTTCACGACTTTTTTCTTATCTTTAAACCAGCAGCTGCAATCGCCGAGAGTAATCATTTGGTTCGCCCCTTTCAACTTTCTAAGTCTATGATAGAAAAAATAACGCTTGCCTGATATAAAAATGTCGCGAAACGTCCTTTTTCTGTCTTGAAATGATCTATTTCAAAAAAACAAATGGTAAAATAGACAAATAATAAGAATAGTCATAGGTGATTTTTATGATAAAAGTAGGTCTCGTCGACGATTACCGAGTAGATTTAGAAAAGCTGCACGCCATTGTAGGCAGGATGGAGGCTGTGGACATTGTCTTTGTCACGCAGTCAGCAGAGGATGCATATGAGAAGGTCAAACAAGGAGACATTGATTTATTGTTCGCTGACATTGAAATGCCTGGAATGTCCGGCTATGAATTAGCGGACCTCATTCACTCTCACGCACTGAATGTCGATGTGGTCTTTGTGACAGGAAACAGTGGATATGCGGTCCATGCGTTTGATTTGAATGTACATGATTATATTATGAAGCCCTACCAAGCTGATCGAATTGCCAAATGCTTAGAGCGTTATATGTCCACCAAGCAGGAGAAAAGCATTCATGGACGGCTTCTCATTAAACAGCAGTCAGATATTCATGTGCTGCAGAAAAAGGATGTCATTTTTGTTGAACGAACGGGCCGCTCAACAACTATCGTGACAACGACAGGAGATATTCAGACCTATCAGACATTAAACGAGTTAAAGGGCGATCTGGCTGAAAAGGATTTTATCCGCTCCCACCGATCGTTTATCATCAATATTCATTACATTAAGAATTTCTCGGCGTATGCTAAAAATTCGTATATCGTGTCTTTTGAAGGTACAGATAAAAAAGCCATGATGACCAAGCAGCAATTAGAATTCTTTAAGAAATACTATTTTTAAGGAGAACGAACGTGAACGCTTTCTATCTTGGATTTCGCATTTATGCCCTCATATGGTTAGGTCTTGCGTTTCATGCAGCTGCTGAAGCCTTTCTGCCGTTACCATCCATTGTGTTGTGGCTTCTTACCTTTTGCACGATGTGTGTTTATACATTTTTCATGTACAAAAGATTTTTGCCTCATACGAGTGGTGATGTGATATTAGGCGCTTTTCTACTCATCACCTGCGCAGGTCTTTTGCTGTTTGTAACGCAACCGAATGGGCTGACCTATCTTTTGGCGCTCATCATGATGGTGACAGTTGATATCCTCTCATTGAAGGTGATGCAGACAGAAAAACAGTTAAATGGACGGCTTCAAGAGCTCATAAAAGCAGAATCAAGAACCAACGAATTACTTCTTGAGATGCGCAGTAAACATCATGAAACAGCCAGACATTTAAATGCCTTTTCCTCGTCGAACGACGAGCGTGAGATCAAAGATTTGATTCAGCAATACGTCAAACATTTCCCATGGATGAAAGGCGAAAATGCTTATTTGGCCTCTACCCTACACTCCTTTTTGGAGCGGGCTGAGAAAGAGGACATTGCACTTTCACTAGACCTTCAAGCACCCTTTTCATCGCTTCCCTTTTCAAAGGCGGATCAGGTTAGTTTTACTGGCAACCTGCTTGATAATGCCCTAGATGCAGCGATTGAAGCGAAGCAAGCCGGAAAAGAGGGCAGCATCTCGGTCACGACCTCTATTCGGAGCGGATTATTTTTAATCCATTGTGAAAACAGCACAAAAGGTATGGAAAAACACGTGCTAGATCATTTATTCAAAACTTTTGGCCGTTCGACAAAAGGCGGCGATCATCAAGGCATGGGGACGTATATCATTCAACAGCTTGTTGAAAAGGCAGACGGTACACTTGATTTCACTTACCGTTCTCCAAATTTGCGGCTCGTCATCAAAATCCCTCTCACCATGTCATAAAAAAAAGGTGCATAGCTGCACCTTTTTTTAGTGTTAAGAGAAGATTTTATCAATTTGATTGATTTCTTCTTCTGTTAATTGAACATCGTTTGTTTTTAGGTTTTGCAGCACTTGGTCTGCTCGTTTTGCCCCTGGAATAATAGCATCAATGCCATCCTGCGCTAAGAGCCAAGCGAGTGCGACGTGTGCTGTTTCTGCATTCTTTGATTGAGCAATGGCTTTTAGCTTGTCTACTTTTTCGAGATTTGAAAGGAATGCATCGCCTTGGAAAAGCGGGTCCTTTGCTCGAATATCATCAAATGTCGCATCCTTTGTAAATTTCCCGGTCAACAAGCCTGATGCCAATGGGAAATAAGGAATAAAGGAGATCCCATGCTCGACGCAGTACGGAAGAAGATCCTGCTCTGCCTGACGTTTCAGCAGAGAATACTCCGATTGAAGCACGTCTAAGTAGCCATCTCGGTTAAAGGCTTGAAGCTGTTCAAAATCAAGGTTTGATGCACCGATTGCCCTGATTTTTCCTTCATCCTTCAATTCCTTTAATGTGCCTGCTACTTCTTCGAGCGGCGTGCGTCCGTCCGGGAAATGCATATAGTACAAGTCAATATAATCAGTTTGCAGCCGTTTCAGGCTATTTTCGACCTGCCCTCTTAAGAAATCACGGCTGTTATCAAGTTCAATTTGGCCGTTTACTTCTTTATGAGCCCCTTTTGTCGCAAGGACAAGCTTTTCTCTGCCGCCTCTTTTGGCAATGATCTCACCGATTAATTCCTCTGAACGGCCCAGCCCATAAATAAAAGCAGAATCTAGGAAATTGACACCTTGATCAAGAGCCGTCTCCACAAGCTCCCGTCCAGCATCCTCACTTAGATTCGGGAATAAATTATGCCCCCCTACTGCATTCGTACCAAGCCCTATCGGATTTACCTGCAAATCAGTTCGTCCAAGCGTTACCTTTTTCAAAAGCTCATCTCCCTTATCTACATAATCATCCTTATTTTCCCACGAATCATTTCCAACATTCAAGTATACCGCTCTCTAAAAATCAACCTGCAGGTGGACGCTGCGAAAATAGAAGATGCGTATGATGAAGATAGACTAAAATGAAAAGGAGATCTTCTCATGACCATTCAAATTGTCATCATTATAATTATTCTGCTTTTAAGAACGGGCAAGGAAAAAGAAATCCGCCCCATCAGGCTTCTCATAGGACCGCTCATTTTATTAGGCACACTCTCTTATTCCTTTACCCAGCATATTGAAATTACGGCGATGAGCCTGCTTGCAATGATTGTCTTTGCACTCACAGGTTTTGCAATCGGGCTATGGAGAGGTAAACTATACAAAGTAACATATGATCAACAGTCGGGGCGTATCACCGCCGCCAGCTCACTCTATGGAACACTTTTTTTCATCGGAATCATCCTTATCCGGATGACAGTAGGTTCAATTGTACAGGATGGCGGTCATTCCCTGATTATTTTCGCAAATGGCCTGACCTTCCTTCCAATCGGCAGTATGATCGGATTACGTTTTATTCTTTTAAAAAAATATATGAACATCAAGGCATCTGCTGCTATAAACTGACAGACAGGAGTTTTTGATATGAACCTTCAGCAGCCACTCAAGCTTTTAGGTCAAATAAGGCGAAAATTCGTATTAGGCCTTGTATTGATCTATATGTATATT
The DNA here is from genome assembly GCF_038630815.1 of Bacillus sp. FSL K6-0994. Lineage (NCBI taxonomy): Bacteria > Bacillati > Bacillota > Bacilli > Caryophanales > Bacillaceae > Bacillus > Bacillus sp. FSL K6-0994. The sequence continues at coordinate 283,705 of NZ_CP152043.1, read as the reverse complement.
CAAATGTATGAGCCCCTTTCAATAGGCGAATTGGTGTTTCGAACCTTCGTCTATTTGGTGTTTCTCCTTTGTCTTTTTCCAAAAAGCAAGCTGTCACCTAAAAAGCAATTTTCTATGCTCTTCTTAATGTGGATTCTGACACATCTCTTGTGGCTGGTGACAGGTCAGATTCAAGACAGTATTGGGCTGACCTTTTTTATGATTGGCTTTATCGCTTTTCGTTTTTCAGAGGCGCATCACCCCTATCTATTTGCTATCATCTTTTTCACTAGTGGGATCAGCTATTATGTAAACGATTTTTCTTGGAACATGGTGATCACTCTCCCGCTATTCCAGCTGCTTGTGTATACACTTGTTTTGATTTCTAGAATGCGGCGGCGTGAACAGGAATTAAAGGAAGAACACTTCGGAGAATTGCAATTGGTTCACAAGGAATTATCAGAAGCCCATGAACAATTGAAAAAGGCGCATATGGAGCTTGAAGAAGCGACCGTTCAATCTCTCCAATTTGCAGTGCTGGAGGAGCGAAGCAGAATTGCACGTGACCTGCATGACAGCATCGGACACCAATTAACCTCGATGATTGTCCAGCTGCAGTCTTTGCCCTACCGTTTAAAGCAGGAAGAACCAGAGCAGATGGAGCAGACGTTTCAGGAGCTGATCAATATTTCCAAAAATTGTCTCACCGAGGTTCGTTCTGTGGTTCATCATATGGCGTCAGATGATGCAGGTCTCGGACTTGCCGGACTTCGCAGCCTCATCAAGCAAGGAGAGATATCGGGTGAGCTTGACATTCACTTTCATACAGAGCAGCTTACGTATAAAAAATGGCCGCTCTCCGTATCTGAACTGCTTTACCGCATTTTACAAGAAGCCATCACCAATACAATTCGCCATGCCAAGGCGACCGTGATGACCATTACACTATATAACCACCAGCATGAGCTGATGATGAACATTGAAGACGATGGATATTTGACCAGCGAAAAAGATCTTTCATTTGGCTTTGGGCTGTCAGGCATGAAAGCACGGTGTGACGCAGCAGGCGGTTCCCTCAAGACGTCCATACGCGACCCGCACGGCTTCTGTATTCATATTCAAATTCCTATCAAGGAGGACTCCAAGGCATGACAAACCCTATTAAAATTGGCATTATTGATGATCAGCCGCTGATCCGCCAAGGATTTCGTTATATTGCAAGCGCTCAAGAGGATATTAACGTCATATGGGAGGCGTCAGACGGTCAGGAGGCGGTTGCGCTTTGCTCGACCAACACTCCAGACGTACTGCTGATGGATGTACAAATGCCTGGAATGGATGGCATCACAGCAACAGAGCACATTTTAAAAAAGCATCCAGATGTAAAAGTTGTGATTCTCACGACCTTTGATACGGAAGAATACGTCTTTGACGGAATTCGTGCAGGGGCAGTCGGTTATTTGCTGAAGGATACAATGCCTGAGGAATTAATTGAGGCCATCCGCACCGCCTTTGCTGGTGAATCTGTCTTTCGAACGGCAGCCTCTGAGCACATGATGGCACGAGCTCTTCAGCAGGCAAACGATACACATCACACTCATCTGCTTCACGAATCATTCACAGAACGTGAACGCGATGTATTACAGCAAATGGCCTATGGCTTAAAGAATGAAGACATTGCTGATCAATTATTTATCAGCAAAAGTACGGTAAAAACGCATGTGCACCGTATTTTACAAAAGCTCAATGCACAAGACCGTACACAGGCTGTCGTCTTCGCCATCCGGCACCGCCTCGTGAAATAAAAACTACCTTCACTTCAAGATTTTTATACAAAAAACATTTAAAACCTAAAATAAATCTATAAATCAATACTTATTAACTAGTATATTGTGCTTATTTAATTCCTTATTTTATAGATGATTGTGTTAAAAATGATCAAAAATAGGGACTAAAACCTATTCCTCATCATGAATGAATTTCGATAGAATGAATAGTGCAAATCGTCATTAGGATATTTTCCCCTTTAACACCCGAATATACCATTCTATCTGTTTCTTTTTTCTTAGTCAGATAGCGGGAATGAAATGACGAAAGAAAAGCAAAGGAGCATCAACTGTGAATCTTAAAAAAATAAGTGCACTCCTCATGATTTCATTCGTGATGATCATCTCTGCAGCCTGCCAGAGCTCAGCCAAATCAACCGACGCTGATCAAAAGTCAACGAAAACAGCAGAGGTAAAAGTTAATAGCTACGAATATACGTTACCAGAAGACTCAACAACTACCCTGAGAGACAATGAATTGGTACTAAAAGTCAATCTGACGATCACAAATAAAGGTGACAAAGCCCTTTCATTATATAACTCTGACTTCTCCCTTTATCAGGACGATGCCAAAGTATCTGATTTAAAATTCTACGGCAGCAAAGACCGTCTTGACCTTGGTTCATTGAACAAAGGCAAGTCACTTTCAGGAGCACTTTATTTCCTAGTAGACAAAGGGAAAAAATATCAGTTTGTTTATCAGGACAGCATCAAGAAAAACAGTGATTCCATCCAAATCGACCTAGATGGAAACAAAATACTCGATTCAGCAAAAAAGCTGGATAACCCAGCAAAAGCGTTATCCGCTTATACCGATATTATTGTTTTTGATAAAAAGAACGATGAATTCGCAGATTTAACGGGTGACAACCAATCGGATGTCGTCAATAAATACCATGAGATGTTTGTAAAAGACTTCAAAAGAAGTGCAGGAATATACGGAAATGAAGTGAGTGACCGAGATATTCTGTCGATGTACAAACGCATTCAAAACACCATGAAGGATAAAGCGAAAGTAGAAACAAGTGTGAAAACCATCTCTGATGACGAAGCAAAGGTTGTCGCTCAAGTAACAGGCATTGATGCTTCTAACTTAAAAGACAAGCTAGACAAGCAAAGAGACGAGTTTTACAACGGAAAAATCCGTTCAAAAGAAGAATTGTATAAAAAAAGCTTAAACATGTACGCATCTGAATTTGAAAAACTTCCTCCCGTTTCCAGCCCAGCTGAATATGAAGTGAAAATGAAACGTAATGGGGAGGGTCAATGGAAAATTGACCTCAATGATTATAATACAGAGCAGTACATGAGTGGTTTTATTAAAACGAGATAATCTAAAAAAAGACGCTGGCCTCTGAAGAAGCCGCGTCTTTTTTATATTATACTGTCGCCTCTTGCTCTTCTTTCACCGCTTTTTCGATATCTTTAAAACGGCTTGATACAGTCGACGCACTAATACCATACTTCTTCGCTACTTGTGCTTGAGATAGCGGGGCATCGCTTGCAAGTGAATGAATGTAGTATTCGATTCCGGCAGCAAATGACGCTGCTTTTCGGATCACAGGTGATTTCTGATCACAGTAGGCTTTCCAAACCGTTAAAGCACCATCTGTCAGGCTTTGGTCACCGTGCTCCTTCATTCCGTCTTCAATCAGCTTAGCTGTTTCCAGCTGGACGTCACTTGCCCAGTCCATACGATCTGCTGATAGACCTGCATCGCCTTCTGTTTGAGCAGGTGTCTCTGATTCTTCTACTTCTTGCTTCGCAAACATACACTTCAGCACATCAGGGAATGATTCTCTCATAAATGTGCTGCGCGCTCCTCCATTTGCTTCATATGCGTCAACAAGCTGGCGGACCTGAAGAAGAAGAGTATCTGTAAACTCTTTCGCAAACATCGTATATTGAATGAAAAACTCTGCCTTTTCTTCAAATTGAACAGGAAAACCAAGCACGAGACTTCCCTTTTCAGGCAGTACCGTTTGATCAGGTTTTACATCTACTTCAACCTTCTCCGCTGTTATCATATTCTCAAAGTAAAGAGACTCGTCCGTTTTTTCATTTAATAAAAGCAATGATGGCTCCATGTCTGTCCAAGACTGGACCACTTGTCTTGTTTTCGGACGGGTAATATCCTCTGCCTTCTTCGTCAGGAATTCTTGGAAAATGTTCTCTTTCTGATCAGTTAATGGACGGAAGAAGATGCCCCATACACTCAAATGGAAAACTGAGATTTGTTGCGTTTCTTTATCCATATCTGCAAGGAAAGAAAACTCATTAATGAATTGATTGATCGCTCTTTGATGCTTAGAAAAAGCATAATTCATTAAATCCTTTTGGACTTGTACAGCTTCCTTAAACACAAGCTCAGACGTTTGTTCTCCGCCTGATTTTTGACCACAGCAATGTTTATATTTTTTTCCGCTTCCGCAAGGGCAGAGCGCATTTCGTTTAATTTTCCCCAAAATAAAACCTCCGACATTCTAGTCTAACCTCACTATTTTAACAAACGATTGCACAGGAGGGTTTCATTTTCAAGAAAAAAGAAAAATCAGAATGATCAGTTAAATTATAAAAACACCTGAAGATCACGATAGATCATAGGAAAGACAGACTTCCTCTGTTTATTTTCTCCAATCATACCAACAGATTTTCCTCAGCTCATTCCTTCGAATAACTGCTTTGCCTCAAAATAAAAAATTTGTACGAATTTCTTTGTATTGACTCTGCCCGTCGATCCTGCGGGAGAAGATGTCTTCTGCATTTCTTTCATTCTTTGGCTGACATCGGTAAAATCGAAAAACTTCGACGCGTAGTGCTCAAACTTAGGATTTGAGAAATCTGTTAATCCTAGTGAGGCAAAATGATTCAAGGAATGATGAATAGCTCGTCTAATCCGCTGCTCCGCCGCTTTCACTTCCCGCATCACCTCTACATCGGTTGCATCATGAGCCAGTTTTCTTTCTGCTGTTTTGATAAACAGCTGCTTTAGCGGCGGGAAATTGACCTCATGAGAATTGGCTGACTGTGTTTCATGTAAGTAGATGAGTATCTCCAGTAAATCTTTAGAGCCGCTCTCGCCGACAATTCCCAGCTCAGATAAGAGGAACTCCCCAGCTTCTTTCATCGTCCTTCTCTTCGCCTCAGCGCCCGCACCTTGAGAAATCACAGGCTCTAATGGCAACACGTGGCGAAGAGAGGCTTGTATATCGTAAATCGATTTTTCCAGCTTGATACGCTCCATAACTTTTCGAATCACACTGACGATTTCAATGCGATTGACAGGCTTATGGATATAATATTCAATCCCTAGTTCATAGGCTTCTGCCATCATCTCTTTCGCCTCTACTTGGGAAATCATAATGACCTTGCCTTTGAATTCAGGGTGGATATGGCGGATGGTTTGAATGCCATCTCTAGCAGGCATTAAAAGATCAATCAAAAGGATGTCTACTTTCTTGAGGTTCAGTGAATGTGCCTCTAATCCAACTCCGTCACCCGCTTCATCTACGACCTCTCCCAAATCCTCATCCTCTATGATTTGACCTAAAATCGAGCGTATTGCACGATCATCATCTGCAATGAAGAATCGCATACACTCACCCTCTCTGTATTAAATTTTGTATAGGAAGGACAAGCAGAAATGCTGTACCTTTTGTTTCTTTTGGTTCGATTTGAATATGACCGCCAAGCTCTTGTACCAGCTCTCTCACATAGGATAAGCCAATCCCAGTAGACGGTGTTCCAAATGCATCAAATTTGGAGGTATACCCTGGATCAAACACAATCTCTCTCATTTTTTTAGGAATCCCTGGTCCATCATCTTCAATCCGAATCTCTATTTTATCATGACTTCCTTTCAATTCGAGTGAGATCATCCCGGTATCTTTTATTGCTTCGACTGCATTGGCCATTAAATTATTAATCAGCGATAAGAAAATAAACACATGATAATCATGCAGATGAATGCCCTTTATATCAGATGTAAAGGAGATGTTTTTCCCAAGAGATAGAGCATACTTCTCTTGAATGCGGATCACAATTTGAACGAGCTCTTCCGCCTTCATATAGTCTTGCATATTTTCCTTCGAAATCAGCTTTGAAAGCCCAGCATAAATACGCTGATTATCCTTTTTCACTTCATGAATTTCTCCTGCAAGCTTTAACAGCTCCTGACTCAATTTTTTCCCTGCTTCGTGTTCATGCAGCAGACGGTAAAGCCGGTATGATTCCTGTGTAATATGCTCTGTATGTTTTAACGTTTTCTTTAAATGCACCGTTTCTTCGTATAAATTCGAAATGACCATCATCATATGCTCATTTTGTTTCATGATCTGCTTTTCTCTTGATTGCGCCTCATACAGCTTCATCATATTAAAAAAACTGATCACCACAAAGCTGTGAGCAAACGCAATGAGGAACATATCGCTCAGCTTTGATAAGGTCATCGTTGTATCAAACACTAAAAATTGTACAAACAGCTCGACAAAATCAGCAACTAATTCGATCATCAAACCGATGATCCCAATGAAAATAGAGCGCTGTTTAAAGCGTCCCGTACGGACGGCAAAAAACAGGAAAGCATAAGTGAAATAGAAAAAGAAGCTTGGGAATTGCTGATAAAATGAAGAAGCTAGATCAGCATTCTGCTGAATCAAATCTAAGCCTACCCGAAAAAGCACAATAGCTGCGCCTGTTAAAAATCCCGGCAATAGCGGTCTAGATTTTCTTAAGAGTAATAAGCAAAAGAAAAACGCAGGTGCGCCAAAGCTGATGCGAAACGTCTCATTCACAGGATAAAACTTCAGCTCTCCTGCAAGCGGCACAATGACCATCATAAAAATTAAAATGAATGCGTCCTTTTTGACAAGCTGATTTAAACTCAAATGACTGACATCCCTTCCCCTATTTGCATAGCCACAGTATACAAGGAGTCTCTTTTCTCCACAATGTACAAAAAAATAATTTTCACTGCTCCTTTTATCCTCAAAACCCTTTTTTATGACTATTCTCCGGGGCAGCAAGGTGACCTTTCAGCTATTCAGTGTTTTGAGCATTGACGACAATAATCGACAGACTGATTTTTATTTGTAAGTTTTTCTGTAGATTTACGTCAGATTGTGTAGTTTCCAAGATAAATTGAATGAACAATTTTAGTGAAACTATATGTAAGCGTTTTCTGAATTTTCACTAAAAACCCTTTTTGTTTTTCCGCCGACAATGCCTTCATTTGTACATATATTTAGGTGTAAAGGAGTGGTGCAAGCAGCGCATGACAAGTTCTTTGAAGATGTGTAACATGTTTTCGTGCCTATTTGATCGCATTTTTTGTCATCCGCCAATTCAATAGGGTACTTTTTGATTTTTGATTGGAGGAATCGTATGAAAACAGCAATTTCTAAAAATACACAACACGCATGCCAGTCTTCTGTTGATCAATGGGCAGAAGAAATACGTCCGTATTACACAAACGGGCAGAATGCTGGCTACATTCCAGCACTTGGAAAAGTGAATTCCTCTCAACTTGGTATCAGCGTGATAGGCCCAGATGGATCATCTGTACGATATGGTGATTGGGACGTTCCCTTTACCCTACAAAGTATCTCAAAAGTCATCAGCTTTATAGCTGCCTGTTTAGGAAGAGGCGTACCTTACGTCTTGGATCGGGTAGATGTAGAGCCAACTGGTGATGCATTTAATTCCATCTACCGTCTTGAGATGCACAAACCAGGGAAGCCCTTTAATCCAATGATTAATGCTGGAGCTATTACCGTATCCTCCATCCTTCCCGGAAAGACTTCTACAGAAAAGCTAGCATATATTTTCGATTTAATCGAAAACTTAATAGGTAAGCGTCCTTCTGTTAATGAAGAGGTTTATCAATCAGAATGGGCAACTGCACACCGAAATCGGGCACTTGCTTATTATTTAAAAGAAACCAATTATTTAGAATCGGATGTCGAGGACACGTTAGAAGTGTATTTAAAGCAATGTTCCATCGAGGTCACAACAGAGGACATCGCCTTGATTGGACTGATTATATCAAGTGATGGCTACCATCCCTTTAAACAAGTCCAAGTCATCCCAAAGGATATCGCCAGACTAACAAAGGCATTGATGCTGACATGCGGCATGTATAATGCGTCTGGGAATTTTGCTGCTTTCGTAGGCGTTCCAGCCAAAAGTGGCGTGTCTGGAGGCATTATGGCTTGCGTTCCGCCAAGCGCAAGAAGAGAGTTCCCGTTTCAGACAGGCTGTGGAATTGGCATTTACGGTCCCGCCATTGACGATTGCGGAAATAGTATTACCGGTGTCATGATGCTGAAAAAGCTCGCCAAAGAGTGGGATCTCAGTATTTTTTAAAAAGAACAGTGATGAATTCGAAGAGGTGATGTTATGAACGAAAAAGCTTTGCTATCTTATTTAACACATACAAATGATTTTATTTGGACTTATATTGTGATTGCTCTGTTACTTGGTGTTGGGGTGTACTTCACATATAGAACACGCTTCCTGCAAGTAAGAATGATCAAAGAAATGTTGCGTGTCCTGAAGGAAGGAAGAAAAGAAAAAGAGGGAATATCACCGTTCCAAGCATTTGCCATCAGTATGGCAGCACGTGTAGGGACAGGGAATATCACAGGGATTGCTATCGCTATTGCCATTGGCGGCCCTGGCGCAATTTTTTGGATGTGGATCGTAGCCATTATTGGATCTGCCTCAAGTTTCGTTGAAAGTACACTAGCTCAAGTATATAAAGTAAAAGACAAAACAGGCTTCCGCGGTGGACCTGCTTATTACATGGAAAAAGGGTTAAACAAGCGCTGGATGGGGATTTTATTTGCGATCCTGATTACGATTTCTTTTGGAATCGTCTTTAATGCGGTTCAATCAAATACGATCACTGTCGCTTTTAAAAACTCCTTTGGTTTAGACCGTTTAACCGTCGGTATTGTGATGGCTGTCATTTTTGCAGCGATCATTTTCAAAGGAATCCAAGCGATCGCAAAGGCTTCTGAATACATTGTCGTTGTGCTTGCGGTTGCTTATATCGGAATTGCGTTCTTTGTCATTGTCACAAATATCACGGAACTTCCTGGTGTCATCAGCACGATTGTGAAACACGCCTTCGGTTTTGAACAGTTCGCTGGCGGTACGCTAGGCGGTGCCTTATTACAAGGAATTAAACGCGGTCTTTTCTCGAATGAAGCCGGTATGGGTAGTGCACCTAACGCAGCAGCAACGGCTGTCACCAGCCACCCTGTTAAACAAGGATTAATCCAAGCATTCGGCGTGTTAACAGATACGTTAATTATTTGTACAAGCACTGCCTTCCTTGTTCTGTTTTCTGATGCGTATAAAACAACAAACCTGCAAGGAATTGAATTAACGCAGGCTTCTCTTAGTCAGCATATTGGACCATGGGCCTCTGGCTTCCTTGCCATCATGATTTTCCTATTCGCGTTCAGTACATTGATCGGTAACTATTACTATGGGGAAACGAACATTGAATTCCTTGGAGCGAATAAAATTTGGCTGAACATCTATCGAATTGCCGTTATTGGAATGGTTCTGTTCGGTGCGGTTGCCACTGTTCCTCTCGTTTGGGGTCTAGCCGATCTCTTCATGGGACTCATGGTCATCGTCAACCTAATCGCCATTACCATGCTGTCTAAGGTCGCCTTCGCAGCACTGAAGGACTACACGAGACAGAAAAAAGAAGGCAAAGATCCTGTTTTCTATAAAAATGCCGTTCCAAACAATGAGAAAATTGAATGCTGGGACGACGAACCTGCTACATTGAAAAAGAATCAAATCGGATAAATCAAAAAAGCTCTGGTCAACTGATCAGAGCTTTTTTCTTTATGTCAAAAATTCAAGTATAAGTTTGTTGACGACCTCTGGTTTCTCATGATTGATCCAATGAGAAGCATCATCGACAAAGATCAGCTGGCCATTTGGACAGATCTTGATCGTTTCCTTCGCCAGCTTTCTGCTTAAAAATTTGTCCTCCATCCCCCAGATCATGCGAACAGGGACGAGAATTCGTTTGGAAATCGGCTTTTCAAAGCCGCCTTTTTTGATGGCTCGATACCAATTCAGCATTGAGGTCAAGGCGCCTGGCTGCGTCCAAGCGAGCTTGTAGCTTGAGACATCTTCCTTCGTGAACAAATGCGGTCTTGCCGTCAGCCCAATGGCTTCATCCAGCTTTTGAAAGTGATTTTCTTGAAGTGCTGCCTCTGGAACATTCGGAAGCTGAAAAAAAGCGATATAGGAGCTTTTCTTCCACTGCGGCGGATAAAAAGGAAGAACCTTCATCATCACCCGCGGATGCGGCATATTGACAATGATTAATTTCTCGACATATTGAGAACGGGTTGAAGCCAAATGCCAAGCAACAGCTCCGCCCCAGTCATGTCCGCCGACAATCGCCTTTTGGTTCGGGCTCAGCGTCTTGATCAAACCCACAATATCATCTCTCAGTTTATCTAATACGTAGGATTCGACTCCTTCTGGCTTGTCACTTAGATGGTAGCCTCTTTGATCAGGAACAACAACACGATAGCCTGCCTCAGCCAAGGGGATGATTTGATTTTTCCAGCCGTACCAAAACTCAGGAAACCCGTGGAGCAGCACAAGCAGCGGGCCATTTTCCGGTCCAGCCATTGCTGTATGAAGTGTTACACCATTTGTTTGGATTGATTGAAACTCAATTTGTTCCATTCCTTTGCCACCCTTCTCCTTGTCCTTATTCTTCCAACATAGCATATTTTCCATTTTTCAGAAAATAAAAACACTCACAAAAAAACCTTCACACTCGTGAAGGTACAGATTGTTGACAAAGGGCTAAAATGATCTTGAATTTAGCCCTTTGTCTTCTTTTCAGCGTGATAGAAAACCTTTGCAGTCTAGGAAGGGCGAGTACCGGAGCGAATTGGACATTCGTGAGCATCGGAGCGCAGACCTGACACCGAATGCGAGGGTTTGTCTACACGCTGAAACTTCACACTCGTGAAGGTCTTCGTCTATTTCATATAATTCAGCACCCAGATCAACCCATTTTTCCGGTCCTGTACTTGTCCGTGAAGTGCGCCAAAGAAGGTATCCTGTAATTCGACCAGTACATCTCCATCAGCTTCCAGCGCTTCATAGACAGCCTTTAGTTCTTCTTCATTGTCAAACTGCATGATCAATCTGAGATTCTCTGGCTTTGGCGTGCGTCCAAATGTATCTGAAAAATGAAGCAGTGATTCCCCAAGATGCAATTCAGCATGCAGGACACGGTCCTGGTGTTCATTTAAGATCTGAATATCCCCACCAAAAATCCCTTGATAATATTGAAGAGATTCTTTCACATCTTCTACAACAATATAAGGACTAACACTAATCATATCCCTCATCCTCCTCTTGTTCCGTCCATTATCTCTTTTATAGCTTATCCCAAATCGTATGAAAAAAGGCACAAATCGTCAACGGATTTGCACCTTTTTCTCATGAAGATTTCGCTAATTCACTGTGTTTGTTTGAATACGCTGCATACATGACGACACCGATTAACAGCCAAACCCCAAAGTAAAGCCATGTCCGGCCTGGTAAGTTGAGCATAAGGAACAAGCAGCAGCCCATTGATATAATCGGCAAAACCGGCACAAAAGGAACCCTGAAGCCCCTCTCAAGCTGCTGATGTGTCTTTCTCAAAATAAGCACAGATAAACTGACCATGGCAAACGTTAATAACGCACCGATATTCGCTAAGTTGGACAGATCCTTCAAATCAATAAAGCCTGAAATAACAGCTGTCATTCCGCCAATCATCCATATGCTAGCAACAGGCGTATCACTTTTGTTTGTTTTTGAAAACACTTTAGGCAAAAGTCCGTCTCGGCCCATCGCATAGGCAATTCGAGTTGCCGCATAATTATTGGCGAAAATCACAGCCATCAATCCAATGACCGCACCAACCGAAATAATACCAGCCACACTATTTTGATGTACACTTTGCAGAACATATGACATAGCCTCTGTGACATTCAGCTGTGTATAGTGCACCATGCCTGTCATGACCAAACAAACGACAATGTAAATGATCGTACAAATAAGTAATGAACCTATGATCCCAATTGGCAGGTTCCGCTGCGGATTTTTCACCTCTTCTGCTGAAGCAGAAATTGCATCAAACCCTAAAAAGGCAAAAAACACAGCAGCAGCACCGGCAATGACACCTTCTGCGCCAAACGGCATAAACGGCTGCCAATTGGATGGCTGTACATAAAAGCCGCCTACTACAATGAAAAGAACAATAATACCGAGTTTCACAAACACCATGATATTATTAAATTTTTTACTTTCCTTCGTTCCTCTAGATAAGATCCACGCAATCAGTAAAGCAATGATAATCGCCGGCAGATTCATATATCCGCCTTGCTCCGGCCCCGCTAAAAATTGATGCGGAATCGAAATTCCAAATCCCTCGAGCAGGCTGTTGAAATAACTCGACCAGCCGCTGGCAACAGCTGAAGCAGTCAGCATATAGACGGATAATAAGGTCCATCCCATTAAATGGCCTACAAGCTCGCCCATGGTCGTATATGAATAAATGTATGCACTGCCGAATACAGGAAGCGCTGAAGCCATTTCTGCATAACAAAGTGCTGCCAAACTGCACACAATGGCTGCAATCGCAAAGGAGAAAATGACAGCTGGTCCTGCATCCTTAGCCGCTGTAATTCCAGTTAACACCATAACCCCTGTACCAATCACTGCCCCTATACCAAGAAGCGTGAGATCGAGCCCGCCCAGCGTTTTCTTTACCTTTTGCTGTCTGCTCTGTTCCAACAAATCGTGAATGTGTTTCTTACGAAGAATATGTCGCAAACCCTTTCCCTCCAAAACGTTAGAAAAACAAAAAATCATTCAAATTTCATTATAGCAGAATAGGTACTAAGCATTCACAACCAATTCACGTAAATCTTTCTTCATGATTTTACCAAGCTTGTTTTTTGGCAGCTCACTGATGAAATGAATGGATGGCACTTTGTAATCTGCCAAGCGTTCCTGACAATAGTTCACCACATCTTCTTCGCAGAAATCGGCGGATTCGTCTTTTACGATATATGCACTTGGCACTTCACCATACAATTCGTCCGGCACCCCGATGACAGCTGATTCAATCACACCTGGAATTTGTTCAATGACTTCTTCTACTTGATCAGGATAGATATTATCTCCACCGTATAAAATCACATCTTTGTATCTGCCTGTGATAAATAGAAACCCGTCTTTATCTAGATAGCCTGCATCTCCCATATGGAACCAGCCATCTTTGAGCACCTTCGCAGTAGCATCAGGCTGATGATAATAGCCTAAGAAATAAAATGGGCTTCTCATGACGACTTCGCCAATTTCTCCAGCTGGCAGTGTTTCCTCAGTCTCAGGATGAACGATTTTCACTTCTACATCTGGATCCACTTTACCAGCAGAGCCCATTTTATCCTCGCCCATCGCAGGATGCCACGCACTGACAACCCATGCTTCCGTGCTTCCGTAGCCATGCATCATCTGAATGCCTGCTTCTTTGTAGTCCTTAATCAAACGGACCGGCACCTTCGTACCGCCAGAAATCGCAATTTCAAAGGATGAAAGGTCATACGAACCGCGTTTCATTTCTTCCAGCATGTACGTATAAGCTGATGGGAAAGCCATCATGAACGTTATTCTTTCTTTTTCGATCGTTTCTAAAATGCGCTTCGGTGTTGCATCATGTAAGAAAACTAGCGTATACCCCTCAATGGCAGCGGCGATCAGATGATTAATTGAACTCATATGATAGAGAGGGTGACTCGCCAAGTACCGTTTCCCTTTCAAGTCAAATCCTCGATTCCCGCGTCTTGTTAAAAATTGATAGATTCGTCCATGTCCGACCATACAGCCTTTTGGATTCCCCGTTGTCCCAGAGGTAAATAAGATCATCGCTAGATCCTCTTCTGTTACCTCTTCCGCAAGATCACTGCCATCATTTGAAGCCAATATGTCTTCAAACAGCTGCGTTGTTTTCGCATTTACACCAGATTCCACCATGAGACAGTTGTCTAAAGACACATTCACCGCAGCAATCATGTCACGGAATTCTCGGTCAAAAAATAAAGCCTTTGGCTCTGCTTTTTTCAAAATACCTTCCAGCTCAAAAGAAGTAAGCTGCCAGCTAAGCGGAACTGCGACTGCACCTGCTTTAATGGCTGCCAGCATAATCGTTGAAAAGTGATGATGGTTTTGACAAATAAAGCAAACGCGGTCACCTTTTCGAATTCCTTTTTGATGTAAGTAATGAGCAAGCTGGTCGATGCGTTTTGCATATTCTTCAAATGTATAAGACACCCCTCCGCCAGTTACCGCCTCAATTTGTGAAGAGCGTTCCATTCTGTCGTTGAGTAATGCCTGTAAAGTATTCAATATCTTCATCTCCAAACGTTTGATTTCCAATAGCCAATTTCCAGCGAATTGGGTTGGCAGATTTTATCTCATTCACATTCTAAAATAAAAACAGCTGAAAGTAAAATCATTTCATTTTGGAATTGTTCTTTATATTAATTGATAATATAGGTAATTTTATAGCCGTCTTCCATTTTGGTTTAAATCATGTTGATTATTATGATAAGATAGACCTAGTAATTGATCGGAAATGCGAATGCAATAGGAAAAGAGGTATGGAGAATGCAACATTTCGAGCTAGAGGCAAGTTTGTTAGACCATGCACTGACAAAGTATTTAAAAGCGACGAAACAAATAGATGAAGAAAATATTCCGAAAAACGTCACGAATGTTAAAGGGTTTATTTTACGTATCATCTACCGCCATCAATCATGTACTGTGAAAAATATTCTGCAGGAAGTTTCATTATCTCCCTCTGCAACAACAACCGCTCTCAATCACTTAGAAGACGAAGGGCTGATCATCCGCTCTCGAAATAATAATGACCGCCGTACTGTGTGGATTGAACTCTCTGAATCGGGTGAACAAATTGCTAAACAAATGATCGACAATCGCCAGCTGCTTGTGAATCAATTGTTCAACCACCTTTCAGAGGAAGATAAAAAAACATTTTTTGAATTAATCGAAAAAATGATGGACGAGCACACATTAAAGGCTTAGGAATACTCCTAAGCCTTCTTTTTTTATGGCTTTAAAACGACCTTTATACAATCATCCTGTTTGTCATTGAAGATGTGGTACGCATGAGCAGCTTCATCTAATGGCAATTTGTGAGTAATAATCGCTCTAGGATCAATTTCACCGCTTGTCACTTTTTGATAGAGCTTTGACATGTATCCTCTCGCCGGGGCTTGGCCCATTTTCAGGGTGACGTTTCTTGCGAAAAAAGCGCCTAATGGAAACATGTTGTACAGGCCGCCGTATACACCCGTCATCTGCACTGTTCCACATTTGCGAACGGCTTTTGTGGCAATTTGAATGGGTCCGATCGTTCCGCCTTGGAGTTTGAGCTTTTGCTCAATTTTTTCAAGCGGCGACTTCTTTCCATCCATTCCCACACAATCAATCACAACATCAGCCCCGCCCTTGGTAAGCTCCTTTAACGTTTCTCCCATGTCGGGATCTTCTGTAAAGTCAAAGACCTCAACGCCGCTCATTCGTTTTGCATGCCGCAGGCGGTAATCAATGTAATCGACGGCAATCACACGTTCTGCTCCTTTTTGCCAAGCAAATTGCTGCGCCATTAACCCAACAGGTCCGCAGCCTAGCACAATGACCGTATCGCCTTTTTTCACACCTGCGTGCTCTACGCTCCAATAGGCGGTTGGCAGGACATCTGATAAGAAGAGCAATTGTTCATCCTCCAGCTCACAATCCTCCGGAATCTTAAACGGGGTGTAGTTGCCAAAAGGTACGCGTAAATACTCTGCCTGTCCTCCGGGGTAATTCCCATATTTCTCACTATAGCCAAAGAGTCCACCCGAATCGTAGTGCGGGTTTGAGTTGTCACATTGGCTTTCTAAGTGATGATCGCAATATTGGCATTTACCACATGCAACTGTAAATGGAATGACGACACGGTCTCCCTTTTTTACGGCTGTGACATCCGGGCCAACTTCCTCCACAACCCCCATTGGTTCATGCCCAATCACATAGCCGATTGGAAGCGGGAAATTCCCCTGATACAAATGTAAATCTGATCCACAAATTGCTGTTGATGTAATACGTATGATCACATCTTCCCGATCTTGAATCGACGGTGCATCTACTTTCTTCACTGCAATGCTATTTTTCCCTTGATAAGTAACAGCTCTCACATGCACTTCCTCCTTTAGCTCAAATCATCTTTACATAGCTTCACCTTGAATGAATGGTTCATTCATCAAAGGAACAATTTATGTGGAGGAGGCAAAAAACAAAAAAAGCCTGTCGATTGTTTCGACAGACTCATGACGTTGTGTAACGCGTTACACACTTATTCCTTTTCGACAAAAAACAAATCATATTGAGTTGAAGTCTCCCGATCGAACATGAAGTTCCCTTCTTGAATAAAATAAGGACATATACTTGGGCTTGGAGATTCTTCAAACTGTTCATACACCTGCTCAATTTCTCCTGGAAGCAGCAAAACCAACATTTTATTTGAATGAGACACAAATTCATAAGAATGAATCGTATCCGGCGGTATATAGGCAAAGTCACCCGGCATCAAGCAAATATCCTCTCCGTTCAAATGAAGGTTCATCTTCCCTTCAACACAATAGATTGCTTCTGTATGAACTTGATGATAATGCGGCGGGAAATATTTCTTCTTCGCTCCTTCAACCACAAAATGACTGAATCCGCCTCCTGTTGTTTCTACTGTTGCAATCAGCTCATGAATCTGACCATCAATGATGTATTGCTTCCCTTCACCAGCCTCTAATACATAAGGCTGTACCTCGTGAGGAAGCTGACTATGAAATAAAACGGAGGGCCTCGTTGTATTAGACAGTTCTCTGATTCCATGCATCAGGATGATATCGCTTTCTTTTTCAGCCTGCTGAAAACTGGCTGCATCGAAAGCATGATGAGTCATAGACCATTCATTCTGAAAAAGCCTCTTTCCAATTTGCTGATAGACATCTGTCATTTTTCCGCCCAGCGTATATGAAATAAATCTTGTTTTATGACTATGCATTCTGTAGCCATGAATCGTTTTGGGCGGGATATGAATATAATCAAAGGCTGTGGCCATGTATTTTTTACCGTCCAGCATCACTTCAAGCTTTCCTTCCAGTACAAAAATAGTTTCAAATAAGTGCTCATGACAGTGCAGCGGGAAATAAGCTCCTTTCCCCCCTGTGATTAAGGCAAGCTCAAACAGCTGATTCGTTTGATTTGCTTCTGCCAGCATATGAACAAGCTGATTCTCCAGCCCATACAGCTTTCCGGAACCAGACACGGTATAAAAAGAGGTACCTTTGGATTGCTTCATCGATTGCGGTTGCTCCGACATCCCATCACTCCTCGTGACAAATTGACTATCTATATTATATAGACCAATTGATATAATAGATAGACAATATGCGAGAGATTTTACTCATCTCGCATAAATAAATGTCTAAGGTAACTTTTTACGTGTTCTAAAGGGGTCGTTTGTTTGAGTGCAGTGGTCATCGATAAACCCCCGATGACCATTGAGTGAAGGAGAGAAGCCAGCTCATCCGCTTTGTTTTCTTCATACCCGCTGTTCATTAGCTTTTCTTTTACAAGCTCCTGCCAGCGGATCATTTCTTGTTTGCATGCAGCATGAAGCTGCGCGTTTTCAGGCTTGGACTCTGCCGCCAGCAAGACAATTGGAATCCCTCTTTCACTTTCTTTCTCCATAAATCCTCGAATGATCTTTGTCATAAAACGATCGATGGCGATATATGGGTCATCCGAATAGGCAAAGCCTTCTTCAATTTGATTAATGACCTTTTGACTAATGTGTTCAACAGATGCAATAGCCAGCTCTTCTTTTCCATTTGGAAAGTAATAATAAAGAGAGCCTTTAGGTGTGCCGCTCTCTCTGATAATTTGATTCAATCCTGTCGCATGGTATCCCTGTTTACGTAAAAGAAGTGCTGCCGTTTGAATGATTTTGTCCTTCGTACTCACGTGTGACACTCTTTTCCCTCCATAGACCAAAGTCGCTTATCATGCGTTATCGATTTAATTGACTAGTTCCTTTCCAAATCGAGGATGTCTCCATTTCCGCCGCAAGCCTGAGCAGCCAGTCCTCTTTTCCTTTAGGTGCTGTCACCTGTACCCCTAAAGGCATGCCCGCGCTAGTCAGATGAACAGGAACACTCATTGATGGCTGACCTGTTAAGTTGGCAAGCTGTGTAAATGGGGTGTAGGTCAAGCTCTTGAGGAACATGTCATAAATAAGATCCTGCTGTGCTTGCATTGAAAGGGATGACACACGTAAAAGTGCGGCTGTTTCCTGATCTGAATGCATAAGCTCACCTACCTTTGGAGCTGAATAGGCAGTAGCTGGTGTCACATAGAGATCGTAGGTTTGATGAAATGATGCCATTTGTGCAGCAGCCCGATCCCACGCATCAAGACTTTCTGTATAAGCAGCAGCGGTCACATTCTTGCCAGCCTCCGCCAGCACCCATGCCACGATGTCCGTTTCCTCCGGCTTTACTGGACGCCCTAACGAACGAGCCAAGGAAGTGAATAACGCAGACATTTCTCCGCTGTTCATCACGTAATATTGCTGCATGAGATGAACCCCATCAATTTCTGGCTTGGCTTCTTCTACTTGATGACCCTGCTCACTCAACCATTTCACTGTTTGCTGAACCGCCCGCTTCGCCTCCTCACTGACCTTCGTGCCAACTGGAGATTCTACGCTGTAAGCAATTCGCATAGAAGATGTACGTTTCGCCAGATCCTCTTGGTAACTGCCATCGTATAACGGAGTTTGGAAAGCAGCTTCAGGTTGAATGACTTGAAGTAGATCAAGAAGGGCTGCACTGTCCCGTACTGTTTTTGTGAGTGTAAAGTCGATGGAAGCCCCTTGCCACTGCCTTCCTGCGCCTGGGCCTACCGGCGTTCTTCCCCGCGTGGGCTTAAGGCCGAACAAACCGGTAAAGGATGCTGGGATCCGGATGGAACCACCGCCATCACTTGCTCCGCCAGCAGGTACAATGCCGCTTGCAACAGCTGCTGCTGTCCCGCCGCTTGAGCCGCCCGGAGAATAGTCCGTATTCCAAGGATTTCTCGTTGGACCATGTAAAGCAGGCTCTGTCACATTTCTTAAACCGAATTCCGGTGTATTTGTATGTCCGATCATGAGAAAACCAGCCTGCTTCAACCGATCAACAAAGTGCGAATCCGAATTTGCTTTTACATCCTTTAACAGCAAAGCTCCTGCTGTCAGCGATTCATTTTTAATCCCTTGCGATATATTTTTCAGCACAAACGGAACACCAGCAAATGGCTGATACTCATGTAACTCCTTGATGTCTTTTAAAACTTGTTCTTGTCTCGTCCGTATCACAGCGTTTAGTTCTGGATTGACCTCATTCAATCTATCAAATGCAGCCTGCATAAGCTCCTCGGGCTTTACCTGCTTATTCTGCACAAGTGCTGCCAAGCCAGCCGCATCATACGTCATATACTCTTTTACGTTCATCAGCATGTCCTTCTTTCTCTTATCATGATGTCTCTATTGTCTACTAGAATTCTATGAATTTCAATTTCAGGTTACTTGTAAAAATAACTTTCTGAACAAGACGACAATTCTACTATCCCATCCCTCTGCTTTCTCCGATATAATAGAGAAAAAAAGACCGAGATCATCGGATGAGAGGAGCCACGCATTGAAAAGGAAATTACTTATCGTCATTGCGTTTCTTCTTGCGTTGACGACTGCTTTGCCCTTCCATTCGCAGGCAGCTGCACCGCCAAAAGAAACAGATGTCATCATCGTCTATAAAAATCAAAAAGGAAAACAAACAGCGATTGAGGAAAGTGAGAAAGTGAACGCACAGTACATACATCTTCCCGCTGTCGCTGTGACAGCAGATGAACAAGCGGTCACCTCACTCAAAAAAGACCCAAACATCGCTTACGTCTCAAAAAACGTAAAGGTTAAACTCGCGGCTTCTACTGTGAAGAAAACAGCCGCTGCTACTAATCAGGATGCATTGGTACAAAAATCTTACAATCTGCAAAAACTAAATATCAAGCAAGCAATAAAAGAAGGCGTCACTGGTAAAAATGTAAAAGTAGCCGTTTTAGATACTGGCATTTTCTCACACGAGGATTTAAAGGTATCCGGCGGTAAATCATTCGTGAACTACACATCCTCTTATAAAGATGATGAAGGACATGGCACACATGTCGCCGGCACGATTGGTGCGCTTAATAACGATTATGGAACAGTCGGCGTTGCTTCTGGTGTGAAGCTGTATGCTGTGAAAGTGTTAGATAAAAAGGGAGAAGGCGACCTGTATAGTCTGCTTCGAGGCATCGATTGGGCGATTACCAACAAGATGGACATTATTAATTTAAGTTTAGGCTTTGAAGACAATATCCCCATCTTGCGTTCAGCAGTAGATGAAGCCTATAAAAAAGGACTGCTCGTGGTTGCTGCAAGCGGAAATGATGGAAAAAAGAATCATATTAGCTACCCTGCCGCTTACAATAGTGTCATTGCCGTATCTGCAACGACTGACAAAGACAAACTTGCGTCTATCTCGAATACAGGGAAAGGGATTGAATTTTCTGCCCCTGGCGAGAACGTCATCAGCACTTATTTAAAAAATGAATATTGGTATGCAACGGGGACATCACAAGCTGCACCGCATGTCACAGGAATGCTGGCACTGTTAAAGCAGCTTCATCCGAAGAAAACAAATGCACAGCTTCGCACTTTATTGCGCAGCTATACAGTGGATCTTGGTGCAAAAGGGAAGGATCCGCAATTCGGCTATGGCCGCGTGCAATATGTGCCGCAATCCACCTTTTTAAAGGCTGCGGCAAGTGCTGTCAAAAAAGCCGAAACATCTAAAAAGCAGGCAGATGTCAATCAAGCCAAAACGAGAATTGGCCGGCTCACTGCAAGCAAGCAAAAAACAGCACTCACAGAACGGGTGAAGAAAGTCCAAGCAGCCATTGATATCCGCTCGGCACGTGCAAAGGTCAAAGCAGCCGAAAAGAACAAAACACAGAGCGCTATTAAAAGTGCTCAAACGGCCATCAAAAAACTAAACAAAGGCAAAGAAAAAACAAGCCTGCAAAACCGGCTTGACAAAGTAAAAAAACAAGTCGCTTATCAAAAGAAAGTGACAGATGCTAAACAAAAGGTCAAAAAAGCGGAAACCAAACGAACAAAGAAAACAAAAGCAGCGGCTCAAAGCGCTGTCAAACAGCTAAAAGCCTCCAAAACAAAAACCAATTTACAAAAACGATTAAACCGTATTAAGGTCTAACAGAAAAAACGATTCCTTTCAGCGAGGAATCGTTTTTTTCTATTTCAACATTGGCTCAAACAAGCTGTGATGATATTTCCCTTCGGCATCTGCCCTCACTTGATCGAGAATGCTTTCTAACGAAGCCGTCACGCCTTCTAATGCCCGCCGTACTGCGCCGTTCTCAAAATCCACTAAACTCTCCGGCAATTCATCTTCATCCAGCACAAAGACATCACCATTCGGAAGAACGAGAAGATCAATAATGAGGTCTTCAAACATGACCAGCTGCCCGTTGAACTGTGTATCTCCCACCATATTCAAATAAGATCCTAGTTCCTTTCCTTGATCATCTCTCCAGAAATATATGTTATAAGGACGATCCTTCCAATAATAGGCGGTCGTATAGCTCCCTTTTGGAATGGTCAGAAAACCAGCACCTGCCCTCATCGTAAATGGGTCTTCAATCTTGTGAAACAGCACAGCCTGCTGTCCCTGTGCATCTAACAGCTGACAGGTATGTTCCACAACTTTCTGATCGTATTTGATTTTTCTCTCGATGACTTCATCCCAACGATCCGCATGCAGCGAAAACAACATGTCACAACTCCCTCTAAACATCTCGTTTCTTTCCAGTATACACCGATTTTTTCTGAAGAAATAAAGGATTGCCGTATTTACTTATGGAAGACCTATGATGAGGTGAAAGAAATGAACGGAATCACGATTCTTGAAAACTTTACACAGCTTGGACAAATCATCCTCATGATTTGCGGCTATGTCCTTTATTGGCAGCTGGTGAAAACGAAGAGAGAACGAAAGCTGTCTCCTTACGAGCGCATGTTAAAATTCTTTGTCATGTTCGGTTTCATCTCGTGGGTGGTATCCTATTGGGCGCTGGCACTGTGGGCGTAAATTGAAAAAAGGAAGAGCTTCCCGTGCAGGACTTGCTCTTCCTTTTTTTACGCGTGATTTGATGAACCTGCCGGCTGTTCTTTCTTGATCACATATTGATAGCTCTTGACATGTGTCCCATTTTGGTTCACAAATTCTTTATCAAGCGCACGCTCAAAGCCCATTCGTTCATATAAGCGAATGGCGGCCTGCATTTTATCAGATGTATGAAGATACAGGACATTTTCGCCCCATGATTGCGTCAGTTCAATACTTTTACGCAGCAATGACTCTGCAATGCCTTTTCCCCTCACATCGGGATCTACTCCTAAAAACCGGACGATGGCTGATGTAATGCCCATTTCGGGTTTATCATACGCTTGCTCTGATGAGCGGAACATTTGAAGCGTCCCTACGACTTTGCCGCCAAGCTCCGCCACAAGCATCAGCTCCATGTTCGGATTATCTACAGCTGCTGCAAGCGCGGCAGAATAATTTTGCCAGCCTTCCTCTGTAAATTGAGGCTCATACTGTGCATAGGATTTGATCAGCACGCGTGTGATAGCCTCATGATCTTCTTTGACTGCTTGACGAATGATCAGCTCTTGCTGCTTCATGTCAGCACCTCCTGCTCTCTATTAGTGGATATACGTATCATGCAATCACTGCATGCGATCACCTTACTCTTTTCTCTACTCATTCAATGTAAAGAGTCTCATTCGAAAGATCAATCATTTTGCACGAAATCATCTTTGAAAAATTTTCATTGAAAAGGAACGCTTGATTCATTATGCTGTGTTGAGGAAGTATACGAGGAGTGTTGTCATCATATGAGTTCTTTATCTTATCCCCAAGAATCGAAAAAAAATCGATTTCTCCTTGCCGCATTGCTCGGATCTTTAACCGCCCTTGCTCCGCTGGCAATGGATATGTATTTACCTGCTTTACCTAATATCGCCCGTGACTTTGAAGCAAGCACGGCGTTGTCTCAATTAAGTCTGATGGCTTGTCTCATTGGACTGGCGCTTGGCCAGCTGATTGCAGGCCCGATCAGCGATACGATCGGCAGAAGAAAACCGCTGATGATTGGCTTGACCATCTTTATTGCGGCATCCCTTCTTTGTACAGTGGTCACATCGATTTGGACGTTCATTCTTCTTAGATTGATTCAAGGACTTGCTGGATCAGCAGGCATTGTCATTGCACGAGCCATCGTACGAGATCATTATGAAGGATCAGAAATGACGAAATTCTTTGCATTGCTGATGTTAGTCAATGGGGTTGCTCCGGCAGCGGCACCTATCGTGGGCGGACAAATGTTACGGTTCACGACGTGGCAGGGTGTGTTTGTTCTTCTAGGAATCCTCGGAGCGCTAATGCTCCTAAGATCAATGTTTTCATTGAAAGAAAGCTTACCTGCGGAACGCAGACAGACTGGGGGCTTCAAACAGATCCTAGGTGCGATGAAAATTCTAGCGAGCGATCGTCTCTTTGTTGGATATGCCCTATCACAAGGTCTAGTCTTCGCAGCGATGTTTGCCTATATTTCTGGTTCACCGTTTGTGCTTCAAGATATTTTCAACCTTTCTCCACAAGGATTTAGTGCGGCCTTTGCGGTAAATAGTCTTGGGATCATCACGGCTGGACAAGTATTTGCCCGAGTTGCTGCGAAAATTGGTGAAGAGAAAGTCCTTCGCATTGGATTGCTGACAGCTGCATTAGGGGGAGTCACTTTATTTTTCATGATCTCAATTGATGCAGGATTGTACGGTATTCTGATTCCACTGTTTTTTGTTGTCTCAAGCGTTGGAATTGTCGGCACCTCTGCCCCGTCTCTTGCGATGCAGCATCACGGAGCGCATGCAGGAAGTGCAGCTGCACTGATCGGTGTGGCGCAAATGCTGCTAGGCGCCTGCATGACACCTCTTGTCGGACTAGCCGGAAGCCAAACAGCCTTTCCAATGGGTCTGATCATTATGCTTTGTGATCTAGGCGCACTTTGCTGTTATTTCTTCTTTGTGGCCCGAGCGAAAAAAAGACCCGAATAAGCGGGTTTAAAGACTATTGACAAAGGGCTAAAATGATCTTGATTTTAGCTCTTTGTCTTCTTTTCAGCGTGATAGAAAACCTTTGAAGTCTAGGAAGGACGAGCATCGGAGCGCAGAACTGACAAAGAATGCGAAACACCATATATCATATACGGATACTGAGTTTCTACTGGCAAATCAATAGCTATCTCGCTAATTTAGGTCGCAATTTAAAATTGCGTCTGAAGAAAGAATATAGCGAGTTTTGATCTCCATTTTGCAGCTGTGAAGTTTAAAAGTCTCCTTTTACTTCTCTTTAAAGAAATATCATGGTATTTATCGATACACCCCTAACATGTCTAAGTACTTCATAAACATGTCTTTTTTTACAGCGCTCTTTTCTCTTTCCACAACTCTTCTGAATCATTACAAATTATATTCCCCACATAATTTTTGTGACCTCTACACCTTTTACTAGTGATTTAGAATTATTCTCTTAAAAGCAAAAACTATTAATAATGTCGATTGTACGGACAATAATTAGGTGTTATTACTCATTTTTGCAAAAATACCAAATAAGGAAGGTAAATGTAATATTTACATATAAATAGTTAAATGCAACAAAAATATTAAAGAGGAGGAAATTTTTATGTCTAAGAAGAAAAAATCATTCTTGCAATTAATATTGATTTTTTCCCTGATTTGTTTTAGTTTTTCTTCAACTGCAGGGGTTTCTGCGAAAGAAGGTGATTCTTCAATTGTTCCAATCAAGGGAGATGCTGCCGCTGAAATGGTCAATATAGCGCTTGATACTATAGAGAACGGGGGAGTTAAAGCTATAGCACCTGTAGATACATACGGATTGAAAAAATCCAGTGTTTATAAAGTGGGTGGTGGAGTTACAGCTGTTACAGTTCCTATAAATGGAGATTATAGCCTTCCTAGTAATATCACTCTTTTCATTGATGAGGATCATACCGTCTTACAGGCAAATGAAATGTTGGTGACAAAGAATGATAAGGGTAATTTCAAGGTTGAGACTTATGTGGATGGTTCTCTTGTAAAGTCAGTTGATACTGAGCTATCTTATATGTCAGATGAAGAATTACTTGCAGAAAATCCTCCTGAAATTCAAACACAGGGCGTAAAAGCAAAAGCAGCTTGCATTGCATCAGTGCTTGGAATTGGTAGTGGTGCGGCTTATTTAATTGCGGTTGGTTGTGCTGGTTCATGTGCAGCTCCAACGCCGGTTACTGCTCCAATATGTGCAGCATGTATTGGCGCATATGCAGTTCTTGGAGCTGGTGGGATGGGTGCAGTAGTTGCTTGTTTCAAATTGTGAGTCTGAGGGTGTTTCTATGAATAAATTATTAGCGATGTCAATATTAGGATTAGGAATTAGTGGTGCGGCTTTAGTTCTCTCGGTCTCTTTGTTATTCAAAGACCCAAACGAAAACTTTGTGCTGATGTTTGCTGCTGGTTCAGCTGGCGCATTCACAGTTTTCACTGTCTCATCCCTAGTTCTTCGAAAACGTTTGAATCACTTAAGTGATAAAAAGTAAATCCTCTCTAAGGGATAAATATACCTTTATAAAAACAGCCAGTTGTCGAAAATCTTTCGATGACTGGCTGTTTAGTTTCAATTGAATTCAGGTATTGTACAGTGACCTGTATTTCAATAACATTTTTACAATAAAAAAAGACACCAGAGGGATCATTCAACGGTAACACATTATAATGTTAGTACTTGACCTTCTTTCACACTTCAAGTGATTAGTTTGTCGGCCACTTCTTTCATTTTCGATTCTACTTCCTAAATACCATTTTTCTCGTTTAATTTAATAAAAACCCTTTTTCCCCATGAACTTGCATACATAAGGATAAGCCTTGGGTGTACCCGAAGAATATCTTTCATTACTAATCAAGTTATACTCGATTAGCATGTCAGTAATGATTTTTGGACTTTCTATTCCCTTTCCCATATAAGCCAGGATATTCTCCTTTTGGATTGTCGTTAGCTCACCAGTTTCAATGACTGAATCAAAGCTGAACAGATCTCGATCAAAATTAGTTTTATATTGATCATTCTCTTTGTACTGATGTTTCTGTTCCATTTCCAGTTTAATTTTTTTCATTTGCTTGTTGGAAAGAGATAAACCCAGTTTGACTTGTTTCTTCATATCTTCACTCATGCTTGGAACATAACCCAATTCATTCACCAAGGACCAAGTTAATTGTGTTCTTCTATTAGAAATTTCTTCAACCTCTTTTTGTATGGAAGCAAACTCTTTCTTAATTCGATTGACAACAGCTTTCTTCAATCCAATATGATCTTCAAAATGTTTTATTCCTAGCCTTTTGCTTTTACCAGTCTGGTTGTGTTTTACAATGTACTGATACCTTAATGGTCTTCCACATTCACACCGGGTATCTGAATTGACAAAACCATTGTCAATGTAATCAATGAGTACCCATCTGCCTATTAGTGATTCAAGCTTTAAACTAGAGTTCCCTTCGAACTCTTCCCCAGCCTGCACACTGTTAAAGGCTAATAATCTCTTTTCTCTTTCGTAGCTCTTAAGATATAGTATCTGTTCACTATTCAATTCCTCACTCATCACTATTCCCCTCCTCCCATGACTGCCTATCTTGGAATTCACAAAGTGTTTTATTTTGATAAATTCGTCGTCAAATTCAACTATCCCTTCTTGGTATTTAATCCTAACACCAGCAATACTAAAGTAAGTAAACAAACAAAAAAAGACAGGTTATCTGCCTTCAGTCAAGGCAGAATAAAAAAGAGCTTATGCAAGCTCTTTTTTTGTTGTCTTCATATTCTATAATTTCACTTTACAAGATCCATCATGAACACAGATTTGTTCACCTTAAATGTATTGGCAATCTTGCCAGGGTTTGTCTACACGCTGAGACCCGCATAAGCGGGTTTTTTCATTTATTATGGCTTGCTCCAATTGATGGTGCGGAACACGTTACTCTGGTCATTGTTGTGATATGCATCTAAATCAAAGCCTGATAGTCCAAAACCAATTGTCATGACAATTCCTCCGGCAACGGTGAAGATGATCCCCCATTTGATGCATTGCTTTTTTAAATCATTCACGTTCATACTCTCACGACCTTCTTTTTAAACATTCCCATGAATGCCTTAGTTGTTTGAATAGTCATTTGCACAAATAGCTTTGTCAAATACGCCGTGGCTATGCCGCTTAATAATCCGACACCTAATAGAAGAATACCAACGCCAACCTGCGTCACCACCACATGCAAACCGTCCTGAAAAATAAATGGAGAACCAATGATGCTCCAAAAACCGCCGAGCAGACCAGTAAGCGTCAATGCACCTGTCACGAGTGGAATGCACCAAATCACCATATACACAGAAAGAATCAGCAGGAAGACTGTTGCTAGAATACTGCCCCATAACGGAAAGCCTAAAATGAGAATGGAGAGTCTTGTGGCTTTTTCTCCAAACGTCGGCACCTGAACGGTTTTTATACCTTGTTCCTTCATAATCCCTTCAGCGATCATAGCAGGCTGTCCGACTTGCTGAACCGCTTCCTGTTCACTATAGCCATCTTCCTGATAATCCTCAATCATTTCATCGTAGTATTCGATAAACCGATCACTGTCTTTTTCGCCTAGAAGATGCAGATGCTTCTTTAGGCTGCTCAAAAATTCTTTTTTATTCATTGCCCTGTCCTCCAGAAATAAAGTCGTAAATCGCCATCACCTGATCCCATTCCTCTAAAAACTGCGCCATATGCTCCCGCCCGCTTTCTGTCATGCGGTAGTATTTTCTTAATCGACTGTTATGTTCCTGGGAATAGGTCTCCACATAATTGTTTTGCTCTAAACGCTTTAAAATCGGATACAATGTCGATTCTGAAATCTCAATACAATGGGACATATCTTTAATGATTTGATAACCATAGGAATCGCCTTTCTTTAATACCGCCAGTACACAAAATTCCAGTAATCCTTTTTTTAATTGTGCATTCATGTTTACAACTCCTAACTATTTATACTATACATTACATAGTATTGTGTGACAAGAGGTATAGAGAATAAAAAAAAGACCCTTTTTAGGGTCTTTTCATTTTTATATATTCACAAATCCTTCTCCGAACACATCGCGTACGTCATGGACAACAACGAATGCGTCTCGATCTATTTTCTTAATAATTTTCTTAAGGCGCATGAGCTCCTGCTTTTGAATGACCGCGTAAAGAATTTCCTTCGATTCCTTTGAATAATGACCGCGTCCGTTTAAAATCGTTACGCCTCGATCTAAGGTGTGATTGATTTCTTCCGCAATATCATCTTTGCATGAAGAAATAATCGTCACTGCCTTTTTCGTGTTAAGTCCTTCTATCACGAAGTCCATCACCTTTGTCGCCACGTACAGCATCACAATGGTAAACATTAATTTTTCCGCACCAATAATAAAATAGGAAGCAAATACAACGATCAGATCAAAGAACAAAATGGCATAGCTCACGTTCCAGTCTAAATACTTGTTGGCAATTCTTCCGAGAATGGCAGAACCCGCCGTTGTTCCACCTGCTCTGAGCACAAGACCAATCCCAATTCCGATGATAATTCCTGCAAAAATCGCTCCAATGATCAATTCATGAACATTCACGACCCATGTTGTGGTCAGGTGCAAAAATAGAGAGTTACTTGCGACGGCAACCACAGTATAAATCGTGGTCTTCTTGTCTAAATACTTATAGCCGACAAGCAGTAAGATGGCATTAAACACGAGGTTCGTCAGCCACGGTGCAATCTCAAACAAATAATAAAAAATAATGGACAGCCCCGTGACGCCGCCTTCACCAAATTCAAGCGGAATGACAAACATGTTCACTGCTGCGGCAAATAAAAAAGAACCAACTAGAATCATCGCTATATCTTTTACACATTTTTTCAATTTCTTCTTTCCTCCTTTTTTAAGCATATAAAAAACCCTCTTTCTGCACGAAAGAAGACAGTCGTTGGACAACATAAAAATCAAAAGACGGCGCCTTTTGATGAAGCTTTCTGAAATCAATCTTTCCATAATATATATCTCTTTTCAGAGGCTGTCAATGACTTGGTTTTCTATTATTTTGACTGCATTTTTATGCATCAAAACCCGCATGTTTTCAGGGTTTTTCCGCCCTATGATGCTTTTTCCTCTCCTTGACAAAAACACTTTAGTCATTTAAACTACTGCCTCATATCATATCCATCATTTCCGATCTAAAAAGGAGGCTGTTTGATTCCGATGAATCCTATTCAAAGCCGTTTACAGGCTCACGCACCTTTGATTTTAGACGGTGCATTAGCAACAGAGCTTGAACGAAAGGGCTGTAACTTAAACGATCGTTTATGGTCAGCCAAAATACTTATTGAACAGCCACAATTGATTCAGCAAGTACACTTGGACTACTTCCAAGCAGGTGCTGACTGCGCAACAACCGCCAGCTACCAAACAACGATTGAAGGCTTTGCTGAAAAAGGCTATACAAAAGAAGAAGCGATTGAACTCATGAAACGCTCTGTCACTCTTGCGAAAGAGGCACGCGATCTTTTTTGGCAGGATGAAGCGCGTCGTGAAGGACGGACAAAACCATTTGTCGCTGGATCTGTGGGGCCATTCGGCGCTTATTTATCTGATGGTTCAGAATATAAAGGAAATTATGGACTCTCAGAGCAGGCTCTTATTGATTTTCACAGACCAAGAATTCAGGCATTAGTAGAAGCGGGTGCAGATATTCTTGCATGCGAAACGATTCCTTGTCTGATTGAAGCAACTGCCATTGCAAAGCTGCTGCAGGATGAATTCAGCGGGGTATCTGCTTGGATCACATTCAGCGCAAAGGATGGCCTGCACATTAGTGAAGGTGATTCCATTCGAGAATGTGTACAAGCGCTTGAGCCTTATGAACAAATCGCTGCCGTCGGCGTGAACTGTACGCCGCCGCAATTTATTACTTCTCTTATTCAAGAAATGAAAAAGGGAACGAGCAAACCGATTGTGGTATATCCAAACTCAGGTGAAATATATGATCCTGAAGAAAAAGTATGGAACGGAGATACGTCTCATCTTACTTTTGGGGAATGTGCGCATCAATGGTACAAAGACGGCGCGAATATCATCGGCGGCTGCTGCCGGACGACCCCAGAAGATATCAATGACATCTTAAAACGAACCACATCGTAGCATCATGAATCATCACACATACTTCTAAGCAAAAGGGCGGGAAGACATGGAACAAGCAAAAGATCAGTCACAACAATATCAACGAAAAATGACGAGCCGGCACCTGTTCATGCTTTCTCTAGGCGGCGTCATTGGAACAGGGCTCTTTTTAAGCTCTGGGTATACCATCAATCAGGCCGGACCTGCGGGGACCATTCTTGCCTATCTTGTCGGGGCTTTAATTGTCTACCTCGTGATGCTTTGTTTAGGTGAGCTGTCTGTCGCAATGCCGGTCACAGGGGCTTTTCATACGTATGCAACAAAATACATTGGACCTGGTACAGGCTATACGGTTGCTTGGCTATACTGGCTGACATGGACAGTGGCACTCGGTTCGGAATTTACAGCCGCAGGACTATTAATGCAGCGCTGGTTTCCAGACACTTCAGTTTGGATGTGGAGTGGTGTTTTTGCTCTTCTCATCTTTTTACTGAATGCATTTACAGTCAAGTTTTTTGCAGAATCAGAGTTTTGGTTTTCCAGTATTAAAGTGATGGCTATTATTCTCTTTATTATTCTTGGCGGAGCTGCCATGTTTGGTTTGATCCCATTAAAGGGCGGTGAGGCCGCTCCGTTGTTTTCTAATTTCACTGGCGAAGGCGGACTTTTCCCAAACGGCTTTTTACCAATTTTAATGACGATGCTTGCGGTCAACTTTGCTTTTTCAGGTACGGAGTTGATTGGGATTGCTGCGGGTGAAAGCGTCAATCCTGACGAGACCATTCCAAGAGCAATTCGCACAACCGTCCTGCGTCTCGTCCTGTTTTTCGTTGGAACGATTGTTGTGTTGGCTGGCTTGATTCCAGTAGAAGAAGCCGGGGTGATCAAAAGCCCATTTGTCGTGGTATTTGATCGTATCGGGATTCCTTATGCCGCAGATTTCATGAATTTTGTCATCCTGACCGCGATCTTATCTGCCGCAAACTCAGGATTATACGCATCATCTCGTATGCTTTGGTCGCTTTCTGAGGAACGGACACTTCCTAAAAAACTGGCGAAGCTGACGTCAAAAGGCATTCCTTTGAATGCACTCATTTTAAGTATGATCGGTGGTATTCTTTCTTTGCTATCGAGCGTGATCGCACCAGAAACGGTATACCTTGTCCTAGTGTCAATCTCTGGACTGGCCGTTGTGGTTGTATGGATGGGGATTGCTGCCTCACAGTTTATGTTCCGGAAAAGATTTTTACAGGAAGGCGGACAGCTTCATGATTTATCCTTTCGAACACCGCTCTATCCAGTAGTTCCGATTGCAGCCTTCCTCCTATGTCTTGCATCTGTCATCGGCATTGCCTTTGATCCAAATCAGCGGATTGCCCTCATCTGCGGCATTCCTTTCATTGCGCTCTGCTATGCTGCCTATTACGTGACAGCTTGGATTCAGAAAAAACGAGAAAAACCTGGTGTATAAACATCAGGGTTTTTTCATCTGACAAAAAAGGATATCGCTAGTAAAAGAAGCACACTTTGGTATATGATAGGAATCTATGATTTCAGGATGAACCAAGGGAGTTGTCGTGAATATGGAAATGACCATTACAAGAGCATTAAGTGAACTGAAAATGTTAGATAAAAGAATCAACCGAACCGTTGATGAAGCCGTACTCGGTGGATTGATGATCGGGAAACATATACAGCACGGATTTCAGAATCAAGAAGAGATTGAAAAAAAGGCAAAGGCTGATGATCAATCGATTCGAGCTTTAATCAAACGCCGGAATGCCATCAAATCAGCCATCGTTGTATCAAATGCAACCACAATGATTGATGTGGCGGGTGTCCGTATGACGGTGGCAGAGGCGATTGAACGAAAGACGTCGATAGACTACGATATTCGTTATTTACGGAAAATGAAACAGGTGTACAAAGAGCTGGTCGACAAAGCTGAACAAACGAATGAAGATGTGAAAATGAGACTTGATCAGCATTTAGAGACCTTGTTTGGGAAAGATGGAAAGACACAAGCGGCCGCCAACCAAGAGATCGTGAAGTCTTTTCTAGCTGAAAATGAGGCGGTGATCATCGATCCGCTTCGCCTTCGAGTGAAAATTGAACAGCTTTCGAAAGAAATTGAAGATTTCCAAATGGAAGTTGATTTTTCCTTGTCTGAAAGCAATACACTAACGAAAATACAGATGGATTAATTGATTTTGTTAGTGAGCCGAAAATCGATAGGACTAAACACCTCCGAGGGAAAGGTCATTCCCTCCTCATCTGATGATCATCTTAGGATGATCCTTGATAAAAGCTCAAAGCTGAACGTTCAAGGATCAAAGTTCAAGTGTGAAAGTTCTTATCTATCAAAGCTCAAGGTTAAAAGTTAAATGCTCGATCGAATCTGGGAATAACGGCTGATGAGTGTTTGTTTATCGACTCATTCGGTTGCCGCCCAGCAGGTTTGCTAACAAAAAGAAAAGGATGTCACCTGATGACATCCTTTTTTTCTATGAGATTAATAACGTGAAGTATATGCCAAATGGTACACACTTGTGACATTTGAAGATAGTTTGATGTCGTTTGACGTGAACGTCACTGGAACGATATCGTAGTAATGTGTTGACCAGCCTGCATTATTGTATGATTGGTAGCCTGCACCTGCAGGAACTTGAAACGTCAGTGAAAACTGTCCATTCTCGTCTGTTGTGCCTGTCGCTGTTTGAGCATAAGATTTGATGGCTGCTTCAAAATAAAGCTTGATCGGCTGATTAGGCATGAGGTTTCCGCTTGCATCTTTGAGTGTCCCTTTAAACGTAGCTGGATAATAAGAACCCACGCGATATTTACTGCCATAGCCGTAATTCACTATTCCACTATCGGCTGCTGTGACACTTGTTACTTGAACGGATGCTGGTACTGCACCTGTTTCTTCAGCATGTGCAAAGCTTGGGAATACGAGAAGCAATGATAGAAAGAAAGCAAACATGATTTTTTTCATCGATAAATCCTCCTTTTTTTTCCTACTATATTACTATCGACATTAATTGGTATTTTTCCAGTTAAAAACAAAAAAACCTCCCTTTTTTTAGAAAGGGAAGTCCTTTTTTTATTTTTTCACAACCACTTTTACCGCTTTGCTTTCTCTTTTTCTCACATCTGATGCGGTCACATACAAAACTGTTTTGGCTTTTTGCGGCTTGATTTGGGCAGTAAATGCGCCCTTGCTATTGGTTTTGACTGTTTTGATGACTTTCTTTGATTTGTTTTTCACTTTAATGGTCAAGCCTGCACCCGCAGTCCCTTTGACCGCTTTACTTTTAATGGTTACTTTGCTCACTTTCGGCTTAGCTGGTGCTTTGCCTTTTTTCACGACGGTTTTGAGCGTCGTAGCGGCCTTTCCTTTTGACATTTTAATGTGAAGGACCTTGTTTTTGTTCTGATGCTTAATCTTCACACTAAAGGTTCCTTTTTTGCCTGCTGTGCCTTTTCCAAGCAGCGTTTTGCCTCTATACACAGAAATAGCAGCACCGGCTTTTGCTTTACCTGTCACCTTTTGATGCTGATCTTCCACTTTGTTCACTGATGCATTCAATTCGACAGCACTTAATGCAGCAAATGCATTCAGTCTGCCATGTCCTGTCATCCAATCAATTCCTGGGATTTTCGGATCGACAATTGGCTCCTCGTTTTCATCATAGAAAACGTCGTCTTTTCCATCAATCGATTTAAATGAGATGTCATCTGCTGTACTTTGCAAAAGATTTCTCACTTGATTTGGCTTTAAGGATGGATTTTTAGAAAGCAGTAACCCTGCTGCTGCTGCTACATATGGTGTCGCCATTGATGTCCCGCTCAGGTATGAGACATTCCCATCAGGCATGAGGCTCGGAATATCCGACCCTGGTGCTGACATGCTCAGTCCTTTGCCATAGCTTGAAAACTCAGCGGCAATATCCATACGGTTGCTTGCGCCAACCGCCATTGCGTATTTTGACGTCGCAGGGTAGCCCATTTCTGGTACGCCATCATTTCCACTTGCCACGACCACTAGTACATTTCTTTGTGCAGCATAATTCATTGCATATTCAATCACTCTGCTGTAATAGCCGCCAAGGCTCATGTTGATCACCTTTGCGCCTTTGTCCACTGCATGTTTGATCCCAAGTGCAATATGCTCTGTATCGCCAAAGCCATAGGCATCCAGCACCTTCACCGGAATGATGCCCGTATGTTGGTTAAGGCCTGCCATTGAGTAATGATTATCGGATTTTGCGGCAATGATGCCTGCCACATGCGTACCGTGTCCATTGTCATCAATCGCATCTTTGTTTCGTCCAATGAGATTCGCACCTAAGTCTGTACGAACAGTCCCGTTTAAATCTGTCAAACGGCTGTCTACACCTGTATCCACAACAGCAATTAATGTCTGCTTCATTTTGCTTGTGCCAATCAGTGTATTCATTTGTTCAAATTTGACGTCAGCGCCTTTTTTCCCGCTGTTTTGCGCACTGTTTTTCAACGGCCACTGATAACCATACTGCGCGTCGCTGCTTAGCGCACGATAGGTTTGAACAGGCTCTGCAAATTCAACATTCGGCATGCTGGAAAGCTTTCTTGCCGTGCTTTTGATGACCGCTTTGCCTGCTTTTAGTGTCTTTCCAGCTGATTCTTGCCCTGCTGGCACATCATAGACATACATTCCTTTGAATAAAGGACTAACTGACTGTGAGGTCACACGGTTTTCTTGGATGCCGTAGCTTTTCATTTTCTTTTTCGCAGATTGAAGTGTTTGGCCATCCTTTAATTTAAAAATGATCTTATTCGTTTTAACCTTCTCTTCTTTTACAAGCTTTTGTTTCTCTAATACATAACCAACTGACTTTCCTTCAAGCTGATCGATGCCCATTTTTTGACTGACGGCTTCTAATTCCTTTTTTAAATATGCCGGACTTGCTTCTTTGAGCATATCAAAAAGGGAGCCGATCGCCTGTTGTTCTTTTTTTGTTACGACATGACCGCTAAATGCACCATTTTTCTCTACGTCATTTAGCAGTGTTTTTAATGTGAGCAGATGGTTGTATACCTTTTGCTGCTCTTTTTGATGTTTGATGAGCTTTGATTTGAGAAACGGCTTTGTCTTTTGGAGCAGACGTGAAAGCTTTTGACCTTCTGCCGTTTCATTGAATCGTTTATCTTCAATTGTACGAATCGATTGAAGAATTTCACGCCCGTATTTTTTCTCAATAATGATGATTTCAGGCTCATCTTCTTCAGGAAAAACAGGTTCAGAAGGCGGAAGGTTAGCTCCTTTATATCCGATTGTATATGCCGCATCCTCTTCCTCATCACGGCTGTCTTCCTCCGACCCTAAGTAGAGCACTTTGACATAATAGGGACCTGACCATGCATGCGGGAAGTTGATCTCTGTCTCTCCGCTTGCTGTGTCCACGCGATATCTTGAATATGTGTCATCCTTCATCGCTCTGTCCTTACTTGGATAGACCGATACGGACAGCACTTGTTTACTTTTCACAGAAATTTGCATGTGGGTATGTTTTGCCACCTCTTGTGCAGATGGCGTGATTTGATACCACGACTCTTCCTTTTCATTCTGTAATGTACCTGAGATGACTTCACCATTTTTTAACCCAATGGCTTCATTGACACTTGTTCCATGAGTGGCAGCTGCTGCCTCGTATCCAGGTAATGCTGCCATACATAGAATGATGGCCATGAGTACGATCACACAGGATTTGACCTGCTTTTTGAACATGAAAAGACCCCCTTATCTTTTATGATACCTTGGAAGAATATCACAGAAATACATTTAGTAGAATCTGTTTTTTACATAATTAAACTCGTTTTAAGCTAGGATTTGAGATATTCAGTCAGCAAGACGGATAGCTTCATAAACTTTTTGCCATTTCAAACGGAAAATGATGCTATTTAACCATGCGGAAAAGTACATTACAATCAACTTGTAAGCGCTTAACAAACAAGAGAGAAGGGATCAGCTTGTTCCAAAAAGATCATGTTTTCACACAAGTAAACGGACGATCAAAGAATGAGATTTTACAATACATTTCCGAGAAAGCTGAAGACCTTCAGATTACAAACAATCAGGCGGGGCTATTAGCAGATTTGTTGACACGCGAAGACGAAGTCTCAACAGGACTTCAGCAAGGCTTCGCCATTCCACATACAAAAAGCTCCGCTGTACAAACGGCTTCACTTCTTTTTTTAGAACTTGAACAACCCATTGAATGGGGAAGCTTCGACGATTTGCCCACAAGCTATTTATTTACACTGCTCGTTCCACTAGAAGAAGCTAATGTCACACATCTGAAATTACTGTCAGGTATTGCGACCAGTCTAATGGAACCTGCTTTTATCGAGAAGATTCAACCAGGTCAAACAGCTGATTACTATTACGACGTCATTGAACAACAATTGAAAGAGGGGATTACACAATGAAAATTGTCGGTGTCACTTCATGTCCAGCAGGGTTAGCTCATACTCCAATGGCAGCCAAAGCGTTAGAAAATGCAGGTAAACAGCTCGGACACGAGATCAAAATCGAACAGCAGGGGATTATGGGACAGGTGAACGGCATTACAGCAGAGGAAGCGCAGCAGGCAGACCTCTGCATCATTGCCTCAAATCAGCATATCAACGATGCGGAACGCTTCTCAGGCATTCCCACTGTACGTGTCGAGATCGGACGTGCCTTAAAAAATGCCGAGCAAATTATCACCAAAGCTGTAGCACTTGTTGAAAAGAAAAAGTCTGAATCTCAATAAACATGAGCAATGCCATATAGAAAGGAGCAAAGAAAATGAAAGCAAAATTAAAAGTCATTGAAGGCCATCTTATGACCGGTATTTCTTATATTCTTCCTGTAATCATCGGCGCCTCACTTATCGTTGGTTTAGCAAAACTGGTCGGATTAGGGTTTGGCGTTTCAGATTTAAACCCCTATAAGGAAGCTGGCGGCATACTGCACGGCGCCTATTTAATGGAGCAGGTCGGCTGGACAGGTATTGGCTTAATGAACGTCCTGCTTGCTGGATTTATCGCCTATTCCATAGCGGATAAATCAGGCCTTGCAGCCGGTTTTATCGGCGGTGCCCTCGCCAGCTCAACCAATGCTGGATTTATTGGTGCCGTCATTGCAGGCTTCTTCGCAGGATATGTTGCTCTTTTTGTAAAAAGAAAAATTCAAATTCAAGGCTCTGCAGCCGGGCTCGTCCCTCTGCTCATCCTGCCGCTCATTACCGTTGGCTTAACCGGACTTCTTATGTCAGTTCTGCTGGGCGGACCATTAGGCGCTTTGAACACGGCATTAATTGAATGGATTAAAGGTATGGTCGCTGATGGAACAAGCACACTCGCGCTCGCTCTCATTTTAGGGGCGATGATTGGATTCGATCTTGGCGGACCGGTGAATAAATCAGCGTGGATGGCTGGTAACGCCCTCTTCCTATCAGGTGTCTACCTCCCTGCCATTCTCGTCAATATTGCGATTGTCATTCCACCGCTTGGATACGGGCTTGCGACATTGATTCGAAAACGCAACTTCTCCCCAACCTTTAGAGAAGCCGGACGAGGCGGCCTTGTCATGGGGATTATCGGTATTACGGAAGGGGCGATCCCTTTTACCCTCGTCAATCCTTTGAAATTGATTCCGCTCAATGTTGTCGCATGTGCTGCTGGAAGCGGGGTCGCTGCATTATTAGGAGTTCATGACATCATGCCGCCAATTGGCGGGCTATACGGCTTCTTCTCAGTCGGAAACTGGTGGGCTTATTTAATCGGAGCCCTTACTGGCGCACTCGTCATCGGTATTGGCGCCAACCTGCTTGTGAATTTCTCTGAGAAAAAAGAGCCAAAAACGCCGGAACATGATCAGAAGCAGAAAGAAGAAGACGATTTTGACCTTGTGCTAGAAGGATAATTTGAACGAAGAAAGGTGTCGTTGATCAATGACTGTCAATGTACATGTGATTCCACATACTCACTGGGACCGGGAATGGTATTTCACCACCTCCCGCTCCCGTATTTACTTAATGAAAAGCGTAATGGACATCTTAGATACCCTTGAAACAGATGAAAGGTTCCATTACTTCATGCTCGATGCCCAGGCTTCCTTATTAGATGATTATCTGAAATGGCGGCCAGAGGATGAGAATCGAATCAAAAAGCTTGTCACAGCGAAACGTCTCATCATCGGCCCATGGTATACCCAAACCGACCAGCTCGTCATTTCAGGTGAATCGATTGTGCGGAACCTGCAATATGGGATTGAACGCTGTCAGCAGTTCGGCCACGTGATGAAAGTCGGCTATGTCCCTGATTCCTTCGGTCAATCCGCACAAATGCCTCAAATTTATCGCGGCTTCGGCATTGTCGATACGGCATTTTGGCGCGGCGTTTCTGACCATATGACGAACCATACTGAATTCAATTGGCGCGGTGCTGACGGCAGTGAAGTCTTTGCTGTGAATCTGCCATTCGGCTACTACTACGGTGGAAATATCCCTGAGAAAGATGAGGACTTACAAGCCTTTTTATCTGAAAAGATTGGTGCGCTGCAAGCAAAGGCAACCACAAAGAATGTCTATTTCCCGAATGGCTTTGACCAAGCACCCATCCGTAAAAACCTGCCTGACTTATTAGAAAAAGCCAATGAACTTGACAAGCACCACTATCAAATCAGCAGCTTAGAAGATTATATTGCAGCAGTAAAAAAAGAGCGGACATCTTTCGAGACATTACACGGAGAGCTCATTCATGCGAAGCATATGCGGATTCATAAATCTATCTTTTCAACACGAGCGGATTTAAAAATCTTAAACAACCAAATTGAAAACTATCTCGTGAATGTGATGGAGCCCATCCTCACGATTAGCTATTCGCTTGGACACGACTATCCGCATGATACGGTTCGTGATATTTGGTACCTCATGTTTGAAAATGCAGCGCATGACAGCATTGGCGGCTGTAATAGTGACACGACAAACCAAGATGTCTTCTTCCGCTACAAGCAGGCAAAGGAAATCGCCGAGAATCTTGTGGACTTGCACATGCGTCTCATCACAATTCGACTGCAAACAGAGCAAGAAATCACATTCACGTTGTTCAATACACTGCCTTCAAAGCGTTCTGAAGTCATTGAAGTCGAAACCTTTATCACGGAACGTCCATTTACGCTAAAGGATGCAAATGGACGAACGCTTCAGTACACAGTGAAAAGCAAAACCGATGTCACAGATTATGTGCTGGCACAGCAAATTTCTCTTAACCCAAGTAAAGAAGTGTACATGCCAAAGCAAGTATGGAAAGCCATTCTGCTGATTGAAGCCATCAACTTACCGTCAGTTGGTTATACACAGGTCAGCATGGTCTTCGATGAATCAAGCGAATCGGCATGGGAACAAACTGAAGGACGAGTGATTGAAAATACGTATTACCGCATTGCGGCAAATGACAACGGATCACTGGACATCACAGATAAGCAAACTGGCCGGACATTCTCTGAGCAAATGATCTTTGAAGACAACGGAGATGATGGGGATTCCTACAACTATTCCCCCCCTCGTGAGGACCTGTATGTGTCATCCAAGGATCTTTCATCAGCAGACATCTCAGTGGCTAAAAGCGGCCTGCAGCAAGAGCTGACCATCAAGCTTCAGCTCACTGTCCCTTACGACCTAGAGGAGCGCTCTAAGCAATTGGCTGGGACTTCACTTCAGATCACAGCGAAGGTGGCATTAAACAAAGACGATGCTGTCATCCGTTTTCATGTAGATGTGGACAACCATGCGTTAGATCATCGCCTGCGCGTTCTTTTTGATACAGGCATCGCATCAAACGTATCACTGAGCGATCAACAGTTTGGTACAATCGAACGCCCAACAGAGCTAACACAAGAGCTTGAATGGTGGAACAATGAACATTGGGAAGAAAAACCGATCACCATTGAACCGATGCAATCCTTTGTCGCACTTCGTGATGAAGCATATGGTGCCGCTCTGTTGACCGACTGCGTGAGAGAATATCAGATCACAGGAGAAGGCTATACAACGATTGCATATACGCTCTTCCGCTGTTTCGGGAAAATGGGGAAAGAAAACCTTCTTTACCGTCCAGGACGCGCATCTGGGGAAAAAATTGTGGATACGCCTGACGCTCAGCTGCAAGGTGCACTGTCATTCACATTTGGTATGCACTATAGCAAGGATGCAGTCAGCGAGGGACACCTAGCGCAGCTTGCCAAACGGTATACCACACCTGTTCAATGCTACGAGCGGGCAGACTTTTTAAACGGTCGTTTAATTTTCTCTTTCCGAGATGAAAAAGAAGACTTACAATCTACTTATAGCCTGCTTGACATCGAGACAGATGGAGCCATTCTAAGCGCTCTGAAAAAAGAAGAGCACGGAACAGGCATTGTCATTCGTCTCTTCAATCCATATTTAACGCGTCAAACAGCCGCTTCAATCAATAGTTCATCTCTACAACACGGAGAAACAGCGAATTTAGGAGAAACACCTGAAGGACATATACTCAAAGCACAACATGGATCATTACACATTGAACCGCTTACACCTTGTCAGGTACAAACCTACATTGTAAAGAAAAAATGAACATGTAGGGGCGGGATCCAATGGATTCCGCCCCTCTTTAATGGAGGGCATTGATCATGCGAATTGGAGGCATTGAAGCAGGCGGAACGAAATTTGTCTGCGGCTACGGAACTACAGACGGAACGATTGAACACATGACTTCCTTTGCAACAGGGAATCCAGATGAAACATGCCGGCAAGTGATCGATTACTTTACAAAGCATCGTGTCGATGCCATTGGAATTGGGGCATTCGGGCCTGTCGATGTGAAAGAGCAAAGCCCAAGCTACGGGACGATTTTAGACACACCAAAAACAGCCTGGCGCCAATTCCCTTTCCTCTCTACCTTAAAACAAGCCCTCGGAACCCCGATGAAGCTTGATACCGATGTAAACTGTGCAGCACTCGGAGAAGCCCGTTTTTCAACTGAAGCAGAAAAGCCTGCCTCCTTGGTCTATATTACTGTTGGGACTGGAATAGGCGGCGGTGCCTATATTGAACATCGCCTGATTCACGGATTGCTGCATCCAGAAATGGGTCATATCACCGTTCAGCGGCATCCTCATGACACTTACGGAGGCTGCTGCCCTATACATCATGACTGTTTAGAGGGACTGGCATCTGGACCTGCCATAGAAGGACGCTATCATACACTGGCACCCATGCTGCCAGAGGATCATCCTGCTTGGTCACTTCATGCTTACTATCTCGGGCAAATGACCGCTAACCTGCTGCTCACCCTTTCACCAGAACGCATCATTCTAGGTGGAGGTGTGATGAAACAGCCGGCTATGCTGCCGCTTATTCTTGATGAAACAGACAAGCGGCTTCGCGGCTATTTGCAGCTGCCAAAGCCTTTACAAGAAATTATCACAAAACCATCCTTTGATGGATTATCTGGTTTAATGGGCGCCATCGCTCTTGGAACTGATGCCTTGCAGGCGCAAGGAGCCGCGCAATGATGATGACGGCAGATCCTCGAACCTATCAGCTGATTCAGCGGCTTTTTGAAACGAAGGGGTTCGTGAAGCTGGAGGAGCTCACTTCCTCTTTTCGCTTATCTGACCGCTCTATCCGCAATTTAATCAAGGAAGCAAATGAGTATTTAAAGGAAGCAGGAGCCATGATTAAAACGATCCGAGGAAAGGGATATACTCTTTTAACGAGTGATCAAGACGCTTTCTTACTTTGGCTTCATCAGCAAAAGCTTCCTGCCCGCTCTCTTGTCCCCGTCATGCCAGAAGAGCGTGTACGATTTATGATGAGAAAGCTGCTGCTTCAATCAGATTACTTAAAAATTGACCAGCTGGCTGAAGAACTGTTTATCAGCCGCATGACGGTCAGCAGTGATTTAAAAAAAGGACGAGAGATGTTAGCCCGTTACGGCATGACCCTTGTGTCAAAGCCTGGATTTGGCTTAAAGATTGAAGGAGATGAGCTGCAAAAAAGAACGTGCTATGCAGACTTACTTCTTGAAGAAGAGCCTGCTCTCTCTCATATCACCGAGCGGGAGCAGCTCCATTTTCCTGATATATCTCTTGAAACCATTCGATCTATTGTGTTGACGAACCTGCATCAAGAGTCATTGCTCATTAAAGACATTGCCTTAAAAAATTTAGTCATTCACTTAGCCATTGCGATTCAGCAAACACGAAAAAACCAGCGGATATCCGCCAGTAGCGTCCGCACACAAAGATCACCCGTTTTGATGAGAATTGCACAAAAAATCATACAGCAGGTGAGTGACACTTTTTATGTGACCTTACCAGAGGATGAAACAGATTACTTAGTCATGCATCTATTGGCGAACCAAACGTGGAAAGAAGCCGCCCAGCATCAGACGACAGCGGAAGTTCAACAGGCGGTTACAGTCTTTCTACAGCACATTGAAAAAACAAGCGGCCATCGTTTTGCTGATGACAGCATCCTGCAGCAAGACTTGATGCTTCATATGAAGCCGTTATTAAATCGCATCCAATATGGCGTATCATTACAAAATCCGCTTTTGCATGAGATCAAAACGTCCTATCCTTACCCGTTTGATTTGGCTGTCAGCGGGCTGAATGCCTTACAGCTGGTGCGGACGCCAAATGAAGATGAAGCGGCATATGTTGCCCTGCATATCGCTGCTTCAATTGAAAGAAGTCAGCTCGACACCTCGCAAAAAAAGAAAGCGATTATCGTATGCGGGTCTGGACTAGGGACGGCCAGACTGCTTGAAATTAAATTGAAGGCAGCCTTTCAGCACGAGCTTGACATCGTTGAGCTCTATTCCTATCAGGATTATCTCATGAGCACCTCTTTGCCGTGTGACGTCATCATCACAACCGTTCCACTCACATCAAAGGGGAAACCAGTCATTCAGGTCAGCGCCTTTTTTGAACATCATGATATACAACGTGTGAATGAAGTCATTCATTTATTAAATGGGCACGGGGCACCCTCAAAAGAGCTGATGGCGTTTTTTCAAAAGCGATTGACTTTCATGAATGCTGATCTAAGCAGCAAGGATGAGGTATTAGATATATTATGCAGCCGTTTAGAGGCGCATCAGCTAGTATCGTCTTCTTTTCGGCCCTCGGTGTTTGAGCGTGAGCAAATGTCGTCTACCTATCTTGGCAGCGGTATTGCAATGCCGCATCCGCTTATCACAAATGAAGGCACCTCCTCTGTAGCCATCGCACACTTAAAACAGCCAATTGACTGGCAGGGCGACCAAGTTTCACTTGTCTTTTTATTAGCGATTCATAAGGATGACGCTGCCTGTATGAACCAATTCTTTGAACAGGCCGTCGATTTACTAGACAATCCAGACCGCATTCACTCCCTCAAGCAAGCCAAAACATTTAATGAGCTGATGGATGCGCTATTTCAATAAGATCAAACAAAAGGCCGCCCAGTTCATGAGGCGGCCTTTGTGTTATTGAGATAAACGTCATCAATCGTAGATGACATTTTTTCCTTCTTCACTTAATTTTTTTAAGGAGCTCAGCATATGATTGATTTCTTCATCGGAATGTCTTTCCCATGAACCTAATTCTGCGACTATTTTCAACGGAGATTTCGATCGATAAGAACGTGTTGGGTTGCCGGGAAATCTTTTGTCAGTCACATTTGGATCATTTTCAAAATCGCCTAACGGTTCTACAATATAAATTCTTTCTTTCGCATCAGACCTAGCTAATTCAGCACCCCATTTGGCCGCGTTTAGTGTTCCGGTGAAATAGATATGGTTCGATTTTTTATCCTGATAATTGGATAAATAAAGCGGTTCAAGCAGATCTCCAATCTTCAATTCCGCTTTTGTCCCATGAAAAAACGGCCCGGGATCTAACACCTTTTGCTTGTCATTCATACAGCCACACCCCTTATCGTTTTTGACTTGCGTATAACAGTATACGGCTAGAGATGGGCGAGAAACAGTCTATAAATTTAATTAAATTCGGGGTATAATGATAGTAGAGAGTTAGATGTGAACAGACATAAGTACTGTAAATAAAAACGGAAATTTCGCATTCACACCAACAATGACGAAAACAAGAATACCTTCCACAGCTGACAGTATCACAATCAATCTATGGTTCATTGGATATTCCTTCGCAATTAATTTCTGTCCTATATAATTCAAACCATAAAAAATCAAAAACAATGTGAAGAACATAAAAAAAATCGTCATCATATAAACAACCCCTTTCTGATAATGGATTTTTATCCAATTTTTACAATATATCATCAGACTATCATGTTAGAACAACTCGAACAATATGATCTTGCCAATAAAGTGAACAGAAAAAAAGCCAACCACCCGCATAAGGTGATTGGCTTTTTCATCATTTACTTCCCGATGTTGTCTCCATTTTGCTGAATCAAGGTTTCATACCAATAAGAGCTCTTTTTGCGAATTCTTTTGAGGTCTTTTAGGTCAAATTCGTCGCGATTGACATAGATGAACCCGTAGCGCTTGGAGCATCCTTGGTG
Source organism: Bacillus sp. FSL K6-0994 (assembly GCF_038630815.1). Lineage (NCBI taxonomy): Bacteria > Bacillati > Bacillota > Bacilli > Caryophanales > Bacillaceae > Bacillus > Bacillus sp. FSL K6-0994. The sequence continues at coordinate 238,735 of NZ_CP152043.1, read as the reverse complement.
TGTGCTGATTAAGTCGATGGCTGACCACGGGCAGTATCCGAATACCTCGACGCCGTCTGTGATCGCCCATTTGATTTGCTCGATATGTTTTTCTAAATAATCAATTCGATAATCATCCTGAATTGATCCATCTTCTTCTAACTTGTCGAAAGCACCCAATCCGTTTTCCGTGATAATAAGCGGCAGCTGATAGCGGTCATAAATCTCGCGCATCGTTGAACGGAAGCCGACAGGGTCAATCTCCCAGCCAAACGCATTTTTGCTTAAGAATGGGTTGTTGCCGCCTTTGTAGACGCCATCTTCACCGGATTTCAAATGCTGATCTCCGCCGCGTGCAAATTCGTCGTTGCCATCTCCTTTACTCGCTTCAACCGTTTGAGAAGTGTAGTAGTTAAAGGCAATGAAGTCTGGCTTCGCGCTTTTCAATATATCCATATCTCCCTCTTCGATGACAGGAAGAATGTCTTTTTCTTTCATGTACGCCCAAGCAAGGTTGTTATAACGGCCGAACACCGCCATATCAAGATAAAGCCAGTTTCGGATCGCATTGTAATTCGCCGCAGCAAGCACATCTTCAGGCTTTGGAGAAGCCGGATAAATGAGCGCGATGTTTGGCGCTGGTCCAATTTTCGCTTCAGGCAGCATTTGATGACAAAGCGTCATGGCTTTTGCCTGTGCAACGAGCATATGATGATTCTGCTGATACAGTTCTTTTTTCGGATTTTCTAAATTTGGATCAAGTGTACCGAGCGCTGATCCATGTAAGATCATCATGTTTTGTTCATTAATGGTCAGCCAATAGTTTACCTTCTGACCATACTCCTTGAATAGCACCTCTGCATAGCGTTCAAACGCATCCACTGTCCCGCGGTTAGACCACCCGCCCTTTACTTGAAGCGCATGAGGCAGATCAAAATGATACATTGTCACGATTGGTTCAATGTCATAGCGGCGCAATTCATCGATGAGAGAATGATAGAATTCAATCCCCTTTTGATTGATCTCCCCATCTCCATCTGGAATGATCCGTGTCCACGCAATGGAAAAGCGATAAGCCTTCAAGCCCATTTCCGCAAACATCTTCACATCCTCTTTATAACGGTGATAGTGATCGCTTGCGACTTTAAAATCCGTTGTCCCTTCAGGATAACTTGCTCTCATGTCAATGACAGAAGGCCCCTTGCCATCCTCGTTCCACGCACCTTCTACCTGATAGGCGGAAGTAGATCCGCCCCAGAAAAAGTCTTTTGGAAATGATGCTAGTGTTGAATATCTCATGATTTCTTCCTCCTCTTGATTAAACTAGATGTAAAAATGATTGCCCTGGTGTGATTTGTTTCTCTTCTGTTTCAATGATATCGCTAAACTCACCTGAATTGGTAATAATCACTGGTGTTGTGACGGACAAGCCGGCTGCTTGGATGGCTTCTATGTCAAACTCAGCAAGCAGTTCGCCTTCTGTGATGGTTTGCCCCTGAACAACCTTCGGGGTAAAATGCTTTCCACCTAATTGTACGGTATCCAGTCCAATGTGAATGAGTACTTCTGCTCCGCTTTCAGAGGTTAGACCATACGCATGGCCTGTTGGGAAAACCGTTGTCACAACTCCTGATACTGGTGCAAACAGCTTGCCTTCTGATGGAATGATGGCTGCGCCCTTTCCTAGTGCACCAGATGAGAATGCCTTATCCTGCACTTCCTCCAGCTTGATGACCTCGCCCTTTAAAGGACTTTTCACATGAGCGGCTTTGACCCCATGTTCGTTTTCAATTACCGGTGCAGAAGCGGCCGGCGTTTCATCTTCATCTACTGGATCTTTAAATCCAATCAAATAAGTTAAGATGATAGAAAGGACAAACGAGACCGAAATTCCGATGATGAACCCTGTAAATCCTTGACCGTAGAAAATCGGCAGTGTCAGTAAACTTGGAAGGCCTGACGCAATTGCAATACTTTGTGAATAACCGATAATCGCACCGCCGACCCCAGCAGAGATAACGGCTGCAATAAATGGTTTTTTCAAACGAAGCGTGACCCCGTATACAGCTGGCTCTGTGATCCCAAACACAGCAGAAACTGCTGTCGATCCAGCCAGTGATTTCAGTTTTTTATTCTTTGTTTTCAGCATAACACCGATTGAAGCACCGGCTTGTGAGAATACAGCTGGCGCAGTGGCCGGCTTGATATGATCTTTCCCATGGACTGCGATATTATTTAAAATCACTGGCACAAGTCCCCAGTGGATACCGAAGATGACAAGAATCTGCCAAGCCATCGCAATTAAAGCACCTGCAAGTGTAGGACTAAAGGAGAATACTTTCAGCAAAACAGCTGCAATGCCATTTCCTGCATACACACCAAATGGTCCAAATATGATGAGTGTCAGCGGAACAACCGTGACAAGCAAAATCAGTGGAGTAATAAAGTTTTTGACACTTTCATGAATGACTTTGTTAAAGAAACGTTCGATATATCCCATGACAAACACTGCCAAAATGATTGGGATGACCGTAGATGTATAAGACATTAAGACGACTGGAATCCCGAAGAATGTCACATCTCCGCCGCCTTTTGACAATTCTTGAATGGTTGGGTAAATCAGTGCACCTGCTATCGTCACAGCGACAAACGGATTCGCTTTAAACTTCCTAGCAGAAGTGAATGCGAGCAATAATGGCAGGAAGTAGAACAAGCTGTCAGATGCAGCAAATAAAATTTGATACGACGTATCTTCAGGAGATAACCATTTTGCGTTGATACAGATGCCTAAGAGACCTTTTAAAATACCTGCACCCGCCATGACACCGAGAAGTGGTGTGAAAATCCCCGATACAATGTCGACGAATTTCCCGAAAAGGCTTGTGCTCTCTTCACCTGATTTTGCAGATGAAGCAGAGGAATCCTCTAATAGATTCGTAAACTCTCCAATTTCTCGATATACCTCTGGTACGGTATTGCCAATGACCACTTGAAATTGGCCGCCGCTTTCCATAACGGTAACGACGCCATTTAATTTTTCAATGGCCGCTTTATCTGCTTTTGATCTGTCATTTAAGGTGAAACGAAGCCTTGTGGCGCAATGCACCAATGAATGGACGTTTTTCTCTGTACCAATGTGTTTAATAATGTCTTCTGCTAATTGACGATAACTCATGCAAAAACCCCCTTTTTTTCAAAAAAATACGTTTTTGGGCAAAATAAAAACCTAAACGGGCACCAAAAATAGTCGCAGCTTGCTGTTGCGCTTTTTCAGTGAACGTTTAGGTTTTGCCTGCCGAACAGTCACAATCCTCTAAGACGATCATTGTGAAACCGTATTCTTTTATGTTTATGAGCAAATAGTACCACTCACCTTTTCTCATGTCAACGCTTTCTTTTAAAATCTATCTTTATTTTTCTCGTTTGATCAGTCGATTCAAATGAATTGATAGATACAGCATCTCCTCTGATGTAAGATCCCGGTGATAGGTTTGATAGACATATTCTGCGATTTTCTTTGCGCAATCGTAAGCTTTCGGATATTTCACTTTGATGAGCTGATATAAGTCCTGATCTTCGCTGACAAGGAGTGTTTCATTGATCAGACGCTGGACGAAAAAGCGCAAATGCGTGAGAAAACGGTAAAAGTTAAGCGAGTCCTCATCAAATTCCATGTTGAGGTGATATTTCACAATGGTGAGAATGGCATTAACTTCCTTTGTGATATTGACCGTCGTATTCATATCCTCATTGAGCTCTGCGTTAATGATATGCATGGCAATAAAACCCGCTTCATCCTCAGGCAGTTCAATATGAAGACGCTCTTCAATCATCTCAAGACAGTCCTTTGCCACAAGAAATTCATCTTTGTATAAGCGTTTAATCTCCCAAATAAGCGAATTCTCAATCAGATGATTTTTCTTCAGCCGTTCGATGGCGTAATGAATATGGTCTGCCAGCGATACATGCAGACTTTCGTTTAATCTTCGGTTCAGCTTTGTATGTGCATATTGGATCATTTCCTCGGTCACCTTGACCACATCATACGGAACCTCTTGAAGCAGCATTTTCATCCGCTCGTGAACGGAATGATCCTCCAGGCGGAAGACTTTATCAATCAACGATTCGTCCACCGGGTCCCCGGGACGTCGCTGGAAAGCGATGCCTCTCCCCATGACAACGATTTCTTTTCCATGTTCATCTATGACACTAATGACATTATTGTTTAGAACCTTTTGAATCTGCATTTCCAAACACCTCCGTCTATGACCAACAACTTTACTCAAAATATGCTCTCATCTTAACACAATTGTCAAATCACTTGGTGCTTTTATCTGACTTTTGCAATAGATTTCACCATGATTCTACCCTTTCATAGCTGGTCTGTTCCTTCAATTGCCTGCATACAATACTCCTGAGGAGGTGACCTTCTGTGAAATCTTTTTTCTGGTCTGCATCATTTTTATTCTTGCTCATGTTTACCCTCATCATTCTAGGCATCGTATTCTGGCTGAGTGGACAAGGCTTAGGCCAGCTTTGGAGATATGTGCTCATTTCACTTGTCACAGCGGCCGTTTTGCGCGGCGTCACCACTTGGCTGAAACGGCATGTGATGCACCTTTCCTCCAAATAAAAACGGCTGCCCGAGTGTTCAGGCAGCCGTTTCTTTATTCTTTGGTTGCTGCAGCTTCCTTCTGAGAAGCACGCAGCTCATCATTGATTTTTTTCGCATCCTCTAAAAACTCTGTTTCATATCCACTTTTGAGTGCCCACATATAAAATAGCAGAGCTACCACCGTAATCAGTGCCATGTCCCAGCCATAATGAATGATGTTATAACCGCCGAATTTATCACTGCCAAGACAGGAAATCGTCATCATCACAAGCAGGTACACAACCATCCAAGCACCCGCCTTAAAGTTGCGGCCGAAGCCTTTCCACTTCGCTTTTGCTTGATAGTAAAAATAGATAGGAAGACCAATGAGAATAATGAACAGCACCTGACCTGTTAACGGCCATCTTGCCCAATACAGCGTCAATGAGGCAAAGACAAAACCGAGAGGAGCAATGATGCTGAGTCCTTTTATTCGGAGCGGTCGATATAAATCTGTCCCTGTCTTTCTCAGCGTCATGACGGTCACTGGTCCAGTCAGATAAGAAATGAGTGTTGCGACAGAGATAATTTCAGCAAGTACACCCCAGCCTCTAAATAAAAACAGAAAGATAAACGATACGGCTAAGTTAAAAAACATTGCTGGACGAGGCACGCCGTAAATAGGGTGCAGACGGCCAAGCACACTTGGCATGTATTTGTTTTTTTCCATTCCATAAATCATACGAGACGTCGTTGCGGTATACGTAATTCCCGTACCAGAAGGCGACACAAACGCATCCGCATATAAAATCAGAACAAGCCAGTTAATACCAAGCGCAATGGCAAGGTCCGCAAATGGCGAGTTGAAATTCAAATGACCCCATCCGTTCACGATCATAGATGGATCAACAGCACCGATAAAGGCGACTTGTAAAAGGACATAAATCACAGTCGCAATGAAAATCGATCCGACAATGGCAATTGGAATCGACCGGCCTGGATTTTTTGCCTCACCGGCCATATTAATCGGGCTTTGGAAGCCATTGAAGGCAAACACAATCCCAGATGTCGCAACAGCTGTCAGCACACTCGCCCAGCCGTTAGGAGCAATACTTGTTCCAGAAGTAAAATTCTCACTATGAAAACCTACGAATAAGAGCGCACCAATTGTTAATCCTGGAATGACAATTTTAAACACGGTAATGAATGTATTTGCTTTTGAAAATAACCCAACTGTCCAATAATTAAGCAGAAAGTAAATCACAAGCAGCACACTGGCAACCATAAGACCTTCTGTCGTCAATACCCCTTTTGTAACCAAATGAGATGTCCACTTTGCCCACTCCCAAGGCCATGAGCTCATGTACTGGACGGAAGCAACCGCCTCCACTGGTATCACGGAGACAATGGCGATCCAGTTCGCCCAAGCTGCAATAAACCCAATAAAAGATCCGTGTGAATATTGCGTATATTTCACCATTCCGCCTGCCTCTGGAAACATCGATCCGAGTTCACTATAAGACAAAGCGATAAATAAAATCACAACCATCCCAATCAACCAGGATAAAATAGCAGCAGGACCGGCGATTTGAGCCGCACGCCAAGCACCGAAGAGCCATCCTGAACCAATGATTGAGCCAAGACCTACCATCATTAAAGCGAAAGTTCCCATCCTACGATGCAAATGATTCATGTTCATAACACCTTTCGATTAAAATACAGAGCATGTGTCAAGCAAGCGTCTTTCTTTCAAAGCAGCTCACTTTTCATTTTACTGGCAAATATTTCTTCTAATGAACCTTTACTCTTGTTCATTTTTTCGCCTGTTATATTATCTCTCAATTCTTCATTTTCTGAAATAGTCGAACATGCTTATTTCAAAAGAAAGCGCTTTTTCACCTGTTCAATCTATTAGACTGAATAACTACCTTTACCCTTATTTTGAAAAAAACAAAACAAAAAAGATAGAGGAAATGACTTCCTCTCCCTTCTAACCCACGCCATGTAAAGAAAAAAAGGATAAAGGGGGGTTCCCTCTATCCTTGTGAAATCGCTTGTTCTTTTTCAATAACAGCTAGTCTTTCTTGAACTTCTTCTTCAGATAAATTGTGCTGTTTCACATACAAGTTCCGTTCACTTGTGCGGCATTCATGACTGCAGCTGCGCATATACTTATGCTCACTCTCTTCAGTGGCAATCATCTTACGGTTACATGCAGGGTTCGCACAGTTCACATAACGCTCGCAAGGCTCACCAGTGAAGAAATCTTTTCCGACAACCACATGCTCTGTTTGATTCACTGGTACTGTTAAGCGATTATCAAACACATAGCATTGACCGTCCCATAGCTTCCCTTGTACTTCTGGGTCTTTTCCGTAAGTGACAATTCCGCCGTCAAGCTGAGAGACATCTTCAAAGCCTTCACGCTTTAACCAGCCTGAAAACTTCTCACAGCGTACGCCGCCTGTGCAATAAGTCAGGATTTTTTTGCCTTCAAGAATCTCTTTATTGTCACGAATCCACTCAGGTAATTCACGGAATGTCTCAATATCAGGACGAACTGCCCCTCTGAAGTGACCAACATCAAACTCGTAATCATTACGCGCATCAATCACAACAGTATCAGGTGATTGCATTTGCTCGTAAAATTCAACCGGGCTAAGATGTTTCCCCGTTAATTCCAACGGATTCACATCATCCTCAAGGCTGAGGTTCACTAGTTCATTCCGATGACGGACGTGCATTTTTTTAAACGCATGACCATCTGCTTCGTCAATTTTGATCGGCATAGACGCAAAGCGCGGATCTTCTTTTAACGCTTGCATGTACTTGTCCGTTTGCTCAATAGTTCCAGAAACCGTTCCGTTCAAGCCTTCTGCTGATACGAGGATACGGCCTAACAAACCAAGCTCCTTACAGAATGCTAAATGCTCTGCTGTAAACGTCTCTGGGTCCTCAATGGGGACATATTGATAGTAAAGTAAAACGCGATATTGTTTTTCCATCTATATAAACACCTCTTAAATTTAATCAAAACATACCATTCTTTATCATACAGGAAATACATACCTAAAGGCAATGTCGGCGGCTCAATTCCATAAAACGGAAGGGCCTTTCTTCTCATAGATTTGACTATTTGACAGAAATTTCTGTAAAATGAGATGATTTATGAACAATATGATGTGTAAAGGAGCAATGATCCATGATCCAGCCAGAAGATATTGTCAGAAGCGGCCCTAACCAATTTATTTCTCAAAAGGGAATCTATCATGAACTTGAATCCCTTGTTTCTCCTTTTCAGTCACCTGCTGTAGTGACAGGATATGATTCATACCAAGCTTTTTCACAATACACAAAGCTGCCGTCCGAGTGGCCTTTCATTCAGCACAAAGGATACAGTTCGCCTAATGCGGTCACACAGATCGCAGAAGAGCTTAACGGGTCAGATGTGATCATCGGCATCGGGGGCGGAACGATTTTAGATACCGCAAAATCAGTTGCAGACGTTCTTCAAATCGAAGTCATCATGGTGCCAACGATTCCCGGCACATGTGCTGCGTCTACACCTCTCAGCGTCATTTATGATGACAAAGGAAATTTCATGAGAGTTGATTATCATAAACGATCCAGCTATCTCACCTTAATTGATCATACTTTTTTGCTTTCCTCTCCTCTTTCCTACTTTCAAAGCGGAATTGGTGATACGCTGGCAAAATGGTATGAAGCAGAAGCGATTATTCGTAACACAAAAGGCGCCTTGCCGCTCATGGTACATGCAGCACTAAAGCAGGCGGTATATGTTCGAGACATTCTTCTTTCTCATAGTGAAGAAGCTGTCAACAGCTTAAAAACAGGTCAGCTTTCACAAGCATTCGCAGATGTGACAGATACGATTATTACGTTAGCAGGAACAGTCGGCGGCTATGGGGGACGCTATGGAAGAATGGCAGGAGCCCATGCCGTTCATAATGGATTGACATTTATTGAAGAAACGCATCATGTGTTACATGGACAAAAAGTAGCTTATGGCATCCTCGTCCAGCTTGCCGCAGAAAACCGAATGTCCGAGGTTGAGGAATTACTTGAACTCTACCAAACTCTCGGATTACCTAGAAATATGCGCGATCTTGGTATGACAACTCAACTGGAAGAAGCGGCACTTACGGTAGCAAACCATGCGGCACGTAAAGATGAAACCTTTTGTTTGATTGGAGACTATTCTAAAGAACAGATTGTTGACGCCATTCAAATCATTGAGACCTATCACCCCCAAAAATCTGTCTAAAGATGAGGGAAATAAAAAAGCACAGGCATCGCACCTGTGCTTTTCTTTCGATTAAAAATCAAAGTTATCTGGATCTGGACCTGTGCGCTCATCTTCATTGAGCTGATCAATGACACCCATCTCACGTGCGGACAGCTCGAAATCGAAGACTTGTGTGTTTTCGATGATTCGGCTCTTCGTCACAGATTTTGGAATGGTGATAATGCCATGCTGCAAGTCCCAGCGAAGAATCACTTGCGCTACTGACTTATCATGTTTTTTCGCGATATCCTGGAGAACAGGATGGTTTAGAAGCTTCCCGCTGCCTAATGGCGACCACGCCTCTACATGAATTCCTTTCGATTTGCAGTAGTCTCGTAAAGGCTCCTGCGTCAGCTTCGGATGCAGCTCGATTTGATTCACCATTGGCACAACTTCTGCCTCTTCCAATAAATCCTCTAAATGATGCTGATGGAAATTACACACTCCGATCGCTCGAACGCGTCCATCCTTATATAGTTTCTCTAGCGCTTTCCATGTTTCTTTATATTTGCCTTCAACTGGCCAATGAATTAAATAAAGATCTAATACATCTAATCCCAGCTTGTTCATACTTGTTTCAAAGGCTTCGAGTGTTGATTCATAGCCTTGATCATTATTCCAGACCTTTGTCGTAATGAATAGATCATCGCGCGAGATACCTGATTGCTGAATGGCTTTGCCTACCCCTTCTTCATTTTGATAGGCGGCTGCTGTATCAATGCTGCGGTAGCCCGCTTCAAGAGCGTCTTTGACGGCATTTACAGCCTCATCCCCATCTTTTACCTGCCATACACCAAAGCCTAGCTTCGGCATTTTTACTCCGTTTGCTAATGTGACTGTATCTGTTAATCCACTCATCAAACAAACCTCCGCTTCCTTTTTACTTACCAAGCACTATACCCGAATTTTCGATTGATCATGCATGACATTCTGGCTGAGCTATTTGATATATTTTCCTATATCAACTTGATTGGTGTCAACGATTTGATATTCGCTGGTTTGATCTTTTGTTTTAGAAAAATCATATGTTTCTAAAAATGTTTGATCGTAAAAAGTCAGACCATATGTTTCCTTCTCATTCTCATACACTCTGATCCAATAAGACTCTTTTGAAGTTTTTTTAGTTTCATTCGTTTTCTTTAATTTCATACCCGAAAATTCCTTGAGTAACTTTTGAATATCCGCTTTCTTTTCCACCATAACACGCTCATTATCATGCTCAATTTGAATCGAAGTCACCTTGTTTTGATCAATTGAGGCCACATTATCAAAAGAGTATGTTTTTGCATTGATTAGAAAATAAATACCAATTCCTAATAAAATAATGACGACTAAACCAATCATCCACTTTTTCAACCTAACTCCTCCTTCTATTCACACCACACTTATAAAAACAGTGAAGTCCAATCATCCTCCTCAGAAAATACCTGAATTCCGTGCTGTTTAAGCAAGGCGGATGTCACTCCATCTCCAGCTTTTGTCCCCCCGTTAAAATCTCCGCGATAAATCATCCGGCTGCCGCAGGAGGGGCTGTACTCTTTTAACACAACCGCCGTCGCTTTCAAAGACTGAACCTGTTCCAGCGCGGCCTTCGCACCTTTTACATACATCTCCGTGACATCATTTCCATGTACATCAATCACGGAGGCGAGGCCCTGTAATACATCATGTCCGTCTCCGCCAATGATTTCCGCGGGAGGTCTTGGCGTGGAAAGGCCGCCAAGCAGCTCAGGACAAACTGTGACTGCCTTTCCCTCCTCAACAAGCTCCTCAATTCGCTGATCTAATCGATGGCTGCCATTATAACGAACCTTCAATCCAGCAAGACAAGCACTGACGACAATCATGTATGTTCCTCACTTTTTTTGCTGACTTTAAAATAAATACATACAGGCAAGAAACATATCGTATTCACCAAAAAGGGCAGAGCACAATACAAAGCAGCAGCCCAAATCGGTTCTCCAGCTCCTGCAATACCAAAAAAATAAACAAATAATAGCACGCTGACAAACAATCCCACAAATGGCATGACGAATACGTATTTTTTATAATTTTCTATCATTTCTTTCTCCAATGAGCTCCCTCCCTTTCATCATGGCTTCAAACAACATCAATATATGTTAATTTTACCATAAAAAACCGAAATCATCTCCTTTTTACGATGGTTTCGGTTTTTTATCTATATCTTTTCTTTCCAAGCTTTTAAGAAGCGCTCAATTACTTGTAATTCATCTTCATGAAACTGCTGAAGAAATTCTAAATAGGACGTGACTGCTTTTTCATGCAGCTCGTCATGAAGCGCTGCCAATTGCTTGCCTTCCTCTGTCAAAGAATAATAGACTGATTTCTTATCACCCTGCCGGTGGCAATAGTCCACCATGCCTTTTTCAATTAGTTTTTTCACAGCCTTTGTAATAGCTGGCTTTGATAGTTTTAGTTGTTGAGATAGAAATGTATTGTTTGATTCGTTTGGATTGGCTTGAATCATCGATAAAATGTGAAGCTGTGTGAGTGTCCATTCTTGTTTGAGTGTATCAGTCGTGGTAATCAGTGGATCTGTTGGATCATTCCGTCTCTTTTCCCTATGCATAATCAGATCTTGAATCGCTTTTAATACAATCTGCTCTTTTGTTTCCATCTGAACCTCCACTCTTAACTGGTTAATAAAATGGTACTAATAATGAAGAAAGGAGTCAAAAGAAATGTGGTTGTTAGTAAAATAATAGGTCATCAGACCTTAAAATTGTATATGTACTTTTATACTAGATTCCCCTCATCCTGTCACATGCTATAATCATGGGGATGTCATTCAATTTATCATAATGAAAAGGTGAGCTAAATGAAACCTGAACAACTAATGGCCATTCGCCAATTAGAAGAAAAGATACATCTGTTTTCCTCTGCTGTAAACGGAACCTTCCTTGCATCGGACGATTTCGTTCTATCCAATACTCAAATATCGACTGACACGTTCAATTTGCTCTTACCGACATCAGCTCAAATCCAAGATCCAAAAAAAGTGAAAGCTGCCATTGAACACATGCGGTCACAGAAACTCATCTTCAGCACATGGGTCGATCACCGTTTACTCCATCCTGATTGGGCTGATTTATTAAAGGACTATCACCTTCAAGAGGTCGAACGCAATACCATCATGATGCTTGAGCATACAGGTGACATTGATCCAGTCACATCCTCATCACTTACAATCAAGGAAGTACTTGATGAGCAGACACTATTTGATTACAAACATATCTTTATTGAACTATTCAAAGGATCGACTGAGGCCGCCGCCTTAGAAGACTATTTCCAGTATTTTTCGATTAAAAAATTACACTCAAAAGCTCGCATGTTCGTGGGGTATGAACACCACAAGCCGGTCACAACAGGCTTATTATTCGAGACAAACGACAGCTACGGTATTTATGATGTCATGACGAGGGCAGAACACCGCGGAAAAGGACTTGGCAGTGACATGTTCCATTACCTTCTGACCAAGACAGAGAATAAACAAAAATGTGTCATCTTACAAGCATCAGCAGACGGCAAAAATATTTATCAACGTGCCGGCTTCCAAGCAATCGGTGAAATGGCCGTCTTTGAATAGAAAGGTACTTTTCTTGTGAATTTGAAATGAACATAAAAAAGCTGCCTAAAGATAGGCAGCTATTCAGCATGATGCTGACGATCCATATAAAGCGGCGGTCTCTTCAGCGAAATCACCGCACAGCTAAAGGCAATCAGTACAAACACAGCACCGAATTTAGCCAGATCAACAGAGGAACCGGTCATCGTAAACATGACTCCGCCAACCGCAGATCCAATCGAAATGCCGATTTGCAAGGCAGATGTATTTAAGCTCTGCTGAATATCAGACGTGACAGGATCTGTTTGAATCAAATAACTCTGCAAAGCAGGCGTCAGTGCCCAGCTGAGCGCTCCCCAAAGGACAACCATGACCATAAAGAGCGCGAACACCCCCGCTGTATAAGGAAGGATAAACATGACGATCGCAAACGCCATAGTCACAAGCAAAATGGCTTTTCCTGAACCCAGTTTGTCACTGAGCCAGCCGCCAAACCCATTCCCGCCTATAGACGCAAGTCCGAAGATCAAATAACAAATACTAATCCAAAACGGGGTCATATGCAGAACTTCCATCAGAAATGGAGTGAAATAAGAATAAAGCATATAATGGCCTGCAAGCATAAACAAACTGATCAAGTGTGCACTAAAAATTTTCGGATGCCCTAAAGAACGAATCTGCTCTCTAAGAGGCGTCACTTTTTCAACAGGCATTTTTTCCAATAGAAAATAGATCAGCACCATCGATATGGCAGAAAGAATACTGATTCCTAAAAACATCACTCTCCAGCCAAAGCTCTCTGTAATAAAAATACCGATCGGTACACCGAGAACAAGTGAGGAGCTAATACCAATAAAAATCAGCCCTAATGCTTTCGCACGATGCGCTGGTTCCACCAATTTGGCAGTGATCGTCAAAGACAACACCACCACAAGCGCTGTACTCATCGCAATCAACACCCTAGATATCATGACAAGGGCAAAGGTCGAACTAAAATAAGTGAACACATTTCCTATTGTAAACACCAATAACGCGATTAAGTAAAGGCGCTTTCGTTCGATTTTGGCTGTCGCAGTCAGCAGCACGGGTGCTGAAATGGCATACACAATCGCAAATACCGTAATGAGCTGTCCGGCTGTTGCAAGAGACACATTCAAATCCTCTGCAAGACTTGGCAGAATGCCACCAACCACAAGCTCAACTAATCCAACCGCAAAAGTAGAAACGGCTAATAAATATACTCTCCAGTTCATGTCTAACATCCCTTCTGTATATCATCGCTTTCACTTTTGATACAGGGTGCAGACAAACAAAAAAACCCTGATTACAAAAAAGGAAAGCGCGCTTTTGTAATCAGGATTTATCGGATCCTGGTAGAAACCCTCAAACCATATTATTGAGGTTATACAAGTCTATTTTTTTCTTCACATATATTAGCATAGCCTTACATAACTCGCAAGCTGTAAAAATAGAAAAATACTGCCATTCCGTTACCTAAACAAAAGGCGCTGTAAAAGGAATCAGAACAGCTTGCTTTCTCCCCCATTTACAGGTAAACTGATGAAAAATCAACGAACAAGGATCAACGTAGATCTGGAATAGTAGCTTGAATCGATCTTTAACAGAGAGGGAACGTTGCTGAGAAGTTCCTACTGACATCTTCAAGTGAACCTGCCGATTTAGTTCTGTTTCATACAGCGGTTCATACCGTTATCATGATTGAGTGTAAAGCTGTGCTTTAAATTAGGGTGGTACCACCAGGAATGGTCCCTAACTTAAAGTACAGCTTTTTTGTTTTAAAAAAGGAGGAACCTGCAATGTCAAAAAAACAATTTGTTGAGAAAATTACAAGCATGGAAGACGACTTTGCCCAGTGGTATACAGATGTTGTCACAAAGGCGCGGCTCGTCGATTATTCAAGCGTAAGAGGCAGTATGATCATTCAGCCGTACGGCTTTAAAATCTGGGAGAATATTCGCGACGAACTTGACCGCCAGATTAAAGAAACGGGTCATGAGAATGTCTATATGCCGCTCTTTATCCCAGAGAGCCTGCTGCAGCAGGAAAAAGATCATATCGAAGGCTTTGCTCCTGAAGTGGCGTGGGTCACACATGGCGGTGAATCCAAATTACAAGAAAGGCTCTGCGTCAGACCAACCTCTGAAGTGCTGTTCGCTGAGCATTACAAAAACATTATTCATTCCTACCGCGATTTACCAAAGCTATATAACCAATGGGCCAATGTCGTCCGCTGGGAAAAAACAACTCGTCCCTTCCTCAGAACCCTTGAATTCCTATGGCAGGAGGGACACACGTGCCATGAGACTGAGCAAGAAGCGATTGAAGAAACAGAAAGAATGCTTCACACTTACGCTTCTCTTTGCGAAGATCTCCTTGCCATTCCTGTCATTAAAGGGAGAAAAACAGAGAAGGAAAAATTCGCCGGCGCTCGCTTCACCTATACGGTTGAAAGCTTGATGCATGACGGAAAAGCGCTTCAAACTGCCACTTCTCATTTCTTCGGGAACGGATTTGCCAAAGCATTTGGCATCGAATTCTTAAACCGTGAAGGAAAACTAGAGCATGTCCAGCAAACCTCTTGGGGTTTCACAACAAGAATTATCGGCGCTATGATCATGGTGCATGGCGATGACAGAGGGCTCGTCCTCCCGCCAAATATTGCACCAACCCAAGTGCGTATCGTGCCAATCGCTTCTCATAAAGAAGGGGTGCTGGATCATGCCTACGAATTGAAGGATCGCCTCGCCCGCATCGCACGTGCTGACATCGATGCAAGCGATAAACAGCCAGGCTGGAAATTCAACGAATGTGAAATGCAGGGTATTCCGCTGCGTGTAGAAGTAGGACCAAAGGACATCGAAAAAGGACAAGTGATGCTCGCACGACGAGACACTGGTGAAAAGCAAGCTGTCACATTAGATGCACTTGAACAAACCATCACAGCAACGCTTGAAGACATCCAGCGGACCATGTACGAAAAGGCGAAGGAACGATTACATGAAAAAACATCACAAGCCCTCACAATCGAAGACATCGAGCAAATTCTTGCGGAAGAAAACCGATTGATTAAAGCCATGTGGTGTGGTGACGAAGCCTGTGAAAACGACATTAAAGAAAGAACAGGTGCGACCTCACGCTGTATTCCATTCGAACAGGAAACCATTTCTGACACATGTGTCTGCTGCGGAAAGCCTGCATCTGATATGGTGTTCTGGGCGAAAGCCTATTAAGAATATGAACGATAAAGAAGCATCTCTCATGATGCTTCTTTTTTTGTTAAAAAGACCCAAACACCCATTGACCTCACCTGCACGATCCCCTATAATTCTTATTAATATAATCGGTTTTTAAGACTTTAACTGGAGTGGTGATACATGAAACGCTGGCCCTCATTCTTTGCCGAACGCTGTCCTAAATGTAAATCAGCATTAGAAGTCTCAAAATCCAATGCCCTTCAAGGCAAAGTCGTGAAAACATGTCCCAACCTTCATTATCAAAAAGAGTACCACCCCGCACTAGAAACGTATATCGAGCACGATGACGTCAAATAAAAAAGACCAACACGTTTGCTCTGTTGGTCTTTCTTTTATAAAATATCCAGCCAAATTTTGACCGCTGTCGCTGTAATCATTACAGCAAGGGCCCATTGCAAATAGACGGCATTGATTTTCTGACCGACCTTCGCACCAATCGGAGCTGCCATCAAACTTGCCGCCATCAGCACAATCGCAGGAAGAAGCATGACCTGACCCGTCAATACCTTTCCAGTCGATGCGCCTATCGCAGAAAGAAACGTAATCGCAAGTGACGATGCAATCGTCATCCGTACAGGAATTTTTAAAATAGACAGCATCACAGGCACTAAAATAAATGCGCCGCCTGCACCTAATACCCCGGAAACACTGCCAATCACAAAGGCAATAGCTGATGCCAGCCCTTTATGAAAAGTAACTTCTCCCTCTGCGTCTGCACGCTGTCCTTTTTTCGGAATCAACATGAGAATAACCGCCACAATGGCGAGTAATCCATAGATAAGGTTCATCCCTTTCTCCGGCATAAAATGTGATACATAACTGCCTAATAAGCTGCCCGCCAATATACTGCTTCCCATATATAAAATCAGCGAGCGATGTAAAAATCCGCTTTTCCGATAAGCGAGTACACCACCCAGCGTCGAAAAAAGCACTTGAATGGCGCCAATCCCTGATACCTCGTGTGCTGATAGTGCCATCACACCAAAAAGAGGCGGGATATAAAGCAGCATGGGATAGTTGATCACCGATCCCCCAATCCCCACCATTCCTGATAAGAAGGAACCAATACATCCGATGATAAAAAGTGTAATCAATAACGCAAAATCCACGCTGGTCTCCTCCTTTGCAAAAGGAAAAGGGGATCTTCAGCAGATACCCCTACATCCTTTAGGACCCTTTTCTCACCCAGAACTTCAGCACGTGACCTTCTTCTGTCTGCGTGATCAATTCATGTCCGCTTGACTTCGCCCATGCGGCCAAGTCAGCTTTAGCCCCTTTATCTGTTGCATGTATTTCTAAAACTTGACCTTTCGCCAAGTCGTTCATTTTTTTCTTCGTTCGAATAATCGGCATTGGGCATGCGAGCCCTGTTACGTCTAAAATTTGATCTGATGTCATTTGATTGTTCCTCTTCTCTTATTTTATTGGACATTACCGAATCGCACAACGGTTTGGACCCATTTCCATTTCCCGCTGCTCTTCCACACCTGGGTTCAGCTTCCCCATATTGGCTTGACGAATCTCTTGAAAGGCATGCGGCTGTGCAGGCAGACCTTCCGTCACCATCTTTCTAAACACATGTTGATCTTCAATATGAAGCCCATGATTTTCTTTTAAAAGTGAGCCGAGCTCCTTCCAAACACTGCCGTCTTCATTCATTTCTTCTTTGGTCATGAAGTGCGCAGGCAGAACGATGTATTCCTTTGAAAACGCCATATACCGTTCAT
Organism: Bacillus sp. FSL K6-0994; assembly: GCF_038630815.1. Lineage (NCBI taxonomy): Bacteria > Bacillati > Bacillota > Bacilli > Caryophanales > Bacillaceae > Bacillus > Bacillus sp. FSL K6-0994. The sequence continues at coordinate 221,268 of NZ_CP152043.1, read as the reverse complement.
AAAGCGTCTCTCTCAAATCATCTACCCAGTCCTCCGCCATTCCAGCAAGATCAGGTCTTCCAATTGAATCAATAAACAAAATATCACCTGAAAGAAGATATTGATTGTCTACGATAAAAGATGTTGAGCCGATCGTATGTCCCGGGGAATAAATGGGTTGAATATCAATAGAAGCTGTTCCAATCGTTATCCGCTGTCCTTCTTCAAGACGTTCATATTCAAAGGTTACCTCTTCTGCATCTTTTGGCGGCAGCCAGTAGGCAGCACCAGTTTGTTCAGCCAGCTTTTTCCCACCAGAAATATGATCTGCATGAAGGTGAGTATCCATCACATGCGTCACAGAGACATCATGCTTTTTCGCAAAATCAATATAGACCTCCGTCATTCGAGCTGCATCCACAACCGCGGCTTCTCCATTGGACATGATCATATAGGACAGACACCCTTTGCCCATCCGTACAAATTGATACAGCTCTCCGCCGCCGCTTAAATCACCTATTTTCACTGGCTCTAGATGCTCACTCCATGCCTTCATGCCGCCCTGTAAATAACGAACAGGCACGCCAGCCTCTGACAGCATCTCCGCCACCAGGATAGAGGAACCTTCCTTGGCACAAACCACCAGCACTTCACGGTCACTAGGAATGTGCTGTAAAAGGCCCTCTACTCCGTCAAGCAGATCAAAATAAGGCACATTCATATCAACGATTGCTTCCCCTTCAATCTTCCAGTCCTGCACATCTGCTTGGTTTCGCACATCTAGCAAAAAGAGCGGCTCTTTGCCCACGATCTTTTTTGTTAACTGCTCTGCAGTCATGGCTTTTACCGTCATGTTTTATTCAGCTCCTATTTTTCAATGGCTCCTGTCCAGCTATTCATGCCTGGCACCACATTGAATAATTGTTGAAATCCTCTCTCTTTTAGCTTTTGCGCAGCTAATTCACTTCTTCTGCCTGAATGACAGATGAGATAAATGTCCGATTCTCTTGTTAACTCCTCTGCACGATCTTCCACCTCACCAAGCGGGATATGAACGGCTCCTGGGATATGCCCCGCTTCGTATTCATCCAGCTCCCTTACATCCAAAATAAACAGAGATTGATCTTCTTTTACCTTCTGTTGAAAGGCATTCAAAGATATTTCCGAAATCATGGGCTCCCCCTCTTCTTGCGCTCCGCCCTTACGAATCAAATGATGAAGCACCTGTCCTTCTACTCTTGTTCCTAAAAACTCATGACCGGCACTTTTTGACCAAGCCGCTAAATCCGCTGCTGATCCTTTATCGGTAGCTTGCACTTCAAGCACATCTCCTGGCAAAAGCTCATTCATTTGTTTTTTTGTTTTCACAATCGGCATCGGGCATGCCAATCCTTTTGCATCTAAAATGACTGTTGGTTGCTGCATGTGATGTCCTCCTTTATATAGGGGTGGGGGTATATTTTTATGCGTGCTTAATCCCAAGCATTCATACCACCCTTGATGTTTGTAATATGAGTAAATCCTTGCTTTTTCAATATTTTCGCTGCCTGCATACTTCTCATTCCACTTTGACATATGACATAGATCTCTTCATTTTTCTCAAGCTGAGAAACTCGTTCTTTTAACTGAGGTAAAGGAATGTTTCGAAATCCTTTTATATGGTTTGTTTGAAATTCTACTGGAGATCGTACGTCAATGAGCTGTTGATCTTTGCTTTTCAGCTTTTTTTTCATATCGGCTGCATCTATTTGGTTCACACCTCGTGCCGGCAGGAAACGGCTCATAAATAAGCCAATCACCAGGATGAACAAAATCGTTTGAATCATTTCATCACCTCACTAAATAAATAAATTCACATTCCCGATTTCAGCCTCTGCTAAATACGCCGCCACACCAGCATATTGAATGTCATCTAATAATTCTTTCTCCTGCAGCCCTAAAAGGTCCATCGTCATTGTACATGCTACGAGATTAATCTCCTGTTCCTTCGCCATATCAATAAGCTGCGGCAAGGTCATGGCATTATGCTTTTTGATGACGTGCTTAATCATCTTCGGGCCCATTCCAGCAAAATTCATCTTTGAAATGCCCATTCGATCAGCCCCGCGCGGCATCATCTTGCCAAACATTTTTTCTAAAAATCCTTTCTTCATCGGTACCATCTCATCCTTGCGCAAGGCATTCAGCCCCCAAAAGGTATGAAAAATCGTCACCTCATGATCATAGGCCGCTGCACCATTTGCAATAATGTAAGCCGCCATCGCTTTATCATAATCTCCACTAAATAGCACAATCGTCGTGCGTTTTTTCTGTTCTTCCATTCTGCTCCTCCTTCATTATTACCCATGGGGGTATATAAAAAACAAAAAATATATACACATACCGGTAAGGGTATATTATAACAAGTAAAAAAATCCGTCAACCTTCAAAGGCTGAGGAATTTCTTACCGGCTTTTCACCAATAGCTCAACCGCTTCTTTCACAAGACCCTCCGTATCCTTGCCTTGTTCAAGACTTTCACGAACACATTGCTCAAGATTTGTACTCACAATCACACCCATTGCCCGATCAATGGCATTGCGTGATGCAGACAGCTGCGTCACCACCTCGCGGCAATCCTTTCCCTGCTCCATCATCGCAAGAACCCCTTTAATCTGCCCCTCAATCCGGCGAAGACGGTTCTTCATCTGTTGATTATACTCCATTCACAGGTACTCCTTTCTATTCTTTCTATGAACAGATAGTATACCCTAAGAGGTATTTAGTCAATCAAGATGATCAATAAAAAAGAAAAACTGTTGAGATGAAATGTTACAACATCTTCTCTTTTTTAAACTTGTTTCCTTTCTTATAGCGGATAAATGTGTAGATTTCAAAACCTACAGGATAATATACACATTTACAAAATCATTCCGTTTCCATATTACTTATTAAATCATACTTAGATAGATATATTCCCCCAACTATCAAGATAATAGTACAAAGAATAGGTACTATAATTAGTGTAATACTAATAGAGACAACTGGAGATAAACCAAACATAGGGTGCCTAATCAGCATAAATTCATTTCCAAGCAGCAGTGGGTTGTCTGAGAAAATTGAAAGGAATAAAATACAGATACAAACTATGAAACTATAAATTGTTTTAACAATTAATGATAATAAGGCATAGATAAAGGTGAAAAGAAATGTCCCAGCTATATTTAAGAGAATTGAATAAACAATAATTTGACTATAAGAGAATTGGAATGAGGAATATCTTAAAATACTTTCACCGTAATCTGTCAAGTTATTTACTGTACCTCCACTCAATTTCCATACAACCCAGGTTAGGGAAAATATTAATATGTAAAAGAACAATATTGCAGTACAACAAAATAATAGTTTGCTTACCCACAATTTAAATATTGACTTTGTTCTAACTCTAATAAATGCACTATGGGCAAATAGATCTTCTTTTATAAAAGTATTGACCAATATTGCACCACTTAATTGAAATATAATCCATCCAAAGGGAAATTCAATTGTTTGTTGTTGAACAAGTTCAAAGGGAACTCCCGCAAAGGTTTTACCAATAACATCCCAAAACGCAACATTACTTTTGGATAAACTAATATGCAGAAAATAAAGGTAGTATAGAAAATTAAACAACCCTAGAATAAATATAATGATAAAAATCTTTGCAGTTCTACGAAACCCAAGAATCATATCTCTTTTAAAAAGTAATAATAAACTAATCATGTATAAAACCCTCTCTTATCAACTAACTAGAACATAGCATAACATAACGTTTAAGTTAAAAAAATGCAGAAAAAGGTGTATTTTTCTTTATTTTATTGTATAATCTTTATGTACCGGTACAAATTATGGTTTTAGTGGGGAAAATAGTGAAAAAGTTATTTACATTTTTTTCAATTTTAATAATGATATCTTTGATTAGTGCTTGTCAATCAAGTAATTTCAATAACACAATTAAAGACAAAGCTCCAGATCCTTCTGTAAGTATAAAAGATTTGGATAATAGCACAAAGAATGATTCTAAAATATTCTATTTTGATACTGAACAAAAGCAAAGTCTTTTTAAAGTTATATTTTGGGAAAATTTGAAAGAGGACCGTTATTATCAAGGTCAGATTAAGAATAATGATGTCACAATTGAGAATGTTTTCAAAGGAGAGGACCTCGAAGTTGGGCCACTTCCTAAAAATTATGAATTAGCGATGACCTTTAGTCAAAAAGAACCTCCCCCATCAAAAATCTTGGGAAAATTGAAAGATGATAGAGGAGTTACTCATCAATGGGAGCAACCTTATGCTAGCCCAGATGCTGATCACGAATATTTAATTAATTTACCAACATTCAAAGGTCAGAAAGCAAAAATAGCGTTGAGGATGATTTGGCTAAATAAAGATAATGATTGTATAGGTGTCGCAGATAAATATTTTGTTGTAAGTAAACAGTGAGGAGAAGACCGTTGAAAAATAAAATAATCATTACCCTAACTTTAATTCTAGGAGTAACCTTTTCTACTATAGGGATTGTGCATGTCTATGCAGGAGAACCAACTGGAAACTATAAAGATACTAATTATAATTTTAGATTTCTAAAAGGAAATCCCTATGATGAGACAACATCTAGAACAAAATATACTAAATCTTACTATTATATGTATAGTACAAAGAATAATACTTCATATGAAGCTTGGGCCAGATCTAAAGGAAAAGATGTTTCAGGTGGCCACTATTATACAATTAAAAAAAATTATTCTGGAAAAAAACTCCTATACAATTTGGCAGTTGAAAAAACATTCTTGGGATTAGGATATCCACCTGTTACGATAGGTGCTAAGAAGAATGCAGCTGGTCACGCTTATGGCAAATGGAGTCCCGATTACGATCCAAAAAGTCCTTGATTCTATTAGGCAAGAGAACTATGTGACACAGCGACTCAGAATTAACTGAGTCGCTTCTATATTTATTTTTAAATAAACGAAATGGAGAGATACATGTTTTATTTGCTTATATTACGATTAATAAAACGCCCATCTTTTTACATATCATTAGCCATTGGTGCAATTCTAGCAATTGCATATTTTTGGACAGAAGAAATGCCACTAAAAGAACATTTAGAACTTACTGGAGGAATTTCTTTTACCCCTTATACAAAATGGATGGGGATTGGTGGAATATCAGATTATCCAGCACTTTACATGTTCTTATTACCAATTTTAGCAACACTGCCATTTTCAGATCTGTACTCAAGAGATCGATCAACTGGTTTTATTCGCTTTTTAATTATTAGAGGAAAACAAAAACAATATTTCTTTAGTTTGTTTCTTATAAACTTTTTAGCAGGTATGATCACAGCTGTCTTTCCTTTATTATTAAATATTTATTTGTCTTTCATGAGACTTCCAAATATAAAACCTGATAGAGCGATTAACAATGAGATGCCTTTGGCCTCTGATAATACTTTCTTACCAGATCTATATTATACACATCCCTTTGTTCATATGCTCTTATATGTAATATTAATTGGTATTTTCTCTGGTATGTTCGCAAGTATAGCTTTGGGATTTGGAATGTTTATTAAAAAATCATTTGTTGTTCTAATTACACCTTTTGCAAGTTTATATGTCATAAACATGGTACTTTCAACACTAGGGCATCAGGAAATGATATCAACAAGCTTCTTGCAACAACAGGCTACAGATGGTGTGAGTCTAGCAAGTCTTGTTTTACACTTGTTTATCGGATTTATGCTAAGTTTTTCATTATACATTCTAGGGGTTAAAAAGAATGTTATTCGTTAAAGAACTACATATCGTTTTACTCGACATATACCGTTATAAAGTGCGATTATTCATCTGGTTTTTTTGTTATTTGCTGTGTATTTTATATTTAGTCAAAGAAAGTATACCGCAACATGGAATAATGGGAATACCACAATCTTTAAATTTATTTTTCTCTTCCTATACATTTATTTTTCCCGTATTACCCCTTTTTCTAATGTTTTTTTCATTTGGAATCGTACCTTTTTTTGACTCTTCTCGTTTTGTTCGTTATCAAAAAAGAGAAAAAGTATTTTTATCGTTATTATTACGTGTCTTTTGGATCTGTCTAATATTCACTCTCATATACCTAATCGGTGGTTTCCTTATGGGTGGCTTCCTGTCAGGAAGGTGGGACAACGTTTGGCTGTCTACAAAAGGAGCTCCGTACTTAATATATGGCGATCAACTACCTTTAGATGAATACTTTTCATCTAATATCATGTTAATTAGATATCTGATTACAAGTTTATTGGTATTCTATCTGATCGGACTATTTGTTGTGGTTTGCTATTTGTTAAGTAAAAATTATATATACAGCTTTATTATCATTTCATCTACTGTCATTCTTGATAAAATGCTTAATATTTATTTTGGTTTTTCTTTCATTAATGACTCTCTTTCATTAGAAATGACATCTTGGCTTATACCAGGTTTATTTTCTAGAATGATTTATTTATTTAGTGGTTTTGGATTACTTTTTACTTTTTTTGCATATAAAATTTTTATCAAACAAGATTTTTTAAATGAATACGGTATTGATCATGAAAAAGAATGTTAATCGAGGTGAAACTCATGTCAGAAGAATATATTAAAATTGAGGCATTAAACAAATTTATTAAAAAAAACCACGTCCTTAAGAATATTAACTTATCATTAAAAAAGGGGAATATTTATGGTTTTCGTGGACCTAATGGATCCGGAAAAACAATGTTATTTCGTGTATTATCCGGATTAGTAAAACCAAGTGATGGAAAAGTAACTGTAGGTGGGAAACACTTACACAGAGACATCTCATTTCCCGAAAATGTTGGAATATTAATAGAGTATCCTGGTTTCATCCCAGAATATACTGGTTTTGCTAACCTAAAATTACTCTCTATGATTCAGAATAAAATTAACGATAACGAAATTTCTGCTGTGATTTCTCGTGTAGGACTTGATCCAAATGACAAAAGAAAGTTTAAAAAGTATTCTCTTGGGATGAAACAACGTTTGGGAATAGCTCAAGCAATTATGGAAAAACCAGATTTGCTCATTTTAGATGAACCTACTAATGCTTTAGATGAGAAAGCAGTCGAAATAGTACATCAATTACTCGTAGCATTAAAAAATGAAGGTAAAACAATTTTAATTGCTAGCCATGATAAAGAAACTCTTCAAAAGGTTTCAGATACGATTTATGATATTGAATCTGGGGAAATTATAAAAGAAACGATTATTGATAGGGATAAAGAAAAATGAGAAAAAAAGTAATAGTAATTTCAGTGATGACTATAATTTTTATCTTAATCAGCATGTTCCGCTATCAACAAGTGAATAGTGAATACTCCAACTATAAAGTAACAGAAAAAAACCTGACGACAAATGAAACATTTGAATTCCTAAAAATAAGTCATACGTTTAAAAAAGCTAAGAAAATTAATACCATTGATGAAATGAGAAATAAAATAACTGAATACCGCATACCATTTACATTAAAAAATAAAACAAACGATAAACTCCCCCTACATCCTGAATTTTATAGAATGATGAGGGGAGAGGAAGAAACCCAGACCATAGACTTTATTAATAATAAGACGGGGAAAAGAATTAAAGATATAAATCCTCATCAATATTTAAATGGTACAGTCACCTTTACATTTGGAAATAATGGTGAGAAAAATTTAAAAACTCCTAAACTCCATATGATTGGGAGCGATGGAATATCAGTTGAAAAATTCATTGTGGAAATTGATTACTACAAGTAACATATACTATTCATATTAAAAGAAAAGAAATATGTCCTATTGTCCTCTTCTACTTTTAGAGGATTTTTTTATATAAAAAGACGAAGTTTCGCTAAAGGTAAAGTACGCAGGAAATTACTATATGAAAGCAGGTGAACTCATGACAAACAAAAAATGCTCAACCGATTAATCACTGAAAGTCGCCATATCTTCTCCAACAAGCCTATAATCCGGTCAACTGGTACACATGGTCAGACGAAGGATTCAAGAAAGCGAAACGCGAAAACAAACCAGTTTTCGTATCGATTGAGTATGGATAACCAAAGGAACTTGTCATTGATGGCATAGGATCTATTTTATATTAGATGCACTCAATAACTTCATCCAAACGATAGCTAGCCTTCAATTAAACGTTTTAACTTAAGCTCCGTTTCAGTATCCTCAACTGGAGTATAGACGCTGCATCTTAAATCAGTATCCCCATACACTTGTAATGAAGTGAGATTAAACAACATTTTACCTGCCTTAGCATGACGAAATTCAATTAATACTTCAGGCGCATAGCTGATCTCATTTTCATTCCAAATTTTACGAAACTCAGGATATGCCTGCTCCATTTCTTCTATAAATTGCTCATACCAGTCATCAGCCACATACTGTCCATAATACGTTCTAAATATGGCGATATATCCTCTAACAAAATGCTCCCAATTCACGGCTAAACTTTTGAATTCCTTTCTTGCGAATAGTAAGCGTATGATATTTCTTTCTTGCGAATAGTAAGCGTATGATATTTCTTTCTGCCGGGATGATTTGTTCAAAGTCCAAAAATACATTAGCTGCTGCTTGATTCCAGCCAACAATCTGACTTCTTCTATCAGATACAATCGTCGGGCAATAACGAAGTTCCTGCAAAATTTTCACTAAAGCCGGACTGATTTCCTTCTCATTCTCAATGATAAAGGATTGTTTCACTCCTTCCTCTAACGCTAAAGCGTACAAATATCTCCTTTCATCATTATTTAATTGTAATGCTCGAGAAATAGCATCTAATACCGAAGTGGATACTTTTATATCTCTGCCTTGTTCTAACCATGTATACCAAGTAAGACTCACACCGGCTAGTTGAGCCACTTCTTCTCTTCTTAGTCCTGGTGTTCTTCTGCGGGTTCCTACAGGTAAACCAACCATTTGAGGCGTGATTTTCGAACGTTGGTTTTTTAGAAATTCTGATAATGCTTGAAGTCTTGTTTCAGGTTTCATGAAGATCTCCCTTTAAAATATTATTAATTATACTAGGATAAACAACAACTTGTAATAGGATAACACAATGGCTAAAGTTAATAAAAACAAGGAGGGAATGATCATGAAAAGAGTTGTCATTACTGGAATGGGAGTTATTTCTCCACTAGGAAATGATGTAAATAGCTTTTGGAATCAACTAATAAAAGGACAATCGGGTATATCTCTCATTGATTCTTTTGATACGACTGATTATAAAACAAAAATAGCTGGAATCGTTCGTGATTTCGATGCAGATGAAATACTGGGGAGAAAAGAAGCAAAACGATTAGATCGTTTTAGTCAGTTTGCCTTAGCAGCAGCCGAACAAGCATTAGAAAATTCACAATTACAGTTAGATCAAATTGACCTTGAACGTTTAGGCGTATATGTTGGTTCAGGAATCGGGGGCATCCAATCGCTTGTTGATCAAGTGAATGTATTAGATAAAAGAGGTCCCTCAAGAGTAAGCCCCAGCCTTGTACCCATGATGATTTCAAATGCAGCTGCGGCCCAAATCAGCATTAAATTAGGGGCACAAGGGCCATCATTGTCACCAGTCACAGCTTGTTCTATTGGGAACACCTCTATTGGTGAAGCTTTCAATGCGATCCGAAATGATGATGCAGATATTATATTTGCCGGAGGAGCAGAAGCTGCCGTCTCACAGATATCTTTGGCTAGTTTTGGAAACGCACATGCACTATCTACTAGAAACCAAGACCCAAGCCTAGCCAGCCGTCCATTCGATACAGATAGAGATGGCTTTGTGATGAGTGAAGGCGCAGGTATCTTAGTATTAGAATCATTAGAAAACGCGATTCTTAGAGATGCGCCGATATTATGTGAAGTAGTGGGATACGGAGCTAGTTCAGACGCTCATCATATGGTAGCATCCCACCCAGAAGGTAAAGGTGCCTACTTAGCCATGAAAAAAGCATTGAAAAGTGCAAATATATCAACAGATGAAATCGACGTTATTAGTGCTCATGCAACAAGTACACAAGTAGGTGATCGTTCAGAAGTTCTAGCTATTAAGAAATTATTTGGTGAACGTTCAGGTGAAATTCCAACAACGGCGAACAAGTCAATGACTGGGCACATGTTTGGTGCTGCCGGCGGTGTAGAAGCCATTGCTTTAGTGGAAAGTTTGAGACGAGGTATGATTCCGCCAACGATTAATGTAGAGAATCAAGATCCAGATTGCAACTTAGATGTTGTATTAGAAGCGAGACACCTTCCATTGAAATATGGGCTATCCAATTCCTTTGGTTTTGGAGGACATAATTCAGCCATCTTGTTAAAGCATTACGAATGATGTAGTGAAAAGGTGAAATAATGAATCTATCAAGGGTGTATAGCCCTTGATTTTTTTCATTTTGGGAATACCTCACAGACAAATGATGACGGACCTCAGCAATCTGATATATTAAATGGAGAAAAGAGAATACTAAAAAAAACCTTTAGAAAGAAGGTGACCCATGCCAAACAACCAAACACCCAACCCCCTCATCAATGAAAAATCACCATATCTCCTTCAGCACGCCCACAACCCAGTTCACTGGTACCCGTGGAGGCAAGAAGCCTTCGATAAAGCCAAACGTGAAGATAAACCTGTGCTTGTCAGCATCGGTTACGCCACTTGCCACTGGTACCATTACATATTTTTATTGAAGGGACTATACCACATAATGTGCTCTAAAACTTTTAAAGTTTAAATTTGTACTTTAGTAGTCCCTTTTGTTTCCCTTCTTCACATTTTCCCAATCCCGTTCTACATTTTTCCTGACTCTTTGAAGAAGTTTAAAAATGGTTTCCTTTTCCTCAGGTGAAAAATCAGAACAGGCCACTTTCATAGAATGTTCTTCTTCTTTTTTTAAAAAAGGATAAACTTTTTTCCCTTTCTCAGTCGTGAACAGCTTTTTTATTTTTTTATTCTGTCTGTCCGGCTGTTTTTCAATCAATCCTTGTATTTCCAATTTCTTAATTGCTCGCGCAGCCGTTGTTCGGTCAACCTTTATCATTTCAGCCAATTTATCTTGAATAACACCAGGGTTTTCGTATATACGTACAAGATAGAGATACTGCCCTCTTGTTAAGTCCAAATCTTTAAATTCAATATTGCTTATGGAATCTAAAGCTCTGGCTATCATGCCGATCTCTCGTAAAATGTTGTTCATACTCAAAACTCCTCGCATTTTTTGTTGCAATTACATCTATTTTCGTTGCAATTACAACAAAAATAATTTAACCTTACTTTTATAAGACCACACGTATGCTGTAGAGTCCAGACTAATATCAGAAAAGGATTGATAAATAATGAATATAAAAAGAATAACAACTGAGAATGATTTACATGCTGCACAAGATATTAGAAAATCGGTATTCATTGAAGAACAGCAAGTACCTGAATCCGATGAGTTCGATCAATTCGATACACTCAATGAACAATGCCAGCATGTCTTGGTATATCATGAGAATCAGCCTGTCGGCACAGGCCGTGTGCGCATCGTTGATCATACAGGTAAACTGGAAAGAATCTGTATCCTAAAACCTTATCGTAAGTATGGTTTGGGCAAAATCATCATTGGAGAGCTAGAAAAAATCATGCAAGAAAAAGGCGTTACTAAGATGAAGCTCCATGGGCAAACACATGCAGAAAGCTTTTATAAAAAACTGGGCTATCAAACTACTTCAGATGAATTTTTGGAAGACGGAATTCCACACGTCTTGATGACAAAAGAAATATCTTGAAATACAAATCATGTCTAATAAAAAGAAGTATGTTTATTACGGACTAGGTATACTCGTATTAAGTTTAGGCATTTCTTTAACAATACAATCAGGACTAGGTACTTCCCCATTCGATGCCCTTTTGGTCGGCCTTTCCAAAGAAGTCGGTCTTACCGTAGGAAGCTGGGAGGTCCTTATTTCTGTCATCACCTTAATCTGTAACTCTATACTAACAAGAAAAAAACCTGTTTTTTTAGGTTTGATTACAGCATTCTTGACTGGAATAGGCATTGATCTGTGGTTGTTCCTCATAAAACATGTCATCTACACAAGCATGTGGTTTAGCAAACTGACGTGTTTCGGAGTTGGTTTGGTATTCATTAGTCTTGGAACAGCCATTTATCTTCAAACAAAATTTGCATCTACGCCTATCGATCATTTAACACTCATTATTCAAGATATTTCAAAAAGAACCATCCTACTTTCAAGAACAGTATTGTATGCTTTTTTCTTATTATTGGCTTATATATGTAAAGGCCCTGTCGGTATCGGAACCATTTTAACTGTGTGTTTAGGAGGCATGATCCTTCACTTTTTTATGTCTATTATTGAACGTCGCCTTTTATCCAATTGAGGTCTGGAATCACCTTATAAAAAGAAAAGAAGAGGCTAACCCTAAAAGACCTCTTCTTTTTTGATGTTTGGTATATTAGATATTGGAAAGACCACACTGATAAGAAACTTTATCGAAAGAAGGTGATCCCATGCCTACTAACAATAAACCCAATAGATTAATCGCTGAGAAGTCTCCATATTTACTTCAACATGCTCATAACCCTGTGAATTGGTTTCCTTGGGGAGAAGAAGCATTCGAAAAAGCAAAACGCGAAAACAAACCGGTGCTTGTCAGCATCGGTTACGCCACTTTTCACTGGTGCCACGTCATGGCACACGAAAGCTTCGAAGATCAACAAGTCGCTGACATCTTAAATGAGCATTTCATTTCCATCAAAGTCGATCGTGAGGAGCGTCCAGATATCGACTCTATGTATATGTCGGTTTGTCAGATGATGACGGGGCAAGGCGGCTGGCCGTTGAACGTGTTTGTCACGCCGGATCAAAAGCCTTTTTATGCTGGGACATATTTCCCGAAAAGAAGTGCTTACGGGCGTCCTGGCTTCATTGAGGCACTGACACAATTGCTGGATGCGTACCATAACGACCGAGATCATATTGAATCATTGGCAGAGAAAGCGACAAATAATCTGCGGATTAAAGCAGCAGGACAGACAGAAAACACGCTGTCTCAAGAAGCAATTCACAAAGCCTATTATCAGCTCATGAGCAGCTTTGATACGCTGTATGGCGGATTCGGCTCCGCGCCAAAATTCCCTGCACCTCATATGCTCTCATTTTTGATGCGCTATTACGAATGGACAGGGCAGGAGAATGCGCTATATGCGGTCACGAAAACGTTAGATGGGATAGCAAATGGCGGTATATATGACCATGTTGGTTCCGGTTTTTCTCGTTATTCAACAGACGAGAAATGGCTTGTGCCGCATTTTGAAAAAATGCTGTATGATAACGCCTTGCTGATGGAAGCTTACACAGAAGCGTATCAGCTCACCTCAAAACCTGAGTATGAAAAACTTGTCCAACGCCTGATTCAATTCATTAAACAAGATATGATGAATTCTAGCGGCTCCTTTTATTCAGCGATAGATGCAGATTCTGAGGGGAAAGAAGGACAATATTACGTCTGGGCAAAAGATGAGATCATCACCCATTTAGGGGAGGAGCTTGGCGCTTTATTTTGCGACGTCTATCACATCACAGAAGAGGGGAACTTTGAAGGGGAGAACATCCCTCATACCATTTCTACCTCTTTTGAGGACATCAAAGCCTCTTTTTCGATCGACGATAAAACCCTTCAATCCAAGCTGCAAGAAGCGCGGCATATTTTACAATCAGTCAGACAGCAGCGACCCGCGCCGCTTGTCGATGACAAGGTGCTTACATCTTGGAATGCGCTGATGATCGCAGCTCTCGCCAAAGCAGGAAGGGTCTTTGATGCAGAGGAAGCGATCCATATGGCGAAGCAGGCGATGTCTTTTCTAGAAACACATCTTGTTCAACATGAGCGGCTCATGGTCCGCTACAGAGAAGGTGACGTGAAGCATCTCGGCTTTATCGAGGATTATGCGCATATGCTAAAAGCGTATATGTCTTTATACGAAGCGACCTTTGAGTTAGCGTGGCTGGAAAAGGCGGCAGCCATTGCCGAGAACATGTTTGAGCTGTTTTGAAAGGAAAAAGGGGGCTTTTTCTTCTCGGGATCAGATGCGGAAGCGCTCCTCGTTCGAGAAAAAGAAGTGTACGACGGCGCCATGCCTTCTGGTAACAGCACCGCACTCCATCAGCTTTTGAAACTCAGCACAATGACAGGACGTCAAGACTGGCTGAAAACATTAGAACAGATGTTCAAAGCCTTTTATGTGGATGTCTCTTCCTACCCAAGCGGACACACAGCATTTCTACAAGGGCTCCTAAGTCAATATGCGGCGAAAAGAGAAATCATCATTCTCGGAAAAAACGGTGACCCTCAAAAAGAACAGCTTTTACAGGTGCTTCAAAAACGCTTCGTTCCATTTGATATCATATTGACTGCCGAAACAGGGAAAGAATTAGCGAAGCTCGCGCCCTTTACAAAAGATTACAAAACAATCGATGGCAAAACCACCGTGTATATTTGTGAAAACTACAGCTGCCGCCAGCCAATCACCGATATCGACGAAGTGATGGAACAATTATTCCACAATTGAGTTTGTCATGAGATGACTATGAGAAGACAAAATGAGGACAAACAGATAAAAAACATGTCAATCCGCTAACAAATTGTCTGTACGGTTTTATTTTTCCTAAAAAACGGTTAGAATGCGCACTAGACGTTCTCATACCGAAGGGAGAGAAAATGATGAAAAAGGTATCATACACACTCATCGCTTGTTTGTTATCTGTTGGACTTGCAGCCTGCTCGTCAAACGATGCCAAACAAGATAAGCAAAACGACGCAGCCAAAAACAAGGAAACAACACAGGCTGATCAAAAAGAGCAGCAAAAGCAAATGGAAGAAATGCAAAAGAAATTAGACGCACAAAAAATCGATGATCAAAAGGTCGTTGCGACCGTCAACAAAGACAAAATCACAGGCAGTGAATACAATAGCGCCTTATCTACCATTCAAGGCCAGCTTCAGCAGTCCGGGCAAGACCCAACTTCTAAAGAAGGCGAGAAAGCAGTCAAGAAACAAACCATTGATGCGCTCGTAGGACAAGAGCTCATCCTGCAAGATGCTGAGAAGAAGGGCTTCAAAGCCTCTGACAAAGAGGTAGATAAGCAGCTAAAGGAAGAAAAGAAACAGTTCAAAGACAACGCTCAATTTGAAGAAGCACTTAAAAAGAGCGGACTCACATTGGATCAGCTGAAGAGTGACATTGCCGACAGCATCAAATACAGCCAATATGTCGATAAAGAAATCAAATCAGCCTCCGTCTCTGAGAAAGACGTCAAAGCGTACTATGATCAATACGCAGACCAAATGAAAAAACAAAAGCAAAAAGCACCAGAATACAAAGAGGTTAAATCACAAATTAAAAAACAGCTAGAATCTCAAGAAAAGCAAAAAGAAATCCAAAAAGAAATTGAAAAACTAAAGAAATCTGCGAAAATTAATGTTTCTCTATAACCGCTAAGAAAAAATCCGCCATTGTGCGGATTTTTTTGTTACTTCATGAACTATTTTTCCAAATTTATGACAAAAGCCTCATCATAAACGTCTCTTCCATCCGATATGATGGGAGTACAAAAGAAAGCGCTAACAATTCTTTTGTCTCTGAAAAGGTACAGGATCAAAAGCAATTCTCGTACTTTTGCTTCAGTCAATCGGACATCTACAAAAGGAGGATCATTATGTTCAAATGGTTTAAACCTGCTCCGCATATCGACAGGCTTGATGATGCCAAAACAGACGAGACGTATAAGCGGCTGCGGCTGCAAGTCTTTCTAGGCATCTTTATCGGGTATGCGGGCTACTATTTGCTGCGCAAAAATTTCGCTTTTGCCATTCCATATCTACAGGAAGAGGGGTTCACAAAAAGTGAATTAGGCTTTGTACTCGCAGCCGTATCCATTGCTTATGGCTTTAGTAAATTCATCATGGGGATGATCTCAGACCGCTGTAACCCCAGATACTTTTTAGCCGCCGGACTCTTTTTATCAGCTCTTATCAATATCCTATTTGTCTCATTTCCATGGGTCACATCCAGTGTATGGATCATGTTTTTATTCATGTTCTTAAACGGCTGGTTTCAAGGCATGGGGTGGCCGCCATGCGGACGTACGATGGCGCACTGGTTTTCGGTTAGTGAACGTGGTACGAAAATGTCCATTTGGAACGTCGCTCACAATATCGGCGGAGGGATTCTTGCACCGCTTATCACATTAGGGATTGTACTGTTTGCGACGTGGAAAAGCATCTTTTTCTTCCCTGCCATCATTGCCATTATCGTCTCCTTCGTGATCATTCTTCTTGTACGGGATACCCCGCAATCCACTGGTCTTCCGCCAATCGAGGAATATCGAAATGACTATCCGGCACAAAACTATGAGGATCAAGAAAAAGAATTAACAGTGAAAGAAATTTTATTTAAATATGTACTCAACAATAAATTCCTATGGTATATCGCCATTGCCAACGTGTTTGTATACTTCGTCCGTTACGGTGTTGTTGACTGGGCGCCGACCTACTTAACAGAAGCAAAGGGCTTTTCACCAGAGCATTCACGCTGGTCTTATTTTCTTTATGAATATGCAGGCATTCCCGGTACATTATTGTGCGGCTGGATTAGTGACCGCTTCTTCAGAAGCCGCCGCGCACCAGCTGGCGTCATCTTTATGGCCGGGGTGTTAATTGCCGTTCTCGTTTACTGGCTAAACCCTGCAGGCAATCCAATGGTCGATAACATTGCCCTTATCAGCATCGGCTTTTTGATTTACGGACCTGTCATGCTCATTGGACTTCAAGCCATTGATCTCGCTCCGAAAAAAGCGGCTGGCACTGCAGCCGGACTGACAGGCTTCTTCGGCTACATTGGCGGCTCTGCCTTTGCCAATGCCATGATGGGTGTCGTCGTGGATCACTATGACTGGACAGGAGGCTTCATTTTACTGGTTGGTTCTTGTGTGCTTGCGATTGTTTTCCTCGCCATGACATGGAATACAGGAAAGCGCGTAGAGCAAGCTTAATGAAAATCACATAAAAGATTCATATCCGCCCAACATGCTCTTTACATCTATTTCTTATGATGGAGGCAGTTACCGTAAAAGGAGGATAAAATATGAAGAAAAGTAGATTACTTGCTTTCGTGTTGCTCTCTTTTGCTTTACTGTCTTTTGCGTGGGTGCCGGCCACCGTATCGGCACATGAAAACCTTTTATCTCCAGATCGCATCTTAACCGTTGCACACCGCGGAGCATCAGGGTATGCACCAGAGCATACCCTGGCTTCCTACAAGCTCGCCACAAAGATGAATGCAGATTACCTCGAACTCGACCTTCAAATGACAAAGGATGGGCATCTCATCGTGATGCATGATGAAACCGTTGACCGGACCACAAACGGAACAGGCTGGGTCAAAGACCTCACACTTGCTGAAATTAAACAGCTTGATGCTGGTACATGGTTTAACGAAGCCAATCCCGACAGACAAAATGCCAACTATATCGGACAGAGAGTCCTTACATTAGATGAGGTGCTGCGCTATTTCGGCAAACGAGAGAATTATTATATTGAAACAAAAAAACCAGACCTTTATCCGCAAATGGAAGAAAAACTATTGGCCGCCTTAAAGAAACATCATCTTCTTGGGAAACACACAAGAAAAGGGCAGGTTATCATACAATCCTTTAGTCAGGACAGCCTGATAAAGCTGCAGAAATTAGCTCCACGCCTGCCAAAAGTACAGCTATTAGACAGAAACCAAATGACATCCATCACAGACGATCAGCTCGACTTTATCAAAACGTACGCCGTGGGTGTTGGACCGAATTTCAGAGCATTAACACCTGAAAACGTCCAGCAGGTCAGAAGCCACGGACTCCTCCTTCATCCATATACAGTCAACAGCGAAGCAGACATGACCCGTCTACTGCAATACGGCGTCACCGGTCTTTTCACCAACTTTCCAGATGTCTTTAACCGTGTAAAAGCTTCACTCTAAATAAAAAAGCCTTGCGGTCCATCCCGCAAGGCTTTTGATTATTTCACCGTTTGATCAGAAGAAGCTGTTTCAATCGGCTTTCGTTTTCCAATTCCAAATACAAAAAAGCTAAGTGCCACTAAAATCAAGAATCCAATTGCTACAATAAGAGAAATACGCGTATCCTGATTAATGAGCATAAACACAAGAACCATCAATAAAAATCCGATTGTAAGATAGTTAGAAAACGGTGCTAACGGCATCTTGAACGGATGCTTTTCAAGCGCTGCCCCCTTTGCCTTTCTGAAGCCAATATGACTAATCAAAATGACAAACCAAGGCACCATCCCAGGAAGGACGCTCGCACTATACACATAGACGAAAATGTTTGGCGGAGAAACATAATTCAGGACCACTCCTATCGCTAAACCAATCAGCACAGCGAATGTCCCAAAATACGGTACACCGTTCTTCGAAATTTTCGTAAAGAAAGCAGGCGCCTGACCATTCACACCTAATGTATAAAGCATACGGCCCGCACTGAAAATACCACTATTACAGCCGGACATCGCTGCTGTAATGACAACAAAGTTAATAATACCAGCAGCTGCTGTAATCCCGATCTTCGCAAACGTCGCCACAAATGGACTGCCAAGGGTATTCAGCTGATCCCAAGGATACACAGTCACAATGACAAAGATCGCACCGATATAGAAAATCAAAATACGCCAGATGATACTTTTGATGGCATTTGTCAGCGTCTTTTGCGGATTTTGCGCCTCACCCGCTGTAATCCCAATCAGCTCGACACCTTGATAAGCAGCAATAACTAGAGACAATGCAAACAGGAATCCGCTAAACCCACCTGTAAAGAACCCGCCATGTGCCCAAAGGTTAGACAGCCCAATAGGAGTTCCGCCATTTCCAAAACCGAAGAAAATAATGCCTAAACCTGCAACAATCATCAAGATAATCGTCACAATTTTGATCATCGCAAACCAAAATTCAAACTCACCGAACGACTTAACCGAAATCAAGTTGGCTGCTCCTAAAATGATCATCGCAATTAACCCTGGAATCCACGCAGGCAGCTCTGGGAACCAATATTTCATATAAGCCCCAACCGCAATAATTTCAGACATTCCGACAATGACCCACTGGAACCAGTTACTCCAAGCCGTCATATACCCTGCAAGCGGATGAATATATTGATGCCCGAATGTAGCAAATGACCCTGTACTCGGCTCAAGATATAACATTTCTCCCATCGCACGCATAATAAAAAAGATAAAAATACCACACACCGCGTACGCTAGGAGAACCGATGGACCTGTCCACTGAATGGCCTTCGCTGACCCCATAAATAAGCCAACACCGATTGTGCCGCCAAGAGCGATCATTTGAATATGGCGGGCACTTAACCCTCTCTTTAATTCCTTTTGAGCCACTTTTCTTCCCCCTCATCAACAAACAACATAAAAATTAAAATCAGAATTTTCATTCTGATTGAGAAACATCAATCTTTCGATGTATATTATCATAATAAATCTACCCTTAAAAAACAATTGTTTTTTTGAGGAAAACACTATTAACAAAATATTCTGACATAAAATTAAGTTCAAATTGTTTTATATTGATATAATCAATAACCAGAAAAATCTTCAAAAAAAGACCGCTCACACGGTCTTCTAAGCTCAAACTGTAAATTTATAGGAACATCAGCAATTGCTTTCCTAAAACACTTTCCTCTGATAAATCACAGTAGAAAGTCCCCAAGACAGCAAGTAGAAGAGCATAATCAGCACAGCTGACCCCGTATATAAAACAGGGATCGATAAATTCATAATAAAATCAGTGATCCCACTAAATTGCTCTGCCAAATAGAGAACAACAGGCGGTCCCATAGCAGATAATACGATAAAGCCAATGATCACTGCCGTTGTGATATAACCAGGCTTTAAGATATAAAACAATGGAAACGTACACGCCGCGAACAATAAAAACAACCCGCTGCCAATCGCAATATCTGACAGCGAAAACAGCTTCCCAAACACAAGTAATGCAGCACTTGTCAGCACGATCGCAATACTCATATAGAAAATGGCGCCAAGATAACGTGATGCGATAATTTCTTTACGTGTATAGGGCAAGGAGTTTAATAGAATATTCGTTTCTGCCTTTTCATCATACGCATATGTGTTAAATGGAATGAAGACACTAGCGACTAGAAACGTCAATACTGGATGGACATCCATGAAAATAAAAAATAAGATAAACGGAATAAAAATAAGTAACTGCTTCTTTTGCAAAATCACATCACGCTTAATTAAATGAAACATGCGCAACCCCGCCTTTCAAATAAAACATGATATCCTCAAGCGACGCCGGTTCAATCACAACAGCATCCCCAAAAATAAGTTTCACCTCATCAACACGATCGGTTAATGCTTCAAATCCGGCTGCTGTACGCTGGATATGGACAAACGCCTTTTCTGTGTCTCGATCCAACAACTCCAGGCTCCCTTTCACAAGCGCATAACTTTCTGCCACTTCATGAATCGACTGTTGAAAGACCAATCTTCCATTTTGTATAAACGCAATATAATCCGCAATCCGGTCTAAATCAGTCGTCACATGCGTCGAGAAAAAGATCGTCTTATTTCCATCAATCATCAATTCTTGTAACGTGCTGAGCAGCTCTCTTCTAAAAACCGGATCTAAACCAGCAGTTGGTTCATCCATGATAATCAGCTCTGCATGATGTGACAGCGCAATCGCTAGTGAAGCCTTCATCTGCATCCCTTTTGAAAATGTTTTAATCGCTTTATTCAGCGGCAGACCAAACTGTTCAATATATTGATCAAAAAGCCGGTCATCCCAGCGTTTATAGGCTGGTGCCACAATCCGTTTGATGTCCTTTAAATTCAGCCCTGGAAAAAAAACATTGGCATCGTAAACAAATCCGATTCGTTCCTTAATTTCTTTTTCATGAGTATGATAATCCAATCCAAAGACCTTTATGTCACCTGAATCGGGTTTTAACAAATTCATGATCATTTTAATGGTGGTCGACTTACCCGCTCCATTCTCTCCAATAAACCCTGTGACAAAGCCTTTCTTGACCTGTAAATCAATATCCTGAACGGAAAAATCCTTGAATCGTTTCGATACTCCTTTGAATTCAATCACATGCTCCACTCATCTCACTCCTCATATAAGAACTTTAATAACTGCTGCAATTCATCAAAAGATAAGCCTAATTCTTTCCCGTTTGTGACTACTGCTCCAAGCTGTTCCTCGATCACCTTCAACTTCTTCTCTCTCATCACTTCTAGGTTTTGTTCCGCAACAAAAGATCCCTTGCCTACAATCGAATAAATAAATCCCGCTTTCTCTAACTCTTCATACGCTCGCTTTGTTGTAATCACGCTAATTTGTAGATCCTTCGCCAGTTTTCTAATAGACGGCAGCGCTGCACCTTCCGCAAGCTCACCCGTTAAAATCATCGATTTGATTTGATTCGTAATTTGCTCATAGATAGGCTCCTTAGAATGGTTAGAAATCGTAATTTGCATATAAAAACCTCTTTTTTCAGATAGTTGAAACAAAATATTGTATATACACTATATATACATTATATACACACTAAAAGAATATTCAAGCATTTTAAAAAATGTTCTCCTCATTTTTTTAAAATAAAAAACCGCACAGCCCTTAAGCCATGCGGTTGTTTAACAAAATGCTTTATTTCCAATATACCCATTTTCCCATAAGCCACTCCACAGGACCTCTTCTCCATTTTTTCAAATAGAGATAGCTGATGAACAGCTGTGCTGTGTACAGTCCGACAGCAAGCAGCAGCCCAAACATTGATCCCAATTGTCCAAATAGACCAAGTCCATAAGAATAGAAAATCGTTGTACAAATAATCGACTGCGCCAAATAGTTTGAGAGAGACAAACGGCCAAGCCCTGCAAGCAGACGTTTGAGGCCTTCGGCTGCCTTCGAATAGTAGAAAACAATAAAAGCCTGAATATAACCGATCGCCAGCACATAACCACCAAGAATCATCACCAATTCACTCCAAGGCGCATCAATGAACGTCGCACATTTTAGTGCAAGGCCGACGACAATGACCCAGACCCAGCCTTTGCGATAGGCCATCCCTCGATCTTCTTCTGTGAGATGCCCTCGTTTACCAATCACCATACCTAGCAAGGTGAACGGTCCCACCATCATAGTACCGAAAAGAAACCCTAGTATTGGCATGAACATAATGGTCACGATCGCCAGAATAATAGTCACAATCATCATATCGTCTTCAACCGTAATCCGGCTGAGCAAAATATCCCCATAAGCACCCTTCGCATACACATCAGTTAAAAGTTCATCGTTCCCATAAACGAGGTTCATCATATATGGCACAACGACTAAAGATAACGCTCCTAACACACCAGACCAAATAAGCATTGTTTTAATCCGGCTGCTCAAAAACATCATTAAGAAAAACATACAAGCTCCATAATAAAGAAGAATGTCACCATTCCAAATAAAGATGTAATGCAGCATCCCAAGCACAATCAGACCAAACCCTCGGCGAACGACAATGGCATTCGTATTTAGTCCCTTGGCCTTCGTCGATTCAATCAGCTTGATAAAAGAATACCCAAACAAAAAGGAAAAAATCGGATAGAAAGACCCTTGGAACAAAATTTCCGTTAGATATACACCAAATTCCTGTCCCCAAAAACTCGAATCAAACATTTTCTCAAAATCATAATCATATTGGAAATTAAGCATATTCACAATCAAAATACCTAATAAACTAAAACCACGTATACTATCAATAAACTCAACCCTAGATCCCTTCAACACGACAGCTCCTTCGGACAATATAAAGATAAAGCATATTTATCCTACCACACTTTTAAAAAAATGGTTTCCATCCCCATGTGAAAAAGTGCGTTTTAAGGTAAATTTAATAAAAAAACCTAGAATCTATATTCTAGGTATCATACTGAATACTTATAACTTATGACTTTCTTCTTCCCGCAGCACACGCTTCAAATAAAACAACATTCCCAAGCCGAATAAAATCATCGCATTTCCAAGTCTGCAGAAATCGGCAACCATTTCAGCATCATTAAAATCAGCAAAACCGCTCCAACACCTGCGAAAAAGATGACGTTTCTTTTTAATTCCTTGTATGATTGAAACAACACTCTCTCCTCCACTGTTTATCCAATTGAATGTTTTTCTAACTTTTTCAATATTCTTTCCCAGCCGGTATCTCCCATTTTTCGATCTATTAACTGCCCCTCTTGATCAAAGAGGCAAAAGCTAGGTAATCCTTGAATCTTATACTTTGCAACAATCTCATAATCTTGATCCAATACAATAGGAGCGTTCATATTCTTTTCCTCTGCATACTCTGAAACAACACCTGCCGATTTTTCCTCTTCTGTATATGGAACATGGACACAGGTTAAATGAATACCCAGCTCATTCACACGTTGTAGGATATGATTGGTTAATTCTTCACAATGAGGACAATTGACTGACCAAAAATAAAGAAGCTGATGCTGTCCCTTAGGTACACTCCTTTGATCTGAAGGGTAAATCAAAGGAAGATTCTCAGGCCAGTTGAGTTTCTGCGTTCCCACTATACATCCCCCTTATCTTTTAGCTGAAAGGCGATGATTTTTCCTAATGCTTCCTCAGCAGCAAAAGGAGTGACGCTGCCTGTTGGATTTTCTTGTTCTTGTTTTAAGCACTCGTACATGTTTTTTTCAATTTTTGATGGATCAATCCAAGAGATACACCATGATGCCCAGAAACAAATAGGTCCCTCATAACGTTTAGCAAGTGCCAGAAGAAATGGCAAGCTAGGTTGCCCAATCCTCATGAGTGACATGGCAGCGGCCATTCTTGTATCTTCTTCGTCACTTTCTAATAGCCGAGCTAGCGGTTCTGCTGCCGTCCCCCGCATCTGCTCCAAATTCACCAAGTACAGCTGCTGCAATGTTCCGCAGAGAGCCTTTTTCTTTTAAAGCCTCAACAAGGACGGGCACTGCATCTTTTCCATATTTTCTTAAATCTCCTATTGCTTGAACGATCGTTACTTCATTTGTATTGGCCAATTGTTGAACTGATTGAGACAGCTTATTTTCTGGTTTCATTTACAATCAACTCCTCTTTTTAATGAACCGCACGGTATCGATAACAAAGCACATAAAATCCAGCCCCAGCCACTAGGGATACAATTGTAGTCAACAAGCCATCAGTGATGAGATGAACGATAATAATGACCATAGCACTGATCACAGACGCAAATAGCAAGGATCGATAATAGATGGCCAAAGCAAAACTCCTTTCTCGTCTCAGAGGCTGCATAAAGGCAAAGAGCCGTATGGCCAAAAACCATATATAAACTCCTCCACCAAATAAGATCCAATACAATACATCCTGAATCTCAACCAAATAAAGAGAAATCAAGTAGAAAGCATACAGCCAAAAGGTTTGAAACACTTCTAACAGAATGATTTTTTGATATAAAGCTCCTGGAAAAAGGTAGAGCACTCCTGTTTGTGCGTGTCTTACAATCCCTGCATAATATGAACTAAAAAGAACGGATGCCGCCATGACGATCAAGAATAGATTCAGCCAATCTGAAAAATAAGTAAAGACGACATAGTAAGTACCAATTAAAAGCATGGCAGATAACAAATGGAAGGTCCTATACTTTTTGATCAGCAATAATTCAATCCAAAGAAAAGCCCAAATGCCCGTTAATGCCGGAAGTCCCCACCATGTCCTGCTCTTTTTTTGAACGATTGGACTTGATTGAATATGTTTCCCCTCAAATTCCTCCCAAAATACTGCTTCCTTGACTAAAGACTCCTTCATCTCTAAACGATGACTAGCCTTGTACATCATCATGAAAGATAGAAACATCACTCCAATAAAAATGAAGACAGAAAGAATGGAGAACTCTTCGATCATACGCCCAGCTTGAAACATCAAAGAATCAGCAATGTTCATCAATGAAGGCTGTTTCATCATCAACTGATTCAAAGCGAGCACTGCAAAGCAGCAAAACATCAATAAAAAGCTGATTAAGAGCAAACGCTTGTATACTCGAATGGTTCTAGCACAAGACATCGCAATCATCCAAGTTTCAACCAAACATAACAGCCCTGTCAGGATGAGTGATTTTCCAAGCAAAAACGGGTACTGATGCGTCATAAAAAGCAGAAGTAGATCCGCAGCCACAGCAGAGACAATAAGAAGTGCCCCTCGCCAAAAAATGTGATACAACCATACACTGATGACAACTGTCCATAGAGAAGCGCCATTTCCATATAACCAAATGATATCGTTCATCTGACTAGGCAGCCGATTCGTAAACAAACCAAAACCCGTATAAAGAACAAACAAACAGACAATGATCCATCCTGCTGCACTCGTATCCCAATCACCCATACTTGAAACCGCGCTAAGCTGAAAACCAATTGCCGCAATAAAGAGAAGTAAGATCAGAAAAGGCATTTTCTTTTCTTGATTTTTACTGATCAAGCGCCTTTGAGATTTCATCCATAAAAGGGAGAGTGTGTTATTCACTTGACCACTCCCCCAAAAGTTGAATAACTTCTGCCCTCCACTCAACCTGTTCTTCCTTTATTTGAGGAACATCCATACTCTTCATGATGGCACCGTCTCGGATCAATACCACCCTGCTGGCCGTATCAAGGACAAACTCCAGACTATGAGTCGACACAAAGACCGCCCCACCTTGACTGCTTTTTTGTCTCAGCCAATCCGACAGCCACTGTTTTGATGGAATATCTAACCCGACAGTCGGTTCATCTAATATAAAAAGGGAGGCATCTTGAACAATGGCTCCTGCTAAGACGACACGCTGCTTTTGGCCTCTTGACAGCCTTCCACACAGTTCATTCATCTTCTTTTCCATATGTACTTCTTTCAACGCTTCATATACCTTTTCCTTGATCTGTTTTAAGCCTTTATGATATCCACGTGCACGGAATTGAACATGTTCAGCAACCGTTAGGTCTGGATACAAATAGGGGTGATCAGGAATAAGCGCTACTTGTTTTTGGACATGGGCATGACCAGGCGGGAAACCCTCTATGAGAATTTCCCCTCCATCTGGTTTATATAGACCTGTTACACACCGAATCGTTGTCGTCTTCCCGGCACCATTAGGCCCAAGCAGTGCCACAACCTCACCTGCTTCGATGGAAAACGACAAATCCTCTACCCCATCACCATTGCTATATCGTTTGCTTACATTCTGAACCTCCATGAATGGCATCAAATCTCTCCCTTTGATTAGAGTGATGTATGCTTATCTATGGTGTGTTATAAAATCAAAAAACGAATGTCTTTAGACCCACTAATCTCTCAACCTAATATTACCATATAGAGAATAACAAGGTAATAGGAATGAGATAATCTATTCTATAAACAACGGAAAAAGAAATTATATTATGTACAAAATAAAAAAAGATTGGGCTGCAGCATCCCAATCTTTTATCTATTAACCCTATACCATCTCCTGACACGCCCAAGCATCCACCTCTACCTTTAAAGCAGGAGAAGCCAATGCCACCACATAAATCATCGTCATACAAGGCAGATGATCGCCTAAAAACTGCCCCATAATTTGTTTCCTGCTCTCAGCATCGAATTCTCCCACGAGATAAAATACTAGTTTCGTTATATCTTCCACGGCCATATCTGCCGCTTCTACGTTTCGTTTCACATTCTCTAACGCTAATTCGAGCTGCTCCAACGGACTTTCGGGGATTGTTCCATCCACCTCCATCCCCACTTGACCTGATAAGGTTAACCACCGCTGTGGTCCCGTTGTCTCTATTTGATGGGTATATGGTGCAACTGGCGGGTGAATGGTCTCAGGATTACGTGATGTTCTCATGAATAAAAACCCCTTTTCTGAAAATACAGTCAATTTTTATCATCATATCAAACTTTCTACCATATTCAGATTTTTATGCTCAAAGTAAACCTGAAGAAACAATCGCAACAGCCTGCTATAATTCTTGTTTTCTAAAAAGAAACCATCCGATGAGAAAAAAGAAAACAATCAATACCGATACACCTAGAAAACTAGTAAGTGCCTGATCCGAATAAGTCCCCTTATGAATCATCTCTTCGGCTGCACTTGTCACGCCTTTAGGCGCAAACTTCCCTAATGTCTCTTCGTAAAATGAAGGGACGGTAAACAGAATAAGGTTGATCAAAAGCGACACACCGCCAGCTGTGACAGAACGTTGAAAGAACGCCGAAGCACAAATGGTCGATACTACAATCAACAATAAATTTGGATAATAAAGAAGTGTTCCTTTTAACACATTCACCCAATCCACATGCCCAAATTGAATGTCCACATAATAAACAGAGGCAAGCACTGCCACCACCAAACTAAACAAAGTCAAACAGGCATAGGCGCATATTTTTGAAACATAATAACTCGTTCGACTGATCGGTTTCACCATAATCATCGCGGTCACTCCAGAGGCACGCTCTCCTGCGATCGTTCCCATCACGATCATAATCAGGATAAACACACCTAGCGAATCAAATTTACTCAATGCACTCGCCAAAGCCTCTCCTGCACTAGGCTCTGGTATATAAAATGTAGATCCTTCAGGTAAATTAGCTGATTTCGATAGAAGATCTGGAAGCATTTTGAGCGTAATAGGCTGTGTGATCATTAAAATCGTAAAAATAATCGGCACAAATAAAATTTTATAACTAGTGAATAACTCCCTAAATTCCTTTTTCAACATCATCATGCAGTCACAACCTTCATGAAAATATCTTCAAGCGTCAGCTTAGATAGGCGATAATGGAGGATAACACCGCCAGATTCAGTGATCAGACGAGGCAGCTCCTTCAATGCCTTTTGTTGATCGTTTACTCGCACCTGATAACCGTCCCCTGCATCAATGCATTCCTCCACCCAATCCCGCTCCTTTAACAAAGCCAATAATTTCGTATTCTGTTGTTCTAATTGAAATTCAATCACCGGCTGGATATAGTCTTCTTTGATCTGTTTCATGGAAGAGGACATCTCAATTTTTCCGCTGTTGATCATAATAATATGATCCGCCACTCGTTCAATGTCATCTAAAATATGGGTCGACATAAAGATCAACATCTCTTGTTTCAGACGCTCAATCAATGTCAGAACGTCTTTTCTCCCCATGGGATCAAGTGCAGACACAGGTTCATCCAAGATGAGAACCTTCGGGCTGTTGATAAGCGCCTGCGCAATGGCAAGCCTCTGCTTCATGCCTCCGCTATAGCTACCAATGGCACGATCCTTCGCCTCATACACACGGCAAAGCTTCAACAGCTCCTCTGTTTTGGAGCGAATGATTTTTTTCTCTAAATGAAATAACCCACCAACCCAATGCATCCACTCCTGCCCCGTCATATCCTGATAAAATGCAGGGTGCTGCGGACAATACCCAATCACATGACTAATGTCATCTATGTCCTTTGTGACATCCATACCCGCCACCTTCACAACCCCAGAAGTAGGACGAGCAAGCCCCGTCAAAATCCGGATCGTCGTTGTCTTCCCCGCTCCATTGGCTCCTAAAAAACCAACACATCCAACCTCCCCAACAGAAAACGAAACATTTTTTAAAACTTCATTCGGGCCATACGATTTCGTCAGCCCATGACACTCCAACATATTCAAGCGAATCCCCCCTACTAAGAATGTTTACGACCAAAAATGAAATACACAATAGGACCGACACTGGCCACAAACACAATCACCAAAGCCCAAATCCACTTCACCTCTCCTCTGATCCTCGATGGATCTCTTTTAAGCAAATCAAACAAACCAATCACCATCAAAATCGCTTGCAGCAAAATAAGAGGTAATATCATCTTCATATCCATCCACGCCACTCCCTTTTCAAACGCCAATTTGTTTTGGTATTACTTCTTTTGACGACATGGAGAGTGAATTCGTTCAAATGGATTTTATTTTTATTGGTCGAATGGTCTATAAATATAAAAAAGCCCAGTGAAAGTAAGTTCACTGGGATTGCTTGTGATGATCATGATGAACCTCGCAAAATCTTTTCCATCATCTTTCCTTTCGCTAACTCATCAATCAGCTTATCTAGATAACGAATGTTTTTCATGGTTTCTTCCTCAATGTCCTCTACCCGAACACCACAGATGACTCCTTTGATTAAACTGCGGGAAGGATGGAGCTCAGGAGCCTCAGCAAAGAAGGTTTCAATGTCTATCTGTTGATCCACCTGTTCCTGCAGCTCTTCTGGACTGTATCCCGTTAACCAACAAATAATCATATCGACGTCAGCTTTCGTTCGTCCCTTTCTTTCCGCTTTTGCGATATAGAGAGGATAAACCTTGAAAAAGCCCATTGTATAAACTTTATGTTTGGTCATGAGTTCTTCTCTCTTCCTTTTATATTAGCTATTAGCTTGTAATGCTTGCGCAAGCTTTGTTTTGGCAATGTACTTACACATGATAACCAGGCTATTAATACAACTTAAAAACGATGAGATACAACTTTACTATTTCCCTTTTTATTCTCTTCGTCTTTTTTGAAAGCCCTATATTTAAGAAATTGAACGATGCAAAATCCAATGAATACACCAATTGGTCCTCCGCTTGAGACAGGACCGCCAATTAAACAATAAGAAATGATAAACAATGCAATATAACCAATTAAGAAAAAAACAATTCCCCATTTTTCTTTTTTTAAGTATCGATTAAAAATAACAACTCCCCCTTGATAACGGATGTATCTTTTATAAAGAAATCGGCCTTCTAATACTGTACCCTGAAACAATGAACATCGTACGATCAAATCTATAATTCCTTAGTTCTTTTGACACAAAAATACCCCTTTAGAAAACCATATCTAAAGGGGTATCAAAAATTCAATTTTATTTAATCCCTACTCCACCGTCACACTCTTCGCAAGGTTACGTGGTTTATCCACATCACACCCGCGGTGAAGGGCTGCGTAATAAGCAATCAGCTGTAATGGAACAACAGATGCAAGTGGTGCAAGTGCTGGGTGTACAGCTGGAAGGACGAAACGGTCGCCTTCGTCTTCTAGGCCTTTTAGTGAGATGACACATGGGTTTGCTCCGCGTGCAACGACTTCTTTGACGTTACCGCGAATGCTGAGGTTCACGTGCTCTTGTGTTGCAAGGGCAATGACCGGCGTACCTTCTTCAATTAAAGCAATTGTGCCGTGTTTGAGTTCTCCACCAGCAAAGCCTTCTGCTTGGATGTAAGAGATCTCTTTTAGTTTTAGTGAACCTTCAAGGCACACATAGTAGTCAAGTCCTCTTCCGATAAAGAATGCGTTACGTGTCACTGTGAAGAAGTCACGAGCGATTTGTTCCATTTCATCCTTTTGATCGACAAGGGCTTCCATTGCGTTTGCTACAATACCAAGCTCTTTCACAAGATCAAAGTCAAGAGATTGACCGTTTAATTCAGCTGCAACGGATGCAAGGATTGCAAGTACAGCGATTTGAGCTGTGTAGGCTTTTGTTGAAGCCACTGCGATTTCTGGTCCTGCATGAAGAAGCAATGTGAAGTCCGCTTCACGAGAAAGCGTAGATCCTGGTACGTTTGTGATCGTTAATGCTTTATGACCAAGTTCTTTGACTTGAACAAGTACAGCACGGCTGTCCGCAGTCTCCCCAGATTGAGAAAGGAAGATGAACAACGGTTTTTTCGATAGAAGCGGCATGTTGTAAGAGAATTCACTTGCTACATGGACTTCTACAGGTACTTTTGCCCAGTCTTCAATGTATTGTTTACCGACAAGTCCAGCATGGTAGCTCGTTCCGCAAGCCACAATGTAAATGCGGTCTGCTTCTGCTACTGCGCTTGCGATATCGCCAGCAACTGACAGCTTGCCGTTTTCGTCTTGATATTCTTGGATGATTTTACGCATAACAAGCGGCTGTTCATCCGTTTCTTTTAACATGTA
This sequence comes from Bacillus sp. FSL K6-0994, assembly GCF_038630815.1. Classification (NCBI taxonomy): domain Bacteria; kingdom Bacillati; phylum Bacillota; class Bacilli; order Caryophanales; family Bacillaceae; genus Bacillus; species Bacillus sp. FSL K6-0994. The sequence goes on along the minus strand of NZ_CP152043.1, from coordinate 190,191 downwards.
GTGAGGATATGTGCCTTTCTCAATGTCGCTTGCATCAAGCTCAGCGATATAAGAAGGACGTGTCATGATATCACCGTCAAGGTTTTTAATAATAACCTCGTCTTTAGTAACAATGACCATTTCTTTATCCATTAATTCCGCATATTCGTTTGTTACTTGAAGCATCGCCATTGCGTCAGAAGCCACAACGTTGAAATCTTCGCCGAAACCAACCAATAATGGGCTTTTGTTTTTCGCCACATAGATTGTTTCTTTGTTTTCGTTATCGAAAAGGGCAATTGCGTAAGAGCCTTTTAGTTGAAGAAGCGTTTGACGGAAAGCTTCCTCTGTATCAAGACCTCTGTTTACAAATTGTTCGATGACTTGAACAACAACCTCTGTATCTGTGTCGCTTTTTAGTGTGACGTCTTGTAAATATTCGCGTGTCAATTGTACATAGTTCTCGATGACACCGTTATGAACAAGCGTAAAACGGCCAGAAGCACTTTGATGCGGATGCGCATTTAGATGGCTTGGTACACCGTGAGTTGCCCAGCGTGTATGTCCGATTCCTGCTGAAGATGCCACGTTAGCATCTACGACTTCACGAAGCTCAGCAATACGTCCTTTTTCTTTGAACACATGCACGCCATCTTCGTTTGCCACAGCGATACCTGCTGAATCATACCCGCGGTACTCAAGCTTCTCTAAACCTTTTAATAAGATTTCCTTCGCATCATTCTGACCAATATAACCTACGATTCCACACATAAATATTCTTCCTCCCGATCATGTGAAAGGGACAAAGAAAGCCTACTAAAATAGAAGGGACATTTCTTCGTCCCTCTCTACATGTTTAATTTGGGAGATCATGTGTATTCCCTTTGTACAAAGAGTCACCTCTTTGCTTTAAAGAAACACTTACGGCTGTGATCTCTTTTTTTGATCAGCCGGGAGGCATCCGCCGAAAATTCGATAACCTCCATCCTCGTCAACTAAGCATCTTTCGTCCGATCGCTTAGTTCGGGCGCTATAATTATAAGAGAGTTTCTGAACATCTACCCTGCCTTTCCTGATAGAATAAAAATCCAGTAACACAAGGATGATTGTACTATAAGGTCTGACCTCCGTCAATCACAATGTGCGGGTAATCCCCTTCATTTGAGAAAGTGAGACCTCCATACACTATATGCGATGAGGCTTGTCTCGTTCTACCTTTGATGTGCTCTCCTATGTATGAAGACAGCGGGAAATTGCCCTCGCTTATAAGATTCGTACAAATCCATCCATTTATGTCGCTTATTCGAAAAAAAAGCAAACCGCTGTTAGCGATTTGCTTTCATCTATTACTCAATACCCATTTCTTCTTTCACAACAGCTGTAATTCGAGCCACATATTCATTACACAGCTCTTTTGTTTTCGCCTCTGCCATGACACGTACAAGCGGCTCTGTTCCAGATGGACGAACAAGAATACGGCCGTCACCATTCATCTCTTTTTCGACCTCTTGGATCACCGCTTTTACTTTTTCATTTTCTTCTACTTTATATTTATCAGACACTTTCACATTCACTAAAAGCTGTGGGAATTTTTCCATTTCCGCTGCAAGCTCTGATAATGTTTTCCCTGTCGCTTTGAGCGTATTCACAAGCATGATCGCAGAAAGCATGCCATCACCTGTCGTATTATAATCAAGGAAAATCAAATGGCCTGACTGCTCACCGCCGACATTATAGCCATCCTTTTTCATCGCTTCGACCACATAGCGGTCACCAACAGCTGTTTGAATGCTCTTAATGCCTTGTTTCTCAAGCGCTTTATAGAAACCAAGGTTACTCATGACCGTTGACACGACGGTGTCATCCTTTAACCGGCCTTCATCCTTCAAATAACGTGCACATATGTACATAATTTGATCGCCGTCTACGATATCACCTTTTTCATCGACTGCAATTAAACGGTCACCGTCACCATCAAACGCAAGACCAATATCTGCACCCTTCTCCTTCACAAAAGCAGAAAGTGCCTCTGGATGAGTGGAACCTACACCATCATTGATATTCAATCCGTTTGGAGATGTTCCCATTGTGGACACATCAGCATCTAAATCTGCAAATAAATGTGTCGCTAGAGAAGAGGTTGCACCGTGTGCACAGTCAAGCGCCACGTGAATACCTGTAAAATCCTCGTCCGCTGTCTGCTTTAAGAATTGCAAGTATTTCTGACCGCCTTCAAAGTAGTCGTTCACCGTTCCAAGATCGGCTCCAACTGGGCGTGGTAATTGATCGACTGGCTGATCCATCAGCTGCTCAATTTCGTTTTCCTGTTCATCTGACAGCTTAAAGCCGTCACCGCCGAAGAATTTAATGCCGTTGTCTTGAACTGGATTGTGTGAAGCAGAAATCATGACACCCGCTTCAGCATCCATTGCCTTCGTTAAATAAGACACACCAGGAGTTGAGATCACACCTAGACGCATCACTTCAGCTCCAATTGAAAGTAAGCCTGCAACAAGCGCTCCTTCTAACATATGACCAGATACACGTGTGTCTCGACCAACGAGTACCTTTGGACGTTCTTTATCCTTCGTGAGCACATAGCCGCCAAATCTCCCAACCTTAAATGCGAGCTCTGGCGTTAATTCGCTATTCGCTACACCCCTTACACCATCAGTTCCAAAGTACTTGCCCATGTTTCAATCGCTCCTTTTTTACCATTCAAGAGGACGCTTCGTCCTCTTTTTTATCTTCTTTGACCCGCTGTCTTTGACTCGATTCTTTCTTTGCTTTATCTTGCGTGGATTCTTCTTTACTCTTCTCATCCTGATCATCGTCATCAGTTGATGGATCTTGTTGATCTTTTTGATTCTTCCGATCATTCGTCGAAGCCGGCTGATCCTCTGTTTCAGTAGAAGTGAGTTTCACTTTGACCTTTGATCTCGATAAAGTCCAAGTCACATTTTGAGGACCATTCACTTGAACTTTGACCTCATAAGTTCCTTCGTTCAAGTCCCCTGCATTGATATAGGCTTCAACATCTGAAGCCTTTAGTTTATCAATCGCACTCTTTGATCCCTTTGCTGTTAACGTGAGCCGTCCAGAAGAGGGGCTCACAAAATCAGAAGTGAGATCCTTGCTCAAACCCACGACAGAAATCGGTACATTATCGATCTTTTTTTCTTCAGCTGTTGCAACCTTCACTTTGATCTTAACGGTTTCGGGTGATACCTTTTTCACACCATCTGGCAGGGGAATTTCGGCATCAATCTCCGTATCATCTTTGATCTTGCTTAAGTCCAGCTTGACGCCATCAATAAAATCAAGTGCATCTAGCACCTTTTGAGAGCCGTACACTGTGACCTCACTCGGGCTTGTCTCAATGCTTGAGATGCTGATCCCTTCTGGCAAGCTGCCCGTCCGCTCAATTTTAAAAGGGACCTTTTTGCTTGGACTAGAGATTGGGACCGTAATATCCACCACGGACGGACTTACTTCAACTGGCAGCTCATTCCCGCTGCTATCATACACAGTGAGCTTCGCTTCTTTTTCAATTTGCTGATCGACATCTTCTAAGTTCACAAAAGCTTTAATGACAGAAATTTTGTCGATGACGTCCTTTGATCCAGTAACTGTGACCTTTTTCGGATTCACAATGGGCTGTTCAGGTGAATAGCCGTCTTTGATTTTATTTTGATTATAAAACTCGGTTTCAACAGGAAATTCGGCTGTCGTTTTTTCTTGTATCGTCACAGTCGTCACAGATGGATTAATCGATAGTGTGAGTCCCTTCGATACATCTCTTGCCTTCAGCTCCACTTTATGTGTACCTGTCGATAAGTTCTGCATGTCTGCGTAAATTTCAAAATTCTTTGTTTGTCTTGCTGTTTTCACAGCACTAGTTGATCCTTTAATCGTGACATTGACTGTCTGCGGCACACCAGTGACGACGTACTTCTCGTCATCATAATACGCTTTAACAGGAATGTCGGTTAAAGTTGCTTCATCTGTCGTCGATGTTGGGAAAAAGGATTCACCGATTTTTTTCGGCGTGGGCGCTTGCGCTGAATTGACTGCACCATACAGCAATAAAGCGAAGACCAATGCAAGAAGCTTAACGGCCCAGCGATTATTCAAAATCTTATCCATTTTTCTTGCCCCTCCAATACCATTTGGTCGAGGAAGCATCTTTGCTGTTCTTACTAAATTCAGCAATCAGCATTTCTTCAAGCGCTTCTTCTGTCAATTCTCGGTGGAGATCACCATTCCTTGCGACAGAAATACCGCCAGTTTCCTCAGAAACGATGACAGTTAAGCTGTCTGTCACTTCACTAATTCCGACTGCCGCCCTATGACGCGTCCCCAGCTCCTTAGAGATAAAAGGGCTTTCTGACAGCGGTAAATAGCAAGCTGCAGCTGCAATCTCATCCCGCTTCATAATGACAGCACCGTCATGAAGCGGTGTATTCGGAATGAAAATATTAATGAGCAGCTCTGAACTCACCTTTGCATTCAAAGGAATTCCTGTCTCTATGTAATCATTCATTCCGGTATCGCGCTCAATTGTCAGCAGTGCGCCGATTCTGCGTTTCGCCATATAGTTAATTGCTTTTGTAATTGCCTCGATCGTTTTCTGCTGCTGTTCCTCTACAGGTGTCCCGCTTCTTGAGAAGAAACGGCCGCGCCCAAGCTGCTCAAGCGCTCTCCTTAGCTCTGGCTGAAAAATAATAATGATCGCAAGGAATCCCCACGTAATCGCTTGATCCATCAGCCATTGAAGTGTGTTAAGACCGAGATACGCACTTCCCATCCTGACGAGAACAATGACCACAATTCCCTTTAAAAGCTGAACCGCTTTTGTTCCGCGGATGACCATCATTAATTTATATATCACATACCAAACAACGAGAATATCAACAGCATTACCGAGGTACTGCAAAAAAGGAATATCCCCTAAAGCCATTTCCTCGTCCTCCAGAATTTTCAGTTATTCTTCGTTTGATGCATTTTTTAATAAAAAAAGAGCCTATGTATCAATACATAGCGTGGCTATTATACCACATTTTGTTTCAGCAAGGAAAATAGTTGCCATATCTGGCTAAGTTGCTAGTATGCTTGAATCTCAGCAATGTATAGAAAAAGAGCAGCCCCCCTTAGAGACTGCTCTTAAACCGCTTGAGTTACTTTTGCTCCTCTGGACCAATGACCCGCATCACGTTTTGTGCTGTTGATTTCATTTTGTACCAGATCCAATCAAACACTTCATTAATTTCATTAATTTGACCAGTGACTTGTCCGGCAGAAGCAGTCAGCTGTTCCCCATTGACGACGGTGACATTTCCATCAACCTTGCCTTCTACAATCAGCTTGCCATTTTTGACAGTGATGTCACCTTTTACGGTTTCCCCTTTAGGTACGGTCACTGTATCATTTTCAACGACGAGATTCGGCTGCTTTGACACACTGAAATTATGATCGGTATTCCAGCTTGTAAACAGACTGCCTCCCATCAAAATGAGAAAGAGGGCAGCGGCTACCATCAGCGGGTGAGCTTTGATCCATCTTTGAACCGACACACGCTTTTTCTCCTTTGGAAGACCTGCCATCACCTTTGCAGTGAAATCAGATGGTGCTTCTATATGAGATGTACTCTGCACTAGCGCGATGGATTTCTCAATTTGTTGAAAATGAGTACGGCATTCCTCACACGATTGCAGATGGCTTTTTAATTCTTTTTCGTCTTGGGGCTCAATGTCCCCGTCTAAATACTGATGCATAAGCTGGACGATTTTATCCTGACAGCTCATCAAAATCACCTCACTCAAAGGTCTCTCAACTGTTTCCGGAGAGCCTCTCTACCCCTGTGTATTCTCGTTTTCACCGTACCAACTGGTATATTGAGAATCTCACTTATTTCTTTTAACGAGAGTTCATCAATATACTTTAATACGATGACCGAACGATATTTGTCGGGTAACCTTAGAATTTTTTGCTGAATGGTACTCGATAATTCAAGAGATACCACCTCATCCTCTGGCAAAATGCCATCAGCAGCAATTTGAGAATACATATTTAATCCTTCTGTTCCTGCCACCTCTGCATCTAAATAATAATCCGGCTTTTTTTTGCGAATACGATCGATGGTCAGGTTGGTTGCAATGCGGTACAGCCACGTGGAAAACTTACGATTCACATCAAAGCTTTCGATATTCACATAGGCTCGAATAAACGCCTCCTGCGCAATATCCTCCGCTTCGTGTGCATTCCCAAGCATACGGTAGCACAGCTGATAAATTTTGTCTTTATACAGGTCTACGATGTCTGCAAATGCGTTCTGGTCGCCTTTTTTCACTTGCTTAATTCTCTTTTTAATCATTGTGTCCATAGTATATTCAACCTCTGCCTTCACCGGTCTTTATGTATACGAACCTCTTTCCAAAAGGTTTCATTCTCCTCTAAAAAATAGTGTAACAAATTTTTGACAGTGTGTTACGCTTATCAACCGGTAAAAACCTTAACATATCCTTAAATTTTCCCAAAACAAAAAAGAACGGGAACAAGTCCCGCTCTACAATAGCTTTTCACCCATTAATGAACCAATTAACGCAACTGCCGCTTCAGCGGTTTTGTTTTTCTCATCTAAAACCGGATTTACTTCAACAAATTCAGCAGACGTTAAAATACCCGCCTCCTCTAAAAGCTCCATTGCGAGATGACTTTCCCGGTAACTAATGCCGCCTGCTACCGGAGTACCTACACCAGGGCATTCCGCTGGATCTAATCCATCTAAATCAAGCGACAGATGGACACCATCGGTTCTCTCCTTTAGATACGCAATCGCTTCCTCCATCACCCTTGTCATCCCTAAACGATCAATTTCATGCATCGTATACACTTTAATGCCTTTCTCTCGGATCAATGCCCGCTCTCCTTCATCTAAGGATCGAGCACCAATTATAACGACATTTTCAGGCTTCAATTTAGGCGAATAACCGCCAATGTTCGTTAAATCTGCATGCCCAAAACCGAGACTGACAGCAAGCGGCATGCCATGAATATTTCCAGAAGGAGAGGTTTCCTCCGTATTCAAATCCCCGTGTGCATCATACCAAATGACACCTAAGTTTTCATAATGCTTGGCTACCCCAGCAAGTGTGCCAATCGCAATGCTGTGATCACCGCCTAAAATGAGCGGAAACGAACCAGATTGCACAATACTGTCAACCTTCTCAGCAAGCAGCTGATTTGCACCAGCATTCTCCGTCAAATTTTTCAGCTTTTCACTTGTATATAAACCTTTCTCATCATCTCTTTGTTCAACTGGAATATCTCCAAGATCCTCCACATCAAATGAGAGCGTTTCCAATTTTTCTTTTACGCCTGCACAACGAATCGCACTCGGGCCCATATCGACGCCCCTTCTCGTTTGACCCAAGTCCATTGGAACTCCAATAATCGTGACCTTCTTTTGCTCTCCCATATGTACATCCCCTTTCCGTTCATGCTTATATTTTACTTTCTTGATGCCTTCTGACTCAACTCGACAACATTTTGAATAGTTATACAGTCCCTCTGCCAACATAAAAAAAGACACCTTTTTCAAAAAGGTGTCTTAACTGGGCTAGCTGGATTCGAACCAACGCATGACGGAGTCAAAGTCCGTTGCCTTACCGCTTGGCTATAGCCCAAAAATGGTGGAGGGGGACGGATTCGAACCGCCGAACCCGGAGGGAGCGGATTTACAGTCCGCCGCGTTTAGCCACTTCGCTACCCCTCCACATATGGAATTGATAAAGAAAAAACAGTGCCGGCAAGAGGACTTGAACCCCCAACCTACTGATTACAAGTCAGTTGCTCTACCAGTTGAGCTACACCGGCATATGGTGGAGGATGACGGGCTCGAACCGCCGACCCTCTGCTTGTAAGGCAGATGCTCTCCCAGCTGAGCTAATCCTCCACATCATGGTGACCCGTACGGGATTCGAACCCGTGTTACCGCCGTGAAAGGGCGGTGTCTTAACCGCTTGACCAACGGGCCAGTTTGTCAAGTTTGTTGTTTCCGTGAAGCTGACAAAAGTTATTATATACAGGTTGTCCCCCTTTTGTAAAGGGGATTTTTATTTTTTTTATTTTCTAACTATTTACTCCCTATTCGTTCAACAATTTGACTGAAATATAATTTCAATATTCAAATATAATATTGAAATTTCATATCATACTCAATATACTGAAAATGAAGAAATAAGGAGGTATGTCACATGCAGCCATCTCAACTGCGTTCTTTGACAACAGAATCAAGAAACCCCAACACAATGGAAATTTCTCAAGCAGATCCGCTTGAAATACTCCAGATGATCAATGAAGAAGATATGAAGGTCGCTCAAGCAGTCAACCTTGTACTTCCACATGTCAAAACAGCAAGTGACTTTGCTTATGAATCCATCTCAAATGGAGGCAGACTCATTTATTTAGGCGCCGGAACAAGCGGCAGAATTGGCGTAATGGATGCTGTCGAATGTCCCCCAACCTATAGCGTCTCACCTGATGTCATTGTTGGCATCATGGCAGGCGGAGACTCAGCTTTTTCTCAAGCTGCCGAAGATGTGGAAGACAGTGAAGAAGCCGGCAAACAGGATTTAGTACACATCCACCTGACATCAAAAGATACAGTCGTCGGTATTGCCGCAAGCGGCAGGACACCTTATATCATCGGCGCTTTAAACTATGCAAAGTCAATTGGAGCTAAAACAGTAGCACTCAGCTGCAATGAACAAGCAGAAATTAGCGAGCTTGCAGATTGCGCCATTGAGGTTATTGTAGGACCAGAAGCCATCACTGGGTCAACAAGAATGAAAGCAGCATCCGCTCATAAAATGATTTTAAATATGCTTTCCACCTCAGTCATGATCAGACTAGGCAAAGTATATGAAAACCTGATGGTTGATGTAAAAGTCAGCAATCATAAATTAAAAGAACGCGCCATCACCATCATTCAACATGTGACAAACGCTTCCTACGAACAAGCCGTGAAGACTCTTGAAGCAGCTGACTTAGAAGTCAAAACGGCCATCGTCATGCTCCAAACAAACACAGACAAGAAAACAGCCAAAGATTTACTCAACAAAACGAATGGCCACATCGACAAAGCGATCTCACGTTATCAATCCTAAAGGAGGCAGAGCTCATGTCAGCAGGTGGACTTACCCTACTACACACAATCAAATCAAAGCTTCCCCAATCTGAAAAAATCATTGCAGACTATATCCTTGCCCATCCTGACAAAGTCATTAAAAGCACAGTACACGAAATCAGTCAGGCAGCCGGCGCAAGCAGCTCTGCAGTCATCCGTCTTTGTAAATCTCTCGGGCTGGATGGCTATCACGATTTAAAAATGCGGATCGCTGGAGATTTGATGCATGACGATAAACAAGGCTACAGAGATATCGAACAAGATGAACCGCTTCAATCCATTATTCAAAAAACAGCAGGAAACTCGATTCAATCGATTAAGGACACCGCTTCTATTTTAAATGCAGATGCTTTAGAAAAGGCTGTTCAATTACTGCTGCATGCAAACCAAATTCATTTTATCGGTGTTGGTGCATCTGGCATCGTCGCAGCTGATGCCCAGCAGAAATTTCTCAGAATTAACTATGCAGCGACAGCCTTCACTGACATGCACATTGCATCTACGGTCATTGCAAATGCGGGAGAGAATGACATTGTGTTTGGGATCTCCTTTTCAGGAGAAACGTTAGACATCATTCAAGCCCTTCAGCTTGCAAAAGACAACCAAGTGAAAACCATTGCTTTAACACATCCAGGTCATACAAGCGTTTCTGCTTTATGTGATGTTCACCTATCGACGTCCGGTTCCAATGAAGCACCTTTTCGCAGTGCTGCCACTTCCTCTAGAATGGCACAGCTCTACTTAATTGATGTCTTGTTCCTCAGTTTAGCTTCTCGTCAATATGAAGAGACAGCGCAATATATTGACAAGACAAGGCATGCCATCCGCTCCATGAAACGAAAATCAAAGGGGGATTCAACATGAGTCATCAAAAGAAATATCAGCAGTTGGCGAAAGACATTCTTTCACTCTGTGGTGGTTCTGAAAATATCTCTTCCCATACACATTGTATGACAAGGCTCCGAATTACACCGATCGACAATGGAAAAGTTCACGTCACAGCAATCAAAGAACTCGATGGCGTCATTGGCGTCGTCGAAGCAGAAACGCTTCAAATCATTTTAGGCACTGGCGTTGTCAACCAAGTATCAAGTGCGTTTGAACAGCTGCTAAATGCCTCTGGCTCTTATGATTTAAACAACGAAGCACAAAAAAACAAGCAAGCCATTTCACAAAAGAACCGCACACCGTTCAAGCTGTTCTTAAGGCGGATTGCCAGCATTTTTATTCCAATTATTCCGGCACTTGTTGCCTCTGGTCTGATTACCGGGATAACAAAAGCAATCGTGCAAGCAGGCTGGCTTGACGAAAAATCTCAAGCTGCGATTATTTTAACGGTTATCGGTTCTGGACTTTTCGCTTATCTCGGGATATTAGTCGGAACAAATGCCGCAAAGGAATTTGGAGGCTCTCCTGCATTAGGTGCATTAGCTGGTATCCTCATTATTAACCCAGCCTCCGCAGACATTATGTTATTTGGCACAAATATTCTACCAGGCAGAGGCGGACTCATCGGTGTTCTTCTAGCCGCCATCTTTATGGCACTTGTGGAAACCCGAATTAGACGCTTCGTCCCGCAATCACTTGATATCATCGTCACACCAACCATCACACTGCTCATTACAGGCATTTTCACGTACGTTGTCTTCATGCCAGTCGGCGGATTTATATCTGATGCCATCACCTCAGGACTGACTTATCTATTGAATATGGGCGGAATTTTCGCAGGATTTGTTCTTGGTGCTACCTTCCTCCCACTTGTTGTAACAGGACTTCACCAAGGGCTGACACCGATTCATATGGAACTCATCAATTCAATTGGAGATGACCCGCTTCTGCCAATTCTCGCTATGGGCGGTGCAGGACAGGTCGGCGCTGCATTCGCCATTTATATGAAAACAAAAAAGAAAAAGCTCAAAAGAGCCATCGCTGGCGGACTTCCTTCAGGGATGCTGGGCATTGGCGAACCACTCATTTTCGGTGTCACACTCCCGCTGGGACGACCATTTCTCACCGCTTGTCTTGGTGCAGGAATCGGCGGCGCATTTCAAGCCTACTTCCAAATTGCGACGAAAGCCATCGGGGTATCCGGTCTTCCATTAACCTTTATTGTTCACACACATCAAATGCTTCTTTACTTAATTGGACTATTTATCGCATATGTTGCTGGATTTTTCTTCACATACTTATTTGGATTTCATGATGATATGGCTGTTGAATTCGAGGATCACAATCAATAAGGAGGTTTAGACCTTGAAGAAATGTTTTCTTTTGATCACATGTCTGCTCATGCTCCTTGGGTTACCAGTACAAACATTTGCAACTAGCTCCCATCCTGTATCGTCTTTGTCTAAAACAGCACCTGAAGAATATCCCGTTTTAAAAAAAGCAAAACGACCGGAACAAGTAGGTTTTTCTTCCAGGCAGCTGAGGAAGGTTGATCAAATGATTCAAAATGACATCAAAGCAGGATTTCCAGGAGCCGCTCTCATCATTATCAAGGACGGAAAGATCGTCCATCAAAAAGCCTATGGCTATCGGCAAAAATATGATGGCACAACAGAGCTCAAATCGTATAAAAAAATGAAAAAGGATACACTATTCGATCTGGCATCCAATACAAAAATGTATGCGACCAACTATGCCCTGCAAAAGCTTGTCTACGAGAAAAAACTTGATGTCAACGAAAAAATACAGACCATCCTTCCAGATTTTCAGGATGAACCTGATGCAAAAGTAACCGGTAAAGACCAGCTCAGGGTAAAAGATCTTCTCACCCATTCTGCGGGTCTCCCTTCCAGTGTTTTATTTTATAGCAAAGAATCAGCTGGCTCTTTTTATTCTCAAGACAGAAAAACAACGATGAAATGGCTGCCAAAGGTACCGCTGCAATACAAGCCAGGTACTCAGCACATTTATAGTGACATTGATTACATGCTGCTAGGCATGATCATCGAAAAGAAAACAGGCATGCCTCTTGATCAATATGTCGAGTCAACGATTTATCGGCCGCTAGGTCTCAAACATACAATGTTCAATCCACTGCAAAAAGGGTTCAAGCCGAAGCATTTTGCAGCAACTGAACGTTTAGGCAATTCACGAGACGGTGTCATCGATTTTGAAAACATCCGACGGTACACCCTGCTAGGTGAAGTACACGACGAGAAAGCATATTACTCAATGGCAGGTATCTCCGGCCACGCTGGACTTTTCTCGAATACCTCAGATATGGCCGTGCTGCTTCAGCTGATGCTTAATAAAGGAGGCTATGGAAAAACAACCATCTTTGATCAGGCTTCTATCGATCTCTTTACAGCCTCATCTGATACGAACCCAACTTACGGGCTAGGCTGGCGAAAAAACGGTCATACTGACATGGAATGGATGTTTGGAAAATATGCAAGTAACGAAGCCTATGGGCATACTGGCTGGACCGGCACCATGACGTTGATTGATCCTAAACACAATTTAGGTGTCGTGTTGCTGACGAATAAGAAACATTCACCCGTTGTTTCACCAGAAACAAATCCTAATCAATTTGAAGGTGACCTGTTCCCAACTGGTACTTATGGAAGCATCATGACCGCAATCTACGAATCTTTTCAGTAAAAGGAGGAATTCGATGTTGAAAGCTCTCTTCCCCGCTGCACTGGTTTTAGCCCTGCTAACCTCTTCCATTCCAACGGAAAAGGTTAGCTCTGCCTCTCTGCCAACCGCTAAACAAATGGTTCAAGACATGTCACTGGATGAAAAGATAGGTCAAATGCTCATGCCGGACTTTCGCAACTGGCAAACAAAAGATGAATCCGCACCTACAGGCTTCACAAAGATGAATAACGAAGTATCTCATCTTGTAGAAAAATATCATCTAGGCGGTGTCATCTTATTTGCCGAGAATGTCGTTGATACAAAACAAACCGTGAAACTAACCCATGAATTTCAAAAAGCATCACCAAACATTCCTTTACTCATTTCCATTGATCAAGAAGGCGGAATCGTCACAAGGTTACAAAAGGGAACACATTTCCCAGGAAATATGTCGATTGGTGCCTCTAGAAGCAAAAAAAATGCATATGACACAGGAAAAATCATCGGAAAAGAATTAAACGCCTTAGGCATCAATACAAACTTCTCTCCTGTGCTTGATGTGAATAATAACCCAAACAACCCTGTCATTGGTGTCCGTTCCTTTAGCTCTGATCCTGCTCTTGTCTCTAGACTTGGCCTTCAAACCATGAAAGGACTTCAAAAGGAAAAGACCATTTCCACACTAAAACATTTCCCGGGACATGGTGATACAGCCGTTGATAGTCACTACGGCTTGCCGCTCGTAGAGCATGACCTAGATCGTTTAAAAAAGGTTGAGCTGTATCCGTTCCAACAAGCGATCAATGCTGGTGCAGATATGGTCATGACCGCTCATGTGCAATTTCCTGCCATTGATGACACAACGTATCGAAGCAAAAAAGATGGCGAGGACATCATGGTTCCAGCAACCTTATCAAAAAAAGTCATCACACACTTATTAAAAGAAGAGATGGGCTTTCAAGGTGTTGTTGTGACAGACGCTCTAAATATGAAAGCGATTGCAGATAATTTCGGACAGGAAGAAGCCGTCGTGATGGCCATTAAAGCAGGCGTCGACATCGCTCTCATGCCAGCACCAGTCACCTCATTAAAAACAGAGAAAAACCTAGAGAATGTATTCAATGCTGTCAAACAAGCGATTTTAAAGAAAGAGATTCCGATGTCGCAGATCAACGAATCTGTCGAAAAAATTCTTCAATTGAAAATCAAACGCGGCATTATTTCCTCCAAAAAACCAATCAATCTTGAGAAAAAAATCAAAAAAGCCACTAAAGTCGTTGGGAAAAAGTCGCACCTTAAAGCAGAACAAAAAATGGCACGTGAAGGGATCACCCTGCTTAAAAACAACAAAAAAACCTTACCTTTCAAGCCTAAAAAGAATGACAAAATCGTGGTCATGGCACCTTACGAAGATCAGACAAAAGCAATGTCTGTCACAGTCGAATCTCTCATGAAACAAAAAAAGATTAAGCCTGTACGCATCCAGTCATATGCTTTTGCGGATAAAACGTTCACCAAAGACTCGGCCAAACTGATTCAAGAAGCTGACTATGTCATCACTGGCTCTTACGTTGTCCAAAATGATCCAGCAGTGAATGATGGCGTAATTGATGACAATGTCCAGGATCCGAAAAAATGGGCAACCGCCTTTCCTCGTGCTGTCATGAAAGAAGCAGCAGCACAAAACAAAAAAATGGTCATCATGAGTCTTAGAAATCCTTATGATGCGGCAAATTTTGAAGAAGCCGATGCCTTACTAGCTGTGTACGGTTTTAAAGGCTACTCAAACGGACAATTCAATCAGCCAAATATTCCTGCTGGACTAGAAGTGATATTTGGAGCTGCATCACCTAAAGGGAAACTGCCAGTTGATATCCCATCTGTCACTCATCCAAATCAAACCCTTTACCCATTCGGCTATGGCCTCAACTTGAAAGGGAAACAGATCAAATAGGAGGGATTCTCTTGAAGAAAACAGTCAGTTTCATACTCGCAAGCTTTCTCATGATGAGCACATTGACCGCTGCCTCTCCCGCAGAAGAACGAACAGTCACAAAAGGGAAAAAAGCATCAGTCAAAACAGGGATCGAAACACTACTCTCAAGCAATCTTTCATGGCTAAAAGGGAAAAGAGTTGGTCTCATTACAAACCCGACTGGCATCGATGCAAATATGAAAAGCAGTGTCGATCTCCTATTTGAACATCCAAATATCAAGCTCACTGCTTTATATGGACCTGAACACGGCGTACGCGGCGATGCACAAGCAGGAGAAGGCGTCGAATCCTATACCGATGAAAAAACAGGGCTTCCTGTTTACTCTCTTTATGGAAAAACAAGAAAACCAACTCCTGAAATGCTGAAAAATGTAGATGTCCTGCTGTTTGATATTCAAGACGTTGGTACTCGTTATTACACCTATATTTACACGATGGCCTATGCGATGGAAGCCGCTAAAGAAAACAACATTCCCTTTGTTGTCCTAGACCGCCCAAATCCCATTGGCGGACTAAAAGTAGAAGGACCTGTTTTAGAGCCTGAACACGCCTCATTTGTAGGGCTCTATCCCATCCCATTAAGACATGGAATGACTACTGGTGAGCTTGCAAAACTGTTTAACAAAGAGTTTCATATCAATGCTGATGTAACAGTCATCAAAATGAAAAATTGGAAGCGGTCCATGACATTCGATGATACAAAGCTGCCGTTCGTCCTTCCTTCTCCTAACATGCCAACAGTGGATAGTACCTTTGTATATCCTGCCACAGGATTAATTGAAGGCACAAATGTCTCTGAAGGCAGAGGAACGACAAAACCATTCGAGCTCATTGGTGCACCATATATCAATAGCAGCGAGCTGGCAGATCATTTAAATCAGCTAAAACTAAAAGGCGTTCAATTTAGACCTGTGTCATTCACCCCCACATTTTCTAAACATGCCGGTACACTATCTCATGGTGTGCAGTTATATGTCACAGACCGCTCATCCTTCGAAGCGGTGAAAACGGGGTTATCCATCATCAAAGCAATACATGATTTATACCCTAATGACTTTGAGTTCCTTCAAACAGGCAGCTTTGACAAACTCATCGGGAATGGCTGGATGAAAGAAGAAATCAATAAAGGAACTTCCGTCAAACATATGATGAAACGATATCATCACGAACTCAAAACATTCGAAAAGAAACGAAAAAAATATCTCATCTATTAAGATCACAGAAAAAACCTCCATCTATCAAAGGATGGAGGTTTTTTCATGAGAAAGATTTGGTCACAGCAGGTGCTTTCAGCTCAAAACGATTGAGTAAGAAACCAAACAAGGCAGCAAGCACTTGCTGAAACAGCATGCCAATCACCACAGGAACAGCGACAGCAGGCGGGAAAAAGCTAATGGCAAGCACAGCCCCCGCACTAATGTTTCTCATACCGCCCGTATACACGATGGCCACAATCTCTCCTTGAGTACATTTCATCGTCTTTCCAATCAACCATGCAAACGCATATCCGCTCATCGCAATGAGAAACACAGTCGCTGCCTTGCTAAAAAATACGGCATCCAGTTCACGCAAGTATGGTGCAACAACAGAACTGTTAATCGACACCACTACAAACAAGCCTATTTTTGAAAAAGGTGACAGTGTCTGACTGATCATTTTCGTCACAGCAGGCTTTGCATAGTGACGAACGAGCATCCCTAAAATAGATGGAAGCACCACCATCCCAAACAGCCCTTTCATGATCGCCACCATGTCCATATGAACCTGTGTACCGGCCAAAAGTGACAAACTGGCTGGCACTATCAATGGCGAAAGCAATGTATCAATTAAAATAATGGATAACGTTAACCCAACATTCCCCTTATACATTGCCGCCCATATTAAACTAGAAACTCCTGTGGGAATCACCATTGCAAGTGTCAAACCGGTGATCGTCATAGCATCACCCGCAAATATGAGATGTCCCGCTGACCAAGCATAAAGAGGCATCAACACGTGCAAAATCATAAACGATAAAATCAAAGGCAATGGGTGCATCACTGTATGCTTTAAAGCCGAAAAAGTAGAAGACAAACTCCCTGCAAAGGTCATAACAGCAAAAACCCATGGCACCAAAAACGTAAAATCCTTTAAATAGGCCGCCAATAAAACACCGAGTAACACACTAAAAGGTGTAATGAGCGGCATCATCCGGCCGAGTACTTGATTCAAACGCACAAGCATGCCGGCCACCTCCATCCCTTCACTTTCTTACCTTTTCTATTGTAACAGACAGAAAGGCCTTTTTAAGAACCACTCACCTGTTTCATAAGCTTTTGACTTGATGTATCCATTCCAACTACGTCCACCTGGACGCCATTTGCTTGATACCTTTCCTTTATACGTTCTATCGCTGATACACCTGATTCATCCCATATACGTGCTTCAGACAAATCAATCACAACAGATTGGAGTTCTTTCCCCTGATGGAAAGCTTGGATCAAGTCAGTGACAGAAGCAAAGAAAATTTGTCCTTTAACTCGATATTCCCAAGTACCTGCCTGGCTTTCTTTAGACGTAATATGAAGCTTCGATATCTTTGCGACAAAGAATACCGCACTAAGCAGTACACCTGCAAAAACGCCTTTTGATAAATCATGAGTCAACACCACCGTCACGACCGTGACAACCATCACAATAGAATCTGTTTTCGGATTCTTTTTTAGCTGCTGAAAGGAACTCCAATCAAATGTGCCAATGGAAACCATGAACATCACAGCCACAAGAGCAGCCATCGGAATTTGAACCACGACATCACCTAGTACAAAAATCAGCACCATTAAAAAAGCACCCGCTACAAAGGTAGAAAGCCGGCCTCGTCCTCCTGCCTTCGTATTAATCACAGATTGGCCAATCATCGCACAACCAGCCATACCGCCAAAGAATCCCGCAACCACATTGGCAATCCCTTGACCTCTCGCTTCCTTGTTCTTATTACTAGACGTCTCTGTCATATCATCGACAATCTGTGCGGTTAAAAGAGACTCAAGTAAACCAACCATCGCAAGTGCTAAAGAATAAGGAAAAATGATAGCAAGTGTTTCCCAGCTAAACGGAACTTGAGGAATCAGAAAAACAGGCAAAGAACTAGGAAGCTCTCCCATATCTCCAACTGTTCTAACATCAATATGTCCAAATACAGCCAATATCGTCATTACAATAATGGCAATGAGTGGGGAAGGTATCACCTTTATCACCATAGGCAATAAATAAATGATCAGCAGGGCACCACCTGTCATCATATACATGGCTAATGATTCCCCAACGAAATGTGGAAGCTGAGCCATGAAGATCATAATAGCCAACGCATTGACAAAGCCAACCATGACGGACCTCGGAATAAATTTCATCAAACGAGATACTCGGCACAATCCGAACACAATTTGAATCAAACCCGTCAAAATCGTAGCTGCAAACAAATATTGCAACCCATGATCAGCAACCAAGTGAACCATGACGAGAGCCATAGCCCCTGTTGCAGCCGAAATCATGCCTGGGCGTCCACCAACAAACGAAATCACAATCGCAATACAAAACGATGCATACAACCCGACTTTCGGATCAACGCCCGCAATAATCGAAAACGCAATGGCTTCAGGAATTAAAGCCAGTGCGACTAATATACCCGCAAGAACGTCCTGACGTACATGTCCAAACCATTCTTGCTTTACAAATAAATCTTTCAAACCATCTACTCCTTTTTATATACATTCCGTACATGGAAAAAGAAGATCAACTATACCTGGAGATGAAGAAAGGAAAAACAAACGATACTTCACTTTCGGGGGAAAAGAGGAACGTACAGAGTCTTTTGATATAGAGGATAGCACTTTAGTAAGAATAAAAGAAAGAGACTGAAGAATCAAGAACAATAAGAAGGAGATAAGTAAAAAAGCGATGCAACAATGCTGTGCAAGCCGTTTTATTCGCTTTCTTAAAGTCATCAGTCTATTGATCATCGAGCAATTTAATATATATGTAAACAAACAAAAAAAGCCTTCTCATCATCGAGAAACCTTGTCATATCAACATATAGAGGTAAGCTTCCAAGCGGGCTCGAACCGCTGACCTCTTCCTTACCATGGAAGTGCTCTACCTACTGAGCTATGGAAGCATGGCTCCGCAGGTAGGACTCGAACCTACGACCGATCGGTTAACAGCCGATAGCTCTACCACTGAGCTACTGCGGAATGATAAAGTAACTTCTTCCATTGGAAGGATATAAACAAAAAGCTTGGCGGCGTCCTACTCTCACAGGGGGAAACCCCCAACTACCATCGGCGCTGAAGAGCTTAACTTCCGTGTTCGGTATGGGAACGGGTGTGACCTCTTCGCTATCGCCACCAAACCTGATGGAGAGAATGTTCTCTCAAAACTAGATAACAATGTTCATGCTTCACATTAGAATATAGGTTAAGTCCTCGATCTATTAGTATCTGTCAGCTCCACGTGTCACCACGCTTCCACCTCAGACCTATCAACCTGATCATCTTTCAGGGATCTTACTTCCTTGCGGAATGGGAAATCTCATCTTGAGGGGGGCTTCATGCTTAGATGCTTTCAGCACTTATCCCGTCCGCACATAGCTACCCAGCGATGCCCTTGGCAGAACAACTGGTACACCAGCGGTGCGTCCATCCCGGTCCTCTCGTACTAAGGACAGCTCCTCTCAAATTTCCTGCGCCCGCGACGGATAGGGACCGAACTGTCTCACGACGTTCTGAACCCAGCTCGCGTACCGCTTTAATGGGCGAACAGCCCAACCCTTGGGACCGACTACAGCCCCAGGATGCGATGAGCCGACATCGAGGTGCCAAACCTCCCCGTCGATGTGGACTCTTGGGGGAGATAAGCCTGTTATCCCCGGGGTAGCTTTTATCCGTTGAGCGATGGCCCTTCCATGCGGAACCACCGGATCACTAAGCCCGACTTTCGTCCCTGCTCGACTTGTAGGTCTCGCAGTCAAGCTCCCTTGTGCCTTTACACTCTGCGAATGATTTCCAACCATTCTGAGGGAACCTTTGGGCGCCTCCGTTACATTTTAGGAGGCGACCGCCCCAGTCAAACTGCCCACCTGACACTGTCTCCCTGCCCGATAAGGGCAGCGGGTTAGAAGGTCAATACAGCCAGGGTAGTATCCCACCGATGCCTCCACCGAAGCTAGCGCTCCGGTTTCCAAGGCTCCTACCTATCCTGTACAAGCTGTACCAACATTCAATATCAGGCTGCAGTAAAGCTCCACGGGGTCTTTCCGTCCTGTCGCGGGTAACCTGCATCTTCACAGGTACTATAATTTCACCGAGTCTCTCGTTGAGACAGTGCCCAGATCGTTGCGCCTTTCGTGCGGGTCGGAACTTACCCGACAAGGAATTTCGCTACCTTAGGACCGTTATAGTTACGGCCGCCGTTTACTGGGGCTTCAATTCGCACCTTCGCTTACGCTAAGCGCTCCTCTTAACCTTCCAGCACCGGGCAGGCGTCAGCCCCTATACTTCGCCTTACGGCTTCGCAGAGACCTGTGTTTTTGCTAAACAGTCGCCTGGGCCTATTCACTGCGGCTTCTCGGGGCTTTAACACCCTAAGAAGCACCCCTTCTCCCGAAGTTACGGGGTCATTTTGCCGAGTTCCTTAACGAGAGTTCTCTCGATCACCTTAGGATTCTCTCCTCGCCTACCTGTGTCGGTTTGCGGTACGGGCACCTCTCACCTCGCTAGAGGCTTTTCTTGGCAGTGTGGAATCAGGAACTTCGCTACTAAATTTCGCTCGCCATCACAGCTCAGCCTTTACGGGAAACGGATTTGCCTATTTCCCAGCCTAACTGCTTGGACGCGGATATCCAATACCGCGCTTACCCTATCCTCCTGCGTCCCCCCATTGCTCAAATGGTGAGGAGGTGGTACAGGAATATCAACCTGTTGTCCATCGCCTACGCCTTTCGGCCTCGGCTTAGGTCCCGACTAACCCTGAGCGGACGAGCCTTCCTCAGGAAACCTTAGGCATTCGGTGGACGGGATTCTCACCCGTCTTTCGCTACTCATACCGGCATTCTCACTTCTAAGCGCTCCACCAGTCCTTCCGGTCTGGCTTCACAGCCCTTAGAACGCTCTCCTACCACTGTTCGTAAGAACAGTCCGCAGCTTCGGTGATACGTTTAGCCCCGGTACATTTTCGGCGCAGAGTCACTCGACCAGTGAGCTATTACGCACTCTTTAAATGGTGGCTGCTTCTAAGCCAACATCCTGGTTGTCTAAGCAACTCCACATCCTTTTCCACTTAACGTATACTTTGGGACCTTAGCTGGCGGTCTGGGCTGTTTCCCTTTCGACTACGGATCTTATCACTCGCAGTCTGACTCCCAAGGATAAGTCATCGGCATTCGGAGTTTGACTGAATTCGGTAACCCGGTAGGGGCCCCTAGTCCAATCAGTGCTCTACCTCCGAGACTCTTACCTTGAGGCTAGCCCTAAAGCTATTTCGGAGAGAACCAGCTATCTCCAGGTTCGATTGGCATTTCACCCCTACCCACACCTCATCCCCGCACTTTTCAACGTGCGTGGGTTCGGGCCTCCATTCAGTGTTACCTGAACTTCACCCTGGACATGGGTAGATCACCTGGTTTCGGGTCTACGACCACGTACTCATGCGCCCTATTCAGACTCGCTTTCGCTGCGGCTCCGCATCTTCTGCTTAACCTTGCACGGGATCGTAACTCGCCGGTTCATTCTACAAAAGGCACGCCATCACCCGTTAACGGGCTCTGACTACTTGTAGGCACACGGTTTCAGGATCTATTTCACTCCCCTTCCGGGGTGCTTTTCACCTTTCCCTCACGGTACTGGTTCACTATCGGTCACTAGGGAGTATTTAGCCTTGGGAGATGGTCCTCCCGGATTCCGACGGAATTTCACGTGTTCCGCCGTACTCAGGATCCACTCTGGAGAGAACGACATTTCAGTTACAGGGCTGTTACCTTCTTTGGCGGGCCTTTCCAGACCTCTTCGCTTATATCATTCCTTTGTAACTCCGTATAGAGTGTCCTACAACCCCAAGAGGCAAGCCTCTTGGTTTGGGCTGTTCCCGTTTCGCTCGCCGCTACTCAGGGAATCGCATTTGCTTTCTCTTCCTCCGGGTACTTAGATGTTTCAGTTCCCCGGGTATGCCTTCTCATACTCTATGTATTCAAGTATGGATACTACTCCATTACGAGCAGTGGGTTTCCCCATTCGGAAATCTCCGGATCAAAGCTTGCTTACAGCTCCCCGAAGCATATCGGTGTTCGTCCCGTCCTTCATCGGCTCCTAGTGCCAAGGCATCCACCGTGCGCCCTTTCTAACTTAACCATTTCTTACTTTAGAAAGAATCACTATGTGTGATGAACTTTGCATTGCATTCAATGTGAATGTATTACTTATTGTTATCTAGTTTTCAAAGAACAATCCTGTCTCGCTAGAGACATGTTTTGAAGGAATGATCCTTCAAAACTAAACAAGACGAAAACGTACGCTGCTCCATATATCCTTAGAAAGGAGGTGATCCAGCCGCACCTTCCGATACGGCTACCTTGTTACGACTTCACCCCAATCATCTGCCCCACCTTCGGCGGCTGGCTCCATAAAGGTTACCTCACCGACTTCGGGTGTTGCAAACTCTCGTGGTGTGACGGGCGGTGTGTACAAGGCCCGGGAACGTATTCACCGCGGCATGCTGATCCGCGATTACTAGCGATTCCAGCTTCACGCAGTCGAGTTGCAGACTGCGATCCGAACTGAGAACAGATTTATGGGATTGGCTAAACCTTGCGGTCTTGCAGCCCTTTGTTCTGTCCATTGTAGCACGTGTGTAGCCCAGGTCATAAGGGGCATGATGATTTGACGTCATCCCCACCTTCCTCCGGTTTGTCACCGGCAGTCACCTTAGAGTGCCCAACTGAATGCTGGCAACTAAGATCAAGGGTTGCGCTCGTTGCGGGACTTAACCCAACATCTCACGACACGAGCTGACGACAACCATGCACCACCTGTCACTCTGTCCCCGAAGGGAAAGCCCTATCTCTAGGGTTGTCAGAGGATGTCAAGACCTGGTAAGGTTCTTCGCGTTGCTTCGAATTAAACCACATGCTCCACCGCTTGTGCGGGCCCCCGTCAATTCCTTTGAGTTTCAGTCTTGCGACCGTACTCCCCAGGCGGAGTGCTTAATGCGTTAGCTGCAGCACTAAGGGGCGGAAACCCCCTAACACTTAGCACTCATCGTTTACGGCGTGGACTACCAGGGTATCTAATCCTGTTCGCTCCCCACGCTTTCGCTCCTCAGCGTCAGTTACAGACCAGAGAGTCGCCTTCGCCACTGGTGTTCCTCCACATCTCTACGCATTTCACCGCTACACGTGGAATTCCACTCTCCTCTTCTGCACTCAAGTTTCCCAGTTTCCAATGACCCTCCCCGGTTGAGCCGGGGGCTTTCACATCAGACTTAAGAAACCGCCTGCGAGCCCTTTACGCCCAATAATTCCGGACAACGCTTGCCACCTACGTATTACCGCGGCTGCTGGCACGTAGTTAGCCGTGGCTTTCTGGTTAGGTACCGTCAAGGTGCGAGCAGTTACTCTCGCACTTGTTCTTCCCTAACAACAGAGCTTTACGATCCGAAAACCTTCATCACTCACGCGGCGTTGCTCCGTCAGACTTTCGTCCATTGCGGAAGATTCCCTACTGCTGCCTCCCGTAGGAGTCTGGGCCGTGTCTCAGTCCCAGTGTGGCCGATCACCCTCTCAGGTCGGCTACGCATCGTCGCCTTGGTGAGCCATTACCCCACCAACTAGCTAATGCGCCGCGGGTCCATCTGTAAGTGACAGCCGAAACCGTCTTTCATCCTTGAACCATGCGGTTCAAGGAACTATCCGGTATTAGCTCCGGTTTCCCGGAGTTATCCCAGTCTTACAGGCAGGTTACCCACGTGTTACTCACCCGTCCGCCGCTAACATCCGGGAGCAAGCTCCCTTCTGTCCGCTCGACTTGCATGTATTAGGCACGCCGCCAGCGTTCGTCCTGAGCCAGGATCAAACTCTCCGAAAAAGTACAAAACCGAAGTTTTGCTTTTCGCCAGTTTGACTGACTACCTATGAAGTTTCATAGGATTTTTTTATAAAAACTCGAATTAACAGGTACGTTTTGTCTTGTTTAGTTTTCAAAGATCATCTCCGCCGTTCTTAGCGGCTTTAATAATATAACATTTCGCTTCATCTTATGTCAACAACTTTTTTCAAGTTTATTTCCCGAAGCGTTTTGTGTTTGTCACTGTGTGTCAGCGACGATTAATAATATATCACGAAAACATTCTATCGGTCAACGCCTTTTCGAAACTTTTTTTGAAATAGTTTTATTAAGCATCTTAAACCCTTGTCCTGCATACAATCAAGTAACAATCTTGGACAAGGCAGGAGTGTTTGAATTGAGTCGATTATATGTGTTGCCTATTAAACGGCTGAAGCAAGTTGTCATTATTCTTGTAGCAGCCCTTGCAGCTGCAACCTTTTTTTATGTACAAAAGGCACCGCCGCTGTCGGTATTTAAAACTGAACATGGACCCCGAGCCATTTATAAAGGAGAGACTTCATCAAAACATGTCTCTCTCACTTTTAATATTGGCTGGGGGGATGAGAAGGCTGTTCCTATTTTAAATGTCCTTCGAAAGTACGGTATAAAGAACGCCACTTTCTTTCTGTCTGCTTCTTGGGCTGAGCGTCATCCTGATATCGTGAAACAAATTAGGGAGGACGGCCATCAAATTGGAAGCCTCGGCTATGCTTATAAAAATTATAGCCAGCTTGAAGATAGTGAAATCAAGCAAGATCTTGTCCGTGCACAAAATACATTTCAAAAGCTTGGACTAGATGACATTCAACTATTAAGACCGCCAACTGGACAGTTTAACGAAACAGCACTGAAAATTGCCACACAGTACGGTTATACCGTTGTTCATTACAGCATCAATTCACAGGATTGGCTGAATCCGGGTGTCGACCAAATTGTTCAAAATGTAAATGATCGAATGAAAAGCGGAGACATTGTTCTCCTTCACGCCTCAGATTCAGCAACCCAAACCGCTCAAGCCTTACCAGCTATTTTGAAACAAATAAAAGAAAAGCATTTAAAAAATGTGACAGTTGGCGAACTGATCTCCAACACGAAAACAAAGTCATCAGAAGTTAAGTAGCTTTCGCTTTTGAAAACCGCGGCATCGCTAACAGCTGAAACGCATTACAGCCTAATAGCGGGAACAGCATTAAATACAGCCAGTCCTCTTCATTGACTCTGAGCGCCGGGAACCATTCTAACGACGTGATGACAACCATGAGAAACATTGCAGAAACAAATGTTTTCTTAGAGGACTGCTGCTGTTTAAAATAAGCCACGATCAATGCAAACACACCGATAAAAACAGGCAGCCACAAGTATGGAAGAAATGAATCATTCTCCCCGAAAAACAAAAATCGCAAGTAAGCTAAATCAAACAGCACAAAAATCACAAGAAACAGCTGAATGGTATTCCATAAAGAATGTGACCGGAAAATCTCTAACGCAAACCGGTGCACCGTCAAGAAGACAACAAACCCCATCTGGCTAATGACACTAAAGATCATCCCTACACCAATGAACCAAAACAACACAGATGCGATCTCTAGAATTTCAAACGATATAAAAAGCTTCTGATATTTCCCCCACTCCAGCGCAAAGCCTACCACGCTTGTAATGACCGCTCCAACAGCTAGCACAGAGAAGAAAAAACGAACTAAATCCCGACTTTTCATTGAATTGATCCAACCCCTATTTTTGTTATGTATAAATTTACGTGAAACATTCATATTAAAAGTAAGACATGTAACGAAAGGAGCCACAGTATGTCAAAAGGCATCTTGCGTATAATGAGCTGTTTTCTTCTTTTATCTCTAACAGCTTGTGCTCCCAAAACCCAATCCTCATCTAATATGGACTATGACGAAACAAAAAAAATGGTCGTCGATATATTAAAGACAGATGACGGTAAAAAGGCCATTCAACAGTTATTAAATGACGAGGCAATGAATGAAGCTTTGGTAATGGATGAACAAACTGTGAAAAAAACGATAGAGAAAACACTGACTTCTGATAAAGGCAAAGAGTTCTGGAAGAAGGTCTTTGAGGATTCTAAATTTGCCGAGACTTTCGCAAAATCCATGCAGCAACAGCATGAAAGAATGTTAAAACAATTAATGAAGGATCCTGACTATCAACAGCTGATGATGGATATTCTCAAGGATCCTGAAATGGAAAAGAAATACGGTGAACTGGTAAAAAGCAAAGAGTTTAGAAAACACTTAGAAAAAGTCATTACGGAAACATTAAGCAGCCCTCTTTATAAGAAGAAATTCGAAGATGAGCTCAAAAAGGCAGCATCCGAAAGCAGCAGTGAATCCGGATCACAAGGAAGCGACAGTTAAACATCACCCGAGTGGCATTCATCCACTCGGGCTTTCATTATGCTTTCACTGCTAATTGTTCAATGACTTTATTTGCAATGTGTTGATACACTTCTCCTGTCGGATGACTCGCATCATAGACAGAGGGCGCGAAATCATCCTCATTCCAATCAGGCTGTCTTAAAGGAATTTGGCCAAGGACTGATACACGCAGCTCTTCAGCCAGCTTGTCCCCGCCGCCTTTTCCAAAGACGTATTCCTTTTCACCTGTTTTTTTGCTTTCATAATAGCTCATATTCTCAACGACCCCGAGCACCTCATGATCTGTTTGCAGTGCCATTGCGCCTGCTCTTGCTGCAACGAAGGCAGCCGTCGGATGCGGTGTAGTGACAATGATTTCTTTACAGCTAGGCAGCATTGTATGAATATCAAGCGCCACATCTCCCGTTCCAGGCGGAAGGTCTAATAGTAAGTAATCTAATTCTCCCCACTCAACTTCGTGGAAGAAGTTATTTAACATTTTTCCAAGCATCGGTCCTCTCCAAATAACCGGTGCATTTTCTTCAACAAAAAAGCCCATTGAAATCACTTTGACACCAAAGCGCTCCACAGGAATAATTTTTTCCCCTTTAACTGTTGGTCTGACAGTGATTCCCATCATATCCGGTACACTAAAGCCATAAATATCAGCATCAATCAGCCCGACTTTTTTCCCTAGACGAGCGAGCGCTACAGCAAGGTTAACAGAAACAGTCGATTTACCAACGCCGCCCTTTCCACTCGCAATCGCTAAGAACTCAGGCGGATTTTTAGAGTTAAGCAAGGTTTCTTCCTCATCTTGTGATGGCATAAACTTTTCAAGTGTTTCCTGAGGCAGTTCCTCAAAACGAAGTCCTACTGTGTTAGCGCCTGCTGCTTTCAAGGCTTGTACGATGTCTTGCTGCAGCTTCATCTGCTCAGCAGTGCCTGTTTTGGCAATAGCCACCTTTAGGCTCACATGCTCTTTCTCAGGCTTTAGGCTGATTTCCTTGATGGCATCCAGCTCACCAAGCGGTATATGAAGGAAAGGTTCGTCCATCTTCCCAACTAGTTTTCTCACATCATCTTGTCCGATCATAGCAGAACCTCACCCTTTATTGAATTCGTTTACAATCCAAGTATATCATACATATCCTTACAATGTCTGTCCTGTTTGCCTGCGATCAAAAGGAAAAAGCCCCTTATTCAGGAGGCTCTTTTTGCTCTGTTAAATATCTTAAAATCCCTTTATAAATAGAGGCAGCAATTTGATCCTGATATTTAGGTGTTGCCAGCTGGCCAGCCTCTTTCGGGTTGGAGAGAAATCCAATTTCCACAAGAGCTCCTGGCTTTGTGACATTTTGCATTAAATAAATGCCGTTGATCCGCTTCGCCTTTCGATCTGTGTTTTCAAGATTCCTGCGCAATTCATCTTGAATGAACTTCGCTGCCTTTTCATTTTCTTCATACTTTCCGTAAAAAAACGTCTGAGCCCCGCTCCATTTGTTTGATGGTATCGCATTTAAATGAATGCTTAAATAGAGATCCGCTTCAGATTCATTGATGACTTTGACGCGGTTCCTTAAATCCTCCGCTTTCTTCCGGGCATATCCCCTTGTATTCTTTGATGATAAATCAGAATCATCCTCTCGGGTCATGAGAACAAGCGCTCCCTGCTCCTGCAAATAGTCACGTATCTTCATGGATACATCCAGTGCAATCTCTTTCTCAAGCAGTTCTCCTCCTACAGCCCCTCCATCTGGACCGCCGTGCCCCGGATCTAAATAGATGATCTTCCCGCTTAGAGGCAAATTCCACGATTTCCATGAATCATCATTTAGAAATTGAAACCTGAATAAGAATAAGAGGACAATAAACCCAATTAAAAACCCTGTCCACTTCAGCTTTCTTTTCATCCCTGTCCCTCCCATACACCATTATTTTATAGATATGGGACAAGGACTGGAAATATGCTTAGTGCAGCCGAAGCTTGTGTCTTTTTTCTGATTCACGAAAGCCTTCCTGCCACCACATGCTTAAAAAATCCCTTGCAAATGGATATAAACATGACATCTTCCGCTCCATACGGAACATATTCCCCCACGATTGCAAGCATCCTGCCAGCTCTTCAATCAGCTCAGCTTCCTCCTGGAAGGACCGCTTTTTGATATCGTCGAATGATTCGCCGTATTTACTCGACTCACCGTATCTCCCGCCAGCTAAGAAAGCTTCAATGGCGAAATCGATGCAGCCATCACTCATAATACCCGCTGGATCATCTGCAAATGGAAACAGCTTCTTTGTGAATTTCTCGGAAGCAGCCGTTACTTGTTGAAGAGACAATGTACGCAAAAGCTTCTTTTCAAGCGTGACATCTCGTTTTGTTTTCAGTTGATAAAATGAAAGCACTTCTGCCATGGACTGAACTCCTTTTTTCTTTGTATTGTTCGTTGGTTTGAACAAAACATGCAGTTCAGTAAATGGAAATGACGGCCTGTGAACGATCGGAATGGAAAATTGTGATAAAATAGACATTTACATATAGAAAGAATGATAAAGGGGCAAAATCAATGATGAAATGGATGTATATCCTGCTGCTACTTACAGTCGTCCTATCTGCATGCAGCAGTCAAGCCAGCGAGAAAAAGAGCGATATGAAAGGAATAGCAGACATATCCTTAAAACAACTTTCAACACACAAAAACACGTATCTCGGTGACAATTCAGCCATTCGTGAAATCTTATCAGATCTTCCTGGAGGCGTAATACGTGAATTTGAAATCATCGATGGGAAAGCATTAGACGTCACGTATGGAGTAAAAGAAAATGCAGGCTATACAGAAGAACAGTTTGACGCCTTCTGGTTTGATCAAAAGGATACGATCGAAAAAACGTATTTATACAACGCCATCGCACTTTTTATTCTGGTCGATAACGTAGAGCAAGTGACACTTAACATGAGCTCTAAAGACGAGCCGTCCGTCACGTTTAAAAGAAAACAGCTAGAAAAAGAGCTCCCTCACCCTTTTAAAAAGTACAAAGACGATACAGCGCTTTGGCAAAAGGAACTGGTTGATGGAGTTGTGAAGTCAAAAAAGAAACGCCAAGATGTATACAAAGCGTTTCCAATGCAGAAATAATAAAACAGAGGGAAGTTTCCCTATGTTTTTTGATGTTTATGTAGTGAATGCCTGAATCAATCGTTGTCGAAAGTTTTGATTCACTGCTGCAGTAAGCATAAATTCGTTGAATACTTCCCCAATCCAATGAGAATTGTTCGCTTTCGGATCATTGATAAAAAGAGAGATGGAGATAGAGGATGTATCTGTTCTTCGATATAAAGCACCTGTGAAAACAAACAATGTTGCTCCGCCTTTATACCAAAAATATTGATCTGTTTCCTTTTTCAATGTTTCTCCCAGTACGATTTGGCTAAAAAGACTCTTTTCTTCTATTGTTAACAGCTCATCCTGGAGACGTTTCATAAAATGTGCATATTGATTGGTTGTAGACTTTGTCAACTTTTGCGTCAGTAATGATTGAATACGCCAGCCTAATAAGTTATTTTTTTTCATTTTTTCTTCTAACGCCTTTTTATGCTCTGGGTCATTTTTCATGATATTAAAAATCTCATTCATTAGAGATTTGTATTGTTCTTCGGATACACCGCTCATTTTCTTGAATGCATTCCGCCGACGATCAGATACATAAGCGGACCACAAAATCATTGGCGTGAGCGGCATGAGTTCATCATGTTCTGTAAGACCTGCTTGTTTCATCTGATCATTGATCTTTTCTAAGCCCAGCCGGTCAATCAAATAATCCGTACAAGCATTCGAACTGAATTGCATCATCCCTTTGGCAACATCTAATAAAGTCGCATGCTCAGAAAAATCATTGACCTCCAGCCAGTACGCGTGCGCACCACCGTCTGTTCTATCAATATAAAACCGCTCTATATCAGACAATGCCACTTTTTCCTCTAGCTTGATGGCGCCGCTCGATACAGCTTTAACAAAATGAAATAAAACCACTAATTTCACCGTACTTGCAAGTGGCGTTTTTTGATCAGCATTCCATTCTAACACCACATCATCATTTTCAATGATTGTCACTGAAACGTCCTTTTTGTTTTTTGTGACAAATGTCAAAAGATCTTCCTTCGTTTTCTTCATATCTCTTTTATACAGCAAGACTTGAACCACCACGTAAAGTATGACCACACATATGACAATTAGACCGATTTTGAATAACATGTTTCTCCTTTCTCAATAACAGAGGATGTACACATTCAATATAACAAATATTTCAAATAAAGGCACAAAAAAGGCAGAGGTACGTGAATCCTCCGCTTCTTGATATCCTTATTCATGAGGCAAATGCAGCTTCATTCCTTCATGAGTGGCTTCAAATCCTAATTTCTCATAAAAATGGCGTGCTTCTGGCCTCTGTTTATCTGTTGTCAGTTGAATTATATGACAGCCGCGGTCGCTTGCGCGTTGAATAGCCCACTTTATAAGCAGCGAACCGACTCCTTTTCCTCTATGACTCGAAGCCGTACGAACTCCTTCGATGGATGCTCTCCATCCCCCTTGATGTGTAAGAAATGGCGTCATGGTTAACTGAAGAACACCAATTGCTTCTTCCTGGTCACACGCAACAATGAGTTCAATATTTGGATCAGCATCAATTGAATGAAAGGTTTTGATATAGCTCTCTAATAACGGGCGAGTGTAACGCTCTCTCTTTTGACCTAACTTATCATCTGAAAGCATGAAGATGATCCTGTCGAGATCTTCTTGCACGGCTTCTCTACATGTTAATTGATTTAAATTCAATGAAAGCACCTCCTGGGATGGACGTAAACTATCTTCACTTACCAAAATACCAATTGCAGCCGTTTTTCTATAAGATTTGATCAGCTGCTTTTTTTAACAACATAACTAGGCGGCAGTGTGTACCCTTGGTTTTCTTGAATGGGAAAACTCAATGATAAGAAATGCTTCAAAGATCCTCATGGCGAAGTCCCTCTTCTGCTTATTTGATCTGATTATATCAACATCGAAAGCGGAGTGATATTTGAAATGGTGAATTACTTCATATCATGAAAACTTATCAAGCCCTCTTCACGAACCATTCCTCTTGTAAGATGGCATAGTAAAACTCATCCCACCACTCATTTCCTTGTGGTATACATTTTTTAAAATACCCCTCTCTCCTCATCCCCATTTTCTCCATCACTCTCCACGATGGCACATTCTCAGGCTGACAAGTGGCAATGATCCGATGTAAGTTTAGTGTGTGAAAACCATGATGCAAGACAGCATACGCCGCTTCTGATGCATAGCCCTTGTTTTGATAGGCAGGATTGAAGACCCAGCCAATCTCATATGTGTGCTCACCAAAGTAAGAATGAAACACGATATGTCCGATGCATATCTGATCTTCTTTTAATAGAACAGCAAAATTCTTGGCTTTTTTAAGACGATTATTTTTAACAAATTCCTTCGCATTTTCTTTAGAAAAAACACCTTCCGGAATATACTTCATCACCGCCGGATCAGATGTATATGCATAAACATCATGCCAATCATCCTCAGCAAATGATCGAATGAAACACCTTTCTGTTGTTAGATTCATATGACACCTCCATAGACTTCGTTTTTTAAACAGAAACCTTGCTATGATCCTATTTTATATGTTTCCAAACAGAAAAAAACACAAATAAAAAAGCACCAGCAGGATGCTGATGCTTTTTTTATAAGGTTTGTCTGTAACAAACCTTTGTAAAACGTCCATACAATATAAAATTGATTAACGTTTTGAGAACTGAGGAGCTCTACGTGCGCCTTTAAGACCGTATTTCTTACGCTCTTTCATACGAGGGTCACGAGTAAGAAGTCCAGCACGTTTAAGTGATGTACGGTACTCAGGATCTACTTCTAGAAGAGCACGAGAGATACCGTGACGAATTGCTCCAGCTTGACCAGAGAATCCACCACCGTGAACATTTACAAGAACATCGTAGCTGTTAGCTGTTTCTGTGATGTTCAAAGGCTGTTTCACGTCTTCGATTAAAGCAGCGAATGGAATGTATTCAGTAATTTCACGATTATTAACGACGATACGGCCTTCACCTGGAACTAAGCGAACGCGCGCTACAGAACTTTTACGACGACCTGTACCGTAATATTGAACCTGTGCCAAATTGTTAACCTCCCTTATAATTAACCGCGAAGTTCGTAAACTTCAGGTTGTTGTGCTTGATGTGGATGCTCAGAACCACGGTACACATTTAATTTTTTGAACATTTGACGACCTAGTGGACCCTTTGGAAGCATACCTTTGATAGCAAGCTCCAACATTTTCTCAGGGTAGTTTGTACGCATCTCAAGAGCAGTTCTTTGTTTCAAACCGCCTGGGTGCATCGTGTGACGGTAGTAAATTTTGTCCGTCAATTTCTTACCTGTTAATTCAATTTTCTCAGCATTGATGATGATGACGTGATCACCTGTATCAACGTGTGGTGTATAAGTTGGTTTGTGCTTACCGCGCAAAAGTGATGCTACTTCAGTAGAAAGACGACCTAGAGTCTTGCCTGCCGCATCAACAACTAGCCATTTGCGCTCAATTGTGCTTGCGTTCGCCATTGGTGTTGTACGCATGAGTTTCCCTCCTAAATAAATCAATGAATTTTCCTTGAATCAAATGCTACGTTCTATTTCAAAACACAAGATAAGTCTTCCGGGGCTTATTTGTGGGGTTGAAATACATACCATATGATATCTTATAACTTTCTGCTTCCTGTGTCAAGAACATGTTACACCTGGTTTAGTTGTCATAGAAAACTTCCCATAAATACAGTCCGTGACTAGGCGCAGTCTTGCCTGCCGCTTCGCGATTTCGGGCGGCAAGCATAGCTTTTATCTCCTCAGGGTGAAATTTACCAGAACCGATTTCAAGCAACGTTCCAGCGATAATCCGCACCATGTTGTATAAAAAGCCATTCCCTCTCACACGCATTTCAAGCCCGTCTGAGACGTTTTTCCACTCAAGGGCATAAATAACCCTCACCTTGTCCTGAACCTCCGTATTGGCCGCACAGAAGCTTGTAAAGTCATGCGTCCCAATCAGGTGCTCAGCGGCTTCTCTCATTTTATCGATATCCAGCCGGTAAGGATAGTGGCAGGCATACTGTCTCGTGAACACATTTTGGTGTGTTTCCGTTGAGACCTTATAACGGTACTCCTTCGAAACAACACCAAATCTGGCATGAAACGAGTCATCGACCTCCTCAGCCTTTAGAACACGGATATCATCCGGCAGCAAGCTGTTAAGGGCAAAAGGCCATCTCTCCATCGGGATCGAGAGCGGGGTGTCAAAATGGATGACCTGTCCCTTTGCATGGACACCGCTGTCCGTCCGGCCGGAAGCCACAATCGGAATCAGTTCATCCTGTTTGTGCATTCTTGCAAGGGCTGACTCTATCTCCGTCTGAACGGTTCGCTGCCCTGGCTGCACCTGATAGCCTTTAAAATGTGTCCCATCGTAGGATACGGTACATTTGACCTTCATCTAGGAATCACCTAATTTCTAAGCAGCACAAGGAGTGCTGTTAACAAGATGAATAAAAGCAGCGTGAACGTGTCCTTCATGCCCCAGACAAGCTGACGGTACTTCGTCCGTCCTTCTCCCCCGCGGTAGCCTCTCGCTTCCATCGCGGTCGCCAGTTCTTCTGCACGCTTAAACGCACTGACGAAAAGCGGAACAAGCAAAGGAACGATGGCTTTCATGCGATCCTTTAAAGGCCCGCTTGTAAAATCAACACCTCGTGCCATTTGTGCCTTCATGATTTTATCCGTCTCTTCTAATAACGTCGGAATAAACCGAAGAGAGATGGACATCATGAGAGCAAGCTCATGAACAGGCAGTTTGATTTTACGGAATGGGTGCAGAAGCTTCTCCATCCCGTCTGTCACTTCTATAGGCGTTGTGGTTAACGTAAGAAGTGTCGTCATCATAATGAGATAGACAAAACGGAGTGAAATGAATATTCCTTGCTTTAAACCTTCTTCATAAATATTCAGAAAACCAAAGTGGAATAGCAAGGCGCCATCCTTTGTCATGAAAATATGCAGAATAAAGGTAAACAGGACAATCCATAGGATCGGCTTCATTCCCTTGAGAATAAAGTATAGTGGCACCTGAGAAACCATCACCACAAGGATGGTAAAGACACCTAAAAGCCCGTAAGTGATGTAATTATTAGCAAAAAAAACAATAAAGACAAAAAAGAAAATTGATAACAGCTTTGTCCTTGGATCAAGACGATGGACAAAGGATGAACCTGGCACATATTTGCCGATAATCATACTATCCATCATGATGTCGTGTCCTCCTGATAAAGAGCTGTTAAGGCTTCTGCCATTTCATCCATGGTCAGAAGCGGCCTTGGAAACGTAATACCAAGCTTTTCTTCTACAGTCTGCTGGAATTTAATCGTTTCTGGGAGGTCGAGACCAAACGAAGACATGTCTGTACGATTGGCAAACAACTCTCTCGGCGTACCTGTCGCCTTCACTGTCCCTTTATGCATCACAATCATTTGATCCGCATAATGAGCGGCATCTTCCATACTGTGTGTGACCAGAATCGTGGTGAGGTTTGCCTTTTGATGAAGGTCATAGAACATGTCCATGATTTCCTTCCGCCCGCGTGGATCCAGCCCAGCAGTCGGCTCATCAAGCACAAGCACCTCTGGCTCCATCGCTAAAACGCCTGCAATCGCCACACGTCTCATTTGACCGCCGCTTAGTTCAAAGGGAGATCGAGATAATAGGGACTCAGGAAGACCAACCAGTTTCAGCATCTCCTTCGCCTTCGCTTCTGCCTTCTCTTGAGGAACGCCGAAGTTCATCGGGCCAAAGCAGATATCCTTGAGGATGGTTTCCTCAAAGAGCTGATGCTCAGGAAACTGAAACACGATGCCTACCTTTTTCCGGAGGGGTTTCATATCCTTCTGCTTTTTATTGGCTTGTAAAACTGTCTTTCCAAGCGCAATGCTCCCCTTCGTTGGTTTGAGCAATCCGTTTAAATGCTGCAGCAATGTAGACTTACCAGAGCCCGTATGACCAATGACAGCGACATAGCTGCCCTCTTTGATGGAAGCATTGACATCATACAAAGCGAGACGCTCAAACGGCGTTTTCATTTGATAACGATGCTCTAATTCTTTGATCGTAATGTCCATAGCTCTTTCACCAATCCTTCTTGTGTCAAATGGGCATTTGCAAGCGGCACACCTTGCTGCTTCAATTGCTTGCTCAATCGATAGGAGAATGGCAGATCAAGTCCAATCTGAACCAGCTGTTCATCTAGTTCAAATACTTCCTCTGGCGTTCCCTCAGCAAATTTCTTCCCGCCATTCATCACAATGACGCGGTCTGCTTTGGCAGCCTCGTCTAAATCATGTGTGATGGAAATGACTGTGACTGTTCCTTGTTCCTTCAATAGTCTAACAGTCTCTAACACTTCTTCACGGCCAATCGGATCAAGCATTGATGTTGCTTCATCCAAGATCATGATGTCAGGGCTTGCGGCAAGCACACCTGCAATGGCGACTCTCTGCTTCTGCCCGCCTGATAGATGGTGCGGCTCTTGATCAAGAAACTCCTGCATATTGACCTGTTTGACAGCCCAATCTACACGTTCTATCATCAATTCCCGCTCAACCCCGTTATTTTCTAAACCAAAAGCCACATCATCACGAACTGTTGAGCCCACAAATTGGTTATCTGGGTTTTGAAAGACCATTCCGACCTTTTTGCGAATATCCCAAACACTTTCTTCTTTGAGCTCAATCTCTCCAACCTTGACCGTACCAGCATCCGGTAAAATGAGCCCATTCAGCACACGGGCAAGTGTGGATTTACCTGAACCGTTATGACCAACAATGGCGAGCCATTCATTTTGATTCACATGCAGTGACACTTGATCTAAAGCGGGCTTGTCCGCATCCTTGTGATAACGAAATACAATGTCCTTTACGTCAATTAATGTCTTCCCCATCTCTACCGGACCTCCTCTCAGCTCAACCTCTTCTTTGCTTATTCCTAAAAAAGCCGTAGTACCTAAAAAAGGGCATAGATCCAGTTATGAACTGTCCCGCCCTTTCTTAGATACACGATATGTGATTAAACTAATTCAATGACAGCCATTGGTGCGCCATCGCCGCGACGAGGTCCAAGCTTCATGATACGAGTGTATCCACCTTGGCGATCTTCGTAGCGAGTTGCAACGTCAGCGAATAATTTTTGAAGTGCATCTTGGTTTGTTTCAGCGTTAGCTACTTCATTACGAATGTAAGCTGCAGCTTGACGGCGAGCATGAAGATCTCCGCGTTTGCCAAGAGTGATCATTTTTTCAACTACAGAGCGAAGTTCTTTCGCACGTGTTTCAGTTGTTTCGATGCGTTCGTTGATGATCAAATCAGTCGTTAGGTCACGAAGCATTGCTTTACGTTGTGCACTAGTGCGTCCTAGCTTTCTGTATGCCATGTGATGTCCCCTCCTTAATTAGAGATGCTGTATGAATAAAAAACACACGAAAATCCTAGTTCACAATGAAACTAGTCAATCGTCTTTACGAAGACCCAGTCCAAGTTCTTCTAGTTTCGCTTTCACTTCTTCAAGAGATTTACGTCCAAGGTTACGAACTTTCATCATATCCTCTTCTGTCTTGTTAGCAAGCTCTTGAACAGTGTTAATACCCGCACGCTTCAAACAGTTGTAAGAACGAACAGAAAGATCAAGCTCTTCAATTGTCATTTCAAGCACTTTTTCTTTTTGGTCTTCTTCTTTCTCAACCATGATTTCAGCATGCTGAGCTTCGTCAGTTAACCCAACGAAAATATTCAAGTGTTCAGTTAAAATCTTAGAACCTAGAGCGATCGCTTCTTTCGGTCCTGTGCTTCCATCAGTCCATACATCTAGTGTTAATTTATCATAGTTTGTGATTTGCCCAACACGGGTGTTCTCCACTTGATAAGTCACACGAGATACAGGTGTATAGATTGAGTCGATCGGAATCACACCGATTGGCTGATCGTCTCTTTTGTTTGCATCAGCAGGATTATACCCGCGACCTCTTTGTGCAGTTAAGCGAACACGGAAGCTCGCATTCTTGCCAAGAGTTGCGATGTGAAGATCTGGATTTAAGATTTCAATATCGCTGTCGTGTGTAATATCAGCAGCTGTTACAGTACCTTCATCTTGTACATCAATTTCAAGCGTCTTCTCTTCTTCAGAGTAGATTTTGAGTGCAAGCTTTTTAATGTTTAAGATAATCGTTGTAACATCTTCAACCACGCCTTCGATCGTTGAGAATTCGTGTAAGACACCATCTATCTGGATCGATGTTACAGCTGCACCAGGAAGTGAGGATAAAAGGATACGACGAAGGGAGTTCCCTAAAGTGGTACCATATCCACGCTCAAGTGGCTCTACGACAAATTTGCCATACTTGGCATCGTCGCTGATTTCAACCGTTTCGATTTTTGGTTTTTCAATTTCGATCATCTAATAAAACCCTCCTTCAAAACGTCGAAACCTCGAATAGAATCATATGAGATTCCATCCGAAATTCCTCATTGTTTAGTCCCGTATGTGCTCAGGCAACGAGTCGTGTATTCGTCTCATAAATAACTGTATCATAACCCATTATTGACAGGGACACAAAATCTATACAAACAAATTACACGCGGCGACGTTTTGGTGGACGGCATCCGTTATGAGGAACTGGAGTTACGTCTCTAATTGCAGTAACTTCAAGACCTGCAGCTTGAAGTGCACGAATTGCAGCTTCACGACCAGAACCAGGACCTTTAACAGTTACTTCAAGTGTTTTAAGACCGTGTTCGATAGAACCTTTAGCAGCAGTTTCAGCAGCCATTTGTGCAGCGAAAGGAGTAGATTTACGAGAACCTCTGAATCCTAATGCACCAGCACTTGACCAAGAAATTGCGTTTCCATGAACATCAGTAATCGTTACAATCGTGTTGTTGAAAGTGGAACGGATATGAGCGATTCCAGCTTCAATATTCTTTTTCACGCGACGTTTACGCGTATTTTGTTTACGAGCAGCAGCCATTCTTTAACTACCTCCTTTACTTATTTTTTCTTGTTAGCTACAGTACGACGCGGACCTTTACGAGTACGCGCGTTGTTTTTTGTGTTTTGTCCACGAACAGGAAGTCCTCTACGATGACGGATT
Source organism: Bacillus sp. FSL K6-0994 (assembly GCF_038630815.1). Classification (NCBI taxonomy): domain Bacteria; kingdom Bacillati; phylum Bacillota; class Bacilli; order Caryophanales; family Bacillaceae; genus Bacillus; species Bacillus sp. FSL K6-0994. The sequence continues at coordinate 151,659 of NZ_CP152043.1, read as the reverse complement.
CCGCGGTAGCTTCCGATTTCAATTAGACGCTTAATGTTAAGTGAAACTTCACGACGAAGGTCACCTTCTACTTTAAGTTTGTCAATGATATCACGGATTTTACCAAGTTCGTCTTCAGTTAGATCGCGAACGCGAGTGTCTTCAGAAACACCTGCTTCTTTAAGGACTTGTTGCGCAGTCGTACGACCAATTCCAAAAACATATGTTAAAGAAATGACAACACGCTTATCACGTGGAATATCTACACCAGCAATACGAGCCATGATTTGGGCACCTCCTTGTTATTAGCCTTGTTTTTGTTTATGTTTTGGGTTTTCACAGATCACCATTACTTTTCCTTTTCTGCGAATCACTTTACATTTTTCACAGATAGGTTTAACAGATGGTCTCACTTTCATGTGTTTCCAACCTCCTTCTTCCGGAGTTGCTTTATTTGTAACGGTACGTAATTCTACCACGAGTTAAGTCATATGGAGATAATTCTACCGTAACTTTGTCTCCAGGTAAAATGCGAATGAAGTGCATACGGATTTTTCCTGATACATGAGCCAAAACTGTATGACCATTCTCTAGTTCAACTTTGAACATTGCGTTTGGCAAAGTTTCTGCTACAGTACCTTCCACTTCAATTACATCGTCTTTCGCCATTCAAGTGTTCTCCCTTCTTCAAATCAGTAACTTGCTCTCTGACAAATGTCCAAATGAGAATCTCTCAATTGTCCATCTATCACCCGACCTGTTTTGAATATACTGTTCTGAACTTCCGGAGATACGCAATCATAAAAGGTTATATGATTGATATTTTTTCTTAGGAGAATGAAATTTACGCTTTTCTCCGTCTGCGATTAGTACATGGCAGCCAACGAACATGCCGATGACACCTGTATACTGATCTTGTTCTTTCTTTGGACTATACAGACAACCTGCCCGATTTGGGCCTGAAAGGCTTCAGTGAAGACCTAAATCTTAGTCAGTATATCAAAACCTGTATCTGTAATCGCAATCGTATGCTCAAAGTGAGCACACTTTTTCCCATCAACCGTTACAACCGTCCAGTTATCAGCCAATGTTTTCACATATCGGCTGCCTGCGTTCACCATCGGTTCGATGGCCAACACCATCCCAGGTTTTAGCCGCGGGCCTTTGTTGGGCGGACCATAATGAGGAATTTGAGGGTCCTCATGAAGATCCTGTCCGACCCCATGTCCAACATATTCTCTAACAACTGAAAAATTTTCATTTTCAACATACGTTTGTATGGCATGGGAAATGTTCGACAGACGTTCGCCTGGCTTTGCTTCCTGTAAGCCTTTATATAGAGATTCCTCTGTGACTTCCAGTAGTTTGCGGTCTTCATCACTGATTACCCCAACTGGATAAGTCCAAGCAGAGTCACCATGATAGCCATTTAACTTTGCGCCAATATCGATACTAATGATGTCACCATCACGTAAAACCCGTTTACCAGGAATACCGTGAACGAGTTCTTCATTCACCGAAACGCAAATGCTCCCGCGAAAACCATTATACCCTTTAAAAGATGGGATTGCACCCTGCTTTGTAATAAAACGTTCGGCAATTTGATCCAATTCTTTTGTCGAAATACCTGGTTTTATATGTTTCTTCAGCTCTTCATGAGTCAGTGCGACAATACGTCCAGCTTCTCTCATAATCTCAAGCTCGCGAGGAGTTTTACAGATAATCATTTATTTAATCCTCCAAGCAGGTCCTTGATATCTGCATATACATCGTTAATGTGCTTCGCACCATCAATGTTTACAAGATATCCTTTTTCTGAATAGAAGTTCAGTAAAGGTTCAGTCTGCTTTAAGTTTACTTCAAGTCTAGTCGAAACGGTTTCTGCATTATCATCTGCACGTTGATAAAGCTCGCCTCCACACTTGTCGCAAACATTTTCTTTCGCAGGTGGATTGAATACTAAATGATATGTTGCTCCGCAATTTTTGCAAATTCTTCGGCCAGTCAGACGCTCCATCAAAGCATCTTTATCGACTTTAATATTAATGACATAATCAATCGTTCTGCCAAGGTCCTTTAGAATTTCTTCTAAAGCTTCAGCCTGAGCGACTGTTCGCGGAAATCCGTCCAGAAGAAAACCTTGTTCACAATCATTTTTGCCAAGTCTTTCTCTAACAATACCGATTGTGACCTCATCAGGAACAAGCTCTCCTTTATCGATAAAGGATTTTGCTTCGAGCCCAAGTTGTGTCTCCTCTTTCATAGCAGCGCGGAACATATCTCCTGTTGAGATATGAGGGATCCCATAATCATCAACAATTCGTTCTGCCTGAGTGCCTTTACCAGCACCCGGAAGCCCCATTAAGACTAAGTTCATTTCGGATTTCCCCTTCCTTACTTAGAGAGGTTGGGCAGCTGCCCAGCCCTCTGTTTTATTTCATAAATCCACGGTAATTTCGTTTCACTAATTGGCTTTCAAGCTGTTTCATTGTTTCAAGTGCAACACCTACAACAATGAGAAGACTTGTGCCGCCAATTTGTGCAGCGGAAGGTAATCCAGCGAATTGAATGAAAAAGATAGGAAGTATTGAAATCACGGCTAAGAAAATGGCGCCCACAAACGTGAGTCGGTACAAAATGCTCGTAATTCTATCTTGAGTCATTTTCCCTGGACGAACTCCCGGGATATAGCCACCCTGCTTTTGCAGATTTTCAGCCATTTGTTCAGGATTGACTTGGACAAAGGCATAAAAATATGTGAAAGCAACAATCAGTGCTACATAAATCGTCATACCGATTGGCTTAGTATAGTCAAAGTTGTTGGTTATCCAAGTTGTCACATTATTGGTTCCGAAGAACGATGCGATCGTCTGCGGAGTAATAATGAAAGAAACGGCAAAGATGACTGGAATCACCCCTGCTGGATTCACTTTTAATGGAAGGTGCGTTGCTTGACTAGCAGACATTTGTGCACGGCCAGTTCCCTTTGAATATTGAATTGCAATCTTTCTCACTGCCATTTGAATGTAAATAACACCGATAACAATGACAAGAATGGCAATGACAATAAGGGCAATTTTAAGGATTTGCATGAACAGCTGTCCATCTCCACCTACAAATTGTTGAGCGTACACTTGTTTTAATGTTTGAGGGATACCAGCGATGATACCGGCAAAGATAATAATCGAAATACCGTTACCAACACCGTGAGCAGTAATCTGCTCACCCAGCCACATTAAAAATGCTGTTCCCGCAGTGAGTACGACCGCAATTAAGAGATACGTTGAAACACCAGGGTTTTCAATCAGCATGCCTCCTGCCATATTGTTAAATCCATATGACATTCCTAGCGCCTGGATAAATCCTAGAACAATTGTAAAATACCTTGTGAATTGTGCTAATTTTCGGCGGCCAACCTCTCCTTGCTTTGACCACTCAGTAAACTTCGGAACAACATCCATCTGCAAGAGCTGAATGATGATCGAAGCAGTGATATACGGCATAATCCCCATTGCAAGAATGGAGAATTGGAAAAGTGCCCCGCCCCCAAACGTGTTGAGGATTCCGAAAACACTCATTTGATCCTGTGCCTGGAGAACTTCGGCGTTCACATTAGGCACAGGGATGAAAGCACCTATACGAAAGACGACTAACATTAAAAGTGTGAATATAATCTTATTCCGTATATCTTTCACGCGCATAAAATTGGAGATTGTCTTAAACAAGTTAGATCACCTCGGCTGTACCGCCAGCAGCTTCAATCGCTTCTTTCGCAGAAGCAGAGAATTTATTGGCTTTTACAGTTAATTTTTTTTCTAATTTACCGTTGCCAAGAATTTTTACTCCTGCTTTTAACTTGCTTATTGCACCAGTCTCTAGAAGAAGTTCAGGAGTTACTTCCGTTCCTTCGTCAAAACTGTTTAATCTGTCTAAGTTGATTACCGCGTAATCTTTACGGTTAATGTTTGTAAAACCACGTTTTGGAAGGCGTTGGAATAAAGGCATCTGACCACCTTCGAAACCAGGGCGTACACCGCCGCCAGAACGAGCGTTTTGACCTTTATGACCTTTACCAGAAGTTTTACCGTTACCTGATCCAATACCACGACCAACACGGTTGCGTACTTTACGTGAACCTTCTGAAGGCTTCAATTCATGAAGTTTCATTTGGGCACCTCCTTATCGATTAAAAATGTTTTATTGTTCTTTAACAGAAACTAAATGAGACACCTTGTTAATCATGCCGCGGATCGCTGCATTGTCTTCATGTACGACTGTTTGGTTTGTTTTCTTAAGACCAAGAGTACGAACAGTGACACGCTGATCTTCAGGGCGACCGATTACACTGCGTTTGAGGGTAATTTCTAATTTATTTGCCATTATTGTTCCCTCCTTATCCTAACAGGTCTTCTACAGATTTTCCACGAAGCTTCGCTACATCTTCAGCACGTTTAAGCTCACTTAAACCTTGAAGTGTTGCGCGGATCATGTTGATCGGTGTATTAGAACCTAGAGATTTAGAAAGGATATCAGCTAGACCAGCAAGCTCAAGTACCGCACGAACTGGGCCTCCAGCGATAACTCCTGTACCTTCTGAAGCAGGCTTCAATAGAACGTTTCCTGCACCGAATCGACCGATGATTTCATGTGGAATTGTAGTTCCAACCATTGGTACTTCAATTAAATTCTTTTTCGCATCTTCAACAGCTTTGCGGATCGCTTCTGGTACTTCTTGTGCTTTACCAGTACCGAAACCTACATGACCGTTTTTGTCACCGACAACAACTAAAGCTGCAAAACGGAAACGACGTCCACCTTTAACAACTTTCGCTACGCGGTTAACCGTAACTAAGCGTTCTTCTAACTCTAATTTGCTTGGGTCAATACGACTCATTCGGATGTGTCCCTCCTTCTTTTATTAAAATTTAAGTCCAGCCTCACGAGCAGCTTCAGCTAGAGCTTTTACACGTCCATGATATAGGTATCCTCCGCGGTCAAATACCACGTTAGAGATTCCTTTTTCAACAGCACGTTTTGCAACAAGTTCGCCAACTTTCGTAGCAGCTGCAGTGTCAGAACTATTCTCGATCTTTAACTCTTTATCAAGAGTAGAAGCACTTACAAGTGTTACACCGTTAACATCATCAATTACTTGAGCGTAGATATTCTTGTTAGAACGGAAAACGTTAAGGCGAGGTCTTTCAGCAGTACCTGAAAGTTTCGCACGAACACGAGCATGTCTTTTAAGACGAGTAGCGTTTTTGCTAGTTTTCGTAATCATCCGAGTCACTCCTTTCTTCACATTAAGCGATCTTACTTACCAGTTTTTCCTTCTTTACGGCGAACGAATTCACCTTCGTAACGAATTCCTTTACCTTTGTAAGGCTCTGGAGCACGGACAGCGCGGATGTTAGAAGCTAGAGCTCCTACACGCTCTTTATCGATACCTTTAATGATTACTTTCGTTTGAGATGGAACTTCGATTTCAACTCCAGCCTCAGGAACGATTTCAACTGGATGAGAGTATCCAACGTTAAGAACAAGTTTGTTTCCAGATTTAGCTGCACGGTAACCGACACCGATAAGTTCTAAACCTCTTTCGAAACCTTTAGATACACCTTCAACCATGTTTGCAATCAAGCTGCGTGTTGTACCATGTAATGCACGGTGTTCTTTATTTTCAGACGGACGGCTTACAGTTAAGACGTTGTCCTCAATTTTAATTTCCATATCAGGGTGAAATGCACGAGTTAGTTCACCTTTTGGTCCCTTTACTGTCACTGTGTTATCGTTGTTTGTCACAGTAACTCCTGAAGGGATCTCGATTAGTTTTTTACCTATACGAGACATACCAAGCACCTCCATTCATCTTAAACTTTTTTTACCATACGTAAGCAAGTACTTCTCCACCAGCTTGTTTAGCACGGGCTTCTTTGTCCGATAAAACACCTTGTGATGTAGAAATAATTGCGATTCCAAGTCCGTTAAGTACACGTGGTACTTCATTTGATTTCGCATATACGCGTAAACCAGGTTTACTGATTCTTTTAAGACCAGTGATAACACGTTCGTTGTTTTGGCCGTATTTAAGGAACAAACGGATAATTCCTTGTTTGCTGTCTTCGACGTACTCAACGTCACGGATAAAACCTTCACGCTTTAAGATTTCAGCAATTTCTCTTTTGATTTTTGAAGCCGGTACTTCTAGCTTCTCATGACGTACCATGTTCGCATTGCGAATACGAGTCAGCAAATCTGCAATCGGATCTGTCATAACCATTATTTAATAACCTCCTTCCCATTTATGGGGATTACCAGCTGGCTTTTTTAACGCCAGGAATTTGTCCTTTATATGCAAGTTCGCGGAAACAAATACGGCAAAGTTTAAACTTACGAATAACTGAATGTGGACGACCACATCGTTCGCAGCGCGTATACTCTTGAACTTTAAACTTTTGTTTGCGTTGTTGTTTCGCAATCATAGACTTTTTAGCCACGATTTCGCCTCCCTTTCATTGATTATTTCTGGAACGGCATACCTACTTGAGTTAATAACTCACGTGCTTCTTCGTCCGTATTGGCAGTAGTAACGATAACGATATCCATACCGCGGACCTTTGTTACTTTATCGTAATCAATTTCTGGGAAGATTAACTGTTCTTTAATACCAAGCGTGTAGTTTCCACGACCGTCGAAAGATTTCTTAGAAATCCCGCGGAAGTCACGTACACGTGGTAAAGACACAGAAATAAGTTTATCAAGGAAATCATACATGCGCTCTCCGCGAAGTGTTACTTTCGCACCGATTGGCATTCCTTCACGTAGACGGAATCCAGCAATAGACTTCTTCGCACGAGTAACGACAGGTTTTTGACCAGCGATAAACGTTAATTCTTCAACAGCAGTATCGATTGCTTTAGCGTTTTGAACAGCGTCACCAACACCCATGTTGATCACGATTTTTTCGATTTTTGGCACTTGCATTACTGATTTGTATTCAAACTTAGAAACTAATGCAGGTGTAATTTCTTTTACATACTTTTCTTTAAGGCGGTTCATGAGAAAGACCTCCCTTCCTTATTTACTATTTATCTAGAACTTGCCCAGATTTTTTCGCTACACGGACTTTCTTTCCGTCCTCAACTTTATACCCAACACGTGTCACTTCACCCGTTTTAGGATCAAGCGGCATTACGTTTGATACGTGGATCGGCGCTTCTTGTTCAGAAATTCCGCCTTGAGGGTTAGCTTGGGTTGGTTTAGAGTGTTTTTTCACAAGGTTAATACCTTCTACTAAAACACGTTCCTTTTTAGGGAAAGCAGCAAGGATGACACCTTGTTTACCTTTATCTTTACCAGAGATAACCACTACTTTATCGCCCTTTTTAACATGCATTTAATCGCACCTCCTTGAGTCGCGGATTGTATTCATTAAAGTACTTCTGGTGCTAGAGAAACAATTTTCATATAGTTGTTTTCACGAAGTTCACGTGCTACTGGTCCGAAGATACGAGTTCCACGTGGGCTCTTGTCGTCACGAATGATGACACATGCATTTTCGTCGAAACTGATGTAAGATCCATCGTTTCTGCGAGCTCCGCTCTTAGTACGAACGATAACTGCTTTCACAACTTCACCTTTTTTGACAACGCCTCCAGGTGTTGCTTGTTTAACCGTACAAACAATGACATCACCGATGTTAGCCGTTTTACGTCCAGAGCCACCAAGAACTTTAATCGTTAGTACTTCGCGTGCGCCAGAGTTGTCAGCTACTTTTAAACGAGTCTCCTGTTGAATCATTAATGTTACCTCCTTTCGGAAAAAGAAATCCGAACTTTATTAGATAATAACGGCTTCTTCGACAACTTCAACTAGACGAAAGCGTTTAGTCGCAGATAAAGGACGAGTTTCCATGACCTTTACGATGTCTCCGATTTTTGCTTGGTTGTTTTCATCATGTGCTTTGAACTTCTTAGAGTATCTTACACGTTTGCCATAAAGTGAATGCTTTTTGTATGTTTCAACTACAACAGTGATGGTTTTATCCATTTTGTCAGAAACAACACGACCTTGATACACTTTACGTTGGTTACGTTCGCTCATGTTTGCGGGGCCTCCCCTCTAATTATTATTTATTAGCAGCGATTTCTCTTTGACGAATCACAGTTTTCATGCGTGCGATTGATTTACGCACTTCACGAATGCGAGCAGTATTTTCAAGCTGCCCAGTCGCTAATTGGAAACGAAGATTGAAAAGTTCTTCTTTAAGAGACTTTACTTTTTGTTCAATTTCAGCAGTGGTAAGGTCACGAATTTCATTAGCTTTCATTTGATTCACCACCAATTTCTTCACGTTTTACGAACTTCGTTTTAATTGGCAATTTGTGAGATGCAAGACGAAGAGCTTCACGAGCAACTTCTTCAGACACACCAGAAATTTCAAATAAAACTTTGCCCGGTTTCACTACAGCTACCCATCCTTCTGGAGCACCTTTACCGGAACCCATGCGGACCTCTAGAGGTTTAGCTGTGTATGGCTTAGAAGGGAAAATTTTAATCCAAACTTTACCGCCACGTTTCATGTAACGAGTCATAGCAATACGAGCAGCTTCGATTTGACGGTTTGTGATCCAAGAAGCTTCAAGAGCCTGGATACCGTACTCACCGAAATGTACTTCAGTACCGCCTTTTGCACGACCACGCATTTTTCCACGATGTTCTCTGCGATACTTCACGCGTTTTGGCAATAACATATTATTTTCCTCCTTCCGCAGTATTCTTCTTAGTTGGAAGGACTTCTCCACGATAGATCCATACTTTTACGCCAAGCTTACCATAAGTAGTGTCAGCTTCAGCAGTAGCATAGTCGATGTCAGCACGAAGTGTGTGCAATGGAACAGTACCTTCACTGTAATATTCAGAACGAGCAATATCTGCACCGCCAAGACGACCAGAAACCATTGTTTTGATTCCTTGTGCTCCAGCACGCATTGTGCGTTGGATTGTTTGTTTTTGTGCACGACGGAATGAAATACGGTTTTCAAGTTGACGAGCGATGTTTTCAGCAACTAGCTGAGCATCAAGATCTGCTCTCTTGATTTCAAGAATGTTGATGTGTACACGTTTGCCAGTTAGGCTGTTAAGAGCTTTACGAAGTGCTTCAACTTCAGATCCGCCTTTACCAATTACCATACCTGGTTTAGCCGTGTGGATTGTGATATTTACGCGGTTTGCAGCACGTTCGATTTCAACTTTAGAAACAGACGCGTCAGACAAACGCTTGCTGATGAATTCACGGATTTTCAAGTCTTCATGTAGGAAGTCAGCGTAATCTTTTCCTGCGAACCATTTAGATTCCCAATCACGAATGACGCCAATACGAAGACCTACTGGATTTACCTTTTGACCCACGGATTATCCCTCCTTCTTTTCTGATACAACGATTGTAATGTGGCTAGTACGTTTGTTAATTGCGCTCGCACGACCCATAGCACGTGGACGGAATCTCTTAAGTGTTGGACCTTCGTCAACGAATGCTTGAGTAATCACTAGGCTGTTAGCGTCCAACTCGTAGTTGTGCTCAGCGTTTGCGATAGCAGATTTTAATACTTTTTCAATAATTGGTGAAGCAGCCTTAGGTGTAAGGTTTAAGATAGAAACTGCTTCTCCTACTTGCTTACCTCGGATCAGGTCCATTACTAGACGTGCTTTACGAGGAGCAATACGGACTGTTCTTGCGACAGCTTTAGCTTGCATTTAAAAGCCTCCTCTCATTAGCGTCTTGTTTTTTTATCGTCACTAGCATGACCTTTGTAAGTACGGCTTGGTGCGAATTCGCCCAATTTGTGACCTACCATATCTTCAGAAATGAAAACAGGTACATGTTTGCGTCCATCATAGACAGCGATTGTGTGACCGATGAATTGTGGGAAAATTGTAGAACGACGAGACCAAGTTTTTACGACTTGCTTTTTGTCAGTTTCATTCAATTTCTCGACTTTAGCCATCAAATGATCATCAACAAATGGTCCTTTTTTTAAGCTGCGAGCCATTGTGGAACCTCCCTTCGTGATTGAACTACGGTCCTAAATGAACCGTAGACAACCCCGTTACTTGTTTTTACGACGACGTACAATGAATTTATCAGACTTGTTGGTTTTCTTACGAGTCTTGAATCCAAGAGTCGGTTTACCCCATGGAGACATTGGTGATTTACGTCCGATTGGAGCGCGTCCTTCACCACCACCGTGTGGGTGATCGTTAGGGTTCATTACAGAACCACGAACTGTTGGGCGTACGCCTTTCCAGCGAGAACGTCCAGCTTTACCGATGTTGATTAATTCGTGTTGCTCGTTTCCAACTTGACCGATAGTCGCACGGCAAGCAGAAAGAATCATGCGAACTTCTCCTGAGTTCAAACGTACAAGAACGTATTTACCTTCTTTACCAAGAACTTGAGCAGAAGTACCAGCAGAACGAACTAATTGTCCACCTTTACCTGGTTTTAATTCAATGTTATGCACAACTGTACCAACTGGGATGTTGATAAGTGGAAGAGCATTACCTGGTTTGATGTCAGCTTCTGGTCCAGAAGTAACTTCAGTACCAACTTGGATTCCTTTCGGAGCAAGAATGTAACGTTTCTCACCATCTGCATAGTTTACAAGAGCGATGTTAGCTGAACGGTTTGGATCATACTCGATTGTAGCAACGCGTCCAGGTATACCGTCTTTATCACGCTTAAAGTCGATGATACGGTATTGACGTTTGTGACCGCCACCTTGATGACGAACAGTCAATCTACCTTGGTTGTTACGTCCGCCTTTTTTGTGTAGCGGTGCAAGCAACGATTTTTCTGGTTTGTCAGTCGTGATTTCAGCAAAATCTGAAGTAGTCATACCACGACGACCATTACTGGTTGGTTTATACTTTTTAATCGCCATTTTGAATTTCCCTCCTTCTTTTTAAGATTTACGCTTCAAAAATTTCGATTTCTTTGCTGTCAGCAGTTAATTTCACGATCGCTTTTCTGCGACGGCTAGTCATACCAGTGTAGCGTCCAACGCGTTTTGATTTTCCTTTGTAGTTTTGAACGTTGACTTTCTCAACTTTCACTCCAAAGATTTCTTCAACAGCGTCTTTCACTTCTGTTTTGTTAGCTCTGACATCAACTTCGAACGTGTACTTCTTCTCTGTCATTAGATCAGCAGAACGTTCAGTAATGATAGGGCGCTTTAGAACATCACGAGGATCTTTCATTATGCAAGTCCCTCCTCTACTTTTTCAACCGCTGCTTTAGTGATCAGAAGTTTGTCGTGGTTGACAACGTCAAGAACGTTGATACCGTTAGCTTCAACAACTGTTACTCCAGGGATGTTACGAGCAGATAAAGCAACTGTTTCGTTTGCATCCGCAGTGACGATCAACGCTTTCTTCTCGACAGATAATCCTTTAAGGATGCCTGCGAATTCTTTCGTTTTCACTGCATCAAGAGTCAGATCTTCAAGAACGATGATGTTGTTGTCGATTACTTTAGAAGACAATACTGACTTGATAGCCAAGCGGCGAACTTTTTTAGGTAATTTATAAGAATAACTGCGTGGTGTTGGACCGAATACGATACCGCCTCCGCGCCATTGTGGTGAACGGATAGAACCTTGACGAGCACGACCTGTACCCTTCTGTCTCCAAGGCTTACGACCTCCGCCACGTACTTCAGAACGAGTTTTTACTTTGTGAGTTCCTTGACGTAAGGAAGCTCTTTGCATAAGAATAGCATCGAATACTACGCTTTCGTTTGGCTCGATTCCAAACACAGAAGCGTTTAATTCGATTTCACCGTTAGTAGAACCGTTTTGGTTATATAATGCTACTTTTGGCATGACTTGTTTCCTCCTTTCCTAAGAGAGTTATTTAGATTTAACTGCACTCTTTACAGTTACTAGAGATTTTTTAGCTCCTGGTACGTTTCCTTTGATCAATAGAAGATTGCGTTCTGCATCAACTTTAACGATCTCAAGGTTTTGGACAGTAATTTGCTCTCCGCCCATACGACCTGGAAGAAGTTTACCTTTGAATACACGGTTTGGATCAACAGGTCCCATTGAACCAGGACGACGGTGGTAACGTGAACCGTGAGTCATTGGTCCGCGTGATTGTCCGTGGCGTTTGATAGCCCCTTGGAATCCTTTACCTTTTGATGTTCCTGTTACATCTACGATATCTCCATTTGCGAAAATATCAACTTTGACTTCCTGACCAACTTCATACGCATCTAACTCCGCACCGCGTAATTCTTTTACGAAGCGCTTAGGAGCAGTTTCCGCTTTAGCAACGTGGCCTTTCTCTGGTTTGTTAGAAAGCTTTTCACGTTTGTCATCAAAACCGATTTGGATTGCTTCATAGCCATCCGTGTCAACAGTCTTCTTTTGAAGAACAACGTTAGCAGCAGCCTCAACAACAGTTACAGGGATAAGATCACCGTTTTCTGCGAATACTTGCGTCATACCAATTTTTCTACCTAAGATTCCTTTGGTCATTCGTCACACCTCCTATAATATGTGTTTTCTATTTGAATTAAAGTTTGATTTCGATATCTACACCAGATGGTAAATCTAAACGCATAAGTGCATCAACTGTTTGCGGAGTTGGATTCACGATGTCGATTAGACGTTTGTGAGTACGCATCTCGAATTGCTCACGAGAATCTTTGTACTTATGCACCGCACGAAGGATTGTGTAAACTGATTTTTCAGTTGGAAGCGGAATTGGACCAGATACACTAGCACCAGAACGCTTAGCCGTTTCAACAATCTTCTCAGCAGATTGATCAAGAATTCTATGATCATATGCTTTTAAACGAATACGAATTTTTTGTTTTGCCATTATTTTCCCTCCTTTTCGCCTACTTACGTTAGACAGTTCTCCGTGAGAAAAACCTGATCACCTCGCCATGGCAAAGCGGCCGGGTGTGTCAGCAACCTCTCACTTCATCGCAGTCAAAGACCAACATGCACTATTGTACCAAATTGGCCTGCGTGTTGCAATAATAAATCGGATAAATTTATGATTTGCACACTTTTCATATTATACAGGGATTCAGCCTATAAATCAAGCTTTCCCTGAAGATGATGTATAGCAGTCTTTCTTATGATACGTATAAATTCATCTGGTTCCTCAATGTGCGGGGAATGTGCAGAGTCTTTAAAGGTAAACCATTCTTTGATTGGTGCTTTTAATTGATCAACATATGGTTTTGATACAGCAGCTGGTGTAATCATGTCGTGATCGCCAATGAGAAAGTAGCACGGTATTAATATAGTAGAAACTCGGAATTGAATACTCTCATTCATTAGCTGATCCCATAGCTTGTCTTGACTAAACTTCTGTCCTTTCATGAACTTCCATTTATCTTTAAGCTGATATTGCTTACTAAAAAGAAACCCTTTTAGCATTTGAAAAACCGGTTTCCATCTATGTGTGAGACCTACGCTCGCAAACTCTTTATATAGAGAAAACAAGGCATGAGCTGATGTCCGTTTCCATGGAGGAGGCGTCAGTAATCGCAGACACCCAGTAAACAGCCGATTGCGATGATATTTCTTCAAAAGGAGCTCGTACGATACGATATCTTCCTTTAACACATCTACTACCTGACTAATCCCGTAATATGCATGATAAAGATCTGGACGCTTATGTACTGCTTGTATGGCAATTAATGATCCCCACGAGTATCCTGCGATATACAATTTTGAATGACCTAGATAAGTTAGAAGCTTCTCTGTCAGTTCAATCGTGTCTTCAATAAATTGCTGAATGGTCATCGATGCATCGGGAAGATTCTCTTGATAGGAAAGTCCTGCACCTCTCTGATCCCAATGGACAACTGTAAAGTCCTGATCAAGTTCCCCGTGAAAGGAATCAATATAACTGATTTGAGCCGAGCCGGGCCCGCCGTGCAAAAATAAAAGTACAGGCTTCGTTTCACTCGTCTGGTCTTCTTTCATCATAATCCATTGGTCAATCCCGCCGATCGACCATTTTTTCAAGTATGTCTTTACCATTCCAGCGATCCTCTCGGTTCCATTTAGATTCTATAGCTTATAGTAGCCGTTCTGATCTGGAAAAGCAAAAAAAGAGACCCTTTTGCAAGGAGTCTCTTTTGTATGTTTATTACTTAATGATAGTTGAAACGACACCAGAACCTACAGTACGTCCACCCTCACGGATAGAGAAACGAGTTCCTTCTTCGATAGCGATAGTAGAGATAAGTTCAACTTCCATCTCAGTGTTATCGCCAGGCATTACCATTTCAGTACCTTCTGGAAGATGTACGATACCAGTTACGTCAGTTGTACGGAAGTAGAACTGCGGACGGTAGTTAGCGAAGAATGGAGTATGACGTCCACCCTCTTCTTTAGAAAGTACATAAACTTCAGCTTTGAAACGGCTGTGTGGAGTGATTGTACCTGGTTTAGCAAGTACTTGACCACGTTGGATATCTTCACGAGATACACCACGAAGTAGTGCACCGATGTTGTCACCAGCTTCAGCGTAGTCAAGAAGTTTACGGAACATTTCAACACCTGTAACAGTTGTTTTACCGTTTTCTTCTTGAAGACCGATGATTTCAACTTCGTCACCGACTTTAACTTGTCCACGCTCAACACGACCAGTAGCAACTGTTCCACGACCAGTGATTGAGAATACGTCCTCAACTGGCATCATGAATGGCTTCTCAGTGTCACGCTCTGGAGTTGGGATGTACTCATCAACCGCATCCATAAGTTCAAAGATTTTTGCTTCGTAATCAGCATCTCCTTCAAGAGCTTTAAGAGCAGAACCTTTGATAACTGGTACATCGTCACCAGGGAAGTCATAGTCAGAAAGAAGGTCACGAACTTCCATTTCAACAAGTTCAAGTAACTCTTCATCGTCAACCATGTCACATTTGTTAAGGAATACTACGATGTATGGTACACCTACGTTACGAGAAAGTAGGATGTGCTCACGTGTTTGTGGCATTGGACCATCAGCAGCAGATACTACTAAGATCGCGCCGTCCATTTGAGCAGCACCAGTGATCATGTTTTTAACATAGTCAGCGTGTCCTGGGCAGTCTACGTGTGCATAGTGACGAGTTTCAGTTTCATACTCAACGTGTGCAGTTGAGATTGTGATTCCACGCTCGCGCTCTTCTGGAGCACCATCGATTTGGTCATAAGCCATAGCTGTACCTTTACCAGATTTCTTATGAAGAACTGTTGAGATAGCAGCAGTTAGAGTTGTTTTACCATGGTCAACGTGTCCAATTGTACCAATGTTAGCATGCGATTTGGAACGGTCGAATTTTTCTTTAGCCATTCTAAAAATCCTCCTTAAAGGTTCATTGTATTTGGTATAGAGTGATAGAAAGTGAAGAGTTACCTCTCACTTTCTGATCTTCAATAGTAGTTATACTTTAGTTTAAAGGCAAAATCAATTATTCACCTTTATTTTTTTTGATGATTTCTTCACTGATGCTCTTAGGCACTTCTTCGTAGTGATCCATGTGCATAGTGAAAGTACCGCGTCCTTGTGTGTTAGAACGGAGTGCAGTAGCATATCCGAACATTTCAGAAAGTGGAACCATAGCGCGAACAACTTGAGCGTTACCACGAGCTTCCATACCTTCTACACGTCCACGACGAGATGTGATATCACCCATGATGTCTCCCATGTATTCTTCAGGGATAACAACTTCCACTTTCATCATTGGCTCAAGTAGAACTGGGTTACATTTGCTGACAGCATTTTTCAATGCCATAGATGCAGCAATTTTGAACGCCATTTCGTTCGAGTCAACATCGTGGTAAGATCCATCAAATAATTTTGCTTTGATGTCGATTAATGGGAATCCAGCTAATACACCATTTTCAAGTGAATCTTCAAGACCTGCTTGAATTGCTGGGATGTATTCACGTGGAACAACCCCACCGACGATTGCATTTTCAAATTCGAATCCTGCGCCTTCTTCGTTTGGTTCGAATTCAATCCAAACGTGTCCGAACTGACCGCGTCCACCAGACTGACGTACGAATTTACCTTCAACTTTTGCACCAGAACGGAATGTTTCACGGTACGCAACTTGAGGAGCACCTACGTTAGCTTCAACCTTGAACTCACGCTTCATACGGTCAACAATGATATCAAGGTGAAGCTCACCCATACCAGAGATGATCGTTTGACCAGTTTCAGGGTTTGTTTGTGTACGGAATGTTGGATCCTCTTCAGCTAGTTTAGCTAAAGCGATACTCATTTTATCTTGGTCAGCCTTAGATTTAGGCTCGATAGCTACATCGATAACTGGCTCTGGGAATTCCATAGACTCAAGGATAACAAGATTTTTCTCGTCACAAAGAGTATCACCAGTAGATGTATCTTTAAGACCTACAGCTGCTGCGATATCCCCTGCATATACAGTAGAGATTTCTTCACGGCTGTTTGCGTGCATTTGAAGGATACGTCCAACACGTTCACGCTTGTTCTTAGAAGAGTTCTTCACGTATGAACCAGAATCAAGTGTTCCAGAGTATACGCGGAAGAAAGTTAGTTTCCCAACATAAGGGTCAGTCATAACTTTAAATGCAAGAGCTGCGAATGGTGCGTCATCAGTAGACTCACGAACAACCTCTTCATTTGAATCTGGCAGGATACCTTTAATTGCAGCAACATCAGTTGGTGCAGGAAGGTAGTCAAGCACAGCGTCAAGTACAAGCTGAACACCTTTGTTTTTGAAAGCAGATCCAACAAGAACTGGGTAGAATTCAACATTCAATGTTCCTTTACGGATTGCAGCTTTCAATTCAGGAATTGTGATTTCTTCACCCTCAAGGTATTTTTCCATAAGCTCTTCATCAAGCTCAGCAACAGCTTCAATTAGGCTGCTGCGAAGCTCTTCAGCTTTGTCTTTATACTCAGCAGGGATTTCTTTAGCATCAGAGCGAGTTCCAAGGTCATCTTCGTAGAAGTATGCTACGTTTTCTACAAGGTCGATGATTCCTTCGAATTGATCTTCAGCGCCGATCGGCAATTGAATTGCATGAGCGTTCGCTTGAAGACGATCTCTTAATGTGCTTACAGAGTAAAGGAAGTCCGCACCAGTTTTATCCATTTTGTTAACGAATACGATACGAGGTACTCCGTAAGTTGTTGCTTGGCGCCAAACTGTTTCAGTTTGTGGCTCTACACCTGATTGTGCATCAAGAACAGCAACCGCACCATCAAGTACACGTAAAGAACGTTCAACTTCAACAGTGAAGTCTACGTGTCCTGGTGTATCGATGATGTTTACACGGTAACCCTTCCATTGTGCTGTAGTAGCAGCAGAAGTGATTGTAATACCACGTTCTTGCTCCTGCTCCATCCAGTCCATTTGTGAAGCTCCTTCGTGAGTTTCACCAATTTTATGGATACGACCAGTGTAGTACAAGATACGCTCAGTCGTTGTCGTTTTACCGGCATCGATGTGAGCCATGATACCAATATTACGAGTTTTGTCTAAGGAGAACTCTCTTGCCATTGGGTAATTTCTCCTTCCTCATTAGGGAATAGTTTTTTTAGTTTGGTATAAATCCTACCAGCGGTAGTGAGCGAATGCTTTGTTCGCTTCTGCCATTTTGTGTGTATCTTCACGTTTCTTAACAGCAGCACCAGTGTTGTTAGCTGCGTCAAGGATTTCGTTAGCAAGACGCTCTTCCATCGTTTTTTCTCCACGAAGACGAGCATAGTTTACTAACCAGCGAAGACCTAAAGTAGTACGGCGGTCTGGGCGAACTTCTACAGGAACTTGGTAGTTAGCTCCACCTACACGACGTGCTTTAACTTCAAGAACTGGCATGATGTTTTTCAAGGCTTGTTCGAAAACCTCCATCGCTTCATTACCAGTACGTTCTTTGATGATATCAAATGACTTGTAGAGGATTGTTTGTGACTTTCCTCTTTTACCGTCGATCATCATTTTGTTGATCAAACGAGATACAAGTTTAGAATTGTAAATTGGATCTGGCAATACGTCTCTTTTTGCTACAGGACCTTTACGTGGCATCTGAATAGCCTCCCTTCTCTTTTAAAAGGATTTCTATCTGTCTCTCATCTCAATATCATTGTCAGCTGCCTGACTCCACTGATCTGATATCAACTTCTAAAAACCCTTATGTTTGTTTGTATTATTTGCTTTGTTTAGGGCGTTTTGTTCCGTATTTAGAACGTCCTTGCATACGACCGTCAACTCCGGCAGTATCAAGCGCACCACGAACGATGTGGTAACGTACACCCGGTAAGTCTTTTACACGTCCGCCACGGATAAGTACTACACTGTGCTCTTGTAGGTTATGTCCGATACCAGGAATGTAAGCTGTTACCTCAATCAGGTTAGACAAACGTACACGAGCATATTTACGTAGTGCTGAGTTTGGTTTTTTCGGTGTCATTGTACCGACACGAGTACAAACCCCGCGCTTCTGTGGAGATGTTACGTTAGTGTGCTCTTTTTTGAAACTGTTGTATCCTTTGTTAAGTGCAGGTGACTTTGAGTTTTCAACTTTACTCACGCGTCCTTTGCGTATTAGCTGATTAATTGTAGGCATGTTGTTATTCCTCCCTTCATTACTTTTTTTATAACCCACATACCCAGGTGGTTCATCAAAAGGCAAAAAACAATGCTTTTGCATTTTATACATGCAAAAACAAAACAAGTACGCTATAACATAATGGCAACAGCTGCTGCCCCAACTTCAATTCCGCAGGCCTTGCCGAGCTTTTTCATGGAATCTACCACTAAGATGTCTACACCCTTCTCTTGCGCTAGTTTCAATACACTAGCGGTTAAAGCAGGATCAGCATCTTTCGCTACGACGACTTCCTTAACTGAATCTCGTTTCAGAGCTTTTACTGTTTGCTTCGTACCAATAATAATGGATTGAGCCTGTGATACTTTATCATAAGACATCGAATATCCTCCAAAGTAACAGGTTTTATTTTGAGCACCTTGGTTATATTATCATCATGGCAGAAGGATGTCAATATCGTATGACAGATTATCTTGACATCCTTCACCATTTTTTGATGATTTTATAGGAATCTCACGAGAAAGATTACTCTACAGGAACCATGTCGTCAGACGGCTGCACTTGCGAAACCGGCTTAACTTTACGGTAGTTTGGCATTCCCGTTCCAGCAGGAACAAGTTTACCGATGATCACATTCTCTTTCAAGCCAAGCAGTTCATCACGTTTTCCTTTGATCGCCGCATCTGTTAGGACACGAGTCGTTTCTTGGAAGGATGCCGCAGACAAGAATGAGTCTGTTTCAAGTGAAGCTTTTGTAATACCAAGAAGAACTGGACGGCCTGTTGCAGGACGTTTGCCTTCGAATAGTACTTTTTTGTTCGCTTCAGTGAATTGATGTACATCAAGAAGTGTGCCTGGTAATACATCTGTATCCCCTGCATCAGCGACACGCACTTTACGAAGCATTTGGCGAACCATTACCTCTACGTGCTTATCTCCGATTTCTACCCCTTGCATACGGTATACTTTTTGTACTTCATGAAGCAGATATTCTTGAACAGCTGTCATGTCAGTCACTTTAAGAAGTTCTTTCGGATCGATTGAACCTTCTGTAAGTACTTGACCACGAGTGACTGCGTCACCTTCAACAACTTTCAGACGTGCATTGTAAGGAGCTGTGTATGAGCGAGTTTCAACTTCGCCTTGAACCACAATTTCCTGCTGCTTGTCACGAACATCGTTAATTTCAGCAACGACACCATCAATTTCAGAAATTGTCGCTTGCCCTTTCGGATTACGCGCTTCAAATAGCTCTTGGATACGAGGTAAACCTTGAGTGATATCGTCTCCTGCTACCCCACCGGTGTGGAACGTACGCATTGTAAGCTGTGTTCCTGGCTCACCGATTGATTGTGCAGCGATGATTCCAACCGCTTCACCGACTTCAACGTCAGTACCAGTTGCAAGGTTACGGCCGTAGCATCGTTTACATACACCATGAGGCGTGTTACATGTAAATGCTGAACGGATCCATACTTCCTCAATTCCTGCTTCAACTACTTCAAGTGCTTTATCTTCATCAATTAGTTCGTTTTCGGCTACAATGACTTCGCCTGTTTCAGGATGAACAATTGGTTTTCTCGCAAAACGTCCGATCAGACGTTCTTCAAGTTTCTCAATAATTTCATTTCCTTCTTTAATGGACTTCGCCAAGATTCCACGGTCTGTACCGCAATCTGTTTCACGGATGATAACATCCTGTGCAACGTCAACGAGACGACGCGTGAGGTAACCTGAGTCAGCTGTTTTAAGGGCTGTATCGGCAAGACCTTTACGCGCACCGTGAGTGGAAATAAAGTATTCCAATACGGTTAAACCTTCACGGAAACTAGATTTAATCGGAAGTTCGATGATACGTCCAGCCGGGTTGGCCATCAGACCACGCATACCAGCCAGCTGAGTGAAGTTAGACGCGTTACCACGCGCTCCAGAGTCACTCATCATGTAGATTGGGTTGACTTCATCAAGGGACTTCATCAGTTTACCTTGGATGACATCTTTAGAAGAACTCCAGATTGAAATAACTCTCTCATAACGCTCTTCTTCAGTAATCAAACCACGTCTGAATTGCTTCATGACGTTATCTACTTTTGCTTGTGCTTCTTCAAGGATCTTCTGCTTATCATCTAATACGACGATATCAGACACACCAACCGTAATACCGGCTTTAGTAGAGTATCTGAAACCAAGATTTTTCATGCGGTCAAGCATTTTAGATGTCTCAGTGATATGAAATCTCTTAAAGATTTCCGCAATGATTTTCCCTAAAATACCTTTTTTGAACGGCGCATTGATTTCTTGTTTCTCGATCGCAGCTTTTACATCCTCACCTTTTTCAAGGAAGAAACGATCAGGTGTTTTTTCTTCAATATTGCTCTTTGTCGGCTCATTCATGTATGGGAATGATTCCGGTAAGATTTCGTTAAAGATCAGTTTTCCAACTGTTGTAATCAACAATTTAGAACGCTGTTCATCAGTGAATGTCACATTCTTCAACGAGCTAGCTGCAACAGCTACACGTGTATGAAGATGCACATAACCATTTTGATAAGCTAGAAGGGCTTCGTCAGTATCTTTGAAGACCATACCTTCTCCGATAGCACCTTTGCGCTCAAGTGTAAGGTAGTAGTTACCAAGCACCATATCCTGAGATGGCGTAACAACTGGTTTTCCATCTTTCGGGTTCAAAATGTTTTGAGCAGCAAGCATTAAGATACGAGCTTCAGCTTGAGCTTCAGCAGATAATGGTACGTGAACCGCCATTTGGTCACCGTCAAAGTCAGCGTTGTAGGCTGTACATACAAGTGGATGAAGACGAATTGCGCGTCCTTCCACAAGTGTAGGTTCAAACGCTTGAATACCAAGTCTGTGAAGAGTCGGTGCACGGTTTAGTAAGACTGGATGCTCACGAATAACTGATTCTAATACATCCCATACTTCTGGCTGCACGCGCTCAATTTTACGCTTCGCACTCTTGATGTTGTGAGCTAATCCTTTTTCAACAAGCTCCTTCATCACGAATGGTTTGAATAATTCAAGAGCCATTTCTTTCGGAAGTCCACACTGATACATTTTCAAATGTGGTCCTACGACGATAACGGAACGTCCAGAATAGTCAACACGTTTACCAAGCAAGTTTTGACGGAAACGCCCTTGTTTCCCTTTCAGCATGTGAGAAAGAGATTTCAATGGTCGATTTCCTGGTCCTGTTACTGGTCGGCCTCTACGTCCATTATCAATCAAGGCATCGACAGCTTCTTGAAGCATACGCTTCTCGTTCTGAACGATGATGCTTGGTGCGCCAAGATCTAATAAACGCTTCAGACGATTGTTACGGTTGATGACACGACGATAAAGGTCGTTCAAGTCAGAAGTAGCAAAACGTCCACCATCAAGCTGAACCATTGGACGTAATTCTGGCGGAATAACCGGAAGTACATCAAGAATCATCCAAGATGGTTTGTTTCCTGAGTTACGGAAGGCTTCTAATACTTCAAGGCGTTTGATCGCACGTGTACGGCGCTGTCCTTGAGCAGTTTTCAGCTCTTCCTTCAGTGTATCTACTTCTTTTACAAGATCGATATCTTGAAGAAGTTTGTTGATTGCTTCTGCACCCATAGCTGCTTGGAATGTATTACCGTATTTATCTAAATAAGCACGGAATTCTTTCTCAGAAAGAAGTTGTTTCTTCTCAAGCGGTGTGTTGCCCGGATCTGTCACGACGTAAGAAGCGAAGTAGATCACTTCTTCTAACGCACGTGGTGACATATCAAGAACAAGACCCATACGGCTTGGGATACCTTTGAAATACCAAATGTGGGAAACTGGGGCAGCCAGTTCGATATGCCCCATTCTCTCACGACGGACTTTTGCCCGTGTTACTTCTACACCACAACGGTCACATACAACACCCTTATACCGAACGCGTTTATACTTCCCACAATGACATTCCCAGTCTTTTTGCGGTCCGAAGATACGTTCACAAAAGAGACCATCTTTTTCAGGTTTCAGTGTACGATAGTTAATCGTTTCAGGCTTTTTCACTTCACCAAAAGACCAAGAACGGATTTTATCAGGTGATGCGAGACCGATGTTCATATACTCAAAATTGTTCACATCTAGCAAGGGGCCTACCTCCCTTTTAATCTTCGGGTTATACCCTAGTCACTTGCTCTAATCGTTTCTGCTATTCTTTTGTGACTGCGTCACGTTCAAGATCGACAGGTGCGAGGTCTGCAGCATCTTCGTCATTAGATAACGCTAATCCGTCTGCTTTCTTCGTTTCCTCATCGTCTTCTAAATCTCTCATTTCTATCTCTTCTTCATCGCCGGATAGGATTTTCACATCCATACCTAAACTTTGAAGTTCTTTGATTAACACTTTGAATGATTCAGGGACACCTGGTTCAGGTACGTTATCCCCTTTGACGATGGCTTCGTATGTTTTCACACGACCCACAACGTCATCTGATTTAACTGTTAAGATCTCTTGAAGTGTATATGCTGCACCGTAAGCTTCAAGTGCCCATACTTCCATCTCTCCGAAACGCTGACCACCAAACTGTGCTTTACCGCCAAGTGGCTGCTGCGTAACAAGTGAGTATGGTCCAGTTGAACGAGCGTGAAGTTTATCGTCAACCATGTGAGCCAGTTTGATCATGTACATGATTCCGACAGATACACGGTTGTCGAATGGTTCACCAGTTCGACCGTCATAAAGGACTGTTTTCGCATCACGGGACATACCTGCTTCTTCAAGCGTTTCCCAAACATCTTCCTCGCGCGCACCATCAAATACTGGTGACGCAATGTGGATGCCAAGGTAACGTGCAGCCATACCCATATGAAGCTCAAGTACCTGACCGATGTTCATACGAGAAGGTACCCCTAGAGGGTTCAACATGATATCGATCGGTGTTCCGTCTGGAAGATAAGGCATATCTTCTTCTGGAAGGATTTTAGAGATAACCCCTTTGTTACCATGTCGTCCGGCCATTTTGTCACCTTCAGAAATCTTACGTTTCTGAACGATGTATACGCGGACTAATTGGTTTACACCTGGAGGTAATTCATCTCCATCTTCACGGTTGAAGACTTTTACATCGTGGATAATTCCGCCGCCGCCGTGTGGAACACGCAGTGACGTATCACGAACTTCACGAGCCTTTTCACCGAAGATTGCATGTAATAGACGTTCTTCAGCTGTTAGTTCAGTTACACCTTTAGGCGTTACTTTACCTACAAGAAGGTCTCCGTCTTTTACTTCTGCACCAATACGGATGATTCCGCGCTCGTCAAGGTTGCGTAAAGCATCTTCCCCAACGTTTGGAATATCACGAGTGATTTCTTCTGGTCCAAGCTTTGTATCACGAGCTTCTGATTCATATTCTTCAATATGAATAGACGTGTAGACGTCATCTTTTACAAGGCGCTCACTCATGATGATCGCATCCTCGTAGTTGTAACCGTCCCAAGTCATAAATCCGACCATAACGTTACGTCCTAGAGCCAATTCACCTTTTTCCATAGAAGGTCCGTCTGCAAGAATTTCTCCTTTAACGACTTCATCTCCAACACTTACGATAGGGCGCTGGTTGTAGCAAGTCCCTTGGTTAGAGCGGACAAATTTCAGCAGGCTGTATTTGTCTAGGTTTCCTTTGACTTGTTGTCCGTCAACGTCTTCATAACGGCGAACCCAAATATTTTTTGCTTCTACACGTTCTACAACACCTGGATAGCGGCAGATGACAGCAGCACCAGAGTCTTTACCTGATACGTACTCCATCCCTGTACCAACAATTGGTGATTCCGGCTGCATCAAAGGCACAGCCTGACGCTGCATGTTTGCTCCCATTAGAGCACGGTTAGAGTCATCGTTTTCTAAGAATGGGATACATGCTGTCGCTGCAGAAACAACCTGCTTTGGCGAAACGTCCATGTAGTCAACGCGGTTTCGAGGAACAACGGTGTTTTCCCCTCTGAAACGAGCAATGATATTATCATCGATAAACGAACCATCATCAGCTAACTGAGCGTTCGCTTGTGCTACTACGTAGTTATCCTCTTCATCAGCAGTTAAGTAATCGATTCTCGGTGTCACTTTACCAGTTTCAGGATCAACCCGGCGGTAAGGTGTTTCGATAAATCCGAAGCGATTCACTTTTGCAAATGAAGATAGAGAGTTGATCAAACCAATGTTTGGACCCTCTGGTGTTTCAATCGGACACATACGTCCATAGTGAGAGTAGTGAACGTCACGAACTTCCATTCCTGCACGCTCACGTGTCAAACCACCCGGTCCAAGCGCTGACAGACGACGTTTGTGCGTCAATTCAGCAAGCGGGTTTGTTTGATCCATGAACTGAGAAAGCTGAGAACTACCAAAGAACTCTTTGATAGAAGCGATCACAGGACGAATGTTGATCAGCTGCTGAGGTGTGATCGTGTTTGTGTCTTGAATCGACATTCTTTCACGAACAACACGCTCCATTCTGCTTAAACCAATACGGAATTGGTTTTGCAGAAGTTCACCTACAGAACGTAGACGACGGTTACCAAGGTGGTCGATATCATCTGTGTCACCTACACCATGAAGAAGGTTGAAGAAGTAACTGATTGATGCAATGATGTCAGAAGGCGTGATGTTTTTCACAGCTTCCTCTACATATGCATTTCCAATCACGTTGATCACTTGCTCGCCTTCTTGATCAGTCGGTGCATAAATCTTAATAGATTGAAGTTCTACTTCATCTTCTACTACGCCACCATTAGGATAAAGCTTTCTAAATCCGATGCCGTTTTCTAAGTATGGAAGAACTTTATCAAGAACTCTTCTGTCTAAAATTTGACCTTTTTCTGCTAGAATTTCACCTGTTTCAGGGTCAACTAACGTTTCAGCCAATTTTTGATTGAACAGTCTATTTTTAATATGAAGCTTCTTATTAATCTTGTAGCGTCCAACATTTGCTAGGTCATATCTCTTCGGATCGAAGAAGCGAGAGTCTAGCAAGCTTTTCGCATTTTCAACAGTTGGCGGCTCTCCAGGACGGAGGCGCTCGTAGATTTCGAGAAGTGCTTTATCTGCATTCTCTGTATTGTCTTTTTCCAGCGTGTTGCGTAAGTATTCATTCTCGCCAATGAGGTCAAGAATCTCTTGATCAGAGCTGAAGCCGAGAGCACGCAAAAGAACCGTAACCGGCAACTTACGTGTGCGATCGATGCGTACATAGACTACATCCTTCGCATCAGTTTCGTATTCTAACCATGCGCCACGGTTTGGAATGACAGTCGCAGTAAAACCTTTTTTACCGTTTTTGTCTACTTTACCACTGAAATATACACTTGGAGAACGCACTAACTGAGAAACGATTACACGTTCCGCACCATTAATGATAAAAGTACCTGTGTCTGTCATGATTGGGAAATCACCCATAAACACATCTTGGTCTTTTACTTCTCCAGTTTCTTTGTTAATTAAACGAACTTTTACTCTTAGTGGAGCAGAGTAAGTTACATCACGTTCTTTTGATTCTGCTACAGGATACTTAGGATCCCCTAGGCTGTAATCAATGAATTCAAGAGAAAGGTTACCAGTAAAATCCTCAATTGGGGATATATCTTGAAACATCTCTCTAAGACCCTCATCAAGAAACCACTGATAAGAAGAGGTTTGAATTTCAATGAGATTTGGTAATTCTAACACTTCGCTTATGCGTGCGTAGCTTCTGCGCTGGCGGTGTCGTCCATACTGAACTAGTTGACCTGTCAACTGATTCACCCCTCAAATCATGCGTATTATATGTGTAAAAAGTATTTCTGTCTTTCAAATGTCAGTAAAGAAATACTTTTACAAGACAAAAGAAAAAAGGGTTTCTAAAATAAGAAAACCACATCCAAAAACAAATACCGATTTTATTAGTTTTCCCAAGTATGCATAATTTATACAAAATAGTTGTTTTTTAAGCCTATCAAGCAAAATATACACATTGGCATTTTATAATGTTAACACAGCTAGGAAACTGCGTCAAACTTTTTTAGCTTTGATGATATAGTAGCCCTTTTTTTTCAGCACAACCTCGACTTCTTCAAAGAGCTGCTCTAATTTTTCAATCGCAGATGGTCCACCTTGCTTTTTCTGAATAACCACCCACAACTCACCTTCCGGCAATAAATGATCAGCACTTTTTTCAAAGATCGCATGTACAACTTTCTTCCCTGCCCGTATTGGGGGATTGGTCAGTATAGAGGCAAAAGCAGCTGAGGAATGAACATTCGAGAACAAATCACTTTGATAGATGCGGACATTATCAATGCGATTATGTTTAGCGTTTTCCTTTGAAAGTTCGACTGCTCTTTCGTTCACATCAATCATATGAATGGTACGGCTAGTCATTTCGTTTGCTAACGATAAGCCAATCGGTCCATAACCGCAACCGACATCTAAGACATCACCATCCAAATCAGGTTCTTCGAAAGCTTCAATTAAAAGCCTTGAACCAAAGTCGACTTCTTTCTTAGAAAACACTCCACTGTCACTTGTAAAAGTAAAGGTACGGTTTCTCAAGGTGAAGTCCCATGTCTGTTTATTGCTTTTCACTGATGGCTTTTCCGTATAATAGTGGTCACTCATGGTGAATGGACCTCCTCTGGATTCAATCGTTTCAGGAGATTAGAAAAGAAAAAGCCCGCCAGTAAAAGCGAGCTTTCCCAAAAGATTAGGCGAAGATTACTTAACTTCTACAGAAGCGCCAACTTCTTCAAGCTTAGCTTTAAGTTCTTCAGCTTCTTCTTTAGCAATACCTTCTTTAAGTGGTTTTGGAGTGTTGTCAACAAGTTCTTTAGCTTCTTTCAAGCCAAGACCAGTGATTTCACGAACCACTTTGATAACTTTGATTTTTTGGTCTCCAGCACCAGCAAGTACTAGATCAAAATCAGTTTTTTCTTCAGCAGCAGCACCGCCACCAGCAGCTACAGCTACAGGAGCAGCAGCAGTTACGCCAAATTCTTCTTCGATTGCTTTTACTAAGTCGTTTAACTCAAGTACAGTTGCTTCTTTAACTGAAGCAATGATTTCTTCGATATTTAAAGCCATTTGTAATTCCTCCATTTTAAGTTTTTTTACGTAAACGTAAAGTACGCATTAAGCGCCTTGTTCTTCTTTTTGATCTGCAACTGCTTTAGTAGCAAGAGCAAGATTACGAACTGGAGCTTGAAGAACGCTAAGCAACATAGAAAGTAAGCCTTCGCGAGACGGAAGTTCCGCAAGAGCCTTCACTTCTTCTACAGTCGCTACGTTTCCTTCGATGACACCAGCTTTGATTTCTAAAGCTTCGTGGCTTTTCGCAAATTCGTTGATGATTTTCGCAGGTGCGATAACATCTTCGTTACTGAATGCGATAGCGTTTGGACCTGTTAAGAAATCGTTTAAACCCGTTAGTTCAACTTGTTCAACTGCACGGCGAGTCAAAGTGTTTTTGTAAACTTTGAATTCTACGCCAGCTTCACGAAGCTGTTTACGAAGTTCAGTCACTTCAGAAACAGAAAGACCGCGGTAATCTACAATGACAGTAGACATACTATCTTTAAATTTAGAAGTAATTTCATCAACGACAACTTTTTTAGTATCGATTGCATTGCTCATGGTTACACCTCCTGTACATTCTTTGTGTAACACTTATACCGATCAGGCCATCACGTTCCTAACGAACGGTTCTCCATATAAAAAGCCTCCATTAAGACATGGAGGCTGTATATACAAGCATACGTTAACGTAAGACTGTGACATATACACCTCGGCGGGTTATTTAAGCCATAAGGCCCCTGCTGTCTACGGTATAAATGGACATTATTCTATTTTACAACATTTTGATATTATCAAAATGGTTGTCATAAGTCAAGAATTATTTTGCAGAGAAAGAAGATGGATCCACTTTCACGCCAGGGCCCATAGTAGATGTAACAGAAACGTTTTTCACGTATACACCTTTAGCCGCTGCAGGTTTTGCTTTAAGGATTGTGTCATAGATTGTTGCAAAGTTCTCAACAAGCTTTTCGTCCTCGAAAGAAACCTTTCCGATTGGCGCGTGGATGTTACCAGCTTTATCAACGCGGTATTCTACTTTACCAGCTTTGATTTCATTGATTGCTTTTTCAACTTCGAACGTTACAGTTCCTGTTTTAGGGTTTGGCATAAGACCTTTTGGTCCAAGTACACGACCGATCTTACCAACTTCACCCATCATGTCAGGTGTCGCAACGATTACATCGAATTCGAACCAGCCTTGTTGGATTTTAGTGATGTAATCAGAATCTCCAACGTAGTCTGCTCCAGCAGCTTCTGCTTCTTTTGCTTTTTCGCCTTTAGCGAACACAAGAACGCGTTGAGTTTTACCAGTTCCGTTAGGAAGTACAACTGCACCGCGGATTTGTTGATCGTTTTTACGAGGGTCTACGCCCAAACGAAAAGCAACTTCTACAGTCGCATCAAATTTAGCTGTATTTGCTTTTTTTGTAAGAGAAACAGCTTCAGCTACATCATACGCTTTAGTACGATCGATCAGCTTAGCAGCTTCTACATACTTTTTACCTTTTTTAGCCATTATAAAAATCCTCCTTATGTGGTTTTAGCGGAATAACCTCCCACGAATAAGGGTTGCGAACTTGTCAAAACCAAACTCGCAACCCAACAAGACAAAAAATTAATCTTCGATGACAATACCCATACTGCGTGCAGTACCTTCAACCATGCGCATAGCTGATTCAACGCTAGCAGCGTTTAAGTCAGGCATTTTTGTTTCCGCGATTTCGCGTACTTTATCACGCTTAACAGTTGCCACTTTATTACGGTTAGGTTCACCAGAACCAGACTCAATACCAGCTGCTTTTTTAAGTAAAACTGCAGCAGGTGGAGTTTTAGTAATAAATGTAAATGAACGGTCTTCAAAAACCGAAATTTCAACAGGAATGATAAGACCAGCTTGGTCAGCTGTACGAGCGTTAAACTCCTTACAGAATCCCATGATATTAACACCGGCTTGACCTAGTGCAGGTCCAACTGGTGGAGCTGGGTTAGCTTTTCCAGCAGGAATTTGCAATTTAACAACTTTAACTACTTTTTTAGCCACGAGACACACCTCCTTAAAGTCCGTGATGTGGTAATAGGGGAATCCCCCTCCCACTCAACAACTTCATTCTTTATATGAATGACGAAATAACTAGCTAGCGATCTTGAGTGAACTCAAGACGTACCTTTGCTATATTACCACTTCTATACACTCATTTCAAGCTCTTTTAAATTACAATTTATCGATCTGCGTGAACTCAAGTTCAACAGGTGTTTCTCTACCAAACATATTAACGAATACTTTGACTTTGCTTTTATCGTAGTCAATTTCCTCAATAGAGCCAGTGAAGTTAGCAAATGGTCCATCGATGACCTTAACTGTTTCTTTCAGTTCAAAGTCGATTTCTGTTTTGCGTTCTTCAAGACCCATTCTCTTCAGAATGGTTTCAGCTTCGCCTGGCAGCAGCGCAGTCGGCTTTGAGCCTGATCCAGCTGATCCAACGAATCCAGTGACACCTGGTGTATTACGAACGACATACCAAGAGTCGTCAGTCATCACGATTTCCACTAGGACATAGCCAGGGAATACTTTCTTTTTGACGACTTTTTTCTTACCATTTTTAATATCCGTTTCTTCTTCTTCTGGTACGACGACGCGGAAGATTTTATCCTGCATGCCCATTGATTCAACACGCTTTTCCAAATTCGCTTTTACTTTGTTTTCATAGCCAGAGTACGTATGCACAACATACCAATTCTTTTCCATTTTCGTTCAGGACTATTTAGTCCTTCCCTCCCCACATTTCATAATGTCTATTTGACGAATCTCGAGTAACGGTAAATATTTTCAAGCAATTGAAAAAACCCGTAAAACGGGTTTTTTGGCAAGTCATATTATGATCTATTATAGCACGTTCAGCAGACCATTATTCAAGTATTAATGAATTAATTCGATTAATTGTGAGATTCCTATATCAAGAAAAGAGAAAAAGATGGCAAAGAATACGACTGTTAAAATAACAGTGATTGTGTAGCGGACCATTTCGTTCTTCTTTGGCCAGCTGACCTTTTTCATTTCTTTTCCGACACTTTTTAAGAAACTGATAATACGCATGTAAAAGACCTCCACAGATTAAAGAACGCAAATCTTACTTCGTTTCTAAATGTGTTTTATGTGAATTACAAGTCTTGCAATATTTCTTAACTTCTAATCTTTCAGCTGCTGAAGCAACACTTTTCATTGTCGTATAATTGCGGCTTCCGCAGTCTTTACAGGCTAGAGTAATCTTTTTCCTCATATTTACACCTATTTTCTCGACATCATTTCATTAGTACCTTATCACAGTGTCGAAAAAGCTGTCAATATAGGTTTGATTAGAGACTAATCTCGCGAAGCTCTAAATATTTCTCTAATTTTCTCTTTACTCTTTGGAGTGCGTTATCAATTGATTTCACATGACGATTTAAATCTTCAGAAATCTCTTGATAGGATCTGCCATCAAGATAAAGCACAAGTACCTTTCTTTCCAGCTCGCTTAGCAGTTCACCCATCTTCATTTCGATATCATCAAATTCTTCTTTGCTAATAATTAAGTCTTCTGGGTTAAGCGCTTTAGCACCGGAAATGACATCCAATAATGTTCTGTCCGATTCTTCATCGTAGATCGGCTTGTCTAATGATACATAAGAATTTAACGGGATATGTTTTTGGCGAGTAGCTGTTTTAATTGCGGTGATAATTTGGCGGGTAATACATAATTCTGCAAAAGCCTTAAATGAAGTAAGCTTGTCCTCTCTGAAATCGCGGATAGACTTATAAAGTCCGATCATTCCCTCTTGGACAATGTCCTCTCGATCCGCTCCTATCAAGAAATAAGATCTTGCTTTCGCACGTACAAAATTGCGGTATTTCGTTATTAAATAATCTAGCGCATCACTATCTCCGACATGAACCCTTTCAATGACTTGTTCATCTTCCAACTGGCAAAATTGCTCTCTGATGGACTTACCCTTGCTGTTGTTTAGATTCACTTCGATCCCCCCGACCGCACCTAGATAGAAATATTATACATTAATGGTTGAAATATCGTCAAGCTATTCCAGATTCCCGCGCCGCCATTTTTCAAACGTTTTCAATACATCTTCTGACAATTCAATCTTAGATGCTGGTTTATCAGAAGTAATCTTTTTGACCCTCGTTTCAATCTTTCGTTCTATCACTTCAATCTCTCTTAAAAGCTCACGAGCCGACTTCCGAAGAGCTCCTTGTCCAAAAATAGCCCATTGTTCCGTAAAATCTGAGGTTGCCACATGAATTTGCGTTCGTATATTATTCAAATCCTGCGCCAGCTTTTCAATCCGCTCATCCGCCGTTTCATTCTCTCTCGTAAAGATGACCTCTACTCGGTGGTTGGTCCGCTTTTTTTCAATTCCTTTGACCATATGGGCATCGAATACGACAATGACTCGATACCCTGTGTATGCTTGATATTCTGCTAAATGTTGAATCAGCACGTCTCTGGCTTCTTCAAAGCTGTTTTCCTTTAAGTGCTGCAGCTGAGGCCATGCACCTATCATGTTGTATCCATCGACTAAGAGGATATCCATCTCTATTCTCCTAACGGATAACGTTTTCGATACACTTCATACATCAATAGACCAGCGGCAACTGATGCGTTTAACGAAGTAACCTTCCCGGCCATAGGCAGTTTAATCAAAAAATCACACTTTTCCTTAATCAATCGGCCAATTCCTTTTCCCTCGCTGCCAATCACAAGAGCCAGCGGCATCGTGCCATCAAATTGTCTGTAATCCTGTTTAGCAGACGCATCTGTTCCCGCAACCCAGATTCCTCTTTCTTTCATTTCATCAAGGGCTCTTGAAAGATTGGTCACTTTTGCCACAGGAATATGCTCAATTGCTCCAGTGGATGCCTTAGCAACTGTTGTTGTTAGACCGACCGCTCTCCTTTTCGGAATGACAATCCCATGTGCACCTACAGCATCTGCTGTACGCATAATAGATCCTAAATTATGCGGGTCTTCAATTTCATCTAAAATCAGAAAGAAAGGCTGCTCATTCCGCTTTTCAGCGATTTGATACAGATCGTCCAATTCTGCATATTCATATGCTGCTACTTGTGCAACGATTCCCTGGTGCTGACCTGTAACCATTTGATCAAGCTTTTTCCTCGGAACATACTGAATGGTGATATTTTGCTTTTTAGCGAGTTCAATGACCTGCTGGGCTTGTCCTTTTACAGTGTTTTCTGCCATCCAGAGCTTGTATAACTCCCGATCTGACTTCAGTGTCTCAATCACTGCATTTTTCCCAATGACATAATCATGTTGCTGACTCATTTGTCTTCCTCCCTGACGTTCCGATTTCAATCGCCTGACCAATCAGCTCTTCTAAGCGTTCGTCCTGCTTTTCGATAAATAAATAACCCATGAGCGCTTCAAACGCTGTACTATAACGATACGTTTGAACGTCTGTGTTTTTAGGCACTGTGCCTGATTTTGCATTTCTTCCTCTTTTCAGCACCGCTTCTTCTGCTTCAGTGAAAAAGCCTTGCTGCTGAAGCGTAAATAAAATAGCAGCCTGTGATTTAGCTGAAACAATTTTGCTTGCTCGTTTGTGCAGCTCATTTGGTTTTGTCGCCCCCGTTTGGAGGAGGTGATGCCTCACATATACTTCAAAAATGGCATCACCCATATAAGCCAGCGCAAGTCCGTTCAGCTGTTTACCGTCTTTCAGCTTTTCAAAATTCAACATTGCCTATTCTCCTCTTTTCCAG
The DNA here is from genome assembly GCF_038630815.1 of Bacillus sp. FSL K6-0994. Classification (NCBI taxonomy): domain Bacteria; kingdom Bacillati; phylum Bacillota; class Bacilli; order Caryophanales; family Bacillaceae; genus Bacillus; species Bacillus sp. FSL K6-0994. Next base: position 118,214 of record NZ_CP152043.1, on the reverse strand, counting down.
CGAGTACCTTGAGGAGTGTCCTCCAACACAATATTCATGTTCTTTAATTGATCACGAATTTGATCAGATAGGGCAAAGTCACGATTTCTTCTAGCTTCATTGCGTTTTTCAATTAACGCTTCTACCTCTTCGTCAAGCGTGTGCTTTTCTTCTAATGAGAAGCCGAGAACAGACGTAATTTCTTGGAACAAGCCGATAAATGCCTTGATCACTTCCTCCGAAGTATGATCATTTTCCATATAATAATTCGCCTGTTTCGCTAATTCGAATAAAACAGAGATCGCATTTGCCGTATTGAAGTCATCATTCATTTCGGAAATAAATGTTGCACGCTGCTCTTCAATTTTTGCCAGCCATTCAGCATTGTCTTCCGTGATATTTGTGCTGCTCTCTAGACGGTGATGTAAATTCGCATACGATGTTTTGAGTCGGTTAAACGCACTCTTTGTACTTTCTAATAAATCCATTGAGTAATTAATTGGGTGGCGATAGTGCACCGACAACATAAAGAAGCGAAGCACATCAGGATCTTGTTCTTTCACAATGTCATGCACCAGCACAAAGTTGCCAAGTGATTTTGACATTTTTTCATTATCGATATTAATATACCCGTTATGCATCCAATACTTCGCAAAAGGCTTCCCTGTCAAAGCCTCAGATTGGGCAATTTCATTCTCATGGTGAGGGAATGTTAAATCCTGTCCGCCAGCATGAATATCGATCGTATCACCTAAATATTTTTTGACCATTGCCGAGCATTCAATGTGCCAGCCTGGGCGTCCTTCGCCCCACGGGCTATCCCAAGAGATTTCCTGATCCTTTGCAGCCTTCCAAAGAGCAAAGTCCAGTGCATCTCGTTTCTTTTCACCTACTCGAATACGGGCACCTGTCTTCAGTTCATCAATTGATTGGTGAGAAAGCTTTCCATAACCTTCAAATGAGCGTGTGCTGTAATACACGTCGCCATCTGCTTCATAGGCGTAGCCTTTTTCAATCAATGTGGCAATAAACGCAATGATATCATCCATGTTTTCCGTCACTCGCGGGTGAAGGTCTGCTTTTTTGCAGCCGAGTGCACTGACGTCTTCGAAGTAGGCCTGGATAAACCGGTCAGCAATTGTCGGCACATCTTCTCCGAGTTCGTTGGCTGCTTTGATGAGTTTATCATCCACATCTGTAAAGTTTGATACAAAGTTCACATCGTAACCGCTGTATTCTAAATACTTACGTACAGTGTCATAAACAATAGCAGGTCTAGCATTCCCGATATGAATGTAGTTATAAACGGTTGGTCCGCACACATACATCTTGACCTTTCCTGGCTCAAGCGGGACAAATTCTTCCTTCTTACGTGTCAATGTATTATAAATATTGATTGTCATGATTGTTCTTCCTTTCTGCTCAATGAAGCCAGCTCACCTTTTAGCTTTTCCATTTCTCGTTCCAATTCTTTGAAACGATCGGAAATTGGATCTGGCAAATCTTGATGATTGAGATCACGATTGATTTTCTTTCCATTTTGAACGACGACTCGCCCAGGTATACCGACAACGGTGGAATGGTCGGGTACGTCCTTTAACACGACTGACCCTGCTCCAATCTTGGCTCCTTTTCCAACTGTAATGGAACCTAGCACCTTGGCACCTGTCGCAATGAGGGCATCGTCTAAAATGGTCGGATGCCGCTTTCCCTTTTCTTTCCCTGTTCCCCCTAATGTCACGCCTTGGAAAACAGTGACGTTGTCTCCAATTTCACATGTTTCCCCGATCACGACGCCCATGCCGTGATCAATGAAGAACCGCCTGCCAATGGTTGCCGCCGGATGAATTTCCACCCCTGTGAAAAAGCGGCTGACCTGAGAAATGATCCGCGCAATAAAATACAGCTTCCGCTTATAAAATGCGTGCGCAATACGGTGAGCCCAAATCGCATGAAGCCCTGAATAGGTTAGCACTACTTCAATATAGCTTCTAGCAGCAGGATCTTGATCAAACACAGTATCAATATCTTCTTTCAGCATTTTGAAAAACACATGCTCCCCCCGTTCTTCCCCATGAATCTCTCTTAGGACTTGCTCTCTTTTTTTGGACAAATAAAAAACGCCTCTGCCAAATGACAGAGACGTTTTGAAAACGCGGTTCCACTCTGTTTAGAAAGCCACTTATCTTGAAGCCTTCTCAACTTAATCCCATAACGGAGGGTACCGCCCTTGCATACTAACGTACGTGTTCCTCAAGGGTCTTGAGGGTGCATTTCCAATGTCTGCCCATAAGTCTCTTTCAGCCGGTGGAGACTCTTTCTGTGATGGACGAGTACATTGTACTTCTCCCTCGCAACGATTTCTTTATATTTGTTTAATGCGGTTTAATACCGTTTCTTTACCTAGTAATTCAATACTTTGCGGAAGTTCTGGGCCATGCGTTTGTCCTGTGACAGCCACACGAATCGGCATGAATAGTTTCTTGCCTTTATGCCCTGTTTCTTTTTGTACCGCTTTAATGGCAGCCTTGATTTCATCAGGTGTGAAAGACTCAAGCTGTTCAAGCTGACCTGCAAAAGATGCCATCACTTCTGGTACTTGCTCCTCTGCTAGAACTTCCTTTGCCTCTTGATTATACTCAATTTGCTCCTTAAAGAACAACTCTGTCAACTCAACAATTTCTGCTCCGTAGCTTAATTGTTCGTGATACAGAGAAATAAGCTTGCGTACCCACGTGTTTTCTTCTTCAGTCAGCTGCTCACTTACCTTGCCTGCCTTTTGAAGATGTGGAAGTGTTAGTGCCACAACCTGATCAAGATCAAGAGCTTTCACGTATTGGTTGTTCACCCATTTTAGTTTATGCATATCGAATAGAGCTGGTGACTTAGAAAGTCGGTTCACATCAAAAATGTCGATGAATTGCTCTTTTGTAAACAGTTCTTCTTCGCCTACTGGAGACCATCCAAGTAATGCAATGAAGTTAAACAGGGCTTCAGGTAAATAGCCTAAATTCTTATATTGCTCGATGAATTGAATAATCGATTCATCACGTTTACTTAATTTCTTGCGGTTCTCGTTCACAATCAGCGTCATATGTCCGAATAGCGGAACATCCCAGCCAAATGCATGAAAAATCATGATTTGTTTAGGGGTATTTGAAATATGATCCTCTCCGCGAAGAACGTGAGTCATTTTCATCAAATGATCATCCACGGCAACTGCAAAGTTATAAGTTGGCGTGCCATCTTTCTTCACAATAACAAAGTCACCAATGCCGTCTGTTTCAAATGAAATATCACCTTTGACCATGTCGTCAAATTTGATGATTTCTCCTTTTGGTACTCGGAAGCGGATGCTTGGCTCTCTTCCTTCAGCAATCAGCTTGTCCTCTTCTTCTTTTGATAAATGACTGCATTTACCAGAATATCGAGGCATTTCGCTGCGGGCGATCTGTGCTTCACGCTCTGCCTCTAGCTCTTCTGCCGTACAATAGCACTTATACGCCAAGTCCTTCTCTAGCAGCTCATCATAATATTTTTTATAAATATCATTACGCTCTGATTGTCTGTAAGGACCGTAGCCGCCATCTTTATCAATGCTCTCATCCCAATCAATACCGAGCCATTGCAGGTGGCGAAGCTGGCTTTCCTCCCCGCCCTCTACATTACGCTTTTGATCCGTATCCTCGATTCGAATAATAAATTTGCCGCCTTGGCTGCGTGCGAACAAATAGTTGAAAAGAGCCGTTCTAGCATTCCCAATATGTAAATGACCAGTTGGACTCGGTGCATAACGAACACGCACTTCATTTCCCATGAGTTTAACTTCCTTTCATCTGCATCATGTTGTCTGACACCAATTTTTTATAAACGTATTTTATCATCAAAACCCATTCTCATCAAAATGGATTTTACTTTTTCTGAAGAAGCACTGTTGCCTGAGAGGCAATTCCTTCGCCTCTTCCTGTAAATCCAAGTTTCTCTGTCGTTGTTGCTTTGACATTCACCTGTGTGACATCTGCCTCAAGCGCTTCTGCAATTTTCTCACACATTGGTTGAATGTAAGGTGCCATTTTTGGCTTTTGCGCCATGATGGTGCAGTCAATATTCACAAGTGTGTAGCCCTTTTCTTTCACAAGTGCCCACACATGCTGCAATAATTTAAAAGAATCTGCATCCTTAAACTCAGGGTCAGTGTCCGGGAAATGTCTGCCGATATCTCCTTCTGCAATCGCACCCAGGCAGGCATCTGCCACTGTGTGAAGCAGTACGTCAGCGTCTGAATGACCTAGCAGTCCCTTTTCATAAGGGATGGTGACCCCGCCAATAATCAGAGGTCTCCCCTCTGTTAATTGATGTACATCAAAACCTTGTCCTATTCTCAACATGATCTAGTACCCTCTTTCCGCATCCATAATTGCCTTGGCAACCAATAAATCATCCGGTGTTGTCAGCTTAATATTGGTATAGTCTCCTTGGACAATATACACATTCTCGCCATGTAATTGTTCAACAAGACTGGCGTCGTCTGTTCCAAAGAAGCCTGTCCGCTCCGCATATTCATGCGCCTCTTTTAAAATAGAATGACGAAAAGCTTGTGGGGTCTGGACTGCCCACAAGCTCTGACGTTCAATGGTTTGTTCCACTTTGCCTTCTTGAACGCGTTTGATTGTGTCTTTCACTGGTACCGCTACAACTGCGGAGCCTTTTTCAATCGCTGCTTTAACGAGCAAGTCAATCTGTGTATGCTTAATAAAAGGCCTTGCTCCATCATGAACAAGCACGATGTCCGCATCTTTCACAGCCTTTAATCCTTCGTATACACTTTGCTGACGTTCTTCACCGCCAGTGACAAGTGAAACAGGCGTTTGAAAAGCGTGTACCTTGAGTAGCCTTTCAAAGTCTTGACGCTCCTCTTCATTGATCGCTAGGATCATGCGTTTGCATTGCGCATGAGCGTCAAACACCTTTAGTGTATGAATGATGACCGGCATTCTTTTCAGCTCAATAAAAAGCTTATTACGGCCGGCCTTCATTCGTTTCCCCTGCCCCGCAGCCGGAATAACTACTTCATAATACATGTTCGTTCTCCCTTTAGAGCGCCTTCTCCAGAAGTTTTGGCTTCGCAAAAATCATTCTTCCAGCAGCAGTCTGCAGCACACTTGTGACGAGCACGTCAATGTCTTTTCCAATGTAATTGCGTCCTTCTTCGACCACAATCATCGTACCGTCATCTAAGTAAGCAACACCTTGGTTATGCTCTTTTCCATCTTTGATGACCTGTACCTTCATTTCTTCCCCAGGCAGTACAACCGGTTTAACGGCATTGGCTAGATCATTGATGTTTAACACTGCTACTTTTTGAAGTTCGCATACTTTATTTAAATTAAAATCATTGGTCACAACAACACCTGAAGTTAATTTAGCGAGCTTCACAAGCTTGCTATCAACCTCTTGAATGTCTTCGAAGTCACCTTCGTAAATTTCAACTTTGATATCCAATTCTTTTTGAATACGATTTAAAATATCTAGACCTCTTCGGCCTCTATTTCTCTTTAATACATCTGAAGAGTCTGCAATATGCTGTAATTCCTCGAGTACAAATTGAGGAATGACCATGACGCCTTCTAAGAATCCAGTTTGACAAATATCTGCGATTCTTCCATCAATGATAACACTTGTGTCTAAAATTTTCAGCTTTTTATCTTCTATTTCAGGTTCATCATCAGCTGCTCCCTTTTTCTTTGTGACCTTTGCAGATCGGGAGAACAGCCCTATCATTTCATCCTTCTTCTTAAATCCTACCTGAAATCCAAGGTATCCTAAAAAGAAAGCCAGGAAAATCGGAATAATGGTACCAAAAATATGATATGGGATATTGTTTAGCGGGATCACGTTTACAATAAGATATGCTAGAATAAGTCCAAATACTAATCCGAAACTTCCAGATATAAGATCAGGAAGAGGCGCCTTCAATAGAGAATCCTCGATCCATTTCACCCAATTTACCACATAACCTGTGCACCATTTACCAATGATGAAGAACACAACGGCTCCTATTAGTGCTGATGAGTAAGCATTTGTTATGAAAGGTATGTCCTTTACATTTAAAAGCAGAAATAACTCTGGAATGATAAAAATCCCTACAACTGCACCCAAAATGATAAAAAACGCCTGAACGATTCTTTTTAACATACCTTCACCTCCTTTATTTTTCATCTGTCAATCCACCTTCATCTGACATTAATATATGTTTAAGTTTCCTATCATGAGCAACAGAAAACAAAACCATCATTAATATACCCATATTCATCCATTTTTAACCGTAATAGAGAAAAATTTCTCTTCTTAAAGCTGACGGTCAATGTAATGTTTTTCTTGTAACCTTTTTAATCCTTTTTTTATCTTTTTCGCTCTTACTTCTCCAATTCCTTCTACTTCATCCAATTCTTGTACATCTGCTTCCATAATTCGATCTAGCACACCGAATGCTTCAACCACATTTTCGACGATTGGCATTGGCAGTCTAGGGATTTTATGGAGCAATCTATATCCTCTTGTGTACACATATTCGTCAATATTTGTAGAAGCTGGATATCCAAGTAACTTGTACAGAATGGAATCATCTAAAAGCTCAAAGCTCGACATATCTTGAAGTTGTTTAAGCAGCACATACGGATCTTTGATCTTTTCTTTCACGTAATCTTTAATAAATAAAGCTGCTTCCTGCTCCATATCTGTAATCAATTCATTGACTTGCAGACGGATCAAGTGTCCCTCTGTTCCGAGCTCTTTGATATACATATTGATTTCATTTTTGATCCTGAGTACCATTTCGTAGCGGTGCAGCACGGATAATACATCACCAAAGGTCACAAGCTCTTCAAATTCTAGGGCGCTTAACGCAGAAATGGCGTGATCTAAAATCGTTTTATATTTCTCAAGTGTTTGAATGGCTTGATTGGCCTTTGTTAAAATAAAGCCAATATCTTTCAGCGTATAACGACGATTCCCTTGGTATAAGGTAATGACGTTCCTCCGTTCAGAAATGGCAATGATTAAGCAGCCTGTCTGCTTTGCTACACGTTCAGCCGTCCGGTGCCTCATGCCTGTTTCCGATGAATGAATGGTTGCATCTGGCATCAGCTGTGTATTCGCATACAAGATTTTTTGACCAGAATCGCTAAGAATAATGGCCCCGTCCATCTTCGCCAATTCATATAAATGTGCTGGGGAGAAGGCCGAATTAATGTGAAATCCTCCATCTACCACACTCTTTACTTTGTCATTATAACCAACAACAATGAGCCCGCCAGTATTGGCTCTCAGGACGTTTTCAATCCCTGCCCGCAGAGGTGTTCCTGGTGCCACAAACTGTACAATATCTAAGAGATCGAGTTCTCTCGCTCCTTTTTTCTCTTTTTCCATTTCTATGATCCCCCTAGTGAAATTCGAAGTGCCTCCGCTACATTTTCTACACCAACTAACTCAATCCCTCTCGGCTTTTTCCATCCGTCTATATTCGCCTGAGGAATAAACATTCGCTTAAATCCTAGTTTTGCAGCTTCCTGCACTCGCTGTTCAATTCTTGATACTCTTCTGACTTCTCCCGTCAGACCGACCTCTCCTATAAAGCAATCCGCTTGATGCGGCGCTGCATCTTTAAAGCTTGATGCAATACTGACGGCAATAGCTAAGTCAATCGCCGGTTCGTCAAGCTTCACACCGCCTGCGACCTTTAAATACGCATCTTGGTTTTGCAGCAGCAGCCCCACGCGTTTTTCTAAAACTGCCATGAGCAGCGATACTCGATTATGATCAAGGCCAGTGGCCATTCTTCGCGGATTCCCAAAGCTTGTCGGGGAAATTAATGCCTGTATCTCGACAAGTACAGGTCTTGTTCCTTCCATTGAGGCAACAACACACGAACCAGATACACCTGCCGACCGCTCTTCTAGAAAGATTTCTGATGGGTTTAATACTTCCGTGAGCCCTTCCTCTCTCATTTCAAAAATTCCCAATTCATTCGTTGAACCAAATCGGTTTTTGACCGCCCGTAAGATACGAAACGTATGATGACGCTCGCCTTCAAAATAAAGAACTGTGTCCACCATATGCTCTAAAAGGCGTGGACCTGCGATCGAGCCTTCTTTGGTCACGTGACCAACGATAAAAATAGGAATACCATTTGTCTTGGCAATCTTCATCAGCTGCGCTGTACATTCTCTAACTTGAGATACAGAGCCGGGAGCTGACGTGATATCGCTTTGGTAAACGGTTTGAATCGAATCCACCACAACAAAAGCAGGTTTCATCTCCTGTATAGCAGACGTTATATACTCCATATCGGTTTCAGCCAAAACATGTAAAGAGGCGCTTTCAATGCCAAGGCGGTCCGCTCTTAGCTTCGTTTGTTTAATGGACTCCTCACCAGATATGTATAACACATTCTGATTTTTGTCTGAGAGCTGTGCTGATACTTGTAATAATAATGTGGACTTCCCAATCCCAGGATCTCCGCCGATGAGAACAAGAGAACCTTTGACAATTCCACTTCCTAATACTCGGTTAAATTCTTCTAAATTTGTTTTAATTCGGGGTTCTTCGGATGTTTCAATTGCAGATATAGGTGAAGGTTTTTGAATGGTTTGAACAGAATGATTAAAAGCACTTCGACGGTTTGCCGGCTCTTTGCGAACGACCTCTTCTGTCATACTGTTCCACGTGCCGCAGCCTGGACATTTCCCCATCCATTTGGCTGACTCATAACCGCACGATTGGCATATAAATTTTGATTTTGTCTTAGCCATAGATTGAAGAATACAACTCCTTATACTGGTCAGAAAATAAGTAAAGGGAGGCATACACCTTACTGGTATGCCTCACACTTTTTTCTTACTATATTAGTTCGTAGCAGCCGTCGCTTTTACGACAATCTCTCCATCTTCCACATCTAATACGATATGTTGACCTTTTTCAATATTCCCCTTCAGAAGCTCTTCAGAAAGTCGATCTTCTACATGCTTTTGAATCGCTCTTCTTAACGGACGCGCACCGTACTCAAGATCTACTCCTTCGTCGGCAATCTTCGCTTTTGCTGCTTCCGTCAATTCAATTGATAGGTCTTGTTCTTTTAATCGTTTTGTCAATTGATCAGACATGAGAGACACGATCTCTTTTAGATGTTTCTTCTCAAGCGAGTGGAAGACAATGATTTCATCAATACGGTTGATAAACTCAGGTCTAAACGCACGTTTCAACTCGCCCATCACTTTGCCTTTCATATCCTTGTAATTTTGACTTTCATCCTGCACGTTAAAGCCAACATATTTATTGCGCTTCAGCTCACTAGCTCCAACGTTTGATGTCATAATCAAAATCGTATTTCTAAAGTCAACGGTACGCCCTTTAGAATCAGTCAGACGACCATCTTCTAACACTTGCAGTAAGATATTAAATACATCTGGATGCGCCTTTTCAATCTCGTCTAAAAGAACGACAGAATAAGGTTTTCTTCTCACTTTTTCAGTCAGCTGTCCACCTTCATCATAGCCCACATAGCCTGGAGGTGACCCAACAAGTCTGGATGTAGAGTGCTTCTCCATGTATTCAGACATATCAATACGGATCATTGCTTCTTCATCACCGAAAATAGACTCAGCAAGTGCTCTTGCAAGCTCCGTTTTACCAACCCCTGTTGGACCTAAGAAGATAAAGGAGCCGATTGGGCGCTTCGGATCTTTCAGGCCAGCACGCGCACGTCTCACCGCTTTTGCTACAGCGACAACCGCTTCATCCTGTCCGATCACGCGAGAGTGGAGCAATTGTTCCATATTCAGAAGCTTATCTGTCTCCGTTTGAGCAATTTTCGAAACAGGCACTCCCGTCCAGCTGGAAACGACCATTGCGATATCATCTACAGATACCTCTGAATTCTCTTGTCCCTGCTTTTCTTTCCATGATTTCTTTGTAACTTCTACTTTTTCACGCAAACGCTGTTCTGTATCGCGAAGAGAAGCTGCTTTTTCAAATTCTTGACTTTGAACTGCCGCATCCTTTTCCTTGCGTACTTCATCCAGCTTTTGCTCTAATTCTTTTAGGTTAGGCGGTGTTGTGAACGAACGTAAACGGACTTTCGAACCTGCCTCATCAATTAAATCAATCGCCTTATCTGGAAGGAATCGGTCAGAAATATAACGGTCAGACAGCTTCACCGCCGCCTCAATCGCTTCATCTGTAATAGACACACGGTGATGTGCTTCATACCGGTCTCTAAGCCCTCTTAAGATTTGAATACTTTCATCAACAGACGGCTGATCTACTTGAATTGGCTGGAAACGTCGTTCAAGCGCAGCATCCTTTTCAATATATTTACGGTACTCATCTAACGTTGTCGCCCCAATACATTGAAGCTCTCCACGTGCTAGGGATGGCTTCAAGATATTAGACGCATCAATCGCGCCCTCTGCTCCACCAGCACCAATAAGTGTATGAAGCTCGTCGATAAAGAGAATGATATTTCCTGCCTGACGAATTTCGTCCATCACTTTTTTCAAACGATCCTCGAATTCACCACGATATTTCGTACCAGCTACAACAGTTCCCATATCCAGGGTCATTACTCGTTTATCACGCAGGATTTCAGGCACTTCATTATGAATAATTTGCTGTGCAAGACCTTCTGCGATGGCTGTTTTACCAACACCAGGCTCACCAATCAGCACAGGGTTATTTTTTGTTCTTCTACTTAGGACCTCAATGACACGTTGAATTTCTTTGCTTCGGCCAATGACAGGGTCCAAGCTGTCCTCTTTTGCGATAGCTGTTAAATCTCTTGCCAGGCTATCTAGTGTTGGTGTATTTGCATTGCTATTAGAGCCAGCTGCAGATGCACCTGTTTCATTGCTTCCAAGCAGCTGCAGGACTTGCTGGCGTGCTTTATTTAAGCTCACTCCGAGGTTATTTAAGACACGGGCAGCGACACCCTCTCCCTCACGAATAAGACCTAATAGAATATGTTCTGTCCCTACATAGGAATGACCTAGCTTTCTTGCTTCATCCATTGAAAGCTCAGTGACCTTCTTCGCTCTAGGCGTATAATGAGGAATAGCTTGAGACACCTCTTGCCCTCTTCCAATCAAGCTTTCGACTTCTTTTTGGATTTTATCTGAAACAAGGCCCAGTGCTTCTAACGCTTTGGCAGCGATGCCCTCACCTTCACGTACAAGGCCAAGTAAAATGTGCTCAGTACCTATGTTCTTATGGCCTAGGCGAATGGCTTCTTCTTGTGCAAGTGCTAATACCTTTTGAGCTCTTTCAGTGAATCTTCCAAACATCATATCGTTTCATCCTCCTGTCCATTCCTATGCATTTCTAAGCGCAGCCTTTCTCTAATAATCGCTGCTCGTTTTATATCTCGTTCATTTGGCTCTAAGGCTCCTCCTGAATATTGTTGAAGGAAGCCGGGCTGAGTCAAAATCATGAGTTCATTCAGTATATTACTTGAAAGCCCCTTAATGATACCTAAATCAATTCCAAGCCGCACATCTGACAAACACTTCGCTGTTTCCTTTGATTCAATCATACGACAATTGGCCAAAATCCCTAAAGAGCGGTACACTCTGTCCTCAAGTTCAATTTTAGATGTTTGATATAACGCTTTTCGTGCAGATCGCTCTTGTTCAATGAGCTGAGCGGTCACACTATTCAAGTCATCTACAATGTCTTCTTCTGATTGACCAAGTGTCATTTGATTTGAAATTTGAAAGATGTTCCCTATTGCTTCGCTGCCCTCACCATAAATTCCTCTGACCACAAGACCTAATTGATTAATGGCCGGAATAATCCGATTCATTTGTCTTGTGAGCGCTAATGCTGGTAAATGCATCATGACCGAAGCCCTAATACCTGTACCTACATTGGTCGGACAACTTGTTAAGTATCCTCGCTTTTCAGAAAACGCGTAATCCACTTGCTCTTCAATCCAGTCATCTACCTGATTAGCCGCTTTTAGTGCATTGGCTAGCTGAAAACCTGGGAATAAGCACTGGATTCGAATATGGTCTTCTTCATTCAGCATCACACTGATTTCTTCATTTTCAGAAAGCAAACAGCCGCCAAATCTTGATTCAGCTAAATTGGGGCTAATCAAATGCTTTTCAACAAGTACCCTCTTTGCTAAAGGCTGCGTTTCATTCATTCGAATCAGAACAAAGTTTCCAATGTCCTTCACTTCCTGGCTAGCAAACTTTTGCTCGAATTGCTGGAGAACAGCTTCAGCTTCAGCTTGAGAAAACTGAGTTGGGAAACGAACATGCTCTAGATTGCGCGCTAGCCGGATACGACTGCTTAGAACAATGTCACTTTCTGGTCCTTTTTGTTTCATCCACTGACTAAGAGCGTCTTGAATAAAATGCTGGAGCGACATGACGTTAATCTCCCTCCCTCTGCTGAGATTGCTCATGCTCTAATGCACGAATTTGATCTCGAACTTCCGCTGCCTTTTCGAACTCTTCCTGTTCAATCAGCTGCTTCAGCTCTTGCTGCATTAACTCAAGTTTCCGGCGAACATGCAGGCTGCCGGCAATTCGTTTTGGTACTTTTCCATTATGGACTGTATTTCCACTATGGACTTTCCGTAAAACAGGGTTCAGATACTGATCAAATGTACGATAGCATTCTGCACAGCCAAATCGGCCTGTTTTTCTGAACTGCTGAAAGGTTAAGCCACACTTAGGACATTGATCCACTTCTTTCGCTTCTTGAAAAATAGACGAGCCCTTGTTCGCACTTGTGGTGAAGCTAGGATCAATATTCAATAAGCCTGATAATAAGTTGTGAATCGAGAAACCTTGGTTTCCACTCATAGCATATGAATCACTGTTTTCTTTTGCACATTGTTCACATATGTGCATTTCTTGTTTTTCTCCATTTATAACTTTCGTAAAGTGAAAAGTGGCTGGTCTCTCATTACATTCTTGACAAATCAATCTTTTCACCCGCTTTACTTTAATTTCAAAGCATTTAACATCGCTTTCATCATCCGAGCACGCAGTTCATCACGTTCAGGTAAATCAATATGCAATACAGAACGGTCCATGACACTAATCATCATCTTAGCTTCTCTTTCAGATAATATGTTATTTTCAACAAGACGCATGATGATATGATCAGATGCAGCCTGTGATAACCGATGATATATTTGGGAAATAATATTGTTCAATAAGTCGACTTCATCATTCATTTTGACTTTAATGATGCGGATATAGCCACCGCCGCCACGCTTACTTTCAACGATATAGCCTCTCTCGCTCGTAAAGCGTGTATTGATAACATAGTTTATTTGTGAAGGTACGCATTGAAATTTATCTGCAATTTCATTGCGTTTAATTTCTAATATTTCTCGACCGTTCTGATCCAAGACTTCCTTCAAATACTGCTCGATGATATCAGAAATATTTTGTGCCACTCCGCCTCCTCCTCCATTGACTTTGACTATATTTGACTTTAATCTTACTATAAATTTTTTCGATCAATTTTTCAAGATAATCGCTCAACTAACAATATTATTTCCACATTTATATGGTGTCAAACCTCCCAAAAACACAAAAAAGACCAGTTCCGACTGGAACTGATCCTAATAGAAGCTTGGCGGCGTCCTACTCTCACAGGGGGAAACCCCCAACTACCATCGGCGCTGAAGAGCTTAACTTCCGTGTTCGGTATGGGAACGGGTGTGACCTCTTCGCTATCGCCACCAAACCTGATGGAGAGAATGTTCTCTCAAAACTAGATAACAATGTTCATGCTTCACATTAGAATATAGGTTAAGTCCTCGATCTATTAGTATCTGTCAGCTCCACGTGTCACCACGCTTCCACCTCAGACCTATCAACCTGATCATCTTTCAGGGATCTTACTTCCTTGCGGAATGGGAAATCTCATCTTGAGGGGGGCTTCATGCTTAGATGCTTTCAGCACTTATCCCGTCCGCACATAGCTACCCAGCGATGCCCTTGGCAGAACAACTGGTACACCAGCGGTGCGTCCATCCCGGTCCTCTCGTACTAAGGACAGCTCCTCTCAAATTTCCTGCGCCCGCGACGGATAGGGACCGAACTGTCTCACGACGTTCTGAACCCAGCTCGCGTACCGCTTTAATGGGCGAACAGCCCAACCCTTGGGACCGACTACAGCCCCAGGATGCGATGAGCCGACATCGAGGTGCCAAACCTCCCCGTCGATGTGGACTCTTGGGGGAGATAAGCCTGTTATCCCCGGGGTAGCTTTTATCCGTTGAGCGATGGCCCTTCCATGCGGAACCACCGGATCACTAAGCCCGACTTTCGTCCCTGCTCGACTTGTAGGTCTCGCAGTCAAGCTCCCTTGTGCCTTTACACTCTGCGAATGATTTCCAACCATTCTGAGGGAACCTTTGGGCGCCTCCGTTACATTTTAGGAGGCGACCGCCCCAGTCAAACTGCCCACCTGACACTGTCTCCCTGCCCGATAAGGGCAGCGGGTTAGAAGGTCAATACAGCCAGGGTAGTATCCCACCGATGCCTCCACCGAAGCTAGCGCTCCGGTTTCCAAGGCTCCTACCTATCCTGTACAAGCTGTACCAACATTCAATATCAGGCTGCAGTAAAGCTCCACGGGGTCTTTCCGTCCTGTCGCGGGTAACCTGCATCTTCACAGGTACTATAATTTCACCGAGTCTCTCGTTGAGACAGTGCCCAGATCGTTGCGCCTTTCGTGCGGGTCGGAACTTACCCGACAAGGAATTTCGCTACCTTAGGACCGTTATAGTTACGGCCGCCGTTTACTGGGGCTTCAATTCGCACCTTCGCTTACGCTAAGCGCTCCTCTTAACCTTCCAGCACCGGGCAGGCGTCAGCCCCTATACTTCGCCTTACGGCTTCGCAGAGACCTGTGTTTTTGCTAAACAGTCGCCTGGGCCTATTCACTGCGGCTTCTCGGGGCTTTAACACCCTAAGAAGCACCCCTTCTCCCGAAGTTACGGGGTCATTTTGCCGAGTTCCTTAACGAGAGTTCTCTCGATCACCTTAGGATTCTCTCCTCGCCTACCTGTGTCGGTTTGCGGTACGGGCACCTCTCACCTCGCTAGAGGCTTTTCTTGGCAGTGTGGAATCAGGAACTTCGCTACTAAATTTCGCTCGCCATCACAGCTCAGCCTTTATGGGAAACGGATTTGCCTATTTCCCAGCCTAACTGCTTGGACGCGGATATCCAATACCGCGCTTACCCTATCCTCCTGCGTCCCCCCATTGCTCAAATGGTGAGGAGGTGGTACAGGAATATCAACCTGTTGTCCATCGCCTACGCCTTTCGGCCTCGGCTTAGGTCCCGACTAACCCTGAGCGGACGAGCCTTCCTCAGGAAACCTTAGGCATTCGGTGGACGGGATTCTCACCCGTCTTTCGCTACTCATACCGGCATTCTCACTTCTAAGCGCTCCACCAGTCCTTCCGGTCTGGCTTCACAGCCCTTAGAACGCTCTCCTACCACTGTTCGTAAGAACAGTCCGCAGCTTCGGTGATACGTTTAGCCCCGGTACATTTTCGGCGCAGAGTCACTCGACCAGTGAGCTATTACGCACTCTTTAAATGGTGGCTGCTTCTAAGCCAACATCCTGGTTGTCTAAGCAACTCCACATCCTTTTCCACTTAACGTATACTTTGGGACCTTAGCTGGCGGTCTGGGCTGTTTCCCTTTCGACTACGGATCTTATCACTCGCAGTCTGACTCCCAAGGATAAGTCATCGGCATTCGGAGTTTGACTGAATTCGGTAACCCGGTAGGGGCCCCTAGTCCAATCAGTGCTCTACCTCCGAGACTCTTACCTTGAGGCTAGCCCTAAAGCTATTTCGGAGAGAACCAGCTATCTCCAGGTTCGATTGGCATTTCACCCCTACCCACACCTCATCCCCGCACTTTTCAACGTGCGTGGGTTCGGGCCTCCATTCAGTGTTACCTGAACTTCACCCTGGACATGGGTAGATCACCTGGTTTCGGGTCTACGACCACGTACTCATGCGCCCTATTCAGACTCGCTTTCGCTGCGGCTCCGCATCTTCTGCTTAACCTTGCACGGGATCGTAACTCGCCGGTTCATTCTACAAAAGGCACGCCATCACCCGTTAACGGGCTCTGACTACTTGTAGGCACACGGTTTCAGGATCTATTTCACTCCCCTTCCGGGGTGCTTTTCACCTTTCCCTCACGGTACTGGTTCACTATCGGTCACTAGGGAGTATTTAGCCTTGGGAGATGGTCCTCCCGGATTCCGACGGAATTTCACGTGTTCCGCCGTACTCAGGATCCACTCTGGAGAGAACGACATTTCAGTTACAGGGCTGTTACCTTCTTTGGCGGGCCTTTCCAGACCTCTTCGCTTATATCATTCCTTTGTAACTCCGTATAGAGTGTCCTACAACCCCAAGAGGCAAGCCTCTTGGTTTGGGCTGTTCCCGTTTCGCTCGCCGCTACTCAGGGAATCGCATTTGCTTTCTCTTCCTCCGGGTACTTAGATGTTTCAGTTCCCCGGGTATGCCTTCTCATACTCTATGTATTCAAGTATGGATACTACTCCATTACGAGCAGTGGGTTTCCCCATTCGGAAATCTCCGGATCAAAGCTTGCTTACAGCTCCCCGAAGCATATCGGTGTTCGTCCCGTCCTTCATCGGCTCCTAGTGCCAAGGCATCCACCGTGCGCCCTTTCTAACTTAACCATTTCTTACTTTAGAAAGAATCACTATGTGTGATGAACTTTGCATTGCATTCAATGTGAATGTATTACTTATTGTTATCTAGTTTTCAAAGAACAATCCTGTCTCGCTAGAGACATGTTTTGAAGGAATGATCCTTCAAAACTAAACAAGACGAAAACGTACGCTGCTCCATATATCCTTAGAAAGGAGGTGATCCAGCCGCACCTTCCGATACGGCTACCTTGTTACGACTTCACCCCAATCATCTGCCCCACCTTCGGCGGCTGGCTCCATAAAGGTTACCTCACCGACTTCGGGTGTTGCAAACTCTCGTGGTGTGACGGGCGGTGTGTACAAGGCCCGGGAACGTATTCACCGCGGCATGCTGATCCGCGATTACTAGCGATTCCAGCTTCACGCAGTCGAGTTGCAGACTGCGATCCGAACTGAGAACAGATTTATGGGATTGGCTAAACCTTGCGGTCTTGCAGCCCTTTGTTCTGTCCATTGTAGCACGTGTGTAGCCCAGGTCATAAGGGGCATGATGATTTGACGTCATCCCCACCTTCCTCCGGTTTGTCACCGGCAGTCACCTTAGAGTGCCCAACTGAATGCTGGCAACTAAGATCAAGGGTTGCGCTCGTTGCGGGACTTAACCCAACATCTCACGACACGAGCTGACGACAACCATGCACCACCTGTCACTCTGTCCCCGAAGGGAAAGCCCTATCTCTAGGGTTGTCAGAGGATGTCAAGACCTGGTAAGGTTCTTCGCGTTGCTTCGAATTAAACCACATGCTCCACCGCTTGTGCGGGCCCCCGTCAATTCCTTTGAGTTTCAGTCTTGCGACCGTACTCCCCAGGCGGAGTGCTTAATGCGTTAGCTGCAGCACTAAGGGGCGGAAACCCCCTAACACTTAGCACTCATCGTTTACGGCGTGGACTACCAGGGTATCTAATCCTGTTCGCTCCCCACGCTTTCGCTCCTCAGCGTCAGTTACAGACCAGAGAGTCGCCTTCGCCACTGGTGTTCCTCCACATCTCTACGCATTTCACCGCTACACGTGGAATTCCACTCTCCTCTTCTGCACTCAAGTTTCCCAGTTTCCAATGACCCTCCCCGGTTGAGCCGGGGGCTTTCACATCAGACTTAAGAAACCGCCTGCGAGCCCTTTACGCCCAATAATTCCGGACAACGCTTGCCACCTACGTATTACCGCGGCTGCTGGCACGTAGTTAGCCGTGGCTTTCTGGTTAGGTACCGTCAAGGTGCGAGCAGTTACTCTCGCACTTGTTCTTCCCTAACAACAGAGCTTTACGATCCGAAAACCTTCATCACTCACGCGGCGTTGCTCCGTCAGACTTTCGTCCATTGCGGAAGATTCCCTACTGCTGCCTCCCGTAGGAGTCTGGGCCGTGTCTCAGTCCCAGTGTGGCCGATCACCCTCTCAGGTCGGCTACGCATCGTCGCCTTGGTGAGCCATTACCCCACCAACTAGCTAATGCGCCGCGGGTCCATCTGTAAGTGACAGCCGAAACCGTCTTTCATCCTTGAACCATGCGGTTCAAGGAACTATCCGGTATTAGCTCCGGTTTCCCGGAGTTATCCCAGTCTTACAGGCAGGTTACCCACGTGTTACTCACCCGTCCGCCGCTAACATCCGGGAGCAAGCTCCCTTCTGTCCGCTCGACTTGCATGTATTAGGCACGCCGCCAGCGTTCGTCCTGAGCCAGGATCAAACTCTCCGAAAAAGTACAAAACCGAAGTTTTGCTTTTCGCCAGTTTGACTGACTACCTATGAAGTATCATAGGATTTTTTTATAAAAAATCGAATTAACAGGTACGTTTTGTCTTGTTTAGTTTTCAAAGATCATATTGGTGGAGCCTAGCGGGATCGAACCGCTGACCTCCTGCGTGCAAGGCAGGCGCTCTCCCAGCTGAGCTAAGGCCCCATAAAAGATGGTCGGGAAGACAGGATTCGAACCTGCGACCCCTTGGTCCCAAACCAAGTGCTCTACCAAGCTGAGCTACTTCCCGATCTTAATGGCGCGCCCGAGAGGAGTCGAACCCCTAACCTTTTGATCCGTAGTCAAACGCTCTATCCAATTGAGCTACGGGCGCTTATTTATAATGCCGAGGGCCGGACTTGAACCGGCACGGTAGTCACCTACCGCAGGATTTTAAGTCCTGTGTGTCTGCCAATTCCACCACCCCGGCGTGGATGGTATAAGCGGAAGACGGGATTCGAACCCGCGACCCCCACCTTGGCAAGGTGGTGTTCTACCACTGAACTACTTCCGCATTACAGGATTTCTTTATTTTATTTGGCAATGCGGGTGAAGGGACTTGAACCCCCACGTCATAAAGACACTAGATCCTAAGTCTAGCGCGTCTGCCAATTCCGCCACACCCGCATGAAACATGGTGAGCCATGAAGGACTCGAACCTTCGACCCTCTGATTAAAAGTCAGATGCTCTACCAACTGAGCTAATGGCTCGCTTTAAAAGCGACTTGTCTATCTTACCATATGAAAGTGGTGCCGGCAAGAGGACTTGAACCCCCAACCTACTGATTACAAGTCAGTTGCTCTACCAGTTGAGCTACACCGGCTTTATCTATCCTAACATTATGTAAGAATAAATATGGTGGAGGATGACGGGCTCGAACCGCCGACCCTCTGCTTGTAAGGCAGATGCTCTCCCAGCTGAGCTAATCCTCCATATTGTGTCGTTTCGAAGTGTCTCTCGATCTGACAAATAGTATTATATAACGATAAGATATTGTTTGTAAAGACTTTTTTAAAATAATTTTTGAATTTATTTTAAAGCTGTTTTTTCACCTTTTCGTTAAGGCACCTAAAGAAGTTTACCACTTGTCTCATCATTTTAAAAGCCTTTTTTTCATTTTTTTATGTTTTTTTGTTAAAAAGAGCGCTTATATGGCTCTATCATTGCAAAAACAGCAATTTCGAAGCTTTCATATCCTTGTTTTATTTCATATATCTCTGGATAAAAAACATCCAAAAAAGAAATTCTATTATTATTTTATTTTTCTGAGAAATCTTTTTTGCCTAAAAAAGTGTAAAAATAATTACTGCTCTTTACTATTTTTCAACAAATCGTTTCACATTAATTTTTCTGCTGCTTCAAACACTCAACAGTCTTATCATCGATATAAAGTTTTACCAGGAAAATTAATATTAGTATTGTTTCTTTCTCCTTTTAAGTTAAAAATTTAGCAATAGCTGACTATCCCCTTTGGGGTGAGGGTGCCTTTCTATCTCGTGACCCTATACATCACCTCTTTACATCTATTTAGTCCAAGGAGAGGTTTTCTTATGCTTTTAGTGTTGACCCTTGATAATTTGAACTACTGGTTCATATGATGACTGAAATGTTAAATTGAAGGAAAGTAAAGTTTGATTTATTTAGCAATCAACGAGGAAACAACGTATTTTTACTTTACGAACCTATTATATAGAAGCAAGTCATTCAAAAACACAAAAAAGACCAGTTCCGACTGGAACTGATCCTAATAGAAGCTTGGCGGCGTCCTACTCTCACAGGGGGAAACCCCCAACTACCATCGGCGCTGAAGAGCTTAACTTCCGTGTTCGGTATGGGAACGGGTGTGACCTCTTCGCTATCGCCACCAAACCTGATGGAGAGAATGTTCTCTCAAAACTAGATAACAATGTTCATGCTTCACATTAGAATATAGGTTAAGTCCTCGATCTATTAGTATCTGTCAGCTCCACGTGTCACCACGCTTCCACCTCAGACCTATCAACCTGATCATCTTTCAGGGATCTTACTTCCTTGCGGAATGGGAAATCTCATCTTGAGGGGGGCTTCATGCTTAGATGCTTTCAGCACTTATCCCGTCCGCACATAGCTACCCAGCGATGCCCTTGGCAGAACAACTGGTACACCAGCGGTGCGTCCATCCCGGTCCTCTCGTACTAAGGACAGCTCCTCTCAAATTTCCTGCGCCCGCGACGGATAGGGACCGAACTGTCTCACGACGTTCTGAACCCAGCTCGCGTACCGCTTTAATGGGCGAACAGCCCAACCCTTGGGACCGACTACAGCCCCAGGATGCGATGAGCCGACATCGAGGTGCCAAACCTCCCCGTCGATGTGGACTCTTGGGGGAGATAAGCCTGTTATCCCCGGGGTAGCTTTTATCCGTTGAGCGATGGCCCTTCCATGCGGAACCACCGGATCACTAAGCCCGACTTTCGTCCCTGCTCGACTTGTAGGTCTCGCAGTCAAGCTCCCTTGTGCCTTTACACTCTGCGAATGATTTCCAACCATTCTGAGGGAACCTTTGGGCGCCTCCGTTACATTTTAGGAGGCGACCGCCCCAGTCAAACTGCCCACCTGACACTGTCTCCCTGCCCGATAAGGGCAGCGGGTTAGAAGGTCAATACAGCCAGGGTAGTATCCCACCGATGCCTCCACCGAAGCTAGCGCTCCGGTTTCCAAGGCTCCTACCTATCCTGTACAAGCTGTACCAACATTCAATATCAGGCTGCAGTAAAGCTCCACGGGGTCTTTCCGTCCTGTCGCGGGTAACCTGCATCTTCACAGGTACTATAATTTCACCGAGTCTCTCGTTGAGACAGTGCCCAGATCGTTGCGCCTTTCGTGCGGGTCGGAACTTACCCGACAAGGAATTTCGCTACCTTAGGACCGTTATAGTTACGGCCGCCGTTTACTGGGGCTTCAATTCGCACCTTCGCTTACGCTAAGCGCTCCTCTTAACCTTCCAGCACCGGGCAGGCGTCAGCCCCTATACTTCGCCTTACGGCTTCGCAGAGACCTGTGTTTTTGCTAAACAGTCGCCTGGGCCTATTCACTGCGGCTTCTCGGGGCTTTAACACCCTAAGAAGCACCCCTTCTCCCGAAGTTACGGGGTCATTTTGCCGAGTTCCTTAACGAGAGTTCTCTCGATCACCTTAGGATTCTCTCCTCGCCTACCTGTGTCGGTTTGCGGTACGGGCACCTCTCACCTCGCTAGAGGCTTTTCTTGGCAGTGTGGAATCAGGAACTTCGCTACTAAATTTCGCTCGCCATCACAGCTCAGCCTTTACGGGAAACGGATTTGCCTATTTCCCAGCCTAACTGCTTGGACGCGGATATCCAATACCGCGCTTACCCTATCCTCCTGCGTCCCCCCATTGCTCAAATGGTGAGGAGGTGGTACAGGAATATCAACCTGTTGTCCATCGCCTACGCCTTTCGGCCTCGGCTTAGGTCCCGACTAACCCTGAGCGGACGAGCCTTCCTCAGGAAACCTTAGGCATTCGGTGGACGGGATTCTCACCCGTCTTTCGCTACTCATACCGGCATTCTCACTTCTAAGCGCTCCACCAGTCCTTCCGGTCTGGCTTCACAGCCCTTAGAACGCTCTCCTACCACTGTTCGTAAGAACAGTCCGCAGCTTCGGTGATACGTTTAGCCCCGGTACATTTTCGGCGCAGAGTCACTCGACCAGTGAGCTATTACGCACTCTTTAAATGGTGGCTGCTTCTAAGCCAACATCCTGGTTGTCTAAGCAACTCCACATCCTTTTCCACTTAACGTATACTTTGGGACCTTAGCTGGCGGTCTGGGCTGTTTCCCTTTCGACTACGGATCTTATCACTCGCAGTCTGACTCCCAAGGATAAGTCATCGGCATTCGGAGTTTGACTGAATTCGGTAACCCGGTAGGGGCCCCTAGTCCAATCAGTGCTCTACCTCCGAGACTCTTACCTTGAGGCTAGCCCTAAAGCTATTTCGGAGAGAACCAGCTATCTCCAGGTTCGATTGGCATTTCACCCCTACCCACACCTCATCCCCGCACTTTTCAACGTGCGTGGGTTCGGGCCTCCATTCAGTGTTACCTGAACTTCACCCTGGACATGGGTAGATCACCTGGTTTCGGGTCTACGACCACGTACTCATGCGCCCTATTCAGACTCGCTTTCGCTGCGGCTCCGCATCTTCTGCTTAACCTTGCACGGGATCGTAACTCGCCGGTTCATTCTACAAAAGGCACGCCATCACCCGTTAACGGGCTCTGACTACTTGTAGGCACACGGTTTCAGGATCTATTTCACTCCCCTTCCGGGGTGCTTTTCACCTTTCCCTCACGGTACTGGTTCACTATCGGTCACTAGGGAGTATTTAGCCTTGGGAGATGGTCCTCCCGGATTCCGACGGAATTTCACGTGTTCCGCCGTACTCAGGATCCACTCTGGAGAGAACGACATTTCAGTTACAGGGCTGTTACCTTCTTTGGCGGGCCTTTCCAGACCTCTTCGCTTATATCATTCCTTTGTAACTCCGTATAGAGTGTCCTACAACCCCAAGAGGCAAGCCTCTTGGTTTGGGCTGTTCCCGTTTCGCTCGCCGCTACTCAGGGAATCGCATTTGCTTTCTCTTCCTCCGGGTACTTAGATGTTTCAGTTCCCCGGGTATGCCTTCTCATACTCTATGTATTCAAGTATGGATACTACTCCATTACGAGCAGTGGGTTTCCCCATTCGGAAATCTCCGGATCAAAGCTTGCTTACAGCTCCCCGAAGCATATCGGTGTTCGTCCCGTCCTTCATCGGCTCCTAGTGCCAAGGCATCCACCGTGCGCCCTTTCTAACTTAACCATTTCTTACTTTAGAAAGAATCACTATGTGTGATGAACTTTGCATTGCATTCAATGTGAATGTATTACTTATTGTTATCTAGTTTTCAAAGAACAATCCTGTCTCGCTAGAGACATGTTTTGAAGGAATGATCCTTCAAAACTAAACAAGACGAAAACGTACGCTGCTCCATATATCCTTAGAAAGGAGGTGATCCAGCCGCACCTTCCGATACGGCTACCTTGTTACGACTTCACCCCAATCATCTGCCCCACCTTCGGCGGCTGGCTCCATAAAGGTTACCTCACCGACTTCGGGTGTTGCAAACTCTCGTGGTGTGACGGGCGGTGTGTACAAGGCCCGGGAACGTATTCACCGCGGCATGCTGATCCGCGATTACTAGCGATTCCAGCTTCACGCAGTCGAGTTGCAGACTGCGATCCGAACTGAGAACAGATTTATGGGATTGGCTAAACCTTGCGGTCTTGCAGCCCTTTGTTCTGTCCATTGTAGCACGTGTGTAGCCCAGGTCATAAGGGGCATGATGATTTGACGTCATCCCCACCTTCCTCCGGTTTGTCACCGGCAGTCACCTTAGAGTGCCCAACTGAATGCTGGCAACTAAGATCAAGGGTTGCGCTCGTTGCGGGACTTAACCCAACATCTCACGACACGAGCTGACGACAACCATGCACCACCTGTCACTCTGTCCCCGAAGGGAAAGCCCTATCTCTAGGGTTGTCAGAGGATGTCAAGACCTGGTAAGGTTCTTCGCGTTGCTTCGAATTAAACCACATGCTCCACCGCTTGTGCGGGCCCCCGTCAATTCCTTTGAGTTTCAGTCTTGCGACCGTACTCCCCAGGCGGAGTGCTTAATGCGTTAGCTGCAGCACTAAGGGGCGGAAACCCCCTAACACTTAGCACTCATCGTTTACGGCGTGGACTACCAGGGTATCTAATCCTGTTCGCTCCCCACGCTTTCGCTCCTCAGCGTCAGTTACAGACCAGAGAGTCGCCTTCGCCACTGGTGTTCCTCCACATCTCTACGCATTTCACCGCTACACGTGGAATTCCACTCTCCTCTTCTGCACTCAAGTTTCCCAGTTTCCAATGACCCTCCCCGGTTGAGCCGGGGGCTTTCACATCAGACTTAAGAAACCGCCTGCGAGCCCTTTACGCCCAATAATTCCGGACAACGCTTGCCACCTACGTATTACCGCGGCTGCTGGCACGTAGTTAGCCGTGGCTTTCTGGTTAGGTACCGTCAAGGTGCGAGCAGTTACTCTCGCACTTGTTCTTCCCTAACAACAGAGCTTTACGATCCGAAAACCTTCATCACTCACGCGGCGTTGCTCCGTCAGACTTTCGTCCATTGCGGAAGATTCCCTACTGCTGCCTCCCGTAGGAGTCTGGGCCGTGTCTCAGTCCCAGTGTGGCCGATCACCCTCTCAGGTCGGCTACGCATCGTCGCCTTGGTGAGCCATTACCCCACCAACTAGCTAATGCGCCGCGGGTCCATCTGTAAGTGACAGCCGAAACCGTCTTTCATCCTTGAACCATGCGGTTCAAGGAACTATCCGGTATTAGCTCCGGTTTCCCGGAGTTATCCCAGTCTTACAGGCAGGTTACCCACGTGTTACTCACCCGTCCGCCGCTAACATCCGGGAGCAAGCTCCCTTCTGTCCGCTCGACTTGCATGTATTAGGCACGCCGCCAGCGTTCGTCCTGAGCCAGGATCAAACTCTCCGAAAAAGTACAAAACCGAAGTTTTGCTTTTCGCCAGTTTGACTGACTACCTATGAAGTTTCATAGGATTTTTTTATAAAAACTCGAATTAACAGGTACGTTTTGTCTTGTTTAGTTTTCAAAGATCATTTTCGTTATCGCTCGTAAGCGACTTTAATATCTTAACATTTTGCGTCGGTTAAAGTCAAGAACTTTTTTCAATTTCTTTTTTTAACCTCGTTGCTGTTTTGCGGCAACGAATAATAATATACCATCTGTATTCTTTCCTTGCAATAGTTTTTTTAAAAAAAGTTTCATTTTATGAAAAATAAAAAGCGCCATAGATAAAATGGCGCTTTGATTGATGTATTAGCGGTTTCTCATTTGCGGGAAAAGCAGTACATCTCTAATTGACGGAGAATTTGTTAAAAGCATGATTAATCGGTCGATCCCGATTCCTAAACCACCTGTTGGAGGCATGCCGTATTCTAATGCTTCAACAAAATCGTCATCCATTAGGTGTGCTTCGTCATTTCCTTCTTCACGTTCTTTTAATTGAGCTTCAAAGCGTTCTCTTTGATCGATTGGATCGTTTAGCTCTGTGAATGCATTTGCATGCTCACGGCGTACGATAAACAGCTCAAAGCGATCTGTGAAGCGAGGGTCTTCAGGATTTTTCTTAGCTAATGGAGAAATCTCCACTGGATGTCCGTAAATGAATGTAGGCTGAACCAATGTTTCTTCTACTTTTTGCTCGAAGAACTCATTGATAATATGACCTACTGTCATATTTTTCGTGATTTCAACACCATGATCAGCAGCATGCTGTTTTGCTTCTTCTACAGACATCTCCTGCCAGAAGTCTACACCTGTTGCTTCTTTGACCGCTTCAACCATATGCAGTCTCTTCCATTCAGGTTTGAGATCAATTTCATCTTCTCCATATTGAATGGTTGTTGTTCCCAGCACCTCTTGGGCAATATGAGCAATTAAGTTTTCAGTCAGATTCATAATGTCTTTGTAGTCTGCGTATGCTTCATACAGCTCAATCATAGTGAATTCTGGGTTGTGGCGAGTCGATACCCCTTCATTACGGAATACGCGGCCAATCTCATATACTTTCTCTAGACCACCGACAATTAGGCGTTTTAAGTGCAGCTCGATCGCAATACGCATATAAAGCGGCATATCAAGTGCATTGTGATGAGTAATGAAAGGACGCGCCGATGCACCACCAGGAATGCTGTGCATTGTTGGTGTTTCAACTTCTAAGTATCCTTTAGAATCTAAGTATCTTCTCATGGATTGAATGATTTTGCTTCGCATAATAAACGTCTGCTTACTTTCTGGATTTACAATGAGGTCCAGGTAGCGCTGACGATAGCGTTGTTCAACATCTTTTAATCCATGATATTTATCAGGAAGCGGGCGAAGTGCTTTTGTCAGAACCTCAAAGCTAGTCGCTTTAATAGAAAGTTCTCCTACATTAGTTTTAAAAACAGTTCCTGTTACACCAATGATATCGCCTAGGTCTGAGCTTTTGAATAATTCATAAGCTTCTTCCCCTACACTATCTTTACGAACATAGATTTGAATTTGTCCTTCTAGGTCTTGAATATGCGCAAAGCCAGCTTTTCCTTTTCCGCGCTTTGTCATCATACGACCAGCGATTGTTACTTGAGCCGCTTTTCCTTCTAAGTCTTCTTTAGAAAACTCGTCATATTCAGCGATAATTTGCGCAGATTGATGAGAACGGTCATATCGTTCACCGAATGGATCGATACCCTCTTCTCTCATTTTATTCATTTTGTCACGTCTGACCTGGAATTGGTCATTTAATTCTTCGTTATTAAGCCCTTCATTACTCATTTATATCACTCCAATAATGTATTTTGCAGAGAAAAGCAGAAAAACTGCCAGTACATGCACTAGCAGTGAGCTACAAAAAGAAAGATAGTCTTATCCTACTTTTATACTTTGAAGCTCTTTTGCCTCGGCTTCGATCGTAAAGTCATCAAGAACTTGTACAAGCTCCGCTCTCGTTTCACTTTGATTGATTTGGTTTCTTACGTCAGCGTTGCCGCGGACCCCTTTTAAGTACCATGCTGCATGCTTTCTCATTTCTCTAACAGCGACATGCTCGCCTTTCAGGTCAATGAGTCTGTCTAAGTGAAGTTTGCACACTGACATTTTCTCACGCACGTTTGGCTCTTCTTTCAGTTCACCCGTTTCTAAATAATGAACCGTTCGATAAATCATCCACGGGTTTCCAAGTGCGGCTCTTCCGATCATAACAGCGTCCACACCTGTTTCATCAAGCATACGTTTTGCATCTTGAGGGGTTTTGACATCGCCATTGCCGATGACAGGAATTGATACAGATTGTTTAACCTCTTTTATAATATCCCAATTCGCTGTTCCTTCGTACATTTGCACGCGTGTCCGTCCGTGAAGCGCAACCGCTTGTCCACCAGCTCGTTCAACAGCACGGGCATTGTCGATAGCAAAGATATGGTCTTCGTCCCAGCCCATTCTCATTTTCACTGTAACTGGTTTGTCTACAGCTTCTACGACAGCAGAGACCATTTCATAAATCTTGTTTGGATCAAGGAGCCATTTCGCTCCTGCATCACATTTCGTAATCTTTGGTACAGGACATCCCATGTTGATATCAATAATATCAGCTGTGGTATTCTGGTCTACGAACTTTGCCGCTTCGACGAGTGTGTCTTTTTCCCCTCCAAATATCTGAAGGTTCAAAGGCTTTTCCCGTTCATCAATGTATAGCATACCCATTGTTCTCGCGTTGTTGATCAGGATCGCTTTGTCACTGACCATTTCAGCGCAGACTAAGCCCGCTCCAAACTCTTTCACCGTCAGTCTGAAGGCAGAGTTGCACACACCAGCCATTGGTGCGAGCACTACTTTGTTTTTAATCTCGATATCTCCGATTTTAAACATTTTTCCCCCTCCTTTCTTCTTCAAGAATTGGCGAAAGTTCTTCCACCGTTATATTTAAAGCATCTGCTATTTGACCAACCAATTGGTTTGTTGGTAATCGATTGCCTCGCTCAATTTCTCCTAAGACAGAGACAGAGATGCCAAGTCTTTTCGCGAACCCTTCCTGAGTATACCCTTTTAGCTTTCGGTATGCACGAATTCTTCTACCCCACATGTCTTTTTCCATATGCTTACACCTTCTTGGTCTGTTACGGCATTTATTTGTACTTCGCCGATTTCTGGGCAAATCTCACTCATCGGGACAAGAACGAATAAACGTTCGTACATTCTGGGATGCGGCACTACAAGTTGTTCTGTTTCAATATTTTCACGATTATAAAGTAAAATGTCAAGGTCAGCCGTTCGCGGTCCCCATCTCACTTCTCTTGTTCTGCCTAACTCCTGCTCGATTTTCTGAGTAAGAGACAGTAGTTCCTCCGGACGAAGTGAAGTGGTAATTTTCACGGCCATGTTTAAAAAGTCATCTTGGTTTTCATAGCCTACAGGTGCTGTTTCATATATCGATGAGATTAATTCCACTTGAACCCCTGGATGTTCATGCAGTTTTTTGACGGCTTCTTTTAAATAAGTTTCTTTTTTACCTATGTTTGAGCCTAATGCGATGTATGCTGTATTGTTCATGTGCGCGATCTCGTCATTTCAATTGCAACGGACTGATAATGTCCTGGAATTGGGGGATCTGGTTTGATCACCTTCACTGTACATTCCTGAACTGTCGGAAAGTCCTTTAACACTTGGTTTGCAATTCTTTCTGTCAGTGTTTCAACAAGATTGACCGGCTCGCCTTCTACAATGCTTTTGCAGATTTGGTAAAGCTCTGCATAGTTGATGGTCTCATTGAGGTCATCAGTTTGTCCGGCTTTACTTAAATCAAGTGAAGCTGTTAAGTCCACGCGGAATCGCTGCCCTAATTTATTTTCTTCTGCAAATACACCGTGGTACCCGTAAAATTCCATTCCGTTTACATATACTTTATCGATGATAAGCGCCTCCCTTATTCAGCATGGCATCCATCATTTTTGCCATTCTTGCTATTTCTTTTACATCATGTACACGGACCATCGCACTGCCCTTTTGAATCCCAAGGCAGACCGTCGCACCTGTTCCTTCAGTACGTTCTTCAGGCGGCAGGTCTAAGACAGCACCAATGAATCGTTTTCGAGATGTAGCCAGCAGCAGTGGATACCCAAGGTGACAAAAATGTTCGAGTTCATTCATGACCTTCAGGTTGTCCTCTTTATTTTTCGCAAATCCTACACCTGGATCTAATATGATCATGTCATCACGGACACCCGCTTGCTGGGCAATTTGGACACTTTCTTTCAAATCGGCGATCATATCTGAAATCAGATGTGTGTAGTTTCGTTCTGGCCGATTGTGCATTAAAATGATTGGGACATTGTGCTTCGCCGCCACATGTGCCATTTGGGGATCTGCCTTCGCTCCCCATACATCATTAATGATGGAGGCTCCAGCTTTCACTGCTTCATCTGCAACACGGGCTTTATACGTATCAATAGAGATAGGGATATCTAATTCTTTTGTGATTTTCTCAATGACAGGAATGACCCTTGAAAGCTCCTCTTCTTCCGACACAAGTGCCGCTCCCGGGCGAGTCGATTCTCCGCCAATATCAATAATATGCGCCCCGTCTTCTATCAGCTGCGCTGCATGAGCCAGCGCTTTATCTACTTGATTAAACTTTCCTCCATCTGAAAAAGAGTCAGGCGTGACATTTAAAATGCCCATGACCAATGTCTTTTCTTCATAGCTAAGGGTGTGATGCTTGGCCTGAATGATTTTAGGCTGTTTTATCAATTGTTGTGTCATTGTGTCCACCTACTCTTTATGGTCTTGACGTTCTTTTGTGTATTGCATTCTTAACTTTGTTGAGATGGTCCGGCTGTTTTTGAGCAAGTGGATGTCTCCTATACACCCGAAAGGCACAACTCCCTGAACAGAATTGGTCATCCATGCCTCATCAGCTGAGAGCAAATGTGAGACTGGGTATCGTCCTTCCTTTAGCGAGACCCCCATCGCGTGGAGCGTTTCCATACAGTATCGACGAGTGACCCCATTTAAAATGCCTGTATCAAGTGACGGTGTATAGACCACATCATCTTTTCGCCAAAATATATTCGAGGTAATGCCTTCTGCCACATCATCTTCTTTTGTTAAAAAGATGCCTTCTAACGCCGGGTCGTTCCCCACTTCTCTTTTCCCGAGCAGGTTGTTCATATAGTGATGAGACTTGAGGCGTTTTGGCCCTTCTGGTGTATTTCTTCTTGTTTGAAGAATGACTCCCTTTTTCTCATCCAAAATAGATTCTGGACGGAATGGAGAGATCATGACAAAAACGACAGGCTCTTCATAAGGGTCTGCAGAAAACCCATTGCCTCTGCCCGCAGAAACATTCAAGCGAATTCTCGCATGGCCGCCGGCTATTTGGTTTTTATTTAGTAAAGTATGAATGATGTCGAGTACAAATGGTTTCTCTATTGTGGATTCGATGCAAAGGTCACGTAATGATTGATTGAGCCTTTCAAGATGCCAATCCAACAGGAAGACTTGTCCTGCCAGGCTGGTAAATGTTTCGAATACACCGATGCCATATAGAAAACCATGATCAAAAGGAGAAAGAGTCGCGTCTTTCTCCTCTATATACTGACCGTTCAGATAAATGATCATGCGTTTACTTCATGCCCCTTTTTACGATAGGTTTCAATGAAATTTTTCAGCATTTCTTTTCCGAAGGACGTCATAATCGATTCAGGATGGAATTGCACACTTTCAATCGGCAATTCTTTATGACGAATCGCCATGAGCTCGCCTTCCTTTGTGCTGGCTGTTGCGTCAAAGCACTCTGGCAACGTCTCGTTTTTGACAATTAATGAATGATATCTCGTTGCGACGAGCGGATTTTGAAGTCCTGTGAAAACACCTTTTCCATCATGTTTAATCTCTGACGTTTTACCGTGCATTAGGCGCTCTGCTCGAACGACATCCCCGCCAAAGACTTGCGCGATGGATTGGTGACCTAGACACACACCGAAGATTGGAATGCTTCCTGCAAAGTGCTTGATCGCCTCCATACTAATTCCCGCTTCATCAGGACTGCATGGTCCTGGAGAAATCATAAGAAAATCCGGCTTGAGCTCTTCAATTTCTTGAATGGTTACTTGATCATTCCGTTTCACGATCAATTCTTCTCCAAGCTCACCTAAATACTGGACCAGGTTGTACGTAAATGAATCATAATTATCAATCATTAAAATCATACTCTGCTCACCTCTAACTCAAAATAGTCTCTTCTTTGCTCAGCTGTAATGCTTTTTTCACTGCATAGGCTTTTTTAATCGATTCTTTATATTCGTGTTTAGGGACAGAATCTATGACGATCCCCGCACCTGACTGCATAAAGGCTTTTCCTTCTGTACAATACGCAGTACGAATGACGATATTAAAGTGCATATCTTGATTGAATCCAAACCAGCCTATAGATCCAGTATAAAGCCCACGTCTTGTTGGCTCAAGTTCTTCTATGATTTCCATCGTCCTCACTTTTGGAGCACCTGTAATCGTTCCACCTGGGAATACAGCTCTCATGACATCTACCGCGTCACATTCATCACGCAGCTCTCCTTGTACATTGGATACAATATGCATCACGTGCGAATATTTCTCAATCGCCATAAATTCGTTCACTTTTACGGATCCATAAGTGGATACGCGTCCAAGATCATTCCGCTCAAGATCAACGAGCATCACATGCTCTGCGCGTTCTTTTTCATTTTCAATGAGCTCTTTTGCCAGCGCTTGATCCTCAGCGTCGTCTTTGCCTCGTGATCTTGTTCCGGCAATTGGTCTTGTTTCTAGCTGAGTTCCTTTTTTCTTAATAAGCAGCTCTGGAGATCCACAAACAATCTGGAAGTCAGGCGTATGCAGGTAAGACATATAAGGAGATGGATTGACTTGACGTAACGTTTTGTATAAATCATACGGATGAGTGTGAAGCTGTTCATCTTGTCTGATGGATAAGTTCACTTGGAACACATCACCGTTTGCGATATATTGCTTAATTTTCTCTACTGCTTCCCCAAAGGTTTCTTCAGTGAAAGGTGCTGCTGGTACAAATTCTGTGGAAGATTCATTGACAGGTGATTGTGCTAATTCTTCTGAAGAGCTTGTCCATTTTTGCTTCCATTCCTCAAGCCTTTGGTTCGCTTCACTCCCTGATTCCGCTTCCTCTATGTGCGTAATCAGCCACAGCGCGTTTTCTTCATGATCAAAAACTGCAACATCATTAAACACGAGGAAATAAAGGTCTGGTGTTTGTAGATCATCAATTGCCAGCATCTTAAAATGCTCGATGTATCTAGCATAATCGTAGCTTAAAAACCCAATCGCTCCGCCTTGAAAGTCGGGGTATTCGTCGTTCGTTTCGGTTTGAAGGGTTTGAAACCAATCCGTAAACGCTCTGAATGGATCACCTTCTTTGAACAGCACCTCATCTTGATAATGGATGGTCGTCATCCCATCTTTCCCCTTCGCTTTAGCGATCGGGTGAATACCAGCGATGCTATATGAACCGCCGCGTGCACTTTCAAGAAGCACATGATGTGTTTCACGAGCAGTTAATTGTTCGTATCTCTTCAAGAATGCATCTTTCGTAAAAGGAATTTTGATGCCCATCGGCCTGCGTTGTGTCATGTTATCATCCTTTTTCATTTTCATTAATCTTATTGTAATGCAATCCAATTTATTTAGAAAATAGTATTTGCTTTCCATCTTCAGAATTCATGAAAAAACCCCAGCAAATGCTGGGGTGATTGGTTTAATCGAATTGATAAAGAGGTGTACTGAGGTAACGCTCTCCATTACTTGGTATGATGGCGAGAACCTTTTTCCCTTTACCAAGCTTCTTCGCTGTTTGAAGCGCTGCGTAAATAGCTGCTCCTGAAGAAATACCGCCAAGAATTCCTTCTTCTTTCGCTGCTTTTCTTGCA
This sequence comes from Bacillus sp. FSL K6-0994, assembly GCF_038630815.1. Taxonomy (NCBI): domain Bacteria; kingdom Bacillati; phylum Bacillota; class Bacilli; order Caryophanales; family Bacillaceae; genus Bacillus; species Bacillus sp. FSL K6-0994. The sequence goes on along the minus strand of NZ_CP152043.1, from coordinate 85,122 downwards.
AGCTCAAATGCATCTTCGTTTTTCACTTGGATGATGCCGTCATATATTTCTGTGTTCAAGATTGAAGGAACAAAACCTGCTCCAATTCCTTGAATTTTATGCGGACCCGGCTTCCCGCCTGACAATACAGGGGAATCTGTCGGCTCTACTGCATAAAGCTGGATGGATGGGATGGCTTCTTTTAGGACTTCACCAGCACCTGTAATCGTACCGCCCGTACCAACACCTGCAATAAATGCATCAAGCTCGCCGTCAAATTGTTCAAGGATTTCTTTCCCAGTTGTACGACGGTGAATCTCCGCATTGGCTTCATTGCTAAATTGCTGAGGCATGAAGTAACCATGCTCCTCTGCCAATTCTTCCGCTTTTTTGATGGCACCTTTCATTCCTTCTGCACCTGGTGTTAAGACAAGCTCCGCACCATAAGCGCGTAAAAGGTTGCGGCGCTCCTGACTCATTGTGTCCGGCATAACCAAAATCGCGTTAATTCCTTTAGCAGCCGCTACCATTGCAAGGCCGATTCCTGTGTTTCCGCTTGTTGGTTCAATAAGCGTATCGCCGGCTTTTAATGTTCCTTTTGCTTCAGCATCTTCGATCATCGCTAAAGCAATACGATCTTTGACACTGCTGCCCGGGTTCATATATTCAAGTTTCAAGTAGACATCCGCACTGTCTTCATCTACTAAACGGTTTAATTTAACGACTGGTGTATTTCCTATTAGTTCAAAAACTGAATTTGCAATACGAGCCATCACTAACACCTCTATCTCCGAGTAATTTTATTGTATTAATATTAAATTATCAATTTCAAAAAATTTTGTCAATGCTTTTAGTCCTGCTCGCCATCGTAAAACCATGTGACTTTTGCTTCTTTCCACAGGGTTTTGACATTCGCCTTTTCACCTAGATCTTCCATGGCGATCTGCCTTTTAATCTGGTCTTTGACTTCGTCATAGGAGAAAGAGCGGCCATTTAATTTTTCTTTTAACTGAATAATGGCATACCCGTTTTTGGTCTGAATCGGCTCTTTCGTCCATTCATCTGGCTGAAGCTTTTGAGCTTCTTGTATGTATAGGGCTGGGATGCTTTCCTGCTCTTCTGTCACAAATCCAAGATCTCCGCCGTATGGTGAGGTGTAACGGTCGATTGAACGTTCAGCTGCTACGGCTTCGAAGCTAGATCCACCTTTTAAATCTTTCAATACATTTTCAGCCTCGCTCTTTGTCTTCACGACGATATGGCGAATGCGGTATGAATCATCATATTGATATAAGTCCTTGTTTTTTTCATAAAACGATTTCGCTTCTTTTTCAGAAACGACGGCATCTCTTGTTAAAAGCTGCTCCAATAAAATTTGATAACGAATCTGTTCTTTCCATTCCTTCTCACTTGTATGTCCATCTTCATAGAAATTATTAGACACCGCTTTGAGCATGAGCAATTCACGATTGATCTCTTTCGAAGACACCTCCAGCTTGTTTTGCTTGGCAAGCTGATTGACCACCTTTTGATTGATCATTTGCTCAAGTGTCGCCTTTCCGTAGCGGTCTTCCATTTTCTTTAACCATTCTTGACGCGTCACCTTCTCTTTTCCAATCGACGCAATTTCTTCACCGCTCTTCCCGTTAGAAGAGGCCTGTGACATTTGTGACTTTGTTAATACATATGCAATGACAACGGCATTAATCATGAGCAACACGAGGATAAATGTCCATACCACTCTTGCTTTTAGTCTCATCTTTCGGCTCCTTTCCATTCTAAAAAGAAAACCCGCTGCTTAGAGCTTAGCGGGTTAATTCTTCACGTAGCTCTTCTAGCTCTTCTTTTGTAAATACATACGTTTCGTTACAAAAATGGCATTGAGCTTCTGCTTGTCCGTCTTGTTCAATCATATCATCAATTTCGGCTTTCCCTAGGCTGATAATGCCATTTGCAAACCGTTCTTTTGAGCAGTTACAAGAAAATTCGACGGGTACAGTTTCTAAAATTTGAGGCTTTTCACCGAGTACTTCTTCTAATATTTGTTCTGGTGTCATCCCTTTTTCAATGAGTTTAGAGATGGGTTCAATGGTTGACAGGCGCTTTTCTAGTCTTTCAATGACAGCATCTTCTGTACCAGGCAGCAATTGAATGATGAAACCGCCTGCTGCGAGGATCGAATTATCTGGATTGACAAGGACACCTACGCCTACAGAGGAAGGCACTTGCTCAGAAGAAACAAGATAATAAGTGAAGTCATCTCCAATTTCACCTGAGACGATTTCCGTTTGTCCTGTAAAGTGGTCCTTCAGCCCGATATCTTTGACAACACTTAACGTTCCAGATGTTCCGACTGCACGTCTCACATCCAGCTTGCCATGTTCATTTAAGTCAAAGTGAACTTGTGGGTTTGAGACATATCCTCGTACCTGGCCTTTTGCATTTCCATCAGCAATAATGGCGCCGATTGGTCCACCGCCTTCTATTTTGACAGTTAGCTTATTCTCACCTTTCAGCATAGCACCCATCATGACTGTTGCTGTCATCGTTCTGCCGATGGCTGCTGATGCAGTCGGCCACGTATGATGTCTTCTTTGTGCTTCGTTGATTGTATCTGTTGTGTTTGCAGCATATGCGCGGACTTTTCCGTCATATGCTAACGCTTTAACTAAGTAATCCATTTGATTTAAACCTCCTATAATACACCGACACGATTACGTTCATAAATGAGCTGCAGTCCTTTTAATGTGAGGAACGGATCGACAATATCAATACAGTCTGATTCATTTCCAATCAATGTAGACAAACCGCCTGTTGCAATGACTTTCGGTGTTTGTTTGGCCTGCTGCTTCATCCGTTTCACTATTCCCTCGACTTGGCCAACATATCCATAAAGGATGCCGGATTGCATCGCACTGATGGTGTTTTTTCCAACAATGTGATCTGGACGGACAATTTCAATTCTCGGCAGCTTCGCCGCTCTTGTATATAAAGCCTCAGTTGAGATGGTAATACCCGGTGCAATCGCTCCACCCATGTATTGTTTTTGTTCATTGATATAACAGTAGGTTGTTGCTGTTCCAAAGTCTACCACAATAAGAGGCGCCCCATATAGGTGAATGGCTGCTACTGCATTGACAATTCGATCTGCCCCGACTTCCTTTGGATTGTCACACATAATGTTTAATCCAGTCTTCATTCCAGGCCCTACAATTTGGGGTGTTATGTGAAAATACTTTTCGCACATTCTTTCAAGTGCGAACATCATAGGCGGGACAACAGACGAGATGATAATCCCTTCTATTTGGTCAAACATCAGCCCCACATAATCGAATAAAGCTCTGATGGACATACCAAATTCATCTTCTGTTTTATGACGGCTTGTTTCAATTCGCCAATGGTAGTTTAGATCGCCATTATGATAAACACCTAAAACGGTATTTGTGTTTCCTACATCTATCACGAGTAACAACTTCATCACCACTTTGAATAGTTTCTCAAAAAGAGCATTTTTCGACTTTCTATCATACCATACACGAATTGAGTTCCATTTGTAAACAATTCGAAACCGATCCATTCATAAATCGAAATAAAAAAAGCTGCCGGTGATCCCGGCAGCTTTCACAGAAGGAGATTAGATCTCCTCATCTTCTTTTTTCTTGATGTTTACTTTCACATCATCGTTTTTCTCTTCGTCATCTGCGTATACACGCTCTGGAAGCTTTCCAGTTTCGTAAAGAGATTTAATTTGCTCAGCATCTAATGTTTCAACTTCTAGAAGGGCTTGTGCGATGATTTCTAGCTTATCTTTATTCTCAGTGAGAATTTGCTTCGCACGTTCGTAGCTCTCCTTAATGAAACGCTGAACTTCTTGGTCAATTTCGTAAGCGATCGCTTCACTGTAATTCGGCTCATTGTTGAAATCACGGCCAAGGAATACTTGACCTCCTTGTGATTGACCGAATTGAAGCGGACCAAGTTTATCAGACATACCGAACTCTGTAACCATTCTTCTTGCAATGCCTGTTGCACGCTGGAAGTCGTTGTGAGCGCCTGTACTTACTTCGCCAAACGTAATTTCCTCTGCAACACGACCGCCGAGCAAGCCGACAATTTTATCAAGAAGCTCTGGCTTCGTTTGGAAATAACGGTCTTCTCTTGGAAGCATGACCGCATATCCGCCTGCCTGACCACGAGGAACGATCGTTACTTTATGCACCATGTCCGCTTCGTCTAGGATAAGACCAATGACGGTATGACCTGCTTCATGGTAAGCCACGATATTACGTTCTTTCTTCGAAATGACGCGGCTTTTCTTCGCCGGCCCAGCGATGACACGGTCAGTCGCTTCATCGATATCACGCATATCGATTTTCTTTTTGTTTTGACGGGCAGCAACAAGTGCTGCTTCGTTTAGTAAGTTCTCAAGATCTGCTCCAGAGAACCCTGGTGTTCTGCTAGCAATGGCTTTTAAGTTGACTGACTCGTCAAGCGGTTTGTTTTTCGCATGAACTTTCAGTACTTCTTCACGGCCAATAACATCTGGGCGGTCAACCGTAATTTGACGGTCAAAACGTCCCGGACGCAGCAATGCAGGGTCTAGAATATCTGCACGGTTCGTCGCAGCAATGATAATAATACCTTCGTTGGCACTAAAACCATCCATTTCAACAAGAAGCTGGTTAAGCGTTTGTTCACGCTCATCATGACCACCGCCAAGTCCGGCTCCACGCTGACGACCCACTGCATCAATCTCATCAATAAAGATTAAGCAAGGTGCATTCTTTTTCGCATTTTCGAATAAATCACGTACACGTGATGCACCGACACCGACGAACATCTCGACGAAGTCAGAACCACTGATGCTGAAGAAAGGAACGCCTGCTTCTCCTGCAGATGCTCTCGCAAGCAATGTTTTACCTGTACCTGGAGGTCCTACTAGTAAAACCCCTTTAGGGATTCTTGCGCCAAGCTCCGCAAATTTACGTGGATCCTTCAGGAATTCAACCACTTCTACAAGCTCTTGCTTCTCTTCATCTGCACCGGCAACATCTTTAAATTTCACACGTTTCTTCTCTTCTGTGTAAAGCTTCGCCTTACTCTTACCAAAGTTCATGACTCGGCTTCCGCCGCCCTGAGCTTGGTTCAATAAGAAGAAGAACAGGATAAAGATGATGATAAACGGAATGATGGTTGTCAGAACTTGCAGCCATCCATTTGTTTCAGGTGCTGGTTCTACTTTTACATCTGTATTCTTCAGTGCACTGTAAATTTGGTCAACACCTTGACCATCTGGAACATGGGTAATGAAGTATTGATCTTTCTTCGCGCCATCTAATTGACCACGAATTTCATAAACCCCTCTTACAGGCTGAATGGAGATACTCTCCACTTTTCCCGCACTTAGATTTTGCGAAAATTTGCTGTAAGACATGTTCTCAGGCTTTTGATTTGGGGATCCTAACCAACTGACGACCCCTATCACAAGTAATAAAATAAGTATATAAAAAATCGTATTACGAAAAACCCGATTCATTCCTTACCTCCTCCCACAGTAAGCACAACTATGTTCAATAGTATCATAGAAAATCATTCCAACACAACCAATAACCTCATGTATACGTATGCTGATCAGCCTTCGTAAACAGATGGTTTTAACACTCCAATATACGGGAGGTTTCGGTAACGTTCAGCGAAATCCAATCCATAGCCGACAACAAATGCATCTGGCACTTCAAATCCAACATAATCTGCTTTGATGTCTGCTTTGCGGCCGCTTGGTTTATCAAGCAATGTCACAATTTTAATGGAATTTGCTTTACGGTATCGGAAAAGCTCTACCAGATAGCTCAAAGTTAACCCACTGTCGATGATATCTTCCATAATCAAAATATCTCTTCCTTCAACAGAAGTATCTAGATCCTTAATGATCTTTACTTCTCCAGAAGATACGGTAGACTTTCCGTAGCTAGATACATCCATAAAATCAAGTTCTAAATATGTATCAATGTGTTTGATCAGGTCTGCCATGAATGGAAGAGCCCCTTTCAAAACACCAATAGCCAGGGGAAATTTACCATCATAATCGCTGGTTAATGTTGCACCCAGTTCCTTCACTTTTTGCTGGATCTCTTCTTCTGAGATCAAAATCTTTTCAATATCTTGTTTCATGCTTTTGCTTGCCCCCTACAAATTTTCGTGCTGTCTATATTGTAATACAATGAGATCGCTGTTTGTCATATCAATTTCTTCAAAAACGGATTTTTTCAGACCTGGGATCCAGATGATTTGATGATCCGAGTCAGTGACGATCGGCCAGCTGTCTCTTTCTGCAAGAGGCACTTTTTTATCAATAAATATATCCTTCACCTTTTTTGATCCATTCATCCCTTTAAGTTTGATTCGATCACCATTTTTTCGTGAGCGAATGATTAAAGGGAGACGAACATGATCTTTTTGAAGCAAGAAAAAATGGTTTCCGTTCCGTGCATCCTTCGGAACATGATTTGATACGACGATAGACTGTCCACTTGGGAGAAAAAGCTCTTCTCCGAGCTCAACCTTTAAGTGAAGAGCATAAGACTGGTCTAATACATGCGATCGTTCAAAGGTAAACATACAGTGATCATAAGACTTGACAGCTTGTAAACCTTTTGGCAAATCTAATGATCCAGACGGTTGATCTGTATGAGATAACCAGTCTAAAGTCCCTAGAATATGCTGGTTTGAAAACGCTGATTGAGTGTTTTCATAAAGATAGTTTAATATTAGTTGAATGCCTCTTCTTTGTAAAGGCAAAGGCAGGTCAAGCAAAGGCTTCGTTTTGATCTCAATTTGCTTAGGCGATTGACTCGTTATCACTTGGTTCATTTGTTCCTTTGTTAAAGCCTGCAAGTATTGCTCATCCTCAGTCAGCATGTCACTTACAAACTGAAAGCTTTCATGTACATGAGGTGCCTCTTCTTTTAACACGGGAAGAATATGTCTTCTTACCCGGTTTCTCAAGTAGTCATCCGTATGATTGCTTTGATCAATGACATAGGGGACATGTTCTTTTTCACAAGCTTTTAGCACGTCGTCTTTAGAGTATCCAATGAGCGGACGAATCAGCCATCCGCCTTGAAAAGGACGTTTTGCTTGGATACCCGCGAGTCCAATACCAACAGTCCCTCTCACAAGTCTCATCATCATTGTTTCTACTTGGTCGTCTCCATGATGTGCAAGCGCTATAAATTGAGCGTTGTATTGCTCCATCAATTGACGAAAGAAAGCATATCTGCACTCCCTTGCAGCTGCCTGTTTGTTTAAGCGGTTTTCTTTTGCATATTGGGTGACCTGTATGCGGGACGATTCAAAAGGGATCTCGTGCTCCTTACAGTAAGCCTCAACAAATGCCAAATCAGCGAAGGATTCTTCTCCTCTGAACATGTGATCTACATGGGCTGCAATCAGCTGATAGGAACCTTTGCGGCGTTTGTTAAGTTCATGCAGTAAGAGCATGGAATCCGGTCCGCCGGAAACCCCGACAATGACTGTCGTATTTTCAAGGTAAACATCATGTTTTTTCAAAAAAGATTCAATTCTACTCACAACTTCCTCCTCACAAAAGAGCAGGTAATTTAAAGATATACATATCCTATCACTTTCAGTAGCTCCAAGCAAAGAAGAAGCCTGCTTTTTTCCGGCTCTACAACAGGAACAAAACCACATATGCACAGTAAAGAGCGAGTACACTGCACACGATAAGAATGGTTTCAAAAAGTCCGCCTGATTTTTTACGCACTGACGTTCTTTTTGCTGCTGCAGCCCGCGATCGTGAGGTTACTTGTTGATTTTGATTAACAGCAGGTTTTGGCGCGTTTTTTTGCTGCTGCTTCTTCTGGCGCGATTTCCTTGATGCAATCAGCTGTCCTTCTTTCAGCATCGCACTTTTCATGTCTGCTGCTGATTGATATTTACCTTGTAGAGCAGCCTTTAACACCCTTTCATATCGCTTTAATAAAGGATGTCCTTCAATAGCTCGATAAAGCTGCTTTTCTGGTTCTGCTCCTTTTTTGAATTCTTTCTTATACGCACAGTTCACCATCACCATCGTCAGAGCAAATAAATCATAAGTTGGTTCAGCTTTTCGTGTACCGAATCCCCAATAGCCTCGATCAAAAAACTCGGTATACTCCTTAATTGCCCTGCCCGCTTTCGTCGTTCCTCCCACATCAATGCACCGGATCGTGGCCGGGGGCCCAGAAACAATGAGATTATCCGGCTTTAAATCACCAAAAATCCAGCCTTCCTGATGTAAATGAGCCAAGCTAGATAAAAGCTGAATCATTAAAACCACAATCCACTCATCACCCTTTTGTTTCACAAATTCAAGCAGTAATGGGCCTCTGACATATTCCATCACATAAAAAGAGCGTTTTTGAGGCATACCAGGATAAATCGCATCATCCATATCATAAAAAGAAGGCCCCATGGTTTTCACAGGAGCCTTTGAAAAGGATTTTAAAACATTGACTTCAGATGCAATGAGCATACTGTCATCACTCACTTTAAGGGCCGCTTGCCCATGTGGCGATTCGGCCAGATAGACAACACCGTTCGCCCCTTTTCCAAGCTCTTTTACAATACGGTAATGATGGTGGTGCCATTTCCCTTGAATCACCGTGCCTAACGGTATGTTAGAAGCCGAATTCATCATCATGCTCTTCCTTTGCTTCAAGCAGCCCTTTGCGTGAACGAACTGATTTGAAATGCTGAAGTGCTTCCCGAAGCGCTGGTCCCGTTGGGGTGATTCCTCCAGTGGTCAGTTTTGGGAAAATAGATGATAATGAATCGAATCGAGGCGTCCAATTCAACACAATTTCAGCATCTGAGTTTTTCCCGGGAAATACACACATCCCAAACTGATTTTCTCCAATTCTTGAATTTAAACTGATGGAAAGGTCGATGAGTGCTTCTTTTACAGTCGGCAGCTTCGGTTTCATACTTGCACTTGTATCAACAAGCACGAGTACTTGAAGGTGAACCGTCTCTCCTAACTCATCTACAACCTCCATTACTTCCCCGCGCTTATCAGGTGGAAGTTCTTCAATTTCAGCATCTTTGCCGAGAATTTGCTGCAATTCTTTATTCACAACACCTTGCAAGGTTTGTGTCATCGCTTTTTTTGTGACCATTTGTACTGTTTGAGATAACTGCTGGACGTAGACAACTTGATGGATGCCTCCGCCTGCGAGAGCAATCCCCTCTACTTCCTTCATCGCTTCATGATCGTGTCTGTTTTCTTCCATAATGCCAATGACATTGACTGTAATCCCTTGTTCCTTTGCCAATGAGGCAATCGCAAGCGGATCTTCCCCGTGGTTTGAGCAGCCATCTGTAATCAATAAGATTTGGTTGACGTGACCTTTTCGCATCTTCATTCCTCCTGGGATTGTAACTGAATGCTTATATCCCCATCATCGCCAGAAGAAATTCATATTATACGATATTTTAAGAAATCTCTTGTTTCTCAAGATAGAATGTACCGGTCGGAATGGAAGCCCATTTTGGTGTGTTGTGGTCGAGCCTGATGACAACAACTGTCATATCGTCATCAATTTGGCCTGCTCTTGTTCGAATGACCTCTTCCATTAATAAATCAGCAATTTCTTGGGGATCTTCTGTTTTAAAGCTTTTCATTTTCCGTTTCACCCACAGATCATGATTTTCAATATGCTTTGGCCCTTCAAAAATGCCGTCACTCATCATAATCAATAGATCTCCTGCCTTCATCTGTTCACTCACAACCTCGACTTCGAATTCATCAATAATACCGATTGGCAAGTTGCTTGCTTGTACCTTCATCACCTGATCACCCCGTTTAATAAAGCTGGGTGTTGAACCAATTTTGAGGAACTTACAGCTCGCATCCTGTAAATCAATGATCGATAAATCCAATGTTGAATAGATCTCGTCCGTCGTTCTTAAAGATAAAATACTATTAATGGTTTTAATCGCCACTTTTTCATTGATACCTGACGCCAATATTTTTTCTAACAGCTTAATCGTTTCATTGCTTTCAAAATGAGCCCGTGCTCCGTTGCCCATTCCATCACTAATAGCTGCAGCATACTTGCCCGCACCAAGCTCCATCATGCTGTAGCTGTCTCCAGATACCAGTCCTCCTCCTTTTGCTGCATGTGCCACGCCTGTAGCCACTCGATATGATTTAGCAGAGCCAAATACAACGTGGCAATAGCCTGTTGGATGCTCTGCACACTGCTCTGCTTTGACTAAAATCTGTTCTTCTAAAATATCTGAAAGCATTGGAGCAATGATTTTTTCACATTCCCCATGCCCTTGGCAATATGGGATTCTCATTTCAATATCCACATTTCCCTGCTCCAAGCTATAGATTTCTACTTGCTGGATTTCAATGCCAAAGTGCTGAAGCGCTTCTATCATCTGCTCTTCCTGAATAAAATGCTGTTCTCTTTCTCGTTTTATTTCCCGGGAAAAATCCTCCATTACTTGCGAGACCCCCATCAGCTGTTCAGCCACAAGACGTCTGCTGTCTTGGACTTTTTTCTTCAGTGTCTGATTGGCTTTATAGTAAGCGATCTCCTCTTCGATCAATTCCTCGACATGTTTTGATTTTGAGCAGTGCTGACTAAATTTCTTTTTCAATTTTCGGTTATGCTCATACGTTTTTTCATCAGATTCATGCATAACTTGTTTCATTAGTTCATAGGTTGTATCAAAGTTCTGCACCCAGCATTTATTTTTCTTATAGCACGTTTGACAGGATCGTTCTGTGATCGTACTTAAAAAAAGATCTACATCCTCTTCCTGCTTCTTCTCTTCAGGAATAGATTCGTAAAATGTCGCAAAACTCTCAGACAGCGCATGAAATACATGAGAGAACTGATCTACCTTTTTTGCTGTCACGTCTCGTACCTTCCGAGCATATTGCTGCTGCTCTTGTACATGCTCTACCGTACCAGGAATGTATTTCGCTACCTTGGAGGTGACTGATTGTGGCGTGAGCAAAAAGAGCGCAACCGCTATAAGTGATTCATACAGTGTGGTCATGAGACCTGCTGATCCTTCCCCGTACAGTGAAATGAGTAAGGAACCCACAATTAAGCCGATGGCTGCCCCTGCTTTCTTCCCTTCTTTCAGCAATCCGCCTAATAAGCCTGAAAAGGCAAGAAGACTCATCTGATAAAGGTTTCCGATGTTAGCGAGACCGAGAATTAATCCTGTCACAACACCGACCGTACAACCAATACTGGCTCCGCCAATAAAGGCAAACGTCAGCACTACATAACGTGACAAAATATGCTCTGCCTGCATTCCTTGAAATGTGATCCCAGCAAGGCCAGTTAAAACTGAGGCAATTAAAATCATAAAACAAATAATTTCTTCGACCTTTAAAGAGTGTTTAATTTTCCTGACTGTAAAAATCGGCAGGCTTTGAAGAAAAATCAGAGTCAAAATGAAGGCAAGTCCTGCTTCGACACCCGCCATGACGTAATCATAGCTTTGCACAGCACCTTGCTCTAGGTAAACAAACGCTCCTCGGGTGATCAGCATTGAGAGAACAATGACAACCGGTAATGTTTTCACTGGGTCTTTGATGATGAAAGAAACCACCTTTGACATAAGGAGAAACATGAGCAGCGACGCAAACACAAACAATGCATTTTGAGGTGATATCGTCATCGCCCCTGCGAGTAAAGCTAGACAAGCAAGCATCGCCTTATCTCTTTTAATAAGCAGCATGGAGCCAAAGAAAGGCAGAGCAAACGGCATAATTTCAGATAATATAAAGGCTCGTCCTAATAAAAAGCCTAGAACAACATAAATAAACCCTTTATAGAAAAAAAGAGAATGCGTGTGATGAAGAAACAGGTTTTTCATCTTTTTTAATCCCGCACTGATTCTTTCAAACCCCGCTCCTGTTAAATCAGTTCTTCTTTCTAGTTTTTCCATCTTCTCATCCCCCACCTGATATTCGTTGCTTGTCATTATAGCGAAGGTGAAAAAGAAATTTTGTCAAAAGAAGTTGTCGTTTCCATAAAACGTTCGACGCTTTATTCGTCAAAGAGGCATACTTTCATGAAAGTCGATGTCTTTCATCAGAATTTTACGAAGGCACAAAAAAACAGCTTTCCTATAGAAAGCTGTTTCGAAGATGACCCGTACGGGATTCGAACCCGTGTTACCGCCGTGAAAGGGCGGTGTCTTAACCGCTTGACCAACGGGCCTTGCTTTATGTTCTAGTTAAAAGGATAGCGGCGGAGGGGATCGAACCCCCGACCTCACGGGTATGAACCGTACGCTCTAGCCAGCTGAGCTACACCGCCATAATGAAAATGCGCTAAGAAGCACAAGAACTATAATACAAAGGATTCGCTTGTCCGTCAATAGAAAGTTTTAAATTAAATGACGAAATCTCAAAAAATGTCGTATGGATCATGAAAAAAAGCACCTGCTGAACACAGCAGATGCTTTGTTGTGAAAATATATAGAAAGCAGCAACAAGTTAACCTCTTCTTGCTCCGCGCCCCCCACGTTTTGATTCCGTGTTACGTTTTAAAGATGTTAAGCGATCTTCGCTATCTTTTAAGAATTTGTTCATTTTTTGTTCAAACGATTCCTTCGGACGGAAATCATTTCTGCTTGGTCTTGATTGTTGTTGAGGACGATCTTTTGCTTTTTTAATGGACAAGCCGATTTTACCGTCTTTTTCAACGTTAATCACTTTCACTTCAACTTGTTCACCGACTTTTAAATGCTCATTAATATCTTTTACATAGTTATCGGCTACCTCACTGATATGAACGAGACCAGTTGAACCGCCTGGCAACTCCACAAAAGCTCCAAAATTTGTAATGCCCGTAACTTTCCCTTGTAACTTGCTGCCAACTTCAATCGACATAAAAAAAGTGCTCCTCCTTAGACTTATAAAAAAATCTCATTTGTTCAATTATACATAAACTGAATTTTAAGTGTCAACAAGGCTAATCGCTCTTATTGCCCACATCAAAGATTTTTTCGCCTTTTTTGGACATATAATAGTCCCGTCGTGCCAGTTCGAGTACGTATTCCTTGCTTTTCAGCTTCTTAATTTCATCAGAAATATCTTCCTGCTTTGTTTGTAATTGCTTCAACTCTTTTTCGAGCGCAACCTTCTTCTCTTCTTTTTCCTTTAGTGAAGACGATTGCGACCAGAGGGCACTTGTCACCAAGACAGCAAACATGAGCACGATTACACCAAACACGGTAAGCCTTCTAAGGAGTCCGCGACGTTTGCGTTTTAAGCGCTGCGCTTGCTGTTCCATTTGTTTTTGGTAATCATTTTGAATTTGTGCGATATTTCTTTTTCTCTTGTTCAAGATTGAAGGCCTCCTCTCTCACTTTGTCCAGAATTGTTTCCATTTCGTTTTGATGGTACCAGATAATTTCTTGGCCCCTTGTAAAATTCCTGCTCCTTTTGAGAAAAACAATCTCATTGATGTTCGCCATTTTTCGGGAATCCGATGAATAATGGTCACATTGAGTAACCAGATGAGCGGATAACAAACAATCGACAGCACCTTCCACACGAGCCGAAACGTAAAACGAACTAGACGTAAGAGCGAGTGGAGCAAGAACAGTATAGCACTTATGACCAATGTGATCATCCAGCGGATCGGCTGGAAGACAATCGACATGACCAGCCTTTTCAGGAAGAGAACGGTCTGATATACACACATCATGATAAACTTGAGAATCTTAAGATACAGATGTTTCATCAATGCCTGATACATCGAGAAACCTAGAGCAACGGCTAGAAAAATATAAAGCCTGAATTCTCCCTCATTTGTCAGCAGCAGGACGTAAAAGAATAAGAGACCCTGTACCATCCAAAAAAGGAGATCGTGGATAACCAAAAGCCATTTTGCTGTTTTTTCCCGATTCACAAACAGCTTGTACGTATCAAGCGATGCGCCCAGCCAGATGCCCATCGCCGCCATGGAAAGCATCGTATAAAACTGGACTGTCAGCGTCATTTAAACAGCTTGCTAAAAAATCCTTTAGCTTTCTCCCCGTGCTGCTCATCCACATAGATTAAATCAAAAACACGCCCTTTAATCGACACAACGCCCTTTTCGACGTCTAGGTTTTTCATTTGCAGATTTTCTCCGCGGATGGCGAGAATCCCCATGACCGTCTCCAGCAGAAATTCCTCACTATCAAAGCTTTCCACTTGTTTGACACCAGTAATATCTAAATGCTTTCTGTTTCGCATTGTGACATTATGCTCCGCGTCTGATGACAGCTTCGTGCCTTGAGGTTGATTATAATATTGATTCATCTATACATCCCCCATATCTCATACTTGCATGTTACTGCATTGTATGTGATAAGAGGGTCATTTAGAACAAGCCCTATTCTGCTGTTTTTTCTTCTTTTAGCACAGTATACATGCCAGCCGCTTCTTCTTTTTTCGTCGTGTCCTTTAACTCGTTGACTTGAACAGTCACTAGTTTTTGACCAAAGCGGATTTGCAGCTCATCCCCTTCTTTCACGTCAGAGCTTGCTTTCGCCTGTGTTCCGTTAATAGAAATCCTGCCTTGATCAGCTACTTCTTTTGCCAATGTTCTTCTTTTAATTAAACGGGACACTTTTAAAAATTTATCTAGTCTCATGTGTCTTCACCTCTTTCTATGCGTTTTGCATCGTTCCATAGATCGTCCATTTCCTCTAGCGTTAAGTCATCTAATGAACGGCCTATGTCCTTTGCTTTTTGTTCGATATGCTGAAAGCGCCGTATGAATTTTGTGTTGGCAGAAGCGAGTGCCGTTTCAGGCTCTAAGTGATAGAACCGGCCAATATTGACGAGAACAAACAAAAGATCTCCAAATTCATCTTTCATCTGCTTCGTTGCACCATCGTCCGTCTTCTCTGCCACTTCATCGAGAAATTCCTGCTTTTCTTCTTCGTATTTGTTCCAAATATCTTGAACATCTGTCCAATCAAAGCCTACCTTGGCAGCTTTCTTTTGGAGCTTATATGCCTTTGTTAGTGCTGGAAGTGTCGCCGGAATCGATTGCAAAATAGAACCGGTCCGCTCTGGCTTCTCCTGCTGCTTGATTTTTTCCCAGTTGGCAACCACATCTGCTGCCTCAGAAACATTCGTGTCACCAAACACATGGGGGTGCCGCCGAATCATTTTTTCTGTGACATGCTGAATGACGTCATCGATTGAGAAATAACCGTCATCTTCGCCAATTTGAGCGTGAAGCAGCACCTGCAGCAGCACATCGCCAAGCTCTTCCACCATATGATCTGTGTCATCTTCATCTATCGCTTCAAGCAGTTCATAGCATTCTTCAATTAAATATGGTTTGAGTGATTCATTTGTTTGTTTTTGATCCCATGGACAGCCGCCCGGACCTCTTAATGTACGTATAACGTCACGGAAGGTGTCAAATTGTTGATAAAGCAGCTGTTCATCTTGAATTGGAGGAACATAAACACTCGTTAAGTTATTTATCGACACATCTCGATCAAGTTCAAATAAAGGAACGGCAGTAATCTGTTCCTGACTGCTTCCAGCTGCAGTCACAATATAAACTTCATAATCGTCGGGAAGCTTTTCCATCAGTGTGAGTTTCACATTCGAAGCTGTCATCTGATCATATACCTGACAAATCAGGACGTGCTGGGTTAATTTCAGATCATCCGCTCTCATATCCCCTGCATCAACGAATTGTAATCCCTCGATGGGATCAATCTGCAAGGAGTTGAATGTCGCATCTAGAAAGCTTTGTCCACCAGCGACAGACACCTCAATCCCGCGCTCTTTCTGCCCGGAAACGAGCAGCTGTACGGTCTTTTCTGCCACAAATGGATGACCAGGTACTGCGTACACAATGTCTTTTTCCGCTGCCTCTGAAAATAATATTTCGGTAATTTCCTGATACACCTGATCAAACTGATCGTGCTTTTCATAAATTTCATCAAAAAAGGTGAGAGCTGGGACCTCCTGCATCAACTCTGCGGTAAGCGGATGATCCTGCGTTCTCATAAATACTTCTTTCGCCTGCTTCAGCTGCTTATATACACCGAGCGTCAGCTGATCCATGTCGCCTGCCCCGAGACCGACGACGGTAATCTTACCTGCCATTTTGATTCCCTCTCATCTGTTTAAAATATAAAATCTTTTCTCCTAATGGAATGAGTCTCCATTCCTCGTCCGTAAATACTTCTAGCTTAAGAATACTATATAAAAAGGCGAAACCACCAATAAAAACTGATGTCAGGCTCTCTAAAACGGAAAACGGACGTTTTTCAAAGGGGATGACCCATGAAAACAGAGCCTGATATCCTATTAAGACCACAGCCATGAAGGCGGCTGATAAAAGAATTTTCACCGGGAACAGCTCTCTCAACGAAATCCATCCTTTATGCTTCAAATAAACGGCATTGAGCACGGCTGCTGTGAGAAAACCACATACAGTTGACCATGCGGCACCTTGGATGCCAAATAACGGTACAAGCGCAATCGTTAGAATCCATTTCACCAGCACGCTGAGGACCACCACAACAGCAGGGTACACAGTATGCCCGAGCCCTTGCAGTAAAGCCGTCTGCGTAATGGCAATCGATGTAAAGGCGATCGATATACAGAATATTTGCAAGGCATCAGTGCCTAAATCATTACGAAAAAGCATTGTATTGACTGGTTCTAAAATACAAATCAGTCCAACCGCTGACCCTATCCCTAATACCGACGTGGTCTTAACCGATGACCGAACTTTTTGCCGTATCGTTTCATGCTCTCCATTCCTCATGGCTGCTGATAAAAATGGCACAAGTGAGGTTCCGATGCTGATGGCAAACACCGTTCCGAGCTGTAAGAAAGGCTGGCCTCGGTCATATACACCTTTCGCCGCCTTTGCCGCCGCTTCACTGAGACCCTCGCTGCGCAGCAGCGCATACAGATGAAAAGCATCAATCATTTGCATCCATAAAATGAGCAAACCGCTGACACAAATCGTCAATGTATACAGCACCAAACTCTTCATAACATCTTTTTTTCGAAGTGTCGCCTGTTTGCCTGACATACTTGCAGCAGACTGCTTTCGATAGGTCAGCCAAAGGAAAAGAAGCAAAATGAGCGAGGCCGCACTTCCTGCGATAGAAGAGAACACCGCACCCGCCCCTGTTTCATAAAGCGAATAGCCGTGCCTCACGAAATAGAAGGATAAAACAAGCAGGACACCTACCCTGATGAGCTGCTCAACCAACTGAGAAACAGCCGTTGGAAGCATCAGACCGTCACTCTGAAAAACTCCCCTCAGCATCACAGTGAGCGGCAGAAATAGAAACACAAAAGCACTCATCTGGATGAGCAGAATTAATTGACTGTCTGCCATAAGACCCGCAATTGTGCCTGCTCCTATGTAAAGACAAAGAAATAAGACCAGGCTCAGTAAAGTGATATAGACCAAGGATACCCTTGTAATGATCCGTCGATTCTCTTCCCCATGCTCACTCAAAAGCTTGGACACCATGACAGGAAAACCTGTTGTACCAAGCATGATGGCAATGCCAAGGAAAGGATATACCTGCTGATAAATATAAAACCCTGTGTCCCCTACGATGTTTTGAAACGGGACACGGTAAACGGCACTTAGTACCTTTGATAACAAGCCTGCGATGGTCAAAATCACCGCACCCTGGAAAAGCCAGTGCGGCTGATTCACAGCATTTTTCATGGATGACTCCTTTAAAATAGATCTACAGTTAAACGCACTCATTATATCATACGTGAAAAAGACGTTCCTTTCTAAGGAGTAGACGGCACATGTCTCGTTTTGTTTCATTCCATATAAAAAACCGACAAAATCAAATGATTTCATCGGCATTCTTTCGTTTTATCAAAATGATATAGAGTTATTAGACCTAATGTTCCATTTGACGGGCTAAGAAGCCAGCTGCTGTCTCTGCCGCTTTATGCTCCACTTCTCCCATTGAACGCTCTTTAGAAAATAAGACGACGGCGCCAATCGGATCTCCGTTTGCAACAATAGGTGCAATGGTATAAGAAGATACGTCATCATCAATACCATCGACAAGTTGAATTTCTTTTTTGCTTTCTTCTAACACAGAATTACGCTGATCCATTGTTCGTTCAAGTAAATCACTGATGGATTTGTTTAAGTACTCTTTTTTCGAACTTCCGGATACAGCAATATACGTATCTCGATCACAGATCAGGATGGAATGACCCAAACTGTCGAATAATGCATCAGCATATTCCTTCGCAAAGTCTCCTAGCTCACTAATCGGCGAATACTTCTTCAAAATCACTTCTCCATCGCGGTCGACGAAAATCTCAAGCGGATCTCCTTCCCGAATGCGCAATGTTCTGCGAATCTCCTTCGGAATAACCACTCTACCTAGATCATCGATGCGGCGTACAATTCCAGTTGCTTTCATTCACTGCTGCCTCTCTTTCGTTTGATGATGTGTTGGGTGAATGGAACAAAAGCGTCCACTTTATGCAACATTCACCACTTGACCCTGAGTTTAGTATCCGTCACATCAAACGTAATATACACGAGAGACAAACAAAATTTTATGAAGATGAAATGGTTTCTTTTTTCACATCTTGAAGGCCTCGAAGCATGTTAAGAACAACCTCAAGCCATTCCTCTGTCTTCTTGCCTTTCGTTTGGACAGAAATAATCAGCTTGCTGCCTTCCATTCCCAATCCGATTTCACGTCCATATTTACTGCCGAGCTCAAATAATTTTTGGCCGTCGATTTCACCGCTTGCTTTCTCATCAAGGGTCATTCTGACAATGCCTTTCTCCATCTTGATCAGCTCGACACGTTCCTGGACAGCGTACACCTTCATTGTCGCAATCGTAAACAAGTCAGCCACTTCTTGCGGATATTCACCAAATCGGTCGATCATTTCATCCTGAAGCTCTTTTCTCTCTTCAATCGATCCAATTGCTCTGAACTGTTTATACATTTCAATCTTTTGCTTGCCATCCGAAATATAAGTGTCTGGGATGTAAGCATCAATTTGCAGATCAATTTCTGGCTCGAATTTATCTTGAGCCGTTGTATCGCCTCTTCTTTCCTCAATGGCTTCTTTCAGCATTTGAGAATAGAGATCGAATCCAACCGAATCAATGAAGCCATGCTGCTGAGCACCAAGTAAGTTCCCTGCTCCTCGAATCGTTAAATCACGCATCGCAATTTTAAACCCAGATCCGAGCTCTGTGAATTCTTTAATGGCCTGAAGTCTTTTCTCCGCAACTTCAGAAAGAACTTTATCTTTTCGATACGTGAAATAAGCATAAGCGACACGGTTCGAACGCCCGACTCGTCCTCTTAGCTGGTACAGCTGAGAGAGCCCCATTTTATCGGCATCGTGGACGATGAGCGTGTTCACATTTGGAATATCGACTCCCGTTTCAATGATGGTGGTACTGACCAATACATCTGATTCACCTTCAAGGAAATTGATCATCACTGATTCCAGCTCGTTCTCACTCATTTTCCCGTGTGCATAACTGACTTTTGCGTCTGGGA
The DNA here is from genome assembly GCF_038630815.1 of Bacillus sp. FSL K6-0994. Lineage (NCBI taxonomy): Bacteria > Bacillati > Bacillota > Bacilli > Caryophanales > Bacillaceae > Bacillus > Bacillus sp. FSL K6-0994. Next base: position 65,559 of record NZ_CP152043.1, on the reverse strand, counting down.
CCAGCATGGAGATTTCGTCTGCTTTTCGTTCAATATCCTCAACACGGTTATAAAGGAAGTACACTTGACCGCCGCGTGCTAATTCTCGCTCAATCGCTTCTCTGACTAAAGCGCCATTGTACTCGACCACATAGGTTTGAACAGGGAATCGATTTTCAGGCGGTGTTTCAATCACTGATAAATCCCGTACGCCTAGCATGGACATATGAAGCGTACGCGGAATTGGCGTAGCCGTTAATGTCAGTACGTCGATATTGGCTTTCATCTGTTTAATTTTCTCTTTATGCGTCACACCAAAACGCTGTTCCTCATCAATGATCAACAGTCCTAAATCCTTGTAGACGATGTCTTTTGAAAGAAGACGGTGTGTGCCGATAACCATATCGATCGTTCCGTTTTTCAGTCCTTTTAACGTTTCAGTTGTTTCTTTTCTTGTACGGAAACGGCTCAGCTGCGCGATTTTGACAGGGTAGTCTTGGAATCGGTCCATGATTGTGTCAAAATGCTGCTGCGCTAAGATGGTTGTCGGAACTAGCAGGGCTACCTGCTTCCCGTCAGCAATCGCTTTGAAGGCCGCACGAATAGCCACCTCCGTTTTTCCGTAACCCACATCTCCACAAAGCAGACGGTCCATTGGACGTTCCCGCTCCATATCCTGTTTAATTTCGTGAATTGAACGGATTTGATCATCTGTTTCCTGGTAAGGGAACGCGGATTCAAACTGGCGCTGCATCTCATGATCAGGCGAGAAGGCATATCCTTTGCTTGCCTCGCGTTCTGCGTACAGTTTAATCAGATCATCTGCGATGTCCTGTACAGATGTTTCCACTTTTTTCTTCACACGTTTCCAATCGCTGCCGCCTAGTTTGTACAGCTTTGGTTCTTTACCTTCTGATCCTACATATTTCTGCACCTGATCAATTTGTTCAACCGGTACATAAAGCTTATCGCTTCCTTGATAATGAATATTTAAATAATCTTTATGAATGCCGCCGATTTCAAGCGTTTCAATTCCTAAATATTTACCGATCCCGTGGTTAATGTGCACCACATAATCGCCGACTTGAAGCTCTGAATAGCTCTTGATCCGCTCTGCATTGGTCAGCTTTTGCTTACGTGCCTGCTTTTTCACACGTTTCTTGAAGAGTTCACCTTCTGTGATCACAGCAATTTTTGATAACGGCAATTCAAAGCCCGTTTGCAGCTCACCTTGTAAAATATACACCTGTCCGCTTACAAGCTCAGCGTCCGGTTTAGCAAGAGCGGCTTCAATGTCATAATCATGCAGAACAGACGACAGCTTTTCTGTCCGCTCTTCATCAGCACCTAAGAAGACAACCGTGTATTGCTGTTTTTTATAGCGTTCAATTTCACTCGCCAGCACATTCATCTGCCCGTGGAAATTCTGCATTTGTTTACTAGATACATTGACGATATTCTGCGGATTTGTCTGCTGGACATGTCTCAGGAACAAGGAGTAGTACAGAATGGCTCTCGATTGCTGATTGATCAGTTCTTGGAACGGGAAAGATAGAGATAAATCATGAAGAATATTGCCTTCTTCAAGCAGACTAATTGTCCAATCGGCTTCTTCCTGTTCAAGCTGTTCTTCCATCTCCTGAATTCTGCTGATTTCATCTAAAATAATAATCGTATCCTGCGATGTGTAATCTAGCAAACTAGCAGGCTTTTCATAGAAATAGGACAGGTACTTCGTCATTTCCTGTGTCACGATGCCTTCAAGCAGCTTCTCGCGATCAGCAGAAATATTTTGATGAAGCAGTTCTTTTTGCTGATCTGAGTTGAATTTCTTTAAGCTCTTCGCCAGCCCTTGATCAAGCTGTTCAATGGCTCTCACTCGTTCAGGACCTCTCACAATTAACTCTTTTGCAGGACCTATTTTGATTTCTTGAAGGGTTTCTAATGAACGCTGTGTATCCGAATGAAACGTTCGAATCGAGTCTACTTCTGTATCAAACAGTTCAATACGGATTGGATGATCTTCCGTTAACGCATAGATGTCGATGATTCCTCCGCGCACACTAAAATCTCCGGGCGCTGCAACCATCGACGTCCGGTCATAACCAATTTGTACGAGCTGTTTTGAAAACGCCTCCAAATCAATTTCTTCACCGATCTTTAAATGGATCTGACTCTCCTTCCAGAGCTCAACTGGCGGAAGCATCCTGCGAACCGCAGCAGCGGGAGTGACGATAATGGGGTTTTCTCCATTCGCAAGTCGATTCAAGACATCCAAACGCTGTGCTCTCAGCTCAGGACTGGCCACTGCAATTTCTGAAGCGATGAGTTCATTGACAGGATAAAGAAGAACCGAGCGATCCGGCATCACACTTGCTAGATCATCTGTTACCTTCTGCGCCTGATATAAATTGTGAGTCACAATAAACATTGGCCGCTTCAGTTCGTCTGATATCGCGGCTGTAAATAAAGATCTGACGGAGCCTGATAGTCCGGCAAGCAGCTGTTCTTTTAACCCTTCCTTTAGTCCATTAAAAATAGACTGAAAATCATCACTTTGTTTGATAAATGATTGTATGTTTTTCATTTGGCTCCTCCTCCCTGTTTGTTTAAAACAGAAAAACGCTTTGGTCTAATATCTACACCAAAGCTTTTTTATTGAATAAAAGTATGATACTGATGGTAATCAGGATTTCTTTCAAGCGCCTCTTGGCAATCCTCACAAATGGTTTGTACATGTAAATCACCATTTTCCCTATAAGAAATCATATCGTTTCTTTCCTCATTTGTTAAGTGATGAAATCCAAGTGCTTCACTTTGGACAGCAGATTCATCTAGACTGCCAACCTTTACACCACAGTGGCGGCAGTAATAATGCAAAGCCATACGTGATCCTCCCATGCTGAGATTTTATGATCAGTATGTGCTTCGCTTATCATTCTTATACCTTCTTGTTAAAATCATTCATCACTTCTAAAAATGGCTTTTTTAAAGCCGCTTCACAAGCCTCGACAGACGATTGAATGGCTGATGCGATGTCAGGCTGTTCTTCTTCTGAGAAACGTCCTAGTACGTAATCAACGACCTTCATGCCGTTTTGAGGACGTCCAATGCCGATACGGAACCGGTCAAATTCAGGTGAACCTAAATGCTGAATTAATGATTTGATTCCATTATGCCCGCCTGCACTTCCTTTTGTACGTAAGCGAATCCGGCCAGTTGGCAAATCAAGATCATCATAGATCACTTTCAAATGTTCAAGGGGAATATCGTAATAGTCCATCAGCGGACGCACACATTCTCCTGATAAGTTCATATATGTAAGCGGCTTTACAAGTAGAACCTTTTGCCCCGAAACAAACCCAGTTCCAAATTGTCCATGGAATTTTGATTGATTTAAAGGAATGTCCCATTTTTTTGATAATTCATCTATTGTCATAAACCCGACATTATGTCTTGTTTTTTCATATTCTTTTCCTGGATTGCCTAATCCAACGAATGCAATCATGAAACCAATAACCTCCTTTGTCACACAGCACACGCCTAAAAAATGAGCCAATCAGATTGCCTCATGTAAAAACGTATGAATTCTTTTCATTCTAGCACAAAAGACGCAACCGCGGGAGGGTTACGTCTCTAAATGACCAGTTATTCTCCATCGTCATCCTTTTCTTTAATGGCCTCAGGCTCTTGCGGCTCTTCTTCGCTATCTGGCTCAGGAACCTCTGATTGCTGAGGCGGCAGAATGGAGGCAACGACTTCTTCTGGATCGTTATTGATTTGATAAGATGACTGAACAGGCAGATCAGCAACTGTTAAGACATCATTGACTTCTAAGTTTGTAATATCAGCTTCAATATTCTGCGGAATATCTTTTGGTTTCGCTGTAACAGATAGTTCAAATAGTGGCTGCTGAAGCACACCGCCATCTTTTACCCCTTTAGACTCGCCAATCAGCTGTATTGGTACATCTGCCTCAATTTCACGCTGTAAGTCAACGACTTGGAAATCAGCATGAACAAGTTCGTTTTTCAACGGATCTGTTTGTAATTCTGTCACCATCACAGATTTCGTTTCACCACCCACGTCTAAGGTGATGATTGTATTCTTCCCTTCATCACGTAAGGTTTTTAATAAATCGATGCTGTCTAATGAAACAGCCAGATTGTCTGTATTTTTTCCGTATATGACACCAGGAACGTGTCCTGAATGACGGATTTTTTGCAGTGTGGAACGTTTGAAATCAGTTCTTTTATTTGCTTTTAAAGTTGCCATATTCAGCACCATCCTATTTCTTTTTTGTCACTACTCTCATAATTACCCATAACCGAATCATTTTAAACCTATTTGCCGTGAATGATGATAGCAAAAAGACCCCAAGCTTGATGCCTAGGGCCTTTTTTAATCAGAAAATCAGCTGAAAAGGTAGCTCACAGATTCTTCTTCATGTACACGGATGATGGCTTCTGCAAGCAAAGGCCCAACTGAAAGCGGAATGAATTTTCCAACTTTCTTGTCATCAGTTAATTGAATACTGTTTGTCACAACTAATTCTTTAATTTTAGAGTTTGTGATGCGTTCTACTGCTGGTCCAGACAAGACTGGGTGCGTACAGCAAGCATATACTTCAGCTGCTCCATTTTCGACTAGCGCATTTGCAGCAAGTGTAATAGTACCAGCTGTATCAATGATATCATCGATTAGAATGGCCGTTTTGCCTTCAATGTTACCAATAATGTTCATGACTTCAGCAACGTTTGGCTTTGGACGGCGTTTGTCGATAATTGCGATTGGCGCTTTCAGGCGGTCTGCCATTTTACGCGCACGTGTCACACCACCGTGGTCAGGAGACACAACAACGATATCATTCAAATTCTTCTGTTCGAAATAGTTTGTTAAGATTGGCACAGCCATTAAGTTATCGATTGGAATATCGAAGAAACCTTGGATTTGCGGCGCATGAAGATCAAGCGCAATCACACGTGTAGCACCTGCTGTTTCAAGCAAGTTTGCAAAAAGCTTCGCAGTGATTGGCTCACGAGGTTTTGCTTTACGATCTTGACGTGCATATCCGTAATAAGGGATCACAATATTGACAGTTTTCGCAGAAGCGCGTTTTAGCGCATCCACCATAATGAGCAGTTCCATAATATGCTCATTGACTGGCGCACTTGTTGATTGAATAACATAACAATCACAGCCGCGGATACTTTCTTCAATATTGATTTGGACTTCACCGTCACTAAAGCGTTTAACAGAGCTCTTTCCTACATCAACTCCGATACGATCGGCAATTTCTTTGGCAAGTTCAGGGTTTGAATTCAAAGAGAATATCTTTAAATTCGCATCAGCATAACGATTAGACATGGTAAACCTCCGGGTATTTGGATTATTTTTTATGAATATTTTTCACATAATCTTCTTTATTGACTTGTCTTGCTCTAGCAATAGACAATGCATCCTGCGGTACATCTTCTGTAACCGTTGAACCGGCTGCAACATATGCCCCTTTTCCGACAGTGACTGGTGCAACGAGATTTGAATTACAGCCAATAAATGCGCCGTCTTCAATCTTCGTTAAGAATTTGTTTTTCCCATCATAGTTGACTGTAATGGAACCACAGCCAAGATTTACATCAGTTCCGACCTCTGCGTCTCCAATGTAGCTTAGATGAGATGCTTTGCTGCGGTCTCCGAAAACTGTTTTCTTGATTTCGACAAAATTCCCAATTTTTACTTCATCGCCAATTTTCGACAACGGGCGAATATGAGCAAACGGTCCAATTGTCACATCAACTCCAACCTCACTATCGCAGACGACAGATTGCTTAATAACTGTTCGATCTCCGATGATGCTGTCAACAATTTCAGTGTTTGGCCCAATAGTGGCGTCTGCACCGATTTTTACATTCCCTTTGATGACCGTCCCAGGATAAATAACTGTATCTTCACCGATGACAGCATCTGGCGAAATATACGTGTTCTCAGGATCAATCAAGGTCACACCATTCTTCATATGCTGATGATTAATACGTCGCTTCATGAATTGCTCTGCTTGTGATAGAGCGATACGGTCATTAACTCCAAGTGTTTCTTCAAAATGCGGTGTTTGATAAGCTGCAACTGTTTGCCCTTCATTTTTTAGAATTTCAATAACGTCTGGCAAGTAGTATTCACCCTGTGCATTTTCATTCGACACTTGCTCAATCACACGGAAGAGATCTTCATTTGAAAAGCAATAAGTCCCTGTATTAATTTCATTCACTTGACGCTCTGCATCGTTCGCATCTTTATGCTCCACAATTTTCACGACAGCACCTGTTTCGTCACGAATAATACGGCCATAGCCTGTTGGATCATCCGCATGTGCTGTTAAAATAGTGACTTTCGCTTGATGTTTTTGATGCTCGCTTAACATGGCTTCCATTGTTTCCGCTGTCAATAATGGCGTATCACCACAAATGACAATGGTTGTTCCCTTTTCCTGCGCGAGAAACGACTTTGCTTGTTTAACGGCATGGGCTGTTCCCAGCTGTTCTTCTTGAAGTGCATACTCACTTCTGTCTCCAAGCTGCTCTTTCACGTCCTCTGCACCATGACCGACAATCGTCACCAGCTTGGCTAAAGAAAGCTTTAACGCTTCATCTGCCACATGCTCGACCATTGGCTTTCCGCAAACTGGATGAAGTACTTTATATAGCTTTGACTTCATTCTCGTTCCTTTTCCCGCTGCTAAAATCACTGCGAACCGCTTATCCATTGATTGGCCTCCAATATCCCTATTATCCATAGAAAAATATATCCTAAATAAAGACTGATTTCAAGGATACATAAGGAAGTACAATAATTTTCTAACAGATGAAAGACTTAAGAAACAAGAGAAAGAACGCAAAAAAGACAGCATTTAAAAGAAAACATTCATTTTCTCTTAAAGCTGTCTTTTTAGGTTCACGTATGATTAAGAAGCTCCAGCTTCTTCATATTCAATTGTTTCTTCCTCTTCGCCTAAGCGATGATATTCATTTAATACAGCATCTTGGATTTTACCCCGAGTGCTTGAATTAATTGGATGTGCAATATCGCGAAACTCTCCATCGGGCGTGCGTTTGCTAGGCATTGCAACAAACAACCCATTATTTCCATCAATCACACGAATATCATGAACAACAAATTCGTGGTCCAGCGTGATGGATGCAATCGCCCTCATGCGACCATCGGTATTCACGCGGCGTAATCTTACGTCAGTAACTTCCACAGTAGTTCACCACCTTTTCCCAATATAAAAGCATTACTTAGGTATTCAACGATCGTGGTGATTCTCCTGCTCTTTTTTTAAACTTTTTTTGAAATATCGGGATATTTATACATTATTTGTCATATTCGTGACGACGCTTACATTCTCAGCATAAAAAAAGACATCATGATGATGTCTTTCCCTGCATATGATGAAACCAAACGGCTTTCATTGAGAGTGCCTGTTTATTTCACTAATGCAACTACTTCTATTTCTACAAGCGCATCCTTTGGAAGTCTTGCCACTTCCACACATGAACGAGCTGGCTTATGTGTATGGAAATACTCACCGTACACTTCATTCACTTCAGCGAATTGTTCCATATCTTTGATGAAAACAGTTGCTTTCACGACTGTTTCAAAGGAAGCACCTGCTGCTTCAAGTACAGCCTCAAGATTACGGAACACTTGATGTGTTTGTTCTTTAATATCTCCATTGACAAAATCTCCAGCTGGGGTTAATGGAATCTGCCCTGAGCTGTAAAACATGTTATTGACAATAATTCCTTGAGAGTAAGGTCCAATGGCTGCTGGTGCATGTTTGGTTTGAACAACTTTTGTCATATCAATCTCTCCCATTCAAATACATGTTTAATCAAAGCTTACACTTTCGGATGAAAAAACTCGTGGAAATTGCCTTCATTGATCTCAATGATTTTTTGCTTCATATCAATGGTAGAAAGCTTTAACAACGAGACATATTCATCGACAAGACGTTCATCTACGCCCTCATCTTCTAAAAGAACACCGATCCCTGCAACATTTGCATTAAATTCCTCAAGCAAATTCATCATGCCGTTAATGGTTCCGCCCGCTTTCATAAAGTCATCAATGATCAGCACATTGGAGCCTTTATCTAAGCTGCGCTTTGCAAGGGACATGGTTTGAATTCGGTTAGACGAACCTGATGCATAATTAATACTGACTGTTGATCCTTCGGTTACCTTATTATCTTTTCTAACGATCACAACAGGCACATTTAAATAACCCGCAACAGAATAGGCAATTGGAATACCCTTTGTCGCAACGGTCATGACGACATCAATCGCACGGTCCGCAAAGATGGTCGCAAACAGCTTACCGATTTTCGCAAGAATCGATGGATTGCCTAAAACATCGGTTAAATATAAATAACCGCCAGGAAGTACACGTTCAGGAGTTGATAATGCCTCTCCGATATCGTTTACTACGTCATCTGCTTCTTTTAGGTGAATTTTAGGAATATATTTCACTCCGCCAGCAGCGCCAGGTACAGTAAGCAATGTGCCTATTCCCTGCTGTTCGAAGGTCTGTTTGATAATCGTTAAGTCTTCACTAATGGAGGACTTTGCAGATTGATAACGTTCTGCAAAAAAAGTTAAAGGTACTAGTACGTGCGGGTGGGCTAACAAATAATTTGTTAAGTCCACCAATCTGCCGCTTCGACGAAACTTCATGAACTTACCCCCAGAACCCGAATAATTTATGAATAATATAACTTAATATACGGATTTAATCAAGGGCATTTTGTTCGCCGATCATGCGGACAGCGTATACTTGATCACAAAATCCTCTCAGTCCGTTATATATTCTTTGTACCTTCGATTCATATTGAATCAAGCCAAATACCGTTGGGCCGCTTCCACTCATTAATACAGCATCAGCACCGAAACGCTTCATCTGTCTTTTGATCATATCTACTTCCGGATACATCTTTAATGTCACAGACTCCAGAACGTTACCGAGTGAGCCGCACATCTCTTTATAATCTTTCGCTTCAATGGCTTCAATCATACGCTGTACATTTGGGTGTTCTACTTTGCTTGCGTCATATTGTCTATAAACTTCAGCTGTAGATACCCCAATCACCGGCTTCGCTAAAATCACCCAGCAATGCGGCGGTGTGGCGATATGCTTCAGTTTCTCTCCACGTCCTGTCGCTAGTGCTGTGCCTCCGTGTACACAAAAAGACACATCTGAGCCGATCTCCGCTCCAAGCTCAGCTAGTTCATCTAACGTGAGATTCAACTTCCACAAACGGTTTAAACCGCGAAGCGCTGCTGCAGCATCACTGCTGCCTCCAGCTAAACCTGCTGCAACAGGTATTGCTTTTGTGATGACAATCGATACTCCTTTTTGAATACCGAACCTTGTTTTGAGTAATTTAGCCGCCTGATAAGCCAAGTTACGCTGATCATCTGGCACAAATCGATTATGAGATGATACACGGATTTCGTCTTTGTCCAGCTCCGTCAGCTCAAGTCGATCTGCAAGGTCTATTGTTGTCATCACCATCTCTACTTCGTGATATCCATCCGGTCTTTTTCCATGGACATCAAGTGAGAGATTAATTTTTGCCGGTGCTTTTTCTAAAATACGCAAACATTTCACCTACTTCTCCATCTAAACATAAGTATCAATATTGTATCACATTTGATGGATCTGATGAATATTGGCTTTTACGCCCAGCACACTGACTTTTTCAGCAAAAAAAGCCAGAGACACCTGAGGTATCCCTGACCATTTTTCTATCGTTGATTCTCATCCTGAGCCATGTGCTGCTGAGCTAATTCGATGGCACGTTTGACCATATTACCTGCGTCACGCGCACGAATTTCTCCCCAGCCTCCATTTTTGACGGTATCATAAAATCCAAGATCCTTCGCCAGCTCGTATTTGAACTCATCTGACATAATGCCTCGGCGTCTACCCAAACGAAACAGCCCCTTTAGTCGAGAATTCGAATCAGTGCCACTGCTTTTGTGGCTTTCTTATTTTGTATCGAATCCTTTCTTTTACCCCTTTCAAAAAATGGACAGACTCCCATTCAGAAAAAAAGGCAAAACAAAAAGCAGTAAACAAGAAGTTCACTGCCCATTAATAGGCGACTGAGCTAGCGGTATCATCGAACGTTAATTCGACCGTCTCAGTCAGTATATCTGCATAACTGTAAGAAACTCTTTCAAACGAATTCTCATCTTGATCTAATTGAATCACAAATACAGAAGGGTACGTTTCAGCTAAAATGCCCGAACGCTCAATTGTTTTACGGCGGCCTCCGTTAGCCTTTAACGTCAAACGTTTACCTAAGTTACCATCAAGCGATCTTTTGATGTCGGACAAAGTCTTCGCCATTGCATCCACCTCACTGAGATAATTATACAACAACGGCCCATTTTTGTCAAATAAAAATTAAATTATATCAACCAACACGAGCCATTGTCAACAAAATAATTTTGACAAACTTCTACCTTTTCTCCTCCCTATTTTTCTCAAATTCCGGTGAATTATGTATCCGTTTGAAATTTCTTTTTACACATAAAAAAAACCAGACTGAAATCAGTCGGGTTATGTCGATTCATGGTCTTTTTTATATGGCATACCTACCCTTAAAACACCCTTCGTCTCGATGCCTCCGAGACCTTTTTCTCTTGTTAATGTATTACGAAGCACATCCCACACATTGATTCGATCTACAAATGGAGTGAAGCTGATCTTCGCAACGATATAGACGGGATCGAGCGCATGGATGTTCACACGTGAAGGTGAGCTTGCAAAATTGGCACCTGCTTGGATCAATGATTCGAAATGAGATTGACAGGCGCCTGCAAAGATCACAAGCTGATCTAAATGAGGAATTTTCTTTCTTGCTTTTTGAACCGTCTCAACGAAATGACGAGAATGGCGATAGGCACCGATATCATTTACGCCGCCCTTTTGCTTGGAATACGCATCATGCCCTGTAATGACCAAAATATCAGGCCGATATTGATCAAGTAACGAATCGATCACGCTTGGCATTTTCTTCTCATGACAATGCACTCCGTACACAGGTACACCAATTCGTTCATATACATCTAAGCATTTCTTTAAGTATGAAGCATCTCCATCTAAATGAAGGACCTTTCCAGGCATGTGAAAATACTGCTCCTGATGCTGATATTGTCCAGAAGTATAATACTCTTGTTTTTCACGCAGCAGCTGATAATCCTGTCTTAGTAAGTCGAGCGATTCGTTAATTTTCCGTTCGTCGTCCTTTTCCCTTGTCAGCTGCTCCTCTTTTTGAATCAAGACGAGATCCGACATCTTAGCATCAGCAATCAGCCTCACTTCATTCCCATGCAATATGGCAGTGGCTTCGTGCTGATCTGTCTCATCAATTCGAATGATTCGAAACATAATATCCATTTGATAGGATGCCCTCGTCACCATATCTCCTATTTGAAATTGCATGCTGTTCACTCCACAATCAGGCTCATATCCTGTTGGTATCGTCTTTCATATATGCTGTTCTTTCTAGCCTATGCCCGAACAGTTGAAGTGGTGAAAAACAAAAGAAAAAAGCCCTTACGATAGGGCTTTTTGTAAAACATTCGACAAACGGGCAAATTCCTCAATGGATAATGATTCTCCGCGGCGCTTTCCATCAATATCTGCTGTTTGAAGTGCTTCTTCGATGATCGCTTTATGTTTTTTTCCATCAGGGAGATTGTTCATCAAATTATTCATCAATGTTTTCCGGCGCTGGCCAAAGCTTGCTCGGATCAATTGAAAGAAAAACGCATCATTTTCTACTGAGACAGCAGGCGTTTCACGAACAGTCAGCTTAATCACAGCCGAATCAACATTGGGCTGAGGAACAAAAACCGTTTTAGGCACAACCATCACCGTTTTTGCTTCCGTATAAAATTGAACTGCGATAGACAGTGAATTATATTCCTTTGATGAAGGGACAGCTGCCATACGATCTGCTACTTCTTTTTGCAACATGACCACAATCCCTTTCAATGGAAGGTTTTCTTCAAGCAATTTCATAATAATCGGTGTTGTCACATAATATGGAAGGTTGGCTACGACCATCACTTCTTTACAGTCAGCAAAATTTTCTTCGATGACCTTTCTCACATCCGCCTTTAATACGTCTTGATGAATGATCGTGACATTATCATATGGAGAGAGCGTATCGTTTAAAATAGGCAATAAACGCTGATCGATTTCAAAAGCGGTGACTTTCTTTGCACGTTTAGCGAGCTGCTCTGTCAATGCGCCGATACCAGGCCCAATTTCAATGACGCCGGTCTCATCTGTAACCTCTGCGTGATCAACAATGCGATCTAAAATATTTGTATCAATTAAGAAGTTCTGCCCTAAGCTCTTTTTAAAAGAGAAACCGTACTTCTTCAGTATTTCCTTCGTTCTGACGGGTGTCGCAATATCTTTATTCATCGGCTTCCTCCTGCATGACGGTCTTTAAGGCCGCAATAAAATCATGTTTGGTTATTTGGAACATGTGAAGGCGCTTTTGCAGCTGCTTCGCATTGGTATATCCTATATTTAAAAGCACTCCTAGTCGTTCGCGGCGGCGTTTCGATGCTTCGCCTCCGATAAGGCCTGCGTCAAATAAGTCATCTAAAGTAATGTCACTTTCCGTTACTTCCATTTCTTCATGGACATGGGCAAGACATTCCCGAATACTGTCCAAGGAAGCATGCTCGACACCAATTCCTTTATCCCGCTTCGCCTTCGCAAGATGTTTTGGCAAAAAAGCGTGCTTACAGCCAGGAACTGCCTCTGCGATGGTTTTACGGATCTTCTCACCAGGAAAATCAGGATCTGTTAAAATAATGACCCCTCTCGTCTCCTGAGCAAGACGCACTTGTTGAATGACTGTATCGCCAATGGCAGATCCGTTTGTTTCGATCGTATCTGCATCCACTGCCATCTTCACTCTGGCAGTGTCATCACGACCCTCCACCACAATGATTTCTTTGATTTTCATGTATTCCTCCGCTTGCAAAAACAATCTACATTTTTTGGTTAAAAAAACGAAACCTTTCATGCTGCTTTTGCGTCTAATTAATTAGAAAACAGTGCTTCTATTATAACCAAAAAAACAGAGGGTGCGCAAAGCCCTCTGTTCATATAAATGATTTGATGTGTTTATTTGAGTACTCTAATTTTTACTCGTTTATTTCCCCATTGATAAGCTGCCGACTTACTTGGGACGAACACATCAATTTTATTCCCTTTTATAGCAGATCCAGTGTCTGATGCAACGGCATATCCATAGCCTTCCACATACACTTTTGAGCCCAGCGGAATGACACTCGGATCAACTGCTATAACCTTTGCACCTGGATTTGCTTTTAAATTAAAGCCTGTAGACGTTCTGCCCGTACATCCAGCACAGCTCGCTGTATAGGCTGTTGATGCCACATAAAATTCTTTTCCTGACGATTCATTGCTTCGTGAAACCGCAGGGGACGCTGTAGGTTCCTTTTTGGCCACTTGTGTACCAATAGCCACTAATCGGTCCTTACTATCTTTTTCGGTCACTTCTTTAATCAATTCTTTAGACACCACTTTGCCGTTTTCTTTCACAATGGCATAGTGCTTCTTCAATTTACCTTCTTCACCTTTTTTAAGTACCTTCTCTTTCCCTTTTTCAAGAGAATGATCCTTTTTATGTTTGGTATCAAAAGCAATTTTCTCTTCCACTACATCGGTGACCTTTTCCACCCGAGTGATCTTTATATCTGCGCTCTTTTTAGAAAGGTTACTATGTAACGCAGGCTTGATCTTATCGTGCTTCTTGAGCTTTAGCTCTTGTTGCTTTAAAAAGTCAGCGACCGTAGTCGAAGTGGTCCACACTTTTTTATCTTTTCCTCCATCATTTAAGCTGACCTGGAAGGCCTGCTGAACCACAAGATTCATATCCTTTTTTAACTTGTCATTCTTTCCTGGTGTTACTTGATCGTGCTTCCCTATATCTATCTTCTCATTCTTCAATAATGCTCCAACCGTCTGATCTGTAGTCCATATCGTTTTCTCTTTCCCATCTAGGGTCAGATGAACCGGTATAGCCGCATCATACACAATGTTCATATTGTCTTGAATCTTTGTATTTAGACTTGGAGAGATATGATCCTCCGCCTTGGTCCTTATTCCAAGGTCTGAAAGCAGCTGTGCTACTGTCTCTTCATGTGTACGAATTGTCTTCTCTTTACCATTGATTGAAATGGTAATAGACTGCTTAGTGAGCTCATGCGCACCGTAAGCCGTTCCAGTTCCAGCTAAAAGCAAGCAAACAACTAGTAATAAAACCTTGCCTTTTCCTAGCTTCACAGAAAACAGATTTTTCATTTTTTGTACGATGAAAAACGCCTCCTTCTCCTCGGAGAGATTATATAGAGTATCTCAAAACCTGTCAACCCTTCCACCCACTGTACAAAAATGCTCGATTGTAAACCTATTATGGGAGATTTATGGAAGGAAGGGAAGAAAGACTTATCGACAACTTATCCTATGAGGAGGCGCAAACGTGTAGAACTTTTTCGTTATGTTTCACAATTGGACAAGCTTAAACAAGGATTGACATCATATACTGTCAGTTTATACGGAAAACTTTTTTTGCATTTTTTGTTGTCAATTCAGCAAGCTCTTCAAAGCTGATTTCTCTCAGCTCCGCAATCTGTTCCGCGATATATTTGACATAACTTGGCTCATTACGTTTCCCTCTAAATGGCACTGGCGTTAAGTATGGGCAGTCTGTTTCAATCAAAAGCTTGTCACTTGGTATCTCCTTTACAACTTCCTTTGGCTTTTTGGCATTTTTAAATGTCACGGGTCCACCGAATGAAATATAAAAGTTCATCTCCATACACTCTTTTGCAGTTTCCAGACTGCCAGTAAAGCAGTGCATAATACCTCCAACCTCAGCCGCTCCCTCTTCCTTTAAAATCGTCACGACATCTTCCGTTGCGTCACGATTATGAATAACGATTGGAAGCTTCACTTCCTTCGCAAGAGCAATTTGGCGTCTAAATACTTCCTTTTGCACATCTTTTGGCGACTTGTCCCAATAGTAATCCAGACCCATTTCTCCAATCGCAACCACTTTTTCGTGTTGAGATAAATCTTTGATCCAAGCCAAATCCTCATCTGTCATATCTATAGCATCGACTGGATGCCAGCCGATAGCTGCATATATGAAATCATACTCTTCAATTAACTCCATCGCCCTCGTAATGGTTGGGCGGTCAAACCCTACCACCACGATTTTCTCAACTTTTTCGCTTTTCGCTCTTTCGATCACCTGCTCTAAGTCTTTATTGTATTGTTCTGCATTTAAGTGGGCATGTGTATCAAATAACATGGTTGATTGCTCCTTTCGACAATTCTCCTAAAAACAAAAGGTGTTCGACGAAATGTTACACGTGGAACACCTTTGTTAATTTATAAAATTTTTGTTCCATTTGCTAGAGATTGATCTACTTCAAGAACCTGCAATTTCCCGCCAGTTTCTCCTGTTAAAATCATTCCCTGGGAAATTTCCCCTCGGAGTTTAACTGGTGTAAGATTCGCTACGCAAACAAGCTTCTTCCCTACTAATTCCTCTGGTTGATAGTGCTTGGCAATCCCAGAGACTATTTGTCTTTTTTCAAATCCAAAATCAAGCTGAAGCTTTAAGAGACGATCCGCTTTTTTAACTGGAGCTGCTTCCAATACCTGTGCAACTCGAAGATCAACTTTTGAGAAATCATCAAATGCAATTTCTGCTCCCAGCTCAGGTAATTCCGTTTCTTCGATTTCCACTTTCTCTTCTTCTACCTTAGGTGCACTTCCCTGCATTTTTTCTTTAATGTAGGCTACTTCTTCTTCAACCTCTAAACGCGGGAACAAAGGCTCTCCTTTTTGTACCGTCGCTTGTTGAATCGCACCAAATGATAGGATACTATCCCAGCTTTTGAGCTTCTCTTCTTCAATTCCAAGCTGGAAGAAGATTTTCTCAGGTGTTTTCGTTAGGAACGGCGTTAAGAGTACTGCAGTGATTCGAAGTGATGCTGCTAAATGATACATAACAGAATGCAGTTCTTTTCGTTTTGTTTCATCCTTTGCCAGCACCCATGGAGCTGTTTGATCAATATATTTATTGGTTCTGCTGATTAATGTCCAAACATTTGAAAGAGCCACAGAGAATTCAAGATTTTCCATCGCTTCTTCATAGGCTTTGACTGTTTGCTCAGCTACTGCTTTCAGCTCCTCATCAAACTCATTAACAGGACCCTTATAGCTGCTTAAAGTGCCGTCAAAATATTTTTGCACCATCGCAACTGTACGATTAAGCAAGTTACCTAAATCATTGGCAAGGTCATAGTTTACACGTTCCACGAATCCTTCTGGTGTAAACACACCATCCGCACCAAATGGTACTTCGCGAAGCAGATAATAACGAAGGGCATCGAGGCCATAGCGATCAATTAATGTGACCGGATCTACCACATTCCCTTTTGATTTAGACATTTTGCCATCTTTCATGAGCAGCCAGCCGTGTGCGAAAATTTGTTTCGGCAGAGGCAGATCTAATGCCATCAGCATAATCGGCCAATAAATCGTATGGAAGCGTACAATTTCTTTTCCTACGAGATGTACGTTGGCAGGCCAATATTTTTTATATTTTTCATCTTGATCTGTTCCATAGCCAAGCGCAGTTAAATAGTTGAATAACGCATCAATCCATACATAAATGACGTGTTTTGGATTGTTAGGAACTTTAATTCCCCAATCAAAGGTTGTTCTTGATACTGCTAAATCCTCTAAACCTGGTTTAATGAAGTTATTAATCATTTCATTCTTTCTTGATTCAGGCTGAATAAACGATGGATTTTTTTCGTAATAATCGAGCAAACGGTCCGCATACTTACTCATGCGGAAGAAATATGATTCCTCTTTAATTAATTCAACAGGGTGGCCGCTGTCAGGGCTTTTCCCGCCAATGACTTCCCCTTTCTCATTACGCTCAACATCAACAAGCTGTGTTTCCGTATAGAATGTCTCATCAGGAATACTGTACCAGCCCTCATATTGATCTAAATAAATATCGCCTTGATCAAGCAATTTTTGAAAGACTTGCTCAATGATTTTCGTATGTCTTTTTTCCGTTGTACGGATGAAGTCATCATTAGAAATGTCGAGTTTCTTCCATAATGATTGAATGTCTTTAACGACTGGATCTAAATACTCGATCGGTGTGATATTTTGTTCTTCAGCTTTTTGCTGAATTTTTTGTCCGTGCTCATCTGTACCTGTTAAATACATCACATCATAGCCTTGAAGACGTTTATAACGAGCCATAGCATCTCCTGCTACTGTCGTATAAGCATGTCCAATATGTAATTTTCCGCTCGGATAGTAAATAGGTGTTGTCAGATAAAACGTTTTTTTCTTTTCTGGCATGTCGGAACCTCCTGCGTGTGTGTAAATGTCAAAAACTCCCGCCCAATGGACGAGAGCGGTTATGAAATCATTAAAATGTGCATTTCTTAATTATTTGTTGCGCTTGTACTTTCTCTATGATACCATCTTAGCCTTTAAGATCAAGCATATATACATAGAACAAGATGAAATGATCGAAAAAGATGAGTTTTTCGAAAAAAACGACAAACCCGTCGACATTTTGTCGAATATTGTCGTATGAAATCTATTTCCAGATTTACAATTGGCTAAATTAGGGCAAAAGTCTTGTTAATCTGATCTCGTCATTTCTTATATTTTCATAGAAAAAGCCTACAAAATCCTTATACACCAGTAGTTTCAAGGTCTTTTGACTTTAAGAGTCATATTTTACAAACAATAGTAAACAAAATGATTGACGATTTATGGAAACCTTGTTATGCTAGGAATGTAAGGAATTTGTCGAATAATGACGAAGATAATATTATATTAAGAATAAGTTCTTTTTGGGAGGAGAATGAAGATGAAATCTACAGGTATTGTACGTAAAGTTGACGAATTAGGACGCGTGGTGATTCCAATCGAACTTCGCCGTACGCTAGGAATCGCTGAAAAAGACGCTTTGGAAATTTATGTTGATGATGAAAAAATTATCCTAAAAAAATATAAACCAAACATGACTTGCCAAGTAACAGGTGAAGTATCAGACGATAACCTTAAGCTTGCTAATGGTAAATTAGTTCTTAGCCGTGAAGGTGCAGAGCAAATCATTAACGAAATCCAAAACCAACTTCAATCACAAAAATAAGGTTCATATAAAAAAGGTTCTTGCACCGTTTGCAAGAACCTTTCTTTATTGTTCAATATGATAGGCATCGTATATCGTGCGCTTTGGCACACCACGTTCGACAGCTGTACGTTTAATGGCTTCCTTCGACGTTAATCCTTCCTCTATGTAATGGATCACATGTTCTTTTTCAGATAAGGACGTCCACCAAGCTTCTTCATTCAGCTCTTCTTCAGCTTGATCATTTCCTTGTACCACAAGACAGAATTCACCTCGGATTTGATTCTCCGCAGCCCATGTCAGCACAGACTCTAAATCTCCACGAATAAACTCTTCGAATTTTTTCGTCAGTTCTCTCGTAATTGCGATGTTCCGATTCCCCCACACTTCCTTCATCAAAGTCAGCGTTTCTTTTAATCGATGGGGTGCTTCATAGAAAATGATCGTTTCTTGACGTTTCTTCAAGGCTTCAAGCTGCTTTTTCTTTTCTTTTTTTTGACGGTCGAGAAAACCGTAAAAGAAAAATGGCTGAGGCGCGATTCCTGATGCAATGAGTGCCGTTAGTGCAGCATTAGCGCCAGGTAACGGAATGACATAGCCCCCAATGCTAGTAAAATCTCGAACCACTTCGGCCCCTGGATCTGAAATCGTCGGTAAACCGGCATCACTCACGAGTGCGATATTTTTCCCTTCTTTTAGCCATTCGATTAACTTGTGGCCGCTGCTGTCTTTGTTATGCTCATGATAGCTGGTTAAGGGTGTATCAATTTCGTATACATGACAAAGCTTTTTCGTTTGCCTTGTATCTTCTGCGGCAATATAGTCTACATCTTTTAATGTTTGTATCGCTCGGAACGTCATATCTTCTAGATTTCCGATCGGGGTTGGGACAAGATAAAGAATCCCCATACCAGATTGACCATCAAAGCTTTTCTGTGTCTTTTTCATGTGCCGCCTCCTTTTCTATTCGCATTTCTTCTATATAAATGTCTTTCTTTTTCCGCGTCCACGTTTTGAAACGATATTCTTGCTGCATGGCTTCTCTTTTGGTTGCAAAACATTCATGATAAAAAAGCTCAACCGGCCGTCTCGCTCTTGTATACTTTGCTCCCTTTCCACTATTGTGGGTCATCAATCTCTTTTGTAAATCATTTGTATAACCCGCATACAGGCTGCCATCTGCACATTTTAATACATAGAAGTAATGATTATGCTTCTCCATACAGTATCGTCCTGATTTCATCTGTATACTCCTGATCTTCCCCATAAACAAAAAGAGGCGGGAGAATTTTCAGATCTGGTTTTCCATCTTTTATGCCCTCTACCAAGATGGTATTGGCTTCTTTCCCTTGTTTGGGATAAACAAATTGAATTCGTTTTGGCTCAATTCGGTATTTCTTCATTAATTCCACTATCTCAAGCAGCCGTCCTGGTCGATGAACCATCGCCAGTTTTCCCCCTTGCTTTAGCAGCGTGGAAGAAACACGAACAACATCTTCTAATGTACAATGAATTTCGTGCCGTGCAATCGCCAAATATTCATTTTCATTGATTTCATCCTTAGAAGGTGTTTTAAAATATGGCGGGTTACATGTAATCACATCAACTTTATGGTTGCCGTAGCGTTCCGGCATATCATTCAAATCACCATGAATCAATTCAATCTGGTGCGCAAGTTGATTATACTCCACACTTCTTTTTGCCATATCAAACAGCCGTTCTTGAATTTCAACACCCGTAATCGAGGCCTTAGAACGAGTCGAAAGCAGCAATGGCACGATGCCATTTCCGGTACAAAGATCAATGATCTCTCCTTTTTGGATTGGCACATACGCAAATTTAGCTAATAACACCGCGTCCAATGAAAAGGCAAACACAGTTTTACTTTGTATAATCTTCATATCTTCGGCGAGCAGGTAATCTAAACGTTCATCTTCTCTTAACGAAACCATGATGTATCCTTTCTTTTCCTGTGAAAAAGGCTCCCGATTCAGCGGAAGCCTTTTCTCATTTTTTATTTAAAAATGACAGACAGAACAAACAGTCTCCCTCTTTACGAATGCTTCCATAATGTACATTACAAATATGGAAGCCCTCCTGATATAACCGGGCCAGGTTATCATGACCTTCTCCTATATCAGAATGACTTGGCTTCTGGGCAGAATCATTCTCTGCCTCAGACGATTTGTCTCGATCGGACTGATCCAGACGTTCACGCAAGTGCTGATTCTCCATCTGCAGCTGATGATTTTCTTCAATCACTTCACCGATATGATTTTTCAAATCACCTAACTGGCGATAAAGAGAACCGATTTGTTCTTCTAAATTAATCACCGTATCAAATAGTTCCTTTTTATCCAAGGTGGCACACCTCGTTACTCAGTTGTTTGTGCAGATACAACGCCTTCTTGTAATAATTCTTCCCATGTATATTCTATCACTTTTTCTTGCCCGGTTAATTCAACTTGCAAAATTCGTTCTAAAATATTGAGCCCTACTACCTTGGCAGAGCCATTAGACGTTTGAATCGTTTCGCCGATATCCGGTAATTGTTCCTTCGCTGTTTCATACTCATCATTCTCATATTTCAAGCAGCACATCAAACGGCCGCATAGTCCGGAAATTTTTGTCGGATTTAACGACAGGTTTTGATCCTTTGCCATCTTAATCGACACTGGTTCAAAGTCTCCTAAGAATGTCGAACAGCAAAGCATTCGCCCGCAAGGACCAATGCCGCCAAGCATTTTTGCCTCGTCTCTTACGCCAATCTGGCGAAGTTCAATTCTCGTTTTGAAAATTGATGCAAGATCCTTCACTAGCTCACGGAAATCAACTCTGCCATCTGCTGTGAAGTAGAAGATGACCTTGTTTCGGTCAAATGTAAATTCAACATCGACCAATTTCATTTCCAGCCCATGTTCACTTACCTTCTGAAGACATGTATCAAAGGCTGTCATCGCTGCTTCTTTGTTTTCCTCAACGATGAGCCGGTCTCGTTCGTCTGCTACACGAATGACTTTACGCAGAGGGAGAACCACATCGTGTTCATCTACTTTTTTGTTGGCGATGACCACTTGTCCGTACTCAACCCCTCTGACCGTTTCTACAATGACACAACTATCATTTTCTATATGAAATCCATTAGGATCGAAATAATAGATTTTGCCCGCTTTTTTAAAGCGAACACCAATTACGTTGTACAAGCTTATCCCTCCTGCAACATCAACACCAATTGCTCCATCAGCCCTTGGGCATTCACGTTGGATTGAAGTCTCTTTTTCGCTTCTAATACAGCAAGGATCTGGCTGGTCACCATCTGCTGTGTGGAATGCAGCGCATGCTGCTTCATTGTCTGGAATAAGTCTTGATAAATGACTTTATCTTCATTTCCTATTTGAATCGACAATACATCACGATATATAAATAAAAGCATATCCAGACCTGTTTCTTGAAGGTCTTTCTCTTTGAAAAAAGGCATCCATTGATCCTGTATATAAAAAAATGCATGTTCTTTTCGCTGGTGTAAGACTTCATACAATTTTATCACTTTCGCTCTAGACTCTGCAAACTGATCATTTCGACTTAATTCGAGTGCTTCTGCTAAATTATTGGTTAAATTCGACAAAAGCCTTGCGAGATGCTGAGATACGCCTTCTTGTAAAAGCTGCTGCTCCAAGGATTGTGGCTGCAGCGGCTGAAAGCTGAGCATCTGACATCTTGAAATAATCGTATCCAGCATTTTATGCGATTGCTCAGTGATTAAAACCGCCATCGTTTCCCGATTAGGCTCCTCTAGGAACTTCAATAAACTGTTCGCGGCATTGACCGTCATTTTGTCCGCATGAAGAATAATATACATTTTCCGGTGAGATTCTACACCGGCTTTTGTAAATTCCTCTTGCAGTGCCTGCACTTGCGCCTTCTTAATTGATTGGCCATCAGGCTGCACAAGATGTAAATCGGGATGGTTTCCTGATGCAATCCTTTTGCAGTTTTGACAGGATTCACATGGTTTCACTCCTGATTCCAAGCAAAAAAAGCTTTTAGCCAAAAGCATCGCTGCATCCAGTTTTCCGGTTCCTTTTTTTCCTTCAAATAAGTAGGCGTGCGCAAGTCGGTCTTTATCAATACTATTAAAAATCAGCCGCATGACGCGCGGCTGCAAATCATTCATGTCATCCCAGCTAATTGCCATGTTATCACTCTCTATGTGTAAAGGTTAATCAATAAACCTTTTATTTCTCCAATACGTTCAAGCAAATCAATAGATGGTTTTTCTTGATCCATCATTTCCTCGGTTAATTCAATCAGCTTTTCATCTAAGGCTTTGACTAAAGCAAGTGTACGTGTATTGCCATAAATGTCAAAGCTCCTTGAAGTTTCTATATTTAATCCATTATCGACTGTCTCTTTCACAAAGCGCTTCACCAGTCCTTTAAACCTAGCCAAATCCTTTAGGTTTCGTGACTTTGCGAGCTTTTTTCCGAACACTTCGATATCACTCAGCATGACCGTCAGCTGTTCTAAGCGCAGTTTGCCGCTTTGCGTCTCCATCGAAGCTTTAAAGGAGGCAGATGTCTGGCTTCCTTTCATCGCTTGAAGTTCACGCTTTTCTAAACGCAGCCGCATATCTTGATTAATTTTCACAGCAACCCATCCTTAAAATTGATGAAATTGTTCAACTGGCAGAATAAAGACAGTAGCTCCGCCAACTTCAACCTCAACAGGGTATGGTACGTATGAATCTGCATTTCCGCCCATTGGGGAGACAGGCGCGATCATTTGATCACGTTTACGGCAATTTTCTTTTATAAGCTGTAATGCTTTATCCACTCGGACATCATCACAACCAATAATAAAAGTCGTATTCCCAGACTTTAAAAACCCACCAGTTGAAGCTAATTTTGTCACGCCGAAATGATGTTCAGTCAATATTTTCAACAACTTGCTGCTATCTTGGTCCTGTACAACGGCAACAATTAATTTCATTTGATTGGCCTCCTTTATTTTAGGCACAGATGACATGCCGATGTCTTCCTCTATATTATAACAACGATTGGGAATTAGGTCATATTTGATTTTGCTTTAATGTGTCCTGAATCAATTGAAGGACTTCTTTATAGACAGCCTGCATCGGCTGAGACGCATCCACTACACGGAATCGTTCTGGCGATTGTGCAATAAGCAGTTCATAGCCTTCTCTGACAAGCTGGTGGAAATTTAGCGTCTCCATGTCTAATCGATTCTTTTCTCTTCCCTGGTTGGCATCAATTCGCTTTAGCCCTTCCTCAGGTGTAATTGAAAAATAAATGGTCATTTGCGGCATCGTGCCATTGATAGCAAAGTCGTTAATTGACTTTACTTCTTCAATCCCAAGCCCTCTCGCATAGCCTTGATAAGCAAGGGAGCTATCAACAAAACGATCACATAAAACCGTCTGCCCGCGCTGTAATGCCGGTTCTACCTTCTCAGCCAAATGCTGCCTTCTTGCGGCTGCATACAGCAAAGCTTCTGTTTTCGCATCCATTTTTGTGTTTTTTTCATTTAAAATGACTTCACGAATCTGCTCTGCAATGTCAATGCCGCCAGGCTCACGTGTCGCCATCACTGCATATCCTTGGCGTTCCATTTCTTCATACACTTTTCGAATCACTGTCGTTTTTCCAGCACCCTCTGGCCCTTCAAACGTAATAAACATACCGCTCATAGTGTCTCCTCTTCTATATAAACATATAATTTTCTCTGATGAATCACCTGACTGGCTTGAACATGAACCTGATGTCCAAGCAAACGGCTTAAAGCCGCAATCTGATCGATTTCAATACGCTCTCCCTTAACGATCAAAGGAATACCCGGTGGATATGGAATAACCGATTCTGCACTAACCCGTCCTGCTGCATGTTCAAATGGGACGGCTTCTATATCCTGTCTATGCTCCTCGTTGTCATCAGCCAGCGCCTCTCTTTGGAAATGATCTTTTCCTTTGAGCAATGAATTGCTTTGATTAAGAACCTGCTCTATTCGTTTAAAAGGTATATCCTTCTTCTGTTCAAAACCAAAGACAAGTAAAACCTGATGTTCGTCCGCAAGCTCTGGGTGAACCTCCACTGATTCAAAAACTCGTTTTAGTTCATAACCAGTCAGCCCTTTTGTTGATCGAATCACACATTTTAATGGATCGTTAGAAAGCAATTCAGACTCGACCACTTCAAGCTGAGGTATACGGTTGAACTCATTTTTCAGCTCTGCCAGCCCTTTCATGATTCCATCCAAGATCCCTTTTTTCTTGATCTCCTCGACATAAGCTCTTGCCACATCTAATGAGGCCATAATTGGATAGGATGGAGAACTGCTTTGAAGCATCGTGAGGAATGTTTTCAAACGTTTTGCATCCATTCGCTCCCCCTGTAGATGAAGGTAGGATCCCATCGTCATGGCCGGAAGGGTTTTATGTGCTGATTGTACCACCACGTCAGCTCCATAGGAAAGAGCAGATGGGGGAAAAGCGCCGCCTAATACAAAATGTGCACCATGTGCCTCATCAACCAAAACGATCATGCCTGCTTCGTGGCACATGTCAATTAGCTTTGATAAATCAGCTGCATGTCCGTAGTAGTTCGGATAAGTCAAAACGATCGCCCGGCAATTAGGGTGTTTGGATATGGCTTTTTTGACTGTTTCATCCGTCACATGTGTTGGTACATGCAGGTGTGGATCTACCTCAGCTTCTACCATAATAGGCGTGGCTCCTGCAAGCTCAATCGCATGGTAAACAGACTTATGACAATTTCGCTGGACGAAAATCTCATCTCCCGCACGACAGGCTGCCATCACCATCGCTAAATTTCCGACAGTTGTCCCATTCACAAGGAAAAAGCTTTGATCTGATCCATATAGCTTTGCCAATAAATGTTCAGCCTCTTGAATAACACCAGTTGGATGATGGAGATCATCTAACCCTTCAAGCTCTGTTACATCCAGCTGAAGAATTGAGTCATAATAAGTCCGTGCCTCATCAAAAAAGACATCTCCATTGTGATGTCCTGGAACGTGGAAAGAATAAGGTTTCTTTTCCGCATGTTGTGCTAATGCTGTATATAAAGGTGTTTTCAAACAAATCGACCCTTTTCACTTTAACGGTATCTTATGTCTATTATAACGTTCATACAAGGGAACCGAAAGATGGATTCTCATTCCTTAATTGGCTGGTGATTCGTCATCTGCTGTTCTGCCTCATACATGCTGTTTTTCAATTGGGCTCGCTCTTGGCTTCCATGCTCTTTCACCTGTAACGTTTCCTGTAAGGTTTCAGCTAATTGGCGTTGAACCTTTTTCAACGTATCTATAGGTGCAAAAGCTGCATCTTCAAGAAGCTCCCCCTGCTGCTTTGATACCTTTTCATATGTTTTTTTGATTCGATTCTCAAGAGCTGAATTGGCACGCTGCTGAATATGCGTTAACGCAATCGACATTTGGTTGATCCATAGAGGAATAGATGCAGAAACAGTTGATTGAATGTGATTGGCCAATGTATGATTCGTATGCTGGATCATTCGAATTTGGGCATTACATTGCAACGCAATTTGCCGGCTTAGCAGCAAATCATATTTCCGTTCTTTCAACCTCTCCATATATTCTTCTGCATTGACTTCCTGACTCATCAATTGCTCCTCTATAGTCCGATTACCAGTCTGCTCCGTTTCTGATATGATCTGCTTCTCTAAAGTTGTTATTTTCGCTTCAACTGCTGCAACCTGCAGCGTCATCTCTTGGAAAAAGGTTTGATTTTCTTCAAATAAACGCTCTAATAACATGTGATCGGAAATTAATCCGCCTTTTGCGTAACGAAGCCTTGCTGATAATCTCTCGATCTGTGATTTTGCATGTTGAAAACGCGATATGATTTCCTGAGTAGAACGCTTCTCCCGCCGAAATAACTTCGAAAAAAAGCCCTGCTTCTTTGGCAGTAAGTCCTCCGGTTCTACTACATGCAGCTGGTGCAAAAAGGCCTCAAGCGCGTCTCCTATTTGATCGATATCTTTTTTCTCAACATATTTCATCATTTGTTGTGATTGTTCCAATAATCGTTCCTGAACACGTGTACCATAGAAAAGCAGCTTTTGCGGATTGTCAGGGATTTGCTCAGCACGCTGCAAGGCTTCTTGTTTCTCCTCATCAGATAAGGTATCAAACACTTGAAACTGAAGATCTGTAGTGGCAGCAGATGATGTTGGGATGTGATCTTCTGGTTTCATTACGTTTGACTCCTTTCATTATTTCTTTATCATTTTATCTGCCACTTCAAGCTCAATATGAAGGGCTTCTATGTCTCTTCCTAATACTTGCTGCAAATCATTCGTCAATTGCTTTTGCAGTTCTGTCAGCGTCACCCGAGTTTGGCTCAGTGTCATTTCCAGCTCATGACCGCGATCAGGCTGGTTATACAATAATGCATATTTTTCAGTTAGTTCAACGACAGAATCCAAGCTTTCGAAATAAAAACGCTGTGCATCATAAAATCGGGTCGGCTCTTTTTTTATAATCGTATAGATTCGTCGTGCAAGTCGGAGAATTTCATAATTATGTTTGATCGTCTGTACGTTCTTCACAGCAAATAAAGCCTTCTTTAAACGTACGAGCTTTTGTCCTGCTTCTTTTAAATGCCGTTTGATATATACATAATCACTACGAGACAGTCCGTGTTTCTTTAAAAACAACTGGAAAGCAACCCATCTGCTCCCTGCAAACATTACGCCCCACCCCATCATCGCATACAGTATCGATAGTCCAACATGATGATGGAAAACCCCAATACTGACGGTTAAAATCACAAGCGAAAAAAAAGTAGAGAGGATGGCCCATATAAATGTATAAAAGATTGATTTCATGTTCATCGACTCCTATGAATAATCAGGCTCTCTGTTTATCTTATTATTAATTACGTATGATGTCCAAACTAAGTTCCAAAAAACAGGCCCAATAATCCTCCATAGCTCATAAAAAAAGACCATCTAATGGTCTATGAATACAAAGGCGGCGTATGAAGATTTTTAAGCTTTCTAACATAATCGGCATAGCTAGGATCCGAGGTCGATGTAGAAATTAACTTTCTCTCACATTCTCGGCACAAAAACTGATGATATAAATAAATTCCCTTTGTTTTTTTCTCTTCACAAATCAAACAAATCGCTTCTCGCTCTTTTTTGCTCATTGTGACACCTCCACTTATAGCTTCAGTATGCCCTAGCGCTTTCAATTGTATACAAAATTAAGAATGTTTTAGATGGTAGTTTAGTATATGTATCCATGTCAGATCGAGTGTTTGTTCCTTTTCTTAAAAAACAAAAAAGACCAGTTCCGACTGGAACTGATCCTAATAGAAGCTTGGCGGCGTCCTACTCTCACAGGGGGAAACCCCCAACTACCATCGGCGCTGAAGAGCTTAACTTCCGTGTTCGGTATGGGAACGGGTGTGACCTCTTCGCTATCGCCACCAAACCTGATGGAGAGAATGTTCTCTCAAAACTAGATAACAATGTTCATGCTTCACATTAGAATATAGGTTAAGTCCTCGATCTATTAGTATCTGTCAGCTCCACGTGTCACCACGCTTCCACCTCAGACCTATCAACCTGATCATCTTTCAGGGATCTTACTTCCTTGCGGAATGGGAAATCTCATCTTGAGGGGGGCTTCATGCTTAGATGCTTTCAGCACTTATCCCGTCCGCACATAGCTACCCAGCGATGCCCTTGGCAGAACAACTGGTACACCAGCGGTGCGTCCATCCCGGTCCTCTCGTACTAAGGACAGCTCCTCTCAAATTTCCTGCGCCCGCGACGGATAGGGACCGAACTGTCTCACGACGTTCTGAACCCAGCTCGCGTACCGCTTTAATGGGCGAACAGCCCAACCCTTGGGACCGACTACAGCCCCAGGATGCGATGAGCCGACATCGAGGTGCCAAACCTCCCCGTCGATGTGGACTCTTGGGGGAGATAAGCCTGTTATCCCCGGGGTAGCTTTTATCCGTTGAGCGATGGCCCTTCCATGCGGAACCACCGGATCACTAAGCCCGACTTTCGTCCCTGCTCGACTTGTAGGTCTCGCAGTCAAGCTCCCTTGTGCCTTTACACTCTGCGAATGATTTCCAACCATTCTGAGGGAACCTTTGGGCGCCTCCGTTACATTTTAGGAGGCGACCGCCCCAGTCAAACTGCCCACCTGACACTGTCTCCCTGCCCGATAAGGGCAGCGGGTTAGAAGGTCAATACAGCCAGGGTAGTATCCCACCGATGCCTCCACCGAAGCTAGCGCTCCGGTTTCCAAGGCTCCTACCTATCCTGTACAAGCTGTACCAACATTCAATATCAGGCTGCAGTAAAGCTCCACGGGGTCTTTCCGTCCTGTCGCGGGTAACCTGCATCTTCACAGGTACTATAATTTCACCGAGTCTCTCGTTGAGACAGTGCCCAGATCGTTGCGCCTTTCGTGCGGGTCGGAACTTACCCGACAAGGAATTTCGCTACCTTAGGACCGTTATAGTTACGGCCGCCGTTTACTGGGGCTTCAATTCGCACCTTCGCTTACGCTAAGCGCTCCTCTTAACCTTCCAGCACCGGGCAGGCGTCAGCCCCTATACTTCGCCTTACGGCTTCGCAGAGACCTGTGTTTTTGCTAAACAGTCGCCTGGGCCTATTCACTGCGGCTTCTCGGGGCTTTAACACCCTAAGAAGCACCCCTTCTCCCGAAGTTACGGGGTCATTTTGCCGAGTTCCTTAACGAGAGTTCTCTCGATCACCTTAGGATTCTCTCCTCGCCTACCTGTGTCGGTTTGCGGTACGGGCACCTCTCACCTCGCTAGAGGCTTTTCTTGGCAGTGTGGAATCAGGAACTTCGCTACTAAATTTCGCTCGCCATCACAGCTCAGCCTTTACGGGAAACGGATTTGCCTATTTCCCAGCCTAACTGCTTGGACGCGGATATCCAATACCGCGCTTACCCTATCCTCCTGCGTCCCCCCATTGCTCAAATGGTGAGGAGGTGGTACAGGAATATCAACCTGTTGTCCATCGCCTACGCCTTTCGGCCTCGGCTTAGGTCCCGACTAACCCTGAGCGGACGAGCCTTCCTCAGGAAACCTTAGGCATTCGGTGGACGGGATTCTCACCCGTCTTTCGCTACTCATACCGGCATTCTCACTTCTAAGCGCTCCACCAGTCCTTCCGGTCTGGCTTCACAGCCCTTAGAACGCTCTCCTACCACTGTTCGTAAGAACAGTCCGCAGCTTCGGTGATACGTTTAGCCCCGGTACATTTTCGGCGCAGAGTCACTCGACCAGTGAGCTATTACGCACTCTTTAAATGGTGGCTGCTTCTAAGCCAACATCCTGGTTGTCTAAGCAACTCCACATCCTTTTCCACTTAACGTATACTTTGGGACCTTAGCTGGCGGTCTGGGCTGTTTCCCTTTCGACTACGGATCTTATCACTCGCAGTCTGACTCCCAAGGATAAGTCATCGGCATTCGGAGTTTGACTGAATTCGGTAACCCGGTAGGGGCCCCTAGTCCAATCAGTGCTCTACCTCCGAGACTCTTACCTTGAGGCTAGCCCTAAAGCTATTTCGGAGAGAACCAGCTATCTCCAGGTTCGATTGGCATTTCACCCCTACCCACACCTCATCCCCGCACTTTTCAACGTGCGTGGGTTCGGGCCTCCATTCAGTGTTACCTGAACTTCACCCTGGACATGGGTAGATCACCTGGTTTCGGGTCTACGACCACGTACTCATGCGCCCTATTCAGACTCGCTTTCGCTGCGGCTCCGCATCTTCTGCTTAACCTTGCACGGGATCGTAACTCGCCGGTTCATTCTACAAAAGGCACGCCATCACCCGTTAACGGGCTCTGACTACTTGTAGGCACACGGTTTCAGGATCTATTTCACTCCCCTTCCGGGGTGCTTTTCACCTTTCCCTCACGGTACTGGTTCACTATCGGTCACTAGGGAGTATTTAGCCTTGGGAGATGGTCCTCCCGGATTCCGACGGAATTTCACGTGTTCCGCCGTACTCAGGATCCACTCTGGAGAGAACGACATTTCAGTTACAGGGCTGTTACCTTCTTTGGCGGGCCTTTCCAGACCTCTTCGCTTATATCATTCCTTTGTAACTCCGTATAGAGTGTCCTACAACCCCAAGAGGCAAGCCTCTTGGTTTGGGCTGTTCCCGTTTCGCTCGCCGCTACTCAGGGAATCGCATTTGCTTTCTCTTCCTCCGGGTACTTAGATGTTTCAGTTCCCCGGGTATGCCTTCTCATACTCTATGTATTCAAGTATGGATACTACTCCATTACGAGCAGTGGGTTTCCCCATTCGGAAATCTCCGGATCAAAGCTTGCTTACAGCTCCCCGAAGCATATCGGTGTTCGTCCCGTCCTTCATCGGCTCCTAGTGCCAAGGCATCCACCGTGCGCCCTTTCTAACTTAACCATTTCTTACTTTAGAAAGAATCACTATGTGTGATGAACTTTGCATTGCATTCAATGTGAATGTATTACTTATTGTTATCTAGTTTTCAAAGAACACGTTGGTGGAGCCTAGCGGGATCGAACCGCTGACCTCCTGCGTGCAAGGCAGGCGCTCTCCCAGCTGAGCTAAGGCCCCGATTTA
Organism: Bacillus sp. FSL K6-0994; assembly: GCF_038630815.1. Classification (NCBI taxonomy): domain Bacteria; kingdom Bacillati; phylum Bacillota; class Bacilli; order Caryophanales; family Bacillaceae; genus Bacillus; species Bacillus sp. FSL K6-0994. Next base: position 34,618 of record NZ_CP152043.1, on the reverse strand, counting down.
ATAGAAGATGGTGGGCCTGAGTGGACTCGAACCACCGACCTCACGCTTATCAGGCGTGCGCTCTAACCAGCTGAGCTACAGGCCCATCTTTCATATCGAAGATATGATGTTGTAGGATCTTTTGCAAGTTCCTTCAAAACTAAACAAGACGAAAACGTACGCTGCTCCATATATCCTTAGAAAGGAGGTGATCCAGCCGCACCTTCCGATACGGCTACCTTGTTACGACTTCACCCCAATCATCTGCCCCACCTTCGGCGGCTGGCTCCATAAAGGTTACCTCACCGACTTCGGGTGTTGCAAACTCTCGTGGTGTGACGGGCGGTGTGTACAAGGCCCGGGAACGTATTCACCGCGGCATGCTGATCCGCGATTACTAGCGATTCCAGCTTCACGCAGTCGAGTTGCAGACTGCGATCCGAACTGAGAACAGATTTATGGGATTGGCTAAACCTTGCGGTCTTGCAGCCCTTTGTTCTGTCCATTGTAGCACGTGTGTAGCCCAGGTCATAAGGGGCATGATGATTTGACGTCATCCCCACCTTCCTCCGGTTTGTCACCGGCAGTCACCTTAGAGTGCCCAACTGAATGCTGGCAACTAAGATCAAGGGTTGCGCTCGTTGCGGGACTTAACCCAACATCTCACGACACGAGCTGACGACAACCATGCACCACCTGTCACTCTGTCCCCGAAGGGAAAGCCCTATCTCTAGGGTTGTCAGAGGATGTCAAGACCTGGTAAGGTTCTTCGCGTTGCTTCGAATTAAACCACATGCTCCACCGCTTGTGCGGGCCCCCGTCAATTCCTTTGAGTTTCAGTCTTGCGACCGTACTCCCCAGGCGGAGTGCTTAATGCGTTAGCTGCAGCACTAAGGGGCGGAAACCCCCTAACACTTAGCACTCATCGTTTACGGCGTGGACTACCAGGGTATCTAATCCTGTTCGCTCCCCACGCTTTCGCTCCTCAGCGTCAGTTACAGACCAGAGAGTCGCCTTCGCCACTGGTGTTCCTCCACATCTCTACGCATTTCACCGCTACACGTGGAATTCCACTCTCCTCTTCTGCACTCAAGTTTCCCAGTTTCCAATGACCCTCCCCGGTTGAGCCGGGGGCTTTCACATCAGACTTAAGAAACCGCCTGCGAGCCCTTTACGCCCAATAATTCCGGACAACGCTTGCCACCTACGTATTACCGCGGCTGCTGGCACGTAGTTAGCCGTGGCTTTCTGGTTAGGTACCGTCAAGGTGCGAGCAGTTACTCTCGCACTTGTTCTTCCCTAACAACAGAGCTTTACGATCCGAAAACCTTCATCACTCACGCGGCGTTGCTCCGTCAGACTTTCGTCCATTGCGGAAGATTCCCTACTGCTGCCTCCCGTAGGAGTCTGGGCCGTGTCTCAGTCCCAGTGTGGCCGATCACCCTCTCAGGTCGGCTACGCATCGTCGCCTTGGTGAGCCATTACCCCACCAACTAGCTAATGCGCCGCGGGTCCATCTGTAAGTGACAGCCGAAACCGTCTTTCATCCTTGAACCATGCGGTTCAAGGAACTATCCGGTATTAGCTCCGGTTTCCCGGAGTTATCCCAGTCTTACAGGCAGGTTACCCACGTGTTACTCACCCGTCCGCCGCTAACATCCGGGAGCAAGCTCCCTTCTGTCCGCTCGACTTGCATGTATTAGGCACGCCGCCAGCGTTCGTCCTGAGCCAGGATCAAACTCTCCGAAAAAGTACAAAACCGAAGTTTTGCTTTTCGCCAGTTTGACTGACTACCTATGAAGTTTCATAGGATTTTTTTATAAAAACTCGAATTAACAGGTACGTTTTGTCTTGTTTAGTTTTCAAAGAACTTGTTTACCGCTTCAGAAGCGACTAGAACATCTTATCACATCCAAGTTGTTAGTGTCAACAACTTTTTTGTTATTATGTTTTTTCGTTTCTTCGTCATCAGCGACGTATATTAATTTACCACCCTATCCAATCAAAGTCAATAATATTTTTCATTAAATAATAAACTTTTCAATGACGATTAAAGCTGCTACGCCCGGAATACCCAATAAACCACTAATTCCACTCGTTACAGGGTTAATAGAGACATGTAATCCTAGACTCTCGCCAAATAAGTTGAGGCAAAATAAAAAAAGAGCGCCTGCTACAAACTTCACTCCGATAAGCCCTAACCATTTGAATGGATTCGCCTGCACACCTGACATAAACAACAATAGCACAGCTAGCAAAATTGACCCGATCACAATAACAGGTTCCATAATCCTCTCATCTCCTCTTCATATGAATAGTACAAGCATATGAGAGGACTATGTATAATAGACCTGCTATTTCCAGTTGTTTAAACGTAAATTCCTCTTTTTCGCTTCTCTCAGATAGAAAAAGTACTTCGCTTGAGCAAGCTTTAATTCGAATAGAATGTCCGGTGAAGGCTCAACGCTATTTGCGACAAGCTTTTTTTGTCTGTTCCATTCTTCCTTTTGCTTAAAAAGCTCTTGAATTAATTTCTCATCGAATTCTTTTCGAATTGATTTTCTGCGAAGAAAACCCATGTACCGTACTTCTCCTTCCTACATCTCACGTCTGCCTTCTAGAGCCTTAGACAGTGTAACTTCATCCGCATACTCTAAATCCCCGCCTACTGGAAGTCCGTGAGCAATGCGAGAGAGTTTAATTCCTGATGGTTTTAACAATCTGGAGATATACATGGCTGTTGCTTCTCCTTCAATGTTTGGATTGGTTGCAAGGATCACCTCTGTCACTTGATCGTCTTGCAATCTTTTTAATAGGTCAGGAATTTTAATATCCTCTGGGCCAATTCCGTCCATTGGCGAAATGGCACCATGAAGCACATGATATAAGCCGTTGTATTCTTTCATTTTTTCCATTGCGATTACATCTTTTGGATCCTGCACTACACAGATAACAGATTGATCTCTTCTTGTATCTTCACAAATATAGCAAGGATCTTGGTCTGTGATATGACCGCATACCGAACAATAAGTTAAATTACGCTTTGCATTTACAAGCGCCTTCGCAAAATCTAGTACGACATCTTCTTGCATACTAAGAACAAAAAAAGCCAGACGGACCGCAGTTTTCGGTCCGATTCCTGGCAATTTCATAAAGCTGTCAATCAGCTTTGATATTGGTTCAGGATATTGCATCTTCAGTTATTCCTCCTAGAATAAACCTGGCATGTTCATTCCTTTTGTGAATTGACCCATCGTTTCATTCGTTAGCTCATCGACTTTTTTCAATGCATCGTTTGTCGCAGCAAGTACAAGATCTTGAAGCATATCGATATCTTCTGGATCAACAACTTCTTCATTAATTGCTACATCAACGACTTCTTTTTGTCCATTTACTTTTACAGTGACCATACCGCCACCAGCTGTACCTTCAAGGACTTTTTCTGCAAGCTCTTCTTGAGCCTTCGCCATATCCTTTTGCATTTTTTGCATTTGTTTCATCATTTTTTGCATATTTCCCATTCCACCGCGCATATGAACACCACTCTCTTTCATTTTTATTAATCTTTAATTTCAATTAAATCGGTTCCTACTAATTTCTTTGCTTCCGCAATCAATGGATCCTCTTCAGAAGAAGTTTCCTGACCATCTGCTTGTTCATCCGGCTGATGATCTCTTAAAAATTCTTCTCTTATTTTACCCCATTGAGCGTCAGGAACGCCAACTAATTCCACTCTTTTTCCTAACATAGACTCTAGCAGTTGTTCAAGATTGGTCCGAACACCACTTTTATCTTCAGCAACCATTTTACAATGTATTTCAAATTTGAATTTTAAAACAAAGGCATGCGAAGCAGCCGCAACTGGCTCACTGTCCGTTAATAACGCAGCGTGAGACACCTTATTCTGCTGTTTCAACTGGGCAAGGAGCTCTCCCCATTTGCCTTTAATTTTTTCTAACTCAGGCCGTTTCGCTTCTTTTAGAATCTCATGAATTCGGCCGACAGGAGCACGATAGCCATTTTTGTTACTTGTTTGTGGTCGAGGCGCTTCCCTTTTTTCTTGAGGACTATGAGATGGAGACATTGGTACACCTTCGGCTCTTAGCCTTGATAGTTCCTGTTCCAGCCTGTTTATTTTATCTGTTAGCGCCGTTAAATCAGCGTCAGCATGACCTTGTGTCAATCCTGCTGTTGACTGACACAGCTTTACAACAGCTACCTCAAAGAAAATCCTTGGATGATTTGTCCATTTCATTTCTTGGTGGCTTTTATTCAGGACTTCAATGGTTTCATACAGAAATTGAGGTGTCACACGATCTGACAGCGCCACGAAACTTTCGTCGACCTTTACCTTTTCAAGGACCCCCTCGAGATCTGGTGCCGTTTTATAAAGCAGCATATCTCTAAAGTAAAAAATCATATCCTCTATTAATTTAGCAGCATCTTTCCCCTGCTGGAGCAACCCATTTAATGTATCTAACGCTGTCGCAATATTTTGATCAAAAATTGCTTCAGCAAGCTGACTAATGAAATGCTGAGATACAGCACCTGTAATGAGCAGCGCATCATCAATTGTCAATTGTTCACCACTAAATGAAATCGCTTGATCCAAGAGACTTAGTGCATCACGCATACCGCCATCAGCTGCACTAGCAATAATCTCGAGCGAACCCTCCTGTACGTTAAGGCCTTCTGCATCTACAATTTTCTCCATTCTTCCAACAATATCTTTAGTCGTGATTCGTTTGAAATCAAATCGCTGACAACGAGATATGATGGTAAGAGGAATCTTATGGGGCTCTGTGGTAGCCAAAATAAAGATACAATGAGCAGGCGGTTCTTCCAGCGTTTTAAGGAGGGCATTAAATGCACCGATAGAGAGCATATGTACTTCATCTATAATATAAACCTTATACGTAACCGCCGAAGGAGCAAATTTCACTTTATCACGTATATCACGGATTTCATCTACCCCGTTATTCGAGGCAGCATCTATTTCAATCACATCTGAAATTGAACCGTTTGTAATCCCTTTACAGGCATCACATGCATTACACGGCTCACTAACAGGTGACTTTTCACAGTTCACTGCCTTAGCAAAGATTTTGGCAGCACTTGTTTTACCTGTTCCTCTAGGACCTGAAAATAAGTAAGCATGAGAAAACTTTTTCTGCAAAAGGGCATTTTGCAACGTTTTTGTGATGTGTTCTTGTCCAACAACATCCTCAAAAACTTGAGGTCTGAACACTCGATATAAAGCTTGATAACTCACAAATACGCCCTCCTCCATTTATCATCTTTTTCATTATACATGATGCACCGATCAATTCAAAAGCACACCTTTATTTTCTAATATGCCAAAAAGATGATTTCAACTATAGATTTTCTACTTTCCATGCATTAAAAACGTATTTTCTAGCTTTGTAAAAAGACCCGAAACCCCAAAAAGAACACCAGTTCTTATTGCGATTAGTGAAACAAACAAATGGAACCAAAAAGACTTTTTATCTATTTGTATAACCAAAGCAATTCAGCTATTCTTTGAACAGCAACAAAAAACTCACCTAGTTAAACTAGATGAGTTACATTTAATATTGATTTACCGTGCACCTTCTGTCGATTCGCTACCCCAAGCGTTACTTAAACAGTTAGCTCGGCCCAGGCAACCCTGCGGCACATGAGAGGTTTCACTTAATGCTGCTTCCTTCCGGACCTGACATGGTTCATGAATTCCCATTGCGCAGGACCCAGACGTCAACACCACTTATTTAAGGCAGACCTTGAAGTAAACGAACCTCGAGAAGGGATTCGGCCTCGCTAGAGCGGATTGCGAGTACAGGGCACCGCTACCTCCCCGCTTAGCACGGCAAAATGAATATTAAATTGTTAGTGACGCAGAAATAAGTATACCTTCTTATAGCTCAAATTGCAAACGGCATCCATTCATTTACTTTTGGCTTGTTTCTTTCGCTGACGGAGATTTCGGAAGAACTGACTTAACAGCTCACCACACTCATTTTCAAGTACACCACCGATGACCTCAGACTGATGATTGAACCGTTCATCATCCAGTAGATTCATTAAAGTACCTGCGCATCCACCTTTTGGATCGTATGCACCAAAAACGACCTTTTTCACTCTAGAGAGAACAATAGCACCCGCACACATTGGGCATGGCTCAAGCGTAACGTAAAGCACAGCATCTTCTAAACGCCAGCTCCCTGTCGCTTTACATGCTTCATCAATAGCAAGTAATTCTGCATGTGCAATCGAACGCTGCTCACTTTCCCTTAAATTATGAGCCCGGCTCACAATTTGATCATCAACAACAATGATCGCACCAATCGGCACTTCCCCTATTTGTTCTGCTTTTAAGGCTTCAGAAATGGCTTCTTGCATAAACTGTTCATCTTTCGTCATAGCACGGCTCTCTTTTCATGTTTTTTAAAAGGAAATTGAGGTTAACATATTATCACAATCTTTTAAAGGGGGTCTTATTTTGTCAAAGCACCAAAAGGCGCTGCTTATTATCGACATGATTAATGATTTTGATTTTGAAATGGGACATGTGCTTGCAGAAAAAACAGAGCAAATGACCAATAAAATTTTAGCTCTTAAACAACATGCTTTCAAGGAAAATTGGCCAATCATTTATATCAACGATCACTACGGACTTTGGAAGGCTGATATCCAAGCTGTTCTGGAAACATGCAAAAACGAAAGAAGCGCTCCTATTTTAGAGAAAATGACACCATCTAAAGATAATTACTTCTTAATTAAACCTAAGCATTCTGCCTTCTACGGTACTGCACTAGAGACACTCTTAAATGAATTAGGTGTTGAGGACATTATTCTAACTGGAATTGCCGGAAACATTTGCGTTTTGTTCACTGCAAATGACGCATACATGCGAGAATACAATCTAATTGTACCTAAAGATTGTATCGCTTCAAACGACGACAGAGATAACGACTACGCTTTAACAATGATGGAGAACGTTCTTCTAGCCAAAATCACTACCGCTAAGGAAATCACGAATGAAAATCAAACATGATTTAGCCATAACCCTCATAAATTGTTAGCAATAACAAAGGGGGCGTTGACTATTCAAATTTATGTTGTCAAAAGAGGAGATACTTTAAACGACATTGCTATGCGTTTTAAAACGACAGTCAATGAAATCATCCGTACTAACGAAATCGAAACACCAAATCAACTCGTCATTGGACAAACAATTGTCATTCCAATTAGAGGTCAATTTTATGAGGTCAAACAAAATGACACACTATATCAAATTGGTAGACGGTTTCAAATCTCAGTGGAAGAATTGGCACGCGTGAACAGAATTCGGCCTGAAGCGATACTGCCTGTTCGTTTCTTGCTCTATATTCCACAAAGACCGAAAAGGAACATTAATTCCAATGCTTATATTGAACCACGGGGAAATCAAGTCAGTGAAAACTTAAAGCAGGCAGCTAGAGAGGCCTCCCCATACTTAACCCATTTAGACGTCTTTAGTTTTCAAGCACAAAGAGATGGGACACTGCGAGAACCACCGTTAGACCAACTACCCCAGATTGCCGCTCAGAACAGAACTGTATTAACCATGGTGGTGACAAATCTAGAGAATGAAAAATTCAGTGATGAACTTGGGCGTATTCTTTTAACTAACCAATCTGTCAAAACGGCATTTTTAAATGAAATTGTTCGTGTTGCCAAAAAGTATCAATTCAAGGAAATCCATTTTGATTTTGAATATTTACGCCCTGCTGATAAAGACGCTTATATTCAATTTTTAAGAGAAGCAACAGCCCGTTTCCATCAAGAAGGATGGACAATATCTGTTGCACTTGCACCAAAAACAAGTAGTCAGCAAAAGGGCAAATGGTATGAAGCCCATGACTATGAAGCGATCGGTAAGATCGTCGATCACGTTGTATTGATGACCTATGAATGGGGGTACAGCGGCGGCCCTCCACAAGCTGTCTCTCCAATTGGACCTGTCCGCCAAGTCATTGAATATACACTAACTGTCATACCTGCCAATAAAATTGTAATGGGGCAGAATTTATACGGCTATGATTGGACACTTCCTTTCGTCCAGGGCGGTCCCATAGCCAAAGCCGTCAGTCCTCAACAAGCAATTGCACTTGCTAGAGAGCACAATGTCTCTATCTTATACGACGAAACAGCACAAGCACCCCATTTTCGTTATACAGATGCCAACAACAAAGAGCATGAGGTCTGGTTCGAAGACGCTAGATCAATTCAAGCAAAGTTCAACCTCATCAAAGAGCTAAATTTGAACGGCATTGCTTATTGGAAATTAGGTCTATCTTTCCCACAAAATTGGCTCTTATTATTAGATCAATTTAATATTGAAAAAAGAACGACATCGTAATCCATTCACTCTATCTATTAGAAGGGGTATGGTACAATATACATTGGTTTGACAACTTTAACTTTATAGATAGAGGAGAACGCCTATGTATCCTGCCCCTTTTATTGCAGTGGAAGGCCCGATTGGAGCCGGAAAAACAACTTTGGCTACAATGCTTGCGAAGGAATTTCAATTTCCTTTAGTAAAAGAGATTGTAGAAGAAAATCCATTCTTAGATAAATTTTATGAAGATATGGAACAATGGAGCTTTCAGCTTGAGATGTTCTTTTTATGCAATCGGTTCAAACAGTTAGAATCAATTGAAGAAAACTATGTGAATAAACAGCAGCCAGTTGTCACTGATTATCACGTCTATAAAAATATGATATTTGCAGAAAGAACATTATCAAAAAAGCACATGGATAAATACAGAAAGATCTATCACCTGCTAACAGACGATCTTCCTAAACCAAATGCCATGATCTATATAAAAGCCAGCCTTCCCACCTTACTTGAAAGAATACAGATGAGAGGACGCTCTTTTGAAGAAGACATTGACCCAGCTTATTTAAAAACACTCATTGAAGATTACGAGCTGGCTATTGAACATTTAAAACAGACTGAGCCAGGGCTTCCTATCATTACAATTGAAGGAGATCATACAGACTTCGTTTCCTCACAGCAAGATTACCAGCAAATTGTACAGAACATAAAGGAGCAAGTGCTATGAACAATATCGAAATACCAAAGGACGCAGTCATCACAATTGCCGGGACTGTTGGTGTCGGCAAATCAACTATGACCAAAACAATAGCGGACAAGCTAGGGTTTCAAACCTCTCTTGAAAAAGTAGATGATAACCCATATTTAGAGCCTTTTTATTCAGATTTCCAAAGATGGAGCTTCCACTTACAGGTCTATTTCTTAGCTGAGCGTTTTAAGGAGCAAAAGCGGATTTTTGAATCTGGCGGAGGATATGTACAAGATCGTTCCATTTATGAGGATACTGGCATTTTTGCAAAAATGCATGCGGACAAAGGTACGATGTCTGAGGTTGATTATGAAACGTATACAAGCCTATTTGAGGCGATGGTGATGACACCTTACTTCCCTCACCCTGATGTCCTCATCTATCTACACGGGGATTTAGATCATATTTTACATCGTATTGAGGAACGCGGCAGAGAGATGGAAACTCAAACTGACCGGGCTTATTGGGAAGAAATGTACACTCGATACACGGAATGGATCGAACAATTTGATTTATGCCCAGTGATTAAAATTAATATTGAAGATTACGACTTACTTCATGATGAAAGCTCACTTGATCCCATTCTTCATGAAATAGCTTCTGTTATTCAAAAAAATCGCTCTAAAACAAAATAAAAAAAACCGCTGCATTCGCGAAATGCAGCGGTTTGACAATTTCCAATTTTTATGCTTGCGTTCAATTCAACTAAGGTAAAAAATCAATATGGCGGAGGAAGAGGGATTCGAACCCCCGCGGGCTTTGACACCCCTGTCGGTTTTCAAGACCGATCCCTTCAGCCGGACTTGGGTATTCCTCCGTATCGACAAGAATTAATATACCATATCATTTTATTTGAAGTCAACATCTTTTCGAAAAAAATTTCAATATGTGATTTCGACATGATATTTGCCTATAAAAAAGCAGCCATTGATGGCTGCTCCAGATTGTTGACAAAGGGCTAAAATGATTTTGATTTTAGCCCTTTGTCTTCTTTTCAGCGTGATAGAAAACCTTTGCAGTCTAGGAAGGGCGAGCACCGGAGCGGAGCGAATTTGACATTCGTGAGCACCGAAGCGCAGACCTGACAACGAATGCGAGGGTTTGTCTACACGCTGAAGCAGCCATTGACGGCTGCTCTTGATCTATTTCGTATCCTGTCTAATTTCTTCAATAAACTGATTCATCTCTACTTTAAACTCATTTAATGACTCGATAATCTTCGTAAAGTCTGTCACTTGTTTGGCTTGTTCATTTGTTGAACTGCTGATTTGTGAGATGTTTTCAGACAAAGTGCCAATGCTGTCTTGGATTTCTTTTAAAAATGTATTTATGGTTTCAGCCGCTTCCTTCGAGCCATCTGATAATTTGCGAACTTCATCAGCAACGACAGCAAACCCTTTTCCGTTCTCGCCTGCTCTTGCGGCTTCAATTGCAGCGTTTAAACCGAGCAGATTTGTTTGTCTAGCGATCCCGCCAATGGTTTTGACGACTTCTTCAATATTCGCAGATTTCTCTTCCGCTCTTCCTGCCTGTTCGCTTATTTCTAAACTTGTGGCAGCCAGCTCTTGAGAATGTGCAGCAATTTGCTCAATTCCACCTTGGAGTTCTTTCGCTACTTTATTGATTTGCTCCATATAACCGCTTAATTTCTTTTCACGATGATGTGAAAATGCCACTAAAAAAGAGCCAATTACTTTTCTATCTTCATCAAAAATCGGGTAACCTTTTACAGCAATTTCATAACCATATAAATGCTCTGGTAAATGACCGTCATATTCTTGTCCTCTTAATGTCGTCGCCACATTTTGGTCTTCTGGGTTCAATGGGTCTCCAACTTTCATACCAAAATCTATTGTGTTAGACGGGTAATAACAAAGTATCTTCTCTGTATCTGTGATGCCGAAAAGAATACTTTCATCTAGTACCTTTCTAAGTAAATGAGCCATTTCAACATAATAGTCAAGCCTATTCAAGGTTATTCCTTCTTTCCTAGAAGCTTTTAATTTTTTTATCGGCTAAATTCAGGAAAACTGTAGGACTTTTGGTAAAAAGAAAAAGATGCCTTGACGGCATCTTATTTCATCACTTCTTTATTTCCCATATAAGGACGCAGTACTTCAGGAATGATCACTGTGCCGTCCTCTTGTTGATAGTTTTCTAAAATAGCCGCTACGGTTCTTCCTACCGCTAATCCAGATCCATTTAATGTGTGGACATGTTCTGGCTTCGCTTTAGGTTCTGGACGGAAACGAATGTTTGCACGTCTTGCCTGGAATGCTTCGAAGTTACTGCAAGAAGAAATTTCACGGTACGTATTCTGGCTCGGAATCCACACTTCGATATCGTATTTCTTCGCAGCTGTGAATCCTAAATCTCCCGTACACATGCTCATGACACGGTATGGCAGGTTCAATAGCTGAAGAACTTTTTCTGCTTGATTTGTTAGTTTCTCTAATTCTTCATAAGAATCTTCTGGTCTGACAAATTTCACAAGCTCTACCTTGTTAAATTGATGCTGACGGATGAGTCCACGTGTATCTCTTCCAGCAGATCCAGCTTCTGATCTAAAGCAAGCACTGAATGCTGCATAGTTGATTGGCAGCTGTTCACCTTCGAGAATTTCGTCACGATGCATGTTCGTAATTGGCACTTCAGCTGTTGGAATGAGGAAGTAATCTTCTTCACGTATTTTAAAGGCATCCTCTTCGAATTTTGGAAGCTGACCAGTTCCTGTCATGCTTGCTCTGTTGACCATATAAGGTGGAAGCACTTCAGTAAAACCAAACTCATCCACATGTAAATCGAGCATAAAGTTATACAATGCGCGCTCTAAGCGGGCACCAAGCCCTTTATAAAAAACGAAACGGCTTCCTGTCACTTTTCCTGCACGTTCAAAATCAAGGATTTTTAGCTCATCAGCTACGTCCCAATGTGGTTTTGGCTCAAATGAGAAGGCTGGCTGTTCGCCCCATTTTCTCACTTCCACGTTGTCGTCTTCTGTTTCACCAACTGGTACAGAGTCATGAGGGATATTTGGAATTGAGAACAGGATGTGCTGCAGGCTTTCTTCTACTGTTCTTAGCTCATCATCCAGCTTCTTGATCTCATCTCCTACCTCACGCATTTCTTGAATAATGTGATCGGCGTCTTTCTTTTCTCTTTTTAGAACGGCCACTTGCTGTGATACTTCATTTCTTCGGCTCTTTAATTCTTCTGTTTTCCCGATTAATTCTCTTCTTTTTTGATCTAGCTCACCAAACTTATCAAAATCCGCTAAATCTTCGCCTCGGTGTGCTAATTTTTCTTTGATTTGATCAAAGTCCGTGCGCAGTTGTTTAATATCAAGCATGTGTAACACTCCTTTTTTTATCGAAAAATAAAAAGAGCCCTCATCCCATGAAAGGGACGAGAGCTCTCGCGTTGCCACCCTGATTGAAAACATGCAGAAGCACGCTTTCCTCTTTCCTCTGTAACGGTATCACCGTAAATGCTTACTTCTCGTGTTTCAGCATTTCGCTCAAGGATGGATTCAGAATGCATCTTTCACCGATTCTCACCAACCATCGGCTCTCTGAGAAAGAGGGGCTTCTTACTATTTCCCGTCAACGCTTTTTCGATCTTTGATTGTGATTTTAATGTACTATAAGTTTTATCTCTTTTCAACCGTTTTATACAGCAAGCTTCGTTTTGTAGGACTTCACCATGTCTACAAACAGCTGTGTTAACCGGTGATCGTCTGTCAGCTCTGGATGAAAAGAGCAGCCTAAGATATTGTTTTCTTTCGCCATCACAATCCTGCCATCATATTCAGCCATGATTTCTACGTCATTATCTGCGCTGATGATATGAGGCGCACGGATGAATACCCCTGTAAACGGCGCATCCAGTCCTTTTACTTTTAAATCTGCTTCAAAACTGTCTACCTGTCTGCCAAAAGAGTTCCGTGCAACAGATACATTTAACAGGCCAAGATGAGCATCTTCTCGATCTTCGATATGCTTAGCCAGCATAATCAAACCGGCACATGTCCCGAAAATCGGTTTCCCTTTAGCAGCGAACGCTTTGATCGGTTCAATGAATTGATACGTATCCATAAGTCTCCTCATCGTCGTACTTTCTCCACCAGGGATAATCAAACCGTCAACGGATTCTAGCTCTTCTACACGTTTGATGATCTTTCCTTCTGCGCCGCAGGCTTCAATCGATTGAATATGCTCTCTCACCGCTCCTTGAAGCCCAAGTACACCAATTGTCAGCATGTTCGTTTGCGCTCCCTTAATTACCAGCCACGCTCTTGCATACGTTCTTCTGGTAGTAGATTTGAAATTTCAATTCCTTTCATAGCTGTTCCAAGCTCTTTTGAAAGTTCTGCAATGAGACGGTAATCAGTGTAATGAGTCGTTGCTTCAACAATCGCTTTTGCAAATTTAGCGGGATTGTCTGATTTGAAAATACCAGATCCGACAAATACACCGTCTGCTCCAAGCTGCATCATTAATGCAGCATCTGCTGGTGTCGCAACGCCTCCTGCTGCAAAGTTCACAACTGGCAGCTTGCCATCTCTTTTGATTTGCAGCAATAATTCATAAGGCGCGCCAAGATTCTTGGCTTCTGTCATCAGTTCATCTTCACTCATAGCCGATACTTTACGAATCTGAGCATTGACCTTTCTCATATGACGCACAGCTTCTACGATGTTGCCTGTCCCAGGTTCTCCTTTTGTACGAAGCATAGAAGCGCCTTCTGCGATACGGCGGGTTGCCTCACCTAAATCGCGGCATCCACAGACAAAAGGTACTGTGTATTCATTTTTATTTAAATGGAATTCCTCATCTGCGGGCGTCAGCACTTCACTCTCATCGATATAATCAACACCAAGTGCTTCAAGAACACGAGCCTCGACGATGTGGCCGATACGTGCTTTTGCCATGACTGGAATCGTTACTGCATTTTGTACTTCCTCTACGATTCTTGGGTCTGCCATACGGGCAACACCGCCTGCTGCACGGATATCAGCTGGTACTCGTTCTAGTGCCATGACTGCCACCGCACCTGCTTCTTCTGCAATTTTTGCCTGCTCCGCATTGACGACATCCATAATGACGCCGCCCTTTTGCATTTCTGCCATTCCACGTTTCACTCGTTCAGTTCCCTTATTGCTCACAATAGTTTCCTCCCATTTGTCTATTCGATTCATTCAACATCTTTATCATACAAGCGAGGAAGTATAACAATAAAGAGAATAGTATAACAATTCAACCAGCGGATAAAAAAGAATAAACCCTTGTATATAAAGGATTTTTAGCTAAAAACATGTCATTTTCTCTTTCAAGTGTGATTTACATGCTATAATGCAACTATAACAATTAAAATTCATGTATAACAATTTTGCATTCTATGGAGGAATTTCATGCATATTGATATCCATCGACACTCTGATACATCTCTTTCAAATCAAATTTACTTTTCAATCATCGATCACATTCAATCGGGTTTGCTTCAGCAAGGAGAAAAGCTGCCAACTGTCCGTGATTTAGCTAAGCAGCTCAATGTGAGTCTTGTCACGGCAGCTAAGGCATATACCCGATTAAAGGACGATGGATATTTAACGACAGTGCAAGGTAAAGGAACTTTTGTGGATGAGCAGCAAGAGCAGGCAGAAACCCCGGTTCCATCATCTACTTCTTTCGATTGGCAGTTATCGATTCCAGATTATTTACCACGGTCTCAATTCGCCCAGTATCACTATGTCGAAGAAGCCATTAACCTTTCTTCCTCTATGATCGATCCAGGTCTTTTGCCAAACCGGTATTTAGAAAAAGAAATGCAGCATGTGCTAGCCAGACATCCTCAAATCATGTCGAAGTATGGTGAAATACAAGGTGATCTTCAGCTGCGACAAGTCATTCAGTCCTTTTTAGAAAAGTTGGATGTGCCGTCTACCCCTGAAAATATCCTTGTAACAAGTGGTTCTCAGCAAGGGCTTGATTTGGTGGCACGTACGTTTATTGGTCCGGATGATGTGGTTGTCATGGAAGCACCGACCTATCCTGGGGCCATTGATGTCTTTATGGGCAGAGGAGCAAGAATCATTACCGTCCCTGTCGATCATGAAGGAATGAACATGAAGCAGCTTCAAAGCATTTGTGATAAATATAAACCGAAGCTGATCTATACGATTCCTACTTTCCACAGTCCAACAGGAGCCAGTATGTCGATGAAGCGTAGAAAACAGCTTCTCTTACTGGCTCAAAGCATTGATTGTCTCATTGTAGAAGATGACCCTTATCGTGAGCTTTATTTTGAAAAGAAGCCGCCAGCACCTATTAAAAGCTTGGACCATGATGGACACGTCATTTATTTACGAGGATTAAGTAAAACACTGGCTCCAGGATGCAGAATAGGGATTATCACCGCATCAGGCTCAATATTTAACCGCTTATTAGCTGCAAAGGCCAATAATGACTTAGGCAGCCCTCTCCTCACACAAAAGGCTATATTGCCGTTTCTGACATCGAAGAAAATGATTGATCATACGAAGAAGCTAAGAACCGCCTTGAAGGTGAGACGCGATTTGATGATGGATGTGTTAACGAAGCACGCACCGAAAGATGTAACGTGGCAAATTCCACAGGGCGGTCTCAATTTATGGCTCAGCTTTCCTTCCTGGGTCGATACACGAGCACTGTTACATGAGGCCCGTAAGCAGCAAATTACTTTTCTACCTGGCTCTGTCTGCTATCCTGGAGAGCCGAAACAGAATTATATCCGCCTCAGCTTTTCTTATGTGAATGAAAAAGCACTGGCCGAGGGCGTGGAAAAGTTATGTGGTATTTTTCAGCAAGCCTTGTCCACTCCTCAAAATCAGAAGCAATCGCTCTTCTTTTAACGATAAAAAAACTGCTCTCGTGTATAGAGAGCAGTTTTTTATTAGAACCAGCCTTTTACTGTGTCAACGATTCCGCCCCAAATGCCAGCGAAGAATCCACCTACACCACGCATTGCAAGGATGAACCAGTTTGCTTTTTCATCGCTTGTTTTCGTCACAAGCTCAACACCTGATTGGTCTTTATTTAAATAACCGTAGTCCTTCTCATCACCAGAATAAGAAGTCGTCAGCATGCCAACCTTCGTTCCTTTTTTAATAGGCGCTTCTAGTTTCTTTTTCTCGATATTTACTTTTGCTTTATAGCTCTTTTCGTCACCATTTTTTACTGGCACAGAAAATGCTTCTTTCGTCACAACAGGTACTTCTTTATCTTTGCCTTTATCCACTTCGATGTTTTCATGTCCTTTAATTTGTTGACCTTTTTTGTACATTTCTTTCATCGTGAAGTTTTTAAACGCATAGTCGAATAGTTTTTTTGCCACGTCGAAACGTGCTGTATGAAGATTACCTTTTGCATTCAAGATAACTGCGATGACACGCATGTCACCTTGTTTTGCTGTACCTGTGAAGCTAGAACCGGCTGAATCTGTAGATCCTGTTTTCAGCCCGTCTACACCTTTATATTCCTTCACAAGTCCTTTAAGCATGAAGTTCCAGTTAGGCATGTCCATTTCATCGTCAGTGCCTTCTCTGAACTTTGTTTTCGCAATACTTGCTGTTTCAAGAATTTCTGGATGGTCTTTGATGAGATGCTGTGCAAGCAAAGCCATATCTTTTGCAGATACTTCACTTTCTTCATCAGGACCTGTACCTTTTGGCTGTTGGCCATGTAAGTCTTTATTTTCCAGACCAGTTGCATTCACAAATTTGTAGTTTGTTAAACCAAGTTCTTTTGCTTTTGCGTTCATTTTTTCAACAAACTTCGATTCTGATCCAGCGATCACTTCTGCTAAACCAATCGCTGCTGCATTTGCCGAATAAATAGCCGTTGCTTGATAAAGTTCTTTTACTGTATACGAACCATCTTTTCTCAAAGGAACATTGGATAAGCTGCGGTCCTGAGAAATTTCGTATACATAATCATCTGGCGTATACTTTTGATCCCATTTCACTTTTCCTTCAGCAATTGCCTCTAGTAATAGATACTCTGTCATCATTTTTGCCATACTTGCAATAGGCAGTCTTTGATCTGCGTTTTTACTATAAAGAATTTTACCTGTAGAAGCTTCAATAAGGATCGCTGCTTTCGCATTCACACTGAATGGATCTTCAGCAGCTTTTGCTTTGGACATTGGTGTAAATGCTGTAACAATCAATGCCAATGCAAGGATAGAGACCATAAGCTGTTTCATCATCTTGCTGTTCAATCGTCATACCTCCGTATTCATCTTTTTTCGACGTTTTTCATATATATGTAATCCACAAGGGCTTATCTCAACACAACAGTATAAATTTTATCACAATAAAGACAAAAAAAATAGACAGAGTCATAGACCCTGTCAAATGTAATTTGATTGTCACAATTTATCAAGAAATTGTGTAGTTTGGTGATTCTTTTGTAATTTGTACATCATGTGGATGACTCTCACGAAGTCCTGCACCCGTCATACGAATGAATTGTGCTTCTTCTCTAAGAGTGCGTAAATCTTGCGTTCCACAATAGCCCATACCAGAACGAATACCGCCAACTAGTTGATACACTGTATCAACGACTGGCCCTTTGTATGGTGTACGGCCTTCGATACCTTCAGGAACGAATTTTTTATTATCTTCTTGGAAGTAACGATCTTTACTTCCTTTTTCCATTGCAGCGACAGAACCCATACCACGATAAACTTTGAAACGTCTACCTTGGAAAATTTCTGTTTCTCCTGGGCTTTCAGATGTACCAGCTAGAAGGCTTCCCAGCATAACAGCATGTCCGCCAGATGCTAATGCTTTCACGATATCACCTGAATATTTAATTCCACCATCTGCAATAATAGCTTTACCATGTTTTCTTGCTTCTGTTGCACAGTCATAGATCGCTGTGATTTGTGGTACACCGACACCTGCAACAACACGTGTTGTACAAATAGATCCTGGTCCGATACCAACTTTCACAATATCTGCTCCTGCTTCAAACAATGCTTTAGTTGCTTCAGCTGTTGCAACATTACCAGCAATGATGTTAAGAGAAGGATACGTTTCACGGATTTTCGATACAGTGTTTAGAACACCTTGAGAATGACCGTGTGCTGTATCAATGACAATGACATCCACATTGGCTTCGACTAATTTTTTCACACGTGTCATTGTATCGCCAGTGACACCAACAGCGGCACCAACAATTAAACGGCCATGTGCATCTTTAGAGGAGTTAGGGAATTCAATCACTTTTTCAATATCTTTGATTGTGATAAGACCTTTTAACGTTCCTTCGTCATCTAAAAGAGGTAATTTTTCAATCTTGTACTGCTGTAGGATTTTTTCAGCTTCTTCTAATGTTGTACCAACAGAAGCTGTCACAAGTTCCTCTTTTGTCATCACGTCGCTAATCTTCATTGAATAATCCGAAATAAAACGAAGGTCACGGTTCGTAATAATACCAACAAGCTTTTGGTCTTGTTCGTTGTTGACAATCGGCACACCTGAAATACGGTATTTACCCATCAAATGCTCTGCATCAAATACTTGATGCTCTGGTGTTAAGAAGAATGGATTTGTAATAACGCCGCGCTCTGAACGTTTTACTTTATCCACCTGTTCTGCTTGCTGTTCAATGGACATGTTCTTATGAATAATACCAAGACCACCTTGACGTGCCATTGCAATCGCCATTTGTGATTCCGTCACTGTGTCCATTCCCGCACTGATAATTGGAATGTTTAGCTTTAATGTGCTTGTTAGCTCCACTGATAAATCGACATCACGCGGAAGTACTTCAGACTTTGCTGGAACAAGCAAAACATCGTCAAACGTCAAACCTTCTTTTGAAAATTTACTTTCCCACATTAGTAAATCCCCCTCTTTTCGGCAAAATATTATATGTAGATTATCAACTAGCAAACAGCATGTCAAGGAAGCAACAAACAGTTGCAATTTTTAGAAAATATAAAGAGAGTTGAGGAAGAAGATGAAAAGTTCAGGATGGAAGGATTTAAAACGTTTTTACTCGCTCGAAACCTCCCAAAAGTTTCTATTTCAACAATATGAGAAACGGAACATTCAAGATGCAAACCAGCAAGCCTATAAAAACTGTGAACGATTTATTTACTTTTTAAAACATGGCCATACGTTCTATGAACAGGCAGCGATCGCGCCTCTAGAACTTAAACCCATTTTATTGTTTTATGGAATGGCACAGCTGCTAAAAGCATGTTTGCTGACAGTGGATCCCCATTATCCTTCTCAAACCTCTGTTTTAGCTCATGGCGTAACATCGAGAAAGAGAAAGAAACAGCATTACCGTTTTAGTGAAGATGAGGTGAAAATCCAAAGAAATGGGCTATGTATGCATGTGTTAAAGCATCTATTTCAATTAAATGGTCTTGAAGATGAACGATTTACGATGATCCATCTCCTGTCTAAAATACCTGAAATGAGTCATATTCTTGAGTTTCAAAAGCAGCCCTCGACTTTAGTTAAAGTAGAAAAGGCTAATGGAATGATGATTCAAGATCATATTCCATTACTTTATAACATGTCTGCTGAACGCTTTATTGAATACTTTGAGTTTCATACAAGCTGGAAACTCAAACAGAGAGAGGCTAAAAAACTGACGTTTGATGTATTTCTTGAAGAAAACCCAGCACTTGCTACTCATCTTCATTATGATTTAGAAATGGATCAATGGTTTATACCCTCAACACGAGATGCTTTTCTAGGGATTCCTGAAATCATCAGCCATTACTTATTGATGTATAACCTTAGTATGATTGCCCGCTACGAAACAGAATGGTGGTACGAGCTGCTGTCTCAATACATTAGCGATGATTACGTCATGATTGAACGCTACATGGAGATTGCAGAAGAGAAGTTCCCAGCATACATTATGATGCTGTTAGAAGAAAAAACAAAAAAGACCAGTTCCGACTGGAACTGATCCTAATAGAAGCTTGGCGGCGTCCTACTCTCACAGGGGGAAACCCCCAACTACCATCGGCGCTGAAGAGCTTAACTTCCGTGTTCGGTATGGGAACGGGTGTGACCTCTTCGCTATCGCCACCAAACCTGATGGAGAGAATGTTCTCTCAAAACTAGATAACAATGTTCATGCTTCACATTAGAATATAGGTTAAGTCCTCGATCTATTAGTATCTGTCAGCTCCACGTGTCACCACGCTTCCACCTCAGACCTATCAACCTGATCATCTTTCAGGGATCTTACTTCCTTGCGGAATGGGAAATCTCATCTTGAGGGGGGCTTCATGCTTAGATGCTTTCAGCACTTATCCCGTCCGCACATAGCTACCCAGCGATGCCCTTGGCAGAACAACTGGTACACCAGCGGTGCGTCCATCCCGGTCCTCTCGTACTAAGGACAGCTCCTCTCAAATTTCCTGCGCCCGCGACGGATAGGGACCGAACTGTCTCACGACGTTCTGAACCCAGCTCGCGTACCGCTTTAATGGGCGAACAGCCCAACCCTTGGGACCGACTACAGCCCCAGGATGCGATGAGCCGACATCGAGGTGCCAAACCTCCCCGTCGATGTGGACTCTTGGGGGAGATAAGCCTGTTATCCCCGGGGTAGCTTTTATCCGTTGAGCGATGGCCCTTCCATGCGGAACCACCGGATCACTAAGCCCGACTTTCGTCCCTGCTCGACTTGTAGGTCTCGCAGTCAAGCTCCCTTGTGCCTTTACACTCTGCGAATGATTTCCAACCATTCTGAGGGAACCTTTGGGCGCCTCCGTTACATTTTAGGAGGCGACCGCCCCAGTCAAACTGCCCACCTGACACTGTCTCCCTGCCCGATAAGGGCAGCGGGTTAGAAGGTCAATACAGCCAGGGTAGTATCCCACCGATGCCTCCACCGAAGCTAGCGCTCCGGTTTCCAAGGCTCCTACCTATCCTGTACAAGCTGTACCAACATTCAATATCAGGCTGCAGTAAAGCTCCACGGGGTCTTTCCGTCCTGTCGCGGGTAACCTGCATCTTCACAGGTACTATAATTTCACCGAGTCTCTCGTTGAGACAGTGCCCAGATCGTTGCGCCTTTCGTGCGGGTCGGAACTTACCCGACAAGGAATTTCGCTACCTTAGGACCGTTATAGTTACGGCCGCCGTTTACTGGGGCTTCAATTCGCACCTTCGCTTACGCTAAGCGCTCCTCTTAACCTTCCAGCACCGGGCAGGCGTCAGCCCCTATACTTCGCCTTACGGCTTCGCAGAGACCTGTGTTTTTGCTAAACAGTCGCCTGGGCCTATTCACTGCGGCTTCTCGGGGCTTTAACACCCTAAGAAGCACCCCTTCTCCCGAAGTTACGGGGTCATTTTGCCGAGTTCCTTAACGAGAGTTCTCTCGATCACCTTAGGATTCTCTCCTCGCCTACCTGTGTCGGTTTGCGGTACGGGCACCTCTCACCTCGCTAGAGGCTTTTCTTGGCAGTGTGGAATCAGGAACTTCGCTACTAAATTTCGCTCGCCATCACAGCTCAGCCTTTACGGGAAACGGATTTGCCTATTTCCCAGCCTAACTGCTTGGACGCGGATATCCAATACCGCGCTTACCCTATCCTCCTGCGTCCCCCCATTGCTCAAATGGTGAGGAGGTGGTACAGGAATATCAACCTGTTGTCCATCGCCTACGCCTTTCGGCCTCGGCTTAGGTCCCGACTAACCCTGAGCGGACGAGCCTTCCTCAGGAAACCTTAGGCATTCGGTGGACGGGATTCTCACCCGTCTTTCGCTACTCATACCGGCATTCTCACTTCTAAGCGCTCCACCAGTCCTTCCGGTCTGGCTTCACAGCCCTTAGAACGCTCTCCTACCACTGTTCGTAAGAACAGTCCGCAGCTTCGGTGATACGTTTAGCCCCGGTACATTTTCGGCGCAGAGTCACTCGACCAGTGAGCTATTACGCACTCTTTAAATGGTGGCTGCTTCTAAGCCAACATCCTGGTTGTCTAAGCAACTCCACATCCTTTTCCACTTAACGTATACTTTGGGACCTTAGCTGGCGGTCTGGGCTGTTTCCCTTTCGACTACGGATCTTATCACTCGCAGTCTGACTCCCAAGGATAAGTCATCGGCATTCGGAGTTTGACTGAATTCGGTAACCCGGTAGGGGCCCCTAGTCCAATCAGTGCTCTACCTCCGAGACTCTTACCTTGAGGCTAGCCCTAAAGCTATTTCGGAGAGAACCAGCTATCTCCAGGTTCGATTGGCATTTCACCCCTACCCACACCTCATCCCCGCACTTTTCAACGTGCGTGGGTTCGGGCCTCCATTCAGTGTTACCTGAACTTCACCCTGGACATGGGTAGATCACCTGGTTTCGGGTCTACGACCACGTACTCATGCGCCCTATTCAGACTCGCTTTCGCTGCGGCTCCGCATCTTCTGCTTAACCTTGCACGGGATCGTAACTCGCCGGTTCATTCTACAAAAGGCACGCCATCACCCGTTAACGGGCTCTGACTACTTGTAGGCACACGGTTTCAGGATCTATTTCACTCCCCTTCCGGGGTGCTTTTCACCTTTCCCTCACGGTACTGGTTCACTATCGGTCACTAGGGAGTATTTAGCCTTGGGAGATGGTCCTCCCGGATTCCGACGGAATTTCACGTGTTCCGCCGTACTCAGGATCCACTCTGGAGAGAACGACATTTCAGTTACAGGGCTGTTACCTTCTTTGGCGGGCCTTTCCAGACCTCTTCGCTTATATCATTCCTTTGTAACTCCGTATAGAGTGTCCTACAACCCCAAGAGGCAAGCCTCTTGGTTTGGGCTGTTCCCGTTTCGCTCGCCGCTACTCAGGGAATCGCATTTGCTTTCTCTTCCTCCGGGTACTTAGATGTTTCAGTTCCCCGGGTATGCCTTCTCATACTCTATGTATTCAAGTATGGATACTACTCCATTACGAGCAGTGGGTTTCCCCATTCGGAAATCTCCGGATCAAAGCTTGCTTACAGCTCCCCGAAGCATATCGGTGTTCGTCCCGTCCTTCATCGGCTCCTAGTGCCAAGGCATCCACCGTGCGCCCTTTCTAACTTAACCATTTCTTACTTTAGAAAGAATCACTATGTGTGATGAACTTTGCATTGCATTCAATGTGAATGTATTACTTATTGTTATCTAGTTTTCAAAGAACACGTTGGTGGAGCCTAGCGGGATCGAACCGCTGACCTCCTGCGTGCAAGGCAGGCGCTCTCCCAGCTGAGCTAAGGCCCCGATTTAATAGAAGATGGTGGGCCTGAGTGGACTCGAACCACCGACCTCACGCTTATCAGGCGTGCGCTCTAACCAGCTGAGCTACAGGCCCATCTTTCATATCGAAGATATGATGTTGTAGGATCTTTTGCAAGTTCCTTCAAAACTAAACAAGACGAAAACGTACGCTGCTCCATATATCCTTAGAAAGGAGGTGATCCAGCCGCACCTTCCGATACGGCTACCTTGTTACGACTTCACCCCAATCATCTGCCCCACCTTCGGCGGCTGGCTCCATAAAGGTTACCTCACCGACTTCGGGTGTTGCAAACTCTCGTGGTGTGACGGGCGGTGTGTACAAGGCCCGGGAACGTATTCACCGCGGCATGCTGATCCGCGATTACTAGCGATTCCAGCTTCACGCAGTCGAGTTGCAGACTGCGATCCGAACTGAGAACAGATTTATGGGATTGGCTAAACCTTGCGGTCTTGCAGCCCTTTGTTCTGTCCATTGTAGCACGTGTGTAGCCCAGGTCATAAGGGGCATGATGATTTGACGTCATCCCCACCTTCCTCCGGTTTGTCACCGGCAGTCACCTTAGAGTGCCCAACTGAATGCTGGCAACTAAGATCAAGGGTTGCGCTCGTTGCGGGACTTAACCCAACATCTCACGACACGAGCTGACGACAACCATGCACCACCTGTCACTCTGTCCCCGAAGGGAAAGCCCTATCTCTAGGGTTGTCAGAGGATGTCAAGACCTGGTAAGGTTCTTCGCGTTGCTTCGAATTAAACCACATGCTCCACCGCTTGTGCGGGCCCCCGTCAATTCCTTTGAGTTTCAGTCTTGCGACCGTACTCCCCAGGCGGAGTGCTTAATGCGTTAGCTGCAGCACTAAGGGGCGGAAACCCCCTAACACTTAGCACTCATCGTTTACGGCGTGGACTACCAGGGTATCTAATCCTGTTCGCTCCCCACGCTTTCGCTCCTCAGCGTCAGTTACAGACCAGAGAGTCGCCTTCGCCACTGGTGTTCCTCCACATCTCTACGCATTTCACCGCTACACGTGGAATTCCACTCTCCTCTTCTGCACTCAAGTTTCCCAGTTTCCAATGACCCTCCCCGGTTGAGCCGGGGGCTTTCACATCAGACTTAAGAAACCGCCTGCGAGCCCTTTACGCCCAATAATTCCGGACAACGCTTGCCACCTACGTATTACCGCGGCTGCTGGCACGTAGTTAGCCGTGGCTTTCTGGTTAGGTACCGTCAAGGTGCGAGCAGTTACTCTCGCACTTGTTCTTCCCTAACAACAGAGCTTTACGATCCGAAAACCTTCATCACTCACGCGGCGTTGCTCCGTCAGACTTTCGTCCATTGCGGAAGATTCCCTACTGCTGCCTCCCGTAGGAGTCTGGGCCGTGTCTCAGTCCCAGTGTGGCCGATCACCCTCTCAGGTCGGCTACGCATCGTCGCCTTGGTGAGCCATTACCCCACCAACTAGCTAATGCGCCGCGGGTCCATCTGTAAGTGACAGCCGAAACCGTCTTTCATCCTTGAACCATGCGGTTCAAGGAACTATCCGGTATTAGCTCCGGTTTCCCGGAGTTATCCCAGTCTTACAGGCAGGTTACCCACGTGTTACTCACCCGTCCGCCGCTAACATCCGGGAGCAAGCTCCCTTCTGTCCGCTCGACTTGCATGTATTAGGCACGCCGCCAGCGTTCGTCCTGAGCCAGGATCAAACTCTCCGAAAAAGTACAAAACCGAAGTTTTGCTTTTCGCCAGTTTGACTGACTACCTATGAAGTTTCATAGGATTTTTTTATAAAAACTCGAATTAACAGGTACGTTTTGTCTTGTTTAGTTTTCAAAGAACTTGTTTACCACTCTCTTAAAGCGACCACTTAAATATATCATATATCTCTATCAACAGTCAACATTTTTCTTGAAAAACATTTTATTTTTTTAAGAAGTTTCCACTGTAAAAGAGATAAAAAATAGAGCCTCTTTTTGCTCCTTTGAAAGATTAACACATATCTATGAAAAAAGCATTATAAATTTCAAAAAAACTCATGTTTTTTTAGAAAAAAATAAAGCCGGTGAAAAACCGGCTTTATTTTTACTCAGATTGCTCTTGATCTGACTCTATAGTTTCTACGTTTTCTTCACTATTCTCTTCATCATCTTCTTGTGATTGTTCAACTAATGCCACTGTAGCGACATGTTCATCATCACCTAGACGGATCAGGCGGACACCTTGAGTGACTCGACCTGTTGTTGAAATGTCTGAAACGGCCATACGAATGATCACGCCGCTTCCTGTAATAATCATCAAGTCCTCTTCAGCTTCAGCATTCGTCGCCTTCACTGCGACAAGCGGACCATTGTTGTCAGTGATTTTACATGTTTTAAGACCTTTACCGCCCCGACTTTGAACACGGTATTCTTTTTCAGGTGTTAACTTACCATATCCTTTTTCGGTGACAATCAATACGTTTGCATCTGGCTCAAGGATTTCCATCCCAACGACGATGTCATCTTCAGAAAGCGTAATTCCTTTCACGCCAGCTGCCGTACGCCCCATTTCACGAACATCTGTCTCGTCGAAACGAATCAGCATACCTTTTTTCGTACCAATGATGATTTGTTTTTCTCCATTGGTTAAACGGACAGCCATCAGTTCATCTTCGTCACGAAGACTTAATGCGATAAGTCCATTGTTTCGAATGTTGGCAAACTGAGACAATGAGGTTCGTTTTGATACACCGTGTCTTGTTGTAAAGAAGAGATACGAATCTTCATCAAATTCGCTTACCGGAATAATGGCATTAATCCACTCTCCCTTTTCTACTTCAAGCAGGTTAATAATCGGAATCCCTTTCGCTGTCCGTCCGAATTCAGGAATCTCATATCCCTTCGCACGATAAACCTTCCCTTTATTAGAGAAGAAGAGGATCGTATCATGGGTAGATGTTGAAATCAGCTGTTCTACGAAATCATCCTCATTGGTTCCCATTCCCTGAACACCTTTACCGCCTCTTTTTTGACTGCGGTATGTTGATGCAGGCAGACGCTTGATATAACCATTATGAGTCAGCGTAATCACGATGTTCTCAACAGGAATCAAATCTTCGTCTTCAATTGTTTCGATACCTGCTGTCACAATTTCAGTACGGCGCGTATCATTGAAACGTTCTTTGATTTCTGTTAATTCTTCTCTAATGATTTCAAGAACTTTTTCATTGTCTGCTAAAATAGCTTTCAACTCAGCAATCAAATCAACAAGCCCTTTGTATTCTTCTTCTATCTTTTCTCTTTCCAAACCAGTTAAGCGCTGAAGACGCATATCAAGAATGGCCTGTGCTTGTTTTTCGGACAAGCTATAGTTCTCCATCAAGCCATTTCTCGCGATTTCAGCAGTTTGAGAGCTTCTAATTAATGCAATGACTTCATCTAAGTGGTCAAGAGCGATTCTTAAACCTTCTAGAATATGAGCTCTTGCTTCAGCTTTACGAAGTTCATATGCTGTTCTTCTGCGAATAATCACTTTTTGATGCTCTAGATAATATTCAAGACATTGTTTGAGGGACAAGACTTTAGGCTGTCCATCGACAAGTGCCAATAAGTTGATTCCAAATGATGTTTGGAGTGTCGTTTGTTTATAAAGATTGTTTAATAGAACGTGGGCGTTCGCGTCTCTTCGCAGTTCAATCACAATCCGCATTCCATTACGATCAGACTCGTCACGCAGATCTGTAATGCCATCGATCTTTTTATCGCGCACAAGATCAGCGATTTTTTCGATCAAACGGGCTTTGTTGACCTGATACGGAATTTCATTGATGACAATCCGCTGCTTACCGCTGGATGTTTCTTCGATGATAGACTTCGCACGTAATGTAATAGAGCCCCGGCCTGTTTCATATGCCTTACGGATTCCGCTTCGGCCAATGATTTGTCCCGCAGTTGGGAAGTCTGGTCCTGGAATGATCTCCATTAGTTCCTGTGTTGTCATTTCTGGACTTTGACTAATTGCCAGTACACCATCAATCACTTCACCTAGCTGGTGAGGCGGAATGTTGGTTGCCATCCCTACAGCGATACCTGTTGCCCCGTTGACTAATAAGTTCGGGAAACGAGCAGGCATGACGATTGGTTCTCTTTCACTGCCATCGTAGTTATCTTGATAATCAATCGTATCCTTGGTGATATCACGAAGGATTTCCATTGAAATTTTAGATAGACGCGCCTCAGTATAACGCATTGCTGCTGCACTGTCTCCATCGACAGAACCAAAGTTTCCGTGTCCTTCAACCAGCATATTTCGATAGTTGAAGTCTTGCGCCATACGAACCATCGCTTCGTATACAGCGCTGTCACCGTGAGGGTGGTACTTACCGATAACTTCTCCAACGATACGTGCAGATTTCTTAAATGGTTTATCACTTGTCATACCTAGGTCATTCATCGCATACAAAATTCTTCGATGCACGGGCTTCAATCCATCTCGCACATCTGGTAATGCACGCGAAACAATAACACTCATTGCATAATCTAAAAAGGACGTACGCATTTCTTGACTAATATTCACTTCGCGTACATTTGGTGTATGTTGTTCACTCACTATAAGAACCTCCCTTTACGTATCACATGAAATAAATTATGTGGGAGTAAAATATGTATTTATCTTCACAAGACTATTCTTCATTATATCAATAATCTCGGCTTTATACACATTAATTTACTAGAAAATCAGCGAAAACACGGAAAACCAGGACATTCGTTTCACACCCCTGTTTCTTGAAAAACAACCTTATTCCAAACAAGAAATAAGGTTGTTCTCAGGAGGGATCCATCTAAATATCAAGGTTTTTCACGTATTGTGCATTTTCTTCGATAAAGTTCCGTCTCGGCTCTACTTTATCTCCCATCAGCATTTCAAATGTCTCATCAGCATCGATCGCATCCTCAAGTGTGACTTGAAGAAGTGTTCTCGCATCAGGGTCCATTGTTGTTTCCCAAAGCTGAGTAGCATTCATCTCTCCAAGACCTTTATAACGCTGAAGTCCAGGCTTTGGTGTTTGAGGTAGTGATTTTAACAGCTCATCCAGCTGTTTATCGTTATACACGTACTCCACACGTTTTCCTTGCTGCACTTTATATAAAGGCGGCTGTGCAATATACACATAACCGTTTTCAATGATTTGACGCATGTAACGATAGAAGAATGTTAAGAGAAGCGTTCGGATATGCGCTCCATCTACATCGGCATCTGTCATGATCACAACTTTGTGATAGCGTGCTTTCTCTAAAGTGAAGTCTTCTCCGATTCCAGTTCCTAACGCTGTAATCATTGCACGAACCTCGTTGTTCGATAAAATTTTATCTAAACGAGCTTTTTCTACGTTTAGGATCTTCCCTCTTAACGGTAAGATCGCTTGGAAGTGACGATCACGGCCTTGCTTAGCAGATCCGCCCGCAGAATCCCCCTCTACAATATAGAGCTCAGAGATGGAAGGATCTTTAGAAGAACAGTCCGCCAGTTTCCCAGGTAAGCTGGAGACTTCCAGCGCACTTTTACGTCTTGTCAGCTCACGAGCCTTTTTGGCAGCCATTCTTGCACGAGCTGCCATCAGTCCTTTTTCCACAATTTTTTTCGCAGAATCAGGATTTTCAAGCAAGAATTTCTCAAGTGCTTCTGAGAAAAGGGAGTCTGTGATGGTTCTCGCTTCTGAGTTCCCAAGCTTTGTCTTCGTTTGCCCTTCGAATTGAGGGTCTGGATGTTTGATGGAGATAATGGCTGTTAAGCCTTCTCGCACATCTTCACCACTTAAATTCGCATCCCCATCTTTGAATACGCCATTTTTACGAGCATAGTCATTGATGACACGCGTTAGACCGGTTTTAAAACCAGCTTCGTGTGTTCCGCCTTCATACGTGTTGATGTTGTTGGCGAAGGAATAGATATTGCTTGTATAGGAATCGTTGTATTGTAATGCCACTTCAACCGTAATTCCGTCTTTCTCACCTTCGATGTACACAGGTTCTTCATGAACGACTTCTTTTGAGCGGTTTAAATGTTCTACATAGCTCTTAATACCGCCTTCGTAGCAGTATTCATTTTTCCGCTCTTTGCCTTCACGCAAGTCTTCTATGATGATGTTTACACCTTTTGTTAAGAAAGCTAACTCACGAACACGGTTAGCAAGTGTATCGTAATCAAATTCAATGGTTTCCGTGAAAATTTCTGGATCTGGCACAAAGTGGGTTGTTGTCCCGGTTACATCTGTTTCACCAATAACCTCTAAATCTCCCACTGGAACACCGCGTTTGAACTGCTGATAATGAATTTTTCCGTCACGGTATACGGTCACGTCTAAGGTAGTAGATAATGCATTTACAACAGATGCCCCTACACCATGCAGACCGCCAGATACTTTATAACCGCTGCCGTCAAATTTACCGCCAGCGTGAAGAACAGTCATAATGACCTCTACGGCAGGACGCCCCATTTTCTCATGAATTCCAACAGGAATCCCGCGGCCATTATCTTTTACTGTAATGCTGTTATCCTTTTCAATTTGCACTGTAATGTCTGTACAATAACCAGCTAATGCCTCATCAATACTGTTGTCGACAATTTCCCATACAAGATGGTGAAGTCCTTTTGCATTGGTTGACCCAATGTACATTCCTGGACGTTTTCTAACAGCTTCTAGTCCTTCAAGCACCTGTATCTGATTTTCATCATAACTATTATGTTGCTGTTCCATTGCCACGTACATTCACCTACACTTTTCTTAAACGATATATTTATATGAATTGAGCTTTTAGACTTCAATTTCAATCACAAACGAAGCACGTTTTTTGAGCGTGCTTGAGGAAAGAGGAGAGTAATAAACAGACTCAGTTGTGACGACAATGGATTTGGGTGTCCCTTGTGATAACGAAATGATATGTTTCTCCTGTTTTTGTAGAAATTCTTCTACAACAGAAGACGACCTCATTTTGTAATCAACAATTGCGACAATCTCTCGTGTAGAAACAACACAATCATCACCTAAATGAATATACAAGACTCACACCTCATTTATCAGTCAATTACTTTTCCACTGGCTACTCTGAAAATTTCCGCTTCTTTCAGGGTGGCGTGATCGATGCCTTCAACACTTGTTGTGGTGACGAAGGTCTGTACTCGCCCCTGAATGGTATGGAGCAAATGAGACTGTCTGTAATCATCAAGTTCAGATAACACATCATCAAGTAGAAGAATAGGATATTCTCCGATTTCTTCATGTATCAGATCAATTTCTGCCAGCTTTAGTGAAAGAGCTGTTGTTCTTTGCTGCCCTTGAGAGCCATATGTCTGAACATCCCGGCCATTCACAAAGAAAAGCAGGTCATCTCTGTGAGGTCCCCACAGTGTCACCCCTCGGTCTATTTCTCTCTCTCTTAGTTTCTGAAACGATTCTTCATAGCTATTCTTTATTTTCGACAAGTCTGACGCTTCTGATACCTCTATTGCCGTCTGGTATTGGAGCGTGAGTGTTTCTAGCTCTCTAGAAATCCCAAAATGCAGCGGCTGCGCCCATTTTTCGAGCTGTTTCGTAAAAGTCAGTCGTCTTTTGACCACTTTCGCTGCCGCATCAATCAACTGCTCTGTTAAAATCTCCAGCATCGCTTGATCCGATTGCTTTCTTGTCTGCAATTGTTTCAAGTAATGATTCCGCTGAGAAAGGATTTTTTGATAGAGCGATAAATCATGCAAGTAGACAGCAGAAACTTGTCCAATCTCCATGTCGAGGAATCTTCTGCGGATTTGCGGGCTGCCCTTCACAAGACTTAAGTCCTCTGGCGCAAACATGATGGTGTTTAATGCACCAACATAATGACTGAGCTTCTGTTGTTCAATGTGATTGACCTTGCCCTTTTTCCCTTTTTTTGAGATCACGAGCTGCATTGGGAGTGGACCATTTTTTTTAATGACTCTACCTTCTATTTTAGCATAGTCTTGGTCCCATCGGATAAGTTCTTTATCATTTGACGTACGATGAGACTTTGCCATCGACAATACATAGATCGCTTCCATCAAGTTCGTTTTACCTTGGGCATTCTCACCGATCATAACATTCACCTTATTGTCGAATTGAAGCTCGGTGT
The DNA here is from genome assembly GCF_038630815.1 of Bacillus sp. FSL K6-0994. Classification (NCBI taxonomy): domain Bacteria; kingdom Bacillati; phylum Bacillota; class Bacilli; order Caryophanales; family Bacillaceae; genus Bacillus; species Bacillus sp. FSL K6-0994. Next base: position 3,102 of record NZ_CP152043.1, on the reverse strand, counting down.
GTTCATAGTTTCGGTATGAAGTTAACGCCAGACTTTGAATGTACATGTATTGTCACCCGTTTCTAATTCACAACTTGAAATGTGCCGTAACCTTCAATCTCGACAACATCTCCTGGGTATAGTTTGCGTCCCCGTCTATTATCTGGCTCTTGATTAATGAGCACCTCATGTTCACTTAAAAACCATTTCGCCATTCCGCCAGATTGGATGACTTCGGCTAATTTCAAAAACTGCCCTAATGTAATCATTTCTGTTTCAATGGTTATAAGATTAGGCATTGTATCGACCTCTTTCAATATCACTAATATCTAATTGTACTAAAAAACAAGACAAGAAGGAAAGGGGGAAAGCCAACTGGGATGAAAGAAAGCATGGAAAACGAGAAGAAAAGCTGCTGTGCACTCACACAGCAGCCATTTTAGTTTGAATTAATACGTTCTTACCGGAAGAATCAATTGCAAGATAGAATCATCATTCGGCGTACGCAGCAGGAACGGTCTCATTGCACCAGTGAAGCTTACATGAATATCTGTTCCCTCTAATACTTTTAACGCATCCAGCATATATTTTGGACTGAAGGAGATTTTAAGATCTTCCCCTTTAATGTCATCTGCTTGAACCGTCTCCACCACTTTACCGATCTCAGGTGAATTAGAAGAGATTTCAAGGCTTTGTTCAGGATCAGCTGACAGTTTCACGACATTATTACGTCCTTCTCTTGCCAAAAGTGATGCACGATCAATGGCTTGAAGGAACTCTTTCGTGTTGACCACGACATCCGTTTTACTTTCTTGCGGGATCAGACGAGCTGTATCTGGATAATTTCCATCCAGCAACCTTGAGAAGAACAGCACATTTTGTGCTTTAAAAAGAACTTGGGTTTCTGTAATGACGATGCTCACAAGATCTTGTCCATCATCAAGAATTTTACTTAGCTCTGTTAAACTCTTCCCTGGAATCACGACATTATACGAACTTTCCTCGTTAATATCTAGCTTCGCTTTTCTTAAAGCAAGACGGTGGCTATCCGTCGCCGTGCATATTAATTCACCTTTTTCCACCTTCCAGTTTACACCTGTCAAGATAGGTCGTGTTTCTGAGGTGGACACTGCAAAAACAGTTTGACGAATTAAGTTTTTAAGCAGATCTGTCGGAATTTGAAATGCATGATGCTCTTCAATTTGTGGAAGATGCGGATATTCTTCAGCATCTAAACCGTTTAGGTTAAATTCCGCTGAACCAGAGCGGATGATCGTCAGGTGATTTTGTTCTACTTCAATTTCGACAGTAGACATAGGCAGTTTCTTTACAATTTCACTAAAGAAGCGGGCTTGAAGCACAATACTTCCCGGACGATCAATGGTGATAACCTCTAAATCTCCATCTCTTTGAGGAATGAAAGATTCAATTGAGATATCAGAATCGCTTCCTGTTAGAGAAACCCCTTCATCAGACGCAACAATTTTAATCCCTGTCAAAATAGGAATCGTTGTTCTAGAGGATACGGCCTTTAATACATCTTGGACACTTTGGACAAGACGATCTTTTTGAATCGTGAATTTCATAGTGGTCCTCCTAAATTTTCTTAATGACATGTATATATATTTTATTAATAAAAATCGTAGAAGTAATAGTAGGGCTTGTGAATATGTGGATAAGTCATGAAAAAGAAAGGAAAGACAGCCTATCCACATGTGGACAGACTGTGTATGACTATGCTCTAGTTATTCACATTTTCCCGTACTCATTATATCAGCTTGGTTATTTTAATTGTTCTTTGATCTCTTTGACATGCTGCTGAAGCTGTTCATCTTCAACAATTAATTTCGAAATCTTCTCATGAGCATGAATGACAGTCGTATGATCACGACCGCCAAATTCTTCTCCGATTTTAGGCAGAGAGGAATCGGTCATTTCTCTAGAGAGGTACATGGCAATTTGTCTTGGATAAGCAACTGACTTCGTACGTTTCTTTGCTTTGAAATCCTCTAATCGAATATTAAATTGCTGCCCTACAATTCTTTGAATATCTTTAATTGTAATGACCTTAGGCTTTGATGAAGGAATGATGTCCTTTAGCGCCTCAGCTGCTAGATCTGCATTAATGTCTTTATTAATTAAAGATGAATAAGCAACAACACGAATCAAAGCACCCTCCAGCTCACGAATGTTGCTGTCGATTTGATTGGCAATGTACAGCATGACTTCATTTGGAATGTCCAAGCCTTCTGCCTTTGCTTTTTTGCGCAGAATTGCGATGCGCGTTTCTAGATCTGGCGGGGTAATGTCTGTAATTAAGCCCCATTCAAATCGAGAGCGTAATCTGTCTTCAAGTGTCGGAATTTCCTTCGGAGGCCGGTCACTAGAAATGACGATTTGCTTACTTTCTTCGTGAAGTGTGTTGAATGTATGGAAAAACTCTTCTTGTGTTTGTTCTTTTCCTGCTAGAAATTGAATATCATCTATCAAAAGCACATCTACATTCCGATAGCGGTTACGGAAGTCGACAGCTTTGTTATCTCGAATTGAGTTGATAAATTCATTAGTAAATTTTTCAGATGATAGATAGACCACTTTGGCCGATGGATTATGGTCGATCACGTAATGACCAATTGCATGCATCAAGTGAGTCTTTCCTAAACCAACGCCTCCATAAATAAAAAGCGGGTTATATGCTTTTGCTGGTGCTTCCGCGACTGCAAGTGAAGCGGCATGAGCAAAACGGTTGCCTGAACCAATAACAAAAGTATCAAATGTATATTTTGGATTCAGCATATTTTGTGGAATGTCAACGGGCTCTTCTTTAGACATTTTTTTGATAGGAGACTTTGGCATGGCTTCCTCTTCGTCCTGATTTTGAGGAATAATAAATTTAATGCTGAGCTCTTCACCTGTTAGTTCATAGATGGTATCAGCAATTAAGTGAAGATATCTTGACTCAAGCCAATCTCTAGCAAATTCATTAGGTGCCGTAATTGTAAGCGTATCTCCCTGAAGAGAATGGGCTTTTGTCGATTTCATCCATGTCTCAAAACTGGGTTTGCTCAATTTTGTCTCTATTTTTTGAAGTGCTTTATTCCACAGATCCAAAATATTTTCCAT